>NZ_CH902578.1:1666230-1949727 GCF_000152805.1 Maritimibacter alkaliphilus HTCC2654 | reverse complement strand
GGCTGGCCCCTCCAGCGGATCGTGGCGGGCGCAAGCCCGCCGCGAAACTCCTAAAGCGCGATGCCGTTCTTGCGGAACAGCTCTTTCAGGTCGGCCTCGGGGCGCGGGCCGATGTGGCTGATGACCTCGCCCGCCGCGATGACACCCATGCGACCGCAGGTCTCGAGGTCATGGCCGAGCGCGTAGCCTGCAAGGAAGCCGGCGGCGAACTGGTCGCCCGCGCCGGTGGTGTCGACCGGGTCGATCCGGTTCACCGGCACCACGGCCTCTTTCTCGCCCTGCATCAGCACCACGTCGGCGCCGGACCGGGTGCACACGGCCAGACCACATTCGGCGGCGGCCAGTTCCAGCGCCGCCGACAGGTCGGTCTGGTAGAGCGACTGCCATTCGTGTTCGTTCCCGATCACGAAATCCATTTCTTTCACGAAGCGGCGGAAATCGTCGCGGTGGCGTTCCACGCAGAACGGGTCGGAGAGCGAGATGCCCACCTTGCCGCCGGCCTTGTGCGTGATCTCGGCGGCGCGGTTGAAGGCCGCCTTGCCCTTGTCCTTGTCGTAGAGATAGCCCTCGAGGAACATGACCTCGGTATCGCGCGCGGCTTCTTCCGGCACGTCGGCTTCGGAGATTTCCGACGAGATGCCGAGATAGGTGTTCATCGACCGCTCGCCATCGGGCGTGACGAAGATCATACAGCGCGAGGTCGGAAGCTCGCCGTCCTTCACCGGCGCGTTGACGAAGACCGTCCCGTCCTCGGCCATCTCATGCGCGTAGAAACGCCCCAGCGAATCGTCGCGCACGCGTCCGAGGAAGCCGGTCGACAGGCCCAGGTTCCCGAGCCCGGCGAGCGTGTTGGCGACCGACCCGCCCGGCGCCTGCACCCTGTTCTCCATCGCGCCATAGAGCGTTTCGCCGCGTTCCTTTTCGACGAGCTGCATGATGCCCTTTTCGATCCCCATGTGTTCGAGGAAGTCGTCGGTGTTCTGGGTGATGACGTCGACGATGGCGTTGCCGATGCCGACGACCTGGAAGCGTTTGGTCAAAGGTTCTTCTCCTCGAATTGGCAGAGATCGCGGATCAGGCAGGTGCCGCACAGGGGCTTGCGTGCCTTGCAGGTGTAGCGCCCGTGCAGGATCAGCCAGTGATGGGCGTGCTGCTGGTAATCCGCCGGGACATTGTCTTCGATGGCGCGTTCGACGGCGACGACGTCTTTGCCCGGGCAGATGCCCGTCCGGTTGCCGACGCGAAAGATGTGGGTGTCCACCGCCTGCGCCGGATAGTGCCACCACATGTTCAGGACCACGTTCGCGGTCTTGCGGCCCACACCGGGCAGCAATTGCAGGGCGGCGCGACTATTGGGCACCTCGCCGCCGTAGTGATCGACGAGGATCTGCGAGAGCTTGATGACGTTCTTGGCCTTCTGGCGAAAGAGGCCAATGGTCTTGATATGCTCGGTCAGGCCCGCTTCGCCCAGCGCCAGCATCTTGGCGGGCGTATCCGCGATCTTGAACAGCTCGCGCGTGGCCTTGTTCACGCCTGCGTCCGTCGCCTGCGCCGACAGCGCCACGGCGACGACGAGCGTATAGGCGTTGACGTGCTCCAGTTCGCCCTTCGGCTCCGGCTCGGCCTCGTGTAACCGGCGGAACACCTCGCGGATCGTCATATAGTCCATTTGCTTGGCCATCGATCCCCGTATCGGGGGTTTCGGCGGGGGGCGCAAGTTGGTGTGCGGGTCTTAACCTCGTGTTTCGCTTTTTCTGGTCTGGTGATGCGCAAAGGTCCAAGGATCGGGGCATGACAGCCAGAATGCACAGCCAGATCGCGACGATGCCGGGGTTCGGTCCCGGAACGCATGTGATGACGACCGACGGCGAATTGCCCGTCGAATGGCTGGCGACCGGCGACCGTGTGCTCACGCGCGACCACGGGGTTCAGCCCGTCCTTTGGGTCGGGCGCATTCGCGTATCCCCGGGTGATGCCGCCCTGCAACCGGACCTCGCCCTGGTCGAGATCGCCGAGGGTGCATTGGGGGATGGCGGCCCGACCCACGCGACCTGGCTCGCGCCCGCGCACCGGGTTCTTTTGTCGGGCGCGGCGGTGGAGTTGCATCTGGGGGTGGATGAAGCCCTCGCGCCAATCGCGCACCTTGCCGATGGGCTGCGCGTGCGCAGCGCCCCGATGGGGGCAAGCTGTCTGACCCAACTCCTCCTCCCCGTGCATGACCTTGTGCAGGCCAACGGGCTGTGGGCGGAATCGCTGCTGCTCGATCCGGCGACGCTGGGTGCCATCGGACGTGACCTGCCTGCGCACCTGCTGGCGACACCATCGCTCAGGCTCAGCCATGCCCGCGCGGCCCGGCTCTGCCTGACGGAGTGGGAGGTGCGGGCGTTGCGCGGCACGGATCGGGATCAGATCCCGCGGATGATCCGACAGGTTGCGTGATGCGCGGCGTCCCACGCTAAACCGCAGGAAACGGGTCGCCCGACGGGCGCGCCCCGCCTAAATTTGGTGTCGAAGGAGACGCCCATGACCGCGCTTGATCTGAAAACGCCCGAGACCGAGGCCGAAGGGGCCTATCACTATCACGTCATGCGTCGGGCCATCGACGCCATCGACGCGGCGGGCGGAACGCCCCTGACGCTCGACGCGCTGGCGGGCGAAGTGAACATGAGCCCAGCGCATTTTCAGCGTGTTTTCTCGAAATGGGTTGGCGTCAGCCCCAAACGGTATCAGCAATACCTGACCATCGACCACGCCCGCGCGCTGCTGCGCGACAAGTTCACCATGTTGGAAGCGGCCAATTCGCTGGGCCTGTCCGGGACCGGGCGGCTTCACGACCTGTTCCTGACGTGGGAGGCGATGAGCCCCGGCGACTACGCCAAGGGCGGCGAGGGTCTGACGATCCGCTGGGGCTGGTTCGATTCGCCCTTCGACCTCGCCCTCGTCATGGCGACGGACCGGGGTATCTGCGGACTGGCCTTCGCCGCCGAAACCGGGGCCGAAGCGGCGATGGCCGATATGCTGTCGCGCTGGCCCAAGGCGACGTTCGTCGAAGATCCCATGGCGATCCGGCCCGATGTCACGGCGGCTTTCGATCAGACTGGCGAGGCGCGGCTTCACATGATCGGCGCGCCCTTCCAGATCAAGGTGTGGGAGGCGCTGATCGCGATCCCTTCGGGCCACGTCACCACCTATTCCGAGATCGCGGGCGCGGTCGGCCACCCCAAAGCGGTCCGCGCCGTCGGCACCGCCGTGGGGCGAAACCCGGTAAGCTGGATCATCCCGTGCCACCGGGCGCTGCGCAAATCGGGGGGCCTTGGCGGCTATCACTGGGGATTGCCGGTCAAACGCGCGCTTCTCGCGTGGGAGTCCGCGCGCGACGAGGCCATCGGGTAGGCGGCGGTTTGCTGCCCGCCGCGAAACCCGGGCCGAACGGGCCTTTCCCCTTGCGGGGCCGGGGCTTATGCTGCCCGCGAAGATCGGATTCCCACTGAAAGGTCCACGAATGACTACCCTGAAACCCCTGTTCGTCCTGCCGCTGGTGTCGGTTCTGGCGCTGACCGGCTGCTCGACCGTGGGTCAGCGCGAAGGCGCGGGCATCGCGACCGGCGCGGCTGTCGGCGGCCTTGTCGGCGCGGCGATCCCCGGCAACCGTGCAGCCACCGCGGCGGCCGGCGCCATCGGCGGTGCCATCGTCGGCGGTCTGGTCGGCAACCAGCTCGACAAACAGGCGGGCGACCTGCGCTCGAGCCTGTCGAACTCGTCGATCCAGGTCATCAACACCGGCAGCTATCTGAAGGTCGTGATGCCGCAGGGCATCCTGTTCCCGACCGACAGCGCCGATGTTTCGCCCGCCCTTTACCCCGATCTGCGCGCGCTGGCCGAAAACCTGCGCGAGTATCCGAATTCGTCGGTTCAGGTCGTGGGCCATACCGACAACACCGGGCAGGCGAGCTACAACCTCACCCTGTCGCAGCGCCGCGCGCAGGCCGTGCTCGGCGTGATTCAGTCGAACGGCGTCGGTGCCGCACGGCTTCAGGCGGTGGGCAAGGGCGACAGCGAGCCGGTCGCGACCAACCTGACGCCCGAGGGCCGGGCCCAGAACCGTCGCGTCGAGGTGCTCATCATCCCGCGGGGCTGAGACCGCGCCAAAGGTTAACGAAGGGGCCGGACCAGCGTCCGGCCCTTTTTCGTGTCCGATGCACCGTTGCGGCTAGTCGAAACATGGATTGACCGCTAGGGAAGACGACATGCCGAAGTTCGCCGCCAATATCTCGCTCCTGTTCAAAGAGCTTCCGTTCCTCGACCGTTTTGCCGCTGCCGCCGACCACGGCTTCACCGGGGTCGAGGCGTTGTTTCCCTATGACGACGCGGTGACCCAAATGACCCGGCGGCTCGCCATGAATGGCCTCCAGATGGTGCTCATCAATTGCCCGCCGCCCAACTGGGCCGGGGGCGAGCGCGGGTTTGCGGCCGTGCCGGGTCTGACCGAACGCTTCCGTCACGACTTCAAACGCGCGGTCCGCTTCGCCGAGGCGCTGGGCGCGCAGCACATGCACGTCATGGCCGGCAAGGCGAGCGGTCTGGTCGCGCGAACCACCTTCGTCGAAAATCTGCGCTGGGCCTCGGCTGAGGCGCCCAGGATGAGCCTGACCATCGAGCCGCTCAACGGCACCGACATGCCGGGGTATTTCCTGAACGACTTCGATCAGGCGGCCGAGATTCTGGACGAGGTGAAGGCGAAGAACGTGAACCTTCAATTCGACATGTATCACGCGCAGATGCTCACCGGCGACGGCATGGCGGTGTGGGAGGCGCATGGACACCGCGCGGTCCACGTCCAGATCGCAAGTGCGCCGGGTCGGCGGGCACCCGAGAAGGGCGAGGTCGACTTTCCCGCCTTCTTCGCCGCGCTGGACGACAGCGGCTACAAGGGCTGGGTCTCGGCCGAATACATGCCCGAGGGCGACACGCGAAAAACGCTCGGCTGGCTGGACGCGGTGAAAGGCTCCTGACAGGATGCTGTCAGTTGGGGGGTGTTAATCAGGGTTCGTCAGAACATGAAGGAGACCTGATATGACCACGCAACCCATTGTCGTCTGGGCGGAAATTCCAGTGAAAGACCTGAAGACCTCGATCTCGTTCTACGATTCCGTCTTCGGCTATCGGACGGAAATTGACAGCAGCGCCCCCTTCGCGGTGCTCAACGGCTCGACCGCCGGCGTCGGCGCGAACCTGTTTCAGTCCGACGACACCGGCACCCGCGGCAACGTCATCCACTTCGCCGTCGACGGCACCTGCGAGGCGGCTGCCGACCGCGTGCGCTCTGCCGGGGGGCAGGTGCTGGGCGAGGCTGTCGAGATTCCGGCGGGCCGCTTCATCATGGCGCTCGACCTCGACGGCAACCAGATCGGCCTGTTCCAGCCGCACGCCGCCTGATGCGACGGGCCGACCGCCTGTTCCAGATCGTTCAGTATCTGCGCGGCGGTCGGCTGACCACGGCCCGAAGCCTCGCCCAACGGTTGGAGGTGAGCGAGCGGACCATCTACCGCGACATCGCCGATCTCATCGGCTCCGGCGTTCCCATCGAAGGCGAGGCCGGGGTCGGCTACATCATGCGCGCAGGCTACGACGTTCCGCCGCTTATGTTCACGCAGGCGGAGGTGACGGCGCTTGTCGCAGGCGCGCGCATGGCCCGTGCCTGGGGCGGGCTGGAAATGGCCCGCGCCGCCGAAGAGGCGCTGGTCAAGATCGAAGCGGTGCTGCCGCAAAGCCTTAAGGATCGCGCCGCGCGGGTGCCGATCGAAGCGATGGACTTTCTCTCCGCCGACCCGGTCGACCGCGCCCGGCTCGACCAGTTGGAACATGCCGCTCATGCCCGCCTGCGCGTGCGTTTTCCCTATGAGGACGAGGGCGGGCGGGCGACGACCCGCACGGTGCGCCCGCTTGCGCTGCTCTATTGGGGCAAGGTCTGGACGCTGGCGAGCTGGTGCGAGCTTCGTCAGGATTTTCGCATGTTCCGCGTCGACCGCATGGGCGAGGTGAGCGAGGGCGATGTGTTTCCGCTGGAGGCCGACAAGAACCTCAAGACATTCTACGACTGCCACCGGGGCCGACCACTCGCCTAACTCCCGATCCGCGCCGGATGCGCACAGGCCAGTTCCGGCGTTTCGGCGTCCAGCGTCACATGGGTTATCTCGAACCGGGTGTGGAGCATATCACGAAGGCGGCCCTTCACACGCGCGATCTGCGGCAACGTCTCGGCGTCGGTCACCAGATGCGCCTCCAGCGACACGACCCGTTCGCTGATCTGCCAGATGTGCAGGTGATGAACACTTGCGACACCTTCGACGGTTTCCATTGCTGCCAAGACCTCATCCGGTTCGATGCCCGGCGGGGTGCCCAGCATGAGGGTGCGGATCACGCCCCGGATTTCGCCGACCGCCATCCACAGGATGTAGCCCGCGATCAGAAGCGTGGCGAGCGGGTCTGCCCAGCTCCACCCGAACGACACGATGAGCAGCCCCGTGACGATGACCCCGACCGAACCCAACGCGTCCGCCACGTTGTGCATGAACGCCGCGCGGATGTTCACGCTTTCCTTGGACAGCCGATAGGTCAGCCAGGCTGTCACCGCATCGACGATCAGCGCGAAGACCGACACCCAGATCATCAGCCAGCCGATCACCTCCACGGGGGCGAAGAACCGCTGCACCGCTTCGTAGATCAGGTAAAGGCCGATCACGATCAGGGTCGTCAGGTTGATGAGCGCGGCGACAAGTTCCGCCCGTTTGTAGCCGAAGGTCATGGTCGCGTCGGTCGGTCGCCGCCCGATCCGCCGTGCGAACCACGCGATGCCAAGGCTCGCCGCATCGGACAGGTTGTGCACCGCATCCGCGATCAGTGCGACCGAACCGGACAGGAGCCCCCCGACGATCTCGGCCACGGTCAGCGCGACGTTGACTCCGACCGCCGCCGCGACGGCGCGGTCGCCCGCGTCGGGGTCTACGTGATGGTGGCCGTGGGCGTGATCGTGGGGCATGGCATTCTCCGTCTGCCCACCCTAAATAATTCCTCTAGCGACTAGAGGTTCAAGAGGTAATTTTCATGTATTCGATTGGTGAACTCAGCCATGCCACCGGGGTCAAGGTGCCGACGATCCGGTATTACGAGGGCGTCGGGCTGATCGAGGCCGACGAGCGGACCGAGGGGAACCAGCGCAGGTATTCCCGCGCCGGGCTGGAGCGTCTGGGGTTCATCCGCCACGCGCGCGATCTGGGGCTGTCGCTCGACGCGATCAGGGCCTTGGTCGCGCTGGACCCTGCCAATCATGCTGAGACTCACGATATCGCCGAGACCCACCTGTCGGACATCCGCGCCCGGATCGCGCGGCTCAGGCGGCTGGAGGCGGAACTTCTGCGGATCGTCGAAGCCTGCGACGGAGGGCCGGGGCACGACTGCAATATCCTCGAAGCGTTCGGGGATCATCGGCAGTGCGATCACGAGCATTGAAAGGTTAACGGCGGGGTGGGCCGGCGGATTGGTGCCGGGTTAAGGTGCTGAAAACGAAGCGAAAATCGACGCGCTAAGGATACTAGAATCCTAGTATTCTAGTATCCTGACGCCACGCGAAACCCGGGCGACCACAACGCCACCCGCGCCCTCTCAGCTTTCTTCGATCGACCAGCCCCCGTCGATGATAAGCGTCTGCCCCGTCGTCCAGGCCCCGGCGCGGGAGGAAAAGAACAGCGCCGCCCCCGCGATGTCGTCCGGCTCACCCAGCCGTTTCAGAGCATAGGACGCCGACACCTGTTTCTCGCGCTCCGGGTCCTCGTAAAGCGCGCGGGCGAAGTCGGTCTTCACCACCGCAGGCGCGATTCCGTTCACCCGGATGTTGTCGGGGCCATAGGCGCTCGCCAGATTGCGTACGATCTGTGTGTCGGCGGCCTTGGTCACCGCGTAGATACCCAGCATCTTCGACCCCTTGAAGGCCGCGATGGACGACACGATCACGATCGCGCCGCCGCCCTTCGCCTGCATCCCCGGCACCACCCGCTTGGCAAGCTGCATGTTCGCCCGGATGTTCACCGCGATGGTCTTGTCGAACGCATCGTCGGGCGTGTCGAGGAACGGGCCCATATAGGGGTTCACCGCCGCGTTCAGAACCAGAATATCCGCCGGTCCCAACTGCGCTTCGGTCTCGGCCACCAATCGGTCGAGGTCTTCGTCCTTCGACACGTTGGCCGGGATCGCGACCGCCCGGCCGCCGCCCCGCGCGTTCACCTCGGCCGCGACCGCGTCGCAAACGTCGGCCTTGCGGGACGAGATCACCACGTTCGCCCCGGCCTCGGCCAGGGCGAAGGCGATGGCCTTGCCGATCCCCTTGGTCGACCCCGTGACGATCGCGGTCTGGCCCGTCAGATCGAACAGCGAATGCATCACGCGATCTTCACGATCTGCTTGCCGAAATTGCCACCCTTCAGCATCGACATGAAGGCCTCGGGCGCGTTTTCCAGCCCCTCGGCCACGTCCTCGGTGAACTTGATGGTGCCGTTCGCGACAAGCGGCGCGACCTCGCCCAGAAACTCGTTCAGCCGGTGCCAGCCGTCGGTGATGATGAAGCCCTCGACCTTCAGCCGGTTCACCAGAATGGTGCGCCAAGCACGCGGCAACTGGTCCTTGCCGGGGCCGTCGCCCATCCCCAGACCGCCCAGATCGTACCACGCGATCATGCCGCAGACGGGGATGCGCCCGAAGGTGTTCATGTTGGGCAGCACGCCTTCCAGCACCTTGCCGCCTACGTTCTCGAAATAGATGTCGACCCCGTCCGGGCAGGCCTCGGCGATGGCTTTGCGCATCTCTTTCCCGTCGGCATAGGCGCGGTGATCCAGACATTCGTCGAACCCGAAATGCTCGACCGCATGGCGGCATTTGTCCGGGCCGCCCGCGACGCCCACGGCCCGCAGACCCAAGTGCTTGGCGTATTGTCCGACCATCGACCCCACGGGGCCGGTGGCGGCAGCGACCACAACCGTTTCACCCGCCTTGGGTTTGCCGATATCGGTCAGCCCGTGCCAGCCGGTGAACCCCGGCATCCCCAGAACGCCCAGCGCGGCGGTCGGCGGCACCCCCGCTGGCACCTTGGTCAGCGCCTTGGCGCTCATCACCGCGTGGTCGCACCACCCGGTCATGCCGAAGACCACGTCGCCCTCGGCGAACCCGTCGGCGTTCGAGGCGATGACCTCGCCCACCGTGCCGCCCTCCATGACCGCGTCGACCTCGACCGGGGCGGCATAGCTTTTCGCGTCGTCCATCCGTCCGCGCATGTAGGGGTCGAGCGACAGGGCGGTGACCCGCACCACCACCTCGCCCGCCTTGGGGTCGGGGACTTCGTAATCTTCGAGCCGGAAGTTCTCCGGCGTGACTTCGCCCTTCGGCCTTTTGGCCAGAACGATCCGTTTTGCGGTGACAGACATTTGTGCTTTCCTTCCTCCCGAGTCTTGCGGATACTTGGCTTTGAAACTGAGTTTCGCAAGGTAAAACGCCACGTAAACCAAGGTGCCGCACGAGCGCCGGGCGTGGCAACCGAAAGGGAGGAGCCTCATGCAAGGCATGATGATGAATCGGCCGTTGTCGATCATTTCTATTCTGGATTACGCCGCCGAAGCGCATCCCGACGCCGGAATGGTGTCGGTGCGGACCGAAGGCGACACGCACCGCGCCACGTATCGCGAAACCTACAAAAGGGTCGGCCAGCTTGCCCACGCCCTTCATGCGCTGGGAATCGAGCAGGGCGACCGCGTCGCGACGCTCGCGTGGAACGGCCACCGTCATTTCGAACTTTACTATGCGATCTCGGGCATGGGGGCGGTGTGCCACACGATCAACCCGCGCCTCTCGGCCGAGCAGATGATCTATATCGTGAATCATGCCGAGGATAAGGTGATCTTCGTCGATACCACCTTCCTCCCGATCATCGCGGCGTTGCGCGACCAGCTTCCGAAGGATCTGCGCGTCGTGGTGATGACCGACCACGATCACATGCCCGACACGCCGCTCGACGTTCTGATCTACGAGAACCTCCTTGACGGGCAAAAGACCACCTACGACTGGCCGGAGTTGGACGAAAACACAGCCGCCGCGCTGTGCTATACCTCCGGGACGACCGGCAACCCCAAGGGCGCGCTCTATTCGCACCGCTCGACCGTGCTGCACGCGCTTATGGTCGCCGCCGTCATGGGCGGTGCGCTGGGGCAGGGGACGAATGTCCTGCCTGTCGTGCCGCTCTTCCACGTCAACGCTTGGGGTCTGCCCTATGCAGGGCCGATCCTCGGTATCAACCTTATCATGCCCGGTCCCGGTCTGGACGGTCCGAGCGTGTTCAAGCTGATGGATCAGGAAAAGGTCTACTCCGCTTGGGGTGTGCCGACGGTCTGGATGGGCCTGCTGGGCGAGATCGAGAAGCAAGGCCGTGCGCCCGAAGGGTTCGGCGACGTGGTGATCGGCGGGTCCGCCGCCCCGCGCCCGATGATCGAGAAATTCGAAAAGCTGGGGATCAACGTCAACCACGCTTGGGGCATGACCGAAATGTCGCCCATCGGCACGCATGGGGTCCAGCCGCCCAAGGTCCGCGACCTGCCGTTCGACGAGATGATCGACGTGAAATCCCGGCAGGGCCGCCGGGTCTATGGCGTGGAACTCAAGATCGTGGACGAGGACGGCAACCGCCAGCCCCACGACGGCAAGGCCATCGGCGAGCTTTACGTGCGCGGCAATGCCATCGTCGCGGGCTACTTCAAGAACGAGGAAGCCAGCGCCAAGGCGATCGACGCCGAGGGTTGGTTCGGCACCGGCGACGTGGCCAGCATCGACGACAACGGCTACCTGACCATTCAGGACCGCGCCAAGGACCTCATCAAATCGGGCGGCGAGTGGATTTCCTCCATCGACCTCGAAAGCGCCGCGCTTTCCCACCCGGGTATCGCCAACTGCGCGGCCATCGGCGTGGCCCACCCGAAATGGGACGAACGCCCCGTGCTGGTCGCCGTGGCGGCAGGGGACGAGCGCCCGTCGCTGGACGAAATCCGGAATACGATGGAGCCGCACTTCGCCAAATGGCAACTCCCCGACGACGTGATCTGGGTCGAAGACCTCCCGCTCACCGCGACCGGCAAGGTGTCAAAGCTGAATCTGCGCAAGCAGCTGGCGGATTATAAGCATCCAGAGGTGGCCTGAGGGGTGGCGGGCGCCCTCGCGGGGGACTGCGGGGGCGGGGGTGTGTAGCGGATGGCAGCTGAGCGGACGGAGCGGTCTTTGGAACTTTCTGGTTCAAGGTCCGCTCTTGCATATCTCGCAGAAATCAACGATCTCAATCCCGAATTGGTCATTAATTCTTTGCTCTATGAAAGCTGATGTCACTTCCGCCCGGTTACTTGGATCGCCTTAGAGATAACATTTCCCTCACTGACGTAACTTCGCGTTGGGTTCGTTGGGATATGCGGAAAAGTAATCCTGAAAAAGGAGACTATTGGGCACCTTGCCCATTTCACGAAGAAACAACAGCAAGCTTCCATGTTGATGATCGGAAGGGCTTCTATTATTGCTTTGGATGTCATGCAAAGGGCGATGTTGTTTCTTTTCTCAAAGAAAAACGTGGCATCAGCTTCATGCAAGCTGTGAGACAGCTGGCATTCATTTGTGGGATGGACGATGAGCTCGCATCGAACGATGACGAGAGCCATTCAGCGGAACCACTAAACCTACTTCAACTCAAAGACCTCATTGTTGAGAATTTTGACCAAGAAAACTTTCTCGAAATTGGTGTGCTGTCTGGCTGGACAAACCAAATCCGCAATCACAGTCGTCTTCTTAGAAGCTTGAGTTGGCGTGACCCAGATTACCCTGGAAACGTCTTGGACCTAATTACTCGGATGGATGATGCAGGTGATGGCTCAATCGAGAAATTACGCACCTACATTGAAGAGAAGTTTTCGATCGAAGCTCAAGCCGCGACCGATGCAGTGGCATTCTCCGCCGCAAAACGTAGTCTGGGTTACAATTTTGTTAGATCGCGAAACGATGTAATCGGTGTGATGATGCCCTTTGGAGGCCGGTTTGGACAAGTTTACGACGCAATCAAACGATCATGCGAAACGACGCCGCTCCCCGCAAAGCGCGCTGATGAGGTTTGGAACAACTCGGTCCTAATCAACGACATACTTGAGCTTATCAACCATTCGGCTGTGGTCATATGTGATCTAACCGGTCGCAATGAAAACGTGTTCTACGAACTTGGGATCGCACACGCCTGGGGAAAACCTGTTATTCCAATAACTCAGAATAGCGAAGACGTGCCGTTTGATCTGCGCCATCATCGATACCTGACCTATCTGAACAACTCAGAAGGTTTGGGAGTTCTGGAAAATCAACTCTCGTCGCGTCTTCAAGGTCTGGTCGGCGAGAAGCCTTGATTTTGACGAACCGCCACGCGAAAGCGGCTACTCGTGCGCCTCGCAGCATCGGTCAAACCGGGCTCCAAGTTGACCTTTGTGCAATGTGTAGCATCATGCACTTTGGCCCCCCCGGTTGACCCACCCCACCGCCCTATGCCACCCACGCCCCTTTCACCAAGCCCCCGGCCCGCGCCGGGCCAAGCCGAAGGAAGGACACATGCCTCTCACCCTGCGCCGCAACCGCTCCCGCGATCTCGCCCCTCTGGAACAGATGCTGCCCGACGCGGATATCCCGCTCCTCAATCCCAATGCGAAAGTCCCGTTCGACGAGATGGAGTGGCAGCGCAAATGGCTGGGCGAGGGGCAGGATGTGTCGTTCTATCTCGAGGATGACGCGGGCCGGGACGTCGGCTTTTTCGCCCTGCGCGAAGGGATCGGGCCTGAAGTGCGCCACCTCACTTACGTCTATCTGGTGGAAGAGGCGCGCGGCGGGGCGGCGGCGGAACTGAACGAACGGGTCGAACAGGCGGCGCTGGACCTTGGCGCGCTGACCCTGACGCTGAAGGTCGAGCTGGACAACGCGCCCGCGCTCAACGCCTATCTGTCCGCCGGGTACGAGGAACTGTCGCGCCGTCACGGTATGGCGACCATGCGGCTCGACCTCGAAGGGCGTCAGCCCGCCTAGCCCAGCGTTTCGTCCGCCTTCTGCGCCAGCGCGTTCACCTCACCGATGAACGACGCAAGCCCGCCCATCGGCGTCATCTCGGCCTCCACCTGCCGTTGCGCCGTGGCCCAGGCAGCGGCACCTGCGGCCAGCCGCGCCTCGCCGTCCTCCGTCAGCGCCAGCACCGACTTGCGCTTGTCGCGCGGGTGGGGCGCGCTGGCGATCAGCCCGTCGCGCTCCAGCGGTTTGATCCCGCGTGACGCGGCGGACTGGTCCATCTCCATGTAATCCGCGATCTTCTGCACGGTCGGGGTCCGCAGGCCCTTGACCCATGCCAGCATGGCGAGTTGCGAGATCGTCAGACCCCGCTCGGCCAGCGCCGCATCGTACAGCCGCACCATCCGGCGCGAGGCGCGGCGGACGGCAAGGCAGTAGCAGTTCCCGGTCAGAAGTTCCGCCAGTTCCGGAGTCATGTCTTCGGACAGGTCTGTGCTCATGCCGTTACGTCCTCATTGACTCGATGCATATGCATGTGATCCGATGCATATGCATCTATTTGGAGATTAGGCCATGTTCGACGAAGTGCCAAGACCCGACATCAACGCTGGCCCCGCCGATATGGGCAAGCTCATCGGCATGTCCGGGCTCGACATCATGCGCGCCACGATGGCGGGCGAGATCGCCGCGCCGACCATTGCCGAGACGATGAATTTCTGGATCCATCAGGCGGATGAGGGCATGGCGGAGTTCCGGGGCGAGCCCACGACCGCGCATATGAACCCGCTGGGCACCGTGCACGGCGGCTGGGCCATGGCGCTGCTCGACAGCGTTCTGGGCTGCGCGGTCCACACGACCTGCGCACCGGGCGAGGGGTTCGTATCGATGGACACCTGCGTCAAATTCGTGCGGCCCATGATGCCCGGCACCGGGCAGGTCCGCGCCATCGCCACCGTGCAGACGCGCGGCAAACGGGTCGCGAATGTCGAGGGGCGGGTGGAAAGCCGGGATGGCAAGGTCATCGCGCTCGGCACCTCCACCTGTTTCATCCAACCGATCGGCGGCTAGGCCCCCTTCTCCTTCCCTTGAGGGGAGCCTGTCCACCGGAGGGCGGCGCCCGAGCGCGCCGCCCTTTCGGTTGCGCCCCCGCGCGTGGCGGGGCAGGGTCGCGCCATGTGGTTTCAGAAGCCCTTCTTTGCGTGGATCGCCATTGGCGCGATGGGTCTGCTGGCGCTCGCCGCGACCATCGACCTGACGTTCCTCAAGGGTCTGCCGGAGGCACCGGACCTTCCCGACCCCGTGCTGCGGCTGCTGGCGATCACACAGCCTTTCATGCTTCTGGCCGCCGGAACGGCAGCGGGTGTGGGGCTGTCGCACCGCGTGGGCCTCACCTCATGGCTGACGGCCCGGCTGCGCGGCGAACCCGCGCGGTTCCCGTCCCCCGTCCTGCCCGTCGCGGCGGGCCTCGTCGGCGGCATCCTGATCGCGCTGGCGGATCGGTGGTTCTACCATGTCTACAGCGGGGGAGAGACGCCGGGAACGGCTCTGCCGACCCTGATGCAAGGGCTGGCGGCGATCACCTATGGCGGGATCGTCGAGGAACTGATGCTGCGATACGGGCTGCTGACGCTCATGTTCTGGGCCGCGTGGAAACTGTCGGGCCGTGTGCCCGGTTCGGTCCTTGGCACCATGCTTGTCATCGTCGTGGCCATGCTCTTCGGCCTCGGCCACTTGCCCGCGATGGCCGTGACCGCCCCGCTGGATGCCGCCATCGCGATCCGCACCATCCTGCTCAACGCCGTGCTCGGTGTGCTTTACGGCCTGTTCTACTGGAAACGCGGGCTCGAGGCCGGGATGATGGCGCACATGGCCTCCCACCCCGGTCTGTGGATCGGTCTCAGCCTGTTCTAATAGGAATAGGCGCCGTAGATCTTCGACAGATCGCCGTTCCAATCGCCATGGTAATGCGCCAGCAACTCGTCCGCCGGCGTGCGCCCGTCCTCGACACTGTCTTCCAGAGTATTGAGGAAATGGCGCTCGTCAGGGATCATCCCGCCCGAAGCCGGGCGCGCGCGTGCCTTGAGGCCCGCCCGTGAAATCTCCAGCGCCTGCGCCGCCAGATCCTTCATCCTGATCGACCCGACGACGGCATCCAGCGCGTCCTCGGATGCCGCCACCCGAAGCGCCTCACGGGTCTCCGCGTCCCAGCCTTTGATCAGATCCCACGCCGCATCCAGCGCGGACTGATCGTACATAATCCCGGTCCAGAACGCGGGCAGCGCACAGATCCGCCGCCACGGGCCACCGTCGGCCCCGCGCATCTCCATGAACTTCTTGATCCGCGCCTCGGGGAAAATCGTCGTCAGATGATCGGCCCAGTCCGAAAGCGTCGGCACTTCGCCGGGCAGGGCAGGCAGCTCACCCTTCAGGAAGTCGCGGAACGACTGACCCAAAGCGTCGATATACTTGCCGTCGCGGTAGACGAAATACATCGGCACATCGAGCGCATAGTCCACGTAGCGTTCGAACCCCATGCCGTCCTCGAACACGAAAGGCAGCATCCCGGTGCGCGCATCGTCCAGCCCGCGCCAGACCCGCGAGCGCCAGCTTTTGTGGCCGTTGGGCTTGCCGTCGAAGAACGGCGAATTGGCGAACAGCGCCGTCGCGACAGGCTGCAACGCCAGCGCCACCCGGAATTTCTGCACCATGTCGGCCTCGGACGCGAAGTCTAGGTTCACCTGAACCGTGCAGGTCCGGTACATCATCTGCGTGCCGTGGGTGCCGACGCGGCCCATGTAGTCGGTCATCAGCCGATACCGCCCCTTAGGCATCATCGGCATGTCTTCGTGCGTCCATTCGGGCGCAGCGCCCAGACCGATGAACCCGGCCCCGATCCGGTCGGCAATGTCCTGAACCTCGCGCAGGTGCTCGTTCACCTCGTCGCAGGTCTGGTGGATCGTCTCAAGCGGCGCGCCGGAGAGCTCCAACTGCCCGCCCGGCTCCAGCGACACGTTCGCGCCGTCCTTCTCCAGCCCGATCAGGTTGCCGCCCTCTTCGACCGGCGCCCAGCCATAGGTGTCGCGCAGGCCCTCCAGCATCGCACGGATCGACCGTTCCCCGTCGTAGGGCAGGGGTTTGAGCGTGTCCTTGCAATAGCCGAACTTCTCGTGCTCGGTGCCGATCCGCCAGTCGTCCTTGGGCTTGCACCCCGCCTCGAGGTAGCCCGCGAGCTGGGATTGGTCGGTGATCGGCCCGCCGCCGGACTGGGGAATGGACATGAAACGCTGCCTCTGAACTGTCTCGGAGTTTACGAGTGTTCGATTGCGCGGGGGGTGTCAACGCCCGCCGGGCCCTTTCGCCAGATCGTGACGGGGGTCTCGGGCGGTTGGTTCAGTGCGCGGATGGCGGTTTCGATCCGGGCGCCGGGCAGGGCGGTGAGCACGTCGAACACCGCACGCGCCCCTTCTGCGGCGGCGGGAACGGACAGCCGTTCGCCCGCCATGTCGAAGCGCCAGAACGCGCCGCCCGCACGGCTCGCTACCACCGATACCTGTGTCAGAGCGTCGATCGCCGCGATGCCTCCGCCGACCGGGGCGAGGTAGGTGATCTGGCGCTCGTCCACCTCGACCACGCCAAGCCCGCCCGATCCTGTGCGAAACCGGGCGCGTTGGAACCCGGTCCACAGAAACACGGCCCCCAGCAACGTGACGGCGACACCGATCCACGGCATCAGCCCGACGCCCACCAGCACCCAGCGCAGCCCGGCAAGCGCCACCGCCGCACCGATCAGAACATCACGCCAGCGCGCAAGGCCGTTCAGGGCTTCGGGCCGCAGGAAACTCATGCCGCCACCTTTCGCGCGGTGCGCAGGATGACGAGCGTATAGACCCCGATGCGCTGAAACCCGATGGCCGCATAGGCGCGGCAGGCCGCCTCGCCGGAGGCGAACAGGATCGCCTCGCGCACGCCTGCTTGACGCACCTCGATCAGATGCCGCCCGACGGCGGTCCGGGCATATCCCCGTCCGCGAAACGCGGGCGGTGTATAGACCCCGCCGATCTGCACCATGTCCGGCAGTTCCGCGTTGAAGGCGGTCATCGCGACGGGCGTGTCGCCCTCCATCAGGATGCGGCCATAACCCTCGGCGATCATGCGCTCCGACCGCGCCACCGCTTCGGCCGCGTTGTCCGGCCCGTCGTCAGCGCCCAGCGTTTCGATGGTATAGGCCGCGTTCCAGCGGGTCAGGAGCGAAAGGTCCGCTGGCACCGTCGGGCGAAGGGTCTGGGGGCCGAGGGCGCCCTCGTCCAGCCTGTCCAACGACAGCCGAAAATGCGGCTCGTCCCGGTCGAGCGCGAAATCCGCGCCCTTGAAATCGAACTCCGCTCGCGCAGCCTCGACCTGATCCTTGGCACCATTCAGCCCGATCACCTCGCGCCCCGCGATAGCGCGGGCAAAGCCCCGCCAGTCGTTGCCTTGCCCCATCACGAACCCGGCGTTCGATATGCCGAACACCCCGGTCACCGCCTCCTCGCCTTCGACGTAATAGGCGGTGCCGTGCGGATGCGTCCGGTTCATCAGGCCGTGGCGCGCAAGATTCGCGCGCAGGAACATCGTCGTCGCCGCGTGATCGGACAGGAACGCCTCGATTGCGGGAATATCGGTGGCGATGGCGGGCCGCATCACCAGTCCCCCAGCGCACTTTGCCACAGGGTCATCGCCGCCACCGCTGCCGTATCGGCGCGCAGGATGCGCGGGCCGAGGCTGACGGAGACCGCGCTTTCCATCCCGTGCAGGCGTTTGCGCTCGGCATCCGAAAACCCGCCTTCTGGGCCGATCAGGATCGCCCAGGGCGCGCCGGCCGCGCCGCTTAAGGGCTTGTTCTCGCCCGCCAGAGCCTCGTCGCAGAACATCAGGCGCCGCGCCCCGTCCCAGCCATCGAGCAGCCGGTCCAGCTTTTCCGGCTCCGCCACTTCCGGCACGAATGTCCCGCCGCATTGCTCGGCGGCCTCGACCGCATGGGCCTGCAACCGATCCACGCGCACCCGTTCGGAATTGGTGAACTCCGTCAGTACCGGCACGATGCGCGACGCGCCCATCTCGGCGGCTTTCTCGACAATGAAATCCGTGCGCGCCTTCTTGATCGGCGCGAACATCAGCCACAGGTCCGGCGGGTCCAGTTGCGGCGCGGCCTGACCCAGACAGGTCAGCACCCCGTTTCGCTTGCCCGCCAGCGTCACCTCGGCGGTCCACTCGCCATCGCGCCCGTTGAACAGCGCCACGCGGTCGCCCACCGCCTGCCGCATCACGCCGAACAGGTAATGCGCCTTGTCGCGTTCGAGGGGAATGGTTTGCCCTTCGCGCAGGGACTCGTCTACAAAGAGCCGGATTTTGGCACGCTCGATCATGGGGGCACGTTATGGCGACAGGCAACGGGACGCCAGAGGCAGCGAACGGCAGCGGCACGGTCGCCGATGCCTATACCGGCAACTGGGTCGACAGGTATGCGCCCGCGCCCCTGCGCCCCTATTTCCGCCTCAGCCGTCTGGACCGACCGATCGGCACATGGCTTTTGCTGCTGCCGTGCTGGTGGGGTCTGCTCTTGGGCATGGGCTTCGACGGGCGTGCGAGCTGGCATGACCTCTGGATCGCCGTGGGCTGCGCCATCGGGGCCACGCTCATGCGCGGCGCGGGCTGCACCTGGAACGACATCACCGACCGCCACATCGACGGCTCGGTCGCGCGCACCCGGTCCCGCCCGATTCCCTGGGGCGCGGTGAGCGTGCCTCAGGCGCTGGCGTGGCTCGTGGTGCAGGCGCTGATCGCCTTCTTCATCCTCATCACCTTCGACACGGCGGCCATCATCCTCGGCATCGTCGCGCTCGCCCCGGTGGCGATCTACCCTTTCGCCAAACGTTTTACGTGGTGGCCGCAGATCTTCTTGGGCATCGCCTTCAACTGGGGCGCGCTCCTTGCCTTCGCCGCACACACCGGCACGCTCGCCTGGCCCGCCGTCGCGCTCTATCTCGCCGGCATGGCATGGACGCTGTTTTACGACACGATCTATGCCCATCAGGATAAAGAGGACGACGCGCTGATCGGGGTGAAATCCACCGCCCGGCTCTTCGGCGACAATACGCCGCGCTGGCTGCTTGCCTTTCTGGTGGGCTGCGTCGCGCTCATGACGCTGGCCATCATCACCGCCTACCTGCCCGGTCAAAGCCCGCTGGCGCTGGTCGTGGCGCTTGCCGCGCCTTGGGCGATGGGTTGGCACCTGTCCTGGCAGATGCGCAAACTCGAGATGGACGATCCCGACACCTGCCTCATGCTTTTCCGCTCGAATCGGAATGCCGGGCTGATCCCTGTGCCGTTTCTTGCCGTCGCACTTTTCCTTTGATTGCACCTCGCGGGAAACAGCCCTAATGAAGCCTGCAACGTCATAACGGATACCATCCTGCCGGCATGAAATTCTCCAAAGTCCTGATCATTCCCGGGGTTTTCCTTTTCGCGGCCCTGCTTGCGCTGGTGGCGGCGTTCAGTTCCGTGAACGTGATCGAGCGGGTGTCCAAGGCTGCGGTCGAACAGGCCCTGATCCTCGGCGGGCAGGACTGGGCGAATGTCCATACCGATGGTCTGCAACTCGTGCTGTCGGGCATGGCCCCCACCGAATCCGACCGGTTCCGCGCAATCTCCATCGCCGGGGGTGAGGTCGATTCCAGTCGCGTGATCGACCAGATGGAGGTGCCGAACGCCGCCGGGATCGAACCGCCGCGCTTTTCGGTCGAGATCCTGCGCAACGACGGCGGCATTTCGATGATCGGGCTCATTCCGAACGCCACCGACCGCGAGGCGCTGAATGCCCGCGTGCGCCGGATCGCGCCGGAAAAGAACGTGGCCGACCTTCTCGAAACCGCCGATTACGACGTGCCCGAAAACTGGTCCTCGGCGCTCGACTTCGCGCTCGTCGCGCTCGAACGTCTGCCGCGCGCCAAGATTTCGATGGATGCCTCGCGCGTGACGATCGAGGCGATTGCCGACAGCGCCGAACAGCGCACGACATGGGAACGCGATCTTGCACGCGCCGCACCGGGCGGTCTGCGGGTGGCGATGAACATCTCGGCCCCTCGGCCCGTCATCACGCCCTTCACGACCCGGTTCGTCATCGACGATCAGGGCGCGCGCTTCGATGCCTGCACGGCCGGGACCGAGGCGGGGCGGGTCAAGATCGTCGCCGCCGGGATCGCATCGGGCGTCAAGGGGCGCCCGACCTGCACCATCGGCCTTGGCGTGCCCTCGCCCGACTGGCCGGACGCGGTGTCGCGCGGCGTGCGCGCCGTGCGTGAAATGGGCGCGGGCACGATCACCTTCTCGGATGCCGACGTGACCCTCGTCGCGCCCGCGAGCGTCGAGCAGCAGAATTTCGACCGCGTGGTGGGCGAACTCGAAGCCGATCTGCCCGATGTCTTTTCGCTCCACGCCACCAAGACACAGGCCGAATCCACCGAAGGTGAAGGGCGGCCCGAATTTTCCGCGACCCTCAGCCCGGAAGGGCAGGTCCAGCTTCGCGGTCGTCTTGGCGACGAACAGCAACGCACGATCACCGAAAGCGTCGCCCGCGCGCGCTTCGGAATGGACAAGGTCTATATGGCGGCGCGTCTGGACGAGAACCTGCCGCGCGGCTGGTCCGTGCGCGTCCTCGCGGCGGTCGAGGCGCTGTCTTACCTCGACAACGGCGTGGCCATCGTCCAGCCGGAACTGGTGGAACTGCGCGGCAAGACCGGCGACCCGAACGCCAACACCGAGATTTCGCGCCTGCTCTCGGAAAAGCTGGGCGAGGCGCAGGATTACCGCGTGAACGTCAGCTATGACGAGGCGCTCGATCCCATCGCATCGCTGCCTTCGCCCGAGGAATGCGTCGCCATGATCAACGAGACCATCGCGGGCTCCAAGATCACCTTCGCGCCCGGTTCGGTCGAGATCGAGGCTTCGGCGGCGGCGACCATCGACAAGATCGCCGATGTTCTGCGCGACTGTGCCGAGGTGCCGATGGAGATCGGCGGTCACACCGACAGCCAAGGCTCGGAAGAACTCAACAAGGCCCTGTCGCAACAGCGCGCGAATTCGGTTCTGAACGCGCTGCTCGCCCGCCGCATCCTCACCTCCAACATCGTTGCCCACGGCTATGGCGAAGAGGTGCCGATTGCCGACAACGACACCGAAGCGGGGCGCGAGGCGAACCGCCGCATCGAATTCCGGCTCATCTCACAGCGCGAGCTCGATGGCGAACCGCTGATCGAAGGCACGCCCTATGACGGGCCGCTGGGCGACATTCGCCCCCGCCCGCGCCCGACCGCCGCCGACGCGGAAGACACCGCAGAGGCCGACGAGACCGGTGACGAAGGCGTGCCGCCGGAGGACGAGGAATACGTCGCCGGCGACGACGGACCGCCCGAAGGCATGGATGCCGAAACGGCGGCCGCCCTTGCGCCCGAGGACGACGTCGAAGACGCGGCCGCCGAGGGAGCGACGGAGCCGACCGGCGACGAGGCACCCGCCCCCGAAACCGCCAACACCGAGCCGGGCACGGATGAAACGGACGACGGCGCGACGCAGGCGGAAGAGGTGGCCGAGACCACCGAGGGCGAAGACCCTGACGCGGCGGACGAGACCGCATCGGCGGACGAAGAAACCACGAACGAGACCGCGGCCAACGCGGCGGACGAGACCCCCGGGGAAGGGGTTGACGAAACCACAGAGACTGAGACAGTCAGCGAAGAAGCGTTGTCGCCACCGACCGTGGTGCACCCGGAGCTGGAAGGGGTCCGCGCCCCGCCCAGACCGGAGCGCGAGGGATAGGGACACATGAACAGAGCCGAGTTCATCATCGTCACGGCGATCATTCTTTTCATAGCATTTGCGCTCGGGTGGTTCGCCCATTGGCTCATCCACAGGTTCACGCGGGTCTCCGGCGCCGAGATGGGCGAACTCGACCGCATGGCACAGGCGCTTCATGACGCCGAAGAGACGCGGGATCAGGCGATCACCTACCTCCAGCAACGCGAAGCGGAACTGTCGAACCAGCAGCACCAGACCGAGGCCGAGCTTCGCGCCGCGATGGACGGCCTGCGGGCCGCCCGGCAGGAGGCCGAGGAGCTGCGCGCCTATATCGAGCGGATGAACGCGGGATGAGATCCCGCCTTGCGAGCCTTGCACATGCGCTCGCGGGTCTGGCTCACATCATGATGCGCGAACCCAACGCGCGGATTCACCTGCTGGCCACGGCGATTGCGATGGGGGCGGCGATTTGGCTGGGCCTAGACGGCGACGACTGGCGCTGGATCGTCGCCATGATCGCGCTGGTCTGGATCGCCGAGATCCTGAACACCGCGCTCGAAACCCTTGCCGACACCCTGCACCCCGCGCAGGCCGAAGGGATCCGCATTGCGAAAGATCTGGCGGCGGGGGCGGTCCTCGTGGCTGCGATCACGGCGGTCCTCGTCGGCCTCCTCACCTTTTGGCCGTATCTGTTCCAATAGCGCCTTAGCCGGGTTGCGCCTGAAACGCGCGAAAGCCTGGGTCACGAAATGCTCTGCGACGCCCGGCGCACAGGCCGCTCGCGCGACGGTCCCGAACGCCCGCGTCGGCGGCAGCGCATCGGTGACCGGGTGGCCCGCGCCCGGCATCGGCACCAGCCGCGGCGCGACGAAGCCCCGGGCGACCTCGGCAGCATGGCGCGCGTCGAACGGCAGGGTCGGGTCGAACAGAACCACGCAGGCCGCATCAGACGGCGGGGTGTGGCGGATGACATGATCCGCCTCGCAGGCGAAGACCGGATCGGCCAGATCCTGCGGGAACCGACCATCCTCGATGGCATGATCCAGCGGCAGGTCGGGGCGGCAGGTGGTCTGCGGAGACACGAACAAAGCCTGCGTCAGCGGCACCGCCCGCGATACGGCGAAAAGACCGAAGCCGCCCATCGAAAACCCAAGCCCGGCCCGCACCGGAAAATGCGCGGCGACCCCCGCGAGCGTCGTCAGAAGCGCGGCAAGGTCAGGCGCGAGAAACCAGTCGTTCCGGGCCGTCGAGACGTGGATGTGCGCGAACCCCCGCGTGGTGAACGGCGCGCCGGAGGGCGGCGGAGCCATGCCGCGCCGATCACGCCGCCAATGGTCGAAGGTGAACATGACGCGCTCGGACGATTGCCCGGTCATCGTGGCGCGCAAGGCACCGGAGGAATAAAGTATTCGCGTCGACATGGGCGCCATGATTGCGCCACAGGGCTTGAGATTCGGTGAACGTCACCAGCGCGACAGCGCGTCCTCGTCCTCGTCCTTGGCGGCGACCCATTCGGCGCCGTCAGGACCGAACTCCTTCTTCCAGAACGGCGCGCGGGACTTGAGGTAATCCATCAGGAACTCCGCCGCCTCGAAGGCCGCGACCCGGTGGCGGCTGGCCGTGGCGACCATCATGATCCGTTCGCCGGGGGCGAGGCTGCCGTAGCGGTGGATCACCAGCGCATCGTCCAGCGACCAGCGGTCCATCGCCTGATCCACGATGCCCGAAATCGCCTTTTCTGTCATGCCGGGATAATGCTCGATCTCCATCCGGGCCATGCCGCCGGTGTCGCGCACGATGCCGGTGAAGGTCACGACCGCGCCCGTGTCGGTGCGCCCCTTCGCGAATGCTTCGGCCTCGTCACCCAATGAGAACGGCTCGGACTGCACCCGGATCATCGGCATGTCAGCCGCCCGTCATCGGGGGAAAGAACGCCACCTCGCGTACGCCCGCAAGCGGCGCGTCGAAATCGGAGAGCTCCTGATCCAGTGCCACGCGCAGGGCCGACAGGTCGGCGAAGGCAGCTTCGTATCGCGGCTCGCGCGCTTTCAATTCCTCGACCAAATCGGCCACGGTCGCGGCCTCGGTCGCCACCGTTTCGCGCGGCTCACCGATCCGCTCACGGACCCAAGCGAAATACATCACGTCAAGCATCGTCAGCCTCCTTCAGGAACGGCCAGGCCTTGCGGAAGTAGTCCCAGCCGGAAATCGCGGTGAGCAGCGCGGCGATCCACAAGAGAATGACGCCCGCGTTGCCCGACCAGATCATCCCGGTCGTCTTCCAGCCGAGGCCGAGGTGATCGGTCACCTCGCCGTCGAGGATCTGATCGAACAACTCGTCATCCATGCCGAAGCTCTGCATCCCCACGTAATGCTCGAACACGCCCTTGGCGAAGAGAAGCGTGAGCGCGATCATCTGAACCGTCGTCTTCCACTTGCCGATCTGCGTGACCTTGAGCGCGCGGGCCTTGTCCCCCAGCGCCTCGCGCAGGCCCGAAACGAAGACCTCGCGGAAGATGATGATGCCCGACGGCAGGACGATCCAGACGGCGAGGCCGGAATAGGCGGCGATGACCAGTAGCGCGGTGAGGACGAGCGCCTTGTCCGCGATCGGGTCCATCGTCGCGCCGAACTTCGATTCCTGGCTCCACGCGCGGGCGAGGTAGCCGTCGACGTAATCCGTGACCGCGGCCACGATGAACACGATCAGCGCGTACCAGTCCGCCCAGGGGCGGGCGAAAAACAGGAACATGATCGGCAGAAGCGGGACTGCGATCAGGCGTCCGATGGTGAGGATATTGGGGATCGTCCATCTCATGATGGAAGGTGTATCGCGGGGCAGGGCCGGGGGGAAGGAGGCTTTCGTCCCGGGCTTGCGCCCGGGCCGACCCGTGCGAGGGGCGCTGCCCCTCGCGCTCCCCGAAGTATTTTTGAAACAGAGAAGGGGAAGGGGCGCCCGGCGGGGCGGACAAATGGCGCAGCAGTGGCGACCCCCTCGGATGTATGTTCGGCCAGACTTGGGCCAATGTGAGGGCGGGTCGCGCAGCGCCGGAACGTGCGACGCGTTAAGTCATTGTTAATATGGAGAAAACCTTACCCACGGGGAAGGTTCCGTCAGCCATTCTCATGAAAATGCCCGTAGATCGTTTCCGCCAGCGAGGCGGAGATTCCCTTGACCGCCTTGAGGTCCGAAAGCGACGCGGTCGTGACCGCCTTGGCCGAGCCGAAATGCGCGAGCAGCGCCTTCTTGCGGCCCGCGCCGACGCCGGGCACGTCGTCCAGCGGGTTGGCGCTGATCGCCTTGGTCCGTTTGGCGCGGTGGGTGCCGATGGCGAAGCGGTGCGCCTCGTCCCGCATCCGTTGCACGAAGTAGAGCACGGGATCGTTGCGTTTGAGCGCGAAGGGTCGCTGTTTGGGCCTGTGGAATTCCTCTTTCCCGTGGTCGCGGTCCACGCCTTTGGCGACGCCGATCATCGCGATATCCTCGACGCCCAAGTCCTCCATGATCTCGTTCACCGCTGAGACCTGCCCCGCGCCCCCGTCGATCAGCAGAAGGTCGGGCCACGCGTCGCTTTCGCGGTCCGGGTCTTCCTTGAGCAGGCGTTTGAAGCGGCGGGTCAGAACCTCTTTCATCATGCCGAAGTCGTCGCCGGGCGTCAGGTCTTCGCCTTTGATGTTGAACTTGCGGTACTGGCTTTTCATGAAGCCCTCGGGGCCCGCCACGATCATCCCGCCGACCGCGTGCGCGCCTTGGATGTGAGAGTTGTCGTAGACCTCGATCCGTTTCGGCGCCTCGTCCAGATCGAAAGCTTCGGCGAGGCCCGCGAGCAGTTTCGCCTGTGTCGCCGTTTCCGCCAGCTTGCGCCCGAGCGACTCGCGGGCGTTGCGGGCGGCATTGGACACCAGTTCCATCTTTTCGCCCCGCTGCGGCACTTCGATCGCGACCTTGCGGCCCAGTTTTTCGGCCAGCGCCTCGGACATCAACTCGCGCTCTTCGATGTCGTGCGAGAGCAGGAGAAGGCGCGCGGGCTCCTTCTGGTCGTAGAACTGGCCGATGAAGCCGCGCAGCACCTCGGCCTCGTCCGCGCCCGCGCCCGCGCCGGTGCGGGGGTAGAAGTCGCGGTTGCCCCAGTTCTGGTTCGCGCGGATGAAGAACACCTGCACGCAAGCCTGCCCCCCTTCCATGTGGAGCGCGATCACGTCGGCCTCGGTCACGCCGCGCGGGTTGATGCCCTGCGACGACTGCACCTTGGTCAGCGCCGCGATCCGGTCGCGCAGCACGGCCGCGCGCTCGAACTCCATCGCTTCAGAAGCCGCCTGCATCTCGGCGGCCAGTTCCGACTGCACCTTGGTGGTCTTGCCGGACAGGAACCGTTCGGCGTCGCCCACCAGTTCGCCGTACCCCTCTTCCGAGATCTTGCCGACGCAGGGACCGGCGCAGCGTTTGATCTGGTAAAGCAGGCAGGGCCGGGTGCGGCTTTCGAACATGCTGTCCGAGCAGTTGCGCAGGAGGAAGACCTTTTGCAGCTGGTTCAGCGTGCGGTTCACCGCGTCGGCGCTGGCGAAGGGGCCATAATAGGCGCCCTTGGTCTTCTTCGCGCCGCGGTGCTTTCTGATCTGCGGGTAAGGGTGGTCCTTGGTGACCAGAATGTTCGGAAAGGACTTGTCGTCGCGCAGGAGCACGTTGAAGTGCGGCTTCAATTGTTTGATTAGGTTCTGCTCGAGCAGAAGCGCCTCGGTCTCGGTCCGGGTCGTCAGAAACATCATGCTCGCCGTCTGCGAGATCATGCGCGCGATCCGGGCCGAGTGGCCGGTGCGGTTCGCATAGTTCGTGACGCGGTTCTTCAGGCTCTTGGCCTTGCCGACGTAAAGCACGCGCCCCGTCTCATCCAGCATCCGATAGACGCCGGGGGAATTGTCCAACTGCCGCACGTAGCGCGCGATCAGGGCGTGACCGCGAAGCCCGTCGATCCCCATTTCTGTTGGTGCTGACTCACTCATCCGGACTGCTCGCTGATTCCCGTTTTGGCTGCAATGATAGCGTGGCGGCGACAAGAGGAAACACGTCCACAGAATCTGGGGATAAGTCCGTGGAAGAAAACCTGTTCCGCGGAATATTTCCTTGTTTCACAGGTGTTACATTGGGCTGCCTAAAAAATAGGCGCCATTTCAACCTACTGAAATTAAATAGAAAAATTGTTAAGAGAATGTAAATCCATGAAAACACACAATTTTCCATGTGTAATTTATGCAAGTCGACTCGCCCGTGCACAACTTCCCCGGGTCTCGTTTCCGGAGGCCTTGATCGAAGTCAATCGCGGCCCTGAATCTCGGGTGTTTTCCAGCCCAGATGTTGCCCGCCATCCACCGCGATCATCTGCCCGCTGACCGCCGGGGCGTCGAGGAAATACCCAAGCGCGCCAGTGATATCGGAGGGGTTCGCGCCGCGTTCGAGAACCGTGTTCGCGCGCTGGTGGGCGAAGGCCTCGTCGCTCTGGTTTGCACCCTGAAGCGTGGGGCCGGGGCCGATGCCGTTCACGCGGATGCGCGGGGCAAGGGCGCGGGCGGCGGTCTGGGTGAAGGCCCACAGGCCCATCTTGGCGATGGTGTAGGTCATGAAGTAGGGGGTGAGCTTTTTCACCCTCTGGTCGATCATGTTCACGACGAGGCCGGTGGCGATCGGTTCGCCATTCTCGTCGGTGCCCGCGTCGGGGGCCTGCGCGGCAAACGCCTGCGTCAGGAAGAAGGGCGCGCGCAGGTTCGATCCGATGTGCTTGTCCCAGCTTTCCGCCGTTGCGGTTTCGATGTCGTCGTCTTCGAAGATCGACGCGTTGTTCACGAGCACCGTCAGTTGTCCGATCGCGCGGGTTGCGGTCGGGATGAGCGCCTCGACCTCGTCGGGGTTCAGAAGATCGGCCTGAACGGCCTCGGCGCGCACGCCCAGCGCACGGCAGGCTTCGGCCGTCTCCTGCGCGCCCTCTTGCGAGCCTGCGTAGTGCACGGCGACGTCATAGCCGCGTTCGGCAAGGTAGATCGCCATGGCACGCCCCAGACGGGTGCCTGCGCCTGTCACCAACGCTCCGCTCATGCGCCCAGCACCACGAAGACGTAGAGCGCGTAGAGCACGCAGAAGGCGGCGCCCCAGACGCGGCCCATGTGCCAGCCCCGGAAGACGAAGGGCGCGATCAGGATCGACACGGCGAGCATCACCCAGATGTCGAAGCGCAGCATCTCGGGGTCGACCGGGATCTTGCCGACCAGCGCCGCGACGCCGATGATGCCCAGAAGGTTGAACATGTTCGAGCCGATGACGTTGCCCAGCGCCACGTCCGCCTGACGGCGATAGGCGGCCATCACGGTGGTGGCGAGTTCAGGCAGCGATGTGCCGACCGCCACCAGCGTCAGCCCGATCACGGTTTCCGACACGCCGATGGACAGCGCGATGTTGGTCGAGCTTTCGACAAGCAGGTCAGCGCCCAAGGGCAGACCGATCAGGCCGAGGATCAGGTAAAGCGCGATCTTCCACTTGGGCAGGTCGGGGTCGGCACCCTCAAGCTCCTCGTCGTCCTCGAGCTGGTTTTCGTCGATCTCTTTTCCCTTGGCGGCCGCGGCGGCGACCACTTCGCGCCGGTGCTTCATCGCGGCGCGCCCGGCATGGATTAGCATGAAGGCGAGACCGGCGAGCAGGATCAGACCCTGCCACCAGCCGAATTGCCCGGTCGTGGCCAGCGCCATGAACAGCACCGTCCCCGCGAGCATCATCACGTAGTTATGGCGGCTGTCGCAATCCTTGGTCGCAAGGCCCGTGAGCAGGGCAGGGACGCCGAGGACGAGCAGGATGTTGGCCGTGTTCGACCCGACGACGTTTCCGAGGGCAAGGCCCGGCACGCCCTCGAGGATGGCCTGCACCGAGATCAGAAGCTCCGGCGCCGAGGTGCCGAAGGCGACAACGGTGAGCGACACGATCAGGGCGGGAATGCCAAGCCTGAGGGCAAGGTTCACCGCGCCTTTGACGAGGCTGTCACCGGCGAGAAGCAGGATGACCAGACCGAGGGCCGCATACAGAAGATCGACGATCATGAATGACCACACTCGCAAGGGCCCTTGCCCAGACGCGGCCTGCCGCACTTCGGACATTTGGCCCGCGTGAGCTTGTCGGCCCCCGGTATGCGCAGGCGCCCGAACATGGCGAGCACGAGCATCAGGATCAGGAAAAGCGAGACGATCTTTATCATGTCAGAGACCGAACCGCGCCCAAGCCGCCCGATCCTCGACCGTGGCGATGGCGTCTTCGGCGATCTGCGCGCCGAACCGTTTGAACAGCGATTTTTTCGGGCCGAGGACCGCGAACTTCACGTCCTTGCCGAACTTTTCCTTCATGAACGGGACGAGGTGGCCGATACCATCGGCAAGGCCAAGGTCCACGGCCTTTTGCCCGACCCAGAATTCCCCGGTGAAAAGCGACGGATCGTCGGCCAGCTTGTCTTTGCGGGCGGCTTTGACGTGTTCGATGAACGCCTCGTGAATTTCGCTGCCCACCGCCTTGATGCGCTCGACGTCCTTGGGGTCTTCGGGCTTGAACGGGTCGAGTTGCGACTTCGACTCGCCCGAGGTGTAGACCCGGCGTTCGATGCCGTGCTTCGCGATGAACTCATGCGCGCCGAAGCTGGCCATGATGACGCCGATGGAGCCGAGGATCGAGGACCGGTCGGCATAGATCTCATCCGCCGCACAGGCGAGCCAGTAGCCGCCCGAGGCTGCCGCATCCTCGACGAAGGCGTAGACCGGCACCTCTTTCTCGTCCGCGAGCCGCCGGATGCGGGCCGCGATGAGCGAGGATTGCACAGGGCTGCCGCCGGGGGAGTTGATCGACAGCGCCACCGCCTTGGGTTTGCGGCGGAACGCGCGTTCGATCGGTCCGGCCATCGCGACATCGTTCAACTGTCCACGCGTGCCTGTGGAAATGGACCCATGGAGGCGGATCACCGCGACCGTTGGGTCGGGCGTCATGAAAGGAATAAAGCGCTTCATAGGGGTCGATGTAGAGGCGCGACAGGGGGGCTACAAGGCCAGCGGGCGATGATTGTCGCCCCCCTGTGGCAATGACGTCGGGTTCGTCAGGTCCGCAGTTTCCAACCGGTGCGGAAGATCGCGGTGATGACCGCAAGACAGGCGACCAGCACGACCCCGATGGCGACCAGCGAGATGCCGACGGGAACGTCGGACATGGCGAAGAACGACCAGCGGAAACCCGAGACGAGGTAGACCACGGGGTTGAACAGCGCCACCGTCTGCCATGCCTCCGGCAACATCGAGATCGAGTAGAAGGCGCCGCCAAGGAACACGAGCGGGGTGATGACCAGCATCGGGATCAGGTTCACCTGTTCGAAGTTGTCCGCCCAGATGCCGATGATGAACCCGAAGAGCGAGAAGGTCACGCAGGTCAGGATCATGAAGGCGAGCATCGCAACCGGATGCGCGATCTGAAGGTCCACGAAGAAGGACGCCGTGCCGAGGATGATGAGCCCGATCATCAAGGCCTTGGTCGCCGCCGCCCCGACATACCCCATGACGATTTCGGGGACCGAGACGGGGGCGGACAGCACCTCGTATATCGTGCCGACGAACTTCGGGAAGTAGATGCCGAGCGCGGCGTTCGACACCGACTGCATGAGCATCTGAAGCATCATCAGACCCGGCACGATGAAGGCGCCATAGGCGATGCCTTCGACCGTGTCGATCCGGCTGCCGATGGCGGTGCCGAAGACGACGAAGTAAAGCGAGGTCGAGACGACCGGGCTGATGACCGACTGACCGATGGAGCGGAACGTCCGCGCCATTTCGAACCGGTAGATTGCTGCGACCGCGTGCCAGTTCATGCCGCGTCCTCCGTTTCTTCTTCTTTCTGCTTGGCGACGAGGTCGACGAAGATGTCCTCGAGCGAGCTTTGACGGGTGGACAGGTCGGACATGGTCAGCCCGGCCTTGCGCACCTCGGCCAGAAGATCGGTGATCCCGGTCTTCTCGGCGGCGGTGTCGTAGGAGTAGTAAAGCGTGCGCCCGTCCTCGCCCAAGGTCACGCCGCGATCCAAGAGTGCCGGGGGAATGGCGTCGACGGGCTTGTCGAGCTCGATCTCCAGCATCTTTTTCCCGAAGGATTTCATCAGCGTATTGGTCTCTTCGACCAGCAGAAGCTCACCCTTCGAGATGACGCCGACGCGATCCGCCATCGCCTCGGCCTCTTCGATGTAATGGGTGGTGAGGATGATCGTGACGCCGGATTTCTTGAGTTCCGACATGACCGCCCACATCTCCTTGCGCAGTTCGACATCCACGCCGGCGGTCGGCTCGTCGAGGAACAGGATGCGCGGCTCGTGGCTGAGCGCCTTGGCGATCATCACCCGCCGTTTCATGCCGCCCGACAGCTCGCGGATACGGTTGTCCTTCTTGTCCCACAGCGTCAGATCCCTGAGGATCTGCTCGACATAGGCATCGTTCTTGCCCTTGCCGAACAGGCGGCGCGAATGCTTCACGTTCGGCTCGACCTTCTCGAAGATCTCGATCGACATTTCCTGCGGGACCAGACCGATCAGCTTGCGAGCCTCGCGGAAGTCCTTGGAAATGTCGTAGCCGCCGACCGTGACCGAGCCGCCGGTGGCGCGTGCCAGTCCGCAGATGATGGAAATCAGCGTGGTCTTGCCCGCGCCGTTCGGGCCGAGGAGGGCCAGAACCTCGCCCTCCTGGATATCCAGATCGACGCCCTTGAGCGCCTGAAATCCGTTGTCATAGGTTTTTTGCAGGTTCTTGACGGAAATGATCGGTGCCATTGGGCCCCTCCTGTTTGCGCTCACGGAACCTATGTCGTTTGGCGGCCGCTCGCCACCCCCGGTGATGCACAGGCCCGACTTACGTTACGCACCGATCACCTCTCGGAACGATGCTGCGTCAGCAGCGTTACGTTTGCATGACTTCACTGGATGACACGCCCGCCGCCGAAAGCCTTTGGGCCGAAGAGGAGAACTTCTGGCTCGAAGGCCCCGATTTCTACCGCGCGCACATGGTGCCCGACGCGGTGATGGACTTCCCCGAGCCGACCGGATTGCTGAAAGGCGAGCAGGTTTTGAACGCGCTGGAAAATGCGCCGCGCTGGGATAGCGTGTCGTTCTTCGATCGCGATGTCGAGAAACTGGGGAACAAGGCGCGCCTGACCTATCGCGCCGAAGGCAAGCGCGACGGCGTGGCCGCCTATGTGGCGAAATGCGAAAGCGTCTATGTGAAAAGCGCGGGCGACTGGCTGCTGACCTGCCACAAGCAGGTTCCGCTAGAGCGTTAGACCCGCTTACGCGCCCTGAGCGCCGCGGTGATGGTGCCATCGTCGAGATAATCGAGTTCACCGCCGATGGGCACACCTTGGGCAAGCGAGGTGACGTCACAGCGCCCCTCCAACTCTTCCGCGATGTAATGCGCCGTGGTCTGGCCATTGACCGTGGCGTTCAACGCAAGGATCACTTCGGTGATGTTCTCGTCGCCCACGCGGCTGACCAGCTTGGGGATGCGCAACTCGTCAGGGCCGATGGCGTCGAGCGCGGAGAGCGTGCCGCCCAGAACGTGATAGCGGCCCTTGAACACGCCCGCGCGTTCCATCGCCCAAAGGTCCGCCACATCCTCGACCACGCACAACTCGCCCGTCGCGCGCTTTTCCGAGGTGCAGATGTCGCAGACCTCGGTCGTGCCGACATTGCCGCAGGTGATGCATTCGCGGGCCGAAACCGCGACGGCATGCATCGCGTCGGCCAGAGGGGCCAGAAGCAGCCCGCGCTTTCGGATCAGGTGCAGCACGGCGCGACGGGCCGAGCGCGGGCCGAGGCCCGGCAGCTTGGCCATCAACTCGATCAGGTTCTCGATGTCGCGCGGCGCTTCGCTCAAGGTTCCGTCAGCCGCCCATGCCGCCGAAGGGGTTGCCCATGCCCGCGGGCAGGCCGAGCTCTTCGGTGATCTTCTGCATTTCCTGGCTGGAGCGTTCCGAGGCTTTCACCTGCGCGTCCTTGATCGCGGCGAGGATCAGGTCCTCGACCACTTCTTTCTCGTTCGGGTCGAAGATCGACGGGTCGATGTCCAGCCCGACAAGTTCGCCCTTGGCCGTGGAGGTCGCCTTGACCAGCCCCGCGCCGCTTTCGCCGACCACGGTGATGGTGTCGAGACGTTCCTGCATCTCGCCCATCTTGGTCTGCATTTCCTGCGCGGCTTTCATCATCTTGGTCATGTCGCCAAGGCCGCCAAGTCCTTTGAGCATGGGTGTCTCCCTCTTGTTCGGGTGTCGGTCTCTATATCGCAATGGCCGGGCGGGGCCACAAGGCTGGACGCCAAGAATGTATTCGGGGCGCGACATTCAGGTTTGCGATGTAAACCGGACTGCTCGCGCGGGGTGAGGTGCAGGCACCTCACCCATCCTCAAACGGGTCCCATTCGTCCTCGACCTCGGGCAGCGCCTCGACCTGCGCCTCGGCCTCCAACTCGTCCGGGGTGCGGATTTCGGTGATGCGCGCCTTGGGAAAGGCGGCGAGGACGGCCTGCACCAACGGGTGCTCGGTCGCCTTGGCCTTGATCTCGTTCTCCTCGGCATCGCGGGTCTCGGCGATGGTCGGCACCTCGGCGTCGTTGACGAGCGAGACGCCCCAGCGCGCGCCGGTCCAGCCCTGAAGCCGCTGCGCCAGACGCGCGGCGAGGTCGCGGGGGGCGTCGGGCGTCGGCGTGAATTCGATCCGGCCGGGCTGGTAGGCGGCAAGCCGGATGCAGGTCTCGACCTCGACCAAGAGCTTCACATCGCGGTTCGCGCGGATCAGCCGCACGACGCTTTCGAAGGTCGGAAAACGGGCCAGCGCGTTCTCGGCTTGCGGGGCGAGCGCGGTCACGGTGCCTCCACCGCCCGACGGTGCGCGGCTGGTCGCGTAGCCGTTGGTGGACCCGCCACCCGGCGCCGGGCCACCTGTGGGCGCGGTGGGAGGCGGAGGCGGCGTTTCCTGCAACTTCTTCACCAGTTCCTCGGGCGAGGGCAGGTCGGACACATGGGTTAGGCGGATCACCGCCATTTCGGCGGCCATCATGGCGTTGGGGGCCATGCCGACCTCTTCGATCGCCTTGAGGAGCATCTGCCACATCCGGGCCAGAACGCGCTGCGACAACGCCTCGGCCATCGCCTGACCACGCGCGCGTTCGTCGGGTGACACGGTCGGGTCTTCGGCGGCCTCGGGCGTGATCTTGATGACGCTGACCCAATGCGTGACCTCGGCCAGATCGCGCAGCACCGCCATCGGGTCGGCCCCATCGGCATATTGCGCGGAAAGCTCGGCCAGGGCACCGGCGGCGTCGCCGCGCAGGATCATGTCGATCAAGTCGAGCACACGACCCCGGTCGGCGAGCCCCAACATGGCGCGCACCTGATCCGCCGTTGTCTCGCCCGCCCCGTGGCTGATCGCCTGATCGAGAAGCGACGTGGCATCGCGCGCCGAGCCTTCGGCGGCGCGGGTGATGAGCGCGAGGGCGTCGTCCGCGATCTCGGCCTTTTCTTCGGTGGCGATCCGGCGCAACAGGCCGATCATGTCCTCGGGCTCGATCCGGCGCAGGTCGAACCGCTGACAGCGCGACAGGACCGTGACGGGCACCTTGCGGATCTCGGTGGTGGCGAAGATGAACTTCACATGCGCCGGCGGTTCCTCGAGCGTCTTCAGAAGCGCGTTGAACGCGCTCGTCGACAGCATGTGAACCTCGTCGATGATGTAGATCTTGTAGCGCGCGGATGCGGCCCGGTAATGCACGCTGTCGATGATCTCGCGGATGTCGCCGACGCCGGTGCGCGAGGCCGCGTCCATCTCCATCACGTCGACATGGCGCCCTTCGGCGATGGCGACGCAATGTTCGCACTCCCCGCAGGGCTCGACCGTGGGGCCGCCGTTCCCATCCGGACCGATGCAGTTCATCCCCTTGGCGATGATCCGTGCCGTCGTCGTCTTGCCGATCCCCCGGATGCCGGTCATCACGAAGGCCTGCGCGATCCGGTCCGCCGCGAAGGCGTTGCGCAGCGTGCGCACCATCGCCTCCTGCCCGATCAGGTCGGCGAAGGTCTCGGGCCGATATTTGCGGGCGAGAACCTGATATTCGGTGCTGTCGGACATTTGGCCTCCGGGTGAGTCTGGTCGAATTTAGTGGCTGGCCGGACGGGCGTCCACCGGACCTTGCCGCCCGATCCCGCGCTTTCGCCGTCAGGGGGCGCTGCCCCCGTCGTCCAGCAAGCTGGCCGACTCCCCCGAGGTTTTTTGAAAGGGGCCTATATACTTAGCTAGCCAAAAATCTCTTGCGGCGGATGGCTAGTTAGATTAAACATGATGCAGAAGGAGCTTGCATCATGTCCAAACCCGAAACCCTCTCCACCTTCGAGTTCTTCAAGAAGTTCCCGGATGAGGAAGCCGCCCGCAGGTTTTTCGAGGCGCGCCGCTGGGGCGATGAGCCGGTTTGCGGCCACTGTGGTTCGGTCAGTGTGACCGAGTGCAAAGACCATAAGCCCATGCCCTACCGCTGCAAGGACTGCCGGAAGCATTTCAGCGTCCGCACGGGCACCGTGTTGGCTGAGAGCCGCCTTCCCCTTCAGAAGTGGCTTCTTGCTATCTTCATGCTCACCAGCGCCCGTAAGGGCATACCGAGCACTCAGATGGCCCGTGAACTGGGGGTCACGCAGAAAACCGCGTGGTTCCTCGCCCAGCGCATCCGAGAGACGTGGCTGAAGGATCGTGACGATCACATGGACGGCCAGATGCAGGTTGACGAAACCTACATTGGGGGGCGCGAAAAGAACAAACATGCCGACAAGAAACTTCGCGCTGGTCGTGGCGCGGTTGGCAAGACTGCGGTTGTTGGTGTCCGCGATGAAGTTGGTCAGGTCCGCGCCGTAGTGGTTGAAAACACCAAGGCTGCGACCCTTGAGAAGTTCGTTCGCCAACACTGCAAGAAGGGGGCAACCGTCGTCACGGACACTCACGGCGGTTACATTGGACTGACGGGCGCGGGCTACCGTCACATTCGGATTAATCACTCTGCTGGCGAGTATGTCCGCGACATGGCGCATACCAACGGCATCGAAAGCTTCTGGTCTCTGCTGAAGCGCGGCTACATCGGCATCTACCACTACATGAGTGCCAAGCACCTTCATCGCTACATCAAGGAATACTCATTCCGCCATAACACGTCGCAGGTCGGCACCATGGATTTCATCAACATGACAATCGACCGCATGGACGGCAAGCGACTGACATACAGGAGGCTGACCAATGCCTGATGAGAAGAAAGACATCATCGAACCTATCGACGCCAACTTTGAGGAAGTTGTGAGCAAGGTAGCACCGCGCCTTAAAGCATCATCCGGGCCTGAGATTATTCCTGCGTCTGAAAGGGACGCCCTCGCTGACAATGAGGCAACGCATCGGGGCAAGCTCAGGATTGGGCCCGTCGAGATTCCCTGCGCGGTCTTGAAAGACGGTCGTAGAGTTCTGTCTGGGCACGGAATTGCCAGCGTCCTTGGCGGTCGCAGCGGTGCAGCAAAGAGATTGAAAACAGAGGCAGAGAAAGACGGGGCCCATATGCCCGTCTTTCTGGCATCAAAAAGTCTTTTGCCATACATTTCCAAGGAGTTAATGGACGGGCCCCTCAAGCCGATAACTTATAAATCTGGAGACACCGAGGCGGAAGGCTATCCAGCCGAAGCACTTCCTGAAATCTGCAACATATGGCTACAGGCTAGACAGGATGGGGTCCTTAATCCGCAGCAGGCGGACAGGGCCCAAGCAGCGGAAATCGTTATGCGCGGTCTTGCGGACCTTGGCATCATCGGCCTCGTTGACGAAGCCACAGGATACCAAAACACCCGAGACCATGACGCCCTTCAGGCGATTTTGGACAAATACCTGCAAAAGGAATTTGCCGCATGGGCTAAGCGGTTCCCCGATGCTTTCTATCGCGAGATATTCAGGCTTCGCGGATGGAGTTGGAATGCAATGTCGGTCGCTAGGCCGGGCGTGGTCGGAAAATACACAAACGACATTGTCTATGAACGCCTAGCCCCCGGCATCCTCGAAGAGCTGCAAGCCATGAACCCAACAAAGGACGATGGGGGGCGTTTGAGACGCCATCACCAATTTCTCACTGAAGATATCGGGCACCCGGCACTAGCACAGCACCTGCACGCTGTTATTGGCCTCATGCGGGCATCGGCCACATGGGAACAGTTCAAAACCATGCTAGATCGCGCCTTCCCCAAGAAGGGGACGCAGTTAGAACTGCTACTGGACGACGACCGATAGCCCAAACCGCGAACGCATCAAGAACAAGATATGACTCGACACGCAATCCTGCGATTCGATATAGGTTAAGAGACGGCTACCGTCACCATATATAGCTCCACGCCCGATAAGCAGTAGTTCTGGGGGCGCAAGGGGTGGCCCCAGTGGGCCGGGACATACCCGGATCGCACGAAGGAGCCTAATATGGTAGCGTGTGTATGGCCGAAACCGGTGAGCGTTTGCTCATACACCCGGTTTCGGTTTGGAAAGTGGGAATACGTGGTCTCGCACTGCCGTTCCTACCCGTCCCGCTAAGGTTGTCTAGGCCAAGGGACACGTAAGAAGATGGTAGCCGTCACTCCCTAAACGTTCCTATCATTAGGCGGAATTTGGTGTCTAGGAAAACCGATCTAGCCGTCATTGCGGCTAGTTAAGTATGTAGGCCCCTTTTGAAACAGAGAAGAGGGGGCGGGCGCATTAAGGTTAACGGCCGCCCCTTCTCTGTTTCCGGAAACCTTCGGGGGGAACGGCGGCTTGCCGCCGTGGGGGGCAGACAGCCCCCCTCTGCCGTCTCACACCCACTTGGCGAGCGGGGGCAGGCTCATCAGGACGGCGTCCGGGTCGTGGCTGGTGGCGAGGCCGAATTTGGTGCCGCGGTCGTAGACGAGGTTGTATTCGGCATAGAGGCCCCGGTGCACGAGTTGCGTGTCCTTGTCGGCGGCGTCCCAGGGCGTGTCGCGGCGCTTCTCCGTCACCGGCAGGAAGGCGGGGAGGAAGGCGCGCCCGACGTCCTGTGTGAAGGCGAAGTCGGCCTCCCAGTCGCCGGTGTTGTGGTCGTCGTAGAATATGCCGCCGACACCGCGCGCGCGGCGGCGGTGCGGGATGTAGAAATACTCGTCCGCCCAGGCCTTGTAGCGGTCGTAATAGGCCGGGTCGTGCGGGTCGCAGCCCGCCTTCATCGCGGCGTGGAAATGCGCCGTGTCCTCGTCGTATTCGATGCAGGGGTTCAGGTCGGCACCACCGCCGAACCACCATGCGCCGGGGGTCCAGAACATCCGCGTGTTCATATGCACCGCCGGGCTGTGGGGGTTTTGCATATGCGCGACGAGCGAAATGCCCGAGGCCCAGAAGCTGGGGTCCGCCTCGATCCCCGGCACGCCGCGCGCGGCCATGCTTTTCTGGGCCGCCTCGCCCAGCACGCCGTAGACGGTCGAGATGTTGACGCCGACCTTTTCGAACACGCGCCCGCCGCGCATGACCGACATCAGACCGCCGCCCGCGTCCGAGCCGTCGTCGGAGGTGCGGGTGGTCGACTTGACCTCGAACCGGCCCGGGGCGTTTTCGGCGAAGGGTCCGGTCGTCTGGCTGTCTTCCAGCGCCTCGAAGGCCGCGACGATCTGGTCGCGCAAGTCCCGGAACCACGCGCTTGCGCGGGCTTTCTGGTCGTCCATCATGTCGGTCATCGGCGGTCCTCCTGCAACGGGCCTTGCCTATGCCAAGCGTCCGCGCAGGTAAATGGACTACTGTGCCGCGACCACAGCAAGCGTTCCGGCGCGCAGCGCGTTGTTTTCGGTCAGCGTCATGTTCCCCGCGCCCCCTGCGGTGCCCGTGACCTGAACGCCCGTCGCCCCGTCGCCCGAGAAATTGCCGGTGCCACGCCCGTCGAAATGCAGCGCGTCGCCGTCATGCGTGATCGTGCCGTCGATCGTCACCTCGAAATTGGCCCCGCTTGCGCCGGTGCTTTCCACCGCGATCTGGCCCGTCGCCTCGCTGTAGTCGGCGAGGATGTCTTCGATGTCGCCCGCGTGCCCGTTCTGGATCGCGCTGAACAGCTCGGTCTGGTTCACCCCGGTCTTGCCGAGCATGTTGCCGACCGAGCCGTCGATCCGGGCCCCCGCCGCCGTGAAGGTCGCATCCAGCGCGGCGGTTCCGACAAGCTGACGCCCGATCTGATCGGTGATCGTTTCCTTGACGAAGGCGGTCGCGTAGCCGGTATAGGTCGCGCCGCCCGAGGTGGGCATGGTGGCGGGCGCCGCTCCGACGCCCGACAGGTCGGCGATGACGTCGGCGACGCTGTTTGCGATGACCTCGGGCGAAGCGTTGCTGCCGGACTGGGCGGCGCAGGCGGACAGAAGAAGGACGAAGGGCAGGGCACGGGCACAGGACATGGCATCCCTTTCGGGTCGTTCGGCCCTCATCCCATGCGCTAGGCATGTATCCCCGCTACAACTCTAGGATGTTCAGCGGGATTTGTCCATCGTCCGCAGGCGTGGCCCCGATCCTTATCGCACCGGGGCCGTCGCCGGATCAGTTCGTTTCGACGAGCCGGATGCCGAAGTCGCCGAAACGGTCGACGCCGTTTTCCTTGATGGTCAGCCCTTCGTGCGTCTCCGCGTTCACGAACATGCCTTCTCCGTTGGCGCCGATGAAATAGCCCCGGGTGGTGCCGCCGAATTCGATGGCGTCGCCGTTGTGCGTGACCGTGCCCGACACGTTGGACGTGATGTTCTTGGTGGTGCCGACCGGCGTGTCGAGTCGACCGTTGGTGAAGGTCAGCTCGCCGCTGGTGCCGTCATAGGTTTCGAGAAGCGCCTGAACGTCGGCTGCCGTGCCGGAGGTGAGGGCGATGTAGAACTCGTTCTGGTCGGTCTCGTCCTTGGCGAGGATGTTGCTGACCGTGCCCGAGAAGTCGACGTCGCTGGCCATGAATGCGACCTCGAAATTCGCGTCGCCGACCAGCATGCGCCCGATCTGGGTCGGGTTGCCGCCGGTGAACTGCGTGTCCTTCACGACACCCGCCATGAAGCCCGAGTAATTGGCTTCACCGCTCGTGGGCAGCGTCGAATCCACGCTGGCCAAGGCGTTGAAATCGTCGCGGGTCTGGACCGCCAGGGCTGCGGTCGCCACCGGGTCGGCGGTGGACCCGTCCGGCCCGATACCGAAGAGCGCACAGCCCGACATGGACGTCGCTGCCGCGAGTGCGGCCGTGGCCGCGAGAATGCGTCTGGAATGATTCATGGAAACCCCCTTGGTGCTGTGCACCGCAGGCGGCGCATCGCCTTATGGATAGGGTTTCGCAGGGCGTTGACACATCCCCCTGAACAGGGGGTTTGCCTGCCGGATGAACCGGCCGGAAACCCGGCGCGCGGCGCGGGTCCGACCGCTTGTCCAGGACGGTCCGAAGGCGCGGACCCGTTCGCCGGGGCTAGTGCCGGTCGCTGTCCACCACGTCGATCACCGTGCGCCCACCGTCGACCATCACCACCTGTCCGGTCATGAAGCGCGAGGCATCGGCGGCGAGGAAATGAACGGCTTCCGCCACCTCGCTCGCCTCGGCGATGCGGCCCAGCGGGGTGCCGTGGATGACCTCTTCGCGCAGGTTCGGATCGGCCGCGCAGGCTTCGCGCAGGCTCGTCGACATGACCGAACCGAAGCCGACCGCGTTCACCCGGATCTTGTGCGGGGCGAGCGCGACGGCCATGGAGCGGGTCATCTGTTCCAGCGCGGCCGATGCGATCGAGAACCCCATCAGCGCGGGCCGGGTGCGTGTCGCGGCAATCGAGGTCAGGTTGACGATGGCACCGATGGACTGCGGCGGCTCTTCGGCATCCTCGTCCTTCGCCTGCTGGATCATCCGCTTGGCGACGGCCTGACTGAGCTTGAGCGCGGTCATCAGGTTCTGGTCGATCAGGGTTTCGACGGTCTTGTCTTCGCTGTCCAGCGGGTCCATCGCGATCACCTGACGCGAGGCGTTGACGAGAATGTCGACCCGGTCGAAGGCGTCGATTGTGGCCGACAGCAGATTGGCGATGGTCAGCTTTTCGCGCAGGTCGCCCGCGAAGATGCGCGCCTTCGAGGCTTCCTCCTCGACCGGGTCGGCCCCGGCGGCGGGCAGCACGTCCATATCGGGGTTGGAGCCGAATTCCTCGGCCAGCTTCACCTCGTCCATGTCGGCGCACATGACGTTGGCGCCGGACTCGGCCAGATGGCGGGCGATGGCCAGGCCGACGCCATTGGCGGCGCCCGTGACGATGACGGTCTTGCCCGTGATAGAAAAGGACATTCAGGTCTCCTGATTCACCGGGGTCGAGACTAGGGGCATTCAGGTCCGGCTGCGAAGGGGTTTCGACGCGCGGATCACCTTGAAGCCCGGCGTGCCGCCGACCTCGTCCACCTCGCGGAACTGGGCGGTCAGCGCGTCCTCATAGGGCAAATGGCGGTTGGCGACCATCCAGAAAGTGCCGGTCGGGGCAAGCATGGCCGCGGCCGATGCGATGAAGGCGCGGCCGAGGCCGGGGTCGCCGGCGCGCCCGGTGTGAAACGGCGGGTTCGAGACGACGACATCGACAGGGGTGTCGGGCCGGTAATCGGTCGCATCGGCCCAGTGGAACGACGCCCGCGGGTCGGTCACGTTCTCACGCGCGCAGTCGAGCGCGGTCAGATCGGCCTCGACCAGATCAAGCGCGGTCACCTTGTTCGAGGTCAGGATGTGGCGCGCGAGAAACCCCCAACCTGCGCCGAGGTCGACCACCCGGCCGGAAAGCGCGGGAAGCGCGTCGACCAGCGCGCGCGAGCCTTTGTCGGGCCCGTCCGCCGAAAACACACCGGGGCGTGTGACGAAGCCCTCGACCGTGCGCGCCTGACCCGCCCACCCCGGAAAGTCCGGTGCGGCGAGCCAGAACAGTTTGCCGTGGGATTTCGAGGTGACACCGATCGTTCCGGCCACGGTCTTGACCGCTTTCAGGATCGAATCCACCCCGTCGGTCTTCTGCCCGTCCACGATCAGGAACCCGGCACAGCCCGATGCCTGCGCAAGAAGGGCGCGCGCGGCATCCTTGGCGCGGGGCAGGAACACCAGCGCGGTCGCATACGTGCCCTCGGGCGCCTGCAAGACCCTGTAGCCCAGCCCCTGCCAATAGCGTGCATCGGGAAAGAACCGGCTCACGATCTCGACCCGGTCACGCTCCAGCGGCGACAGGTCCGTGCCGATCGGCGGGCCGAAGACCGCGATGCGACCTTCGGGCAGCACGAGCGCGCCGGTCTCCAGCGCGTGCGATAGTCTGGCGGATGACATGGCGGGCTATTCCCGCTCCATCGTGCATTGCAGGGGGTGCTGGTACTGACGGGCCATTTCCATCACCTGATTCACCTTGGTCTCGGCGATCTCGTAGGAGAACACGCCGACCACCGCGAGCCCCTTCTTGTGGACCGTCAGCATGATCTCGAACGCCTGCGCGTGGTTCATGCTGAAGAACCGCTCCAGCACCATGACGACGAATTCCATCGGGGTGAAATCGTCATTGATGAGCAGCACCTTGTAAAGCGGCGGGCGCTTGGACTTGGCCTTGGGCCGGACCGCAAGCTGGGTGTCCCCGCCCGGCGGGCCGTTCGGTTCGTCAGCCATGAGTTTGAGGTCGCTCGCCAATCCGCTCTCCATGTGATCGCAATTTGCCCGCATGAGGCCGACAATATAATGGGGTGGCCACGCAAATAAAGGGGGCCTTCGGCAGGGAGTGGTCACAATGGCAGGAAAAATAAAGACAATCGCATTCGATGCCGACGATACGCTCTGGCAGAACGAGCAATTTTTCCGCCTGACGCAGGAACGATTCGCGGACCTTCTGGCCGATCACGCCGAGCGCGGGCATCTGGAAGAGCGGCTCATGGCGGCTGAACGGCGCAACCTCGGGCACTACGGGTTCGGCATCAAGGGCTTCGTGCTGTCGATGATCGAGACCGCCATCGAAGTGACCGAGGCACGGGTACCCGCGACGGTGATCGCCGAGATCATCGCGGCGGGGCAGGAGATGCTCTCGCATCCGATCGAGCTTTTGCCGGATGTCGAGGAGACCGTGGGCGCGCTGGCCGAAAGCCACCATATCCTGCTCATCACCAAGGGCGACCTTCTGGATCAGGAGCGCAAGCTGGCGCAATCCGGTCTTGGTGACCTGTTCGACGGGGTCGAGATCGTGTCGGACAAGACGCCCCCGGTCTATGCCGAGATTTTCCGGCGGCGCGAGGTGGCGCCGGACACCGCGATGATGGTCGGCAATTCGCTCAAATCCGACGTGCTTCCGGTGATCGAAGCGGGGGCCTGGGGCACCCATGTCCCGCATGACCTCACGTGGTCATTCGAGCATGCCGAGCCCCCGACGGAGCACCCACGCTTTCGCGAAATCCCCCGGCTGGGTGCCCTCCCGGCCATCCTCGCAAGCCTCGACTGATCTCTTCTTCGTTTCGAAAATACTTCAGGGGAGCGCGAGGGGACTGGTCCCCTCGCCACCGTGACGGGCCGACGCAGTCGGCGCGGCGCAAATCCTGTGCGGGCGGCCCCGCCGCCCGTGCCTTTCAGGTCCGCCGGCCTGACACAATGTCGCCACATTCCAGCATCTCGCGGTGCACCAAATGGGACACGCTAGATGTTGAGCGCGGCATGATGTCTTTCGGCAAAGCAACTGAGACTTAACTGTTTTCTCGGCTCAGGGGCCGTGCTACGCTTCCCCCAAGCAGAAAAATCCGGACATCAAAAAAACAACCGTCCGGGGAATGAGGCAGTGATGGCAAGCGACGCTCTTCGTCGTGTCGGGCAGGCAGTCCGCACTTTTCTGGCATTCATCGTAGTGGCCCTGACGCTGGCCGGTGCGCCCGCGCTCGCCGCGCCCTACGCCGCGCTGGTGGTGGACGCGCGATCCGGACAGGTGCTGCACGAACGCAACGCCGATGCGCGGCTGCACCCTGCCTCGCTCACCAAGATGATGACGCTCTACATCGTGTTCGAGGCGGTCGAGCATGGCGAGATTTCCCTCGACAGTCTCGTGACGATCTCCCGCAATGCCTCGGCCGAGCCGCCGTCGAAAATCGGGTTCCGCGAAGGCTCGCAGGTGCGACTGCGCCACCTGATCCGCGCCGCCGCCGTCAAATCCGCGAACGACGCCGCCACCGCGCTGGGCGAAGCGATCTCGGGGTCGGAAGAGGCCTTCGCCGCCCGGATGAACCGCACCGCCAAGGCGCTGGGCATGACGCGCACGCATTTCGAGAATATGCACGGGCTGACCGCCGAAGGGCACCTGTCCACCGCGCGGGACATGACCACATTGGGGCGGCACCTGTTCTACGACTACCCGCAGTATTACAACCTGTTCTCGCGCACCTCCGCCGATGTCGGCGTCAAGACGGTGCCCAGCACCAACCGCCGGTTCCTCACGACCTATGAGGGCGCGGACGGCATCAAGACGGGCTATACCCGCGCTTCGGGGTCGAACCTGACCGCCAGCGCGCATCGCGGCAACAAGCGCATCATCGCGACGATCTTCGGCGGCACGTCCGGCCCGTCGCGCGACGCGCAGATGGCCGAGCTTCTGGACATGGGCTTCAGACAGGCGGGCAACAACGTCGCCGTGCGACCGCCGTCGAAGCCGCCCTACATGGGCAACAGCGGACTTGGGGCTTCGGCGCCGCTGGTCGCGAACAACGAGTTCGACGAGCCGGGCGGGGCGGGCAAGACGATCCGCGTCGTCGGAGCGCCGGCCAAGTCGATCCGCCCCAGACCGCGCCCCGGCATGGCCTTCGACCCCGCGACATCGGAAGCGGTCGAAGACGTGATCGCTGGCATTCTCGCGGCGCCGGATGTGGCCGAGACGGACGCGGCCACGGTGGCCGAAGCGGAGACGACGGAACCGACAGAGTCGGGCGAAACGGTCGAGGTGGCGACGGTCGCAGACCCGGCCGAAACGCTGCAGCCCGACCCCGCGATGACGCCGCAGACCGCGCCGCAAGAGGTGGCCGAGGCGGGCGTGGCGGCCGAAACCCCGCCAATCGCGCAGGACGACGCGACGCCGATCATCAATGCCTCGCTCGCCGCGCCGGAGATCGCTCCGGTCCCGCCCGCGCGGCCCGACGACATGATCCTCGTCAGCGTGGAAAGCTCGGGCGCCGCCGCCCCGGCTGCACCGGAACTGGTGACGCGCATGTCCACCTCGGGCGGGCGTCACTGGGGCATCAACGTCGGCATCTACACGACCCAATACGAGGCCGAGAAAGTGCTCCTCAGGACCGCCCTGTCGGAACTCGCGACCTTGGGCGAGGCGCTTCGAAAGGTCGGCAAGTCGCGTCAGGGGTTCAACGCAAACTTCGTGGGCATGACCAAGGAAAGCGCCGAACTCGCCTGTCGGCGGCTCTCGGTGCGCGACACGTCCTGCACGGTGATCGAGGCCGGGGCGAGCTAGGCCCGGTCCGCACCGGACCCCGCCGCACTACATCGCAGCGCCGTCCGCCGCCTTGATCTCGAACGCCGCCGCCATGAGCGCCTTGGTGTAGTCGGTCTTGGGCGCGTCGAACACCTGATCCACGTCGCCCTGCTCCACCACGTCGCCGGACTTCATGACCAGCACCTTGTGGCTGAGGGCGCGAACGACCTTCAGGTCGTGGGAAATGAACAGATAGGCGAGCTTGTACTTTTCCTGCAAACGCCGCAGCAGATCGACGATCTGCACCTGCACCGTCATATCCAAAGCCGATGTCGGCTCGTCCAGCACGACAAGGCGGGGACGCAGGATCATGGCGCGGGCGATGGCGATGCGCTGGCGTTGGCCGCCGGAAAATTCGTGCGGGTAGCGGTGCATCATCTCGGGGTTCAGCCCGACCTCGGTCATGATCTCGGCCACCATCTCGCGCTTGTTGCGCCCCGGCTCCACCCCGTGAACGGCGAGGCCCTCGGCAATGATTTCCTCGCAGGTCATGCGGGGCGAAAGCGAGCCGTAGGGGTCCTGGAACACGATCTGCATATCGCGGCGCAGGCCACGCAACTGCTTGGACTTCCACCCCTGAATGTCGTCGCCCAGGAACACCACCGGCCCCTGTGACGAGATAAGCCGCATGACGGCGAGTGCAAGCGTGGTCTTGCCGGAGCCGGATTCGCCCACGATCCCCACCGTCTCGCCCTCGCGCACCGAAAAGCTGGCGGCATTGACCGCCTTGATGTGCCCGACCGTCTTGCGCAACAGGCCGCGTTCGATCGGGAACCAAATGCGCAGATCCTTGGTGCTCGCGATCTCCTGCGCGCCTGCGGGGACGGGCAGCGGCTTGCCGGTCGCCTCGGCGGAGAGGAGTTTCCGTGTGTAAGGATGGCGCGGGTTGGCGAACAGTTCGTCGGTGCGCCCGGCCTCGACGATCTCGCCATCCTTCATCACGTTCACGCGGTCCGCGAATTTGCGGACGATGGACAGATCGTGCGTGATGAACAGAAGGCTCATTCCCTCGGACCTGATGAGGTCGGCCAGTAGGTCAAGAATCTGCGCTTGAATGGTCACGTCGAGCGCCGTGGTCGGCTCGTCCGCGATCAGCAGGTCCGGGCCGTTCGCCAGAGCCATCGCGATCATCACCCGCTGGCGTTGACCGCCCGACAACTGGTGCGGATAGCTCTTGAGCCGGCTTTCGGGGTCAGGAATGCCGACCTTGTCCAGAAGTTCGACGATCTTGTCGTGCAACGCCTGACCTTCGAGCCCCTGATGCAGCTGGATCGACTCGCGCAGCTGCTTTTCCAGCGTGTGCAGCGGGTTGAGCGAGGTCATCGGCTCCTGAAAGATGAAGCTGATGTCGTTGCCGCGCGTGCGGCGCAACTCCTTCCACGTGGCCCCGACCATCTCGCGCCCGTCATACTTGATCGACCCTTCGATCTCGGCGCTTTCGGGCAGGAGCGACACGGTGGACAGCGCCGTGACCGACTTGCCGGACCCGGACTCCCCGACCAGCGCGACCGTCTCGCCCTTCATCACGTCGAAGGACACGCCTTTGACGGCGGGCAGGAGCTGCCCGTCCTGCCGGAACGCGATCTTGAGGTTGCGGACGTCGAGCAGCTTCATTGAAAGGTCTTCCGGGGATCGAAGGCATCGCGCACGCCTTCGAAGATGAAGACGAGAAGCGACAGCAGCACCGTGAAGGTCACGAAGGAGGTGAACGCAAGCCAGGGGGCCTGAAGGTTCTGTTTCGCCTGCCGTGTGAGTTCGCCCAGCGACGGCGCGGACGAGGGCAGGCCGTAACCGAGGAAATCGAGCGCGGCGAGCGTGCCGATGGTGCCGGTGATGATGAAGGGCAGCATGGTGAGCGTGGCGACCATCGCGTTGGGCAGCATATGGCGGAACATGATGGTCCGGTTCGACACGCCGAGCGCCTTGGCGGCACGGACGTATTCGAAGTTGCGCGCCCGCAGGAACTCGGCCCGCACGACGCCGACGAGCGCGGGCCAGCCGAACAGGATCGTCACGAAGACCAAGAGCCAGAAACTTCGCCCCAGAATGGCGAACAGGATGATGATGACGTAGAGCGAGGGCGTAGAGGCCCATATTTCGAGGATGCGCTGAAAGACGAGGTCGAGCCAGCCACCGAAATAGCCCTGCACCGCGCCCGCCGCGATCCCGATGAGAGAGGTGGCGAGGGTCACGATGATGGTGAAATAGACCGAAAGCCGAAAGCCGTAGATCACCCGCGCCAGCACGTCGCGCGCGGTGTCGTCGGTGCCGAGCCAATGGTCGCCGTCGGGGGCCGAGGGCGCCGCCGTGCCGATGTCGTTGATCGTGTCGTAGCTGTAGGGGATCGGCGGCCAGAGCAGCCATCCCTTGGTGATCTGCTCACCCGCGATCTCGCCATCTTCGGCATCCGCGATGGTGCCTTCGGGGTCGTCCCAGCACAGCTCGGACCCGGCGGCGACGATCAGGCATTCGACTTCGATATCGGCATAGACCGCTTCGGTGCGGAAATCGCCGCCGAACGCCGTCTCGGGATAGAACTTGAACACCGGGGCGTGAAGCTTGCCGTTATAGGACACGAGGATGGGTTTGTCGTTCGCGATGAATTCGGCAAAGAGCGACAGGCCGAAGACGATGGCGAAAATGATGAGCGACCAGAAGGCGCGGCGATTGCGCTTGAAGTTGCGCCAGCGCCGCTGGTTCAGCGGGGACAGGAACGGGCGCTTGCGCGGGGCGACCGGGGCCGGGGCCGTTTGGGCCGGTTCACGCATGTTCGGATCGGCGCTCATCAGGCTTCCCGCTTTTCGAAGTCGATGCGCGGATCGACGAAGACATACATGAGGTCCGACAAGATGCCGATGACCAGCCCGACGAGGCCGAAGACGAAGAGCGTGCCGAAGATCACCGGATAGTCACGCGCGACGGCGGCCTCGAACCCAAGGCGGCCAAGACCGTCGAGCGAGAAGATCGTCTCGATGATGAGGGAGCCGCCGAAGAAGACCGAGATGAACAGGCCGGGAAAGCCCGCGATGACGATTAGCATCGCGTTGCGGAAGACGTGCCCGTAAAGCACGCGCCGTTCCGACACGCCCTTAGCACGCGCGGTGATGACGTACTGCTTCTTGATCTCGTCCAGAAAGCTGTTCTTGGTCAACAGCGTCAGCGTCGCGAAGCTGGCGATGGTCGAGGCGAAGACGGGCAGGGCGATGTGCCAGAAATAGTCGAGCACTTTGCCGATCAGGCTGAGGTCCTCGAAGTTGTCCGAGGTGAGGCCCCTGAGCGGGAAGATCTGCCAGTAGGTGCCGCCCGCGAACAGGACCAGAAGCAGGATCGCGAACAGAAAGCCGGGGATGGCATAGGCCACGATGATAAGGCCCGAGGTCCATGTATCGAAGGTCGATCCGTCATTCACCGCTTTGCGGATGCCTAGCGGGATCGACACGATATAGGCGATCAGCGTCGACCACAGGCCCAGCGTGATCGAGACCGGCAGTTTTTCGGCCACCAGTTCGAACACCCCGATGGATCGGAAGTAGCTCTCGCCGAAGTCGAGCCGCATGTAGTTCCAGATCATCGTGAAGAACCGTTCGACCGGCGGTTTGTCGAAGCCGAATTCGCGTTCGAGTTCCTCGATGAATTCCGGGGGCAGACCGCGTGCGCCCGCATATTCCGACGACCCTTGCGCCGAGCTTCGCGCGGTGTCGTTGGCGAATTCCCCCGCACCTCCCGAGATGGCGCCGAACACGTCGCCCTCGCCGTCGATGCGCGCGATGATCTGCTCGATCGGCCCGCCGGGGACGAATTGGGTCAGAGTGAAGTTGATGACCATGATCCCGAAGAGCGTCGGGATGATGAGCAGCAACCTGCGGAGGATATAGGCGCCCATAGGGTGGTCTTGGTCCTTGCCTTAGCGCAGGACGCCCGCGTCTTTGAGCGCCTGATGTTTCTCGGCGTCGTACCACCAGAAATCCAGATAACCCATATCGAGCGGCGGGATCGTCTCGGGTTTCCCATACATATCGAAATAGGCGACGGTATGCACGGGCTTGTACCACTGCGGCACCATGAAGCCGATGGACCGCAGCGTCCGGTCGAGCGCATGGACCGAGGTTTCGAGCGCCTTAAGCGTCTCGGCATCGACCACGGTGGGAATGATGCGGTCCACCGCCTCGTTCCTGAGACGCATCAGGTTGCGCGAACTGTCGTCGGCCGTCTTGGAGGCGAACCATTGTTCCAGCCCGATGCCCGGCTCGAACCCCATCGAAAAGCTGTGGCTGGTCATGTCGAAATCGCCCGCGCGGCGGTTCTCGACATATTGCGCCGTGTCCACGCGTTCCAGCTTGGCCTGAACGCCGAGTTGCTGAAGGTTTTCGATATAGGGGTTCAGGATGCGGTCGAAATTCGGGTCGTAAGACAGGATCTCAAGCGCCAGAACCTCGCCCGCTTCGTTGCGCCGCACGCCGTCGTCGCCGGGAATCCAGCCCGCCTCTTCCAGCAAGGCGCCCGCGGCCCGGTAGGTCCCGCGCGAGGGGCGGTTGCCGTCCGCGCTGTTGACGTGGGGCATCGCCGGTTCGTCGGTCAGGATCGAGGCGTCCAGCAGACCTTCGTCGACGAGCGGCTGAAGGATTTCCACCTCGCCCTCGGACGGAACGCCCTCGGCCGCCAGGTCTGTGCCGGGCCAGAAGGAATAGACGCGGTCGTAAAGGCCATAGAACAGCGCCTCGTTCGACCATTCGAAGTTGAACATCATGCCGATCGCGTCGCGCACGCGCTTGTCCTGCCAGACCTCGCGGTCGAGGTTGAAGATGAAGCTTTGGGCGGTGCCCACGGTGCCGTCGGGGATTTCTTCCTTGATGACGTAGCCGTCGTTCAGGTTCGGGAAGTCATAGCCGGTCGCCCAGATGAGCGAGGAATTCTCGACGCGGAAGGTGAAGGCCCCGGCCTTGAACGCCTCGAACGCGGCCTGACTGTCGGCGAAATACTCGACCCGGATGCGGTCGAAGTTGTTGCGGCCGATCTGAAGCGGGTGATCCGCGCCCCAGTAATCGGGGTTCTTCGCATAGACGATCTGCCGGTTGAAGTCTTTCGATTCAAGCACATAGGCGCCTGTCGACATGAACGGCTCTTCCGAACTGTCGTCAAGCCGGGTGCCGGTTTCCTCGAACCACGCCTTCGAGAAGACCGGGGTTCCGCCCGCAAAGCCGACCCGTTCGCGGATCGGCGCCTGATCGGTGAAGGTGAAGGTGATCGTGTGATCGTCCACGATCTCGACATCCTCGATGAAGCCCTCGACGATCCGGCGGTATTCGGTGATGCCCTGTTCGAGGAACAGGTTGAAGGAAAACAGCACGTCCTCGGCGGTCATCGGCGTGCCGTCGGCGAAGGTCACGTCATCGCGCAGGTTGAAGGTGATCCACTTCAGATCCTCGGGGTATTCCATCGTCGTGCAGAGGAAACAGTAGATGCCGTAGGGGTCGTCGGCGGTGGAGGTCAGGATCGATTCCGACCCGATCGTGGCGAGCGCGGCCGACACGCCCTTGCGCGAATAGTTGTTGAAGCTGTCGAAGGTGCCCATGGACGAGATCGAAATCTCGCCGCCCTTGGGCGCATCCGGGTTCACGTAGTCCAGATGCTCCATGTCCGGGCCATATTTGACCTCGCCGAAGTTCGAAAACGCGTGGGTCTCGATCGTGTCCTGACCGCGGGCGACGGTGGCCCCGCCAAGGATCGCGGCGCCCGACAGAAGGATCGCGGTCAGCGTCGGGAACGTCGGGGCTGCAAGTCGGGCTTGGGTGGCGGCGCGCGCGGGGCGGGGCGTCATGGCGTCTCCTCTGGTCGCTCTGGACTGGTCCGGTAGAGAAAAGGCTAAGCCCGCATCGCCCTGACATTCAAGGCGAGAATTCGTGAGATAGATTGCGGGCACATTACACGGAAACAAGAAAAAGGCCGCCCCGGTTCCCCGAGGCGGCCCTTGAATTTCCGTGTCCTGCGCGGATCAGGGGTTCGCGGCGAGATACGCGATCACGTTCGCGCGGTCTTCGATATCCTTGAGACCCGAGAAGGTCATCTTGGTGCCGCTGATGTTGCTGCGCGGGTTTTCGAGGAAGGCGTCGAGCGCCTCCGGGGTCCAGTCGCCACCGTGGCTCGCCATCGCGTCGGAGTAGCCGAAGCCGTCGACACCGGCGACGGCACGACCCACGACGCCGTCCAGATGCGGGCCGGTGCCGTTGGAACCGTCAAGCTTGTGGCAGGACTGGCACTTGTTGAACACGCGCTCGCCCGCACCGGCATCGGCGGACGCATAGACCTCTTCGAAGCTGACTTCGGCTTCTTCTTCGCCGCCTTCGCTCGATTCCTCGAGGTTCGCGATCACGTAGCCTTGGCTGTGCTCTTCGCCCTCTTCCCCGTGGCCGCCCTCGGAGGTGGCATAGAGCGCATCGGCACCCCAGCTTGCGAAAAGGAAAATCAGCAGCGCGGCGCAAACGGCGGCGCCGGCCTTGGTAAGGGTCATTGTGTCGAACATGTCGCGTTCCATCTGATGCCTGGTCTCGCGGGTGTCTACACGCTTTAACCCCGGCGTTTCAAGCGGTATGAGGCGCGACGAAATGCGACATGGTGTCTGCCGCGTCGCACGTCATGGGAAGGGGATGGGCATGACCGGCATCATAGCGTTTCAAGGCGAACCGGGCGCATATTCGCACGAGGCCTGCCAACAGGCGCGTCCCGACATGGAGGCCTTGCCCTGCGCGACCTTCGAGGATGTGATCGCCGCCGTGCGCGAAGGCCGGGCCGAGCAGGCGATGCTGCCGGTCGAAAACTCGACCTATGGCCGGGTTGCCGACATCCACCGGCTGCTGCCTGAAAGCGGGCTTCACATTCTCGACGAGGCCTTCGTCCGGGTGCGGATTTCACTGATGGGCCTGCCCGGCGCCCGGCTGCAAGACATCACGGACGTTCGGGCGCATCTGGTCCTGCTGCCGCAATCGGCGGCGTTTCTGAAGGCGCATGGCATCCGGGGGCACGCGGCGGCCGACAGCGCCGGGGCGGCGGCGGAACTGGCCGAACGCAAGGTGAAAGGCGAAGGCGTGCTCGCCTCGACTCTCGCCGCCGAGATCTATGGCCTCGACGTTTTGGCCCGCGATATCGAGGACCACGGGCACAACACCACGCGCTTCGTCATCATGGGGCGCGAGCCCGATCTCACCCGGCGCGGCGACAAGATGATGACCACCTTCGTTTTCGAAGTGCGCAACATTCCGGCCGCGCTTTACAAGGCGATGGGCGGCTTCGCGACCAACGGCGTCAACATGACCAAGCTGGAAAGCTACATGATCGACGGCTCGTTCACCGCGACCCGGTTCTATTCGGATATCGAAGGCCACCCGGAAGACGAGAACGTGAAACTCGCCCTCGAAGAGCTGGAGTATTTCACCCGCAACCTCGACGTTCTGGGCGTCTATCCCGCGGACCCGCGCCGGGACGGGTAAGCGCGCCTAGCGGCGCCCGAAGGGCCACTTGCGCCGTCCGAAAATGCGGGGGAACGGCTTTTGCTTGCGGAACGTGATCACCGGCCCGGAACTGTTGGGCGCGTCATAGACGAAATCGTTGTCGTCGAGGATGCGGAACACTTCGCGCACGCCTTCGGGGCCGAAAACGCGCGGGTGCACTTCGATGATGATCTTGCGGATGGGGCCGAAGTCGAGATGGCGGAAAAGGTCCAGCTCGCCCCCTTCGATGTCGGACACCAGCACATTGATCTTCTTTTCGCGAATGAACCGTGACGCATCCTGAACGTCGACCCGGACGGTCGTGACGTTGTTGTCCCCGGCCTTGTTGATGCCGGAACCCCAGAAAACGCTCGTCACGCCGAATTCCACATGACCGCGATCAAGCGTGTCGCGATCCGCGACGAAGGCCGCGTTGATGACCTCGACCCCCGTGACGCCGTTCTTCTCATGCGTCCGCCGGATATGCGGAATCAGCCGCGCGTCGGCTTCGACCGCCGCGAAATAGGCGGGCTTCTTGGACCCGCAGACCACGGTCGAGACGAATCCGAGCCCGGCCCCAAGCTCGAGAACGCGATCCCCGTCCTGAATGACGTTGCGCGCGAACTTCATCTCGCGGTCTTCGTAGGTGCCCTGTTCGATCTCGGAAATCACACGGGGCGACGTAATGTCATCCGCAACGCTCAGGTCTATGTTTGCGCCGCCATGTGTCACGAAATCCATGTTTTTCCACCAGTTTTGTTTTCAATGTCGAAGCGAATACCCATCGCGGACCGTAACGAAGCGATCGGGTCAAATCGAATGTCCCGTGCGCTCCCTTGCACGCCACGCTGGTGCAATTCGGGGATTGATGCAAATTCATCACGGAGGGTGAAGGCGCGGGCCGCTCAGAACCCGCGCGACTGGCACCGCTCTTCGAGGTCGGCGCAGAATTCGGCGATCCGGCGGCGATAGCGGTTCTGGATGTTGGTCTTGGCAAGCTTGGCGGATTGGATCATCAGGCGGGCCGGTATCGTGCGCGGCGTGGCCTCCATCGTGATGTTCATCCGGGTCCGGGTCCGCGACATGGCGACCAGTTCGATCACCGCTTCCACGTCCAGCCCGGCGGCGCGCATCACCAGCGTCATGCCCTCGGGCGGGTCGTATTTGGTCAGGTCGATATCCGCCTTGCGCTCGCGCCCGCGATACTCGAATTCCGCGTGCCACGACATGCCGACGCCCGGTGCCTGAAGCGTATCGGTGCGCACGATCTCGGCACCGCGGCGCATCGCGGCCCGTTCGAACCAGCCGAAATCGGCGATATTGGCGAACACCGCCTCGATCGGCGCCGCGATATCCTCGCGCGTGGTGAGTTGCATGCCTGTCCCTTTTCCCGCTCTCGCCCCGTGGCGTTGGCCCCCTTTAGTGGTGGTTCGGGGCGATTCTGAGGCAGTCAGAGCGTTCCGGCAAGCCAGTTTTTCATCAGAACCTGAGCGATGGCGCCCCTGCGCGGTCTGCGGATCGTCGGGTGCGTGCCTGCGAAGATGTCCACAAGCGCCTCGCGGCTGACCCAGTGCGCGTCCTCGATCTCGGCCGGGTCGAGCGTCATTTCGGTGTGCGTGGCTTCGGCCCAGCAGCCGATCATCAGCGAGGCCGGGAACGGCCAGGGTTGCGTCGCGAGGATGCGGGAGGGGCCGACGATGACCCCGGTCTCCTCCTGCACTTCGCGTGCGACGGCGGCAGAGACGGTTTCCCCCGGCTCCATGAAACCTGCGAGTAGGGAATACATGCCATCCGGCCAGCCCGGCGAGCGGCCCAGCAGGACCGAGTTGCCGTGGGTGACGAGCATGATGACCACCGGGTCGGTGCGCGGGAAGTGGAAGCGCCCGCAGGACGGACAGGACCGGCGCCATCCGGCCTGATCCATGTTCGATTTCTCGCCGCAGGCCGCGCAATAGCCGTGCGAGCGGTGCCATTCGAGGATGCCGCGCGCGGTCGCGGCGAGTTCGCTTTCGAACGGGGTGAGGCCGGCGAGCGCGGCCCGCAGATCGGGAAAGCGCGCATCTTCGGGCAGGTCGCCCAGCGGCGGGGCGGGCATGTCCATGCCGGGATCACCGGGTCCGCCGTCGGCGGCGTGGGAATAGGCAGGCATCGCGGAAATGTCGGCGGCGAAAAGCGGGGTGCCGTCCTGCTGCCCGAGAAAGATCCACGCCGGGTCGTGCCCGGTGATGAGCGGATGGTCGGTCGCGAGCAGTTCGAGGTGCAGATCGCCGCCGGGACCGGAAACCCCGGCCATCAGGGGCCTGCCGCGCCAGATCGGAAGCGCGCGGGCGGTGCCGGAGGACAACAGCGCGTCGGCCTCGGCCCTGCGATGCGCGGCACGGTCAAGCCCGCCGCCCCCGAATGCCAGTTCGCTCAGGTCCATCCTGTCCTCCGTCCGTTGCGTGTGAAACGGGTATGCGGGGGGCCGCCGGGTGTCAAACCCCTGCGGTCCGAGGGCTTGATCCGTGGGGCCGAGTCACCTATATCGCCCCGTGAGAGGTTGGCGCGGGCAAGTGCCTCGCCAACCCGGTCAGGTCCGGAAGGAAGCAGCCGTAACGAGTCCCGCTTGGGTCGTTGTCCAGCCTCTCACCTTATCCCCCATTTCCTCAGTATGCCTTCTGCGCGGTGAAGATCATCTGCCCCGCGTGCAGCACCTTGAGCACGTTGGCGCGGCGCCAGTCCATATCGCCGCGTTCGGCCAATGCGTCGATGGCGATGTTCAGGTTCGAGCTCTTGAACGGTCGTCCCTGCCGGGCATCGCGGTTGAAGTGCCAGAGGCCGAGCGACAGCGCGTCGATCCCACTGGCGAGGAACGTGACCTTCAGCCCCGCGTCCGCATTGATCGTCTTCCACCCGTGCGGCGAGAAGCAGAACATGCTCGCCATGTGAAACGGCTCCATGCAGGACACGCTGCCCACGAACACGCCGCCCGGTTTCAGCACACGGCGGATGTCGTGCAGGAGCGGTTCGGGATGGCGGACGTGTTCGAAGACCTGCTTGCTGAACACCATGTCGAAGGTGTTGCGGTGAAAGGGGATGCGCACGCCGTTGTATTTCCGCGACGCGCGGGCGAGGGGCCGGTCACGCCGGTCCCAGCGCCGCGCGATGTCGACGCCGTTCCATCTGAGGACGGGGTTCAGGGTTTCGAACTGGGCCTTGGTCTTGCCGAAGCCGGAGCCGAGGTCGAGCACCCGGAATTCGCCCGTGCGCGGCACGAGTGTCGCGGCATGTTCGAACGCCTCCAACTGTGCGGTCGCGTGATCCGGCACGCAGTCGCCGATCGAGGCGACAAGCTCGTCGAGATGCGGGTTCTCGGCGGTCGGGAGGTTGTCCAGAAGCGGGGTGAGGAAGTCGTTGGGTCTGTCGTTCATCCCGCGCCGGTCCGTTCGCTGTTCGTGGTCGCCCCCGGCGCGCCCTAGGCGGTGCGCACCGCCTCGATCATCCGGGCGACGTTGTCGGGGTCGGCGTCGGGCGTGATGCCGTGGCCCAAGTTGAAGATGTGCGGGCCGCCGCGCAGGGCGCGGGTGATCGCCTGTGCTTCGTCGACCAGCGCCTGACCGCCCGTCACCATGTGGCTGGAGGCGAGGTTGCCCTGCACGCAGCCGTCGGGCTGGACATGCTTCGCGACCCAGTCTGCCGAGACCGAGTTGTCGACCGCCACGCAATCGGCCCCGGTGGCCTTGTGGAAACCGATGTAACGCTCGCCTGCCTCACGCGGGAAGGCGATGATCGGCAGGCCGGGATGGCGCGCCTTGAGTTCCGCGATGATCCGTTTGGTGGGTTCGAGCGCGAAGTCGTCGAAGTCCCGCCCCTTGAGCGAGCCGGCCCAGCTGTCGAAGATCTTGACCGTTTCCGCGCCCGCCTCGACCTGTTTCGACAGGTATTCGATGGTCGCGTCTGTGATCTTGTCGATGAGCCGGGTGAAGAGGTCGCGGTTCGTGTCCTTGAGCGCGTGGGCCGGGCCCTGATCCGAGGTGCCGCGCCCCGCCACCATGTAGGTCGCGACCGTCCACGGCGCGCCCGCGAAACCGATGAGCGCGGTCTCGGCGGGCAGTTCGCGCGACAGGATGCGCACGGTTTCGTAAACGGGGCCGAGCGTGTCGTGAATGTCGTCCTTGCCGCCCAGCTTGGCGAAATCCTCTTCACCTTCGATGGTCGAAAGGCGCGGGCCTTCGCCGGTGACGAACCACAGGTCGGCGCCAAGCGCCTGCGGCACCAGCAGGATGTCGGCAAACAGGATCGCGGCGTCGAAGCCGAAGCGGCGGATCGGTTGCAGCGTCACCTCGGCGGCAAGCTCGGGGTTGTAGCACAGCGACAGGAAATCGCCCGCCTTCTCGCGCGTCGCGCGGTATTCCGGCAGGTAACGGCCCGCCTGACGCATCATCCAGATCGGGGGCGTCGGCAGGGTTTCGCCCGCCAGTGCGCGCATGAGAAGCTTGGTCATGGGTGATCCTTATCTACGGCCCCGCGTGGGTCCACCGTCTGCGGCCTCATGTCAAGCGGCGGGGGCATGGACAGGGCCATTTGCCGCGTCTAAACGAGGTCCATGACGCCAAAACTTCCCGACCCGACCAAACCGCTCAAGATCGGCACCCGTGGCTCGCCCCTGGCGCTGGCGCAGGCTTATGAAACCCGTGATCGGCTGGCGGCGGCCTTCGATCTGCCCGAAACCGCGTTTGAGATCGTGGTCATCAAAACGACCGGCGACGACCGGGCGATGATCGCGGCGGACCGGCCGCTCAAAGAGATCGGGAACAAAGGGTTGTTCACGCGCGAGATCGAGGATCAGCTTCTGAACGGTGGGATCGATCTGGCGGTCCATTCGATGAAGGACATGCCGACCGAACAGCCACCGGGCCTGACGCTCGACTGCTACCTGCCGCGCGAAGACACGCGGGATGCGTTCATCTCGCTGGGCGGCGGCGGCATTCACGGGCTGGCCGAGGGGGCCGTGGTCGGCACCTCGTCCCTGCGGCGCAAGGCCCAGCTTCTGAACCGGCGGCCTGATCTGAACGTCGTGGAGTTCCGGGGCAACGTGCAGACGCGGCTGACCAAGTTGCGCGACGGGGTTGCCGAGGCCACGTTCCTCGCCATGGCCGGGATCACCCGGCTGGGGATGCTGGACGAGGTGCCGCATGACGCCATCGCGCCCGAGGATATGCTGCCCGCCATCGCGCAGGGTGCCATCGGCATCGAACGCCGCTCGCACGACACGAATGTCGCCGACATGCTCGAAGCGATTCACCATGGCGGGACCGAGCGGCGGCTGGCGGCGGAACGCAGTTTCCTCGCCACCCTCGACGGGTCTTGCGAAACGCCGATTGCAGGTCTGGCCGAGATCGACGGCGGCACGCTGCGCCTGCGCGGGGAAATCCTGCGCACGGACGGGTCCGAGGCGCTGGCGGACGAGATCAGCGGCGCGGTCGAAGACGGGCCGGACATGGGCCGGGCATTGGCACAGAAACTGCTGTCGCGCGCCGGGCCGGATTTCTTCGACTGGAAATAGCGCGGCTATTCGACCGGGCCGAGCACCACGTCGAAGGTGCCGCTGACGGCGAGCGGATCGTTCAGGTCGATGTCCCGGCCGTAATTCTCGCTGATCCCCATCTCGCCCGCGAAGCTGCCCGAGATGGTCAGTTCCTCACCCGACACGCTTGCGGTGTCGGGGGTGATGGACAGCCCGCCAGCGTCGTCGGTGGAATAGAGCTTCACCCGCTCGTCCCCGTCGATCCGCGTCAGGCTCGCCTCCGGCGCATTCGCGCTGCCACCGGCCACTTCGAACCCAAGCGTGAGGATGCCGTAAGCTTCGCGCGTCGCGTCCGTCTCGGGCCGGGCGTAGATGTTGACGCTTGCGTAGGTTTCCGAGCCGGACCAGTCGCTTTGATCGGTCCAGAGCGTGAAGCTATGGGTTTCACCGGCGATGTCGAGCGTCAGGGTGCCCGCCTCGTCGGCGCGCACGGCACCGGCGAATGACGCGACCGCAAGCGCGCATAGGATTGTCCGAAACATGATCGCTCCCTGCAAAAGGTTCAGAGGTTCGCGATCATCCCTAACATATCCAGTGCGCCCGCGCGAAATCCGGGGTCAGGCCGGGATCACCTTGCCGGGGTTCAGGATGCCCTTGGGGTCCAGCGCGGTCTTGATCGAGCGCATCACGTCAAGCGCCACCGGGTTCTTGTGCCGTTCCATCGACCCGAGCTTGTAAAGCCCGACGCCGTGTTCGGCGGAGAACGAGCCGCGCATGTCGGCGACAAGCCCCTCCATCGCTTCGGACAGCCGGATCTTTAGGTCCGGGTCGTTGGCCTCGCTATAGGCGACGTAATGGATGTTCCCGTCGCCCAGATGCGCGACACAGGTTTCCTGTGCCTTCGGCTCGATCTTGGACAGACGGTCGCGCATGGCCGCGAAAAAGTCGCTCAGACGATCCACGGGCAGGGCGATGTCGCCCATTAGCGCGGGGGTGGTGGCGAGCGTGACTTCGGCTGCGGATTCGCGCCGCTCCCACATCGCGGCGCGCTGCGTGTCGTTCTGGGCGATCACGGCGTCCGCGATCAGGCCCTCTTCCAACGCCGCCCCCAGCACATCCTCGAAAAGCTCCGACAGCCCCGCATCGCCCGCAAGCTCGACCAGCACGTTCACCTCATGCGGCGCGTCGAAGGGCTCGCGCGCGCCCGCGATCTGGGCCAACTGCCGTTCGATATAGCTGCGCGGCATGTATTCGCAGGCTTCGACCGCGCCACCCGACGCGGCTTGCAGGCGGTTCAGGACCGTCAGCGCGGCATCCAGCGACACGGGGGCGAGCATCGCGGTGACGGTATGGGCGGGCTTGGGTGACAACTTCATCACGGCGGCGGTGATGATCCCCAGCGTGCCCTCGGCCCCGATCATCAGGTCGCGCAGGTCGTAGCCGGAGTTGTCCTTGTGCAATGCGGTCATCAGGTCCATGACCCGCCCGTCGGCGAGCACCACCTCGATCCCGAGGCATTGCGCCCGCGTGTTGCCGTAGCGCAGGACGTTCGATCCGCCCGCATTGGTCGACAGGATGCCGCCGACCATCGCGGAACCGCGCGCGCCGAAAACGACGGGAAATACGAGGCCCGCGTCATCCGCGGCGTCGCGCAGGCGGTCGAGGATCACGCCCGCTTCCACGGTCGCCGTGCGGGCCGAGGCATTGACCTCGCGCACCGCGTTCATCCGCTCGACCGACAGCATGACGGCGCCCTCGTTGAACGTGCCGCCGCTGACGCCCGTGTTGCCGGAGACGGGGACGACGACCTGACCCATCCCATACGCCAGCGCCATGAGGTCCGACACCTCCCGCGTCGAGCCGGGGCGGACGACGCAGAGCGGGGCGGAGTGATAGGCGCCGGTCGGATCGTCGACATAGCGCGCAATGTCGGACCCGGTCAGCACCTGTGCGCTGCCGACGATGGCAGCGGCCTGTTCGATGAAACCCATACTTTCCTCCCCGCACCGGGCGAGGAGGTCTCAGACCGCCTGACTGTGCCCGGCTTCGTTCATTTCGTAGGCGTCGAAGTAGCGGGCGATGATCCGGGCGAGGGGCCGCGCCTGCGGCTCGATCGTCAGGACACCGTCCGTGACGGACACCGTGCCGGGCAGAGTTTCGGCCAAGCCGCCGGCCAGCGCAACCGCCGTCGCCGGGTCGACCCCGACCTCGCGCGCGATGGCGGGCAGATCGACCGCGAAATCGCACAGGATCTGCTCGATCACCCGGCCGCGCAGGATGTCGTCACCCGTGAAGGCGTGCCCGCGCGTGACCGGAAGCTGCCCGGCGCGCACACGCTCCTGATACGCCGAGGTGGCCGGGGCGTTCTGCGCGTAACCTTGCGGATAGCGCGAGATGGACGAGGCACCGATGCCGATAAGCGCCTCGGCGCTGTCCTCGGTGTAGCCCTGAAAGTTGCGATGCATGGTGCCCGCCTTGTGGGCCTTCGACAGCCCGTCTTCGGGCCGGGCGAAATGGTCGATGCCGATTTCATCGAACCCGTTCGCCACGAAAAGGTCGCGCGAGAGGTTGAACAGCTCCAGCCGTTCCTCGGGCGAAGGCAGGGCCTCGGTCGGGATCAGGCCCTGACGCCGGGCCATCCACGGAACGTGGGCGTAACCGAAAAGCGCGATGCGGTCCGGTCCGAGCGACAGCACCTTTTTCACCGAATCCGTCATCCGGGCGTTGGTCTGGTGCGGCAGGCCGTACAGCAGATCGACGTTCAGCGATTGCACGCCCCGGGCGCGCAGCCCATCGACGGCGGCCTTGGTCACTTCGAACGTCTGCGGGCGGCCGATGACCTCCTGAATCATCGGGTCGAAGTCCTGCACGCCGAGCGAGGCACGGTTGAGGCCCGCGGCCACCAGCGCGTCCATCCGGGCATCGTCGATTTCGTTCGGGTCGATCTCGACCGAGAACTGCGCGTTCTCGCCCAGCGGCGCCGTGTCGAAAATCGCGGCGGACAGCCGTTCGATCATGCCCGGATCGAGCAGGGTCGGTGTCCCGCCGCCCCAGTGCAGATGGCTGATCGTGATGCCCGGCAGGAGGTGAGACTTCAAGGTCTCTAATTCCTGAGTGAGCGAATCAACATATGCGGCGACCGGGCTGAGTGTGCTCGTCCCCTGCGTGCGGCAGGCACAGAACCAGCACAACCTCCGGCAGAACGGAACATGAAGGTAGAGTGAGATCTGCGATCCTTGGGGAATCGCGCGAATCCAGTCGCTTACATGCGAACCACCGATGCCGCCGGCGAAGTGCGGAGCGGTCGGATAGCTCGTGTAACGGGGGACACGCGCGTCAAAAAGACCGAGTTTGCGAAGTTGCGTCAGGTTATCCATTGGCGTAGGCTTAAGTTCAACTTTCGCGCGCGACATTGATACGGATCAAATGGCCTCAGCTATGGGCTCACTTCACCTCGATCTAAAGGATTGCGGCAATTGTCCGATCCGCCACCGTGCCGTCTGTTCGCGCTGCGAACCCGACGAGCTCGAGGTGTTGGAAGAAATCAAATACTACCGCAGCTACGAGGCCGGGCAGCCGATCCTGTGGTCCGGCGACCATATGGAATTCGTGGCCTCGATCGTGACCGGAATATCCACCCTCAGCCAGACGATGGAGGACGGCCGCACCCAGATGGTCGGCCTGCTTCTTCCGTCCGATTTCATCGGGCGTCCGGGGCGTGAAACGGCGGCCTTCGACGTGGTCGCGGTGTCCGACGTGACGCTTTGCTGTTTCCGCCGCCGCCCCTTCGAGCAACTCATGACCAACACCCCGCATATCGGGCAGCGCCTGTTGGAAATGACGCTGGACGAACTGGATTCCGCGCGCGAGTGGATGACCGTTCTCGGGCGCAAGACCGCGCGCGAAAAGATCGCGAGCCTTCTGCTGATCGTCGCGCGGCGCGATGCGTCGCTGCGCAAGCAACTGCCGGGCGACGGTATGGTCTTCGACCTGCCCCTCACGCGTGAAGCGATGTCGGATTATCTGGGCCTGACGCTGGAAACCGTGAGCCGCCAGATCTCGGCGTTGCGCAAATCGGGGATCATCCAGCTTGAAGGCAAGCGGCGCGTGATCGTGCCGGACCTTCAGGACCTGATCGCCGAAACCGGCGATGACGTGGACGGCGGGATGATTATCTGACGAAAATGGCGGCGCAGTCGGACCGCGCCGCCACGCCGGATCAGACCTTGTTCGGGTCGACCGTGCGGAACGTCAGCCCGCAATTCTTCTGCTCTGACACGGACTGAATCGTTTCGAGTTGGCCCTTGAGGCTGGCAAGCTCGGTCGCGTTGGTGCCGTTGCCCCCGATGAAGAACGCGGCAGGCCAGAAAATCACCGCCGCCGCCGTGGTCGCGACCGCATCGCGGGTGGCGTTCTTGTCCTGCACCCCGGCCACGGTGTTGGCGCGGCTCGCCACCCGTTGCGCCTCGTCCGACAACTGCTTGCAGGACATGCTCTCGTACAGCGCGGGCGAGACATAGGACGCTTCGATGTTCGCGCTGGATTTGGCACAGGCCGACAGCGCGGCCGTGCAAAGAAGCACGGTCGTAATGGTTTTTGGATTCAATGGGTTACCCTCACTCACTGGTTTTGTGACCGCACGATAGCCACGGGCACCGACGCCCGCCACCCGCACGGCAAAAAAAAGACCGGTGGGGGTGCCACCGGTCAGTCCTTCAGGGAGGAAAAAACGTACTCGTCACATGGTCAATGCATGAGAAGCAGCGGGCGTTCCGTCAGCTCCAGCATATTTCGCGTCGCACCGCCGAGGATCGACTCGCGGAAACGGGAATGGCTGTAGGCACCCATGACGATCATGTCGGCGTCGATGTCGTTGCCATGCCGGGCCAGCACGTCCGCGACGCGGGGCATGGTCTTGGACAGGACCGAAAGCTCGGCCTTCACCCCGTGACGGGCAAGGAACTGGCTCAACTGCCCACCGGGGTCGGACCGTTCGGGGCCATGTTTGGGCGGGTCGATGATCGCGATGTTCACCGTCGAGGCGGCCTTGAGGAAGGGCAGGGCGGCCTTGACCGCGCGCAGAGCTTCGCGGCTTTCGTTCCAGCCGATCAGGATGCGGTCGGCCTTGTCCGGGAAGCTGTGCCCGTCGGGCTGGATCAGCACCGGCACGTCGCCCTCGAACATCGCCGCCTCGGAGATCGCCTCCATGTCGTGCCCGCGCCCCTTGGAATAAGGCTGCGGCAGAACCACGAGGTCGGAAAAGCGGGTGCGATGCGCGATCAGCTGGTTCACGGCGACCATCTGCGCCGACAGGCCGGTGGCCGACCAGTTGAACGTCGATCCTGCGAGCGTCTTGCGCGCCATATCCTCGATCGCCAGGGCATCCTCGCGGGCCTGATCGAGACTGTCCTGCATCACGACGGCGGTGGCGCCGGCGTAATAGAAACCGGGCTGCGTCCGGTCGAGGCCAAGGCACAACACGTCGAGGTGCGCCTCGTTCGCGGCGGCGATTTTCTGCGCCGCGTCGAAGGCGGACGCTGAGTCCTTGGGGTCGGTGAGAACCGTGGTCACGGTGCGGAACGCCTTCATGGCTGCCTCATGCTGTCAGGGGCCGGAATGGAACGGCCGGACGGTGTATGACGCCATGGTGCATAGGGTCCGAAGAACGCGCTTTGATATGTGTCAAATCGCTAATTTCACAAAGCCCACGGGGTTTTGACATGGATCAAGGTTACTGGCCCCCCAACAGGTCAAACCCCCAATCAGTCGAAAAGCGCGGACTGGGTGGGATTCGTCCTTTGTCCGAGCCGCGTAGTGACAGACAGAAGGGACGTAACATGTGGGATTACCTTAAACTGGTGATCTTCGGCCTCATTGCAATACTGGCCGCGATTGCCACCACCTATGCCCGCGATCTCGCTTACCTGGTCCACGCCATTCTGGTCGTGGCGATCGCGGCGGCGGGCTTCATCATCACCCTGCGCAAGATGGGTCATGAGAAGGCGCCGAAATCCGGGTATCTCGACGCACCGATCCGTATCGGTGTCGCACTCACCGCATTCTGGGGTGTCGTGGGCTTCCTCGTCGGAACCTACATCGCCTTCATGCTGGCATTCCCGCAGCTCAACTTCGCTTGGGCCGAGGGCATCCTGAACTTCGGGCGCCTGCGTCCGCTGCACACCTCGGCGGTCATCTTCGCCTTCGGTGGCACGGCGCTCATCACGTCCTCGTTCTATGTCGTTCAGCGCACCACCGGCGCGCGTCTTTGGTCCGACGGGCTGGCATGGTTCGTGTTCTGGGGCTACCAGATCGTCATCCTTCTGGCCGCGACCGGCTATATCCTCGGCTCCACGCAGGGCAAGGAATACGCCGAACCGGAATGGTACACGGACCTCTGGCTGACGATCGTCTGGGTCGGCTACCTGCTGCTGTTCATGGGCACGCTCATGAAGCGCAAGGAGCCGCACATCTACGTCGCCAACTGGTTCTACCTGTCGTTCATCATCACCATCGCGATGCTGCACGTCGTGAACAACCTGTCGATCCCGGTGTCGATCTTCGGCTCCAAGTCGGTGCAGGTCTTCGCGGGCGTTCAGGACGCCATGACCCAGTGGTGGTACGGCCACAACGCGGTCGGCTTTTTCCTGACCGCGGGCTTCCTGGGCATGATGTACTACTTCATCCCGAAACAGGCCGAACGGCCCGTTTTCAGCTACAAGCTGTCGATCATCCACTTCTGGGCGCTGATCTTCCTTTATATCTGGGCCGGTCCGCACCACCTGCACTACACCGCGCTTCCCGACTGGGCCTCGACCCTCGGCATGGTGTTCTCGGTCGTGCTGTGGATGCCCAGCTGGGGCGGCATGATTAACGGCCTGATGACGCTCTCGGGCGCCTGGGACAAGCTGCGCACCGATCCGATCATCCGCATGATGGTCATCTCGGTCGGCTTCTACGGCATGTCCACCTTCGAAGGCCCGATGATGTCGATCAAGGCTGTGAACTCGCTCAGCCATTACACCGACTGGACCATCGGTCACGTGCACTCCGGTGCGCTGGGCTGGAACGGGATGATCACCTTCGGGATGCTCTACTTCCTGTTCCCGAAACTGTGGAACAAGGCGGGCCTCTACTCGCTGAAACTCGTGAGCTGGCACTTCTGGCTCGCCACCATCGGCATCGTGCTCTACGCCGCGTCGATGTGGGTGACGGGGATCATGGAAGGCCTGATGTGGCGTGAAGTCGACGCGCAGGGTTTCCTCGTGAACTCCTTCGCCGACACCGTGGCCGCGAAGTTCCCGATGTATCTGGTCCGTGGCTTCGGGGGTATCCTGTACCTCTCCGGTGCCCTGATCATGGCCTACAACCTCTGGATGACCGTTCGCAAAGCACCGCTGGCCGAAGCCACGACGCCTGCTGCGGCACCGGCTGAATAAGGAGGACCATAGACATGGGAATTCTTGATAAACACGCCGTCCTTGAGAAAAACGCCACGCTTCTGCTGGTCGGATCTCTCCTGGTCGTCACCGTCGGTGGCATCGTCGAAATCGCCCCGCTGTTCTATCTCGAAAACACGATCGAGGATGTAGAGGGCGTGCGCCCCTACTCCCCGCTCGAGATGGAAGGCCGGAACATTTACATCCGCGAGGGCTGCTACGTCTGCCACTCGCAGATGATCCGGCCGATGCGGGACGAGGTCGAACGCTACGGGCATTACAGCCTCGCCGCGGAGTCGAAATACGACCACCCGTTCCAGTGGGGCTCCAAGCGCACCGGGCCGGATCTGGCCCGCGTGGGCGGCCGCTACTCGGACGAGTGGCACGTCGACCACCTCGTGAACCCGCAGTCGGTGGTGCCGGAATCGGTCATGCCGAAATACGCCTACCTTCTCGATCGGCCGCTCGACGGGCGCTACATCGAGGACGTGCTGCGCACCAACGCCTTCGTCGGTGTGCCCTATACGGACGAGCAGCTCGAAGCCGCCGTCGCGGATTTCAAATCGCAGGCCGACCCGGATGGGGTGGTCTTCGAGGATAGCGATCCCGATGCCGTCGTCGAACGCTATCCGGGCGCACAGGTCCGCAACTTCGACGGTCAGCCCGAAGTGACCGAGATGGACGCGCTGATTGCCTACATGCAGATGTTGGGCACGCTCGTGGACTTCTCGACCTTCGAGCAGACCCCCGAAGACTGGATCCGGTAAGGGAGGCGATGATGGATACCTATTCGATCTTCCGAGAAATCGCGGACAGCTGGGTGCTTCTGGCCATGTTCCTGTTCTTCATCGCGACGGTGCTCTGGGTGTTTCGCCCCGGCTCGCGCGATCTGCACAGGGACGCGGCACAGGCCCCCTTCCGCAACGATGAACCCGGCGCTGATATGAAGGAGGCCCGGCAATGAGCGACAACAAAGACCAAGTGGAAACCACAGGTCACGTCTGGGACGAGGACCTGAAGGAGTTCAACAATCCCCTGCCGCGCTGGTGGATCTGGACCTTCTACGCCACGATCATCTGGGGCATCGGCTACACCATCGCCTATCCGGCTTGGCCGCTGATAAACGGGGCGACGCGCGGTGTTCTGGGCTACTCGACCCGCACCGAAGTCGCGGACGAGATCAACCGCTTCGAAGAGATGAATGCGGGCGTGAAGGCCGAGCTTGCCGCGATGGACGTGACCGAGATTGCGTCGAACGAAGCGGTGGCGAACTATGCGATCCAGTCGGGCCGCGCGACCTTCGCGACCTATTGTTCGCAGTGCCACGGTTCGGGCGCCAACGGCATCGAAGAGGGCAACGGCTATCCCAACCTTCTCGATGACGAATGGCTCTGGGGCGGCGACATCGAAGCCATCACCTACACGGTGACCCACGGCATCCGGAACGAGGAAGACCCTGACGCGCGCTATTCGCAGATGCCCGCGTTCGGCGACGACTACCTCTCGGATGACGAGATCACCAACGTGGTGGCCTATGTCATGTCGCTGTCCGGTCTCGAAGGTTCGGGCGATGTGGCCGAGGGCGAGACGGTGTTCGCGGACAACTGCACCGCCTGCCACGGAGAAAATGCGGAAGGTGATCCAGATCAAGGCGCGCCGAATCTCTCCGATGCAATCTGGCTGCACGGCTCGAGCGAAGCCGCGATCGAAACCTCGGTCCGGCAGGGTCCGTTCGGTGTGATGCCGAACTGGAACTCTCGCCTCGACGAAGCCGAGATCAAGGCCGTTGCGGCCTATGTACACCAGCTGGGCGGCGGTCAGTAACCGCCGGCTGGCACCAAGTTCCGGGGCCTCACTCCCCGGTACAAGGCACCGACCCCTGATCCTGTTCGCGCGTTTCTCCGGGGTCGGTGCCAACTTAACGAAGGGTCGGAGGGCTGCCTCCGGCCCTTTTTCGTGCCATGTGTGGGCGATGACGGATGATCGGACATACGCGTTTCGGCGCGCCACCCCGGACGACCTGCCCATGCTGCGGCTGTGGCTGGCCGCAACGCGTGTGGCGCGTTGGTGGGACGACGAAGACCCTTTCGACGACGAGGATCTGGCGGACAAGGGGTTCCGCGCCTGGATCGTCAGCCACGAGGGCCGGGCGTTCGGGTATGTGCAGGACTATGACGTGCACGGGTGGCCGGATCATCCGTTCACCTTCCTGCCCGCCGGATCGCGTGGGATCGACCTGTTCATCGGGCCCGAGGATATGGCGGGGCAGGGACACGGTTCTGGGCTGATCCGGGCGTTTTCCGACTGGCTTCTCGCGGGCGGCGCGCCCAGCGTCGGGGCCGATCCGCATCCCTCGAACGCCGGGTCCATCGCGGCCTTCGCCAAGGCGGGGTTCCAACCGGCGGGCCAGCCGCAGGACGGCCCCCACGGGCGCTATCTGCCGATGGTGCGGGTGACGCGCCCGCCCGAACGGGACGGGTGAACGAGTACGGCGGACCCGAGGGTGAGCCCGCCGTAACCGTCTTAGGGACAAACCGGCCCAGAACCTGTTCGCATCTCCGAGGCCGGTAGCTTCGGTATCACATATTCGGGGCGATGCGGGAAGCGGCGCGACGGGGCAGCACCCGGTGCGACATGCCATCGCACCCTGCGCCAAGCCGTCGCATGGCCATGAAACCCCTGTTTTTGCGGGGCCTTAAAACATACGCTGCAAAGTAAGGTTACGTTGCGTCAACTGGCCCGGTGCGGCGCGGTATGTTGATCCAAGTCAAGGCTCGGGCGGGGCCTGAGACCCTAGAACCGGACAAACGCGAAACCCAGGATCGGATTCCCATGTCGACGAGTGACACCCCCGAGGCACCGCAGAAACTCTATGCCGCGCGCGAACCCGTGTTCCCGCGCCGGGTGCGCGGTCATTTCCGCGCGCTCAAATGGTGGATCATGGCGCTGACCCTTGGTGTGTACTACCTGACGCCGTGGATTCGCTGGGACCGGGGTCCGAACCTGCCGGATCAGGCGGTTCTCGTGGACCTTGCCGGGCGGCGGTTCTTTTTCTTCTGGATCGAAATCTGGCCGCATGAATTTTACTTCATCGCAGGCCTGCTCATCATGGCGGGGCTGGGCCTTTTCCTGTTCACCTCGGCGCTGGGCCGGGTCTGGTGCGGCTATGCCTGCCCGCAGACCGTCTGGACCGACCTGTTCATCCTGACCGAACGCTGGATCGAGGGCGACCGCAACGCGCGGGTGCGTCTGTGGAAATCCAAGTGGGACCTGAAAAAGTGGCGGCTGCGCCTGTCGAAATGGTTCGTCTGGCTGCTTATCGGCCTCGCAACGGGCGGCGCATGGGTGTTCTACTTCGTCGATGCGCCGACACTGGCGCGCGACCTCGTCACCCTGAACGCGCATCCGGTGGCCTATTCCACCATGGGCATCCTGACCTTCACCACCTTCTTCTTCGGCGGCATCGCGCGTGAGCAGATCTGCATCTACGCCTGCCCGTGGCCGCGTATCCAGGCCGCGATGATCGACGAGGACACCCTCGTCGTCGCCTATCGCGACTGGCGCGGCGAGCCGCGCGGCAAGCACCGCAAGGGGCCGGAGGCCGAGAAGCTGGGCGATTGCATCGACTGCATGGCCTGCGTGAACGTCTGCCCGATGGGCATCGACATCCGCGACGGTCAGCAACTCGAATGCATCACCTGTGCGCTCTGCATCGACGCCTGTAACGAGATGATGGACAAGGTCGGCAAACCGCGCGGTCTGATCGACTATATGGCGCTGAAGGACGAAACCCACGAACGGGCGGGCGGCCACAAGCGCCCGATCATGAAGCACATCCTGCGCCCGCGCACGATCATGTACACGGCGCTTTGGGCCGCCGTCGGCGTCGCGCTGACCGTCGCGCTGTTCATCCGGCCTGACCTTCAGATCACCGTGCACCCGGTGCGCAACCCGACCTTCGTGACCCTGTCCGACGGCTCGGTGCGCAACACCTACGAGGTGGGCATCCGAAACAAGCACGGGGAAAGCCGCCCGTTCTACTTCTCGCTGGGCGTGGACAGCCCGTTCACGGTAAACGTGGAAGGATCGATCGAGACGATGCTCGTGGTCGACCCGGACACGGAAGGCAAGACCCGGCTTTACGTCACGGCCCCCGCTGGCAGCGAGGTCGCGCGCGACGACCGGACCGAAATTCGCATCTGGGTGATCGACGGCGTGACGGGCGACCGCGCGTCCCACGACACCGTCTTTAACGGGAGAGGGCAATGAGCATGACCTATGACGCCCCCGACACGGGCAAGAAACTCACCGGCTGGCATGTGCTTGCCATCTTCGTCGGCGCCTTCGCCATCATCATCGGGGTGAACGTGTTCATGGCGGTCAAGGCCGTCGGCACCTTTCCGGGGCTCGAGACGCGCAACTCCTACGTCGCGAGTCAGAAGTTCGACACCGACCGCGCCGCGCAAGAGGCGCTGGGCTGGGACGTGGCGCCGACCCTGTCGGGCGAAACCCTGATGCTGATGATTACCGATCAAGCGACGGGCCTGCCGGTCATGGTGCGGGACGCGGGCGGCATCCTTGGCCGCGCGACCCATGTGGCCGACGACCAGACGCTGACCTTCAAGCGCACCATGAACGGCACCTACGTGACCGAGGTCGGCGCGCTCGATTTCGGCAAATGGGAACTGCGGCTCGAAGCCGTGGCCGACGACGGCACGCCGTTCCGCCAACTCATCGAACTCTACATTCCGAAGAACTGACCCATGGCCGCCCCTGTTTCCGCCTGTCCAGCCTGTGATGCTGCCGCGCTTGCCGAAAGCACGGCCGGAAGGGGCTATGCGGGCGATGGGGGTGAGGCCAAGCGCATCATGCTGTCGTTGCCGCAGGTCTACTGCGCGGCCTGCATCGTGGGGGTGGAAAAGGGGCTGACCACGCAGCCCGGCGTGCGTTCGGCACGGGTGAACCTGACGCTGAAGCGCGCGACGGTCGAGGTCGATCAGGATGTCGAGCCGGAGGCGCTCGCGGATTACCTGACCGGCATCGGGTTCGAAGCCTATGAGCTCGACGCGGGCGCGTTGATGGCGACCGAGACCGACAAACGCTCGCGCGAACTTCTGATGCGGCTGGGCGTTGCGTTCTTCGGCATGATGAACGTGATGCTCCTGTCGGTCGCGGTCTGGTCCGGCGCCTCGGACGCGACGCGCGATCTGTTCCATTGGGTCAGCGCGGGGATCGCGCTGCCCATCGTGGCGTTCTCGGCCCAGCCGTTTTTCACGAGCGCGTGGAGCGCGCTTCGGGTCAAGCGGCTGAACATGGATGTGCCGATCTCGCTCGCCATCCTGCTGGCGGCGGGCATGTCGGTCTACGAGACGATGCATTCCGGCGAACACGCCTATTTCGACGCCGCGCTGTCGCTGACCTTCTTCCTGCTCGCGGGCCGTTATCTGGATCACCGCACCCGTGCCGTGGCGCGGTCGGCGGCCGAGGAATTGGCCGCGCTCGAAGTGCCGCGCGCGCACCGGATCGTGGAGGGCGGCGAAGAGGTGGTGAGCGTCGCCGATCTTGCCATCGGTGATGTCGTGCGGGTCACGCCCGGCAACCGGGTGCCTGTGGACGGCATGGTCGAAACGGGTGAGAGCGAGGTGGACCGGTCGTTCCTGACGGGCGAGTCGCTCCCGATCTTCGCCGGCCCCGGCGACATGCTGAACGCGGGCGAGGTGAACCTGACCGGGCCGCTCACGCTGCGGGTCGCGGCGGCGGGCAAGGATACCGCGCTGCACCGCATGGCCGATCTGGTCGCCATCGCGGAAACCGCGCGCAACAAATACACCGGGCTGGCCGACAAGGCCGCCGCGATCTATGCGCCGGTGGTGCATTTGCTGGCGCTGGGCGCGTTCATGGCATGGCTGGTCATCACGGGCGGCGATGTGCGCCTTGCGCTGAACATCGCGGTTGCCGTGCTTATCATCACCTGTCCCTGCGCGCTGGGCCTTGCCGTACCTGCGGTGACGACGGCGGCGAGCGGGCGGCTCTTCAAGAAGGGGATGCTCCTCAAATCCGCAACGGCGATGGAGCGGCTGGCGGACGTGGATCACGTCGTCTTCGACAAGACCGGGACGCTGACCGAGGGCGCGCCGAAGCTGGAAAACCTTGGCGATCATGCCGAGGCCGATCTGGTCGTGGCGCTGGGTCTGGCGCAGGGGTCGGCGCATCCGCTGGCCCAAGCCATCGCGTTCGCGGCGCGGGGCGAGGGGCTGGTGCCTGCGGCGCTGACCGACGTGCGCGAAGTTCCGGGCCACGGGATCGAGGCGCTTTGGAACGGCCAGCAGGTTCGGCTCGGCCGCGCCGAATGGGTGGGGGCGCATGTGCTCGGACGCACCGCGACCTACCTCAAGATCGGCAAGCGGCCCGCGGTGGCGTTCACCTTCACCGACGCGCTGCGCGACGGCGCGAAGGAGGCCGTGACGGCGCAGAAGGCGGCGGGCTGTGGCGTGACGCTGATCTCCGGCGATGCCGAGGAAGCTGTGCGCGACGTGGCGTTCCGGCTTGGCATCGACGATTTCCGCGCGGGCATGTTGCCGGACGGCAAGGTGGCCGAGGTTGAGGCGCTGGCTGCGTCAGGCAAGCGGGTGCTGATGGTCGGTGACGGTCTCAACGACACCGCCGCGCTGGCCGCCGCGCATGTGTCGATCAGCCCGGCCTCGGCGCTGGAGGCCGCGCGGGTCGTGTCGGATATCGTGCTGTTGGGCAAGAGCCTCGCCCCCCTTGGCGACGCGCTGCTGACCTCGCGCAAGGCGACGCGGCGGATCAAGGAAAACTTCGGAATCGCAGCGACTTACAACGCCATCGCCATTCCCGTGGCGCTGCTTGGCTTCGCCACGCCTCTGGCGGCGGCCTTGGCGATGTCGGCCTCATCCATTATGGTCACGCTCAACGCGCTTCGGCTGAAAGTGGGCAAATGAACGTACTCGTGTTCCTCATCCCGACTTCGATCTTTCTGGGTCTTCTGGGCCTCGTCTTTTTCCTCTGGACGATGCGCTCGCGCCAATACGACGACCCGGCGGGCGACGCGCAGCGTATCCTGTCGGGGATCTACGACGACGCCCCGCCTGAGGATTGAAGGCGCAGCGCTCGAACCCCGAGATTCCATTTTGCGACATTTTTAAGCTGACAGCGCATTTTTTGTGCGCCGCCCGTCTGGCGCCAGCCGAATCTCGCCGTTGATCCGGCCCCCGACCTGACAACGCCCGCCCCCCGCGCTCAGATGATCCACGGACAGCCGGAGGAATCATGACCCACCAGCCGGGGGCGACGTTGGAGCACGAGGCGAGCCAGCCCCGCGCGCGCGGGCGGGTGCAGGTGAGTTCCAAGCTGCGCGACGGACGGTCGGTGATCGACGGTCTGGCCATGGCCGGGTCGATGAAGGCGCTGTTTCCGCGCACCGACACCACCGGGCTCGACACCATGCTCATCAACACGGCAGGCGGCGTGACCGGGGGCGACCGTTTCTTCATCGAAGCGACCGCCGGGCCGGGCACCACCCTGACCGTGACGACGCAGGCCGCCGAACGGGCCTATGCGGCACGCGGCGAGACCGCGGGGCGGATCGAAACGCATCTGAGCGTGGCGCGTGATGCGCGGCTGAACTGGCTGCCGCAGGAAACCATCCTTTTCGAGCATATGAATTTCGAGCGCAGTCTGACGGTCGATCTGGACCCCGGCGCCCGGTTCCTGATGGTCGAGCCGATCATCCTTGGCCGCGTCGCGATGGGCGAGCGCATCCAAGATGGCCGGTTCCGCGACCGGGTGGCGATCCGGGTCGGCAGGCAGGCGGTCTATCTCGACGGTGTGGCGCTGACCGGGGATGTCGATGCGCAGATGTCGACGGCCTCGACCCTGAACGGCGCGCGGGCGATGGCCGCGCTGGTTTACGTGGGCGCCGATGCCGAGGCGTGGCTCGAACCGATGCGCCGCCTGATGCCCGAAACCGGGGGTGTGAGCCTGCAATCTCCCGACCTTCTGACCTGCCGGATCGTGGCACAGGACGGCTTTGCGCTGCGCCGCGCGCTGGTTCCCGCGATCCGCCTGCTCAACGACGACGAACTCCCAAGACCCTGGATGCTGTGACATGAACCTGACCCCGAGAGAAAAAGACAAACTGCTGGTCGCCATGGCCGCCATCGTCGCCCGCAAGCGGCTGGAGCGCGGGGTGAAGCTGAACCATCCCGAGGCCATCGCGCTCATCACCGACACGGTGGTCGAGGGCGCGCGCGACGGACGGTCGGTGGCCGAGATGATGCAGGCGGGCGCGGCAGTCATCACGCGCGATCAATGCATGGAGGGCGTGCCGGAGATGATCCACGAGGTTCAGGTCGAAGCCACGTTTCCCGACGGCACCAAGCTCGTCACCGTTCACAACCCCATTCGCTGAGGAGACCTCATATGCGTTATCTCGTTGCCCTGCTCGCTACCACCGCCCCCGCTTTGGCCCATCCCGGTCACGGCGCGGCGCTGCATCTGCATGAAAAGGACGGGTTTCTGATCGCGGGCATCGCCTTCGTCATCGGGGTCAGCCTGTCGGCCGTCGCGGTCATCAAAGCGGCGAAGGCCCGGAAATGATCCCCGGCGAGGTCATGGCGGCCCCCGGTGAGCTCGTCCTGAACGAGGGCGCGCCGGTCACGACCCTGATGGTGGCCAACACCGGCGACCGTCCGGTTCAGGTCGGCAGTCATTATCATTTCTACGAGACGAACCCGGCGCTCGATTTCGACCGCGAGGCGGCGCGGGGCCTGCGCCTCGACATCGCGCCCGGAACGGCGGTGCGGTTCGAGCCGGGGCAATCGCGTGAGGTCAACCTCATCCCCATCGGGGGCGCACGCAAGATCTATGGCTTCAACCAGAAGGTCATGGGGGCGCTCTGATGCCGATGTCGCTGGAAGGGTCGTGCCAATGCGGAGCGGTGAACTTCACCGTTCAGAGCCGCACGCCCGTGCCCTACCAGCGGTGCTATTGCTCGATCTGCCGACACTCGGCCGGGGGCGGGGGCTTTGCCGTCAACATCGGGGCAATCGCAGACAGTCTGAGTTGCGACAACTGGGAAGGGCTGGGAAGCTATCACGCCGTCCATGACAGCGGGCGTGCGTCGCATGGCGAACGGTTTTTCTGCAAGACCTGCGGGAGCCAGCTTTGGCTTTTCGACGAACGCTGGCCGGACCTCGTGCATCCGCTGGCGAGCGTCATCGACACCAAGCTGCCGGTGCCTTCGGCGATCACGCACATCTGGCTGGTGGACAAACCCGACTGGGTCGAGGCCGAGATCGGAAAGGGTGACCGCAGCTTCGACGGCTACCCGGACCTGTCGCTGGAAGAATGGCACCGGGCGAACGGGGTTTGGGTGGAATGATACGGACGATGCGGAGTGGGGCCTTGGCGGCCTGCTCATCTGACAGACCAAGGCGCGGCGAGGGGTAAGACATGCCAGCAACCATCAAACGATCCGACTATGCCGCGATGTTCGGCCCGACCACCGGCGACAAGGTGCGGCTGGCGGACACGGACCTTATCATCGAGGTCGAGCGCGACCTGACCGCGACCGGCGGGTATGGCGATCAGGTGAAATTCGGCGGCGGCAAGGTCATCCGCGACGGGATGGGGCAGAGCCAGTCTCCGCGTGCCGACGGGGCCGTCGATTGCGTCATCACCAACGCGCTGATCGTGGACTACACGGGTATCTACAAGGCCGACGTGGGACTGAAGGACGGGCGCATTGCGGCCATCGGCAAGGCGGGCAACCCCGATACGCAGGACGGCGTGAACATCATCGTCGGTCCGGGGACCGAGGCGATTGCGGGCGAGGGCAGGATCCTGACCGCGGGGGGCTTCGACAGCCACATCCATTTCATCTGTCCGCAGCAGATCGAGGATGCGCTGCATTCCGGGGTGACCACGATGCTGGGCGGCGGCACGGGGCCGGCGCATGGCACGCTCGCCACCACCTGCACGCCGGGGCCGTGGAACATCGCGCGGATGCTTCAGGCGGTCGATGGCGTGCCGATGAACATCGGGTTCGCGGGCAAGGGCAACGCCTCGCTCCCCGCCGCCTTGGAAGAACAGGTGATGGCGGGCGCCTGCTCGCTGAAGCTGCACGAAGACTGGGGGACGACGCCGGGGGCGATTGATTGCTGCCTGAGCGTGGCCGATGACCTTGACGTGCAGGTGATGATCCACACCGATACGCTGAACGAGTCCGGGTTCGTCGAGAACACCGTGGCCGCGATGAAAGGCCGAACGATCCACGCTTTCCACACCGAGGGCGCGGGCGGCGGCCATGCGCCCGACATCATCAAAATCTGCGGCGAAGATTTCGTGCTGCCCTCGTCCACCAACCCGACGCGGCCCTTCACGGTGAACACGCTGGAAGAGCATCTGGATATGCTCATGGTTTGTCACCACCTCGACAAGTCGATCCCCGAGGATGTGGCGTTCGCGGAATCCCGCATCCGGCGCGAAACCATCGCGGCGGAGGACATTCTGCACGACATGGGCGCATTCAGCATCATCGCGTCCGACAGTCAGGCGATGGGCCGCGTGGGCGAGGTGCTGATCCGCACGTGGCAGACCGCCGACAAGATGAAGAAGCAGCGCGGGCGTCTGGCCGAGGAGACCGGCGACAACGACAACTTCCGCGTCCGCCGCTATATCGCGAAATACACCATGAACCCGGCGATTGCGCATGGGATGAGCCATGAGATCGGGTCGATCGAAGTCGGCAAGCGCGCGGACCTTGTGCTGTGGAACACGGCCATGTTCGGCGTGAAGCCGGAGATGGTGCTGATCGGCGGCATGATCGCAATGGCGCAGATGGGCGACCCGAACGCCTCGATCCCGACGCCGCAGCCGGTCTATTCCCGGCCCATGTTCGGCGCGATGGGGCGGGCGGTCGAGAACTCGGCCGTAACCTTCGTCAGCGCCTGCGCCCACGACAACTCCATCGCCAAGACGCTGGGGCTGATGAAGAACACGGTCGGCGTGAAGAACACGCGGGGGATCGGGAAGAAAGACCTCGTCCTGAACGACGCGACACCGGAGATCGAAGTGCATCCCGAGACCTACGAGGTGCGGGCGAACGGCGAATTGCTCACCTGTGAACCGGCAAGCGAGCTGCCGATGGCGCAGCGGTATTTCTTGTTCTGAATGGGGGCGGTTGCGTCCATATACTCCAAACGGGGGCTTGCCGGAATCGGACAAATGCCGGTCAGAATGGGAATTACCCATTTTGAACCGAGGATTTCCGCCATGCCTTTCCGCCTTTGCGCCCTGACGACGGCCCTCGCCGCCGCCCTCCCGCTTTCCGCCAATGCCGCCTGTGTCGCGCCCGGTGACCTTGCTCGAGGCATCGCGTTCACCCGCGAGATCAAGGGGCAGGGGGCCGCGCAACCGAACGGGCAATACGTGCAGGTGAATTATGGCCGGGGCGATGCGGTGGTCGCTCGCTATGGCATCTTTCCGGTGCAGGGCCATTTCTCGGATGCGCCCGAGAACGTGATCGGGGCGTGGTTCGAGCAGACCTCGAAATACAGCTTCGGGGGCAATCCGCCCAAGCCGCAGTCGGGGCGGGTCTGGACCTCGACCCTCAACGTCAAGGCGACGGGGAGCGATCAGTCGGGCGCGTTCAAGGAGAATTACCGCTACACCGTGCGTTACGTGTTCGAAGAAATGCGGCAGGCCACGCTGTCGGGCTGCACCTACGCGGTCATGGGCGTGACGGCGCGGTTTCAGGGCGAAGGGCGCGACTGGACCGACCGTTACGCCTATTTCCCTGAACTGGGGTATGGCCTGCTGACGCAATACACGGACAACCAGACCGGACGCACCGCCCGCTACGGCATCACCAAGATGGTGACGAAATGAGGGGCGCGGCGATCCTTGCCGCCGGTGTCGCGGGGCTCGCGGGGCCGGGTGCGGCGGCGTGCCTGACGGCCGCGAACCTCGACCGGGGGGTCGTCGTGACCCGTCAGGCCACCGGGCCGACCACCGTGACGCGCACGGGGCAGGGGACGCGCTATCAATTCACGCGACGTTTCGACCCCGACACGACGGATGGGTTCGCGGTGGATCGTTACACCGACATTCTGCGCGACGGGCCGTTTCCGATCCGGGAAAGCGGGTCGACCACGGCGGTCGCCCTAACGGGGCAGGCGCCGCTCGACTTCAACACGACGTGGTCGTCGGACTGGCGGATGAGCGGTGCGCGGCCCCGGCTCGACCCGCTCACCCGAGCGACACGGGCCGTGACCGAGGTGTCGTCCTCGTCCAACGGTCTGGACGATCAGCGGGGGCGCACGCGCTGGCAGGTCACCTACACCTTCCTCGAAGAAAAGAGCGCGCGGGTGAGCGGTTGCGACTACCGCGTGATGGGCATCACCGCCGAGCATCGGGACGGGCAAACGGCCTTCCTCGACCGTTACGTTTATTTCATCGACCTCGACATGGCGGTTCAGACCCAGTGGACGGAACTGGCCTCGGGCGTGCAGCGAACCTATGGGATCACGGGGGTGCAGGCGCGATGAGACTGTTCCTTGCATTGACCCTGCTCGCCGGCCCCGCGCTGGCCGATTGCCCGCGCCCTTCGGACATGGCCGGGAACGGCGTTCGGTTTTCGGCCTCGACCGGGGATGTCGAGACCTTCGTTCGCTATGCCGACGGCTCGGTCGAATCCACGGTCGAAAGCGAGACGAAGCCGACGGTGCGCGCCGTGCTGGCCAAGGGCATGTACCTGACCCGGATCTTCGATCTGGTCGACGGCAAGGCGGAGAACGAGACGCGGTATTCTTATCCGACCGCGCTCGACAACCTGCCGGAACCGTTTCCCGATGGCGCCCTCACCCTGACGGTCGAAGGGTTCGACGGCACCGACCGGTTCAAGTCGACCGAGACCTATACCTTCGGGCCAGCATCCGTCTTGACCATCGGCACCTGCGCCTTCGCGATGATCCCGGTCGCGTTGTCTTACGGGCAGGAGCGCGAAATCTATCACTACCTGCCGGAATACGGCCTGTCCTACCTTGCCGAGAGCATCGCGCCGGACGGGGCCAAGACCGATTACCGTTACGACACCGTTATGGGGTTGAGATGAACTTGCCTGCCGCCCGAGCCGTGAAAAACCTCCACCACACCGACGCACGGGTGGTGCTGACCTATGACGAGCGGTTCCTGAGGCGCAGGGTTCTGACCACCGAGACGGGCGAGCGGTTCCTCGTCGATCTGGCCCAGACGACGAGCGTCGGGGTGCATGACGCCTTCGTGCTGGAGGACGGGCGCAGCGTGGGCGTCGTGCCGGCGGAGGAAGACCTTTACGAGGTGACGGGCGACGACATGGTGCGGCTCGCCTGGCACATCGGCAATCGCCATACGCCTGCACAATTGGCATCTGCCGCAATTTTCATCCAACGCGACCACGTCATGCGGGACATGCTGACGCGGCTTGGCGCTTCGGTGCGCGAAGTGGTTGCACCCTTCACCCCCGAAGGCGGAGCCTATGGTCACGGTCGCACCCACGGGCACGACCATTCGCATACCCACGGCCCCGAAGGCCACGACCACGACCACGGAGATCACAGCCATGCGCACTGACGCGGTTCTCACGCTGACCCAATGGCTTTCGCCCGCCTTTCCGGTCGGGGCTTTTACCTATTCGCATGGACTGGAGGCCGCGTTCGAGGCGGGGTGGATCAAGACCTCCGCCGATCTGGAAACGTGGCTCACCGACCTGCTGACGCTCGGCTCGGCCCATGCTGACGCGCATTTCGTGGCCGCCGCCTATCACGCCCGGGTGCCGCTGGCCGAGGTGGACCGGGCGGCGCGGGCCTTCGCGCCCTGCCGCGAACGGCTGCTCGAGGCCGAGGCGCAGGGGCGGGCGTTCTGCGACGTCGTGGGCCATGTGTGGGACGCCGACCTCGCCGGCCTGACATATCCGGTGGCGCTGGGCCGTGCGGTGGCGATCGAGGGGCTGCCGCTGGAGCTGTCGCTCACGCTTTACCTTCAGGCGTTCGTCTCGAACCTGGTCTCGGCGGCGCAGCGGCTTGGCCCGATCGGCCAGACCGAGGCGCAACGCGTGATCCGCACGCTGTCACCGATCTGCGAAGAGACCGCGCGGGAAGCGGCGGACGGGGAGTTGACGCATATCGCCTCGTCCTCGTTCCTGTCCGACATCGCGGCGATGAAACACGAAACCCAACGCTCGAGGATTTTCCGCACATGAATGGACCCCTGAGAGTAGGCATCGGTGGCCCGGTGGGGGCTGGCAAGACCACCCTGACCGCCGAACTGGCCAAGGCGCTGAAAGACCGCTGTTCGATGGCGGTCATCACCAACGACATCTACACGCAGGAGGACGCCGAGGCGCTGATGCGGATGCAGATCCTGCCCGCCGACCGCGTCGTCGGCGTCGAAACCGGCGGCTGCCCGCATACGGCGATCCGGGAGGATGCGTCGATCAACCTCGCCGCCGTGGCCGATCTGAACGCCCGTCACCCCGATCTGGACCTGATCCTGATCGAAAGCGGCGGCGACAACCTGTCGGCCACCTTCAGCCCGGAACTGGCCGACATCACGCTTTACGTCATCGACGTGGCGGCGGGGGAGGAGATCCCGCGCAAAGGCGGCCCCGCGATCACGCGAAGCGACCTTCTGGTCATCAACAAACGCGATCTGGCGCCCTATGTGGGGGCCGATCTGGGGGTGATGGAGCGTGACGCGACCCGGATGCGGGCCGGGAAACCCTTCGTTTTTTCTGCATTGCGGCACGGTGAGGGTGTCTCCGACATCGTGGAACACATTGTAAATATTGGGGGATTGAGCCTCGCCCCGGCCGGCTCTGCAAATGCTGCATAGCGGCATTGCCGCATTGTCGGTGTTCGTGGCAGCCTGTGTGACCTAATTAGATCGGCAAGGGGGGAAACCCTGAGCAACACAATCTGATCTGAGGTTCCCAAGATGGCCTATACCGCAACCAACTCCGACTTCGCCGCTTCGCACCCGGTCTTCGCCCGTGTTCTGAACGGTCTGAAATCCTTCGGTGCCGCCTATGTCGAAGCCCGCTCGCGCCAAGCTGAAATCGCCGCGTTCGAGTCGCTGTCGGACGCCGAGCTCGCCGAACGCGGCCTCACCCGCGACGGCATCGTCCGCCACGTTTTCGCGGACACCTACTACCTCTGATCGAGGATCAGAGCGTGACGAAATCGCCGGGCCGGGTGCCCGGCTTTTTTGTGTCTGGAGACCTGCGGATCGGTGGAGCGGGCGACGGGAATCGAACCCGTATCATCAGCTTGGAAGGCTGAGGTCTTACCATTACACAACGCCCGCTCGGTGACTGCGTACCTATGGCATCGTATTTCCGGGGTCAAGATCGAGACGGTGCTGGCCTGAGGGCTTTCCACTGATGCGTCTGCGAAGCATGTCGACGCGGAGTTGCGGCCTACTTCTAGCGTCAGGGATATCGGGCGTCAGGCATACCTCTCAGTTCGTCGAATGCGGTGGGCGTTTACGGCTCTTCGAACAACTCGAGGACAACCGCCCGTCGCCTTCGCGAAAAATGTCGGGCATCGCTGACGCTGCCCAACCGAAAAACTCCGCGCCCCGCCCGGCATGGATGCGAAAAGGGCGGCACCTGAATGCCGCCCTCGATCTCGTCAGTCCTGAAGCGCGCCTTCTTCGTCGCGGCGCATCTTGGCTTTCACGCGTCGCCCGACGATGACGGGCAGGATGAAGCCGACGATAGCGATGGACCACAGGATGATCGTCAGCGGGCTGTCGATCAGCGTCCACCAGTTGCCGTTGTCGATGGTGATCGCGCGGCGCAGGTTGTTCTCCATCGCGTTGCCCAGAAGCGTGCCCAGAATGATCGGCACCAGCGGCACGTCGAACTTGCGAAGCACCCAGCCCATCACGCCGAAGCCGATCATCACCAAGAGGTCGAAGGACGAGCCCGAGATGCCGTAGATCCCGACGAAGCTGACCATCGCGACGATCGGCATCAGGATACGGGGCGGGATCAGCAGGACGCGGGTGAACAGACCCACCATCGGGATGTTCAGCGCCAGCAGCATGAAGTTCGCGATGAACAGCGCCGCGATCAGGCCCCAGACCACATCCGGGTTCTGCGTGAACAGCAGCGGGCCGGGGGTGATGTTCAGCGACAAGAGCACGGCGAGCAGAACCGCCGTGGTGCCGGACCCCGGCACACCCAGCGCCAGCATCGGTACCAGCGCACCCCCGGCGGCGGCGTTATTGCCCGCCTCGGGCGCGGCCACGCCACGCGGGTCGCCCGTGCCGAAGGTGCCTTCCTTGTCCACCAGCCGCTTCTCGAACGAATAGCTGATGAACGAGCCGAGCGAGGCCCCCGCACCGGGCAGAACGCCCGCGATGAAGCCCAGCACCGAGGTGCGCAGCATGGTCGGCGTCGTCTGTTTAATCATCGAAACCGGCGGATAGAGCCGTCCGATGGTCAGCTTTTTCGCGTCCGCTTCGGAGTTGCCGTGGCGCTCTTCGAGGAAAATGAACACCTCGGACAGGGCGAACAGACCGACGATTGCGACGAGGAAGTCGAGGCCGTCGTAAAGGTGCACTTCGCCGAAGGTGAACCGAGGCACGCCGGTCTGCGTGTCGACGCCGATCGTGGCGAGACCCAGACCCAGCGCGGCGGCGAAGGCCGATTTCGCCTGATTGGTGGAGGACACGCCGCCCAGCGTCATGAACGCGAGCGCGAAGAGCGCGAAATATTCGGCAGGGCCGAACAGAAGCGCGATCTTGACGAGTTGCGGGGCCAGCAGGATGAGCCCCCAGGTGGCAAGAAACGCACCGACGAAGGATGCGATGCCGGAGAGCGACAGCGCCTCGCCCGCGAGCCCCTTCTTCGCCATCGGGTACCCGTCGAGACAGGTCATCATGGCGGGTTCATCGCCGGGAATATTGAGCAGGATCGACGATATTCGCCCGCCATACATCGCGCCGTAGTAGACTGATGTCAGCAGGATCAGCGACGGCGTCGCGCCAAGGCCCATGGTAAAGGCGAGCGGGATCAAGATGGCGACGCCGTTCGACGGACCAAGGCCGGGCAGCGCGCCCATGATGGTGCCGAGGAAACAGCCCAGCAGCGCGAGCCACAGGTTGTTCCACGTCAAAGCGATGGCGAAACCATCGGCGAGGTTTGCGAAAGTTTCCACGTGAGCCTCCTCAGAAGCCGAGCGGGCCGCGCGCGAGCGACAGGCCGAAGATGAGGTGGAAGATCACGTAAATCCCCACGGAGGAACCGACCCCGGTCAGGACGGCACCGACGATGCCGGACCCCAATCGCCAGCTCAGGTAGGCGGCTGCGACGGCGGTGGCGATGACGAAGCCCACGACCGGCAGAAGCTCGGCATACAGCACCATCATCACGACGGCGGCGAGCAGTTCGGCGAGGCGGCCGAGGCCGGGCCAATGCGGGGCGGCGTCGGGTTTGATCGCGATGACGATGCTGGACAGGCCCAGCACGACGGCGACGATGAGGGGGAAGCCACTCGGCCCGACGGCGTCCGAGAGGAAGCTTTCCTCGATGTTCCAGGCGGCGACGGCGAAGCCGATGGCCAACAGCAGGCCGACGGCACCGAATATGCGATCGCTCATGGCGCTCTCCTTGCGGCAGAGATTGCGGAAAGGGCGGCGACATGGCCGCCGCCCCGGTGTGTGTGAGTGGTGGTCGGGTTACTTGATGATCCCGATTTCCTTCGAGATGTCCTGAATCTGCTGGACCGAATTCGCGACGAATTCCTGGAACTCGGCACCTTGCAGGCTGAGCGGGGCGAGGCCGTTGGCCGCCATGATCTCTTTCCACTCGTCCGAGGCATAGAGATCGGCGATTTTCGACACCCAAGTGTCATAGGCTTCGTCGGACATGCCGCCCGGCGCGTAGAACCCGCGCCAGTTCGCGCCGATCGCGTCGATGCCCTGCTCCTTCGCGGTCGGGAAGTCGGCGAATTCGCCCTCCAGACGCTCGGGCGAGAGAACCGCGATGACCTTGATGTCACCGGAATCGACGAACCCCTTGGCTTCCGAAATATCGCCGGTGAAGGCCTGAACGGAACCGGCCAGAAGCTGCGTGACAGCCTCGCCGCCGCCGTCGAAGGCGATGTATTTCACCGAACGCACGTCCTCGATGCCATAGGCATTGGCCGCGATCAGCACCTTGAGGTGGTCCCAGCCACCCACGGCCGAACCGCCCGCGACCGACACCGAGGTCGGATCGTTCTTCACCATGTCCAGCAGCTCGGGCAGCGTGTTCACGTCGCTGTCGGCCGCCACGGCGATCACGCCATAATCCGCGCCGATCGAGGCGAGCCAGCGGACCTGATCCATCGTGTTGCCGGGGAATGCCCCCTGCGCCAGACGGGTCGCGGTCGCGCTCGATGCCGCGACGATCAGGTCGTTGTCATCGCTGCGCTTGTTCACCACTTCGGCAAAGGCGACACCGCCGCCGCCACCGGCGAGGTTGACGACCTGCATGGTCTTTTCGATCAGGCCCTGATCCTGAAGCGACTTGCCCACCTGACGGCAGGTGAAGTCCCAGCCACCGCCGGGGTTGGCGGGTGCGATGCACTCCGGGTTCTCGGGGGTGAAGTCCTGCGCGACGGCGCCGAAGGTGGATGCGCCCAGCATGAGGGCGGCGAGGGTGAGTTTGATGGTCATGAGTGTCCTCCAATTTCGGCGCCCGCACTCCCAAGCGGCACGCCGGTCTCCTCCCCGGCCGGGACACGGCTTTGCACCACCGCTCCCGTCGGGTTAACTGGGCAGTAACGGTTGAACCTGTCACAAACCTGTCATGCGCCGGACGCATGGCACGAAAGGACCCCCGAGATGCGCGTTCTGATGGTCGAAGACGCGACCGATCTGGCCGAAACCGTGTCGGCCCGGTTCGCGCGCGTGGGAATCGCCTGCGATCTGGCGGCCACCGTGACCGAGGCCGAAGATCATCTGGCGGTCCAGCGGTATGACGCGCTGGTGCTGGACATCAACCTGCCGGACGGCAGCGGGACCGACCTTTTGCGCCGTCTGCGCACCGGCGGGAATCGGACGCCGGTCCTGATGCTGACCGCGCTGGTGTCGGTGGATAATCGGGTCGATGCGCTCGACCTCCGGGCCGACGACTATCTCGTGAAACCCTTTGATCAGCGCGAGCTGGAGGCGCGGCTACGGGCGCTGGTGCGGCGCGAGGCGGCGCAGAAAAGCGACACCATCCAGCTTGGGGCCCTTAGCTATTCGCCGTCACAAATGAGCGCGACTCTCGACGGCGAGAAAGTGACCCTGACCCGGCGCGAGGCGGCGTTGCTGGAACTGCTCGTCCGTTTCCCCGAGCAATACCTGTCGAAGGAACGGCTTTACGACGGGCTCTTCGCCTTCGACGATGCGGATGTCGGGCTGAATGCCATCGAGCTTTACATCGCGAGGCTGCGCAAGCGTCTTGCGGGCAGCAGCGTGGGGATCGAGACGCAACGCGGTGTCGGCTACAGGATCGTCGACCGTGGCTGACGGTTCGGCCCCCAGCCTTCTGGCCCGGCTTCTGACAGGGGTGGTCCTGATCCTTGGCATCGGCGCCGTGATCGTGGCCCTGTCGGCATGGTTCAACGGACGATCCGCATCGTGGGAGGCTTATGATCGTCTGCTTCTGGGTGCCGCGAACGACATCGCGGAGTCCATTCGGATCGCCGACGGGGCGCCGACGCTTAACCTGCCCACCTCGGCCTTCGAGCTTCTGGCGCAGGCCCCGGACGATCGCGTGACCTATGCCGTGCGCGGACCGGACGACGGACTGATTACGGGGCTGAGTGACACGCCGTCCCCGACGCGCGAACGGCTGCGCGAGGCGATCTTCTTCGACGGGTCGATGCAGGGCGAGGATGCGCGCTTCGTCGATGTCGTCCGTCGCTTCGCCGAGCGCGACTTTTCGGGCAATGTCCGGGTGACCGTGGGGCAGACCATGATCGCGCGGCGGGCGCTTGCCATCGACCTGATGCTGAATGCTCTCGTTCCCATTGCCATCGCGGGGGCCGCGCTGATCCTGATCTCGGTCATCGTGGTGCGCGGCGCGGTCCGGCCGCTCGACCGGATCGCCGAGGATATGGCGGGGCGCGACCCTTATGACCTGACGCCGGTCTCGGTCGAGGACGTTCCGCGCGAGATCGCCGTCATCGTCACCGCCATGAACCGCTTCATGGGGCGGCTGGATCGGCAGTTCACGGCGATGCAGTCACTTATTTCGGACACGGCCCACCAGCTTCGCACGCCCGTCGCCGCGATCCGCGCACAGGCCGAGACGGCAATCGAAGAAAGCGATCCGGGGGAACGCGACAAACGTCTCGAACGCCTCGCGCGGCGCACGCGGTCCTTGGGCACGCTTCTCGATCAGATGCTGTCGCGCGCTCTGGTCGTCCATCGCACCGACTCGGTCGCGCGCGAAAAAATCGACCTGCGCCAGATCGCGCTTGAGATCGTCGAGACCCGCGACCACGAGGTGCTGGCGCCTGACGTCGAGGTGGAACTGGTGATCGGGGAAGACCCGGTCATGGTTCTGGGCGACGAGTTTTCGCTGGTTCAGGCCGGAAAGAACCTGCTGACCAACGCGCTCAAACATGGCGCGCCGCCCGTGCGGATCGGCGTGAGCGAGGATAAGGGGCGCGCGGTTCTGTGGATCGAGGATGCGGGGCCGGGCATGTCACCCGGTCTGCTCGCCCGCACTGGCGAACGGTTTCAACGCTCCGCCGCCTCGCGCGAGGACAGCGGCGGGCTTGGCCTGTCCATCGTGACCGCCGTGACCGACGCTTTCGATGGCGAGATCGTCGTGTCGCAGGCGAACGGACGTTTCCGGATCGGCTTCGCCCTTCCCATGGTCAAAGGGGGTGCTTCGTGACGCGCCTGATACAAGCTCTGCTGGCGGTCGCGGTTTCGGCCACGGCGGCATTCGCACAGGAAGACGTGGCGACATTCGGCACCGGGGCGACGCCGTTCGTCATCCGGTCGACGACCGACATCGCCATTCTGGAACCCGCCCTGACCGCCTTCGCCGCCGACCACCCGGACCTTGCGATCACTTATGAACAATGGGGCTCGAACCCCCTGCACGCCAATGCGTCGTCCGCCTGCGACGGCGAGACGACCCCGGCGGATGCGGTGTTCTCGTCCGCCGTTCATCTGATGGTCTCGCTGGTCAACCGCGCCTGCGCCCGGCCCTTCGTGTCCGACCGCACGCGGGCCCTTCCCGATACGCGACGGTGGCGCGACGAGGTTTGGGGCGTGACGCAGGAACCTGCGGTCATGATCTACAACACCGACCGGATTGCGCCTGAGGATGTTCCGCAATCGCGTTTCGACCTGCTCGATCTCATGCGCGACGACCCCGTGACGTTCCGGGCGCGCATCGCGACCTACGACATCGAGGCATCCGGGCTGGGATACCTGTTCGCCTATATCGACAGTCTCGAAGCGACCACTTTCGGGTCGCTGCTGGAAGGTCTGGCACGGTCCGATGCGATCGCGACCTGCTGTTCGACCGAGATCATCGAGGGCGTTTCGACCGGCGAATACCTGTTCGCCTACAACGTCCTCGGATCATACGTGCGCAACGCGGCCCCCGCGAACGTGGGTGTGATCCTGCCGGAGGACTACACCCTCTTTCTGTCGCGCGCCTACATGATCCCCGCCAAGGCGCGAAACCCCATGGCGGCCGAACAGTTCCTCGACTTCCTTCTGTCCGAGCGGGGGCAGGCGATGCTCGCTTCGGTCGGCCTGCTGTATGCGACCGACCCCGACGAGTTGCGCACGGTGCAAAGCGCGCGCCGGTCCATCCCGCTTGCGCCGCCGCTCCTCGTGGCCCTGGACGGCAGCACAGAGCGGCAATTCCTCGAACGCTGGACCGACGCGTTTTCCGCCGCACCCGTGCCCTGACGCATGACGCCGGGCGGGCGATGGCGACAAACGGGTTCAAAACCGCGCCGTGATTGCGATAGCGTTCCGGCAACAAGGAGAGCACGATGTCGCTGACCGCATTCACGGCGCCCGGACGGTTCTGGCGCGGGAACCTGCACACCCATTCCAACTTGTCCGACGGGGCGCTCGACCCCGGCGAGGTGTGCCGACGCTATCAGGCCGAGGGCTATGATTTCATCGCGCTCACCGATCATTTCGTCGGCATGTTCGACTATCCAATCGCGGATACGCCGCCGTATCGCAACAACGCCTTCACCACGCTTCTGGGGGCCGAGCTGCATTCCGGCGCGATGGAGAATGGGGATCTGTGGCACATCCTCGCCGTTGGGTTGCCCGCCGATTTCGCGCCCTCGAACTCGCCCGGTTTCCTTGCCGTCGACGCGCAGGAGACCGGGCCCGAGATCGCCCGGCGTGCGCGCGATGCCGGGGCTTTCATCGCCATCGCGCATCCGCACTGGTCGGGGCTGACGCTGGCGGATGCCCGGTCGATCGACGCGGCCCATGCGGTCGAGATCTATAACCACGGGTGCGAAGCCGGGGCGGCGCGCGGCGGCGGCGGGCATGTGCTGGACCTGCTTCTGTCGGAGGGGCGCGACCTGACGATCATCGCGACGGACGATGCCCATTTCACCGAACCGGACCACTTCGGAGGCTGGGTCATGGTGAAGGCCGAAGCGAACGATCCGGATCTGCTGTTGGCGGCGCTGAAGCGGGGGGAGTTCTACGCCTCTCAAGGCCCGGAAATCCGGGGCATCGACGTGACGAAAAGCGCGGTGACCGTGGAAACCACCGCCGCGGTGTCGATCATCGTACAGGGTCGGGGGCAGGGCACGGCAGCGGTCCACGGCACGTCGATGACGCGGACCGAAGTGCCGCTCATGCGGTTCTACGACAGCGATTGGTTGCGCGTGACCGTGGTGGATGCGGCGGGAAAGCAGGCGTGGAGCAATCCGTTCCCGCGCCCCTGAGCCTAGGTGTTCCGGTGCGTGGTCGCGCCCAGATGCGCGGGGCCGACGAGAGCCGCGTATTTGCGCAGGGTCGCCGTTTCGGGTTCCAGCCCCTCGGGCACCGGGGGGCGGGTGCGCCGGGCAAGCTCGTCTGTCGATAGTTTGACGTTCAACTCCCGTTTGCCCGCGTCGATCTGGATGATGTCGCCGGTGCGGATCAGGCCGATGGGACCACCCGCCGCCGCCTCGGGCCCGACGTGACCGATGCACAGACCCCGCGTCGCGCCTGAGAAGCGGCCGTCGGTGATGAGCGCGACCTTCTCGCCCATGCCCTGACCGTAGAGGAGCGCGGTGACGCCCAGCATCTCGCGCATCCCCGGCCCGCCCTTGGGGCCTTCGTTGCGGATCACAATCACGTCGCCCGCCTCGTATTCGCGCTTGCGCACGGCGGCCACGGCATCCTCCTCGCACTCGAACACCCGCGCGGGGCCTTCGTGAACTGTGTGCTTGAGACCCGCGACCTTGAGCACCGCCCCTTCGGGGGCGAGCGACCCCTTGAGCACCACCACGCCTGAGGTCGGCGTGACCGGATTGCCCACGGCTCGGATCACCTTGCCGTCCGCTTCAGGTCCGGTGTCGGCCAGTTCACCCAGCGTCCGGCCCTCGACACTCGGCGTGTCCGTGTGCAGCACGCCCGCCCCCTTCAACACGCGCAGGAGCGCCGGGGTGCTGCCCACGTGGTGCATGTCGCGCGCCCAGTAGGCGCCGCCGGGTTTCAGGTCGGCGACCAGCGGCACGTCCTCAAGCACCTTCGCGATGTCGTCCAGCGTGAAGCTGATCCCGACCTCGTTCGCGATTGCGGGCAGGTGCAGGAGGGCATTGGTCGACCCGCCCGTCGCGCCCACAGCGACCACGGCGTTTTCCAGCGACTCGCGCGTGATGAGGTCCGAGGGCAGCGGGCCGTTCTCGTCCACCGCGCGGCGCAACAGACCCGCCGCGCGTTTCACCAGTGCCTGCCGTTCGGAATAGACGGCGGGAAGGTAGGCGACACCGAGGGGGGCCAAGCCCAGAACCTCGGCCACGAGCGCCATGGTGTTGGCCGTGAACTGCCCGGCGCAGGAGCCGACAGTGGGCACGCCCACCCGTTCCATCGCGTCGAGCTCTTCCTCGCTCGATGTCCCCTCATAGACGCGCCCCACGCCTTCGTAGACGTCGACCACCCCGATGTCCTGCCCGTTCCACGGCGTCGGCAGCGCGGCCCCGCCATACAGAAAGACCGAAGGGCGGTTGATGCGCGCGATGGCCATCAACATGCCCGGCAGCGTCTTGTCGCAGGAGGCGAAGGTCATCAGCCCGTCATAGGCATGGCCGCGCACCACTGCGTCGATGCTGTCCGCGATGATCTCACGCGAGACGAGCGAAAAGCGCATCCCGCGATGGTTCATCGACATGCTGTCGGCCACGGTGATCGTGCCGAATTCGAACGGGGTCATTCCTTCGCGGGTGATGCCTAACTTGGCCGACTGGATCTGCGGCGGGAGCGACATGGTGCAGGGCGTCACCTCGCTCGCGGTATGTGCGATGCCGACGAACGGGCTGGCCAGTGCCGTGTCGTCGTGCCCCATCGCGCGCAGGAAGGCGCGGTGGGGCGCACGGTCGAGCCCCTCCACGATGGTGCGTGAGATGAGCGTGTCGCGTTTGGTCATGTCGGTCCTCCCTGTCCTCGGCGGCACTGTGACCGAAGACCGGGGCGGCGGAAAGAGACGTGGCGGGGTTTTCAGCCGATGGCGGAACCCCCGCCTTGGTGCCGCGCGGGATTGGCCCTAGGGTCGGGGCGACCTTTGGACGTTCGTTTCATGCGCTGGCTACATGCCCTGATCCTCGCTGCCCTCATCGCCACACCCGCCGCAGGGCAGGATCGTGACGCTGTGGAAAGCCAGTTTCAGGACTGGCTGGACACGACCGTCTGGCCGCGCGCACAGGCCAACGGCGTGTCGCGGGACACGTTCGATGCGGCTTTCGACGGGGTAACGCTGAACTGGGATCTTCCCGACCTCGTGCCCCCGGGAACGGTGCGCGAGACGCCGCAGAACCAGCGGCAGGCGGAATTCGGGGCGCCCGCGAAATACTTCAACCGGAACGGGCTGGACGGTGCCACCTCGGTCGGCAAGGTCATGGCACGCCGTCACGCGGCCACCCTAGACGCGGTCGAACGAAAGACAGGCGTGCCGGGGCGGATCGTTCTTGGCGTCTGGGGGCGCGAGAGCGGCTATGGCCGGGTCGCGATCCGGTATGACGCCTTCGAAGTGCTGGGCACCAAAGGCTTCATGTCCACGCGCGCGAATTACTTCACCGACGAGTTGATCGCCGCTCTGGAAATCGCCGAGGCGGGGCATCTCGACCCGCGTGAGATGCGCAGCAGCTGGGCGGGGGCATTGGGGCAGCCGCAGTTCATGCCGTCGAACTTCGCCCGCTACGGCACCGATGGGAACGGCGACGGCAAGGCCGATATCTGGGGGTCTGAGGCCGACACCATCGCCTCGATCGCCGCCTATCTGGCCGACCACGGCTGGGTCGCGGGCCGCGATTGGGGGTTCGAGGTCAGGGTGCCCGCCTCCGTCAGTTGCACGTTGGAGGGGCCGGATCAGGGGCGCAGCATCGCGGATTGGGCCGATATGGGGATCACCCGTGTTTCGGGCCGTCCGTTTCCCGAACATGAGGCGAAAGGCGAGGGCTATCTAATGATGCCCGCCGGCCGGTTCGGCCCGGCCTTCGTCGTCACACCGAATTTCTACGTGCTCAAGGATTACAACACGAGCGACCTGTACGCCCTTTTCGTGGGGCATGTGGGCGACCGTATCCAGTATGGCATCGGGGATTTTCGCGGCGATTGGGGCGATGTCGGCGGAATGTATCGCTCGGACATCGCCGACATCCAGCGTGTGCTGGAAGGGAAGGGGCACGACGTCGGCGGGGTCGACGGGTTGCCGGGCTACAAGACGCGCCGCTCCATCGGGCGCTGGCAGGAGGCCAACGGGCGCGAGGCCACATGCTTTCCCAGCAAGGCGCTCAAATCCGCGATGGTGCCGTAACTCAGCCGCGCAGGAAGCGGATCAGGTTGAATGCAAGGTCGCCGATATCGCCCAGCCGTGCCGCGACATGCTCGCGCGCAAGCCCTTCCGGCCCGGCACGGTCCGCGAGGCGGCGGAAAAGGCGCTCCAGCCTGCGGCGATGCGTTCCGGTCGCGACCTGAACCGGATCGGCGACGAGGCCCGCGAAGGTCGTGACAAAGGCGCTGGCGACGGAGAGCGCCAGAAAGACCGCGACCACCATCCAGATCGGCAGCGCCGCCGGGAACAGGCCGTACCACAGCCGCCCGATGCCGGGGCCAAGCGGGAACCGGTCGATGGCGATGGTCTGGGCCCCCAGATCGGCGAAGGGGCCAGCGAGCGATACGAGGCCGGGGGTCGCGGTGTGAAACAGCAGAAAGCCGGATAGGATGACGACGATCAGTGTGACGATCTCGGCCACGGCGCTGCGGGTCGAGACATAGGCGTCGATCGCCGCGCGCGTCTCGTCCACCGGCGCACCGGGACCGATGCCGTGACCGTCCAGCTCGTGAATGAACGCCGACACCCGCGCGGCCACTTCGGTCGCCACACGGGTGCGAAGCAGGATGCGGCGCGTGGCAAGCCAGTCTGCGGCGCGAGGCCATTTCATCACTCGCGCGAGCAAAGCGGCAAGGCGCGTCAGCAGGAACACGGGCGCGAGGATCACGTTCAGCGGCGCGCGGATCAGATCGCCGCCAAGGGCCGCGCGATGCAGCCGCAGGGTGCCGCGAAGCCCGAAGGTTTCCCGCACGAACGCCCGGATCTCGCCACGCGGCAGGGGTTGAGGTGTCTCTGACGTGTCCACACCGATCAAGTGGGGTGGGGCGCCGGGAAAAGCAAACGTGCCTCAGGTGACGGGCGCGCCGTTCATGTCGGCGTGCAGCTTGTGCACCACGGCGAGCATCCCGTTCAGCCCGGTCTTGGCATAGATGTTGCGCAGATGCGTGCGCACGGTGGGCATGGAGCAATGCAGGCGTTCGGTGATCTCGGCGGGTTTCAGACCGTCGGCCAGAGATTTGCAGATCCGCGCTTCGGCCCGTGTCAGGTCATAGGGATTTTCCGGCGACAGGAGCGGATAAACCGATGTGGGTTCGAGGTGGTCTTCCTGCCCGATGAGCCGCGAGACGAGGCCCTTTTTGCGCGTGGACCAGAGAAAGGCGAGTTCCGAGCCGAGGAGTTCGGTCACCGCAGGGTCCGGGCAGGCGATGAACAGGATGTCGGCATATGCGTCGTTCTTGCCGAGCAGGACCGTGAATTTCTCGAAATAGTCGCCCGAATAGGTCTTGAGGCTTCCCACCTCCCCCTCGGCCGCGATCCAGACGAGGTCGTTCAGCTTCCGGGTGTCGACCCCCCCGACATCCACGATCATATCCGCCCGGTCGCTGCCCTTGCAAAGCCGGACGAGCGCCAGACGGTCGGCCCGCGTCGCGACGGCGATCGCTTCGGCCATGGAGCGGAAGTCGGCCTGACCGGACAGGGTGAGCGTGGCCACGTGGCCGACTCGCACGAAACAGCCGAGGTCCGATGTGGGTGACGCTGCTGCGATGCGGCGGTGGTTCAGCGGCATGACCATGATGTGCCCCTTCGTTTCTGGTCGCGACACCGCCATCCAACAAAAAACCGCGTCCAAAAGTGGGGAATTATTAAGGTATTCAACATCCCGGATTCAGGTTTCGCAATTTGCAAAAGACCACGATCCGGGCCGCCTTTCTGAACAAAAGGTTAGTTTCCGAGGCGAAATGTGGCGGCGCGGCGGCAGCACTGTGTCGATCCTGTGAAAAGGTAAGGTTGCCCTGACCCTTTCGGCGCTAGAAGTTCAACCTTAGGTTGCAGTTCTCATCCCTTTGAATGATGCCCGGATTTCCGTTTTCCGACACGTTTATAGGCATTGAGGCGGGCCGCGTCGGTTTCGTCCAACCCCCAAGGAGCTAGTATGTTCAATGTTATCAAGGCTGCGCTGGGCCGTTTCCAGCGCGACGAATGCGGCGCCACCCTCGTCGAATACGGGATCGCCCTCTCCCTCGCCATCACCATCGGCGCTGGCGCGTTCCTCACCCTCTCGGGCGACGTGTCGGAATCGATGGGCGCCGCGTCCAGCGCCCTCCCGGACGCACCGGCCCCGAGCTGAGACGATTACCTCGCCACGCGTCGCGCAGTTTCAGGTCTGCGCGGCGCGTGACCCGCACTTCGCCCGGGACAGAAGGCGAAGGCAAGTCTTACGAGTGAAAACGAGCAGATCATGCGAAAAGCACCCCTCATCCTCGCCGCGAGCGGCATCGCACTGGCCGTCGGTTGTGCCGCCGTCGCACAGCGCGTGCTGGGCGGGTCCGAACAGGCCGCCCCAACGGTGGCCGTTCCGGAAACGGTCGTGCTGATCGCCGCCGCGCGAGACATCCGGTTCGGTGAGCCGATCCGCCGCGACGACCTCGTCCCCCAGACATGGCCCGCCGATCTGGTGCCAACAGGCGCCTTCGACAGCGCCACGGTCCTGCTGGGCGCCGAAGGCACGGCCCCGCGCCGCGCCACCCAGACAATCCGCGAGGGCGATGTCGTTCTCGCCGCCAATGTTTCCGAATTCGGCGCTTCGGTGACCATCGGATCGACCCTTTCGCCCGGAACCCGTGCCGTCGCGATCCGGGTGAACGCGGACACGGCCGTCGGCGGCTTCGTCTCCCCCGGTGACCATGTCGATATCGTCCTGACACAGGGGCGGGGCGACACGCTTCGCACGGGCGTCATCCTTCAGGACACCCGCGTTCTTGCCGTCGATCAGGACACCGAGGCGCGGGGGGCGCGCAAGGCCCGCACGATCACCGTCGAGGTCGCGCCGCGCGACAGTCAGCGCCTCGTCCTGGCGCAGGAGGCCGGGCAGTTGAGCCTGATCCTGCGCAATGACGATGCCATCGGCGACACCGGCGAGATGGATCAGATCACCCTGCGCGACGTTTGGGGCGATCCCGAACCCACGCCGGAACCCGAGGTGGTCGTTCAGGCCCCCGCGCTCGACCCGACGACGGTGCGTGTGCGCCGTGGCATGGCGTCGGAAGAGATCGTTCTGGAGCAATGATGCGGTCCCGTCTGGCTTCCCACTGGCGCGACGAGGGCGGCGCCGTGCTTGTCGTGTTCGCGCTGATGCTCGCCATCTTGTCGGGCATCGTCGCCCTCAGCTACGATTTCGGTCGCGCCGCAGCCACGCAATCCGAGATGCAGAGCTTCGCCGACAACGTGGCGCTGGCGGCGGCGGGCGAGCTTGACGGGGGTGCCGACGCGCTGACCCGCGCGCAAGCCGCCGCCGAACAACTGATCGCGGACAGCCAGACCTATGGCGAAGGGCCGGGCGCCTTGGGCGCGGAGGATTTCGTCCTGACTTTCTACGCGGTGCGGCCGGATGCGTCGGGCGAGATCGACGCCACGACCACCCCGGAGGCGGCGAAATACGTGTCGGTCCGGGTCGCGGACCGCGCCGTGACGCCGATCTTCGGCGCCGTCTATGCGGCCCTGTCGGGCAACGATGCCGGGCGCGACCGCGCGGGCGCCCATGCCGTCGCGGGCTTCACGCGCTATGCCTGCAACGTCACGCCGCTGATGATCTGCGCGCCAGGTGCCGACTTCGACATCGGGGCCAGTGTGGGCCGGTCGCTCGACCTCCACCTTGCCGCCGATGTGGGCCAACTCGCCCCTGGCGCGCTCGCCCCGCTCGATCCGGTCGCGGACCTTATCGGGATGGACGGTCTGTGCGCGGGTCTTGACGGTGTCGGCCTCGACATCTGCATGATCGCGGCGGAAGGCGACAAGCCGGTCTGCCTTGCCGATGACGGGGTCACGGTGCGCGACAGCCTGTTGTCGGTCAGTCTCGACGCCTCGCTCAACATCCCCTTCGACATATTCGACGGCCCGGCCACGGACCTCGTGAACGACGCGCTTTATCCTGCCGCCTCGAACGTGCTCTCGGCGTTCGAGCCGCTTCTGGGTCAATGTCTGACGGGCACGAACGTCTCGCTTTCGGGGGCTGCGGGCTTGCCGCTCGACGATTGTCAGGCGGGCGGAACCTGCGGACTTCTGGGCGATGGCGACTGGAGCGCGGGGCGCGACGTCTATGTCGATGTGAACTATGGCGGCACCGACCCTTACCCGACCGCGACGACGCGCTTCGGATACTTTCAGGCCGAGCTTGCCGCCGAACTGGCAGGCGAAACCCCGGACGGGTCGAGTGGTGGGTCGTCCGGGGGTTTGGGCGGTCTGCTCGGCGGCGTCGGCGGCATCGTGGACGACGTTCTCGATCTGGTCGTCGGCCCGCAATGCACCTCGGCGGTGTCCGAAGACCCGGCCCGCCGCGTGATGGTGGCGGCGGTGGTGGATTGCGGCGCGAACGGTGTCTCGGCCGGGTCTGCTGGCGTTCCGGTGCTTGGCTTCGCCGAGGTCTTTCTGATGACCCCGGTCGGCCTTGACGGCACCGACGGTGTCGCGGTCGAGATCGTGGGGCAGGTCGGGCCGGACCCCTCGCAGAACGTCACCGATGCGGTGCTGCGCGACGTGGTGAGGCTCTACGACTGATGCGCGCGTTTCGTCATATCCGCCGTTTCGCACACCGCGACGAGGGCGCGGTGCTGGCCGAGTTCGGCCTCGTCCTGCCGCTCATGCTGATCCTCTTCGGCGTGACGATCGAGGCCGCGCGCACCTTCTGGGCCTATCAGGCGACCATCGCGGGCGTGCGTGATGCGACACGCTACGTCGCGCGGGTCGAGACGCCCACGATCTGTGACGAGGTCGGCGCCGATCTGGACGACTGGCAGGCGACCGTCACCGACATAGTGCGCAACGCCTCGGACGGAACGCTGATTTTTCCGGCGTCGATCACCGTGTCCTCGGTGACCGCCGCGCTGACCTGCGCATCCGGCGACTATCGCACCGGCACCGTGCCGGTGGCGACCGTGACCGCCGTGCTGAACATAACCTTTCCCTTCGCGCGCGTGTTCGAACTGGCGGGCATGACCCTGCCCACCGCATCGACGCAGGTGAGCGATCAGGGCCGGATTTTCGGAACATGATCCTGCGCGGCCATATCATCCGCTTCCGGCGGGACGAGGGCGGTGCGGCGCTTGTCGAAATGGGGATCATCATGCCCCTTTTCCTGCTGCTCGCCTTCGGCCTGATCGACTTCGGTCGTCTGGGCTTCGCCTATGTCATGGCGCAGAAGGCGACCGAGCAGGCGGTGCGCGCCGCCGTGGTTCGGACGCCCGCCTGCGATGGCGTGCCGGCGGCGACCACGCGCAGCATCGGCTGGAGCCTGACCCCCTACGGAACCGCCTGTTCGGCGGGCGATGGGCTGTGCGCCGACCCCGGTTCGGTGTCCTGCACGGCTGCGCAGTCGGGCGCGACGGGGGCCGAAATCTACGCCCGCATCACGGCGCTTCTGCCGACCAACGCGACGCCCGCCAACCTGCGTTTCGGCTACGACTACGACGGGAACCTCGGCTTCGTCGGCGGGCCTTACACGCCCCGCGTCACGGTCGAGATCGTCGACCTCGACTTCGAATTCGTAACCCCCATCGGGGCGCTGGCCACGCTTATGGGCGCGAATGCCGACGGCAAGGTCGGGGCCGCCATCGCCTTTCCGGGCATGAGCGCCTCGTTGCCCGCCGAAATCCTCATGGATGGAGAGAACACATGACCGAGTTGGCCGTCTCGTCCCGCTTCACCGACGCCGATCTGCCGGTCGCGGCGCCAAAGGCTGCGCGCACCCGGACCCTGATGCTGTCCGGCACGCCCGGCATGGCCGAGATGGTCGCGCGGGGGCTGGCGCAGGACGCCAACCTCGACGTCCGCCACAAACCCTTCGGCCTTGCAGATTACATCTCTCGCGAAGACGCCGATCTTACGGGTCTCGAATTGCTGGTCTTCGAGATCCGCCCCGGAAACGACACCGACATCGCGATCATTCGCGAACTCAAACGCCACTTCGGGGACGATCTGCAAATCCTCGGGGTGACCGGCGAGGCATTGACGCTGGCGACGGCGCGCACGCTGATGGAGGCCGGGGTGGCCGAGGTCATTCCGCTGTCCAACACCCAGCCGCAAGCGGACCATGCGGCGAGCCTCGGTGCGCTGACCACGCAGGCCGAAACCACCGGGGGCGAGACGCGCGACGCCATGGTGCTTGCGGTCTGCGGGGCGGCGGGCGGTGTCGGCACGACGACCTTCGCGCTGAACCTCGCCACGCTGCTGGCACGCCCCGACAAGACATCGAAAGGCGAACCCGCGCGGGTCGCGGTGGTGGACCTCGACTTCCAAAACGGCGTTCTGGGCGCCTCCATCGACCTGACCGATGGCGGTGCCTATCTGGAGATGCTTCAGGGGCAAGCGAACCCGAACCAGTCCTTTCTGAAGCGGGCGCTTGAGAGCTATGCACCCGGCGGCTTCGACGTGATGGCCGCGCCCGTGACGCTTGCGCCGCTCGACGCGATGACGCCGGACATGGTCGCCTGGCTGATCGACGAACTTCGTCTGGCCTACGACTACGTCGTGCTCGACCTGCCCCGTGTCGTCGTCGATTGGATCGACGCCGTGCTGGCCCGGGCAGACCGCTTTTTCATCCTCGGCGATACCTCGGTCCACACGGTGCGCCAGATCCGACGGATGATCGACCTCTACACCGACGATCACGCCGCCCTGCCGGTGCAGGTCGTCGTGTCGAAGGAGAAGAAGCCGGGTGCCGCCCATGTGAAGGAAGCCGAGCACTTCCTCGGCCAGACCCTCGCCACATGGCTCCCCCGCGACGACAAGACCGCCGCACGGGCGCGCGCGCACGGGCAGCCGATGGCACTGTCCGGCCCGAAGGCACCCGTAAGCCGCGCCATGGGTCCGGTCGTCGAGCAGATCAGAACAGACTTCAAGAATTCGAACCGGCGGAGGGCCTGAGCATGCCGATTTTCAATGATTTCCGCGGTGGACGCGACGCGCGCAAACCGGTGCCCGTTGCCGCCGGGGTGCCCCCAACCGACACCCGCAACGTCGTGCCGATGCCCGCGCCCGCCCCGGTCGCGCACAGCTCGCAAGGCGAGACGAGCGCATGGTTCGACCTCAAGCACCGCCTGCATGAGATCATCCTCGAAGAGGTGAACCTCGCCCTGATCGAAGAAGCCGACCTCAAGGAACTGCGCCGTGCGATTTCGGCGTTGGTCGTCACGCATCTGAACGACAACCGCATCCAGATGGGATCGGACAGCTTCAAGCGGCTGGTGGGCGAACTGATCGACGAGGTGATGGGGCTTGGCCCGCTCGAACCGCTGCTTGCGGATGACGGCGTTTCGGACATCCTCGTCAACGGCCATCGCAACGTCTTCGTGGAACGCGGCGGCTTGCTGGAACGCGCGCCGACGACGTTTCGGGACGAAAAGCACCTGCTCAGGATCATCGACAAGATCGTCAGCCGCGTGGGTCGCCGGATCGACGAAAGCCAGCCGTGGGTCGATGCGCGCCTGCCGGACGGAAGCCGCGTGAACGCGATCATCCGGCCCTGTGCCATCGACGGACCGTCGCTTTCGATCCGCAAGTTCTCGGCCGACAAACTGACGATGGAAAAGCTGGTGAGCCAAGGCGCGTTGAGCCGGAACGCCGCCGCGTTTCTCCATGCCGCGGTCGGAGCGCGAATGAACGTGCTGATCTCCGGCGGCACCGGGTCGGGCAAGACGACGATGCTGAATGCGCTGTCGTCCTTCATCGACCGCCGCCAGCGGATCGTGACGATCGAGGACGCCGCCGAGCTTCAGCTTCAGCAGGAGCATGTGGTGCGGCTTGAAACCCGCCCCGCGAATGTAGAAGGCGCGGGAGAGGTAAGCCAACGGCTTCTCGTCAAGAACGCGCTCAGGATGCGGCCCGACCGGATCGTGATCGGCGAGGTGCGGGGGTCGGAGGCTTTCGACATGCTTCAGGCGATGAACACCGGGCATGACGGGTCGATGACCACGATTCACGCCAACACCGCCCGCGATGCGATTTCGCGGCTCGAACAGATGGTGGTGATGATCGGAAACGACTTCCCGCTGTCCGCTGTGCGCGCGCAGGTGGCCGCAGGGATCAACATCGTCGTGCAGCTCAACCGCCTGTCGGACGGCACGCGCCGCGTCATGGCGATCTCCGAGGTTTACGGGATCGAGGGGGATACGATCCTGATGCAGGATATCTTCGCCTACCGCCGTGCGGGGCGCGATGCGGAGGGCAACGTGATCGGACGCTTCGGTCCGACCGGCGTACGCCCCCGCGCGGTCGAGGCGATCGAGGCGGCTGGCTATCCGCTGCCCACGGGGATCTTCACCGCAGCGGAGCCGGTGTGATGGCGGGCCTGTCCGGCACCGCTTTGCTGATCGGCCTTGCCGTTCTGGCGCTCTGCCTGATCGGGGCCGCCGTCTGGCAGGTGCGCCGCCCGGCGGACGACAGCGTGCAGCTGGACCGGATGCGCCGGATGCAAGCGGGTGGGGACGCTGGAACGGGCGACCGGCTGCGCAAGCTGGTGGAGCGGACCGCGTTAGACGGTCTGCCGATCCTCGGAACCATTCCGGTGCGTATGCGGCGTGCCGGCATGACCCTGTCGCCCAACGTGCTGGTGCTGGGGTCGGCGCTTGTCACCTCGCTCCTGTTCCTCGTGCTTCAGGGGGTGATCGGCGCGGGCCTTGCGTTTGTGGTGGCCGTCGGTGTCGGTGTTCTCGTCCCGACGCTCGTCATCTCGACCGCGGCCCTCAAACGGGCTGACGCGCTGACCCGGCAACTGCCCGACGCGCTCGACCTCATGAAACGGGGGCTCTCCGTCGGACACCCGTTGAACGTCACGATCCGCAACGTCGCCACCACCTTGCCCGACCCCATCGCGGCGGAGTTCCGCATTCTCGCCGATCAGGTGGCTTATGGTGACAGCCTGACCGACGCGGTCGACGATCTGGCGCGGCGCATCGACATTGAGGATTTTCACTACCTGTCCGCCGCCGTGCAAATCCAGCACGCGACCGGGGGCAATCTCGGCGCGATGCTCGAAACCCTTGCGCGGGTGATCCGGGGTCGCTTCGCCATGCGTCGCCGAGTTTCGGCTGTCAGTTCGGAAGGGCGGATCACCGCCATCATCCTCTCGGCGATGCCGGTGCTCATGTATGTGGGCACTTCGCTGACCGCGCCGGAATACTATGCGTCCGTCAAGGACGATCCGGCGTTCTGGCCGATGTGCGGCGCGATCCTCGCGCTGGTTCTGGGCAATGCGCTGATGCTTAGAAAACTCGTTTCGTTCCGTGTGTGAGGTTTCGCGATGCTTGGTGATACGTTTTCCGATCTGACTTCGCTCCTGAACTCGCCCGGTCTGCTCATGGCGATGGTCGCGGTGTCGGTCGTTTTCATCGGCCTCGCGCTCTGGACCGCGATCGCGATGCGCGACCCGGCGGCCGAACGGATGCGGGCGGCGTCCGCAGCTTATGGGCGCGCGGCGAACCGTGACCTTCTCAAGACACCCGACGCGCTGCCCGAGGGGATGCTCAAGGCGCTGATCCCCGAGGAACGCGCCGAACGGACCCAGATCCGCGACCAATTGCGGCGGGCCGGGTTCGGCGGTCCGAACGCGCTGCGCAACTTCTTCGTGCTGCGCCTGATCCTCGCTACCGCCGCGCCGGTCATCGCACTGGCGTTGACGGCCCTGAACATGAGCATCGGATTGCCCTGGTTCCTCGACAAACTCGTCGGCGGCCTCACCTTCATTTCCGCCTCGCGCCTCGTCGCGATCTGCACCGCCATCGGGTTCTGGTCGCCGACGATCTGGCTCAAGCGCAAGATCAGGGCGCGACAGGCCGAGATCGAGGCGGGGTTTCCCAATGCGCTCGACCTGCTGCAAATCTCGACCGAGGCGGGCATGGGGTTCGATGCGGCGATGACGCGCGTGGGTCAGAGTCTTGCCACCGTCAGCCCGGCCATTTCCGAAGAGTTCCTGCTGTGTCAGGCCGAAATCCTCGCCAGCCGCGACCGGCGGCAAGCGCTGGCCGATATGGCCGAACGAATGGGTGTGGCCGAGGTTTCGGCCTTTGCGCAGGTGGTCAGTCAGTCGATGGAATACGGCACGTCCATCGCCAAGGCGCTGAACGCCTATGCCGCCGAAATGCGCGAGATGCGCGAGATGAAGGCGATCGAAAAAGCCAACCGCCTGCCGGTGCAGATGTCCGGGGTCATGTCGGTGATGATGCTGCCCGCGCTGTTCCTCATCACACTGGGGCCGACCGTGATCCGCTACCTCTCGGTCTTCGGAGACTAGGGCGCGGGCTGCCCGGACAGCCAGTCGCGAAACGCGACGAGCGGTGGATAGGCGTCGCGCGGTTCCGGCCACGCGAGCCAGTACGACCCGCGCCCCGGCACCGCCGGAGTGAACAGCGGCTCCAGCCGCCCCTCGGACCGTTCGGTGGCCGCGAGGTAGGCGGGCAGGATCGCGACGCCAAGCCCCGCGATGGCCGCCTGCGTCATCATCGAGAAGTGGTCGAACAGCATCCCGTCCGCACGCGGCGGCGGCGCATCATGCGCGGCGAACCAGTCGGCCCACGCGAGTGGCCGGGTTTCCAGTTGGAGGAGCGGCAGGCGGGCGAGGTCGGCGGGCGCGGTGACGTCCGCCCCGGCGATGAGGTTGGGCGCGGCGCAGGCGGTGTAATGCTCGCCGAACAGGCGCAGATGATGCGCGCCGGGCCAGTCGTCGTCGCCGAAGTAGATCACCGCATCCACCGGCTCGGTCTCGAACGAAAAACGGCGCAGGCGGGTGGTCAGGCTCAGGTTGATCCCCGGATTGGTGTCGAGGAACGACTTCAGCCGCGGGCCGAGCCACTGGGCGTTGAGCGTCGGTAGCGTCGCGACGGACAGCGAACCGCCTTCGGGGTTCGCCACCACCTTCATGCTGGCCCGCTGAATGAGGTCGAGCGCGCGCCCCACGTCCCCGGCCAGATCGAGCGCGGCGGGCGTCGGCACCAGCCGTTTCTTGTGCCGCACGAACAGATCGCGCCCCAACTGCTCTTCCAATGTGCGGATCAGGCGGCTTACGGTGCTCTGGGTGAGGTCCAGTTCGCGCGCGGCGGCGGTCACCGACCCGGTGGCGATCACGGCGTCGAAGGCGGCGAGCACCGAGATCGACGGGAGGAAACGGCGATTGCGCATGACACCTCATGCATAAAGTGCATCAACTCTTGGGAAAATGCCGATGTTCAGGCGGGTTTTCAACGATTATGCACATGGAAACGACGGACTAGGAGGATCAGATGGCCGACGCGAAAGGACAGAGCTTCAAGTGGGAGGACCCGTTCCTGCTGGACGATCAGCTCGAAGAAGACGAGCGCATGATCCGCGACACGGCGGCCGCCTTTGCCGCCGACAAGCTCGCACCCCGCGTGAAGGACGCCTATCTCAATGAGACGACCGACCCGGCGATCTTCGCCGAGATGGGGGCCGCCGGGCTGCTTGGCGTCACCGTGTCCGACGCCTACGGCGGGGTCGGCGCGGGATATGTCTCCTACGGCCTCGTCGCGCGTGAGGTGGAGCGGATAGACAGCGGTTACCGCTCGATGATGTCGGTGCAGTCGTCGCTGGTGATGTATCCGATCGAGGCCTACGGGTCCGAGGCGCAGAAGCAGAAATACCTGCCCAAACTGGCGTCCGGCGAATGGATCGGCTGTTTCGGTCTGACCGAACCCGATGCGGGCTCGGACCCGGCGGGTATGAAGACGCGGGCGAAAAAGACGGACGGCGGCTATGTGCTGAACGGGTCCAAAATGTGGATCTCGAACTCCCCCATTGCCGACGTGTTCGTTGTCTGGGCCAAGTCCGAAGCGCATGACGGCAAGGTGCGCGGCTTCGTGCTGGAAAAGGGCATGAAGGGCCTGTCGGCGCCCAAGATCGAAGGCAAGCTATCCCTGCGAGCGTCCATCACGGGCGAAATCGTCATGGAAGATGTCGAAGTGGGCGAGGATGCACTGCTGCCCAACGTCTCGGGCATGTCCGGGCCATTCGGCTGTCTGAACCGCGCACGTTACGGCATCTCCTGGGGCGCGATGGGTGCGGCCGAGGATTGCTGGTTCCGGGCGCATGCCTACGGGATGGAGCGCAAGCAGTTCGACAGGCCGCTTGCCGCGACGCAGCTTTATCAGAAGAAACTGGCCGACATGCAGACCGAGATTGCGCTGGGCCTGCAAGGCGCGCTGCGCGTCGGGCGGCTGATGGACGCGGGCAAGTTCGCGCCCGAGATGATCTCCATCGTCAAACGCAACAACTGCGGCAAGGCCTTGGACATCGCCCGGCAGGCCCGCGATATGCACGGCGGCAACGGAATTTCGTCGGAATACCACGTGATGCGTCATGCCCAGAACCTCGAAACGGTGAATACCTACGAGGGCACGCATGATGTTCACGCGCTCATTCTGGGTCGTGGGCAGACGGGCCTTCAGGCGTTCTTCTGATGACCGCACCGTATGCGGGGCTGAAGGTCATCGAACTTGCGCGGGTGCTGGCCGGTCCGTGGATCGGCCAGACGCTTGCGGACCTTGGGGCCGAGGTCATCAAGGTCGAAAGCCCGGACGGCGACGACACCCGCAAATGGGGGCCGCCCTTTATCGAACGGCCCCTGCCGGATGGCGGGACCGAGCGGGTGGCGGCTTATTTCCACTCCGCGAACCGGGGTAAAACCTCGGTCGTCTGCGATTTTCGCGACGCGGACGATCTGGCGCGGCTGAAGGCGCTGATCGCCGAGGCCGACGTGCTGATCGAAAACTTCAAGGTCGGGGGCCTTGCGAAATACGGGCTGGATTACGCAAGCTGCGCCGCGCTGAACCCCCGGCTGGTCTATGCCTCGGTGTCCGGTTTCGGTCAGGACGGGCCGCGCAAGCATCAGCCGGGCTACGACTTCATGGCGCAGGGCATGACCGGGATCATGGACCTGACCGGCGATCCCGACGGCGAACCGCAGAAGATCGGGGTCGCGTGGATCGACATCCTGACCGGCCTGCACGGCGTGATCGGGGTGCAAGCGGCGCTTGCGGCGCGGGAGCGGACCGGGCGCGGGCAGCAGGTCGACGTGTCCCTGATGGAGACGGGGGTCGGCGTGCTGGCCAATCAGGCTATGAATTACCTCGTGTCCGGTGCGGCGCCCACGCGGATGGGAAATGCCCATCCGAATTTGGTGCCCTATAAGGTGTTCCCGGTGGCCGATGGCCACGTCATCATCGCGACCGGGAACGACCGTCAGTTCCGGGCCTTGTGCGCAGCACTTGGGCTCGATCGGTTTCTGACCGACGCGCGGTTCGCCGACAACGCGGGCCGGGTCGCGCATCGCGGCGAGCTTTGCGACGCGATTTCCGGCGCGACGGCGGAGGTCGAGAAGGCGGCGTTGATCGAGCGGCTGACGGCCTTGGGCATTCCGGTGGGGCCGATCAACACGGTTGCCGAGGCGATCGACGATCCGCAGATGGCGGCGCGTGGGATGGTGATCCGGCCCGAGGGGATACCGGGGGTTCGCACACCCATCCGGTTGTCCGACGCCGAGACGGTGTCCGGGCGCGCCTCGCCGGGTCTGGGGCAAGGGAAGTGGGCGTTTGGGGAACGGTCCTGACGCGGTGCTCCGGGTGCTGCGAAACGCGTGGCGTTAACGAATTGAGCGGGTGCTGTGGTTTCAAGATACTGTAAAATAGAGTTATTTTTGGAACCAGAATACTAGAATCCTAGTATTCTGGTATCCTGTTGGCTCAAACTCCAAGCGCACCCGCGATCCCGTCCAGCCAAGCCCGAGCCGAACCCCCAGACAAGAAAAGGGCGGCCCCGAAAGGCCGCCCCCGAAGGTCGCTAAGGTCAGGTCACTTCACGTCGAAGCGGTCCGCGTCCATCACCTTGACCCAGGCCTTCACGAAGTCCGCCGCGAATTTCTCTTTCGCGTCCGACTGGCCATAGACCTCGGCGATCGCCCTGAGTTGCGAGTTGGAGCCGAACACCAGATCGCAGCGCGTCCCGGTCCACTTCGCTTCGCCCGTCTTGCGGTCCCGCGCCTCGAATGTCGTCTCGGCGTCGTCCGTGGCCGACCACTTGCACCCCATGTCGAGGAGATTGACGAAGAAGTCGTTCGACAGCGTGCCGGGCTTGTCAGTCAGCACGCCATGCGCCGATCCGCCGTGGTTCGCGCCCAGCACCCGCAGGCCACCCACGAGCACCGTCATTTCCGGTGCGGTCAGGGTCAGAAGCTGGGCCTTGTCGACCATCATCGCCTCGGCCGGCACCGCGAATTCGACCTGCTGGTAGTTGCGGAAACCATCGGCGAGGGGTTCGAGCGGCTCGAAGTTCTCGACATCCGTCTGCTCTTCCGAGGCATCCATCCGGCCCGGCGTGAAGGGCACCGAGATGTCCAGACCGGCGTCCTTGGCCGCCTTCTCGATCCCGGCCGAACCGCCGAGCACGATCAGGTCGGCGAGCGAGATCTTCTTGCCACCCGAGGCCGAGCCGTTGAAGTCGGCCATGATGCCTTCGTAGACACCCAGCACGCGGGCGAGTTCCGCCGGTTCGTTCGCGTCCCAGTCCTTCTGCGGGGCAAGACGGATGCGGCCGCCGTTGGCCCCGCCACGCTTGTCGGACCCCCGGAAGGTCGAAGCCGAGGCCCAGGCGGTTTTCACCATGTCCGACACGGACAGGCCCGACGACAGGATCTTGGACTTCAGCGTATCAATGTCCGCGCTGTCGACCAGCGGGTGATCGCATGCCGGGATCGGGTCTTGCCAGATCAGATCCTCGGCCGGGACTTCCTCGCCCAGATAGCGCGTCTTCGGCCCCATGTCGCGGTGGGTCAGCTTGAACCACGCGCGGGCGAAGGCGTCGGCGAACTGGTCGGGGTTTTCATAGAACCGACGCGAGATCTTCTCGTATTCCGGGTCCATGCGCAGCGACAGGTCGGTGACCAGCATCGTCGGCTTGTGCTTCTTGTTCGGGTCGAACGGGTCGGGGATGATCTCCGGCGCGTCCTTGGCCACGAACTGCTTGGCGCCCGCAGGGCTTTCGGTCAGCTCGTATTCGTACTCGAACAGGTTCTCGAAGAAATTGTTCGACCACTGTGTCGGGGTCTTGGTCCAGGTGACTTCCGGGCCGCCCGTGATCGCATCGGCACCCATGCCGCTGCCGTGGGTCGAGGTCCAGCCGAAGCCTTGCTCGGCCAGCCCCGCGCCCTCGGGCTCGGCGCCCACGAGGGCGGCGTCGCCCGCGCCGTGCGTCTTGCCGAAGGTGTGGCCGCCCGCGATCAGCGCGACGGTTTCCTCGTCGTTCATCGCCATACGGGCGAAGGTCACGCGGATGTCGTGCGCGGCTTTGACCGGGTCCGGCTCGCCCTCGGGCCCTTCGGGGTTCACGTAGATCAGGCCCATGTGCGTGGCGCCCAGCGGGTTGTCGAGGTAACGCTCGCCGTGGAAACGCTGATCGGTGCCGAGCCACTCTTCTTCAGCGCCCCAGTTCACGTCCTCTTCCGGCTCCCACGTATCCGCGCGGCCACCGGCGAAACCGAAGGTCTTGAAGCCCATCGACTCCAGCGCGACGTTCCCCGCCAGCACCATCAGGTCGGCCCAGGAAATCGCGTTGCCGTATTTCTGTTTGATCGGCCACATCAGGCGACGCGCCTTGTCGAGGTTGGCGTTGTCCGGCCACGAATTCAGCGGCGCGAACCGCTGCTGCCCGGTGCCCGCACCGCCGCGACCGTCACCGATCCGGTAGGTGCCGGCGGCGTGCCATGCCATGCGGACCATCAGGCCGCCGTAGTGGCCGAAATCGGCGGGCCACCAGTCCTGACTGTCGGTCATCAGCGCCGTCAGGTCCGCTTTCAGCGCCTTCAGGTCGAGCTTGGAGAACGCCTCGGCGTAATCGAAATCGTCGCCCATGGGGTCGGACAGGTCCGAATTCTGGTGCAGGATCTTGAGGTTAAGCTGGTTGGGCCACCAGTTGCGGTTCGTGCGGGTCCCTTGCGTGACCGCTGCGCCACCGGCGAAGGGGCATTTCGATGCAGCATTGCCGTCCATGAGGTACTCTCCCTTTAGAGTCAGTCTGTTATGCGCTCTCGAAGGACAGGGCATACGTCCGCTTTTGCGGGGCCAACGGTCACGTCGACCCCTCCAAAGTCCTTGATTCGACCTTGGCGGCGCATGGAATGTCCTCCTCCTAGAATCAATCTAACATTCGCATTCGATATCTAAAAGTTGCGTTTTCTGATGGTTGTCATAATTAGGAGTTATGGCAAACCTGACGATCAAGCAGCTCCGCTATTTCGACGCGCTCGCGCAACACGGCCATTTCGGGCGCGCGGCCGATGCCTGCGCCATCTCGCAGCCGGCCCTTTCGATGCGGATCAAGGAGCTTGAGGAAGAACTTGGGACACCTCTGGTCGAACGTGGGCCCCGCCAGTTGCGGCTGACGCCGTTCGGTGAAGATTTCGTGGCGAAAGCGCGGGAGGTGCTGCGTGGTGTGGATGAACTGGGCGATCTGGCGCGCGCGGCGAAGGGGCGGCTCGCCGGGCGGCTCAGGATCGGGGTGATCCCGACCATCGCACCCTATCTGCTGCCCGCCATCATCGGTCGGCTGTCGTTGGAGCATGACGACCTCGACATTCATGTGCGGGAGTCGCTGACGTCGAAGCTTATCACCGAGTTGCACGAGGGGCGGCTGGACACGGCCATTCTCGCGCTTCCCATATCGGAACCCGCGTTCACCGAGGTCGCGCTATTCGAAGAGGACTTCGTGCTCGTGCGTCCGCCCGAAGATGCCGACAAACCCGTTCCCGACCGCGAGGGCCTGCGCGAGATGCGGCTGCTCCTACTGGAAGAGGGGCATTGCTTTCGCGATCAGGCGCTGTCGTTCTGCAACATCCAGTCCGCTTTGCCGCGCGAGACGCTGGACGGGTCGTCGCTTTCGACGCTGGTTCAGATGGTCGGGTCGGGCATCGGTGTCACGCTCATCCCCGAAATGGCTGTCCCGGTCGAGACGCGGGCGACGGATGTCTCGGTCGCCCGGTTTCCCGAACCGCAGCCGACGCGCACGATCGGGATGATCTGGCGCCGGACAAGTCCGCTGGCGGGCCAGTTGCGCGAGGTGGCCGAAGTCGTGCGCGCCGCCGCGATGGCTGGCCGCCCCGCGAATGCGGCTTGACCCACGGGCACCGGGCCGGGACAAACGGGAAAACAGGCGAAGGGCAGGGACATGGCACCGAAATTCGGAACGAGCGGGCTGCGGGGCCTCGTCACGGAGCTGACGCCGGAACTGGTCGCGGATTACACCCGCGCGTTCCTCGCCGCTTGTCCGCATAACGGCACGATCTGTCTGGGATGGGATCTGCGGCCTTCCTCGCCCGACATCGCGGATGCCGTGGCCGATGCGGCGTTGGGCGAGGGCGTGAACGTGGTTCGCCTTGGCCCGGTGCCGACACCCGCGCTTGCGCTGGTGTCGATGGCCGGGCAGGCGGGGGCCGTGATGGTGACGGGCAGTCACATTCCGGCGGACCGCAACGGGCTGAAATTCTATCTGCCGACGGGTGAGATTTCGAAGGAGGACGAAGGGCGCATCACGGCCGCGCTTAGGCGCGAGGCAAGGGGGCTCACCGCGCAGGAAGAGCCGCGCTACGACGCACCGGACCTTTACGTTGCGCGGTATGTGCGGGCGTTCGGGGCGGATGCGTTGTCGGGGCTCAGGATTGGCGTCTATGAACATTCGTCGGTGGCCCGCGACATCCTGATCCGCGTCATGGCCGAACTGGGGGCCGAGGTCGTGCCGCTTGCCCGTTCGGACACCTTCATCCCGGTCGACACCGAAGCGGTGGACGCCGAGACGCGCGAGATGTTCGCGGGCTGGTGTGCCGAACATGGGTTGTCGGCGCTGGTGTCCACCGATGGCGATGCCGACCGCCCGATGGTGACGGACGAGACGGGGCGGATCGTGCCGGGCGACGTGCTTGGCCCGCTCACGGCGCAGATGTTGGGCGCGCAGGTGATCTGCACGCCGGTGTCCTCCAACACGATGGTGTCCGAACTGGGCTTCGACCGGGTGGACCTGACGCGCATCGGCTCGCCCTTCGTGATCGCGGCGATGGAGGCGGCGCTGGACGCCGACCCCGCCGCCAAGGTCGCCGGGTATGAGGCGAACGGGGGCTTCCTGCTCGGGTTCGAGGCGCAGGGGCCAGCGGGCACGCTTGCCCCGCTCATGACCCGCGACAGCCTGCTGCCGATCATCGCGCCGCTCGCGCGGGCAAAGGCCGAGGGGGTGCGCCTGTCAGGCCTCGCTTCGACCCTGCCGCCGCGGTTCACCGCCGCCGACCGCCTGCAAGGTGTCGAGCCGGAGGTGGCGCGGGCGTTCATCGCGGGGCTCGAGGGCGACCGGGTCGCGCGCGCGGCGTTCTTCGGTGAGGGCCTCACCGAGACCGCGACCGACACCACGGACGGGCTGCGCGTGACCTTTGCCGAAGGGGCCGTGGTGCATCTGCGCCCCTCCGGCAACGCGCCCGAATTCAGGTGCTATGCCGAAGCGAGCGATCCTGAAACCGCCACGAATTTGGTCACCCTGCACATCGAAAAGCTGCGATCCGCCCTGACCTGACCTCGGCGGCGCGGCGTTACAAAAGCTTTACGCCAGCGACACATTTCGGTGACGGATTCGCCCCATACGGACCCCCGTGACAGACGGGGGCTCCATGCTGGTTGTCGAAAACCTGACCAAACGCTTTGGCCGCAACGCGGCGGTCGATTCCATGAATTTCAGCGTCGACCGGCCCATGATGCTGGGCATCATCGGGCGCTCGGGGGCGGGCAAGTCCACCTTCCTTCGGATGATGAACCGGATGACGGACGCGACCCAGGGCAGCCTGACCTTCGAGGGGCGCGACGTGCTGACCCTGCGCGGCCGCGAACGCCGCAACTGGCAGGCAGACTGCGCCATGATCTTTCAGCAGTTCAACCTCGTCCCGCGCATGGACGTGGTGTCGAACGTGCTGCACGGCACGCTCAATCGCCGCTCGACCTTCGCCACGATGTTCAACCTGTTCCCGCGTGAGGACATCCATCACGCCATCGACATTCTCGAACGTATGGGCATTGCCGAACATGCGGCCAAACGCGCCGAGGCACTGTCGGGCGGTCAGCAGCAGCGGGTCGCCATTGCGCGGGCGCTGATGCAGGACCCCAAGGTGATCCTTGCGGACGAACCCATCGCCTCGCTCGATCCGATGAACGCCCAGATCGTGATGGAGACGCTGCGGCGCATCCACGAAGAAGACGGGCGGATGGTCATCGCCAACCTCCACACGCTCGACACCGCGCGGCGCTATTGCGACCGGGTGATCGGGATGCGCGACGGGCGGATCGTGTTCGACGGCACGCCCGCGCAACTCACGACCGGCGTGGCCCGCGACATCTACGGCGCGGACGACAGCTTTTCCGAAGACGCCACCTCGACCGAAATCCGCGATGCCGCGCGCCCGGCGCTCACCGCCCGCGCCGCCGCGACCGCCTGACGACCCTTTCATCGACCGGGGCAGGACGCCCCTCAATCAACCTGAAACGGAGAGAGACAGATGAAACGCATCCTCGCAGCTGCCCTTGCCACCACCGCGCTGGTGACCCCGGCCATGGCCCAAGGCATCGAAGAGTTCAACATCGGCATTCTGGGTGGCGAAAACGCTCAGGACCGCCTGAACAACCACGGATGCCTCAAGACCTATGCCGAAGACGCTCTGGGCGTTCCGGTCAAGCTGTTCGCCCCCGCCGACTACAACGGCGTCATTCAGGGCCTGCTGGGCGGCACGATCCACATGGCGTGGCTGGGCGCCTCCGCCTATGCCGCCACTTACCTGCAAGACCCCGAGGCGGTCGAGCCGGTGCTGGTCAAGATCAACCTCGACGGCTCCTACGGCTATCATTCCATCGGCTTCGCCCGCGCCGACAGCGGCATCACCTCGCTCGAGGACATGCAGGACAAGGTGTTCGGCTTCGGTGACCCGAACTCGACCTCCGGCTACCTGATCCCGTCCATCGAAATCCCGATGGCAGGCGACGCGATCACGATGGAGCCGGGCGCGTATTTCGGTGACGTCGTGTTCACCGGCGGGCATGAGCAGACCATCGTCGCGGTCAACAACGGCGACATCGACGCGGGCGTGACCTGGGCCGACGGTCAGGGCGAATGGGCCGACGGCTATAACTCCGGCGCGCTTCGTAAAGCCGTGGACGCGGGCCTCGTCGACATGAACGACCTTGTGGAAATCTGGCGCTCCAAGCCGATCCCCGAAGGCCCGATCGTGCTCGCCTCGGCGCTGCCGCAGGACGTGAAGGACAAGATGACCGCGCTGGTCGACGGCATGTACGACGCCGACCCCGAATGCACCTACAACATCTCGGCCGGTGAATCGCTGGGCTTCGACCCGATCACCCATGACGCCTATCTCTCGATCATCGAGGCCCGCAAGGCCAAGAGCGAGTAAACCAGACCACCATCGACCCCGCCGCACCCCGGCGGGGTCTTTGTATTCGAAAGGCCCGCCATGACCGACATCCCCTTCGACGCCCGCGCGCATTACGTCGAAATGACCCGGCGCAAACGGATGTACGGTGGAATCATGCTGGCCGTTTTCGTCGCGCTCATGGTGTCCGGCTTCATGCTGGCCGATGCCCGGAACGCGGGCGGGTTCTGGGCCGGGCTGCCGAATATCTTTGGCTTTCCTGCCGACGTGATCGCGGACACGGCCCCCAAGGTGGATCAGTTGCCCGGCCACCTCGTGACATACTTCCCGGCGCTCACCGAAACGCTCAACATCGCGGCGGCTTCGACAATCATCGGTGCGGCTCTTGGCTTCATCCTGTCGCTTCTGTCCACGCGCGGCATGGCCCGCTGGCCGCGCCTGATCCCGGTGTTTCGCCGGATCATGGACGTGATGCGCGCGGTGCCTGAAATCGTCATCGCGCTGATCCTGATCTTCGTCCTGGGCGGTGGCCCGGTGCCCGCGATGATCGCCATCGCCTTCCACACCTCCGGCGCGCTGGGCAAGCTGTTCTCCGAGGTGAACGAGAACGCCGACCTCAAACCTATCGAGGGGCTGGCCTCGGTCGGGGCGACATGGGGTCAGCGCATGTGGCTGGGCGTCGTGCCGCAGGTCGCGCCCAACTATTTCAGCTACGCCCTGCTGAGGTTCGAAATCAACATCCGCGCCTCCGCCATCCTCGGCTTCGTGGGCGCGGGCGGCATCGGGTACGAGCTCAAGAACGCGATGTCATGGGGGCAGGGCCGGTTCGACGAGGCGGCGGCGATCTTTATCCTGCTGTTCCTGACCATCGTCGTGTTCGATCAAATCTCCAGCCACGTGCGCAACCGGCTGGCACATGAGGGGGCGCACTGATGACCGATGCGACCGCATATGCACAGGCGGACCGCCTGTTCGGGCGCAAGAAGCTCTTTTCGTGGGGTCTTCCTGCGGTTGTCCTGACCTATCTGGTCTATGTCGCCTTCGCGTTCCACATCCTGACGCCCGACATGTTCGGCATCCCGTCGAACATCCCCGACCGCGACCGGCTCAAGTTCGACGTGCAGAACGGGCGCACGCTTGTCGCGGATATGGTGAGCTACAAGACCCACGTGACCCGCGACAACCGCTCGGGCGAACTCGGCGTCGCCATCGAGGGCGAGCGCAAGGGGGCCTATCCGGACGGCATCGTGCCGGATTGGGTGGACGCGCAGGGCGAGACCACGGTGATCGACCTTGGCGCCGGGCATATCGTCACCTTCCTGCCGGGTAACGCTTTGACCTATGAGGTGCCCGGATACGGCACCATTCGCGGCCAGATCGAAGGGCGCACGGTCGTCACCAACATCCCCGAAGACGACGTGCCGGACTGGATCAACCTGTCCAGCACGCGCATGGCGATCACGACGGACGAGGGGCGGCTTTCGCTGACACGGAACAAGACCGAGGTGTTCAACTATTTTCCGGGATGGGAGCTCTTTTGGTTCACGCTCGACAGCCCCTATTCTGGCCACGGGGTCTTTGACATTCTCTTTGGCGACCAGATCGACCCGGCGCGTGGGAATATCGAAGGCGCGTGGCACGACTTCTGGGAAAACCCGATGTGGCGGCATGTCGATGTAGCTTGGGCGCTGTTTGAAACCGTGCTCATGGCCTTTCTCGGAACCTTCGGCGCGGCCATCGTCGCGCTGCCCGTCGCCTTCCTTGCCGCCAAGAACTTTTCGCCGCTGATGCCCGTGCGCTTTGCGCTGCGCCGCGTGTTCGACTTTCTGCGCGGAGTGGACGCGCTGATCTGGACCATCCTTCTATCCCGTGCCTTCGGCCCCGGCCCGATGACCGGCGCACTTGCGATCCTGTTCACGGATACCGGCAGCTTCGGCAAGATGTTCTCGGAGGCGCTGGAGAACGTGGATCAGAAACAGATCGACGGTGTCGTCTCGACCGGGGCGTCGACCGTGCAGCGCTACCGCTTCGGGGTCATCCCGCAGGTGACGCCCGTGCTGTTGTCGCAGGTGCTCTATTTCCTCGAATCCAACACCCGCTCGGCCACCATCATCGGCGCGATCACGGGCGGTGGGATCGGGCTTTTGCTCACGCAGGCCATGATTACCCAGAAGGACTGGGAAGAGGTCACCTATTATATCATCCTGATCGTGATCGTCGTGATGCTGATGGACAGCTTGTCCGGTTGGCTCCGACGGAAACTGATTAAGGGAGAGTGACATGCGAATTCTGGTGACAGGGGCGAACCGTGGCATCGGCGCGGCGCTGGTGGCGGCTACGCGGCTTGAGGGGCATGACGTCGTGACGCACAGCCGGTCGGGCGCGGGCACGGATATCGCCTGCGATCTGTCCGACGTGGCCGCCATCGCCGGGGCCTTCGGCGGTTTGGGCCGGATCGACGTGCTCGTGAACAACGCAGGGATCATCGGGCCGGACCGGCAGTCGACGCTCGACATGGATTTCGAAGGGTTCGCCGAGACGCTGACGATCAACACGCTCGCCCCGCTCGCGGTGGCGCAGGCCGTGCTGCCCGCGTTGCGGGCCAGCGGTCAGGGCAAGATCGTCACGGTGTCGAGCCAGATGGCGTGGATGGGCTATGCCAAGTCCGACCGCATCGCCTATCGCGCGTCCAAGGCGGCGGTGAACAAGGTGATGCAGGGGCTGGCGACCGATCTTGCCGCCGACCGTATCCCCGTCGCGCTGGTCGATCCGGGCTGGGTGCAGACCGACATGGGCGGGCCCGAGGCGGATGTGACGCCCGACGAGGTGGCGACGGGCATTCTGGGTCTGATCGAACGCTTGTCGATGTCCGATACCGGCAAGTTCTTCAAGTTCACCGGCGAGGAAAGACCATTCTGATGGCACGGCTGGGCGAGGCGCCGTTCATCCATCCGGACTGCCAGATCGGCGGCTCCCGCTTCGGGGCGTTTGTCGAGATCGGGCAGGGCAGCCGCATCCAGAACGCGCAGTTCGGGGACTATTCCTATTGCGACCGTTACGCCGACATCGCCAATGCCGAGATCGGCAAGTTCGCCAATATCGCCGCGTTCGTGCGGATCGGGCCGACCGATCACCCGATGGACCAGCCGTCGCTGCATCACTTCCTCTACCGTTCGCCGGACTACTTCGACGACGCCGAGGTGGATGACGGCTTCTTTGAAAAGCGCGCCGCACGTGTGGCCCGCATCGGGCATGACACATGGATCGGGCACGGCGCCGTGATCCGCCCCGAGATTCAGATCGGCCATGGCGCCGTGGTGGCGAGCATGGCGGTCGTGACTCATGACGTGGAGCCATATCAGATCGTCGCGGGCATCCCCGCCAAACCCTTGCGCGCCCGGTTCGAGCGGCCCGTGGCCCAGCGGCTGATGGATCTTGCGTGGTGGGACTGGGATCATGCGACGCTTCGCGACCGACTTGCGGATTTCCGGTCGATGTCGACGCCAGCCTTTCTGGAAAAGTACGGCGCTTAGCTGTCCGGCGCGACCGTCAGCGTCACCTTGTCCCCGGCGAACCACGTCGTGCCGTATTCGATGGGTAACCCGCCCTCGGTCCGGTTGATGCCGACGGATTTCAGCACCGCATCGCCCGATCCGATCCTGAGGTGAATCGCCTGCGTTGCGGAGGCGTGGTCGACGGAAATGCGCGTTTCGGCCCGCACGTAGTCGTCGATCCCGTTGCGCACCAGCGCTTCGGTGACCGATGTCACCTCGCCCAATGTCGCGGCAAGGCCCGGCACAGGTGCCTTTGGGAAAACGGAAATGAAATGCGCGATGGGCGTGCCTTCGGAGAACGACAGCCCCTCGTAGACGATCACCGGGGCGCCCTGCGCGATCTCAAGCGCGGCGGCCTCGGACAGGTCCGCCCCCCGCTCTTCGATCCTGAGCACGGCTTTTTGCGGCAAACGGCCCGAGGCGCGGATGTTCTGGTGAAAGCGGACCCGGCGACCGATGGGATAATCGGTCGGCTCGGCCTCCACGAACACGCCCGCCCCGCGCCGCGCCCGCACCAGCCCCCGCTCGGCCATGTCCGACAGCGCGTGGCGCACCGTGTGGCGATTGACGCCGAAACGCGCCGACAGGGCCGCCTCGGTCGGAAGCTTGTCGCCGGGCCCATAATGGCCCTTGGCAATCTCGTCTCCGATGGTGGCCGCGATGGATTTCCAGATCGGGGTCTTGGGCATACGTCACAGAACTTTCACAAGACAATCCGGGCGCGGGGCCCTATGATTTGTCTAGTTGTATAGTAGCGTAGACAAATCGGCAAGGTGTCTAGATGACGGAAAAGACGGACACGGCGCGGCGGGCCCGGATGGGGCTGGTGGCCAAGGCGCCGCCCGCGCGACTTGCGGCGTTGATGGCGGGGGTGGAGGTCCCCGGCTTCGACTGGCTGCGCGCGCCCGAGGTCGGCGGCGTCATGGTCCGGGGCCGGATGGGCGGCACCGGCGCGCCGTTCAATCTGGGCGAGATGACCGTGACCCGCTGTGCGCTGCGGTTGGCGACGGGCGAGGTCGGGCATGGCTATGTGCAGGGGCGCGACAAGGCCCATGCGGAACGCGCCGCTCTGGTCGATGCGCTGATGCAGACCGACCGCGCGGAGGCGGTGCAGGCGCAGGTGCTGGACCCGCTGGCCGAGGCGGCCTTGACCGCCAAGGCCACGCGCGCGGCCAAGGCGGCGGCCACCAAGGTCGATTTCTTCACGATGGTCAGGGGAGAGGACTGATGCTGGACGACGCGCTTTCCGGCGATTTCGCCGATGCGCCCCGTGAGGCGGCGCGCGCCTTTCGCGCCGTGCTGGACGCGATGGCCCGGCCCGGCAAGATCGTGGACATTCTGGGCGGCGCCGCGCCCGCGCCGATCTCGCCCGCCGCCGCCACGTTGATGCTGACGCTTTGCGACGGCGAGACACCGCTCTACCTCGCCCCCGGCCATGACGGCGCGGCGATCCGCCAGTGGATCGCGTTCCACATCGGCGCACCTATCGTGGATCGCGAAAACGCGATGTTCGCGCTGGGCAATTGGGCGGCGCTCGCCCCGCAAACCGGCTTTCCCATCGGGACGCCGGAGTACCCGGACCGAAGCGCGACGCTGATCGTCGAGGTCGACGCGCTCACGAGCGAAGGCGCGCACCTGACCGGGCCGGGGATCGAGAGCGAGGCGCATCTGAGCCTGCCCGAAACCGGCTTTTTCGCCCGCAACGCCGCGCTTTTTCCGCTGGGCGTCGATTGCGTGTTCACCTCTGGCAGCCGCCTTGCCGCGCTGCCCCGCTCGACCCGCGTGGAGGATCGCTGATGTATGTCGCCGTCAAAGGTGGCGAGCGCGCCATCGACAATGCCCATACGTGGTTGACCGAGGAGCGGCGTGGCGACACCGCCGTGGCCGAACTTGGCACCGACCAGATCCGCGAACAGATGAGCCTTGCCGTGAACCGGGTGATGGCCGAGGGCTCGCTCTACGACCCCGACCTCGCAGCCCTCGCGATCAAGCAAGCGCGGGGCGATCTGATCGAGGCGATTTTCCTGATCCGCGCCTATCGCACGACACTGCCGCGCATCGGTACTTCCGAGCCGGTCGATACCGGTGCTATGGCCTGTGATCGGCGTATCTCGGCCACGTTCAAGGACGTTCCCGGTGGGCAGGTGCTGGGGCCGACCTTCGACTATACGCACCGTCTGCTCGACTTCAAACTCGCTGCCGACGGCGAGGTGCCGGAAACGCCGCAGGCCGAAGCGTCGGGCGCTGACATGCCGCGCGTGACCGAGTATCTGAACCGCGACGGGCTGATCCAGTCGGAACCGGAGAGTGACGAAACGCCCCCCGACATGACCCGCCAGCCGATGGAATACCCAGCAAACCGGGCGCTCAGGCTACAGGCGCTCACACGCGGCGACGAGGGCTTCGTGCTGTCGATGGCGTATTCGACCCAGCGCGGCTATGCCAAGAACCACCCCTTCGTGGGCGAGCTGCGCATCGGCGCAGTCGCGGTCGAGATGGACATTCCCGAGCTGGGTTTCGCCATCGAGATCGGGGAGATCACGCTCACCGAATGCGAGACCGTGAACCAGTTCACCGGGTCCAAGACCGAGCCGCCGCAGTTCACGCGGGGCTACGGCCTCGTCTTCGGGCAGACCGAGCGCAAGGCGATCAGCATGGCGCTGGTCGACCGCGCGCTTCGGTGGGAGGAACTGGGCGAGGACAACTTGGGCGCCCCGGCGCAGGACGAGGAATTCGTGCTGTCCCATGCCGACAACATTCAGGCGACCGGTTTCCTCGAACACATCAAGCTCCCGCATTGCGTCGACTTCCAGTCCGAGCTGGAGCTCGTGCGCCGCATCCGTGCCGATGTGGACAATGCGGCCATGAAGGAGGCGGCGGAATGAAACCGACCCATATGGTGTTCGATATCGGCGGCGTGCTGGTGCATTGGGATCCGGTCGCCGCCTTTGCCGAGGCTTGCGGTGGGCGCGAGGCCGCGATGGGGTTCATGGAACGTGTGGGCTTTCGCGACAAGAACGCGCGGGCCGACGCGGGCGAGAGCTTTGCCGATCTGGCGGATGAGATCGAAGACGCGCGGGATCGCGAGATTTTTGCAGGATACCTCGACGCCTATCCCCTGACCGTGCAGCGCAAGATCAAGGGCAGCTGGACGCTTCTGGATGCGATGAAGGAAAACGGCACGCCGGTTCACGCCATCACCAACTGGTCGGCGGAAACGTGGCCGCGCGGGCTGACCGCGCAGCCGCGTCTGAGCAAGGTGTTCGACACGCTCATCGTGTCGGGCGAGGAACGCATGGCAAAGCCGGACCCGGCGATCTTCGCGCTGTTTTGCGACCGTGCGGGCGTCGCGCCGGAGGCGTGTTTCTTTGTCGACGAAAGCATCAAGAACGTCGAAGCGGCGCGCGCGATGGGGATGCAGGCGGCGCAGTTCATCTCGCCCAAAGTGCTACGGCTCGACCTGATCGACAGGGGGTTTTTATGAGCGACTACAACTTCGCCTATCTGGACGAACAGACCAAACGGATGATCCGCCGCGCGATCCTCAAGGGTGTCGCGATCCCCGGTTATCAGGTGCCCTTCGCCAGCCGCGAGATGCCGATGCCCTATGGCTGGGGCACGGGCGGGGTGCAGGTGTCGGCGGCCTGCCTGACGCCTGAGGACAAGCTGAAGGTGATCGATCAAGGGGCCGACGACACGACCAACGCGGTGTCGATCCGCAAGTTCTTTGAGCGCACGGCGGGCGTCGAGACGACCGAGCGCACGAATGAGGCCACAGTGATCCAGACCCGCCACCGCATCCCCGAAGAGCCGCTGACCGAGGATCAGATCCTCGTCTATCAGGTGCCGATCCCGGAGCCGCTCCGGTTCCTCGAACCGCGCGAGACCGAGACACGCAAGATGCACGCGCTCGAGGAATACGGGCTGATGCATGTGAAGCTTTACGAAGACATCTCGCGCCACGGTCATATCGCGACCAGCTATGCCTATCCGGTGAAGGTCGAGGGGCGCTATGTGATGGACCCGTCCCCGATTCCAAAATTCGACAATCCGAAGATGGAGATGGCGGGGCTGCAACTCTTCGGCGCCGGGCGCGAGCAGCGCATCTATGCGATCCCGCCCTTTACGCGCGTGGTCAGCCTCGACTTCGAGGATCATCCGTTCGAGGCGTCCAAGGCCGATCATCCGTGTGACCTGTGCGGGGCTGGGGACAGTTACCTTGACGAGGTCATCACCGACGATGCGGGCGGGCGGATGTTCGTCTGCTCCGACACCGATTTCTGCGCGGGCCGGCAGGACGCCGGGTATCGCGGACGACTGAACGCCGAGGAGGCCGCCTGATGACCCCGCTTCTGTCCGTGCGCGACATTCACAAGAGCTATGGCGCGCGTATCGGCTGCACCGATGTCGGTTTCGATCTGTTCCCCGGTGAGGTCATGGGGATCGTCGGCGAATCCGGGTCGGGGAAGTCGACGCTTCTGAACTGCCTTGCGGGGCATCTGTCCCCTGACCGGGGCGAGGTGATCTTTGACACTCGCACGGACGGCCCCCGCGACACGCTGACCATGTCGGAGCCTGAGCGGCGGATGCTTGGCCGCACCGACTGGGCCTTCGTTCACCAGAACCCGCGCGACGGGCTGCGCATGTCGGTCTCGGCGGGCGGTAACGTGGGCGAGCGGCTGATGGCCGTAGGTGCGCGGCACTATGGCGACATTCGCGACAGCGCGACCGACTGGCTTGGCCGGGTCGAAATCGCGGCGGACCGGATCGACGATCGCCCGCGTGCGTTTTCCGGCGGGATGCAGCAGCGGCTCCAGATCGCGCGCAACCTCGTCACCGGGCCGCGTCTGGTGTTCATGGACGAACCCACCGGCGGGCTGGACGTGAGCGTTCAGGCGCGGCTGCTGGACCTGTTGCGCGGGCTGGTGCGCGAGATGGGGCTTTCGGCCATCATCGTGACCCATGACCTTGCCGTGGTGCGGCTACTGGCCGACCGGCTGATGGTGATGAAGTCGGGCCGAGTGGTCGAGGCGGGGCTGACCGATCAGGTGCTCGACGATCCGCAGCATGGTTATACCCAACTCCTCGTATCCTCGGTCTTGCAGGTGTGAAGATGATCCGTATCGAAAACGTCTCGAAGTCCTTCACGCTGCACAATCAAGGCGGTGCGGTGATCCCGGTCATGGCGAACGCCACCTTTTCGGTCGCGCCGGGGGAATGCGTGGCGCTGACTGGTAATTCGGGTGCGGGCAAGTCCACGCTGATGCGGATGATCTACGGCAACTACCTTGCCGCCTCCGGGTCGATCATCGTGGGTGACACCGATGTGGCCACCGCCCAGCCGCGCGAAATCATCGCGCTGCGTCGCCATACGCTCGGGTATGTGTCGCAATTCCTGCGCGTGGTGCCGCGTGTGGCGACGGTCGACGTGGTGGCGGAGCCGATGCTGGCCGTGGGTGTGCCGCGCGACGCGGCGCGGGCGCGGGCGGAAGAGCTGCTTGCGCGGCTCAACATTCCCGAAACGCTCTGGGGTCTGTCGCCGACGACCTTTTCCGGCGGAGAACAGCAGCGCGTGAACATCGCGCGTGGCTTCGCGCATCGCTATCCGGCGATGCTTCTGGATGAACCCACCGCCTCGCTCGACGCGACGAACCGTGAAACCGTCCTGAGCCTGATCGAAGAGGCCAAGGCGCGGGGGGCGGCCATCGTCGGCATCTTCCACGACGCGCCCGCGCGGGACCGCGTGGCGGATCGCGAGGTCGACGTGTCGGCGTTCACGCCAAGGCGCGCGGCATGAGCGTGATCGGCCCCTTCGCGGTCGTCGGCCCCTCGGGTGTCGGCAAGGACACGGTGATGGAGGCGGTGCAGGCGGCCGACCCTTCGGTCGTGCTGGTGCGCCGGGTCATTACACGGCCCGCCGAGGCCGGTGGCGAGGCGTTCGAGGGTGTGGACCGTGCGGCGTTCGCGGCGATGAAAGCGGCGGGTGACTTCGCGCTGGATTGGGAGGCGCATGGTCTGGCCTACGGCATCCCGGTGTCGATCCATGACGACCTTGGCGCCGGGCGGCCCGTTCTCTTCAACGTCTCGCGCGCAATGCTCGCAGAGGCGGTCAAGGTGTTCCCCGGTCTGCGGGTGCTGTCGATCACGGCAACCGACGATGTGCTGGCGGCCCGGCTGCGAGCACGGGGGCGTGAGAGCGAGGACCAGATCGCCCAGCGGCTCGCGCGGGCGAAACTGCCGCTCCCCGCCGGGCTGCGCGTGACCGAGATCGACAATTCGGGCGCTTTGGACCGTGCGGTCAAGGCGGTGCGCGCCGCGCTTCAGCCGGTGAGGGCGTAGCGTTGGATCAACTGAAAGCGCCCCGTCTCGTCCTCTCCGAAAAGGCACAGATCGCGCAGCGCGAACGGGCGCGGCAGGAGCGGCGTGAGATACGGGTCGAGCGCGGCCATCGTGCGTGCGGCCTCGTCCGGGTCCAGCTTGCCGGTCAGCGTCAGATGGAACCGAAACTCGTCCATCACGTAAGGGTAGCCCCAGCGCATCAGCAACTCGTCCTGTCTCGGGGTCAGACCGGCCGCGCGCCGTCGCTGGATTTCCGATGCGGGTGCCGGGGCGCGGTGATGGTCCAGCGCCTCGACCACCTCTCCCGCCAGTTGGGCGAGGGCGGACGTGTCGCCCTCCGGCACCAGCGCCACGAAGCCGCCCAGCCGTTTCAGGGCAAGCCCCCCCATCCGGACAGGCGTCAGACGCCGGGCCAGCGCCGACAGGTCGTCCTGAAGCGCCTCGGGGCTGGAACCGTCCGCCAGCCGGAAGGGCGGCTTGATCGTGCCGTGAAACCCGTATTTGCGCGGGGTGCGCGTGATCTCTTCGACCGGGCGGGGCAGGCCCGCGACGTCGGGATGGGGCTTTTCGATGCCGGACAGCGGGCACCAGCCCAACCATTCGGCAGCGAAGCGTGCGAACGGCCCCCGATCCGGGGCGTAATAGACGGCGTATCTGTGAAACTGTTCCATGCTCGGCCCGTAACCTTAGACCGTCACATTGCGGTGACAAAGCCCTGCCACAACCCCCGAATTCTGCGGAGGCTTCCATGACCGACCTCATTTTCACCAATGCCCAAATCGTGCTCGCCGATGAGGTGATACGCGGCAGCGTGACGATCCGCGACGGGCGGATCGCGTCGGTCGATCATGGCGCGACGGCGGTGCCGGGTGCGGTGGATGTGGCAGGCGATCTGCTGATCCCCGGCCTGATCGAGTTGCACACCGACAATCTGGAACGGCATCTGGAACCGCGCCCGAACGTGGACTGGCCCCATGCCGCCGCGATCCTCGCCCATGACGGCGAACTTGCCAGCGTGGGCATCACCACCGTGTTCGATGCGCTGCGCGTGGGGTCGATCCACACCGGAAAAGGGCGGTACGAAAAATACGCGCGCAAGGTGGCGAGCGAGATTTTCGCGATGCGCCAGATGGGCGCGCTGCGGATCAGTCATTTCGTGCACCTTAGGGCGGAAATCTGTTCGGAAACGCTGGTCGAGGAGATGGAGGAATTCGGCCCCGACGACCGTGTCGGGATCGTGAGCCTGATGGATCACACGCCGGGGCAGCGCCAATTTCGCGATATTTCCAAGCTCAAGCAATACGTGGCCAAGAAGCGCAGCATGACCGATGACGAGTTCGACGCGCATGTATCGCATCTGAAATCGCTTCAGGCCAACAACGCGGACCTGCACGAAGCCGAAGCCGTCGCCCATGCCCGGCGATACGGCGCGGTTTTGGCGAGCCATGACGACACGACGGCGCAACACGTCGCGGTGTCGGCCGCGCACGGCATGGGGCTGGCGGAGTTTCCAACGACCTTCGAAGCCGCCGAAGCCTGCCATGCCAATGGCATTCAGGTGATGATGGGCGCGCCCAACCTGATCCGGGGCGGGTCGCATTCGGGCAACGTGGCGGCGCATGAACTGGCCGAAGCGGGTCTGCTCGATATCGTGTCGTCCGATTACGTGCCCTCCGCGCTCATGACCTCGGCCTTCCTGCTGGCCGACCTCTGGGATAACCTGCCGCGCGCCATCGCAACGGTCACGGCCAATCCGGCCCGCGCGGCGAACCTGACCGACCGTGGCCGGATCGCCGCGGGCCTGCACGGCGACCTCGTTCGGGTCGGGCGGGTGCAGGGCACGCCGGTCGTGCGCGGGGTCTGGTCGCACGGCAAGCAGGTCGGCTGACAGGCCGCCGGGTGCCTGTTGCGCCCGGGAAACCCCTCGGCGAGAGAGTGCCGTGGGGCAATTGCCAACCCGGTTTTTTCCTGCCACATAACCCCGGTGATATCCGGGGGGATGGTCATGCACACGCGCTGCACCATAACGAAAACAACCTTGCTCCGCCGTGCGACCACGGGCGTGAGCCGCGATTCGAAACTCGTATCGCGCAACCGGAACACCGTATGACTTTTTCCCGTATTCTTCCGCTCGTCCTGTCGGTTCTTCTGAGCGCCTGTTCGATCCTTCCGAACCAGGGGCCGACCACGCAGGCCTTTGAAATGGAAGAAAACCGGATGCCGACGGCGGTCTCCGAAGGGTTCATCGTCGCCGACCTGACCCCGCGTGTCGTGCAATTGCTCGAAGGGCGTGGCGTGCAGAGCTTCGGCAGCCTTGGCGGTGCTTATCGCGGGGCCGGGCAGTACCGGATCGGCGTCGGCGATGCCGTCAGCGTTTCGATCTGGGAGGCGAACGGCGGCGGTCTGTTCGCGACAGGCGCGCCCGGCACCACCGGGTCGCGTGCAACGGGTATTCCGGCGCAGGTGGTCGAGCGTGACGGCGCGATCACCATTCCCTATGCCGGCCGCGTGACCGTTGCCGGTCTGATGCTGTCCGAGGCCGAGACCAAGATCGTCGAGGCGCTTCAGGGCAAGGCGATCGAGCCGCAGGCCATCGTCTCGGTGAACCAGAACGTCTCGAACACCGTGACCGTGACCGGCGAGGTCGTGAACGGCCGCCGCATTCCGCTGACGCAGGCCGGGGATCGTATTCTCGACGTGATCGCGGCGGCGGGCGGCGCGCGGGCACCCACGGACGAAACCAAGGTGACGCTCACGCGCGGCGGGCGCACCCTGTCGATCGCGATGGGCAAGCTCATCAACGACCCGTCCGAGAACATCTATGCCCGTCCCGGCGACACGATCACCGTGGTGCGCGAGATCCAGACGTTCACCGCCCTCGGTGCCACGGGCCGCAACACACTGGTCGATTTCTCGACCGACGGGATCACGCTGGAAAAGGCCGTTGCGAAGGCGGGCGGTCTCATCAACGTGCTTTCGGACCCCCGTGGGGTGTTCCTGCTGCGCCGCGAACATGCCTCGCTCGCCCGAAAACTCGACCCGGGCTTCCCGATCAAGAACCCCAACGGCTACGTCAACGTCGTCTACCGGGCGAACCTGCGCGACCCGAACACCTTGTTTCTGGCCCAGCGGTTCGATGTGCTCGAGGACGACATCCTGTACGTCTCCGGCGCGCCCTCGACCGAGCTTCAGAAGTTCCTGACGCTGGTCGGCCTCGGCTCCGGCACGATCAACGATGTGACGGCGGGCGTCGCGCGCTTCACTCCGTAACCGCACAAAAAATGTGCAAGGCGCCCGCGCCATCGTCAGGCGCGGGTGAACTTTTTCGTCCCTTCGCGGAACCCGATGCTGCACGGCAGCGTTGCCTTGCGGAGGGGCGGGAACCGGCTACCCTCATGTTCATAACGCTGCGCGCCCCCGTGATCCGGGCGGATGAGGGGTTGAGTGCGTAGCATTCGGTGAGCCAGTCCCGGGCTTCCTGGGCCGATCCGCCCCACGGTCGGCCGAGCAACGACAATCCGAAGGGTCTTAGGCCCGAGCAGATGAAAGACAGCGACAGACAGCCGTCATCCGAGCCCTTTTCCCGCGTCGCCGTGATCGGCGCCGGATCATGGGGCACAGCCCTTGCCACCGTTCTCGCCCGCTCCGGGCGCGACGTTTCGCTCTGGTCGCGCCGCGCCGAACTGGCCGAAGCGATTAACCTGCGGAGCGAGAACCACGACTACCTTCCCGACATAGACCTGCCCCCCGGTATCCGTGCGACGGGTGTGATCGGCGACGCGCTGGCCGGGGCGGAAGCCGTGCTGATCGTCACCCCATCCTCGACCCTGCGCGACATCTGCACCGCCATGGCCCCGCATATCCCGCCGGGCATCCCCATCGCGCTCGCTTGCAAGGGTATCGAACGCGGCACCGGGCTTTTGCTGTCCGAAGTGGTGTCGGATATGTTGCCGGGCCATCCCGTTGGTGCCGTATCCGGCCCGACCTTCGCGCGCGAGACCGCGCTCGATCATCCCACCGCCGCGACCGTGGCGTTTCCGTTCAGCTATGCCGACCGTCTCGACCCGCATGCCAGCCCTGCCGCGCGCCTCGCCGTGTCGCTGTCGGGCGGCGGTTTCCGGCCCTATGTCTCGGATGACCTTGTCGGCGTCGAGGTCGGGGGTGCGGTGAAGAACGTCATCGCCATCGCTTGCGGCATGATGTCGGGGGCGGGGTTCGCCGAGAACACACGCGCCGCGCTCATCACCCGCGGGATCGACGAGATGAAGCAACTGGCCGAGGCGCTGGGCGGTCGGCGTGAGACGGTCACGGGTCTGGCCGGGGCCGGGGATCTGACCCTCACCTGCTCCTCCACCACGTCGCGCAACATGTCGCTCGGCACGCAACTGGGGCAGGGGATCGCCCGCCCCGACTGCTTCGACGGCAAGCCGGTCGTCGTCGAGGGCGAGGTGAACGCCGTGTCCGTCATCGACCTTGCCCGCCGGATCGGTGTGCCGATGCCGATCTGCGAAACGGTGAATGCCGTGCTGCACGAAGGCGCGGATCTGGAAGACAGCTTTTCGGCCCTGTGGCGCAGGCCCATCGAGGCCGAACCTCGTGCGCTCGACATCATTCTCGACCATCCCAGCCCGTCCGCCCGACTGGACTTTGGAGTGCCCCGATGAACCTTGCCGCAATGACCACCCCGGTCACGACGCTCGCCGCGCGGACCTTTACGCTCGCCACCGATCTGGACGGCACCTTCCTCGGCGGGGCCGAGGCGGACCGCAGACGGCTGTATGACTGGATCGAGACGAACCGCGAGACCGTCGGCCTGATCTTCGTCACCGGGCGCGATCCAAAGTTCATCGCCGAGATGTGTGCGAGCGGAGCGTTGCCGTGGCCGGAATACGTCGTCGGTGACGTGGGCACCACCATCGCCAGAGTGAAAGACGGGACAGTCACGCCCATCGCTGCGCTCGAAGAAGATATCGCGACCCGCTGGCGCGACATGGGCGACACCGTGCGCGCCAAGCTGCATGGTGCGCCCGGCCTGACGCTTCAACCGACCGAATTTCGCTATCGGGTGAGTTACGACCTTGCCCCCGAAACCTTCGACGAGGCCGCCAAAACGCGGGTCGAGGCGATGGGTCTGGACTGGCTGATCTCCGACGATCGCTATTTCGACGTGTTGCCCAAGGGCGTTTCGAAAGGGCCTTCGATCCGGCGGCTGGTCGAACACCTCGGGATGGAGGAAAGCCGGGTTCTGGTCGCGGGCGACACGCTCAACGATCTGTCCATGCTCGAATGCGGGCTGCCCGCCGTGGCCGTCGGAAATTCGGAGCCCGAACTCGTGTCCCGCGTCGCGCATCTGCCGCATGTCCACTACGCCACCGCACATGGCGCGGCGGGCATCATGGAAGCCATCGCCGCCTTCGACCTGCACCCCAAGGTGCCCTATGAAAAACCGCTAGGAGCCTGAGATGTCCTCGAACCTCGTCATCGTCTACCACCGCCAGCCCTATACGGAGGTCGAGGTCGACGGGAAAATCGAATACCACGAGAACAAGAGTCCGAACGGGATCGTGCCGACGCTGAAAAGCTTCTTCGGCCGCTTCGACAAAGGGTCTTGGGTCGCGTGGAAAGAGGCCGAAGACCCGAACAACCCCGACTTCGAACGCCGGATCGAGATCGAGGACGATTTCGGCACCTATGGCGTGACGCGCCTGCCGCTGACCCGCGAGCAGGTGAAGAGCTTCTATGAGGTGTCGTCGAAAGAGGCGTTCTGGCCGATCCTTCACGGATTCAAGGAACGCTACAATTACGATCCCGTGGACTGGCCCACGTTTCGCGAGGTGAACTGGGCCTTTGCCGAGGCCGCCGCGGCGGAAGCCGCGGACGGTGCCGTGGTCTGGGTTCACGACTACAACCTGTGGCTGGTGCCGGGCTATCTGCGCCAGCTTCGCCCGGACGTGAAGATCAGCTTTTTCCATCACACGCCGTTTCCCTCGGCCGATATGTTCAACGTGCTGCCCTGGCGCAAGGAAATCCTCGAAAGCCTTCTGGCCTGCGACGTGGTCGGCTTCCACATCCCGCGCTATGTGGCGAACTTCGTGTCCGCCGCGCGGTCGATGTTCGAGGTGGACGTGACGCGGCGGCAGAAGGTCGAGGACGACTTCGCCTCGGAATTCTCGGCCCTTACCGAAGTGTCGGTGCCCTCGGAATTGGAGTTCCGGGGTCACAAGATCGGTGTCCAAGCCTCGCCGGTCGGGGTGGACGCCGATTACATCGAAGAGGTGTCGCAGCGGCCCGAGACCGACAGGATGGCCGCCGAAATCCGCGCGGAGCTGGGCGAACGCCGTCTGCTTCTGTCGGTCGGGCGCACCGATTATACAAAGGGCGGGATCGACCAGTTGGAAAGCTTCGAGCGTATTCTGGAGGCCAACCCCGACATGCTGGGCAAGGTGAAGCTCATGCATGTGTCGGTGCCCGCGAACCAGAACATGACCGTCTATGAGAACATTCAGGCCGATCTGGAGCAGATGGCGGGGCGGATCAACGGGCGGTTCGGCACGCTCGACTGGCAGCCCATCGCGCTTATCTCGCGCGCGATCCCGTTCACCGATCTTGTGGCCTATTACCGGGCCGCTAATGTCGCGTGGATCACCCCGCTGGCGGACGGAATGAACCTTGTCGCCAAGGAATTCGCCGCCGCGCGGGTCGATGGCGACGGCGTTCTGGTGCTTTCGGAATTCGCCGGCGCGGCGGTCGAGATGCGTTCGGCCCTGCTCACCAACCCGTTCTCCGCCCGCTCGATGGACAGCGCGATCGAACAGGCGTTGGCGATGGAGGAGGTGGAGCGCAAAGACCGGATGAAGGCCCTGCGCGAGACAGTCCACAAATACGACATCCGGTTCTGGGCCGATCATCAGATGCAGGCGCTCGGCGGTGACGCGGCCAAGGCGGCGCGCGCCAACGCCGCCTGACGCGCGGGCGGGCTGGACCCGTGCCACTTGTCGCGACTAGGGTGGCGAAAACGACGAGGTGACCCATGTCCGACGCCGCCACGCTGGCCGATTTCATCCGAAGCAAAGCCGGGGACGCGCCGGTCGAAATGGGGCTGATCCTCGGATCGGGTCTCGGCCACCTTGCCGATGCGGTCGAGGGAACCGCGATCCCCTATTCCGATCTTCAGGGTTTCCCCCAGCCGGGCGTGTCGGGACACAACCCCAAGCTCGTGGTCGGGGATCTGCTGGGCACGCGCGTGGCGATCTTCGGTGCGCGCGCGCATTACTACGAGCATGGCAACCCGGCGGAGATGCGCCTGCCGCTCGAAGTGCTGAAGGCTCTGGGCGCAAAGACGCTGTTGCTGACGAATGCCGCCGGATCGACGCGGCTCGACGTGCCGCCGGGCGAGTTGCTGATGCTGACCGACCACATCAACTTCGCGGGCGCCAACCCCCTGATCGGCGAGGCGACGGATGCGCGTTTCGTGCCGCTGGGCGACGCCTATTCGGAGCCGATGCGCAAGGCGCTGCACGATGCCGCCGTGGCCGAAAACATCACGCTCGCCGAAGGCACCTATGCGTGGTTTTCCGGCCCTTCGTTCGAAACGCCCGCGGAAATTCGCGCGATCAAGATGCTGGGGGGCGACGCGGTCGGTATGTCCACCGTGCCGGAGGTGATCCTCGCCCGGTTCTTCGGGCTCGAGGTGGCGGCGATCTCGGCCATCACGAACATGGCTGAAGGCATGTCGGACGAGAAACTCTCCCACGCCCATACCAAGAAGATGGCCGTCGCGGGTGCCGAAAAGCTTGAACGCCTCATCCGCAGGTATCTTTCAGAAAAGGCCTAGAAATCACCTCTGCGCCCGCCCGGTCATCTGGACAACCGCGGCAAGTTGGCGCAGGAGATGAATATGCAGATCTACCTCCCCATCGCCGAGGTTTCGGTCAACGCCTTCCTGCTCTTGGGGCTGGGTGGTTTGGTGGGGGTGCTCTCGGGTATGTTCGGGGTCGGTGGCGGCTTTCTGATGACGCCCCTGCTGTTCATGATCGGCATACCCCCCGCCGTGGCGGTGGCGACGGGCACGAACCAGATCGTCGCGTCATCGGTATCGGGCGTTCTGGCCCACCTCAAACGAAAGACCGTCGATCTCAAGATGGGCTGCGTGCTGCTAAGCGGCGGCCTTGTCGGAGCTGCCGCCGGTGTTCAGCTTTTCGCCTATCTCAGATCCATCGGGCAGGTCGATCTGCTCGTCACGCTGTCCTACGTCGTTTTCCTCGGCATCATCGGCACGCTGATGCTGATCGAAAGCGTAGGCGCGCTCATGCGGTCGCGCCGGATGGCCGCGCCCAAGCGCAAGAAGCACAACTGGGTCCACAACCTGCCGATCAAGTCGAAATTCCGCACCTCGGGGCTTTATATCTCCGTGATCCCTCCGGTTCTCGTGGGCTTCGGGGTGGGCGTGCTGTCGGCCATCATGGGCGTCGGCGGCGGGTTCATCATGGTGCCCGCGATGATCTATATCCTCGGGATGCCCACCAAGGTCGTCGTCGGAACCTCGCTGTTCCAGATCATCTTCGTCGCGGCCTTCACCACCCTGATGCACGCATGGGAAAATCACACGGTCGATATCGGTCTGGCCGTGCTGCTGATCGTCGGCGGCGTGATCGGCGCGCAGGTCGGGGCGCGGATCGGGCTGAGGATCAAGGCCGAGCAGACGCGCATCCTGCTCGCCCTATTGGTGGTTGGGGTCTGCCTGAACCTTGCCGTGGGCCTGTTGGTTGAACCCAAGGAACTCTATTCGATCGGGACGGAGGGCTGAGGGATGCTGCGTCTGGTTCTGATCCTCACCCTGTTCCTCGCAGTCCCCGCGCGTGCGCAGCAGGAACAGATCGTCGCGGGGATGAGCCAGAACCGCGTCGCCATCGACGCGACCTTCGTCGGCTCGGAAATCCTCGTCTTCGGTGCGGTGAAGCGCGAACGGCCTGCGCCCGACAGTGAGCTCGGCGTCGTCGTCGTGATCGAAGGGCCGACACAGGCGATCACGGTCCGGCGCAAGGACAGGCGGTTCGGTATCTGGATCAACACCGACGAAGTGCGCGTCAGCAACGTGCCCTCGTTCTATGCCGTCGCCACCTCCGGCGTGTTCGACGATGTGGTGAATGAAGAGGCCAACGCGCGGCGCCTCGTCTCGATCGACGAGGCGATCTGGATACTCGACCGGCCCGACATCGCGGACGAACAGGCGTTCGTGGATGCCGTCATTCGCATCCGGGAAGAGGCCGACCTCTACACGCTGAAAGAAAGCTCCATCGACCTCAATCAGGAAACCCTGTTCTCGACCGCCGTGCAGCTTCCCTCCAACCTCGTCGAAGGGCTCTACACGGCGCGTATCTATCTGACCCGGAACGGCAATATCGTATCGGATCACATCTCATACGTGAGTGTGCAGAAGGTCGGGCTGGAACGCTGGCTCTACAACCTCGCCCACGACCAGCCGCTCTGGTACGGGTTGCTGTCGCTCGCCATCGCGATCATCGCGGGCTACGGCGCGTCGACGGCCTTCCGGATGTTCAGCCGGGGCTGAGGTCACTCGGCCGGATCGGCGGATACCATCCAGCGGATGCCGAACCTGTCGGAAAACGCGCCGAAGGCCGGGGCCCAGAACGTCGCCTCCAGCGGCATCCTGACTTCGCCACCGTCGGACAGCGCGTTGAACACGCGCGTCGCCTCGTCCACCGTCGGGAAGCTGACGTGGATATTGCACCCGGCCATGGCCGAGAAATCCGTGCCCGAAGGATCGTCGGAACCGTAGATCCAGCCGTCGCCGACCTTGAGCGCTGCATGCATCACCGTCTTGGGGTCGACGCCGGGCATCTGGTCGCCCATCTCCATGATTTCGGGATCGGCGCCGAACACCTCGCCATAGTACGTGAATGCCTCGCGGGCCGTGTTCGAGAAGAAAAGATAAGGAATCGGCTGCATCGGAAACTCCATCAAGACTGCCCGTAGACCCTAGCACGCGCCCCGTTGCGGGCGAGGGGTTTTGCACATAGAAGGCGCGGGACAATTCCGAAGGAGACGAGCATGGGCTTTCGCATGGGGATCGTAGGGCTGCCGAACGTCGGCAAGTCGACCCTGTTCAACGCACTGACGCGCACCGCCGCGGCGCAGGCGGCGAACTTCCCGTTCTGCACGATCGAACCCAACGTGGGCGAGGTCGCCGTGCCCGATGCGCGTCTCGACAAACTGGCCGAAATCGCCAAGTCGAAAGAGATCATCCCGACCCGGATGACCTTCGTCGACATCGCGGGCCTCGTGAAAGGCGCGTCCAAGGGCGAAGGGCTGGGCAACCAGTTCCTTGCCAACATTCGCGAGGTCGACGCTATCGCCCACGTTCTGCGCTGTTTCGAGGACGGGGATGTGACCCACGTCGAGGGCCGCGTGAACCCGGTCGAAGATGCCCAGACCATCGAGACCGAATTGATGCTGGCCGACATGGAGTCGATCGAGAAGCGGCTTCAGAACATCGTGCGCAAGGTGCGTGGCGGCGACAAGGAGGCGGTCCAGCAGGAACGCCTGATGAAAGCCGCGATGGAGGCCCTCGAAGCCGGTCAACCGGCGCGCACCGTCGAGGTGGATGCCGAAGATGCGAAGGCATGGAAGATGCTCCAGCTTCTGACCACCAAACCGATCCTCTACGTCTGCAACGTGGGCGAGGACGAGGCGGCCGAGGGCAACGAACATTCCGCAGCCGTCGCCGAGATGGCAGCGGAACAGGGGGCGGCGTCGGTCGTCATCTCGGCCAAGATCGAGGAAGAGATCAGTCAGCTCGACGCGGAAGAACAGGCCATGTTCCTCGACGAACTCGGGCTGGAACAGGCCGGTCTGGATCGCCTCATCAAGGCGGGCTACGACCTGTTGCATCTTCAGACCTACTTCACCGTCGGTCCGAAAGAGGCGCGCGCCTGGACGATCAAGGAGGGCACCGCCGCACCGCAGGCCGCGGGCGTCATTCACGGCGACTTCGAGCGCGGGTTCATCCGGGCCGAAACCATCGCCTATGACGACTATATCGCGCTGGGCGGCGAGAACGGCGCCAAGGACGCAGGCAAGATGCGGGCCGAAGGAAAGTCTTACGTCGTGAAGGACGGCGACGTCCTCCACTTCCTCTTCAACGCCTGACCCCGGCATCAGGCCGGGGTGCCCGTCATATCCCCAGAAGGCGCACGCTTGCGGCCACTTCGCCCATGACCCGGCTCAGGGCGGTCAGGGGCTTTTCGGACACGAAGACCACATCGTTCGGCCGAAGCTCGAACCGGGTCGCAAGGACGAGGTTCGCGGCGTTGTAGGCGTTGAGGTGCCAGGCCCGAATACCCTTGCCGTCGCCGGTGCCACGCAGCACGTAGACCTCTCCGATATTGCCCGACGCGTTCGGCACCCCTTCGCCTTCGCTGAACAGCGCGTCCGCAAGGCTCGCCTTGCGTTCGAAGGGCAGGGTGAAGCGGCTCTGCTGCCCGACTTCACCGGCGATATAGACATAGTCCCGCTCGACCGCGTCCAGCTGGATGCGTTGCGCATAGTTGGCGCGCGCTTCGTCCAGTTCGGCGCGACGAATACCGATCTCGGTGTTCAGTTGCGAAATGGCGTTGGCCCGCGCCTGCTGACGCAGCGAATTGACGGTGATCTGTTGCTGGAAGAACGCTTGCGCCCGGTCGAGCTCGTATTCCGTATCGACGTAGATGGAGTCGCCATCCGTGAGGATGAGGCGCTGAATGCTCGGCGTCTTGAGATAGGTTTCGAGCGGGATCTGATACATCGTCCCGTCCCGGTAAAGCCGGATCGACGCGTAATCGAGGTCCTCGGTGTCGATCCCGCCGGCGGCCGTCAAGGCCTCGGCCAGCCGCAGGGGCGATACGGTGATCGGCAGGATCGCGGCGGACTGAACCGCGCCCCCCACGGTCACCCGCTTGGAGTTGAACTCGGACACCTCAAGCGAGAAGTTGGGCACCATGTCCTGATCGACCATGGCGCTGAAAATTTCGCTTTCGGCCTCTTGCAGCGTCATGCCGCCAAGGTTGATCCGCCCGATATCCGGGATCGAGATCGAACCGTCATCCTGGATCGTGTAACCAAGGCGGCGGCTCTGCGCGGCGAGAAGCCCGGTCAACGCTTCGACGGTGTTGGCCGACTCCGGCGTGGCCAGCGTGATGATGTCGCCCGCGCCGAGCCGGTAAGGGCCGGGGTCGATCTGCGGCGGGATTCGCGTGCTCAGACCCGTGGGGCGCCGTTCCTCGGCGACCGGCGGTTCGGGCAGGGCGCCGAACCCCGTCGTCGAGCCCGCCGTGCCCGTGGTGCGCGCGAAGATCGCGGGAAGCGTGCGCGGCTGATAGGTGCTCGCGTTCGCCGCGGCGATGCTGTTCGCCGTCATCGCGACGATTTCGACCTCGCCGACCGCCGTCCGTTCGGCGACGATCACGGGCGTCCCGATCGCACCGCATCCGGCAAGGGCCAGAAACAGACCCGTCATTAGAATTGACCGCACGACTGCCCCCCAAGACAGGATTCTTTTCTCAGTAAGGTGATACCAGCCCTAGCGGTCCGATTGAAGCGACATACTAGGGATATCCACAGGAAACTCCCTGATAGGTCGCGACCACCGTTTCGGTGCGCCCATCCGGATAGGCGATGATTCCCGACAGCCGACCCGTGGCATAGGCCCCTGTATCCACGGAGATAATACCACCTGCGGCGCGTGCCTCGGGTATGATCGTGTGGCCATGCGCGATCCAGAGACCGTCCTCGCGCATTGTGTCGGGAAAGTCACGGTGCCCCCATTTCAATGCGTGTCCCGACTGATCTTCCAGCGGCTTGGTGGGGTCGGCGGCGGCATGAACGATTCCCAGGTTGCCCGACGTCGTCCAAAGCGGCATCGCGCGCAGCCAGTTCATCATGTCCGGCCCGAGGGCGTCGGCCAGTGCCGCTGCGGCCTCGGTCACCGCGTCTCCGGTCGATTGCTCCGACAATCCACCGATCCCGTAGCTCGCAAGGGTCTGAAGCCCCCCGAACCGCAGCCACCGCCGCCCATGCCCGTCGGGGTCGGTGATGAAGTCGAGCATGGCCTCTTCATGGTTGCCCTGTAGGCAGGTGAACCTGTCGGCATCATCGCGCGGGCGAAGGAGGTCGAGGACCCCGCGGCTCTGTTCCCCCCGGTCGATATAGTCGCCGACGCACACGACGCGCGCCACCTCGTCGCGCCCGTCGAGATGGTCGAGCATGTGGGACAGCAGCGTGTCGCAGCCGTGAACGTCACCGATGATGCAAAGGGTCTCGGACGGGGCCAGCGGCGCGGCGAATGCGGGCGCGGCGTCTTCCGTATTCAACCGACCAAGGAGCTTGCCCAGAAACCCGACCATGTGCGCACCCCTCGAAACCCGGACAGCCCGCGGCCCATGCGCAGCGAAAGCGCCTGCCGTCCCGGTGATCTAGCATCCCGCTCCGCGATTGCAAAGAACGCGGCCACCACGAGCGGCCAAGCGGCGTCGATGTCGGTGAAGGGCCAATGGGTCGGGGAGGAAGGTCCATGCGCTGGCAGGGACGGGAAGTGGCGGAGACGAAGTCCGCCGCGCTTCCTAAAGAAAACCATTAAGGCATTGAAAAAAAGGAAATTTATTTTTCGCGTCTATCCCAATTGTATAGCAAAATGTATAGCAACTTTCTCACTCTATTATAGCCGTCATACCCGTATCGGCAAGGTGTAGAGTGGGGGTCTCGCCACCCGACGAATTGACCAGCTGTTGCCCATGCGCTTGCCTCAGCACCACTGCGGCCGACGAAGTCACGAACAGCCCCGGCAAGTCCACAGACAAGCGTTGCTCCTTCGTGACCGTGAGCAATCGAACCCGCCGCGCTTTCATAGGCGCTGTGCTGCCCGCTCAGTGCGTCTGGGTCGGCGTAGGTATCCATGGGGCCGAAATTCACGACGTTACGTTCTACGTGTGCACAGAGAGCCTGTGCGGTGACATCCTTCGAGGCGTTGGTGCGATACCGGGTCCCCCCTAATCTCCGTTGACTCCCTCGTGGTCGGCAGGGGCGGACTGAAGGGCGGCGGCGTGCCACCTTGAAGGAGGGCTGGTTCGGACGGCGTGTTATTTAAGCTCCACAACACCTGTCGCTGCGGCGGACAGGTCGCTGAACTTCAGCGCAATCTGGTCATGGAGATGTTCGACGATCGCTTAGCATCGAGATGCAGCGTGAAGATACTTCGATTTCAAGCAGTTGATCTCGCTCTTTCTCTCATTTCGGCAATGGCGCGAAGCCAGTGGAAGCCGGTCCATCCTGCGATACCAAAAAACTTCGCGATGTCTTCGGCGATCTTCATTTGATCGGTTTGCTCTGAGAAGACGACGTCGATGCCGAGGCTCACGACCAAAGCAAGAATTCCGAGACAAAGGACCGAAAAATCGCGTGATCGGATGTCTCGGAAGAACGCTGCGACATAGGCGACACCGGCGAGGGCATAGGCCAACAGGATCGCTTTCTGCGGTATGCCGAGCTTCGGCAGGATACGCTCATGCAGCAAAAGAAGATCGTCTAGGCCAAGCGCGGCGGTCAGCAGCCCGGCTGAGGTCATGAAGGCAACGGTGCGCGACGGCGCCCCAGACGCACGCAACACGATGGCTGCGCAGGCGGCCGCGGTGGCGCCAACGATCCAATATATGACGCCGATGTTAGACATCACACCGAAGTAGGCGCTGCAGCATTCACCCGAGCTTTGCGCCGCGACGATAGGGTCCTGGAATGCCCATAACGGGTTCACCCAAGGCGGCACCAGCAAGGCGATGACCAGGATCGCGGGGGGCGCGAAGACGAAAAAGTTCTTCTTGATGGCTTGGTTCAATCCAGTCTCCTTGAGCGGTCCGATTGCGTCGGGGCTTTGGTAACCCAAGTGTCACGCAGCGCTGTCTGGTCTGCCACTTCCGAACAGCCTGAGCCGGTGCGGCAAAGCGCGGGAGAGCAAGATCAGCGCCGGCCTTGGGTCGGTGAGGCGAAAGGTAATGTGCGTTCGGGTCGTGACCGCGAGAAACAGGGTCTGCAGGACCTGAGCGAGGAAGGCTGAGGGACTGATTTCGCCGTCACGCAGCGCGATCGCCGCCCCGCGCAACGCGCCGGTAGTCCAGACATAACGCACCCCGTCATTGGCGACGATCAGGCGGTCGTCCAATACGCCACCAGAGGCAAGCGCGACCGCAATTCTGTCCAGTTCCAAGCCGCAGGCATCGGTGATGGTGTGGTTGCCCCCGATCCGCGCGTTGATTTCAAGAAAGCTCAGTTCGCCAGTGTGACGGTCGCGAAGAACCTGAATGCAGCCGACCCCGTGGTAATCCAGCTTGGCGATCAAAGTATCGCCGATGTCGCGCAGGCTCGGCTCAAGCGGGATGGTTACGCCGTCGGTGGCCAGTCCGGTCCTGTCCGGCAGATCGGTCTGACCGATCCGCACCGCCGCATAACGGATAGCGCGCCCGTGCTGTGCCGCGAAATAGAGGTTGAGGCGCGGACCGTCGACGTAGCTCTGAACGATCAGAGCGGCATGACCCGAGGGCCATTCCGTCAGTGCCGCGTCGAATGCAGCCCGATCTTCGAGGATCAGAACCTTGCGCGCGCCGATCCAGATCGTGCTGTCGGCGGGTTTCACGATAAGGGGGAAGCCGACGGTCCTGGCGGCGTCGCGAAGCTCCTCATAGGTGCCGACAGTCACGTTGCGCGCCACCGGCAGGCCCGCTTTGGTAACCAGGTCCAGCAGTCTACCCTTGTCCGCGCAGACCTCGGCCGCCGTTTGGTTCGGCATCACGTAAGTCCGGTCGTCGGGCAGGAGGTGTCTGTGGGCATAGAAGGCGCGGACGTAGGCTTCCGCCAAGGGGAACACGACCCGGATGTCTGGGCGGTCGGCCAGAAACAGCGCCAACGCACGATACTGCACGTCAGGGTCGATGCTCGCCGTATTCCGCCACTGCCCCTCGACAGCGCGAGACGAGCCCGCCGCCCCTGCATCGTCGTCAAGACTGGCCCAGATCCTGTGGCCCTGCGCAGCAAGCGAGCGGGCCACGGTTAGCGCCGGGCGGTAGTTGCCAAGAAGAAGAATCGTCGTAGGGTCGATCTTCGCAGTCATGCCCGCGCGCCTCTTTTGGACTGGCGCCAACGAGTCTTGCGCAAACCCAGAGCGGTCAGGTCTCCGGCAAGGCTGCCGAAACCGCTCAACGTGAGGGGATACAGGCGGACGGCGGCGATGGGTCGCGAATGATTGGACCAGCGACGTGTCCAGTCCGCATCTTTGCCGCACAACTCGAACCGGCTGACGCCACGCGCAACGCAGTCCTTAACAAGATCGAACATCAGAAGATCGCCGGGCGAAACCGAGCCGAAGCGTTCGTCATACCCGACCCTGAGCGACCAAAAGATGTTGTCGATTTCCACGCCGTAGTGAACCGCCGCCGGCGCCCCGCCGATCTCGAGAAATGCAAGACGCAGTATCCCCAGTTTGGCGGCGCGCTGTCCGTAGAGCCGAAAGAACTCGAGCTGGCGCGGCTGCTGGATGATCGCCGTGCCTGCCCTACGTTTCCAACTGTTAGCCTCGACCGCGAAGGCCAGATCCATGTCTTCGGTCGCAGTCTCAGGGCCGGGCGCTATCATTTGAAGACGCACCTTGCCAAAATTGGCTTCGGCTCTGCGGCGTTTGCGTGCAAGGGATTGGCGGCGCCTGCGACCGATAGCCATGGCCGGATCCGACCATTCGCCTTCCAGCGCGAGCGCGGGCAATCCCCGTTCATCGCGCGTGCGCAAGCCGATCATCGCGAAAGCTGGCTTCTGTTGGCGAAGTTGCGAAATCAGGCGGGTATCGGTGGGTAGATGGCCTAGATCGACCGGGACGCCGAGTCGCCACAACTTCCGAGCCAGATCCGCAAGCGCCTCGTCGCTCCGCGCAGGCAGGTCCGCCGGTTCGCCCAGATCAAGGGCTCCTAGAAGGCGCAAGGTCCCGGGACTGTCAGGTGGGGCATACAGCGCAACGCAAGCGGAGGGGTGTTTGGGGTCTCCGCTCACAAGCACCTGCGCGGGACGTTCACGTGCAAAAACCTCGGCCGCCGTGCGCATCCAGAGATGGCGCAGCATCGGCGGAGTGCCGGGCGCGTTGAGGCTGTCCCAGCTCTCCCTGGGAAAATTGGAAAAGGCGATAAGCTTCGGTGGCGTCTGCATGCTTCAGTATGATTGCCTGTATGAATCGCCTTACTATTGCCAACCCTGGTCGGCTTTGAATTTTAACGGCTTCTTTCCTTTTTGATACCCTGACGCGCGCCGTTCTTGGTGTTGGCTGGTGGTCAATCCCCCAACCAGCAGCACCTTTGTTGCCGGGCAATGCGGTTTTTGTATGCGGACAATCATCAAATTCTTGGGCACCCATGCCCGAAGCCGATTCGGGTAGTCGCGGGAGACAGGCAAGCGCCGGGCGCAAGCTCATGGCTTGGGAAGCACGAGGATGCGGCGCGTGAGGAACACGATCATCAGGCCGGACCATGCGAGGACGATTGCTCCGATCTTAAGTGCTAATCCGGTCGCGATGCCGCCACCATCGATCAAAGTCCCCGATGCAAGGATGACCGCCAACACTACGCCGGTCAGGGCGAGGCCGGGCGCGAACGCCTTTGCCATGTAAGCGACGGGCATCTCCAACGTGCGAGCGATCGCAACGAGTGATAGCGTCGCAACAAGAACCGAACTTGCAAGATGCGCAAAGGCTGCCGGTTCGGCCCCGAAACGGGCGAAAGCGAGCAGCAGGATAAGAAGTGTCCCCGCCCCCCAAAGACGGATCAGGAATTGCAGGCGACCGTTGCCCACCGTCATCATCACGGGTTCGAGCAGAGCGCCGCCGAACCCGATCGCGCGGGATACCGAAAGGATCGCCACGACGCCCGCCGCCGCCAGCCACGTTTCGTCCAGTATCGTGACGACAAGCGCCGGGGCTAGCATCGCGACGGCAGCATTCATCGGCCAAAGGATCGCGGCCCCCAGCGCCATGTTGTCGGCCCATGACGCCCGCATCGCTGCAAGACTTTCGCCGGATTTCTCAATGTCCGTGAAGCGCGACCAGCTCAGCATGGTCAGAGGCTGCAGCACGAGGTTGGACGCTGTGATCGCGATGCGAGCGCCACCGCGATATGCCCCGACCATGGCCGCTGGCGAGAAGGCCCCAAGGATAATGTCAGCCCCATAGTTGGTGAAAAGGTGAACCGTGGACGTTCCCCAAAGCGGTAGGGCCGTCCTGCGCGCCGTGCGCACCGTGTCGCGCCGGAACGCCAGACGTGGCAGCCTGCGCACCAGTGCCCCGGTCAAAACGACCCCGGCGAGCACAGCGGCATAGCGCGCCGCGATCAGAGCCTCGATCTGCCAGCCGCTTGTTAGCATGAGGATCGCCACAGCAAGCGCGGCGGTTTCAGCGACGAGAACATAGAGGCTCGCCGCACGCACCCGTTTGGCCCTCACCAACTGCGCCTCCCACCATGCCGCCGGTGCACTCAGCAATGGGATCGGCGCAAATGCAAGCAACGCGTAGCCCTGCGCCGTGGCAAAGCCGCCGGACAGGAGTCCAAAGGCGACCAGAACGATCGCGAACGCACACCCGACCGTCAACAACAGCCACAACAACGTGTCGCGTTCCCTTTCGAAATCCCGACTTCGCAGAAGCGCCTGGTAGAGGCCCGTGAACACGAATGTGTTGCCGATCACCGCCGCGGCCCACGCCAGTGCGTAGGTGCCAAACACTTCGAGATCTAGATATCGCGACGCGACTGCGACCGATACAAAAGCGATCACCTGCCCGAAGATGCGTGAGGCGACACCGACGACGTAGGGCTCCCCCAACTTCGCAAACATCGCGCGCGCCATCGCATCCTATCCATTGTCCCACGTCGCCGGCGCTCACTCTCGGTCATTTCAAAATGATTGTCACTGTCAGGACTTTGCTCTGACAATCTGGCCAGGTGGCTCCGCTCTGCCGACCGAAAATTGGCCCTTGAGCTGTTTCGCATATCCGACGAAAAAACGCCTGTCCGCGTGTGAAACCGTGAATCACCGCGGCCGGCGTGATAGCGAGCAGCTCCACTGAGTGGGCAGATGAACCCTAGAGCGCCTTCATCACCCCGTTCCCACGAGCTCGCGTCGCCTCAGGGGTGCTGTGCTGCCCGCTGTGTGCGTCCACATGTTTCAGGCGTGACACGGCGCCAAGCCCACCTAGGTGCGTCCTGAGCCTGCGCGGGGCGCCTCTGCGGTAGCATATCGCCGAGGTGCAAGGTCGGAGTTGGTTTGCTGTTTCTAACCTTCGCTTCTTCGCTATCGGCAACGGCGGACTGGATGGCAGGGCGCAAGACGTTGATGAAAGTGTTCGTTCGGTCGGTCAGCCATACAAGCGCTTCGACACGTATCGCCGCGTCGGACAGGTCGCCGAAGTAGCGTTAATTGATCGGAGATCCGAAAGCTTTCGTTTTACTAGGCGCAGCGGTGCCGCCGACGTCAGGAGCCTTCTCTACAGTATGAAAGTAATCCGATGTGGCGTGTCGATCCAGCCATTCCTGGCCCAGGCCAACAGTGCGTAGTCGACAAACAAGTCGCCCCGCTTTGTCAAAAAGATGATGCAGGTCGCTGCCGTCTGTCGCAATTTCGACAAACGGCAGCCCATCTCCTCCAGCGCGCGTCCTTGGTCTCGGCATACACTCGACTGATATAGACGGTCACCGTGACGCACACGCTGTTGCGGTTACAACAGAACCAGCCGCGATCACCGTCGAAGCCAGCGAGGATTTCGCCCTCCGCTTCGTTGGTGCCGCGACATTTCTCGTGGATGAAGGAATTGCCGTCACCGTGGAAGTCGAAAATCACGAGGCATTCGGGTCTCGTTGCCGGGCACAACGCCACCACCCTTCGTAGCCAGCTTTGAGGCTGCTCTCGATCTCAAGGACCATGATCGCCTTGGTCTGTGCAACATCGGTAGCCGAAAGCGACGCACCCTCCGGTCTTGAAAGTTCGACGTTAAGACCTTGGGTTTCGAAGGTGGGCGCGGGCCCTACAAGCTCGACAAGATCTTCGCTGATCTTGATGAGAGCCGTGTCGCCGTTGGTCGCCAGAACCGGCTGGCCTTCCGTGGTGTAGGAAAAGGTGCACCTAGCCCCGTTCTCATACGCCTTCGCAATGTCGCCCGGCGTCAGCGGTTCGGCATCTAAACGTGACAGAACCGGGGTCGACAACGCGGTTTCCAGATCGACTATCTCGGCCTCGCGCTTGGGCGCCGCTTCGGGCTGGTCGCCGTTCTGGGCGATGTCGGAGATCAGATACCGCATCTCGGCGATTTCCTTGTTCTGGGCCTCGGCGATCCCACCTGCCAGCTCTTGCACACGGGGGTCGGACAGGTTCGACCGGTTCGACGTCATGATCGCGATGGAGTGGTGCGGGATCATCGCGCGCATGTAGGAGACATCACCCACCGTCGCCTGACTGCGCACGAGCCAGAGCGAACTCGCGAAGACCACGATGGAGCCGACAAAAATCGACGCGTTGATCGCCTTGCTTGCATACATCGACAACATGAAGGCCAGCATCACGAAGGCCATCGTCGCGCCCATCAGCACCGCCATGTAGGCGCGCGTTTCCGAGAAGAACACGTGTCCGAGAAGGTAGGTGTTCAGATACATCAGGCCGAACATGATCAGGGTGGACGTGGCGATCATCGCGGCAAAACGCCAATAGGACATGGTGCAGTCTCCTCTTCGTTATAGTGGGACAACAACCTTCCAGCGCTGGAATGTTCCAAGCGGCGGGATGTCTGTCCGGGACTAATGGGCCAAGCTACCCCTGGCGAGGGCGAGGTGATGGGCCTGATGGTGCGCCCCCAGAGACATGATCCCGATGAAGCCCAGTGCGTTCAGTAGCTCGGGATTTCCGGCGGCCGTCAGGCGCGCGCCATTGGGGACCGAAGCCGCGGTGAGCGAGATCCCGGCCTGTCCCGACATGGTCCGCGCATGAGCGATGACCATCCTCTCGATGGAGGCGGCGATCTCGGGCTCGTCCGCTGTGGCGGTGAAGGTCACACCGTCGCCCGTCACCTCACGAACGACACGGGCGCGCAGCGCCACGTTGTCCATGTCGATCAGGTGCTGGCGCAGGGCCTCGACGTCGACAGTGGACCAGTCGGTGTCCGGGTCGGCCATGAGGAGCGTGACGATCTCCTGTATCGCCGCGAAGGCGCTCTGACCTGATTCGCTTGAGCTAGCGGATACGACCGACATGTCGTGCATGTGGTCTGATTGGTGCGTCTGGGACTGAGCCGGCGAGACGCTCACCAAGGTTGCGGCGAAGGCCAAGGGGACGATGCATTTCATGGGTTGGTTCTCCTTTTGGGTGCAAGACCATTGCGACAGAAGGCTCAGCGTTCATATGATAGACATCATGTTTGACGTTCTTTCACGGCTCTTTGATGACGCAACTCGCGATGTGCTGGGACCGGGTGAGCCGCTGTTTCGGAAAGGTGACCAGGTGGTCGCGCTCTATCGCGTGACGCAGGCCGCGGTCCGGCTCGTCCGCGTGACGCTCGAGGGCACGGCGCTGACGCTGCAGACCGCCAAGGCTGGTGACGTGCTGGCCGAGGCGTCGCTATATTCGGCGGCTTATCACTGTGATGCGGTTGCGGGGCCGGAGGGGGCGGAAGTCCTGCGGATCGGTGCGAATGTGGCACGGGATCGGCTACGCGCTGATCCCGACCTAGCTGAACATTGGGCCGCGCGTCTTGCATCGGCCGCACAGACCGCGCGGATGCGCGCCGAGATTCGGACGATCCGGACGGTTGCCGGGCGACTGGACGCGTGGCTGTCGACCGGCAACGAGCTCCCGCCCAAGGGGCAGTATCAGGATTTGGCGTCCGAGATCGGCACCACCCGAGAGGCACTCTATCGAGAACTCGCGCGGCGGCGTTAGAGTATTGACAGGACCAGTTTGGTCACTCGCACTTCCAGCAGAAGTGGATGGATGGCGAGTTTGCGTTGCAATAAACGAGAGACTAGGGCTAGCAATACTCATGCCCCATGTAAGCAGGCCCCATTTGACGCCGCTGGTAGCGATCGTCTTCGGCATCGGATTGTTCGCCGCTTGGCTCCTGTGGGGCTCGCCCGACGTCGCGAACGACCTCAACCGTGAGACGCTCGAACGCCTTGTCGAGAACGCAGGCGCGGCTGGCCCGGTAGTCATAGTGGGCCTGATGATCTTGGCCGTGGTCGCCAGCCCGCTTCCCAGCGCCCCGATCGCTTTGGCGGCTGGCGCGGCCTATGGGCACACCTGGGGCACGCCTTGGGTCATCCTCGGCGCGGAAACGGGCGCGGTCTGCGCCTTCGTTCTAGCTCGAGCCCTGGGGCGCGAGGCAATAGAGCGCAGACTTGGCAAGAGGATTGAGCGGGGCTTCCTCGGTTCGCAAAACGCCCTGACCTTGGTCGTTTTCGCCAGCCGGTTGATGCCCTTCATCTCCTCCGACCTTGTCAGCTACGTCGCCGGCCTCAGCACGATCCGGCCTTGGCGCTTTGCGCTCGCGACGCTGGCCGGGATCGCGCCGGCGAGTTTTCTGCTCGCCCACCTGGGAACCCAAGCCGCGCAGGGCGGGCTTGGCACCGTTGACTGGGCACTTGCGCTCGGGCTTGGTGCCGCCACTGGAGCGCCCCTCATCTGGGCTGCGTTACGCGGAGACCGCAAAGCGGAAGAAGACCTATGACTGACTACGAACAGGGATCGATCACTCTTGCAGGCGCGATCGCGATGGGCACGGGGGTCATGATCGGCGCAGGTATTTTCGCGCTGACGGGGCAGATCGCGGAACTTGCCGGTCCTCTGTTTCCACTATCCTTCATCGCTGGGGCGATCGTGACCGGGTTCAGTGCCTATACCTACATCAAGATGTCGAACGCCTATCCCTCGGCGGGCGGCATCGGGATGATCCTGCACAAAGCATATGGCCCGAAGACCGTGGCGGCAGGAGCAGCGCTCCTGATGGCGCTGTCGATGGTGATAAATGAAAGTCTCGTCGCCCGAACCTTCGGAACCTACCTGTTACGCGGCCTTGGTATGGAGCCTTCGACACCCCTGGTGCCGATCCTTGGCGTCGCGCTGATCGTGTTCGCCTACCTCGTGAACGTCGCGGGGAACAGATCCGTGGGGCTGGTCTCGATTCTCATGGCCGTCCTGAAGGTCTTCGGCATCGCAGTTTTCGGAGGTGCGGCGCTCTGGGCGAGCGGGTTTTCCTTCGAGGCGACGGCGAGCGACCTCGAGACCGGGGCGACCGGATTTGTGGGATCGCTCGCACTCTCGATTCTCGCATTCAAGGGATTCACGACCATTACGAACAGCGGCGCGGAAATCACGCGTCCACATCGCAACGTGGGCCGTGCGATCACGATTTCCATCCTCATCTGCGCTGCGGTTTACCTGCTCGTCGCCTTCGGAGTGGGCTCCAGCCTGCCGCTCGACCAGATCGTGGCCGCGAAGGACTCGGCGCTCGCGGAAGCGGCGCGGCCGGCGCTCGGTCAGACCGGCTTCTACCTCACCGTTGCACTGGCGCTGGTGGCGACCGCGTCCGGCCTGATCGCGTCCATCTTCGCGGTGTCGCGCATGCTGGCGATGCTGACGGACATGAAGATGATCCCACACAGCCATTTCGGCATGCCCGGGACGATAAAGGATCACACGCTGGTTTATACCGTTGTCATTGCCGGGCTTTTGACGCTGTTCTTTGACCTGTCGCGGATCGCATCGCTCGGCGCGTTCTTCTATCTGGTCATGGACATACTGATCCACTGGGGTGTGTGGCGCAATCTGCGTCAGGACGTCGGCGTTCGGGGAGGGGTTCTTCTCACTGCCATCGCACTCGATGCCGCCGTTCTCGTCACCTTCGGCGCGATGAAGCTGCAAAGCGATCCGACGATCGTGCTGGTCGGAATCGTGGGTATGGCCGCAGTGTTCGGCTTCGAACATGTGTTCCTGAAGCGCGTCGCCGACACGCACGACGAGCACCGCCACCCGCACTGAGGCGGGCGATGGCGCCGTGTCTCAGTCGTCGTTCATGATCGGGCCGTCATCGATCATGGAACCCGGACTACCATCTTCGGACCAGTAGCGGCGCATGCGCTCAAACATCCTGGCAGGCTCCTGCATTTCATCCACGGTGACCTCGCCATCGCCGTCTGAGTCGAGATCCTGGAACATGGCGACCATGTGCTCGCGCATTACGCTGGCGTAAAGCGCCTCGAACCCGTCGAGCCAAAGGGTGCCGTTTCCGTGGGCATCGAACTTGACCTGAAGGTCTCCCATGCCTTGCTCCATCTCCTCGAAGGTCACGCGGCCATCACCGTTGGAGGCGAAAGCTTCGTTCCCCGTCAACCCCTGCGTGCAGTCATCACGCCGGGTTCGACGACGGAGCCAACCATTATGCCGAATCTGGGTCTGATCTTCGCCCACTGTCCAAGTCATAGTGGTTGCGCCGCCCGCCATGCCATTGACCCGAAACAATTTTGGCCCGGTGTGATGCCACAGCTCTTGTGCAAGCTCCGAGCCAAGTGGCGAACAAACCGTTGCCAAAGTTACAGCATCATAAGAAAAATTTTTTTGCGCCATCCCCTCGGGCCATCGGGGCTGCCCCGTTGCAGGAGCGGATTCTCGCGCGCATCCGTTTTCGACCTTTGACCGCTCCTGCAGGATGGTTTAGCCGTTCAACCTCAAGGAAGATAAATCTGCTGCCCGTCGTTCCCGTGCGACCTGAAACGGCAGAATGGTATCTAGGGCAGGTAGTAGCAGTGCCGATGACGGGCATCATTGACAGTGCAAATCGAACAAGATGCATGAATATGGTAAGCAACCACACACCGGCCGACGCTGGAACAGAGCTAAGAGTGCAGGGCACCGATCAAAAAGTTAGCAATTTCGTGAGCCTCTTCCGACATTACCTTGTCGCATTTCTCTGCCTACTGACGTCGCTGTCACCTGTCGTGCCGGTCTCGGCTGCCAACCTCCTTTCTGACCACCGCGCAGCCGAGACGCAACAAGTGGGCCATCATCGCACCGTTCAGAAAGCGTCTGACGAAGTCCATTGTCATCCGAGCATCGACTGTCACGTGCAAGTCTGGTTCTTTGAAACGTCGGGTCCCGCTGAGGTCCGACCCCACACGCATTCGCGCAGGACCTTCCGCAATTCGCGGCTCACGGCCGCCGATTTTATCTCCGACCCACCTGTTCCTCGTGCAGGGATTTGACGCGAACGGGTGACAAGCCCGTCTCAATATCAGTGCACAAAAGGAGATATCAAATGCACGTCAAAACTTTCGGCGCCGTCTGCGCCATCGCAATTTTGCCCGGCTTTGTGCTGGCGAGCCCTGGACACGGCACCGACGTCGGCTTCGGCGAGGCCGGCCGCCCCGGCAACGTGAACCGCACCATCGAGGTGGCAATGAAAGAAATGAAATTTGACCCTAAGACAATCGTAGTCGAGCCAGGCGAAACCGTGCGCTTCGTTGTCACCAACACTGGGCAATTCATTCATGAATTCAACATCGGGACGGATTCGACCTGGGACGGCCACCGCGCCGAAATGAATGCCATGATGCGCAAAGGTATGATCACCGCTAGAGAGATACGGCACGCGCGCATGGAAGAGGCAGGGATGATGCATGACGATCCGAACAGCGTGCTCCTCGCCCCCAATCAGACGGCAGAAGTGATCTGGACCTTCCCCGAAGAAGGCGAGGTCGGGTTCGCTTGCAACGTTCCGGGACACCGCGAGGCGGGCATGAAAGGCACGTTCAGTTTATTGCGAGAAGCTACCATGAATTGACCACTTTTCAGCACATTGTCCGCGCCGGTGGATCGTTCCAGCGGCGCGGCTGCTATCCGCATGAGATTGGTATCGGCTTTTGTTGAAAATGTCGGAGGCTTGGGTCGAGTATATGCCCACTAAAGGTGGCCAAGCCTAGACCGCCTGCGCCAGACGCGCTCCACTTCGCACGCACGTCAGCGCCTTTGCACGCTGCGCAGCTTGTTGACCGATTCCCGCTACGCGTAGTCTGTGCAACCAGACCCGCTCGTTTGCAACCTCCCCCCTTCCTTGTCAGTTCTCGCAAAATATTTCTAACGACGGCGCTTATCGCTGTCTGGGAGCGAGCGGTGCGCCAAGGGTCTGCACTGCCATTGGCGGATCGGACTACGACGAAGAGTCTTTTTGCGACCGAGGTCGTAGCCACCCGTTAGGCGACTTGCTGGGAGATCCTGCGGTGGCGTTAGAGCTTGGCCAGCCGAAGGCGGAGCGCATTGCCGATCACCGACACGGAGGACAGGCTCATCGCCGCCGCCGCCACGACGGGCGACAGGAGCACGCCGAAGATCGGGAACAGCACACCCGCCGCGAGCGGCACGCCGCCGGAGTTGTAGACGAAGGCAAAGAACAGGTTCTGCTTGATGTTGCGCATCGTCGCCTCGGCCAGTCGGCGCGCGCGCACGATGCCGCCCAGATCGCCTTTGACGAGCGTGATACCGGCGCTCTCAACGGCGACGTCCGCGCCCGTTCCCATAGCGATACCCACGTCGGCCGCGGCAAGGGCCGGGGCATCGTTGACGCCGTCGCCCGCCATCGCGACCGAGAGGCCCTCGCCGCGCAGCTTCTCGACCAGAGCCTGCTTGTCTTCGGGGCTGACGCCTGCGTGGACCTCGTCGATGTTGAGGTCGCGCGCGACCGCCTGTGCCGTGGCCTCGGCATCGCCCGTCGCCATGATGATCCGCAGGCCAGCGTCGTGCAGCGCGCGGATCGCGTCGGGTGTGCTGTCCTTGATCCGGTCCGCCACCGCGATGACGCCAGCAGGCGCGCCGTCGATAGCGACGAACATCGCGGTCTTGCCGTCGGATTGCAGGGCTCTCACACGGTCATCGAGCGAACCCGTGTCTATGCCGGCGTCCACGAGCAGGGCTGCGTTGCCCAGATGCACCTCTGATCCGTCGACACGGCCTTTCACGCCCTTCCCGGTGACAGCCTCAAAGTCCTTGGCGTCGAGCATGGGCACGCCGGCCACCTTCGCGCCCGTGACGATAGCCTCGGCCAACGGGTGCTCGGAACCGCGTTCCAACGCCGCGGCGAAGGACAGGAGGCGGTCTCGCGTCACCTCGCCCACAGGCTCGACATCGGTCAGGGCCGGCTTGCCCTCGGTCAGCGTGCCGGTCTTGTCGACGATCAGCGCATCTACTCTTGAGAACCGCTCCAGCGCCTCGGCATCTCGGATCAGGACACCCGCCTGCGCACCGCGACCGGTGGCCACCATGATCGACATAGGCGTGGCGAGGCCAAGCGCACAGGGACAGGCGATGATGAGGACCGAGACGGCCGCGACGAAGGCGTAGGACAGTCGCGGCTCTGGGCCCAAAACCATCCAGGCGATGAACGCCGCGATCGCGACGGCAACCACGGTGGGCACGAAGAACAGCGACACCCGGTCGGCGAGCCCCTGAATTGGCGCGCGGGAGCGTTGGGCATTGGCCACCATATCCACGATCCGGCTGAGTGTCGTATCCGCCCCCACGCTTTCGGCGCGCATCAGAACCGAGCCAGATTTGTTCAACGTGCCGCCGGTCAGGTCGTCGCCTTCGGTTTTTTCGACCGGGACGGGTTCCCCCGTGATCATGCTTTCGTCGACGGAGGTGCGGCCCTCGGTCACGATGCCGTCGACGGGCACGCTTTCACCGGGGCGCACGCGGAGAATGTCGCCGGTCTGGACCGCGTCCAGTTCCACATCCTCTTCGCCGTCATCGGTCACACGCCGCGCGGTCTTTGGCGCGAGGTCCATCAGCGCGCGGATCGCATCGCCGGTCCGATCCCGAGCCGCAAGTTCGAGCACCTGCCCGATCAGAACGAGGACGAGGATGACCGCCGCCGCTTCGAAGTAGACCGGGGCCATGCCCATGTCGCCGCGCACAGCGTCGGGAAACAGACCGGGGGCGATCAGGGCGACGATGGAAAAGAGATACGCCGCCCCGGTGCCGAGCGCGATCAGGGTCCACATGTTCGGGCTGGCGTTCACGATCGACGACCAGCCGCGTTTGAAGAACGGGTAGCAGATCAGCACCACCGGCGTGGCGAACGCGAATTGCAGCCAGCCGAACGCCGTATGGCCGATCCAGCCCGCAAACGGCAAACCCAGGTGGCTGCCCATCTCGAGCACGAACACGGCTAGCGCCAGCGGACCCGTGATCCACAGGCGCCGTCTGAAGTCGACGAGTTCGGGGTTCGGCCCGGTGTCCGCCGAGGGCGTCACGGGTTCCAGCGCCATACCGCATTTCGGGCAGTCGCCGGGGGCGTCGCGGATGATTTCCGGGTGCATGGGACAGGTGTATTGGGTGCCCTTGGGCATCTCAGCCTGCTGCGGTCGGTCGCCGAGGTAAGTGTTCGGGTCGGCCCCGAACTTCGACTGGCATCGCTCGGAGCAGAAGTAGTGCTTCTGCCCCTCGTGCTTCACCATGTGCTCGGCACTGGCGCGCGCGACATCCATGCCGCAGACCGGGTCTTTCGCGGTGATATAGGCGTCAGGTTCGGCGCGGAATTTGTCCCGGCAGTTGTCCGAGCAGAAGTGATAGGTGTGGCCTTCGTGGTTGACGGTCGGTTTGCCCGCAGCCGGGTCGACAAGCATGCCGCAGACCGGGTCGCGCGTGGTGCTCGGGGCATCGGTGTCATGGTGGTGCGTGTCGTGGTCTTGCGGCATGTCGGGCTCCGGCGTTCGATTACACATCTAAGATGGGGCTTCCAGTTACTGGAGGGTCAAGGGCGAAATTCAGACCGCCCCGCCGGGCGCCGTTTCTGCCTTGGGGCCGGCGTTTGGGATTCAGCAGAGAGGGACGCAGAAAAGGAGAACGGTTACGAGATCGTGGCTTGTCAGTTCTCAAGCGCCAGTGGATTATGCGCGCACAATGAGACGCTCCTTTATCGCATTGATGTTGGCCCTGACCCTGCCTTTTGTCGTGATCGCACCGGTCACATCGTCGGCTATGTCAGGTGATATGCTTTGTGAACAGAGGATGGCATTCACTGCGACCGAAACCACGAACGGCGGTGAAGACGTTCACGCGGCTCATGGCGTTGGAACTATGGACCACGCCGGGCATGCCGAGCCCACCGGACATTCCGAACTGACAGAGGCGACCACGCCCTTTTGCTGCGAAGACGCGTGTATCGCGGAGGTTTCGGTCTTGAACATGCACGCCGCACAGATCCGGACAACCTCGGTCATTCCGCGCAGTTGGTCTTTCGCCGGGCTGAACGAGCTATCGCAACCGACCGGATTGCGGCGACCGCCGAAGGCCTGATCGCGCTTTCGCAGGGCGGACTGCTCCGCCTGACGTGTCGATCCTTTCCGGAGACTAATCATGAGACTGTTCCTGGCGGCCGCCGTGCCGCTCGTGCTCGCTGGCTGTGAAAAGCCGTTCGAGCCACCCCTCGCCGCGCCGTTGATCCGTGCCGCCGATCCAGCCACCGCCGTTTTGATGCCGTTCGGGCCGACCGTTGTGCATACGTCGCGCCCCATCACCGCACCTGAAGACTGGCGTCGCCTCAATGACGCCCAAGCACCGGGGTCCGCATCATGAGATTGGCTCTCAGAACAGGAGTGGCGCTGGTGCCGCTCGTGCTTGCCGCCTGCGCGGACACCGCGCTCGTCAATCAGGTTTCGACTCCCGGCGCGGGGTTCGAGACGGTGTCGCGCGTCACGAGACAGGCGACAGGCGCGAACGGCGTCTTGGCGCTGTCGGCCGCTGACGTGGCCGCGAACGAGGCACGCGCCCGGTCGCTCGTTTTCCACAAAACCATCGGCCCCGACACTGCGGTGCAGGTGGCTTTGATGAACAATCGTGGGCTTCAGGCGGCCTATTCCGATCTGGGGCTTTCCGCTGCAGATCTGTGGGAGGTGGCGCTCGGGCCGATCCCGTCTTTTGGTGTCACGATTTCCGGGATCGGTGAGGTCGGCTTGGCGCGGTCGCTTGAGGCCGCCGTGACCGGCGCGATCCTCGATGCAGCAACCTTGAAGCCGCGTAAGGCGCTCGCCCAGACGCATTTCCAACAGGCTCAGTTCGAAGCGCTCGGCGCGACAATCGCCTTGGCGACGGAAACGCGGCAGGCCTGGATCGACGCCGTCGCGGCGTTCGAAACGGCTGCGTTGATCGGTCGGGCACAGGGAACTGCCGATGCTGCGTCCGAGCTCGCTTCCGAGCTTGGTCGCACCGGAGCGATGAACCGGGCCGATCAGGCGCGTGAGCATGTCTTTACCGCAGAACTCGCCGCGGAGCGGGCCGATGCGAGGCTCGAGGCACAACTGGCGAAGGAACGCCTGACGCGACTCATGGGGCTTTGGGGCACAGACATCGACTTTTTCGTGCCTGATCGTCTGCCGGGACTGCCCGGCGTGCGACCAGGGCGCGCCGATGTGGAACGTCTGGCACTGGAAAACCGAACCGACCTCGCCATTGGCCGGCTCGAACTGGAGGTAATCGCACAGGAACATCGACTGGCCGGTCAGACGCGCATGATCTCAGACATCGGGTTGGTTGCCGGGGTCGAAGCGGAGCGTTCCATCACGAGCACGGGACGACAGACGACTGTGTCGCCGGTCACGCAGGTCAGTTTTGAGATCCCGCTTTACGATACCGGTAAGATCGCGAACCGCCGCGGTGAACTGGCCTATATGCGAGCCGCGAACGAACTGGCTCAGGCCGCGGTCAACGCGCGGTCCGAGGCGCGCACTGCGCATGCCGCAGTCACGGGCAAATACTCCATCGCGCAGCATTGGCGGGACGAAGTCCTGCCGCTGCGCCGCGTGATCGATGAGGAGGCGCTGAAGTCCTACAACGGGATGCTGTCGTCGACCTTTGAACTTATCGCCGATGCCCGCGAACGGCTGGACGCCGAGATCAGCTATGCGGAGGCCAAGGCCGATTACTGGCGCGCCGAGGCCGACATGACTGCTGCCATCTGGGGTGGCCCCACAGGAGGAAACGACTGATGAACCGCAGACAACTCCTCACCGCAGGGGCCGGACTGGCAGGCGCGGGCCTCGCCATGACCTCGGCCGGCCGTGCCGAAACGCGGTATCGCGATTTGCCGGAAGCTGCGTTCTACGACAGCCCTAACACGATGGTGCCGCTGCGACCGGACAACGGCCCGGATTACAACCCGGTCGTGACGCTCAACGGCTGGTCGTTGCCGTGGCGCATGAACGGCAACGTCAAAGAGTTCCATCTGGTCGCTGAACCTGTCGAGCGGATCATGGCGAGTGGCATGATGGCCCGGCTCTGGGGCTATAACGGCCAGTCGACCGGTCCTACTATCGAGGCTGTCGAAGGCGAGCGGGTGCGCATCTATGTCACCAACCGCCTACCGGAGCACACGTCGGTCCATTGGCATGGGCTGATCCTGCCCTCCGGCATGGACGGTGTCGGAGGTCTCAGCCACCCGGCGATCCCGCCCGGCAAGACGTTCGTCTATGAGTTCGACCTGACCAAGTCGGGCACCTTCATGTATCACCCTCACGCGGATGAGATGGTGCAGATGGCCATGGGCATGATGGGACTGTTCATCGTGCATCCGCGCGACCCGTCCTTCATGCCTGTGGACCGCGACTTCGCCTTCCTCCTCGCGTCCTATGACATCGATCCGGGGACTTACATCCCGCGCGTGGCCGAAATGACCAACTTCAACATGTGGACGTGGAACAGCCGGATTTTCCCCGACATCGACCCGCTCGTGGTGAATAAGGGGGACCGCGTCCGGGTGCGCTGTGGCAACCTCACCATGACGAACCACCCGATCCACATGCACGGCTACGATTTCGAGGTGACATGCACCGACGGCGGATGGGTGCCGGAAAGCGCCCGCTGGCCGGAGGTCTCCATCGACATCCCCGTGGGCGCGATGCGTGCCTATGAGTTCGACGCGGTGCACGAAGGCGACTGGGCGATCCACTGTCACAAATCGCACCACACGATGAACGCGATGGGTCATGACCTGCCGACCTTCATCGGAGCAGACAAGAGTAGGCTCACTGGCATGATCCGGCGGGAAACGCAGGGCTACATGCCGATGGGCACCGCAGGCATGGCCGACATGGGCGAAATGTCGATGGAACTGCCAGACAACACCGTGCCGATGATGACCGGCTGGGGGCCCTACGGTCCGCTCGAAATGGGGGGCATGTTCTCGGTCGTTAAGGTGCGCGAAGGGATTGCGCCCGACGATTACGCGGACCCCGGTTGGTATGAAAATCCGCCCGGCACCGAAGCCTGGGAATGGACCGGCGAATTACCGGAGGAAGCCCGGAACACCAGCCCTGAAACCATCATCTCCCCCCGCGACCACGTTCGTCGCGGCTGATCCTGATCCCCTCAGACGTCTCGAAAGGACACAAAATGAAATACCTGATAACCCTCGCCTTCGCCATGTTCACGGCCACCGCCCAAGCTGAAAGCCATGCGGATGCCGCCGCGGTGGAGATGAGCTCCGGCACGATCACCAAAGTCGACAGCCAGTGGAATCGCCTGACCATCGATCATGGGCCCTTGGTCAATCTCGATATGGAAGCGATGACGATGGTCTTTGAAGTCGCCGATCCTGCCATGATCGAAGGTCTGGCCGAAGGTCAGGAGATCGAGTTCCTCGCCGACCGCGTGAAAGGCAAGCTCACCGTGACTGAGATCGCCGCCGAGTGATCCGTTTGGTAGCAGTGCGATTGGGCGCTCCGGGAAACCGGAGCGCCCTTGCCCTATCACGACCCTGTGTTGTTGCGCTGGATCAAGTTAGCTCGAAGCGCTCTGTCGTAGTCTGAAGGTGCAGTTTCTAGAAACTGGAGGATGACATGAAACGCCTTGGACTCGCTCTTGCGCTGTTCGCTCAACCGGCACTGGCCGATCCAGAGGGCTACGATCACACGATGAACTGGGGCTACGGTGCCGGCATGATGTTCGGCCCGGTTCTCTGGTTGATCGTCCTCGGCTTGATCGTGGCTGCGATCATCTGGTTCGTCCGACGCATGGAGGGCACTACCCATGTCGGCAAGGCTTCGGCCGCGCTCACAGAACTCGACCTGCGTTTCGCGCGTGGCGAGATCGACGCCGATGACTATACCGCCCGTAAGAAGCTGCTGATTGGCTGAGTGGTGCACACGATCAGCCGATCAGACGGTGACGTGTGATCGGTGGCTCTGAACCTCCTGCACCTCTCGCGGCCAGGTCGACCGAATGAATTCGAGAATGTCGAGCACCGCTTCCTCGGACAGCAGGTCCCCGAACGCCGGCATCCCACTGGTGAAACCTTTTGCGCCGCGCGCGTTGAGAGCCGCTTGGCCACCGTGCAAGGTGTAATCCGTCAACAGGCCCGTGTTGTGGTGCCACGTATGGCCCGTTTCGTCATGCGGGGGTGCTCCCAAGAGTCCGTCCTGCCCCGGTGATTTCCAGTCTGGCTGGCCCTCAAGGTTCGCAACGTGGCAGGCCGCACAGTGTTCGACATACAGCGCTTAGCGTTCAGCAATATCCATGCCCTCGAACCGGTGGTCGGCCTGCGCGGTGGGGGCCGCGCAGGCGAAGTTTGCAACCGCCAGTCTCATTCGGCGCGGTAATCCGCGTGGCACGCGCTACAAGCCTGCCCGATCTGGTGCATGATCGGCCGCAGATCGTCGGCATTGGCCACGGTGCCCGCAAGACTACTGGCCGTTTCTCGCAGCGTATTTGCCTTGGCCGTGAACCCCTCGAAATCCTCCCAGATCGACGGCAGCGCCTCAGACTTTGGGTCGAGCGCCTCGACCTCGAACAGCGATGGGATGTAGGATGCCTCTTCCGCGATGGACGCAAGCGCCGCATTCACAGCCTCAGCGTCGAAGGCTTCCTGACCCATGTGCATGGAGCCGATGACTTTCATCTGCTTGGCCAGTTCGGACATGCCCATCATGCGGTTCATCACGTCGGGGTCCTTGACGCCGCTGTGTGCAAAGGCCGCCGTGCCGGTGGCGACGAGAAGCAGTGCGATAATCTTTTTCATTTAGTCTCCTTACTGTTGTTGTGTCGCTCACGCGACGTCGATCCAAGTGGTCATACCACTCCTGGCGTGTCCGAGCATGTGGCAGTGGAACAACCATTTGCCCGGATTGTCGGCCGAGACGGCGATTTCGAGCGGTTCCTCGGGGATACTCAGGATGGTGCGCGCAGGGGGCCGAGGGTGCCATCCGCCGCGACCTTGCGAAAGTGCATCCCGTGCAGGTGCATGGCATGGGCGAACACGGTCCGGTTTTCGATCCGCAGGCGGACGACCTCGCCGCGGTCGAGTCTGGCAAAGGGTTCGTCGGAAAGCCCGACCTGACCGGCGAGCGACCAGAACTGGCCCTGCCCTATAAGGTCGCGAAACCCCATGTCGCGGCCCTGATAACGGGCCATGCCGAGCCGCCCCATCGCACCGCCCTCCATGACCATGTCGAGCGACCGCGCGGCCGTCAGGTCGGGCAGCGCCGTATTCGGATTGGGGGGCAATGCCGCCGGGCGGTCGCGACGGGGGCCGGAGCGCGTGCCCCGCACCGGGAAGGCGACCTGACCGCGCCACTGGTCGTCATCGTCGAGACGAAGCAGCGCGGCGGTTTCGCCCTCCGGCGCGGTCACGTCGACGATCAGGTCGATCCGCTGCGCCGGGGCGAGGATGATCTCGTCCATCATGGGTTCCGGGGCGGCAAGCGGCATCCCGTCGAGCGCGACGGACCAGCCCGAAAGCCCCCGAAGCCGCAGCACGACGATCCGCGCGTTGGCCGCGTTGATGAGGCGCAGCCGAAGCCGCGCACCGGACTGTGCGGGCAGCTCCAATTGATACTGCCCGTTGGTCCCGATCAGGTTGCCCATGCGCCCGGCATGGGACAGGGCCATGGGCTGATTGAAGTCATCGAAGAACTGGCCGCTGTCCGGGTCGATCAGCCAGTCGTCGAGAATCAGAACCTCGTCCGCGTCCACCTCGGGCGCGTCGGCTTCTTCCACGATCAGCGGCCCGGACAGACCACGCGCCACCTGCTCCATCGAATTGGTGTGGGCGTGATACCAGTAGGTCCCGGCATCCGGCGCCACGAAGTCATAGTCGAAGGTGTGGCCGGGCGGCACCGCGTCCTGCGTCAGGCCAGCCACGCCGTCCATCGCGTTGTCGATGCGGATGCCGTGCCAGTGGATCGAGGTCGGCACGTCGAGGTCGTTGACCAGACGGCGGGTGACCCGTTCGCCCTGTCCGACGCGGATCGTTCGGCCCGGGAGCGTGCCGTCATACGACCACACCTCGGTCATCGGGTAGCCGTCCGGGGCAAGCTGGACGCGGGCTTTGCGCGCTGTCAGGTCATCGGGCGTGGCGGCCCATGTCGGGCGGACGCTGAACGCCGCCACGCCCCCGGCACAGAAACCGCGACGGGTGAGATTGAGGCGCCCCATCATTCGATCCCGTTCGCACGTTGCAGTTCACGGACGTAGGCCGTGATCGCCTGCACATCCGCACCTGTCAGCCCCTCTTGCGGAGGCATGTTGCCGAACTTCCAGTGGTGCGCCGTGACGCCGTTCTGGACCGCCAGTTGGAACGCCATATCGGCATGATGGGACGGCTCATAGATCTTGTGCACCAGCGGCGGACCGAACCCCATCTTGCCCTGCGCGTTTTCGCCGTGGCAATCGGCGCAGACCGCGTTGAAGCCGCGCTCGCCCATCTGGGCTTGGTCAGAGAGCGTTTGCGGAAGGGTGACGGTGACGATGGGGTCGCCTTCCGCAGGTTCGGCGACCGCACTGGTGGTTGTGTCCTGGGCAGATGTGCCGGGACGGGTGACGACGTAGATACCGCCAAGGACGGCGGCGGCCAGAACGGCCAGTAGCAGGGGTTTGTTCATGTGACTCTCGATCGAACTGTTCGCGCGCAACTGCACGGGTCGGGATCATCGGGTCGCCCCGATGGATGACATAGGGAACAGTCTCAAGCGCGCGGAGGCGGCAGATCGAGTTGGGGTTGAGTCGACGCGAATGTCGAGCTTGGGGCAGGGGTCATCCAATCGCTCGTCATCTGCACAAATACGATGGGCTGCTGTGCGGCCTCGACCGCATTGAGCATGCAGCTGGCTCCGCTCGAACAAGCGCCCGCGTGTGCGCGGGACGTGTCCATTTCAGTGGCCTCAGGGCAGGATTCGCAATGGGTTTGCGAAATCTCGACGCCCGGATCATGGTGTGAACCGACGTTCATCGTCACCTCGAACATTCCAATGAACGCTAGGATGATTGAAAGAATAAGGGCCTTGGCGAGCGACATTCGTGCCTGTTGTGACGACGCAGGGAGTTTTTGCCTCATGGATTATTGTATGAGGACGGGCCCGACCGTGCAAGCTAGAGGCAGACGCCCGGTTCTAGGCCGTTTTCGTTGCGCCTACGCGCATCAGCAGCTGGACCTGGCGTAGTGTGATGGTAACGTTCTTACCATTCCCGACATCACGCAGGAAGTGCAGCCAGTCTTGCTCTATCTGCGAGTGCACCCAGATCTCATCACACTCGACGATATCACTTCCCGAAGCATGAACGGATTTGGCGAAAACGGACCTTTGAAAAGCCGGTAGAGGCATCGGTCGGATTTCAAGCAGAGCTTTTGCGACGGCATTGAGCAAAGCTCCCGTTGCAAGACCGACTGCGATCGTAATTTGTCAGCATCTTCGCTGTCAGTGTCGGCGGACCGGATGGTAGTGCGTAAGACGTTAATGAAGGTTCTGGTTTGGTTGGCGAGCCAATTCAGCGCCGCGGCTGGTCTCTCTGTGTCTGACAGATCGTCGAAGCAGCGCACATCCACTTGGGCAAAAGCCCCTGACCGAGACCGCGAGAAGCAAAATGACCATGAGGCCTAGACGGCGGGCAAGGAATTCAGCAATCGGAATTCTCTGGAATGGCAGGATTCAAGCGCGGATGCGTTTCTTCCGAGAGCCACAACAGCAAGGCACCGGATATGAACATCGAGATTGCTACGAACCAGAACGCAGCTTCCGGTGCCCCGGCGAGGCTGGCCGCAAGGCCGAGCCCGAGCGCGCCGATGGCGTAGCCAAGGTCACGCCAGAACCGGTAGATCCCGATGGCAGAGCCGCGCCAGATGGGCGGGGTGATATCGGCCACGGCCGCCGAAAGGTTCGGATACAGGAGCGCCATTCCGAAACCTGCCACGCCGGCAGAAATGGACCACCAATACGCACCGGTGCCCAACACGACCATCGCCACGCCGGCGCCGCTGATCCACATGCCGAGCACGTTGGGCCATAACCGGCCCACATGGTCCGACAGCCGCCCTGTCAAGAGCTGCGAGCCCCCCCAGACGAAGCCATAGACGCCGACGATCCAGCCGATTTCGGTCAGGCCGGAGCCTTGCGTTGAAAGAAAGGCAGGGAAAAGGACCCAGACGAGCGCGTCTACAAATTTCTCGACCAGGCCCGCTTGGCTGATCGCGAAGAGCCTCTTGTCACGCCAACTCATCAAAGCGAACACTTCGCTCGTCGTTGGATGTGCCGGGACGCCCGGGGGATAGCGTGGCGGGTTCTTCTGCAGCGCGGCCTTATGGGCGGCGCTCTCGGCCTTCGCCCAAGGTAGGGTATCCTTCACCCAGACCACCGTCAGAGCAAGCGCGACCAGTATCACCGCGAAACCGAAGACAAGAAGCCCCGTGCGCGCGCCGAACCACTCGGCGGCGTAGGCGGTGAGGATGCCGGCAAGGGCAACACCGGCATAGCCGGAGAATTCGTTGAGCCCCATCGTCAGCCCGCGCTCGTCTGCGCGCGTCATGTCCAGCTTCGCTGTCTGGGTCATCGACCAGCACAGACCTTGGTTCACACCAAGCAACACGGTGGCCCCCACGATCCAGCTCCAATCGGGTGCCGCCCAGATGATCGCCGGGATCGGCAGCGCCACGACCCAGCCCCAGAACAGCACGCGCTTGCGACCGATGCGTTCCGACCAGCGACCAGCGACAAAGTTCATCACGGCCTTCACCGCCCCGAAGGCCACGACGAAGGAGGCCAGCAACAAGAACGAACCGCGCTCAAGCCCAAACTCGGATTCGGCCATGGCGGGAACTACCGTTCGGGTCATCCCGATGGCAAAGCCGACCAGCATCACCTGGATGAGCTGGTGGGCGACCTGGCCGGCGTTTTTGCGAAGACCATGCTTGAGAGCCTCACTGGTCATTCGAGTAGGTCCTTTGTTGTGTTCGGATCGAGAGTGCGACCGCGCGGGGCAGCATCACACTCAATTTCAGTCGACGACCAGCGCGAGCGCTTTCGCATAATTGAGCACTTAGCCCACCACCTCAAGGCACGCTTGCGGGTTGCGCCATGACTTGCATTCGACGATGACCGGGAGCCCAGAAAGTGTGATGAGGAAGTTGTCGATCGGGCCGGCGGGTGTGTTCAACTCGCGGCAGACCGAAATCGCACCCTCGAAGGCCGCGTCGATTTCGTTGATGGGAAGTGCCTCAGGGTGCTCGTGGACCAGTTGTTGAAGCTGCTCCTCATTGAACTCGCTGTTCGTCGAAAGAACGACCCCGGGCGCATTCTGGTTCGCGATAAAGACCGGGTGTCCATGTTGTCGTGCCAGAACTTACCTCGTTCAGAGAACCACGAGTATCACTGGCTCTTCAGATCTAAGAAGCAAACAAAAACGACCGGAACACAGAAAAGAAAACATGGGAGCTTTGGAACTTGAAGCTGTTGCGGCACCAGTCTGCATCCTCATCGCTAGCGACGTGTTTTTCTAGGACTTCGTGTTCGTTGGGGGGCGGAACGGTTCACGCTCGTGGCGTGTAGCAGCGACAAGAGATGCTCACTCACTCGGCCTTCGGCCTCGCTCGCTGCGTTCAGCGCCTCCGTTGTCGGCGCTGAACCATGCTTTCGATTTATGTGTAGTGGAGCTATCAAACATAGCTTCGCCATTACGACCAGAGCGAGGTCGATGGAAATGCCAGGAATCTAGATGCCCATGACCTACCTGAAGCGTCGCAATCAGGCTGTCTTCGAACCCTAGATGTTCATGAACTCCCTCGAGAGCACGAACCTTTCCAGATACGCCGGGTTGGCGCTCACCTTCGTAGCATACTCGATTATTCCCTTTGATTCAATGCGCTGTGCGTCGAAGGATCCTTGGTAACATAGGTTCATCCAATGCCGGTTGCCGTAAATGGGAAAATCTGCAAGGCGCGCAGCACGAGCGGGCGTCTCAGCGCGGTCATCAACCGCCACCAGAAGGTGCCAGTGCGGATTGGTGGTGAGCTTCTCCGGAAATGCGAACCAAACCAGGCGCTCGTCCGGTCTTTTTTGCCACCGCCGGCCGTTCAGAGAGTGGTTTACGCGCGCATCCCACTCTCTCAACTGTTGCTTCATCCACTGGTAGCTGAAGCTCTGGTGATTGGACGACAAAGTGACAAAGTGCGTGAAAGTGTAGCGTGCGAGCCATTTGCGCAGCTCGCGTTGGAGCAATTTCCTGTTCGTGCCCGATGTCATTCGCGTGATGTCCAGATGTCGGTTCATTAGCATCGTCTTTCAGATCTTCAATATCTCCCATTATAGCAACCCGGACGACGGGAGGCGGTTCGAGGCGAGATTATTTCAGAAAGGAGCATCCAGGTTTCGGCCCGCAAGCCATGATGCACGTCGGTGCGCGACATTTGCTCCTATGGACCTTCGCGTCACCGGTTCGACATCGACTTGGCCACACGTCCGTGGGTCGTCAGCGTGATCGTAGGACGCGCTCGGATGCACCGTTAAAGGCCTTTGCGCCGGTGCGCGCGGACGTCGATCGCCGTCACCGCCGAGGTCGATGTAAACCTTCGCCTGGCCTGATCTCATCGCAGATGCCTGTTTTGTTGGGGTTTTCGCGTCGCGGGGTTTACATGGATCACCAAAAAACGCGGTTTTGGGATGAAATCTGTCAACTCTATGTAAACTCCATGTAAACCCAAAATGAGAACAAATGGTGAATATTTCCCTTCCTAACGTCCCGCGAGTTTACATAGGGCAACCCGGAGCGGGCGCTATGTAAACCCGATGTAAACCCTCTGTCCGGGTCTCTTACTTGGCGCCCAGCAAAAGAGGAGCGTCTTTTCGAAGACGCTACGGGCCTGCTGTGGCGTGTCGCTACAGCCATTCCTGGCCCGGGCCAAAGTGCGCGTGATCGAGCGGTGGCCTCACACCCTTAACACGAATCCATAAAAAGCAGTCTGTTGCCATGGCCTAAGCGGATGCCCGTTTCGCTCTTTCGACGGAGTCTAGAGCTTATTGACCCGGCAGCAGAACAACAGTGGGGACGTCCTGCCCCTCGATGTCGATCAGCTTGCAGCCGATGCCGAAGACCTCGGAGATCCGGCGCTCCGTCAGGACAGTTCGGGTGGGGCCGGCCGCCTCTACGTGCGCCTCGTCGAACAGAACGATATGATCGGCGTAGCGCATCGCCATGTTGAGGTCATGCAGCACAAGCACGAAACTGCGGCCTTCGGAGCGATTGAGACGCTTCACGAGTTCGAGCACCTCGAACGCATGCGACACGTCTAGATGGTTTGTCGGTTCGTCGAGGAAGATGTTTGGTGCGTCCTGCGCGATGGTCATCGCGATCCACGCGCGTTGTAGTTGCCCCCCCGAGAGCCGCCCGATCGGCCGTTCGGCGAGGTGGGTCATCTCAGTCGCCGCCAGCGCCCTCTCGCAGGCGATTCGATCCTCCGCCCGTTGCCCGCGGAAGCCACGTTGGTGCGCAAAGCGACCGAGCCGGACGAGATCCTGCACCGTCAATTCCGGAGGCGCGTCGGGCGATTGACTCAGCATCGCGACCGATTTCGCGAGTTCCCTGGGCATCCAGTCGCCGAGCGGACGGCCGGCGACCTCGACGGTCCCCATCGACGGAACGTGCAGGCCGCGCATGACGCGCAGCGCCGTGGACTTTCCGCTCCCGTTCGGGCCGCAGAACGCGGTGATAAGGCCCTTGGGAAGGTTGAGGTCGACCGTCTCGAGCGCGGTGACACCGTCATAGCGCGCCGTGACATTGCGCAAACGGGTGAGAGCTTCAGCCATGCGTTCGCCTTTCTTTCAACAGCAGCCAGAGAAAAAGGGGGGCGCCGACCAGCGCGGTGAGGGCCCCGGCGGGCAGTTCGACGGGCGGGGCCAGCGTCCGGGCCAGCGTGTCGGCGCCGAGGATGAGCACGCCACCGATCATCGCCGTGGCCGCGAGGTATCCCCCGGTGAACTGGCCGTGAATGAGGCGCGCGATATGCGGCGCGATGAGACCCACGAAACCGACCGCACCGACCTGTGACACAGCGAGCGCGGTGAGCACGACCGTGAGGGCGAGGAACAGAAGCTGCGCCCGACCGACCGAAACGCCGGTCGCCTGGGCGGTCTCCGGGTCGAGGACGAGTTGCCGGACGCGGCGGCCGACCATCACGAGGATTAGTGTGGCGACTATCAGGCCGGCCGCGACCGTTCCCACGTCGTGCCAATGGGCCGCACCGACCGATCCCGTCAGCCAGGTCAGGGCCTGCCCTGCGCGGTAGACCGGCCCCAGGATCATCATCAGCGTCACCGCCGCCTTCGCTAGGGCGGCAAGTGAAATGCCGTAGAGAATGATGCGCAACGGGCTGAGGCCCTGCGGATCGAGCAGGGCGAGCACCGCAACGAGAGCCGCGAAAACGAGGGCGCCGAGCGCAGCGGCAAGCCGCTGCCAATGGATCGAGACCGCGAGCGCGTTGGCATCGTCCGAGAAGATCCAGAGGAATGCGACAACCCCCACGGCGGCCCCGTCGGTGATCCCGAGGATCGAGGGCGCGGCGACCGGGTTTCGCGTTACCCGTTGGAGGAGCGCCCCCGCCAGCGCGAGCGCCATGCCGGCGAGCACGGCGAGCGCCACCCGTGGCAAGCGCAAGGTCCAGACGATCACCGCATCCATCGCCTCGCCCCGCCCGAAGAGCGCGGCGGTCACGCGGTCGAGTGGCAGGGCGCTCGACCCGAGGCCCGTCGCCACGACGGCGAGCACCGCGAGACAAGCGGCCAGCCCGGCAAGGCGCAGGGGGGCGACGATCCGGCTCACAGCGCGGCCTCGGCCTTGCGACGCAGGAGGCTGACCAGGATGGGAACGCCGACGAGGGCAAGCACAGCGCCGACCGGCGCCTCTCCAGGCAGGACGATGAGCCGGGCCACGATGTCGGCCAGGACCGCGATAATCGCGCCGGTCAGCACGGTGACGACGATCCAGCCCGCGCTGTTGGTGCGCGGAGCGATGCGGCGGGCCAGATGTGGGGCCACGAGACCGAGAAACACGACCGGCCCGGCCATCGCGACCGCGCCGGCAGCGAGCAGGGCGCCCAAAGCGAGCGCCCCCATCCTGACCCCGGTCACGTGCACACCAAGCGCCCCGGCGCTGTCGTCGTCGAGCCGCAGCACGTCCAGCGACCCCGATATGGCCAGCGCCCCGATCATCCCGACGGCGAGCGAGGGCAGTCCGAGCGCGAGCACAGCGAGGCTCCGGTCGGCGAACCCCCCCGAGAGCCAGAACAACATGGTTTCCAGCGCCGTTTCATCCACCAGCAGTAGAACCTGGGTCAGCGAGGCGAGCATGGCCGCCAGCGTCACCCCTGCGAGGAGGGTCGTGCCCGGCCCGGCGGTCCGCCCGGCCGCTGCGACGACGGCGAACAAGAAACCCGTGGTCGAAAGCCCGCCCGCGAGGGCCAGCGCTCCCATCGCCGCGAGGCCGACCGTGCCCCAAGACGTGACCCCCAAAACGACGCAGAACGCCGCACCGGCGTTGATCCCAAGAAGCCCCGGCTCGGCAAGCGGATTGCGCGTCGCGGACTGGACGAGAAAACCCGACAGGCCGAGCGCCGCACCGGCGCAGATCGCCACCAGGGTGCGGAGGATGCGCAGGGTCCTGATGATGATCGCATCCGTGCCCTCGGCACCCCCGAGCGCGGCCAGAACCTTTGCCGGCGAATAGAGATTTAGCCCCAAGTGGAGGCTCGCGCCGATTGCGAGGCCGAGGACCAGCACAAGGAGCGTGGCGGTTTTCTTCATTGCTGATGCACCTTCTTCGACGGTCGATTGACATTCCCGACTGATTTAGTCAATCAATTCGCAGCAAATCCGACTGAAACACTCAACAAAGGATGCCGCCTCATGCAACTCTTCCGACATATCCTCGCCGCGCTGCCGGTCGTGGCGCTGCTGGACATCGCACCGCTTCAGGCCCGCGAGATCGACCATGCGCTGGGGACCACCGACGTTCCGGAAGAACCGCAGCGCGTGGTCGTCCTGACCAACGAGGGGACCGAGGCCCTGCTTGCGCTCGGCGTGGTGCCGGTGGGGGCCGCGAACTCCTGGAACGGCGATCCGTGGTGGGATCACATCACCGAGCAGATGGGCGATGCGCAGCCCGTCGGCACCGAGAGCGCGGTGAATCTTGAACTGGTCGCTGCGTTGCAACCCGACCTGATTCTCGGCAACGCCCAGCGGCACGAAGAGATCTTTCCCCAGCTTTCGGCCATCGCGCCAACGGTCATGTCGGCTGAACTGCGCGGTGACTGGCAGATCAATTTCCGCCTTTACGCTGATGCGCTCGGACTGAAGGAAGAGGGCGCGGCCGCCATCGCTGATTACGAAGCGCGTGTCGATACGCTGAGCGCGTCACTGGGCGATGCTCTTAAGGAAAAGGTCTCCGTCATCCGGTTTCTGCCAGGGCAGATCCGCATCTACCAACTCGACAGTTTTTCCGGCGTTCTGCTCCAGGATCTCGGCTTCGACCGGCCCGAGAATCAGAATGTCGAGGACTTCGCGATCCGCACGGGCAAGGAAAGCATTCCCGACATGGACGGCGACCGGATCTTCCACTTCACATACGACACCGGCGACGGCGAAGGCGACGCCGTGGCCGAAGAGGTCCTGAACGACCCACTCTGGCAATCGCTGTCGGCGGTTCAGGCCGGCCGTGTGCACGACGTCAGCGACGCGATCTGGAATACCGCCGGCGGCATTCTCGCCGCGCAACTGATGCTCGACGACATCGCGCGCATCTATGGCGTCGAGTGAAGGCTTTCACGCGGTCCGGGTTGAGCGGGTCCTCCCGCTCGACCTGACCATGCGGAGGGTGACATTCGCGCCGCTGGACGGGGAAGCGCTGCCGCGGGACCGGCCGCATGGCGGCCATTGCCGGTTGCGGTTTCCCGAATGCGGCGCCGGGGCGCCCGCTCGACCGCGCGCCTTCACCTACCGGCATTGGCACGCTGACGGACGCTTCGACGTTGATTGCGTGCTTCACGCGGGCCATGGCCCGGCGGCGCGCTGGCTTCGTCAGGCGCATCCCGGCGACCGGATCGAATGGCGCCACGGCGGCGCCCCCAAGATGTCGCTCGACTGGCCCGTAGATGACAGCACCATCTTCGTCTCGGATCTCTCGGGCCTTCCTGTCATGGCCGCGCTGGCCGAACGCGCCCAGAGGCGCTGTGCTGCCCGCTGAGCGCGTCAAAGTCATTTCGGGCGCCGAGGCCTCCAAACACACGACCGTGCCCCTGAGCGCGAACAGAGAGTCTCTGCGGGGCCGTCATGCCGACGGGGTGGTGCGATGTCTGGTCGCACTCGCTATCCGTCGGATTCTTCGATGTCAGCAACGGCGGACCGGATAGAGCGCGCCGAACGCGTTGTGTGACTCTGGTAGCTCGGGGCGCCCGGATCATGCTCACCGACCTCAACAGCCAGCCTGCGCGCGTCAGAACATACCGAATGTAATCTCATGCTCGTAGCCTTCTTCATCTATGTCGTCTGACTCCGATGATTGCTCGGCCTTGATTAGTGCTCGAGCCTTGCGAAGTGGACCTTTCACACGGTCCTTGTTCCAGGACTTATCGTGCGCAGTGAGCAGGCCCGCAGCGTTCAATTTTTTGGCTACTACGCCGCAGCTATCTTTATCGTCGAGCGTCCCGCGCCGGATGTGTTCCACAATCTCATGAACGACCCGATCAGCCTTCGCGCTGTAGGCCTTCACACCGGACGCTTGCACGTTCTTGATGTCGGGATTGCCGAACGTCTCGCCTGCGCGTTTCTTTGCAGCCATACCATCCTTCGTGCGACGCGAGATCATCTCGCGATCGAAGGAAGCACGCTCGAATACCGCAGCTTCCGAGGCGCGCCGCAGATCTTCACCTGACTTCACGCATAATACACGATCTTTGGATATGCCGCGCTTCTTCAACTGCTCCGGAACACCTCTATACCGGGAGAAACGATCCCAGTCATAAACGACGAGAATCGCATCGTTCTCTTTCATACAATCAAGGGCGTGGTTGAGGTTCGGTCGCATATTGAAGCTCTTCTCGTGCGCACCAGACGCAGCATCCTCGAAGACCTCAATCAGCCTATAGCCCATGTGGTCAGAGAAGGTCCGGATTGCGCGGCGCTGCGCCTCCAAGCTAGTCCCTTTATCTCCTTGCCCCGTGGTTGAGACACGTGCGTAGCCCACGGCCAACTTGCCTAGATCCGTCTCGCTTTTACTCATCTTCATCTTCTATGTCCTGTAGAGCGGTAGCTACTTTGATATGTAGCTCTTCACGTTGATACTGCCTTGAGGTGAGAGAAACCCTATCCGATCCCCCCAAGGCCTTCTCTCGTCGCGGCGATGGGTGAAATCCTTGATGGAAGCGCGCCTTATTCACTGCACCTCCATTATAGCGGTCGTGGCTTCGCATTTCGGTAGGTCGGGTTGAAATCGTTCCAGTTGACGTGGATGTGATCGACTTCTCTGCTTCTCGGTCAAGTCGATGTGGACCTCGATAGGCAACAAACCGAAGGGTGCTTTCGTCCTGCGGAACCTGTATGCGCTGGCTCGACTCCCATTCACAAAAGAGGAAGAACCCAGGACCGCGACGTTGCATGAATGTATCCGTGACGGGGTCACATCCTTATAGGAGGCTCGTTGTGAACCCCACTACCGCACCGGCTGCCCGCGTGTCATACGCTAACCTCAACACGACGATGCGTTGGCTGGTCAAAACCGCGACTAGTTCGAGGGCCCGAGCGCCTGGGTGGATGGGAGCGTTCGCGTTGCTGGCGGGAACTAGGACATTAAGGGCGTTGCGCTTCTAACCTCCTCGGCAACGATCGCGCTCACCGGCGAAGCAGCGTGCCAGATCATCAGCTGCTCATCGGATCTGGGTCCGCAGCTACCTACCTACACAGCTGTCTAGCTAGATCATCAACACGGCATCAGGCAGCAATACCGACCTTCCGTGACCTGTCCGCACCTGCCTCGTCATTCAGACATGCGTGACTCAACTCCGCATCCTCGATGCCGTTCGTCCTCAGTGGTCGTCACCTGTCGTGTTGCGTGTGCTCTAGGGCTCGATGTGCTCGTCACCAGATGCTGTCCGTTGTCTTCTGAGTGTCGGTGTAGCTGGTGATGCGTTGGTCTGCTCTGGTGCGCGTTTCTGTGTGAGCGACGGTTTATGTAAACCCTGTCTGCGGCGCGCTTCTGCTCAGAAGCCTGTTTTGTTGAGGTTTTGTGGTCGCAGGGTTTACATAGATCGCCGAAAACCGTGGTTTTGGGTCCGGATCTGTCAACTTTATGTAAACTTTAGGTAAACCCTAGCCGAGAACAAAGGGTGAATATGGGCTGGTCCGAGCATCCCGAGGGTTTACGTAGGCAACCCAGTATCGGCGCTATGTAAACCCTATGTAAACCTTTCGGCGTGTTGGTCGCATGCGCGCTCCACTACCTCGAATCTTCCTATGCAGTATTGAAGGAACCCGGCGAGGCGTGTCGAGCCAGCCATTCCTGGCCCAGGTCCAACAGCGCGGACACGACAGACAAGTTGCCATTCCCGCCAGAAATCCGACGTCCCACCGATGAGGAAAAGCGCATTAGGGAAGCGCCCTTTCTGCCGGATTTTCTACCTGCCCCGGTCAGCAACTCGCGTCTGATATCCCGCCAATTCGTCAATCAGTCGCTTGCCACAAGGCCGCTCGTTACGCGCGCAGAACTCGGCCCAGACCGTGCTGAAGGGCATGTCCTTCAGTTCTTCGGTCAGCATGAAGCGCGTGGTGAAGTCCAGCGCCGCCTCGGCTTCTTTCAACCGCGCCTGTGGCATGAGGAGCGCCTCTAGCAAGGCCTTCTGCATGTTGCGCACGCCGATGACCCAGGCCGCGGTGCGGCTGATCGTGGCGTCGAAGAAGTCGAGCCCGATGTGCGTGCGCCCCAGCAGGTCGGCGAAGACCAGCTCCTGCGCCATGCCCCGGATCGCGTCGTCCAAGAGGATCACGTGGTCGGAATCCCAGCGCATCGGCCGGCTCACGTGCAAGAGCAGTTCGTCCACCGACAGCGCAACGGAGGACAACTTGTCGGCGATGTTCTCGGTCGGGTGGAAATGCCCCATGTCGAGGCAAAGAAGCGTCCCCTTGCGGATCGCGTAGCCCAGGTAGAATTCGTGGCTGCCCACGGTCATCGCCTCGACCCCGATCCCGAAGAGCTTGCTCTCCACCGCGTCGCGCAGATGCGCCGCGTCATGGGCGGGCGCCAACATCTGGTCGAGTGAGGCTTCGAGCCGCTGCCGCGCGGCCATGCGATCGACCGGGATATCCTTCGACCCGTCCGGCACCCAGATGTTGTTCACGGCCGCCGTGCCGAGTTCCTTTCCCATCTTCGCGGCGATCTCGCGCGAACGTTTGCCATGTTCGATCCAAAAGTCGCGGATGCCCTTGTCGGGATGGGACAGCGTCAAGTTGTCGTCGGCTTTGGTATGAGCGAAGAACGTCGGGTTGAAGTCGAGCCCGATGCCCTGTTCGCGGGCCCAGTCGACCCAGGGCGCGAAATGTCGGTATTCGATCTCATCGCGGTCCGGCGTCTCCTCCGTGTCCATGTAGAATGCATGGAGGTTCAGGCGATGCTTGCCGGGGATCATCGAATAGGCGAACTCTAGATCGGCACGCAATTCGTCCGGGGTGCGCGCGCGGCCGGGGTGGTTGCCGGTGGCCTGGATCCCGCCGCCGGACGCGCCGCTCTGGCCCTCGAACCCCACCACATCATCGCCCTGCCAGCAATGCACCGAGATCGGGATTCGGGCCAGCGCCTCCATCGCGGCTTCGGTGTCGACGCCCCATTCGGCGAACGCGTCCTTGGCGGATTGATAGCTCATTTTTCCTCCCTGCCGGCGATCCGGCGTTTATCTTGGTCGCAGCATGTCGCGGGTCAGATCCGAGATCTTCGCCGCGCCCATGAGGCGCATGTCGCGTTCGACTTCGTCCTTGAGTAGACCAACCATCCGTTCGACCCCGGCCTGCCCGGCGGCGGCGAGCGGGAACAGGTAGCCGCGCCCGATGCCCACCGCCTTCGCGCCCATCGCGAGCGCCTTGATGATGTGGGTGCCGCGCTGGATGCCGCTGTCCATCATCACGTCGAGCTTGTCTCCCACCTGGTCGACGATCCCGCCCAGTGCATCGAACGGGGCGAGCGATCCGTCGAGCTGCCGCCCGGCGTGGTTCGACAGGACAACCGCGTCACAGCCCAGATCGGCCGCGCGGGCCGCGTCGTCGGGATGAATGACGCCTTTGAGGCAAAACTTGCCGTCCCAGAGCTCGATCATCTCGGCGAGATCTTCCCAGTTCATCGTGGGGTCCAGCATCTCGGTGAAGTAGCGCCCGATGGACATGGCGCCGCCGCCCATGTCGACGTGGTCGTCGAGCTGGGGAAGGGAAAATTTCTCGTGCGTGACGTAGTTGATACCCCAGGCCGGCTTCATCGCGAATTGCGCCATGCCGGCGAGCGTCAGCTTGAAGGGGATCGAGAAGCCGGTGCGCTTGTCGCGCTCGCGGTTGCCGCCGGTCATGCTATCGACAGTCAGCATCATCACGTCGACGCCCGCCTCCTTCGCGCGCTGCATCATCGCGCGGTTCAGGCCACGGTCCTTGTGGAAGTAGAACTGGTAGACCTGCGGCGTGTCGTGTGTGCGCCGCAGCTCCTCGAGGCTGGTCGTGCCCAGGGACGAGACGCCGAACATCGTGCCGTATTTCGCCGCGGCCGCCGCGACCGCGCGTTCCCCGTCGTGGTGAAAAAGGCGCTGGAGCGCGGTGGGCGACAGGTAGAACGGCAGGGCGAGTTTCTGCCCCATGACCTCGACCGAAAGCTCAACGTCCTTGGTGCCCCGCAGCACATGCGGCACCAGGTCCACCGCGTCGAACGCCGCCGAGTTGCGCCGCATCGTCACCTCATCGTCGGCGCCGCCGTCGATGTAGTTGAAAATTGGCGATGGCAGGCGGCGCTTGGCGAGCCGCCTGAAGTCGTGGAAATTATGGCAGTGTGACAGTCGCATGTGTCCTCCGCTCCGCAAATGGGGCGGAACGCCGCCCCGATCTGTCAGCGCGTGAAGGCTTCCTTGTTGCCCGCATCAACGTTCACGATGTTCCCCGTGGACTTTGCCGACGTATCGGCGGCGAAGAAGTAGGCCGCTTCCGCGATGTCCTCAGGCAAGACCGAGCGCTTGAGCAGAGAGCGGTTGCGATACATCTCTTCCAGCCCCTCCTTGTCGGTGCCATAGGTCGAGGCACGTTGATCGAGCCATTCGCCCTCCCAGATCTTCGAACCGCGCAGCACCGCGTCCGGGTTCACCACATTCACACGGATGCCGACATCAGCCCCCTCAAGGGCGAGACAGCGGGCGAGGTGAATCTCGGAAGCTTTTGCCGTGCAGTAGGCCGACGCGTTCGGGCTGGCGGCGAGGCCGTTTTTCGACGCCACGAACACCACCGATCCGCCGATCCCCTGCACGCGCATGACCTTGAAGGCCTCGCGCGAGACAAGGAAATAGCCAGTGGACAGGATGTCCATGTTCTTTTGCCAAAGCTCGAGCGTGGTCTCTTCGACCGAGGCGGACGAGGCGATCCCGGCGTTGGACACCAGAATATCGATGCCGCCGAACTCGACCGAGATGTCAGCGTAAGCGGACGCGACCTCGGCCTCGTCCGTCACGTTCATCTTGACGGTGCGCACCACGTCGCGCCCGTAGCGCTGGACGAGATTTGCCTTGGCGGCCTCCAGATTGTCCCCGTTGATGTCCGCAAGCATCACGCAGGCACCTTCGGACAGATACCGCTCGGCAGTGGCCGCGCCGATCCCGCCTGCGCCGCCGGTGACCAATGCGACGCGCCCGGCCAGCGACTTGGGCTTGGGCATGCGCTGCAACTTCGCCTCTTCGAGGAGCCAATATTCGATGTCGAAGGCTTCCTGCTCGGGAAGACCCACGTATTCGGACACGGCTGAGGCGCCGCGCATCACGTTGATGGCGTTGACGTAGAACTCGCCCGAGATCCGGGCCGTGGCCTTGTCCTTGGCGAAGGTGATCATGCCGACACCCGGGATGAGGTAGACCACCGCGTTCGGGTCGCGGATCGCCGGGCTGTCGTCGCGTTTGCAGCGCTCGTAGTAGGCCGCGTAATCCTCGCGGTAGGCGGCGATCTGGTCGGGCAGCCCCTCGAGCACCTCGTCGAGGTTGTTCTTCGCGGGGTCGAAATTCACCACAAGGGGGCGGATCTTCGTCCGCAGGAAATGGTCGGGGCAAGAAGTGCCGAGCGCGGCCAACGGCTCCATGTCGCGCGCATTGACGAATTCCAGCACCGTTTCGCTGTCCTCGAAGTGGCCGACCATGTGCTGGTTGCCGGACACGAAGCCGCGGATCGCAGGCATCAGGCGCGCGGCAACGGCGCGGCGTGCCTCGGGTGCGAGGCTTTCATGGACCGCCCCGCCAAAAGCGTCCTGACCAGCGGTCTTGTCCGCGAACCAGTCCATCGCTTTCTGGATGATCGCGATGGTCAGCTCGTAGCATTCCTTGGCATCGTCCGCCCAGGTGAAGAGCCCGTGGCTTTCCAGAACGACGCCTTTCGCTTCGGGGTTCTTCTTGCAGAAATCCTCGAGCCAGAGGCCCAGCTCGTAGCCCGGCTTCTTCCACGGTAGCCAGCCGATCTCGGCGCCGAACACTTCCTGTGTCAGCTCTTTGGAGTTTTTCGAAGCAGCAATCGCGATGATCGCATCCGGGTGCATGTGATCAACGTGTTTTCTGGGCACGTAGGCGTGCAGCGGCGTGTCGATGGAGGCAGCTCGTGGGTTCAGGTTGAAGGTGCAATGTGGAAGGTAGCCGACCATCTCGTCTTCATACTCAACGCCGCGATACAGGCCCTTCAGCGCGTTGAGCTTGTCCATGTAAAGCGTCGCGAAGCCGTCCATCTTGATCGACCCGACATCGCCGCCGGAGCCCTTCACCCAGAGCACCTCAACCTGATCCCCGGTGAGCGGATCGGTTTCCATCACTTTGGCCGACGTGTTGCCGCCGCCGTAGTTCGTGATTCGCTTGTCAGAGCCCAGGAGGTTCGAGCGGTAGAGCAGTTTCTCGGACTCGCTCATCGCTTCGGATTTTGCGTCGTCCCAAAGGTTTTCCAGCCGGTTTTCGGCGCGCGTCAGCATGATGTTCCTCCCGTGAAAGCCGCGATAGGCAGCCTGAGCCATTGGCCAAACCCTGCGAGAAAGCTAAGCCCAAGTCAACCAAAACCGATCATAAACGATCATGCTGCGGCGCAACATGATCGTTTATGAAAACTTTTGATTGACCCATGATCAGAATCAGGCATGCTGTTGGGAACGGGAGGACTTCAATGCACGAAACGGAACGCCACCGGCTTATCCTGTCTGCGGTTCAGGAGCGCCCCATCGTCACGGTGGGCGAGCTCGTCGCATTGACGGAAACCTCCGAGGCGACGATCCGGCGTGACATCTCGACCCTCGATAAGCAGAAGCGCCTGCGCCGGGTGCGTGGCGGAGCCGAGGCCCTCACGCCGCCGCCCCTGCCGGGACTGGCCGGCCGACCGTTTGTGGTGAACCAGACGATCAATGCCGAAGAGAAGCAGGTGATCGCGCGCGAAGCGGTCGCCCTATGCGACGACGGCGACCCGATCATCATCAACGGTGGCACCACGACGTTCCAGATGGTTCACCACCTCGCCAATCGGCGGGTGCAGGTGATGACCAACAGCTTTCCAATCGCCGAGCACCTGCTCAAGCACACCAAGAACACCGTCATGGTGCCCGGAGGCGCGCTCTACCGCGAACAGAACATCATCCTGAGCCCGTTCGAGAACGACATGACGCGCCACTACTATGCCAAGCGCATGTTCATGGGCGCCTACGGGGTGGGCCCGATGGGGCTGATGGAGAACGATCCTCTGCTCATTCAGGCCGAGGAAAAGCTGATCGGGCAGGCAGACGAGCTCGTCGTGCTTGTCGACAGCTCCAAATTCGAGAACCGCTCCAGCCTCGTGCTCTGCGGTCTCGAGCGGATCGACGTCGTCATTACCGACGAAGGCATTTCGGATCGGGTCGCTTCGATGCTCGAAGCGGCTGAGGTCCGGGTGATCGTGGCCCAAACGGGGGCCGCGCGGAAAACGGACGCAAGCTGAAAGACTTCGCGTTCAAACGGATACTCAGCCAGGGAGGTTTTATCATGAGTATGACGAGGAGAATGTTCGGTGGCGCAGCGGCTGCGGCGCTCATGTTGGCGGGTGGTGTGGCCCAGGCGCAGGACGACAACGTCCGCATCGCCCTGGTGGTTAAAGCACTCGGCATAGGGTTCTTCGAAGCTGCAGCTGAAGGTGCCGAAGAGGCCGCGGAAGAGCTCGGCAACGTCGAGGTCATCTATACCGGGCCGACCGACACCACGGCCGAGGGGCAGATCGAGGTGATCAACTCGCTTATCGCCCAGCAGGTTGACGCCATCGCCGTGTCGGCGAACGACACCGACGCGCTGGTTCCGGCGCTCAAGAAGGCGATGCAGCGGGGCATCAAGGTGATCTCCTGGGACTCCGGCGTCGCGCCTGAAGGCCGGATGCTGCACCTCAACCCGTCCTCCAATTCGCTGATCGGCAATATGATCATCAAGCTTGCTGCCGATGAGCTGCCGGACGGCGGCGAGGTCGCGGTGCTGTCGGCCACGACGACTTCGACGAACCAGAACATCTGGATCGAAGAGATGAACAAGGTGATGGGCAACTACCCCGGCATCGAGGTAGTGGGCACCGTCTACGGCGACGACCTGGCCGACAAGTCCTACCGCGAGGCGACCGGCCTGATGCAGACTTATCCGGACCTCGACGCGATCATCGCGCCGACCTCCGTTGGCATCGTGGCCGCCGCGCGCGCCGTCGAAGATGCCGGCAAGGTGGGCGAAGTGAACGTCACCGGCCTGGGCCTGCCCTCGGAGATGGCGGGCGCCATCGAGTCGGGCGCTTCCAAGTCGTTTGCGATCTGGAACCCGATCGACCTGGGCTACTCTGCGACCATGCTCGCTTATCAGCTCGCCACCGAGCAGGCCACTGCCGAGCCGGGCGCTGAAATCCCGATGGGCCGCATGGGCACACTCACCCTCGATGACAACAACGAGGGCGCGATGGCTGATCCGTTCGTCTACGACGAGACGAACATCGACGACTTCAAGGACATCTTCTGATCTCCTCTCGCCCCGGCGCGCGGGACTGCCCGTGTGCCGGGGCACTTTATCAAACTGATCGGAGGCCGCGATGCAGATGAGCATCGAGACCCAAACACGCGAAGCGTCGCCGGTGTCGACCGACCCCGTGCTGACGCTCGACGGGATCACCAAGACCTTTCCGGGGGTCAAGGCGCTCGACCAGGTGTCGCTCGAACTCTACCCGGGTCAGGTGACCGCTCTGGTGGGCGAGAACGGGGCGGGCAAGTCGACCATCGTCAAGACGCTCACCGGTATCTATCAGCCCGACGAGGGCACGATCCGCGTCGCGGGCGAGGACGTGCAGTTCACAACTGCGCAGGATGCCTCCGCCGCCGGGATCACCGCCATTCACCAGGAAACGGTGCTCTTCGACGAGCTCACCGTCGCCGAGAACATCTTCATCGGTCATGCGCCGAAGGGCCGCTTCGGCATGATCGACTGGGCCGAGATGCGCCGCCGGGCGCGCGAGATCCTCGACCGCATCGACGCCGATCTCGACCCTGACATGCCGCTGCGTGATCTGGGGATTGCCTCCAAGCACCTTGTCGCCATCGCACGCGCGCTGTCGGTCGACGCGCGCGTCGTCATCATGGACGAACCGACTGCCGCGCTCAGCCATAAGGAGATCGAAGAGCTCTACGAACTGGTCGAACGGCTAAAAGCCGAGGGGCGCGCGATCCTCTTCATCAGCCACAAGTTCGACGAGATCTTCCGCATCGCCGACCGGTTCACCGTGTTCCGTGATGGCAAGCACGTGGGCGCCGGCTTGATTTCCGAGATTAGCGAGGCCGATCTCGTGCGCCTCATGGTCGGCCGCGACGTGGACCAGATCTTTCCCGATCGAGAACACACACCGAGCGATGAGGTGTTGCAAGTCGTGGGCTATTCCCACCCGACCGAGTTCGACAGCATTGGTTTCACCTTGCGCAAGGGCGAGATCCTCGGCTTCTACGGCCTAGTCGGGGCAGGTCGGTCCGAGGTGATGCAATCGCTCTTCGGGATCACGAAGCCCTCAAAGGGTGTGGTCAAGATCGACGGCGATATCAAAGTCATCCGATCGCCGGCCGACGCAGTCGACAACGGAATCGTTTATGTTCCCGAGGATCGCGGCAAGCAAGGTGCGGTGATCGGGTTACCGATCTTTCAAAACATCACACTGCCGTCACTCAGCCAGACCTCGCGCGCGGGGTTTCTGCGGATGTCAGAAGAATTCGCGCTCGCGCGGGAATACACCGAGCGGCTCGACCTGCGCGCCGCCTCGCTCGATCAGGACGTGGGCAACCTGTCCGGCGGCAACCAGCAGAAGGTGGTGATCGCCAAGTGGCTGGCCACCAAGCCCAAGGTCATCATCCTCGACGAGCCTACCAAGGGCATCGACATCGGTTCGAAGGCGGCCGTGCACGCGTTCATGGCCGAACTGGCCGCGCAAGGTTTGGCGGTCATCATGGTCAGCTCAGAAATCCCGGAGGTGATGGGCATGTCCGACCGCGTGATCGTAATGCGCGAAGGGCTGATTGCGGCCGAGCTGGAGGGCGACAACCTGACCCCGGAAACGCTCGTCCGCCACGCGGCAGGCATCGGCGAGGGCGACCAATGATGACGTTCTTGAAATCACGCGAGGCGATCCTCGCGGGCGCGATCATTGTGCTCCTGGCCCTGATCGCAAGCCGGTTTCCCGGCTTCATCGCACCCGCCAACCTCGTCCGCGTCTTCACAGACACCTCGCCGCTGCTGCTGCTCGCCCTAGGCCAAACCGTGGTGATCCTCACGCGATGTATCGACCTGTCGGTAGCGGCCAACTTGGCTTTGACCGGTATGGTCTGCGCGATGCTGAACGCGGCGATGCCGGGCGTGCCAGTGTTCGTGATCCTCGCCGTCGCCATTGGGCTTGGTGCGATCATGGGCGCATTCAATGGCATACTGGTGTGGAAGCTCGCGATCCCGCCCATCGTCGTGACGCTCGGCACGATGACGATCTATCGCGGTATCATCTTCCTCATTTCCAACGGCGAATGGGTCAACGCGCATGAAATGAGCGCGGCTTTCACGGGCTTCCCGCGTGCCTCTGTGCTGGGGCTGCCGGTTCTCGCATGGTTCGCGATGGTGATGGCGGGCATCTTCATTCTGATGATCGCACGCACGCCGTTGGGCCGCTCCTTCTATGCCGTAGGCGGTAATCCACACGCAGCCGTCTATACCGGCGTCGACGTGGGCAAGACGCAATTCTGGGCCTTTGTCATCTCCGGCGCGCTCGCGGGCTTGACTGGGTATCTCTGGGTGGCGCGCTACGCGGTGGCCTACGTGGACATCGCCGGCGGGTTCGAGCTCGAGGTCGTCGCGGCCTGCGTCATCGGAGGCATTTCGATCGCCGGGGGCGCGGGGACGATCCTGGGGACGATCCTGGGCGCGCTCTTCCTCGGGATCGTGAAGAATGCGCTGCCGGTCGTCGATATCTCACCCTTCTGGCAGATGGCCATCTCCGGCGCCGCGATCATCACCGCCGTGGCGTTCAACGCCCGTAGCGCCAAGGCCAAGGGCCGTATCATCCTGCGCCGCGCGCAGGCACAGGGAGCACAGGCATGACGGACGCATCCAACACCCGCCACATCCCAGACCGCCTGCAGTCAAACGCGGCGCGGATCCTGAAGAGCTGGGAAGTCCTGCTTCTCGGTGTCGCGATCCTGATCTTCGTTGCTAACAGTTTCGCCTCGCCCTACTTCCTGAACGCCTGGAACCTGTCGGACGCCACGTTCAACTTTACCGAGAAGGCGATGATCGCCTTCGCGATGGCCCTCCTGATCATCTCGGGCGAGATTGACTTGTCGGTTGCCGCGATCATCGCGCTCGCTTCCACGGCAATGGGAGCGGCGGCGCAGGTCGGGGCCGGGACCTTCGAGCTCGTCCTGATCGGTCTGGTTACGGGGCTGACTGCTGGGGCGTTCAACGGCGTGCTTGTGACCCTGATGGGCCTGCCGTCCATTGTGGTGACCATCGGCACTATGAGCCTGTTTCGTGGGATCAGTTACATCATCCTCGGCGATGGCGCCTACCGGGGCTATCCGGCAGACTTCGCCTTCTTCGGGCAGGGCTACGTCTGGTGGGTGCTCTCATTCGAATTCGTGCTCTTCGCAGTGCTCGCGGTGATCTACTACGTCGTGCTGCACCGGACGAATTTCGGGCGCACAGTCTATACCATCGGCAACAACGCCACCGCCGCGTCCTTCTCAGGTATCCGGGTCGCGCGGGTGAAGTTCATCCTGTTCCTGCTCACCGGTCTCATGGCCGGCGTCGCGGCGATCTGCCTGACCTCGCGGCTGGGATCCACGCGCCCCTCCATCGCCTTCGGTTGGGAGCTCGAGGTGGTGACGATGGTGGTGCTTGGCGGCGTTTCGATCCTCGGCGGGTCCGGATCCATTCCGGGCGTCGTCATCGCGGCCTTCGTGATGGGGCTAGTGACTTTCGGGCTTGGGCTTCTGAACGTGCCGGGCATCGTCATGTCGATTTTCATCGGCCTGATGCTGATCGGGGTCATCGCGTTGCCGCGCCTCTGGGCCAAGTGGAGGGCGTGATGCACAAGCACGCCTTCAAGATGAAACTCCACCCCGGGATGGCCGCCGAATACAAACGAAGGCATGACGAGATCTGGCCCGAGCTCGTGGACCTGCTACACGATGCTGGCGTGTCGGATTATTCGATCCACCTCGACGAGGAGACGAACATCCTCTTCGGCGTGCTCTGGCGCAGGGATGACCACGGGATGGCCGACCTGCCCGGGACCGAGATCATGCAGCGTTGGTGGGCGCACATGGCGGACGTGATGGAGACGCACCCGGACAACGAACCGGTGGCAAAAGACCTCGTCCCGATGTTCCATATGCCCTGATGCATGTCGCCGTTCTCGACATAGGCAAGACCAACGCAAAGGTGGCGCTGGTCGACACAGACACCATGAGCGAGCTGGACGTGGTGACGCGGCCCAACACGGTGCGCCCCGGGCCGCCCTATCCGCATTTCGACGTGGAGGGGATCTGGGAATTCCTGCTTGAGAGCCTGTCGATCTTCGAGGCCAAACACGGCATCGACCGGATCAGTGTCACGACCCATGGCGCGACTTTCGTGCTCCTGGATGGAGTCGGTAAGCTGGCCACGCCGGTGATGGATTACGAGTTCACCGGGCCGGAGGAACTCGCACATGCTTACGATGCGCTCCGGCCGAATTTTTCTGAGACGGGGTCCCCACGCCTGCCGGTAGGGCTCAACGCGGGGGCCCAGCTGCATTGGCTGCTCAAAACGCAAGTGGGGCTACGTGGCCGCGTCAGACAGGTCGTGAGCTATCCGCAATACTGGTCGGGTCGCCTTACGGGGCACTTCACCAACGAACTCACTTCGCTCGGGTGTCATACAGACCTGTGGAATCCACATACCGCCGGATTCTCCACATTGGTCGCCGCGCTCGGCATTGAGGACAAAATGGCTCCCCTGGCGTTGGCCGGAGATATCGCGGGCGCAATACTGCCCGAGATCGCCGAAATCACAGGATTGGCCGAGGAGACGCCGGTCATGTCCGGCATCCACGACTCGAACGCCTCCCTGCTTCCACATCTGCGTCAGATGGATGGTCCTTTCTCGGTCGTTTCGACCGGAACGTGGGTGGTTTCCATGGCGGTCGGTGGCGCGCCGGTCGTGCTCGACCCCTTCCGCGATGCATTGATCAACGTCAACGGCTTAGGCAATCCAACCCCAAGCGCCCGCTTCATGGGTGGTCGCGAATTCGAACAGATGAAGCGCGAAATCGCAGCACCGACCGCCGAGGATGTCGAACGCGTCTTAAACGAACGCCACTTTCTGCTCCCAGCCGTCCAAACTGGATCCGGCCCATTCCCGAACCGGCCGGGCGGTTGGAGTAACGCCAGCATGACGCCCGGCGAAAAAAACGTCGCACTCTCGTGGTATCTCGCCCTTATGACAGCCGAATGCTTGGCCATGATAGGAGCGCGCGGGCCGAGCATCGTCGAGGGCCCCTTCGCGCGCAACATTGATTTCATTGCAATGCTCGAAGCTGCCACTGACCGTCCGGTTCAGTTGTCGCATTCTGCCACAGGCACGAGTATCGGGGCTTCACTCCTAGCCGATTGTGGTGCCATTCCAGCCCCAGCAACCCGTGCGCCCGAAGTCTACCGACTGAACGAGCTCAAAGAGTATGCACAACATTGGTTTGGGGAAGTGAACACTGCTGCCTAGCCGCGTCCACCACTTGCACCTCCTTGTGGTTCATATCTGACGCTCAAAAAAAAACTAATACAACCGCGTGCGACATCGTTTGATGAATGGGAGGTTTGGTGCCGAGCGTGCTGCCGGCACCAGAACCGATCCTACTTGCACTTATCGTGCATTTCTAGGACTTCGCCTTCGCTTAGCCCTGTGCATCAAAAACGAGAAACAAGTCGTGTGACCGCGCTCAGAAGAGAACAAGCCGGGGCTAATCAGAATAGCCAATGTCAGTATCAGGCGCGCCGGAAGTATTCTTTTTCAAGAAGTTTCCGCGCCTTTTTTCGAAAGTCCATGCCCGCTCTTGGGTTCACTCATCGTTGAGCCAGTTGTGCAGGCCTTTCTGGTTCAACGCGTCCACAATGTGTCTGGGGTGATTTTCGAGAAGCGCGTCTGCCATGTTGCGCACGAGGCTGTCCGCCGCGAACCTACTTTTCAGAATTGGAGGGATCCGGCGCGGCGTGTCGATCCAGCCATTCCCCGCCCGAAATCCGACATCACACTGATGAGGACAAGCAGGTTAAGGAAGCGCCTTTTTCGCTGAGCGTTTACTTGCCCCGGTCGTCGACTCGCGTCTGAAAAGCGACTTCTCAATATGTGTTTCAGAATCGACTTAATGCAGGTTAGCTGGTCCCCGACGGGCATCTTCCGTGATCGGGACGTGGCGGATACAGTCGGTCCACCATGATCGACAAACGATTGAAGATGCGTCACCTGCGCTGCTTTCAGGAAGTCGTGCGCCAGCGCGGCATCGTGCGCGCGGCCGAGGCGTTGAGCACGAGCCAGCCTGCCGTTTCGCGCACGATTTCGGACCTCGAAGCAGTTCTGGGCGTCAAGTTGCTGGACCGGCGACGCAAGGCGTTCGAACTGACCCCAGAAGGGCGCGATTTCAACCGGCTAATCTCAAGCGGTCTGCTCCGGATCGAAGAGGCGGTAGAAACGGCGTCGGGCGAGCGGCCACGGGGCGACAGCGTTGCCTGTGGCGTGCTTCCGACATACGAGGCGCAGTATTTCCCGCAAGTGGTGGCCCGGTTCAAAGCCGAGGTGCCGAACACGACGCTGACGGTCCTGCGCGGCACCAATCTTGAACTGATGGACAAACTGCGCGCGGGGGCGATCGATTTCGTCGTAGGGCGAATGGCCCATGGCGAAGCGATGCGCGGACTATCCTTCGAGCATCTCTATTCCGAACCAATCCTATGCGTCGTGCGCAAGGATCATCCGCTGCGCCGAAAGCCCATCGGCGATTTCCGCAGCCTGCTCGGGTTCGGTATCATGCTAAACCTGCAAGGCACCATCCCCAGGCACGAGGTCGACCGCATCCTGCTGGCCAACGGCATCAGCGACATTCCGGACCTGATCGAAACCGACTCGGCGGACTTCGCCCGCGATTTCCTTCGTGCAACCGATTACGTGTGGCTCATCCCGCAGGGTGTCGTGCAGCGCGAGCTTTCGGGTGGCGAGTTCGTGACGCTCGAAGGGCTGAGGTTCGACACGCTCGGCCCGGTGGGCCTTACCGTCCTACCGGATCGCCAGATGAACGCCGCTGCAAGCCGCCTGATCGAGATGATCCGGGATGCCGTGCCACTTCCAGCATATCAAAAAAGTAATGCAAGAACGATAAAATAGCATTTTTCATTCGTATTTTGATCTGCATTTTGGTCGCAACAGGGAGGACACCATGAAACATCTCATTACTGCGACCATTCTGGCCGCCGGGTTCACGGCCACGGCCCATGCCCAGACCTTCACCGCCGAAACCGGCAATCCGACCGGGATGACGAACCTGTCGACGCAGGTGATCGCGAACTACAGCGACATCGACATGCAGATCAACTCGGGCCAGACGCTGACCAAGGCCTGTATGAACGTCGCCACCGGCAAGGTCGACGTGGCCGTCTGCCCGCCGACCGCCTACAACGCGATGACGCGCGGAGCCGGCCCGTTTAAAAACAATGCCGAAGAAGCGATGGCCGCGTCCGAGAACGTCCGGGCGCTTTACGGCTTCACTAACGGCATCTTCCACGCCATCGTCCGCGCGACCAGCAGCATCGAAACCTTCGACGATTTCGCGGGGCGCCGTGTGTTCACTGGTCCGCCCGCCGGGGCCGCGAACGCGCAGGCGCAGTCGATCATCGGCGCGTCCTCCGGCCTCGTCGGCGGTCAGGACTTCGAAGTCGTCCGCCTTGGCTGGGGCGCCGCCATTCAGGCGTTTCAGGACAACCAGTTCGAAGCCTTCATGTTTCCCTCGGCCGTGGGCAACGCCGCCATCGAGCAGCTTGGCGAGATCCGCTTGATCGATCTGCCCGATAGCGCACTAGACACTGACGTCTGGGCCAAGTTCTCGGCGGGCGGTTCAAACACCGTGGGAGTCATCCCGGCGGGCACCTATTCCAACGTCGTCAACGAAGGCGAGGTGCAGGGTGCCGAGAATTTCATGCAGACGACGGTGCACAAAGATATGTCCGACGACGACGCCTATGCGTTGACCAAGGCGTTCTGGGAGAATCTGGACAAGGCCAAGGGTGACATTCGCGTGCTGGCGCCGGTTAGCATTGAGAACGCTTTCACCGGCATGTCCGCCAAGCTGCATCCGGGCGCGATGCGGTATTACGAAGAAGTCGGCGTGACGATCCCGGATGCGGTGAAGTAACCGCCGCCCGCCGCCGACCAGGCTGGACCCCTCGGGGTCCAGCCCCCTGCCTCTCAGCACAAGGTGATGCCATGGCGTCTGCGCCAGTCAAACCCCTGACCCCGTTCCTTTTGGACGACAAACGGGCCGCGACGGCCTTTGCCTGGGCCGCCTTCGCGATCCTCTGTCTGGTCGCCGAGACGATCATTTCACTGAAGTTCAACCTCTATCGCTACGCGGCCCTTCCCGTCGGATGGGCACCTGAGGGGATCACCTGGCTGCGGCTGCTCGCCCTGATCGCGACCGCCGGGTTCGTGTGGAAGGTCGCGTCGGACGAACGGCGCACCGCGCTCTGGTTCGGCCTCGCCGCGCTCGCGCTTCTGACCGTCGATGCGCTAGTCGGCTTCCACTTCGCCCCGCCTTTCGACCCTGAAATGGATCTCAGGGCCTATGAATATCCGATCCTGCGGGTAGGCGATTTCGGCATCCGTGTCGTGCCGATCCTGTCTATGGGGCTGGTGGCCGCGGCTCTGTTCCTGATGCAGTCTCTGCGCAACCTCGAACACGGACGCGCGCGGGCAGCCATGATCGCGGGCCTCCTGATGGGTCTGACCGGGCTTATCTCTGTCCTGCCCGCCATCCCGTTCGCGACCATCGGGCTGGCGGCGTGGCGCGGGGAATACATCCCAGATATGTTCGGGATCGGCCCGGCCAGCCCGACCGAGAAATACAACGCGATCATGTTCCTGCTCGCCGCGCTGATCGTTGTGCTGACGCTTGGCCGCTCGGAAGAGGACATCGGGCGCGTGCAGCATCGCGGCCTTGCCATCGGGGACTGGATCGCCTTCGCCGCGCTTGGATATGCCGTCTTGCAATACCTCGTCATCGGGACCGAGACCTTTGGGCTTGGCGTGTCCGACGCGCATACGGCGGTGATCGGTTGCCTTGCCATCCTTTACCTGTGCTGGCGCGTGTTCGGGGCGGCGCTTGCGCTGTGCGGAGCGGTCGCGCTCGCCTATTACTTCGCTTCGAGCTACCTGCCCGGCATCTTCCACGCCCTCGCGCTCGGCTATACTTCGGCGGCCGAGAACCTGTGGTTCAACACGGCGGATGCGGTCCTTGGTTCGAAGCTTTCGATCCTTCTCAACAACGTGCTGCCGTTCATCATCTTCGGGGCGCTTCTGTCTGCCACCGGAGCGGCGGATTCGCTCATCAAGATCTCGTTCTACCTGATGCGCAACGCGCGCGGGGGCCCGGCCCATGCCGCCGTGCTGGCGTCGGGCTTGTTCGGGTCTGTCAGCGGCTCGGCGGTGTCGAACGTGGTGGGCACCGGGGTCGTGACCATTCCGATGATCAAGAAGCGCGGCTTTCGGGCCGACTTCGCGGGAGGTGTCGAGGCGACTGCATCGACCGGAGGGCAGATCATGCCGCCGATCATGGGGGCCGCCGCGCTGGTCATGGCCGACCTGACCGGCACGCCCTATCTCAACATCATGACCGCCGCGCTGGTCCCGGCGCTGGCCTATTACCTGTCCCTGTTCGCGACCGTCAGGTTCGAAAGCCGCAGGCTCGACATGTCGGCGCAGGGCAGCGACGAGCTCGACCCCGTGACGACGCAGGATTACATCAATGTCCTGCTACTTGTGTTCCTACCGCTCGCCGTCATCATCTGGCGGCTGATTGCGGGCGCTTCGCCGGCCGGGTCGGCCCTGACCGCCATTATCGTGGTGCTGGCGCTGTCCGCCTTCAGCCCCGTGGTGCGCCGCGCGCCGATCATCCTGCTGACCGCCATCGCGGACGGCGGCAAGACCTTCGGAAGGCTCCTGATGGTCGTCGGCGTCGTGGGGATCATCGTCGGGGTCATGGACGCGACCGACCTGCCGTCGCGCCTTGGCCGGTCGATCTCGGACTATGCCGAGGTGGCGCTTTTGCTCACGCTCGTCATCACTGCTGTCGTCTCGCTCCTGCTTGGGATGGGTATGCCTACCTTGCCCGCCTATCTTACGGTCATCATCATCCTGGGTCCGGCGCTCAATTCGCTCGGCCTGTCGCTGATGACGTCGCATATGTTCGTGTTCTACTTCGGCGTGGCGTCAGCGATCACGCCCCCCGTCGCTGTCGCGGCCTTTGCCGCCGCGGCGATCGCGGGTGCGAAACCGATCGGCACGGGGATCGCCGCCGTGCGCATCGGGATCGTCATCTTCGCGGTGCCGTTCATGTTCGCGCTGAACCCCGACATGATGATCGTGCCGGAGGCGTTCGACGATGGCGCGGCCTTCTCGATGATCGGGTTCCTGTCCGCGATCTTTCGCACGCTCGCCATGATCTACCTGTTCGCCAGCGCGATGAGCCGGTTCGACCGCCACCGCCTGCACCCGGTCGAAGTGCTTCTGCGGGTGGGGCTTGCGCTTCTGCTGATCGCGCCGCTGCCTGCCGTGCATCTGGTGGCCTTTGCCGGGGCGCTGGGGATCGTGGGGCAGCATTACCTTCGCGCGCAAAAGGAACAGACCGCATGACCGACCGCCCGAACATCCTTGTCATCATGGTCGATCAGATGCGCGCGGACTGGCTGGGCGTCGCCGGGCACCCTGTCGTAAAGACCCCGAACATCGACGCGCTCGCCGCGCAGGGCACCCGGTTCACCGACTTCAACGTGGCGACCCCCGTGTGTCAGCCGAACCGCGCCTCGATCCTGACCGGGCGCTATCCGTCGGTTCATGGCCTGCGCCACAATGGATTGAGCCTGCCCTATTCGCAAAGCACCTTCGTCGAGGCGCTTCGGGCCTCCGGCTATGCCACGGCACTGATCGGCAAGAGCCACCTTCAACGCATGACGGGCCATCCGCAGAAGAAGGGGTCGCAGCCCGTGACCGGGCCGATTTCCGAGGCGGTGAAGGATGCGAACCGCTATGACGTGGAATCGCCCGAGAACCTGACGGCGGACGAGATCGTGGTGCCGCGCCCTTATTACGGCTTCGATCACGTCGACTTCACGTCCGACCACGGCGACCGCCCGAACGGTCACTATCTGCAATGGCTTAAGACCAGCCGCCCGGACGACTGGCAGGCGCTACGCGACCGCGAAAACCAGTTGCCGCACAATTATTCCTGCCCCCAGGCCTACCGCACGCCACTGCCGGTGGAACTCTACCCCTCGAGCTACATCGGGATGCGAGGGTGCGAGTTTCTGGATGCCCAGGACGCCAGCACGCCTTTCTTCGCGCTCGTCAGCTTTCCGGACCCTCACCACCCATTCAATCCGCCGGGTCGCTATTGGGATATGTATGACCCTGACGATTTCGAGGTTGAACTGCCATTCGAAGCACATGAGACCCCAAACCCGGTCCTAAAAGCGCTGCGCGAGAAGTTTGTCGATGGGAGCCAGTTCACGGCCGGGCAGGAAAACTTCATGGCGACCGAACGGCACCTGAAGGAAGCGATGGCCCTAACTGCCGGGATGATTGCCCTGATCGATGATCAGGTTGGCAAACTGATCGACCGACTGAAAGCGAATGGCCAGTGGGACAATACGGTTGTCGTGTTCAACGCGGATCATGGCGACTTCCTCGGCACGTTCTCGATGCTGCTGAAGGGTCCCTACATCCATAATTCGACCTACCGGGTGCCCTTCATCTGGCGAGACCCGGAACGCGACGGGGGCACTACGGACGACCGGCTCGCCTCCTCCATCGATATCGCACCGGCGCTCCTCGAACGTGCTGGCGTTGCGCCTTACCATGGCATTCAGGGTCGTAGCCTCTGGAGCGGTGAGAGACGCGAAGAACTTCTCATGGAGTTTGAGGACAACGCCTATCCCAAGCCTTACTTCACCGACCGGCCGGCGAACTCGCGCACTCTTCTAACCCCCGATCATCGGATGACGGTCTACGAGGGCGAGGATTGGGGAGAGCTATACGAACGGGTCACAGACCCCGACGAAACCCGGAACTTTTGGGGCGACCCCGATCACACTGTCCTGCGCACCACGCTGATCCACAAGCTCGTCGACGAGCTGATCGGCGCGACCGAGACCAGCCCATTCCCGCCTTTTCGAGCCTAGTCGCCTCAACGACCCGCGCATCTTTGATCGTCATTCCTGACGCGGGGATGAAACCATTACAGCCGGTTGCTACGGCGTCGGGTGGATGGGAGGTTCGGTGCCGCCTTTGACGTCGGCGCCGGAAACGATCCCCCTCGCGCGTATCAAAAATTTATAGGACTTCGACCTAGCTCATCTCCGTGCCTCATGGACTAGTCCGGTTTTAGTGGAAAGCGATGAACCCACGCCGAGGGCCGTTCACTCGATCGGGGTCCAACCAGCCGGACATGCACTAGCGCTTAAACCGGGCCACCAGATCCGGATGGCCAGTTTCACGGACAATTAGGTGTGTGCTGTCAGAGGCGCTGCGCTGCCCGCCAGGCGCACCAGGGCCATTGCAGGCGCCAAAGGACTCCGGGCCTATGATGGCGCGCCCAGGGCGCGCGCAGAGCGTCTCTGACGCAGCATCGCGCCGGGGGGGCTGGCGCGAAGTCGGTCCGCACCCGAGAATCTTTGGCCTTTTCAATGTATGGGACGGTGGCCCGGATGGCGGCAGAATACGCTTGAGGTGGCATTCGAGAAGATCTTCCAACTTGAGGAGCTCGTCTGCTATGTCGCGCACGAGGCTGTCCGCAGCGAACTTCCTCTCCAGAAAGAAAGGGATCCGGCGCGGCGGATTGACCCAGCCATTCCTGGCCCGACCGAAACGGGGCACAATCGAAATGCTGGTTGCCGGTCTTGGTCACAAATATGAGGTGGTCGCCGCCGTCCGCCGCAATGTCGACGAACGGCAGCCCGTCTCCTCTAGCTTGCGTCCTTGAACTCGGCACACTCGCCTTTGACCAGCACGGTCACCGTGACCGGCACGCTGTCGCGGTTGCGCCAGAACCAGCCGTGTTCACCGTCGAAGTCGGCAAGGATTCCGCCCTCCGCTCCGGTGGAGCCGCGACCCTTTTCGTAGGTGACGGAATTACCGCCACCGTGTCCGTGGAGGTCGATGTTCACGCGACCGACGTGTAGCTTGGGGTATGTCCCGTTGTCTGCTACGGACGTCAGGGCCTTTCGGAATTTCACCCTCACTCGCCATTCGCCATCAGCGGCCCACGAGATGCGCATTGGGCATGTAGCCACGGTATCCACATGGAATCACTACCCCTTGCATTCTGGCTCGATCTACTCGGCACTTTTGTATTTGGCATCAGTGGCGCGCTTGTGGCGGTCCGCCGTGGCCTCGACATATTCGGAATCGCGGTTCTCTCTGTCGCAGCCGGTCTCGCAGGAGGCATGATCAGGGATATGCTTCTTGGCGCGACGCCCCCTACAGCGTTGGAGGATCCGCGCTACCTTCTCACCTCCCTTGCAGCAGGAGTCTGCGTGTTCTTCGGGCACCGCCTGCTGGATCGACTGAACAAGCCCGTGATGGTGCTGGATGCGCTCGGACTCGGAGTCTTCGCGGTCAGCGGTTGCCATAAATCGCTCGTGTTCGGTCTCGACCCATTGCCGGCCATCCTGCTCGGTGTTCTCACGGCTGTCGGCGGTGGTGCGGTGCGAGACCTGTTTGTCGCCGAGATCCCGCGTGTCTTGCGCGAAGAAGTCTATGCGCTCGCCGCCATGGTCGGCGCGGCGATCGTGGTGGCTGGCGGTGCGCTCGGCCTAGCTGACGGCTGGACGGCTGCGGCCGGCGTCGTGGGGGCCTTCGCCGTCCGAGTAATAAGCGTCTGGCGGGACTGGCGCGCCCCACGCGCGCCAGGCTCCTGAACCCGATTGGCCATCGACGCCCCCAGCCCAGCAGGTGGTCCGGTCCGAGGGGAACGATGCCGGTCGGGTTGAGCGCCCTGTGTCTGGCAACGGAGTGGGTGACCGTCGTCCGACCAACAACAGGCAAAATGCATGACCGCCCCGGTCTGCGGGGCGGTCTGGGTGGGCGCCGGTGGGCATTACATCGTGAGAGACGGATCAGCGCCGGCCCGATACAGTGAGGTCTCAGGAGCTCATGCCACGTTTTTTGTGCGTTCCGGTCGGAACCGGGATGGGCAGGTAGCCGCCGCTGGGGATGTGCATGGGCTGAGCCGCCGTTGGGACGGGCAGGTAGAAGCCGCTCGGGATGGTGGTTCCGGCCTGCGCGAGCAGGTGAAGGCGCTTCTTCTCGGCGAGTTGTTTGGCCGTCAGCGGGGCGTAAGGAACCGTGCCCTGCATCACCTCGGTCGAGGGCGACGGGTAAGGGGCGGTGGCGCGATCTTCCGCGGTGGCGGCAGTGGCGACGACGAGGGCGGCGGTGAGGGTGGCAATGCGGATCATGGTCTTGTCCTTTCGAGGTCTGGGGCAGGTTTCGGTTCTGCGTTGAGGTGCCTGGAGGTCTGTTCCGTCTCAGGCTGTGACTTCAGGTTTCCAGAACGACTCGAGTCCCACACCCCACGTTTGGGGGGTGCCGAGGCAGGTTTTTCCGTCGAAAGTCATTTTCAGGGCCGGCCCTTTTCCGGTCCATTCAGCGTGGCCGCGCCGGCTCTTTGGTCGAGCCTATGCGGAGCTTTTCGAAAGTTCTGGACCAGATAGTCCATTTTCAGGGATAATGAGGGTCAACCACCCCGCCGCGCGCTGAACGCCCACGACGGCGTGACATGATCTCGACAACCGGGCCGGTTCCTTCCCTATGGTGCCGCCCCGTGCTGTGTATCGGTGACAGCGGCTTCCTTCGAAGATCCGCGCCGTATCAGTCGACCGTCATGATCTGTTCAGGGGGCAAGAAACATGGACAGCGACGTCACGCAGGGTGTGAACCCGATCCATGCCATCCATGGTATCAAGTCGTTCGGCGATGATCCTCCGCCGCCATATCAGATCAACGTCCGGGACTTTCTGTTCATCCGCGCAGAGTTCGAGCGCGATGCGGTCAGGGCGGCGGTGCCTGAGGAACTTGAGATCTCGGACGAGAACACAGGCTTCATCGGGATGACGACGTCAACCGGGGGTTGGGGGCTAGAACCCTATTCGCTGGTCTACATCGCGCTCGACGTCAAGAACGCGGCCTCTGCGGACGGGACACCTAGGCTCTTCCGGGCGTTCAACTACTACTCCGGGCAGCCCGCCCGCTTGTTCAGGCGCCACTACAACAGGCGCATGCAGATCGGATACTGCAACCAGTGGAACGAAGGCCTCACTTGGTATGGAGAGGCCGGTCGCGACGAACCGGAAGTGCGATTGACCATGAGACGGACAACCGAGGACTTCCCCGATCCCGTCTCCGGCATCCATCACTATATTTCGGACGCTCCCGAGGGCGGCCTCGCCCACTTCTACGTCACCTATACCGGGCGGTTCGCACCCGCCGAGCTCATCGACTACGAGGTGCTTCCGGCTGCGTCGGACATGTTGAAAATGCTGAAGCCCACCGGCTTCCCCTTCGTGAACTACGGCCCCAGTGGACCACTCGCTATCAGTGAGCCACACCCGTTCGACCCGACCGCCGGCGCACCGGACACCGAGGCCCATCAACTTGGCCTGATGGACATCATTAGCCGTATCGGGCTGGCAGCAGCCTTAGTTTCGCGGGACGGCCGGCTCTTGTTTCTCAATGAAAGGGCAAGATCGATGCTGGCCATGCCGCAGGTTGGTGGTCGGCTCATCACCTGGCGCAAAGAGGATCAGCGGCACCTTGATGCCGAGATTGTTCGGGCAGGGCAGGCCGGATCGCTCGTCTCGGACATTGTAGCCCTCGTGCGCCCGGATTCGACGGTGCCCATTGTCGCCCGTGCATTGCCAGTGTCCAGGGCGATGGCAGGTGAACCCGCTTTCCTCGTCCTCTTCACGGAACCCGATGCACGCGTGTCCGAAGAAGCCGACAAGGTCTTGCAGGTGTTGGGCCTCACCCCCGCCGAGGCTCGCCTGGCCGCGGGGATCGGTGCGGGGCGATCCGTAGGGGACTGCGCCGACTACCTCGGGGTCACAAACAACACAGCGCGCTCCACTCTGAAGGTCGTTTACGACAAGCTCGGGATCTCGAAGCAGACTGAGCTCGCGGGCATCGTGGCGAGGTTGGGATGAGGCCATGAGCACGGATGGAAAGACATCAACAAGCAACTTGATCGCGTCCACTTTTCTGGGAAAGCCGAACACAGACGACGGCGATACGCCGGCCCCACCCTATATGGTCAAAACAGAGCGATTTTTCTATCTCGGCGTTCGATTCGAACCTGAAGCGACGCGCGCGGCTTTGCCAGAAGCGCTGGAACCGCTGGATGATTTCAGCGGGGTTGTCGGAATGTATGTGGCTCCCGAGGGATGGGGACTTGCGCCCCTTCGCGGCACTTTTTTTGGCATTTCGGTCAAAGGGCCGCAATCGCCCGACGGGTCGCCGACGGTGTTCTTTTCAGAACATGTCCTTGGCGGCCCAGGTCAAAGGATCATCTTCAAAGACTACAATCGACGCGCTCGACGGGGCACCACTGATGTGGTGCCTGACGGGGCCTTCGTTCGAGCGACCCTTGACACCCAAACCGGGCTGGAAGCTTCGATTGTCCTTGAACCGCATTACGCAGAGATATTGCCCCCGCAATCCGGCATTCACTATTATATTGGCGAAGCAGAGAACAACGGACTGAACATTTTCTCAATCGCGTTTACGGGCCGTTTCGTGCCTTCCACCGTCCGCGAATTCTCAATCGGAAACGCCGCGTCAGCACTCATGAAATCCCTACAACCAAGCGAAGTCGTCTGGGCGATGTTGATTGAACAAATGCCAATGACCTTTTCCGCACCTAGCCGCTATTTCGCGGGGGAGACGGCGGATTACTCGGCCCGCGCCCACCAGGTAGGCTTGATGGATCTTCTTTCTAGGATAGGGCATCCCGCCGCCTTGGTGAACCACCACGGTCGCACGCTGTTCTTGACGCCCGAAGCGCAAAGGATACTTACCTCTGCGAAGATCGGTGGCAAGCTGTTGGTCTGGCGCCGACGTGACCAACAGGCGCTTGACGGCGCCGTTTCGGCCTTGGAAACGAGCCACCGCCTCGTGTCGGAACCGATCGCCATCGAACGCCCCGAAGGTGCGCTTCCGATCCTAGCCCGAGCTCTTCCCGTTTCCAGCGTGCTGGCCGGCGAACCCGCTGTTCTGATCTTGTTTTCGGACCCGTCAACAGGATCTTCACCTGAGGCCGCAGCATTGCTTCAAGTCCTTGGCCTGACACCAGCTGAAGCGCGGCTAGCGGCCACTATGGCCTCGGGGCGGTCGGCACGCGAAAGCGGAGAGCTCATTGGCGTTTCCGAAAACACAGCCCGCTCGACGCTAAAGACTGTCTACGACAAGCTCGGGATTTCCAAGCAGTCGGAGTTGGCGGGCATCGTGGCGCGGCTAGGTTAAGGCAAGTCGGATTTCGGACGGCGGCCGCGTCCGCCGAAAGGACGCCGGGCTTTCAGTGTAGAAGTGGCAGCCTCGTCACGGTAGGCGCGCGGCGGGGCCAAGTCGCACTCATATGTGGAACCTAATAAGCCCCGCGATCCATCCTAGCCCGCTTACCCGGTTAACGGCATCTATGCCCGCTTTCTCTCGCACACCCGCCTGAGCACCTGCACCCTGCGCAAAGTGATGGCGACATCCCGACCGTTCGATATGTCGCGCAAGAAACGAAGCCAATCGCGCTCGTTCGGTGTCAGGTCCTCATTTTCACGCTTTTCCATGATGTCACTTCCCGAAGATAGTGCGGATGCTCGCCTGTGAGCGCGCGGTGAGCCTCGGGTCTGTATGTCCAGAGGCGGCACGGATTTCACGCAACCACGCCTGTTCGTTCGCCGTCACGGGGTCGCCGAACACCTCGATGAGCGTGGCCGCCGCCGTGCCGCCGATCGCCTGTTCGAGCGCGAGACGCATGAGGTAGGCCGCATCGCATTCGAGAGCCCCAGCGAGCGCCGGGATGCGATCAAGTGCGACCTTTGAGCGGCCCTGCTTGATCATCGTGATCATGTTCTGGTTCACGTATCCAGCCTGTGCCGCGATGTCGGCCTGCGTCTTCTTGGATTTCAGTTCGAGAACCCGGCGCTCGACAAATTTTGCAAGTTGGGTGTGCTCGTGCGGTTTCGTGGTCATGTTCTTCCTCGCTGATATCGCGCAGCGTGTGCTGCATGTCTTCTTTATAGCGAGGGGTCGTTGGGGAACTGTGGCAGGTTACAACCTCGAATTCTGAACTGCTACGCTCAGACCCGCGCACATAACCGCCTTTCTGGGTTGCGGCTGGACCTCGAATTCTGAACTGCTACGCTCTTGGGCATCGTGTCAGGTGTTCTCTGGTGTTGCGGCTGGACCTCGAATTCTGAACTGCTACGCTCTGCTAACATGTCTCTCACTCCTGCTGTGGGTTGCGGCTGGACCTCGAATTCTGAACTGCTACGCTGTTGAACTGGCTATCCCTATCAACTGGCCGGTTGCGGCTGGACCTCGAATTCTGAACTGCTACGCTCGCAACTCAGGACGAGGTGCGGCAGCAACTGTTGCGGCTGGACCTCGAATTCTGAACTGCTACGCTTTTTATTCGTGGGGCTGGCTCGCCTCACCAGTTGCGGCTGGACCTCGAATTCTGAACTGCTACGCTCACCCATCGCTCGTCTCCTTCTCTGGTGTGGTTGCGGCTGGACCTCGAATTCTGAACTGCTACGCTGCCGTCAATGTCAATCGTTTGACCCGGCGGTTGCGGCTGGACCTCGAATTCTGAACTGCTACGCTACCACGACGCGAATGTGTGGCGAAGGTCAGTTGCGGCTGGACCTCGAATTCTGAACTGCTACGCTGCCCCTCCTGATCCATGGGCGTAGCAAGTTGTTGCGGCTGGACCTCGAATTCTGAACTGCTACGCTTGATACCCTCTCAAGATCCTGTAATCGCAGGGTTTTGGGAGGGTGCTAAGATACATTTTCCTTACCCTTCGGTCAAAACAACACCAACTGCTCAGGATTTTTGCGGGCACGTCTTCGACCCTGATCCGAAAAGTGAACTATGTCACGATACTGGCGGTCCGTGAAATTCAGGATTTGGACATCGCCATTATCGGGTAAGTTTCTTGCTATACGACTGACGCGTGTCTGGAACGCTTCCTTCCCATTTACGAACCGCGCGTAGACAGAGAACTGGCTTCGCTCGAACCCCTAGTCCAAGAGAAAATTTCGGAACCCCGTTGCTGCTTTTCGCTGCGGTTTTGTGTCCGTGGGGAGATCAAACATTACCAGTATCCACATGATCCTATACCCCGATAAATGAGTTTGTGTTTCGGTCACAATCCCGCGCTCCTTAAAGTGAGCGCATCCGGCGGCGCGGGTAACAACAAAGACAGCTTGCCCGCTTCAAAACTCTGGCCAAGAGACGTGGCGAGTTTTGACAATGCCACAGATACAGGCGTCTGCCCCTCCCCCAAGGGAAGATCGAACGCAATAATCCGCGCCAATGTCTGCTTCGCCACGGTATCGACATGATCGCCATTGCGTTTCACAAGCCCCCAGACAGCCGCATCAACAAGCGGTCGAAACGGCTCCATAAGGTCATCAGAAAGTGCGAAAGCATTTGAGCGATTTGAATGGTGGAGACCGATCGAGGGATGAAGGCCCGCAGCGACGACTGCACGTGACGCAGTCGCGCGCAGCACCGTGTAGCCGTAGTTCAGGAGGGCGTTCATGTCCGGGGCATTCCGGTCACGACGGAAATCGCTCCCCATTAGGACGGGCCAGTAATAGCGAGCGGCTTGGGCTTCGACATTTCCGGCGTCGCCACTGACGACTGAACGGATCATCATCCCAAGTGGCGCTGCGGGGTGGCCAAAGGCGTCGAGCACGGCGGCTTGCATCGCAATCTTCGAGGTCACGATCCGCTTCCATGCCTGTTTCGAAAGGGGCGCCTTGGACTGGAACTGCGCGCGCATACGTCCGCCCTGTGCATGGTGACCCTCAAGCGGAAGCAGGACGGACCGCGGCGCATGATTGGCGCCGCAGACGACGACTGGGCAGCCTCGATCCCCGAGTTCTGCCAGAAGAGACCCCGACAGCGTGATGCCATGTGCATGGAGCAGGATGGCGGCTATTTCGTCCAGCGGAACGCGCCCGACTTCGGCACCATCTTGCTCAACCAGAAGAAAACCACGGACACGGGACAGGTGACGCCCGTCCGTGGCGATATCAATGATACGGTCCAAATTCTCGCTCCAAATTGTTGGAAGCGTGGCAGAATTTACCGATTCGCACGACTCCGATCAGTGTTTCGGCGGGCCGGGGTCCTTGATGCGTCCAATTTCATCGACATAAACGCGGCGCAACTTGTTTCTGACAACCGACCCTGCGCCCATTTGCAGGAACTTGAAAGCGTCATTCGGGTTGCGATGCCGAGCGTCCGCATTGGCTTCTAAATGAGGGGCCAAGAACAACCCGTTGGCGCGGTCGAGCTTCTGAACATAAAAAATAGCAGTTTGATCGTCCTGCTCGATTGCGACCATGTCTTTCTTGAAAACTCTCAGAATGCGCTTCGCCGCCGGATGCGGGCGCTTGTCCGTTCCAGCGTGCGCTTCGTAGGTCGAGACGACATGCGGCACGACTTTGCCATCAGGTAACTTCCAAAGGTCGTAGCAGTGGTTGCTGTCGCCTTTATAAGCTTTCAACGGTTGACCGTCCTCATCAGAGCCGACTTCGACACGCGCCGAGCTTTGAAGTGTCTCTATGAGACGAACACGGCGAATGCCCTGATAAGGGCCTTCCTTCTCTGCGAAATTGCGAAGTGCCTCCTCAAAGCCTTTGCCATCTTTCCCTGTTGTTGCGACGGACAGCGCCTTTTGCAGCTGCGTGTCGCGGATGTTTTTTCCCTTTGTTGTAACCTCGATGTCGCCGGGCTTCAGAGACAAAAGGGGCGTTCGGCTCACCACCGTATGGTCATCCACGATCCCGTAGGCCGTGTCGTTATGAAGCCGCCCCGCGGTGCTGTCTTTCCCGTGTTTGCGGCCCTCGACATCGATCCGGCCGTGATCTGCGCGGTGACTAACGACAATGCGCGCGATCTGCGCTGAAATGTCATTCCTGAACCCCTCCCACGGTTCCGGCGTGTCACGCGCAATCAATTCTGCTGACTGGCCTGCGCTCTCGCCCTGCCCGGCCGCTTTGCTGATCCGGTTGACCAAGCTGTGGTCGGTGGCGGCAATGACGGCCGCGTCGATCGCATGGTGGCGGTGGTCCGTCCGGTTCTTGACCTTACCAGCGCCACGGTCCTTGTCGGACAGAAGCGCGTTCAGGCCCCAATGTCGCCGCAGCATTTCCGTCATGCGACCCGGCACGACCCAAACGTGCCCGCCTTCGGTGAAGAGCGTATCGAGATATGCGCGCGAAATGCGCGCGAGATACTGCGTATCGACCAGGGCCCGGTCAAGGAAGTCCCTCTCACCCTCGAACCGCTCCATCGCATCGGGCGCGAACCGCTTTCGTTTGTTCTCGGGCAGGTCCTTGAGGTTGGCCTCGATGGCGTCCCATTGGTCGCTGCCGCCCCATGCCTCCCACGGCGTCCGGTCGCCCTTCTGCCGGTTGGCTTCCCGCAGACAGATCGTGCGATTGGCGAAACTGTCGTCGAGCGTGCGGGAATACGGCAGGATGTGATCGACGTCGCAGGCGCCGTCAAAGAGCATCGTCACACTGATCGGCTTGCCGGTGTAAGGACAGCACCGCGGACCGACGGCCGGGCCGAGATCCTCCCAAAGTCGAAGAAGCAGGCGGTTTGCGCCGGTGTTTTTCTGCCCGATCTCTTCGAGTTGCCGACCCCGCCGAATGGCGTCGGCCGTCGTATCGCGGATCTTTTTCAAGGCTTCGGATTTCTGGGCTTCGGATTGCTTCAACTCGCGCGCAAGCTCGACGACGATCTGGTCGGGTTTGCCATAAGTCGCAATGATCCTGTTAACAAGGCGACGAAGCTGGTTCAGGCCGATGTGAACCGTCGGATTAGTGATGCGCCCGTAGCGCGTGACGTCATCGTCGTCCTCGTTGTAAGTGCCCGGAATGACGTGGCGGTCCAGCACTTCACCGTAATACGGCAACGCCTCCAGACATTCGCCCGTGCGCTGGTTTGAGTGGTGTTTACCCCATCGCTCAACCGCCTGCGAATACGTGCAAACCTCCGCCTTCAGGTTGCACAGGATCGCCTCGGTCGCGGTGAGGCCCAATCGCCCATACCCTTCGGGCAAATGGAGGTTGGCGACGCGTTTCGCGTGGTCTTCGGAGAGGTTGTGTGTCGCACCCAGCCAAGCGACTAAAGATGCGAAGTCATCATCCGACTGCACTTGGCGCAGTTTTTCGATGAGCGCCCACTGCGCCTGCCAGTCCAGCCTGGACCACGCCGGTCCGAACCCGTCCGGGTGCCCCATCGTCGCGCGGATCGGATCACAGGCGATCGCGTCGCGCACACCGCTTTCCAGCGTGAACCTCTCCCCGTCCTTGAGTTTGACCAACTTACCCAACGCCACGAGCTTGAGGTGCATAGACGACAAGCTCTTCACAGGTTTTTTGTTGTCGAGCGCATAAACGATCATGTCGCGCTCTTCGAGCGTCAGCGGTCGGGTGGTGCGACCGTCCGCCGTGACACGAAGTTGGTTAACCGTCTCATAGAGCACACGTCGGCCTGTCAATGGATGCGCTTTCGGCAAGCGCTCTTCTGCGGTGAATAGGCACAGGCCGACCTTTGGTTCTTTCAGAGGTCGCTGGTAGAAAATCTTCTCGAACACCACGTCGCGGAGTTCGCACGTGAGATCGGGGTGAAACGCGGCCTGCGCGGACCAGAGCGCGTGGAATTCATCCTCAAGGTGCGCGCGCTCGGGGTAGAAGTCGTAGCCGGCTTCCTCTTTCGAGTCGGGCCCACCTCGACTGGCTACAGAAAGGCGTGTGCGCACGGACGGAACTTGACGCGGATCAGATGCGCGCGCGCGACGCATATGAAGGAACTCACCATAAGTCCTCGCGCCCGCCTCCTGCATCGCCCAGGTCAGTCGCTTGGTCGCATCCTTGATTTTACCACTCTCATTGTCACCGCGATCCGTTTTGCGGTTCGACTTGAAGCCCCGGCGTTGGTTCAAATGAAACACAGCTCGGCCGAGATGCGTGAGTGGGAGCATTACGTCGAGACCGGTCGCGCGAAGCTCATAGGGGTCAAGCGTTTCCAGCGCCTTTGCAGCTGCCGGATCGCTGGGCATCAGTCCGGCATCAACGAGCACCTTCATAAGCGTAGTTCGGCGCCGAAGATAACGATCACGCCGCCGCCGCATTGCGCGTGCCACTCGTCTGTCCACTGCTAACGATGCCTTCGACTTTGGGTCTCGGCCATCCGCGAAAATGCGCACGCCCCCATCGATCACCGCGACGATACGCGCAGAAGCTCCTGTCCCTGCGGTCGCATATAGCCACCATCCAATCGAATTCGTGCCAATATCCAAGCCGAGGCGCATACGAAATACCCTTCCTCCAGTCCGATAGAGACTTCCCGCTCTCCTTTCAGAAATCAACTTGAATTAGTGCGACAGGACGTTATCATTAGGATGTTCAGAATTCGCGGTCGAGCCGTTAACAAGCTCGAAGTAGCACCACATTTTTACGCGCCCTACGGGGCGCGTAATACTTTTCAAAAAGGTAATTGGTCTGAGTTTAAACGTTAGTTGCGGAAATGCAGGATAACTGTCTTGACCCCTGCGAATTTCCGTTTTTTGGGTTCACACAATTCGGGGCTCAAGCTGCCGTCCTTCTCTTCGCGAGGCCGACGGCGTCGTCAACGAAGCCAACGAGACCATGAACAACCGCGCTTACCCATTCGAGCTGTTCCAGCGCGTCATCACGGTGAGCCTGGAGACGATGAAGATCGTAAGCGCGCTGCCGAAGCTGGACCTGCCCACATGAAGCACCTGCTGATGGCACTCGCCCTCTCCATAGCCCCCGGCCACGCCCACGCGCAGCAGACCTTCTCCTGCTCATACGGTGATCGCGCCGCGTGCTTGGGTTACGGCGATACTGTGTGTTCGAGCCAGGGCAAGTGCGTGAGCCAGGATGCCGCCTGTTTCAGCAGCTACCAATGCAACTACGAAGGGTTCACCTGCAAATCGAACCTGACCGAGTGCGCGGACGAATACGATGGGCTTCAGTCGCGCTTCAACGCGCTGGTGGACGACTACAATGATCTGCTCGAGGACAGTCAGGAGATGCGGGATGCTTTCCGATCGACAGTGGATGACCTAGATGATGCGCGAGGCGCCCTCTCAAACGCGCGGTCGGATCTCCTTTTCGTCACGCAGCAGCGCGACGATGCACTTTCTGCCATAGAGGACATGCGGGACTGCATCGATTATTTCGGGCCGACCGACGACGCCGTCGATTGTTTGCGATGAGTTTCGACCGTTACTGACGAATTTGGCTTCGGGTTTTCGCGAGGCGGCTGATTAGGGGTGTTGCGCAAAAGCGACACTCGGGATTATTTACCCACTTCAAGCGAATGCGTCATCGCGATCGCTATAGCCTTAGTATGAACACCGATCTCGACAGGCTAAAAGCTGCCTATGCCAAGGTGGCTGTGTTGGTCACGCACGACCGCGCCTACGTGCCGATCTTTCAAAGGATCGAGCGCGAGATCATTGCGTTGAAAGACCAGGAAGATGTCTTCCGGCGCGCCCAGATCGCAGCCCGAGATTACAAGGCCGTCGGCTGAATGATCGAATGCAAGTGTGTCAAGCTTGCGCCTTTGCCGTAGCGCTCGCGATCGAGCGCATGGCCCATCAGGTCGCGTCGAATTCGCTCATCGACGCCGGCGGCGAGCATTCGGTCTTCGAAACTGTGTCTCAGCCCATATAACGAGTGTTTCGGTGTCTCCATGAGACCATTTGCCCGAAGGAATTTGTTCACGGTGGCTGAAAGACTGGCAGAGCTGTCCCAATAGCGCGGGAAGCCCTCCGGACGGGCGCGCATGGCCGTCAGGCTTATGCCGCACAGCGGGATCACGCGCCGCGCGTTGGCACTCTTGAGCTGGCGCACCACTGGCTCGATGGAAATGTGCGGCACGTCGCCGTCAAGGCATATCTGAGGGGCTGATAGAGCTGCCAGCTCGCTCGGTCGAGCGCCGGTGTTGATCATTGCCAGCAGAATGAAACGTGCGTCCTCGTTCAACCCGTCCAAGGCGCCGGGCTCCATGATCTTGTCTCTGATCCAGGCGTCCGAAAATGGCGGCCGCGGGACGGCTTCGCCTTCTTTGAAGCTGAGATCGGACAGGGGGAGAACCAGGTTCAAGCGCTTCATCTTGTTCACGGTTTTCAGAACCTCTCCGAGATGAATGAGGTCCTTGTTGGCGCTGCCGGGGGACAGACCCTCGTTCTCGATCCTGTCCAGCCACCAGGCGCGAAAATCGAGCATGTCATCGCCTGTGATCTCGGATATGGGCTTATCGCCCACGACAGTGATAAACGTCTTGATGGCCTTCTTCCGAGGGTTCTCCCACTTGCGAACCTGGTCAGCGCTCTTGCCGAGGGTCTTCTCTCGCGCCAGATTCCAGTAGAGCTTCAGGGCGCGTGTGACAGTGATCTCGGATTCCTTCGCGCCACCGAGAAGCGCGGCCGCCTCTATTAGGTCTGGCTTGCCTTTTTTGACCGGGACCGCCTCGATCCGATCTAGTAGCTCGTCCATGGGCAGTTGGGCGACCTTTTCCACGCGCATATAGCGGAAGCCGCGCGCCTCCGCGAGTTCACGAGCCGCCTCAAAACGCTGTTCTGCGTCGGATGTGTCACCGGCCAGCTTCGCCTCCCACCCGGCCACCAACTGCTCCCAAGCCGGACCTGCTTTCGCCTCGGCCTGTGACATGCTGTCTGTGTGCAAAGACAGCCAGATGAACTTGCGCGGCTCGACCGATTCATACCTTTTTGGAACCCTTCTGTAGAGGGAGAGCTTCTTTCCACGGGTTTTGATCGCCATTGTTACCTCACCTTCGCGCGCGCAATGTAGAGCAAAACGTATAGCGATTTGTATAGCAAAATCGGCTGGGGCGACTAAGCTGAGACAGGGAAGTTGCCTATTTTCACTTCAAAAACAGTGCATTAGGGCTGGAAGTTAGCGATGAAAGGTGGCGGAGACGAAGGGATTCGAACCCTCGAGACGGTTTCCCGCCTACTCCCTTAGCAGGGGAGCGCCTTCGACCACTCGGCCACGTCTCCGCCGACGCGTATAGCCAAGGGAACATAAGGGTTACAAGGCGTTTCTGTCCGCGCTCGGAAAAACCTTGCCGCCTTGGGCGAACGGCGCGTTGGTGCCGGGCATCCGGTGAGCGACGAGCGAGGGGGCGGGGGCTTCCCACGTGGACCTAGGCTGAAAACGTGGCTTGGCGCGCGAGCATGTCGGGAGGCAATCTGGAGTACGGGTTCTTCGCGCCGACCCTGTCCCTCTCGCGCGTCGCATTGTTTGCCGGTGCACTACGTTCTCGGGTGCGCTGGTCACACCTGCCCTAAAACCGCTCAAATACTCGCCTCACACCCACCTCGCCGTCGGCCCCGTGAAAACCACAACCTCCATCCGATCAAAGCCCTCCGCCGTGCGGTCGAAGCCCCGCCGAACGCGTCGAACTGGACTTTGACTCGCAGATGCGAAACATTCCCGCCCACATGCCAAGCCGAACAGAACCCTGAACCGGCTTGGGAAATGTGCCACGCGAGGATGGTCGATTTGAGCGACTCGAATACCGAAACGGCCCGTCCCATTCACGACAGTACGGCACGCGCGGCGAAGGCCCGCACCCGCAAGCGCGTTCTCCTGTGGTCGTCCTGGATCGGGATTACGCTGCTCCTTCTCGTGTCGATGGAAGTGCTGAACGCGGTCGCGGGCAAGCTGGTGATGCCAAGTCCCGTGGACGTGGTGCGCGAAGGCGTCGGCATGACCCTCGACGGGACGATCCCGCGCGCGCTCGGGCAATCTCTGACGGTGCTCGTGCTGGGCTATTTGCTTGCGGCGGTCACGGGGATCGGGATCGGGATTTTCCTTGGCGGCCTGCCGTTCGCAGGGCGCGTGTTCGACCCGTTCGTGAACGCGATGAACTCGACACCCGGGGCGGCCTTCATCCCGCTCATCATCGTCTGGTTCGGCCTGTACACCGAGGCCAAGATCGTCGTCGTCTGGAATGCCGCGCTGTTTCCGATCCTCATCAACACGGCGGCGGGAATCGCGTCGGCGAACCGGGATCTGACCGAGATGGCGCAATCCTTCGGTGCGGGGCGGTGGTCGCTGTTCTGGCAGGTGATGGTGCCGGATGCCTTGCCCTCAATCCTGAGCGGGCTTCGCATCGGGGCCGCGATCTCGACCGTCGGCACGGTCATCGCCGAACTGACCATGGCGCAGTCCGGTCTGGGCGGGCTGCTGGTAGCCGCCGGGAACCGGTTCCAGATGGACAAGTATTTCGCGGTGGTCTTCGTGCTCATGGCGCTCGGCACCGCGATCACCGCGTCGCTGCGATACGCCGAACGCCGGCTGGGGCGCTGGCGGGTTTCGATGTCCGAAGACCACTGACCATGACCGCACCGCTCATCTCGCTCCGCAATGTCGGCAAATGGTTCAAGGACGGCAGGGTCGTCGCGCTCGAGGACATAACCCTCGACATCGCGCCGAGGGAATTCGTAAGCCTCGTCGGACCCTCGGGTTGCGGCAAGACCACGCTGCTTCGGCTGATGAACGGCTTGCTCCAGCCCGATACCGGCACGGTTCTGGTGCGGGGGGAGGCGCCGACGCCGAATTCCGATCTTGCCATGGTGTTCCAGTCCGCGCGCCTGCTGCCGTGGCGCAGCGTGCTTGGCAATATCGAGTTCGTTCTGGCGCTACGGGGCCTGTCCCGCACGGCGCGGCGCGAGCGTTCGTTGGGGCTTCTCGGTGCCGTGGGTCTGCGTGACTTCGCCGAGGCTTTTCCGCACGAACTGTCCGGCGGGATGCAGCAACGGGTCGGTCTGGCCCGCGCGCTTGCCGTCGAGCCCGACGTGCTCTTGATGGACGAACCCTTCGCGGCCCTCGACGCCATGACGCGCGAGACGCTGCGCGCCGAGCTTTTGAAACTCTGGGCGCGGCGCGGCACCGCGATCGTCTTTGTCACCCATGACATCGACGAAGCGATCTTTCTGTCACAACGGATCGTCCTGCTCAGACCGCGACCGGGGGCGATCGAAACGACGCTGACGGTCGACTTGCCCGAGCCGCGCTGGGAAACCGATCCGCGGGCGGACCCGCGTTTCGCGGCGCTTCGGGCCGATCTTTGGAACCGGATTCACGCCATGTCGCGTGACGGGGCGGAGCTCGAGGAGCTCGCCTATGCCTTCGATCCGGGTACGACCAAAGGCATATAGGAAAACCAAATCGTTTTTATAGGGTGCTGAAAGGCGCCTGACGCGTTTAGCTGACAGCACCGCCGATTCCGTTGGCGGTGGGAGGAAAACAATGGCAACGCTCGCTTCCGGATCGCTCGATCCGATCAATGGCGACGTCTGGACCCGTGAATTCGCCGGACACCTACTGGAACGTGCCGGGTTTGGCGGCACGCCGGACGAGATCGCGCATCTGGCGGCCATGACCCCCGAAGCTGCTGTCGATTTCATGCTCGCAGGCGGCGATACCTCGTCCCTCCCGCCGTTCGAGCACTCTGGGGTCTGGGACGCGACGCTGAAGGATTTTCCGCCCAGCCGCCCGGCGGCCACCGAACTGGCCGAACGCACCGGCGAGGCGATGGGGGTTCGCGTCAAACCTTCCGGCGCGCGACCGCTTCAGCCGGTGACCGACCGGTTCTTCTACTGGCTGCGCGCGACCGTGCTTGAGACTCGGCGCCTGGGCTTCTGGTGGTTGGACCGGATGGTGCGCAGCCCGCATCCGCTTCAGGAAAAGATGACGCTCTTCTGGCACGGCCACTTCGCCACGAGCGAGGAAAAGCTGCGCGATTACCGCAAGATCCAACTGCAACTCGACACCCTGCGAAACGGCAGTCTCGGCAATTTCAGCGACCTTCTTACCGCCGTGTCTAAAGACCCGGCGATGCTCGTGTTCCTCGACGCCTCGCACAACGTGAAAGGTGCGCCCAACGAGAATTTCGGGCGCGAGGTGATGGAGCTGTTCACGATGGGTGTGGGCAACTACACCGAGGCCGACATTCGTGAGGCCGCCCGCGCATTCACCGGCTGGGGCAACGACGACCTGACGTTCGTGATCGACCCGGACAAGCACGACGACGGCGAAAAGCGTTTTCTGGGCCAGACCGGCAATTTCGACGGCGACGACATTCTCAGGATCATTCTGGATCAGGACCAGACCGCGCTTTACATCGCGAGCAAGATTTACAGGTTCTTCGTGCGCGACGATCTTTCGCCCGCGATGGCGGCGGACCTTGGCGCGCTTCTGCGCAAGCATGATTACGCGTTGAAACCGTTCCTGCGCACCCTGTTCCTGTCGCAGGATTTCTACAGTCCGGCCTCGGTCGCGAACCATATCAAGTCGCCCACCGAACTGCTTATCTCGACCTATCGCAAACTGGGCCTCGACGCGCTGCCCGGCGTGCCCGACCCCTACACGGTCGGCAAGACGCTGGGTCAGATCCTGCTCTATCCGCCGACCGTGGCCGGCTGGGGCGAGGGGCGCGCATGGATCACGCCGGGGCTTCTGTTCGAGCGAGGCAACTTCGCGCAATCGGTGCTGTTCCCCGACATGATAAATTTCGTCGACCCGAACCTGAACCCGGGCGGCGAAGTGCGGCGGGTGAACAACAACATCAACGCGGGCATGGAGATCACGGCGGCCACGCTGGAAGAGGGGGCCTCGGACAGCATGGCCCAGGGCATTCAGGAAGCGTTCAACACCCGTTACGCGAGCCTTCAGGGCTGGCAGCAGGCGATGCGGCGGGTCAAGCCGATCCCCCGGTCCCCGGCCCAGTTCAGCCTGTCCGAGATGGTGCGCGACGCCGACGCCAAGACCACGTCCGACGCGGTCGATGCGTTGTCCGACCGTTTCCTGCGCGTGCCGCTGGACGATCCGGCCCGCGCCGCGATCGTCGAGCTTCTTAACGAGGAACTGGGAACCGAAACGCTCGCCGAGGCGGACAGCTATCTCGAATATCCGCTCCGCCTTGCCGCTCATGGCATCATGAGCGCCCCGCAATACCAACTGGCCTGACGCACCCGAAGGGAGGCCTATATGGCGAAACAGACGAAACTGACCCGCGCCGACAAGGACCGGCTGAAGGCGTCCGGCTACGACAGCCTCGTGCTCGAAGGGGCAGGGGGCATCTCGACCTCGCCGGTGTGGTCCAAGGTGGCCGATGCCGACAGCACCGACCGCATCCTCGTGATCGTCGAACTCTCCGGCGGGAACGATGGGCTGAACACCGTGATCCCCTATGCCGACGACGCGTATTACAACGCGCGTCCGAACCTTGGCATTCGTCAGAAGAACCTGATCGAGATCGACGACCACTTCGGCTTTCAAAAGACGATGACCGGGTTCGAGAGGCTCTATAAGGACGGCAAGATGGGGATCGTGCATGGCGTGGGCTATGACCAGCCCTCGTTCTCGCATTTTTCCTCGATGGCCTATTGGCAAACCGGCGCCCCGAACAGCGGCGAGGCGCATGGCTGGCTCGGGCGCATGGCCGACGCCATCGACCCGCTGGGCCACAACCCGAATTTCCTCATCAATGTCGACGACCACCAGTCGCTTGCCGTGAACGCGGAACATCATGTGCCGCTGGTTTTCGACGACCCGAACAAGTTCACCCGCCAGATGTTCGAGGCTGAGGCCGACGTCATGGCCGCCGTGGACCGCAGGGGAAACGGGAACGACAACGGTGCGCTCGATTTCCTCAAGGAGATCGCGGCAAGCGCCTCCACCTCGGAACAGCTCGTGCGCGATGCGTGGAGTTCCTATTCCACCCCCGTCGATTACGGCCTCGCCCCGTGGGGGCTGGAAAAGGTCGCGGCCCTTATCGCCGCCGATTTCCCGACGCGCGTCTATTACGTGCCTTACCGCAACAACGCCTTCGACACGCATGTCTACCAGAAAGACCCGCACGCGCGGCTTTGGTCTTACTCCTCGGATCACATCGCCGCCTTCATGCAGGACATGGAGCGGCTGGGCCGCGGCGACGACATCGTGCTGATGGCGTTCAGCGAATTCGGGCGGCGTGTCCCGGAAAACACCAGTCTCGGCACCGATCACGGCACCGCAGGCCCGGCCTTCATGATCGGCAATCCCATCGCGGGCGGCCACTATGGCGGCGTGCCGAGCCTGAGTGACCTCGACGACGGGAACCTGAAATACACGACGGATTTCCGCCGCATCTACTCCACGCTCATCAGCGGATGGATGGGCCATGACGGGGCATCCACGATCCTGAACGACGACTTCGCCCCGATCCCGATCTTTCGCCCGGCGGCCTGATCCCGCCGGGCCGAAAAAACGACAGGCCGCTTGGCCGACAACACGAGGACTAACATGACACGTATTGCAGACCTAAGACTTCCCGCGCTTTCCCTCGCCGCCCTCGCGGCCCTCTCGATCCCCGCGCTTGCGCAGGACGACATGCTCGAACTCAGTGTCGCGCTCGGTGTCGTGGATGCGAATTTCAACCCGACCACGGCTTCGATCTTCAGTCTGGCTGACGACCTCGGCTATTTCGAACGGCACGGGGTGGATGTCACCTATGTCAAACTCGACGGCACGCCACAGGCCGCCGCCGCGCTTTATTCCGGGTCCGTGGACCTTGCCGACATTTCGCTGGAAACGGCCCTGCGTCTCAGGGCCGACAACGACGTCAAGGTGCGCGGCGTGGTCGCAAGCTCCATTGGCACGTCCTTCCTGATCGCCGGGCTGACCGAATTGGCGACGGTCGAAGACCTTGAAGGGCGCAGTTTCGCCATCGCGGATTTCGGCAGTCTCGACCACGCGCTCGGTCAGGCGGTTCTGACGGAATACGGCGTGTCGCCCGACAACATCGAATACGTCGCGATCGGTGCGCCGGACGTGCGAATTCAGGCGCTCGCCGCCGGGAAGGTCGATGCGACGACGGTGTCGTTCGGAACCTACTCATCCGTGGGCGAGGTCGACAGCATCCACATCATCGTCCCGCCCGACGAGTTCTCGCGCCGCTCGCCGGCGCTGACGAAGTTCGTGGCCGGGCTGGAAAGCACGCTTGAAGAGAAACGCGACGCGATCCAGCGGTTCACCGACGCCCTCATCGAGGTTTCGCGCGACATGCAGGCCGACCCGGAACGCTGGATCGACATCGCCGCCGAAGCGCGCCCGGACCTGACCCGTGAGAGCCTTGAACAAACCGCCGAACTGAACGCGTCGCGCTGGTGCATCAATGGCTGCATGGCACCGGCCGAGTTGGAGAAAACCCTGAACTTCATCTACGCCAAGCCGGACTTCGAAGGTGTCGCGGTGATCGACTTCGCCGATGTGAGCGATCTGAGCTTCACCCAACAATCGATGGAAAACCTCGGCGCCGCCGAAGGGTTCGGATTGGACCTTCGCAACTGACGCTTTGGTAGACCGTTAAAAAGTGCGAAGATACTGACCATGTTCGCTTAAGACCGAAAAGCCCGTCGCTTCGGGTTTTCGTATCGCAACGCCGCTTTTCCGGTCACACGGGAAGCGGCGTTGTTCATTTCAAGCGCTCCACAACAGGGGAGTCGCCGCATTGCTCCTTGCCCATGCATCGACGCCCACCGAAGATTTACCGCAATTGCCGGACGACAAGGGATTGCATTGGTCCCATTTCTCATCTTTTGTATGCGAAATGGGGGTGTAGCGTGTACGTAGCGGCCGACGATCTGGTGGCCGATCACGAAAAAAACATTTCAGACGCACCAAACTCCCTGTTAACTATTGCAAAAATCAATACGCCGAATTGCTCCTGCCTAACGAGGACCGACGTGGACATCACCCTGCGCCAACTTGAAATCCTGCACGCGATCGTGGTGAGCGGCTCTATCAGCAAAGCCAAACGGTCGCTTGGTTTGTCGCAGCCGACGATTTCGCAGCAACTTGCCAAGTTCGAGGAGCTTCTTGGCGCGCAGTTGATCTATCGCCAGCGCGGGCACGACGGCCAGCTTACCCAGGCGGGCGAACACTGGTTCAAGGTCGCGCAAAGCATCCTGGGAACGCTGGATCAGGCGACCGTCGATCACCAGTCCCGCACAGGTAAAAGCGGTCTGGAATTGCGTTTCGGAACAACGCCGTCGCTCAGAGGGCGGTTCATGGAAAAGGCGGCGACCCTGTCGCGGGAAATCACCGATTTCTCGCGGGTGGATTTCGTCTGGGCGCTCGGCTCCGCCGAACTGGTCGAGATGATCGCGACCCACAAACTGAACTGCGCCATCGTGAGCGAGGCGAGCGTCGGCGAATACAAGATGTCGATGCATCTGGTTCACCTGTTTCGCGACAAGATCGTGCTGGTCGTGCCCGCCGGGGTGGACGATGACGAGCTCGCGCGGACTCTGAGTGGAGATTCGTCGAACGAGGATGAACTCGGTCCGCTTCGAAACTACGTCGATGTCGGCACCGCTGTGCCTTGGAAAGCCCGTAGCGAGCATTGGTACAGAACCTGTATGCGCAGGGCGGTCCCGTATTTTTCGTGCACGACGCACCAGGGCGCGGTGGACATCGTGGCGGCGGGCCTCGCCACCTGTCACGCCCCCCTGTCTCTGCTGCCCAACCTTCCGGTTTCGGTCCGGCAGCGGATCAAGTTCTACGATCTGGGCGAGCACGTCCGCGACGCGGTGCTCGTGATGCCACGGCATCTGCTGACCCTGCGCCCCTTCGCCGAGTTCCAGCGCCGGTTGAGCGAATGGGTCAAGACCGAGTATTCCGACGAGCTTCTGGAACAGGAAATGCGGACATTGCCGCATTTCAGAACCGCTGCCGAATAACCGTCGCTGACCGGGGCGAGCCCAGACCGGGAAACCGCCGACGGGTGGAGAGGCTTGTGTATTCGCGGCTCCCACCGGGTGTATTCGGCATCCGCACAGCGGCACATATTAATACCCAATTCATTGGATTGGCATACGCTATATCCCCCCGGCGCCGCCGATCAGCGAGGTCGGGCAAGCCGCGCGAACCCGCGCCAAATCTAATCGGTCTGACGGTCAGAACAGCGAAAAACTTGAGGTTTTGCCGCAAGTTAACCAGATTTCCCCTCTTTCCAGCGCATCCCCATTTCAGCGCGAAGAATTGGTCGCGGCATCGCACCGACAGCCGTGAGCCGCGCCATCGGATTCTGCACGCCCCGACTGGCATCCCCCGCGATGCCGCCCTAGTCTTGACTTGGTAAAAATCACGCTGATACTATGCTCAGTGACGTATAAACGCTTGTAATCATTGGCTAAAATGGAACGGAAGGCCGGGACGGAACGGCGCGACCGCAAGGGAGGAAAAATGGCAGACACAACTATGCAGGGGACTGCGCAATCGGGCGCTGGAGTGTGGATATTCCGGGTTCTGCTCATCGCAGGGGCCGCTTTCATGGTTTACTCGTGGTACACCCCGTGGTGGGGGGCCAGCATCGCGGTTCTTCCGGGCGACGACCACATGCTGATGCGTCCGTGGGGCATCGAGGTGATCGGTCAGGTCCGCGCCAACGCCAACCCCGACCTCTGGGCGATGCCGGGCATCTTCGTGCCGTTCATGTGGGCCTACTTCACGGTGTGCCTGCTGGCACTTGCCGCAAGCCTCTTCATCAAGCGCCGCCTTTCGCTGGGACGCTTCAAGCTTCCGCTCGCGACGCTTCTGATCCTGCTCGTCGGTCTGTCCTATGTGGTCGCCGTCGTCCTTGCCTATGTGATCGGCGATTGGCGCGCGGGCATGGCTGACAGCAACTTCATCGGCGAATCCACGATCCGCCACGCCATGACGGGCAACAAAGTCAAGATGACCGGCTACCTGAAGGACGGCTACTACTACGCACTGGCCGCCGGCGGGGTTCTGGTCGTGCTCGGTCTTATCCGCGGCCTGTTCGTGCGCCAGCCGAAGGCCTAGGGCCGACAGGCATCTGAACCTCTTCGACCCCGTGCCGGTCAAGGCGCACGGGTCGATGTGAGAAAAGCGTAATGCCCGGGTTCGGCCCGGGCATTTTTTTTGCACGTCATGCACCTGCACATGGCCGGGTTTTCGTGGGGACAGATGGCCGAATTCCTGAAGCGCCAGACAATCCCCGTGGTGCATTTTTATGCATCTGCCTCGTCAGTTTGCGCCGTTGCGCCAGTAGCTTATGCAAAAAGCAATGTCCCATATTGAAAAACTCATCACCTGAAAGTGACAGCATGGGCATACCTAGGGATTCAACCCTGTAAGGGAGGACAAATATGACAACGAGATCTAGATTGGCTACGTTGACGGCGCTCACCGCTGTCAGCCTTGCAGGCGCAGGTTTTGCGCAGGTGACGCCGGAACGGCTGGTGGCCGCCGGGTCGGAGGAAGAAGCCGCCAACTGGCTCATGGTCCACCGGACCTATGATTCCAACCGCTTTTCCCCGCTGAACGAGATCAACGCCAGCAATGCCGCCGACCTGAGTCTGGCTTTCGCCGTTCCGATCGGCGGGCTCGAGCCGTCGGGCTTCGGCGCGGGCTACATGGAAGCGACGCCGCTGGTCGACAACGGCTTCATGTACGTCTCCGATCCGTGGGGTTCGCCCTACAAGATCGACGTGACGTCGGGAACGAAGGGCCAGATTCTCTGGGTCTGCGACACCGGCATCGAAAAAGACCCGACCGCGGGCGTGCTTCTCGCCAACCGCGGCCTCGCGCTGCACGGCGACAACGTCATCACGGCGCTGAACGATGGCCGTGTCGTGGCCTGTAACAACGAGACCGGTGAGGTCGCATGGGACGTTCAGGCCGCCACCGAGCCGGGCGAAGGCTTCACCAGCGCGCCGCTGGCCGTGGGCGACAAGATTCTTGTCGGTCAGTCCTACGGTGACTGGGCCACCCGTGGTTGGCTTGCCGCACTCGACGCCGCGACCGGCGAAGAAGTCTGGCGCTTCTTCACGGTGCCGGAGCCAGGTCAGCCGGGTTCCGAGACGTGGCTCTGCGAGGAAAGCGGAAACCCCGATTGCTGGAAAACCGGCGGGGCGGCGCTTTGGGTGACGGGTTCCTATGACCCTGAAACCAACACGACCTACTGGGGCACGGGCAACCCTGTGCCGATGTTCGACCCCGAATTCCGTCCGGGCGACAACCTCTACTCGAACTCGACCATCGCGCTCGACGCGGATACCGGCGAGCTGAAGTGGCACTTCCAGTACACGCCGGGCGACTACATGGACTATGACGAAGTCGGCATTCAGCTGCTGATGGACGTCACCGTCGATGGGGAAGAGCGCAAGGTCCTGTCGCACTTCGGCCGGAACGGCATCTTCTATACGCTCGACCGGAACAGCGGTGCCTACATTCAGTCGGCTCAGTATGTGACCGAACTGAACTGGACCGAAGGGATCGACCCCAAGACCGGCATGCCGGTTGAGTACGACCCCTCGAAGTCGCTTCAGACCTATGCCGCCGGCGTCATCAGCCGTGGCAGCGATCCGATCGACCACTGCCCGCACATCACCGGTGGCGTGAACTACTACCCGACGGCCTACAACCCCGAAACCGGCATCGCCTATGGTGCAGGTCAGGAAGGCTGCTCGGAGATCGCGACGCAGGAAATGGCGGCAGAAGACGTCATGCCGGGTGTCATCTTCCTCGGCGGGACTTATGCCGGCAGCAGCGAGCAGACCGGTTCGATCACGGCGATGGACGTGACGACCAGCGAGCAGGTTGCCAAGCAGAACATGCCCTACCCGAACCACAGCGGTGTGCTGGTCACGCCTGAAGTGGTCTACTCGGGCTCGCTCGACGGCACCATGGGCGCCTACGATGCGACGACGCTGGAGCCGCTCTGGTCGGTCAACGTCGGCACCTCGTTCCGCGCACCGCCGATGACCTACGCGGTCGATGGCAAGCAGTATGTTGCCATTCTCGGCGGCCCGGTGGGCGGCAACGCCAACGGGCATGAAGAGCTGGAAAGCATGCAGCAGTCCAACATGCTCTGGGTCTTCGCGGTCAACTGATCCTGAGGTCCTCCGTGCCGGGCAGCTTCGGCTGCCCGGCATTTTCGTCTAAACGCTTTCCCCGAACTTACAGGAGCCGAAATGCACGTCACCCGCGCCGCGGCCGCCATGCTCTTGCCTTTCATGCTGGCCATGCCCGTGACGACCGTGGCGCAGGCCGCGGATCCGGTGGGCGATCCGGCACGTGGTAAGACGGTGTTCCGTTCGGTGGGGGATTGCATGAGGTGCCACGGGTGGGCGGCGGACGGCAGGTCCGGTGTTCACCTTCGCGCACCACCCGGCTCCAACCTTCGCGAAACCGCCCTCGATGCCGAGGGTCTGGCCGAGGTCATCCGATGCGGGCTTCCGGGCACGCCGATGCCCTACCACAGCCGACAGGCCTATGACGGGGACGGCTGCTACGGCATGTCTCTCGACGACTTCGACGCGGACGACAAACCCAAGCGGGGCAAGACGTTCGGCGACGACGATATCCAGAATGTCGTGGCCTACCTGCAATCCGAAGTGATCGGGCTGGGCAAGCCGACGTTCGAGGAATGCACCGCGTTTTTCGAGAATCCGGCCGCCGCGGCCTGCAACAGCCTGAGGTAGCGCGGACATGAAAAGCACGTCCCTGATCGCCCTTCTTTGCCTTGGACTTTCGGCCCAGATGTCCGTGGCGCAGGTTCAGGTCGAACCCGAGTTCTCGATATGGGATGTCGAACTCGGCGAACCCATTTCACTGGCACCGGACAATCAGGTCGCCGAGATCGCCTGTGGCACGAACGGCGGACCGCCGGGGCGGCCGTTGAAGTCGTTTGACGACTTCATGGACTGCAATCCCGAAGAGTCCGGGCTCCGCGAAGTCAGTTTCACCTATGACGACGAACAGGATTACATCGCTCTGGCGCTGAATTCCGAGTTCAAATTTCTCCACGGTGGCACTTCGGTCTTCGCCCATCCGGTGATCGTGTCGGTGCTCGTCGATCCCGAGGGCATCGTGCAGGGCAGGCGCATCTTCACGGACAACCGTGTCAGCGACTACGACCGGCGCAACGCCGTCACCTTGATCCGCAATTTCAAGGCCCGTTTCAGCGACTGGTCGCTGACGTGCAGGGATCTCGACATGAAGGACGGCGAGCAACCCGTCGGCAAGCAATTCATCCATGAGCTCTGCACGGGCGAATCCCCCGAGGGCGACACCCTTGTCGAGCTCGAGGCGACGTTGCTACGCAAAAAGGGTCAGGAAGGGCTGAACCCCGAGACGCGGGAGGTCAACACCGGCTATTTCGAAAGCCAGACCCGGTATGAAGAGGTCAAGGCTCCGTACGAATCCGGAGCGTCGCGATGAACTCAGTCCTGCTGTTGGCCATTCACCATGAAGTTTCCGTTCATGGTGGCCTGGTCGAAATCGACGCCGCTGGCCGCCGCCGTGGTAAAGCGGTTGCCCGTCAATTTGGCGCCGGTGACGCTGGCCCGGCGCAGGTCGGCGCCGTAGAAGTCGGTATGCGCGATCGTCGCATCGGCGAAGCTGGCGCGCCCCGCCTTGACCTTCACGAAGCCGGAAAAGCTGATCGTGGCCCCGTCGAACAGGCCACGGGCCATATGCGCGCCGCTCAGGTTGGTCCGGTTCATCGTCGCTCCGCTGAAATCGGCATTGTTGGCGACCGCATCCATCAAGAGCGCACGGTCCAGCATCGCACCCGGCAGCTTCGCGGAGGTCAGCCGCGCGGTCTGCATCCGCGCCTCGGTCAGGTTCGCGTCGGTCAGGTCCGCACCGGACAGTTGCGCGGCATAGAAGAACGCGCGGGAAAAATCGCCGCCGCCCAATTGCGCCTGCGTCAGATCGGCGACGTTGAAGTTGGTGCCGACGGCCGTGACGTCCTCCAGAATCGCGCCGCGCAGGGTCGCCCGGTGAAAGGTCGCGTCAGTCAGGTCCGCGCCCGTCAGATCGACCCCCGTCAGGTCGGCTTTCTTGAAATTCGCTTCGCGAAGGTCGCAGCCGCGACATTCCTTGATCGTTCCGGCAATCAGATCGGCCACCTGATCTGCGGCGGCCGGTCCGGCGGCCATGGCAAGAATTGTCACGAGGGCGAAGCGCATTCCCGGTCTCACTTGTTTTCGAAAGGTCATATCCATGCCTTCTGATACAGGCCAAGCCGCACGGTTTTTCAAATACCGGGCATTGGCCGTTTCTATTTTCCTTGTCGCCGGGGCTGCCATGATCCACCCCGCGCAGGCCCAGTCGACGGACACGGGCATCAGCGGCATACCCGAAGTGATCGACGCGGACGTGCTGAAATTCGGCCAGCAACGGGTGATCCTGTGGGGCGTCGATGCGCCCGAACGTCCGCAGCGATGCTATATCAACGGCACGGTCTGGGGCTGCCATGACGCCGCCAAGCGGCATCTGCAACTTCTGGCCGGACGCGGCGAAGTCTCCTGCACCTACCGGGGCGAACCCGACCGTCTGGGCCGCCAGTTCGGCGTCTGCACCAGCGGCGGCGACGACCTGAACGCGGAAATGGTGAAGGCGGGCTTTGCGCTCGCCTTCGAAGAACAATCTGACGAGTATGTGGTGGACATGGTCGATGCGATCACCGCGGGCGTGGGGTTGTGGCAGGTCGGCGTGGAATTCGAAGAGCCTTGGCTCTTTCGCCGCCGTGAGACGCCCGGTGGTTTGAGGTAGGAGGGAAGATGGCACAACTCGCCGATGTGATTGCTGCGCCGGGCCGCGACGGGGCCTTCGACGCCGTTTTGAAATGGGTCCTCTTGATGGCCCTCATTACCCTCGGGGCCGTCGTCTCATACGAATACGGGCTGCTGACCTACCTTTTCAGCGCCGACGAATCCCGGATCACCGTGCTGATTGCGGTGCTTTATGTGGGCTTCACGTTCCACTGCCTGTGGATTCTCGTGGAGCTTGGCCGGGAATACCGACGGGCCCTTGCCATCAAGGCGCAGTTGGATGCGACGGGCCAGATGCCCTCGCTGCCCCTTGGAAACGGGCTGGTGGACAGTTTCGTGCGCGACCTGATCCGCTCGCGCGAGAACCCCGGCGAGATCGAGGGGAACGCGCATCTGTTGATGATGAGCCTTGGCGCGGCGTTCAGACGCCGCACCAAGATCGGCACCTATGGCGCGGACCTTCTCTACAAGCTCGGGATGCTGGGCACGATGGTCGGCTTCGTGATGATGCTGAATTCGATGGGCGACCTGTCGAACTTCGATGTCGATACGCTGCGCGGCGCGCTTCAGAAGATGATCGCCGGTATGGCCGTCTCGCTTCTGACGACGATCGCAGGGCTGATCGGCGGCATCCTTCTGCGTCTCGAATACAACATCGCCGATGCGCTGGTGACCGACATCAGCCAGACCGCCGTCTCGTTCACCGAGGTCTCACTCCTGCCATTGCTGGCTCACAGGGAGCGCGAAAACGGCGATGCTGTTTGAAGAGGAACAGGAACCGGAGTTCGAGATCTTCTCGGCCCTGCTTTTCAATTCCCTGAAGGCCATCACCTTCATGTTCTTCATCAGTTTCGCGATGATCAACAAGCCGGCGGATGAGGGCAAGGTGGACCCCAAGGCCGAAATGCTCATCACGGTCTCCTGGCCCGACAACAACCCCGACGACGTGGACACCTACGTCATGGACCCGGCCGGGAATATCGTCTGGTACACCCAGCGCGAGGCGGGGCTCATGCACCTCGACCGGGACGACCGGGGCATGTTCAAGGACGTGGTGCTGTTCAACGACAAGGAAGTGACCAACCCGCTCAACCAGGAGATCATCAGCTTTCGCGGCCTTGAGGATGGCGAGTATGTCGTGAACATCGTCCACTACATCGCCAACGGCACGGCGCCGCTTCCGGTCTCGGTGAAGGTCGAAAAGCTGAACCCCACGGTCAAGGTCATCTTCTATCAGACGCTCAACTTGACCGGCACGGGGAACGAACAGACCGCCGTGCGCTTTACCTTGAAGGGCGAAGAAGTGGTGAACGTGAACAACGTGCCCAAGAGCCTTGTCGAGTTGACGCGCGGTGCGGGTGCCAAGGGCGGCGCCGCGACGGGCGGGCGCAGGCCGGGGGCGATCGACGCGGGCACCGGACAGTTCATCCCCGGTTCGGAGACAGGGCAATGAACATGACCTACGTCATTCTGGGCCTGACCGCCTCCTATGCGCTGGTGGTGTCGCTGCTCGCCTATCTCGTGCTGCTCACGAACATCCATCTGGTCCTGAAGGTCATGGCGACGGTCGCGACCGTGGCGACGATCCCACTGACCTTCTGGGGCGTGGGTGAATTGCGGGGGCTTCCCTCGGACGGCAACCTTCCGGGCAGTTTCCGGATGCTCTGGGCGCAGATGATCGAACCCAACGCGTTGCAGGGCGAAGACGGTCACGTCTACCTCTGGCTTCAAGCGCTGGATTCCGACAATTTCCCGGTCGGCCCGCCGCGCGCCTACCAGCTTCCCTATTCCGACGACCTCGTCACCAAGGTGAACGAGGCGATGGGCCGGATTGCCGAGGGCGAAGAGATGCAGGGCACGATCGACGCGAACGAGGTTCTGCCCGAGACGACCTCCGAAGCTCTGGCCGAAGAGATCGAGGCCGAGATCAGCGAGACCCGTCCGGGCGGTGCCACGACGGCAGGGGAGCGGATTTCGAACTTCGATCCGTCGATGCTGACCTTCGACACCGAGGCCGCACCCGTGACCCCGGCCAAGCCGCAATAGCGCCGGCAAGCCCCCGCGACGCGGCGGGGCAGCCTTGGCCGCGATGACCTAGCGGGCGGTCGCGTTCACGCCGCTGCGGCGCGACCGATCTTGCCGGGCGGTGAGCAACGGGAGGACCAGACTGGCGAGCCCGAACAGAAGGGTTCCGCCCAGCAACGCGCCGATCAGCCAGCGGGACCAGCGCAGCGCCTCGACATCTGCGCCGAACCAGCCGTCGCGACCCCATATGAGCACCCGTCCCCGTGTGCTTGCATCCGACCCGATGCGGATGGTGCGTTCGAGATCGCTGGTCATGCCCGCTTCGCCGAACCAGACCTTCACCTGATGCACTTGCCCTGGCTCCATATCGCCCAGAACGAGCGCGGTCAGTCCGGTCGATGTGGTCGTGATCGCGACCTTTTCACCGTCGACCTCGGCCAGAAGGGCACCGGGCACCGTCAGCGCCACGTCCCGCGCCGCCTCGGTCGTCGAAACCTGACCGGTCACCGTGCCCCGGAACGCACCGAGTTCGAGGATGGCGGACAACTCGGGGTTGTCGCGCATCATCTCCTGCACGACGACGACGTTCATCAGGCGCGGCAGGACGATTTCCTTGACCTTCTTCATGGACTCCTGATCGAGTGTCATCCGCATGGCGATGTCGCCGTCCATGCGCCTAACCAGCTTGTCGGCCATGTAACCCGCCACGCGGGCCGGTTCGATCCCGAAGCCCTCGGGGATCGGAAACTCCTGCAACACGAGATGCGCCTCCAGCGGTGGCGCGGCGATGCGCTTCGCGCTTCCCGACAGAACGAGAAGGCCAAGGCCCGCCGCCACGACAAGGCAGCAAGACAACAGAACGTTCCACAGCCGCATAATGCCTCCTAGTCCGATCGTCTCATGTTACGGGGCAAGCGCATTGGGTTTTGCGATGCCCGCGATTGAAAACCTGCGCGCCCACGGTCGGATGCGCGGACCATGTGCCTTGCCCCCGGCTCATGTGCTGGCCTTTTGCGGCCCGGTCAGAACGGCGTAGGCATCCGTCAGGTCCGGCGTATTCGTCGTCTCCCGCAGCCCGTCGGGCGTGCTGTCTGCCACGATCCGTCCGGCGTTCAGGACGATCACGCGATCTGCCCCTTCGATTTCGTCGACGAGGTGCGTGGCCCACAGGATCGCGACGCCGGCCTCGGTCGCGATGTCGCGCATGTCCTGCACCAGCGCGCGGCGCGAGGGCGCATCGAGCCCGGCGGTCGGTTCATCCATGACAAGCAGCCGGGGGCCATTCAAAAGGGCGCGCGCAATCTCGACCTTGCGCTGCTGGCCGCCGGACAATTGCCGGACTTTGCGCGCCTGAAGGTCGGACAGTCCGAACCGTTCGACCTGTTCGCCGATACACGCCTTCAGCCGCCGACCGGACAATCCGAACAGGCGACCGTGAAAGGCGAGGTTTTCTTTGATCGTCATGTCCAGATCGACGGAGCGCGCCTGAAACACCACGCCAAGCTGGCTGAGGATGGCAGCCGAGCCTTCGGCATGACTTTTGCCGAAAACCGTGACCGTGCCCGCGTCCGGCGCGAACAGGCCCGAAATGATCTGGAACATGGTCGATTTCCCGGCGCCGTTCGGGCCGAGCAGCCCGACGAATTCGCCGGGCCGGATGTCGAAAGTCACGTCCTGCAACGCGTCGATCCTGCCATAGGATTTCGATACGTCGCGCAGGGTGAGGATTGGTTCCGTCGTGGTCATGCCCGCATCCCTGCATCCAGCTCGCGCGCGATCTTGGCGACGAGGTCATCCTGACGGTCCGCGCGCGGCACGTCCAGCATCGTGTCATCGACCAGTTTCGCCGGTCGCCCGCGAAGGGTAATCACGCGATCCGCAAGGGCCGCGGCGTCATAGGGATCGTGGGTCACCAAAATGACAGTCGGCCCGAAGCGGTCCACGACACCGGCGAGCAGGGCCCAAAGCTCCATCGCCAGCTTCCGGTCGATCGAGACGAAAGGCTCGTCCAGCAGCAAGAGCCGCGAGGATACGGCCAAGGCTCGTGCAAGGGCCACGCGGCGCTGCATCCCGCCGGACAGTTCCGCCGGGCGCAGATCGGCCGCCGCCTCCAGCCCCACGGCGGCAAGCAGCTTGCGGCCCTCGTCGGGGGGCAGGTCTGGTTTCACCGCCAGCAGGTTCCCCAACGCCGTTTCCCAAGGCAGAAGGCGCGGGTCCTGAAAGACGAAGCCCGGCACCTCGGCGGCGGATGGCGCGACCCCGTCCACCAGAATGCGCCCCTCATACGCCGTGTCGATGCCCGCGATCATCCTGAGCACGGTGGATTTGCCGACCCCGGACGGGCCGATCAGCGCCACAACCTGTCCTGCCGGCACCTCGATGCGAAGCCCCTCGAACAGCGTGTTCTGCCCGAAGCTTTTTTCCGCGATATCCGCTTTCAGTTCCGCGCCGGACGCCATCCGAGTACCCTGTGTTCCAACGGGCGCATGACGCCATATTCAATCAAGATCACCACCGCCATGAAGGCGAGCGTGTAGGCCAGTATGCCTTTCATGTCGAAGTGTTGAAAGAAGATGCCGATGCGGAACCCGACGCCCCCATCGCTTCCCAGCACCTCGAAGACGAGCACGATTTTCCAGATCAGCGAAAGCCCCGTGCGCGCGGCGGTCAGCACGTAGGGCATGAGTTGCGGGATGATGAACTTGTTCACCCGGCGCCAGAACCCGACCCTGTAGACCTTGGCCAGTTCGGCCAGCCCGTGATCCAGCGCGCGCACGCCTTCGCGCATGTTCACCGCCACCAGGGGCGTCTTGTTGATGACCACGGCGAGGATCAGGGCGAACTCGGTCAGTCCGAGCCAGATGTAACAGGTGATCGCCACGACGATGGCGGGGATGTTCAGCCCGATCAGGATCCAGTTGCCGAACAATCCGTCGGCCCATGCGAACCGACCCAGCGCACCGCCGATCACGACCCCCATCGTCATCGCCGCGAAGAACGCAAGAACGGCGCGCCCGAGCGTCTTGGTGACATCCGCGATCAGCGACCCGTGCGCGGCCAGATCGTAGAGCTCGCCAAAAACGACCACGGGGGTCGGGAACAGCCGGTGGGCGACGAGCATCGCCGCCACTTGCCAAAGCAGGAGGAGGAGGGGCAACGATGCCCATTCCGCCCACCGACGTGTCGATCTGGGCTTGCGCCCGGCCTCAGCCATGTCCGCCTGTTGTCCTAGTGGCTATAGCCGGACCAGAACGTGCCCGGGTCCATCTCCGTGCTTTCGCCGACAAGGTCGGGGCCTCCGTGCTCGGCCATGATGGCGAAGGACGCGGCCGCAGCCGCAATGGTTTCGTCGTCGTAGCTGCGCAGGATGCCGGCGCGGTAGTCGTCGCGCAGCGCCGTGAACAACGCGTCGTCATCCGTGGCGCGCATTTTTTCGCGCAGACCTTCCCAGACTTCGTCATCTTCCAGCAGGATCGCCTTGGCGGCGAATGAGGCGTCGAGGAACGCTTTGATCGCGCGGCGCTTCTTGGCGGCGGTCTCGTCCCTGAACACCCAAGCCAGCAGCGGCGGACGGTTCTCGATCCCCATTTCGGTCATCATGGTATCGACCGAAATCAGCTCTTCGGCACCGCCGGCTTTCGCCCGTGCGTTGAAGTGCCAGAAGTTGAGCGAGGCGTCGATCTGCCCCTCGGTCAGCAATTCGTTGATAAGGGGCGGGGCGCCGAAGCGAGCCGTCACCTTGTCGGCCAGTGTCTCGCCGGTTTCGGCCATGTAATAGGCCTGAAGGATGACCCAGCTTTTGTCGACCGGGCCGCCCGCGATCCCGATGGTCTTGCCGGGCAGATCGGTGATGGATGCGATCGGGCCGTCGGGCGACACCATCAGCCCGCCGACCGCGTAGGAATGCGGCACGGCCGTGAATTTCTCGCCCGAAGCGCGCAGCGACGCGACCCAGACGAAATCCGACAGCACGATATCGACATCGCCGGACATCAGGGCCACATGGCTCGCCTGCTTGCCCGACACGTCCTTGAGCACCAGTTCGAAGCCGTTCTCTTCGTCCAGCCCCATATCCTTGATGACCTGCATTTCCCAGCTGGCAGTGCCATTGAGCAGGACGCCGACATGGACCTGTTCAAGCTCCTTCGTGGGCGGTTGGAATGCCGTCGCCGAACCCGCGAACAGGGTCGCCCCCAGAAGGGCGCCACCCAGTGCGCCAAACAGATTCCGTCTTTTCATCCCTGCTTCTCCTCCCATTCTTGTGGCAAGGTCACGATCAGCCTAGCATCTGAATTGTTTGGTAAATCCAATCCACACTATTTTGATAACCTATGCCAACTTAATGCATCGTGGGTGGAAATAGTTGACAAAAACGGGAGGAATCAAAAATGAAATTGGGTCGGGTCGGTGCGGCATTCGCCGCTCTTTTCATGTCTGCAACGCCGCTTTTGGCCGAAGGCAACCTCGCAAGCCAGCCCGAGCGCCTGCCGGATATGGAGATCGACAGCGCGGAACTGACGCTTTCGGTCAATCAATTCGAACTGGAAACCGGCAAGTATTACCGCTGGCGCATCGTCCATGACGGCGGCGAGGAATTCCAGATCGTCGCGCCGGACCTGTTTCGCAATTCCTGGGTCAGCCAGGTCGTGATCGAAGACCTCGAAGTCAAGCCGCTTGGCCTGCACTCGGTCGAATTCGACGACGAAGGCACCATCGACATCTGGTTCGTTCCGATCCGCCCCGGCGATTTCGATTTCTGGATCGAAGGGTATGAGAACCGCGGTCTCGCCGGCACCTTCGTGGTGCGCTGATGCGATCAGTCTTCCTCGCCCTCGCAATCGCACTCGTCCCGACGATCGCGTCCGCGTTTGAAACCGGGCGCATCTTCGTCAGTAACGAAAAGAGTCACGACATCTATGTCTTTGACCCTGAGTTCAACCTTATCAAGAAGATCGAGACCTCGCGCCGCCCGCGCGACATGAAGTTCAACGCCGACCGCACGCTTTTGTATGTGGCTTGCGGCGATGACGACATCATCGACGTGATCGACGTCGAGACGCTGGAAGTCGTCGATGGTATCCCCACCGGGCCAAGCCCCGAAGTGTTCGCCTTTTCGCCGGACGAGACGCAGATCTATGTCTCGAACGAAGAGGACTCGATGCTCGAGATCATCGACCTCGAGGCGCGCATCACCGTGCATGACGTTCCCACCGGGGCCGAGCCCGAAGGCGTGATCGTCTCGCCCGATGGCGAAACGGTCTATGTCACGTCGGAAGTGGCCGACATGATCCACGTCGTCGACAAGGAAAACGGGGTCGTCACCAACAACATCGTCGTCGGCACCCGCCCGCGCCGTTTCGTCGTAACGCCGGATACGGACGAGTTGTGGGTGTCCGCTGAATTGTCGAGCGAGATCTACATCATCGACCGCACCACCGAAGAGATCAAAGAGGTGCTGGAGTTTCTGCCGCCGGGCTTCCGGCCCGAGGACGTGACGCCCGTGGGCATGGCGCTGACGCAGGATGGCAAGATCGGCCTCATCAGCCTTGGCCGCGCCAACCACATCGCGATCATCGACGCGGTGTCGAAGGAGCTGCTGTCTTACGTGCTCGTGGGGCGTCGCGCTTGGTCGGTCGCACTCACGCGGGACGAACAGACGGCGGTGGTCGCCAACGGCCTGTCCGACGACATCACGCTGGTCGACATGGAAAGCTATCGCCCCATCCGGTCGATCCCCGTGGGCCGTGTCCCGCACACCGTGGTGATTGACGATTGAAACGGGTCATCGTCGCACTCTTGGCACTGTGCCTTGCCCAAACAGCAGGGGCGGCCGATCTTCGGATCGGCCTGCTCCGTCTTGAAAACGATCCGCGATACGACGAGGATTTCGCTTATGCCCGCATAGAACTGCGGCCCTTGGGCGATGTGAGCGCCGCGGTTCGGATGGCGATTTCTGACATGGAGATGCTGACCGACGCCCGTGGGTTCACGCCGGTCCTGTCGGAAGCCGCCGTTGGCGACGGCGAGCTTCAGGAGGCGGCGCGCGCGATGGTGGACGAGGGGGTCACGCATCTTGTCGTCGATCTGCCCGCCGCCGAGGTCGACGCCCTCGCAGCCGCGCTGGCGGACACGCCGGTCACGATCCTCAACACCACCGCGCCGGACGACTGGTTGCGGCGCAAGTGTCACGCCAATCTGCTTCACGCCGCCGCCAGCGACCGCATGATCTCGGACGCGCTCGTCCAACATGCCGTCGCCCGCAAGTGGAGTTCGTTCCTTGTCCTGCGTGGCAAGACCGAACGCGATACCGCCCGCGCGGATGCCTTCATCGCCGCCGCCGAACGGTTCCGGCTGCGCGTGGTCGACGACCGCGAATTCGACCTTTCGACCAACCCCGAAATGCGCGAGCAGAACAATATCGCGCTCATCACCGGGGGCACGCGCGACTATGACGCCGTGTTCATCGCCGACGAGATCGGCGAGTTCGCCCGATACGTGCCGTATCAGACCGCTCTGCCGCGTCCCGTGATCGGCGCCACCGGCCTTGTCGCGCTGGAATGGCATTGGGCGTTCGAGAGGTACGGCGCGCCGCAGGTTAACTCCCGGTTCGAATCCATGTCCGAGGATGGCCGTCGCATGGGCTGGCAGGACTGGTCCGCCTGGATCGCGACGCGGGCGGTCCTCACGGCCTTCGCCAAGGCGCGTGGCGACGGGCTGGAGGACGTGAACCAGCTTCTCCGGTCCGACAAGCTGCGGCTCGACGGATCGAAAGGCGCGCAGATGAGTTTCCGGTCGTGGAACGGCCAGTTGCGGATGCCGGTCCTGCTGTCCACGCAGAACGCCATCATCGGGGTCGCCCCGCTGGAAGGGTTCGAGCACCAGACCAATTCGCTTGACGCGCTTGGTTTCGATGAAGGTGAGTTTGCCTGTGACTGACACCCACCAGCCCCTTCGACCGAATTACCTGCTGGGCATTTATGCCGTCACCGAACGCGAAGTCCTGAAGTTCTTCAGGCAGCGCGAGCGGTTGCTGTCGGCCATCGTCAGGCCGTCGCTCTGGTTGTTCATCTTCGCTTCGGGCCTGCAAAACCTGCTCGGGATTTCGATCATCGAGCCCTATGTGACCTATACGCCGTATCAGGAATACATCCTGCCGGGCCTCGCGGGCATCATCGTTCTGTTCCAATGCATGCAATCGGCCCTGTCTCTGGTCTACGACCGTGAGGCAGGGGTCATGCGGGTCATGCTGGTGGCCCCGTTGCCCCGGCATTTCCTGCTGTTCGCCAAGATCCTCGGCGCGACCTTCCTCGCCACGCTCCAGATTTACGTGTTTCTCGGGCTTGCGGCGCTGTTTGGCTATTACATGACCCTGCCGGGCATGATCTTCATCCTTCCGGCGATCTTCGCGGCGGGGATCATGTTGGGCTCAATCGGGCTTCTCATCACCGTCTACACGCGGCAGATCGAGAATTTCGCGGGCATGATGAATTTCGTGATCTTCCCGATGTTCTTCATGTCCTCCGCGCTCTATCCGCTCTGGAAGCTGCGCGAATCCGGGGCCGACCTTTTGTATTGGCTCGCCCTGTTCAATCCCTTCACCCATGCGGTCGAGCTGATCCGCTTCGCCGCCTACGGTCAGTTCAACGAGGTGTCCGCCGCCGTCGTCATCGGCTGCGCGTCGGTCGCCTTCGTCCTTGCCGCGCGCGGCTACAATCCGAACACCGGCACGATCACCCGCATCAAGCGATAGTCACGGCGCGCGCGTCGCGTCGTGTCCCGCGTGGTCCCGCGACATCCTTCTCCGACTCCTGCCGCCCCATAGAATCACCCGACCCGTTTCCGTCCGACTTCGCCCGCATTCGGACGCCGAATGACTGTCCAAACGTATGTGTCAGACCTGCCTTAATTGCCGGAACAGGGCAGGTTTACGCGACGTCGTGAGCCGATTTCCGCCTCATTCCGGCCTCCATTCCGCCCGTTCGGGGCGACCCGACGTAAGGTAAGGTTATCCACCATGTCCCCCTCGGGTCATGCCGAGGCGCAGCTTGAATGATGCCGAGTTGCCCGTCACTCATGCCGTAAAGCATTGAAAGTAAATCATTATATTCGCTGTCGAAGGCGCTCGATCTCCGGCCTGTGACCTGAGATCTGTTGCAGAGACAGCCACCAAGTGAGACTTTTATACTCACCTATTAAGCATACCAGAACAGATTGTTTCTCTCTTGGCCGGTCGAATTGGGGCGGATATGTGGCAATATCTGGGCGGGGGTGCCAGGGACGTCGGTTTCGACCGAGCGTGACTTCGGGGTGAAGATGGCATTTGATTTTGAGCCGCAGTTTTCGGTCGCTCTGCCGAAAACGATGCGGGAGACGCTGCCGGCCACGACCAATCGGGCCAATCGTATTCTGAAAAGGGGCTTCGATATCCTGTTCGCAGGGATCGCTCTGGTGCTGCTTGCACCGGTGTTTGGTATCGTCGCGCTGGCCTTGCGCTTGCGCGAACGGGGGCCGATCTTCTTTTCGCACAAACGCGTGGGCGCGAACGGCGAGGAATTCGCCTGTCACAAGTTCCGCACGATGAAGACCGACGGGGACCGCCAGCTGGAATGGATGCTCGCCATCGACCCGATCGCGCGGGCCGAGTGGGAAGCGGATCGCAAGCTGGAACGTGACCCGCGGGTTCATGCCATCGGCAACATCCTGCGCCGCACCAGCCTCGACGAGCTGCCGCAGTTCTGGAACGTGCTCAAGGGCGACATGTCCATCGTCGGTCCGCGCCCGATCACCTGGAGCGAAGCCGAGAAATACGGGATGCACTTCGCCGATTACTGCGCGGTCAAGCCGGGGATCACCGGCGCGTGGCAGGTCGGCGGACGCTCGGACACCAGCTACGACTACCGTGTCGGGCTTGACGTCGACTACGTGCGCAACGCCACTTTCCTCGACGACATCCGCATCGTATTCAAGACCGTGGGCGTGGTCCTTGCCCAGCGTGGGGCCTGCTGATCGCGCGCCTGACCGGAACCATTCGATGTTGCATTCCATGAGCGAATTGCAGAACCCTGCGCAGACCGCCCTTCCGACCGACGGAGGGGCGGATGCCGTTCGGGCACCGCAACCGACCCGCGTGGTCATCGGCATCCCCACCACGGGCCGCCCGACGATCCTGCCCGACACGGTGCGCGCCATCGCGCGACAGTCGCGGCTGCCGGACCTTCTGATCCTGAGCGTCGCCGGGCCCGACGACCTTGGCGATCTCGACATCCCGAAGCTGCCGTTTCCGGTCGAGGTCATCACCGGCCCGAAGGGCGCCACCCTGCAACGCAACCGGATGATGCGTATTCTGGGGCGCGAGGATGTGCTCCTCCTCCTCGACGACGACTTTCTGATGGAGCCGGACTACGTCGCCAACACGCTGACGGTCTTTCGCGAGAACCCGAACGTGGTCATCGCCACGGGAACGGTTCTGGCCGATGGCATCCGGGGGCCGGGCTACGACCACCGCGAAGGCGCCCGGCTTCTGGCCGAACACGCGCAGGCGGAGAAAACCGAGACGCTTTCGCCGAAATACGCGGGCTACGGCTGCAACATGGCGCTACGCGCGAGCGTCGCGCTGGACGAGGCGATGCTATTCGACGAGGCGTTGCCGCTTTACAGTTGGCTCGAGGACGTCGACTTCTCACGCCGCCTTGCCGCACATGGCGACGTGGTGAAGGCCGGGCATATGCGCGGCGTGCATCTCGGCACCAAGACCGGGCGCACGCCGGGCATCTATTTAGGCTATTCCCAGATCGCGAACCCGTTCTACCTGCGCCGCAAGGGAACGATGAGCCGCTTCCACGCCTATGAGATGATGAGCCGGAACATCCTGTCGAACCTGATGCATTCGCTGCGCCCGCCTGCATGGGCGGACTATCGCGGGCGGCTGAAGGGGAACCTCGTGGCGATCGGCGATGTGATCCGGGGCAAGGATTCGCCCGACCGGATCACGCGGCTGAAGCCCTGACGCCCGCCAGCACCCGGTCATACTCGGCTTCCTGCGCGTCGATCCATTCGGACCGGCTGAGGCCAAGACGCACGTCGCCGGAATACCCCTTTTCACTCATCGCCCGCACCTGATCGTCGGGCAGGGACATGAACCGGGTCAGGGCCGCGTCGATGCTGGCCGGATCGGTGGGCGAGAACGACAGGCCAAGCCCGTTCTGCTCGACCTCTTTCGACATGAGTGCGGTGTCGGCCACCAGCACAGGCAGGCCGCTTTCCACCGCCTCGGCGATGACGAGCGCGAAGGGTTCGGGATGAAGCGAGGGCATCACCAGCGCGCGCGCGTCGCCCACGTAACCGCCCACCTGTGAGCGCTCGATCCACCCTGTGATCGTGGGGTTGCCGGACGCATCGGCCTCCAGCCCGGCCCGCATCGGCCCGTCGCCCACCAGCGTTGTCGGCACGCCCGTGCGCCGCGCGGCCTCGGCCAGAACGCCGGTGCCCTTGTCCGGTTCAAGCCGCCCGACATAGACGAGCTTCCGGTTCTCTTCGGCCCGGATACGCTCTTTCGCGTAGGGCACGACCGGATTGCGCACGACATGGATCGCATCCGCACGGTATCCGGCGCGTGTCAGGCGCGAGGTCATTTCGGGGTGCAGAACCAATATCCCGCCCCAGTCGGACCCGTCGCCCAGATGGCGGCGCAGGTTCTTCTGCCGCAGCACACGCCAGACCTTCTGCGGATAGCTGCGCTTGTCACAATGGGTCGAGATACAGTCGAGCGACAGGGGCACGCGGGTGCAGACCTGACCCTTCTGGTAATCCATGTAGACCCCGTTGGGGCAGGCCACGAACATATCGTGGGCATGGATCAGGGTGCGCTGCGACACGGGCTTCAGCGCCGCGAAAACCTCGGGCGAGAAGATCTGCGCCCAACTGTGCGTGTGATAGACCGTCTCGGGCGTGTCGCGTTCGGTGATGAAGCGGGCCACGACGTCGCGCGCCCTGGTGTTCATCAGGCCCGAGGTCAGCGCGGTGCGCCCCGGAAGTTCCAGCAACGTCTTGCCGCCGACCGCCACGACCTCGACCCCGAGGGCCGCAAGCTCGGGGCTATCGCCGTCGTCGCCGCACAGCCAGATCACCTCATGCCCACGCGCGACGAAATCTTCGGCGGCCATCATGGCGAGCGCCGTGGCCCCGCCGCGTGCAAGGCTCATGTCATTTATGATGACGATTCTTCGACGGCTCATGTTTCCAATATCGGCCTAGAAATTTTCCTGTATCCGCCTGTTTTTCGGCGCTCTCGCTGCTTAAACGCATATGTCGGGTAATGCCACTTTGTGGCAATTGTTCGGAGTCAATCGTTTGCGAGCGTGTCGGTCGTGAGAATTCTGGTGTTCAACCTGCACTATTCTCCCAATCTCGGGGATGGGTTGATCGGCGCCTGCATGGTTCACGCCCTGGGCGAGCTGGTGCCGGATGCCGCCGTCGTGCCGGTCGACATTTCGGGCCGCGACAGGTTCGGCGCCGTGACCGTGCGCAACCGGGCGACGCTTCTGAAAATACTCCGCCTGTTCTCCAAGACCTTCCGCCGACAGATCGTCTATCGCCGCCTCAACGCTATGCTCGACCGGATCGAACCGCGCTGGCGCGAAGCGATTTCCGGTGCCGATCTTGCCATCATCGGCGGCGGGCAACTGTTCTCGGACGCGGACCTGAACTTCCCGACGAAGATCGGGCGCGTCGCCGAACTTCTGCGGGACGAGGGCCTTCCTGTGGCGATCCACGGAACCGGGGTGTCGCGCAACTGGTCGCGCAGGGGCAGGGTGCTGTTTCGCAGGCTGGCCGAGGCCGACCTGCGGTCCATCGGGATGCGCGACGAAGACTCGCTCAAGGCGTGGGAGGATCAGTCGGGGATTTTCGAGCCGAAGGCCATCCTCACCCGCGACCCCGGTCTGCTGGCCTTCGAGGCGTTCGGACCTGTCGCCGCGGTCGACCGGATCGCGCTTGGCGTGACATCGCCCGTGCTTCTGACCTACCACGCCGACAGCGGTGTCGCGGGGCGCGGCGGTCTGGGCTGGTTCGAAGCTCTGGCGCTGGAACTCGTCGGTCAGGTCGGGCCCGTGCGGCTGTTCTGTAACGGGGCCGAGGAAGACGCTCTTGCGTTGGGCGAGCTGTGTGAGCGGCCGCTGATCCGACAGGCCATCGCGGACGGCCGAATCGAATGTGCGCCGGTTCCCAGAAACCCGGAAGAACTGGTGGCCACGGTCGCGCCATGCCGTGCGGTCATCTCGCACAGGTTGCATGCCTGCATATTGGGATATGCCTACACGCGGCCCGTGGTCGGCATGGGGTGGGATCGCAAGGTGCAGAGTTTCTTTTCGTCGGTCGGGCTGGACCGCTTTTTCGTCGGGCGCACAAAGACGCCGCCGGAAGAGGTCGCCGCGCTGGTTCAGACGGCGCTGGAACAGGGGATCGACCCCGACACCCACCGATGCGCCATCGAAGACACGCGCGAAGGAATGCGCGCCACGCTTGAAGCTCTGCAAGGTGCCGAGCGGTTCAGGGTGCGCGAGAGAGCGTGAAGCGGTAGGACGCCGCATCGCCCGCATCCGACGCGCCGGACGCGACGAGGATCTCCAACTCATCTCCGGTCGCCATGTCGAAAGGTCCGATCTGGGTGTCGATCCCGCCCGTGACCACCTGCCGTGCAAGCTCGGCGTCGTTCACGAGGACCGAGAGAACGACCCCGTCGCTCGTCGCGTCTGGTGCCAACGAGATGTCCAGAACCACGGCCCCGTCCGCCTCGGCCACATACCTGTGCCCCACGGCCCCCGCGACGGTCGGCACGATGAACTCGGCATTCATCCGGATGCCACCGTCACGCGCGCTGGCCAGATACGGCACCCAAGGCACGCCGCCCGTCTCTTGTCCGGGGCGGAAGGCAAATGGCGCGTCGCCGTCCTTGAAGCGCACGAAGGGCCGGAACCCGTCGCCCGCGCCATCGTGGTCGAACTGGTCATAGCTGTCTGCGATGACGGTCTGCGGCCCAAGGCGCAGGTTCCCCCCCGGACTGACCGCGACCCCGTCGCCTGACACGATCAGCGGCACGTCCCGCGACAGGGTCCGCCGATCCGTTTCGCGCCCGTCGGGGCCGAGCAGGGTCAGCTCCGCGTCCACCTCGATGTCACGCGGCGCCCCCCAGATCACGATCAGGTCCGACCCGAAGGCGCAGGCATAGGTGAACGGGTCAGGTGAAACGTCGCGCACCGGAACGCCCTCGGCCCGTGCCTGCAATATCGTGAATGCCGCGCCCACGTCGGTCAGTGAATAATCGGTGCCGACCAAAGGTTCCAACCCGTCGCCACGGGTGTTGAGCGGATACCAGACCGCACGGGTCACGCCGGACACGGCCATCGCGCAATAGTATTTCACCAGCGTCGCCGCCGCCGTCGCCCCGATGGGGTCGCCGAATTCGGTCGCCTCGATGGGCAAGGCGCCGAACCCCGGAAGCTGCCGCAAGAGCGCGATCTGGCGCGGCAATTGCTCAGGCGGCGTGGTGTAGGGGTGGATCACCACCGCATCCATCCACTCCGCAGCGCCCGCGTCCGACAGCGCCCGAAACCACGCAATCGGGATCGAATGCGCCGCCCCGCCCAGCACCCGAACCTGCGGATCGGCCGCCTTCACCGCCTTGTAGGTCTCCTCGATCAGCGTCGCATAGATCGCGGCCCGGCCCGCGAGATCCGCCGCACGCATCGGGCCGGAGGTAAAGGTGTCGCTATTCATTTCGTTGCCCACCTCGACCGAGGTGATGGCGGGGAAATCCTGCGGCATCCGGGCCGAGAACCGGGCAAAGGCCTCGACCCCCTCGGGGGTGTAGGGCGTGACGCCGCCCTGAAATGCGGGATGCCCGTTGTTCATGATGACCGTCATCGTCATCCCGCGCGCCGCGAGCAGGGCCGGATAGCTGTGGCGGATCGTGGGGTAGGCGATCTGACCGCCCGTTTCGATGTCTTTCCAGTAAAGCTCGTCACGCAGATCGTGGATGCCGAACCTGTCGGCGGCGTCCAGCATTCGCCGGTCCCAGGTCTGCCCGAAACTCGACGCCGCCCCCAGTCGCGGCCCGACGTTTTCCTGCGCCCAGAGGGGCAGGGCGGTCAGCGCGGCAGCCAGAACGGGGAAGACCAACTTCATACCAAGAGCCTGCCCCACGCCGACATGCCCCGGCAAGCGCCCTTCACAGAACGGGCCGTTTCGTGCAGGAAGACAGCAGACAGAAACGGACCCGCCCGCCCTTGCAATTCGTCCCCTCCACCTTGATCGCCGTCTTCGCCATCGTGGCGCTCGTGGGCCTCGGAATGCAGCGCGGGCTATGGGCGTTCATGGTCTTGGCCCCCTTCGGCGCGGCGGCGGCGTTCAACCTGCCCGCGCTGGGCGGCGCCACCATTGGCGTGCTCGACCTCGGCGCGGTGACGCTTTTCTGCATGGTGCTCCTGACCCGCGGGATGATGTCGAGCCTGCTTGGCACGTTCCGCCCGTTCGGACCGGGGTTCTGGCTTGCCTGCGCCATCGTCGTCGCGGGCATCTCGGCCATCTTCTATCCGGTCCTGTTCGCGGGCCAGACCGAGGTGTTCGGCATCGCGCGCCAAGAGGGCGAGGGGCGCATCGCCCGCTATCCGCTGGGCTTTTCGACCGGGAACATCACCCAGCTTTTCCGGCTCGTCCTCGACTTCTTCACCTTCGCCGCCCTTGCGACCGCCTTTCGCCGCCAGTCCGAGGTGCGCCCGGTCCTGACCGCGCTCGCCGTTGCGACCACCGTGAATTTCACGCTCGGCTGGCTCGACGTCGCGACCGCGAAATTCGGACTGACCGCGTTGATGGAGTGGCTGCGCTCGGCCAATTACTCCATGCATATCACCGACACGATGGCGGGGATGAAGCGCATGATCGGCGGGTTTCCCGAAGCCTCGACCTTCGGGTATTTCTCGCTCGGCCTCTTCGGCTTCTGGCTGCAATACTGGTTGCTCGCGCCGGGCTCGCGCCTCAGCCGATGGATGCTCGCACTCGCGACGATCTCGGTCATCCGCTCGACATCGTCCGCCGCCTATCTGGCCCTCGTCGTGTTCCTCGTCACCTTCGGGCTTTACCTGATCCTCAGGAACCTGCGCGCCGAAGCCTCGCGCCGCTCCATCGTGCTGGTCTTCGGCGGGCTCATCATGGGCTGGGTGCTCGTCATCGCCATCGCCGCCAGCTACGAACTCGTCCAGCCCGTCACCGATTTCCTCGACCGGGCGCTGTTCAACAAGATGGACAGCGACAGCGGCGTGGAACGGATGAGTTGGAACACGCAGGCGATGCAGAATTTCTACGACACCTACGGCCTTGGCGCGGGCGTGGGCGCTGTGCGTGCGTCGAACTGGCTGATTGCCTGCCTCGCCAGCGTCGGCGTGATCGGCACGTTCTTCTTCCTTGCATTCCTCGCAAGCCTTGGCATGGCCCCATCGCGCCCCGGCTGGGATCCGCGGGCGGTCGTGGTCAGGTCGCTCAAGGCCGGATGCCTCGCCATGCTCTGCGCCGCGCTTCTGACCCACCCGACCCCGGACTTCGGCGTGTTCTTCTTCGCGCTCGCCGGTCTCATCGCCGGATTGTCCCGCGCACTGGCCCTAGAATCACGCCCGGCAGGCGCCACGACCACGTGAGTGGGTGCTAAGTCTTTGATTTCGATTCTCAATCAATCCCAAAGAATTGACTCCATTGTCCGCCCCGACATCGCTAAATGTGGCAGGATCCGGTGAACATGCTGGTGAAATACCGAATTTTTGACGCAATTCGGTGGAAACGAAACCGCGCGTAAACTATATTCGCGAGGACTGGGGGGGGCCTTGTTGCGTAGGGTCCATTGTCTGTTCAATTGCAAACTCGCCACCGTTCGCGGAGCGTCGGGTCATGCCCCGTCGTTGCCGGTCGATCCTGCGGGTCGGCTGTGGATGCCGCGCGAAAAGCCGGTGCACACCACGTCATCGCCCAAAAACCGACAGAATGGTCTTCGAATTATGGGGTCGAGGAGAGTGAAGCGTGACCACGTTCGACATGCAGGCCGTCCGCTCCGGGCGTAGTTCCGAGCGGTCCGAGGATATCGACCGTGTCGATGTCCGTGGCCTGCTGCGCGCGATCTTTTCGCGTGGTCCGCTGATTGGCGGTCTTGCCGTCGGCTGCGCGCTGCTCCTTTTCGTCGTCACGCAGTTCATCCCGTCGACCTACACCGCCTATTCCAAGGTCATGCTGGACGCGCGCGAAGTGCGGATCATGTCGTCGGACGAGGTGGTGTCGAACCTCAGCCTGTCCGACCCGGTGATCCAGTCCGAAGTGTCGGTCATGACATCGAACATCCTGATCGAACGCCTGATCCTCGAGGTCGGGATCGAACGGCTTGAAACGCTCTACTGGGGCGAGGTGCGCGGGGATCGTGACGAGGCATCGCGCCTTGCCGACCTGACATGGGCGATCCGGCAGGATCTGAACGTGTCGCGCGAATCCGAAAGCTACGTGTTCGAAATCCAGTTCAGCGCCGCCGAACCCGGCATCGCGCAACAGATCGCCAACGGCATCGCCGACACCTATATCGCGCTTCAGCTTGAAAACCGCCGAGACAGCGCCGTGCAGGCGACTGCATGGATTCAGGAACAGGTGAACGAAGCGCGGGCCACCGTCGAAGCCGCCGAGGCCGCGCTGGCCGAATACCGCTCGGATGCGCTGACCCGCGAAGGCGGCACCTATGAGACCTCGACCCAGCAGCTTGGCAACCTGTCGAGCCAACTGGTCGTCGCCCGTTCAGAGCGCGTGACCGCCGAAGCGCAGTATGAACAGCTCAGGAACCTTCTGGAAAATCAGGGGCTCGACGCGCTGGCGAAAGCCGTGACCTCGCCCCTGCTGGAACGGCTCAATCAGGACAAGCTGGCCCTTGAACGGCAGGACGCGCAATGGGGCGCCTCGTTCGGCCCCGACCATCCGCAGCGGGTGCGCATCGCGAACGAGATCGCGGGCGTCGAAGCCGAAATGCAGACCGAGGCCGAGCGCATCATCGAGTTGCGCCGGAACGAGGTCGAGGTGGCCCGCCTGCGCGAACAATCCCTCGCCGACGGTATCCAGCAGCTCGAAGATCGTCTTGCGGGCATGTCCGCCAATTCGATCGGGCGCACCCAGCTGGAACGCGAAGCCGCCGCCGCGCGCGAGAATTACGAGGCGCTTCTGGCACGGCTCGGTGCCGCATCCGGTCAGGAAAACCTGCAACGGCCCGAAGCCCGCGTGATCGAACGCGCGACCTTCCCCGCCGTGCCGTCCGCGCCCCGGCCGAAGCTGATGGCGGCCTTCGGGCTGGTCCTCGGCCTGACCGCCGGGCTGGTCGCCGCGCTGTTTCTGGAAATGACCCGCTCCACCTTCCGCACCCGGCGCGAAGTCGAGGCCGAGACCGGCCTCTCGGTCCTCGCCAGCCTGCCGCTTCAGGCGCAAGACGGCACGCGGGACGTGATCCGGGGGCTAAGGATCAATTCCAACACGCTCTTCGGGGAAAAGGTGCGCCAGTTGCGCACCCTGATGAACATGCGTGACCGCGACGTCGCGCGGGTGGTGTCCGTCACCTCCTCGCAACCCGGCGAGGGGAAATCGACGACCGCTATGGCGCTGGCCCAGATGGCGGCGCTCGCCGGTAAATCCGTCATCGTCGTCGACGGCGATCTGCGCCGCTCGCGTCTGGCCGAAACCTTCGGCTGGCAGGTCGATTACGATTTCGCGGACTTCATCCTCGAAACCGCCGACCTGCCCGAAACCATTCATCTGGACGAAGAAACCGGCATTCATTTCCTTGCCGCAGTGACCCCGTGCCCCGAAGCCGCCGACGATCTGTCCGAAGACTGGCTGCGCCCGCTGATGAAAGAGTTGAAGCGCGTGTTCGACGTGGTCATCATCGACACCCCGCCGCTTTTGAACGTGGCCGACGGGCTGGTCTTCAACACGGTGGCCGACAGTATTCTTTATGTCGTGCGGTGGGACGAAACCAAACGCGCGGCCGTTCGCGAAGGCATCGACGCATTGGCCGAGGTCGGTCTGACCCCGGCAGGGATCGTTTTGAATCAGGTCGACCCGAAGGCGGCCGAGAAAATTTACGGAGACGGGTATGCAGCATATTCTTGACCGCACCACCCCCGGCCATCCGACACGCAAGACCACCCAGCCCTGGGTTCGCCGTCTGGGCCTGTCCGGCGACGAACCCCGCGTCGCCATAATTCATTACTGGCTGGTCGGAATGCGCGGCGGCGAGAAGGTGCTGGAGTCGCTTCTGCGCATGTTCCCGCAGGCCGACATTTTCACCCACGCCTATGACCCGTCCAAGGTCTCGGACCTTATCAATTCCAAGACGGTCCACCTGACTTCGGTGGGCCGCAAACCCTTCGCGACCCGGCTTTACCAGAACTACCTGCCGCTCATGCCCCGCGCGCTCGAGGAACTGGACCTGACGGACTATGACCTCGTGCTGTCCAGCGAAAGCGGCCCGGCCAAGGGTGTGATCCCGGCGTCCGATGCGCTGCACCTGTGCTATACGCACTCGCCCATGCGCTATCTGTGGGATCAGTATCACGTCTATCGCCGCGACGCGGGGGCGGTGAAGCGGGCGGTGATGCCGCGCCTGATCCACAACCTGCGCCAATGGGATGTGACCAGTGCCGCGCGCGTGGATTGCTTCGTCGCGAACTCCACCCATGTCGAGGCGCGGATCAACAAATACTGGCGGCGCGACGCCCGCGTGGTGCATCCGCCCGTCGCGGTCGAAGACTTCGATCCGGTCGAGGCAAAGGATCGCGGCGGCTTTTACCTGTGGCTGGGCGAACTGGCGTCCTACAAGCGGCCCGATGTGGCGATCGAGGCGTTCAACAAGCTGAACAAGCCCTTGTTCATCATCGGCGGGCCGGACAAGACCGCCAAGGCCCTGTCGCGCAACGCGAACGAGAATATCCGGTTCCTAGGCAAATTGCCGTTTCCCAAGATGAAAGCCTATCTCGCGGCCTGCAAGGCGCTGGTCTTTCCGGGCGAAGAGGACTTCGGTCTGGTCCCGGTCGAGGCGATGGCTTCTGGCCGCCCGGTGATCGCCTATGGGCGCGGCGGCGCGCTGGACACGGTCGTCGACCGCCAGACCGGGCTGCTCTACGCCGACCCCGAGGTGGACGGTCTGATCGCTGCCGTCGAGGCGTTCGAGCGGGAGGGTCTCGAAGACCTCGACCCTCATGCGCTCGCCGCCCATGCCCAACAGTTCGACGAGGCCAATTTCCGGCGCGGCATCGCCAGCGTCCTGCGTGAAAACGGGATGCCGGTGGACGCGGTCAAGGTTGATGGTGCCTGAAACGCCTCGGCATAGTCGGCCCAAGGCTTCGGGCGGACGGCGCGGGGTCCGGCGATGCTGAAGCGCCTCGCGGCCCCCTATGTCGTCGGCGTCGCGTCGCGCGTCATCGGGCAGGCCATTGCTTTTGCGACCGTCGCTATCGCGTCGAAGTTCATCGACCTCGACGGGTTCGGCACCTACGCCTTCGGTTGGGCGCTGACGGTCATCGCGACCACCTTCGTTTTCACCGGGTTCTATCAGGCCCTCCTGCGCTCGCAGAATATCGAGAGCGACCGCCACACCCTCTTCTGGGCCATGCTGGGCGTCGGCGCGCTGGGCTCCATCGTCATCACCGGGATCGGTCTGACGATGGGCGGGCTCGCCACGACCGAGGGCCGGGTGATCCTGACGCTCGCCCCCTTGCCCTTCGTCAACGTCCCTGCGGCGTGGTGGGAGGCGCAGTTGGTGCGCGCCGCGCGTGTCCGGGCCGCAAGCCTGTATGTCCTGATCTACGAAAGCTTCGCGCTGCTCACCGTGATCGTTCTGTTGTCGATGGGGTGGGGTGTCTTCGCGCTCGTCACCTCGCGCGTGGTTGCCGTTGCGTTCGGTCTTTTGCAGACCGGCCTGCTCGTGCGCAGGCTTCCCCGGTTCGAATTCCGCCTCGACGCGCTCAGGGCCTCGCGCGAGACGGCCGGGCCGCTCTGGGGGACCACCAGCGTCGCGCTTCTGTCGAATTACGGGGCCGACCTGATCCTCGGCGCGCTGGCATCGCCCGCCGTTGTCGGGGCGTACCGGGGCGGGGCTCGCATCGCGATGACCGCCGCCGACCTCGTCATGCAGCCCCTTGGCCTGCTGTCGTGGTCCAAGTTCACCAGGATCGAGAAAGAAGGTGCGGGCATTCCGGCGCTGCGCCGCGCCTGGATCGAGAATATGTCGCTCGCCGCCGCGCTCATGTGGCCGATGTCGATGGCCGTCGCGTTGTTGGCCCCGCTTTTGGTGGTGACGATCCTCGATGACACGTGGCTGCCCGCGGCCTCCATCGTCTCGATCCTCGCGGTTTCGAAATCGATCGAGTTTTTCGCCAACCTGCTCGAGCCGACGATGCTGACCACCGGAAACGCGGGCCGACAGCTCAAGATCCGCAGCGCGGGGGCCGTCACGCTGATCGTGGCCCTTCTGGCGTTCGGGCGTTTCGGGCCGGAAGCTGCGGCCTACTGCCATCTCGCGGCCAGCGTCGTGGTCGGCGCGGCATCGCTCGCGGCCACCGCGAAGGCGCTGGAAATTCCGCTGCGCGACATGGTGATGACGTTCCTGCCGGGGGCGGCGCTCGCGGCGCTCACCTATGTCGCGGTGCATTGGTCGAGCAGCCTGTGGGGCTCGGTCGGGTCAGAAGTTGGACTGGGCCTGACGCTGGTAAAGATCTCGGTCGCCTGGCTCATCCTCATGGCCATCTTCCTGCGCCGTCGCGTGCTGGTCCTTCCCACGCCCTGAGGTGTGTTGCCCGGTGAACGAACGGCGCAGGTCCATTACCGTATAGCCCCCGCCAGCATCCATGTGATGCATACCCATGATCCCCGGCATGGCATCGGGCGTGATATGGCGCACCCGACGCTCAGAATAGCCTGTCATCGACAGTTCGGTGATCTCCATCAGGTTCAGCCCATAGCCGTAAACGCCGTTGGAGTTGTCCTGACTGGCACGATAAAGCCGCCCGTTCTCGGCGAAGATACGCCCCCCGTTGCGTGCGGTCGTCGCGTCGAGCACCACCGGATTCAGCGGATGGGGCTGCGGGTTCGTCATCATCGGATCGTCGATGGTGAACAGGTGCAGTTCGCTTCCGAAATCGCCGAAACTGTCGTTGGCGATGTTCGTGGCCAGCCACCATTGGCCAGCGTGCTCGAATACGACGGTGTCCGACGCCTCGACACCCTCGAAACCGACCGCCGCACGCTCCCACCCCAGCGGAAAGTCGGTCGCCCGCCATAGTTCGATCCGCTTCGCCTGATGCGTTTCCGGGATCATCCAGACCGCGCCGTTCCAGCGAAAGACGTAGGGAAACGACAGGTGATGCGGCATCTGCATGACCGGACCGATGGGGTCCATCCGCATCCCGTCGAGCCGCCCGACCGACAGGTGCCCGTGGTGGGTGGCGTAGTCGAAATCTTCGTAGAAGAGATAGGTGACGCCATCGTGTTCCAACAGGAACGGGTCGGCCCAATAGGTGTTCCCCGGCGGCATCAGATCCACGCCCGAGGTCGGATCGATCCCCGCCAGCGGCCCGTGCGACAGGCGCAGAAAGAACATGCCGGGGCGCTTGCCGCGTTTGGCTTCGATCCGGCGCAACACGCGCATGGCAAGCTCCCACGTCAAGGCGCAGGCGTAGTCTGCAAGGTCCACACCGCGCGGCGCGGGCAGGGTGGCCGGGGCCGGAACCGGCGCCGGCAATGCGCCGTCCCGCGTCAGCCGCACCAATTCCCGCAGCAGAAGCAGCACGGATTTTTCGCGGGCGAAGGCCGCATTGCGCGAGGCCATGAACTTGGTGTCGAAGCGGGCGGTCGCGATCGTCGCCTCGCCCTCCTCCGTCCGGCAGGTCAGCGCGACCTCGGTCACCGGGCTGCGCAGGCGCGCCTCCGTCAGGCCGCTCGCCTCGTCATAGGTCGACAGCCGCCACAGCCCGAACCGTGCGACCGGGGCGCAGTTTTCCGCCGCCCGCGACATCGAGAAATCGACGATGACATCGCAGCCCTCGGCAAGGTCGGGCGCGAAATCGCGAAGCGGCGGCACGTCCGGCGGCAGGTCGTCGGGCGCAGGGAACAGCCGCGTCTCGGCAGCGATCCAACCGCGCCAGATCGTGGGAAGGCCGGGTTCGGGGGCAGGGCAGGCGGTGACCACGGCCAGATCGAACCGCGCATCCTCGCCCACGGCACGCAGAAACCGGCGTTCGCCCGGTCCGGCTACGCCTGCTTTCAGGATCACGCAGAGTTTCAATGCACTCATTTCGCGGTCTTCGTTTCTGCCCAGTCTCTAATTAGAAACCAATGCTGGCAGGAATATGGCCGCGTTTCGATGCGATTGCATAGGCTTGCGTGCGGTCGTCGCGCGACGCGCCCCGGTCCGGCCGCTAGAAGATCCGCCCCGCCGCAAGTATCCGGTCACCCGCACGCCGCGTGAACTCCGGCACCTTGGGCGAGGGCAGGCGGTCCGCCATGACCTGAAGCTGCTTTCGCAGGCGTCGTGGCGCGCCGATCAGGCTGACGGGTCGCTCCATCGACCCCTCGACCAGCGCCCGTTCGTGTGTCATGAAATCGGTCTTGTATCGCTGGTCGCCGCGACCGAAATCCAGTTCCCGCCGCCCTTCGGCTTCCATCTGCTTGAGCGTTTCGAGGATCAGGATCAATCCGGGCGAGGTTTTGCGGTATTCCTCGTCATAGGACGGGAACCACCAGTGCAGCGTATGCGCGCTGCGCATCCCGAAATGCACCGCGACACAGGTCTCGCCCGCATAAAGCGCCGATGTCTGACCCGCGAATTCCGGCGTGTCGGTGGCCCGGATCGCCTCGGCCACGTCGCTCGCCCATCCCGCGCCGAGGATGAATTTGACGCCCATCGCGGCGAGCGACGCGCGCTTCCAGTCGAGGAAGCTCTGCCATGCCAGGTCGGACCTGTCGTTGGCGACAAAGGTGATCGCGCCATGATCGCGTTCCAGCTTGCGGCTGCGCCGTCCGAGGTCGCGGAACGACCGATTGTTCGATCTGCGCGCGTCGGCCCAAGCATCGAAGCCCCCTGACAGGTCGATATAGGGCGATGTCGTTTCGCGGAAGGCATGGTCCGCGAAGGCGCTTTGCGAGCGAGGCGCGTGGTTGAAGTCATAGGCCTTGGCCCCCGCCGCCTTCAGGACCATGCCCATGTCCGGGCGCGTTCCGGGCGCTGCGACGACCCCATGATAATCCGAGATCTGGCCCGCCAGCGGCGCGAGCCGCCCGAAACGCTGTTTGTGGAAGGCGAAGAAGCCCTGAATCGCACCCTGATCGTGTAGCACCGCGACGCGCGTGTCCTTGGGGCGCACAGTGCCGACGATCCGGCAGAAATCCGGCGTGAAGAACGGGCTTTGCAGATCCCGGTCCGCGGCCTGAAAGCCTCGCCAGACGGCGACCATATCGGCATCGAGCTCATCCGGTCGAATGATGTCCGCCTGCATCCGATCAGACCTTTCTCGTGGTCGCCATGCCGTTACAGGGCAGACGAGCCGAGCGGCGACGGGTCACGCGGACGTGGACGAGGGCTGCCCGGTGCGAGACCGGGTTAGGATCGAACATGGCAGCTGCACCCCTTGCATCTGCGCCCCCGCGCGGGACTGTCCCACAAACGGGCAAAAAGTCAACGAAACGCTTGTATGATAAGGGTTTCGCGGCGTTTTGCCATGCCAATTGCGGGCCGGACCATGCATTGTTGCCGATCCGGCGACAGGGGCCGGGCGAATGCCGCGCGTTGATTCACCAACCGGTGAGTCGGAGAAAGTGGTTGAACCCCCCCGACAAAAATGCCCCTATCGCTGCAAATGCAATGAATGCCCTCGGATCGGTCCGAAATAGGTATTGCTGCAAATCGTTATAAGTTATAACCTTTTAACTGAACGCCAAAGCCTGCTCCTTTTTTCACAAGCCCTGAACGAGATTCAGGTGGAAATCTGTGGCAATATATGGCATTCAACACGCGATAGTGGCATTATAATGCCACATCCGGTCAAGGGAGGAGAATCAATGACCACTCGCAAACTGCTTACGTCGCTCGCCGCCGGTGCCGCACTGACGGCCCTGTCCACCGGGGGTGCGTTCGCCCAGGAAGTCACGCTCAAGCTGCACCAGTTCCTGCCCGCGCAAGCCAACGTCCCGAAGGACGTGCTGGATGTCTGGGCCGACAATGTCGAGAAGGATTCGGAAGGCCGCATCAAGGTCGAGCGTTATGCCTCCATGGCGCTGGGCGGCACCCCGCCGGAACTGATGGATCAGGCCATCGACGGCATAGCCGACGTCGTCTGGACCGTCGTGGGTTACACCCCCGGCCGCTATCCGACCACCGAAGTCTTCGAACTGCCCTTCATGGTGTCGGATGCCCGTGAAGCGTCCTGTGCCTACTCGAAAATGTTCGACACGCACATGAAGGACGGCGAGTTCAAGGATCTGCACATCGTCGGCACCTGGGTCCACGGCCCCGGCATGTTCCACACCAACGAGCCGGTCGAAGTGCCCTCCGACCTCGAAGGCATGAAAATCCGGGGCGGTTCGCGCCTTGTGAACGACCTGCTGACGCGCGTCGGCGCCGAGCCGATCGGGATGCCCGTTCCGGCCGTCTCCGAAGCCCTGTCCAAAGGCGTGATCGACGGAACCACGATCCCGTGGGAAGTGACCTACGCGCTCAAGGTGCCGGAACTGGTGACCAACCACACCGAATTCGAAGGTCCGGCGCTTTACAACCTCACCTTCGTTCTCGCCATGAACAAGGGCGTCTACGAAGGTCTGTCGGACGAGAACAAGGCTGTGATCGACGCCAACTCCGGCCTCGCCTTCTCGGTCTTCGCCGGTGGCACCCAAGCCGACGCCGATGGACCGGCCCGTCAGGTCGCCGTCGACCTGGGCAACAACATCATCACCGTTTCGGAAGAAGATGCGAAAGCCTGGGATGAGATCGTGAACCCGATCTACGACGAATGGATCGCGGGTATGGAAAACGGTCAGGCCCTGATCGACGAAGCCAAGATGCTCATGGAGCAGTGCGGCGCCGACATGGCCAACATCGACACCTACGGCGCGAAATAAGCCATCATGCGCGCGGCGGGGCGACCTGCCGCGCGTTTTCGTCTGACCCGGACCTGAAACAGGGGATCCCATGAACCGCTTTTTCCTCGGCCTGTCGAAAGCACTTGCGATCGCGGGCGGCGCTGTCCTGAGCATTCTCGTCATTCTCGTCGTCGTTTCGATCCTCGGCCGCGAAACCGGCCTTGGGGCCGTGACCGGCGACTATGAGATCGTCGAGGCCGGAATGGCCTTCTGCATCTTCGCCTTTCTGCCCTACGCGCACATGACCGGCGCACATGCGACCGTCGACATCTTCACCAATACGCTGGGCGAAGCCTCGCATCGCTGGCTTCTGGCGGTGATCGACGTCGTCTTCGCCGTCGTTCTCATCATCATCGCGACCCAGCTTTGGGGCGGCATGATGAGCAAACTCAATTCGGGGCAGACTACGCTGCTCCTGCAATTTCCCGTCTGGTGGGGCTATGCCGTCTCCATGGTCGCGGCCATCGTCGGCGCGGTCGTCGGTGTCTGGCACGCCTTCGTGCGCGTGACCGAGGCCGTGACGGGCAAGACAATCGCCGTCGAGGGGGGCGAAATATGACCAATATCGAGATCGGGCTCTGGTCCTTCCCGGCGCTCCTCCTGCTTATCTTCCTGCGCGTGCCCATCGGGCTTGCCATGTTCCTCGCGGGGTTCGTGGGGCTGGGGATCATCAACGACGGCTGGCACATCGCGCTCGCCCGCCTGAAGACCGAGACCTACACGACGTTTTCGTCCTACTCGCTGTCCATCGTGCCGATGTTCCTGCTGATGGGTCACTTCGCGACCCTTGGCGGGATGAGCCAATCGCTGTTCAAGGCGGCGGAAAGCTGGCTTGGTCACCGGCGCGGCGGTGTCGCCATGGCCGCCATCGGAGCCTGTGCGGGGTTCGGCGCGATCTGTGGCTCGTCGCTTGCGACCGCTGCCACGATGGGGCGCGTCGCCCTGCCTGAACTGCGCCGCTACGGCTATTCCGGCGGATTCTCGACGGCCACGCTGGCGGCGGGCGGCACGCTCGGTATCCTGATCCCGCCGTCGGTGGTGCTGGTGATCTATGCCATCCTCGCGGAACAGAACATCGCCAAGCTCTTTGCCGCCGCCATCGTGCCCGGCATCCTCGCGGCGATCGGCTATATCATCGTCATCTCGATCTATGTCCGCCTGTTCCCGAAATCGGCGGGCACCCGTCCGCCGGTTCCGATGGCCGAGCGGTTTCGGGCCGTGTTCAACGTCTGGCCGGTCCTGCTGGTCTTCGGCCTCGTGGTCGGCGGCATCTACGGCGGGCTGTTCACGCCCACCGAAGGCGCGGCGGTCGGTGCGCTCGGCACCGGGATCATCGCGCTCTTCAACGGCGGCTTGACGTGGAAATCGCTGCTCGGTTCGTTCACGGCGACCGCACGCTCGACCGCGATGATCTTCTTCATCGTGCTCGGCGCGGCCTTCTACAACGGCTTCCTCGCCGTGAGCCAGGTGCCGCAGACGGCGGCGAGCTGGGTCGCCGAACAGGGCTATTCGCCGTACACGGTGCTCTTGATCATCCTCGTCTTCTACCTGCTTCTGGGCTGTCTCATGGACTCGCTGTCCATGATCCTGCTTACCATTCCGATCTTCTACCCGATCATCTCGGTGCTGGATTTCGGCATGGTCGACTTCGTGTCGATGCAGCATGACATGATCCGTGACGCGATCGCGTCCGGGGCGGCGCAGGGGGTGGCGCAGGATGTGATGGACCAGATCAACGCGCTGATGGCGGCGGGGCAGGAAGTGCCACGACAGCTTTCGGGTGAATTGGGCGTCCGCCTGACCGAAATGCGCGCCAATGCGCTGGGCATGGAATACACCGCGATCTGGTTCGGCATCCTCGTCCTGATCGTCGTGGAAACCGGTCTCATCACCCCGCCGGTGGGTATGATCCTGTTCATCATCAACGCGATGGACAAGCAGACCCCGATCGTCGAGACCTACAAGGCCGTGATGTTCTTCATCACGTCGGATCTGATCCGCGTGGCCCTGCTGGTCGCCTTTCCGGCGATCACCCTGTTCCTGATCACCTGAACCGAAAACGGACGGCGCAAGCACATTGCGCCGTCTCGCGAAGATAGATACAAGTCATAACGATTATACCAGGGAGGTATTCATGGCTGACGACATTCTTCTGGTGGATGTGTCCGACGACGGCATCGCCACGCTCACCATGAACCGGGCCGGCAAGCGCAACGCCATGTCCGACCAGCTTCTGAACGCGCTCGACGCGTTCTTTTCCAACCCGCCCGCCGGGGTGAAGGCGGTGGTTCTGACCGGCACCGAGGGGCACTTCTGCTCGGGTCTCGACCTTGCCGAGCACGAACAGCGTGACGCCGAGGGCACGATGCGCCACTCGCGCGGCTGGCACGCGATCATGGACAAGATCCAGTATGGCGGGCTGCCGGTGATTTCCGCCATGTTCGGCGCGGTGATCGGCGGCGGACTGGAGCTTGCCACCTCTACCCATGTGCGTATCGCCGAGCCTTCCACGATCTTCCAGCTTCCCGAGGGACGGCGGGGCATCTTCGTCGGCGGCGGGGCGAGCGTGCGCGTGGGGCGCATCCTCGGGGCCGACCGGATGATCGAGATGATGCTGACGGGCCGCAAGTACGGCGCGGAAGAGGGGCTGTCGCTTGGCCTCACCCACTACGCGGTCGGCGAGGGCGAGGCGCTGGAACTCGCCCAGAAGCTCGCCCGCAACATCGCCGACAATGCGCCCCTGTCGAACTACGTGATGATTCAGGCGCTGTCGCGGATCGAGGATATGTCCAAAGCCGACGGTCTCTTCACCGAAAGCCTCTGCGCGGCCCTGACCCAGACCAGCCCACATGCGATCGAGGGGTTGCAGGCCTTCCTTCAGAAACGCGACCCGAGTTTCAGGTAGCGCCATGTCGGGAGGGGAGGAAACCGACACGGCCAAGAAGGTGACGGATGCGGCCCTGCGCCCGTTCCTTGGCTTCAACCTGCGCCGCGCGTGGAACGTGATCCACGCCGACCTTGGCGCAACGCTCGACCCGTTGGGTCTGCGGATGATCACGTTTTCCGCGCTGGTCGTCATCGGGGACAATCCGGGCCTCAGTCAGGCGCAACTCGCCGCCGCCCTATCGGTCGAGCGCCCGAACCTCGTCGCCGTGACAGACGAACTCACCCGGCGCGGTCTGATCTCGCGCGAACGCGTGCCGTCCGACCGCCGCACCTATGCGCTGCGCCTGACGACGGCGGGGGCCCGGCTGCTCGCACAGGCGACCGAGGCGGTCCATGCCCACGAAACCAGTCTTTATGCCGGACTGACCGGCGACGACCGCGCGCATCTGCTCGGCGCGCTGGCCAAGATCGAAGCCACCGGGACAGGGAGGAGCTGACCCATGTCTAAGTACAAACCGCATTCCACAACCGTCGAAACACGCCCCGATGGCACGATGATCTACCGCGCCGCCGACCCGCTCGGCCCCGTCGTGGACCGCACCGGCGACTGGCTCCACCACTGGGCCGGCGCCGCGCCCGACCGCACCTTCCTTGCCGAACGCTATGGCGCGGGCTGGCGTGAGGTGAGCTATGCCGAGGCGCTGGAACAGGTTCGTGGCATCGCCGCCAGCCTGCTTGCGCGCGGGATGAACGCGGACACGCCGGTGATCGTGATCTCCGGCAACGGCGTCGACCACGGCCTGCTCGCGCTTGCCGGGCAGTATGTCGGCGTGCCGATCGTGCCGGTGGCCGAACAATACGCGCTGATCCACGGCGCCCACGGTCGTCTGCGCCACGCCGTCGAAATGACCAAGCCGCGCATGGCCTATACGGTGGACGCCGACCAGTATGGCGAGGCGCTGGCGCTCGACATCTTCGACGACATCGAAGTGGTCGCTTCGAACCCCGGCCAGAACGCCAAGGTCACGCCCTTCGCGGTCCTCGTCAAAGGCGCCGCGGGCGTCGATGTGGATGCCGCCTTCGCCGCGACCGGCCCGGATACGGTGGGCAAGATCCTCCTCACCTCCGGCTCCACCTCGGCCCCCAAGGGTGTGCCGACGACCAACCGGATGATGACCACCAATCAGGCGCAACTCGCCGCCGCGCTGCCGTTCCTCGCCACCCGGCCTCCGGTGCTCGTGGATTGGCTGCCGTGGAACCACGTCTTCGGCGGCTCGCACAACTTCAACATGATCCTCGCCAACGGCGGCACGCTTTATGTCGACGACGGCAAGCCGACGCCGGCATTGATCTCGCGCACCGTCGAGAACCTGAAACTCGTCTCGCCCACGATCAGCTTCAACGTGCCCGTGGGCTTCGCGGGGTTGGTCAAGGCGATGAAGACCGACGAGGCGCTCAAGCAAAGCTACTTCGCCGAACTCGACATGATCTTCTATGCCGGGGCCTCGCTGCCGCAGGACGTCTGGAAGGGGATCGAGGACGCGGCGCATGAGGTGCGCGGTGACCTGCCTCTGATGAACTCGTCCTGGGGTCTGACCGAAACCGCGCCCGCCGCGCTCCTGCAACACGAACCGACCGACAGGTCCGGCATCGTCGGCGTGCCGCTGCCGGGGGTTGAGGTCAAGCTGATCCCCGACGACGACATGCGCTGCGAGGTTCGGGTGAAAGGCCCGTCGATCTTCACCGGCTATCTCGACAACCCGGAAAAGACCGCCGAGGCGTTCGACGACGAGGGCTTTTTCCTCACCGGCGACGCGATGAAATTCGTGAACCCCGACAACTACGATCTGGGCCTGCAATTCGACGGGCGCATATCCGAGGACTTCAAGCTTCTCACCGGCACATGGGTGCGCGCGGGCCAGCTTCGGCTCGACATGCTCGCCTGTATCGGGCCGCTCGCGCAGGACATCGTCATCACGGGCGCGGATAAGAACGAGATCGGAATCATGATCTTTCCGAACGTCGCCGAGCTGGAAAAGGAAGGTTATTCGTTCGATTCCGACAACGGCGCGCTCATCAACGCGGCGCTGCAATCGGACATTCGCCGCCGTTTGGCGGTGCGTGCGGGCGAAGTGTCCGGTTCATCCTCACGCGTGGGTCGCGCTATCGTTCTGGAAGAGCCGCCCAACATGGGCGAGGGCGAGATGACCGCCAAGGGCAACCTAAACTACCGCAAGGTTCTGGACCGCCGGGACGCGCTTCTCAAACGGCTCTACGACGACGCCGACCCTGCGACGATCACCATCTGAGGTTTGCCATGAAACCCTTCGCCGCCCCGCTCGACGACATTTTCTTCATCCTGAACCACGTGGTCGGGGCCGACCGGGTCGCGGACTACGACCCCGAAATGTCGCGCGAGATCGCGCAGCACTTCGCCTCTTTCGCGGAAGAGGTGATCGCACCGACGGATGAGATCGGGGACAGGATCGGGGCGAAGCTGGTCGATGGCCGGGTTGTTCTGCCGGATGCGGTGAAGGCGATGTTCACGCAGTATGTCGAGGGCGGCTGGCCCGGTCTCATGTTGCCCGAGGATTATGGCGGCATGGGGGTCGACGGCGTGACCGGCGGCGTGATCCACGAGATCCTCATGGGCGCGAACCACGCGTTCCAGATGCTCGTCTCGCTGGCTGTGGGCCACAACCGGGTCTTCCAGAATTTCGGCACCGACGCGCAGAAGGCCAAGTACCTGCCGCTACTCGCTTCCGGCGATTATCTCGGCACGATGGCCCTGACCGAACCCGGCGCGGGGTCGGACCTTGGCCGCATCCGCACCCGCGCGGTGCAGGATGGCGATGTCTGGCGGATCACCGGCGAGAAGATTTTCATCTCGGGTGGCGATCAGGACATGTCCAAGGGCGTGCTGCACATGGTCCTCGCCCGCACCGGCGAGATGGACAGCGGGGTGAAGGGCCTGTCGCTGTTCGCCTGCCTGTCGGACCGCGCCGACGGCAGCCGCAATGCGGTCAACGTCACCCGGATCGAGGAAAAGATGGGTCTGCACCTGCAACCCACCTGTCAGCTTGCCTTCGACGGGGCCGAGGCGGAACTCATCGGGGCCGTAGGGCAGGGGCTTCGCGCGATGTTCGAGATCATGAACCACGCGCGCGTGGACGTGGCCTTGCAGGGCGTGGCGCATTCCGCCCGCGCCTATGACATCGCGTCGAGCTATGCCGCCGAGCGCGTGCAGGGCCGGGGGCCGGATGGTCCCGTGACCATCGACAAGCATGGTGACGTGCGCCGGATGCTGGACGAGATCGACGCGATCGCGATGGGCGCGCGCGCGATGACGCATCTGGCGTTGGTGACGCTGGAATCGGGCGACAACCCGTGGCTCCTCGAACTTCTGACCCATGTCATCAAGTGGTATGCGTCCGAGCAGGGGTTGCGCGCTGCCGAGACGGGGATGCAGGTGCTGGGCGGCTACGGTTATCTTCAGGAATACCGCATCGAACAGACCTACCGCGACCTGCGCATCGCCGCGATCTACGAGGGCGCCTCGGGCATTCACGCGATGGGCGTCGCCGCGCGCCTCCTGCGGCTTGAGAACGGCGCGGCGATGAACGCCTTCGTGGACTACCTGAAAGGCATCGACGGCGGCCCCGCGCTCGACCGGGCCGTGGCGGCATGGGAAGCGGCGCGCGCGCATCTGGAAACCGGCGTCGATCCGGGTCAGATCGCGACGCCGTTCATCCGCCTGACCGCGCGCGTTCTGGAACTGGCGCTCTGGGCGCAGATGGCGGCCAAGGCCGATCATCACCCGGACCCGGAGCGCATCCGCCGCGTTGCGGCACTCGTCGCGCGGCAGTCGGCCCGGACCGAAGCCGACCTTGCGGAAATGACGGCGGCCTGACGCAGCCTGCGGCCCAGACCTTCGTGCCCTGCGCTATGCAGTAAAGTGCACCTCGTCGCCAAACCTGTTGAACCGCGCGGGCAATTGTGCAAAATACTGCACAAACGACTCACGGCGCAGCGACAGGAGGAATCGATGTCCGCAGAAGAGTTTTCCATGCTGATCGGTGGCATCGCGGCGCGGCTCGAAGGTGTGCCGCTCGACGACGACATGGCCGCGTTTCTGAACCGCGAGTATCCGAAAGACAGCTCTGAATTCAAACGCTTGGGCGAGCTTTGTGCGCAAGGCGAGGCTGAGGGCTGGCTTGTCCAGCGCGAGGCGGGCGGGATCAAGTTCGGGCGACCGATCAAGCCCGGCGGGGCCGCCGGCAGCTTTTCGGTCGACGTGGTGCGCATGAAGGACGTCAAAGGCCCGCATCATGTCCACACCACGGGCGAAATCGGGGCGGTCATGCCGCTTGAAGGGGCGCCGAAGTTCGATGATTTCGAACCCGGTTGGTATGTCTATCCGCCGGGGTCCGATCATCACCCGACGGTGACGGGTGGGGATGCCTACGTGCTCTACCTGCTCCCCGAAGGCGCCATTGAATTCACAGGGAAATAACCGTTCCGGGCGCGGGAGGCGCCTGACTGGGAGGATCACATGACGAACGAGAATGCCGCGGTCTATTTCGTGGACCGGCACATTGAAGAAGGCCGCGCGGACAAACCCGCGTTTCGCGAGGCGGACGGCGAGCACCGCACGCTGACCTATGGCGACCTGCACGAACAGGCCGGGCGCTGGGCCGGTGCGCTTCACAAACATGGGGTGCGCCGCGAGGAACGCGTCGCGATGATCGTGCGTGACCAGATCGAATTTCCGGTCGTCTTCTGGGGCTCGCTCAAGGCGGGGGCGATCCCGGTTCCGCTGAACACCCTGCTGTCCGCGAGCGTTTACGAAGCGATCCTGAACGACAGCCGCGCCTCGATCCTCGTGGTGTCCGAGCAACTTTGGGAGACGGTGAAGCCGGCGGTGGACGGAAACCGCTACCTGCGCACCGTCGTCGTAATCGGCGACGCGCCCGAAGGCACGGAAAGCTACACGGATTTCGTGGCCGGGGCCGAGATCGAGGAAACCTGCGAGGCGTCGGCGGACGAACTGGCCTTCTGGCTCTATTCCTCCGGGTCGACGGGCACGCCCAAGGGGGTGCGCCACGTTCACGGCTCGCTCAAGGCGACCTGCGACACCTTCGGTGCGCAGGTGCTGGGCATCCGCGAGGACGACACGGTGTTTTCGGTCGCGAAGATGTTCTTCGCCTATGGCCTGGGCAACGCCATGTCCTTCCCCATGTCCGTCGGGGCGACGACGGTGCTGATGGGCGGCCGGCCCACGCCGGATGGGGTGTCTGCGCTGCTGGCCGACGAAAAGCCGACCGTGTTCTGCGCGGTCCCCACGCTTTATGCGGCGATGGTCGCGGCGCAGGAAAAGGCGGGAACCGATCCGGTCCACTCGGTGCGCATCTGCACCTCGGCGGGCGAGGCGCTGCCGCGCGAGATCGGCGAGCGTTGGCAGCGGCTTTGGAAGGCCGAGATCGTGGATGGTGTCGGCTCGACCGAAATGCTCCACATCTTCCTGTCCAACCGCCCCGGCGACATCGTCTATGGCACGTCGGGCAAGGCCGTGCCGGGATACGAGGTCCGGCTGGTCGATGAGCATGACGAGGACGTGGCCGAAGGCGACGTGGGCGAGCTGCTTGTGCGCGGCCCGTCCAGCGCCGAGGGATACTGGAACCGCCGCTTCAAGTCGATGGACACGTTCCAAGGCCATTGGACCCGGACGGGCGACAAGTACGAACGCACGCCCGAGGGGCGCTTCGTCTACTGCGGGCGCACCGATGACATGTTCAAGGTTTCCGGCATCTGGGTCTCGCCCTTCGAGGTGGAACAGGCGCTGATCGACCATCCCTGCGTCCTCGAAGCAGCCGTCGTGGCGCGGGAGGACGAGAAAGACCTCGTGAAGCCAGCGGCCTACATCGTCCTCAAAGAGGGCGTCGAGGCACCGACGCCGGAGGCGATCAAGGACTTCGTGAAAGAGAAGATCGGAATGTGGAAATACCCGCGCTGGATCGAGGTGGTCGATGAACTGCCCAAGACCGCGACCGGCAAGATCCAGCGTTTCAAGCTGAGGGATGCGCACTGATGATTGATTGGGTCGACAGCGGATTTCTGAACGCGGGCGGCAAGCGGCTGGAATATGCCTGCCATGGCCCGCAACCGGGCGACAAGCCCGTGATCGTGATGCTGCACGAGGGGCTGGGATGCACCGCGCTGTGGCGCGACGTGCCCGCGAACATCGCGCAGGCGACCGGGCACCCGGTCTTCGTGTTTTCGCGCGCGGGCTACGGCCAGTCGGATCTTGCCGATCTGCCGCGCCCGCTGGACTACATGACGCGGGAAGCGGTGGATGTGCTACCGGACGTGCTCGACGCCATCGGGGCGCAAGGCTACGTGCTTTTGGGTCATTCCGACGGCGCGACCATCGCGGCCGAATATGCGGGCCGGGTGTCGGACGTGCGCGTGCGCGGCCTGATCCTGATCGCACCGCATTTCTTCACCGAAGAGATGGGGCTGGCCGAGATCGCCAAGGCGGGCGAGGCCTATGAAGCGGGCGGGCTGAAGGAAAAGATGGCCCGCTATCACCGCGACCCGGACAACACGTTCCGGGGCTGGAACGACAGCTGGCTCGCCCCCGGTTTCAAGGACTGGAACGTGGCCGAGGTCATCGACTACTGGCGCATTCCCTGTCTCGCCATTCAGGGGCGCGACGACCAGTACGGCACGCTCGCCCAGATCGAAGAGATCGAAACGCGGACCTATTCGCCCGCGGACGTGGCGATCATCGAAGGTGCCAAACACGCGCCGCACCTCGAGAAACCGGAAGACACGCTGGCGGCCATCGTGGAGTTCTGCGAGCACCTCGACACCATGGAAGCGGCGGAGCCCGAGGGCGTATGACGCCCGCGCCCCATATACCGGGGCAGAACGCCCGCCCGCCGGAAGGCTCCATCGCGCCCGGATGGGACGAAGGGCTCGCGCAGTACCGCGCGGGCTACTTCTGGGAAGCGCATGAGGCGTGGGAGCCGGTCTGGATGGTGGCCGCGCCGAACTCGGAGCACAAGGCGCTGTTGCAGGCCGCGATCCAGCTTGCCAACGGGAACCTGAAGCGCGTGATGGGTCAGCCCCGCGCCGCGGCCCGTATCCTGACCATCGCCCGTGACCACCTCGCCCGAGCCGGGCAGGGGGCGCGAGTCGATTGGGCGCGCGGCGAGGCAAAGGCGCTCGAATCGCGCCTGAGTAATGATGCAATATAGTGCAAAATACGGCATGAAGCTGATGCACTGTGTTGTAAATAACTGAAATTAAATGAAAGAAAGTTAAGCACTATAGTGCATCATGGTGTAGACTTGATCTCAGCCACGCACTATATTGCTACCAACGCGAACAAGGAGACCGGGCCAATGAGCAAGGTGATCGACTTCCAAACCGACCCGTCAAAGTACCGCCACTGGAAGGTGGAATACGACGGCCCCGTCGCGACCGTTTACATGGACGTCGACGAAAACGCGGGCCTCTTCGACGGCTATCAGCTCAAGCTGAACTCCTACGACCTCGGCGTCGATATCGAACTGTCGGACGTGGTTCAGCGTATGCGCTTCGAGCACCCCGAGGTGAAAACCGTCGTGATGAAGTCGGCCAAGGACAAGGTGTTCTGCGCCGGCGCGAACATCCGGATGCTTGGCGGTGCCGCCCACAGCCACAAGGTCAACTTCTGTAAGTTCACCAACGAAACGCGCAACACCTTCGAGGCCGCCGAGGCGGACTCGGGTCAGAAATGGATCGCGGCGGTCAAGGGCGCTTGCGCCGGGGGCGGCTACGAACTGGCGCTCGCCTGCAACTACATCATGCTGACGGACGACTCGACCTCGTCGGTCGCGCTTCCCGAAGTTCCGCTTCTGGCCGTTCTGCCGGGCACGGGTGGCCTTACCCGCGTCACCGACAAGCGCAAGGTGCGCCGTGACCGCGCCGACATCTTCTGCTCGATCGAAGAGGGCGTGAAGGGCAAGCGCGCGAAAGACTGGCGTCTGGTGGACGAGGTCGTTCCGAACTCCAAGTTCGACGAGACTGTTGACGAACGCGCCCGTGAATTCGCCGCCGCCTCGACCAAGCCGGTCGCGGACAAGGGCATCGCACTCGGCCCGCTCAATCGCACCATCGACGACAAGGGCGTGCACTACGACCTCGTCGAGGTCGAGATCGACCGTGACGGGCGCAAGGCGACCATCACCATTTCGGGCCCCGACGCGGACGCGCCCGCTTCCATCGACGACGTGGTGGCCGCTGGCGACCAGGGCTACATGCTCAAGCTCGCCCGCGAGCTGGACGACGCGATCATGCATCTGCGGCTGAACGAGATGGAGCTTGGCCTGTGGGTGTTCCGCACGCAGGGCGACCCGGAGCAGGTGAAGGCGCACGAAGACCTGCTTCTGGCCAATGACGACAACTGGCTCGCCAACGAAATCCTGATGTTCTGGAAGCGTGTGCTCAAGCGGATCGACGTGACCTCGCGCTCGCTGACCGCTCTGGTCGAGCATGGCTCCTGCTACGCGGGTGTGCTGGCCGAAATCCTGTTCGCCGTCGACCGTTCCTACATGATGGAAGACGAGTTCGAGGGCGACAACCGCCCGATCGCCACGATCACCCTGTCGGACTCCAACTTCGGCCGTTACCCGATGGGCAACGACCTGACCCGTCTGGAAACCCGCTTTTACGGCGAGCCGGACAGCGTGGACGCCGCGAAGGCCAAGATCGGTGAGGCTCTGGAAGCCGAAGAGGCCGACGACCTGGGCCTCGTCACCATGATCCTCGACGACATCGACTGGGACGACGAAATTCGCATCTTCATGGAAGAGCGCGCCTCGTTCAGCCCGGACGCGATGACCGGCATGGAGGCCAACCTGCGCTTCGCCGGACCTGAAACGATGGAAACCCGGATCTTCGGTCGCCTGACCGCCTGGCAGAACTGGATTTTCAACCGCCCGAACGCGGTGGGGGCCGATGGCGCGTTGCAGCGTTACGGCACCGGCGTGCGCGGCGAATACAATATGGAACGCGTCTAACCAAACTTGCAGGGCGGGCTATCGTGCCCGCCCAAAACCCATAGGGAGAGACAGATGGTCGACCTTATCAACGTCAGCTACGATACGCAGATTCCCAACAACGTCGGGCTGTCCTCGGACCGCAAGGTTCTGAAGGCACTTGAGAAATGGCACCCCGGCTACATCAACTGGTGGAACGACCTCATCCCCGAGAAATTCCAGAAGTCGATGGTCTATCTGCGCACCGCCGTGTCCGTGGACCCGAAAGGCTGGGCCAAGTTCGACTACGTCAAGATGCCGGAATACCGCTGGGGCGTTCTGCTGGCCCCGCAGGTCGAAGACCGCAAGATCCCCTGTGGCGAACACTACGGCCAGCCGGCTTGGCAGGAAGTGCCGGGCGAATACCGCAACCTGATGAAGCGCCTCATCGTCATTCAGGGCGACACCGAGCCGGGCTCGGTCGAGCAGCAGCGGTTCCTCGGCCTCACCGCCCCGTCGCTTTACGACATGCGCAACCTGTTCCAGGTGAACGTGGAAGAGGGGCGTCACCTCTGGGCGATGGTCTACCTGCTTCAGAAATACTTCGGCAAGGACGGCCGGGAAGAGGCCGACGATCTGCTTGTGCGGTCCTCGGGTTCGGAGGAAGCCCCGCGGATGCTGGGGGCCTTCAACGAAGAGACGCCGGATTGGCTGTCGTTCTTCATGTTCACCTACTTCACCGACCGTGACGGCAAGATGCAGCTTGAATCGCTGGCTCAGTCCGGCTTCGACCCGCTCAGCCGCACCTGCCGCTTCATGCTGACCGAAGAAGCGCACCACATGTTCGTGGGCGAGACCGGCGTCGGACGCACCATCGAACGCACCTGTCAGGTGATGCGCGAGAACGGCATCGAAGACCCCTATGACATCGACAAGATCCGCAGCCTGGGCGTCATCGACCTGCCGACGATCCAGAAGAAGCTGAACCTGCACTACACCCTGTCGCTCGACCTGTTCGGGCAAGAGGTGTCGACCAACGCCGCCAACGCGTTCAACGCGGGCATCAAGGGCCGGTATCAGGAGCATCGGATCGACGACGATCACATGCTCAAGAACGACACCTACATGGTGTGGGACTTCGAGGATGGCAAAGTCGTTCAGAAAGAGGTTCCGGCGCTGACCGCGATCAACATGCGCCTGCGCGACGACTACACCCGCGATGCCGCCGGTGGCGTTGGCCGCTGGAACAAGATCATCGAAAAGGCCGGTGTCCAGTTCGAGCTGAAGCTTCCGCATGAAAGCTTCAACCGCAAGATCGGCGTGTTCTCGTCGCACCTGTTCGACCCGGAAGGCACCCTGCTGACCGGCGCCGAATACGACGCCAAGGTGAACGACTGGCTTCCGACCCACGCGGACGGCGACTTCATCCAGTCGCTCATGGTCCCCGTCACCGAGCCGGGCAAGTTCGCCGGTTGGATCGCCCCGCCGAAGGTCGGCATCGACAACAAGCCGGGCGACTTCGAATACGTCAAGCTGCACATGGCGTAAGCCACAGGGCCGGGGGGCCACGGCCCCCCGCCACATCTTCGAGGGAGGACACCATGCAAGTCGACCGCCGCACCGCACACGCGCCGCGCACCCGCGATCTCGCCGTTCAGGTCTCCGGCCTGAAACAGGGCTGCGTCGGATGCGCCGACTGCAAGGGCCTGTGCCACGAATTGATCGAGGCGATGCTGGTCCCCGATCTTGTCCTGAAGGACAAGTGAAACTGGCCGCCAGAGCGCGGACCCCGTAAACAAGACCGAAACGCCAGTGAAGCGGGCCCGCGCCCGACCACCCAGCCATTCCGGAGCGACACGCCATGAACAAACCGCTCAAGCAGCACCTGATCGACCCGGAAATCTGCATCCGGTGTTACACCTGCGAAATGACCTGCCCGATCGAGGCGATCACGCATAACGACGACAACGTCGTGGTGGACGCCGAGAAGTGCAACTTCTGCATGGATTGCATCCCGGTCTGCCCCACCGGCTCCATCGACGAATGGCGCGTGGTGAACGAACCCTATTCGCTGGACGAACAGTTCGAGTGGACCGAACTGCCCGAACAAGGCGATGTCGAACCCTCCGCCGAAGGCGACGGGTCGATGGAGGCGCTGGACGAAGAAATGGCCGCGCTTCTGGCCGAGGCGCATTCCGGTGCGGGCGGCAAATCGGTGGCGCCCAAATCCGCGTCCAAGGCGACCGTGAACCTCTACAACCTCGGCAAGCCGATCGAAGCGACGGTTCAGGGCAACTACCGCCTGACCGCCGAGGACAGCGACGCCGACGTGCGCCACATCATCCTCGACTTCGCGGGCCAGCCCATGCCGGTGCTCGAAGGTCAGTCCATCGGGATCATCCCGCCGGGCGAAACCGCCGACGGCAAACCGCACCTGCCCCGCCTCTACTCGGTGTCGAGTCCTCGCGACGGCGAGCGTCCGGGCTACAACAACCTGTCGCTCACCGTGAAGCGGGAAGAACAGGGCATCTGCTCCAACTACGTCTGCGATCTGAAAAAGGGCGACAAGGTGCGCGTCACCGGCCCGTTCGGCTCGACCTTCCTCCTGCCGTCCGATCCGAATGCCGAACTCCTGATGATCTGCACCGGCACCGGGTCCGCCCCGTTCCGAGGCTTCACCATGCGCCGCCAGCGCGAAATGCCGACGGCGACCGAGAAGATGACGCTGGTGTTCGGCGCGCGCAAACCCGGCGAACTGCCTTATTTCGGCCCGCTCAAGAAGGTGCCCGAAAGCTTCCTGCGCAAGGTCTTCGCCTTCTCGCGTCTGGACAACGAACCCAAGCATTACGTGCAGGACAAGCTGCGCGAAGAGAAAGAGGCGGTGGCCAAGCTGCTCAAATCCGACAACGCCTATTTCTACATCTGCGGCAAGAAAGAGATGGAGCACGGGGTCGAAGAGGCGCTGGCCGACATCGCCCGCGGCGAGGGGCTGGAGTGGAAGCCGATCCGCGACAAGATGCGCGAAGACGGGCGCTATCACGTCGAGACCTATTGAGGTCCGTCCGCATCGAAGACACAACGGATCGGGGGCCGCGTGCCCCCGATTGCATGAGGGGGCAGGGGCATGGCAGAACCGTTCATCCACGACATTCTGGTCAGCTGGGCCGACTGCGATCCGGCGAAGATCGTCTACACGGGCCGCATCCCGAATTTCTGTCTCGATGCGATCAACGCGTTTCTGCACCACAAGATCGGCGGCGGCTGGTTCATTCAGGAACTGGATCACGACATGGGCATGCCCTTCGTGTCGATGAGCCTCGACTTCCGCGCCCCGGTCACGCCCCGTCACATCCTGAAATGCGAAGTCTTCCCCAGCCGGATGGGCGAAACCTCGATCACCTTCAAGGTCATCGGTCGGCAGGATGGCACGCTTTGTTTCGAAGGCAGCTTCACCGAGGTTTTCGTGAAGGCCAGCACGTTTTCCAAGCAACCCCCGCCTGAACGGGTCAGATCGGTGCTCGCGCCGCTTGTGCGAAACTGAAACATTTGTGCACTATATCCCCAGATCCCTGCGAATCCCTTTGAAGCCGGGGCCGGCTGCGCCTAGGATTTATGCACTATTGAACATGAGGCGGCATGGCCGAGATCACCAACTTCCGCGGCGAAGCCCGCGCCGAACAGTCCGAGACCGACCGGGTCGTCGATGACCTGATCGCGCGCGTGGGCGAACGGGTGCGCGCCGCGCGTGACCGCAAGGGCATTCCGCGCCGCGTGCTGTCGGAAAAGTCCGGCGTATCACCGCGCTACCTCGCCCAGCTCGAGGCGGGCGAAGGCAACATCTCGATCGGGCTGCTTCAGAAGGTGGCCCATGCGCTCGACCACAAGATCGAGTGGCTGGTGGGCGAAGACGATCCCTGGACCTCCGACGCGCTCAGGATCGCCGACCTCTATCGCAGCGCAACGGCGCAGGTGCAGGAGGCGGTGCTCGCCACCCTGTCGCCCGAACCGACGGCGCAACGGCGCGCCAACCGCGTCTGCCTCGTCGGCCTGCGCGGCGCGGGCAAGTCGACGCTCGGGCGCCGGGCGGGCATGAAGCTGGGCATCCCCTTCGTCGAACTCAACCGCGAGATCGAGGAACAGGCGGGCATGCCGGTGGACGAGGTCATGGCGTTCTACGGGCAGGAAGGCTACCGGCGGCTCGAAGCACAGGCCCTGAGCCGCGTGATCGCGACCCACGACACGATGATCCTCGCGGTCGCGGGCGGGATCGTGGCCGAGCCGGAAACCTACAATCGCCTCCTCAACCACTTCCACACGATCTGGGTCAAGGCGACCCCCGCCGAACATATGGCACGTGTGCGCGAACAGGGCGACGAGCGCCCCATGGCCGGAAATCCCGAGGCGATGGATCAACTCAAATCCATCCTCACCTCGCGTGAGGCGCTTTACGACAAGGCGCTCGCCCAGCTCGACACGTCGGGCAAGACCGAAGACGAAAGCCTCGCCGAACTCACCGGCCTCATCCGCGAGCGTGGCTTCGTCTGAGCGCGCCGCGCCCCTCTTCTCTGGTCCGAAAATACCTCGCAGGGGGTCTGGGTGGTCATGTTTGCAGGCAAATGACCTGGCCGGCCACCCCCAGCGGGTCGACTGCGTCAGCAGGCGAAATCCATCGTCAGCCCAGAAGCACGTTCAGATGCCGCACCACCGACCGGGCCAGAACCCCCGGCTCGTAGCCGCCCTCCAGCATCGAAACGATCCGGCCCTTGCAGTGGCGCGTGGCCACGCCCACCAGCGCCTTCGTCACCCATTCATAGTCGTCGTCGGTCAATTGCAGCGACGACATATCGTCGGCCACATGGGCGTCGAACCCGGCCGAGATGAACAGCATCTGCGGCTCGAAAGCCTCGAGGTGCGGCAGCCAGTGGTCTTCGACCCCGGCGCGAAATTCCTTCGACCCGGCCCCAGCCGACAGGGGAATGTCGACAAGGTTGTCGGTCTCCTTCTCGTGCCCCGTGAAGGGATAGAACGGGTGCTGGAAGGACGAACAGAACAGCACGCGCGGCTCGGATCGGAAGATGTCCTCGGTCCCGTTGCCGTGATGGACGTCGAAATCGACGATGGCCACACGTTCCAGCCCGTGCGCGTCCAGCGCGTGGGCGGCGGCGACGGCGATGTTGTTGAACAGGCAGAACCCCATCGCCGTTCTCCGTTCGGCATGGTGCCCCGGTGGACGCACGGCGCAGAAGGCCGGGTTCGCCTCGTTCGCCATGACGAGGTCCACGGCCATGACACCCGCGCCCGCCGCCCGTTCGGCGGCGCGAAGCGTGCCGGAGGACATCACCGTGTCGCCATCGACCTCGATCGACTGCATCCCCTGACCGGGCGCAATGGCATAGACCCGCTCGATGTAATCGGCGTCGTGCACCCGCAAGAGCTGCTCACGTGTGACGAGCGGCGCATCGTAGTGGCGAAGCACATAGTCGAGGCCCGACGATATGAGCTGGTTGTTGATCGCCTCCAGCCTGAGCGGCTGTTCGGGGTGCATCGGCCCCGCGTCGTGGTCGTAGCACTCGTGGTGCGAAATGAAAGCCAGCATGTCCCCTCCCGGCCTGTCCCCATGTCCATCCTACCGCGCGGGGCCCCAACCCGAGCGGTGGTCTTTCGTCGCGTCAAAGCGTGCGTTCCACGATCACCAGTTCGGCATCGTCCGGGTCCATCCGCGTGGTGAACCCCAATTCGCTCATCAGTTTCAGCATCGGCGCGTTGTTTTTCAGCACCGTGCCTTCGATCGTCGTCAGGTCGTGGTCGCGCGCCGCGTTGAACAGACCCTTCATGAGCCGCGTCGCGATCCCCTGATGGCGCACCTGATCGCCGACGACGACGGCGAATTCGGCGCTGCGGCCATCGGGATTGATGACATAACGCGCCACGCCGCACTGTTCCTCTTTCCCGTCGATCTCGGCCATGGCGACCAGCGCCATTTCGCGGCGGTAGTCGATCTGTGTGAACTGGACGAGCATCTCCGGCGACAGCTCGTTCAGGATGCCCATGAACCGGAACATCCGCGCCTCGTCCGACAGGTTCTTGACGAATGCCTGCTCGCTCTCGGCATCCTCGGGCCGGATCGGACGGATGACCAGTGGCGTCCCGTCCGACAGATGTTCCTGCGTGATGAGGTGCCGTGGATAGGGATGGATCGCCATGTGATCGTAATGACCATCGCGCGCAGGCGGTCGCGCCACCCGGATGCGGGCGTCCACCGCCAGCACGCCGTTCGCCCCGGCGATCAGCGGGTTGATGTCCAGTTCCACGATCTCGGGCAATTCGCTGACCATCATCGAAATCCGGCGCAGCACGAAAACGACGGCGTCGTGGTCGGCGGCGGGCTTGTCGCGGTAGGCCTCCAAAAGCCGCGAAATCCGGGTGCGCGCGATCAGTCGTTCGGCAAGCACGGCGTTCAGCGGGGGCAGGGCGACGGCGCTGTCCTTCATCACCTCGACCGCCGTGCCACCGGCACCGAACAGGATCGTGGGGCCGAACACCGGGTCGCGGCTGACACCGATCACCAGTTCGCGCGGCGCTTCGATGTCGGACATGGCCTCGACCGTGATGCCCCGGATGCGCGCGTTGGGACGCTCCCGTTTCACCCGTTCCTGTATGTCGCGAAACACGCGTTTGACCTCGGCGGCGTCCCCGATCCCGGTCCGCACGCCGCCGACATCGGATTTGTGCGTGATGTCGGGCGACGAGATCTTCATCGCCACGGGAAAGCCAACGGATGAGGCGGCGACAAGGGCTTCGGCGGCCGTCTCGGCCTCCACCGTCAGGTTGATCGGGATGCGGAACGCCTTGAGCAGCGCCTTGCTTTCAAGGTCCGACAGCATCTCGCGATCTTCCGACAGCGCGTTCGCGATGATGAGCCGCGCGCCTTCCAGATCGGGCGCGGTCGAGGGCGAAAGCGGTCCAAGGGTCTGAAGGGCCAACTGCCGGTTGCGGTGGTGCTTGGCAAGGTAGGAAAATGCCTCGACCGCGCGTTCGGGCGAGATGAAATCGGCCACCCCGTTCTCGGACAGAAGCTTGCGCCCTTCGCCGACGCTCGCCTCGCCCATCCAGCAGGCCAGAACCGGTTTCTTGCGCCGTTTCGGCAGTGCATCGACCACCGCTTGCGCGGCGGCGGTCGCATCGGTCATGGCCTGCGGGGTCAGCATGATGAGCAGCCCGTCCGTGTTGGGATCGTCATAGACCGCCTTGACCGCCGCGCCGTATTCATGCGCGCCCGCATCGCCGAGGATGTCCACCGGGTTCGCGTGGCTCCAGTATTTCGGAAGCAGTTTTTCCAGTGACGCCTTCGTTTTGGGGTCGAGTTCCGGCAGCACGAGGTTCAGGTCCGCCGCACGGTCTGCGGCCAGCACGCCCGCGCCGCCGCCGTTGGTGATGATCGACAGCTTGTTGCCGGTCGCTTTCTTGCTGGACGACAGGATTTCCGCCGCTGCGAAAAGCTGACCGAAGGTCATGGCGCGCACCGCGCCCGCGCGTTCCAGCACCGCGTCGAATACGGCGTCCGACCCGATCAGCGCCCCGGTGTGGGTATGCGCGGCCTCCGACGATGACGAGTGTCGCCCGGACTTCAACACGATCACGGGCTTCAGCCGGGCCGCGTAGCGCAGGGCCGAGATGAAGCCGGGGGCATGGCGCACGCCCTCGACGTAAAGCAGGATGGCATCCGTGTGATGGTCCGAGGCCAGATATTGCAGCATATCGCCGAAGTCGATGTCGATGGAATTGCCCAGCGACACCAGAGCAGAAAAGCCGAGGTGATGCGGTCCGGCCCAGTCGGAGATAGCGGAACACAGCGCGCCGGACTGCGAAATCAGCGCGAGCCGCCCACGCGGGGTGCCCGCGCGCAGAAAGGTGGCGTTCATCTTGTTCCACGGTCGAACGAGGCCCACGCAATTCGGCCCCATGAACCGTATGCCGGCCCGCTTGGCGGCGGCTTTCAGATCGGCCTCGAAATTCGCGCCCTTGTTGCCGCCTTCGCCGAAGCCCGCCGACAGGACGATGGCGTTCCTGATACCTGCCTCGCCGCAATCGCGGATGATCCCCGGCACGGTGCGGGCGGGCGTGGCGATCACGGCAAGGTCGATCTCGCGCCCGACGGCGGTGGCCGAGGGATAGCAGGTCAGCCCGCCGACCTTCTTGTGCTTGGGATTGATCGGATAGATCGTTCCGCCGAACCCGTCCGTCACGAGGTTCGAGAACACCTGCGCGCCCACGCTCGTCGAACTGTCCGAAGCCCCGAACACGGCGATCGTTTCGGGGTCCATCATCCCCTTGAGAGGGCTGTCTTCCATTACCGGCTCCTTGGGCCACTTCTGCGGCGCATCGACATGGTCCTCCCACCCCTGCGCACATTGACCGCATTAGGTTTCAATTCCTTGACCCGTGTCAAACCGGACCACGGCGATGTGGTCCATGTTGTCGCGCGGGCTTAACCTGACCTGTCAGGTTGCCTAGGGTGAGGAAACGGATAGGAAGGTCGAATGTTCAGGATCGTCGTCACAATGCTCTGGGTCTGGATGGCGGGCGTCGCCCCGGCGTTCGCGGATGCGTCCCTTTTCGTGCAACGGTTGAGCGGCAAGATCTCGGATGCCGCCGAGACCAGCGTTTCGCAGACGGCCCTGATCCTCGGTCGCTATTTCGACATCAACGCGATGGCCTTCGCCGCTTTGCCCGAAGCCTATCGCCCGAAAGCGACGCAGGCCTATGTGACCGCCTACCATGCCAGTGTCGCCGGACGCTTTTACAAGGAATTCCAGTCGGCGGGTGAGGGCGGTCTCAGAGTTCTGGGCGTGCGTGAGAACGGGAACCTCACGCTGGTGGGAACGGAAGTGCACGAAGGTGGGCGCAGGCTGATGGTCGAGTTTTACCTCAGACGCGACGGGACCAGCTTCAAGGTCGTGAACGTCGCGCTCGAAGGTCTGCTCATCACAAAGCAGCAGCAGCGCGATTTTCAGCCCATCCTGATCTCGGGCGACATCCCCGGCCTCATCAACTGGCTCGAGCGAACCGGATCGTGACCGAGGCTGCGATTTCGGCGCGCGGACTGCTCAAGTCCTATCCGGCGATGGAGCATCCCGCGCTCGATGACCTGTCGCTCGATGTCGCGCGGGGCGAGATGCTGGCGATCACAGGGCCGTCGGGGTCGGGCAAATCGACGGCGCTTTATGCCATGGCGGGTCTCATCGGCTTGGACGCGGGCACCGTGACCTGTCTGGGCGTGACGCCGCGTAGCCGGGCCGATTGGGCGCGGCTCAGGGCCGAAAAGATCGGGCTGGTGTTTCAGGACGACTGGCTCTTGCCCACCCTGACGGCCACGCAGAACGTCGAAACCCCCATGATCGGTGTCGTCGCCTCGGCACGTGAACGCGCCGAACGGGCGCGGGCGGCGCTGGAGCGTGTCGGGCTTGCCGCCCACGCCGACCGGCATCCCGCGGGCCTCTCCGGGGGCGAGCGTCAGCGCGTGGCCATCGCCCGCGCGCTCGCGAACGCGCCCGAGGTGCTGCTTGCGGACGAACCGACCGGCGAATTGGACGTGGCGAATTCGGCCAACGTGGTGGAGCTGCTCAAAGCATTGAATGCCTCCGGCACCACCGTCGTGATCGTGACGCACGACATGGGCGTGGCCGCGCAATGCACCCGCGCCGTGCAGATCGTGGACGGCAAGCTGGAGGGGGGTCAATGACACTCACCGGGATTGCCGCGCTGAACCTCACCCACCGCCCGTGGCGGACCGGCCTGACGCTTCTGGGCGTCGTTCTGGCCATCGCGGCCTATGTGGCGCTTCTGGGGCTGGTGAAGGGCATCGAGGGCACGCTGGTCGAAAGCTTCTCGTCGCGCGGCACCGACGTGGTGCTGACCGAAGCGGGCGCGGCGGACGTGCTGTCCTCGGTCGTGCCCGTGGGTCTCGTGGACGAGGTCGCGCAGGTCGAAGGCGTGGCGGCGGCGGCCCCGGAACTCGGGCGGATGACCACCGTGGGCGAAAACACGACGAGCTTCATCATCGGCTGGCCCGCCGACGCCTTCGGCATGCGCGCGATGGAGATCGTCGAGGGCCGCTTCCCCCTTCCCGAAGACCGGACCGAAACGGTCGCAGGCGGCATCACGCTCGGCACCCGGCTGGCGGAACGGCTGGATGTCGGGGTCGGCGATCTGGTCGAGGTGTTCGCGACGGATTTCGTGGTCACCGGGCTATACACGTCGGAAGGCGTGATGGCGATGAACGGGGCGCTGACCCTGATCGAGGACATGCAGGCGCAGACCTACCGCGACGGGCAGGCGACCTCGATCGTCGTGCAATTGTCCGACGACCTGTCGCCGGTCGAGCGGGACGCGGCCATCGCGCGGCTCTCCGAACGCTTTCCCGACCTGTCCGTCGATCCGACCGAAACGCTGGTTCAGGAATATTCCAACCTGCGGATCGCGACCATCCTCGCCTGGGTCGTGTCGACCGTGGCCGTGGCTTCCGCCGCGCTCGCGGTTCTGAACACGATGGCGATGGCGGTGAACGAACGGCGCGGCGAAATCGCCATCCTCGGGGCTGTCGGATGGCCGCGCGGACGGATCGTCCGTCTGCTGATGCTCGAAGGGGCGTGGCTGACCATCGCCGGGTCCGCGCTGGGCATATTGGTCGGGATCGCCGTCGCCTGGATCGTGGCCTGGTCGCCGCAGGTCGAAGGATTCGTCGAACCGGTGATCGACGGCACGCTCCTGATACGTGCCGTCGCCATCGGCCTCGGCATCGGCCTGATCGGGGCCTATGTCCCCGCGATCCGTGCCGCTTCGGAAGATCCGGCTTCGATCCTCAGGGGCAAATAGGCCGGATCAGCAGTAGCGTTCGATCCCGACGATCTGCGCGTCGGAGTAGCGGTCGCCATGGGCCCAGCCGACCGGCATGATCTGGTCCAGCGCCGCGCGGTCGGACTCGGTAAAGATGATCTCGTCGGCATCCGCCCATTCCATGAGGTGCGCGGCATTGCGCGTGCCGGGGATGGGCACGAGGTGATCGCCCTGCTGAAGCGTCCACGCGATTGCGACCGCGGCGGTCGTCCAGCCACGGTCATGGGCAAAGGCGCGCAGAGCGCGGACATGCTCCATGTTGGCGCTGAAGTTGGGCTCCATGAACCGCGGGTTGCTCTTGCGAAAGTCGATGTCGCGGAAACGCGCCGGGTCGAGGTCGCTGTCGCCGAAAATACCGCGTCCGAGCGGCGAGAACGGCACGAAGGTCGTTCCCAGGTCCTTGCAGGCCTGAATGAGGCCGAGGTCCGGCTGTCGGGTCCACAAGGAGTACTCGTTCTGGACCGCACCCACCGGGGCCACGCTGGATGCGCGGCGCAGGGCGGCCGGCGAAATCTCGGAATAGCCGAACGCGCCGATCAGACCCTCCTGCCGGAAGCTTTCGAGTGTTTCGGTCACCTCTTCGATCGGGCGGGGAAATTCGCGGCGATGGACGTAGTAGAGTTCGACGCTGTCGACCCCGAGCCGTTCGAGCGAGCCTTCCAGATGTTCGCGCAGGTATTCGCGCGAATTGTCGGCTGTGCCGCGCGGCGCCCCGATCACGATGCCGCCCTTCGTCGCGATCTGGAACCGGTGTCCACGGTCCTTCTGCCATTCGCCGATCAGGGTTTCGGACAGGCCCTTGCCATACATGTCGGAGGTGTCGAGAAACGTGATCCCGGCGTCGCGCGCGGCGTCGAGTGTGGCGAACGCCTCGTCCCGGTCCGTTTCGCCGTAAAAGCCCGCAAAACTCATGCAGCCCAATGCGATGGCGGATACGTCGGGGCCGTTCTGCCCCAGTTTGCGCGTTTTCATGGCGTTCTCCCGTCAGGTGTCGGCGGGATCATATCGGCCTGCGTCGGGATGGAAACCCGCGACCGGCCCGAACCGGAAAAAAGAGGAACGCGGCACCATGGCGGCGCCGCGCTTTCGGTTTTCGGTCACGCTAGTTCGGGGTGTCAGATCGCGATCTGTTCGAGCGTTCCGCCCTTCTCCAGATGCGCCTCGACCCACTTGGGTTTCCGGCCACGGCCGGTCCATGTCATGTTCGCGTCGTCCGGGTTGCGGTATTTCGGTGCGACCTTGGCGCGACCGTCCGACGATTTCGCGGCCTTGGGCGCACGTTTGACCGGCTTCACATCGGACAATTCGTCCAGCGAGTACCCAAAGGATTTCGCGGCTTTCTCGGCAGCCTGAAGGGCCGCGCGTTTTTCTTCGTCTCCGACTTTTTCCAACGCCTTTTCGACGTCGGCCTTCAGTTTCTCGAGTTCCTTGCGGGACATGCCCTTGAGATTGAATTTCATGTGAGTGGTCCTTTGAGTGGGTCTTGGAGACTATTACCAAGCTACAAATTACGGCGAGAATACCAATACGGAAGAATAGGTGTGCCGACAATAGCCAAGCCCGCACCGGCACCGCGACTAAGCGGTTGGCGCTATTAACCATTTTGTCAATCGTGTGGCGTTACTCGGCTGCCTTCGAGCGCGGATCGACGAGCGTGACGATGTCTGACATGATGACATTCAGCTCGAAATCCTTTGGTGTATAGACTTTTGCGACCCCCATCGCCTTCAGACGCTCGGCATCGGCCTCGGGGATAATACCCCCCGCGATGACGGGGATATGGCCCAGCCCGGCCTCTCGCATCCGAGTCATCAAATCTTCGATCAAAGGGACGTGAGAACCCGAAAGAATGGACAAACCGACGACATGGGCACCCGATTCCAGGGCCGAGGCCACGATTTCCTCGGGCGTGAGTCGAATGCCGTCATAGGTAATATCCATGCCGCAATCACGCGCCCGCGCCGCGATCTGCTCGGCCCCGTTGGAATGCCCGTCGAGACCGGGTTTGCCGACGAGGAATTTCATTTTCTCTCCCAGAGCCGCCGAAACGGCAGCGACCTGTTCGCGAATATCGTCGAGCCCTTCGGTGCGGTTGGACGGGTTTTTCGACACGCCCGTCGGCCCGCGATACTGACCGAATTCGGCGCGCACCGCGTCGCCCCATTCGCCGGTCGTGGCGCCCGCCTTTGCCGCAGCGATCGAGGCTTCCATGATATTCTCACCCGAACGCGCGGCCTTGCGCAGGTCCTCGAGCGCGGCGTTCACGGCGGCCTCGTCGCGGGCCCTGCGCCAATCTTGCAGGCGCGCGATCTGGTCGGCCTCGGCCTCGGGGTCCGCGACCATGATCGCTTCGGGGCCGGAGGTCAGGGGCGACGGTGCGGCCTCGGTCCATTTATTCACGCCGACCACGGTCGTGTCGCCGCCTTCGATTTTGGAAATACGCTCGGCATTGGATTCAACCAGACGCGATTTCATATATTCGATCGCTTTGACGGCGCCACCCATACCGTCGATCTGGGCCAATTCAGCGCGCGCGCCTTCTTTCAGCGCGGCCACCTTCTTCTCGACCGCCGGATTATTATCGAACAGGTCGTCATATTCAAGAAGGTCGGTCTCATACGCCATGATCTGTTGCATACGCAGCGACCATTGCTGATCCCACGGGCGCGGCAGACCAAGCGCCTCGTTCCACGCGGGCAATTGCACGGCGCGGGCGCGGGCGTTTTTCGACAGTGTGACGGCGAGCATTTCGATGAGAATACGATAGACGTTATTCTCGGGCTGCTGCTCGGTCAGGCCGAGGGAATTCACCTGAACCCCATAGCGGAACCTGCGGAATTTGGGGTCTTCGACGCCGTAGCGGTCGCGGGTGATTTCGTCCCAAAGTTCAACGAATGCACGCATCTTGCACATTTCGGTGACGAAGCGGATCCCGGCGTTCACGAAGAACGAGATGCGGCCGACCATGGCCGGAAACGCTTCGGCCGGCACCTTGGTCTTGAGGTCGTCGAGCACCGCGATGGCGGTGGCCAGCGCGAAGGCAAGTTCTTCTTCCGGTGTCGCGCCCGCTTCCTGCAAATGATAGGAACACACGTTCATCGGATTCCATTTCGGCAGATGCTCGCGCGTATAAGCGGCGACATCGGTAATCATCCGCAAGGACGGTTTCGGCGGGCAGACATACGTGCCGCGCGACAGGTATTCCTTGATGATGTCGTTCTGAACCGTGCCCTGCAATTTGGATATATCCGCGCCTTGTTCTTCGGCGACGGCAATATAAAGGGCGAGCAGCCAAGGTGCCGTCGCATTGATCGTCATCGAGGTATTCATCTGTTCGAGGGGAATATCCTCGAACAGCATCCGCATGTCGCCGAGATGCGCGACCGGGACGCCCACTTTGCCGACCTCGCCTTTGGCAAGCACATGGTCGCTGTCGTATCCGGTCTGGGTCGGAAGGTCGAAAGCCACCGAAAGCCCGGTCTGCCCGCGCGACAGGTTGGAACGATAAAGCGCGTTGGAGGCCTTGGCGGTCGAATGCCCTGCATAGGTCCGGAACAGCCACGGGCGATCCATCTGGCGATCGGACTTCGAAGACATACGGTCGCGGGTCGGCATATCGGTCGGCATCGGTGACTCGTCCTTCATGTTGCAGTGCAGCAAATATCGCTAAGCAACAATATTTCGCAAGCCCCGATTTTCGGGTCACATTCGTGCGCGGTCTGCAGCGGCCTTACGGGTTGAACGTGAAGGTCGACAACTCGCAGACGTTGTTGCCGAAGCTCTCGACCTCGTCACCGTCGTCGAACACCGCCTTGAAGTCGAAGATGCAGTAGCCCGAGCCGTCGTCGATGTTGATGACGACGTTGTAGCCGGAATACAGCACCTTGCCGCCAAAGATGTTTTCTTCCCAGCTCCGGGCATCGCGGTGCGACGCGTAGAAGCGCACCATCGTGTAGCCGGTGTTGTTGACGATGGTCACGCGGCGGTCCAGCGCGGCCGCCGGCAGGGTTGCGGCGGCGACGGTCGCGGCGGCGACGGCGCCCTTGAGAATGGTTCTGATCGCGTTCATGGATATGGCCCCCTTCCATGTGTGTGTCCCGACTAACTCAGGATAAGCCCTGATTTGACTTTGCGTCACCCCCTAAAGGAGGGGGTTGGATGATGGCCCACTCACCGCATGGCGCGATTTTGGTTGTTCCGGGCCGGTCCTGACGGCACAACGGAAACATGAACCGCACGGTGGAACTGCCCCTCTGGGCCCTGATCCTCATTCTCGCCTTCGCGGCCGTGACGTTTGCGTCCCATTTCCTGTTTCCGTCGGTGCGCTGGTTCTTTCGTCGCCGGATGGAACGCGCGGTCGCACGGCTGAACCAGCGGCTCACGCGGCCCATCGAACCGTTCAAGATCGCGCGACGCTACGACATGATCCAGCGGCTGATCTACGACCCCGAAGTGTCCAAGGCGATCCAGCAGCACGCCCGCGACGAAGGCGTGCCGGAGCAGGTCGGTTTCGAACTCGCCCGCCGTTATGCGCGCGAGATCGTGCCGCGGTTCTCGGCTTTCCTGTATTTCGGCTTCGCGATCCGCCTGTCTCGGTTCATTTCGCGCGCTTTCTACCGGGTGCGGATCGACCAGCTGGACGCCGAGGTGATCGAAAGCATCCCGCAGGATGCCACGGCGGTCTTCGTGATGAACCATCGCTCGAACATGGATTACGTGCTCGTCACGTGGCTGGCCGGCAAACGCAGTCACCTGTCCTATGCCGTCGGGGAATGGGCGCGGGTCTGGCCGCTGGGGCCGCTGATCCGGGCGATGGGGGCGTATTTCATCCGGCGCAAAAGCCGCAACGCGCTGTATCGCAAGGTGCTCGCCCAATATATCCGCATGTCGACGGAAAGCGGCACGACGCAGGGCATGTTTCCCGAGGGCGGCCTGAGCCTGACCGGCGCCGTGGGGGAGCCGAAGCTTGGCTTGATCTCCTACATCCTCGAAGGGTTCGAGCCGGGGCAAAGCCGGGATGTCGTCTTCGTCCCCGTTGCGATCAACTATGACCGGGTGATGGAGGATCGGGTGCTGCTCGCCGCCGGGCAGACCGGGGTGCGCAAGTTCCGTCTGCGCGCCTTCGACGTTGTCCGCCACGTGGTCGCCCACCTGTTCCTGCGCTTCACAGGCCGGTTCCGCCGGTTCGGTTACGCAAGCGTCAGTGTGGGCGAGCCGCTGTCGCTGTCGGAATTCCTGCACGACCACCCGATGCTGGGCGAGCGCACGACGATGCAGCTTGCGCGGCGGATCATGGCGCGCATCCGTGCAGTGGTGCCGGTGCTGCCGGTCCCGGTCGTTGCGGCGGTCTTTACGCAGGAAGATGGGCTGACCCGCGCCGAGGTGGCGGAACGGTTCAACCGCATGGTGCGCGACATGCGGGAACGCGGGGCGCAGATCCACATGCCCCGCGCGCTCGACATCGACCCGGTGGAGCAGGGGGTCGAATTGCTGCTGGTCCGCCGGGTGCTGGTCGAAGAGGGCGGAAGGCTGACGGTCAACCCGGACGAGCGGGCCGTCGTCGAATACTACGCGCATTCCATCGCGCATCTCAGCCCCGGCCTTGCGCAGACGGACGAATTCGACGCGACATAAAATTACAAAATGTGCTTAAGTAGGGTTGCATTGTTACCTATCCGCCCGTAATGCTGCATCAGCAACCGCGATTCTGCGTCGCGGCAATCTGTTGTTTGAGCAAGGAGGCCCCCATGGCACTCGACGACGCCCCGGCCATCGCCGCTTATGAAGCGCCGGAAAAAGACCTCTACGAAATCGGGGAAATCCCGCCGATGGGCTACGTGCCCAAGAAAATGTACGCTTGGGCGATCCGTCGCGAGCGTCACGGCGAGCCCGACAAGTCGTTTCAGGTCGAAGTGGTGGATACCCCGGTTCTGGACAGTCACGAGGTTCTCGTCCTCGTCATGGCCGCAGGCGTGAACTACAACGGCGTCTGGGCCGGTCTCGGCGTGCCGATCTCGCCCTTCGATGTGCATGGCGCGGACTTCCACATCGCGGGCTCCGACGCCTCCGGGATCGTCTGGGCGGTGGGCGACAAGGTCACGCGCTGGAAGGTGGGCGACGAGGTCGTGATCCACTGCAACCAGGACGACGGCGACGACGAGGAATGCAACGGCGGCGACCCGATGTTCTCGGACAGCCAGCGGATCTGGGGCTATGAGACCCCGGACGGCTCCTTCGCGCAGTTCACCAACGTGCAGGCCCAGCAGCTCATGCCGCGCCCCAAGCACCTGACGTGGGAGGAAAGCGCCTGCTACACGCTGACGCTCGCCACCGCCTACCGGATGCTCTTCGGCCACCACCCGCATGAACTGAAGCCAGGCCAGAACGTGCTGGTCTGGGGCGCCTCGGGCGGTCTGGGGTCGTTCGCGATCCAGCTTATCAACACCGCGGGCGCCAATGCGATCGGCGTCATCTCGGAAGAGGACAAGCGCGACTTCGTCATGGGTCTGGGCGCCAAGGGCGTCATCAACCGCAAGGACTTCAACTGCTGGGGCCAGCTTCCCACGGTGAACACGCCGGAATACAAGGAATGGTTCGGTGAGGTGCGTAAGTTCGGCAAGGCGATCTGGGACATCACTGGCAAGGGTGTGAACGTCGACATGGTGTTCGAACACCCCGGCGAAGCCACGTTCCCGGTCTCGACCTTCGTCGTGAAGAAGGGCGGCATGGTCGTGATCTGCGCCGGCACCACCGGCTACAACCTGACCATGGACGCGCGCTATGTCTGGATGCATCAGAAGCGCATCCAGGGCTCGCACTTCGCCCACCTCAAACAGGCGGCCGCGGCCAACGCGCTCATGGTCGAGCGTCGGATCGACCCCTGCATGTCCGAGGTCTTTCCGTGGGACGAGATCCCGGCGGCCCACATGAAGATGCGCCGCAACGAGCACAAGCCGGGCAACATGGCGGTTCTGGTGCAGTCGCCCAAGACCGGCCTGCGCACGCTCGAAGACGTGCTCGACGCGAAATAATCCCTGCCCAATGGCAAACTCCGCGCGCGGCCCCCGGGTCGCGCGCTTTTTCATGCGCCGTGGCGCGAAACGGCGGTCCGACGGCCTGCCGGACCCCGGCTGCCGGACAATGGGCGGAACGCCCCGACCTGCCGAATCAGTCACCCAAAGATATATCAACGACCCATTTTCAATGACTTACTTGGCCGTCCCTCGCCGGAAATGGGGAGGGTAAAGACGCGAATTTCAATGGAATGTTCATCATTTTAAGGTTGAATGGCACTCAACTCAAACGGGAGCCTTTACATGCAACACGAATGGCTCATTGATGTATTGGCGGACCTGAAAGCGTTCGCCGATGCAAAGGGGATGGGTGCCTCGGCCGAGGCGCTGGACGATGCGAGCCTGATCGTATTGGCCGAACTGAACTCCCTCGCGCGGGCCGATGCAGCAGCGGCTGTGGGGGAGCATGAAGGCCAGACTGGAAGCGTTACTTTCCTTTTTGAAGGACGCCGACTCGCTTGAGGCGTTCCAAGCCGCGACCGAACAGGTCTGCGACATCTACGGCGTTCTTCACTGCGTCTATCACTGGGTGAACTCGGACGGCGAACGGTTCGGGGCCGGGACGTATTCGTCGGTCTGGGTCGATCGCTATCTCGAGATGGACTATCTGCGCATGGACCCGGTGATCTTCGGATGTTTCCAGCGGTTCACCCCGGCCAACTGGAAAGACCTCGACTGGACGACCAAGGCCGCGCGCGCGATGCTGGATGATGCGCTGAAACACGGGCTTGGCAATCAGGGCTATTCCATTCCGCTTCACGGCCCGCAGGGGCAGTTCGCGCTGTTCACGCTCAACCATCAGGCCGAGGATGACGACTGGGCCGCGTTCATCGACATCAACGGGCGCGACCTGATCGTGCTGGCGCATGAGTTCAACCGGCGCGCGCTGGAATTCGAAGGCGCGGAAGGGATCGCCTCGCCCAGTCTCAGCCCCCGCGAACTGGCCGCGATCCGCTGTCTGGCGCGCGGATTGTCCCGGGCGCAGGCCGCGGCGGAACTGGGCATTTCTGAGCACACGCTCCGGGTCTACATCGAAAGCGCACGCCACAAACTCGGCGCGCTCAACACGACCCACGCGGTCGCACGCGCTTTGTCGACCGGCATCATCATCGTCTGAGTTCGCACATTGTGCGGGCTGGTGCCCGCGCAGCGTTTGCGCCGCCCCGGCTGACGCCAGGACGTCGCGGTGGTGACGCGCCGGTGGCGCGTCCGGAGGGCCAGCCCTCCGGACCTCCCGAAGTATTTCCGAAACAGAGAAGAGGTCAGGACTTGGCGGCGGTGAGCCCGGCGGCTTCGATGCCTGCGATGGCGGCGGCGTTGTCCTTGTCGCCCGTGTCGCCCGAAATGCCGACCGCGCCGACGACCCTGTCGCCCTGGACGATGAGCGCCCCGCCGGGTTGTGCGGCGAAATCACCCTTGGCGGCGACCGAGATCGCGGCGGCGAAGCCCGGATTGTCCTTGAACATCGCGAAGAGGTCGGCGGAAGGCACGCCCATCCCCGCTGCGCCCGCGCCCTTGGCGTGCGCCACGGCGAGGCGCGTGCCACCAGCCCCGTCCTGCCGTTTGGACAGCACGACGTTTCCGCCGGCATCGAAGACGACGAGCGCCAGAGGGGCCAGCGCGTTTTGCGCGGCATAGGCGAAGGCGCCGTCCGCGATGGCATCGGCCTGCGCGAGGGTGAGCGACGAGGGGACGTGATAGGGCATGACGGTTCCTTTCCTGAGCTGGGCGCAGAGTGAGGCAACGACGCCCGAAAGGGAAGCGGCGCGCGCTGGGGTAACGGATCGGCAACCACCGGCGCACGCTTGGGTGAGAGGTCGTTTACCGAACTTGACCAGATTGGACCGCAGCAGAGACGGACATTCGGGAGATTTCAGATGCTGCGCTACCTTTACGCCGCCGACCTTCATCGCTTTCCGCGCCTCGCGCAGTCGATGTTCACCGACCGCGCCGAACAATTCGCGCGACGCCTCGGGTGGGAGGTCGCGGTCGATGCGGCGGGCGAGGAGCGGGATCAATACGACGCACTGAACCCGCTATATGTGATCTGGGAACGGCCGGACGGGTTGCACGGCGGGTCGATGCGCTTCCTGCCCACCACGGGGCGGACGATGGTGAACGAGCATTTCTCGCATCTGAACGATGGTCACCCGATCACCTCGCCTTTCATCTGGGAGTGCACGCGGTTCTGCCTGTCGCCCGATGCCGACAGGCGTGCCGCGCCCGCTTTGGCATTGGGCGCGGGTGAGCTGATGTCGCATCTGAACCTTCAGCATTACGTAGGTGTCTTCGACACCCGGATGGAACGGATTTACCGCCTGATGGGTCTCGTGCCCGAGGTTCTGGGACGCTCCGGCGAAGGGCGCGACGCCATCGGTGTGGGGCTTTGGTCGATGGACGAAACCGCATTCGCACCGACCCTCGCCCGGGTCGGGGTGGACCGCGCCACTTCGGTCGGCTGGTTGCGCTATGCCCTGTCGCTCGGCGGCACGACACCCGCGCTCGCGCAGGCGGTCTGAACCGGCTGGCGCCGGGGGGACACGCGGGATAGGGTCGGCGCATGGCTCTTCCCGCGCTCCAACTGTCCGACGATCAGGCCGAAGCTCACGACCGTGTCGCAGAGCTTCTGCGGTCTGCGGGCGTCGATATCGATGAGGGGCACCTGACGCCGCTGTCCGAGGGGAAATCCCGCGTCATGGCGGTGATCGGCAAGGCGGGATCGGGCAAGACGCTGTTGCTCGCCCAGCTTTACGAGGCACTGGAGGAGGCCGGGGTCGAGGTCGTTTCGGGCGACTGGGAAGGGCGCAAGCGTAAGGACAAGCGGACGCTCGCGATCCTCGCGCCCACCAACAAGGCGGCGAGCGTTTTGCGCCGCCGGGGCGTGCCCGCGACGACGATTCACCGCATCCTCTACACCCCGGTTTACGATCCCGAATACGAACGCATCGCGGAGTGGCTGGCGGGGCAGGCCGAGCGGCCCGAGATCGAGGGGCTGACGGATGCCGCACTCGACCGGGCGTTTGCGTTCTACCAGACCCAGAAATCCATCCCCGGCGCGCTGGCGGCGGCGGGGCTGCGCGGGTCGGATTTCATCACCGGGTGGAAACGGCGCGAAGACCCGCTGGACATCGGGTTCATCGACGAATCCTCGATGCTGGACGAAAAGCAGTTCGAGGATCTGAAAGAGATTTTCCCGACGCTGGTTCTGTTCGGTGATCCCGCACAGTTGGCCCCCGTCGGTCAGTCGGGCGAGATGGTGTTCGACCGGATGCCCAAGCCCGCCGTCATGGCGCTTAGCCGTGTGCACCGGCAGGACGGGGACAACCCGATCCTCGATCTGGCCCATGCGCTGGGCGATCCGGAGGTCGATTTCAACCAGTTCGAGCGGTTGGTGCAGGACGCGGCCCAAAGGGACGAGCGCGTCATCATTGCGCCGCGCGTGGACGCCGACATGATGGCGCGTTCGCCGGTGCTGGTGTGGCGCAACAAGACGCGCATCCGGCTGATCCATGCCTTCCGCGCCGCCCACGGTGCGCCGGGGGATCGGCTGATGCCCGGCGAGCCGCTGATCTGCGATGGGATCGAACTGCCGCTGAAGCACCGCAAGAAACGCATCGACCTCGAAGCACGCGGGCTTATCAAAGGCGCTCAGGTGGTATTCCGGGGCGAGGGAAAGAAACCGGGGTTCAGCCGCGTGCATGTGGTGGGGGCGGAAGACCCGAATATCTCGGTCGCCTCCATCGTGAAAATCGAGCAGCTCGAAGAAGAGGAACCGTTCATACCCTACGCGGCCAGCATGGGGGCGGCGTTCCTGCACGGGGCGGCGGTGACGATCCACAAGGCGCAAGGCTCGCAATGGCGCGACGTGCAGGTGTTCGGGCCGGACCTGTCGGCGGCGGCCTATATGGGGCGGACCGAAGCGGGGATTCCGTTGTGGAAACGCCTTGCCTATGTGGCGATCACGCGGGCGGAGGAGCGGCTCTTTTGGTGCAACCGCTATGCGCTGGCGCGTCCGGTCGAGGCGCTGGGCATCGCGGACCTGCCGGAGCCCGTGGCGCGGCTGACATTGGAGGCTGAGAGCGATGGGTAGCATTCTGATTACGGGCGCCTCGGGCGGCATCGGGCGCGCCTGTGCCGAGCGGTTTCTGGGCGCGGGCTGGACCGTCGGGCTGATGGCGCGGCGGGCCGACAAGCTCGAAGAGATCGCGGCGGGGCATGAGAATGCCGTGGTCCTCCCCGGTGACGTGGGCGACGCGGCGGCGGTCGTAACGGCGTTCGCGCAATTCGCCGACAAAGCGGGGCGTCTCGACGTGCTGTTCAACAACGCGGGCATCTTCACGCCTGCCGCCCCCATCGACGAAATCTCGCTCGACGATTGGCATCGGGCGCGGTCTGTGAACCTCGACGGGATGTTCTATTGCGCGCGCGCGGCGTTCGGGCAGATGCGCCGCCAGTCGCCGCAAGGCGGGCGGATCATCAACAACGGGTCGATCTCGGCCCACAGCCCGCGCGAAGGCTCTGCCACCTACACGACGACCAAGCACGCGATCACGGGGCTGACCAAGACCATCAGCCTCGACGGGCGGGCTTTCGATATCGCCTGCGGGCAGATCGACATCGGGAACGCCCGGACCGAGTTGCTCGATGGGATCATCGAAAAGGCGAAAGCGGCAGACGAAGCGCCGCCGCCGTCGATGGACGTGGGTCTTGTCGCGGATGCCGTGATGAACATGGCTACGCTTCCGGGTGAGGCGAACGTGCAATTCATGACCATCATGGCGACCAAGATGCCCTATATCGGGCGCGGTTGAGGTTGATTTTCCGCCGCCGTTGCAGCAATCACGGCGGGACGGAAAAAGGGACCGACCATGACTCGCATCGACGACAAATTCGCCGCACTTCGCGCCGAGGGCAAGAAAGCCTTCGTCGCCTACCTCATGGCGGGCGACCCGGACGCGGCGACGTCGATGGAGGTGATGAAGGGCTTGCCGGACGCGGGCGTTGACATCATCGAGCTGGGCGTGCCGTTCACCGACCCGATGGCCGATGGTCCGACGATCCAGCTTGCCGGTCAGCGCGCGCTCGAAGGCGGGATGACGCTGCAAAAGACGCTCGACATGGCCGCCGAGTTCCGCAAGGGAGACGACACCACGCCCATCGTGCTGATGGGGTATTACAACCCGATCTACAATCGCGGCGTCGCACGGTTTCTGGACGACGCCAAGGCCGCCGGGGTCGACGGGCTGATCGTCGTGGACCTGCCGCCGGAAGAGGATGACGAGCTTTGCATTCCGGCGCAGAAGGCCGGGCTGAACTTCATCCGCCTCGCCACGCCTACGACCGACGACAAGCGCCTGCCCAAGGTGCTGACCAACACCTCGGGTTTCGTCTACTACGTGTCGATCACCGGGATCACCGGGTCGGCCGAAGCCGAGGCGGCGGACGTCGGGCCAGAGGTCGCGCGCATCAAGGCGCAGACCGATCTGCCGATCATCGTGGGCTTCGGGATCAAGACGCCGGAACGCTCGGAAGCCATCGCCAAGGTGGCGGATGGCTCGGTCGTCGGCTCGGCGATCGTGGACCTGATCGGGAAGGGCAAGCCCGTGGCCGAAGTGCTCGACTTCGTCAAAGGTCTGGCCGACGGCGCCCACCGCGCCTGACCGTCACCCGAGAAGCTGATAGCTTTCGGGAACGTAGTGGAAGCGGCCGTCCTTGAGGCGGTCGACATAGCCGACCGAAGGCCAGGGCATGTGATACCCGATGAACGGTATCTTGTCCGATGCCAACATTTCCAGCACCGCCTTGCGGGTCTTGGCCGCCTGTTCCTTGTCCTCGTCCAACCTCATCTCCCAGTCCGGGTAGGCCAGCGACCAGACATGGTGGCACGCGAAGTCGGCGGCGAGCAAAAGGTGCTCGCCCGTGCTCTCGACCATGAACATCATGTGGCCGAGGGTGTGTCCGAATGCTTCGATCGCGGTGATGCCGGGCACGACCGTATCGCCCTCGGCGACGAATTCGATCTCGGGCTTCAGGGGCAGGATCGTGCGGTCGAACACGTCGGACCCGGTATCGTCCCAGGCATCGAACTCCATGCTCCCGCAGACATAGCGCGCGTTCGGGAAGGTCACCGAATTCGGGCCATGCAACCCGCCGATATGGTCGATATGCATGTGGGTCAGAACGACGACGTCGATATCCTCGACGAAATATCCCGCCGTCTCCAATGCGCGGACGGTGCCCGCAGGTTTCGGCCCCGTGTCGAACAGCACCAGCGCCTCGCCCGTGTTCACCAGCGTCGGGGTAAAGAACGTCTGCGCCCAGTGTGCCGGAATCCGCGCGGCATCCGAGGCGGCGGCGAAGGCCTCGTCCGAGATATTGCGCCCGAAGGTGTCGTGCGGTGCATCGTTCTTTTCGTGCCCGGCCATCAGGGTCACGACATCGAAATTGCCGATCTTGAACCGCTTGAAGCCGGTCATGCCCGGCATCATCAGATCGGCCTTCGCCAGTGCCGTTCCGGAAGCGAGCGACAGGCCCGCCGCGCCCAGCAGCATCCCGCGCCGTGTCAGCGCGGGGGTTGATTTTCGTAGCATAGTCGTCTCCCGTCAGACGAGGGTCGGGTGACCCATGGGAGGATAACGCGCGATCCGCGGGCGTTCACGGCAAAGTGAGGGGACGATGACCGAGAACAAGACGAAGCCGACGTCCGAAGCGGTGATGGATTTCCTCTATCAAGCCGAACCGCAGCGCAGGCGCGAAGACGCCTTGGTCCTCGACACCATCTTCCGCGACGTGACGGGGTGGGAGCCCCGGATGTGGGGGCCATCCATCGTCGGTTACGGATCGTATCACTACAAATACGACAGCGGGCGCGAAGGCGATATGTGCGCCACCGGCTTCAGCCCGCGCAAGGCGAACCTCGTCCTCTACATCATGCCGGGGTATCAGGATTACGGCGCTCTGCTCGACCGTCTCGGCAAGCACAAGCTGGGCAAATCCTGCCTATACCTGAACAAACTGGCCGATGTGGACGAAGGTGTGCTGCGTGAGATCATCCGAACCGGGTTGGACGATCTGGCGAAGAAATACCCGGTCGAGCCGAGCTGATCATTCCCACCAGCGGTCGATTGAGGCGATGTCGTCGTCCGACCATCCGAAATGATGCGCCAGCTCATGCACCATGACATGCGCCACCAGCGCCCCGATCTCCACATCGCCCCGGTCCGCCCATTCATCCAGAATGGGGCGGCGGAACAACCAGATCACATCCGGCCCGCCGGGCTGATCGAAGACCGATTTCTCGGTCAGCGGAATGCCTTCGTAAAGCCCGGTCAACTCGAACGGGCTGTCGATGTCGAGCGAGGCGAGCATGTCGTCCGAAGGAAAATCCTCGACCCGGATCGCAACGGTGCGCGCAGGGCCGCGAAACGCTTCCGGCAACGCCTCGACCGTGTCGTGGGCGATGGTTTCGATCTCTTCCAGCGTGGGGGGCAATCCGTCCGTCATGGCACCTACATGGGGCAGGGCGCCGCCCGCGTCCAGCGCGAGTGCATGGACAAACCCCGCCGCTTGTGAAAAAGGGCAGGGCCAAGGAGACACCCATGACCACGACCCGTTTCGCGCCCTCTCCCACGGGCTATATCCACGTTGGAAACCTTCGCACCGCGCTGTTCAACTACCTGATCGCGCGCAAGGCCGGCGGCACGTTCATCCTGCGGCTCGACGACACCGACCCTGAGCGGTCCAAGCAGGAATACGCGGATGCGATCATGGAGGATCTGGAATGGCTGGGTCTGACATGGGACCGGGTGGAGCGTCAGTCGGACCGCCTCGACCGCTACAATTCCGCCGCTGACGAGTTGCGCGAAAAGGGCCGCTTCTACGAGGCGTTCGAGACGCCGACGGAACTGGACCTCAAGCGCAAGAAACAGCTGAACATGGGCAAGCCCCCGGTCTACGACCGTTCCGCGCTGGCGCTGTCGGACGACGAGAAAGCCGCCCTGCGAGCCGAGCGTGGCGATGGCGTGTGGCGCTTCAAGCTGGATCACGAGCGGATCGAATGGACCGACGGGATCCTTGGCGACATCTCGATCGACGCGGCGTCGGTGTCCGACCCGGTGCTGATCCGGGCGGACGGTCAGTTTCTTTACACGATGGCAAGCGTCTGCGACGACATCGACTTCGGCATCACCCATGTCGTGCGCGGTTCGGACCACGTGACCAACACCGCGACGCAGATCCAGATCATTCAGGCGCTGGGCGGTAACGTCCCTTCCTTCGCCCACCATTCGCTCCTGACCGGCCCGCAGGGCGAGGCGCTGTCGAAACGCTTGGGGACCCTGTCCCTGCGCGATCTGCGCGCCGCCGGGGTCGAGCCGATGGCGCTGATCTCGCTCATGGCGCGTCTCGGCTCGTCGCAGCCCGTCGAATTGCGGTCGAGCATCGACGAGGTGGTCGAGGGCTTCGACCTGTCGAGCTTCGGCGCGGCGCCCACCAAGTTCGACGAGCGTGACCTGATGCCGCTCACCGCGCATATCAACGCCGCCAAACCGTTCGATGTGGTGGCGGAAGACATCCGCGCCCTCGGCGTGCCCGACGACCTCGCCCCCCGGTTCTGGGAGGTGGCGCGTGAGAACATCACGACGCTGAAAGATCTCGAAGGTTGGTGGACCCTCTGCCGCGACGGGGCCGAGCCGCTGATCGACGACGAGGACCGTGAGATGATCGCGACCGCCATGCCGCTCCTCCCCGCGCCGCCCTACGACGATACGACGTGGAAGACGTGGACCGACGCGGTGAAAGAGGCGACCGGGCGCAAAGGCAAGGGCCTGTTCATGCCGCTGCGCAAGGCGGTCACCGGCATGACCCACGGCCCCGATATGTCGAACCTCATGCCGCTGCTGCAAAACGTGCGCGCCAAGGGCTGAGGCCCGGTCGGAACCTTCCAGCGCTGGAAGGACGTTGAACCCCTGAAACGGCCCCGGTGACGCGGGCTGTCGGAAAGGGGGTAAACCAATGTCATACTGGCGATTTTTCGCGATGATCGCGACATCGACGGTGGTGATGTTCGGGTTGATGTACCTGAACACCTACCTGATCGGCCACGTTTTCTTCTCGGAAACCCGCACCTACATGGCGGTGCTGATGGGGGCCACGATGGCCATCGTCATGCTCGCGTTCATGTTGGGCATGTACCCAAGCAAGGTCGCGAACGCCGCGATTTTCGCGGGGTCCGTGGTGGTCTTCGCGCTCATGCTGTTTCTCGTGCGCAGTCAGGTCACCGTGGGCGATCTATCCTACATGCGCGCCATGATCCCGCACCATTCCATCGCGATCATGACCTCGAACCGCGCGAATTTCTCGGACCCACGAGTGCAGTCGCTGGCGGATGACATCTCCTACGCCCAGAACAAGGAGATTGCCGAGATGCGCTATCTGATCGACGATATTTCGGCCAATGGTGACACGACCGGCGCGGAAAGCGCGCCCGAAGCCGACGTCGTATCGCTGTCCGACGCGCTCGCCTCGCCGATGATCCGCACGCTGGACGCGCAGCCGCTGACCGAAGCCGACCTTGCGGCGGGCCTGCCCGGTGGCGCCGATTGTTCCTTCGCGTTCACCACCGACAGTGCGCCCGCGCTCGCCCTGGGCCAAGGCGAAGACGGGCGCGTGGCTCTCATGAAGATCAGCGACGACCTCGTCGTTCTGCGCGAAGACGGCGATGGCAGGTTCACGACCGAAGGCGCGACCGTCGCGCTTACCGCGCCGGGCGGCGACACCCCGGCACGCGCGGACGAGGATCTGACCGAAGCCACGGTGAAACTGACACTCGACGCAGGGCTGAACGCCGGCTACCGCGGCTGGTTCGCCTGCGCCGGGTAAGCCGGAAAGGAGGGCGCGATGCCCAAAGACACCAAGACCAGAACCGCCACGCTCTATCGCATGGTCATGCCGGAGCATACCTGCCCCTTCGGCCTGAAATCTAAGGACCTGCTGGAGCGCGAAGGCTACGAGGTCGAAGACCACTATCTTGAAACCCGCGAAGAAACCGACGCTTTCATGGAGAAGCACGGTGTCGAAACCACGCCGCAGACCTGGATCGGGGGCGAGCGGATCGGCGGCTACGACGAGCTTCGCGAGTATTTCGACAAACCCGTGAAGGACGAGGACGAGACCAGCTATCAGCCCGTGATCGCGATTTTCTCGGTCGCCGCGCTCATGGCGCTGGGCCTGAGCTGGTTCACGTTCGAGACGATCCTCACCCTGCGCGCCTTCGAATGGTTCATCGCGATTTCGATGTGCTTCCTCGCCGTGCAGAAATTGCAGGACGTGGAAAGCTTCTCGACCATGTTCCTGAACTACGACCTGCTCGCCAAACGCTGGGTGCGCTACGGCTATCTCTACCCGTTCGGCGAGGCGCTGGCGGGCATCCTGATGGTCGCGGGCGCGCTTACATTCATCTCCGCCCCCGTCGCCATCTTCATCGGTGCCATCGGCGCGGTCTCGGTCATCAAGGCGGTCTATGTCGAGAAACGCGAACTCAAATGCGCGTGCGTGGGCGGGTCGTCCAACGTGCCGCTGGGCTTCGTCTCGCTCACCGAGAACGTGATGATGCTGGGCATGGGCCTTTGGATGGGCGCGAAAGCCCTTTGGGGTCTCTGACCCGCGCGCCTCTTCTTCGTTTCAAAAAACCTC
>NZ_CH902578.1:1487926-1666161 GCF_000152805.1 Maritimibacter alkaliphilus HTCC2654 | reverse complement strand
GCAGCTTGCTGCCGCGAAACCCTTAGCGCACGAACCCCATGATCTCGTAGGTCTTCTTGAGGATCGGTTCGGCCAGTGCAGACGCCCGTTCGGCGCCGCGCGCCATGATCGCGTCGAGCTCGTCGGGCGCATCCAGCAGCCTCCGCATCTCGTCCGACACCGGGGCCAGCTTCGCGACCGCAAGGTCGGCCAGCGCCGGTTTGAACTTGCCCCAGCCTTCGCCGCCGAACTCGGCCAGCACGGCCTCGGCGGTGGTGTCCGACAGGCCCGCGTAGATATCGACGAGGTTTTTGGCTTCGGGTCGATCTTTCAATCCTGCAACCTCCGAGGGCAAAGCTTCCGGATCGGTGCGCGCTTTCTTGAACTTCTTCGATATCGTGTCGGCGTCGTCGAGCATGTTGATCCGCTCCATGTCGCTCTCGCCCGACTTCGACATCTTCTTCGACCCGTCGCGCAGGTTCATCACGCGCATGGCGGGGCCTTCCGTGACCGGCTCGGTGAGCGGGAAGAAGTCGACGCCGTAGTCGTGGTTGAACTTGGCCGCAATGTCGCGCGTCAGCTCGACGTGCTGTTTCTGATCTTCGCCCACCGGAACGTGCGTCGCGTGATAGAGCAGAATGTCGGCGGCCATCAGCGCCGGATAGGCGTACAGCCCCAGCGACACCTTCTCGGCGTTCTTGCCCGCCTTGTCCTTGAACTGGGTCATCCGGTTCATCCAGCCCACGCGGGCGACGCAGGAGAAAAGCCACCCAAGCTCGACATGGGCCGGAACGCGTGCCTGATTGAACAGGACCGACCGCTCCGGGTCGATGCCGCTCGCGATCATCGAGGCCGCGACTTCGCGGGTGGCGCGGGTCAGGTCCGCCGGGTCCTGCCAGACGGTGATGGCGTGCATGTCCACGACGCAGAAGATCGTCTCATAGGTCGGGTCTTCCTGCATCTCGACCCAGCGCTTGATCGCACCCAGGTAGTTGCCGAGGGTCAGGCCGCCCGACGGCTTGATCCCGGAAAACACGCGCGGGGGAAAGGTCTGGTCCGACATGGCGAACTCCGTCTGGATTTCTCTGCCCGGCTCGCTTACCTACGCCTGACAACCCCGTCAAGGAAGCCGCACATGACGTTCCAGCCCAATTCGACCCGGCCCGTGAATCCGCTGCCCCCGGTGGTGGTCGCGCTGGCCGCCGCAATCGCGATCGTCGAGCTGATCTTCGCGGCCACCAGTTCGGGCTTCATCGGTGGACCCGAGGCGACCGGCCTGCGCCTGACGATGATCGAGGACTACGGTTTCTATGAGCCGCTTCTCGCATGGATGTGGGAAAACCAGACGATCCGCCTGCAATACCTTCTGCGTTTCGTGACCTATCCCTTCCTGCAAGGCGCGTTCACCCAAGCGGTGTTCGTCATCGTCTTCATCCTCGCGCTGGGCAAGATGGTGGCCGAACGCATGGGCCAGTGGAAGGTGCTGGTGATCTTCATGGGCGCGTCCATCATCGGCGCGCTGGTCTATGGCATCGTCTGGGATACGCGCGTGCCGCTTTATGGCGGCTATCCGGGGGCCTATTCGCTGGTCGGGGCTTTCACCCTGATCCTTTACACCCGGTTGGGCGAAACCGGCGGGCGGCAGATACAGGCTTTCGCGCTGATCGGCGCATTGCTCGCGATCCAGTTCATCTTCGGCGTGTTCTTCGGGGCGGGCACCGGATGGGTGGCCGAGGTGGCCGGGTTCATCTCGGGCTTCTTCCTCGCCGCGCTGCTGTTCCCCGGCTCGTGGGACAAGATCGTGGAACGGATCCGCCGCCGCGCCTAACCGCGCCGCATCATCGCCTTCAGGTCCGAAAGTCGCACCGCACCGAACAGACGTCCGGCGAGGAAATAAGTCACCGTGCCCGATGCGATCAGGATCAGAAGCGCCAGCACCTTCAGCCCCGGGGTGCCGAACATCGGGCCGAGCACGATGACCGCCCCGGCAAGTTCCGCGCCCATCACGGCCGAGGCCGCGAGGATGCCCCAGAGCTTGCGCCAGAACCGTTTGTCGAAGCGCGTGCTCTCGCCCATGCGGGCGGTGCCGATCCACAGGCCGATGGTCATGGCCCAGCCAGCGAGCGTCGTCCCGAACGCGGCGGCGATGTAGCCGATCACGGGGGCGAGGCCGATGGCCAAAGCCGCGTTCACGACCAGCGACACGAGCGCGAAGTAGAACGGGGTCTTGGTGTTGCCTCGCGCGAAATAGACGGGCTGAAGCACCTTTTGCAGGACGAAGGCGGGCAAGCCCAATCCATAGACCGCCACCGCGAAGGCCGTGCTCGCGCTGTCGTCCGCCGTGAAGGCCCCGCGCTCGAACAGGACCGTGACGAGGGGCAGGGGGATCACCACCAGCGCCACCGCCGAGGGGATCGTCAGAAGCAGCGCGATCTCGCCCGCGCGCGACAGCGACCAGCGGCTCGCGCCCTCGTCCCCGGCTTGCAGACGACGTGACAGTTCCGGGAGCAGGACGACGCCGATCCCGATACCGACGATACCGAGCGGAAGCTGATACAGACGATCGGCGTAGTTCAGCCACGCAATCGCGCCGTCGAAGAAAGACGAGACCTGACGCCCGACGAGCAGGTTCACCTGCACGACGCCTTGGGCGAGCGCGGCGGGACCGGCGATGATCGCCAGCCGTTTCAACTCTGGCGTCATTTTCGGAATGCGCGGGAACAGGCGGTATCCGGCGCGCGCCGCCGCGAACCAGACCAGCGCAAGCTGCGCCACACCTGCAATCGGCACGGCCCAGGACAGCGTCAAACCGATGTCGTAGCCCGCATAGGACGCGACGATGATCGCGGTGATGAAGGTCACGTTCAGAAGCAGGGGCGCGGCGGCTGCGGCGGCGAACCGCCCCACGGCGTTCAGAAGGCCAGAAAGCAGGGCCGCGAGCGATATGAAGAAGATATAGGGGAACGCGATCCGCCCATACATCGTCGCCAGAGGCAGCCGTTCATCCTCGGCGAAGCCCGAGGCCATGAGCAGCACCAGCGCGGGCATGAAAATCTGCGCGATCACCGTCAGGACCAAGAGGATCGTCGCCAGACCCGTCAGCGCGTCGCGGGCGAATTCCATCGCGCCTTCGCCTGCCTCGACCTTTTTCGAGAACATCGGGATGAAGGCGGTGTTGAAGGCACCCTCGGCGAAGAACCGGCGGAACATGTTGGGCAGGGAAAAGGCGATGAAGAACGCCTCGGCCATGGGACCGGCCCCCAGCGCACCGGCGATGGCGACGTCACGGACGAAGCCCAGAACGCGGCTCGCCGCCGTCCAGCCGCCCACCGTCAGGAACCCGCGCAGAAGCCGGATGGACGCCATTACTGGTCGGCCCTCTCGGCGCCCTTCACGATGGCTTCTCGCAGTTTTTTCTCAAGGGATTTCATCTTCGCATCCGAGAAGAATTTTAGGCCGAACATATCCTTGACGTAGAACGTGTCCACGACCTGTTCGCCATAGGTCGCGATGACCGCGCTCGCGATATAGACGTGGTTGTCGGCCAGCGTGCGCGTCAGGTCGTAAAGCAGGCCGGGGCGGTCGCGGGTATCGACCTCGATCATCGTGTAGATGTCGGACCCGTCGTTGTCGAAGGTGATGTTGGTCGGGACCGTGAACGCCTTTTCGCGCTTCTTCATCTTGTCGCGCGACTTCATCGCATCGCGGGCGATGACCTTGCCCGACAACGTCTTGTGGATCATGTCCTCGAGCCGCTTGAGCTTGATGTCCTCGAACGGGTGGCCGTCATGGTCCTGCACCCAGAACACCGCCGTCGCCCAGCCGTCTTTCGTCGTATAGGTCCGCGCATCCACCACGTTCGCGCCCACCAGCGCCAGCGCGCCCGCGAGGCGCGAGAAGATGCCGGGGTGGTCGGCCAGCACAAAGGCCGCGCGGGTCGCATCCCGGTCGTGGTCCTGCGTCAGCCCGATGCGGATTTCATCCGCGCCCAGCCCGTTCAGCAGGTTGGCGAACACCACGTGCTCGGCATTGCCCAGACCCTGCCAGTAGGTGTCGTAATGGCGCCCGGTCTCGACCCGCAGGTCCTTGCGCTCCCAGTCCGCCAGAGCCTCGCGCAGGGCCTTCTTGGCCTCGTTGGTGCGCGCCGTGGTGTTCAGCGCCTCGATGCCCTCGTCCAACGCTTGAGCGGTCTGGCGATAGAGATCACGCAGGAGCGCGGCCTTCCAGTTGTTCCACGTGCCCGGACCGACGCCGCGGATGTCGCATGCGGTCAGGACAAGCAAGAGGTCCAGCCGTTTCTTGTTCGACACGGCCTTGGCGAAGCCCCGGATCGTGCGCGGGTCCGACAGGTCGCGTTTCTGCGCCACGTCGGACATGAGCAGGTGATAGCGCACCAGCCATTCCACCGTCTCGACCTCGGGCTTGGTCAGCCCCAGCCGCGTGGCCACCTTTCGCGCGATCCGGGCACCGAGGATCGAGTGATCCTCTTCCCGGCCCTTGCCGATGTCATGGCAGAAAAGCGCGACATACAGCACCTTGCGGTTCACGCCCTCCTTCAGGATGCGCGAGGCATAGGGCAATTCTTCAAGCCGTTCGCCGCGTTCGATCTCGGCCAGCGCCGAGATCACCTGAATGGTGTGCTCGTCCACGGTGTAGCTGTGATACATATTGAACTGCATCATCGCGACAATGGGCTCGAACTCGGGCACGAAGGCCGACAGCACGCCCAGCTCGTTCATGCGTCGCAACGCACGCTCCGGGTTGCCGTGTTTGAGCAGCAGGTCGAGGAAGATGCGCGATGCCTCGCGGTCGTCGCGCATGTCGTCGTCGATCAGGTCCAGATGCGCCGTCACGACGCGCATCGCGTCCGGGTGAATGAGAACGCCGGTCCGCAACCCTTCCTCGAAGATCCTGAGCAGGTTCAGCTTGTCCGAGAGAAAGGCCGCCTCGTCCTCGAACGTCAGCCGCCCGTTCTCGATCTTGTAGCCGGGCTTGACCTTCTTGCGCCGCTTGAACAGGCCGACCAGCATCGGCTCTTTCTTGAGGTGCTCGTTTTCCAGCCCGGTCAGGAAGATGCGGGTCAGTTCCCCCACTTGCGTGGCGTGCAGGAAATAGTCCTGCATGAAATGTTCGACGGCCTGCCGCCCGCCCTTGTCGACATAGCCCATCCGCTCGGCCACCTCGAGTTGCAGGTCGAAGGTCAACTGGTCCATCGCGCGGCCTGCGATCAGATGCAGGTGACAGCGCACGGCCCAGAGGAAATTGTTGGCCTCGGCGAAATTCGCGTATTCCTCGTCCGTGAACATGCCCACGTCGCGCAGTTCACGGGCGCGCACGACACGGTGCAGGTATTTCGCGACCCAGATTAGGGTCTGAAGGTCGCGCAGCCCCCCTTTGCCCTCTTTCACGTTCGGCTCGACGACATACCGCTGGCCGCCCTGTTTCTTGTGCCGCTGCGTGCGCTCTTCCAGCTTGGCCTCGATGAACTCCGGCGCCGTCCCGTCGAACAGATCGTCGAAAAGCCGCGCCGCCAACTCCTGAGCGAGGTCGAAGTCACCGTCGACATAACGCACCTCGAGCATGGCGGTGCGGATCGTGAAATCCTCTTTGCCAAGGCGGAGGCAGTCCTTGATCGTGCGGGAGCTGTGCCCGACCTTCAGGTGCAGGTCCCACAGCATGTAGAGCATCGACTCGATCACGCTCTCGGCCCATCCGGTGATCTTGTAGGGCGTCAGGAACAGCAGATCGACGTCGGAATAGGGCGCCATCTCGAACCGCCCGTAGCCGCCGACGGCCAGAACGGCCATCTTCTGCGACGCGGTGGGGTTCGGCTGGGGGTGCAGGCGCTTCACGGCCACACGAAACACGGTCTGCACGAGGCAGTCGGTCAGCCAGGCGTAGCTTTGCACTGCCTCGCGCGCGGCGCGCGGTTTGGCGAGGAACTGCGCCTTGATGAGGTTGCGGCCGTGGGTTTGTGCGGCATTGAGCGCGGCGACCGTCGCCTTGCGAATGGCCGCCGCATCGGGCGCTTCGTCCGCCGCCCGCTCGATCTCGGCTTCGACCGCGACGCGGTCGAAGATGTCGTTTGCGGGGGCGATCAGCCCGTCTGGAGCGTCGTTGACCGCTTCGAGCAGATCAGAATCCGGCACCGGAGAAGCTTTTCGGAGCGGGGTCGATCACGACCACTTGCTGATTCTGGATCTGAGCGATGGCGAGACCGCGTTCGTTGGTGCCGTCGCCGCGCAGCCGGAACACGCCGTTCACACCGACGAAGCCTTGGCTCTGCGTCAGGGCCGAGCCGGACAGGGCATCGGCCTTGCCGGCCTTCACGAGCGCGCCGATGGCGGCGATCCCGTCATAGGCGAGACCCGCGATCGGGTGCGGCTGGGCGCCGTAAGCGGCCTGATACCGCTGGGTGAAGCGGCCCGAAAGATCCGGGTCCGGCAGCGCGAACCAGCCACCCTGAACACCCGAAAGCGTCAGCGCGGTGGCGGGAATATCCCAACGCTGCATCCCCATGAACTGCACGGCAGGCGGGTTCACCCCGTTTTCGCGCAGAAGCGAGCTCGCGAAAGGCAGGGCCCCGTCGGTGCCCGAGGTCAGGAAGACCGAGGTCGCGCCGGAGGATTTGACCTGCGACGAGATCGCCGGGATCGCCTGCACGACACCGTTCTGGCTCAACTCGAACCCTGCGGTGCCGGCCTGGCTGGCACCGGGCGTGGACGCGATGGCCTGAAGGATCGCGTCACGGGCGAGGTTTTCCGCCGGGCTCTGGCCATAGACGACCATGATGTTCCCGCGGTTCTGGCGCGCGGCATAGCTCACCATGCGCTTTGCGGTGTTCTCGAAGGTGTTGCCGAGGATGAAGACGTTGCCGCCCGCGACGCTCGGGTTGTTGGAAAAGGCCAGCACGTTCACGCCGCGCGCCGCAGCGGCGACGCCGGCGGCGGCCGCGTTTTCCGCGTAAACCGGACCGAGGATCACCTTGGCGCCGTCAGCGATGGCGGCTTGCGCCTGGCTCGACGCCGTGCCCGCGTTTCCTGCGGTGTTGTAGACGCGCAGGTCGATGGTGACACCGTCCAACTCGCTCATCGCGAGGCGCGCGGCATTCTCGAGCGACGAGGCAAGCGCGTTATCGGTCGCATTGGCGGACCCGCCGGGGACCAGCAGCGCCACCGGAACGGGTTGCGACGTGTCGATTCGCGGCCCACCGGAATTCGACATGGTGGCCCCACAGGCCGACAGAATGAGGGTCGCGACAAGTGCGACCGTGAGGGCTGACAGCTTGCGGGCGCGGTCCAAAACAGCAAACATGGGGGGTATCCTTCTCCCGCTTATTTCGTGCGATCGTGTCCGATCCTGCGGGCGTCGAGGTCACCCGGGCAATCCGGCCCCATCATAAACGACAGGAAAGGCAGGTCCACCCTTGAAACCGGAGCACGGAACGCTCGCCCCCGGCCTGTATCTTGTCGCGACCCCGATCGGGAACGCGCGCGATATCACCCTCAGGGCATTGGATATTCTGGCCGCCGTCGACGTGATCGCGGCCGAGGACACGCGCACGGCGCGCAAACTGCTCGACATCCACGGCGTCGCGGTGGGCGGGCGCCCGCTTATCCCGTATCACGACCATTCGGGGCCGGACGGTCGCGCCGGGATCGTCAAGCTTCTGGGGCAGGGCAAGTCCGTCGCCTACGTGAGCGAGGCGGGCACGCCGCTCATCGCCGACCCCGGATACGCGCTGGCGCGCGAGGCGGCCGCGGCAGGACACCTCGTCACGACCGCGCCCGGCGCCTCGGCGGTGCCCGTCGCCCTGTCGCTGTCCGGCCTGCCCACCGACCGATACCTCTTCGCGGGCTTCGCCCCCTCATCGTCCGGGGCGCGCAAGACGTGGCTCGCGGACCTCGTGCGGGTTCCGGCAACGGTGGTCCTGTTCGAAAGCCCGAAGCGCATTAGGGAATTGTTAGGGGACTTGTGCGAGATTGCGGGTGAGGCGCGTCAGGCGGCGGTGTGCCGAGAATTGACCAAGAAGTTCGAGGAAACCCTGCGCGGCACGCTGGGTGAACTGCGCGATGCCGTCGCGGAGCGCACCTTGAAAGGGGAAATCGTCGTCGTCCTCGACCGCGGGCGTGACGAAGTCGCCGAGGAAACGATGGAAGCGGCCCTGCGACGGGCCATGTCCGAGATGAGCCTGAAGGACGCGGCAGCGACCGTTGCCGAAGCCTATGGTTTGCCCCGGCGCAAGGTGTATCAGGCCGCGCTGGAACTGGAGAAGGACTGAGAATGACGGGACGCGTTTCCTATCTGGCCGGGATGGCAGCCGAAGACTCCGTCGTGCGGGGGTATGAACGCGAGGGGTATGAAACCGTCGCGCGGCGCTGGCGCGGATCGGGCGGCGAGATCGACCTCGTCCTGCGCGACCGCGACGGGTTCGTGTTCGTCGAGGTCAAGAAGGCGCGCGACCTTGCGCGGGCCGCACAGCGGCTGTCACAGGCGCAACTGGCGCGGATCTGTCAGTCGGCCTGCGAGTTTCTGGGCTCGGTGCCGGGCGGGATGCTGATGGACATGCGCTTCGACCTCGCCATGGTCGACGCGACCGGGCGCATGGCGCGCTATCGCAACATCACCATGTGAGGGGGGCATTGTGCTTGCCCGGTGGCTGGGCCATGTAATGACAAACAGCCCGGAGTGAGACATGGCCCTCAAAGTCGCCTTCCAGATGGACCCGATCGAAGCGGTCGACATCAACGCGGACTCGACCTTTCGGATCGCCGAGGAAGCGCAGGCGCGCGGGCATGAATTGTTCTACTACACGCCGGATCGTCTGGTCTTTCGCGAAGGCCGGGTTCTGGCGACCGGATGGCCCATCGAACTCCGGCGCGAAGTGGGACATCACGTCACCAAGGGCGAACAGACGACCGTCGATCTTTCCGAATTCGACGTGGTCTGGCTGCGCCAGGACCCGCCTTTCGACATGGGGTACATCACGACGACCCATATCCTCGACCTGATCCACCCGGACACGCTGGTGTTGAACGACCCGTTCTGGGTGCGCAACTACCCGGAAAAACTGCTGGTGCTGAAGTTTCCCGAACTGACGCCGCCCACGATGATCGCCCGCTCGCTCGCCGATCTCAAGGCGTTCAAGCACGAGCATGGCGACATCATCCTCAAGCCGCTTTACGGCAACGGTGGCGCGGGGGTGTTCCGGCTGGACCCCAACGACCGGAACCTGTCGAGCCTTCACGAGCTTTTCTCCGGCATCAACCGTGAGCCCCTGATCGCGCAGAAATTCCTCCCTGCGGTGTCCAAGGGCGACAAGCGCGTGATCCTGGTCGATGGCGCGCCGGTCGGCGCGATCAACCGTGTCCCGGCCGAGGGTGAAACCCGGTCGAACATGCATGTCGGCGGCCGCCCCGAGAAAGTCGAGCTCACCGACCGCGACCGCGAGATCTGCGCCAAGATCGGCCCGCTTCTGAAAGAGAAAGGCCAGATTTTCGTCGGGATCGACGTCATCGGCGACTGGCTGACCGAAATCAACGTGACCTCGCCCACCGGCATTCAGGAACTGGAACGCTTCGACGGCGTGAACATCACCGCGAAGATCTGGGAGGCGATCGAGGCGCGCCGGGCGTGAGTGTCCGTCTCACCCTCCTGTCGTTCCTGTCGCGACGGACGGTGAGGCCCCTTCTCGCGCGCGCCCGGTCCCCCGAGGCGAACCGGAGGCTTCTCGAACGGGCCGCCCGCCGCTGGTTCCGCGCGCCGCCTTACGCGCTGTATCGAGACAGCGACGCCGGGTCCGGCGGGCTGTGGATTTCGGCGCGACCCGGTTCGCATCCGCCCAGACCGGGCAAACTCATCCTCTATGTCCACGGCGGCGGGTTCATATCCGGCTCCCCCCGGACCCATGCCGCGATGTGCGCGCGCCTCGCGTGGCTGACGGGGGTTGAGGTCTTCGTGCCGCGCTATCGACTGGCCCCGACCGACCCGTTTCCGGCAGGTCGCGAGGATATCCGCGCGGCTTGGGAGGCGGTGATCGCCAAAGGGTATCGACCCCGCGACGTGATCCTTGCCGGGGACAGCGCGGGGGCCAACCTGATTTTCGGCCTGCTTGCCGACCTCTGTGCCGAGGGCGCATGCCCCGCCGGGGTCGTGGCCTTGTCGCCGATTGCCGATTTCACCTTTTCGGGGGCCTCCATCGCCGACAATGCGGCGACCGAGTGCATGTTGCCCGCCGAACGGCGCGACGAGCTGGTGGATTGGTATCTCGGCAAACACGATCCGGCCGACCCTCATGCCTCGCCGCTGTTCGCCACTTACACCGCGCCGCCGCCCGTGCTGATCCAGTATGCCGAGAACGAGCTGTTGCGCGACGACGGGGTGCGGCTTGCGCAGGTGCTCCGGGATGCCGGTGGCGAGGTCGTGGTCCAGACCTGGCCGCGCGCGCCGCATGTGTTTCAGATCTTCGACGGCTGGGTGCCGGAAGCGCGTGATGCGCTCACCGGCGTCGCGGATTTCGTGAAACGCTGCCTCGCCTGATCCGTCAGGCGAGCAAGTTTCCCGGGAGCCGATAGGACAACGCCTCGGCCACATGCGGTTTTCGGATCGTCTCGGCCTCCGCAAGATCGGCGATGGTGCGCGCGACCCGCAAGACCCGGTGATGGCCGCGCGCCGACAGGCCGAACCGGTCGGCGGCCTTGAGCAGCAGGTCGCGCGCCTCGCCCTCCGGCGTTGCGATCTCGGTCAGCAGGTTGCCCTCGGCATCGGCGTTCGTGCGCGTGCGCGGCTGCCCGTCGAAGCGCGCCGTCTGGATTTCGCGCGCCTTTTGCACCCGGGCCGCGACCGAGGCCGAGGTGTCGCCCGAGGGTGCAAGGTCGAGGTCGCCGATTTCCACGGGTGGCACCTCGATCCGCAGGTCGAAGCGGTCGAGCAGCGGTCCCGAGATGCGCCCGAGGTAGTCCTCGCCACAGGCCGGCGCCTTGGCACAGGCGCGCGACGCATCGGTCAGGTGGCCGCAGCGGCACGGATTGGCGGCCGCCACCAGCATGAAGCGGCAGGGATAGCGGACATGGGCGTTGGCGCGGGCGACGACCACCTCCCCGGTTTCGACCGGCTGGCGCAGGGTTTCCAGCACGGGCCGCGCGAATTCCGGCAGTTCGTCGAGGAACAGGACGCCGTTATGGGCGAGCGAGATTTCCCCCGGTTTCGCACCACGCCCGCCGCCGACGATAGAGGCCGTGGACGCCGTATGATGCGGGTCGCGAAACGGGCGCGACCGGGAAATACCGCCCTCGTCGATCAGCCCGGCGAGCGAATGGATCATCGAGGTTTCGAGCGCCTCGGCGGGGGTCAGCGGCGGCAGGATCGACGGCAGTCGCGCGGCGAGCATCGACTTGCCAGAGCCCGGCGGCCCCGTCATCAGCAGATGGTGCCGCCCGGCCGCCGCGATCTCCAGCGCCCGTTTGGCGCGTTCCTGCCCCTTCACGTCGGCCAGATCGCGCAGCGTCGCGTCATCGCGCACTTCGCCCGGATCGGCCGGGGGGAGCGGGGATTGTCCGGTGAAGTGCTGGATGACGGCGGCCAGTGATCCCGCTGCGATCACATGCGCCGCGCCGACCCAGGCCGCTTCGGCGCCGCAGGCCTGGGGACAGACCAGCGCACGGTCGTCTTCGGCGGCGGCCATCGCGGCGGGCAGGGCGCCGATCACGGGAACGAGCGAACCGTCGAGGGACAATTCGCCAAGCGCCACCGCCTGCGCCACGTCCTCCTCCGGGATCACGCCGATGGCCGCCAACAGCGCGAGCGCGATGGGCAGGTCGAAATGCGAGCCTTCCTTGGGCAGGTCGGCGGGCGATAGGTTCACGGTGATCTTGCGGGCAGGCAGGGCGATGGCCATGGCAGACAGCGCCGCGCGCACCCGGTCGCGCGCCTCGCTCACCGCCTTGTCCGGTAGGCCCACGATGGAAAAGGCGGGCACGCCGGGGGACAGGGCGCATTGCACCTCGACGGTCCGCGCCTCGACCCCTTCGAACGCCACGGTATAGGCGCGTGCGACCATGCGGCCCCCTCCGAGTATGGTTAACGGAAGGTAGCGTGCAGGTGGTTAGAAAATGGTTAACGCGGCTCAGGCCGGGCCGGGCCACGGCGCGGTCGGCAGGTCCATCGCATAAGGCACGGGGTCATAGGTTTTCTTCAGGCCCTCGGTGCGCCAATCGCGAAAGGCCGGGTCGGCCAGATGCGTGTCCACATAAGCCTGAGCCGCCGAGCCGACGGTCAGACCGTATCCGGCGATCCGGGCCGCGACGGGGGCATAAAACACGTCGGCCAGAGAATAGACGCCGAACAACCACGGGCCATCCCCGCCGTGGCGCTCCTGCGCTACTGACCAGAGCGTTTCGATCCGGGCCAGATCCGCCTGCACCTCCTGCGTCACGGGGAAGTCGCGATACTGATGCAGAAGCTGCATCGGGCAGGCCCCGCGCAACGCGCCGAACCCGGAGTGCATTTCTGCGACCATCCACCGCGCAAGTCCCCGCGCGGCCGGATCGGCAGGCCAGAGACCCGCGTCGGGGTGACGCTCGGCCAGTGTTTCGGCCATGGCCAGCGTGTCGCCGACGACGATCCCCTCCGGCGTGCGCATGACCGGCACGAACCGGGCGGGCGCGAGATCGGCAAGATCATCGGCCATCGTCCCGTCATAGAGCCCGACCATATGGACGTTCACCGGCAGTCCGAACTTCACGAACATGAGCCAGCCGCGCATCGACCAGCTTGAAAACGTCTGGTCACCGAGAAAAAGATCGTAGGTCATGGGGCGACGTTAGCCGGGAAATCGCGGGGCACACAGTCGCCATTCGTGAAAGGCGCGTCACGGAATGTGATTGATCGCCTCGGCGTGCCAGCGCCTGCCGTCGAAGGCGAGGCGCGTGACCGACAGGTTGTCGATCTTGTGCCCGAGCACCTCGGACACGGGGCAGGCGAGCGCCCGCTGGACCTGACCCAGTATGGCCCCGAAATGGGCGACGACGATGACATCGCCCGTCTGCGTTTCGATCAGCCTGTCCACGGCGCGGCCCACCCGCGTCGTCATGTCGGTCCAGCTTTCGCCGCCCGGTGCCGCGTTCAGGTCGGGCCGGTCCCAGAAGTTGCGGATCGCCTCCGGGTGGCTCGCTTCGATCTCGGCGGCGGTCTTGAGTTCCCAAGCCCCGAAGTTTAGTTCGCGCAGACCGGCGTCATGCGGCAGGCGCGGGCGGTCCTTCTGGATCGCGTCCGCCGTCGTCACGCAACGGATCAGGTCGGACGAGATCACCGGCGCGTCGGGCAGATGATCGTGCAGCCGGGCGATGGCGGCGGTGTCCGACAGGTCGGCGGCCACATCGCTCCACCCGACCATGCCCTTGCGATGCGTCGGGCCGTGACGGACCCACCAGAACCGGGTCATGCGACCCCCTGCGGCAAGGTGCCTTTCAGGGCGAGGGGCAGGCCCGCGATGACGGTCACGACCAGATCGGCCCGCGCCGCGACCGCTTGGTTGAGCCCGCCTTGCGCCGCGCGAAACCGGCGGGCGAGCGCGTTTTCCGGCACGACCCCGGCCCCGACTTCGTTCGAGACCACGACGACGGGTGCGGCGCATGAGGCAAGCGAATCCAACACCCGCGCCTGTTCGGCCTCGATGGCGGTTTCGGACAGGAGGTGGTTCGACAGCCAGAGCGTCATGCAATCGACAAGCACGACGTCGTTCGATTGTGCATCGTCCAGCGCAGAGGCGAGGTCCAAAGGCGCCTCCGCCGTCGTCCAGCCGTCACCGCGCCGGGCCCGGTGGGCCGCGATCTTGGCCCGCATTTCGTCGTCGAAGGCCTGGGCCGTCGCGATATAGGTCATCGGGCGGCCCGTCGCCTCGGTGAGCCGTTCGGCATAGGCCGACTTGCCGGAATTGGCGGCACCGACGACGAGGGTGAGAGGGGGCAGGGTGAGCGACATGGATGGTGCCTAGCAAGTCGCGCGGACGAGGGGAAGCACTTGCCGCCGTCGGGCCGAGCCTCCACATTGACCCCATGTGGAGATTTCTTTTTCTGGCGCTCGCACCGGTCGCGGCCCATGCCGGACCTTTCGCGGGCACGGTCGCGGACGTCTACGTGCTGGGCGAAGTGCACGACAACCCCGTGCATCATGCCGCGCAGGCCGACGCGATCAGGGACATCGAGCCGAGGGCGGTGGTGTTCGAAATGCTGACGCAGGCGCAGGCCGACGAGGTGCGCGACGACAGGCTTGGCGACCCCGAAGCCCTTGGCGCGCTGCTGGGGTGGGAAGAGGCCGGGTGGCCGGACTTTTCAATGTATTACCCCATCTTCGCGGCGTCCCGTGGCGCGCAGGTCTTCGGCGCGGCGGTCCCGCGTGAGGCGGCGCGCGCGGCGATGGAGGTCGGGGTGGCGCGATCCTTTGGCGAAGGCGCCGCGGATTATGGCCTCGAAGAGGCCCTCGAGGCCGAGGAACTGGCGGATCGTCTGAACCTGCAACTCGATGCCCATTGCGGCAAACTGCCGACCGAGATGCTGCCGATGATGGTCGACCTGCAACGCCTGCGCGACGCCACGCTGGCCCGCGTGACCATCGAGGCGCTGGACGAGACCGGGGGGCCGGTGGCGGTCATCACAGGCAATGGCCATGCCCGCGAGGACTGGGGCGTGCCCAGCTACATCGCGCGCGTGCGACCGCAAATCCTCGTCCTGACGCTTGGGCAGGGCGAGGACGGCGGGGAGCCGGAGGGCGGTTTCGACGCCTACCTGAGCGCACCCGCCGTCGAGCGCGAAGACCCCTGCGCGGTGTTCGACGAGTGAACCGGGCGGCTATTGCGCCGCGATCAGCCCCCGACCTTTCAAAAGCGCCTCGACCTCGGGCATCTTGCCCCGGAACCTGACGTAAAGCGCGTCGGCCTCGACCGTGCCGCCCTTGGACAGGATATTTTCCTCAAGGCTCTTTGCGACCTTGGGGTCGAAGGCGCCGCCCGCCTCCTTGAAGGCCGCGAAAGCGTCTTCGTCCATCACCTCGGACCACATGTAGGAATAGTAGCCCGAGGAATAGCCGTCGCCTGAAAACACATGCGCGAAATGCGGCGTCGCGTGGCGCATACGGATCGCGCGCGGCATACCGATGCTTTCCAGCACCTCGGCCTGTTTTTGCATCGGGTCCGCAGGGGCGCTGCCCCGGTGGAACTCCAGATCGACCAGCGCCGAGGCCACGTATTCCACGGTCGCGAAGCCCGCGTCATAGGTGGATGCCCCGATCAGACGGTCGAGCATATCCGCCGGGATCGGCTCGCCGGTCTGGGCGTGGGTCGCGTATTCGCCCAGCACCTCGGGCACTTCCAGCCAGTGCTCGTAAAGCTGGCTCGGCAGTTCCACGAAATCGCGGGCGACCGAGGTGCCCGACAGGCTTTCATAGGTCACGTCCGACAGCATCTGGTGCAGCGCATGGCCGAACTCGTGAAACAGCGTGCGCGCGTCGTCCCAACTCAGAAGCGCGGGCTTGCCTTTTTCCGGTTTGGCGAAGTTGCACACGTTCGTGACGATGGGGAACTTGTCGCCCCCCAGACGGCTTTGCGACCGCATCGCCGAACACCACGCGCCGGAGCGTTTCGAGCCGCGCGCGAAATAGTCGCCCATGAAAACCGCGACGTGTTCGCCGCCCCGCGTGACCTCCCACACCCGCACATCGGGGTGATAGGGCGTGACGTCGAGCGGCGCGAATTCCAGCCCGAACAGACGGTTCGCGACACCGAAGGCCGCGTCGATCATCCGGTCGAGTTGCAGGTAGGGCTTGACCTTGGCCTCGTCCAGATCGTGCAATTCCTGCCGACGCTTGCCGGAATAATAGTGCCAGTCCCACGGCTCCAGCGGGCCGGTGTGACCGTCCGCGTGCAGCATGGCCTCCAGCGCCTCGGCATCGGCCAGCGCGGCGGCGCGCGCGGGCGTCCAGACCTTGTTCAGCAGGTCTTCGACCGCCTCGGGCGTGCCCGCCATTTCGGTTTCCAGCTTGTAGGCCGCGAAACTCTCATACCCGAGCAGCTTGGCGCGTTCCTCGCGCAGTTTCAGGATTTCCGCCGCAATCGCGCGGTTGTCGGTCTTGCCGCCATTCGCCCCGCGCGACACGTAGGCCTCATAGGCCTTGCGCCGCAATTCGCGCTTGGGGGAGGAGGCCAGAAACGGCGTGATGAGCGAGCGCGACAGCGTCACGACCGGGCCGCCCACGCCCTTGTCCTCGCCGGCCGCGCGCGCGGCGTCGATGGCGAAATCCGGCAGACCTTCGAGGTCTGCCTCGTTCAACTCCATGTGCCACGACCGCTCGTCGGCCAGCAGGTTCTGGGTGAACTCGGTCCCCAGAACGGCGAGCCGTTCCATCACGGCGCGGTAGCGGTCGCGATCTTCGCCTTCCAGAAGCGCACCCGCCCGCACGAAACGGCGTCGGGTCATCATCAGAAGCCGGGCCTGTTCATCCGACAGGTCCAGATCCTCGCGCCCCTCCCACAGCGCGTCGATCCGCGCGAAGAGGTCGGCGTTCAGCAGAATGTCCGAGGAATAGGCGGCGAGTTGCGGCGAGAACTTGCGCTGCAATTCTTCGCGCGTCTCGTTCGCATCGGCCCCGGCGAGGTTGTAGAACACGCCCAACACCTTGGACAAAAGCGCATCGGCCTCTTCCAGCGCCTCGATCGTGTTGGCGAAGGTCGGCTCATCCGGGCTGTCGGCAATCGCAGCCACGTTCGTGCGGGCGTCGGCCAGCGCCGCCTCCATCGCCGGTTCGAAATCGGCGTCGGTGATGTCATCGAAGGGGGGCAGGTCGAACGGGGTGTCCCAGTCGGACAGAAGCGGGTTGGTCATGGCGCGTCTCCTTTGAGGAAACAGCTAAGCACCACCCGCCGAAACGTCCAGACCATGTGCGCCGCTGCAAACGGGGCAGTCGGGCCGCCGCTTGAGTTTGATCGACCGGGTGTCGGCGTATAGCGCGTCATAGATCATCATCCGGCCACGCAGGGGCTCGCCCGCGCCGGAGATCAGCTTGACCGCTTCGACCGCCATCATCGACCCCAGAACGCCGGGCAGGGGGCCGACCACGCCCGCCTCGGCACAGGACGGGGCAAGGCCGGGGGCCGGGGCCTCGGGAAAGACGCACTCGTAACACGGCGCGCCCTTGGCCGGATCCCAGACCGAGATCTGCCCCTCCCACTGGGTGAGCGCCGCGCCGACCACAGGCTTGCCCAGCTTGGCGGCGACCCGGTTCACCAGATAGCGCGTCTCGAAATTGTCCGACCCTTCGAGGATCAGATCGTAATCCGCGAACAGGTCCTCGGCGATCTCCTCCGTCAGGCGGCGGTTGTAAGGGCGCACGGTCACATAGGGGTTCTGCGCGACCATCGCGGCCTCGGCCGAGAACACCTTGGGCGTGCCGATCCGGGCGTCCGCGTGGATCACCTGCCGTTGGAGGTTGGAGTTATCGACGGTGTCGTCGTCGATCACGCCGATGGTGCCGACCCCCGCCGCCGCGAGATAAAGCAGCGCAGGCGAGCCCAGACCGCCCGCGCCGATCACCAGCACCTTCGCGTCCTTCAGGGCCTTTTGCCCCGGCCCGCCGATTTCACGCAAAACGATGTGGCGGGCGTAGCGGCCAAGTTCGGTGTCGGTGAAGGGGCCGTCCTGTGTCGGCGCGACCGGGGTCGAACGGGATCGCAGCGCCCTGACCCCCCGGCTGTAGCCCGCGATGACGAGCAGCACGCCCACCGCCGTTGCCCAGCCAGCGAAACTTCCGCCGAAGAGCTGCGGGATCGGGTTGTCAGGGGGGAGCAGGGCGTGGGCCAGCAGGACGGCCACCAGCACGACGGCGGTCAGAACCCAGCTACGGCTCGCAGGCACCTTGAACAGCGCGCCAAGCCCCCAGATCGCCGCCAGTGCGATGACAACAAAGATCATTTCGTGCCCGTGGAGCCGAACCCGCCGTCGCCCCGGTGGCTGTCGCCAAGCGCCTCGACCACCTCATAGGTGGCCTGCACCACGGGCGCGACGATGGCCTGCGCGATCCGGTCACCATGCCCGATGGTGTAGGGCTCTGCCCCGAAGTTCACCAATAGCACACCCAGCGGGCCGCGATAATCGCTGTCGATGGTGCCGGGGGTGTTGGGCAGGCTGAGGCCGTGTTTCAGCGCCAGACCGGACCGCGGCCTGATCTGCATCTCGAACCCGTCAGGGATTTCGACGCGCAGACCCGTGGGCACGATCCGCCGCTCCATCGGTGCGAGCGTGAAGCCCGTGTCGCGATCCTCGGGCATCAGATTGGCGCGAATATCCGCCCCGGCGGCCCCGGCCGTCTCATAGGAGGGGAGCGCCACGTTCCTGTCCGCCCAGTCCTCGCGCAGAACGCGGATCACCGGGCCGCTCATGCCAGCGCCTCGGCGATGCGGGCGGCGAGCTTGCGGGCGACCTCGACCTTGCCCATGCGCGGCCAATCCTCGGACCCGGCATCCGAGATCAACGTCACGGCGTTTTCCGACCCGCCCATGATCCCGGTCTCGGGCGACACGTCGTTGGCCACGATCCAGTCGCAGCCTTTGCGGTCGCGTTTGGCGGTGGCATGGGCGATCACGTCATGGGTCTCGGCGGCGAAGCCCACGACCAGCGCGGGCCGCCCGTCACCCATCTGGCTTACGGTGGCGAGGATGTCGGGGTTCTCGGCAAAGTCGAGCGTGGGCAGGGTGCCCGACCCGTCCTTCTTCATTTTCTTGTCCGACGCGCTCGCGACGCGCCAGTCGGCCACGGCGGCAGCGAAGACGGCGGCATCGGCGGGCAGGGCGGACCCAACCGCCTCCAGCATCTCGCGCGCGGTCTGGACCTCGATCACATGCACCCCGCGCGGACGTTCCGCATCGGCCGGACCCGTGACGAAGGTGACGGCGGCGCCCAATGCCGACAGCGCCTCGGCAATCGCCGTGCCCTGCGACCCGGACGAGCGGTTCGCGATATAGCGCACCGGGTCGATGGGTTCGTGGGTCGGCCCGGAGGTGACGAGGATGTGCTTGCCCTTCAAAGGCCCGTCCGCCAGCGCGGCACCGACGGCATCGGCGATCTGGTCCGGCTCGACGAGCCGACCGGGGCCGAACTCGCCACAGGCCATCGCGCCCTCGACGGGGCCAGCAAACAGCACGCCATCCGACATGAGCGTCGCCACGTTGCGCTGCACCGCCGGATGCTCCCACATCCGCACGTTCATCGCGGGGGCGACCAGCACGCGCTTGTCGGTGGCCAGAAGCAGCGTCGAGGCCAAATCGTCCGCCAGCCCGTTCGCCATCTTGCCCAGAAGGTCGGCAGTGGCGGGTGCCACGACCACGAGGTCGGCATCGCGGCTGAGTTCGATATGCCCCATCTCGGCCTCGTCCGTCAGACTGAAGAGGTCGGTGTAGACCTTTTCGGCCGCCAGAGCCGACGCCGACAGGGGCGTCACGAACTCCTGCCCCGCGCGGGTGATGACCGGCACCACGCTTGCCCCACGCTCACGCAGAATACGGATCAGCGTCAGCGACTTGAACGCCCCGACACCGCCGCCGATGATGAGAAGAACACGTTTACCCGCGAGCATGAGACCCTTCCTTGAAACCTAGTTAAGCGGTTGGCCCGCGCTGGGCAACCGATGCGACACCGCCTAGCGCCGGGATGGGTCCTCGGGATGCGGCTCGACCCCGACCGGGTCTTTGTGGATGAGCACGTCGGTATTGGGAAAAGCTTTCAGGATTTCGCGGCGCAGCGCCGCCCCGATCGTATGCGCCTCGTCCAATGTCTGTCGTCCGTCCAGTTCGATATGGACGTTCACGAAGGTCACGGACCCGGCCATGCGGGTCTTGAGGTCGTGGAATCCGTGGACGCCGGGAAAATCGCGGATCACGTCCTCGATCCCCGCGATCATGTCGTCGTCCGCCGCCCGGTCCATGAGCGCGTTGAACGCCCCGCGAAAGATGTTGAGCGCGCCCACGACCAGCATGAGCGCGGCGCCGATGGCGACGATGCTGTCGATGCTCGTCAGCCCGAAGGCGACCGACGCCCAGAGCGAGGCGATCGCCCCGAGGTTCGGGATCAGGTCGCCCAGATAGTGCAGGCTGTCCGCCGCGACCACGCGGCTTCCGGTCCGCTTCGCCACATGCCGCTGCCAGAGGACGAGGCAGACGGTCAGGATGATCGAGACGACCATGACGACGATGCCGCGCCTTTCGTTGGCAAGCTCGGTGGGCGTGTCCGACAACAGCCGCGCGACCGAAGCCCAGGTGATCACGCCCGCCGAAACCATGATGAACAAAGACTGCCCCAGCGCGGCGAGGTCTTCGGCCGAACTATGGCCGAAGGCGTGATCCTCGTCCGCCGGACGGGCGGCATAGGCAATGGCGGCCAGACCGCCGAGCGAGATCATCAGGTCCATCGCGCTGTCGATCAGCGATGCGCCGACCGACAAGGCGCGGGTATCGCCAAGCGCCCAGATCTTGAGCCCGACAAGGGTCAGCGCGACAAGGGACGATGCGATCCCTGCCGAAAGGTTCATGCGCGTCGAATTGGCCATGACGTCCCCGTAACTGAGGGGATTGCTTAGCGCATGGCGCGGGCTACAGAAAGACCTTGTCGGCGATCCGTTCCCATGCGCGATCCGCGAAATTGTCCTTCGCGACTTCGAGCAGGTGACGGTGCAGGAACCAGTAGAGGAATTTCTCGTAGGGAAAGCCCTTCATGCTGGCGCGCCCGTAATCCATCGCCTCGCGCAATTCCGTCGCCGTGCGGGCGGTGAGCGTGGCCTGCCAGTAATCCGATTTGGCGCAGGTCACGACCGTCTTTTTCTGCATCAGGGCTTCGAATCCGGCACCGGAATTCTGCGTGACCACGATATCGGCGGCAGCGGCGAGGTCATGGACCGAGGCATCGGTGACCATCACATTCGGGTAATCCTGCGCGACCGCGATGATGTCGCGCCGCATCGGTTTCGACTGGGCCGGATGCGGCTTCAGGTAGATCAGCCGCTCGCGTTCATGCTCGGCCACGGTGCGGATCATCTCTTCCGTCGTCAGAAAGTGGGCGCGGTGGGTGTGGCGCTCGATCTCCTGACAAAAGATCGTCGCGCGGGCGCGGTCCAGCCCGCCGTCGACACGGGCCGGTTGCCGGATCGGCGAGACATTGTGCGACAGCATCCAGCCCGTGACACCGTTGAAGAAATACTCCGCCGGTTCCTTTTCGATCCGCTCCGGGGCGAACTGGTTGAACCGGATCGAACTGTTCGCCTTGACGCCGACCTCGTCGAGATACCAGAAGCCCGACACCGGACCCAAAGCGACGTGAAGCGCGTCGGGAACGTAACGAGGCGCGTCGCCCATCGTGATATGCACGTTGCGCAGACCCGGCGCCGACATCATCGCCGCGACCTTCGACTCGGCGCGCACCACCCGTGTCTGGATGCCGTCGCGCAGGGCGCGTTCGGCGAGTTTGGGAAAGAAACCATCCGTTCCGTTCACGACCGAGTCGAGCTTGTCCCGGTCGGCATGGATGATGAGAACCCGCCGCCCTTGTTTCATCAACATGCGGGCCGAGGCGGGCGTGGCGATCTCTTCGACGCCTATTCGATGACCTCGCCCGGCTTTAGGCCCCACAAAGCGGATCTCTCCATCCATCCCCGATACCCCCCGACTTTCACGCGGCACCAGACCGGCCCGCATTTGTCCATGTTCACGATCACCCCGGCTTCGAGCCGCGCCTTGACCTGTCCGTCCGCTGCCGCCCGCACCAGCACCGGGGCGAGGTCGCGGTCCACGATGGCCGTCCGTGCGCCCGAGATGAGTGAGTAATGCACCCAGCCGCCGACCCCGTCACGATCCTGAACTCGGCGCCAATGGCCGAATTCGCCCGTGACCTCCAACGGCATCCCACGGCGGGTGAAAACCCAGTCGATCTTGTGCGTGAGTGACGGCCCGCGCCGCACGTTGGCCTCGCTCACCTTCAGCGAAACGAAGCGTGGAATGGGCATGTTGGTGACCGACCCGCGCTCGGCCGCGCGTGCCTCGGCGCCTGAGACGATAAGCCCCAGGACGACAGCCATGAACGCCAGAAATGCGCCTGTCTTCGTCATCGCTCTGCCCGTGAACGCGTGTTGTCGATTATTGGCCGCGCAATTTTATTATCCTGCGCTTGTGCCTTTTTGCGTTCCCTGACACGATGCCACCGATGCGCTGAATTGAAAAGCCACGGGAGGCAGGGCATGGCTCGGAAGCGGTTGAGTGTTGTCGTTACGCGACGGTTGCCCGAGGCGGTCGAAAAGCGGATGGCCGAACTCTTCGACGTCGAATTGAACGAGAACGACGTGCCCATGACGCGCGAGGCGCTGGCGGATGCAATGCGCCGCGCCGACGTGCTGGTGCCGACACTCACCGATCAGATCGACCAAGGGCTGCTGGCACAGGCCGGCGACAACCTGAAACTCGTCGCGAACTATGGCGCGGGCGTCGATCACATCGACGTTCAGACCGCCCGCCAGCGGGGCATTCTGGTGTCGAACACGCCCGGCGTTTCGGCCGATGACACGGCGGATATGGCGATGGCCATGATTATCGCGGTGACCCGCAAACTGCCCGAAGGCATCCGCAAGATGGCACAGGGCGAATGGAAGGGCTGGGCGCCGACCGCAAGCCTTGGGCGGCGCATCGCCGGCAAACGTCTCGGCATCCTCGGCATGGGCCGGATCGGTCAGGCGGTCGCCCGTCGCGCCAATGCGTTCGGGATGCAGGTCCATTACCACAACCGAAAACAACTCCACCCCGATATCGAGGCCGAGCACAAGGCGACCTATTGGGAAAGCCTCGACCAGATGGTCAGCCGGGTCGACGTTCTGTCGATCAACTGCCCGCACACGCCCTCCACCTTCCACCTGATGAACGCGCGGCGGCTGAAGCTGATGAAGCCCGAGGCGGTCATCATCAACACCTCGCGCGGCGAGGTGATCGACGAGAACGCGCTGACCCGGATGCTGCGGGCGGGCGAGATCGGCGGCGCGGGGCTCGACGTGTTCGAACACGGGCACGAGGTGAACCCGCGCCTGCGCGAACTCGACAACGCGGTTCTGCTGCCTCACATGGGGTCGGCGACGGTCGAAGGCCGGATCGAAATGGGCGAGAAGGTCATCATCAATATCAAGACCTTCGACGACGGTCACCGCCCGCCCGACCTGGTCGTTCCGGGGATGCTCTGAACCTCAGAATTTCGTCTGGTTCGTGCCGGGCGTCACCCGACGCTTCAGAATGGCCTCGCGGAAGGTGATGAAACTGACGGCGGTGATAATCATGCCGCCGCCTGCGATCACCCACGGGTCCACACCTTCGCCGAAGAAGACCGCGCCGAGCGCGACGGACCAGACAAGTTGCAGGAAGGTGATCGGCTGCGTCACGGTCAGCGGGGCCGCCGCGAAGGCCAGCGTCATCGTGTAATGCCCTGCGGTGGCGAAGGCCGCGACGGCGAAAAGCCATCCGATCTCGCTCCAGGTCGGCGTTACCCAGTTCATCAGCGCGACCGGGGTCAGGGCCAGTGCCACGGTGAGCGACAGCATGGCGACGATCACGAACGGCTCCACCCGTTTCGAAATCGGGCCGAGGATCAGATAGGCGACGGCGAAGGCGAGCGAAGTTCCGATCATCGCCCAGTGCCCCGGCTCGATCTCGCGCACGCCGGGGCGCAGGATCACGAGCGCGCCGACAAGCGCCACAGCGATGGCCGCGATTCTGCGGAAGGCGAGCTTTTCGCCAAGGAACAGCGCGGCGCCGACCGTCACGAACACCGGGTTGAGGTAATTGATCGCCGTCACCTCGGCCAAGGGGATGCGGGTCATCGCAAAGAACCACGCGATGACACCGACCGCATGGAACAGGCCGCGAATGACGAGCAGGCCAAGTGTCGGCCCATCGAGTCGGATCGACAGGATGCGCCGCGCGAAAGGCACGAAGAACAAAAGCCCCAGAACATAGCGCAACCACGCGGTTTCGGCGGCGGGCAGCCGCCCCCCGGTCGATTTCACGATCGCCGTGAAGCCCACGAAAAGCAGGCCCGTGACCACCATCCAGAACACACCGACCATGGGGTTGGAGGGTGCAGCATCGCTTGCGTCCGACATGGCGACAAGTGACCCGGAAGCGCGCCGGGGTGCAAGCGCGAAACCGCGATTGACTAATCCGACTGAATTTGTCAGATTTGACTTGTGATCCCCTCCAGCCACCCGCAACCCTCGTCGGGCCAGCCAGAGGTCAGACCGAGGAAAGATCATGAGAAACGCGCAAGAGTCCCGCTCGACGGGTGTGATCGGTGGGGGTGACGGACACCGCGCCCGCACGGAAATCATGGAACTGCTCGCCGAGGCGGGCCTTGGACAGGGATACGGGTTCGAATGGCTTCTCGACCGCCTGACGACGACGGAGACGAGCCGATGAACGCGATGTCCAACGAAACTCTCCGCGAAGCGCCCTGTCCGCTCCACCGGGCCGAAGAACTGACGCTGGGCGGCCGGACCGCCAAGATCATGCTGGGCGACGCGCTCTACACCCTGCGCATCACGCGCGCGGGCAAGCTCATCCTGACGAAGTGAGGCGCGGATGGACGGGTCGGTGATCCCCCGTGGCGGCGCGGCCGTCGGCCTGCTGGACGAGTTGGGGGCGGTCGAGGCCGGCGCGGTCCTGTGCCTCAGGCTCGTCGGAGGCGCGGCGGATGCGTCGGTGCGACAGGCGTTCGAGGCCGAAACCGGCCCCTACGGCGGGCGCGAGGCGATGTCGGCCATCGGATCGCTTTGCGAGTTGTGCCACCTCTATGGCCGCCGTCCCCTGATGCGCCACCACTTGACGTGCAAATGCCTCGGCGGTGACGAAGCGTGCATCGCGCAGGTCGTGAGTGCCGCGCTCGCAGGCGACCGGGACGATGCGATGCTGATGGCGACCCTGCTGGTGCGCGCCGATCTCGCGCCGAGCCTCGTCTCGCTCGCAGAACGCGCGGGCGTCGCCCTCAGCCGTCTCGCCGCGACGCCGGTGTCGGCGGGTCGGGTGCACTGACTGGGCGGCTGCGTCCGGGTGAACCGGGTCAGGGCAGCGGCACGAACTCCTCATCGTCGCCCGGCGGCAGGCGGAACTTGTCCTTGGCCCAGGCCCCCGTCGCCCAGGCCATCTTGGCCTCTTCGATCTTGTCCTTCGACGACGAGACGAAGTTCCACCAGATGTGGCGCGGGCCGTTCAGCGTCTCGCCCCCGAGCAGCATAAGCCGCGCACCCTGCGGCCCTGCCGTCAGTGTCATCGCGTCCCCCGGCCGGAACACCATCATGCGCCCGGCCTCATAGACCTCGCCCGCGACCGCGATGCTGCCGGACAGCACATAGGCCCCCCGATCCTCGTGTTCGTCGGGCAAAGGGATCTTCGCCCCGGCCTCGAGCGTCACATCGGCATAGAACATGTCGTGGAACGTCGTGACCGGAGCCCGTTCGCCCCAGCCGCGCCCCATGATGAGCCTGAGCGACTTGCCTTCGCCCTCCAGCACCGGAAGCGCGCCCTCGCCATGATGCTCGAACGAGGCATCGCGATCCTCCTCGTCTTCCGGCAAGGCCACCCATGTCTGAAGCCCGAGCAAGCTCGACGGCGCCGCGCGCGTCTGCGGCGTCGTGCGCTCGGAATGCGCGATACCGCTCCCCGCCACCATCCAGTTCACCGCTCCGGGCCGGATCATCTGCCGGGTGCCGAGCGAGTCGCGATGCTCGAACTCCCCCTCGACGACATAGGTCACAGTGCCGAGCCCGATGTGGGGGTGGGGCTGCAGGTCCATCCCTTCGCCGGTGACGAACTCGACCGGGCCGAAATGGTCGAAAAACACGAACGGCCCGACCAAGCGGCGCCCGGCGGCGGGCAGGGCGCGGCGCACCTCGAACGGGCCGATGTCACGGCTGCGCGGCACGATCACCGTCTCGATATCGTCCGGCGTCGCGCCGGTGGGCAGGGTGGGGTTCCAGCTCATGTTTCTCTCCTCTCGCCTGCTCCCAAAGTGGGGCCGATACGCGAAAGGGAAAAGAAAAACCGGCGCACAGGGGCCGTGCGCCGGTTCGGATGTTCGAAAACGACCCTGACGATCAGAGTTGTTCCATAACCTCGTCGGGCGCCTCGAAGTTGGTCGTCACGCGCTGAACGTCGTCGTCATCCTCAAGCGCGTCGATCAGCTTCATCAGCTTCTGCATCGACTCGAGATCCATCTCGGTCGTGGTCGTCGGCTTCCAGATCAGCTTGGTCGACTCGGATTCACCGAGTTCCGCTTCCAGCGCCGTCGATACCTCGTTCAGATCCGTGTCGGCGCAATAGATGATATGCCCGTCCTCCGAGCTTTCCACATCCATCGCGCCCGCCTCGATCGCGGCCATCATGACGGTATCGGCATCGCCCACCGAAGCCGGATAGACCACTTCGCCCATCCGGTCGAACATGAACCCGACCGATCCGGTTTCACCCAGATTCCCGCCGTTCTTCGAAAAGGTCGAGCGCACGGTGGACGCGGTGCGGTTGCGGTTATCGGTCATCGCCTCGACGATCACCGCCACCCCGTTCGGGCCGTATCCCTCGTACCGGATCTCTTCGTAATCGTCGCCTTCACCGGCCTGCGATTTCTTGATCGCGCGGTCGATCACGTCCTTCGGCACCGAGTTCGACTTGGCTTCCTTCACCGCGAGCCTGAGGCGCGGGTTCTTGTCCGGGTCCGGGTCGCCCATCTTGGCAGCCACGGTGATTTCCTTGGCGAGCTTCGAAAAAAGCTTCGAGCGCGCGGCGTCCTGCCGCCCCTTGCGGTGCTGGATATTCGCCCATTTTGAGTGGCCAGCCATGCATGCCTCCATGCGTATTCATTGCGTCGCGCCTCTATATGTCACCACCCCGGTGGCTCGCAAGCCCGCGTCCCTCTTCTTCGTTTCAAGAAAACCTCGGGAGGTCCGGAGGGCTGGCCCTCCGGTCCCGCACGCGCCACAGGCACAACGACCGGGGGGGGGCGACAGGCCGCCACGGGCTTGGCCGAGCGCAGCGAGGCCCGCCGCGACGGGGCGCAGGCCCCGGCGCAACCCCTCAGCCGCGCTCGTCCTTCGGGGTGCCCACGACGACATGGGTGGTCAGCTGCCGCACGCCGTCCAAGGCACTCACCACATCCGTATGGATCGCCTTGTAGGCGGCAAGATCCGCCGCCTCGACTCGCAGCAGGTATTCCGCCGTCCCGGTGATGTTGTGGCATTCGGTGATCTCGGGGCAGGCCAGCATGGTGCGCTCGAACCGCTCCAGCGCCTTCTTGGAATGATCCGACAGCCCGACCATCAGGAAGGCAACGAACCCGGTGCCCATCTTGGTGGGGTCGGTCACGGCGCGGTAGCCGCAGATGACGCCGGATTTCTCCATCGCCTGCACGCGGCGCAGGCAGGCCGAGGGCGACAGCCCGACTCGCTCCGCCAATTGCGTGTTTGCGATCCGCCCGTCGCGCTTCAGTTCGCGCAATATTCGATGATCCATATGGTCCATGGCTGACAATTATTGCAAGGAAATCGCGTTGGAAACACGTATTCGCAATCCCTGGGCGGTCGGTCGATGAAATCATTGCGCCATGACGCACGAACTCCTCATCGCTCTCGTCGGCTTCGCGGCCGTCTCGTCCCTCACACCGGGGCCGAACAACCTGATGCTCATGGCCTCGGGTGCGAATTTCGGGTTTCGGCGCACGCTGCCGCATATGCTGGGCGTCGGGGTCGGGTTCACGGTGATGATCGTGCTCGTCGGCGCGGGTCTCATGGCGCTTTTCGACCGCTGGCCGATCCTGCACGACCTGCTCAAGGTCGTCGCCGTGCTCTACCTCGGTTGGCTCACGTGGAAGATCGCACATGCCGCCGCGCCGACACAGACGGGGCAGGAGGCACGGCCGATGACCTTCCTGCAAGCCGCCGCCTTCCAATGGGCCAACCCGAAAGCCTGGTCGATGGCCCTGACCGCCATCGCCGCCTATGCGCCCGAGCGCACGCTCATAGCGGTCGTGCTGGTCGCCCTCGTCTTCGGCGCGGTGAACCTGCCTTCCGTGTCGGTCTGGACCGTCTTGGGCGGGCGGGTGCGCCTGTGGCTGACGGACGCGCGGCGGCTGACGGTCTTCAACTGGACCATGGCCACGCTGCTCCTCGCCTCGCTCATCCCGGTGGTTATGGCGTGACCCGCGCCGCCCGAGGCGCTAAGCCTTTGGCATGACTTTGGATCAGATCATTCTCTTCGGGCTGTTCGTCGGCGTCTTCGCACTCCTGCTCTGGGGAAAATTCCGCTACGACATGGTCGCCTTCGGGGCCCTGATCCTTGGTGCGATCATCGGCGTCGTGCCCAAGGACGAGGTTTTTTCCGGCTTCGGCCACCCCGCCACGCTCATCGTCGCGCTGGTCCTCATCGTGTCGGCGGGCCTCGTGCGTTCCGGCGCGGTGTTCCTCATCACCCGCACGCTGGTGGATTCGTCGCGCAAGCTCGGCGCGCATATCGCCGTGATGGGCGCGATCGGCGGCGTGTTGTCGGCTTTCATGAATAACGTCGCCGCGCTCGCGCTTCTGATGCCCGTCGACATCCAGACCGCGCGCAAGGCGGGCCGCGCGCCGGGCCTCAGCCTCATGCCGCTCAGCTTCGCGACGATCCTCGGCGGCATGGCCACGCTCATCGGCACCCCGCCCAACATCATCATCGCTTCGATCCGTGGTGAAAGCCTGGGCGAGCCGTTTCGGATGTTCGACTTCGCCCCCGTCGGCGCCCTGACCGCACTGGTCGGTCTCGTCTTCGTCGCCTTCATCGGCTGGCGGCTGATCCCCAAGGCCGAGCAGGGCGGGGCGGCCATCGACCCGATGCAGGATTATTCCGACTACACCGCCGAACTGGTGGTTCCCGACGAGGCGAAGATCGTCGGCAAGCGGGTCGAGGAGATCTACGAGGACGCGGAAAGCAACGACGTCGTGATCCTCGGCCTGATCCGGGACGGCAAACGCAAATACGGCACCCAGCGCACGACCAAGATCGAGGCAGGCGACATTCTGGTGCTCGAGGCGACGCCCGAGGCGCTGGACGAATTCCGCGCCTCCCTGTCCCTCAGCTTCGCCGACACCAAGCGAGAGGAGCGGTTGCGCGCGGACGGGGCCGGCCTGTCCAAGATCGAAGTGGTCGTGACCGACGACAGCCGCATCAACGGCAAGACCGCACAGGCCATCGGTCTGAACTGGCGGCGTCATGCGGTCCTGCTTGGCATCCGCCGCTCGGAAAAAAAGTTCCGCTCCAAGATCGCCAAGACCCCGGTGAAAGCCGGAGATATCCTGCTCCTCCTCGTCCCCTCGGGGCAGGAGGCCGCCGTGACCGAGTGGCTGGGCGCGCTCCCACTGGCCGAACGTGGCCTCGCCGTGACGCAGGAGCGCAAGGTCTGGCTCGCCATCGGCATGTTCGCCGTCGCGGTCGCGCTGGCCAGTTTCGGCCTCGTCTATCTGCCCGTCGCGCTGGGCGCGGTCGTGATCGGGTTCGTTCTGAATGGCATCGTGCCGTTGACCGAGGTCTACGATCACGTCGAATGGCCCGTCGTCGTCCTGCTCGGCTCGATGATCCCGCTGGGCGCGGCGCTGGAAGCCTCCGGGGGCACGCAACTCATCGCCAACGGCCTCGTCTCGATCACGAATGGCTTGCCGCCCTGGGCCGTGCTCACGCTTTTGATGGTCGTCACCATGTCGTTGTCGGATGTGCTGAACAACACTGCGACGGCCATCGTCGCGGCCCCTGTGGGCATCCAGATGGCGGCGGCGCTCGACAAGAACCCCGACCCGTTCCTGATGGCCGTGGCGGTGGCGGCGTCCTGCGCCTTTCTCACGCCCATCGGGCACAAGAACAACACGCTGATCCTTGGCCCCGGCGGTTACCGCTTCGGCGATTACTGGCGGATGGGCCTGCCGCTCGAGGGTATCGTCGTGGCGACCTCGATTCCGCTGATCCTGATCTTCTGGCCGATGTGACACCCAATGGAATACGCCGACCTCGTCGAAACCATCCTGAAACGCGGCAACCTGACCCTGACGCCCGACGAGGCCGCCGTGCTGGAAACCGCGCCAGACGATTACCTGCCTGCCCGCCGCATCCTCGGCGCGCACGCCTTCAACACCGGCGACACCGCCAAGGCGGTCGAGATCACGCGGGCGGTCTATGAGCTTGAACCCAACCGCGAAAACGCGTCGAACCTGATTTCGGCGCTCACCCGCGCCAACCTCGTGGACGAGGCGCTTGCGGTCGCGAGTGACGACAGGACGCCGATCCCCGATGTGCTTCGGGCGAGCTATATGTCCGAGTTGAACGGGCGAAAGGGCAATCTGGAAGAGAACAGGCGCTGGTCGATCCGGGCGCTCGAATTGAAAGAAACCGAAGCGCCGGTCCTTGGCGACCGCCCCGCGCCGGTCGTGCATCGCTTCGACCCCGAACGACCCGAGCGCAACATCATCTCCTATTCGCTATGGGGCAATGGCGCGCGATATCTTGAGGGCGCGGTGCGCAATGCCATCGTCGCGCGCTATGTCTATCCGGGCTGGACGCCCCGCTTCTATATCGACGAGAGCGTGCCGGAAGCGGCACGCAAGGAGCTTCGCGCGAACGGTGCCCAGCTTCGCATGGTGCCCTCGCTGCCCGCCAATCGTTACGGTCTGTTCTGGCGCTTTCTGGTCGAGGACGACCGGGACGTGGATATCTACGTCTGCCGCGATGCCGACAGCGTGCCCACGATCCGCGAACGCGTGGCGGTGCAGGACTGGCTGAACTCCGGTCAGCCGTTCCACGTCATGCGCGATTTCCTGACCCATTCCGAACTGATCCTCGCGGGCCTCTGGGGGGCGCATCGCGGCAATATTCCCGGCATGGGCAAACGCATCCTCGCCTTCGCCAAGTCGCGCGAAAAGGTGCTGAACTCCCGCGTGGACGACCAGTTGTTTCTCCGGCGCGAGGTCTGGCCGTGGATGCGCGACCGGGTCTTCGTGCAGGACAGCGCCTTCGGCTACGGCGAAAGCGCACCGTTCAGCCCGGATTACCCGCTGCCGGGGCGGATGCACGTGGGCCAGGACGATTATGCCCACCGCGAAGCTCAGGCGCAGCTTCGTGCCGTGAAGGCGGCGGGCTACAGGGTCAGGCGCAAGGATGCGGACGGCTGAAGGTCGGGCCACCACCTTGTGAATAGACAGCGCAGGCCGGCCCCCGCCATGCTGCGGGAATGAAAACGCTCGCCCTGCTCGTCGCTCTGATCCTGTCCGCCACGCCGCTTCGTGCGCAGCCGATCCTCGTCGATCTGGAACTGGCGCTCATGGTCGACGTGTCGCGGTCGGTCAGCTATCACGAGTTGGAAATCCAACGGCGCGGCTATGCCGCGGCCCTCAGGTCGGACGCGCTGGCGGATGCGGTCGGGTCGGGCGCGATGGGACGGATCGCGATCACCTATGTCGAATGGGCGGGCAGTCAGCGCGAGATCGTGCCTTGGACCCTCATCGAATCCCGCGAAGACCTGCACGCCTTCGCCGATGCGCTCACCGTCACCTTCAACCCGACCATGCGCCGGACCTCGATTTCCGAGGCGCTGGCCTACGCGACCGCCGCGATCAATTCGAACGACTACGACGGGATCAGGCGTGTCATCGACGTTTCCGGCGACGGGCCGAACAATCAGGGACGCCATGTGGAAGAGATGCGCGACGCCGCGATTTCGCAGGGCATCGTCATCAACGGCCTGCCGCTTCTCACGCAGGACGGGTTGTGGAGCCTGTGGAGCATCGACGACCTTGACGTCTATTACCGCGATTGCGTGATCGGCGGGCCGGGGGCCTTCGTGGTTCCCGTGCTCGGGTGGGAGGATTTCGCGGACGCCGTGCTGCAAAAACTGGTGATGGAGGTGTTCATCGGGTCGATCCCGCCCGCCGAACAGATCATCCCCGTGCAATACAACGAAGGCGAAAGCTACGATTGCCTGATCGGGGAAAAGATGTGGGCGCAGCGGTCGCAAGACTGGAACATGCCCTGAACGAAAAGGGCCGGGCGTTGGCCCGACCCCTTGTTCTGTCATGGCTGAAAAAACCTAGGCGCGTGCGGCGCGGACGAGCTTCAGGATATCCTTGGCCGCTTCGGGAATGTTCGTGCCCGGTCCGAAAATCGCCTTCACGCCCGCTTTCTTCAGGAAGTCATAGTCCTGTTGCGGAATGACCCCGCCGCAGATCACGATGATGTCGCCCGCGTCCTGTGCCTTTAGCGCCTCGATCAGCTTGGGGGCGAGCGTCTTGTGACCCGCCGCCTGTGACGAGATGCCGACCACGTGCACGTCGTTGTCCACCGCGTCCTGCGCCGCCTCTTCCGGCGTCTGGAACAGGGGGCCCACGTCCACGTCGAAGCCGATGTCGGCGAACGCGGTCGCGATGACCTTTGCGCCCCGGTCATGCCCGTCCTGACCCATCTTGACGACGAGCATCCGGGGGCGGCGCCCCTCTTCTTCGGCAAAGGCCTCCACGTCCTTCTGGATCGCCGCGAAGCCTTCGTCCCCCTCGTAGGCCGCGCCGTAGACCCCGGCCAGCGTTTTGACTTCCGCGCGGTGGCGGCCGAATTCCTTTTCCATCGCCATCGAGATTTCTCCCACTGTGGCCCGGGCGCGCGCGGCTTCCACCGCGGCTTCGAGCAGGTTGCCGCCTTCCTTGGCGCGGCGGGTGAGTTCATCCAAAGCCGCGTCGCAGGCGGCCTGATCGCGTTCGGCGCGGATACGCTCCAGCGCCTTCACCTGACCCTCGCGCACGCGCACGTTGTCGACGTCGAGAATGTCGATCGGGTCCTCGTGGTCCTTGCGATACTTGTTCACGCCGACGATGACTTCGGTGCCCCGGTCGATGTCGGCCTGACGCCGCGCCGCGGTTTCCTCGATCCTGAGCTTGGGCATACCGGAGGCGACGGCCTTGGTCATGCCGCCCATCTCTTCGATCTCTTCGATCAATTCCCACGCCTTGTCGGCCAGTTCCGCCGTCAGCGCCTCGACATAGTAAGAGCCGGCGAGGGGATCGACCACGTTGGTGATCCCGGTCTCTTCCTGAAGGATAAGCTGCGTGTTGCGCGCGATCCGGGCCGAGAACTCGGTCGGGAGCGCGATGGCCTCGTCGAGCGCATTGGTGTGGAGCGACTGCGTGCCGCCAAGCGCGGCCGACATCGCCTCATAGGCCGTGCGCACCACGTTGTTGTAGGGGTCCTGCTCCTGCAAGCTTACGCCCGAAGTCTGGCAATGGGTGCGCAGCATCTTGGAGCGGTCGTTTTTGGCGCCCACTTCGGTCATGATCCGGTGCCACAAGAGCCGCGCGGCGCGCAGCTTGGCGGCCTCCATGAAGAAGTTCATGCCGATCGCGAAGAAGAACGACAGACGGCCCGCGAACTTGTCCACGTCCATCCCGGCGTCCATCGCCGCTTTGACGTATTCCTTGCCGTCCGCCAGCGTGAACGCCAGCTCCTGCACGAGGTTCGCGCCCGCTTCCTGCATGTGGTAGCCGGAGATCGAGATCGAGTTGAACTTGGGCATTTCGTTGGACGTGTATTCGATGATGTCCGAGATGATCCGCATCGAAGGCTCGGGCGGATAGATATAGGTGTTGCGGACCATGAATTCCTTCAGAATGTCGTTCTGAATGGTCCCCGACAGCACCGCCCGGTCATGCCCCTGCTCTTCGCCGGTCACGATGAAGTTGGCGAGGATCGGGATCACCGCGCCGTTCATCGTCATGGACACGGAGACTTGATCGAGCGGGATACCGTCGAACAGGATCTTCATGTCCTCGACACTGTCGATGGCCACGCCCGCCTTGCCGACGTCGCCCACGACGCGTTCATGGTCCGAGTCGTAGCCCCGGTGAGTGGCCAGATCGAAGGCGACCGAGACGCCCTGCTGACCGGCGGCCAGCGCCTTGCGATAAAAGGCGTTGCTCTCTTCCGCGGTCGAGAAACCGGCGTATTGGCGAATGGTCCAGGGCCGCCCGGCGTACATCGTCGCCTTCACGCCACGGGTGAACGGGCCGAAACCGGGGAGGCTGCCCATATGCGGCAGATCCTTCACATCGTCGTGGGTATAGACCGGTTTGACCGTGATCCCCTCGAGGGTTTCCCAGTTCAGATCGTCTACGGCGCGGCCCCGCAATTCCTTTTCGGCCAGCGCTTTCCAGTCGTTCTGGTCGCTCATTGGCTAACTCCTTGCATTGCGCCGGAAATCCGGCTCTTTGTTCGCGTGTCTCCCGCCCCTATATTGAGGGCAGAAGGAGAAGAGATGTTCAGAACCGCTGCCTTGGCCGGGCTCGTGATGCTCGCCGCACCTGTCGCCCATGCTGCCGAAGAGGCACCGGAACTGCCGATCATCGAGGCGGGCGAGCACACGTTGTCCGAATTCAAGTGGGAAGCGCGCCCTTTGGTGATCTTCGCCGACAGTCCGAACGACCCCCGGTATCTGGAGCAGCTTGCTTTCATCGCCGATCGGCCCGAGCCGCTGATCGAGCGGGACGTGGTCGTCATCACCGATACGGACCCCGATAACCTGTCGCCGATCCGCAAGGAGCTTCGCCCCCGCGATTTCATGATCGTGCTCATCGGCAAGGACGGGCAGAAATACCTGCGCAAACCCTTCCCGTGGGAGGTGCGCGAACTGACCCGCTCCATCGACAAGATGCCGGTGCGGTTGCAGGAAGTGCAGGACCAGCGGCTGGTGCGGTAACGGCGCATCACGGCTCCATCCCCTCGGCCCAGACGAACCGGCTGTGGGGCAGAAGCGTGGGAATCCACGCCTCAAGCGCACCCGTCAGCATCGCCACGGTATCCGGCGACGTGGCGTAGAACGACACGACATAGCCGCCGAGGAACCCACCCGGCACGGTCAGTTGGAATTCGCCCACCTTGACCCAATCCGCGCCGATCCCGTCTTCGAACCAGTGGTCATAGACCAGTGCGACGGGCACGTCGTATTTCGCGGTCAGATCGCCGGTCCAACCCGGCACCGGGGCCGTGGTGCGGATTTCGCGCGCTTCGGCTGAGGCAAGGCCCCAAAGGTCCAGCACGTAGTTGTCGTTCTGCCATGCGACATAGCCCAGATCGTTCACGGCCACGTCGGTTTGCAGGTAGTCCTTCACGAAACGCGCCATCTGCCCCTGCTGCGTATGGATTGCGCGGGCCGAGGGCGGCAGTTCGAAGAAATGCATGGGCAGGCGATAGGCCAGCGCGCCGCCAAGGATCAGCGCCGCAACCCCGCCGATGGCCAGCGGTGTCACCGCGCCTTGGGTGGCTTTGGGCAGGAGCACGAGGAACCCGGCGGCGGTCATGACGAGGATGTAATGCTCATAGCGGTTGAGCCAGCCGATCTGTCCGGCCAGCAGATGCGCGGCGGCGGCGGCACCGATGACCAGCACCAGCACCCCCCAGCGCGTGCCTTTGAGCGGTGTCGCCCGCCACATCAGGAATGAGGCGAGCGCGAGGACGGCGACGAACATCCCGCCCGGCTCGCGCAGGTTCACAAGAAGGATCGCGAGGCGCAGCTGAATGAACCCCGGCTCGTCCCCCGGATCGGTCATGCTGAGTTTCGTCTGCACCGACGAGGGCAGGGGGTCGAGGCCCTGCGAGACGAGAAAGCCCATGAACATCAGGATCGGCAGCAGCGTCGCAGCAGCGGTCGCCAGCCCGTTCCGGCGGCTGCCCGTCAAGAACAGCGCACAGGCGGCGATCAGCCCCGGTGCCAGCCCTTCGATGCGGAACGCGGCCCCGAAGAAGGCGCCGGCAAGGATCAGGCCAACCCCGCCATTATCGGAAAAGTGACGGTGGAGGCCCAGAAGCAGCGCCAAGGTCGCCGCCGCATGTAGGGAATGTTCCATTCCGACGAAGGCGACCATCGGCATCATCACGGCGATGGGGCCAAGCACGGCGGCGGCCAGCCCCAGCCAGCGCCATTCGGCGCGCCCATAGCCCGCCTCGACCAGCAGGCGACCCCAGAGCCATGCGGCAAAGATCAGGCCGACGCCGCTCCAGATCAGGGGCAGGTAGCGGTGAAACTCGGTCCCGGCGAAGGGGACCAGCAGAAAGGGAAACAGCGCGGACGAACCGGGTGAGGCGGCTTCGCCAAGGTTCACGCCGTATTGGTCTTGCGCGATCACCTCGGCCAGCGCGAGGTGGATATAGGGGTCGTCGAGCGGATAATCGAAAACGCCGCCGGTCAGCGACAGGACGATCCCCTGCATCACGGCGAAGATCAGAACCGCGCTCGCCACCGACAGGGCCGAAAGCGGCCAGCGGCCTGCGGAAAAGGTCTGCCCGTCGTCGGTCAGGGTCATGCTCATGCCTCGTGCCATTCGTTTTTGGCGCAAGCTAGCACGGTGCCGGGACGGGACCAGTGACGGGCGCGGCGAAAACCGTGAGGCGCGGCCAAATGGCCGCACAGGTTCACGGATATGTCGCCACGCCCAGCCATAGGATCATTCGAATTCCATGATCACTTCGTCGACCGCCAGACTGTCGCCGGGGCCTGCGTTGATCTTGGTCACGACGGCCTTTTTCTCGGCGCGCAGAATGTTCTCCATCTTCATCGCTTCGATGGTGCACAGCGCTTGACCTTCCTGCACTTCCTGACCCTCTTCCACGTCGATCTTCACGACGAGGCCCGGCATCGGGCAGAGCAGCATCTTGGAGGTGTCGGGTGCCACCTTTTCGGGCATCAGAAGCGCCAGCTCGTGGGTGCGCGGGGTGCGCACATGCACGGCCAATTCGGCCCCGCGCGTGCGGATCTTGAAGCCGTTGGTGATCTTGCCGACCTTCAGCACGACCGGCTCGCCGTCCACATCGACATGGGCCAGTTGATCGCCCGGCGTCCAGTCGGACGCGACACGCATCGCGCTGCCATCGTCGAAGTTCACGGTCGACCCCTCGCGGTCCGCGTCGATGGTCACGGGATAGACGGCATCCTGAAGCGACACGACCCAATCGCGGCCCACGGTGCGTTCGTGGTTGTCCATCGTGCCGGAAATCCGGGTGCGCCGGATCTCGGTCACGCGGAACATCGCGGCGCAGGCGGCGGCGATGCGCTTGAGGTGCGCCTCGTCCAGCGTCACGCCTTCGAAGCCTTCGGGGTATTCTTCCGCGATGAAGGCGGTGGTCATGTCGCCCGATACGAATTTCGGGTGATCCATCACGGCAGACAGGAACGGCAGGTTGTGCCCGATCCCCTCGACCTCGAAGCTGTCGAGCGCCACGCGCATCGCTTCGATCGCTTCGGCCCGCGTCGGCGCCCAAGTGCAGAGCTTGGCGATCATCGGGTCGTAATACATGCTAATTTCGCCGCCCTCGTAGACGCCGGTATCGTTGCGCACGGCGGTCTCGCCCTCGGGCGCGTCACCTTGCCATTTGCCGTTGGTGACCAGCGGCCCGGCGGCAATTTCCTCGGGCGGGCGGTAACGGGTCAGACGCCCGATCGAGGGCAGGAAACCGCGATAGGGGTCTTCGGCATAAAGCCGGTTCTCGATGGCCCAGCCGGTCAGGGTCACGTCGTCCTGCGTGATCGTCAGTTTCTCGCCGTTCGCGACGCGGATCATCTGTTCGACCAGATCGACGCCGGTGATGAGCTCGGTCACCGGGTGCTCTACCTGAAGGCGGGTGTTCATTTCGAGGAAATAGAAGTTCTTCTCGCCATCGACGATGAACTCCACCGTGCCGGCGCTGGCGTATCCCACGGCCTTGGCCAGGGCGACGGCCTGTTCACCCATCGCTTTGCGCGTCTCTTCGTCGAGGAAGGGCGAGGGGGCTTCTTCCACGACCTTCTGGTTGCGGCGCTGGATCGAACATTCCCGCTCGCCCAGATAGATGCCGTTGCCGTGCGCGTCGCAGAGCACCTGAATTTCGATGTGGCGCGGCTGCGTGACGAACTTTTCGATGAAGATCCGGTCATCGCCAAAGCTGTTCGCGGCCTCGTTCTTGGACGACTGAAAGCCTTCGCGCGCCTCGGTGTCGTTCCACGCGATCCGCATCCCCTTGCCGCCGCCACCGGCGGAGGCCTTGATCATCACCGGATAGCCGATCTCGTTCGAGATTTTCACGGCCTCTTCGGCGTCCTCGATCAGACCCATGTAACCGGGCACGGTCGACACGTTCGCGTCCTGCGCGATCTTTTTCGACGTGATCTTGTCGCCCATCGCCTCGATCGCGCCTTTCGGCGGGCCGATGAAGGCGACACCAGCGGCCTCGAGCGCCTCGGCGAACTTGGCGTTCTCGGACAGGAAGCCATAACCGGGGTGCACGGCTTCGGCACCCGACTGTTTGATTGCGTCCATCACCTTGTCGATGACGATATAGGACTGGTTGGCGGGCGGCGGGCCGATGTGGATCGCCTCATCCGCCATCTGCACATGCAGCGCGTGGCGGTCCGCATCCGAATAGATCGCGACGGTCTGGATGCCCATTTTCTTCGCGGTTTTCATCACGCGGCAGGCAATCTCGCCCCGGTTCGCAATCAGGATCTTCTTGAACATCTCCTGTCCCTCTCTCTTACGTCTCGTTGGCGGCGCTGCCGCGGGTATGGGGAAGCGGTCGCTCGACGCCAAAGGGCGGAGCGGCAAAGAAAATCCCGGGTTGGCCAGGGGAGGCCAACCCGGGCAGAAGGGGAAGGGTAACGGTTTGACTAAACCAGGCAGAACACCGGGATAGAGCGTCTGCCATGTGTGTGACGGTGCCAGAGGTTTTCGGGGCCGAACAGCGCGAAACGCGCGCCGCGGCCCGATGCGCCAAACCTTGCGCAAATCCTTGGAGGGGAAGCGAAAAGTTGCTCATTCGTCGTCCCAGCCCTCATCATCGAACGCGTCGTCCTCGAACCCGAAGTCCGCATCGTCGCTGAAGATTTCGGGGAAACTCGCTTCGGCCACGCGCCGGTCGATCCTGAGCATCGCCTCGTAGCTTTTCGGGTCGAACGGGTCTTCGGCGGCCACCACTTCGCGGCCAAAGAGCCACGACAGGCGGCCCGCATCCAGATTGCCGCGCTCGAACGGCTCTTCGCCGAAATAATCCCACAGCGCGGCCATGAACCCCATGTCGGCGCGCTTGTCGGCATGTTTGCGGTCCGCGAACCGTTCGCGCTTGATAAGCGGCGTCGCGCCTTTCTTGTTCGCCCGGCGCACGGTGAACTGGAAATCCGTGCCCGGCAGACGGCCCGGAAAGCCGCGATGCTTGGTCATGTAGGGCAGGGCCATCAGAACATCTCCCAGATGCAGGTGCCGTCGCGGTAGGAATAGGCTTCGAAAATCTGTGTCACGTCCGGGTCAGGCTCGCCGAATTCCACGGGCCGGTCCGAGATCGAGATAACGATCTGCTTCGGTTGCGGCCCGGTGCTCGCGATCCGCTCCAACGCGAAGAACTCGCACAGATACTGCGTGTCCTCGGTCGCGTCGATCACCCCTTCGGCGTCCTTTCTGCCGGGAAGCTCCGGGTCGAGGAACCGGAACCGGATGGTCAGCCCCGCAGGCCCCGGTTCGCCCCAGATGAAGTCGTGGTAGGTCACGGCAGAGCCGGAGGGAAGCGCGATCTCCTCCTGCGCCACGGCGGGCAGCGCGAGCGAGGCCGCGAAAGCGGCCAACATGCATCGAACTGACACTGCCAGGCACATCACGCTTCCCTCCCGACATCCCTCAGAGCGGGATGTTGTCGTGTTTCTTCCAGGGGTTCTGGAGCTTTTTGTTGCGCAACGAGGCGAAAGCGCGGCTCACCCGTTTGCGGGTCGAGTGCGGCATGATGACCTCGTCGATGAAGCCCTTCTCGGCGGCGACGAAGGGGTTGGCGAAGCGGTCTTCGTAATCCTTCGTGCGGTGCGCGATCTTGTCCTTGTCGCCCAGTTCCGAGCGATACAGGATCTCGACCGCGCCCTTGGCCCCCATCACCGCGATCTCGGCGGTGGGCCAGGCGTAGTTGAAATCGCCGCGCAGGTGCTTGGACGCCATAACGTCATAGGCCCCGCCATAGGCCTTGCGGGTGATGACCGTCACCTTCGGCACCGTCGCCTCGCCGTAAGCAAACAGCAGCTTCGCGCCGTGTTTGATGACGCCGCCATATTCCTGCCCGGTGCCGGGGAGGAAGCCGGGAACGTCCACGAAGGTCAGGATGGGAATTTCGAAGGCGTCACAGAACCGGACGAACCGCGCGGCCTTGCGGCTGGAGTCGATGTCCAGACACCCGGCCAGCACCATCGGCTGGTTCGCCACGACGCCGACGGTCTGACCTTCGAGCCGGATGAAGCCGGTGATGATGTTCTTCGCGAAATCTTCCTGAATCTCGTAAAAATCGCCTTCGTCCGCGACCTTCAGGATCAGCTCCTTCATGTCGTAGGGCGAGTTCGCGTTGTCCGGCACCAGCGTGTCGAGCGACTGGTCAAGCCGCCCCGGTTCGTCGAAGAACGGGCGCACCGGCGCCTTTTCGCGGTTGTTGAGCGGGAGAAAGTCGACAAGGCGGCGCACTTCGAACAGCGCCTCGACATCGTTCTCGAACGCGCCATCCGCGACCGAGGATTTGCGGGTGTGAGTCGACGCGCCACCCAGTTCCTCCGCCGTCACGACCTCGTTCGTCACGGTCTTCACCACGTCGGGGCCGGTGACGAACATGTAAGAGGTGTCTTTCACCATGAAGATGAAGTCGGTCATCGCAGGCGAATAGACCGCGCCGCCCGCGCAGGGCCCCATGATGACGGAAATCTGCGGCACCACGCCGGAGGCCATGATGTTGCGCTGGAACACATCGGCATACCCGGCGAGCGAGGCGACGCCTTCCTGAATGCGCGCACCGCCGGAATCGTTCAGACCAATGACGGGCGCGCCGTTCTGAACGGCCATGTCCATGATCTTGCAGATCTTTTCAGCGTGGGTTTCGGACAGCGAGCCGCCGAACACCGTGAAATCCTGCGAAAAGACATAGACGAGACGCCCGTTGATGGTGCCCCAGCCGGTCACGACCCCGTCGCCCGGATACTGCTGTTCTTCCATGCCGAAGTCGGTGCAGCGGTGCGCCTTGAAGGTGTCGAATTCCTCGAAGCTGCCCTCGTCCAGCAAAAGCTCGACCCGCTCGCGCGCGGTCAGCTTGCCCTTGGCGTGCTGGCTGTCGATCCGCTTCTGGCCACCGCCCATGCGCGCGACGTCGCGGCGATCCTCGAGTTGTTGCAGGATGTCTTTCATGGGGCGGCCCTCCTAGATTTTCGCGCAACCTATCCTTATGCCTTCGCTTTCCCAAATGGAATCCGGCGTATTTGCAAAGCTATTGTGACAGTCGTTTTGCGAATTGAATAATTGCAAATATCTTTACCCGTGGCGGGCCTGCGTCGATCTTCGGCAACTTCCCGCCGGGATGGCGTGAACACGCCATTGCGATCCGTTGGGGGACTGTGGCCCAAAGGCTTTGTGCGATAAACCCCCGACGTTCGATCATCCACAGGACCGTATGCCCACACAAGCCGACATCATTCAGGCGCTCCAGTTCCCCGGTCTCTATGCCTTGGACCCGGTGAACACGACGTCAAGCCCGCGCCGCACCGTGACCTACCAGTTCGAGGTGAGCCAGCCGGGCGACCTCTGGTATTCGTATTCCGGGTGGACGGCCTTTTCGCCGGACGAAAAGTCGGTGGTGCGCTTTCTTCTGGAAACGGTCGAGACCTTCCTCAACGTGGATTTCGTCGAGGTGTCGGGGAATCGCGATCCCGACCTCAATCTCGGCAAGGTGACGATGTTTCCCGGCACCGCCGGATTGGGTGGCCCGCAGTATTCCAGCTCCGGCACCCGGATCACGGCCTTCGACGGCTTCGCGGTCTTCAACAACACCATCGACCTGTCGTCGGGTCGACAGAATCTGATCCTGCACGAAATCGGTCATGCGATGGGCCTCGACCATACATTCGAAGGGGCGCGGCTCGATCCGGCATACGACAACCTGCACTACAGCCTGATGTCCTATGACGCCGATCCGACCCCCGGCATCGACGCCACGATCCGCATGATGGCCTATGACATGCTGGCGCTTCAGGACATCTGGGGCGCGGCGACCTACAACGATGGGGCCACGAGCTATGCCGGCCCGCGTCTCGGGGCGGGCAAGGTGGATGTGGTCTGGGACAGCGGCGGAACCGACTGGATGGATGCCTCCGCATGGGGGCGCCCGGTCCATCTGGATCTCGGCGAAGGCATGTTCTCGCGCTGGTTCGGCACCGAGGATATGGTCGTGGCCTTCAACACGGTGATCGAGAACGCGCGCGGCAGCGCCTTCGCCGATACCGTCATAGGGAACGATTACGCCAACCGGCTTTTCGGCGGCGGTGGCGGCGACCTCGTGCGCGGGCGAAAAGGGGCCGACACCGTCTATGGCGATGCCCAGAACGACGAGGTGCGCGGCGGCGCGGGCGACGACATCGTCTATGGCGGCGACGGGAACGATACGGTCAAGGGAACGCCCGGCGATGACCGGGTCTATGGCGAGGCGGGCGACGACCTCGTGCGTGGCGGGCCGGGCAACGACAGCCTGTTCGGCGGCACCGGGTCCGACGATCTCAGGGGGTGGCGCGGCAACGACCGGCTCGACGGCGGGCCGGGGAACGACACGTTGCGCGGCGGCGTGGGCGACGACACCTTCGTGTTCAAGCCCGGATACGATGCCGACACCATCACCGATCTGGGCAAAGGCAACGACCGCCTGATCGTCTCCGGCTTCGGAAACGAGGCCGCCGTCAAGGCCCTCGCGGTGAAATCCGGCTCGGACGTGGTGATCGACTTCGGCGGCGGCGACGTGCTGACCATCGAGGGCGCGACCCTGTCCACGGTCGAGACTGCGCTCGACACCTGAGACGCGGAACCTTTCAAATTTGAATGACATTGCCGGGCCCGGTTTGAGGCCCGCTTAACCCCTTTCGCCTTACCCCGTCGCCACGCGGCGGGCGGCTTCCCCCGGTTCGTCCGCGTCGAACCAGAGGAAGAATTCCATGGCGACACCGGCGAAATCGACGATCCTTCAGGCGCTGCAATACCCGATCTTTCAGAACGCGAACGCCATCAACGGCAATGCGCCGGGCAGCCGACAACAGATCACCTTCGCCTTCAACGACGCCGCCTCGACCTTCAGTTTCCTGAACGCGAGCGGTGCTGTCGCCTTTTCCGGTTTCGAGGCGTGGCAGCTTTCCGAAATACTGGCGGTCCGCCGGGCGCTTGCCCATATCGAAACCTTTCTGAACGTCGATTTCGTCGAAGTGTCGGCAACGACGAACCCGGACATGGACCTCGCCTTCGCCGAATTGGATGACGGCACGGCCGGATATGGCGGGTGGAAGGCGGACACTTCGGGCAGCCAGATCACCGCCGTCGACAGTTTCGCCGTTTTCGACAGGGATTTCGATATCGTCACCGACCGCTACGGCGTCGTCCTGCACGAGATCGGTCATGCGCTGGGCCTGCGCCACACGTTCGATTCCGACCTGTTGCCGGATCGGTTCGATACGAACAAATGGTCGCTCATGGCCTATGACCGCCATCCGGGGTCGGGCGTCGCCTCCGATGCGATGGGCGTCTTCGACGTGCTGGCCTTGCAGGACATCTGGGGTGCGGCGCGCTATGCCGATGACGACACCACATATGTCGGCTCGCGCACCGCCACGACCGACACGATCTGGGACACGGGCGGCATCGACACGTTCGACGCGACCGGCACGCCCCACCGGGTGAAGCTCGACCTGCGCGAAGGCGCGTTTTCACGGTTCGGCCCGGCCTACGAGGATGTCGTCGTCGCCTTCGGCACGGTGATCGAAAACTCGCGCGGCGGGGCGGGCAACGACCGGCTTGCGGGCAATCCGGCCTCCAACCGGATCGAGGGCAATCAGGGCGACGACATGCTGAACGGCAAGCAGGGCGACGACATTCTGCTCGCCGGGGACAGGGACGACCGGCTACGTGGCGGCAAGGGCGCCGACTGGATCAACGGGGGGCCGGGCGACGACATCCTGCGCGGCGGCCCCGGTGCCGATACCTTCGTGTTCAACGGTGGCCGTGACGAGATCCGGGATTTTCAGGACGATTTCGACCGCATCAAGGTGCAGGGTTTCGGATCGGTCGCGGAAATACTGTCCGACACGGAACAACGCGGCGCGGACATCTGGATCGATCTGGGCGGCGGCCATAGCCTGCTCGTGCATGACGCCACGCGCGCGGACCTGATGGACGGCGATCTTTTCGTCTAGTCCACTGTGCAGGAATGCAGAACCGGGTCGCGTCTTTCCGCGTTCTGACGCACCGTTTCACCTCGACAGGGGTGAAACGCCACCGTAACCCTCTCGCATGAGCAGTGCGCCCGAAGTCAGATTTCTCGACCCTTCGACGCCCCCCCACATTCTGACGCTGACGCTGATGACGGGGCTGGCCGCGTTGTCGATGAACGTGTTCCTGCCGTCGCTCCCCGACATGGCGGAGTATTTCGAGACCGATTACCGCGTCATGCAGCTTTCGGTCGCCGTCTACCTCGCGATGAACGCGGTGCTTCAGATCATCCTCGGCCCGGTGTCCGACAGGCTCGGCCGTCGCCCGGTGCTGATGGCCAGCTTCACCGTCTATGTCGTCGCCACCGTCGGGTGCATCTTCGCGCCCACCACCGGCATATTCCTCGCGTTTCGGATCATGCAGGCCTTCGTGGTCACGGGGCTTGTCCTCAGCCGGGCCGTGATCCGGGACATGGTGCCGGCCGACAAGGCGGCCTCGATGATTGCCTATGTCACGATGGGCATGTCGCTGGTTCCCATGGCCGCGCCCGCCATCGGCGGTATCATGGGGCAGGCCTTCGGGTGGCAGTCGACATTCTGGCTTCAGGCCGTTCTCGGTGTCGCGATCATCTGGCTGATGAGCCGCGACCTTGGCGAAACCCATCCGCGCGGCGAGGGCACCTTGCGCGACCAGTTGCGCGCCTATCCGGAACTGCTGCGCTCGCCTCGGTTCTGGGGCTACAGCGCCGCCGCGATGTTTTCCTCCGGCGCCTTCTTCGCCTATCTCGGCGGTGCGCCCTTCGTCGGGAACGAGCTGTTCTCGATCGAGGCGGGGATGCTCGGCCTCCTCCTTGGGATGCCCGCGGTCGGATACCTCTTCGGCAATTACATCGCCGGGCGGTATTCACCCAAATTCGGCATCAACGCGATGATCCTGGCGGGCGCCGTTACGGTGGTGGCCGGCCTGTCGGTCGTCCTTTTGGCCCTGTTCCTCGACCTCGCGACGCCGTGGTTCTTCTTCGGCATGATGAGTTTCGTGGGCCTCGGAAACGGCATGGCCTTGCCCAATGCCAACAGCGGCCTTCTGTCGGTCCGCCCGGAACTGGCCGGCAGCGCCTCGGGACTGGGCGGGGCGATGATGATCGGCGGCGGCGCGGCCATCTCGGCGTTCGTCGGCACGCGGCTGACCCATGAAAGCGGCCCTGACCCTCTGGTGTGGCTCATGCTCGCCTCGTCGGTCTTCGCGGTCCTGTCGGTCGTCGTGGTGATCCGCCGCGAAAAAAAGCTGGCCCTGTCCGCCTGAGCCTTGCCGCGCGCTTTTGCAAAGCGTAACGCTTTTCTTTGCAAAGGGAGGGCGAGATGGCGACACAAAAGCTCTATGCAGGCGTCAAACTGCGTGAGACGCGCACGCGGCTGGGCCTCACGCAAAAGGCGTTCGCGGAAAAGCTGGGCGTCAGCCTGCCGTATCTCAACCAGATGGAAAACAACAACCGCCCCGTCTCGACGGGTGTGGTGCTGGCCCTCGCGCAGGAATTCGGCTTCGACGTGGCCGAACTCTCGACGGGCGACGCCGAACGGCTGGTCACCGACATGCGCGAGGCGCTGGCCGACCCCGTGTTCGCCGATGCGGCCCCACCCATCGCGGACCTGCGCCTCGTGGCCTCGAACGCGCCCGCACTGGCCCGCGCGTTCCTCGAAATCCACCGTGCTTATCGGCAGGGGCACGAACGCCTCGCCTCGCTCGACGAAGCCCTCGGGCGCGAAGGCGGAACCGTGCAGGCGAGCCCGTGGGAAGAGGTCCGCGACTTCTTTCACTACTGCGACAACTACATCGACGCGGTCGACCGTGCGGCAGAGCATTTCGTCCGCGACGCCGCACCCGAAGCGGCGGCCGAGGCCTATCTCGCCCGGCGCGGCGTGTCGGTGGTGCTGTCGGACACCGACCGCATCCGCGGCTACGACGCCGCAGCCGGTGTGCTGACGCTCTCGGCGCTCGCCTCGCCCGCGACACGCCGCTTTCAACTCCTGCATCAGATCGCGCTCATCGCGCAGAACGACCTGCTGGAAGCGACGCTCGATTTCGCCCGGTTCCAGTCGGACGAGGCGCGCGCCATCGCCAAGATCGGCCTCGCCAATTATTTCGCCGGGGCCGCGCTGTTGCCCTATGCCCGGTTTCTCGAGGCCGCGCAGGCGACCCGCCATGACCTCGAACGGCTCGCCGATCTGTTCGGCGCATCCATCGAACAGGTGGCGCACCGCTTGTCCACGCTGCAACGACCCGGTGCCAAGGGCATCCCGTTCTTCTTCGTGCGCGTCGACCAGGCCGGGACGATCACCAAGCGCCACTCCGCCACCCGGCTGCAATTCGCGCGGTTCGGCGGGGCCTGCCCGCTGTGGAACGTGCACCGGGCGTTCGAGACGCCGGGGCGGTTCTTGCGCCAACTGGCCGAGACGCCCGATGGCGTCCGCTACATCTCGCTCGCGCGCGACGTGTCGAAGTCGGGCGGCAGTTTTCAGGCCCCGATCCGGCGCTATGCGATCAGCCTCGGGTGCGAGGTGAAACACGCCGGATCGCTCGTCTACGCCGACGATCTGGACGTGACCAACGCCACCGCCTTCGAACCGATCGGGATTTCCTGCCGCATCTGCGAACGGCCCGATTGCCACCAACGCTCGGTCCCGCCGCTGGAGCGAAAACTGCGCGTCGATCCGGATCTTCGCGGCACCCTGCCATACGAGATCGCGCGGTAAGGCGGCTTTACCCCCCGTCGCCCGCCCTCTAGTTTCGGGGCAACGAACAGGGAGCGACATCATGGAAATGTCTGGAAGCCGCACGATTGCGGCAGACCGCGAAACCGTCTGGACCCACCTCAACTCCGCCGAGACGCTCAAGGCCTGCATTCCGGGGTGCGAGGAGCTGACGGGAACGCCCGACGAAGGGTTTCAGGCCGTGGTGAAGCAGAAGGTCGGCCCGGTGAAGGCGACCTTCAAGGGCGAGGTGACGCTTGAGGACGTGAATGCGCCCGAAAGCTACCGGATCGTGGGCGAGGGCAAGGGCGGGGTCGCAGGCTTTGCAAAGGGCGGCGCGAACGTGACGCTGACCGAGGTCGAAGGCGGCACGGAGCTGAGTTACGAGGTCGACGCCAAGGTCGGCGGCAAGCTGGCCCAGCTTGGCAGCCGCATCGTCAACGGGTTCGCGAAGAAGATGGTCGACAGCTTCTTCGACCGCTTCAGCCAGATCGTCGAAGAGGGCAAGTCGCCCGACGAGGTCGAGGCCGAATGAAAAACCCCGGCACGGTGGCCGGGGTTCGTTCGTTCATCTACACCGATCCCGATCACGCGGGTGCGGTCAGCATCCGGTAAAGTTCGTCCTTCAGGCGCGAGCGTTCCTTGCGCATGTCCTCTTCCGCGAACTGATCGGTCGGCTCGACATTGGTCTCGGCGCGATGGATCGCGCGATTGATGTCATGATACGCGTCGTGAAGTTTCGCGAAATGCGGGTCCGAGGTCTTGAGCGCCGTGATCTTTTCGGCGTGCTCCGGGAATTCCTCGTGAAGTTCGTGCGGCGTATGGGCCATGTCTGTCTCCTGTCAGCGTGTGGACCGAGACTAGGCCGCTATGTGGTCACTCACTTTGACCCGGATCAAGTCAGTGAAAATTGTCGCCATAGTTCAGGATGAGCGGCACGACGACATCCTCTTCATCCGTCAGGTGCCGGTCGAGGAAGCTCTGGAAATCGCTCTGAACCCCATGAAGCTTGCCCGCCGGATCGCGCGCGTCCTCGCCGTTCTGAAGCGGGCGCAGCACCGCGTTCGTGGCATCCGCCAGCGCGTTCATGTGATGGGCGAGGGCGTGGTGATCGGCGTCCAGCACATCGAAGGCGCGGGCCACGCGGGCGTCCAGCGCGACCATCTGCGGGAAATAATGATGATCCTCGATATTGTGGTGCCCATGCAGCCCTTCGAGGAAAAAGCCGGTGTAACGCGAGGTCGCGGCGCCGAACCGCATCGGGTCTTCTTTCGCGTCCAGATACGCCTGCGTCAGGCCCAGAAGCTCTGTCTGGACCGAGCGGAACTTGCCGTGCATCTGAAGCCAGAAGGCGGTGAGGCCCGAGAAATTCGGGTGCCCCTGCCACATCTCGCGGGGGTAATCGTCAAGCAGCACCTTGAGCTCGGGCGGCAGCCCGTCGCGGGCGTCGAGGGACAGATCGTCGGTCATGTTCCCTAGCTAGGTCAGCGTTGCGCCGTTCGCCAGTCCGGATTGATCCAAGGCCCCCGGTTGTCGCGCGGAAGGGGTGTGCGCCCGAGCACATGATCGGCGGCCTTTTCGCCGACGAGGATCGAGGGCGCGTTGGTGTTGCCGTTGGTGATACGCGGAAAGATCGAACTGTCGGCCACGCGCAGCCCCTCGACCCCGATCACCCGGCACTCCGGGTCGACCACGGCGTTCGGGTCGTCCGCCGCCCCCATCCGCGCGGTGCCGCAGGGGTGATAGGCGCTTTCGGCATGTTCGCGCACGAAGGCGTCGATCTCGCCGTCCGTGTCGCCGCCGCCCGGCTGGATCTCGTGTTTGACGAACTCCTCCATCGCGGGCTGGCGGAAAATCTCGCGCGTGAGCCGCACGGCCCGGCGCCAGTCCTGCCAATCCTCGTCATGGCTCATGTAGTTGAAGGTGATCCTGGGCGGGTCCGCCGGATCGGCCGAGGCCAGCGTGACCGCGCCCCGCGACTTCGACCGCATCGGTCCCACATGCGCCTGAAACCCGTGGCCCTCGGCGGCGGCCTTGCCGTCGTAACGCACGGCGATGGGCAGGAAGTGGAACTGGATGTCAGGATATTCGACGCCCGCCTGCGACCGGATGAAGGCACAGCTTTCGAACTGGTTCGATGCGCCATGCCCCGTCCGGGTAAAGAGCCACTGCGCCCCGACCCAGGCTTTGCCCAAGAGGTTCCAGTAGCGATAAAGCGTGATCGGTTTCTTCGAGGCATATTGCATGTAGACCTCGAGATGGTCCTGAAGGTTCTGCCCCACGCCGGGCCGATTCGCCCGCACCTCGATCCCGTGATCGCGCAGGTGCGCACCCGGCCCGATCCCCGACAGCATGAGCAGCTTCGGCGTGTTGATCGACGATGCGGCGAGGATCACCTCGCGGGTGGCGCGAATGGTCTCGTCCGTGCGCCGACCGATCTCGACACCGACCGCGCGGCCCCCCTCGAACACCACCCGTTTGGCGAGGCCGTTGACCAGCGTCACGTCCCACTTTGCCATCGCTGGCTTGAGGTAAGCATTCGCCGCCGACCAGCGCCGCCCCTGCCAGACGGTCATGTCGAAGGCACCGAACCCCTCCTGCTGGTGGCCGTTGTAATCCTCCGTCACCGGATACCCGGCCTCACGCCCCGCCGCGACGAAGGCGTGAAACAGCGGGTTCCACTGCCGCGCCTGCTGGACGTGAAGCGGCCCCTGGGTGCCGCGCCAGTCGCTTTCACCCTTGCCGTGCCAATGCTCCATCCGCTGAAAATAGGGTAGCACATCGGCGTAGCCCCAGCCGGTCGCGCCGCTGTCGGCCCAATGGTCGTAATCCTTTGCGTGCCCGCGCACATAGACCATGCCGTTGACGGACGACGACCCACCGACCACCTTGCCGCGCGGCACCGCCATCCGCCGGTTGTTCAACTGCGGCTCCGGCTCGGACGAGAACCCCCAGTCGTAGCGCGGCATGTTCATCGGGTAGGACAGCGCCCCCGGCATCTGGATGAACGGCCCCGCGTCGGTGCCGCCATGTTCGATCACGATGACGGAATGCCCGGCCTCGCCCAGCCGATACGCCATGGCGCAGCCAGCCGATCCGGCACCGACGATCACATAGTCCGCTTGCATTTTTCAGGCCTTTCGATGCCTAGAACGGGGCTTCTACGTCGCCCATCCGCACATAAACCGACTTCACCTCGGAATAGTGGTTGATGGCTTCCTTGGAGTTTTCGCGCCCGACGCCCGAGGCTTTTACACCTCCGAAAGGTGCCTCCACCGGCGCGTCGTTATAGGTGTTGATGTAACAGGTGCCCGCCTCGAACCCGGCGGCCACGCGGTGCGCGCGGGCCAGATCGCGGGTGAACACGCCTGCCGCCAGCCCGTATTCCGTGGCGTTCGCGCGGGCCATGACCTCGTCCTCGTCCGTGAAATCGAGTACGCACATGACGGGGCCGAAAATCTCTTCGCGCGCGATGGTCATGTCGTCGGTGACATCGGCGAACACGGTGGGTTCCAGATACCAGCCACCCCGGTCCGCACGCTTGCCGCCCGCGACCAGCCGCGCCCCTTCTTCCACGCCCTTGGCGATGTAATTCATCGCGATGTTCATCTGACCTTCGCTGACCATCGGGCCGAAGTTCGTCGCCTCGTCCAGCGGATCGCCCATGACGGCGGTGCCGATCCGTTCAGCCAGCCGCGACAGGAACGCCTCCTTGATGTCTGTGTGGACGAAGACGCGCGTGCCGTTGGAGCAGATTTGTCCCGACGAATAGAAGTTGCCCAGAATGGCACCCGAGATGGCGTTCTCGATATCTGCATCCTCGAACACGATCATCGGGGACTTGCCACCAAGTTCCATCGTGACGTGCTTCATGCCCGCCGCGGCCGCCTGATACACCTTGCGCCCCGTCGGCACCGATCCGGTGAGCGAGACCTTGGCGACCCGGTCGTCACCCACCAGCGCCGCCCCGACCTCGCCCGCGCCGTTCACCACGTTGAACACGCCGTCGGGCAGGCCCGCCTCTTTCAGAATCTCCGCTACCTTGAGCGCGCAGAGTGGCGTCGTCTCGGACGGCTTGAACACCATCGTATTGCCGCAGGCGAGCGCGGGCGCGGCCTTCCAGCAGGCGATCTGGGTCGGATAGTTCCACGCGCCGATGCCGACGCAGACCCCAAGCGCCTCGCGCCGGGTGTAGACGAAATCGCCGCCCGGAAGCTGGATATGCTCGCCCGTCAGCGCCCCGGCCAGCCCGCCGAAATATTCCAGAGCGTCCGCGCCGGATGTCGCGTCGGCCACCAGCGTTTCCTGCAACGGCTTGCCGGTGTCGAGCGTCTCAAGCTCCGACAGCTCGCGGTTGCGTTCGCGGATCATATCGGCAGCCCGGCGCAGGATGCGCCCCCGTTCGGTCCCGCTCATCGCGGCCCATTCCGGCTGCGCGCGTTTGGCGGCGGCGATCGCCCGGTCGGCAAGGGCAGGGGTGGCGGCGTGGACGCGGGCGATTTCCTCGCCCGTCGCCGCATAGATCACCGGGATCGGCGTGCCGCTGTCGTCCTCGGCATAGGCCCCGTCGATGAAATGGCTGGCGGTCGGTTTCGGGTCGATCATGTCATTCTCCTCGCGGAAAGCGCTGGCTTTCCTCGACTTCGTTCAGGTCCATGTGGTTGCGCATGTAGCGTTCCGAGGCGCGTTGCAGCGGCTGGTAATCCCACGGGTAATAGCTGCCGTTGCGAAGCGCGTCGTAGACGACCCAGCGCCGGGCCTGGCTTGCGCGCACATCGGCGTCGAACCGCTCCAGATCCCATGCCGCATCCGCCATCTTGCGGAACTCGGCAAGGAACGGGTTGTCCGGCTCCGTCTCGGCAAGGTTCACCCGTTCCTGCGGGTCGGCCCCCAGATCGAAGAACTGATCCGGGTCGAGCGCGCAGCGGGTGTATTTCCAGCGGCCCTGCACGAGCGCCACGAGCGGCGCATAACTCGCCTCGGCGGCATATTCGATCTTCAACGGCGTCTCGCGCGCCTGATGATAGGCGACCGGGCACAGGCTTTGCCCATCGACCCACGGCAGAATGTCCGACAGGTCCAGCCCGGCCAACTCGCCCAGCGTCGGCGTCACGTCGAGCGTCGACACGGGCGTTTCCTCCAGCCGCGGCTCGAACTGGGGCGCGGCGATCATCAGCGGCACGCGGGAAGAGCCTTCGAAAAAGCTCATCTTGAACCAAAGCCCGCGCTCGCCCAGCATATCGCCGTGGTCCGAGACAAAGAGGATCGTCGCCTCCTGCCGCGTGGTCTCGAGCGCCTCGAGAATTTCCCCGATCTTGTCGTCGAGATAGCTGATGTTGGCGAAATAGGCGCGGCGCGACCGACGAATATCGTCGTCCGAAATGTCATAGCTGCGCCAGTCGTTCGCGTCGAAGATGCGCTGGGAATGGGGGTCGTGGTCCGCGTAATCCATCGCGGGCACCTCAGGCAGCAGATGCGCGCAGTCCTCGTAAAGATCCCAGTATTTCTTGCGCGCCACGTAAGGATCGTGCGGATGCGTGAAGCTGACGGTCAGGCACCACGGGCGGTCGTCCTTGGCGCGGGCGAGGTCATAGACCTTCATCTTGGCGAAATGCGCGACCTCGTCGTCGTATTCCATCTGGTTGGAAATCTCGGCGACGCCCGACCCCGTGACCGAGCCCATGTTGTGATACCACCAGTCGATCCGCTCACCGGGTTTGCGGTAATCCGGGGTCCAGCCGAAATCGGCGGGATAGATGTCGGTGGTCAGCCGTTCCTCGAAGCCGTGCAGCTGATCCGGGCCGACGAAGTGCATCTTGCCGGACAGCGCGGTGTAATAGCCCGCCCGCCGCAGATGGTGGGCATAGGTGGGGATGTCCGAGCGGAACTCGGCGGCGTTGTCATAGACGCCGTTCCGGCTGGGCAACTGCCCCGACATGAACGCCGCCCGCCCCGGCGCGCAGAGCGGCGAGGCGGTGTAGGCGTTCTTGAACCGGACCGAGCGCGCCGCAAGCCGTTTCAGGTTCGGGGCGTGAAGCCAGTCGGCAGGACCATCGGGAAACAGCGTTCCGTTCAACTGGTCCACCATCAGGATCAGGATGTTCGGTTTGGTCATCGGGCCTCCAACAGACGGTCGAGCACGTCGGTCACGCGGGCCACGGCGGACACGCCATCGGGCGGGGTGCCAAGCGCGTGGCGGATATAGACGCCGTCGATCAGCGCGGCGAGCGTTTCGGCAATGTCCGCCGCCCGGTCGCCTGCGAGGGGGCGCAGATCATGGATCAGGTTCGAGCGCAGACGCCCGTGATAGATCCGCAAAAGCCGCGCGCCGCCCGGATCGCCCTGCGCGTGGACGTAGAAGTTCAGCCACGCCGCGATCACCGCAGGCTCGAAATTCCCGGCTTCGAAGGACGCGCGGATGATCGCTTCAAGACGCGCACGCGGCGTGGTCGCCTGCGCCAGTTCCACGCGAACCCAATGGCCATAGGTCGTCAGGATGTGCTGCATCGCGGCCAGAAGGATGCGATCCTTGGACCCGAAGTAGTGATGGGCAAGGGCCGGGGACATGCCCGCGCGTTTGGCGATCTTGCTCACCGTCACGTCGAGCGAGCCCATCGCGCCGATTTCAGCAATCGTTGCTTTCACTAGCGCCTCTCGGCGAATAGGCTCCATTCCAACCTTTGGCATAACTCACCCTTGTAACGCGGGCGCCAAAGTGTTCTTCTTTGATTGACTCGTCAATCAATAAAAAACAGGGAGCTATAGAATGACCATCAAGACGACCCTTTCCGCGCTGGCGATCTGTGCCGCTGCGGCCCCGGCTTTCGCGCAATGCGACGAGGTCACGTTTTCGGACGTCGGCTGGACCGACATCACCGCGACCACGGCCGCGACGACCGTGATCCTCGATGCGCTGGGCTATGAAACCGACATCAAGGTGCTGTCCGTGCCGGTGACCTATACCTCCATGGCCGAAGGCGACATCGACATCTTCCTCGGCAACTGGATGCCCACGATGGAAGGCGACATCGCCCCCTATCGTGAGGCCGGCACGGTCGTGACCGTCCGCGAAAACCTCGAGGGCGCGAAATACACCCTTGCCGTGAACAGAGCCGCCATGGACCTCGGCATCGCCGACTTCGGTGACATCGCCAGCCAGCGCGAGGCGCTCGAAGGCAAGATCTACGGCATCGAACCGGGCAACGACGGCAACCGGCTTATCATGGACATGATCGAGGGCAACGCCTTCGACCTCGAAGGCTTCGAAGTGGTTGAAAGCTCGGAGCAGGGGATGCTGGCGCAGGTCGACCGGGCCACCAAGCGCGACGAACCCATCGTGTTCCTGGGGTGGGAGCCGCATCCGATGAACGCCAACTTCGAGATGGGTTACCTGACCGGCGGTGACGAATTCTTCGGCCCCGATCTGGGCGGTGCGACGGTCTATACCAACACCCGTGCCGGCTATGTCGAAGAATGCCCGAACGTAGGCGCGCTTCTCGGCAATCTCAAGTTCACCCTCGCCATGGAGAACGAGATCATGGGCGCGATCCTGAACGATGGCGAAGACCCGACCGATGCGGCCTCCGCCTGGCTTGCCGCGAACCCGGATGCCTGGAAGCCCTGGCTGGACGGTGTGACCACCAAGGACGGTGGCGATGCGGTCGAAGCCGTGTCCGCCGCGCTCAACTAAGACCGGACGGGCGGCGGGGGAACCTGCCGCCCTTTCCATATGCGCGCGATCCTCGTCTCACTGCTCCTGTCGTCACCTGCCATGGCGGCCTGTCCGACCAAGGCCGATCTGGCCGAGGGCGTGACGCTCGTGCGCGCCTCGCCCTTGTTCAAGGTGATGTATCGCGAAGAGGATGGCGTTCTGACCGAATACCGCCAGATGTCGCGGCTGGAGGGCGAAGTGCGTCGCGCCTCGACCTACGCCAACGCGCTTGCCGTCGAACAGCAGGAAAGCGCGAACGGCATTATCTCTTTCGACTACATGGCCGATATGGATGCCGCGTTGAAGGTCGACGAGACCGGGGATTTCGCCGCCATGTTCGGGCTGATCGTCGACGGAAAACGCTTCGGCACCGGTCACTATCGCCTGTTTTACGAGGGCGAGGGCCGGGTCAGGATCGGCGACTGCGTCTACGACACCTGGGTGCTGCGAAACGAGAACGCGATCGAAGGCATGGAGCCGATCCATTTCCTGTGGGACTACGCGCCCGATCTGGGCGTCGTCGTGCGCACGGAACAGGTCGATCCGCGTGGCCGCACGCTTTCGGTCGTCGAATACGACGGCGCCGTGGTGGGGGAGATCGAATGAAACGCATCACGACGCTCGCCCTGATCGTCGCCGCCGGTCCCGCGATGGCGACCTGTCCCACGCGGGCTGATCTGCGTCAGGGGATCGTGCTGGTTCAGAACGAACCGATCTTCATCCGCGCCGATATCGAATTGCGCCCGGATGGGTTCAACGAAGTGCGCCTCATCACCGATGCCGACGAGGTGAAATCGGTGGTCACCCTGACCTATGACCATGCGCTTGCACCCATGTCGGTGAACGAGGGCGGCGAGGTGCGGCTTCTGTCCTATACCGGCGACACCGGGGCGCTCGACGATCTCGCCCGTCTTGGCGATGTCTCGCTTTCGTTGACCGAGGTTTCGATGGGCGAGGAAACGACGCGCCCGCTGTTGTTCAACCATGTCGGCGATGGCACACGGGGCATCCTCGACTGCACCTATGACACCTGGACCATCCGGGTGATGGAAGCGAGCGCGAGCGGCGAGATCGACACCCGCGAGGTCGAATATGCGCCCGAGATCGGCGCGATTCTGTCCGAACGGCGGATCACGCCGGACGGGGACGAGACACTTTACGACTACACTTGGATCGGCACATCCGCCGACGTGGCACGATAGGGGGCACATGGACTGGCTCGAAGATACGAAAATCCCGGTCGGCAAGGTGGCGCGCGACGTCTTCGACTGGCTTCAGGACGTGGGCGGCCCGGTGTTCGACTGGATATCCGTCGCGGGCGAAACCATGATCGACGCGATCCTCTGGGTGCTGCAAACGCCGCCGCCCCTGTTGATCGTGGCCGTCTTCGCGGTGCTGACGTGGTTTCTGCAAAAGAACTGGAAGATCGTGGTCTTCGTCGTCCTCGGTTTCCTGTTCATCATGAATCAGGGGTATTGGGAGGAGACGACCGAAAGCCTCACCCTCGTCCTGTCGGCCTGCGTGGTCTGCATGGCGATCGGGGTGCCTATCGGCATCGCGGCGGCGCATCGGCCGAAACTCTACGCCGGGATGAGGCCCGTCTTGGACCTGATGCAGACGCTGCCGACCTTCGTCTACCTGATCCCGGCCATCGTGTTCTTCGGCATCGGCATGGTGCCGGGGCTCTTGGCCACCGTGATCTTCGTGCTCCCCGCGCCGATCCGGCTGACGCACCTCGGCATATCCTCGACCCCGATGGCGCTGAAAGAAGCCGCGCAGGCCTTTGGCGCGACGGGGCGGCAGCTTTTGTGGAAAGTCGAACTGCCCTACGCGCTGCCGCAGATCATGACGGGCCTCAACCAGACGATCATGCTGTCGCTGTCGATGGTGGTCATCGCGGCCCTCGTCGGTGCTGACGGGCTGGGCGTTCCGGTCGTGCGCGCGCTCAATCAGGTGAACACGGCGCTGGGGTTTGAAAGCGGCTTCGTCATCGTCGTCGTCGCCATCATCCTCGACCGCATGCTGAGGATCGAACGCAAATGACCAATGCCGTGGAATTCGACAACGTCTCGATCGTGTTCGGCGACCAGCCGGATCAGGCGCTTCCGCTCATGGACGAGGGGCAGGATCGCGCCGCCGTGCAGGAGGAAACCGGGCAGGTGCTGGGCGTGCACGACTGCAAACTCGACGTGGCCGAGGGCGAGATCCTCGTGCTCATGGGGCTGTCCGGCTCCGGCAAGTCCACGCTTTTGCGCGCCGTGAACGGGCTGAACCCGGTGGTGCGCGGTTCGGTGCGCGTGTCGGACGGCGGGCAGATGGTCGACGTCACCCATGCGGACGCGGCGACCTTGCGCCATATCCGGCTCAACAAGGTGTCGATGGTGTTCCAGCAGTTCGGGCTGCTCCCGTGGCGCACCGTGCGCGACAACGTCGGGCTGGGGCTGGAACTGGGTGGTCAATCGCGGGCCGAGCGCACGGCCAAGGTGGACGAACAGTTGGAAATCGTGGGGCTGACCGACTGGGCCGACCGGATGGTGGGCGAATTGTCGGGCGGGATGCAGCAGCGCGTGGGCCTTGCCCGCGCCTTTGCCACAGGCGCGCCGATCCTTTTGATGGACGAGCCCTATTCGGCCCTCGACCCCCTGATCCGCACCCGGCTTCAGGACGAGCTTCTCGATCTTCAGGAGCGGTTCAAATGCACGATCATCTTCGTCAGTCACGATCTGGACGAAGCGTTCAAGATCGGCGACCGCATCGCGATCATGGAGGGCGGGCGCATCGTTCAATGCGGCACCCCGCGTGAGATTTTCACGGCCCCCGCCAACGACTATGTTGCCGATTTCGTGGCCCATATGAACCCGCTCGGTGTGCTCACCGCCCGCGACGTGATGGAGCCGGGCGAGGGCGAAGGACAGATCGACGCCGCCACCAAGGTGGGCGAGGTGATGGAACGTCTGGGGCAGGGCGGCCCGCTCTCGGTGGTCGAGGATGGCGCCGTGCTGGGCCGCGTTTCGCAATCCAGCGTCCTCGCCCGACTGGTCGATCCGCGCGGGCGCTAGGCACACGGGAAGGTGGGCTTTCATCCGGCGGGGAATCGGTTACGGTTTCCCGACGAGCAGTTCCGAGGTCCGTCGTGCGCAAAACACTTCTGTTTACTCTTGCCGCAACGGTCCTGGCCTCCGGCTGCGCGCGCACCCTGACCCCGAACGAGACCGTTTTCGCCAAGAACCTTTTCGGCGACACGCTGGAGATCGAGGGGATCGAGGTGCTGGCGGGCGCAGGCGTTCTGCCGCTGCCGCGCGATTATCCGGCGCTGCGCGACCCGTCCGAACCGGTCGAGGCGGCCCCGCCGCCGCGCAAGGCGCCCGATGACCTTTGCGTGCGCAAGCCCTCACCGCGCCGCTACTGGGATTGGCCCGCCGCCTTCGTCCTCGACGACAACATCTATTTCTCCTACCGCTGGTATCCCGAAGATGCCTTCGCGGGCCTGCCCGACAGCGCGCTTTACCCGGTCGCACCGATCATGGCGCATGAGCTTGTCCATGTCTGGCAATGGCAGAACCGCGCGCGCACGAACTACTCGCCGCTGGTGTCGGCAGGCGAAAGCATCGAGTCGAAAGACCCGTATTTCTGGGTGCCGGAAGCGGGGCGCGAGTTTCTGACCTACGGATATGAACAGCAGGCCGCGATGGTCGAGGATTTCGTCTGTTACGTCCTCTTCGATCCCAAGGATGCCAAGGTCGATGAATTGGCTGACATCCTGCGCCCGATCCTGCCCGTCGACACTTTCATCGCCGCCTACGCGCGCTAGGTCGTTTTCGCACCGCAAAGCGTCGGGCCAAATTGCCCGCTTTCCCACGGTTGCGCCATTTTGGGCGCGGACATTTAAGGGAGTCGCGTGATGGCGAAACAAGTGAAAGCTCTGGTTGTCGGGGGCGGTGCCGTTGGCACCTCGATCGCCTATCACCTGGCAAAAGCAGGCTGGTCCGACGTGGCGCTTCTGGAGCGGGACGAGCTGACATCGGGGTCGACATGGCACGCCGCCGGGCTTCTGCCGCTCTTCAACATGGGCTACGCGACCAGCCACATCCACGACTACTCGGTCAAGTTCTACAAGACGCTGGAAGAGGAAACCGGGCTGGACGCAGGCTTTTTCGTCGTCGGCAACCTGCGCATGGCGCAGACGCGGGACCGGATGGACGAATACCAGCTTTATGCCTCGACCGCCGACACCGTGGGCATCCCTTACGAATTCCTCTCGCCCGCCGAGATCAAGGACCGCTGGCCGCTCCTACGCACCGAAGACCTGATCGGCGCGCTCTTCCACCCGACCGATGGCTACATCAACCCCGCCGACGTGACGATGGCGATGGCCAAGGGCGCACGCCAACGCGGGGTCGAGATCATCCGCAAGCGGCAGGTGGACAGCTACGAATGGGCGGGCGACCACTGGATCGTGCGCGGCACGGTGATGGGCGAGCGGGGCGGGAACCTCGTTCCGACCGAGGAGACCTTCGAAATCCACGCCGAGCATGTAGTGACCGCGACCGGCAACCACGCGCAGCGCACCGCGCAGCTCTTGGGCATCAAGATGCCCGCCATTCCCGTCGAGCATCAGTTCATCGTCACCGAACCCGATCCGGCGTTGGTCGAATACCGCAAGACCCAGCCACAGCACCCGGTTTTGCGCGACGCCGACGCCAAATGGTATGTGCGCGAGGAACGGGGCGGCTGGATTCTCGGCCCCTATGAAGAAGGCGCGCCCGCGCGGTTCGAACATGGCGTGCCCGACAGCTTCCGCGCCGACCTGTTCCCGCTCGACCTCGACCGGATCGAAGAAGAATACATGTCGATGATCCACCGCATTCCGTCTTCGGAAACGGTCGGCCTCAAGGACGATTTCAACGGCCCGATCTGCTACACGCCCGATGGTAACCCGCTGGTCGGCCCCGCGCCGGGCCTGCGCAATATGTGGCTGGCCGAGGGCTTTTCCTTCGGGATCACCGCTGCGGGCGGCACCGGATACTACCTTGCCCAGATGATGGTCGAGGGCGAGGCCGAGATCGACATGGCCGCGCTCGACCCCAAGCGGTACGGGCAGGACTGGATGACGACCGAATATGCGGCCCGCAAGAACGAGGAATGCTACGACCACGTCTATATCCTGCACCACCCGGACGAAGAGCGCCCGGCCTGCCGCCCTCTGCGCACCGCGCCCGCCTATGACCGGCAAAAGGCACTGGGCGCGCAGTTCGGCTGCGTGAACGGGTTCGAGCGCCCGAACTATTACGGCCCACTGGATGCGCCCGACAACTTCGACCACGACGCGCGGTCCTTCCGCCGTGGCGGCTGGTGGGACCATGCCAAGGCCGAAGCGCAGGCGATCCGCGACACCGCCGGGCTGATCGACGCCTCTGCCTTTGCCAAACACCGCATTTCCGGCCCCGGCGCGACCGCGTTCCTTGACTGGTTCACCACCAACAAGCTGCCGAAAGTGGGCCGGATCAACCTGACCTATGCGCTGACTTCCACGGGCACGACCCGCACCGAATACACCATTGTGCGCGAGGCCGAGGATAGCTATTACCTCGTCTCCGCGGGCGGCGTGCAGGCTTACGACGAAGATTACCTCTACAAGGCCATCGAGGACAAAGAAGAGGAATTCGGGCGCATCAACCGCGAAGACGTGACCACCCGCTACGGCGTCTTCGCGCTGGCCGGACCCAACGCCCGCGACATCCTGAAAGAGTTGATCGTGGACGCCGACCCGGACACGGCCCTGTCCAACAAACGTTTCCCGTGGCTGTCGATGCGCAACATCGAACTCAAGATGTGCCCGGTCATGGCGATCCGCGTCGCCTATACCGGCGAACTTGGGTGGGAGCTTCACCACCCGATCGAGATGCAGAACTACCTGTGGGATCAGTTGATGAAGGCGGGCGAGAAGCACGGGCTGAAACCCGTGGGTGCCCGTGCCCAGAACTGGCTCCGGCAAGAGAAATCCTACCGCGCCTTCGGCACCGAACTTGGCCGCGACGCGACCCCGATTGAGGCCGGGTTGGACCGCTTCGTGGACATGGACAAGGACTTCTACGGCAAGGCCGAGATGGCGGCGAAAGGCATCCGGTCCATGTGCGTCACGCTCCTGATCGACGGGCCGGAGGATGCCGACCCGTGGGGCCGCGAGGCGCTGTTCGACGCAGGCACCAAAGTCGGTCGCCTGACCTCGGGCGGCTACTCGGTCGCCTTCGGCAAGCAGATCGGCATGGGCTATGTGAAGCCCGAACTGGCCAAGGTCGGGACCAAGCTGAAGGTCAAGATGCAGAACCGTCTGTGGGAATGCGAGATCGTGGAGGACAGCCCGCACGACCCGACCAACGCCCGCATCCGCGTGGATGGCTGACGTGTTTCATGGTAGCTTTCGGGGGTATCCCCGGAGGCGGCCATGCCCGACGACGACCTCATAACCTGCTCCTGCCTGTGCGGCGCGGTGCGGTTTCAGATCACCCGACCGCCGAAGCTGAATTCCTGCAATTGTTCGGCTTGTAGAAGATATGGCGCCCTTTGGGGCTATTCTCCGCCCACGAATGCGCGATTTCTGCAAGGCGAAGACCACACGGTCCCCTATCTGCGTGGTGAGAAATCGCTCGCCTTCCACCATTGCGCGACCTGCGGCTGCGTCACCCACTGGCAGGGGCAGGCCGACGACAACCGCGCGTTCAACCTGCGTCTGGCTGACGACCCGCGCGCGATCGACGGCATTCGCATCCGCCAGTTCGACGGGGCCGACAACTGGACCTTTCTGGACTAGCGAAGCTCGCCCGCCGGAAAAAGCAGCCGCCCGGCCAATCGCTCCAACGGCGTCGCGAGGGTGCGCACGAATTTCACCGGATCGCGGCGAAAGCGTGGGACGTGGCCCGCCAGCCCCTGCGCTGCGAGGATGCGGGCGAAGACGGGCATCCAGAACCTGAAGGGCCGTGCCGGATCGCGGGTCGGAAAGGCAAGCGCGACCCCGCGCGCCCAATGGCGGTGCGCGTAGGTCGAGGGTTCCGCCCGAAACGCGGCGCGCTGGGCATGCGGCACGACGAGCGCGAGCATGGGGGCGAGGCACCAGAGACGCCAGCCGAACAGGCCGTAATTGACCACCGTCGATGCGTTGCGGTGCGTCGCATGGGCCCCCGGACGGTGCGCCGCGTAATCCGCCAGCGCCCGCGCCAACTCATCCGGCACCTCGCCCGGCTCGGGCGGAAACCCGAAATCGACCGCCAGAGTGGTCACCGCGGGGTCGTCGGCACCAAGCCCGGCGACGGCAAGGTGATAGGCATGCGCTTCCAGCGCCGCGTCGTTCTGCCCGGCCAGCCCCGGCACGATGTCGGCGGGCGTGAAAGCCGCGCGCCGAAAGGCTGCCGACGCCTGCCGCCAGAACGCATCCCGATCCGATTGCGACCGGGTGCGCACATCGGCAAAGGCCTCGCGGAAGAACAGGATCTCCAGAAATTGCGTCATCGCCACGTTCAGATGCGCGCGCAAAGGGCTCGCGCGGTCGACGGCCCCGGACTTGTCGAAGCTGTCCACCACCAGCGCGAGGTTTTGCAGAAGGCGCGCGTTGTCCTCCATCGTGCGCGCCCGCCGCATCGTCGACTGCGCCCGCTGGCGATAGCGCGTCGCCTCGACAGCGAGGAGCGAGATCCGGTCCGCGCGCAACAGCGCCTCGACCACGAAAGGCCGCTCTTCCATCTGGGTCAGGGCGAAGCGGATGCCGTGGTCTTCCAGAAAGGACCGACGATAGAGCCACAGCCAGAAATGCCAGCTTTCCAGAATGAAGGGATCGTCGGCCAAGGCGATGCCCGCGCGCGTTTCGGAAAACCGCTGCTCCGCCTCGTCCGCCACCAGCCGCAGCGGCTGGCCCGGTTTGCGCTCAACCGCGTGATACAGCTTTCGCCCGCGCACCATGTCGCTCGCGGTCGTATCGGCGAGCGCGACGGCCCGCGACAGAAAGCCGGGGTCGGGCATCCAGTCGTCGCCGTCGATGAACCAGACATACTCGCCCGTCGCCACCTCCAGCGCCCGGTTGCGCGCAAAGCCCTGTCCGACGTTCTCGGTCAGAACCATCGGCCTGATCCGGGGATCGTCGGCGGCAAGACGGTCGATCACCCGTTGCGCGTCGTCGGGGGACACGTCGTTGACCGTGATGATTTCCAGCGACGCCAGATCCTGCGCCTGAACCGAAGCGATACAGTCCTCGATATAGGCCTCGACCCCATGCACCGGGATAATCACCGAAACGCGCGGCCCGTCGGTCTGCCCTGTGTCCGTCGCCATGCGCCGGTGACTCCCTTGTCCCTCGCCAGAACGTCTAGTGGAGCGGGGCGGCAAGGCCAAGTCGGGCGTCCCTGTCCGGGCCACGATCCAGACAGCGGCTGCCCATTTTTGCACCATCGCCGCGCATTTGTGCGCCATTGTCATGCCCGCGCCCCGCAGCGTTCGGTTCTCGGTTGACGCGGAAATCGCGCTTGCGCTCACCTTGACGTGCAGGACGCTTAGGGTTCCGCCGCGCCAAAGCGCGGGTCTGGTCCGAGAAGCGTCACCCATCCGGCAAATTCCGGCAGGGCACACGGCGGGCCAAAATCCCGGGAGACATACTGCGCTGGTTTCGTCCGCGCCCAATCTCTTTGTTCCGCCAGTGGACCGGAACCCGACCAGTCAAAGGCGGGACGCAGAACGGGGAACATCATGACCAAAACGAACATCCTGTCCGCTTGGGCGCTCTCTCTCGGCGTCCTCGGCGCATCTCTCGCTCCGGCTCAGGCCGAGGAAAAGACCGAGTTCAAGGTGGCGTGGTCCATCTATGTCGGCTGGATGCCGTGGGGCTATCTCGAAGACAGCGGCATCATGGACAAATGGGCCGAGAAATACGGCATCGACGTCGAGATCGTGCAGATCAACGACTACGTCGAGTCGATCAACCAATACACCGCAGGCGCCTTCGACGGTGTGTCGGCCACCAATATGGACACGCTCTCGATCCCCTCGGGCGGCGGCGTCGACACCACCGCGCTCATCATCGGCGACTATTCCAACGGGAACGATGCGGTGATCCTGAAAGGCGAGGGCACGATCGAAGACCTTGCGGGCAAGCCCGTGAACCTCGTCGAACTGTCGGTCTCGCATTACCTGCTCGCCCGTGGCCTCGACAGCGTCGGTCTGGCAGAGCGTGATCTGGACGGGGTCATCAACACCTCGGATGCCGATATGATCGCGGCCTATGCCACCGACGATGTGCAGGCGGTCGTGACGTGGAACCCGCTGGTGTCGGAAATCCTCGGCAGCAACCCCGACGCGACCAACGTGTTCGACTCGTCCGCCATTCCCGGCGAAATCCTCGACCTCATGGTCGTGAATTCGGAAACGCTGGCCGACAACCCGGACTTCGGCAAGGCGCTGGTGGGCGCCTGGTACGAAGTCATGGGTCTGATGGCCGCAGGCGACGAAGAGGCGTTGACGGCGATGGCCGAAGCCTCGGGGACCGATCTTGAGGGCTACAAAGCACAGCTCGCCGCGACCGAGATGTTCTATGACCCGGCCGATGCCGTTGCGCAGGCCTCGTCCGCCGATCTGCCGACGACCATGACCAACGTGGCCGAGTTCCTGTTCGACAAGGGCATCCTTGGCGAGGGCGCACCAAGCGCGGACTTCGTGGGCGTGGCCTATCCGGATGGCTCGACCAGCGGTGACGCGAACAACGTCAAGTTCCGCTACGACGCCACTTACATGCAGATGGCCGCCGACGGCGAACTGTAAGCACGCGTCGCGGGTCCGTTCGCGCGGCCCCGCCTTGCCACGAGGCTGACCCATGCGTCTCATCAACCGATCCCCGGCCCGGCCCCTCGCGGTCGCCCTCGCGGCGGCCCCCTTCGTGGCCGTCGCCATCGCCTATGCCATCGGGTCCGAGATTCGGCTGGCCGCGAACCCGGCGGACAAGCTGCTGCCCGCGCCCGCGACGATCCTCGATACCGCGATCCGGCTTTTCACCGAGCCTGATCGCCGTTCGGGCGAAATCCTGCTGTGGCGCGACACGGCGGCCTCTCTGCTCCGGCTTTTGGGCGGCGTGGGGATCGCGGCCCTGACCTCGCTCATCCTCGGGATGCTAATCGGCCTTTTGCCCTACGCGCGGCGTGGCCTCTCGGGCTTCGTCGCGGTCCTGTCGATGGTGCCGCCGCTCGCGCTGCTACCGATCCTGTTCATCGTGTTCGGCCTTGGCGAAACCGCCAAGATCGTGCTCATCGTCATCGGCATCACGCCCTTCATGACCCGCGATCTCAGCCAACGCGTGCTCGACATCCCGCACGAACAGATCGTCAAGGCGCAGACCCTCGGCGCCTCCACATGGGTCATCGCCGCCCGCGTAGCGCTCCCACAAATCCTGCCGCGCCTCATCGCCAATGTCCGCCTGTCGCTCGGCTCCGCATGGCTCTTTCTGATCGCCGCCGAAGCTGTCGCCTCGGACGTGGGCCTTGGCTACCGCATCTTCCTCGTCCGCCGTTACCTCGCCATGGACGTCATCCTCACTTACGTCATCTGGATCACGCTCCTGGCCTTCCTCATCGACTGGGCGCTCAGGCTCCTGACCCGCAAGGCGTTCCCGTGGATGGAGGCGGGGCTATGAGTTTCGTCTCCGTCCGCGACGTGTTCCAAAGCTACGGAAACCGCCCGATCCTCGAACGTGTGAACCTCGACGTGGCCGAGGGGGAGTTCATCTCTATCGTCGGGGCCTCTGGCTGCGGCAAATCCACCTTCCTTCGCATGCTTCTGGCCGAAGAGCAGCCTACGCGGGGGGCGATCACCATCGACGGGGGCGCGCCAGCGGTCGAGCCAGGGCTGGAACGGGGCGTGGTGTTCCAGAAATATTCGGTCTTTCCGCACCTGACCGTGCGTCAGAACATCGTGGCGGGCGAGGGCTTTCAGACCGCATCGGGTCGCCTGCGCGGGGCCAAGCGCCGCGAGGCGCTGGACCGCGCCGACGCCATGCTCGACCGGATCGGGCTGAACCACGTGGCCGACCAGTATCCGGCGAGCCTGTCGGGTGGGATGCAGCAACGCCTCGCCATCGGGCAGGCGCTCACCGCGAAACCGCGCATCCTTCTGCTGGATGAGCCCTTCGGCGCGCTCGACCCCGGCACGCGGCTCTCGATGCACCAGTTCCTCACCGAACTCAGGGCCGAGACCAAGATGACAGTCTTCATGGTCACCCACGATCTGGAAGAGGGCTTCAAACTGGGCGACCGCGTCCTCGTCTTCGACAAGCCGCGCTGGGACCCGCACGACCCCGGCGCCTTCGGTGCGACCATCACCTACGATTTCGACGCCCGCGACCGGGGCATCCCGTTCCAGCGCATCCTCGACCTCTACCCCTCGCTGGCCCGCGCCAGTTGACCCGACACGGCACGCGCCCACGGGCTCCGCGTGTCGCTGCAACCAAGGCCCGCGACAGACGCCGCCAGACGCGGCACGACGACAGGAGACAGCGATGTTTTCGACCCCGAGACACACCCGTTCCCACCATCCCCGCGACCTCGCGGCCGCGCATGACGCCCGCGACCGACGCGCCCATCATCCTGACCTGACCAAGCTTGGCGGCTGGAAAGCGATGCAGAAAGAGGGCGACCTGCCCGAAGGCCGCTGGGACGAAGAGCGCCGCTGGGCGCTGCGCATGGGCCTGACCGGCGCCGACAGCATCGAGGACAAGTCGATCCCCATCTTCGCGCGGGGCGAGCTGCCGCATTACGCGGGGATCAATACGTTTCTGAAAGCGCCCTACGCCGAGGACGTGCTGGAGGTCGCGCACTATGACGCGACCGTCCTTGGCATCCCCTTCGACGGCGGCACGACCTATCGCCCCGGCACCCGGTTCGGCCCGCAAGGTGTGCGCAAGATTTCCGCGCTCTACACGCCCTACAACTACGAAATCGGCGTCGACCTGCGCGAACAGATGACGCTCTGCGATGCGGGCGACGTGTTCACCATCCCCGCGAACCTTGAGAAATCCTTCGACCAGATCACGCGGGCGGTGAGCCACGTGGCATCTTCCGGCAGCTTCCCGATCATGATCGGCGGCGACCACTCCATCGGCTTTCCCTGTGTGCGCGGTATCGCGGAAGTCACGTCCAAGAAGATCGGCATCGTCCACTTCGACCGCCACGCCGACATTCAGGAAAAAGACCTCGACGAACGGATGCACACGACGCCGTGGTTCCATGCAACGAATATGCCCAACGTGCCCGCCAAGAACCTCGTCCAGATCGGGATCGGCGGCTGGCAGGTGCCGCGTGAGGCGGTGAAGGTCGCGCGCGAGCGGCAGACCAACATCATCACCATGGCGGATGTCGAGGCGATGGGCATCGACAAGACCGTCGAAATGGCGCTCGACATGGCATGGGACGGCGTCGACATGGTCTATATGTCCTTCGACATCGACTCGATCGACTGCGGTTTCGTTCCCGGCACCGGCTGGCCCGAACCCGGCGGCTTTCTTCCGCGTGAGGCGCTGGCGCTGGCCTCCGGCGTCGCGAAAGAGGGGCTGTGCGGGCTCGAACTGGTCGAGGTTTCTCCCCCCTACGACACTTCCGACATCACGGCCCTCATGGGCACCCGCGTCATCGTCGACGTTCTGGGCGCGATGGTCAGCCACGGCACGCTGGGCAAGCACAAGGCGATGATCGACAAGCCGGTTCAGTTCCCGCATGGCGAGTTCGAGGGCAAGCGCTGGTCGAACCCGCATCCGCACAAGGTGGGGGGCTGATCCATGCCGCATGACCACCCGCACCACCACCATGATCATCATCACCCGCACGATCACAACCACCCGCATGACGCCGACCACCTGCATTCGCACATGCACCACCCTGACGAAGCGGCGGACCTTCAGGTGCTTGCCGCCCAGTTCGTCGACGGGTTCGTGAAGGCCGCCGACAAGACGAGTTACCTGAAACTCGCGGGCGTCCCGTTCGAGCGTCCGGGGCAGGGGGGCGACAAGGCGCTGAAACTCGTGGACGTGGAACTGACGACGGACTGGCAGGTCGGCACCGCGTCGCCCAGTTTCGGGTCGCGCGAACTCAGCTACCTGCCGTTCCCCGGCGAAATGGTGCGCGAGCGGACCAATATGTCGCTGATCTACGTCTCGATGGACGAGAAATCCGTGCTCGACCTGCGCGACTTCCTTCATGCCCGCAAGCACGAGATCGAAGCCTGACCTTGCCCAAGGCCCTGCCGACCGCAATAGTGACGGCAGGGCCTGACGGGACATGGGCATGACGATCACCGAGACGAGCGGGCTGGGGCGCGACCCCGACACCGAGTACGAAGAAATTTGCCGTTGGCTCGGCGCGATCGAATTCGCGTGGGACATCGAAAAATCGCTCGAATTCGCGCTCTTCCGCACCTACGCGGTGCCGTCGATCTCGGGCCTTCTGGTGCGCACCGGCAAGTTCGAAACCGAGCCGCGCAAACGCTACGACGACACCGAGCTTCTGCTGTCCGAACCGATGGAACACGGGCTGGACTCGGATCGCGGAGCCGAGGCGGTGACGCGCATCAACGCGATCCACGGGCGCTTCCGCATCTCGAACGACGATATGCTCTACGTCCTGTCCACCTTCGTCTGCGAACCCGTCCGCTGGTGCGCCAAATACGCCAAGCGCCCTTTCAGCGACGACGAAGTGCGGGCCTGGACCAACTACTACCGCGCCTTGGGCGCACGCATGGGCATCTCCGGCATTCCCACGGAATACGCCGCCTTCGATGCCCTCAACCGAGCCTATGAAGGCGCGCAGTTCCGCTACGCCGAGAGCAATCACCGGATCGCCGTCGCCTCGCTCGACCTGCTGCTGGGCTTCTACCTGCCGCGCCCGCTTTTCTCTCTCGCCCGGCCCGCCGCCCTCGCCCTGATGGACGGCCCCCTGATCCTCGCGATGGGGTTCGAGCCGCCGTCGCGCGGGGTGCGCAAGACGGTGGAGCGGGCGATGGCGGCGCGCAAATGGGTGCTGGGCAAGCTTCCACGCCGCAAGAAACCGCGCCTCATCACCGCGCGCCGCCGCCCGACCTATCCCGGCGGCTACGTGATTTCGGAATTGGGCAACGGCCCCCTGCGCGCGGCGGAGTAGCGGCGCTTCAGAACTCCAGCCAGATCGTCACCGGCCCATCGTTCACCAGCGACACTTTCATGTCCGCCCCGAACCGCCCCTGCGCGACCTCGATTCCCTGCGCGCGCAATTGATCCGCGAAATATTCGTACAGCCGCTCGCCCTCGTCGGGTCGCGCCGCCGTGGAAAACCCCGGACGATTGCCCGAGCGCGTGTCGGCGGCCAGCGTGAACTGGCTCACCACCAGCGCCGCCCCGCCCGTGTCCAGAAGCGAGCGGTTCATCTTGTCCGCATCATCCTTGAAAATCCGCAGCTTCGCGACCTTGGCGGCCAGCGTGTCGGCATTCGCCTCGGCATCGCCGTCCTTCGCACAGACGAGGATCAACAGCCCCGCGCCGATCTCGCCCACGACCGCGCCATCCACGCGAACGGCGGCTTCGCTCACCCGTTGGACCAGCGCCCTCACAGCTCGTTCGCCCACGGCGGGTTGGCCCCGGCCCGCGACACGGTGATCGCCGCCGCGCGGTTGCCGAGGTCCAGCGCGGGCTTCACCTTGGTCTCGTCCAGTTGGGCCAGCGCCGTCTTGTCGAGCAGCCCGGCCTGCGACAGGCCCGCCAGAAGCCCCGCGTTGAACGTGTCGCCCGCCCCGACGGTATCGACCACCTGAACCCGCTGCGCCTCGGCCCGCACCGAGCCGCCGCGCCAATGGCCGACGACCCCTTTGGCCCCTTCGGTCACGCAGACCAGCGCCGCGCCGTTCGCCAGAATTTCATCCGCATCGGTGCCGAGCCAGTCCATATCCTCGTCCGAGATCTTCACGATATCGGCGACCGCCAGCATCCGTTCGATCCGCGCCCGATAAGCGCGTTCGTCGGTGATGAAACCGGGCCGGATATTGGGGTCGATCATCGTCACGCGCTTGCCCGCCTCGCGCAGCATCAGCGCCTCATAGGCTGCGCCGCAGGGGTCCACGACCAGTGAAATTCCCCCGAAAAACAGGGCTTCGGGCCTCGGTGACATCGGGCAGGTCGGCGGGGGTGAGCATCCGCCCCGCCGTGTTCTCGTCATAGAACGCATACCGCGCCTGACCGTCCACCAGCTTGACGAAGGCCAGTGTTGTCGGCCGGTCCGAGCGCACCGCGACGCTCGCATCGACATGCGAGGCCCCCAGCGCCGTTTCCAGCATCTCGCCGAACAGATCCCGCGACAGGCCGGAGAAGAATGAGGTCTCGACCCCGAGCCGCCCCAGCGCGATGGCGGTGTTGAACACGGCGCCGCCGGGGTAGGGCGCGAAGGCGGGTTCGCCGCCCGTGCTCTCACGCGGCAGCATGTCGATCAGCGCCTCTCCACAGCACAGGATCATGGCAGAACTCCGGGTCGGTTGTTAGCGGTATCAGTCCTAGCGGCCCCGCGCGGATTGCGCAATCACCCGCGCCAGTCGACCCAGTCGTCCAGTGGCGCGCGCGCGGTGCGGAACCCGTTCGCCGGGTGCGCGGTGTCGCTGTAGCCGAACGAGATCACGCACAGCGCCAGCCGATCCTCGCCCAGCCCGAAAAAGTCATGCAGGGCAGGCGAGAATGCCGCCGGGGCCGCCTGTGCGATCGTGGCGATCCCCCGCGCCTCGGCCGCGAGGGTGAAGGCGGTGATAAACCCGCCCGTATCCAACGCGCCGTAGCTGCCCAACTCGCGGCCAGATGAGATCATCGCGACATGCGGCGCGCCGAAGAAACTGTAATTCTTCATCATCTCGCGCGCGGATCCCGCCCGGTCGCCCTTTTCGACGCCCACCGCCTCGTAAAGCTGCCAGCCGCAGGTGCGCCGCCGTTCCCGGTGATCGCCCGAATAGCCTTCGGGAAAAGGAATATCCGGCGCGGGCTTGCCTTGAGCTACGGCAGCGCCAAGCGCCTCGCGCAGCCGCTCGGTCTCGTCGCCCGAGGTGACCGACACTTTCCACGGCTGGGCATTGCACCAGGACGGCACGCGCTGCGCGGCGAGAAGGATCGCCTCGATCTCTTCCCGCGCGACCTGATCCGGCTTGAATGCGCGGCAGGAGTGGCGGCTTTTCAGGATGTCGAACAGGGTATCGTAACGGTTCATCTGGTCCTCTCAACGGCACGACTGCGCGGGCGGGCTACTGCGCCTGACTGGCGACATATCCCACGACCCCCGCTACGATCAGACCCAGCACCACCGCGATGGTGATCTTGATCCACGACCACGGGCGTTCGCCCTGCACCTTCCCGGTCCGACCGTTCACCACGAAGCGATAGGTCTTGCCGCGATACTTGTAGGCGGCGAGCCAGACGGGAAGCAGAATGTGTTTGAACGTCACGTCGCGCACGGTGGTGTTCACCGAATGCACCCGCTGGCGATCCCCGCCGATGTCGAATTTCACGTCGCGCAGGATCACCTGATCCATATAGCGCCGCGCCTCGTCATACCCGTCCGGCAGTTCCACCGAATAGCCCTCGGCCCGGTATCCGGCGAGGTATTCCGGGCGATACGGTTCCAGCGCGGCCAGATCCCACGGCGCGAGGTTGTCGGTGAAGTTCTTGGGCAGCGAGCGCGAGGCGAGCACCAGAACGTCGTCGAAGAACCGCTTAACGGTCCCCGCCGCAGGCCGCCAGCGCACGCGCTGTTCCTGCACCTGCATCTGCTTGCCGTCGCGCATGACCGTCTTGGTCACGTAATAGACCGTGCCGTGCTCGCCCGTGTACCGCGACTTGGTATCGGCGTCGAAAGTCCAGTAGGGCACGTAGATGCCCGACATCCGGCGACCCTTGCGCGCATATTGCTGCAAGCCGTTGGGGGCGAACCAAAGCTTGCCCAGCCACTTGTTCATCGCCTCATGCGCCGCGCGCTCCTCGACCCCGAAGGGCAGTAGGCCCTTGGGTTTGATGTGGCGATGCACGCCCGTATCCGTCACCACCGGCGTGGCACAGAACGGGCATTCCTTGGCGTGGGTCTTTTCGTCGAACTCCACCTGCGCCCCGCAGTTGGGGCATTTGGCGACGCGGGTTTCCTCGATCTCGGCCTCGGGCAGCTTGGCGTCCAGTGCGGCGCGGAAGTCGAGTTCCTGAATGGCGCTCACATGGCCGCCGTGGCCCTCGATCTTGGTGACGTTGCCGCAATGGTCGCAGACCAGTTCGCCCGCCGCCGCGTTGAACCGCATATCGGCCCCGCACTGGTCGCAGGGAAAGCGGTGCTCCTCCATCGGGCTTACGGTGTCGAGCGGGTTGGTGTCATCCTGCATGGTCGAAACTCACGATTTGGGCGATCTGTCGGGCCGAGGCCGAGGTGAAGCGGATCACGTGGCAGAAGATGCGGGGGGCCTCGCCCGCGCGTTGCAGACGGCCCGAAACCGACCCCGCCTTGCCGTGGCTCACCACCTCGGAAATCTCGATCCAGTCGTGATCCGGCGCCTCGGCCCGCGCGGCCTGTATGGCATCGCGCCCGGTGATCCCGGCCCCGAAGCGGTCCCAGGACGCGCCTTCGGCCAACAGACCGTCGTCCAGCGCCCCGACCCCCATGAGGGCAAGCGCGATCGCCTCGGTCGTCTGGTTCTTGGGGCTGTTGCCGCAATCCGGCGAGCGGGCGATCCGGGTCATCTGGGCGGCCTGCCTGTGTCTGAGATCGAGAGCATCGGAAAACCTGCGCGCGGGTGTCGTTCGCGACAGGGGTAGCATGGGGGCGCCGAGGCGCAAACCGTCATTGCCGAGGTTGTTGCATGTGGGCGAGGCCCGCCTATCCTGAGCCCAGCACGAGACCGGAGACCCGATGCGCACCGCCCTGATCCTCGCCCTGCTCGCCATGCCCGCAAGTGCCTTCGCCGAGGATGCGATCTATCGCTTCACATGGCAGGGCGCGGGGGGCTACGGCTTCGACGGGGCGATGTCCTTCGACGCCGCGAAACTGTCGCTCGGGCGGATATACGAGGGCGACGTGCAATGCTTCGTCATCGAAGGGCGCAAAGGCGAGCTGCCCGTGGGGCGTTGGGCGCTGGGCATGTTGATCCCCGAAACGACGTGGATTCTGACCTTCGACACCGAAGCCGAGCGGTTCGTTCCCTTCGGTCCCGCCGATTCGATGCCGCAGGCCTGGAACATGGACGGCTACGGCACCGACTGCGGCCCCGAAGGCTTCGGGTTCAACATCGGCAACTACGCGCAGGACATCTGCATCGACGGAACCCTGATCGCCGACAGCCAGATGCCGCCCGCCACGCCGTTTCCCGCCGAACGGGTCGAGAGCTACGATTTCCCTGCGGATGCCTGCCGCCCGTCGATGCTCATGAGCGAGAAGCGCGCGCCGGGTGGTGTGTTGGCTCCCACCCGACAGGCCAAACGCCCGTAGGGTGGGTGCCAACCCACCGATCGTCGACGCCTCAGACCGCAGGCGGCGGGGGCGGCGGCATGACCGTGAACAGGGTGGCGAGGTCGGCCACGTCCTCGGCCTTCATCCAGCCGTCCTGCCCGGCGGTCCACACCATCGTCTCGCGCGTGACCTCACCGGCCCCGGCCTTTTGCCCCATCGTGGCGCGGCTGAACGGGCCTTTGGTCTCGCCGTTCTCGGCGATGTGCCAGACCTTCTCGGCCGGCGGCGGGGGCGGCGGTGCTGGGCGGGCGGCGGCGGGCGCGGGGGCGGCGCCCCACGGGCCCTGCATCGTCCCGGCACCCTGCGCCATCGCCATGCCCAGACCCATGCCCATCGCCGCGCCCATGCCTTCGGAGGCGGCACCGCCCTTTTGCAGCGCCTCGGCGGCCGACCATTTCATGTGCTCGTCGAGATTGCCCGCCAGCCCGCGCGAGGTGCGCTTGTCCAGCGCCTCTTCGACCGCCGGGGGAAGCGAGATGTTCTCGATATAGAATTCGGGGATCGCGAGGCCGTAATCCGCCACGATCTTGGTGATCTCGTTCGCCACCATCTTGCCCAGTTCCTGCGTGTTCGCCGCCATGTCGAGCACCGGGATGCCCGACCCTGCGATCACGCGGGAAAAGCTCTGCACGATGATGTTGCGGATCTGGAAGCTGACCTCGTCCATCGTGAACTCGCCATCCGTGCCGACGATTTCCTGAAGGAACAGGGCCGGGTCGGTCACGCGCACGGCGTAGGTGCCGAAGGCGCGCAGGCGCACCGGGCCGAACTCGGGGTCGCGGCACATGATCGGGTTCTTCGTGCCCCATTTGAGGTCGGTGAACCGGGTCGTGTTGACGTAATAGATTTCCGACTTGAACGGCGACTTGAACCCATGATCCCAGTGCTGAAGCGAGGTCATGATCGGCATGTTGTTGGTTTCGAGCATGTAAAGCCCCGGCGTGAACACATCCGCCAGCTGCCCCTCATGCACGAACACCGCCGCCTGACCCTCGCGCACCGTCAGCTTCGCGCCGTACTTGATCTCGTGGCCTTCACGCTCGAACCGCCAGACCATCGTGTCGCGGGTATCGTCCGTCCAGTGGATGACGTCGATGAATTGCCCGCTCAGGAAATCCAGAATGCCCATTGTCCCATCTCCCTATACATTGCCGCCCATCAGGTCCGAGGCGATCCGCTCGACGATCGGTCGCGCCTCCCCCTCGGACATGCCGGGGCGCAGGCGTTCATCGTAGAGCATTTCCAAAAGTTTTTCGTCATGAGTCGTGAGGAGGCCGAATTCCTCGTCGTCGTTGAAGATCGACGGGCGGGCCAGCGGATAATCGTTCGACAGCCCCAGACCCTGCGCCACCTCTTCCTGAATGCAGGACGCGCGCAAGAGGTCGGGGTGTTCCGCCCGGATGATCGCCACGGCCTGATCGTAGGTGCCGTCCTGTTCGGGATCGGTCGCGAAGGCGAGGCAGTAGGTCGATTCAGGCAGGTTCAGAACGGTGTTCAGGGCGGTGCGCGAAATGTTCGGCATGATCCGCCGCAGCGTCGGCTCCATCGCGCGGCGTTCGCTTTCCGACAGGATGAAGACGTGGAAATTGCCGCCCCGCCCGACCGAGATCGGGTGGCCGGTGATGCGGCCCAGACGGTTGGCGAAGGCGGCGAGTTCGTTGGAATCGCGCGTGCGTTTCGCCGGGCTGACCGACGGGCCGAATTCCAGCGTCAGGCGCACGGGCTTGGTCCAGCGATGCAGGCGCGACGCGCTTTCGCGGGCGACGAGCGTGCCGCCCTGATCCGCATATTCCTCGTAGAACGCGATGCGCAGGAAATTCCGGGTCAGGTCACGCGCGGTGAACGGCGCGTCCGGCCCGCCGCCATCGGTGCGCAGCAGACCCTGCGAAAGCAGCCCGTTCTGCAACCGCGCGTAGTAGGAGACGAGTTCGGGCGACAGCCCATCCGCCTCGGGCACGTTCGAGGCATCGGGGCGCGGCTCCGGGGCCGGGGCCGTGCGCACGGCCCCGCTGCCCGGCATGTCGCATCCGGACAAAAGACCCGCCGCGACCAGCGCGGCGGGCAGAATGGCTGACTTCAGTTTCAATTCGGTACGGACTCGCCCATGTTATGCCCCGACGCGGTGTCGCGGGCCTTGGCCGACGCGAGCGTTTCTTTCAGCTCGGTCTCCATCTTCTTCAACTCTTCCTCGGCGGCGGCACGTTTCGCCTTGCCTTCGTCCGCGATCTGGAGGCTTTCCTGAATCGTGGCGATAAGTTCGGCGTTCGCGGTCTTGATCGCCTCGATATCGAACACGCCGCGCTCCATCTCCTGCCGCACGACCTTGTTCGACTCGCGCAGGTTCTTGGCATTCGCCGTGAGCAGCTCGTTCGTCAGGTCGTTGGCCTCTTTCACCGCGGCCGCCGCTTCGGCGGACCGCTGGATCGTCACGGCCTGCGCAAGCTGCGTCTCCCATAACGGGACGGTGTTGACCAGCGTCGAGTTGATCTTCGTGACGAGGCTCTTGTCGTTCTCCTGCACCAGCCGGATCGAGGGCAGCGACTGCATCGTGACCTGACGGGTGAGTTTCAGGTCATGCACCCGGCGTTCCAGATCGTCGCGGGCCGCGCGCAGGTCGCGCAATTCCTGCGCCTTCATCACGCCCTGTTCCTCGGGCGCGGCATCGACTTCGGCCGCCTTGGCGGGAATCGTCGTCTCGTCCAACTCCTTGATCTTGGCCTCGCCCGCCGCGATGTAGAGCGCGAGTTCGTCGTAGAAATCGAGCGTCTTGTCGTACAGCACGTCGAGAGACTTGATGTCCTTCAGCAGCACATGCTCATGCTTGAGCAGGTTGTCGGTGATCCGGTCGATCTGTCCCTGAACGTCCTCGTAGCGCGCCGCGAACTTGGCCGCGGGCGCGGCCTTGCCGATGATCCGCTCCCAGAAGGTGCGCTTGCGGCGCATGTCCAGCTCGCTGACCGAAAAGCCCCGGATCGTCGTGACGATATCGCGCAAGCTGTCGCCTGCCGGGCCGACATCCTTGTTGCGCACGCCCGACAGCATTTCCTGACTGATGGTCTGCAATTCGGCCTGCGCCGACGAACCGAATTCGATGATCGACTGGGTGTTGCCCATGTCGAGCTCGCCCATCCGCTTGGTGATCTCGGCCTTTTGGCCCGCATCGGCCGCCTCGAGCGGCACCAGTTCGGTCGAAGGTTCCCGCAGGACCACCGCCGTCAGATCTTCGACGGCCTTGGTCTCGGTGCCCGCTTCCTTGAATGTCTTGTCGTCCATCGCCCTGTCCCTGTTTTAAGAACTGACCACGCCTTCGCGGGCCAGCCGTTCACGCAGCACGTCGATCTCGATGTTCAGATCGGCATGATCGTCGGTAAGCATCTTCTGTGTCCGCGCCGTGAAATTCGTCTCCAGATCGTCGAGAAGCCGCACGTAATCCGCCCGCGCCGCACTGTTGCGCGACTGGCTGTAGATGTCGGCGAACTTCACCGTCGCGTCGCGCGCGCCCATCAGATAGACCGTCAGATACTTCCGGGCCGCCGTCAGATCGCGCGGGTCGTCCTCGATTGTGCGGAACATATGGCGCGCGGTGGCCTGAAAGCTGTCGACCCGGCGCTCGAGCTCGCGGTCGCGGGCACGCAGGATCGCATCCTTCATCGCGGCAAGCAGTTTCTCGGCCTCGCCCACGGCACGCGCCACCCGGTCGGTCTGGAACTCGTCCACCCCTTCCATGCCCTTGTTCTTCATCGGGTCGGGACCGAAGGCCATCACGTGAAGCGCGGCCCCCAGCACCCCGAAGATGACGGCGTTCATCACGCCGCCGCCCATGAACCCCGCGAGCGCGAGACCGAGCCCGGTGGTGACCGACCCGAGGATCTTGCGCGGCGCAGCAGGGCGGCGCGCGATCTTGCGCGCGTCATAGGCCTCGTGTGCCAGCACCCCTTCGCGCGTGAGCCAGGCCGCGAGGATCAGCAGGCCGAAGGCGACAAGGCGCAGGGCCAGACCCGCCGGGTCGAGAAAGAAGGCCGACACCGCAAGGGGCAGGGGGGCCAGAAAAAGGAAGTTCACCCGCCCGCCCGCGCGCGACCGGGTCTGCCCGTCGAACGGGTTTTTCGGCGCGGGCGACGCCTTGTCCGTCCTGTCCGGGCTGTATTTCCCGCCGTACCGTTGGGCCATCAGCCACCCCCCGTGACCGCGACATACAGAATGAGCGCGAGCAACAGCAGGTAGGACAGTTTCTGCAAACCGGAACCGGACACCACGACCCCCTCGGCCGGAAATTCCCATGACTTGTGATAGATATAGGGGCTGCGGGGCCTGCGGGCCAGATGAATCCCGAAAAGGCGGGGAACCTTGCCGATACGCGACGCTCCCAAGCGGAGCGGGCTTGCGCCCGCGCAGGTTTTGCGCGTTTTCGCCGCTGGCGAAACCGCACGGGTGAAGGGGGCCAGCCCCCTTGGACGCATTTGCAGGGCAAATGCGCCCCACCCCCGAGGTTTCTGGAAACAGAGAAGGGATCAGCGTTTGCGCGTCGGCTTACGGCGGCGCACGGGTGTCTTTTTCGCGGTCCCCGTCGGGTCTTTCGGCGCCTCAAGCCCAAGCTGGTCGCGCAACACGCGCCCCTTGACCTCCTCGACCGCGCCCGCCTTGAGCTCGCCCAGACGGAACGGACCATAGGAGATGCGGATTAGCCGGTTCACGGTCAGCCCCACGGCTTCCATCGCGCGGCGGATCTCGCGGTTCTTGCCCTCGCGCAGCCCGATGGTGAGCCAGGCGTTCGCGCCCTGCTGGCGGTCCAGCGTTACGGACATGCCCTGAAACGCCTCCCCGTCCACGGTGATACCCTTGCGCAGTTTCTCGAGCACCGCCTCTTCGGGCTTGCCGTTCACCCGCACGCGGTACTTGCGCACCCAGCCGGTCGAGGGCAGCTCCAGCTTGCGCTTGATGCCGCCATCATTGGTGAGGAGCAAAAGCCCTTCGGAATTGAGGTCGAGCCGCCCGACGCTCATCACCCGTGGCATGTCCTCCGGCAGCTTGTCGAACACCGTCTCGCGGCCCTTCTCGTCGCGCTCGGTGGTCACGAGCCCGGTGGGCTTGTGGTAAAGCCACAGGCGCGGCGCTTCGGGTTTCTCGACCAGCGTGCCGTCCACAGTGATCTTGTCGCGCGGCGTGACGTTCAGCGCCGGGCTGTCGATCACCTTGCCGTTCACACTCACGCGCCCGGCCTCGATCATGCGCTCGGCCTCGCGGCGCGAGGCGACGCCGGCACGCGAAAGCACCTTGGCGATCCTGTCGCCGGGAGGGGTCTTGTCGGTCATGGTCCCCGGATAGGGCGCGGGCCACCCCTTGTCCAGCGGCGCGCGGCGCGCGATGAAGGGGCATGACCGGCTTTCGCTCATACATGGATGCGGCCCTGGACGAGGCGCGCGCCGCCGCCGACCGCGGCGAAGTGCCCGTGGGCGCGGTGCTGGTCGGCCCGGACGGCACCATCGTCGCGCAGGCAGGCAACCGGACGCGCGAATTGTCCGACCCCACGGCCCATGCCGAAACGCTGGTGATCCGCGCGGCCTGCGCCGCCGCAGGATCTGAGCGCCTCCCGGATCACGACCTCTATGTCACGCTCGAACCCTGCCCGATGTGCGCCGCCGTCATTTCCTTCGCACGCATCCGCCGCCTGTATTACGGCGCCTCCGACCCCAAATCCGGCGGCACCGCCCACGGCGCGCGCGTCTTCAGCCACCCGCAATGCCATCACGCGCCCGACGTCTACGACGGAATCGCCGCCGCCGAGGCCGAGACGCTCCTCAAGACCTTCTTCGGCAAAAAACGCTAAACACCTTTCCGGTCCGAAATATCCCGGAGGGGGTCTGGGGGAGGCTGGCCTCCCCCAGCGGGTCGTGGCGGGCTTGCCCGCCGCGAAGCCTCAGATCTCGATGGCTTGCATCACCTCGGGCTCGATCACCTCGACGCCCTTCAACTCGCCCTTCATCACCTCGGCCGACTGCTCGAGCAGCGGGAAGGTGCGGTAATGGCACGGGATCACGGTCTTGAAGTCGAAATACCGCTTCGCCGCGTAGGACGCGCGCGCCATATCCATCGTGAAATGACCGCCCGCACACAGGATGCCGATGTCCGGTTTGTGGATGTCGCCCATCCACTCCATGTCGGCCATGATGTCGGTGTCGCCCGAGACATAGATCGTGTGACCCTCGCCCGAGATCATGTAGCCCGATTCGTTGCCGAGGTAGCGCGGGCCGTCCGCGGTCTGCTCGGACGAGGAATGGGTCGCGTTCACCATCGTGACCGCCACCTTGCCCAGCTTCACCGTGCCGCCCTTGTTGAAGCCTATGACCTCCAGCCCGTGCTTTTTCTCCCAGAACCCCATCAGGTCGAAAATGCCGACGCAGGGGATGCCCTTGTCGCCGCAGATTCCGACCGCCGAATTGGCGTGGTCGAAATGCCCGTGGGTGACGAGCACATGGGTCGCGCCCTCGGTCGCGGCCGCCCACTGGTCTTCGGGCAGCATCGGGTTGCCTTCGAGCCACGGGTCGATCAAGAGAACCTGATCCTCGATTTCGATGCGGAAGCTTGCGTGTCCGTGCCAGATGATCTTCATGGGGATACCTCCTGTTTTGGACGGGAGCGTAACAGGATGGGAGGGGATGTCGATGGACTGGACCGCGCAGATCGACGCCTATTGCGAACGGATGGGGTTCGGGTTCTGGGCCGAGCCGATCAATGCCCTGACCAACATCGCCTTCCTGGTTTCGGGGTTCGTCATCTGGCGCAAGGCGCAGGGGCGCGGGCTGCCGCTGGCCGAGGCGATGGCGATCGTGCTTTTCGCCATCGGAATCGGGTCGTTCCTGTTCCACACCTTCGCGACACGCTGGGCGGGGGCGATGGACACGGCGCCGATCCTGATCTTCGTCCTGCTTTTCACCTTCGCGGCCACCTGGGATCTGTTCAGACAGTCGCTGCCGATGGCCGCGATCATCACGCTTCTGTTCTTCCCGTTCATGGCCGTCGCCTATCCCATCGGCAATATCGCGCCGTGGCTCGGCTCGTCGGCCGGCTATATCCCCGTGCTTCTCTGGATCGGCCTGTTCGCGATCATGGCCTCGGGCCAGCTCGCGTGGGATTTCTGGACAGGCTTCGCGCTCCTCGCGCTCTCGATCACCTTCCGCAGCCTCGACGAACGGGTCTGCGGCCAGCTTCCGATCGGCACCCATTTCCTGTGGCATCTGCTGAACGCTTTCCTTCTCGGCTGGTTCGCCAGTTTCTACATCCGGCACATGCTTGCAGCTAAGGCCCGCCAAGGCTAAACCGCCACGGACGTTTACGGAGGCAGATATGTCGATCGACAAGGACACCGCGCGCAAGGTGGCGCATCTCGCCCGCATCCGGGTCGAGGATGACGCGCTCCCCGCGCTGGCGGACGAATTCAACACCATCCTGGGCTTCATCGAAGAGTTGAACGAGGTGAACGTGGACGGGATCGAACCGATGACCTCGGTGACCCCCCAGCGCCTCAAACGGCGTGAGGACGTGGTGACCGAAGGCGATCAGGCCGACAAGATCCTGCGAAACGCCCCCGATGCCCGCGAGGGCTTTTTCGCCGTGCCGAAGGTGGTTGAATAATGTCCGATCTGAACAAGCTGACCATCGCCGAAGCGCGCGACGCGCTGAAGAAGGGCGACGTGACGAGCGTGGAACTGACCGAGGCCTGCATCGGCGCCATCGACGCCGCGGGCGCGCTCAATGCCTTCGTGCACAAGACGCCTGACATCGCGCTGGAGCGCGCCAAGGCCGCCGATGCGCGCCTGAAAAGCGGCGAAGAGGCCCCCGCCATGTGCGGTATCCCGGTCGGGATCAAGGACCTGTTCTGCACGCAGGGCGTCGAAAGCCAGGCGGCGTCGGGCATCCTCGAAGGGTTCAAGCCGGAGTATGAATCGACTGTCAGCCAGAACCTGATCGACGCGGGCGCGGTCATGCTGGGCAAGCTCAACATGGACGAATTCGCCATGGGCTCGTCCAATGAAACCAGCGTCTACGGCAATGCCGTGAACCCGTGGAAAGTGGACGACCGCCAGCTCACGCCCGGCGGCTCGTCGGGTGGCTCGGCTTCGGCCGTCGCCGCCGATCTGTGCCTTGCCGCCACCGGCACCGACACCGGCGGCTCGATCCGCCAGCCCGCCGCACTGACCGGGATCACCGGCATCAAACCGACCTACGGGCGCTGCTCGCGCTGGGGCATCATCGCCTTCGCCTCGTCGCTGGATCAGGCCGGGCCGATGACCAAGAACGTGCGCGACGCCGCGATCATGCTGGAAGCCATGTGTTCGCATGACCCGAAGGATTCGACCTCGGCGGACATTCCGGTGCCGAACTTCGAGGCGATGCTGACGGGCGACATCAAGGGCAAGGTGATCGGTATTCCCAAGGAATACCGGATGGACGGGATGCCGGAAGAGGTCGAAAAGCTCTGGGCCGACGGCACCGCGATGCTGAAGGACGCCGGCGCCCGGATCATCGACATCTCGCTCCCCCACACGAAATACGCGCTGCCAGCCTATTACGTGATCGCGCCCGCCGAGGCGTCCTCGAACCTCGCCCGCTATGACGGCGTGCGCTACGGCCACCGTGCATCGCTCGCCAAGGGCGAAGGCATCGTCGACATGTACGAAAAGACCCGCGCCGAGGGCTTCGGGCATGAGGTGCAGCGCCGCGTCATGGTCGGCACCTACGTGCTGTCGGCAGGCTTCTACGACGCCTATTACAACCGCGCCCGCCGCGTGCGTGCGCTCATCAAGCGCGACTTCGACGAGGCGTTCGATCAGGGCGTCGACGCGATCCTGACCCCCGCGACCCCCGGTCCGGCCTTCGGTCTGGGTGAGATGTCCGAGGCCGATCCGGTCGAAATGTATCTGCAAGACGTGTTCACCGTCACCGTGAACCTTGCCGGACTGCCGGGCATCTCGGTTCCCGCCGGGCTCGACAAACAAGGGCTTCCGCTTGGGCTGCAACTCATCGGGCGTCCGTGGGAAGAGGGTGACCTGCTGAATGTCGCCTACGCCCTCGAAGGCGCGGCCGGTTTTGTTTCCAAGCCGGAAAAATGGTGGTAAACGGCCGGAAATCCCTCCGGAGACCCTGAAAACATGCGTAACGCCGCACTCCTTACATCCGTTCTGGCACTGGCCGCCTGCGCCGGACCGATCCCCGACAGCGGGGCGCAGAGCGCGAACGAGGCGACGCTCCCCGGCGCGGCCACGGTGTCGAGCCAGCCGATCGACAGCGAAGGCGCGGCAATCGCGGCGGAAACCTCGCAGGTTCTGGGCCTGAGCGGCCCGGCGACGACGACGACCACTACAGGCGCGCCCCTCAGCGCGATGTCGTCCAGTGCGACGGTGAATGCGGGCACCGCCACGGTGCCGCCCGTCACCTCCGGCGCGGCGGTCGAAGACGGGGCCGTGGCGAACACGGCCGTGATCTCGGACGAGAACAACTTTCAGGCCGTGTCGGAACGGGAATCGATCCAGTCCGACGCCGAGCGTCTGGCCGAGAACCGCGCGCAATACGTGGTGATCCATCCCACCGAGGTGCCGCAGCGCGAAGGCGGCAACGGCGCATCGGTCGTGAAGTTCGCCCTCGCGACGAACAATGCACGCGGCCAGCAGCTTTACAGCCGTTCGGGCTTCAACGCGCAGGCCCGGTTCGAGCGGAACTGCGCCAAATATTCCCACAGCGATCTGGCGCAGGAGGCGTTCCTGAACGCCGGTGGCCCGAACCGCGATCCGCAGGGGCTCGACCCCGATGGCGACGGCTTCGCCTGTTACTGGGATCCGGCCCCGTTCCGCGCCGCCCGTCAGGGTGCGCCCGAAGTCGTGACCGAATACACCGACCGGGAGACGCTGGGCGATACCCCGCAGTAACGCGATCTGGCGTCCATCGCCCAATTTCGGGGATCGCCGCGACGGGCTGGTCCCCGAACTCATCGTCATCCATTACACCGCCATGGCCAGCGCCGAGGCCGCGTTGGACCGGCTGTGCAGCCCGGAGCACGAGGTATCGTGCCACTACCTCATCGCGCAGGACGGGGCGCTGTGGCAGATGGTCGAGGAAGACCGACGCGCATGGCACGCGGGTCAGGGCGACTGGGGCGGGCGCGGTGACGTGAACTCGCGCTCCATCGGCATCGAATTGGACAATTCCGGCCTCGTTCCGTTCACCGAACCGCAGATGGCGGCGCTCACCACGTTGATTTCCGACATCCGGGGCCGCTGGTCCATCCCGCTCCACGGCGTGATCGGCCATTCCGATTTCGCGCCCCTGCGCAAATCCGATCCAGGCCGCCGGTTCGACTGGCGTCGTCTCGCACGCGAAGGGCAGGCGGTCTGGCCCGACCCGAACGATGAGGGGGCGCAGCCCCGCGAAGAGGCGTTTCTCGGCGCGGCCCGGATCTTCGGATATCCGGTGGGCGAGGGCTTCGGTGCGGTGCTGGACGCGATGCGCCAACGCTTTCGGCCCTGGGCGCGGGGGCCGTTCGACGGGCGCGACATGGCCATCATTCGCGATCTGGCCGACCGCTTCCCCGTTGACCGGGGCGCGCCCGCCGCCTAGATGACCCTCGCGCGGATGGCCGGACGGTCGCCGGTGGCGGGGGCAACTCCGCTGCGGGAGGAAAGTCCGGACTCCACAAGGCAACGGTGCCGGGTAACGCCCGGCCGGGGCAACCCGAGGGAAAGCGCCACAGAGAACAAACCGCCCGGGTCAATCGCTGACGCGATGAACCCCGGGTAAGGCTGAAACGGTGGGGTAAGAGCCCACCGCGGGACGGGCAACCGGACCGGCACGGCAAGCCCCACCGGGAGCAATGCCGAATAGGGACCTCGCGCCCCGCGAGGGCAGGGCCGCCTTGGCCCGGAGGTCCGGGTTGGCAGCTCGAGCGGTTCGGTAACGGATCGCCTAGAGGAATGATCGTCGGCACCGGGGCGACCCGGCGTCACAGAATCCGGCTTACAGGCCGTCCGCGCATATCCACGTTTTCCGCGATCGAAAGGCGCGGGCGCACGCCCGCACAGGATGTGCGCCGCCCCGGCTGCGCCGGGACGCCGCGGTGGCCGCCCTTGCCGCGCGTCGGTCGTGGCGTGATCCCTGCGGCCTTTGCTGGGGAGGCGTCTGAGGGGCAGGACTGCCCCCTCAGAGCGCCTGTTCAAGCATGGTGCGAGTCGTCTGCGGGTCAAGGACGAGCCACGGCCAGGGCCGTGGTCGCTGGCGCGATCCTTGACCCACAGAAGACTCGCGGGTGCGGGGTGCGAAAAGTGGTGGAAGGGTGGTTGACTCAGGCCCGCGTTTCTATAGAAGGCGGGCTTCAAGGATTTACCCGGGCGGCTTTGCTGCGACCGATGAGGAGCTGGAAACATGGCGAAACCGACGACGATCAAGATCCGCCTGAACTCGACCGCGGACACGGGCCACTTCTATGTGACCAAGAAGAACGCACGCACGATGACCGAGAAGATGACCGTACGCAAATACGATCCGGTCGCGCGCAAGCACGTCGAGTACAAAGAAGGCAAGATCAAGTAAGCCCTTCTTGAGCCAAGACGTAAAAGCCGCGCGACCCACCGGGGACGCGCGGTTTTTCTTTGTGCAGACGACATCCGCCCGGACCCCGTTCCAACGACACGAACGAGAGGACCGACAGGATGATCCACCATTGCGAACCCGAAGCGGGGCAACGCCATTCCCCGACGCTTCCCCCCTTCACGCTGCGCCGGGCGCAGCCGGACGACGAGGCCGCGCTCACGCGGCTTCTGACCGAAAGCTACCGCGTCCTGCTCGCCCCCGATTACCGGCCGTCCGTGTTGGCGCAGGCGGTTCCCAAGATCGGCCGGGCGCAGCCGGACCTGCTGATGGCGCCGGGGTATCTGGTGGCCGAGACCGGGGGCGGCGATTTGATCGGGGCAGGGGGCTGGACCTGGCGCGGACCGGCGGGCGGGGCCGCGCCGCTCGACTGGGGCCATGTGCGCCATGTCGCGGTGCATCCCGATCACGCGGGGTCAGGGGTCGGGGCCATCCTTCTGGAGACGGTGATCGAAGACGCCCGTGACGCGGGCGTCCGGGTGCTTTCCTGCCTGTCGACCCTCACCGCGCGGGGCTTTTACGCGCGCATGGGGTTCAGCGACCAGGGCGAGGTCGATCTGGCGCTGGGACCGGGTCTCAGCTTTCCGGCGGTTCAGATGCGCCGGGTGTTGTAGAACGGCGAAAGGCCGCGCGGGGTCCGCGCGGCCTTTCGTTCGTGTCCGGGTGAGATCAGGCTTCCGAGCCCTGCATCTCTTCCAGACGGCGTTTGTTCGCGGTGCGGCTCATGACAAGATACATGAGCGCGACGCCGGAAAAGAATGCGCCGACGCCGACAAGAGTGATGGTGGTCATAGTAATCCCTCGTTTACCAAGTTGCCCCTCAGGGTTGCGTAGTTGGTAAATGTGGCGGGAATTGGTCGCCAAAAGGGTGTCATCACGTCGATTGATGCCAATCCATGCAAAAAGGGCCGGTCGCTTGGACCGGCCCTTCGGGGTGTTCTCCGCCTGCGGTTACTCGCGATTGCCGAGGAACTGGAGCAGGAACATGAACAGGTTGATGAAGTCGAGGTAGAGGTTCAGCGCCCCCATGATCGCCGACTTCGCCAGCCATTCGCTGTCCATCGCATGGGCGTGCTGGATGTAGTCGTTCTTCAGCTTCTGGGTGTCATAGGCCGTGAGACCCGCGAAGATCAGCACACCGAGCGCCGAGATCGCGAAGTGGATCGCGGGCGAGCCCAGGAAGATGTTCACGATCGAGGCCAGGATCAGGCCGATCAGACCCATGATAAGGAACGACCCCCAGCCGGAGATGTCCTTCTTCGTGGTGTAGCCCCAAAGCGACAGGCCCGCGAAGGCGATCGCCGTGATGAGGAAGGTCTGCGCGATCGAGACCCCCGTGAAGGCCATGAAGATCCACGAGATCGACATGCCCATGACGGCGGCGAAGACGTAGAAGAACAGCTGTGCGCCGGCCGCCGACAGCCGGTTGATCGCGGCGCCGAAGGCGAAGACCATGACCAACGGCAGGAACATCACGATCCAGCCGAGGATGTTCGGCGACAGCGTCACCGGGTCGCGCAGCAGCGCCTGAAGCGGTTCAGCCGTGCCGAACGCCCATGCCACCCCTGCGGTGACCAGAAGACCCACGGACATCAGCCCGTAGATCTTGTTCATATGGGCGCGAAGGCCCTCGTCGATCTGTGCCGCGCGGGCACCAACACCGGCGCGGACCGTTCTTTGTTCAGCCATTAGCTGCCTCCATGAAACCAAAATCCCAGTCGGGCGACGTAAACCCGAACTCCAGATGAATATTGGCAAGCATGGCAAGGTTTTCAAGCATTTCCGGGGGTCAAATCGACCCCCGGGCTGACAAGTCGGTGAAGTTACCAGTGGTGGCGGGACGGAAGCTCCCAGAACGGCCGGTTTGTTTCCGACCACGCCTGTTTGTGCGTCACGCCGATGTCGTCCAGCAGATGCGAGTCGAGCTTGCCCAGTGCCCGGCGCTGGCGGCGCGTCGCGTGCATGGCGAAGAGGACATTTAGGATCGAAACCCTGCGCAGGGGGGCAAAGCCGATACGGCGGCGGGCGATGGACATGGCGTGTTTCCTTCTCGAAATGTAATGCTTTCTGGTCGTTTCATTACGATGCTTGATATCTGCACCGCTTTCGTGAATTATGGAAGCGAATGATTTTGACGGTATCCATCAAGGATCGTGATATGGCCCGAAACCTCGACCTCACCGCGCTGCGCGCCTTCGTCACCGTGGCCGACGTGGGCGGCGTGACCCGCGCCGCCGGGCTCCTGCATCTCAGCCAATCCGCCGTGTCGATGCAGCTCAAGCGGTTGGAGGAGTCGATCGGTCAGCCGCTGTTCGACCGGTCCGGGCGATCCATCGAACTGACGGGCGAGGGGGAGCAGCTGCTTTCATATGCCCGCCGGATGCTGGAACTGAACGATCAGGTCTGGGGCAAGCTCACCGACAACGCGCTCGAGGGCGAGATCACGCTGGGGGTGCCCCATGACATCGTGATGCCCGCCCTACCGCCGGTGCTGCAACGCTTCCATGCCGAGTTTCCCCGGATGAAGGTCACGCTCATCTCGTCCTTCACGCGGGCGCTGAAGCAGGAATTCGTGCGCGGGGCCTGCGATGTCATCCTGACGACCGAGGAGCGTGGCGAGGGCAACGGCGAAACGCTGTGCCACCTGCCGCTCACATGGGTCGGGGCCCCCGGTGGCCGGGCGTGGAAACAGCGCCCCCTGCGCCTCGCCTTCGAAGAGCGGTGCAAATTCCGCGCCGGCGTGCAATCGGCCCTGGACGCTGCGGGCATCCCTTGGGAAATGGCGGTGACGAGCGAGATGAGCCGCACCATCGACGCAAGCGTGGTGGCCGACCTCGCCGTTCATGCCCGGCTCGCGGGCACTCAGATGGACCCGCTCGAGCCCATCGACCACGGCGGCGCGCTGCCCGACCTGCCGATCAACAACGTCAATCTCTATGTCGCCGAAAGCTGCCGGGGCGAGGCGCATCAGGCGCTTCTGCACATGCTCCGGCAGGCCTATTCGACGATGGCTCAGCCGCGACCCGTGGTGACGACGACCTTGCCGGTGGACTTGCGCGAACGCATGAGCTCATAGGCGTCCCCCGCCTGTTCGAGCGGCAGGGTGGCCCCGACGTGCGGCTTCAGCTTGCCCTCGTCATACCAGCGGATGAGCGTCGCCATGCTGTTCGTCAGCACCTCGGGTTTGAAGCGGTTATAGCCACCCCAGTAATACCCCATGATGTTGAGGTTCTTGACCAACAGGTGATTGGCCGGGATCTGCGGAATGTCGCCCGAGGCGAAGCCGACGACCAGAATCCGCGCCTCGGGGTTCGTGGCCCGCATGGCGGCGCGGAACTGATCGCCCCCGACCGGGTCATAAATCACATCGGCGCCCCCGGCGGCCTTGACCGCCTCGCGCAGATCGTCGGTTTCGCTGTCGATCAGCACGTCGGCCCCGGCGCTCTTGCAGACCTCGAGCTTTTCCTTGCCGCGGGCGCAGGCGATGACCTTGGCACCCATGAGCTTGCCGATCTCGATGGCCGTCATGCCGACGCCGCCGGCCGCGCCGAGCACCAGAAGGTTCTCGCCCGGCTGCAACCGCGCGCGGTAGTCCAGCCCGACATGCGATGTGCCATAGGCCACCTGAAACGCCGCCGCATCGGTGAAGGACATCGAATCGGGGATGCGGATCGCCTTGGTCGCCGGGAAGGTGCCGAAGTCCGCAAGCCCGCCGGACCCGCCGCCCACAAGCACACGCATCCCCGGCTCGAATCCCTCGACCCCTTCACCGACCTCGCGGATGGTGCCGGCCACCTCCATGCCCAGAGTGAAGGGAAGGTCGGGTTTCTCCTGATACTGCCCCTTGGCCATCAACAGGTCGCCGAAGTTCAACCCACAGGCTGAAATCTCAAGCAAGATTTCGCCATTTACGGGAGTTGGCGAATTTGTTTCCACTAACTCAGGGTTTTTGTCGTAAGATACAACTTGATACGCGCGCATGCCGCCCTCCTGTTTGTCGCTCACGCTAACGGCGGCTGCTTTGCAAGGCGAGGGCGACGCTGCGTGATATCGCATGACGAGTTGTCGGGGCCTGTGTTGGCGGCCGGAACGGGGATGGTTTTTGAGAGGGAATCGGTCGACGACGGGTTCCAAAAGCGACTTAAGCCGGTGTTTGCAATTTGCAATACACGTATAAGGCGAAAAATTGAGGGTAAAGGGTTAACCATAGGGTTAGCACGTGACGAGCTGAAATTTCTTTAAGTATCTGGAATAAAACCAGTTTTTAGGCATCCTCGGGTGTGGCCAAAAAGACAGGTTGTGGTTGAATGGAAACTGTAGCTTTCTAATGGGGTTGCGGAGCGTGTTTGTTGGGAGACGTCATCGATGAAGCATCCAGTGGATGTCCATGTGGGAAAGAGAATACGTCATCGCCGCTGGATGGTCGGTATGACGCAGCAACAGCTTGCCGAAAAGGTCGGGATCAAGTTCCAGCAGATCCAGAAGTATGAGACCGGCATGAACCGTGTGTCCGCGTCCCGACTCTGGGATATCTCGGACGCGCTTTCGGTGCCGGTGAGCTTCTTTTTCGAGGGTCTGGAAGGCGGGGCCGAGCGGGAGGCGGAACATGCCTTGCCCGACGACATCCTTGCCGACAAAGAGGCGCTCGAACTCGTGCGCAGCTATTACGCGATCCCCGAAAACCAGCGGCGTCGGCTGTTCGAACTCGCGCGCGTGCTGTCCGACGCGGCCTGAAAGCCTTGACGCGCTTGGGGTGACGTTCTACCGCCGAAGGGTGAACCTTTCGGTGCGGGTGCCGTGACTTTTTCCGAAGAACAATCCGATCTGATTGCCACGGCTCACGCGATGGCGGATGCCGCGCGGGCCGCCATCCTGCCGTGGTTTCGCAGCACCGCGCTGGTCTCCGACAACAAGCTGGACGACGGGTTCGACCCGGTGACGGAAGCCGACCGGGCCGCCGAAACCGCGATGCGGGCGGTGCTGGCGGATCGGCGTCCCGACGACGGCATTCATGGCGAAGAATTCGGGCGCCAACCCGGCACCAGCGGTCTGACATGGGTTCTCGACCCCATCGACGGCACGCGCGCCTTCATTTCCGGCTCTCCGACATGGGGCGTTCTGATTGCCGTCGGCGGCGCGGGGGGGCCGGACCTCGGCATCATCGACCAGCCTTACATCGGCGAACGGTTCGTCGGCGGCTTCGGTCTGGGCGAGATGACCGGACCGCTGGGCACCCGCCCGCTTTCCACCCGTGCCACCGAGGGTCTGGAAGAGGCGACGATTTTCACCACGTTTCCCGAGGTCGGCAACAAGGCCGAGCGCACCGGGTTCCACCGGCTCGCTAGCCATTGCAAACTCACCCGCTACGGGGCCGATTGCTATGCTTATGCGCTGCTGGCCGCCGGACACATCGACCTCGTGGTCGAAGCGGGGCTGAACGCCTACGACATTCAGGCACCCATCGCCGTGGTCCGTGCCGCAGGCGGGATCGTCACCGACTGGAAAGGCGGGCCGGCTCACGAAGGCGGCCGCGCCCTTGCCGCCGCGAACCCCGCGATCCATGCCGCCGCCCTTGCGATCCTGTCGGATACCGATTGATGGCGGACTTGACGATCCGCAACATCACCACCGTTCTGACCATGGACGATGGCCAGTCCGAATTGACCGATTGCGACATTCGCATCACCGACGGGATGATCGCCGCGGTCGGTCCCGACCTCGACCCGATGGGCGAAGTGGTGGACGCGAGGGGCTGCCTCGTCACCCCCGGTCTCGTGAACACGCACCACCACCTCTACCAGACCCTGACCCGTGCCGTGCCGGGCGGGCAGGACGCGCTGCTCTTCGGCTGGCTCAAGACGCTCTACCCGATCTGGGCACGGTTCGGGCCCGACGAGATGCGGATTTCGGCCCTCACGGGACTTGCCGAACTCGCGCTGTCGGGCTGCACGCTGACCTCGGATCACCTCTACCTCTTCCCGAACGGCGCGCGTCTTGACGACACGATCGACGCGGCGCGCGAGATCGGGATGCGGTTCCACCCCACGCGCGGCTCCATGTCCATCGGGGAAAGCGCAGGCGGGTTGCCGCCCGACAGCGTGGTCGAGCGCGAAGAGGATATCCTGAACGACTGCATCCGCGTGATCGACGCGCATCACGACGCCTCCGAAGGGTCGATGATCCGCGTCGGCGTCGCGCCCTGTTCGCCCTTTTCGGTGAGCCGGGAGCTGATGCGCGACGCGGCCCTCCTTGCCCGCGACAAGGGCGTGATGCTGCACACTCATCTGGCCGAAAACGACGAGGACATCGCTTATTCCGAAGAGATGTTCGGCTGCCGTCCGGGGCAGTATGCCGAGGATCTGGGCTGGACCGGGGACGACGTCTGGCACGCCCATTGCGTGAAACTGGACGGGGCCGAGATCGACCTGTTCGCCCGCAGCCGGACCGGCGTTGCCCATTGCCCCTGTTCCAACTGCCGCCTCGGCTCGGGCATCGCGCCGGTGCGTGCGATGCGCGACGCGGGCGTTCACGTGGGTCTGGGCGTCGACGGATCGGCCTCCAACGACGCCGGAAACCTCGTGGCCGAGGCGCGGCAGGCGATGCTCCTGCAACGGGTCGCGCAAGGGGCCGACAAGATGTCGGCACGCGAAGCCCTCTGGATCGCGACACGGGGCGGGGCCGAGGTGCTGGGACGGGACGACTGCGGGCAGATCGCGGTCGGCAAGCGCGCCGACATCGCGGTCTGGGACGTTTCGGGCGTGGAATCCGCCGGAAGCTGGGATCCGGCGGCGCTCCTCCTCGCCGGGCCGACACGGGTGAAACACCTGTTCGTCGAGGGGCGTCAGGTGGTGCGCGACGGGTATGTCACGACCATCGATCTGCCCCGCGTGATCGAGACGCAGAACCGGCTCGCCACCGCGTTGGCGCGGTAGCCGGTAAAGTTAGTTTCCGCAGATAACATTTTGGTTTCCCTTGCCATCGTGCCATAGTGCGCGCGCAAGGGGAACGGGATGAGCTACGCGACTTTGGATCACCTCGTGGTCACGACGACCACGTTGGCCAGCGGTGTGGACCATGTGGAGCGGACGCTGGGTCAGCCCATGGACGGCGGCGGCGACCATGCCTCGATGGGCACGCACAACCGCCTGCTCTCGCTCGGCCCCGCCGACTATCTCGAGGTGATCGCCGCGAACCCCGACGCGACCTCGCCCGGTCGGCCTAGGTTCTTCGATCTCGACAACCGCACCGGGCCTCCGCGTCTGACCAACTGGGTCATGCGGGTCGACAATCTGGCTGAAGGTCTGGCCATGGCGCCCAAGGGCACGGGCGAGGGGACCGCGCTGGCGCGTGGCCCCTATTCCTGGCGCATGGCGATCCCGGCGGACGGAAAACTCCCCTTCGACGGGATGTTTCCCAGCCTGATCCAGTGGGACAGCCCGCATCCCGCCCCGGCCATTCCCGACGGTGGCGCGCGCCTTGTCGCGCTCACCCTGTCCCATCCCGACGCAGCGGCCCTGCGCGCCGCCCTCGCGCCGTTTCTGGACGATACCCGCGTCGAGGTGGTCGAAGGTCCGGTGGGCATGGCGGCCCGTATCCGCACAGGCGAAAACGAGGTCGTTCTGACCTGAGTTTCGCCTGTCTTGCCGGTGTTATCTCTGATTAACTGCCCCCATGTCGCTTTGGACCCGCATCACCGACGCGCTCTCGGCCCTCACCTCCGGCGAAAGCCTGTCGGAGGTGTTCTCGCGCCTGCGCACCCCACCGGAACGCTCGGCCGGCTTCGCCATTGCCGTCATCGCGCTCGGGGCCAAGATGGCCAAGGCGGACGGCCTCGTGACCCGGAACGAAGTATCGGCTTTTCGCGAGGTGTTCACGATCCCGCCGGAGGAAGAGACGAACGCGGCGCGCGTCTTCAACCTCGCCCGGCAGGACGTGGCGGGGTTCGAACAATACGCGGAACGGATCGCGGGCATGTTCGGGCGTGCCGATCCGGCACTGTGCGACCTGATGGAGGGGCTGTTCCACATCGCCATGGCCGACGGTCAGTATCACCCGAACGAAGACGCGTTTCTCGAACAGGTGGCGGGCATCTTCGGCATCGACGAGCGACGGTTCAAATCCCTGCGCGCCCGCTTCGTGCCCGACGCCGCCCCCGATCCGTATGAGGTGCTGGGCGTCACCCCCGACACGCCCTTGCCCGAAATCCGCAAGGCATGGCGCGCCGAGGTCCGGGCCTCGCACCCCGACCAGCTGATCGCGCGCGGCGTGCCGGAAGAGGCGCTGAAGCTGGCGGAAAAGCAATTGATCGCGGTCAACCGCGCCTGGGAAGAAATCAACGCGGGCCGCGCCTGATGGTCCGCATCGCGACCTATAACGTCGAATGGTTCGACGGGTTGTTCGACGATGCGGGCGGGATGTTGGAGGATAGCGGCTGGTCTGGGCGCCATGATGTGACGCGGGCCGATCAGCTGACCGCGCTCGGCATCGTCTTCACCGCGATGGATGCGGATGCGGTGATGATTATCGAAGCCCCGGACGACAACCGCACCCGCTCGACCGTGCGCGCGCTGGAAACCTTCGCCCATGCCTATGGCCTGCGGGCGCGCAAGGCGCTGTTGGGCTTCCGCAACGCCACGCAGCAGGAAATCGCGCTGCTCTACAATCCCGACGTGTTCGAGGCCCGCCATGATCCGCAGGGCGACGAGACCGGCAAGAAGGGCACGCGCGATGCCCCCCGGTTCGACGGCGTGTTTCGTTTCGACCTCGACATCGACGCGACCCCCGACCTGATCCGCTGGTCCAAGCCGCCGCTCGAAGTCGCGCTGACGAACCGCGAAAACGGGCGCGTGCTGCGCCTGATCGGCGTCCATGCCAAATCCAAGGCCCCGCACGGTGCCTCCGCCCCGGACGAGGTCATGCGCCTCGCCATCGAGAACCGGCGCAAGCAGATGGCCCAGTGCATCTGGCTGCGCCAGCGGGTGAACGACCACCTCGACGCGGGCGACAGCCTGATCGTGATGGGCGATTTCAACGACGGTCCGGGGCTGGACGAATACGAAAAGCTCTTCGGCCGTTCGGGGATCGAGATCGTGTTGGGCGAAGCCGGGCAGACCGAGCTTTACGACCCCCACGCCCGCCTTGCCGTGTCGCGCCGTGTGGGCGCGATGCCTGTCACAGCAAGGTTCTGGATTCACTCGGAAAAACGCTACCTTCAGGCGTTGCTCGACTATATCATGGTGTCGCCCGACCTGCTGGCCTCGAAGCCCGACTGGCGCATCTGGCACCCGTTCGACGACCCGGTGTGCTACCGCACGATCGAATTGCGCGAAGCCCTTCTGACCGCCTCCGACCACTTCCCGGTTTCGATCGACATCGACCTGTGACCCTTGGCAGGCGGGCGTGCCGCGCCCATATCCTTGGGCATGAAACGGATCACGCCCCTCGTCCTCGCCGCGCTTGTCGCGGCCGCCCCGGTCGCCGCTCAGGACGACACGGAAAACCGCGAGCTTCGTGAAGGGGCCGAGATGATGTCGGAGGCCTTCAAGCTTCTGCTCGACGGCCTGTCGAAAGAGATGGAGCCGCTGGCCGAAGAGTGGCGCGAGTTCATGGAAGAGCTTGGGGATCTGCGCAACTACGAAGCGCCCGAAAAGCTGCCCAACGGCGATATCATCATCCGCCGCAAGACGCCCGAGCCGGAAGAACCCGAAGGCACGCCGCTCTGATCCGCCTCAATCCTTGATCGTGACGAACGGGTTCGCGCCAAGCGACAGCGCGAGGCTCTGGAACCGCGCTTCCGCGACCTCTCCGAACAACCCGGCCGCCTCGGACTTGATCGTCAGGTGCAACTCCTTGCGCTTCGGGCGCAGGTTGAGCGAGGCCACCTTGTGCGGCTCGTTCACCGCGAACATCGCGCCGAACCGCATGGCCTTGCCGATGGTTTCGGCGCGCTGAATGTCGCGCTCGGTGAGGATCGAAAACGTTTCTTCGAACCGGCAATCCTCGCGGCTGTTCTTGTAACGGTGCAAGAGTGCGAGGCCGAGGAACACGCGCTCCTGATGGGTCAGCCCGCCAAGGTTGGCGCGGGTGACGTTGTCGAAGCACACCTCGTGCCGGTAATCCGGGTGCGCGCGCCATGTCACGTCGTGAAGCAGGCAGGCCGCCTTGACCAGCCGCCGCCGCGCGTCCGGCTCATGCGCGACCAGCGGGCGGATGAAGGCATAAAGCGATTTGCCGAAACCCGGCATCCGCGCGTCTTTTTTCTCGGAGAACCGGCAGGCTTCGATCAGCGGGTCGCGCTGGCGCAGCCGGTCGGGCATCTGTTCGTAAAGCAGCCCCTCGCGAATGCCATAGGACGACACCGCGATTTCCTTGGGGCGGAAGGTCGTCACCAGCCGTTTGAGCACCTCCGACGCCGTCGGCACCAGCGCCATGCGGGTGGATGACGTGCCGGTGTGGCTGCGCACCTCGTCCAGATCGACCTTGCCGATCCATTTGAGCGTGGTGGCCAGCGTCTTGGGCGCCATGCGGTATTCGTGCAGAACCGTCAGCGGATAGTCGCGCCGATACATATCGAGCCGCGCAATCGCCCGCCACGAGCCGCCGACGAGGTAGAGCCGCTTGTGGCCCGTCCCGATTTCTTCGGCGAGTTCGGCCAGCACGTCGTTGATGTGCTGGCGCATGGCCTTCTTGCCGCCCTTCATGCCCTCGAGCTTGAGCGGGCCAAGGCCCGACGACACCCGCCGCCCGACCTCGCCGTTTTCGATCACGGCAAGCTCCATCGACGACCCCCCGATGTCGCACATCAGCCCGTTCGCATCCGGCCAGCCGAGCAGAACGCCCTGCGCCGACAACCGCGCCTCTTCGCGCCCGTCGATGACGTGGATGTGCAGCCCGGTTTCGCGCAGCAGTTCCTCGCGAAAGTCCGGCCCGTCCTCGGCGTCGCGCACGGCGGCGGTGGCCACGGCGGTCAACGGCGGCAGGTTCATGCCCTTGGCCAGCAACTGAAACCTGAGGATCGCTTTCAGCGCGCGCACCCGGCCTTCGGGGTTCAGCCGCCCGGTCTGGTTGATGCCGGCCCCAAGCCCGCACATGATCTTTTCGTTGTAGAAATAGGCAGGCGAACGCGCGGCCCCGTCGAACACAACCAGCCGGACCGAGTTCGACCCGATGTCGACCACGCCCACACGGCTCAGGCTGCGGGCGGCTGCATCCTCGAACAGCGGGCGTCCGAAGGGGCCCCAGTTCCGTTCTTCGCTGCCGTCCATCTCACGCTCCCGTGTGGCTCTGTCCGGTTATGGCCTCAGGGGTCCGCTCGCCGCAACCCCTCTCTGACCTGAACGACCCGGGTCCATCGGGGTTCCGGTCGCCCGGTCACATTGGAGCGGGATAGTGGAACTTGTCGATGAGGAAACGCTCGCGCTCGGCCACCGCGGCCACAAGCTCCGGGGTGTAATAGGTGGCAAGCTTGCTTTCGCTCGACAGCGTCGAATTGCTCCGGGTCGCGCCGACCTGCGTCAGCGCGGCCTCGGCGTCCCCGATCGCACCGATCCGCGCCAGCGTGTCGACCAGATCGGGCATCAGGTTGGCGGTCTGCACGAAATGATCGACGTAGCACTGTTCCTCTTCCCAAGCCTTGAGCGCGTCCAGCGTGGCGAGCTTACGCGAATGCAGGGTGGCGGAATCGAAACACAGAAGTTTGCAGTAGCGATAGGTCAGCAGGCCGGAATGGCGGACCATCCCGCTTTGGCTGAACACGCCCGAGATGAAGGTCGCCCGCTTCGGGTCCAGAATGATAAGAAGCCAGTTTCGGAACCTCTCGACCTCCATCGCGCCATAGAGCCTGTCGTGCGCGGTCTTCCAGTCGTAGGACAGGCTTTGCGCAAGATAGGTCGGGATCGACAGTGCGGCGGCGCTCCGGTTGATCGACCCGCCCCGCCCGCCGAGCGGGTTGAACTTGGTCAACCGCGTGTAGGGCCCCGACAAGGTGGCGTGCGTCACGCCATAAGCCCAGAGCGAAAGATAGAACGACCACGGATCGCGGATCGTCGCGAAGACCTTGCGCGACTGCACATCGGCCTTGGTCGGCTTGCCGTGGTGTTTGTATTTCTGCGGCTTGAACCCGAGCGTCCCAAGCGCCTTTTCGACGGCCACCGTGCCTGTCTTGTTCAGATCGACGTAAAGGAAATCCTCGTGAAGAAACATCTGGCGCTCCAAATCGTGCCGCACGGGGCCGGCGCCCACCATAGAAAAGGGTCTTGGGGGTCGCAACGGGCCATTTGACGAGCGGCCCGACGTGATCTCAGTCGTGGCTGTGGGCCAGTTCCGGCACGTCCGACGCCCCCGCCGATCCGCGACCCGACAGCGACGGGTATTCCATGAAGAAGCGGTGACAGTTGAACGGGGTTTCGTTGCCGGCAAGGTCGGCCCGCGCGAAGCTGCCGTCCGGCTGCATCACCCAGCTTTGCGCCACGTCGTGCATGTTGGCCGCCATGATCTGACTGACGATCTGCGCCTTCACCGTGGGGTTCGTCGTCTCGACCAGCGTTTCCACGCGGCGGTTCAGGTTGCGGCCCATCCAGTCGGCGGAGGACATGAACACCCTTGCCTTCTTCGAGGGCAGGCCGTGGCCATTGCCGTAGCAGACGATCCGGCTGTGTTCGAGGAACCGGCCCACGATGGATTTCACCCGGATATTCTCGGACAGCCCCTTGATGCCGGGGCGCAGACCGCAGATGCCCCGGATGACGAGGCTGATCTTCACGCCCTTCCGGCTCGCCGCATAAAGCGCGTCTATCACGTCCTCTTCGACGAGCGAGTTCATCTTGGCCCAGATTTCCGCCGGACGCCCGGCTTCGGCATGGTCCGCCTCGGCCTCGATCAACTCGATCAGCTTGGCTTTGAGCGTCAGGGGCGAGATGGCGAGTTTTTCCAGCTTTTCGGGCTGGGCATAGCCCGACAGGTAGTTGAACACCCGCGTCGCATCGCGCCCCAGCGCCTCGTCACAGGTGAAAAGGCTCAGGTCGGTATAGATGCGCGCGGTGATCGGGTGATAGTTCCCGGTGCCATAATGCGTGTAGGTGACCAGATCGCTGCCCTCGCGCCGCACCACGGCCGAAATCTTGGCATGGGTCTTGTAGTTCATGAAGCCGTAGACGACATGCGCGCCCGCACGCTCCAGCCTGCGCGACTGGCGGATGTTGGCGGCCTCGTCGAACCGGGCCTTGAGTTCGACAAGCGCGGTGACCGATTTGCCGTTTTCCGCCGCCTCGCACAGCGCCGACACGATCGGGCTGTCGCGGCTGGTGCGGTAAAGCGTCTGCTTGATCGCCACCACATTCGGGTCGAGCGCGGCTTGGTTCAGAAACCGCACCACGGTGTCGAACGTCTCGTAGGGGTGATGCAGCAGCATGTCCTTCTGCCGGATCGCCGCGAACATATCGCCGTCGTGATCCTGCACCCGTTCGGGGATGCGCGGCGTGAACGACGGCCACAGCAGGTCGGGCCGGTCGTCGACCACCAGTTCGGACAGGTCCGAAATGCCGATCAGCCCGTCGACCTCGACGACCTCGTCATCGGTGACATGCAGTTCCCGCTTGATGAGCGTCAGAAGCTCCGACGGCGCATCGGCCGAGATCTTCATCCGAACGACCTCGCCCCGGCGGCGGCGTTTCAGCGCCGTCTCGAATTCGCGAACCAGGTCTTCGGCCTCTTCCTCGACCTCCAGATCGCTGTCGCGCAGCACGCGGAAGGCACAGTGCCCCTTGGCCGCGTAGCCGGGAAACAGGCTCGTCAGATGCAAAAGCAGCAGGTCTTCGAGCGGCAGGAACCGGAGCGCGCCGTCGCGGTTGGGCAAGCGGATGAAGCGGTCGATCTGGTGCGGGATCGGCAAGAGCGCCTGAAGCTTGCGCTTGTCGCCCTTGCGTTCGAGTTGCAGCGCCAGCGCGAAGCCTAGGTTCGGGATGAACGGGAACGGGTGCGCCGGGTCGATGGCCAGCGGCGACAGCACCGGAAACACCTGCCGCAGGAACACGTCGTCGAGAAAGGCGAAATCGTCTTCGTCCAGCGCGTCGCGCGTGCAGATGTGCATCCCGGTCGACGCCATTTCCGACGCGATCGTCTCGAACACCTCCTGCTGGCGTGCCATCAGGTTGCGCGCATCCGCGTTGATGAGCACGAGTTGTTCGGCAGGCGGCAGCCCGTCGGCGCCCGGTGTCGTGTGCCCGGTGTTGGCCAGTTCGCGCAGACCCGCGACCCGCACGGTGTAGAACTCGTCGAGGTTCGAGGCGGAAATCGACAGGAACCGCAGGCGTTCGAGCAGCGGAACCCGCAGGTTCTCGGCCTCTTCCAGCACGCGCCAGTTGAAGCCGAGCCAGCTCAGTTCCCGGTTGAAAAAGCGTTTCGGGCCGTCGATGTCGACCGGGTCCATCGTCACGGGTTCGGGGAAGTCCGACTCCAGAAAGTCGGCCAAGATCGGTTGGTCTGTCATATGCGCGGTATCGGGCACTTTCGTAACCTTTCTGTGACGTTATGCGCCCGCGCCCGCATCCTTGTCCAGCAGACGGGCGGCCAGTGCCCGCGTCACGTCGCGTTTTTCCGCCAGCGCCACATCGTCGAGCCGGGCGACGAAATCTCGGGCAGCGGCAAGGGATCGGGGCAGGCGCGGGGCCAGATAGGCGACCAGATTGGGCGAGACGGCGATCTGGCGGTCGTCGAACAGCTTGACCAGAACCGCCGAAATGAGCGCCTCGTCGGGGGTTTCGAGCGCCACCATGCTTGTCCCCTCCATCCGGCTGGCAAGGTCGGGCAGGTCCAGCCCCCAGCGTGTCGGCGCCGCGCGCGAGGTCAAAAGCAGCGATCCGCCCTCGGCCAGCACGAGGTTGTGGAGGTGGAACAGCGCCGCTTCGGCCTCCGGCTGGCCCGCGACGCGGTCGGCGTCCTCGACCGCGACCGAGCGCCCGGCGAGTGCGGCCGTGTCCAGCGTGGCGAGCGTTCCGGCGGGCACGATCTCGGCCCCGGTCAGGGTCGCCCAGACCTCGACCAGATGGCTCTTGCCCGAGCCGTCCGGCCCGGTCAGCACCATTTTCGCAGAGGGCCAGTCCTTCCACCGCTCGACGGCGGCCAGCGCCACGGCATTGGAGTCGGCGATGAAGAAATCCCCGCGGTCCCGCGAAGTCCGCACGGGCAGGTCGAACGTCAACTGGTGGGCCATGTCAGGCGTCGTCCTGATCTTCCGGCAGCAGCGCCCCTTCGGACAGGCCCTTGTAGAGCCGCCCCTCCTTGTAGCGCTGGATCAGATAGCGGGTGACCACGCCAAGGGCCGCGGCCACGGGCACGGCGACCAGCATGCCCACGAAACCGAAGACCGTGCCGAAGGCGGAGAGCGCGAAGATCAGCCAGACCGGGTGCAGCCCGACCGAGGTGCCGACGAGGTTCGGGGTCAGGATGTTGCCCTCGAAGAACTGGCCGACCATGAAGATGCCCGCGACGATGGCGATGTGCCACCACTCGCCCCAGAATTGAAACAGGGCGAGCCCGATGGCCAGTGCCCCGCCCACCAGTGCGCCGATGTAGGGGATGAAGGTCAGCGCCCCCGCGACCGCCCCCACGATCAGGCCGAACTGAAGCCCGGCGAGCATCAGGGCGACCGCGTAGAAGGTGCCGAGGATCAGGCAGACGGTGCCTTGCCCCCGTATGAACCCCGCCAGCGTCCGGTCGATCTGGCTCGCGAGATCGCGGATCACCGGCGCATGGTCGCGCGGCAGCAGGTCGTCGATGGCCGCGACCATCCGGTCCCAGTCCCACAGCAGATAGAAGGTCACGACCGGCACGATCACGAACAGAAGCGCGATGTTCACGATCCCCATCGCCGACGACAGCACGGCATCCACAAGCTCGGCGCCCCGGTCCTGAATGGTCTTGCCGATCTGGTCGAGCGACTGGCGCAGCACGCTGTCCTGATCCACCACGTCGGGGAACCGCTCGATCAGAAAGTCGCGCAGGTTCTGCGCGATCTGCGGGGCGAGGTTGATGAGCTGCCCGGCCTGATTGACCAACGACGGCACGATCAGCAGGATCAGGATCACGAAGACGATCAGGGCGAGGATCGAGATCGTGATCGTCGCCCAGATCCGCTTGAACCCCCAGGCCTCCAGCTTGTCCGCCACCGGGTCGAGGAAATACGCGATCGCCCCGCCGATCAGGAACGGCATGATGACGTCGCCCAGGAACCAGAGCAGCACGAAAAAGACCACCGCGGCGATGGCCCAGTACCGAAATTGCGTGCCGACCGGCAATGCCATGTGTGGTCCCTTGTTCGTTGGCCACAGTCTTGGCGGGTTTGGCCCTGAGGATCAAGCACCGAGGTCGGCTTGCCGCCCGCCCGCCGCCAAGGCTATGTGACGGTATGGAGATCGTGCTCATACACACAGGCGGGACCATCGGCATGGTGCCGTCGCCCGACGGGCTGGTGCCGGAACGCGGCCGCGTCGAACGCGCGGTCGAGGCGCTGATGCCCACCGGCGCGCGGCTCACCACCCACCTGTTCGACCCGCTTCTGGACAGTGCCGACGTCGGCCCCGACGACTGGAACCGGATGCTCGACCTGATCGACGCCCACCCCGGCGCCTCGATCCTCGTCACCCACGGCACCGACACCATGTCCTTCACCGGGGCGGCGCTGGCTCAGGCGCTTGCCGGTCGCGACGTGCGCGTGATCCTGTGCGGGGCGATGGCGCCCCTCGGCGCGGGCGAGGGCGCGCGCGCCAACCTGACGCTCGCCGTGGCCACGCTCATCGCCCCCGGCTGGACCGGCGTGAAATGCGCCTTCGCGCAGAAGATCATGGAGGCGGGCGGGCTCATCAAACACGACACGCGCGGCGACGATGCCTTCCGGTCGGTGCCACAGGATCCGGTGGGGCCGCCCGAAACCCGCCGCTTCGACCCGGACCGCAGGCTGGCGGTGCTCGCCCTGACGCCCGGCCTTCCGGCTTCCGCGCTTTCGGGCGCGCTGGCGGCGCTGGATGGCGCGGTCCTGCGCGTCTTCGGCGCGGGCACCGTGATGCATGACGCCGAGGTTCACGCGGCCCTCGCAGGTGCCGTCTCCCAAGGCAAACGCATCCGCGCCGTCAGCCAGTGCGAGGGCGGCGGACTGGCCCCCGGCCACTACGCAGCCGGCGCCGCGCTCTGGGCCGCCGGTGTCGAAAACGGCGGACGCGAAACGCCCGAGGCGGCGCTCGTGAAACTCTGGCTGGCTGGCGGGCGAAGCTAAAAGGAGCGGACCTCTGGGAAGAGGCCCGCTCCAATGCCGGGGCGGGGACCCCGGCTGGGACAGTCATGGGACTGTTTATCAGACGCGCGAAACCCGGAATGGTTCCCGGTGCCCGTTCGGATTCCCGAAATTCCGCTCACCGCCCGGACGAAACCCCGATACGGCCCAGAAAAAAAGGAGCGGATCTCGGGTGAGATCCGCTCCGGTGCCGGGGTTAGGGTGCCCCGGCTGGGACAGTCATGGGACATATCCACGACGCACGGACCCCGCCATTGGTTCCCGTCCTCCGGCCCATCTGTCCGCCGCCCCGCCGAAAACGGCCGAAATCCGCCGGTCGTCAAAGCTGCGCCGCGATGGCGTCGGTGTCGATCAGCGACCAGACGCGGCGGATTTTCCCCGCCTCGACCTCGTAAAACACGTTCTCCGTGAACCGCACGCGCCTGCCGTTCACGGGCAGATCGAACAAAAGACCAGTGGGCGTGACGTCGAAGACAAGCCGCGCCGCCACCTTGCGCGCATCGCAGACCAGAAGCGCGATCACGAACCGCAGATCGGGGATCGCCGCCACATCCCGCTCCAGCATGGCGCGATAGCCCTCAAGCCCGATCCGGGTGCCGTTGTAATCCACATCCCTGTCGATGAACGCGCCGAGCCGTGCCCAGTCGCGGGTGTTCAGGCAATCGATATAGCCACGATAAAGCGGTTCGGTGGTCTCGGTCATGGCCCGACTGTGGCGCGCGGTTGCGCGGAAGGAAACCGGACCCGCCCAAGAAAAAGGAGCGGATCTCGGGGGAGATCCGCTCCGACGCCGGGGTTAGGGTGCCCCGGCTGGGACAGTCATGGGACATCTACACTACGCACGGGGGGCAAAGTTGGTTCCCTCGTGCAGGAAAAAAGTTTTCGAGTCCCAGTTCTCGTCAGCAGGACGCGCCTTCGCCCGGCATGATGACCGTGTCGATGACGTGGATCACACCGTTGTCGGCGTCGATGTCCGCGCTCACCACCGTGGCGGTGTTGCCCATGCCGTCGGTCAGGGTCACGCCGCTGTCCGAAGCGGTCACGCACAGCGTCGCACCGGCCACGGTCTCGACCGCCGTGGTGCCCATCGCGATGTCGCCCGACATCACTTCGGCGGGCACGACATGGTAGAGCAGGATGTTGGTCAGATCGTCCTTCATGTCCGGCTCCAGCAGGCTTTCGACGGTGCCGTCCGGCAGCGCGTCGAAGGCGGCGTTGGTCGGGGCGAACACGGTGAACGGCCCGTCGCTGGCGAGCGTTTCGACCAGACCGGCGGCATCGGCCGCGGCCACGAGGGTCGAAAAGTCGTCATTGCCCGATGCGATCGCGGCGATGGTGTCGGCATTGGCCGCACCAGCGGTTAGAACGGCAAGGGCTGCAGCAGTGGCGAGGGTCTTCATGACAGGTAACCTCCATGTTTGTCTGTCGTCTATGCGAGGCTTACGGCCCGTCAGAACGGCGGGATCATGGCAGTCACGGCTCTGTCACCGGACGTGATGAACCTGTCAGGACACGCGCTCCAGAATGACATGGCTGTCCTTCACGGTGTCGGTCTCGCCGTCCGGTCCGGTGACCTCGCGGGCCGACAGGCCGACCTCGATTTCGCGCCAGACGTGGCCGCTTTTGGCCGTCGCGGCGCGGTCCTCCTCGGGGGTCGGAAAGGCGGGCCGATGGTCGTGATCGGCCATCCGCCATCTGGGCGCGGTGTTGTGCGCGGCGATGACAAGCAGCCCGCCCGGTGCGGTCGCCCGCGCCGCCAGTTCCAGCACCCGCGCCCGGTCGAAGGCCATCGGGCTTTGGAAGAACAGCGCCGAGACTAGATCGAAGCTGCCGTCGGGAAACGTCTCGGGCAGCGTGTGACGCTCGAACGTGATGCGGTCGGCAAGCCCGGCTGTCCTCGCGCGGTCCGCCGCGATGTCCAGCGCGGTCTGGGACACGTCGACGCCGGTGACGGTCCAGCCCGTCGCCGCCAGCCAAAGCGCATCGTCGCCCCGCGCGCAGCCGATGTCGAGCGCGCGGCCGGGCACCCGCCCGGTGGCGAGCCGTTCCAGCACCCCCGAAGGCTTGCCGTTCGTCGGGTCGGTCATCGCGCCATAGCGATCTTCCCAGAAGGTTCTCAGGTCTTGCGTCTCGGTCATGTCGGCTCCTTTTCGCTTCTCGTGACTTCATATGTAACGTGAAATCCGTCCCGTCAATATCACGCAACCTCTTTTGTTGCGAAAGCGGGCGCGGTAAGGTGGTGCCATGCGAACCGACAACCGCCTGTCCCGCGTGCTCCACGCGCTCCTTCACCTCGAACGGCACGACGGTCCGGCCACCTCGGACGAGATCGGCCGGATGCTGAACACGAACGCCACGGTGGTGCGCCGCACGATGGGCGGTCTGCGCGACGCGGGCATCGTCGGATCGGTCAAGGGGCACGGCGGCGGCTGGACACTGGCGCGCCCGCTCGACCAGATTACCATGCTGACCATCTACGACGCGCTGGGCGAGCCGTCGCTCTTCGCACTGGGACAGGCGCAGGACGCGCCCGGCTGCCGACTGGAGCAGGCGGCCAACACCGCGCTCGGCAAGGCCCTCGACGGTGCGCGGCGGCGGTTTCGCAAGGAGTTGGAGCGGGTGACGGTCGCCGACCTCAGGGACGAGGCGGGGCCGCCCGACTTTCGCTTCCCGTCCTGAGGTTCAGTTCAGCGCGGCCGCCAGCGCGGCTTTCATCCGCGCCACATAGTCCTTGGACACCGGCGCATCCTTGCGCACCGCCGCGAAGCCATGGAACGCGCCCTCGACCTCGTGAAAATCGACGGGAATCCCGGCGGCGGCGAGCCGCCCGGCATAGTCCCGCACCTCGGCGTGAAACAGATCCCGCGTGCCCACCCCGATCCACGCAGGCGGCAGCCCCGCCGGGTCCGCGAGCCGCGAGGGCGACGCGGTGGCGGGCACCGGGCCGTCCACGTTGCGCAGATATCCGTCCCAGGCCCATGTGTTGATCGCGGGGTTCCACATGCGCATCGTCTCGGGGTCCGGTGCGGGCCGTGTCCGCGTCGCCTCGTCCAGCATCGGTTCGTGGAGCATCTGAAAGCGGACCGCAGGCCCGCCCCGATCCCGCGCCAAGATCGCAAGGGCCGCGGCCAGCCCGCCGCCCGCGCTGTCGCCGCCCACGGCGATCCGGGCCGGATCGACCCCCGGCGCGGCGGCCAGCCACTCCAACGCGGCATAGGCATCTTCGATCCCGGCCGGGTAGGGCCGCTCCGGCGCGAAGCCATAGGTCGGAAGCGCGACCACCGCCCCGATCTCCGCCGCGACCTGCCGCGCGAAATCGTGCTCGGTCACCGGGTTGCCGAAGATCAGCCCGCCGCCATGCAGCCACAGAAGGGCAGGGTGCGGCCCGTCGCCCTCGGGCCGGTAGACCCAGATCCGCCGCCCGCGCGACGACACGGCCTGTTCGACCCGCCGCCCGACAAGCCAGCCGCCGAGCGCCAGCAACAGACGATAGACGCGCAACGTGCCGGGCCGCACCGCCTGTTTCGTCAGCCGATCCACATTGCCGAAATCCGGATGAAACCCGCTCATGCGCCGCCTCCCGCGCCGATCAAACCGCGCGCGGCGTCCCGGCGCAAGCCGGTGTCACTCCACCGGCTCGGAAATCCGACCGGCCGCCTCGATCACCAGCGGCTCCAGCCCGGCACCGCCCGCCGCGATATGGTCGAGCAATTGGCGCCGCATCCGGGGTTCCCAGAAATCGTTGATATGGGCCGCGAACCGATCGAGCTGGTCGTCGCCCGGCTGGGTCTTGAAGAATGTGGCGATCTGGTTGGCCATGGTGACCATTTTCTCAGGCGACATGGGTGGCTCCCGCTGTGATCCGGTGCGGATGGGAATAAAGGTCGAAGCTCTCGCCGCGCGCAAAGGCGGCAAGGGTGATCTGCGCGTCATCGGCCAGACGCAGGGCGTGCGCGGTCGGGGCCGAGGCCGCGACGATGACGGCACACCCGGCTTGGGCGGTCTTCTGCACCATCTCGACCGAGATGCGGCTGGTCAGCACCATCGCCCCCGTGGCCGGGTCGATCCCCGCCCGCGCCAGCGCGCCGATGAGTTTGTCGAGCGCATTGTGCCGCCCCACATCCTCCCGCGCCATGACGATGCCCTGGCCGGGGACCATGAAGCCCGCGGCATGGACCGCCCGCGTCAGATCGTGCAGCGGCTGATAGCGACGCAGGTCATCCGTGGCCCGCGCCACCTCGTCGCGCGCAAAACGCGGGTCCGCATCCACGGCGGGCAGGGGCGGCAGCGCCCCCTCCAGCGAGTCGATGCCGCACAGCCCGCAGCCCACCGGCCCCATCAAGGCTCGCTGACGACTACGCAACTGCTCGGACCGGTCGTCGCGCAGAAGCATCCGCGCTTCGATGCCCCGATCGAAGGTCAGAACCTCCAACTCCTCGATATCGCCGGGCCGTTCGATCACGCGCTCAGTCAGAGCGAACCCCACCGCGAAATCCTCAAGATCGGCGGGCGAGGCCATCATGACGGCCAGCGTCGTCCCGTCGAAAGTCATCGCCACGGGCGTTTCCTCCGGCAGGGTCCGGGTCACGGTCCGCGCCCCGGTGGACGAGACCGCAAGACCCGGACGGGATTTCGCCGCGCCCCCCATGGTCACTCCGCTGCGGGCAGAATGCGCCGCGATTGCTCGGCCTGCTCGTTATACCGCTCCTGCCAGTCGGTCGGCCCGTTGGACGGGCTGACCTGCACCGCCGTCACCTTGTATTCCGGGCAGTTCGTGGCCCAATCCGAGAAATCGGTGGTGATGACGTTGGCCTGCGTGTCGGGGTGGTGGAACGTGGTATAGACCACGCCGGTCGACACCCGGTCGGTCAGCGTCGCGCGCAGCGTCGTCTCCCCGGAGCGGCTGGCGAGCTTGACGAAATCGCCCTCCTTCACGCCACGCACCTCGGCGTCATGCGGATGGATCTCCAGCACGTCCTCCTCATGCCAGGTCGAATTCGCCGTGCGCCGCGTCTGCGCGCCCACGTTGTATTGGCTCAGGATACGCCCGGTGGTCAGAAGCAGTGGGAAGCGCGGCCCGGTCTTTTCGTCCGTCGCGACGTATTCCGTGACCATCAGCCGCCCCTTGCCGCGCACGAAGCCGCCGACATGCATCAGCGGCGTGCCCTCGGGCGCGCTGTCGTTGCAGGGCCACTGGATCGACCCCAGCTCGTTGATCCGCTCATAGGTCACGCCGGCGAAGCTGGGCGTCGTCGACGCGATCTCGGCCATGATCTCACGCGGATGGGCGTAATCCCAATCCGCGCCCATCGCCTGCGCCAGAAGCTGCGTGACCTCCCAGTCGGCATACCCCGCCTTGGGCGCCATCACACGGCGCACCATGTTGATGCGCCGCTCGGCATTGGTGAAGGTGCCGTCCTTCTCGAGGAAGGACGAACCCGGCAGGAACACATGCGCGTAGTTCGCCGTCTCGTTGAGGAACAGGTCATGGACGATCACGCATTCCATCGCGGCCAGACCGGCGGCGACGTGTTTCGTGTCGGGGTCCGATTGCAGGATGTCCTCACCCTGACAGTAAAGCCCCTTGAAGGTGCCATCCACGGCGGCGTCCAGCATGTTGGGGATGCGCAGACCCGGCTCCGGGTCGATGGTCACGCCCCAGGCGGCCTCGAAGGTTTCGCGCACCTCGGGCAGCTTCACATGCCGATACCCCGGAAGCTCGTGCGGGAACGACCCCATGTCGCACGACCCCTGCACGTTGTTCTGACCACGCAGCGGGTTCACGCCCACACCGGGGCGCCCGATGTTGCCCGTGAGCATGGCGAGGTTCGCGATCCCCATGACGGTCGTGGACCCCTGACTGTGCTCGGTCACACCAAGGCCGTAGTAGATCGCGCCATTGCCGCCACGGGCGAATGTGCGGGCCGCTTCGCGCAGCGTTTCGGCCGGAACGCCGGTCAGCATCTCGGTGGCTTCGGGCGAATGCCGCTCCGCGCTCACGAATTCCGCATATTCAAGGAACTCGTTCCAGTCGCAGCGCTCGCGGATGAACGCCTCGTCCATCAGGCCCTCGGTGACGATCACATGGGCCAGCGCCGTGACCACGGCCACGTTGGTGCCGGGCCTGAGCGGCAGGTGATGCGCCGCCTTGATATGCGCGGATTTCACAAGGTCGATGCGACGCGGGTCGATGACGATCAGCTTGGCGCCCTGACGCAGACGCTTCTTCAGGCGGCTGGCGAAGACCGGGTGCCCGTCGGTCGGGTTGGCCCCGATCACGATCACCACGTCGGTATGTTCGACCGAGTCGAAATCCTGCGTCCCGGCGCTCGTCCCGAAGGTCTGGCCCAGGCCATAGCCGGTGGGCGAGTGGCAGACCCGCGCGCAGGTGTCGGTGTTGTTGTTCATGAACACGCCACGGGCGAGCTTTTGAACCAGATAGGTCTCTTCGTTCGTGCACCGTGAAGAAGTGATGACCCCCACCGAACGCCGCCCGTAAGTTTTCTGTAACGATTTCAGACGTTTCGCGGCGAAACCGATGGCCTCCTCCCACGACACTTCCTGCCACGGTTCGTCGATCGACTCGCGGATCATCGGGCTCAGGATGCGGTCCTTGTGCTCGGTATAGCCATAGGCGAAACGCCCCTTCACGCAGCTATGCCCCCGGTTCGCCTTGCCGTTCTTGTAAGGCACCATCCGGACAAGCTGATCGCCGTTGAGCTCGGCCTTGAACGAACACCCGACCCCGCAATAGGCGCAGGTCGTGACCACCGACCGCGTCGGCGTGCCCAGTTCGGCCACCGATTTCTCCTGCAAGGTCGCGGTCGGGCAGGCCTGCACGCAGGCGCCGCAGGATACGCAGTCCGACGACAGGAAGTCATCCATCGCGCCGCCCGCCGACACACGGCTGTCGAAACCACGACCCTCGATGGTCAGCGCGAAGGTGCCCTGCACCTCTTCGCAGGCCCGCACGCAGCGCGAGCAGACGATGCATTTGGCCGGGTCATAGGTGAAATAGGGGTTGGACTCGTCCTTCGGAATATAGCGGAAATTCCCGTCCCCCTCGCGCCGCTTGGCATCGGCCATCGACAGCGCCCCGGTCCCGGTGGGGTCGAAATGGTTGTCGCCCGGCTCATAGCGCACATCGCGCAGACCCACGGCACCCGCCATATCCTGCAACTCGCAATCGCCGTTCGCCGAACAGGTCAGGCAGTCGAGCGGGTGGTCCGAGATGTAAAGCTCCATCACCCCCTTGCGGATCTTCTGAACCTTGGAGGATTGGGTGTGCACCACCATCCCCTCGGCCACCGGTGTCGTGCAACTCGCAGGCGTTCCGCGCCGCCCCTCGATCTCGACCACGCAGAGCCGGCACGACCCGAACGCCTCCACACTGTCTGTCGCGCACAGCTTCGGCACGGTGATCCCGGCTTCATAGGCGGCGCGCATCACGCTCGTCCCCTCGGGCACCGTCACGGCGGCCCCGTCGATGGTCAGCGTGACGGGCGCGCCGGTCTTGGCGGGCGTGCCCATGTCGGCGTCGTTCCACGGAATGATGAAGTCCTTCATGGTCTCATCCTTTCTTCGCAAGCGCATAGGCGACGATGGCGTTCGCATGCCCGTGCCCCAGACCGTGCTCGGCCTTCAGCCAGTTCACGATCTCCATATGTTTCATGTCGCCCTTTTCGGCGACCATCCCCAGCCAATGCCCGATCGGCTGGCCGTATGTCTTTTCGATCGACGGAAAGTAGGACGCGGGCCCCTTCACGGTCTCGCTCATGCGCCGCGCTCCCGTCTTTCCGGTCCGAAAATATCCCGGGGGTGCGGGGGCAGCGCCCCCGCGCGGGTCGGCTGCGTCAGCAGACGAAACCGGATCATTCCGCCGCCTCGCGCGCACCCGCGAAATCCTCGGGAAACAGCGTCATCGCGGACATCACGGGGTAGGGGGTAAACCCGCCCAAGGCGCAGAGCGATCCGTCGGTCATGGTCTCGCACAGGTCTGTCAGCAGTTCCTTCGCCGCCATGTCGCCCGCCGCGATCCGGTCGATGGTTTCGACCCCGCGCACCGCGCCGATCCGGCAGGGCGTGCATTTGCCGCAGCTTTCCACCGCGCAGAACTCCATCGCGAAGCGCGCCATGCCGAGCATGTCGGCGGTGTCGTCGAACACCGTGAGGCCCGCGTGACCGATGAGGCCTCCGGCGCCGTCGAATTCTTCATAGCCGAAGGGCGTGTCGAACTGGTGCGGCGCGAAGTAGGCCCCCAGCGGCCCGCCGACCTGCACCGCCTTCACAGGCTGGCCCGAGCGGGTGCCGCCCGCGATGTCGTTCACGATCTCGCCTAGCGGAAGACCAAAGGCGATCTCGTAAAGCCCGCCGTATTTTACGTTCCCCGCGATCTGGAGCGGGATGGTTCCTTTCGACCGGCCCAGACCGAAATTCGCGTAATGCGCCGCGCCCTTCTCGAAGATCACCGGAATGGTGGCGAGCGAGATGACGTTGTTCACGACCGTGGGCTTGCCCAGAAACCCTTCGAGCGCGGGGAGCGGCGGCTTCGCCCGCACGACACCGCGCTTGCCTTCGAGGCTGTTCAAAAGCGAGGTCTCTTCGCCGCAGACGTAAGCCCCGGCACCGACCCGGATTTCCATGTCGAAGGCCGGGCCTTTGCCCAACAGGCTCGCGCCGAGCAGGCCGTTCGCGCGGGCGACCTCGACTGCGGCCTTCATCACCCGGATCGCGTCGGGATATTCCGAGCGCAAATAGACATAGCCCTTGGTCGCGCCCACCCCGACCCCGGCGATGGCCATGCCTTCGATGAGCGAGAAGGGGTCGCCCTCCATGATCATCCGGTCGGCGAAGGTGCCGCTGTCGCCTTCGTCGGCGTTGCAAACGATGTATTTCTGATCGGCTTCGGCTTTCGCCACCGTCTCCCACTTGATCCCCGTCGGGAAGCCCGCGCCGCCGCGACCGCGCAGACCGCTGGCCTTGGCTTCCTCGACCACGCCCAGACCGTCCATATCCAGCGCGCGTTCAAGACCCGTCAATCCGCCGTGCGCCCGGTAGGCGTCCAGATCGAGTGGGTCGATCACGCCGCAGCGCTGGAAGGTGAGGCGGGTCTGGTTCGCGAAGAACGGGATCTCCTCGGTCGGGCCGTGGCCGTCCAGCGTGCCGGCCAGCAGCGCGGGCACGTCCGAAACCGTGACCGGCCCGAAGGCATGGCGCACCCCGTCGATCTCGACCTCGGCCAGCGGTTCCAGCCATGTCATCCCGCGCGAGCCGACGCGGATCAATTCCACGTCATGTCGGGCGAGTTCGGCGGCGACCTCGTCGGCGCCCAGTGCGCGGGCGACCGCATCCTGTGACAGATAGATCTTCATGCGCCCGCCTCCGAAATCACGCGTTCCAGCTTGGCTTCGTCCAGCGCGCCCACGACCTTGTCACCGATCATCGCGGCGGGGCCGTTGGCGCACAGGCCAAGGCAATAGACCGGCTCGATCGTCACCGCGCCGTTGGGCGTGGTGCCATGCCATGAGGTGCCCAGACGGGTCAGGACCGCGTCCGCCAACCCGTTCGCGCCCAGCGCCTGACAGGCCTCGGCCCGGCAGATTTTCACGATATGCCTGCCTGCGGGCAGGGTGCGGAAATCGTGGTAGAAGCTGATGACACCATGCACCTCGGCCCGCCCGATGTTCAGTGCGTCAGCGATGGGCTGCACCGCATCCTCGGGGACGTGATCGAAAGCCTCCATCATCGCGTGCAGGATCGGCAGGAGCGGCCCTTCGAGATGGGTATAGGCCTCGATGACCTCTTGAATCGCACCGAGATCGGGCGCGGATGCTGGCGAGTTGGCTTGCATTGGTCCTCCGAAGTTGGCGAAGCCATCTCACCGAATGCGCGGTGAATCAATATCGCAGTTCCGTCGGTCGATAGGGATTTTCTATCAATCGGACAGCGCCCGCGCCTCGTCCAGCAGGGCCTGAAGCACCGGGGTCTGCGGTTCCTGATAGGGGGCGACCAATCCGACGCTCGGCCCCGGACGGTCGGACCGGATCGGAACGACGGCCACGTCGCGGCCCAGCGACAGCGAGGCGGCCATGTCGCCCGGCAGGACAGTGGACCAGCCACCCTGTTCGACATGGCTGACCAGCACCACGGTGGAGTTCGATTCCATGCGCACGTTGGGGGTCTGCCCGGCCTCCATGAAGGCGCGGTTGATGATCCGGCGGTTCTGCATGTCGGGGGTGAGCAGGCACAGCGTCCGCGTGCCGATGTCGGTCCACCCGATGTCCGTGCGCCCCGCTGCCGGATCGTCCGGCGCGCAGACCAGCGCGTAATCCTCGCGGTAAAGCTCCTGCACCTGCACCCGGCCCAGGGGTTCGTTGTCGAGGTAGCTCAGGCCCACGTCCGCCTCGAGGTTTTCGAGCATGTTCAGGATCTGGATCGAGGTGCGTGACAGGATGGTGAAGGTCACGTTGGGATGCGCCGCCGAGAACCGGGCCGACAGGCGCGAGGCCCAGGTGAGCGCGGTGGGAATCACGGCGAGGCGCAGGTGTCCGGTCAGCCCTTCGCGCGAGAACCGCATCTCGTCGCGCAGCCGCCGCGCATCCCCGACGATCTGGCGCGCCCAGTCGAGCGCGCGCGCGCCTTCGGGTGTCAGGCCGCCATAACGTGACCCGCGCTGCACCAGCTTCACGCCCAGTTCGGCTTCGAGTTGCTTGATCCCTGCCGACAACGTGGGCTGCGTAATGCCCAGACTGTCGGCGGCACGTCCGAAATGCTGCTCCTTGGCGAGCGCGATGAACATTTCGAGCTTGTTCAGCATGTTGGAAAAGTAGCATGGAACTGGGCGATATCCATAGGCATTGGCTATCGGGTGCGGGTTTCCTGATCTGTCGCGCGTCCGGCTGCGTAGATAAGGATAGGGACGAATCATGATCCGCCGCTATGGTGCAAGTCCGGCTTGGGGGCTGGGAGAGAAACGTATGTCTGTATCGCCCGCGCGCCTTCTGGCCGCGCTCATCCTGTCCCTCGCCGCCAGCGCCGTTTCGGCGCAGGATCGGTCGTGGACCTATCTGGGCTGGGCGAACATCACCACGAACGACGGCACGGGTGATTTTCAGGACCGCTGGCAGAGCTTTTCGACCTCGACATCCTTTCTGTTCGGGCCCGAGGGCACGCGGGAGCTGCCTTATGCGTTCGGTGACCTGATCGAGGTTCGGCTGGGCACCCAGATCGTGACGCCCGCCAACACTCTGACGCCTGCGCCCGGCGACCGTCGCGCGGCGGGGGCGTTGCGGGCCGGTCTGTTCACGCATTTCGCGCGGGGCGGATGGGATTTCGGGCTCGGCGCCGGGGCCGAGGCGGTCGGCCCGTCGACGCAGGTTCTGGCGCTACAGGACCGGTTCCACAGTGTCGCGGGCTTCGACCGTCTGGCGCCCGCTGTCCTCGCCGGGCAGATCGGCAACGCCGTGCGCCCGATGGGTCACGCCGAAGCGGCCTATGCCATCGCCATCGGGGACGAGATGACGTTCCGCCCCTTCGCCGAAGCGCATGTGGGGCTCGAGGCCTATGCCCGCGTCGGTTTCGATCTGCTGGTCGGCCCCGGCTACAGAAGCGGGGTGATCGCCCGCGATTACGTGAGCGGCCAGCCCTATCAGATCCTGAAGGACGTGAACGAACCCGGCGTGTCCTTCCTGTTCGGCGCCGATCTGGCGCGGGTGTTCTCATCCGCCCTGCTGCCCGACCCCGCCTATACGCTCACGCCTGCGCGCGCGCGGGTGCGCGGCGGCCTTCTGGTCGATGGCGAGGTGGGCAGCGTGTTCTATGGGCTGACCTATCTGTCGCCGGAATTCACCGCCCAGCCCGAGGGGCAATTTGTTGGATCCGTGCAAATCCGCCTCAAGTTTTAAGGCGCGACAGGCTGGCGCAGATCGGGATTGCACAAAATAGTTAACAATTCCCGGCATCCGTGCTATCCCGGCGCATGTGTAACAAACGGTTCGTTCAGAGACCGTGGCACATGAGCAGAAGGCAGGCATACAGGCATGAGAACGGGCATATTGGGCTCGTTCGTCATCTCCTGGTCTCAGACGGAAGTAGACGGTCTCGCACAGGCACCGCGAGACGCGCTGGGCGTTGGGGCAAGCTGGCGGTGGAGCGGACGGGCGATGCGGGTCGATGGACCGCAGGACGTCATCCGGCTGGACCTCGGTGGGAGAGAGGCGGACCTACGTAAACGGGCGGCGCGCAAGGTGCGTCGGTTTCTGAATTCCTGTGACGTTCCCGAAGCGGAGACGCCCAAGGACGACACGCTCTTCGATCTGGGCTTCGTGGTCACGGACGGGTTCGAGAGTTGGCCGGTGATGCTGGTCGATGGCGCGTCGGCCCATGAGACGCTTCTGATGTTTCTGGATGGGCTTCCGCCGTCGGACTGCGATCTTTGGGTCGTGCAGGCGACGATGGAGGCGGCCGAGACGAACCGGTTGACCGACCAGCCGACCGGCGTCATCTGTTTCACCCCCGGCACCCGCATCCGCACCGGCGAGGGCGACGTGGCGGTCGAGGACATTCGCGAAGGCGCCCGCATCCAGACCAAGGACAACGGGTTGCAGGAGGTGCTTTGGGTCGGTGAAAAGCGTATCTCCGGCGCGCGGCTTTACGCCATGCCGGAATTCCGCCCGATCCGCGTGCGCCGGGGTGCGCTGGGCGTCGACCGCCCGGACGGCGACCTGATGGTGTCGCCCGCCCACCGTATGCTTCTCAAGGGCCGCAAGGCGCAGGCGCTGTTTGGCACGAACGAGGTGCTGGTGGCGGCCCGCGACCTGATCGACGACCGGATGGTGACGCGCGATCACACGGTGACGCAGGTGACCTATATCCACCTGCTTCTCGCGAACCATGAAGTCGTCTTTGCCAACGGGCTCGAGACCGAAAGTTTCCTGCCCGAGGGCGAGGCGCTGGAGGCGGTCGAGCAGGTTCAGCGCGAGCGCCTGTTCGGTGCGATCCCGTCGCTTGAAACGCGGCCCGAGGGCTATTCCGCCCCGGCGCGGCGTCTTCTTTCGCAGGCCGAGGCGGCGATCATGGGCGCCGGGGTCTGACCTAGCGGCGGTTCGGCTTTTCGTTCACCACGCGCTTCACGTGCCGGGCGAAGCCTTTCTCCCGTGCCCGCCGTTCGGCGATGCTTTCGCTGTTGTGCAGTTCCTCGGCGGCGAGCTTGCGCCAGCGGGTGAGCCTGTCGGGATCGAGGTCGCCCGCCTCGATGGCGGCTTTCACCGCGCAGCCCGGCTCGGTCTCATGCGCGCAATCGCGGAACCGGCAGCGGGTCGTCAGCGCCTCGATATCCGCAAAGACCGCCGCGATCCCGTCGGCCGCGTCCGAAAGCTGGATTTCCCGCATGCCCGGCGTGTCCAGCACCACCGGGCCGCCCGCGATGACGTGCAGTTCCCGGTGCGTGGTAGTGTGGCGCCCCTTCGCGTCGTCTTCGCGGATGCCCTGCGTCTCGATCAGATCGCCGCCCGCCAGCGCGTTGGTCAGGGTGGATTTGCCCACGCCCGACGACCCCAGAAAGGCGACGGTGCGCCCCGGCTTGGTCCAGGGGGCGAGCTTTTTGCGCGGCGCATCGCCCCGTGCATCCAGCGCCACCACCGGCACGCGGTCGGAAATGGCGGTGGCCTGATCGACGTAATCCGCCACATCCTCGGCCATGTCGGCTTTGGTGAGCAGGATCACCGGGTCGATCCCGGCCTCGAAGGCGAGGGCCAGATACCGTTCCAGCCGCGCGACGTTGAAGTCGGCATTGCACGAGGTGACGATGAAGGCCGTTTCGATGTTGGCGGCGATCAACTGCTGGCGCACCTCATGCCCCGCCGCGCGGCGCTGGATCAGGCTCTTACGGTCCAGAAGCCGGCTCGCCCCCGGTCGTTCGGCGTCATAGAGCAGCCAGTCGCCCACCGTCACCTCGGCATCGGGGGGTAGAACGGCCTCGATCCCGTCGCCGCGCACGGCAAGCCCGCTGCGATGAACGGCGGTGACGCGGACGGGCGGATGCGCCTGCATGTCATCGGCGTCGATCTGTGCGGAAAAGAACGGCTGCCAGCCCAGCGCCTGAAGCGGCGACAGGGCAGGGCGGGGCGCAGGGGCGCCACCGAGAGAGAACTTTGAATAGTCCCGTGTCATTGTCTTGGGGTCTTTCGATACGAAAAGAAGGGAAGGTTTCGCGCACCCCCACCGGGCCACCGATCACCGGCGGCTTGATCTTCGGCGGTCTGTGCACCGGGAGGCCCTTTGCCTCCCTGCCGGATCAAATCATCAAAGCTCCATCGTATCCGGGGTGAGGATAGCCGATCCGCGCAAAAGGTAAAGCGTGGCGCGAAGGCGTTGACTCCTGCCCAAACACGGCTATAAGCCCGCCATTCGGCCCTTTCGGGGGCCGTATTTCATTGGTGTTGGTGGACCCCGCAAGGGGAAACCTGTCAACCCGGATCGCTGGACCCGCAAGGCCCAGTCCGGGGAGAGGACAACGCCCTTTACAACGGCACGAGGCCCCCGGCCACCGCGCCCCACGGTTGAAACCGCTTCGCGATTTCGACCCGAAAAGTGGGAACCGGTTTTCGGATCAGGTCGAAATGCCACCTATAAAGGAGATCAGCCGTGACCAAACGCACGTCTGCCAAGTACAAGATCGACCGCCGCATGGGCGAAAACATCTGGGGCCGTCCGAAATCCCCGGTGAACCGCCGCGAATACGGCCCCGGCCAGCACGGCCAGCGCCGCAAGGGCAAAATGTCCGACTTCGGCCTTCAGCTTCGCGCCAAGCAGAAGCTCAAGGGCTACTATGGCGACATGACCGAAAAGCAGTTCCGCCGCATCTTCGCGGAAGCCGAGCGTCTGAAGGGCGACACCGGTGAGAACCTGATCGGCCTGCTCGAGCGCCGCCTCGACGCCGTCGTCTACCGCGCCAAGTTCGTGCCGACCATCTTCGCCGCCCGCCAGTTCGTGAACCACGCGCATGTGATGGTGAACGGCCAGCGCGTCAACATCCCGTCCTACCGCGTGAAGGAAGGCGACGTGATCGAGGTCCGCGAGAAGTCCAAGCAGCTCGCCATCGTTCTGGAAGCCTCGCAGCTGCCCGAGCGTGACGTGCCCGACTACCTCGAAGTCGACCACTCCAAGATGAAGGCGACCTTCGTGCGCACTCCGGGCCTCTCGGACGTGCCGTACCCGGTCATGATGGAACCGAACCTCGTCATCGAATTCTACGCTCAGAACTGATCTGAGCCGACCCGAATGCGAAAGGGCCGCCCGGTTGGGGCGGCCCTTTTTCGTGGCGGCTGGTCCTGTGCGTCATCGGGTCCGGCCCTTCCCCCCGCGGCCCGCATTTGCCATACGGGGGACCAACCCGTGATCGAAGGAGTGCCCATGTCCCACCCCATCTACGCCCGCATCGACGGCCCCGTCATCATGATCGGTTTCGGCTCCATCGGGCAGGGAACCTTGCCCCTGATCGAGCGTCATTTCGACTTCGACACATCGAAGCTCACGATCATCGAACCGGGAGAGGCGAACGGGGCGGCGGCGCGGGAGACGGGCTATGCCCATGTCGCGGAAACGCTGACGCCGGACAATTACAAGGACGTGCTGGGCGGGCTGTTCGAGGACGGCAAGGGGTTCGTGGTGAACCTGTCGGTCGATACCTCGTCGCTCGACCTGATGAAGTTCTGCCGCGAACATGGCGTGCTCTACATCGACACCGTGGTCGAGCCGTGGGCGGGCTTCTACTTCGATACCGAGGATAACGCGGCGCGCACCAACTATGCCCTACGCCAGAAGGTGCGGGACGAAAAGGCGGCCAATCCCGGCGGGACGACCGCCGTGTCCTGCTGCGGGGCGAACCCCGGCATGGTGAGCTGGTTCGTCAAAGCCGCGCTTCTGCGTCTGGCCGAAGACCTCGGGGCAGAAGCCGACCCCAAGTCGCGCGGCGAATGGGCGGCGCTGATGCAGACGCTTGGCGTCAAGGGCGTGCATATCGCCGAGCGCGACACGCAGGTGCGCACCGAGCCGCGCCAGCCGGGCCATTTCGTCAACACATGGTCGGTCGAGGGCTTTATCGCGGAAGGGTTCCAGCCCGCCGAACTGGGCTGGGGCACGTTCGAGCCGTGGTTCCCCCCGAACGGACACCGCCAGAAGACCGGGTGCAAATCCGCGATCTGGCTGGAACAGCCCGGCGCGAACACCCGCATCCGCACATGGTGCCCCACCCCCGGCCCGCAGTTCGGCTTTCTCGTCACCCATAACGAGGCCGTGTCGATCGCGGATTATTACACCGTGGGCGCGGGCGACGACCCGGAGTTCCGCCCCACCGTCCACTATGCGTACCACCCCTGCGACGACGCCGTGCTGTCGCTGCACGAGATGTTCGGCTCGGGTCAGGTGCAGGACGTGCATCACATTCTCGACGTGGACGAGATCGAGCCGGGCGGGATCGACGAGCTGGGCGTGCTGCTCTACGGGCACGCCAAGAACGCCATGTGGTTCGGCTCGCGCCTGTCCAACGAAGAGACCAAGGGGCTTGCCCCCAAGCAGAACGCGACCGGGCTTCAGGTTTCCTCCGCCGTGCTCGCGGGGATGGTCTGGGCGCTCGAGAACCCCGAGGCGGGGATCGTCGAGACCGACGAGATGGACCATCGCCGGTGCCTTGAGGTGCAGATGCCCTATCTCGGCCCGGTCGAGGCGCATTACACGGATTGGACTCCGCTGACCGATCGGCAGAGCCATTTCCCCGAAGAACTTGTCGAAAGCGAACCTTGGGCGTTTGCAAACGTGCTGGAACGGATGGGCGCCTGAGCGTGCGCGCGGTGCCGGGGCTCAGGCCCCGCGCGGCGCGAACAGGATGACGCCCGCACCGACGAGGCATAGGGCGGCACCAAGGACATCCCACCGATCCGGGGCCTGACGTTCGACGAGCCACAGCCAGCCCAGCGAGGCGAGGATGTAGACCCCGCCATAGGCCGCATAGGCCCGCCCGGCGAAACCAGCGGGCGACAGGGTCAGGAGCCAAGCGAAGAGGGCCAGCGACAGGATGCCCGGCGCCAGCCACCAGACCGGCGCCCCGGACCGTGCCCAGGCCCAGATCGCGAAGCATCCGGCGATTTCGGCGAGGGCAGCGGCAAGATAAACGGCAAGTGTCATGTCTTTGTCCCGATCCGGTGAGGCGTCCTAAAACATTCAAAAAACTGATTGGGTCTTTTCCGGCGGCGCCCGCGTGCTTAGGTGCCGTGAAACAGATCACAGGAGAAACCCGATGAAAACCGAAGACGTGAATGGCAAGACGCTGGAAACATGGACCCCGCAGGAGGTGGCGCAGGGACTTGCGGACGAGACCATCGTGCTGATCGACGTGCGCACCCCGGCCGAATACATGTTCGAAAGCATCGAGGACGCGCTTCTCGCGCCCATGAGCCATATCTCGAAAAAGGCGCTGCCTGCGGGCCTTGGCAAGCATGTCGTGCTGTATTGCGGCTCCGGTATGCGCTCGCGCAAGGCCGCCGAAATCTGTCTGAGCAAGAAATTCGAGAAGATCGCGCATCTCGAAGGTGGGTTCGCCAACTGGAAACAGGCAGGCCAGCCCTATCTCGGGACCGATATGTCCACGGGCGCGCCGCAGGTGAAGACCTCCTGAGGCTCCAAGCGCACAGTCGGCGGGTCGTCTGGCCCGCCGCCCCCCCGAATAGTCTGGCCCCGCGCCCGGATGGTCGCTAAGACAGGGGCCTCAACCCCGGGGATGGAAATGACCAAGACACCCAAGCCGCAGCCCGGCATCATGGACATCAAGCTTTACGAAAGCGGCGCGTCCAAAGTCGATGGCGTCGACAACGTCGTGAAGCTTTCGTCGAACGAGAACCCGCTGGGTCCGTCCGAGAAAGCCATCGAAGCCTATGGGCGTTCGGGTCACTACCTCCACCGCTATCCGAACACGGACCACGCCAGCCTGCGTTTCGCCATCGGCGAGGTGCATGGACTCGACCCCGAGCGGATCATCTGCGGCGTCGGCTCGGACGAGATCATCACCTTCCTCTGTCAGGCCTATGCGGGTCCGCGCGACGAGGTGATCTACACCGAGCACGGCTTTTCGATGTACAAGATTTCGGCCCGCGCGGCGGGGGCGAAGCCTGTCGAGGTGCCCGAGCGCGAGCGCGTGGTGGACGTGGACCAGATCCTGCGCGCGGTGACCGCCAAGACCCGGATCGTGTTCATCGCGAACCCCGCGAACCCGACCGGCACGATGGTCGGGCAAAAGGAACTCGCCCGTCTTGCGCGTGAACTGCCCGGCAACGTGGTGCTGGTGCTCGACGGGGCCTATGCCGAATATGTCGAGGGTTTCGATGGCGGTGCCTCGCTGGTCGAACGTCACCCGAACGTGGTGATGACGCGCACCTTTTCGAAGATCTACGGGCTGGGCGGCCTGCGCATCGGCTGGGGTTATGCCCAGAAAGAGGTCATCGACGTGCTGAACCGCATCCGCGGCCCCTTCAACCTGTCCTCGACCCAGCTTGCGGTGGCCGAAGCCGCCGTGCGCGACCGCGCGCATGTGGACAAATGCCGCGCCGAAAACGCCCGCCTGCGGGCCTGGATGGCCGAGGCACTGGCGGAACATGGCGTGCCCTCGGACACCTCCTGCGCGAATTTCGTGCTGGCGCGGTTCACCGATGAGAAAGAGGCCGACGCGGTCGACAACTATCTGAAAGCGAACGGAATCATCGTGCGCAAGGTGGCGGGATACAAACTGCCCCATTGCCTTCGCATCACCGTGGGGGACGAGCCGTCCTGCCGCCGTGTCGCGCATCTGATCGGCGAGTTCAAAGGGAGCGTGGCCGATGCCGGCTGACGCGCCGATCTATGACCGGGTCGCGCTGATCGGCCTTGGCCTGATCGCCGGGTCGATGGCCCATGCCATGCGGCGGGGCGGTCTGGTGGGCGAGATCGTCGGAACGGCGCGATCTGCCGAAACCCGCGACGTGGCGCGCGAGATCGGCCTTGTGGACCGCGTCGTCGACACCGCCGCCGAAGCGGTCGCGGGGGCCGATCTGATCGTCCTCGCCGTGCCGGTCGGCGCGATGGGCGCGGTCGCGGAAGAGATCGCGCCGCATCTGGCCCCCGGCGCCACGGTGACCGACGTCGGTTCGGTCAAGGGCGCGGTGATCGAGGCCGTCGGCCCGTACATTCCCGAAGGCGTGCATTTCGTCCCGGCTCACCCGCTGGCGGGCACCGAACATTCCGGGCCACGCTCGGGCTTCGCGTCGCTCTTCGACAACCGCTTCACGCTGATCGTGCCCGCCGAAGGGTCGGACCGGGATGCGGTGGCGCGGCTCGACGCCCTCTGGCGCGGCATGGGCGCCAACACGGAAGAGATGGACGCCGATCACCACGACCTCGTCCTTGCCGTGACCAGCCACACCCCGCACCTCATCGCCTATACGATGGTGGGCGTGGCCGACGATCTGCGCCGCGTGACCGACAGCGAGGTCATCAAGTATTCCGCCGCCGGTTTTCGCGACTTCACCCGGATCGCGGCATCGGACCCGACCATGTGGCGCGACGTGTTTCTGAGCAACAAAGAGGCGACGCTGGAAATCCTCGGCCGCTTCACGGAAGAGCTTTTCGCGCTGCAACGGGCGATCCGCACCGGGGATGGCGAGCTTCTGTTCGACTATTTCACGCATACGCGGGCGATCCGGCGCGGCATCATCGAGGCCGGTCAGGACACCGCCGCCCCCAACTTCGGACGCGAACCGACGACATGAGGTGGGGCGGGGGGATAACCGTGGCGCTCACCGCCGCGCTCTTCGCGACCAGCCTCGCCGCCGAAGCCCCCACGCGCTCGCCCCTGCCGCCACCGCGCCCCGGCACGGCCACGCCGACCCCGGCGCAGACCCCGAACGACCCGATCGCGAATTTCGTGAACGAGGTGTTCAAGCCCCGCGCGCGCCCCGGCCAGAACACCCGCGTTCAGCAGATGACCGCGGCCCAGTCGCAAAGCTACACCCGCCTCGCCGTCGCCCAATCGCTGATCCCGCCGCGCCGCCCCGACAACCTCGTTCGGCGCAACACCGTTCAGCGCACCGGCATGGCCCAATCCGGCGATCACGCCCGCGCCGTCACCTCGGCCGCCGGGTCGGTCTGCGGACGCCCCGAGATCAAGGGCGTCAAGCTTCAGTCGATCCCCGGTCGCGTCAACGGCTGCGGGATCGAGGAGCCGGTCAAGGTCACCTCGGTCTCCGGCGTCGCGCTCTCGACCCCGATCACGGTCGATTGCCAGACCGCCGTGGTCTTCAACGCCTGGGTCGGTCAGGCGCTCGTGCCGCTGACCAAGAATCTGGGCGGCGGTGTGCGCGAGGTGAACATCATGGCGAGCTACGCCTGCCGCAGCCGGAACAACCAGCGCGGCGCGAAGATCAGCGAACACGGCAAGGGTCATGCCGTCGACGTCGGCGGCTTCACCCTCGCCAACGGGGTCAAACTCACCGTCCTCGACCACTGGAACCACAGCCAGCACGGCGACTTGATGAAGCAGTTGCACCGCGTCGCCTGTGGCCCCTTCGGCACCGTGCTCGGCCCGAAATCCGACCGTTTCCACCAGAACCACTTCCATTTCGACACCGCGCGGTATCGCTCCGGCTCCTACTGCCGGTAAAACCGCTCGCATGTGCCCCGTGAAACGCGGTATCTCACCCCCGACACATATGACGGAGGCACAGATGGCGCTGCGCAACGATATCGACCCCGACGGTCTGCTCGAATTTTCCGTGGTCTTCACCGACCGCTCGCTCAACCACATGTCCGCGGCTTTCCAGCAGGTGATGCGCGACATCTCGACGGGGCTGTGCGAGGTCTACAACGCCGACGCGGTCGCCGTGGTCCCCGGTGGCGGCACGTATGCGATGGAAGCGGTCGCCCGCCAGTTCGCCACCGGCAAACGCGCCATGGTCATCCGCAACGGCTTTTTCTCCTACCGCTGGTCCCAGATCTTCGAGATGGGCGCGATCCCGGCGGAAGAAACCGTGATGATGGCGCGCCGCACCGGCAATGACGCGACCGCGCCTTTCGCGCCCTGTCCGCTGGACGAGGTGATCGCCAAGATCGAGGCGGAAAAGCCCGAGGTCGTCTTTGCCCCGCATGTGGAAACCTCCTCCGGCATCATCCTGCCCGACGACTATATCCGCGCCGTGACTGATGCGGTTCACGCCAATGGCGGCCTGTTCGTGCTCGACTGCATCGCCTCGGGCACGATCTGGGCGGATATGAAGGCGCTGGGCGTCGACGTGCTGATCTCGGCCCCGCAAAAGGGCTGGTCGGCGCAACCCTCCGCCGGGTTGGTGATGATGAACGACACCGCGCTCGCCGCCGCCAAGGCCACCAAATCCACCAGCTTCGCCATCGACCTTGGCAAGTGGATCGCGATCATGGAGGCCTATACCAACGGCGGTCACGCCTATCACGCCACCATGCCCACCGACGCGCTGCGCGCCTTCCGCGACGCGATGCATGAGACCCGCGACTACGGTTTCGACAAGCTGAAAGAGGCGCAGTGGGAGCAGGGGCGCCGCGTGCGCGCGGCCCTTGCCGAACGCGGCTTCAAATCCGTCGCCGCACCGGGGTTCGAAGCCCCGGGCGTGGTCGTGGTCTACACCGACAACCCCGAGTTCCAGACCGGCAAGGCGTTTCTGGGCCAAGGCGTCCAGATCGCGGCGGGTGTGCCGCTGATGGTGGGAGAGGGCGAGGGCTACAAGAGCTTCCGTCTGGGTCTCTTCGGCCTCGACAAGCTCTATGACGTCGATGCCTCGGTCGCGCGCCTCGAGGCCGCGCTGGACGCCGTCACCTAATTGCGCATCCGCCAGAGCGCATAGACGACCAGAGCGATCACCACCTCGGTCACGAAGACCAGCCCGGCGGGCCCGGCGACGACGATGCCCATGAGGGCGAAAACGACGACGAGCGCCGACATCAGGAATGTGGCGCTCGCGATCTGGTCTTCGGAAAGGGGGGCCGCGTCGGCGCGGGCCTTGGGGCTTGGGTCAGGCATGGCAGTGCTCCTTTGCATCGGAACACCGGACGACGGGCTTCGGTTCCCTACTTCCCGACCGACAGGGTAATGAGGATCACGAACATGATCGGCGTCACGACGACCATGGTCATTCCCACGCCGGGAAGCCCGAACAGCACGAAGGCGAGGATGAGAACGACGACCACCGCCAAGGCGATGAGAAAGCCCCAGATCGCCTGACGGCGTTCGGTCTCGGCGGATTGCGGGTCGGTCATTGGTCTCTCCTGTCTGATCCTGGCGCGGACCTTCTTTCTGACGCAAAATTCCGACATCCGAAATGCGCATTTGTGCCGCGCGTCAGGCGGTCGCAGGTCTTCTCTGTTTCCGGAAACCTCGGAGGGGACGGATTTGCCTGCAAATCCGGGGGAGGCTGGCCTCCCCCCACCGCGACGGCCTGCCATTGGCAGGGCGGCGCAAATCCTGTGCGCCGCAGGCGCTCGATTAGATTGCCGTCAGACCGGGCCGAGACCTGCGCGCATCACACCGCGCCGGACCGGGGCGATGTCGTGGACGGCGCGAAGCCCCATCAACCGGACCGCCTGAACGCCGGCCTCGCCGGAGCCTGCGACGCGGTTGAACAGGTCGATGACCCGCGCGCGGCGGGCGATGTCGGCGCGCCGCGCGGCGTCGTATTCCGCCAGAACCTCGGGCGCACCGGGGTCGTCGGGCCGCTTCACCGCGGCCTCCAGAAGTGCTGCGATGTCGTTCAGCGAGGTGTTCAGCCCCTGCGCCCCGATCGGGGGCAGGGCGTGCGCGGCTTCGGCCACCACGGCCACGCGCCCCTCGACCAGCCGGTCGGCGGTCTGCGTGATGATCGGCCAGATCGAGCGGTTGCCCTTCAGGCTCATCCAGCCCAGAAGCCCGGTGGAGCGTTCGAACATCACCTGCTCGAAGGCCTCGACCTCCATCTCCATCAGTTCGACAGAGCGTGGCCCCTTGTTCATCCACACGATAGCCGAGGCGGGCTGACCGTCCACATCGGCCAGGGGCACGATGGTGAAGGGCCCACCTTCGTTGTAGATCTCGGTCGACACGTTCTCGTGCGGCAGGTCGTGCGTCACGGTGAAGGCAAGAGATTTTTGCCCGTAGCGCGTGGTCGTCACGTCGATCCCCGCAGCTTCCCGCAGGGCCGAGAACTTGCCGTCCGCCGCAATCGCCAGCTTGGCGCGCACGGTGGAGCCGTCGGTCAGGGTCACGATGGTCTCGGTCGTCCGGTTCACCAGCCGTTTGAACCCCGTGCCATACAGCGCGGTGATGCCCGGAGCGTCTTGCAGGTAGCGCCACAGCTCGCGCCGCACGACCCAGTTCATCAGGTTCCAGCCGAAGGGTTCGTCCGACATCTCGGAGGCCTGGAACACCCTGCGCTCGCGCTCCACGGGCGGCCAGCCGGTCGTGTCGATCACGGCCAGCCGGTCGAGCGGGGTCGACAGCGGTTCCAGCAACGGCCACAGCCCGCAGGCCGCGAACAGGTCGCGCGCGGGTTGCAGGAAGGCGGTGGACCGCAGGTCCGAGCCGTCGAGGTCGGCCTCGGTCACGGGCGGCACCGGATCGGCCATGACGACGGAAAACCCGCGCGCGGCGAAGACGGCCGCGGCCACCTGTCCGGCGATCCCGCCGCCCGAAATGAATATGTCTGCGCTGCGTCGTTCCATGCTCAGGATGTAGCCCCGTCACGCGCCGCCGCCAAGCCGCCAAGCTGCGACAGGAAGTCCGACAGGTCGTCGGTATGGTGGTGAATGTGGGCGGCCTTTATCGGCGTCGGGGCGACGTGGACCGTCCGCATCCCCAGGTCGTGCGGGACGGCAAGGTTCCGTGCGTCGTCCTCGAACATCGCGGCGGTCGCCGGGTCCAGCCCATCGGCGGCGAAGACCGCATCGAAGGCCGCGCGGCGCGGTTTGGGCTGAAAGCCCGCGTGTTCGACGCCATAGACCGCGTCGAACACCTCGGACAGCCCGCGCGCGGCGAGCACGTTGCGGGCATAGGGTTCGGTCGCGTTGGTATAGACGATCCGCCGGCCCGGCAGCGCCGCGATCCGGTCCGCGAGAACCGCATCCGCCTCCAGCGGGTGAACCGAGATGTCGTGAACGTCGTAGAGATACCCGTCCGGGTCGATCCCGTGGACCTCCATCAATCCGGCGAGCGTGGTGCCGTGGCTGTCCCAGTAAAGCGCGCGCAGGCGGTCGGCCTCGGCCCGGTCCACGTTCAGCGTGCGCATCACCCAGTCGGTCATCTTGACTTCGATCTGGTCAAAGAGCCGCGCGGAGGGCGGGTAGAGCGTATTGTCGAGGTCGAAGACCCAGGTCGTCACGTGCGAGAAACTGTCGGCTACCATGCCCCCTAGATAATGCGGCACAACGTCGCCCGCGACCCCGAAAGCGCCCCCGCGCTTGATTGTGAGCGCTGACAGGTCATAGTCACCGGACGAACAGGAGGACGCGCGCGTGAAAGAACCCCGAAGCGGGCCCAAGGATGCCTATGAGCTGATCCTCGATGCGATCGACGAAGGTCTCTACAAGCCCGGCGACCGCATGGTGGAAAGCGAGCTTGCCGACCGCTTCGGCGTGTCGCGCACCCCGATCCGCGAGGCGTTGCAGCGTCTGGAGACCCAAAGCCTGCTCAACCGCGACGGCCGTTCGCTGATCGTGGCCTCGCTCGACCATACGCAACTGGCCGAGCTTTATGCCGTGCGGGCCGAGCTCGAAGGGCTGGCCGCACGTCTTGCCGCGCAACATGCCGCGCCGGAAGAGCAGAAGGTGCTGCGCGCCATGGTCGAGGAAGACCGCGGGCTGGTCGGCGACCCTGCGGCGCTGGCGCGGGCGAACCGTCGGTTCCATCGCCAGATCCACCTCGCCTCGCACAACCGCTATCTGCTTTTGCAACTGGACCTCGTGCACCGGACCATGGCGCTTCTGGCGACCACGTCGCTCGCCGCCGAGGGGCGGTCCGAAGTGGCGCTGGCCGAACACGATGCCATCGTTCGCGCCATCGAAGCGCGCGACGGCGATGCGGCGGACGAGGCGCTGCGCCGCCATATCTCGAAAGCGTTCGAGACCCGGCTTACGATCGACTCGAAATCGGGATGACCTGCGCGGTCTGAACCGGGGCAGGCGAGAATTTCGCTAGGGTTTCTTCGACCAGATCGTCGTGGCCGTGCTGGGTCTTGTCCCAGAAGAACGGCTTGCGCACGATCTCGCCCAGCCCCTTGAGCGCGGCGAGCGAGGCGAGCGGGAAGTAGACGTGCAGGGTCGGCACCCAGAGTTTCAGAAACCGTCGCCCCGGTGTCGAGACGGCGATCATTCCGACCGCGATGTTGATCGCCTCGGCGGTGAGGAACGTGGCGAACATGGCCCAGACCACCCAGCCCGGCATGACCTCGGCCAAGGGGTGCGGCAGGCCGAAGGCCAGCAGCCAGTAGGACCAGAGCACGGGGGCGAGGATCAGGTGCGACAGGGTGCCGAGGAACACGATCTGCACGCCCCAGAACCTGCGCGCCCCCAGTTCCCGCCACAGGCGGCGCGGGTCGCGCATATGGACGCCATAGGTCATCGCGTAGCCCTTGATCCAGCGTGACCGCTGCTTGATCCACGGCCAGACCCGGCAATTCGCCTCCTCCTTGGTCACGGTTTCGACCAACTCGGTGGTATAGCCGAGCCGGGCGAGCCGGATGCCGAGGTCCGCGTCCTCGGTCACGTTATGGGCGTCCCAGCCGCCCAGTTGTTCCAGCACGCCCCGGCGAAAGAACAGCGTCGTGCCCCCCAGCGGCACGGCGAAGCCCATCTTTTCCATGCCCGGCAGGACGATGCGGAACCATGTGGCGTATTCGATGGTGAAACAGCGGCTGAGCCAGTTGGTGCGCGCGTTGTAATAGTCGAGCATCCCTTGCAGGCAGGCGACGCGCGGCGGAGCTTCGGCGAACCGGGCCACGATCCGGTCGATCTGGTCGGCATCCGGCGCATCCTCGGCATCGTAGACCCCGATGATGGTGCCCCGCGCGAAGTCGAGCGCGAAGTTCAGGGCGCGGGGTTTGGTCCTCACGCCCCCGCGCGGAACGGTGATCTGGCGCATCCATGCGGGCAGGCGGGCGTTCGACAGGGTTTCCTGCGTCAGGGTGTCGTCCTCTTCGACGATCAGGCAGATGTCGAGCAATTCGCGCGGATAGGTCAGCCGTTCGAGCCGTTTGACCAGACGCCCCGCGATCTCGCGTTCGCGGTAGAGCGGGACGAGGATCGACACCACCGGGCGGCGGCGCGGATCGTGCGGCCCGACCACGCGGATCGGTGCCGCGTGCCGATGGCGTCGCGTGTGGATCACCGCCGCGGCCAGCTTGACGCCCGTGTTCACGATCAGCGTCAGGATGGCCCAGCCGGTCAGCATCGCCCAGGCGGCGGTCGGCGCGGTGAGGAGGACGAGCGCCACGGCACCGGCGAGCGTCAGCCACAGACGGGCCGCACCGACCGTATCCCACGTCCGGCAGGACATATCCTCGGCGACCCGCGTTTCGGCCTGAGTGACCATCCGGCGGTGGCGCAGCGATACGAGGGCCGCGTCGATCTCGTTCCCCTGAGCCACGACCATGCGGCACGCCCCGAAGCTCTCTGGCAGACCGGACCGGATGCGGGCGAAGCGATCCGGGCAGGCGCAGGCGATGATCGTGGTGTCGCCGACCCGCTTCCACGGGACGAAGCCAAGACGCAGGCAGGCGTCCAGCCCCACAGCGTCGATCAGGCGCACGTCCGGCGGATCACGGCGCAGATCGACGAGCGTGGTGTCATAGACCTTGGCCAGCGCGCGGGCGAGCGTATAGGGCGTGACGAAGCCGCGCGCGAGCAGGACATCCCCAAGCCTGAGCGCGGTGCCGGCCCGCGCCTTCCGCGCCGCCAGCAGGTCTTCGGGGCGTAGGATGCCCATGTCCACCAGCTTCTCGCCCAGCCCCGACTTGCGCGGCGGCGGTTCGAGGATCGGTTCGGGCAGCAATTCGAGCCGGGGACGATGGATCAGGCGCAGCCGATCCAAGGGGCGCATGGCGATGATCTCGGCACCGTCATCGGTCCGAGGCAGGAATTTCCGCGCCACCTCCGCAAAGGCGAAGCTTCTGTGGGAATTGTCGGTCATCGTTTCCCCGCAACAGCGGGGTCATCCTGAGACCGCTTGGTTAATGTTCGGTTAACACGCGCCCGCCGGGCCGCTGTCAGGCCCGCGCCTGCATCGCGGCCGCGAACCGTTCGAACAGGTAGTAGCTGTCCATCGGGCCCGGGCTCGCCTCGGGGTGATATTGCACCGAATAGACCGGGCGGTCGTCCATCGCGATCCCGCAGTTGGACCCGTCGAAGAGCGAGACATGCGTCTCTTTCACACCGGCGGGGAGCGACTGGCTGTCCACCGTGAACCCGTGGTTCATCGACGTAATCTCGACCTTGCCCGTGGTCAGGTCCTTGACCGGGTGGTTCGCGCCGTGGTGGCCGTGGTTCATCTTGATCGTCTTGGCCCCGAGGGCGAGGGCGAGCATCTGGTGGCCGAGGCAAATGCCGAAGACCGGCATATCGGTGTCGTTCAGCACCTTCTGGATCATCGGCACGGCATATTCGCCCGTCGCCGCCGGATCGCCGGGGCCGTTCGACAGGAACAGACCGTCGGGCTTGTGCGCCATGACCTCGTCCGCCGTGGCGGTGGCGGGAAGAACGGTCACGTCGCAGCCCGCCGAGGCGAGGCAGCGCAGGATGTTGCGTTTCGCGCCGTAGTCGATCGCGACGACCTTGTATTTCGGCTGCTCCAGCCGGGGGTAACCGTCGGGCCAGGCCCACCGCATCTCGTCCCAGCGGTAGCTTTGCGCGCAGGTCACGTTCTTGGCGAGGTCGAGGCCCACCAGACCGGGGAAGGCCCGCGCCTTGGCGACCAGCGCCTCGAGGTCGAAGTCGCCGTCCGGGTCATGGGCCAGCGCGACATGCGGCGCGCCCTGCTGGCGGATCGCGCGGGTCAGCCGCCGGGTGTCGATCCCGCCGATGCCGATGCGGCCGCGCTTTTCCAGCCAGTTCCACAGCGGTTCTGCCGCGCGCCAGTTCGACGGCTCGGTCGGGTCCCACTTGACCACCATGCCCTCGGCCACCGGGTCCTGCGTTTCGTCGTCTTCCGGGTTCACGCCCACGTTGCCGATATGCGGGAAGGTGAAGGTCACGACCTGCCCCGCATAGGAGGGGTCCGTCATGATTTCCTGATACCCGGTCATCGCGGTGTTGAAGCACAGTTCCGCGGTCGTCACGCCCGTGGCCCCGAACCCTTTTCCGTAGAAAACGGTTCCGTCTGCAAGGGCGAGGCAGGCGGTCGGCTTGGTCTTGGTCGGCATGGCAGACTCCCGGATCGGATCGCGAGAGGTGTTACGGGGGCGGCCCGTCAGCGTCAAGGGGATCGGGCGCTTGTTTCTGCCCCTGCGAAGGTGTAATTTCGGGGCTTCGTGACTGGAACTTTGAAGGGTTTTCACCACATGCGAAACCGGCTGAGCGAAGCGCTGAAGACGGCGATGAAGGAAAAGGATACGAAGCGTCTTTCGACCCTGCGCCTCATCAATGCCGCCATCAAGGACCGCGAAATCGCCATGCGGGGCGAGGGCGAGGACCCGTCCGACCTGACCGATGACGTCATTCTCGGCATCCTCGGCAAGATGGTGAAGCAACGTCAGGAATCGGCGCGCGCCTATGAAGAGGGCGGGCGGCTGGAACTGGCCGAGGCCGAGCGGGAAGAGATCAAGGTGATCGAGGAATTCCTGCCGCGCCAGTTGTCCGACGCCGAGGTCGACAAGGCCGTGGACAAGGCCGTCGCCGAGGTCGGCGCGACGTCGATCCGCGACATGGGCAAGGTCATGGGCGTGCTCAAGGGCAAGTATACCGGGCAGATGGATTTCGGCGCGGTCGGCCCCAAGGTCAAGGCGCGGCTGGGCTGAGACCCCGAGGGGGGCTTTCGGGTGCCGCGTGTGACCTAAGGTCTTGAAACGCGCGACAATTCGACCTTCGGACTGCCGAAAGCTTGACAGGCTGCGGAGCGTTGCGCATTGGCTTTCGGATGACGGACACACAGCGGCATCAGGGGGCGCGTGCGCCGGGCGCGTTTCGGCACGTCCTGCGGCTTGTCGCGCGTGCCGGTCGCGGTCTGGCCCGTTCCACCCGCCGCACCCATGCCGACGATCAGGCTCGCCGGATCGACGACCTGACGCGGGCGACGCAGCGTCTGGAACGGGCGCTGGCCGAACAGGTCGAGGCGACGCGACGGGTGGCCGAGGTGGCGACCCGGCTCGACCGTGTCGAGGGGCTTGCCACGGACGCGATGGAATTCGCGCAGGCCGCCGCCGGAAACAGCGCCGTGGCCGCGCGCCTCGCCACGAGGGTCGTGCGGGACGGACAGCCCATCCGCGTCGGATTTCTGGTTCACAACTACGAGGCTTGGGGCGCGCTCAGGCGCATCCATGCGCTGATGGTCGCGGATGACAGGTTCGACCCCGTCGTCTTCACGATTCCCCGTCGTTTTCCGGGCGCCGACACGTTTCGCGACGAGGATGGCAACAGCGCGGGGCTGACCGCCGAAGGCGTCGCTCACGTTCGGTTGAACGACCCCGAACCCAGCGTCGATGTGAGCCGGATCAAGTCCTTCGACCTCGAAGTGATTTTCCGTCAGTCGCATTGGCAAAAGGACGTGCCGGGCGTGTTCCGCACCGATCTGCTGTCCTTCGCCAAACAGTATTACGTGCCCTACGCCATCACCTCGCTCATCACCGAGGGCGGTGGCATCGTCGAGCATACGCGCAAGGATGTGCTGGCCCGGCAATTCGTGGCGGGCGCCGTCGCCCGTTCAATCGTGGCCAGCCACGACCGGCTGGGCGGCGCCCGGATCACCCTGTCGGGCCACCCGAAAGTGCGCGAGATCCGGACCGCCGGGCCGCACTGGCCCATCGCTTCGACTAACACGACCCGGGTCATCTGGAGCGCCCATCACGCCATCGACGGGTGCTGGAACGGCTTCGGCACCTTTCCCGAAGTCTGCGACGAAATGCTGGCGCTCGCCCGCAGGCGGCCCGACCTCGACATCCTGTTCAGCCCGCACCCGGCGCTCATCACCCGCATCGACGGGATGACGCCCGCGCGGCGCGCCCGGTTCGACGCCTTTTTCCGGACATGGGACGCGCTGCCGAACACCGGGCAGCTGCGCAGCGGGCAATACCTCGGCCCCTTCGCGGCCTCCGATCTGCTTGTCGTCGACGGTTTGAGTTTCCTCATGGAATACCAGCTTCTGAAGAAGCCGGTGATCTACCTGTCCCGGCCCGGCAGCTCGCCGTGGAACGCCATGGGCGAGATGGTGGTGGCGGGGACACATGAGCTCCCCTCCGCGCGGATTTCGGGGATCGAGGCGCTGATCGACGGGCTGCGCGACGGATCGGTGCCGCGCAAGGACGCCGCGCAACAGGCGCTGATCGACGAGTTGACCCCGCGCGACGATCCGGCACGTTTCATCGTCGATACGATCCACGACGATCTGCGCGCAGAGGCCCGTCGGGACGAGACCGCGGCAGGCTGACGCCGCCGGTCGGTTCGCATCGGCACAGAAACGCTAATCCACTGTGCATCTTTGCCGCAGGCTTTTCGCCCGCGCGAAAGCGGGGCAGGTTGACACGCGAAGGCCCGCGCGCGATGCACCCGGCATGGGCCGGGACGACCGGCCTTTTTGTTTTTAAGCGTTCAGGACGTCCCATGCCCAGCGATACGATGACCCCAGGCCTTTCCGACGCGCCGGTCGCGCCGGACCATTCCGCGCGCAACCGCGTGGTGATCCTGCTGCTTCTGGTCTCGACCTTCACGATGATCCTGAACGAGACGATCATGTCGGTCGCCTTGCCCCGGCTCATGTCCGATCTCGGCGTGACGGCCAATGCCGCGCAATGGCTGACCACCGCGTTCCTTCTCACCATGGCCGTGGTGATCCCGGTCACGGGGTTCCTGCTGCAACGGTTCCACACGCGCACGGTGTTCATCGCGGCGCTGAGTTTCTTCAGCTTCGGCACGCTTCTGTGCGCCATCGCGCCGGGCCTGCCGCCGCTGGTTCTGGGCCGGGTCGTGCAGGCCTGCGGCACGGCGATGATGATGCCGCTGCTGATGACGACGGTGATGAACCTCGTCCCGCCGGACAGCCGGGGAAAGACGATGGGCAATATCTCGATCGTCATTTCGGTCGCGCCCGCCATCGGCCCCACTTTGTCGGGGATCATCCTGAACCTGCTTGGCTGGCGCTGGATGTTCTGGCTGATCCTGCCCATTGGGCTGATCTGCCTTGCCGCCGGGCTGGCGTGGCTGAAAAACGTGACCGAGCCGCGCAAGGTGCCGCTCGACATCCTGTCGGTGCCGCTGGCCGCCATCGGGTTCGGCGGGCTGGTCTATGGCCTGTCCACGATCGGCGAGGGGCATGGCGAAGAGGGAGGCATGCCGCTGTGGCTGCCGCTCGCCGTGGGGGGCGCTGTGCTGATCGCCTTCATCCTGCGCCAGATCGCGCTTGGCCCACAGGAGCGGGCACTGCTCGACCTGCGCACCTTCCGGCACAAGATCTTCACCGTCGCCGTGGTAATGATGGGGCTCGCCATGATGGCGCTCTTCGGGATGATTATCCTTCTACCGCTCTACATGCAGAACGTGCTGGGGATGGAGCCGGTGCAGGCGGGCCTGATGCTTTTGCCCGGCGGTCTTCTGATGGGGCTACTGGCCCCGGTCGTCGGCCGCCTGTTCGATGCCCACGGCGCGCGCAAGCTGGTCATTCCCGGCTCGGTCGCGGTGGCGGTCGCGCTGTGGCTGATGACGACCTTCACGCCCGAGACCGGGATCGCGATGGTGCTGGCGAGCCATATCACCCTGTCGGCGGGCCTTGCGTTCCTGTTCACGCCGCTCTTCACCTCGAGCCTCGGGTCGCTGCCGCCGCAGCTTTATTCCCACGGCTCGGCGTTGATCGGCACGATCCAGCAGGTCGCGGGCGCGGCGGGGATCGCGCTGTTCGTGTCGGTGATGTCGGTGCGGTCCGCCGCCGGGATCGCCGCCGGGCTGGACGAGGCTCATGCGTTGTCGCAGGGGCTTCAGGCCGGGTTCATGTGCGGCGCCATCGCATCACTCGGCATGATCGCCGCCAGCTTCTTTGTCCGCCGCCCGCCGGACATGCAGGACGGCGGCGCCCCGATGGGGCACTGAAAGACAATACAAAGGCGCGCCACGGACAAGCCGGCGCGCCTTTTTCTTTGCTCTATGAGGGGCGGGGGAAACCCGGTCAGTTCCCCGGCCCGCGCCGCGACTTCGCCAGCACCAGCGCCCGCTCGAGCTCCTCGCGCAATAGGGGGCGTTCGTCTTCGGACAGGAACGACCCGATCTCGACCTCGCGGCCATTGCCCTTGAGCGTCAGGTAGTGCTTCACGGGGCCACCGTCCTTGTGAACCTGCACGCTGACCCAATGCGGGTTGGCGTCCCATTCGGCGTGTTGGCGGCGCGGCCCGGTGCGGCTGAGGTGCATCCGGTCGGTCCAGATCGTCAGTTCTTCGAGGATCTCACCGTCGCGGTAGCTTTTCCCGATGAACCACCACAGCCCGAAAATCGCGATCAGGCCGGGGCCGAGCAGCCACCACAGCGCCAGCGTGCCGACGAAGGCCGAGAGCGGGATCATCAGCATGACGTAGGCGAACCCGATGGCGAATGCGAAGCCGCGTTTCGGGAGCGAGCGATAGGGCCACAGGTGCAGCCGCGCGATGGGTGCACCGCCTTCGGCCTCGCCGGGCGCTTCGAAGGCGGGCGCCTCGCGGATCGGAATGTCCCATTCATAGGGCATCAGGCGCGTCCCCGGATGCGGCGGAGGAGGGGCCGGAGCACGACGGTCAGCACCAGCCCGGCGACGCCTGCGAGGAAGACGAAGGCCCCGACCTCGCCCACGGTGCCGAACAGGGCGACCCGGTCGGCAGGTGGGATGGTGACGGGGACGAGGCTCGCCGCCCCGCCGATCAGCATCATCAGCCCCGACACGACCGTCGGCATCCGGTCCGCGCGCCCCAGCCGTTCCTTGATCGCCTGCGCCACGGTCGCGACGAAGGTCACGGCGATCAGGCTTTGGACGAAAACGGCGAACCCGACGACATAGTAGCTGTCGGTCGCCGTCGCGCCGCCCTCCTGCGGCCAGGTGAGCGCCAGCACCATGTAGGCGACCGCGCCCAGCAGCCCGGCCCCGAGCACCAGCGACGCGCGCAGGCCCAAGACGGCCGCTACGAGCGCGGGCAGGGGGATCAGGATCAGAAAGGCGGGGGCAGGCAGCATGGTCTCTCTCATGAAAAAGGCCCCGGCGTTTCCACCGGGGCCTCAGGTCTCAGGTCGTCAGGCCCTTAGTGAGCGTGCGACTTGTCCCAGTCCTCGCGCTTCGGGAGCTGTTCGAACGTGTGCTCCGGCGGCGGCGAGGGCAGCGTCCACTCGAGCGTGTCCGCATACTCGTTCCAGTAGTTCTTCTCGGTGATCCGGCGACCGGCGGTCAGCGTGTAGATCATGATGCCGAAGAAGAAGATGAACGAGGCGAAGGACAGGAACGCACCCATCGACGAGATCTTGTTCCAGTAGGCGAAGGCCTCCGGATAGTCGATGTAGCGGCGCGGCATACCCTGACGGCCCAGGAAGTGCTGCGGGAAGAAGGTGAGGTTCACACCGATGAAGAACAGCCAGAAGTGCAGCTTACCGGCCCATTCCGGGTACTGACGGCCCGACATCTTGCCGATCCAGTAGTAGATCCCTGCGAAGATGGTGAAGGCCGCACCCATCGACATGGTGTAGTGGAAGTGCGCCACGACGTAGTAGGTGTCGTGATAGACGCGGTCGACACCGGCCTGCGACAGCACCACGCCGGTCACGCCGCCGATGGTGAACAGGATCAGGAAGCCGAAGCCGAAGAGCATCGGCGTCTTGAACTCGATCGAGCCGCCCCAGAGGGTCGCGATCCACGAGAAGATCTTGATCCCCGTCGGCACCGCGATGACCATCGTCGCCAGCATGAAGTAGGACTGCTGCTGAAGCGACATGCCCACGGTGTACATGTGGTGCGCCCAGACGACGAAGCCGATGACGCCGATGGCGATCAGCGCCCAGACCATCGGCAGGTAGCCGAAGACGGGCTTCTTGGCGAAGGTCGCGAAAACGTGGGACACGAGGCCGAAGCCCGGCAGGATCACGATGTACACTTCCGGGTGGCCGAAGAACCACAGGATGTGCTGGTAAAGGATCGGGTCACCCCCGCCCGACGGATCGAAGAAGGTCGTCCCGAAGTTGCGGTCCATGAGCAGCATGGTGATGGCACCGGCCAGAACCGGCAGGGCCAGAAGGATCAGCCATGCGGTGACGAAGATCGACCACGAAAAGAGCGGCACCTTGAACATGGTCATGCCCGGGGCACGCATGTTCAGGAAGGTCGTGATCATGTTGATCGCACCCAAGATCGACGAGGCGCCCGAGACGTGGACCGCGAAGATCGCGAGATCCATAGAATAGCCGCCTTCGGTCGTGGACAGCGGCGGGTAGAGCACCCAGCCCACGCCGGAACCGAGCTGATCGTTGCCGCCCGGAGCGAGCAGCGAGGCCACGCCCAGCGACGTGCCGGTGACGTAGAGCCAGAACGACAGGTTGTTCATCCGCGGGAACGCCATGTCCGGCGCACCGATCTGAAGCGGCATGAAGTAGTTGCCGAAACCACCGAACAGCGCCGGGATGACGACGAAGAACATCATCAGGACGCCGTGATAGGTGATCATCACGTTCCAGAAGTGGCCGTTCGGCGTACATTCCGCGCCCGCATCGGCGAACAGGCGGAAGCCTTCGAGACACATATGCTGGACGCCGGGGTCCATGAGTTCCAGGCGCATCAGCACCGTGAAGCTGACCGAAATCAGGCCGACGAGCGCCGACGTGATAAGGTACAGGATGCCGATATCCTTGTGGTTGGTGGACATGAACCACCGGGTGAAGAACCCGCGGGTATCTTCGTGGTCATGGCCCTGGATGGCTGCGTCCGCCATTGAGGTCTCCCTTAGCTGTCCAAATCCAGGGGGATTCCCCCCCACGGAATTGGGACGTGTTTACTGCGACATTTTGAACAGAGCAACGCTCAGGGCGATCAAATCTTCGCCTTTCTGCATGTATTGCAACGGGAAAAGCGCCTTGAGAACAGCGCCTCACGCCGATTTCGGGCAATTTGTCGCATGGGGCCTTGTTTGATCCGGGTCAAGGACGGGGCCGAGACCGGGCGCCCACGTGATCTGCGATGAGGGCCGCAATCGGCTCCAGCAACGGCCCAGGAAGTTCATGCCCCACGCCCTCCAGCGGTTCGAGCCGCGCGCCGGGGATGCCGCCAGCCAGCGCCATTCCTTTCGCGAAAGGCAGGATCGGGTCTTCGGTTCCGTGAATGACCAGGGTCGGGAGCGTGATACGCGCATAGGCGCCTGCCCAATCGGACACCACTTCAAGCGTCGCATGGTTGAAGAGGGTCTCGAACCCGTCGCGTCGGCCCAAGTCTCGCGCAATCCGGGCCGAGATGTCATCGCGCGCGAAAGAAAAAGCGGACCCGGCGCAAAGCCGTGCGATTTCAAGCAGGAACGCGCCAACTGCGGCCCGGTCCGCCATGTCCAACGATGCCAACCCGCCGAAATGCGCAAGAAATGCCTCCGAGATCGGGGGCAGGTCGGCGCCGTCCCAGCCCAGAGGCTCGGACGCGATCAGCGTCAGGGTCCGCACGCGGTCCGGGTGCCGCTCGGCTACCATCTGCGCGATGTAGCCGCCCAGCGACATGCCGACCATATCCGCATCGGCGCACCCGTAGGCGTCCAGTATGGCGATGATGTCGGTGGCCATGTCATCGACGGTGTAGCCGGGATCACCGGCGGGAAACTGCGACGACTGCCCGGTGTCGCGGTGATCGAAACGGATCACGAACCTGCCGTGTGTCGCCAACGCCTCGCAAAACGCCTCCGGCCACTCGAGCATCGAGGCATTGGCCCCCATGATGAGGAGCAGCGCCGGATGCGCCGGGTCGCCGAATGTCTCGGTCGCCAGTCTGACGGGACCATTCTCGACGATCCTGATGTTCACGTGCGCCTCGCTTGGTTGGGCTGGATGTCGGATTGGACGCCGCCCATTCGTCATCCGTCAAGTCGCAGGGGCCACGGGTTTCATCACCCGGCACGAAAAAGCCCCGCCGGGGTGTCGGCGGGGCTTTCGTTGGCCGTCAGGGCCGGGAGGAGATCAGGAGCCTTCGCCCTCTTCCATTTCGCCTTCCGAGAAGGTGGCGAGGTAGGCGGCGACATCTTCGCCGTCCTTCAGCTTGAACGTCATCTTCGACTTCGCGCCGTCATCTTCGAGGTAGGCCTGAAGGAAGGCTTTCGGGTCGGCGAGGTATTCGACCATGTTGGTCGTGTCCCACACGAGGCCCGCTTCACCGGCGGCCACGATGTCGTCGCCGTAGTTGAAGTCTTCATACGACCCGGCGGTGCGGCCGATCACGCCGTAGAGGTTCGGGCCGGTGCGGCCACCCTTCACGATGTCCTCGTCCGCCGACGAGATGGCGTGGCAGGATTTGCACTTGCGAAAATCGCCTTCGCCCGCTTCGGCGTCAACCATCACGGCGTGGCTTTCGGCAAAGGCAGCGGCGCCCGACAGGGTCAGGATGGCGGCGGTGGTCAGGATGGCTTTCATGGCGTTCCTCGTGGTTTGCGTTCGCAGATGGTCCGGGGATTCGGTGCACCGGTCTCCCCAACCTTGGCCGCACCATGCAAATGTTGCAATTGTCTCGCAACCGGGCGGTTGGTCGCAGTGGCGGCTTATGGCCTGACGCGGCTTGGGTTGGGCCAACGGATGACATCGGTGGAGAGTTCCACGCCGGACCGCACCCGTCGCCACCGACCCGCAGGCCCGGGCGACACGGACGCCCCCATAGACCCGGCCCCGGAAGTCGCGTAAATCAGAGAGTGGCGGTCTTGGATCGCGGTATTTTACGCAAGTCTATCTCAGGAATTGAAATGCGCGCCTTCGTCGCCCTGCTGCCCTCCGCCCTCGCTCTCACCGCCTGCGCGTCTCCGTTCACGAACGCGGCCATCGGCTACAATGCGATCCTGAACGAGATATCGGCGGCCCAGCAATCCGCCGACCAGTTGCCCACGTCCGGCACCGCAACCTATGCGGGTTACCTGCTGCTCGCGGCCTATGACAACACCGGGGCGTCGGACGATTTCATCGGCGATGTCGACATGGACGCGACCTTCACCGCCGCCGGCGCGACGCTCGACGGGCAGGTCACGAATTTTCAGGACAATGCCGACGAACAGCCCGTCGCGGGCACTCTGCGGCTCAACAACGGGGTGTTGGACCGCACCGCGTCGCTGACCAACCCCGACAATCCGGGCACCCAGCACAGCTTTTTCGTGAATGCGGACGGGACGCTGACCAATCAGGCGGGCGATACCTTCGCCTTCGACTCGGTGATCTACGGCGACGTGGTGGGCACGGACGGGAGCCTTCTGACCGGGCAGGTTTCGGGCGACGCGGTCATCAACGGCGTGACCGAAAGCGCGGGCGGCACCTTCGCGGCGCGCGCCGATTAGGCGCCTCAGGCAGCCGGGGCCCCTTCGAACACCGTATCGAAGGTCGCCTTCAGCGCCACGTCCAGATCCTCCATCGTCACCGGAAGGCCCAGATCGACGAGCGAGGTGACGCCGTGTTCGATGATCCCGCAGGGCACGATCCCGGTGAAATGGTCGAGGTCGGGGTCCACGTTGATCGAGATACCGTGGAAACTCACCCATTTGCGCAGGCGCACGCCGATGGCCGCGATCTTGTCTTCGGCCTTCTGCCCGGTGACCGACAGCGGCTTGTCGTCGCGCACGACCCAGACGCCGACGCGCCCGTCGCGAATCTCGCCGGTCACGTTGAACTGGTCGAGCGTCGCGATCACCCAATTCTCCATCTGCTTGACGAAGGCCCGCACATCGCGCCCGCGCGCGCCCACGTCGAGCATGACATAGACCACGCGCTGACCGGGGCCGTGATAGGTATATTGCCCGCCGCGCTTCGTCTCGTAGACCGGGAAGCGGTCCGCATCGACGAGATCGGCCGGCTTGGACGAGGTGCCGGCGGTGTAGAGCGGCGGATGCTCGACCAGCCAGATCAACTCGCCCGCCTCGCCCGCGGCGATGGCGGCGGCCCGTGCCTCCATGAACGCGACCGCCTCGTCGTAATCGGTCAGCCCTTCGGTGATCTTCCATTCGACCATGCGCGTTACGGGAGAAGCCCCGCCTCCTTCACCGCTGGCACATAGGTCCGGCTCACCGGAATGTCACGCCCGTCCGAGAGCGTCAGGATCGCCCGCGCCCCGTCGCGCCGGGCCGCCGTCACCTCGCCCGTCGCGACCCAGTGCGAGCGGTGGACCTGCATCCCGGCCACGTCCCCCGTCTCGTCCATCGCGTCGGAGAGCCGCATCAGGATAAGATCGGTCCCCGTGTTGGTCGCCACTTCGACATAGTGATCCTGCACCGAGATCGAGATCAGCCGCCCCCGTTTTTCCAGCGGCAGCCGGGCAAGCAGGCGGGGCGGGGCCGGGCTGGCCGTGGTCGCCGCGCCCTTCATCTGGCCCTCGGCCGCGCCCGTCACATGGCGCTGGATGCCGACGAAGGCCGCCGCGATGATGATCGAAATGACGATGACGTTGGTGCCGAGGATCAGGATCGCGTCCAGTTCGAAGAACTCTGTGCCGAAGACCGCGCCGTTCAGCACGATGAGCAGGGCGAAATTCACGAAGCCCGCGACCGCGCCCGCGACGATGACCGCCGGCCACATGCCAACGCGCCGCGCCCGCAGGGTTTCGGCCACGATCGTCGCCGATCCGCTGCCCGCGAAGAACCCGATGGCCGCGATCACCACCCAGTAGACCAGCCGGGGCAGGGTGCGCATGACGTCTTCGGTGCCGAACGGCCCCGCCAGACCGAGGATCAGGCCGACCGCCACGATGCCGATCCACGCGCCCCGGCTCGTCACCAGCATCTGCAACTCGCGCCGCGCAATCTGATAGGGGGTCTCGCTCAAACCGTCCGTGCCTCGTGTCGTCCGGGCGCAGTTTCCCCGCTCGGGCGGGCGGAGACAAGCGCCGATCCCTTGCGAATGGTCCCTCGTGTTGTATCACGGGGTCAGGGCGAGGGGATCAGGACAGTCGATGAGAATCTACATCCAGACGATCCCGAAATCCGGCACCTACTTCATGGCGGCGTTCCTGAGCGAACTCGGGTTCAACGACACCGGGCTGCACGTGGGCCTCGACCACGTGCTGCGGACCAAGGATTTCGAACTCAGGACCAATGTCGAAACGCCGGGCCGGACCCGCGCGATGCAGCCCTATGCGCAGACCATCCTCGGTCTTGCCGCCGGCGACGTCGCGTTCGGCCACATGCCAGTGGGCCTGCACCCGATCAAGTTTCCCCGCGTGTTCTTCGTCTGCTGCTATCGCCACCCGCGAAAGACGCTGGTGTCCGAGTTCGTCGATTTCCGCTTCCGCAGGCAGGACGTGCCGTGGATCAAGCCGTCCGAGATTGCCGACGACCGCGCGGCTTTTGCCACCTACCTGCGCAAATGCGGGCCCGAGCAGATGGACAAATGGCGCGACCTTCTGCGGGTCAGGCGCCTCGTCACCCTGCGCTGGCCGGGCTTTTCCGCGCGCCGCTATGCCTTCGTCAATTTCGACGCGATGCTCGCCGACCCCGAGGTGCCGCGCGCGCTGGCCGAACGGCTCGGCGTCGATCCCCAACGGGTGCCCGATGCGATGGCGGCGGCGCGGGCGGCCGAAACCAAAACCAAGGCCACGGGCCTCACACTCGACCGCAACGCCTTTTGGTCGAACGAGGCGGAGGCGGCCTATGCCGCGCTCAGGGCCGAGGCGCGCGTGCGGCGGGCCAAATCGCTGGGCCTGACGTTCTGACGATTGCATTTCACGCTTCGTGAACCGCAAAACCCCTGATTTCACGACGCGAGAGCGCCATTCACGCAAGCGAACTGGCCCGGTGCCGCGCGGCCTGTCACCACCGTTTCCAGACGCAAAACAACGCAACCGGAGATACCAGATGTTCGACCTGACCCCGCTTCTCGAAGCCCCGACCGCCGTCCAGATTCACGCCTTCGCGGCGTTGGAGGCGGTGCTGCTGACCCCCATCGTCCTCTTTCGCAAGAAGCGCGACATGATCCACCGGATCTCGGGCTATATCTGGGTGACGAACATGCTGATCGCGGCGTTTTCGTCGTTCTGGATCATGGAAATTCAGCTTGTCGGCCCGTTCAGCCCGATCCACGCGCTGTCGCTTTACGTCATCTTCAACGTGGTCAACGCAGTCCGTCACGCCCGGCGCGGCAACATCCGCGCGCATATGGGCATCATGCAGGGCACCGCGCTCTGGGGCCTCGGGATCGCGGGCGCCTTCACGCTTTTGCCGGGCCGCCGGATGAACGAGGTCATCTTCGGTCCGAGCATCGACGACGGCGTCAGCCTGGCCGTGCTGGCCTCGGTCGTGATGACGGTGGGGGCGGTGATCTACATCGTCCGGCGCGCCCCGCGGGCCGCGACGTGAGGGCCGGGGAGGGGGTTTTTCGCAGAACCTGCACTTACCCCCTTCACATCCCCCGAATCCCACGCTATGCAGCGCGCCACCAAGCCAAGACAGTGCGGTCGTGGCGGAATTGGTAGACGCGCAGCGTTGAGGTCGCTGTGGGGTAACTCCCGTGGAAGTTCGAGTCTTCTCGACCGCACCATCTCTCCCCCTCGGGGAGAACGACAAAGCCCCGCCATTGGCGGGGCTTTTGGTTTTCCAGGGCTCGCCCGCTCAGTGCAGGTTGTGCCGCCGCTGCGCCTCGTTCGCGATCCAGGCGTAGGTCTTTTCCATGCCCGCGCGCAGCGTCTCGGTCGGTTCCCACCCCAGCTTTTCGCGGATCAAGCGGTTGTCGGAGTTGCGCCCGCGCACGCCTTCGGGACCGGGGATGTTGTGGATGTCGATGGACTTTCCGGACAGGTCGATCACCATCCGGGCGAGATCGTTGATCGAAATCATCTCTTCCGACCCGATGTTCACCGGACCCTCGAACTCGGACCTGAGGAGCCGGGTGGTCCCCTCGACGCACTCATCGACATAAAGGAACGAGCGGGTCTGAAGCCCGTCGCCCCAGACCTCGATCGTGCCGCCTTCGGGCGTCATCGCGACCTTGCGGCACAGCGCGGCCGGGGCCTTTTCCTTGCCGCCGTCCCATGTGCCTTCGACGCCGAAGATGTTGTGATAGCGCGCGACGCGGCATTCCATCCCGTAGTTGCGGTTGTAGGCCAGATAAAGCCGTTCCGAGAACAGCTTTTCCCACCCGTATTCGCTGTCGGGATTGGCCGGATAGGCGCTGTCTTCGGCACAGTTCGGGTTGTCGGGGTCGAGCTGGTTGTGTTCGGGGTACATGCAGGCGGAGGAGGAATAAAACACCCGCTTGATGTTGCGCTTGTGGCAGGCGTCCAGCACGTTGAGGTTGATGGTCGCCGAATTGTGCATGATGTCGGCGTCGTTCTCGCCGGTGAAGACATAGCCCGCGCCGCCCATGTCGGCGGCGAGTTGATAGACCTCGTCGAAGCGTCGGTCGATGACGCGGCGGACCACCTCCTGCTCGCGCAGATCGCCGATCATGAAATCGTCCGCCTCGGTCTCGGCATGTTCGTGGAATTTCAGATCCACGCCACGCACCCAGAACCCTTCCCGCTTCAGGCGTTTGACCAGATGTCCGCCGATAAAGCCGCCGGCGCCGAGAACGAGTGCAGATTTCATGATGTCCGTCCAGATAATGAATAATTTGATGGGCGAGAGTAGTGCGTTCTGCGGCAAGCGCAAGGTCGTATGCGTGGGGGAGGGACGGCGCGCGACGGGCCGTTAAGTATTTGTGATCGGCGGCGCACTCTTATATTTCCATCCGGGGCCGTTCGTGTGTTCGATTTATATTTCGGGAGCCGCCGTCATGTTCGTGCCAGGGCAGGGGGTATGGTTCGCTCTGATTCCCTTTGCCTTTACGGCTTTGGTGAATTGATAATGGTTAATATTTGGTTAACGTCATCTGAATAATTTCGCCTTTCGTTGCAAGTTTTTCTCGGCCCAAGTTTGCGGCGCGAAAAACTTTCTAAAATTCAATCGATCACGTTGACCATCCCGAATATATACGCCAGCCTAGGTGTGGGAGCAGCCGGGGTGAGTCATCTCATCGGGCTTTGACATTTGGATATTCTGAACATTCTGACACGGGTGCGGTCGCGTGGCGCCGCGTTCAATATCAGTGGGCTTCGGCTTCTCGACGACACCGAAACGCAACCGCGCGGGGCCCGGGCGCCCGCGCAGCCGCAGACGGTCACGACGCCTCTTTCCCGGATCAGGCCCGAAGGACGACCGGGTATCAGCCTCGTCTCCTGCGTGCGCAATCGGATCGACAACCTGAGCGAAGCGGTGAAAACCTGGATCGCGCTCGACGAACTCGACGAAATCCTGATCGTCGACTGGTCGTCTGACGAACCCGTCGCCCGCGCACTGGCCCGCCGCCGCATCCGCGACAAACGCCTGCGGATCGTGCGTGTCGAGGGGGAGGACAAGTGGACCCTGTCCTATGCCTATAACGTGGGCTTCCGGCTGTCGCGACACGACCGGATCGTCAAGGCGGACGCGGATATTCAGATCGAGCGGGAGTTTTTCGCGCGCAACCCCTTGCCGGACAAAGGGTTCGTCGCGGGCAACTGGCGGCGCGTGCCCGAGGATCAGGCCCATACCAACGGGTTCTTCTATATCGACCGCGCGCATCTGGCCCGTGTCGGCGGTTTCAACGAATTCATCACGTCCTACGGCTGGGACGACGACGACCTTTACCGGCGTCTGGACGAGGGCGGGCTGACGCGCATCGACGTGGACCCGATCACGATCCATCATCTGCCGCATGGCGACGCGGAACGCCTTGACCGCGACCATGCCCCGGCAGGTGACACGGCGCTCGATCAGATCCGGCATGACCCGCATTTCGGCATCCGCCGCAACCAGCATCTCGTCGAACTCATGCCGATGTGGCGTGCGCACCTCGCGCCGCTGCCGATGTCGCATACGGTCGCCTCGGACGGGATGGAAACGCTCGAACGCCGTGCGCCGCATCCGAATGCCGTGCCGCGATTCGTGAACCAGCGCGTCGACGACTCCGCGCTTCGGGTCATGGCGTCGTGGCGGTTCGGGCCGGGGCTGCTCGGCCTGAACGAAACCGCGCTGACACGCCTGCTGGCAAGGCCCGCCGCGTCGATCACCGCCGAGACGGTGAGCGAAGCCCTCACGGCGCAGGAGGCCGCGCTGCGCGACATCCCGTCGCCCGCCTATGTGCCCCACCGCACGCGGCTGTTCATCGACACCCAGCACGGCCTCGGTAACCGCCTGCGCGCCATGGCCTCGGCCGCCACCATCGCCGATGCGACGGGGCGCGAACTGGTCGTTGTCTGGCACCCCGACCACCATTGCGAAGCGCGTCTGACCGACCTTTTCGACTATGACGGCGCGGTGATCGAAGACAGTTTCATCGACGACGCCACCCGACAGGGCGCCCACGTCTACAACTATATGGAGATCGAGGAGGGCGCTGAGAAGAACGTGCCTGTCGATCTGAAATGGTCCGGCGACATCTATGCCGGCTCGGCCTTCGTCCTGAACTGCGAGGTCGCGAATTGGGAGGCCGAGAACGCCTTTCTGCGCGCCATGACCCCCGCGGCGCATGTCCGTGATCTGGTCGCCGGGGTCCGCGCACCCAACGATGTCTCGGTCCACGTGCGGATGGTCGGCGGCGCGAAAGACGCGCATCTCAGCTACGAATCCGGGGAGGAGTGGAATGCCGAAAGTCAGGCGACCATCGGGTTCTGGCGCGAGAAAAGCCATTTCTCGGCTTTCCTCAAACGGGTGGAGGTGCTTCGGGCCGAGGGCGAGGCCGACCGGATCTTCGTCGCCGCCGACTCGCCCGAGGCCTATCGCGCCTTCACCGACACTTTCGGCGAAAACGTCGCCTACCTTCACCGCGATCTCTACGACCGCTCGCCCGACCAACTGGCCTATGCTCTGGCCGATGCGATCCTGCTTGGTCGCGCGCCGCGCCTGCTGGGCTCGACCTGGAGTTCCTTTACCGAACTTGCCCTCCGTCTGGCGCCCGCAAGGCCGGTGCAGGAAATGAGCGGAAAGGATTTCTGATGCTTCTCGCCAACCAAAGGGTCATGCGGCCCACCCGGATGGACCGGTCCGCGCCCCCGCGCTACCATGGGGCAACCGCCCCGGCACCGGAGGGCTCGCCATGCTGACCCCCGTCGCGGACCGTCGTGTCCGCCACCTCAAACCGCCCGCGTTCATCCATCTGTTCAAAGCGGCGGGCACGTCGATCCAGATCCAGATGCGCACCGTCCTGGGAACCGACGCGGTGCCCAAGATCAACGATTCCCGCAGTTTCGTCGCCGATGTCGGGGCCGCGCTCGACGATCCGTCGGTCGAAATCATCTGCGGCCACTATTCGTTCGCGCGGATCAACCAAGCCTATCTCGCGGCCAACAAGGGCTCGCCCGTCTGCTTCACCTTCCTGCGCGACCCGGTGGACCGTCTGGTGTCGAGCTACAATTACTTTCGCGAAACGGCGGGCGAGAAATGGCACGATCAGGCCGCCGCCATGAGCCTTGACGATTTCGCGCTGTTCCTGCTCGACAACGATCCGCGCGCGATCTGCAATCACCAGTGTCAGGAATTATCCGCCGACCATACCCCGACCTTCGCCGCCGCCCGCGCCAATATCGAAGCGCATTTCGCCTTCGTCGGCAGCGTCGATGAGATGGAGGCCGCCAATCGCGTCGCGCAGGACTGGCTCGGCCTCAGATGGGATGCGGGCAAGCGGTTGAACGTGTCGAGCCACGGGGTCACCCGCCGGCGCCTGTCGCCCACGGTGCGCGCCCGTGTCGCGGCGGCCACCGCCGAAGATCAGGAACTCATCGCCTTCATCCGCGATCGCGGCTGTTTCGTGGGGCAGGCGGCCGAACGGACGGCGAAAAGCGCCTGACGATCAGGTCGCGGCCAGCACCGCGCGCGCCTTGGCGCAGTCGTCGTCCATCTGTTCGATGAGCGCGTCGAGGCTGTCGAACCGTTCCTCGGGCCTGAGATAATCGACCAGCGCGACCGAAATGTGCTCGCCATAAAGATCGCCTTTGAAGTCGAACAGGAAGGTTTCGATGTTGGGAAGGTTCTCGCCGAAGGTGGGCCGCACGCCGATCGACGCGGCCCCGCCGTATTCCCCCGCATGGGGGCCGGTCAGCACGTCGGCCTTGACCGCGTAGACCCCGAACTTGGGCGGGTGCAGCCCCGCGATGGACATGTTGATCGTCGGATAGCCCAGATCGCGCCCGCGCTGATCGCCGCGCACCACGGTGCCGTCGATCCGGTGCCAATGCCCCAGCATCCGCGCCGCATCGCGCGGCCGACCCTCGCTCAGCGCCTGCCGGATCGCGGTCGACGAGATTTCGACGTCGTCGTCATGCATCAGCGGCGCGACGGTCACGCCGAACCCCATCTCTTGCCCCAGCGCGACAAGCGTGTCGACATTGCCCGCGCGCTTCGCCCCGAAGTGGAAATCCGCCCCGACCACGACGTGCCTCAGGCCGAGCCCATCGACAATGACCCGGCGGGCGAAATCCTCGGGCGTGAGCGCCGAAAGCGTGTCGTTGAAGGTCAGTTCATACAGCTTTTCGACGCCCAGCCAGTCCAGCCGGTTCGCCCGCGCCTCGGCATTCATAAGCCGGAACGGATCGCCGCCGGGCGCGAAATACTCACGCGGATGCGGCTCGAACGTCATCACGCCGAGCGGCGCGCTCAAGGCCGTCGCCTCGCGCCGCGCGATGTCGATGACGAACTGATGGCCCCGATGCACGCCGTCGAAATTCCCGATGGCCACCGAAGCGCCCCGGTCCTTCTGTTCGACGAACTGAAAATCCCGAATGATCCGCATATGTTGGGAGTAGCCGCGCCGCGCGTGCCCCGCAAGCCGCAAAAGGCGCACGGCCCGCCCCTTCTCTGTTTCCGAAAACCTTCGGGGGGCGCGCGAAGCGCGCGGGGGCAGACAGCCCCCTCGCACCTCACCGCCGTCCCGACCCGGCGAGGTCGCCGCCCGCGAGCGTAGCGAGCCACCGCGACGGGGCGTCAGCCCCGGCGCAATCCCTCAACCCAGTTCCGACAGACGCGTCAGCGCTTCGCGCAATTTGGCGGCCTCGTCTTCACGCGCGTCGAGGTTGCCTTGCGCCTCGGCCACCACATCCTCGGGTGCGTTTTCGGCGAATTTCGGGTTGTTCAGACGGTCCTTGAGCCCCCCGATCTCCTTCTCGAGCTTGCCGATGCTCTTCTCCAGCCGCGCCTTTTCTTCATCCACGTCGATGATGTCGGCCAGCGGCAGGGCGAAGGTGCCGCCCTCGACCGGGATGGTCACGCAGCCCTTGGGCAGATCGGCCATCTCGGTCACGCTGTCGATCCGCGCGAGTTTGAAGATCAGCGTTTCATTGGTGGCAAAGGCGGCCCGACCCGCCGCGTCGAGATCGCGCAGGATCATCGGGATCTTGAGGCCAGCGGGCACATGCATCTGGGCGCGGGCCGAACGCACGTCTTCGATCAGCTTCACGACCCAGTTCAACTCCCGGTCCGCATCCGCGTCGATCAGGTCGGCGCCGTATGTCGGCCAGTCCTGATGGACGAGCAGCGTGTCGCGCGTAGCGATCTGGCCCCAGAGCTCTTCGGTGATGAAGGGCATGATCGGGTGCAGAAGGATCAGGCACTGGTCGATAACCCAGGCCATCGTCGCCCGCGTCTCGGCCACGACCGCCGCATCGTCGGATGCCAGAAGCGGCTTGGCGAATTCCAGATACCAGTCGCAGACCTTGCCCCAGACATAGGCGTAAAGCCCGTTGGCCGCGTCGTTGAAGCGGTAGGCGGTGATCGCCTCGTCCACCAGTTCGCGCACCCGCGCGGTCTCGCCCACGATCCACTTGTTCACGGTCGCGTTCACGCTGGCCGGATCGAAGCCGGGCACCGGTTTGCAATCGTTCATCTCGGCGAACCGCGCCGCGTTCCACAGCTTCGTGCCGAAGTTCCGGTAGCCCTTGATCCGCTCTTCCGACAGCTTCAGCACGCCGCCGACCGCCGCCATCGAGGCATTGGTGAACCGCAGCGCATCCGCGCCGTATTCGTCGATGATCTCCAGCGGGTCGATGACGTTTCCGGTCGTCTTCGACATCTTCTTGCCCTTCTCGTCACGCACGAGTTGGTGAAGATAGACGGTGTGGAACGGCTCTTTCTCGACCACGGCAAGCTGCATCATCATCATGCGCGCGACCCAGAAGAACAGGATGTCGAAGCCCGTGACCAGCACGTCCGTGGGGAAATACTTGGCCAGTTCCGGCGTCTCTTCGGGCCAGCCCAGCGTCCCGATGGGCCACAGACCGGACGAGAACCAAGTGTCGAGCACGTCGGGGTCGCGCCAGACCGGATAGACCAGCTTGGACGGATCCTGATCGACGGTATAGGTGGCGAGCGTTTCGGCCAGCACGTCAATGGCTTCTTTCTTGTCGGCCACTTCGACGATGCGCATGTGGCTGATCGGAACCGGGGTGTCCGCGATTTCGTCCATGAAGGCATCTACGACGCCCTCGAAGCTTTCGGCGGCGTGATGCACCTCGCCCCGGTGGACGAGGCCGCCCATCAGCACCTTGAGCATTTCGATCTCGTCCAGATCGCCGTCGGCGCTGACATAATCCTCATAGGACAGGTCGAGCCCGTACCAGACCGGGATCTGATGCCCCCACCAAAGCTGGCGCGAAATGCACCACGGTTCGATGTTTTCGAGCCAGTGGTAATAGGTCTTCTCGCCGCTTTCGGGGATGATCTTGGTGCGCCCTTCGCGCACCGCGTCCAGCGCCGGGCCGACGACCTTTTCGGCGTCCACGAACCACTGGTCGGTCAGCATCGGCTCGATGACCACTTTCGAGCGGTCCCCGAACGGCTGCATGATCGGCTTGTTCTCGACGTACGGCACCGTCTCGCCTTCGTCGTTGGTCGTGGTGACCGCCAGCCCTTCGGCATTGATCTGCTCGACGACGCGCTCGCGTGCCTCGAACCGGTCCAGACCGCGCAGATCGTCGGGGACGAGGTTCAGCGTATCGACTTCGGCCCCGGTGAAATCCGCGCCGTTCGCGATCTCCTGCGCGCGGGTCGCACAGGTTGCGTAATCTTCGCCATCCGCGCGCATCTGCCCGGCCATGTCCATGAGCCGATACATCGGAATGCCGCCGCGCGTGGCGACCGCGTAGTCGTTGAAGTCATGCGCGCCGGTGATCTTCACCGCGCCCGACCCGAAGGTCGGGTCCGGGTAGTCGTCGGTGATTATCGGGATCAGGCGGCGGTGCTCTTTCGGCCCGACCGGGATTTCGCACAGCTTGCCCACGATAGGTGCGTAGCGTTCATCCTTGGGATGCACCGCGACCGCACCGTCGCCCAGCATGGTTTCGGGCCGGGTCGTGGCGATCGAGATATAGTCGCGCTCTTCGGTGAGCACGACGTTCCCGTCCTCGTCTTTCTCGACGTACGTATAGGTCTCGCCGCCCGCGAGCGGGTATTTGAAGTGCCACATATGGCCCTGCACTTCGATGTTCTCGACCTCGAGGTCCGAGATCGCGGTTTCGAAATGCGGGTCCCAGTTCACCAGCCGCTTGCCGCGATAGATGAAGCCCTTCTGATACATATCGAGAAAGACCTTGATGACCGCGTCATGGAAGTTGGGCGAGTTCTCGTGCCCGGTGCGCGGGTCGCCATCGGCGCCTGCCATGGTAAAGGCGTTGCGGTCCCAGTCGCAGGAGGCGCCGAGGCGCTTCAACTGCTCGACGATGGTGCCGCCGTATTGCCCCTTCCACTCCCACACCTTGTCGAGGAACGCCTCGCGGCCAAGTTCCCGGCGCGAGGGCTGCTGGGTCGCGGCCAGCATCTTTTCGACCTGAAGCTGCGTCGCGATGCCCGCGTGGTCCTGACCGGGCTGCCAGAGCGTGTCGAACCCGCGCATCCGGTGCCAGCGCACGAGGATGTCCTGAAGCGTGTTGTTGAACGCATGGCCCACATGCAGCGCGCCCGTCACGTTGGGCGGCGGGATCATCACGGTGAAGGTCTCATCGCGCGAGGCATTAGCACCAGCGGCAAAGGCTTTCGCCTCTTCCCACTTTGCGGAAATACGCGGCTCGGCGGTCTTGGCGTCGAAGGTCTTGTCCATGGCCATGGGTTCATCCCCGTTCTTGGGTGGCTTCGGTCGAAGGGGTGATAGCGGCTGGCGCGGCCAAGGGAAAGGCGGCGTTGCCAAATTGTGCGGGCTGGCGCCCGCGCTGCTTTCTGGTGCCTGTGGTCCGGGGAGCGCGATCCGCCGGGTGGCGGCAGAGGCGTCGGCTGCGGGCTCACCTCAACGGCGGTAAGTAAGGCTGCGCGTCGGCGCGGGATATTTCGCGCCGGGAGGTGCTCAGGTGATGACATCCGGGGCGTCGCGCCCGGTGCGTTTTTCAAGCTCTGCGATCTGATCCGCCGCGCGCGCCACCCGTTCGAGCGCCTTTTGCGGGTCTTGGGCGAGGTTGCCGGCGGGGTCTTCGTGGTTTTCGAGGTAGAGGCGGATCGTCGCGCCCTGCGTGCCGGTGCCGGAGAGGCGCAGAACGGCGCGCGCGCCGCCTTCGAAATTCAGAATGATCCCCTGCGCGGTGGCGCGGGAGCCGTCGACCGGGTCGGTATAGTCGAAATCCTGAGCATGGGTGACGGTGAGGCCTGCGAAGCTTTTGCCCGGCAGCGTTTCCAGCCGGTCGCGCAGGTCGTCCATCAACGTGTTCGCCACGTCGCTGTCCACCGCCTCATAGTCGTGACGCGAGTAATAGGTGCGGCCGTATTCGGCCCAGTGATCGTCCATGATCTCCTGCACCGACTGTTTGCGGGCGGCGATGATGTTGAGCCACATGAGCACGGCCCAGAGCCCGTCTTTCTCGCGCACGTGGTTCGATCCGGTTCCGGCGCTTTCTTCGCCACAGATCGTGGCGCGGCCCGCGTCGAGGAGGGTGCCGAAGAACTTCCACCCCGTCGGCGTCTGATGCGCTTCGACGCCGAGTTTCGCGGCCACCCGATCCGCCGCGCCCGAGGTGGGCATGGAGCGGGCGATGCCCGCGATGCCGCCTGCATAGCCGGGGGCGAGGTGGGCATTGGCCGCGATCACGGCGAGGCTGTCGGAGGGCGTGACGTAGATGCCGCGCCCCATAATCATGTTGCGGTCGCCGTCCCCGTCCGAGGCCGCGCCGAAATCGGGGCCGTCCGGGTCCATCAGGTGATCGACGAGATCCTTGGCCCAGACCGGGTTCGGGTCCGGGTGGCCGCCGCCGAAATCGGGCGAAGGGCGGCGGTTCACGACGCTGCCGTGCGGTGCGCCAAGACGCCGTTCGAGAATCTCGACCGCGTAAGGCCCGGTGATCGCGTGCATCGCGTCGAATCGCAGCGTGAAGCCGCGCGAGATCAGATCGCGGATCGCATCGAAGTCGATCAGCGTCTCCATGAGCGCCGCGTAGTCGGCCACCGGGTCGATGACCTCGATCTCCATGTCGCCCAGTGCGAAGCGCCCCTCTTCGGTGATGGAGGGGGCGTCGTCCTGCGCGATGTGGTATTCGGTGAGCGTTTTCGTCTGCTCGTAGATCGCGTTGGTGATCGCCTCGGGCGCGGGGCCGCCGTTGGGGATGTTGTATTTCAGGCCGAAGTCGCCCTTGGGGCCGCCCGGATTGTGGCTTGCGGAGAGGATGAAGCCGCCATCGGTTTCGTACTTGCGGATGAGGTGGGAGGCGGCGGGGGTCGAGAGCAATCCGCCACGCCCGACGATGACCTTTTTCACGCCGTTCGCAGCGGCCATGCGCAGCATCTTGGCGATGGCCACATCGTTGAAGTAGCGCCCGTCGCCGCCGATGACATAGGTCTTGCCCGCCGGTTCGACCACGTTGAACATCGACTGGACGTAGTTTTGCAGGAAATCGGACTGGGAAAAGACCTCGGTGGTCTTGCGCAGGCCCGAGGTGCCGGGCTTCTGTCCGTCGATCGGTCGGGTGGCGCGCGTCTTGATCTGCATGGTCCTGAAATTCCCTGTCAGCCCGAGCGTTGGATCTTTGTAGACAGGTGTATCAACGTCTCTGACCCTTTTATACCGTCAATCTCGCCGATGACGTCCAGCGTGCGGTCCAGCGCCGCCGTTGTGGGCGCGGCGAGCGTGAGCACCAGATCGGCGCGGCCGGAGGCGGTGTGCGCCGCCTCGACCTCGGGCATTCGGTCGAGCCGTTTCACGACCGCAGGCGTCGCGCGCGGGTCGAGCGACAGAAGGACGGTCGCCCGGATCTGACCGGCCCGCACCGCGTCGCCCAGCCTGAGAGCGTAACCCGCGATCACGCCGTTTCGTTCCAGCCGTTCGAGCCGGGCCTGCACGGTCGAGCGGGCGAGACCGAGGTCACGGGCGAGCGTGGCCACCGGGGTGCGGGCATCCTCGCCGAGCCGGGCGAGGAGGTGGCGGTCGGTTTCGTCCATCTGTCGGCCTTTTCGTCGTTATGACGGAAGAAAACCACGAAACGCCCGATGTGTCGCTATGAATCGACGGAATTCGGCCCCACGCTTTTGGGTAGAAAAGCGAACAGGGGCAACGACATGAGCAGGTATTCCCGCATCTGGGCGACAGAGATCGACCATCTGCGCGCCACCACGCCGGATCATCCGGTGCTGTATTTCTCGCCTGAAACGCTGGCCGAGACCGCGCGGCGGTTTCGCGAGGGGTTTCCGGGGCTGGTGACCTATGCGGTCAAGGCGAACGACAATCCCGGCGTGATCGACACGCTGGCGCAGGTCGGGGTGACCAGTTTCGACGTGGCGTCGCCGGCCGAGATCGCACTGGTGCGCGAGGTCGTGCCCTTCGCCACGCTGCATTACAACAATCCGGTGCGCAGCATTCCCGAGATCGACGCGGCGGTGGCGGCTGGTGTCGCGTCCTATTCCATCGACGGGTTCGGGGAGTTGGAGAAACTCAAGGGCCGTGTGCCGCAGGGCGTCGAGGTTTCGGTGCGTCTGGCGCTGCCGGTCAAGGGCGCGGCCTATGACTTCGGCGCCAAGTTCGGGGAGCCGCCCGAGGGTTGCGTCGACCTGCTGCGGGCGGTCGTGGCGGCCGGATACGTGCCCGCGATGACGTTCCATCCCGGCACCCAATGCGAAGATCCGGCGGCCTGGGCGCGTTACATCGAAACCTGCGGTGAGATTTCGCGAAAGGCGGGCGTTCCGCTTGCCCGGCTGAACGTCGGCGGAGGCTTTCCCTCCGACCGGGGCACGGGTGCCCGGCTGGAACCGATCTTTGCCGAAATCGCGCGGGCCGTCGCCGGGGCCTTCGGCGATACCCAGCCGCATCTTGTGTGCGAGCCGGGGCGGGCGATGGTGGCCGAGGCATTCTCGCTCGCCGTGCGGGTCAAGGCGATCCGGGGCTGCGGATCGCTTTTTCTCAACGACGGGATCTACGGACTTCTGGCCGAGGTGCCGATCATGGGGCCCTATGGCCGGATGCGTGTCGTCGCGCCGGACGGGACGCCGCGCCGGGGCGCGCCGTCGCCGCGCGTTCTTTACGGGCCGACCTGCGATTCCCTCGACCGGCTGCCGGGCGAGGTGGCCTTGCCCGCGGACCTTTGCGAAGGGGATGTGCTGATCTTCGACGGGATGGGGGCCTATTCGACCGCGACCAACACGCGGTTCAACGGGTATGGTGCACATGAAATCGTGACGGTGCGCCGGGGTGGACATCGCGCCACGCAAAGCTAGTGTCACCCGCGTAGTCGCGCGGGAGTCACCATGGAAAAGTTCGGCAAGGCCCAATCCTTCACTCGGCTTGAGGATGTTCGCTTTCTGAAAGGCGAGGGCCGGTATATCGACGATGTCGCGCCCGAAAACGCGTATTTCGGATATTTCCTGCGCTCTCAGGTCGCCCATGGCACGATTGCCGAGCTGGGTCTGGACGATGCGCGCGACCTGGACGGTGTCCATCTGATCCTCACCGCCGACGATCTGGAGGCGGCGGGCGTGGCGCTCGATATGTGGTCTTTGCGCATGACCAATGTCGACGGGACCAAGGGCGCGGCACCGAAACGGCCGCCGCTGGCCAAAGGCAAGGTGCGCTTCGTGGGCGAGGCGGTGGCGTTCATCGTGGCCGACAGCATCGACGTGGCCAAGGACGCCGCCGAGATGATCGAACTCGACATCGACGAACTGGACCCGCATCTGGAAATCGCGCCCGGCGGCCCGCTGGTGCATGACGACGTGCCGGACAACCTCGCCTATGATTTCGGGATCGGGGATCGCGACGCGACCGAAACGGCGATTGCGGACGCCGCCCATGTGGTGACCTGCGAGGTGGCCGACACCCGCGTCGCCGCCGTGTCGATGGAGCCGCGCGGGGCCTTTGCCGAGCCGATCGAGAACGGCCGGATGCATTTCGCGTTTTCGGGTCAGGGTGTCTGGGGCCCCAAGGGCCAGATCGCCAAGGCGCTGGGCATGGACGAGGACGATCTGAAGGTGACGACCCCCGACGTGGGCGGCGGGTTCGGCATGAAGGGGCAGATGTATCCCGAATACATCGTGCTGGTTCATGCCGCGCGCGTGCTGAACCATCCGGTGCGCTGGATCGCCGATCGCTCGGAATCGCTGCTGACCGACAATGCGGGCCGCGCGTTGACGCACACCGCGACACTGGCCTTCGATACGGACTTCAGGATCACCGCCTACAAGGTCGAAAGCCTGTCGGACCTCGGCGCCTACAACGGCCAGTTCGGTCAGGGCATTCAGGCGCAGTTATTCTCCCGCGTGCTGACCGGGGTCTATGACATTCAGACCGCGTGGCTGAACACCAAGGGGATCTATACGAACACCGTGCAGGTCGACGCCTATCGCGGGGCGGGGCGGCCCGAGGCGATTTACCTGCTCGAAACGATGATGGACCGCGCCGCGCGCGCGTTGGGCATCGACCCGTGGGATATCCGGCGCCGCAACTTCATCGCGCCCGATGCCTTCCCCTATGACACGATCGTCGGCGAGACCTATGACGTCGGTGAGTTCAACAAGGTGCTGTCGCGCGTGGCCGACGAGGCCGATCTTCAGGGTTACGCCAAACGGCATGAGGACAGCGAGAAAGCGGGCAAACTGCGCGGCATCGGGCTGTGTTACTACATCGAGTCGATCCTCGGTTCGCCCGAAGAGGACGCGACGCTCGAATTCACCGAAGACGGGCGGGCGCTTTTGTATGTCGGCACGCAGTCGAACGGGCAGGGGCATGAAACGGTCTATGCCAAGTTCCTGTCGGACCAGACCGGCATCCCCGTGGACCGGATCGAGATCGTGCAGGGCGACAGCGACCGGATCGCACGGGGCGGCGGCACCGGGGGGTCACGCTCGGTCACCGTGCAGAACAACGTGACGCTTCAGACGGTCGCCAAGGTCGTCGAAGGGTTCAGCGCGTTTCTGGCCGAGGTCGAAGAGGTCGCGGTCGAGGATGTGAGCTTCGATGACGAGGTGTTCCGCATCAAGGGGTCGAACCTGACGCCGACGATGCTGGACGCGGCGGCGCTGGCGAAAGCCAAGGGCCGCGACGATCTGCTGCGCACCACCGAGACGGCCAAGCTGCCCGCGCGGTCGTTCCCGAACGGTGCCCATGTGGCCGAGGTCGAGGTGGACCCCGAGACCGGCGTCACCCGTCTGGATCGCTACACCGTGACGGATGACTTCGGGAACATGATAAACCCGTTGCTCGTTGAAGGTCAGGTGCATGGTGGCGTGGTTCAGGGCATGGGTCAGCTGATGATGGAGCAACTCGTGACGGATGAAGACGGTCAGGTTCTGACCGCCTCCTTCATGGACTATGCCATGCCGCGCGCCGACAACACGCCGTTCATGAAATTTACCACCGAACCCGTGCCCTCGACCGCCAACGTCATGGGGATGAAGGGCTGCGGCGAGGCGGGCACGGTCGGGTCGATGGCCGCCATCGGCAACGCCATCACCGATGCGCTGTGGCAGCGCGGTGTGCGCGATCCTCAGATGCCCTATACGCCCCTGCGCGTCTGGCAGATGCTACGGGACGCCGAGTGATGGTTCCGGTGCGGTCATGTCGCTGAAGACCCGCCTCAACCGGGCGCTTCACGGGCTGACCGACGGCGGGTTCACCCGCTTTCGCAAATGGCTGCGCGGCCGGGTGCTGTCGGCCAGCGCCGACACACCGGCGCGCGAACCCGTCACCCACGTCATCGTGCTCGATGGCACCATGTCCTCGCTCGATCCGGGGGAAGAGACCAACGCGGGCCTCGTCTATCGCCTGATGGACGAGGTGCGGCGGTCCGGGCATGGCGCCAAGATCTCGGTCTACTACGAGGCGGGCATCCAGTGGCGCGGGTGGAAATCGGCGTGGACGGTCGCGACCGGCAAGGGGATCAACCGGCAGATCAGGCGGGCCTACGGCGTGCTGGCAAGCCGGTATCGTCCGGGCGACAAGATCTATCTCTTCGGGTATTCGCGGGGCGCCTTCGCGGTCCGGTCGCTGTCCGGCCTGATCGGGCGTGTCGGGCTTTTGAAGGCCGAACATGCGACCGAGCGCAACGTGTTGCAGGCCTATCGCCATTACGAGGCCGAAGAGATCAGCGACGCCTCGCGCGCGTTTTCTCAGGCCTATTGTCACGAAAGCACGACAATCGAGATGATCGGCGTCTGGGATACGGTGAAGGCGTTGGGTCTGACCTGGCCGCTGATCTGGCGGCTCTACGAGAACAAGCACAAGTTCCACGACGCGAACCTCGATCGCCACGTGCTGCACGGCTATCACGCGCTGGCGCGGGACGAGACGCGGTCGGCCTATGAACCGCTCATCTGGGAGACGACGGGGGAGTATCCGGGGCGTGTCGAACAGGTGTGGTTTCCCGGCAGCCACGGCGACGTGGGCGGGCAGATCGGCACGTTCAAGGCGGCGCGCCCCCGGTCTTTCGTGTCCTTGCACTGGATGCTGGGCAAGGCCGAAGCGGTCGGGCTGACGCTGCCCGAAGGCTGGCGTGCGCGGTTCCCGCCGAACCCGGACGCGCCGTCGATGGGCACGTTTCACGGCTGGGGAAAAATCTTCGTCCTGCGCGCGAAACGCAAACGGGGCCGCGATCCTTCGGAGCGGGACTGGGATCCCGAGATGCCGGACCCGATCGACCCGATCACGCCCGAGGCGACCCAATCTGCATGACGATGCAGGTGGTCGATCCGGTGGCATAGAGCTTGCCGTCCGCGACCCCACGGATTTCGCCGTTCGCGACGCCGGTGGAGCGGCCGCTGTGCTGGGTGGTGCCGATCGCCTCGATCTCGGTGCCGAGAGGGATCGGGCGCACGATGTTGATCTTGTATTCGAGCGTCGTATAGGTCGACCCTTGGGGCACCGTGGTCATCACCGCGCAGGCCATGCAACTGTCCAGCAGCGTGCCGTACCAGCCGCCATGCACCGTGCCCATCGGGTTGCAGAAGTCGAAGGTCGGGGTGCCGCGAAACACCACGCGGCCCGCGTCGACCGCGTGCAGTTCATAGCCGAGGGTCGCGCCGATGGGCGGGCCGGGCAGGTCGCCCGACAGGATGCCGCGCATGTAGTCGAGGCCCGACATCGACAGGGCCTTGTCGGGGGTCACGAGGTCTTCGATCCGGGTTGCACGGTTCATGGGCGGTCCTCCTCGGCACAACCTTTCGGGATCGGATCATGCGGGCAAGTCTGACGTGGGGTCGCGACCCGGTCATTCGTCCGGGAAGGTGCCCAGATCGGATTTCACGATGTGGTCGATCAGGATCGGCACCACGCCGTTCAGGCTTTGCTGCCCGATGAAGTTCGCGCCTGCCTCGCGCAGGACCGCCATGATCGGCTGGCCGTCCCATTCGATCATGCCGCGCAGGTCCATACGGGCGTTGCCATAACAGCCGCCGCCCGAGCGTTCGGCGTCGATGAAAAGGTGCAGGGTCGTCTTGGCGTCGTCGCCTTCGGTGAAAGCGATCCCCTGACCTTCCAGCGCCGCCTTGGCGATCCCCGCCGCTTCGGCAGCCGACGTCCAGCATCCGTCCTCGGCGGCGTCCTCATAGGAAAAGCCGACCGGGCTGATGTTGGCCTTGGTATAGGGGTGAACCTCTTCGTTCTGGGCGAAAGCGGGCAGGGCGAGGGCCGTGAGGCCGGCAAAAATAAGAACAATCTTCATGGGGCAAATCCGTTCGGGTTGAATGTCCTGCCCAGTTTCCATAGGTCTCGTGCCGCATGTCAATCGCGGGGGCCTTCCCTTTGCAGGTGCAGCGAAAATTTTTCGCACACGACACGTTGACAGGTCCGTTTCACACCCCTAGCTATGCGCCGTTAGCACTCACCCCCGGTGAGTGCCAATACCGGACAACGAGAGTTGAGGAGCCTCTGAAATGGCATTTACTCCCCTGCATGACCGCGTGCTCGTCGAGCGCGTCGAAAGCGAAGAAAAGACCGCTGGCGGCCTGATCATCCCCGACAGCGCAAAAGAAAAGCCCGCTGAAGGCGTGGTCGTGGCCGTTGGCGCCGGCGCCAAGGACGAAGATGGCGACCGCATTTCGATGGACGTCAAAGAAGGCGACAAGATCCTGTTCGGCAAATGGTCGGGCACCGAGATCACGCTCGACGGCAAGGAAATGCTGATCATGAAAGAATCCGACATCATGGGCATCATCGCCTGATCGTCGGACCCGGATATTCAAGGATAGGAGCTAATCATGGCTAAGGACGTCAAGTTCGATACCGATGCCCGCAACGCGATGCTGCGCGGCGTCAACACGCTCGCCAACGCTGTCAAAGTGACCCTCGGCCCCAAGGGTCGTAACGTGGTCCTCGACAAGTCGTTCGGTGCCCCCCGCATCACCAAGGACGGTGTGTCTGTCGCCAAAGAGATCGAGCTGGAAGACAAGTTCGAGAACATGGGCGCGCAGATGGTCAAGGAAGTGGCCAGCCGCACCAACGACGAAGCCGGTGACGGCACCACGACCGCCACGGTTCTGGCTCAGGCCATCGTGACCGAAGGCATGAAGTCGGTTGCCGCCGGCATGAACCCGATGGACCTCAAGCGCGGCATCGACCTCGCCACCACGAAAGTCGTGGAAGCGATCCAGGCGGCTGCCCGCCCGGTCAACGACTCGGACGAAGTCGCTCAGGTCGGCACCATTTCGGCCAACGGCGAAACCGCCATCGGCCGCTTCATCGCAGACGCGATGCAGAAAGTGGGCAACGAGGGTGTCATCACCGTCGAAGAGAACAAGGGCATGGAAACCGAAGTGGATGTCGTCGAAGGCATGCAGTTCGACCGTGGCTACCTGTCGCCCTACTTCGTCACCAACGCCGACAAGATGATCGCCGAGCTGGATGACTGCTTCATCCTGCTTCACGAGAAGAAGCTGTCGTCGCTTCAGCCGATGGTTCCGCTGCTCGAGCAGGTGATCCAGTCGCAGAAGCCGCTGCTCATCATCGCCGAGGACGTGGAAGGCGAAGCCCTCGCCACGCTCGTCGTGAACAAGCTGCGCGGCGGTCTGAAAATCGCTGCCGTCAAGGCTCCGGGCTTCGGCGATCGCCGCAAGGCCATGCTTCAGGACATCGCCGTTCTGACCGGCGGACAGGTGATCTCGGAAGACCTCGGCATGAAGCTCGAGAATGTCACGATGGACATGCTCGGCACCGCGAAGACGATCAACATCTCGAAAGAAGAGACCACCATCGTCGACGGCGCTGGCGACAAGGCCGAGATCGAAGCCCGCGTGGCCCAGATCCGCACCCAGATCGAAGAAACCTCGTCGGACTACGACCGTGAGAAGCTGCAGGAACGCGTTGCCAAACTGGCTGGCGGTGTTGCGGTCATCAAGGTCGGCGGCATGACCGAAGTCGAAGTGAAAGAGCGCAAGGACCGTGTGGACGACGCTCTGAACGCGACCCGCGCTGCCGTGCAGGAAGGCGTGATCGTGGGCGGCGGTGTCGCTCTGGTTCAGGGCGCCAAGGCGCTTGACGGTCTGGAAGGCGCGAACAGCGACCAGAACGCCGGTATCGCCATCGTGCGCCGCGCGCTGGAAGCCCCGCTGCGTCAGATCGCCGAAAACGCCGGTGTCGACGGTGCCGTTGTCGCGGGCAAGATCCGCGAAAGCGACGACGTCAAGTTCGGCTTCAACGCCCAGACCGAAGAATATGGCGACATGTTCAAGTTCGGCGTCATCGACCCGGCCAAAGTGGTTCGCACCGCTCTGGAAGACGCGGCCTCGATCGCTGGCCTGCTCATCACCACCGAAGCGATGGTGGCGGACAAGCCGGAAGAAAAAGGCGCCGGCGGCGGTATGCCCGACATGGGCGGCATGGGCGGCATGATGTAAGACGTTTTTCCGCTCAAGCGGAAAAGCGGCTCGCGAGAGGTGTGCGGCGCTGGGCGCCGTGCACCGGAAGCGTCCAGACGGATTTCGGAAAGGGCCGGGCACTCGCTCGGCCCTTTTTCGTTGCGCTGCGTCATTTTCGCGGACGTCTTAAAACCGTCATCGGCAATGCCTATGTGAAGGCGTGTAACATTCAGCACGGGGGACAGACCATGCTCAGACAATTCATTCTTCTGGCGGCCATCGCTTTGGCGACGCCCGCGGTCGCGCAGGACGGCGGCAGTTTCACGCTGGGCGGCGACGCTTATCAGGCCGGACGCACCGTGGACGTGGGCGGCACGGTGGACGGCGACCTTTTCGCAGCGGGCAACCGGGTCGAGGTCGACGGCGAAGTGACCGGCACGGTTCACGCCGCGGGCCGCGTGGTCGCGCTCGACGGTGCGGTGGGCGGCAACGTCTATGCCGCCGGTATGGACGTTGAGGTCGACGGGCCGGTGGCGGGCAATGTCACCGCCATGGGCAACTCGGTCACGCTGGACGACGAGATCGCGGGAAACGTGCGCGCCATGGGCGGTGACGTCACCGTGGGCGGCACCATCGCGGGCAGCGCCATTCTTGGCGGCGAATCCATCGTCGTGGATGGCGAGATCGCGGGCGACCTGTCGATTGCCGGGGCCAATGTGGACTGGGGCGATGCCGCCACGGTCGGTGGCACGATCCTGTATTATGCCGAGGATGCGGACGATGTGAACGTGCCCGAAAGCGTGGCCCCCGCCGAGCGTGTCGAGTTCCGGTCGATGGAAGGCTGGGAAGACGACATCGAGGAAGCGACCGAACAGGCCCGGCCCGGCTTTTGGGCCAAACTTTCGGGCCTCTTCGGTGGTGTGATCCTGACGACGCTGGTGGCCACTCTTGTCGCCGCCCTCGCGCCGAACTTCACCATGACGCTGCGCGAAGGTGCGCTCGCCTCGCCGCTCAGGAGCCTTTGGATCGGTGCGCTGGGGCTGTCGGCGGCCATCGGCTCGACCGTGGTGCTCGCCATGACCGGGATCGGCATCTTCATCGCGCCGCTCGCCATCGCTCTGGCGGTCGCGCTGGGCTTCATCGGCTACGTGATCGGTGCGTATCTGCTGGGGGTCTGGGCCGTGGACGCCGTGGGGCAGGGCCTGCCGGACAGCACGCTCGACCGGGCAATCGCCGCCTTCGTCGGTGCCGCGATCCTCGCTCTTGTCGTGCTGATCCCGTTCATCGGCTGGCTCGCGGTCTTTGCGGTGCTGCTGATCGGCGTCGGGGGCCTGATGATCCGGCTGTTCGGCCCGCGTTTCTACGCGGAGGCCTGATGACGCGCCTGGCCACCCTTGCCTTGATCCTGTCCGCGCTGGCCTTGCCGGCGCGGGCGGACTGCGTCGTGCTTCTGCATGGTCTTGCCCGCACGCCAAACTCAATGCTGGTCATGGAAGAGGCGCTGACCGAAGCCGGGTATCAGGTGGTGAACCAGGATTATCCGTCGACCGAAGCGCCGATCGCGCAGCTGGTCGAGGAGGCCGTGCCGCCCTCCGTCGCGGCCTGCGGCGACCAGAAGGTGCATTTCGTGACGCACAGCTTGGGCGGTATCCTCGTCCGGGCCTGGCTCGAGGACAATCGCCCGAACGACATGGGCCGCGTGGTCATGTTGGCCCCGCCCAATCAGGGGTCCGAGATCGTGGACCGTTTCGCGGATTTCGAACCCTACGGCTGGCTCATGGGGCCGGCCGGTCTGCAACTCGGCACCGGGCCGGACGCGACACCGAACCGGCTGGGTCTGCCTCAGTTCGAACTTGGCGTCATCGCAGGCAACCGTTCGCTGAACCCGATCCTGTCGTCGATGCTTGCGGGCGAGGACGACGGAAAGGTCACGGTGGACAGCACGCGGATCACGGGCATGGCGGATCACATCGTGCTGCCGGTCACGCATACGTTCATCATGTCGAACCCCACGGTCATCGCGCAGGTGCTGCTGTTTCTGGAAAACGGGGCCTTCGATCACGACATGACCTTCGTCGATGCGGTCGAAGAGATCGTGGACGAGATCGAGAACAACTGAACACCCCGTCGCTTGACCGCCATGACGCCGCCCGATAGGGCCAAGGCGACCCAAAGGAGTGACCGACATGCCCACATGGACCGCGCTGACCACGCTGGAAGGCAAGACGAATGCCGACGCGCTGGGCGAGGCGATGGAAGCTCTGACCCCCGAGCCGACCGGGGTCGGTGTCTTCGAACTCGAAGACGACAGCGGGTTGTGGGAGGTCGGCGGCTATTTCACCGAGGAACCGGACCGGGCCGGGCTCGCGCTTCTGTCCGCGATGCATGGCGCGCGGGATTTCGTGGTGTCGGAACTGCCCGAAGTCGACTGGGTGGCCCATGTGAAGCGGGAGTTGCAGCCGGTCGAAGCGGGGCGCTTCTTCGTCTACGGCGCGCATGATGCCGACCGCCTGCCGCAAGGCAAGGTCGGGCTGAAGATCGAAGCGTCGATGGCCTTCGGCACGGGGCATCACGGCACGACGCTGGGCTGTCTGCTGGCTCTGGACCGGATTGCGAACCAAGGTGTCGTCGCGCGCAACGTGGCGGACATCGGGGCGGGCACCGCCGTGCTCGCCATGGCGGCGGCGAAGATCTGGCCGAACCCGGTCATCGCCTCGGATATCGACGAGGTCGCCTGCGACGTGGCGCGGGCCAATGTCCATGCGAACGGGGTCGAGGACCGGGTCCATGTGGTCGAGGCGGCCGGGTTCGATCACCCGGACCTGAAATCGGCCAGCCCCTTCGATCTCGTCTTCGCAAACATCCTCAAAGGGCCGCTCATCAGCTTGGCCCAGGACATGAGCGAGTCCGTCGCACCGGGCGGGCGGGCGATCCTGTCGGGCATCCTGAACCCGCAGGCGGACGAGGTCATCGCGGCCTATGACGCGGCGGGATTCAGCGTCGACCGGCGCGACGAGCATGGCGACTGGACCACGCTCACGCTTTTGCGATCCGCGTAAAATCGGACCGTTGCTGTCATATTGCAGCCTGAATTAAACGTATGATCCAAGGCTGTAACATTCAGCGCGAAGGCAGACCGCCATGGCGGACATGCAGCAAAAACATTTCTCCGATCGCGTCCAGCGCATCGAAAAGGGTCACCGCAACCTGAACAGCGGCTACGTCACGCTCGTGGAGCGGAACGGCGTTCTCGTGCCCGTCAAAAAGGTCCGGGCGCGGCGCGGCTTTCCGTGGCGGGGATTGTTCCTCGTCCTCATCGTGTTCCTGCTGTTCAAGGCGTTCCTGCTGGCCTACCTCGGCCCGGTCACCTACATTGACCAGCACGCCAAACTCGAAGCCGGCGGGCTTGTGGAACAGGCGGGCGCGTGGCTTTTGCGGCCGGATGCGGCGACCGTGTATCTGTCGGGCGTGCTGGCACCGTTCGTGGAGATGGCTCAGGGCTTTCTCGCCCTGACGTTCTGACGGGTCACGACAGGTCGATTTCGACCAGCCCCAGCTTGCGCGCGCTTTCCGTCGACAGGATCGCGGAATTCAGCCCCTCGGAAATCTGGAAGGTGCGGATCGCCTGACGCGTCGCCTCGTCGAGTTCCCCGTGCGGATAGTCGGCATAAAGCCCGCGTGCGGTCAGGGCACGCTGGATCGAGGCGATGAATTCGGGCGTCCAGCGGGGCGGGCAGGGGGTTTCGAAATAGATCTGTTCACGCCCTTCGACGATCCGCGCCTCGGTGACGGTTTCGTATTTGGCGGGCGTGATGATGTTGCCGTTTTCGGCGATCTTGGCCTCTTCCACCAGCCGGTGTTCGGTGACCTGCTCGACCGTGGCGGGGGTCACGTCCTTGCCGTAGCAGGCGCCTGGGCGCGCGCCGGGCGGGCCCATGGTGAAGTCGGTGATGATCTGCTCGTCGCCGAAATCGGCGCGCGTCACCTCTTGGCGCGGCCCGGTCTTGGCGCAGGCGGCCAGCGTGATGGACAGGGCCAACATGGCCCCGGTGGTGCGGACTGTTACGCGATTCATACTGCTCGTGGTCCCGTTTGCGGGTTGTTTGGCCGGACAATAGCGCGATTTGTGGAATCGGGCTAGCCCCGCTGAACCTTCCCCCCGACCTCCCATGCCTCGGTGCGGACCGGGGTGGAGGCGGGCGGCAGGGCGAGGCTGTCGAGCATCCACGAAATATCCTCGACCGTGTCCGCGACCACGTGACCCACGCCGCTTTGCCGCTGGATCTTGCCGGTGACACGCAGGCAGCGCCCGGCGACCACGGCGCGGCGGAAGCGTTCGTAGACGGCACGCCAGACGACGATGTTGGCAATCCCCGTCTCGTCCTCGAGCGTGATGAACACCACGCCGTTCGCCGTGCCGGGGCGCTGGCGCACGAGGACCAGCCCCGCGACCGTGACCCGCGCCCCTTCATGCGGACGGTCGAGCATCCGGTGGGGCACCGCATGGGGCGGGCGCGGCCAGTCGCGGGGGCCGAAGCGGGACAGGAGCGGGGCGGCGGTCATGTGAACAAAATAAGAACAAAGCCGATCGCGGTGCAAGGTGAAACTTGGGCGAACCGGGCTGGACCCTCGTCCCGCCCTTGGCTAGAACACCGCGGACTGTGCATTCGGAGACCAAGATGGCGAAGATCACCTATATCGAGCACGACGGCACCAAGCACGAGGTCGACGTGGCCAACGGGCTGACCGTGATGGAAGGCGCGCGCGACAACGACATTCCGGGCATCGAAGCCGATTGCGGCGGTGCCTGCGCCTGCTCAACCTGCCATGTCTACGTGGCCGAGGAATGGGTCGGAAAGCTCCCCGCGAAAGAGGCGATGGAAGAGGATATGCTCGACTTCGCCTTCGAACCCGACCCGAACCGTTCACGCCTGACCTGCCAGTTGCAGGTGACCGACGCGCTGGACGGTCTGGTCGTCCAGATGCCGGAAAAGCAGATCTGATCCTGCGAAGCGGAGCGCGCTGACGCGCGCGCTCGGTCTCTCGGCCCCGAGGGTCTCGGGCCGCCCGGACCGGCGGTCACGTTTGCGTTGAGGGGCCACGCGACGCTGGCGTTTCGACAGGCGCCTTGGCACTGAAGACAGAGATCATCGGGAGGTCGTCATGAAAGCCATCTGGATCACGCTCGCGCTTTCGGTGTCCGGTCCGGCCATCGCCAAGGAGATCGCGGGGGCGCGCTATGTCGAACCGACCGATGCCTATGGCCATGGCGCGGTGAAGAACGGCGAATATGCCGGGCTGAGGATCGACTATGACGACGGCACCCACAACGTGATCCGGTTCGACGGTGCCGTGTTCGAAGACACCGCGCCGCGCCTGCATGACTTCGACGCGGACGGCACGCCCGAGGTGGTCGCGGTGCTGTCGGGCTTTCGCGTGGGCGCGATGGTGCAGGTTTTCGATTTCGACGGAGACTGGGCGCGGCCCATCGGAAACACCAATCCGATCGGCCAACGCCATCGCTGGCTCGCCATCGCTGGTATCGCCGATTTCAACGGCGACGGGCATGACGATATCGCCTATGTCGACCGCCCGCATCTGGCGCGCACCTTGCGCATCGTGACCGTCGGCATGGCGGGCGGGGCCGCGACGCTCGCGCCCTATGCCAATGCCGAGGGGCTGTCGAACCATCTGCTCGGCACGCCCGAGATCGAGGGCGGTGTGCGCGACTGCGACGGCGCGGTGCCTGCGGTCCTGACCGCGAATGCCGACTGGACCCAGGTGGTCGAGACGGTCTGGCAGGACGGGCGGCTGATGTCGACCGAGGTCGGCCCCTATCGCGGGCCCGAAAGCTTCACGCCACATCTTGCCTGTGAGTGATTTCGCCCCGTGCTTACGCCCGGGACGACCCGCTGGAGGGGCATCGCCATTGTCTCTCGGACCAATGGCGCGACACTGGCGATCCCTCCAGACCTCCGCACGACAGCTGGAGGGGCCAGCCCCTCCAGACCTCCCCGAGGTATTTTCGGACCAGAGAAGATCAGGGGCGGGTCGTGTCGTGGGCGTGCATCTCTTCGAGCGTCGTGGCGAGTGCTGCGGCCTTGACCCGCGGGCGTTTGCGCCACGGCCAGTTGCCGTAGGTCAGGATCGCGCCCATCGCCAAGAGCACGATGGTGGGGATCGCGGCCGTGGCGAGACGCTCGCCGGAGACGCCGGTGGCCAGCATGGAAATGCCCAGAATGCTGCCGAAGAGGAGCGTGCCGAGCCCGATGAGGAACATGCCCCAGCGCCCGCCGCGGATCACGCCGAGGGCCACGAGTTGTCCGGGTCGGGCCTGATCGAGCGCGCGCAGGGTCGCGGCGCAGGCGGCAAGGTGGGTGCGTGCGTCGGGATCGGCGCGGTAGACGCGGGCCGAGGCGTTGTAGCCCAGCGAGCGGCGTCCGTCGGCCGTGTAGAGGTCGAGCCGGACGATCCGGTTGCCCTTCAGGACCTGATTGACGAGGGCGGCGTCCTCGACGTCGCGCAGGTCAAGCGTCCAGTCACCGTCGAGCCGGGCGGTCGTGCCTTCGAGCGTGAGCGTGTCCTGTTTCGCCAGCAGCGCGGGCTTCCAGGTAAAGCTCTGCGCGGTCATCAGAGCGCGCGCCAGCCGATGTCGGAGCGATTGAACCCCTCGGGCCAGTCGATCTGGTCGATCATGGCATAGGCCGTGTCGCGGGCCTCTTGCAGGCTGTCGCCGCGGGCCGTGACGTTGAGGACGCGGCCGCCGTTCGCGGTGATCTTGCCGTCCACTTCGCGGGTGCCGGCATGGAATACCATCTGTTTCGACGTCTCCTCGATCTGGTCGAGGCCGGAGATGACCGAGCCTTTCTCGTAGGCCCCCGGATAGCCGTTCGCGGCCATCACCACGGTCATGGCGTGGTCATCGGCCCAGTTCACCGACCGCCCGGCCAGCCGCCCCTCGGCGCAGGCGATCATCAGGTCCAGCGCCTGTGCGCCCAGCCGCATCATCAGCACCTGACATTCCGGGTCGCCGAAGCGGACGTTGTATTCGACGAGGCGGGGCTGGCCGTTTTCGATCATCAGGCCCGCGTAGAGCACGCCTTTGTAGGGCATCCCGCGCTCGGCCATGACGCGCATGGTGGGCGCGATGATTTCGTCCATCGCCTTTTGCGCGATCTCATCTGTCAGGACCGGGGCGGGGGAATAGGCACCCATGCCGCCGGTGTTCAGCCCGGTGTCGCCATCGCCAACACGCTTGTGGTCCTGCGCCGTGCCGATGGGCAGCAGCGTTTCGCCGTCCGACAGGATGAAGAACGAAGCTTCTTCGCCTTCCATGAATTCCTCGATCACCACCTCGGCCCCGGCCGCGCCGAATTCGCCGCCGAACATGTCGTCGATGGCGGCAAGCGCGGTGTCTTCGTCCATCGCGACGATCACGCCTTTGCCTGCCGCGAGGCCGTCGGCCTTGACCACGATGGGCGCGCCCTGTTCGCGGATGTAGGCCTTGGCGGGATCGGCTTCGGTGAAGCGGGCATAGGCGGCGGTGGGGGCGGAGGCTGCATCGCAGACCTCTTTCGTGAAGCTCTTGGAGGCCTCCAGCCGCGCGGCGGCCTGCGACGGGCCGAAGGCGAGGATGCCTGCCGCCTCGAGCGCGTCGGCCACGCCTGCGGCCAATGGCGCTTCGGGGCCGATGATAACGAAGGTGATCGCGTTCACATTGCAGAAGTCGACGACCTTTTCGCCGTCTTCGATGTCGATCTTGGCGCATTCGGCGATCTCGGCGATCCCGGCGTTGCCCGGCGCGACGATCAGCTTGTCGCATTTCGGGTTCTGCATCACGGCCCAGGCGAGCGCATGTTCGCGGCCACCGCCGCCCAAGATGAGAATGTTCACCGCAAACCGTCCTTCTGCTAGTCAGTGGGGGAATACCCATGCCGGGGCCGAGGGGCAAGGATGCGAAAGCGCCAGTTGTATGAGCGGATTTCGATGCACGAATTCGGGCCGGACGGGCGCCATGCCTTCGAGGCGCTGCTCGGCGCGCAGCAAAAGCTGGGGGAGCGGGAGGCGGCGCTCTGGGTGCGCGAATACCTGCGGTTCGTCTACCTGACTCAGTTGACCAATGCGCCGCTGACGCCTTCGGTCAGGGTGGATGCGGTCTGGCATCTGCACTTGATGCAGGCCGAGGAGTATTGGGAACACTTCTGCGCCGGGGTTCTGGGTAAGCCGCTGACCCATCGCGAGGCGACGGGGGCGGGGGAGGTCAAGCGGCATGGCGAGCAGTATCTTCACACCCTTGCGCTCTACAAGCAGGAGTTCGGGGAACCGCCCGACACGATCTGGGCGCGCGGCCGGGCGCGGCGCTACGTGTCGCCTTTGCTGATCTTCGGCGGCGGTGGGGTTGCGCTGTTTGTCGTGGGGGCGGGGGTCGGTAACGGGCCGATGATCGCGGCGGGCGTCGCGGCGCTGGCGGTGGGGGCGGCGCTGGCGACCCGGCACCGCGACAGGCGCGGGCCCGCGAGTTGTTCGGCGGCCTGTGGCGGGGCGAGTTGCGGCGGGGCCGACTGCGGCGGCGACTGAAGGGCGGCGAACCGGCGGCGATCGGCCGGGTGCGTCGCGGGGCCGGAACAGACCGCCGCGACTGTCCGTTGGTGTGGCGACACGAACGAAGAAAGGAGGACATCATGTCCGAACTGAAGGGCAAGAAAATCGCCATCCTCGCCACCAACGGTTTCGAGCAATCCGAACTGGAAGTGCCGCTGGAGACGTTGAAAAAGGCCGGAGCCGAGGTCCATGTCATTTCGCCGGAAGCCGAGGAAATCATCGGCTGGGACGAAAAGGACTGGGGCCGCGCGGTCAAGGTCGACAAGGTTCTGGGCGACGCCAAGGCCTCGGACTACGACGCGCTGGTGCTGCCGGGCGGTCAGATCAACCCGGACCTTCTGCGCCTGAACACCGAGGCGCTGGCGTTCATCCGCGCGTCATTCGCGGGCGGAAAGACCATCGCGGCGATCTGCCACGCGCCGTGGCTTCTGATCGAAGCTGGGATCGCCAAGGGGCGCCACATGACCTCGTACCCGTCGGTGCGCACGGATGTCGAGAATGCAGGCGGTAAGTGGGAAGACAGCCCGGTCGTGACCGACAACGGGATCGTCACCTCGCGCAACCCCGACGACCTCGACGCCTTCTGCGACAAGATCATCGAAGAGATCAATGAAGGCACGCACCACCGTCAGGCCGCGTGATCTTTCCTTCGGCGTGCGGGTCGGGCATGGTCTGCCCATGTCCGACCTGATCGAAGATTTGGAACCGGGGGGCAATGCCCCTGAATTCACCGTCTCGGAGCTGTCCGGGGCGGTGAAACGCATGATCGAGGGCGAGTTCGGCCATGTCCGGATTCGCGGCGAGGTGGGGCGCGTGTCGCGGCCCCGGTCGGGGCACATCTATCTGGATTTGAAAGACGATCGCGCGGTGATTTCCGGCGTGATCTGGAAGGGCGTGTCGGCACGGCTCGCCACCCAGCCCGAAGAGGGGATGGAAGTGGTCGCCACCGGGCGGCTCACCACCTTTCCGGGGCAGTCGAAGTATCAGATCGTCATCGACGACATCGCGCCCGCGGGTGCCGGGGCGCTCATGGCGATGCTGGAAAAGCGCAAAGCGGCGCTGACGGCGGAGGGGCTGTTTGCGCAGGAGCGCAAGAAGCCCATTCCTTATCTGCCGGAGATCATCGGCGTCGTCACCTCGCCCTCGGGCGCGGTGATCCGCGATATTCTGCACCGCTTGCGCGACCGTTTTCCACGCAAGGTGCTGATCTGGCCGGTGGCGGTGCAGGGCGAACGCTGCGCGCCGGAGGTGACTCGGGCGATCCAGGGTTTCAACGCGCTCACGCCGGGGGGCGCGCTGCCGCGCCCGGACCTCATCATCGTCGCACGTGGCGGCGGGTCGGTCGAAGATCTGTGGGGCTTCAACGAGGAAAGCGTGGTGCGGGCGGCGGCGGCGTCGGATATTCCACTGATTTCCGCTGTGGGGCATGAGACCGATACCACCCTGATCGACTATGCCGCCGACCGGCGCGCGCCCACACCCACGGCAGCGGCTGAAATGGCGGTGCCGGTGCGGCGCGAGCTGATGGCCTATACGGCCGAACTGGGGTCGCGCCTGACCTCGGCGCTGACGCAGGGGATCACGCGCCGGGCGCAGCGGCTGACGGACCTGTCGCGGGCGCTGCCACGCGCCGAGACGCTCTTGGAGACTCCGCGTCAGAGGCTCGACCGGGCGGGCGACCGGCTGCCTGCGGCGCTGATCGCCAAGGTTCGGGGTGAGGAGGTTCGGCTGAACCGGGCCTCCGGCGGTCTGCGGCCCTCCGTGCTGACGAACCGGGTCACGGTGCTGCGCGAACGGGTGGCGGATCGGGCCGGGCGGCTGGGCTATGCGCTCGCGCGTCCGGTGGAGGCGGGCAAGCGCGAGTTGGCGCGGCTGTCGCCAAGGCTCGACCCCGCTCGGATCGACGAGGCGCGGGTTCGCAAAGAGCGGGAGTTCGAGGCTTTGTGCGCGCGGCTGTCGCGGGTCGGCACCGGGCAGATCGAAGGCTGGCAGAAGCGCTTGGATGCGCTCGAGCGGATGCGGGTGACGCTGGGTTATACCGAAACGCTCAAGCGCGGCTACGCGGTGGTGCGGGGCGATGGTGACGTGGTCACGACGCGCGAGGCGGCGGCCCATGCGGGGGCGTTGGAGATCGAGTTCCATGACGGAAGGCTTGACGTGATCGGCGGGGGCGGCGGATCAGCCAAACCGACGGCAAAGGCGAAAAAATCCAAGGATGAGCCGCCAGAGCAGGGCACTCTCTTCTGAAAAAATCGGAAAAGTGCTAGGCGCGCGCGGCAGCGAGGGCCTGTGGCAGGGCCTCGGCGAAGGCGTCCATATCCTCGGGGTGGCCGACCGACACACGGATGCAGCGATCCTCGGGCGCGGCGAAGGGCATCCGCACGAAGATGTCGCGGGCGACCAGTTCGGCCAGAACCCGGCGCGCGAAATCGCCATCGGCGCCACAGTCGATGGCGACGAAATTGGTGGCGGAGGGAAGCGACGTGAGCCCGTTCTCGCGCGCGGTCTCGGCAAGCCGGTCGCGGGCGGCCGACACCTTGCCCTGCACCTGCGCCAGCCACGCATCGTCATGGAGCGCGGCCAGTGCGCCCGCCTGTGAAATGCGGGCCATGCCGAAGTGATTGCGGATCTTGTTGAACGCGGTGATGAGCGGCTCGGCCCCGATGGCGTAGCCCACGCGCGCACCGGCCATGCCGTAGGCCTTTGAGAAGGTGCGCATACGGATGACGCGGGCGTCGTCCGGGTCGATGGCGGGCGCCGCGCCTTCGGGCGCGAATTCGAGATAGGCCTCGTCGAGCACCAGAAGCGTGCCGTCGGGCACCGCGTCGATCATGCGCTGGATGGTCGCCGCATCGTGCCACGTGCCCATCGGATTGTCGGGGTTGGCGATGTAGACGAGCTTGGCGCCGACCTCGCCCGCCTTGGCGATAAGCGCCTCGGGGTCTTCGTGATCGTCACGGTAGGGCACCGTCACCAGTTCGCCGCCGAAGCCGGTCACGTGGTAGTTGAAGGTCGGGTAGGCGCCGAACGAGGTGACGACCTTGTCGCCTTCGCCAACGACCAGCCGAACGAGGTAGCCCAGAAGCCCGTCGATCCCTTCGCCGACGATGATGTTGCCCGCGCCGACGCCCAGCCGGTCGGCCAGTGCCATACGCAGGTCGTAGGAGAGCGAGTCGCCGTATTTCCACGTCTCGGAGGCTTCCCGCGACATCGCTTCGATGGCTTTGGGCGAGGGGCCGAAGACGCTTTCGTTCGCGCCGATGCGGGCCTTGAACGGTCGGCCCCGCTCACGCTCGGCGGTCTCAGGCCCGACGAAGGGGACGGAGGCGGGCAGACGGTCGACGAGTGCGGTGTAGCGGGGGCCATGTGTCATGGCGGCATAATCGTAGAACCGACAGACAACGGCAAGCCGTCGCGTGCGCGCCCGGTGTCGGATCGACCCGCGAAAATCCGTGGTGTCAGTCGAACTTCTTCGACGGTGCGAGCACGGTGGCCTCGCCCTTGAGCACCGGTTTGCCCGCGACCGTGCATTCGGTCTTGAGCTGCACCCGGCGTTTGCCGTGGTCGATCTCCATCACCGTCACTTCGGCGCGCACCACATCACCGGGACGGACGGGACCGAGGAACTTGAGGCTCTGGCCCATGTAGATCGTGCCGTGACCCGGAAGCTGTTCGCCGATCACCGCCGAGATGAGCCCGGCGGTCAGCATCCCGTGGGCGATACGCCCCTCGAAGATCGTGTCCATCGCATAGGCGTCGTCGAGGTGTACGGGATTCCGGTCGGTCGAGACTTCGGCAAACAGCTCGATATCCCGATCCGTCACCTCTTTCATGAGGTGGCGCGACATTCCGATTTCGAGGTCCTCGATGCAAATCGTGCCTCGGGGGAAGTTGTCCAACATGGAATCCTCCGGGTAATTTTAGACGCGCTTTTTGCGACGCTCGGTAACAATATTACTTTGCGGGTGCAGAAACAAGAGCGAAAAGGGCGCAGTTCCGGACCTGCTGTCGCAAGCCGAACGCGCTGGTCGCCGAAAAAGTTCGCAGGGTTGCTTAACGCAACATGCCGATGGCGAAGGTCGGAGTGACCCGCTCGCCCTCGACATAGGCGGCGAGCGCCTGCGCATCCGGGTCGGTCACGGTCCTGGTTTCGGCCCGCGCGAGACCGCCGGTGATGAAGAGCGAATCGATGTCTTCGCCCAAAGCACCCTTGATGTCGGTCTGAATCCCGTCGCCCACGGCGAGCATCCCTTCTGGGCCCACGTTCCGTCCGAGCGCGGCGAGGCGACGGCGGGCGAGATCGTAGATCGGCGGATGCGGTTTGCCGAAGTAAAGGCTCTCGCCCCCCATTTCGGTATACATCCGCGCCACGGCCCCCGCGCACCATTCGCGCACCTCGCCCCGGTCCACCACGATGTCGGGGTTGGCGCAGAGCAGCTTCAGCCCCTTCTGCTTGGCATAAAGCAGATCGGGCCGCCACGTCTCGGGATCGGCGGAGGGGTCGTCGGGGCCAAGGCAGACCAGCCCTTCGGCCTCGGCGATGCCGACACGCTCGACCGCGACCGGGTCGTCGATGATCTCCATCTCGCGGAAAAACCCGTCGCCGGACTGTTCGCCCATGACATGCACCTTTTGCCCCACGGCGCCCGTGAAGAGCGCGGCGCGCGCGGCGTCGCCGGAGGAGGCGATGGTATCCCAGCAGTCATCCGGCAGTCCGAACTTGGCCACCTGTTCGGCCACCGCGTGCCGGTCGCGTGGCGAGTTGGTCAGCAGCACCACGATCTTGCCCGCGTCACGGAACGCTCTCAGCGCCGGGATCGCCTCCGGGTAGACCTTCACCCCGTCATGGACGCAGCCCCACAGGTCGCACAGCAGCACGTCATAGCGGTCGGAAATGTCGGAAAGCGACTGGATGATCTGGGTCACAGGGGTTGGCCTCGTCCGGGTTGCGTCACGGCGATGGGTAAGGGGCGCGCTTCGGGGGATCAAGCGCATTGCGCCCCGGCCCGTGGCGGATCGCCGCAATCGGGGGCAGGGGATACACATCGGCGTAGGCAAATCATATCTAGGAAGGTGAATATGATTTGGAGGCCAGGATGGCAGACAGAACAAGACGCTTCGTGATGATCGGCGGGGCCGCCGCGGCGCTTGCCGCCGTGACCGGAGTTTCGCTCATCGCCGGCGGCAAGCCCGGCTTCGAACAGCGGTTCATGACGGTGGACGAGATGAAAGCGACGGGTGGGCTGATCGTCGACATCCGCACCCCGCCGGAATGGGCCGAGACGGGCGTGATCGACGAGGCGGTGCTTCTCACCTTCACCGACCCGGACCGCTTTCTGGCGCAGGTCGGCCCCGCGCTGGCCGATGGGCGCGACCTGATCCTCGTCTGCCGGTCCGGCAACCGGACGCGGGCCGCGGCGCAGGCGCTGGCAGGGCGGATCCCGAACCGGATCGTGTCGGTCGACGGCGGGATGAAGCGCGTGATCGCGGGTGGTTATCGGACGGTCGCGCCGGGCTGACGCGCCAAAGAAAAAGGGCGCCACACCGGGCGCCCTTTTGGGTCTCTGACCGATCGCCTTACAGGGCGAGGTTCGGGATGATCTGCTTCTTGCGGCTGACGATGCCCGGCAGAACCGCCGTGTCGCCGGAGACCGAAGTCGAGAAGCTCTTTTCGCACAGCGTCTTGACCAGATCGTTGGGGACCAGCAGCGTCGCTTCTTCCTTGAGGATGTCAACGACGAAGAGCAGCACCTGATCGACGCCGTCTTCTTCGGCGACCGTCACCATGGTCTCCATCAGGCTGTCCTTGCGGCCCATCGGCATATCGGGCGCGGTGGTTTCCAGCACCGAGACGCGGAATTTCTTGCCGCCGACTTCGTATTCCTTCGAGTCCATGCGCAGGAGTTCCGCGTCGGAATAGGCCGACACGTCCGACTTGGCCGCGAACATCTCGGCGGCATAGTCGGGGATCGACACACCCAGTTCGGAGGCGAGCGTCTTGGCGACCTCGATGTCACGGTCGGTGGTGGTCGGCGAGCGGAATTCCAGCGTGTCCGACAGGATGCAGGACAGGGCGAGCGCCCGGATTTCGTCCGGCATCTTGGCGGTGTCGTCACCCATCAGGTCGTACATGATGGTGGCGGTGCAGGCGACCGGGCGGATGGTGATGTCGATCGGACCCTTGGTTTCCAGCCCGCCGACCAGCTTGTGGTGGTCGATGATCTGCACGACGTCGGCGTCGTTGATCGCGGCCGGAAGCTCGGCGGGGTTGTTGGTGTCGACGATCACGCAACGCTGGCCCGGCTCGACCTCGCTGATGATGTCGGGTGTCGACTGGCTCCAGCGCTCCAGCACGAAGGCGGCCTCGGTGTTGGGCTGACCCAGCAGCACGGCCTTGGCTTGCTCGCCTTTGATCTCGTTGAGGTACCAGGCCCAGATGAGCGGCGAACCGGTGGAGTCGGTGTCGGGCGATTTGTGACCGAAAACGAGGGTTGTCATACGGGTGCGTCCCTTTGAGCGTTGAAAATTTCGCGCGACCTATAGCGATGTGGCCCGCGGATGTCACGACCCCCTTTGCCGCATGGGCCGCGCAGGGTATCACGGGGGCATGGGCAGAGTGACTGAGACGGACCTATACCCGCCGGTCAAGGCGTGGCTCGAGGCGCTGGGATACGAGGTGAAGGCCGAGATCGGCCCGGTCGACGTGATGGCGGTGCGCGCAGGCGGCGACCCGGTGGTGGTCGAGCTGAAGGCGGGCTTCTCGCTGACGCTCTTGCAACAGGCGGTGGCGCGGCAGTCGGTGACCGATATCGTCTACGTGGCCGTGCCGCGCTGGTCGGGCAAGTCCGGTTGGCGCGCGTTCAAGGGAAATGTCGGATTGTGCAAGCGTTTGGGCGTCGGCGTCCTCTCGGTGCGGCTCGAAGACGGGTTCGTGCAAGTCCACGCCGACCCGACTGAGTTCCGCCCGCGCAAGTCCAGAACCCGCCGCGCCCGGCTTCTGTCCGAATTCGCGCGGCGCGAGGGCGACCCTAACATGGGCGGCAGCCGGAGGCAGGTGATGACCGCCTATAAACAGGAATGCGCCCGGATCGCCGCGCATCTGGCCGCTTCCGGCCCTTGCAAGGGCGCCGAGATCGCCAAGGCCACGGGCGTCACGAAAGCGACCCGGATCATGTATGTGAACCACTTGGGTTGGTTCGCCCGCGTCGACACCGGCACCTACGACTTGACCGAAAAGGGGCGCGCCGAGCATTCCGTCTGACGCGCCCCTCTTCTCTGGTCCAAAAATACCTCGGGGGGGGTCCGGGGGGAGCCGGATGACATCCGTCGACCCGGTCGCGCCCGATTGCGCGATGGGCAGCGCGCCCAGATAGGCCGCGTCGTTTCGCGCGCTGTCGGGCAGGCGCACCACCACGTCGAGGCTTTCGCCGCGCGGGCTTGTCCATTCCGACACGGTCTGGCCTTCGAGCATCGAGGACAGGGTGTCGCCGACGGAGGCGAGCGAAACGCCGAGGTCGAAGGCCGCATCGCGGTCGACTTCGATCCCGATGGTGGGCTGGGGATCGTCGAGCGTGGTGTTGATGTCGACCAGCCCCTCGATCCCGGCCATGTCGTCGGCCAGTTCGCGGGCCAGCTTTTCCAGGACGCGCAGATCGGGGCCGAAGATCTTGATCTCGATCGGCGGTTCCACCGGACCCATGCCGCCCGATGCGCCCACCGAGAATTCGGCGCCGGGGATGGCTTTCAGCGCGTCGCGCACGGGGCTCGTCAGATCCTGCGGGGACCGGCTGCGTTGAT
>NZ_CH902578.1:1461100-1487826 GCF_000152805.1 Maritimibacter alkaliphilus HTCC2654 | reverse complement strand
TTCGGCGGTCGAAACCTCAATTCGTGATGATCGTCTTCACGTTCACGAATTCCTTCATGCCGAAGCCGCCATGCTCGCGGCCATAGCCTGAATCCTTCACACCGCCGAAGGGCATGTTCGGGGTGGCCACGTTGAAGCCGTTGATGAAGACCATCCCGGTGTCGAAATGCGACCGGGCGAGGTTCACGGCATAATCCTCATCCTGCGAGAAGATGCCGCCGCCCAGTCCGAAGCGGCTGTCGTTGGCGATGTGCATCGCCTCCACGTCGTCCTTGGCGCGGATGACGCTGGCGACGGGGCCGAAGAGTTCCTCGTCATAGGCGGGCTGGCCCGGCTTCACGTCGGTCAGAACCGTGGCGGGGTAGTAATACCCTGTGCGATCTGGGATCTCGCCGCCGCATTCGATGGTCGCCCCCCTGTCGACCGACTTGGTCACCTGCTCGTGCAACGTGTCACGCAAATCGCCGCGCGCCATCGGGCCGAGTTTGGTGGATTTTTCGCGCGGATCGCCCATTTTCAGCGCCGACATCGCCTCGACATAGGCCTTCACGAAAGCGTCGTAGTTCTTCTCGGTCACGATGAACCGCTTTGCGTTCACGCAGGTCTGGCCGTTGTTGTAGATGCGCCCGATGACGCAGGTCTTCACGGCAAGGTCCAGATCGGCGTCGTCCAGCACGAGGTAGGCGTCGTTGGAGCCAAGCTCGAGCACGGTTTTCTTGATCGCGCTGCCCGCGATCGCCGCGACCTTGGCGCCCGAGGCGGCCGACCCGGTCAGCGTCACGCCGCGCACGCGGTGGTTTTTGACGATATCGTCCGACGTGTCGTGGTCGATGACCAGCACGGTGAACAGGTGTTCCGGCAGGCCGGCCGCCTCGAAGACGTCGCGCAGGAACAGGCCCGATCCGGTGCAGTTCGACGCGTGTTTCAGAAGCACGCCGTTCCCGGCCATGAGATTCGCGATGGCGTAGCGCACCGCCTGATAGGCGGGGAAGTTCCACGGCTGGATGCCGTAGATCACGCCCTGCGGCTGGTAGGTGATGACACCGCGCTCGCCATTAGCGACCTCGCGCACCTCGTCGGCCAGCTCCTCGGGCCCCTGTTCGGCGGTCCAGTCGCAGATCGCGGCGCATAGCTCGATCTCGGTGTGACCGTCTTCAAGCCGCTTGCCGGTTTCGTCGGTCATGAGCGACGCGAAGTCGTCCGCGCGGTCGCGCAGCGTGGCGCCGATCTTCGAGATGATCTCGGCACGGCTCTCCTTGCTCGTCTCGCGCCAGTGGAGGAACGCCTCGTGGCAGCGTTCGACGGCGGCCAGCGCCTCCTCCCGCTCCATGATCGGATAGTCTTTCAGGGGTTGCTCGGTGGCCGGGTCGACCGTGGTGATATAGCCGGATTTGGCAGCGTCTTTCATGGGCGTGGTCCTTTCGGGTTGCCTTGGACCTGCCAACGGAAAAAGGCCGCGCCCTGTTCCGGGTCGCGGCCTTCACGTGTTCCTGAGCGGGTCGGGTCAGGCGACCTGTTGCAGCGCCACCTTGGGCGTCACGCCCAGCGCGTGAACGATGTCGCGCGTGATGTCGGTCTTGTTCAGCGTGTAGAAGTGCAGGTCTTCGACGCCTTCTTCCATCAACTCGGTGCAAAGCTCGGTCGTCAGCGAAATCGACAGAAGCCGCTCGCGCCCGTCGCGCTCGGCGCGCAGGAAGGCATCGTCGAGGTAACCCGGCACCGGCGTGCCGCAGCTTTTCGCGAAGTTCTTGACCCCGGTCCACGACTGGATCGGCAAGATGCCCGGAATGATCGGGGCGTCGATCCCGGCTGCCGCGCATTTGTCGCGGAACCGAAGAAAGGTTTCGGCCTCGAAGAAGAACTGGGTGATCGCGCTGGTCGCGCCCGCGTCGATCTTACGCTTGAGCCAATCGACGTCCGCGGTGTCCGAAGCGGCCTCGGGGTGCGGGTCGGGGTAGGCGCCGACGCGGATCTTCATGTCGCCGCGCGCCGCGATGGCTTCGATCAGTTCGACCGAGTTCGCGAAGCCGTCAGGATGCGGGACAAAGCCGTTCGATCCCTTGGGCGGGTCGCCGCGCAGCGCGACGATCTCGGACACGCCGACACGGGCGTAGTTGTCGATGATCTCCATCGTCTCGTCGCGGGTCGCGTTCACGCAGGTCAGGTGCGCCGCGACGTTCAGGCCGTAATTCTTGTGGATCGTCGCGACGACATCGTGGGTCAGTTCGCGCGTCGTGCCCCCGGCGCCATAGGTCACCGACACGAAAGACGGGTCGAGCGGCGCGAGGTCACGCACGGTATCGGACAGGCGAAAGGTCGATTCGATGTTCTTCGGCGGGAAGAATTCGAACGAGATGCGGGGCGCTTTCATGGCGATAGATTCCTCTTGGTGTTGAGGTGAACCTAGGGCCTTGGCCTTCGTGAGACAAATTCATAATATTCAGAAAGAATATGAGGATCGCTCACAATGTATCTCGAATTCCGTCACCTGCGCACCATCCGGGCCATTCACGAGGCCGGGGGGCTGGCCCGTGCCGCCGACATGCTGAACATCACGCAGTCCGCTTTGTCCCATCAGGTCAAGGGGTTGGAGGAGCAGGTCGGGATGGAACTGTTCCAGCGCCGGTCGAAACCGATGAAGCTGTCGCCGGCGGGCATGAAGCTGCTCCGCCTCGCCGAACGAATCCTGCCGGAGATTTCGGCGGTCGAGGAAGAGTTTCGCGCGATGCAGTCGGGCCGGTCGGGGCGTATGCACATCGCCATCGAGTGCCACGCCTGTTTCGACTGGCTCTTCCCCGTGCTCGACGGGTTCCGCAGCGCCTGGCCCGAGGTGGACGTGGACATCCGGATGCGGCTGGCCTTCGACGCGATCGAGGCGCTGAGGCGGGAAGAGGTGGATTTCGTCATCTCGTCCGATCCGGTGAGCCTGCCGGGCGTCACCTTCACGCCGCTCTTCGACTATGAGCCGATGTTCGTCTGCGCCGCGAACCATCCGCTCGCAGACCGCACGTGGATCGAGGCCGAGGATTTCGCTGAAGAGGTCGTGCTGCATTATCCGGTGGAACGCGCGAAGCTCGACATCTTCACCCAGCTTCTGACCCCTGCGCGGGTCGAGCCGAGGGGCACGCGGGGCGTGGAACTGACCGAGGTGATCCTGATGCTGGTCGCCGCCGGGCGCGGGGTGACGGTGCTGCCTGACTGGGTGCTGGGCAAATACCGCTCGAACCCGGATTACGCGGTCCGCCCGATCACCGAAGCGGGGCTGAACAAGCGGATGTATGCGGCGACGCGGGACGAGGACGTGTCAAAACCCTTTATCGCGCACATGATGCGACTGGCGCGGACCGAGCCGGTAAAACTTCAACGGGCATAGGGGCTTGGTCGCACCGGGGCGCTGCGGCTGGGCCTAAGCGGGCGCTTAGACCGGCCCGATTAAGCCCCCCGCCAATGGCTCGCCGCGGGTGATCGGCAAATCTGGAGGGGACCGGCGGGCGCTGTGCCTGTCGGGCAACCGAAAGGACTCTCACGATGAAAAAGATCACTCTCACCCTCGCCGCGCTCGCTATCGCTGTGCCTGCCGTCACCTTCGCAGCCGACGATGACGACGCGTCGATGGCGACGATGCCGGATCTCGCGGCGGGCACGATGCTCGGCACCGACGAGGCTTCGATCCGCACCGCGCTGACCGAACTGGGCTTCGACGTGCGCAAGATCGAAAAAGAGGACGGCCGTATCGAAGCCTACGTGGTCAAGGGCAAGATGACCGCCGAGGTCTATGTCGATCCGACCACCGGCGCGATCGTGCAAGGCGGCGACGATGACTGAGGTCGCCTCGACGACCTCTGGGGCGCGTGATCGGCGCGCCCCGGACGGGGTGACCAGCGTTAAGGTCTGGGACCCGGTCGTGCGCCTCACGCATTGGGGCGTGGCGGCGGCGGTTCTGGGCTGTTCCTTCCTGTTCGAGCCCGAGGGAAACGGAGCGGACCTGCACCAGCTTTTCGGCTACGTCGGTGTCGGGCTCGTCGTCCTGCGTCTCGTGTGGGGGCTCGTCGGGCCACGCCATGCGCGGTTGTCCAGCTTCCCCCCGAACCCGATGGCGGCCCTCAGGCATCTGACGGACTTGCACCGGGGGCGGCGTCACGTGCATCTTTCCCATAACCCTGCCGGGGCGCTCATGGTCTATAACCTCTGGGCCTCGGTCATTGCGATGGGAGTGACGGGATACATGATGGGGACGGTCGCCTTTTTCGGTATCGACTGGGTCGAGGAAGCGCATGAGGTGATCTATGGCTGGATCATGGTTTCCGTGGTGCTTCACCTCGCGGGTATCGTGCTCGATACCGTGTTGACCCGCGTGCCGCTGGTGCCTGCGATGATAACGGGCCGAAAGCGCGTGCCGACGGATCGCCTCGGATGACGGCGGTGGCCGTCAGCGATCGCGCCAGAACGGGGCGGCGGGCAGCGTTGCTGTCTGCCGTCATCGTCGTCCAGACGCTCTGCGCGATCTTCTTTCTGGGCGACGTGATCGGCGACCTTGTCGGCGACGGACAATTCGAAGGGCCGCACAAATGGGTCGAGATCGTCGCGGGCCTCGCCATGGTCGGTGGGGTCGCCTTCCTGATCTTCGAATTGCGGCGGGTGATGAACCGCGTCGCCATTCTCGAGAACGCGACACGGGCCGCGCAGGGCGAAATGGCCGATGTGATCGAAGCCTTTTTCGACGAGTGGAACCTGACGGCGAGCGAGCGGGACGTGGCGCTGCTGATGCTCAAGGGCATCGAGAACGACGAGATCGCGCGCATTCGCGGCACGGCCTCGGGCACCGTGCGCGCTCAGGGCGCGGCGGTGTTTCGCAAGGCAGGGGTTGACGGGCGGCCGCAGCTCTTTTCGATCTTCATGGAAGAGTTGCTGGCGGGCGAGTGACCGTTACGTCGCCGGGTGCAGTAGCCGCCACCAGATGAGGGCGGCGAGGGCGGCGAGCAGTCCCACGGATATGGCGGCGCTGATCCATTGCGATCGGGCGGCCACCTTTTTCTCATAAAACGTGCGCGGCGTGATGCCCCGGCTTGCCATGACCGCCTGAGCGGCAAGGTTCACGCAGACCACGTTCACGGCGAGAAGCGTTGCGGCGCCCACGGCAAGGGTGGGCTGGCCGAAGCCCACGAACAGCCCGATGGCCGCGGTGGGCGGCAAAAGGGCGACGGCGACCATGACCCCGACGAGGGCCGAGGACAGGCCGGACACCAGCGAAAGCGCAGCAGCGGCACCGGAGGCCAGCGCGATGGCCATACCGTCGAAGCCCACCTCGGATCGGCTCATCAATTCCTTCGCGGCGAGGTCCGGGGGCCAGATCAGCCCGATGGCGAGGCTGAGCGCCAGCACGATCGCGACGCCGACGAGGTTGGTCATCAGCGCCTTGCCCATCAGCTTTCCGTCGCCAAGCGCGATGCCCACGGCAAGGGCGAGGTTGGGGCCGAGCAGGGGGGCGATCACCATCGCGCCCACGACCACGGCCACGTTGTCGGCCAGCATCCCAAAGGCGGCCACGATTGTCGAAAGCACGACGAAGGTGATGTAATTCCGGTCGGCACGAGCATTGCGCCAGACGCTGTCGTAAATCTCTTCGCGCGTGCGGCCCGTCGAGGCGAATTCGCGCCGTTCCTTCGGCTCTTCCTTTTCGTCCTCTTCCTCGACACGCGGGATCGTCGCTTCGATGGGCAGCAGGGTGATGCGCCAGTCGTCTTCGTTCTCCGGGCCGAACACCGCCTGCATCCGGTCGAGCAGGGTCTGGCGGTCGTCGTCATCGGCGAGGATCAGAAGAACGGGGTCGCCGGGCGGATCGGTCGCCTCCAGCACGCGCAGGTCGATGACGCCCACGTCGCGGATCGCCCGCACGAGGTAGGTCAGCGTGGATTTCGGTGCGGTGACGAGGATCTGGCGCGTGGTCATGGGGCGACAGTAGCCATGCCCCGGCCACTGTCCACCTTCCGCGTGGCGTCAGGCCCGCGAGACCTCGCTGATCCCGAACCGCTTCCGGTCTTCTTCGGTCAGTTGTTCCACCAAGGGGCCGATCTCGTCGTCGATGTAATAGGTCCTGGGTTCGTCCGTGAAGGCGGCGTCTTCGAGCGGCGCATCGCACAGGATGTCGAAAACGCGGGTCTCGACCATGACGGTGCCCCCGATCTTGAACGTGACCTCGATCTGAAACGTCTTGTCTTTTCCCTTGAACCGGCACGGCTCCTTGAAGGTGAGCGTGTCGCGCCGTTTCATCGGGGGCGGCGGGGGTTTGCGCTCTATCTCGCCGATGGGGATACAGCCCTTGCCGCACTGTGGCACGGCGGCGTTGCGCGCGGTCAGTTTGCGATTGATCTGGGCCAGAAGCTCGGCGGCCATCGTCTCCCGCGTCTTGGACGTTTCGATGACGAGCCGTTTGGCTTCGATGGACGGTGGCACGATCGGAACGTACCGCTCATCCAGCACCAGATCGCCAACCACTTTCTGTCTGTAATGTACTTTCGGTGTGCGGCAGTCATTGGCCATTTTCAAATCCCCCATTCTCCAAAGAATGAGCGAAGGATAACACGGAAATGGCTTGTTCGCCTATTTTGGCCCCGGCGCGCCCCTTGGCATCGCGCCCGCCCGCGCGTATAGCGCCCTCTGAACCAAGGAGCCCCGGACATGCAAGGCAGCGCCAATCTCAACGTCATGATCAAGGCCGCGCGCAAGGCGGGTCGGTCGCTGGTCAAGGATTTCCGCGAAGTCGAGAACCTTCAGGTTTCGATGAAGGGCGCGGGCGACTTTGTGAGCCGTGCGGATATCGCCGCCGAAGAGATCATCAAGAACGAGTTGATGGAAGCGCGCCCGAACTACGGCTGGCTCGGCGAAGAGGGCGGCGGCGAAGAGGGCAAGGACCCGACCCGGCGCTGGATCGTCGATCCGCTCGACGGGACCACGAACTTCCTCCACGGCCTGCCGCACTGGGCGGTGTCCATCGCGCTCGAGCACAAGGGCGAGGTCGTCGCGGGCGTCGTGTTCGACGCCGCGAAGGACGAGATGTTCTTTGCCGAGAAGGGCAACGGCGCATGGCTCAACGACCAGCAGCGTCTGCGGGTGTCGAGCCGTCACAAGATGATCGAGTCGATCTTCGCGACCGGCGTGCCCTTCGGCGGGCGGGGCGATCTGCCCCAGACCTTGCAGGACCTCGCGCGCCTGATGCCGACCTGCGCCGGTGTGCGGCGCTGGGGGTCGGCGGCGCTCGACCTCGCGTATGTGGCGGCGGGGCGCTACGACGGGTTCTGGGAACGGCGCCTGAACGCATGGGACATGGCGGCGGGCCTTGTCATCCTGCGCGAAGCGGGCGGTCTGGTCGAACCCATCGACCCCGAGGGCGACATCCTGTCGGGCGGTGACGTGATCGGCGCGAACGAAGCGATCTTCGACAGTTTCGCCAAGATCATCCGGGACTGACCGGCCTAAAACGTCCGTTTTACCACGTCTAAGGCATCACAACGGCACAATTGCGCCGCGTTTTGACGCCATCCTGTCTCGAAGCAATTCGAAGGGGATGTGTTGCAATGCGTATCGCAAGAAGGCTGCTGCGGCCTTTTTTGAAGGAAGAGGACGGGGCTGTCACCGTCGATTGGGTCGCACTGACCGCCGCGATCCTGATGCTTGGCCTGTTCGCGGGCTTTTCCGTCACCAGCTCGGTTCCGACGCTCGCCAACAAGCTGAGCGAATTCGTCTCTGGTCGGTCGGTCGGGCCGGAATAAGAACCGGGCCTGACCCCTGCCTATCGCCGGCGGCGGACCGCTGGCACGCTCGATGACGAGAAGCGGTATTGCGCGTCGGGATGCGGCGGGTGCCCATGCGTGCGGCGCCAGAACTCCGGCCCGCCTTCGCGCAGCCATTTGGGCAGCACCCAGACGAACCCCACGATGAACCCGCCGACATGGGCCATATAGGCCACCCCGTCGCCCGGCATCGTCGCGCCGTTGAAAAGCTGGAGCGCGAACCACAGCCCGAGCATGATCCACGCGGGCATCGGGAAGATCTTGAAGAAGACGATGAAGATGAAGAGCACGTCGACCCGCGCCTTGGGAAACAGGAGCAGGTAGCCGCCCATCACCCCGGCGATGGCGCCCGATGCGCCGACCATCGGGATGCCCGAGGACGGATCGGGCAGGATCTGGAACATCGCCGCCCCCACGCCGCTGGCGAGGTAGAAGACCAGAAAGCCGAAATGGCCCAGCTCATCCTCGAGGTTGTCGCCGAAGATCCACAGAAACAGCATGTTGCCCGCAATGTGCCAGAAGCCCGAATGCAGGAACTGCGAGGTGATGAGCGTTTCCAGCCCGTTGCCCGACGTGATCCGCTCCGGCACGACGCCCCAGGTCCAGAACGCCTCGCCCAGTGCCCGGTCGTCGAGGCCGAGTTGGCCCAGAAAGACGACCACGTTGATCGCCACGAGGATGTAGGTGACGAAAGGCGTGCGTTCGGACGGGTTGTGATCGCGGATCGGAAACATGGGTGCAGATGGCCCCATGCGCGCGGGGGCGTCAAGCGGCTCGCGCGTGCGTGACTTGACGGGAACGCCCGTGCGGCGGACGGTTGCACATGCGGTTTCTCGTTCCCTTCCTCGTGGCGACGCCGATCTGGGCCGATACCTGCCCCGAAGGCCCCGATACCGGCGACGCGCTGGCGGCCCTGATCGCGGAAGGGCAGGCCGCCCAGACTTATATGGTCGCCCGCGACGCGCTGCGCGATATGTGGTCGCTTTGGCAGGCCCCGCCGGACAAATGGTCGGGCGAGTTGCTGGATGTCGGCCTCGAACGGATGCGCGTGGCCGATTACGAAGGCGCGCAGAAGGCGTTCGACGCGCTGGTCGAATACTGCCCGACATGGGCCGAGGCGTGGAACCAGCGGGCATTCGTCTATTTCCGGCAGGAAGATTACGCCGCCTCGCTTGAAAACATCGAGCGGGCGCTGGAGATCGCACCGCGCCATATCCCCGCGTTGTCCGGCAAGGGTGTGACGCTTCTCAAGCTGGGGCGCGAGGACGAAGGGTATGATGCGCTGAGGGCGGCCGTCGATCTTCACCCCTGGTTGCCGGAACGCGGCCTGATCCCCGAGCTTTACGGCGCACCGCGTTAGGGCGCGAGAATCATTGCCCCGACCCCCCATGTCGGGTTTTCGTAATCGCCACCACGAAGGGGAGGCGGCGATGGACAGCACGGCACCGGCATCGGATGGGATCGAGGGCGTCCGCCTGAACGACAGCCCCGGCTGGCATTACCTGCTGCATGAATTCGAAGCGCTCTATCGCCACGGCTCGGCGGGCGGGTCCAAGGCGATCCGCAGCCACCGCCGCAAGGTGCGTGAAACGCTGTCGTCTGTGGTGGATGGCAACCCTCTGGTTCATCCCCGCCCGCCCGAGACCAAGCCGGTGACGGCGCATCTGCACCGGGCCTTCGACCTTGGCGCACGCACGCCGATGTTCGGCCTGAGCCGCGCGTTGGAGCGGATTTCGCCGCTGCTCACGTGGGAATACGGCTATGCGAAGGTGCCGCCGCACCTCGCCCGGAAATACGCTTATTGCGAGGTGCTGGGGCCGCGCGGCCCCGTCGTGACCGAGCGGATCACGCTGGGTTTCGTCCTGTTCGCGCCGCGCACAACCTATCCCCAGCACAGCCACCACGACATCGAGGAAAGCTATATCTCCATCGCCGGTGCGTGGTCGGAAAACCAGCTTGCGGTCTATGCCCCCGGTTCGCTGATCCTGAACAGGCCGGGCGAGGAGCATCGGATCACCACGGGCGACGACGACCCCTGTCTTCTGGCCTATGCCTGGGTCGGGCCGACCGACCGGCTGACGGACCCCGGCATGAAGTTCTCGAAAGCCCGCAAACGCGCCGAACAGGGCATCTGACGGCCTTTCCTCGCCCGCGCGGCTGGGCTACGGTCCGCGTCGCTGGCCCGCGTGGTGGAATGGTAGACACTGGGGACTTAAAATCCCTTGGCCTGAGTGCCGTGCCGGTTCGAGTCCGGCCGCGGGTACCAGCGATATCAAAGGTTTGCTTCCATTCCGCTCGTCGCGGCGCCGCCAAAGGGGCGGCATTTGACATCCGCGCGCTTGGTCACCACCTTCGGCGCATGTGCAATGATCGACTGCCCCCACGCGCCGCGGCCACCCTGCCGGTCGGTGCGCCCCCACTGTCCGACGAGACGACCATGCGGGGGGTGCGATAATGGAAGCGCGCACGATCGCCCTCATCTTCATCTCGCCCTTCGTCGTGGCCTTCATCTATGCCGGTATCCACGAATTCCTGCGTTACAAGTCCGAGGGCCGCACGAATTACGGCCTCGTCTACGACGAAGAGACGGGCACGACCCATGTGACCGGGATCGCCGAGGACGAAGAGCCTTACGACCCCGAGGATTTCGACCCGAGCGACTACAACGACCCCGAGGTCGGCGCGGGACCCGAGGATCGCAAGACCTAACCGATGTCCTCGTGACCGACGGTCGCGTGATGCCCCGCCCTTTTGCGCCGCATCTGCGCGAAGGTGGAAAGCGCCACGATCAAAAGCGCGGCCAACCCGGCCGTCAGCGCGATGGGACGGGTCAGGAACACGCCGAAATCACCGTCGCTCAGCAGCAGCGTCCGCCGCAGGTTCTCTTCGATCGGGGCGCCGAGGATCAGGCCAAGGATCAGCGGGACCACATCGAACTTCAACAGGATCAACGCGAAACCGGCGAGGCCGAAGACCAGCGTCATCCAGAGGTCGAAGGTGGAGTTGCCCACGCTCATCACACCGATGCAGGTGAAAAGCACGATGCCCGGAAACATGAGCGGATAGGGGATTTGCAGGAGCCGCACCCAAATCCCGATCAGCGGGATGTTCAGGGCGACGAGGATGACCATGCCGATCCAGAAGCTGACGATGAGCCCCCAGAACAGTTCCGGGTGGCTGGTCATCACCATCGGGCCGGGCTGAATGCCCTGAAGCATGAGGGCCGCGAGCAGCAGCGCCATGACCGCATCGCCGGGGATGCCCAGCGTGAGCGACGGGATGAAGGCGGTGCCGATCCCCGCGTTGTTGCAGGCCTCGGGGGCGGCCAGCCCCTCGACCGCGCCGGTGCCGAATTTCTCGGGCGTCTTCGAGACGCGCTTCTCGACCGCATAGGCGATGAAGGTGGCCATGCCGCCGCTGGTGCCGGGAAGCGCGCCGAACGCCGCCCCCAGCCCCGAGCCGCGCAGCATCGCGGGCCATGAGGCGCGCCATTCGGCACGGGACGGCAATTGATCGCGCAGGCGAAGGCGTTGCTTGACCGGCGAGACGGCGGACTTACCAATGCTCGACATGACTTCGGTCAACGCGAACAGGCCCATCGCCACGGGGATCAGGCCGACGCCGTTCGACAGTTCGGTCATCCCGAAGGTGAAGCGTTGCAGCCCGGTGTTCACGTCGGTCCCGACCGTGGCCAGCAACAGGCCCAGCACCACCATCGCGAACCCCTTGAGCGGCGAGCCGCGCCCGACGCTGGCGGCGGCCACGAGGCCCAGAACCATGAGCATGAAATACTCCGCCGGGCCGAATTTCAGTGCGAAGGCCGACAGGGCCGGGGCGAAGAGCATCAACAGGATGATGCCGACGGACGACCCCCAGGCGGAGGCGATGCATTTGATGAACAGCGCGACACCGCCGCGCCCCTGTTTGGCCATCGGGTATCCGTCGAGCACATCGACGGCGGCCGCCGGATGCCCCGGCACGCCGATCAGGATCGAACATGTCCCGCCCCCGAAGTCCGCGCCGAAATACACGCCCGCCAGCATGATGAGCGCACCGTCCACCGGCAGGTAGTAGGTGAACGGCAGAAGGAGCGAGATCGTGATGAGCGCGCCCAGCCCGGGCAACACGCCCACGAGCGTTCCAAGCAGCACGCCGATGAAGCAATACCACAGGTTCGTCAGCGTGAATGCCTCGCTGAACCCGAGCAGGAGATGATCGAAGAACATGGTGATCTTTCCGGTGCGTCAGAACGCGAAGGCGCGTAGCGGCATCCCGAGGGCGACGATGAAGACGAGCCAACTGATGGCGGCAAGGCCACCCGCGAGAAGGACGAGTGTCAAAGGTTTGGTGCGCGGATCGGCGAACCCCGCCGTCAGCACCAGCAGGAAGGCGGCAGGCACCATGCCGAGCGGGCGGATCGTCAGCGCGAAAAGCGCGACCGACAGGGTGACGAGCGCCACGGCGCGCACATTGACGCGCGGCACCGCCGCTTGGTCGAGCGATTTGCCGAGGGCTGCCGCGGCTACACCCAGCCCGCACAGCGCAAGGCAGATACCGAGCACGACGGGAAAGAAGCCCGGCCCCATGTTCGCGGGCGTTCCGATGTGTTGCGAGGTGAGCGCCTTGAGCGCCGCCCCGCCGCCCAAGAGGGCAAGCAGGGTGCCGCCCGTCAGTTCACGGGCCCGTTCGACGGTCACGGTCATGCCGATGTCTCCTCCCCTTCCTTGGCGCTGGTGGCGAGCCAGCGCGTGACCCGCGCCATCGCCTGACCCGCCGCATCGAACCGATACTTGGTGAAGCCGTGCGGCATCTCGGCGAACACGTCCAGCGTGACCGGGCATCCGGCACCTACGGCGCGTTCGGATGCGCTCAGGGCTTCGCTGAACAGCCCCTCGCTCGCGCCCACGATAACATGGATCGGTGGCAGGTCGTCGAACCTTCCGAACACCGGCGAGGCCCGCCAGTCGGCCCGGTCCGCGTCGCCCATGTAAAGCGCGATCATGTCGTTGCCCATCTCGCGCGTCGCGATGTCCTTGCCTGCGTTGAAGTCCCAGCTTTCGCCGGACAGGGTGAGGTCGACGAAGGGGCTGATGCAGCTGATCGCGAAGGGCATGGGCCTGCCTTGGTCCCTGAGCGTCATCGCGGTGGACAGGACGAGCCCGCCGCCCGCGGATTCCCCGACCAGCGCGAACCGCCTGCCTTCGGCCCCCAATGCGGATGCCACCGCGACCGCGTCTTCGACGGCGGCCGGGAAGGGGTTTTCGGGTGCCTGTCGGTACGCGGTCGCAAAGACGCGGCACCCGGACCCCAGCGCGATCTCGGCCGCATTCGCCCGGCCAAGGTCGAGGCTGCCGCGAATGTAGCCGCCCCCGTGAAAGAACACGAGCACGTCGTCCGAGGCGTCGGGGCCGGAAATCCATTCGCCTTCCACGCCACCCAGCGCGCCGGGTTCGACGGCGACGCCCGCCGGAACGGGCCGGAAGAACGGGTTCTGCACCATCTTGGCGGTGGCCGCGCGCAGGGCCGCGATGTCGCCGCTCGCCCGGTAGCTCTGCGCGAACTTCACGTCTTCGAGCATCTTGCGCACGACCTCGATATCCCCGTTGGTGACGGGGATATCGGTCCTGATGACTTTGGCGCTCATTGCGCGAGGCTCACGCCGAGGCTTTCGATCAGGTCGGCTGCGGCCGGGGATTCGTCCGCGATGAAGCTCGTGAATTCCTCAGGTGTGCTCAGGACGGCCTCGTAGCCGTTCGGCACGACGATTTCGGCTTCGAAGGCGGGGTCCGAGATGACCTCGGCAAAGGCCTCGTAGATCGCCATCTTGATTTCGGACGGCGTGCCGCCCGGCACCGCGATCCCGGCGATCGAGTAGATTTCCAGCTCTGGAAAGCCGACCTCGGCAAAGGTCGGGACGTCCGGCAGCGCCGCTTGACGCTCGGCCCCGTTCATCGCGAGCATCCGCAGCTTGCCGCCTTCGCCGAACCGGGTGGCGAGCACGGTGCTGGCCACGGTCGCGTCGATCTGACCGCCGAGCATGTCCTGAAGCATCTGGCCGCCGTTGGAATAGGGCACGTGTTTCATCTCGATCCCGGCGGCGGTGTTAAACTTCTCCATCCCGAGGTGCATGATGTGTCCCACCCCGAACGATCCGAAGGTGCCGGTGCTTTCCTTCATCTGCGCGATGAACTCGTCCGCCGTCTGGGCCTCGATGGACCCGCGCACCAGAAGGCCGAACTGGACGTTGAACAACTGGCTGACGGGTTCGAGGTCGGTGGCCGGATCGTAGGGGAGCGACGTGTAGAGCGCCGGGTTGTTCAGGAAAGTCGATTCGGTGCCCGCGAAAATCGTGTAGCCGTCCGGTGCGGCCTGCGCGACGGTGTTGGCCGAGATGACCTCGTTCGCGCCGGGGCGGGTGTCGACGACCACGGGCTGGCCCCATTTTTCCTGAAGTTTCTCTGCCGCGGCGCGCATGACAGCGTCGAAGGCGAAGCCTGGATAGGCGTGAATGATGGTCACGGGCTTGGACGGGTAGTCCAGCGCGAAAGCGGCGGGGGCGATCAGCGTCGCGGCGACGGCGGCGCGGACGATCTGTGTGAACGTGCGTTTCATGGTGGTTCCTCCTGAGGGGCGAGCCGTCCTCCCGGTCTCGCTTCGGCCTCGGACATTAGCGGGACTCGGATGGGTCTTCTTGACATTTTGGGACAGGCGGTCAGGTGCCCGCGCGCGCCGCCGCCCGGCTGTCGCGCGGCGTCTGGCCCATCGCGTCGCGATACCACCGGCTGAAGACCGCCGGGCTTTCGAACCCGACGAGCAGCGCGATCTCGGCCATCGAGCGATCCGTGCTCACCACGTATTGCTGCGCGAACTCCCGCCGCACGTCATGGAGCAGGCCCGAGAAGGTCAGCCCCTCGCGCGACAGCCGCCGATGCAGGGTGCGCCGGTCGATGCCGAGAAGCCCGGCGATCCGGTCCGCCCGCGCCTCGCCCTGCCCAAGCGTGAGCACGATGAGCTGGCGCACGCGGTAGAGAAAGACCTCGGGCGCGCTTTGCACATCCGCGAGGATGGCGCGCGCATCCTTGTCGAAGGCCGGGGCCGCCCGTTTGAGCGACAGCGACAGGTCCGCGCGTTCCAGCACGATGGCGTTGTATTCCTGCTCGAACTCGGGAACCTGCCCGAAATGCGCCAGATAGGTCCGCTCCGGCAGCACGCGGGCATGACGAAACAGGATGCCCGCCGGGCGCCAGTCCGGCCCGAGTATCCAGCGAAACATCTCGCGCACCCCGGCCACGATCATCTCGGCGCTCTGGCGCGACAGGCGATGGTCGGTGGTCAGCAATTCGATGGCGTGGACGATGGTGTCGCCCATGTCGATGTTGGTGAGATAAAGCGCGTTCGAATGCAGGTGAAACGCCTGCGCGATGGTTTCCAGAACGTCGCCCAGCGTTTCCTTTTCCCGCAGGAAAAGCGCCACCGGGCCGAGGTCGGGCATCTGCCGGAATTCGGCAAGCCGCAGCCCGAAATCGGGCATGTCGAGCATTCGCGCGGCGGTTTCCAAAAGCGCCGTCGGCACCTCGACCGGCACACGGGTATCGCGATCCAGCGCGGATTCGAGCGGATAGCCCGCCGCCGAAAAGACCTTGGCCAGATCCTGACCGAGATGGGTCAGGAAGCGCGTGAAATCGAGAACGAGGGTGCCGCGGATATTGGCCGACATGGCGCGATCATGACGGGGCGGCGCGCCCGCGTCAAAACGCATCGGCCTGTGGCGTGACGTGGGCGGTGGCTTGGGAACGGTCCAACTCGGCAACAGTCGCGGAAAACAGCGGCGTCACGCCGGCAGGGCTCTGGCGGGCCTGCCGGGAATGCGACACTACTGACCATCGGGATGGAACCTCTGCGCGCCGGTGATCCGGCCGCGTCGTTCGAAGGAGCGCGGGTGAAATGTTGACCTATCTGCGCGGGATCGCCGTGGCGATTGCCGTGACCCTTGCCGCCGCGACGTTTCCGGGTGCGGCTCGCGCACAGTTCTCGGGCCTGTGCGATCAGGTGACGGTCGAGTATTTCAGCAAGTTCTGGCACATCAAGCCGCCCATCCTTCGCCCGCTGAACGAAGAAATGAACGCGCGGCAGATCGCCTGCGGCAACGTCTATCGCTTGTCGCCGGAGTTCGATCTGGTGGTGTCCTACGGCGGGATGGTGTTTCTCAACAGTTTCAACGCGCAGTCCTTTTCGCTGGGCGTGAATTTCGAGGTGCAGTATCGCCCCGATGTTCTTGGCAATTTCGGCCTGTATGGCGGTTTGGATGCCGGGTTCATCTACGGCTATCAGGGGTTCCTGCGCCCCGACCTTCTGATCGGTCCCCTGCGTGCCGGGGCGATCGCCAAGGCCGGGTTCCTGTATGACGTGCCAGATACGAACCTGACCGCTTTCACCGGGGTGCGCTACGTGCCCGCACGCGGGCGCAACGGCAGCGGCATTTTCGCGCCGGGGATCGGCCTGACCTACCACTTCGACTGACGCGGGCGACCCGGTCAGGGTCATCCGTCGCGGCGGGCGCGGGAGCTGCGTCAGCGTGGGCCTTTGTGGGCCGACCCCCGTGCGGTAGGGTGGGGCGAGGCAAGCCGGCTCCGGGCCTTCGCTCGGCAAGGCTGCGGCGAAGGGGAGGGGACGCGCATGAAGGATGCCCCGAAAGATGCCCGTGCGGGGGCCCACGCGGTCGCCGCGACGCTTGCGGCGGTGGCCGAGGAGTTGGACGCCTTGCCGGACCATCGCGGTGCCCGCGTCCATGTGCTCTTCGCCCACCTCTACCGCTACACGACCGCACGATGGCTGGGCGCGCTGGACGGTGCGGTCGAAGCAGAACTGGCCTACCGCGTCATCGAACGGTTCTATGATCTCTACGCTTCCGGGGTGTTGGCCTGCCGCGATGCGCCGCTTGCCGAGGTGCCGAAGCCGTGGCGGACGTACCATCGGGTCGCAAGGCGTCTTACCCTGTCCTCACCGATCTTCCTGCACCTCGTTCTGGTCTCGCTCGCCGCGCGGGCGCATATCCGGCACGACCTCGGCCCTGCGATCCACGCGGCGGTGAGCGGCTTGCCGGAGGGGCCGGATCGGGCGCGGCAGGTCGAGGCCCTGTTGCGGTCGCGCGCGTCGGGCGAGGCGTTCATCGCGGCGGCCCGCGATTTCATCGCGCATTTCGCGGATCATCCCAGCCGCTGGCGGCGCATCTGGCTGCGCCTCTATGACCGTGGGATCGTGGGGCTGCGGCCCATCTGGCTGTCCACGCTTCAAGGCTGGCGGCAGCGATCTTATGCAGAGACCACGAAAAATATTGAACCAGATCAAAGTGGCGTCGCACCATATGGCTAGGATGGCCACATGGCGAACGGGATGAACAGGGTCTTTCACACCACCGGAATCACCAAGGTCTACAGGACCGGGGAGGTGGACGTGCACGCGCTGCGTGGCGTGGATGCAGAGCTTTACACGGGCGAATTCACCGTGTTGCTCGGCGCGTCGGGGTCGGGCAAGTCGACACTTCTCAACATTCTGGGCGGCCTCGATCATGCGAGCGCCGGGCAGGCGTGGTTCCGCGATCAGGAATTGACGGCGATGAGCGAGCGGGAGCTGACGCGCTATCGCCGCGAGCATGTCGGGTTCGTCTTTCAGTTCTACAACCTCGTGCCTTCTCTGACGGCGCGTGAAAACGTGGCGCTCGTGACCGAGATCGCGAAAAACCCGATGAAACCGGAGGAGGCGTTGGAGCGGGTGGGGCTGACCCACAGGCTCGACCACTTTCCGGCGGAAATGTCGGGGGGCGAGCAGCAGCGGGTCGCGATTGCGCGCGCGATCGCCAAACGGCCCGAAGTGCTCCTGTGCGACGAACCGACCGGGGCGTTGGATTCCAACACCGGGGTTCAGGTGCTGGACGCCTTGGAAAAAATCAACGCCGAACTCGGCACCTCGACCATCGTCATCACCCATAACGCGGGCATACGGAAAATGGCGCACCGCGTCGTGCATTTCGCGGACGGCAACATCGCTCAGGTGGTGACCAACGACAGCCGTATCGCCCCGTCCGAAATCGAGTGGTGACGATGCGCGCGCTGGACAAAAAGCTCTTTCGCGACATCCGCAGGCTCTGGGCGCAGGCGCTGGCCATCGCCGCCGTGCTGTCGGTGGGGGTCATGATTATGGTCATGGCCTTCGGCACCCAGCGCAGCCTGACCGAGACGCGCGACACGTTCTACGACCGGGCGCGGTTCGCCGATATCTGGTCCTCTGCCGCGCGCGCCCCGAAAACGCTGGTCGAAGAGATCGCGGCCATTCCCGGTGTGGCCCGTGTCGAAGCCCGGATCAGCCAGTTCGCGGTGCTCGACCTGCCGGATATGTCCGACCCGGCGATGGCGCAGATCCTGTCGATCCCGGCCTCGGGCGAGCCCGTGATGAACGCGCTCATCGTCAAGGAGGGGCGGCTGCCCGGTTTTGGTCGTCGCGACGAGGTCGTGGTGAACGAAGCCTTCGCGCTGGCCCATGACTATGGTCCCGGCGACGGTTTCTCGGTCACGCTGAACGGCCAGAAGCGCGAGGTGCGGATCACCGGCGTCGTCCTCAGCCCCGAGTTCATCTACACCATCGGCCCCGGCTCGATCATGCCCGACGACGAACGCTTCGGCATCCTGTGGATGGCCGAGGACGTGATCGCGGCGGCCTTCAACCTGTCGGGTGCCTTCAACTCCGTGACGCTGTCGGTCACCCGCGGCACCGATCTGGAACCGGTCCGGGACGACCTCGAAGCCCTGCTGAAACCCTATGGCGGCACCGGGTCTTATGCCCGCGATCAGCAGGTCTCGAACGCGTTTCTGGACGGCGAGTTGGAGCAGCTCGACGTCATGGCGCGGATCGTGCCGCCGATCTTCCTCGTGGTGAGCGCGTTCCTCGTGAACATGGTGCTGGGCCGGCTCATCCAGTTGGAGCGCGAACAGATCGGGCTATTGAAGGCGCTGGGTTATTCCACCGGCGAGATCGCGGCGCATTACCTGAAACTGTCTCTGGGGATCGGGGCCATCGGCGTCGTCATCGGCTGGCTGATGGGGCTGGCCGCGTCACAGGCGATGGCGTCGGTCTATGTCGAATACTTCCACTTCCCCTATCTGGTCTTCGTGCAACGCCCGAGCGTCTACGTGATCGGGGCCGCCGCCGGCCTTCTGGCCGCGCTCGTCGGCGCGATGATGGCGGTGCGCCGCGTCGTGGGCCTGTCGCCCGCCGTGGCCATGTCGCCGCCCGCGCCCACGCGGTTCCGCCGGGGCCTGTTCGACCGGCTCATTCAGGTCATGCGTCCGCAGCAGCCGACCATGATGATCCTGCGCGCCATCGGGCGCTGGCCGCTCAGGGCCGCACTGACCAGTCTGGGGATCTCGATCTCGGCGGCGATCATCGTCGCGGGTCTTTTCATGTTCGATAGTTTCGACGAATTGCTCGACGTGGCCTTCGTGCAGGCCAACCGTCAGGACGCGATCCTCGAATTCGCCATCGAACGCCCCGAGGCGGTGCTGGACGCGGTCGAGAATCTGCCCGGCGTGATGCGGGCCGAGGGCAGCCTGTCGATCCCCGTGCGTCTGCACCACGGCCACCTGACCCGCACCATCGGGATCGAGGCCGCGCGGCCTGGCAACGACCTTGTGCGCGTCTTCGACGGCGACGACCGGGTCGAGGTGGCGCCGGAGCACGGGCTGGTGCTGGCCAAACGTCTGGCCGATCATCTGGACGCCGACATCGGCGACATCCTCGAGGTCGAGTTCCTGCAAGAAGGCGACACCCGCTACCGCGTGCCCATAACCGGCACCGTGGCGCAGTTCTTCGGCCTCTCCGCCTACATGGATATGGAGACCGCGAGCGGGATACTCGGGCACATGCCGCGTCTGAGCCTCGCCAATGTCGAGATCGACGACGCGCGGCGCGAGGAATTGTTCGAGGCGGTCAAGGCCAGCCCCGCGATCTCGGGCATCACCTATATGTCCGAGGTGCGGCGCGGCTTCGATGAAACCATCGCGGAAAGCGCGGGGATCACGCTGACGGTCTATACTTTCATGGCCGCACTCATCGCCATTGGCGTGGTCTACAACTCGGCCCGTATCCAACTGTCGGAACGCGCCCGCGAACTGGCGAGCCTGCGCATCCTCGGCTTCACCAAGGGCGAGGTAAGCTACATCCTTCTGGGCGAATTGTTCATCCTCACGCTGGTCGCGATCCCCGTGGGCCTCGTCATGGGCTACGGCATGGCGGCGGGCATGGTCGAAAGCTTCAAATCCGACCTCTATGCCCTGCCGCTTATCGTGACCGATACAACCTACTGGCGCGCCGCGGGCGTGGTGGCGGGGGCCACCATCGTCTCGGCCCTGATCGTGCGGCGGCGGATCGACCGCATGGACCTTGTCGCCGTGATGAAAACAAGGGAGTGACCCCATGAAACTGAGAACCATCGTAATCGGCGCCGTGGCCGTGGCGGCCATCGGAGGTGCGGTCTGGGTGTCGATGCAGCCTGAGATCGTTCCGGTCGACATGGCCGAGGTGACGGCGGGCCCGATGGAAGTCACGGTGAACGCCGACGGCACCACGCGCGTGCGCGACGTGTTCGAAGTGGCGGCCCCCGTATCGGGCACCGTCGGGCGCTCGCCGGTCAAGGTCGGCGACACGGTCATCAAGGGCGAAACGGTCATCGCGCGGATCGAACCGGGCGAGCCCGCGTTCCTCGACGAACGCGCGCGCAAGCAGGCCGAAGCGGCGGTGGCACAGGCCGAAGCGGCGCTCGCGCTGGCGAAGACCCAGATCACCGTGGCCGAGGCCGATCTGAACAACGCGCAGCGTCAGCTCAACCGCGCCTTCGACCTGCACGAACGCGGAACCACGTCGGATGCGGCGCTGGAAACGGCCGAAACCGCCGTCGACATCGCCTCGGCGCAGCTCGACAGCGCCCATGCCACGGCGGACATGCGGATGAGCGAGGTGGCGGCGGCGCGCGCCGTTCTCACCCAGCCCGGCGAGCGCACGCTCGACGAAGAAGAGGCCTGTTGCGTCGATATCCGGGCACCCGTGTCGGGCAAGGTGCTGTCGGTCACCTCGACCTCGGCCCGGCCTGTGACGGCGGGAACCACGCTCCTGACCATCGGGCCGACCGACGATCTGGAAATCGTCGTGGAACTCCTGTCGACCGACGCGGTGCGCCTCGCTGCGGGCGCGCCCGCCCATATCGAACGCTGGGGCGGGGATACGGCGCTCGACGCCGTCGTGCGCGAGATCGAGCCTGCGGCCTTCACCAAGGTCTCGGCGCTGGGCATCGAAGAGCAGCGCGTGCGCGTCGTTCTGGACTTCGCGGACGGCGTGGACGTGCCGCCGCTCGGCCATAACTTCCGGGTCTACGCCCGGATCGTGGAATGGTCCGCCGAGGATGCCCTGCGGCTCCCGATTTCGGCGCTGTTTCGCGACGGGGCCGACTGGGCGGTCTTCGTGGTCCGGGATGGCACGGCCCGCCTGACCCCCATCGACATCGGTCAACGCAACTCGGACGAGGCCGAGGTTCTTTCGGGGCTCGAGGCGGGCGACAAGGTCATCACCCACCCCTCCGACCGTGTCGCGCAGGGCACGCTGGTCGAGGCGCGCGCGGCAGGCAACTGACCCCGGTCCACCTCTTCTCTGTTTCGAAAATACTTCAGGGGGTCAGGGGGACTGGTCCCCCTGCCGCGCTGACCTGCCGCAAGGCAGGGCGGCGCAAGACCTGTGCGGGCGCAAGCCCGCTCCGATCGGGAACGCGGCCTATGGGCAAGACCCACGCTGCTGTGGCAGGGTCGCGCCATGACCCGTCTCGACACCGCCCGCGATATCCTCGCCACGCTCATTGCCTTTCCGACCGTCTCGTCGGACAGCAATCTCGACATGATTCACTGGATGGCGGACTACCTCGAACGCCATTTCGCGCGGGTTGAGGTGCTGACGAATGCCGACGGCACCAAGGCCAACCTTTTCGCCACCATCGGGCCGGAGGGCGACGGGGGCATCGTCCTGTCAGGCCATTCCGACGTGGTGCCGGTGGCGGAGCAAGACTGGTCCTCGGACCCGTTCGAGATGCGCGAGGCGGACGGCCTGCTTTTCGGGCGTGGCACCTGCGACATGAAGGGGTTCATCGCCTGCGCGCTCGCAATGGCGCCCTACTACGCGGCGCGCGATCTCGACCGTCCGATCCATTTCGCCTTCACCCATGACGAAGAGGTGGGCTGTCTCGGCGCCGCCGATCTGATCGCCGCGCTGGAGGCGCGGGGGGTGAAGCCGGCCATGGCGATCATCGGCGAGCCGACCGAAATGCGGATCATCGAGGGGCACAAGGGCTGCTGCGAATACACCACGCGCTTCACCGGACTCGAAGGCCACGGGTCCGACCCGGATCAGGGGGTGAACGCGGCCGAATACGCGGTGCGCTATGTCTCGCGCCTTTTGGAAATCCGCGAAGAGCTCAAGACCCGTGCGCCCGAGGGCAGCGCGTTCGAGCCGCCCTGGACCACGCTCAACATCGGCGGCGTTCATGGGGGCGTCGCCCACAACGTTATCGTCGGCAAGGCCGAGGTGGAGTGGGAATTCCGCCCCGTTGTGAACGAGGACATGGATTTCGTGAAATCCGAGATCGAGGCATACGCCCGCGACGTGCTGCTCCCGGCCATGCAGAAGGTCGAGCCGCGCGCGCGTATCCAGACCGAGGTGATCGGCGAAGTCGCGGGGTTCGAACCGATGGAGCGCAATGCCGCGCGCGATCTGGTCATGAAGCTCACCGGCGCGAACACCGCCGGGCTCGTGCCCTTCGCGACCGAGGCGGGGCTGTTTCAATCGCTGGGCTGCGATGTCGTGGTCTGCGGCCCCGGGTCCATCGCGCAGGCGCACAAGCCCAACGAATTCGTCGCACTGGACCAGTTGACCGCCTGTCTGGACCTGCTCGACCGTCTGATTTGAGGATTCCGTTAACCAATTTGGCGGACAGTGGACCTAATGGGGGAGGAACGTCGTTCGGATAGGCCATGTCCCGGATCGTTTGTGTCTTGATCGCCCTTGTTTTTGCCGTGCCGGCCCTGTCGCAGTCACGGGAAGACGGGCCTGCGGTCGAAATCTGCACCATGAACCCTGTGGGGCATGGGGTGCCGGACGGCCTCGACTATGCGTCAGACCGGTTTCGATCCCCGGACAGATGGACCCTGTGCCCGGACTGCCCGGCACCCACGGACGAGGGCGTTCAACCCCTTGCCCCTGCCGACGGTGCGATGGCGGTTCTTTTCAGACCGGGCGGAGCGCCCTTGGCGCCCTTCGCCCGTCCGGTCGAGTGGGACTGCCAAAGCTACGATCTGGGCGTGGTCCCGTTCATCGCGCCGCATCCTTCGGCGGACGCCGAATGGACGCTCGAGGAAAGCCGCCGCAGGCTCGAAGCGCGGTATTGCCCCTATGACACCGAGGACGGAAAGCTGTGCCTGTCTTTCGTCTGCACGCCGGAGGAAGAACAGTGGATGCTTCTGGCCGAAGGATCGGTCGAGGGGCTCGACGTCACCGAGGCGCTCGAACTGGAACTCGACGTTCGGGTCGATGGGGCCCTGGCCGGGTATCTGACCGTGTCGGCGCGCGCCGGGTTCGAGAACGCGTTTTTCGCCGTCTACGTGCGGCAGCTCGACGACGAGCTTCTCGGCGCGCTTCGCAGGGGGCAGGCCGGGACGTTCCGGGTTCGGGCCATGAAGCAGGAGCGCGAGCTGGGCATGACGCTGGATGGCTCGTCGCGGGCCTTGGGCGCGGTTCTCGGCAATTGCGGCGATCTTCAGCGACTGGCGACGCCCGACACCGCGCCGGACCGCTTCGTGCTGTTGAACGGCCCCTCGACCGAGGCGGCGATGGACGCGGCCCGACAGGCGCTGGACGACCGGATCGGTCGGCTGCTCGCGCTGGAGGGCGCACCGGACCCGGACGTGCGCCGCGCGGTCGCCGTCCAGTTGCCGGACGGGTGGCGGTTCGTGGATGCGCTGGTCGGTCCTTCGCCGGAATTGGGATTCTCGAACTTCGCGCGATACTTCCTCGTCAAACCGCCGAACCGCGATTGGGTCGTCTTCGATCCGGTCGAGAACCCGCCCCGCATCTACATCGACAGAAAGCGCCCGATCGGGGCCTGGCCCAACCTGCTTCTGACCACGGCGGAGCGGGATATCACGATCTATGAGCGGTGGTATTGGGACGGCTCGAATTACCTCTACCGCGAAACGATCCCACAGTAGCCACGCGGCCCCCGGTGCGGATGCGACATGGCCGATGTCGCGGACTGACCTAGCGTCACCTTGCGGTCCGGCCTGAGTCTCACGGGAAATTCATGTCGATTCCGTGCGCATCGCGGGCCGCCACCGCAACAATGCACAAGCCTAGGGCAAGGCATAAGAAACTTCGTGTCGCTTTCGGTATCAATAGGTTCGTGTCTGAGCAAACGCTCATTTAATGCCCAAAAGCCTGTTGAAATCCCGAGGTCAATCGTGTTGGCTTTGATCAAAACCAAAAACAAATGAAATCCGACAGGGATGTAAGGGGGTCTTTTGGCCAGCCAAGAGGGAAACGACGGTTTCGTCGTATTTGATCGCGTTCAGAAATCCTATGACGGCGAAACGCTCGTCGTGAAGGATCTGAACCTGTCCATTGGGAAGGGCGAGTTCCTGACCATGCTGGGGCCCTCGGGGTCTGGCAAAACCACCTGCCTGATGATGCTCGCGGGGTTCGAGACGGCGACGCACGGGGACATCCTCCTCGGCGGTCAGCCGATCAACAACATCCCGCCGCACAAACGCGGGATCGGGATGGTGTTCCAGAACTACGCGCTGTTTCCGCATATGTCGGTGGGCGAGAACCTGTCGTTCCCGCTGGAAGTGCGCAAGATCGGCAAGTCCGACCGCGAGGAAAAGGTCAAACGCGCGCTGGACATGGTTCAGATGGGCGATTTCATCAACCGCCGCCCGGCCCAGCTTTCGGGCGGTCAGCAGCAGCGGATCGCACTGGCCCGCGCGCTGGTGTTCGAGCCCGAGCTGGTGCTCATGGACGAACCGCTCGGCGCGCTCGACAAGCAACTGCGTGAGCACATGCAGTTCGAGATCACGCGGCTGGCCCACGACCTTGGCATCACCACGGTCTACGTGACCCACGACCAGACCGAGGCGCTGACCATGTCGGACCGCGTCGCCGTGTTCGACGATGGCCGCATCCAGCAGCTCGATCCGCCCGACGTTCTGTATGAAGAACCGAAGAACAGCTTCGTCGCGCAGTTCATCGGCGAGAACAACACGCTTGAAGGTGTCGTCAAGGAAATCACGGGCGATACCTGTGTCATCCAACTGGACGACGGCGAAGTGATCGACGCCAAGCCCGTGAACGTGTCCGAGGTCGGCCAGCGCACGCAGGTGTCGATCCGCCCCGAGCGCGTCGAATACAACAGCGAGCGTCTTCAGAAAGGCGCCCATACGCTCAAGGCCGAAGTGCTCGAGTTCATCTACATGGGCGATATTTTCCGCACGCGGCTGAGGGTCGCGGGCAACGAGGATTTCATCATCAAGACGCGCAACGCGCCCGATCAGGTCAAGCTGAAGCCGGGCGAGCAGATCGAAATCGGCTGGTTGCCGGAAGACTGCCGCGCGCTCGATTGATACCGAGACACCCCTGCGCCGCTCGGGCGCGGGTGGGATGGAGGGCGGGCTCGCCCGGCTCTGCCTCTCCGGAAACCCAAAAAGGGCGAATGACTGGGAGTAACTCTATGCAACTCAAGACCCTCCTTCTGGGCTCTGCCGTGGCAAGCATCGGCGGTATGGCCGCCGCTCAGGACATGACGTTCGTGTCCTGGGGTGGTGCCTATCAGGCGAGCCAGCAAAAGGCCTATGTCGAGCCTTACCTGGCCGACCATCCCGATATGTCGATCACCTGGGACGAAAGCTCGGCCGAAGCCGTGGCCAAACTGCGCGCCATGAACGAAGCCGGTAACATCACCTGGGATCTGGTCGACGTCGTGGCCGCGGACGCCATCCGCCTGTGCGACGAAGGCCTCGCCATGGAAATCGACTTCGACGAGATGCTCGCCGAAGGTGACGACGGCACCTCGGCCGAGGACGACTTCGGCGATCTTCTGGTGTCGGACTGCTTCATCCCGCAGATCGTCTATTCGACGACCGCGGCCTACCGCCCCGACCTTCTGCCCGAAGGCGCGCCCGCGCCGGAGTCGATCTGTGCGATGTTCGACACCGAGACCTATCCGGGCAAGCGCGCGCTCGAGCAGCGCCCGATCAACAACATGGAGTGGGCCCTGCTCTGTGACGGTGTCGCCAAGGAAGACATCTACGACGTTCTCGAGACCGAGGAAGGTCAGGATCAGGCGTTCGCCAAGCTCGACACCATCAAGGACGACATCATCTGGTGGTCGGCCGCTGCCGAGCCGCCGCAGCTTCTCGCCGACGGCGAGATCGTGATGGGTTCGTCCTACAACGGCCGCTGGTTCTCGGCGATCGAAGAGCAGGATCAGCCCTTCGAAATGCTCTGGGACGCGCAGGTGTTCGACCTTGACGGCTGGATCATCCCGGCCGGTCTGCCGGAAGAGCGTCTCGAGCCGGTGCTGGACTTCGTGCGCTTCGCGACCGACACCCAGCGTCTTGCCGATCAGGCCGCCTACATCTCCTACGGTCCGGCCCGTCAGTCGTCGGCGCCGCTCGTGGGCGATCACGCCGAGCTGGGTATTCCGATGGGGCCGCACATGCCGACCGCACCGGAGAACTCGCAGAACGTGTTCGTCTACAACTACACCTGGTGGGCTGATTACCGCGACGACCTGGACGCCAAGTTCCAGGCCTGGCTCGCCCAGTAATCTCACCTGACACCATCGGGGAGGGG
>NZ_CH902578.1:1325339-1461000 GCF_000152805.1 Maritimibacter alkaliphilus HTCC2654 | reverse complement strand
CCCCAAACGCCAAGGACAAAGATCATGAGCGACGCGACCGAGACTTCCGGCCCGATGCTAGCCGCCGACGGGCGGCCGCTGAAGGCGAGCCTCAACCGGGCTCTGCGTCGGCAGAAATTGCGCGCCCTGATGCTGATCGCGCCGCTTCTGATCTTTATCCTCGTGGCCTTCATCGCGCCGATTGCGGACATGCTGTTCCGCTCGGTCGAGAACGGGATCGTCGAGGAAACCCTGCCGCGGACCGTCGAAGCGATGGACGAGTGGGACGCCGATGCCGAACCCGTGCCGGGGGAAGAGGTCTATTTCGCTCTGTTTCGCGATATGTTCGTGGCCTCCGAAAAGAAGATCCACACGCGGCTCGGCTCGCGGCTCAACTACGAGACGACGGGGATTTCGTCGATCTTCCGGCAATCTGGCCGCGAGGTCGAGGACATCGCCGAAATCTATGAGGATCAGTTCGACGATCTGAACGAGAACTGGACCGAAGAAATCTTCTGGGCCGAACTCATGGGCGATCCCGACTGGTTCGCCGAAGCCTCGGCCACCGAGGACGGTCCCGGCCCCGATTTCGTGCTGAAAGAGGGGATGGAGGACCGGCTCCCGCTGACGACCGAAGCCTATCTGGCTTTTGCCGAATTCACCCAGACCGAGGACGAGGACAATCCGGCGTCCGAGAATGTCTGGCCGCTGGTTCACGCCATGCTCTATCACGACCTCACCGGGGATGCCGCGATCGACGGTTACACCGGGTTCGGGTCGGAGGAGTTGCAGGCGGCGAAAGAGGCGGTCGCGGAATTCGAAGCCGTGAACTACAAGCAAGCCTTCCTCGACATCGACGAGGACTGGGGCAGCGCGGATGTGATGCAGACCATCAAGGTCTACTCGCCCACTTATACGCCCGGCTACTTCCTGACCGCCGTCGATCTGCAACTGAACCCGGAAGGGGTCGAGGCGCAGCCGGACGATCAGGCCATCTACCTCAAGCTGTTCTGGCGCACGGTCTGGATGTCGCTGACCATCACCGTGGCGACGATCCTTCTGGGGTATCCGGTGGCGTTCCTGCTCGCCAACCTGCCGATGCGCGTGTCGTCGCTTCTGATGATCCTCGTGCTCCTGCCGTTCTGGACCTCGCTGCTCGTGCGGACATCGGCCTGGAAGGTGCTGCTGCAACAACAGGGCGTCATCAACGACGTGCTCGTCTGGTCCGGGCTGATCAACGAAGCCGGGCGACTGGTGATGATCAACAACCAGTTGGGCACGATCATCGCGATGACGCACATCTTGCTGCCGTTCATGATCCTGCCGCTCTATTCGGTGATGGCGACCATTCCGCCCAGTTTCGTGCGGGCGGCGAAAAGCCTTGGCGCGACCAACGTGACCGCCTTCCGTAGGGTCTATTTCCCGCAGTCGGTGCCCGGGATCGGGGCGGGGTCGATCCTCGTCTTCATCCTCGCCATCGGCTACTACATCACCCCCGCGCTGGTCGGCGGCACGACGGGTATCTTCATCTCGAACCGGATCGCCTATCACATCTCGTCCAGCCTCAACTGGGGTCTGGCGGCGGCGCTCGGGACCATCCTTCTTGCCGCGGTGCTCATCCTTTACTGGGCCTATGACCGGATCGTGGGCATCGACAATGTGAAGCTGGGGTAAACCATGACGGACGCGACTGTGAACGACACCGGCGACGAGCTGATCCTGGACAAGGGCGAGCCGCCCATGTGGGGCTTCACCGTCCCGGTAGTGGCCGTCTTCGGGGGCTTCTTCGGCTTCCTCGCGGGCAACACCAACGACGCGGGCCTGATGGGCTTCATCCTCGGCCTGATCTACGGCGGCGCGCTTGGGTTCATCCTGAACAGCTTCGTGCCGAACCGGACGGCCGGGCGCTGGGTGGTGATCGGGCTGACCGCCGTGCTCGGCTTCGTCCTCGGAAAATGGGGCGGGGCCGCCGCAGGCGCCATCGTCGGCGCCGTGATGAGCTGGGTCGCCTACTGGATCGGGCGCGGGCACTACCGGGACGGCGTGCCGATCTACGCCACCGCCGGTCAGACCCTGTGGCACAACACCTATCTGTTCATCTGCGGCTTCATCTTCTTCTTCCTGATCGCGCCGATCCTCACGATCATTCCGCTGTCGTTCAACGCCGAGAACTTTTTCACATTCACGCCCGAGATGCTGTCGCTCAGCCCCGAAGGCTACAGCCTGAAACACTATCAGGACTTCTTCACCAACTCGGACTGGCAGAGCGCCATGTGGAACTCGCTCAAGATCGCGCCGATGGCGACGATCCTCGCGGTCGGGTTCGGGACGCTGGCGGCCATCGGTCTGAGCCAGCCGCACGTCCCGTTCCGCCGGGCGATCATGGCGATCCTTATCAGCCCGATGATCGTGCCGCTCATCATTTCGGCCGCCGGAATGTATTTCTTCTACAGCCGCGTGAACCTTCAGGGCACCTATCTGGGGGTCGTGCTGGCCCATGCAGCACTCGGTATCCCCTTCGTCATCATCACCGTGACCGCGACGCTCGTGGGTTTCGACCGGTCATTGACGCGGGCCTCGGCCAACCTCGGGGCGGACCCGGTGACCACGTTCCTGCGCATTCAGATGCCGCTCATCCTGCCGGGCGTGATCTCGGGCGGCCTGTTCGCCTTCATTACCTCGTTCGACGAGGTGGTCGTGGTGCTCTTCGTCGGGTCCGCGCAACAGAAGACGTTGCCATGGCAGATGTTCATCGGTCTGCGCGAGCAGATCAGCCCGACCATCCTTGCCGTCGCCACGATCCTTGTCGTGATTTCCATCGCGCTGCTCACCACCGTCGAGCTTCTGCGCCGCCGGTCCGAGCGGATGCGGGGCCTCGCGCCGAGTTGATCGCAACGGTTTCTTAACCTTTCTGACGCATGCCGTTCACCATGGGGCGGGGGGCCTTGAAGCCCCCCGGAACCATGACTAGGCTCTTGTAGACGAGCCGTCCGGCTCGCACGAACGGGCCGTCCGGCCCAGGGAACAGTCAGAGGCAGGCGACCATGAAAGACCCCATTGATACTTATATGAACACCCTCGTACCGATGGTCGTGGAACAGACCAGCCGGGGCGAACGGGCCTATGACATCTTCTCGCGCCTGCTGAAGGAGCGGATCATTTTCCTCAACGGACCGGTGCACGACGGCATGTCGTCGCTGATCTGCGCGCAGCTTCTGTTCCTCGAGGCCGAGAACCCGTCGAAAGAGATCGCGATGTATATCAACTCGCCCGGCGGCGTGGTGACATCGGGTCTCTCGATCTACGACACGATGCAATACATCCGGCCCAAGGTGTCGACCCTCGTGATCGGTCAGGCGGCGTCGATGGGGTCGCTTCTGCTGACCGCAGGCGCGCCGGGGATGCGCTTTTCGCTGCCCAACAGCCGGATCATGGTGCACCAGCCCTCGGGCGGCTATCAGGGTCAGGCCACGGACATCATGATCCACGCGCAGGAGACCCAGAAGCTCAAGGACCGCCTGAATTCGATCTACGTCAAGCACACCGGCCAGAAGCTCAAGGCCGTGGTGGACGCGCTTGAGCGTGACAATTTCATGGACCCCGAACAGGCGAAGGACTGGGGCCTGATCGACGAGATCCTGGAATCGCGCGGCGACGCGCCGGAATAGGATTGTTTCGCCCCCGCGACCGTGACCAGAATCGCATTGCGGGGGCAGGGACGCTGCCCTAGACTTGGGCAAACCAGGATGGAACGGCCCTAATTATGGGGCAATGAGGAGCGGGGCATCGGCCCCCGAAAGGCGATATGGCGAACAATTCCTCCGGTGGTGACAGCAAGAACACCCTCTACTGCTCGTTCTGCGGGAAGAGCCAGCATGAGGTGCGAAAGCTGATCGCGGGTCCGACGGTGTTCATCTGCGATGAATGCGTCGAGCTCTGCATGGATATCATCCGCGAGGAAACCAAGGGTTCCGGGCTGAAATCGACCGACGGTGTGCCGACGCCGCAGGAAATCTGCGGGGTTCTGGACGACTACGTGATCGGTCAGTCCCACGCGAAGCGCGTGCTCTCGGTCGCGGTGCACAACCATTACAAACGCCTCAATCACGCCGCCAAACACGGCGACGAGATCGAACTGGCGAAGTCCAACATTCTGCTGATCGGCCCCACGGGCTGCGGCAAGACTCTGCTCGCGCAGACGCTCGCCCGTATCCTCGACGTGCCCTTCACCATGGCCGATGCGACCACGCTGACCGAAGCGGGTTACGTGGGCGAGGATGTCGAAAACATCATCCTGAAACTGCTTCAGGCGTCGGAATACAATGTCGAGCGGGCGCAGCGCGGCATCGTCTATATCGACGAGGTCGACAAGATCACGCGCAAGTCCGACAACCCGTCCATAACCCGCGACGTGTCGGGCGAAGGCGTGCAGCAGGCGCTTCTGAAGATCATGGAAGGCACGGTTGCCAGCGTTCCGCCGCAGGGCGGCCGCAAGCATCCGCAGCAGGAATTCCTGCAAGTGGACACGACGAACATCCTGTTCATCTGCGGCGGCGCTTTCGCCGGTCTCGACCGGATCATCGCGCAACGCGGCAAGGGGTCGGCCATCGGCTTCGGTGCTGACGTCAAGGACGAGCAGGCTCGCAAGATCGGTGAAGTGTTCCAGGAACTCGAACCCGAGGATCTGCTGAAATTCGGCCTGATCCCGGAATTCGTCGGCCGTCTGCCGGTGATCGCGACGCTGGAAGACCTTGATGAGGACGCGCTGGTCACGATCCTGACGCAGCCGAAAAACGCGCTGGTCAAGCAATACCAGCGCCTGTTCGAGATCGAGGATGCCAAGCTGACCTTCACCGACGACGCGCTGCTGGCGATCTCGAAGAAGGCCATTCAGCGCAAGACCGGCGCCCGCGGCCTGCGGTCGATCATGGAGGACATCCTGCTCGACACGATGTTCGATCTTCCGGCGCTCGAAGGTGTGGACGAGGTCGTGGTGAACGAAGAGGCGGCGAACACCGACGCCAAGCCGCTCATCATCTATGCCGAGGACCGCAAGGAAGGCGCCAGCGCAGGCTGAGGATCGCCGAACCGAGAGTTTTCAGGGCCACCCGAAGCCGGGTGGCCTTTTTCGTGGGAGAGAACATGGACCGCAAACACATCACTTCCGGCTCGCCCTTCGAAGCGCAGATCGGCTATTCCCGCGCGGTTGCGGTGGACGGCTGGGTCTTCGTCTCGGGGACGACCGGCTACGACTACGCCACGATGGAGATGCCCGCCGACGTGGCGCAGCAGGCCGCCAACGCGCTGGCGACCATCGGCAAGGCGCTGGCCGAGGCCGGAGGGAGCCTCGACGATGTCGTGCAAGTGAAATACATCCTGCCCGACGGTAACGATTTCGAAGCCTGCTGGCCGGTTTTGTCCAAGGCCTTCGCGACCGCGAGACCCGCCGCGACGATGATCGAGGCCCGGCTGATGAACCCCGAAATGAAGATCGAGATCGAAGCGGTCGCGCGGATCAGTCGGTAAGCGAGACGAGGATCGTCCGGGCGCGATCCGTCACACCGTCCGCCAGCCGATCCCATGCCACCATCACCTTTTCATAGGCCGAAGCTTCGCCTTCGGTTTCCTGCGAAAAGGCGCCGAGGTCGGCGTAGGCCTGCATGGTGTCGTCGGTCATGTGGCGCGCCGATACGGTGACCACTCTGGCCCCCGAAATCTGAATATCGCCGGTGTTCAGCCCGGTTCCGCCGAGCTGGAAGGCGCCGATGAGAACCGCACCTGCGGTCAGGGCACCCAGATTGTGAAACTCGAACATTGGGGTCTCCTTAAAAATACAGATAAAATACAGGAAAAACTTGCGCGACAATCTTGCCCAAATGATGGCATTGTCGCGAAAATTGAACGAAACGGTCCAGCGGCGTCCGCTTGGCGACCTTCGGCCCAGAGCGGCCAATCGGGCTGGACCTTCCCGGGTGTTTGAGCCATACGGGAAAGGCAATATCGGAGGCATCCCATGCGGTTCATCCTGTCCCTTCTGACCTGGTGGCACGAAGAAACACTCGGCACCCGTCTCTACACCTGGCGCAAAGGCGTGAAGGTGGGCGAGGACGCGCAAGGAAACGAGTTCTACCGCAACAAGGACGACAGCAAACGCTGGGTCTGCTACGCGGGCGAACCCGAGGCGAGCCGCATTTCCGCCGACTGGCACGGCTGGCTGCACCGCACTTTCGACGACAACCCGGCGAACAGCCCGCTGGCCCACAAGGATTGGGAAAAGCCGCACGTGGACAACATGACCGGCACCGCGCTGGCCTATGTGCCCGCCGGGTCCATCCGTCGTGAAAAGCCCGTGGAACGGTCCGACTACGAGGCGTGGCAGCCGGAATGAGCCGCCCCGCGCGGGGTCTGGGGGATCACGCATGATAAGCCGCAGCGAGATTGCCGAAACCGTCACCGGCGGCATCGTTCTGGCCTTGGCGATCGGGTTCCTGATCTACGCGGGCGGTGCGATCGGCTGGTTCGGCGCAGGCGATGCGACCCAGAACTATCGCGTGTCGCTGGTGTCGGCCAAGGGCATCAACGTGGGCTCGGACGTGCGCGTCGCGGGCGTCAAGGTGGGCCGGGTCAGCTGGCTCGCCCTCAACCCCGAAACCTTTTCCGCCGAGACCGAACTGACCGTGGACCCGAAATTCGCCTTTCCCGAAGACAGCCTTGCCGTCGTGTCCTCCGAAGGGCTGCTCGGCGGCAATTACGTCGAGATCATTCCGGGCAATTCCGCCTTCCCGCTCTCGACCGGCGAGCGGTTCCGCACGGCGGCGCCCGACATGAACCTCATGGATTTCATCATCGACCAGCTTGGGAGGCAGTGATGCGCCTGACCTTGGCCCTTGTTGCCGCAGTGCTGATAGCCGCGGTCCCGACGCTTGCTCAGGATGACGGGCAATTCGAACCGCTCGACGTGATCGAAGGCGAACCGCCCATCGACACGCCCGAGGATCAGGTGTTCGAAGAGGACGTGCCGTTCGACGAATATGGCAACCCAATCGACCCCAACGCACCCCTGCGCGAGGGCGAGGGGGACACGGTTACGACCGTGCAGGAAGGCCCGGAAGTGACGCAGGGCACCGGCGCGGTGCTGCGTGGGCTCGACAAGCTCGCGGGCACGTCCATCGACCTGAACCTCGCCACCGGCGAGACCGGCGAACTGGGCTGGCTACAGGTGACGATGGCCGAATGCCGCTATCCCAACGACAACCCGCAGGGCGACGCGTTCGCCCATCTGGTCATCCGCAACGGAAACGACGAAGAGCCGCTGTTCGACGGTTGGATGATCGCCTCGTCCCCCGCACTGTCGGCGCTGGATCACTCGCGCTTCGACGTCTGGGTGATGAACTGCACCACCGAGTGAGGGTCGGGCAGGGGGCGCGACAGTATGTCGGCCTCGCCGTCCGAAAGCGCGGCCTCGAGCATGGCGTGATAGCGGGCACGCGGCACCTCGATGCCGCCGAGCGTGGCCAGATGCTTGGTGATGAACTGCGTGTCGAACAGGGTGAAACCGGTCTGGGCGAGGTGAACCACCAGCGTCGCCAGAGCGATCTTCGACGCGTCCCGGCGGCGTGAGAACATCGACTCGCCGAAAAACGCCCGGCCCAGCGTGACACCGTAGACCCCACCGACAAGCGCCTCGCCCTCCCACAACTCGATGGAATGGGCGCGACCCATGGCGTGCAGTTTGCGGTAGCCGTCGAAGATCGTGGGGTTGATCCAGGTGGTCTCACGGTCCGCGCAGCCCTCGACCACACCCTCGAAAGCCTCGTCGAGCGAGGCCCGGAACGGCGCTTTGCGGATCGTTCGGGCAAGCGAGCGGGACAGGCGGAACCCGTCCAGAGGCAGGATGCCCCTGAACCGGGGGTCGACCCAGAACACGGTATCGTCGCCCGCGTCTTCGGCCATCGGAAAGATGCCCGAAGCATATGCGTGCAGGAGAATTTCGGGTGTCAGCCTGTCCCTGGGACCGGCCATTCCGTCAGCTCATATTCTCCGCCAGCCAGTGCTCCAGCCAGTGGATGTCGTAGTTGCCGGTGAGGATGTCTTCCTCGCCCAGGAGCGCGTGGAACAGCGGAATGGTCGTTTCGATCCCGTCGATCACCAGTTCGCCAAGCGCGCGGGCCAGCCGCGCCAGCGCCTCGGGCCGGTCGCGGCCGTGGACGATGAGCTTCCCGATCAGGCTGTCGTAATAGGGCGGAATGGAATAACCGTCGTAAAGCGCCGAATCCATACGCACACCCAGACCGCCGGGGGCGTGATACTGGGTGATCTTGCCGGGGCTGGGCGAGAAGTTGGGCAGCTTCTCGGCATTGATGCGGATCTCGATGGCGTGGCCGTTGATCTGAAGATCGTCCTGCGTGAAGGACAGGCCCAGACCTTCGGCGACGCGGATCTGTTCGCGCACGAGGTCGACGCCGAAGATGCCTTCGGTCACCGGATGCTCGACCTGAAGCCGGGTGTTCATTTCGATGAAATAGAACTCGCCGTCTTCGTAGAGAAACTCGATGGTGCCCGCCCCGGCATAGCCCATCTCGGCGATGGCGTCGGCGCAGATGCCGCCGATGCGCGCCCGCTCTTCGGGGCTGATCGCGGGGCCGGGGGCCTCTTCGAAGACCTTCTGATGGCGGCGCTGAAGCGAACAGTCCCGCTCGCCCAGATGGACGCCGCCGCCCTTGCCGTCGCCGAAGACCTGCACTTCGATATGACGGGGCTTCTGGAGATACTTCTCCATATAGACTTCGTCGTTGCCGAAGGCCGCCTTGGCCTCGGACCGGGCGGTGCGGAAGGCGTGTTCCAGCTTGGCCTCGGCCTCCGCCACCTTCATGCCGCGGCCACCGCCACCGGCGGTTGCCTTGATGATGACCGGATAGCCCATCTCGGCCGCCACCTTGCGGGCGGTCTCGATATCGGGCACGCCGCCGGCGGAGCCGGGAACGACCGGAATGCCGAGCTTTTCGGCGGTTTCCTTGGCCGTGATCTTGTCGCCCATCATGCGGATATGCGCGGCGGAGGGACCGATGAAGGTCAGGTCGTGATCCTCGACGATCTGCACGAAGTTGGCGTTCTCGGACAAAAAGCCGTAGCCGGGATGGATCGCCTGCGCGCCCGTGACTTCGCAGGCCGCGATGATCGCGGGGATATGCAGGTAGCTCTGGCTGCCGGAAGCCGGGCCGATGCAGACGCTTTCGTCGGCCATGCGCACGTGCATCGCGTCGGCGTCAGCGGTGGAGTGGACCGCCACGGTGGCAATCCCCATCTCGCGGGCCGCGCGAATGACGCGAAGGGCGATTTCGCCCCGGTTGGCGATCAGGATCTTGTCGAACATCCGAAACCCTTACTCGAGGATCATCAGGGGCGCGCCGTATTCCACGGGCGACCCGTCTTCGACCAGTATGCGTTTGACCGTGCCCGCGCGCGGGGCGGGGATCTGGTTCATGGTCTTCATCGCCTCGACGATGAGAACCGTGTCCCCCTCGGCCACCTTGTCGCCGACCTTGACGAAGGCGGCCGCACCGGGTTCGGGCGAGAGATAGGCGGTGCCGACCATCGGCGAGGTGACGGCGCCGGGATGCTTGGCCGGGTCGTCCTCGCCACCCGACGACGGGGCGGGCGCGGCTGCGGGGGCTGCGGGTGCATGGGCGGCGGGGGCCGGGGCCGGCGCGGGGGCTGCCGCGAACTGGGTCACGACTTGTCCGCCACGGGCCACGCGGACGTTGAGCCGGTCGGCCTCGCCGTATTCGCGTTTCACTTCGAGTTCGGTGAGGTCGTTCTCACGCAGAAGCTCGGCAAGGGCCTGAATGAAGGCCACGTCGCTATCATGGGAATTCTTGGTCATACCGTCCTCGAGCCTGGTTCCCCCATCTGTCGCGGGGGCATATCACTCCTGCTTATAGGACGGCAGGCGGGGGGAGAAAAGCACCCCCATGCGTTTTGGTCGGAATAGGCGGTACGAAACAGGGGCCGACGCGCGGGTGGCGACGGGCCGGAAATGGCGCTCTTGGGTCAGTCGGCCGTGTCGTCGCGCACCGCTTCGGTCTTGTCGGCACCGGCGGCCTCATCGGCGGCGGGCGGTGTTTCGGCTTCGGCCTGCCCCTGCACGGCGGGGGAATCGCGTTCCTGCGACCGTTCGGCCTCCATCCGGGCGAGTTTCTGTTTCAGATCGCTTTCGACTTCGAGGAGGCTTACCTCGAACGACGGGGGCGGTCCGGCGGGCCGCTGGCCCTGCGCCACGGCGCGCCGTAGCGCGATGATGTCGCGCGATGCGCTGGCCTGACTGTCCTGCTCCGGGTGATCGCGTGCTTCCGACCGCGCGTCCGACAGGGTCGGCTTCGCGCCGATCTTGTGGATGGCCACGGGTCGCACGTCATGCACCGGCATCGCGAATGCGGCTTTTGCGCCCAAGGGGGCTGGTCCGGAAATCTCCATTTCCATGCTCCGACTACGGTGCCCCCACCGTATGCGTGTTCGCATACTTTGCCTGCCAGCTGCCCTTGTCCACAGAATCCGGCGTGGGTGGTTAACTGTTGGTTAACGGGTCGGGGTCAGGGCGGAGCGGTAGAGATGCGTCAGAAAACGGCGTGCATCGTCGAAATGGTCCGTGTTGCCGGTTTGCAGGATGCCCCGCACCTGAATGTCGAAATCGGCATAATGCTGCGTCGTCGCCCAGATCGAGAAGATCAGGTGGTGGGGGTCGACGGATGCAAGTCGTCCGGCGTCGGACCACGCCCGGATGACCTTGGCCTTTTCGTCCACCAGCTCTTTCAGCTCGCCGGTAATCATGTCCATGATCCGGGGCGCGCCCTGCACGATCTCGTTCGCGAACAGGCGGCTTTCGCGCGGCAGTTCCTGCGCCATGTCGAGCTTTCGCAGCGCATATGCGAGGATTTCCTCGACCGGATCTCCGGCCTCGTCGAGCGCGCGCAACGGCTCCAGCCAGTCGGTCATGAGGTGAGAGAGCAACTCGCCGTGGATCGCCTCTTTCGACGGGAAATAATATAGCAGGTTGGGCTTCGACAGCCCCGCCGCCTGCGCGATCTGATCCAGCGTCGCCCCCCGGAACCCGTGCTGCGAGAACACGTCGAGAGCAGCCTCGCGAATGGTTTCGCGGTTCCTGCGCTGGATGCGCGTGACAGGCTTGGCTTGGTTCATCGATGTCTCCGTGGTCCCGGCCGGAAGGATAGATTGCATGGATTTGACCAGATGATCAACGACTACGGGACTTTACGGACTGGCGCGTGGCGCGGTGGACGCATAGGCTCTGCCGTCGGGAGGACGACGATATGAACCTGGCATTGTGGTTGGAGCGGGTCGCGGCGGTGCATGGCGACCGGCCGGCGTTGTTCACGGGCGAGACCTGCGTGGCCGACTACGCGGCCTTCCGCGACCGGGCTGCGGGCGTGGGCGCGGCGCTGACCGAGCGGGGGATCGCGCCCGGTGACCGGGTGGCGATCTTCATGAAGAACGTGCCGGAATACCTGATCGCGCTTTACGGCATCTGGGTCGCGGGGGCGGCGGCGGTTCCGATCAACGCCAAACTCCACCCTCGCGAGGCAGCCTATATCCTCGACGATTCCGGGGCACGGGCGGTGTTCGCGACCGACGGGCTGGCCCAAGGGCTGGCCGAGGCGACCGCCGTGCCGATCATCGCGATGGACGATCTGTCGGCGATGGCCGTGCATGCGCCACGTGCCATCGCGCCGCGCGCGGGCGACGACCTTGCGTGGCTGTTCTACACCTCCGGCACGACGGGCAGGCCCAAGGGCGTCGTGCTCACCCACGAAATCCTACAGGTCGTGTCGCTGTCCTATCTCGCCGATGTGGACGAGGTATCGGCGGAAGACGGGGCTTTCTACATGGCCCCGATGAGCCACGGCGCAGGGCTTTACGCGCTGGTTCACGTGCTCAAGGGCGCGCGTCACATCTGTCCGGCCTCGGGCGGCTTCGAGCCGGCGGAATTGCTGGATGCCGCGCGCCGGATGGGACCGCTTCACATGTTCATGGCGCCGACGATGGTCCGGCGGATCACCGATGCGGCCAGCGCGGCGGGGGACCGGGCCGAGGGGATCAAGACGATCGTCTACGGCGGCGGGCCGATGTACGTGTCGGATATCGTCGAGGCGGTCGACTGGTTCGGGCCGAAGTTCGTGCAGATCTACGGGCAGGGGGAATGTCCGATGGGGATCACGGCCCTGTCGCGCGACGAGGTGACGGACCGCACGCACCCACGCTGGCGCGAACGTCTTGCCAGTGTCGGCCGCGCGCAATCGGTGGTCGAGGTGGCCATCGGCGACGCGGAGGGAAACCCGGTTGCACCCGGCGACACGGGCGAGATTATGGTGCGGGGGCGGGTGGTGATGCCGGGCTACTGGCAGAACCCCGAAGCCACCGCAAAGACGATCCGAAACGGCTGGCTGATGACCGGGGACATGGGCACTCTCGACGCAGACGGGTATCTGACGATGAAAGACCGCTCGAAGGATGTCATCATCTCGGGCGGGACCAATATTTATCCCCGCGAGGTCGAGGAGGCGTTGCTCACCCACCCCGCCGTGCGCGAGGTGTCGGTGATCGGCAGGCCGAGCGCGGAATGGGGGGAGGACGTGGTCGCCTTCGTCGTCGCGACGGGCGTGGACGAGGCGGCGCTCGATGCGCATGTCCTTGCACAAATCGCGCGTTTCAAGCGGCCAAAGGCATATTTTTTCACCGATGACTTGCCGAAAAACAACTATGGCAAGGTTCTGAAAACCGAGCTGCGGGAGCGGCTGAAGGAGATGACTTGATGACTTCACTGACCGGAAAAACGGCGCTTATCACCGGATCGACCAGCGGGATCGGGCTGGGCATCGCGCTGGAACTGGCCCGCGCCGGGGCGCGCGTCGCGCTCCATTCGCTGCCGGGCGACAAGGCCGCCGACGAGGCCGTGAAGCAGGTGCAGGCCGCCGGATCGCCGGAGGTGAAGTTCTTCGGCTCCGACGTGTCCAAGGCGCAGAATGTGCGCGACCTGATGGAAGAGGTCGAAGGCTGGGGGCCGATCGACATCCTCGTGAACAACGCGGGCATTCAGCACACCGCCCCGATCGAGGATATGCCGGACGAGAAGTGGGACGCGATCATCGCGATCATGCTGTCGGCCTGCTTCCACACGATGAAGGCGGCGCTGCCGAAGATGGCCGAACGGGGCTACGGCCGCGTCGTGAACATCGCCTCGGTTCACGGGCTGGTCGCGTCCAAGGAAAAGACGCCCTACGTCGCGGCAAAACACGGGCTTGTGGGGCTGTCCAAGGTGGTGGCGCTGGAATACGCCTCGAAGGGTGATCCGAAAAAGGGCGGCGTGACCGTGAATTGCATCGGGCCGGGCTTCACCGAGACCGCCCTGATCGAAAGCCAGATTCAGGCGCGGGCCGATCTGCACGGTGGCGACCGGGACGAAGGCATTGCGGACCTTCTGTCGGAAAAACAGCCGTCGCTGCGCATGACGCAGACCTCGGACCTTGGCGCGCTCGCCGTGTTCCTGTGCTCGGACGCGGCCCACAACCTGACCGGCGTCACGATCCCGGTGGATGGCGGCTGGACCGCGCAGTAACGATTTCATTGAACCGAAACGGGTGCCCGTCGCACTCTCTCCCATGAAAGGAGAATAGCGGCGATGGACACCCGTATCCGGGCGCTCGAGGCGTATCTCGTCGCCTCGGCCCGTGCCGGGGACACCCGCGCGCTGTCGCGGCTGGTCGAGCTTCGCGGTGGGCGGCTCATGGCCCATGCCGTGCGGCTTTTGGGCGACCGGGAGGTTGCGCGCGACGTGGTGCAGGAGGCGTGGGTGGAAATCCTGCGGGGGCTTCGCACCCTACGCGACGACCACGCGTTTTTGCCCTGGGCGCTCAGGATCGTGACCCGCCGTGTCGCGCGTGAGATCCGGCGGCGCCAGCGGGGCCGGGCGCTGGAGGCGGCGGTGGTGTCGGAAACCGATCTGTCGGTGGACGAGGCCGGACCCGTCGCGTCGGACGCGGCCAAGGTGCGGGCGGCGATTGCCGCGCTCCCCCGCGATCAGGCGGCGACCGTCGCGCTATTCTACCTCGAAGACCTGTCGGTGGGCGAGGTCGCCACGGCACTCGACGTGCCCGTGGGGACCGTGAAGACCCGCCTCATGCATGCGCGGCGCAAGCTGCGCGATCTCTTGGAAGGAGAGGATGATGAACAAGATTGATCGGATGATCGAAGAGGCACTGTCCGAAGAGGATCGCGCCATTGCCGAGGCGACGGCGGAACGTGGCTGGTTCGCGCTCGCCCTCGGCACGTTCCGGGGCAAGCTGGGCTGGATCACATGGGTCGTGATGATCGTTCAGACCACGATGTTCGGCTTCGCGGTCTGGTGCGGCTTTCGCTTCTACGGCGCGACCGATGTGCTGACGGCGGTGAAATGGGGCATCACGGCCGCGGTGCTGGCCCTCATGGCGACCGTTCTGAAACTCAGCCTCATGCCGCAGATTCAGGCGGATCGCATCCTGCTCGAACTGCGCCGGGTCGAGTTGATGATCGCGAAGAGGGATACGGGCCAGTGACCCAGACCATCGCCTTGATCGCCGGGCCGTATCTGATCGTCACCGCGATCGGCTTCCTCGTGTCGCGCGGGTTTTATGAACGCATGGTGCTTGGCAATGCCAAGGCCGACCCGGTGCTTCTGAACCTCTCCGGTGCGGTGCATTTCGTGGTCGGGATGGTGATCTTGGTCAATCACTGGCAGTGGAATGGCCTTGGTGCGATCCTCGTGTCGCTGCTCGGGGTCGCTGCCGTGGCCAAGGGGGCATCGCTGATCGCCGTTCCGGAGCTGACGCTCAAGACCCCCAAGACGGTGGGGCCGACCCTGACGATGAGTGCGCTCGGCTTCGCCCTGTGGGGGGCCGCGCTGTTATGGGTCGCCATCGCGACATGAAAACCCCCGATCCGTCAGACGGGTCGGGGGCGTGCACTCTAAAGCAAAAGGGTCCTGAAATGAGTGTCGAAACACTTAAGTGATCCGACACCTCTCACTATTACACGATTCTTACCATTCGGTCAAGAAATGAGCAACCTTACGTCCGGTTGACCCGGAGTCGCGAAATAAAATGACCGGCGCATGAGGCCATGCGCCGGTCGGTGGCGTCGGAATGACGCCCGTGAGTGGTCTTGGTCTTACGAACCCGAAGCGGCGCGCAGGCTCGACGTGGAGTCGATGACCGTGGCGGTTTCGCTGTCGAATTCTTCCATCGCTTCAAGATCGGCTTCGGTGTAGCCGGTGATCATGAATTCGGTGACTTCACCTTCGTCGGAAGTTTCGTTCACCGCGAGGTGCTCGAGGTCGATGGCGACGTCATGTTCGCCGATGCCCAGGAATCCACCGATACCGATGACGGCCCAGACCTTGTTGTCGAGCATGTAGAAGTTGTCGACTTCGCCGACGTCGTTGCCGTCCTGCGACACGACGTTCACGCCGATGAGCGAGGAAATCTCGACGTCAGCAGCGGCTTCGAGGTCGGAGTCCATGGCGCTGGCATCAGCCGACATTTCGCCGTCGATTTCGCCATCGACTTCGGCTTCGGCGTCAGCCGCCATTTCTTCCATCTCGTCGCCGGCTTCTTCGGCGGCGTTCTCGGCGTCGGCGGCCAGTTCTTCGGCGCCTTGCTCGATGTCCTCAGCGGTGTTCTCGGCCGCATCGGCCACGTCTTCCGCCGTGTTTTCGATCGCTTCGCCGGTCTCTTCCGCGGCGGTCTCGATGTCCGATTCCAGCTCGGTCTCGGTGTCCATCTCGGCGCCGGCGGTCATGTCGTCACCGGTCGCCTCCATGTCGGTGGAGGTCGAGGTGTCGGAGTTCATGGTCGTGCCTTCGGTCGCCACGTCACCGGTCACTTCGGTGTCGGTCGAAACGTCCTGCGCGAAGGCCGAGCCGGCCACGAGGACGAGCGCGGCAGCAGACGTCATCAGGGTCTTGTTCAGCGGTTTCATATTCAAATCTCCTAGTTGTCGTGGCGCGCTCACGCGCCTTGTCACTCCAATGCGATGGTTGCGAGATTTGTTCCGGCCTGAAAAAGATTTGCGATTAGTCACTTAGAAATCGAATTTTTTCAAATGGTTGTGAGTTTGTCGCGAGCAACGGCGGGGTGCCGCGGGAGAGGGCACAGACGAAAAAAGGCCGACGCGCGAAGCGTCGGCCTGAAGGTGAGACCCCGCAGAACGCGGGGCGCTCGGGGAGAGGGTCAGTCCGGCTTGCGGTTCGCGATCAGCTCGTCCACCACCGAAGGGTCGGCCAGCGTCGAGGTGTCGCCAAGCGCGCCGTAATCGTTCTCGGCGATCTTGCGCAGGATGCGGCGCATGATCTTGCCGGAGCGGGTTTTCGGCAGGCCCGGCGCCCACTGGATGTAGTCCGGCGAGGCGATGGGGCCGATCTCGGTCCGGACCCAGTTGCGCAGCTCGGTCTTGAGATCGTCGGTGTATTCCTCGCCTTCCATCAGAGTGACATAGCAGTAGATGCCTTGCCCCTTGATCTCGTGTGGGAAGCCGACGACGGCGGCCTCGGCCACCTTGGCATGGGCGACGAGGGCGCTTTCGACCTCGGCAGTGCCCATCCGGTGACCGGAAACGTTGATGACGTCATCCACTCGGCCCGTGATCCAGTAGTCGCCATCGGCATCGCGGCGGCAGCCGTCACCGGCGAAGTAGTAGCCCTTGTAGTCCGAGAAATAGGTTTTCACGAACCGCTCATGGTCGCCGTAGACCGTGCGCATCTGGCCCGGCCAGCTATCGGCGATGCACAGCACGCCCTCGCAGGGGGACTCGGCGATCTCGGTCCCGGCCTGCGGGTCGAGCACCACGGGCTGCACCCCGAAGAACGGCTTCATCGCCGCGCCCGGTTTGGTCGCGTGGGCGCCGGGCAGGGGGGTCATCATGTGGCCCCCGGTTTCGGTCTGCCACCACGTATCGACGATGGGGCAGTTCCCTTTGCCGACGACATCGTTGTACCAGTTCCAGGCTTCCGGGTTGATCGGCTCGCCCACGGTGCCCAGCACCTTGAGGTCGGACAGGTCGTATTTCGTCACCCACTCGGTCCCTTGACCCATGAGCGCACGGATCGCGGTCGGGGCGGTGTAGAACTGGTTCACCTTGTGCTTTTCGCACACGGCCCAGAACCGGCCCGCATCCGGGTAGGTCGGCACGCCTTCGAACATCAGCGTCGTCGCGCCGTTGGCGAGCGGGCCATAGACGATGTAGCTGTGGCCCGTGACCCAGCCTACGTCCGCCGTGCACCAGTAGATGTCGCCGTCGTGGTAGTCGAACGTCACCTCGTGAGTGAGCGCGGCATAAAGCAGGTAGCCGCCGGTCGTGTGGACGACGCCCTTGGGCGCGCCGGTGGAGCCGGAGGTGTAAAGGATGAACAGCGGATCTTCGGCGTTCATCGGCTCCGGCGGGCAATCGGCCGAGGCGTTCGCCATCAGCGCGTTGTAGGAGTGATCCAGCCCGTCCTTGAGGCCGACGTCGGCGCCCGTGCGCTCGACCACAAGTGTCTGGACCTCGCCGCAATGCTCGCGCGCCTTGTCGACATTCGCCTTGAGCGGCGTGGCGCGGCCCCCGCGCGGGGCCTGATCGGCGGTCACGATGAGCTTGGCGTCGCAGCCGGACACGCGGGCGGCCAGCGCCTCGGGCGAGAAGCCCGCGAAGACGATGGAATGGATCGCGCCGATGCGCGCGCAGGCCAGCATGGCATAGGCGGCTTCGGGGATCATCGGCATGTAAAGCACGACCCGGTCACCCTTGCCGACGCCCAGCGACTTGTAGACGTTGGCGAGCTTGTTCACCTGCTCGGACAATTCGTTGTAGGTGATGTGCTTGTCGACGTTCGGATCGTCGCTTTCCCAGATGATCGCGGTCTGGTCGCCGCGGGTGGCAAGGTGCCGGTCGACGCAGTTCGCGGCCACGTTGATCTCGCCGTCCTCGAACCACTTGATCGAGACATTGTGGTAATCGAACGAGGTGTTCTTGATCTTGGTCGGGGTCTTGATCCAGTCGAGCCGCTTCATGTGCTCGCCCCAGAAAGCGTCGGGGTCGTTCACCGATGCGGCATACATTTCGTCATACTTCGCCGCATCGACATTGGCGTTCTTTACGAAGTCATCGGATGGGGCGTAGGTCTTGTCGGACATGGTCGGTCCTCCTCCTGCCGGTCGTGTTCTTGGAACGGGCGCCCGGAACAGGCGCCCGTGATCTGGCGGGTGCGAAGCGCCCCTCCCGGCGCGTCGCGGGTCCGGCTCAGATGGCCAGGTATTCGTGACGCAGAGCTTCGTTGTCGAGCACCTCTTTCGCGGTGCCGTCGAAGACCACGGTGCCGGTGTCGAGGATCACGGCACGGTCGGCGAGTTCCAGCGCCCGGACCGCGTTCTGTTCCACCAGCACGGTCGTGATGCCCTGCGCCTTGATGACATTCAAGGTCTTCTCGATCTCGTCGACGATGACGGGAGCGAGACCTTCGTAGGGCTCGTCAAGCAGCAGAAGTTTGATATCGCGCACCAGCGCCCGGGCGATGGCGAGCATCTGCTGTTCGCCCCCCGAAAGCGTGGTGCCTTCCTGCTTGCGGCGTTCGCCGAGACGCGGGAACAATTCGTAGACGCGTTCCAGCGACCAGCCGATCGGCGGCGCGATCTGGGCCAGTTGCAGGTTCTCTTCCACCGTCAGACCCTGAATGATGCGACGATCTTCGGGCACGAGGGCGAGGCCGTTCTGCGCCGCCTCATGGCTTTTCATCTGGTGCAGCGGCTTGTGGTCGAGCCAGATTTCACCCTGCGTGACCATCGGGCTGCCGGTGCGCGCCAGCGCCCGCAGCGTCGAGGTCTTGCCGGCGCCGTTGCGACCCAGAAGGGCGAGGATTTCGCCCTCGTGGACGTTGAAAGTCACGCCTTGGACGATGTAGCTCTCGCCGTAATAGGCGTGGATGTCCCAGCAGGAAAAGAAGGCCGGGGCCGTGCTGGCGTGGTTGGCGTTGTTCGAATGATCCACGGGCTCGCGGCGCTTGGCCTCTCCGACGACTTGTTCGTTCATGTCCTTCATCCCCCTTACGCGGCCTCACCGAGATAGGCTTCTTTCACCTTCGGATGGCCCTTGATGTTCTCGGGCGTATCCTCGACCAGCGGCGTGCCTTGGGCCAGCACCGTGATCCGTTCGGCGAGCGAGAAGACGACGTGCATGTCGTGCTCGATGATCGCCATGGTGATGTCCCGTTTTTCCTTGATCTCCTTGAGGAGGTCGATGGTGTTGTTGGTGTCGGCGCGCGCCATGCCCGCCGTCGGTTCGTCGAGCAGCAGAAGCCGGGGTTCCTGCGCCAGACACATCGCCATTTCGAGCCGCCGCTTGTCGCCGCGCGACATCGAGGCCGCGTGCATGTGACGCTTGTCGATCATGTTCACGTCGGTGAGCATCTGCTCGGCCTGTTCGACGATATCGCGCTCATGCGCCACGGTTTCGAACGGGTGCATGCGGAATGCGCCGTCACGCTTGGCGAAGCACGAGATCATGACGTTTTCCATCACGGTCAGGTCGCCGAAGATCTCGGGCGTCTGGAACACGCGGGAAATGCCCATCTGGTTGATCTGGTGCGGCTTGAGTCCCAGCACCGACTGGCCGTTGAACATGACCGATCCGGTGTCGGGGATCAGCTTGCCCACGAAGCAGTTGAGCAGGGTGGACTTGCCCGCGCCGTTCGGCCCGATGATGGCGTGAACCGTGTTTTCCTGAACCGAGAGGTTCACGTCCGAGAGGGCTTGCAGACCGCCGAAGCGTTTGCCCACGTTCTTGACTTCAAGGATACCCATTGGAGTTTCTCCTTATTCCGCGGGCTGCGTCTGGGCTTCCGCCCCGTCGCCCTTGGAGCGACGGTTGCGGACGGCCTTGGCGATGCGCTGGCCACCTTCGACAAGGCCACCGGGCAGGAAGATGACGACGAGCATGAAGAGCAGGCCGAGCGTCAGGTGCCAGGATTTGCCGACGAAGAAGTGGCTGAGGCCGATGAGGAAATCTTCGATCCCGTCCGGCATCCACGCGAACCACTGGTGCAGCATGTTGTCGTTGATCTTCGAGAAGATGTTCTCGAAGTACTTGATGAAGCCTGCGCCGAGGATCGGACCCATCAGGGTGCCGGCCCCGCCGAGGATGGTCATCAGCACGACTTCGCCGCTGGCGGTCCATTGCATCCGTTCGGCGCCCGCAAGCGGGTCCATCGAGGCCATGAGCGCACCGGCGAGCCCGGCATACATGCCCGAGATCACGAAAGCGGCAAGGGTGTAGGGACGCGAGTTGAGGCCGGTGTAGTTCAGGCGCGTCTGGTTCGTCTTGATCGCGCGCAGCATCAGGCCGAAGGGCGACCGGAAGATGCGGAGCGACAGGTAGAACACGAGGATCGCGACGATGGCGCAGAAGTAGTAGCCGTTGTTGAAGGTGAACTCCCACCCGCCGACATTGAGCTTCGCGCTTTCGTTCATGACGATGCCGAAGAAGTGCGGCGAGGTCGGGCTGTTCTCGCCCATCAGGACCTGCGGATCGTTGGTATAGACCTGAAGGCCGGTTTCACCGTTGGTCAGCGGCGTCAGCACCGAATAGGCGAGGTTGTAGCTCATCTGCGCGAAGGCGAGCGTGAGGATCGAGAAGTAGATCCCCGAGCGGCGCAGCGACACGTAGCCGATGAGCAGGGCGAAGAGGGCCGAGACGATGACCGCCAGCAGGATGCCGGGGACCACGTTGTAGCCCAGAAGCTTGTACATCCACACGACCGAATAGGAGCCGACACCCAGAAAGGCCGCGTGGCCGAACGAGAGGTAGCCGGTGAGGCCGAAGAGGATGTTGAAGCCGATGGCGAAGATGCCGAAGATCGCGAACCGCTGCATCAGGTCCGGGTAGCCAGCGTTGAACGTGGCCATGCCGGAGCCTTCGGGAAACGGCTGGAGCAGGATCGGCGTGACCAGCGTCAGGAAGACGACGATCAGCAGGAAGGTGGTGTCTCGTTGTGACAGACCGAGCATTTTCATGGTCTTATTCCTCCATCACGCCGGCACGGCCCATGAGGCCCCGCGGACGGGTGAGCAGAATGATGATGGCGACGAGGTAGATGATGACCTGGTCGATGCCGGGAATGAGCGACTTGATCTCGTTCATCGAAGCGAAGCTTTGAAGGACACCCAGCAGGAACCCCGCGGCGACGGCGCCGGGCAAGCTGCCCATGCCGCCGACGACGACCACGACGAAGGAGAGCACGAGGAAGTCCATCCCCATGTGATAGTTCGGTGCCAGAATGGGTGTGTACATTACCCCCGCCATGCCCGCGACCGCGGCGGCGAGGCCGAACATCAGCGTGAAGCGTTTGTCTATGTTGATGCCCAGAAGCCCCACCGTCTCGCGGTCGGCCATACCGGCTCGCACGACCATCCCGAAGGTGGTGAACTGGAGGAACGAGAACACCGCGCCGATCACGATGGCGGCGAAGAGGAAATAGACCAGACGCCAGTAGGGATAGATGATGACGTTCGGGTCGAAGCCGAGCAACACGCCGAAATCCATCGACCCGGAGAAGGCATCCGGTGCCCCGGTCTGGATCGGGTTGGCGCCGAAGAAGTACTTGATGAGCTCCTGAAGCACGATGGCAAGGCCGAAGGTCACGAGGATCTGGTCGGCATGCGGGCGCTTGTAGAAGTGCTTGATGAGGCCGCGTTCCATGACGAAGCCGACGAGCAGCATGACGGGAATGGCGAAGATGATGGCCAGCGGCACCGACCAGTCGATCAGCCAGTCACCGACATCGGCGCCGAACCAGGCCTCGACGTATGGAACCTCGACCTTGAGCGGGTTGCCCAGGAAGTCCTTTTTCGTCGGGTCGATCTGTTCGAACGACAGGTTGAAGATCCGCTGAAGCGTGACGGCGACGAAGGCGCCGATCATGAACAGGGCACCGTGGGCGAAGTTCACGACGCCGAGCGTGCCGAAGATGAGCGTGAGCCCGAGGGCGATCAGCGCATAGGCCGAGCCCTTGTCGAGCCCGTTCAGAATTTGAAGAATGATGGCGTCCATTGTCCCCACCGGTGCTGCATAAGGGTGTGTGAAACGAACGCGGCGCGGGTCTTGCCGCCCACTGCCTGCGCATGAGTGTAGGGCGGGGATGTCCCCGCCCTACGAAGGGTCTGACGATTACGCGCCGTCGTTGCACTCGCCGAGCGAGGCTTCGTCGCCACCGAACATCGGGTGGTTCGGCTCGTACATGACCTGATCGACCGGCGTGACTTCCACGATTTCGAGGGTGTCGTACTCGGTGGTCGGGTTCTCGGCGCCTTTCATGACCAGCACGTCCTTGAAGCACTGGTGGTCTTCGGCGCGGTAGAGCGTCGGGCCGTTGCCCATGCCGTCGAATTCGAAACCTTCGAGGGCTTCGGCCACGGCGCAGGGGTTGAACGAACCGGCACGGGTCACGGCGTCTGCATAGAGCAGCGTCTGCACGTAGCAGGTGTGCGCCGAACCCGACGGCGGACGGCCGTACTTTTCACCGAACGACTTGACGAAGGCCTGCGTGCCCGCGTCGGTCAGCTGCCAGTTCCAGTTCATCGAACCGTACACGCCCTTGATGTTCTCGCCGGCACCGGCGGCCATCAGTTCGGAGTAGAGCGGAACGACGATCTCGAAGTTCTTGCCGTTGGCTTGCGCGTCGCGCAGGCCGAACTGGATCGACTGGGTGAGCGAGTTCACCATGTCTCCGCCGTAGTGGTTCAGGATGAGCACGTCTGCGCCCGAGTTCAGAACCGGCGTGATGTAGGACGAGAAGTCGCCCGCGCCGACCGGCGTCATTACGTTGTTGACGGTTTCCCAACCCAGCGCCTCGGTGGCGTTCTGGATCGACTCCTGCTGGGTCCAGCCCCAGGTGTAGTCGGCGGTCAGGTGATAGGCGCGACGGTCGGTGCCGTAGGCGTTCTTCAGCACCGGGGCCAGCGCGGCGCCCGACATGTAGGCGTTGAAGAAGTGACGGAAACCGTTGGCCTTGCGGTCCTTGCCGGTGGTGTCGTTGGAGTGGGTCAGACCCGCCATGAAGATGATCCCGGCTTCCTGGCAGAGGCCCTGAACGGCCACGGCCACGCCCGAGGACGAACCGCCGTTGATCATCACGACGCCGTCTTTTTCGATCATCGACTTGGCCGAGGCGCGCGCGGCGTCCGACTTGGTCTGGGTGTCGCCGGTCACGAAGGCCGCTTTCTTGCCCAAGATGCCGGTCCCGTCGAGCGCCTTCGACGAGAAGGTGTTCAGCATGCCGCCGTCGCCTTCGCCGTTGATGTGCTGGATGGCGAGTTCCTGCGCGCGCAGTTCGTCGAGGCCTTCTTCTGCGTAGGGGCCGGTCTGCGGCACGTTGAAGCCGAAGGTCACGGTGTCACCGGTCGGCTCGTTGGTGAACGCCATCGCGCCGGAGGTGAAGATCGTCGGCATCGCAAGGCCGGCGCCGGTCACGGCACCCGTCTTGAGAAGCCCACGACGGGTGAAGTTCGATTTGGACATGAATATCCTCCCGTTTGGAAATGACGACATGGCCTCCCCGCACATGCCGTGTGCCTTTTTACAGGCTGTGGGCATTATGACGTTGGGTCAGAAAATTCCGCAACAAATGGTTCAGATGTAACAATTTTTTTGTAAACAAATGAACTGATACCATGGTATACCTGTAAACAAATTTTCGCGCAGGTGCAGAAAGCATCGGAAAACCAAGGAAAATTTCATGCCTCAGTCCCGCCTGACCGGAAGCCGGATCCGCGAGCGTCGGCTGGCGCTGGGCACCCGTCAGGCCGACTTGGCCCGCGCCGTGGGGGTGTCGCCCGCATACCTCAATCTGATCGAACACAATCGCCGCAGAATCGGCGGCAAGTTATTGGTCGATCTCGCGCGCGAACTGAACACCGAGCCCGCGCAACTGTCCGAAGGCGCGGGACAGGCGCTGGTCAACGCCCTGCGCGATGCCGCCGCCCGGTTCGAGAACGTCACACCCGAACTCGACCGGGTCGAGGAGTTCGCGGGCCGGTTCTCGGGCTGGTCGGCGCTCGTCGCGACGCAGGCGCGCCGGATCGAGGATCTCGAACGGGTGGTCGAGACGCTGTCGGACCGGCTGACCCACGATCCGCACCTCGCGGCCTCGCTGCACGAAGTGCTGTCCACGGTGACCGCGATCCGGTCGACCGCCGCGATCCTTGCCGAGACCGAGGACATCGACCCGGACTGGCAGTCGCGGTTCCTGCGCAACATGCGCGAAGAGGCGCAGCGCCTGTCATCGTCGGCCGAAGGGCTGGTGACCTATCTTGAGGCGGGTGCGGATACCCGCGAGATGCAGGTCTCGGCGGTCGACGACCTTGCCGCCTATGTGGGCGAGGCGGGCTATCATTTTCCCGAGCTTGAAAAGCCCGCCGTGGGCGAGGGCGAGATCGGACTGATGCTCGAAAAGGCCGGGCCGCTCAGGGACAAGGGCGCGCGCGACCTCGCCCACCGGATGCTGGTGCGCTATCTGGCCGATGCCCGCGCCATGCCGTTGAGCGCGTTTCGGACCTCGCTCGCCAATACCGGCGAAGACCCGGCGCGGGTCGCGGACGGCTTCGGGGTGGGGCTGGACGCGGTGCTGCGGCGCATGGCCAGCTTGCCGACGGCCGAAGACGAACCGGGGCGGGGCCTCGTGGTCTGCGACGGGTCTGGAACGGTCACGCTGCGCAAGCCGCTGGAGGGCTTTCCGCTGCCGCGGTTCGGTGCGGCCTGTCCCCTGTGGCCGCTCTATCAGGCGCTGGCCCGCCCGGCGCAGCCCATCGCGCGGGTGGTCGAGATGCCGGGCACGGACCCGAAGCTGTTTCTGTGTCGCGCCCTGTCGGTTCCCCGCCCGGCGGCGACCTTCGATGCCCCACCCATTCATGAGGCGACGATGCTCATCGAACCCGTCGAGCATACCTCCGGGCCTGTGCTCAGGGTCGGCGCGTCCTGCCGGATCTGCCCGCGCGAGACCTGTTCGGCGCGGCGCGAACCGTCGATCCTTGGCAAGCAGAGCTAGCCGGTCTCGGCCGTCCCCGCCGCTCGTGCGCACGGGTTCGGGTGGCACCACGAGGTCGCCACCGCCCCAAGCCCCTGTTCTGCTTTGACTTTGCACCACCCTGAGGCGATAAACGAGAAACGCGGGCTCAGGGGGAGGGCCCATCGGGGGAGTTTATGGCGAAACAAGTTCTGCTGATCGAGGACGAGCCGAACATCATCGAAGCGATCTCATTCATCCTCAGCCGTGATGGCTGGTCCGTCTCGACCCATGCCAACGGCGAGACGGCGATGGATGCGGTGCGACGGCACACGCCGGATGCGCTGGTGCTCGACGTGATGCTGCCGGGCCGCTCCGGATACGAGATTTTGCAGGATCTGCGGGCCGACCCCGAGATGGGCACGCTGCCCGTGCTGATGCTGACCGCGCGCGGCCAGAAGAAGGACCGGGAATTGGCCGACAAACTCGGCGCGACGCGGTTCATGACCAAGCCGTTCTCCAACGCCGAGGTCCTGACCGTCCTGCGCGAGATGACCGGCGGGGCGTGAGGCGCGGATGACGCGACGCCCGACAACCTTCCTTGCCCGTGACACATACCGCCGTCGCCGCCTGATCGACGCGCTTCGCGTGCTTCCGGTGCTGGGGCTACTTCTGTTCCTCGTGCCGCTTCTTGGCTCCGGCACGTCCGAACGGTCGACGGCCTATGCCGGAATGTATCTGTTCGCCGCGTGGTTGGTGCTTATCATCGGGGCGTCCTTGCTGGTGCGTGCGGTGGCGCGCTCTCCGGGTGGTGTGGCCTCGGACCCGCTCGAGCCGGGATCGGTCGAGGACGAGGACTGAACATGGTCGGCTTCAACCTGCTGATCGCCGTCAGTCTGGCCTATGTCGGTTTCCTGTTCCTCGTCGCGTTCTGGGGCGACCGGCAGGCCCGGACCGGGCGCGGCGGCTGGCTGCGCGCGCCGATCATCTACACCCTGTCGCTGTCGATCTATTGCACGGCCTGGACGTTCTATGGCGCGGTCGGCTACGCCGCGCGGTCGGGGCTGGAGTTCGTGACCATCTATCTCGGCCCCACCATCGTCATGGTCGGCTGGTGGTGGGTTCTGCGCAAGCTGGTGCGCATCGGGCGCGCGCAACGCATCACCTCGGTCGCGGACCTCATATCCTCGCGCTACGGCAAGTCGAACCTTCTGGGCGTGATCGTCACGCTGCTCGCCGTGATCGGCACGACGCCCTATATCGCGCTTCAGCTTCAATCGGTGGTCCTGTCCTATTCGGTCTTCGCCCAGCAAGGCGGGGATGCGGCGGCGGACCCCGAGGCCACCGCGCTTTGGGTCGCCGTCGGTCTTGCCGCCTTCACCGTGCTGTTCGGCACCCGGAACCTCGACGCGAACGAGCGGCATCACGGCGTGGTCACCGCCATCGCGGTCGAAGCGGTCGTGAAGCTCGTGGCCCTGCTGGCGGTCGGCATCTTCGTGGTCTGGGGCGTGACGGGCGGCCCCGGCGCGATCGCCGAGACGATCCACGCCTCGCCCATCGCCACGTGGGAACTGGACGGACCGCGCTGGGCCACGATGATCTTCCTGTCCGCCGCCGCGTTCCTGACCCTGCCGCGCATGTTTCAGGTTCTGGTCGTCGAGAACGTGGACGAAAAGCAGCTCGCCACCGCAAGCTGGGCGTTTCCCCTGTATATGTTTCTGATGAGCCTGTTCGTGGTTCCCATCGCGGTCGTGGGTCTGAGCGTCCTGCCGGCTGGCGCGAACCCGGACCTTTTCGTTCTGACGGTGCCCCTGCATTTCGATCAAGGCGGGCTGGCGATGCTCACCTTCCTCGGCGGGTTTTCGTCCGCGACCTCCATGGTCATCGTGGCGGCCATCGCGCTGTCCACGATGGTGTCGAACCACATCGTCATGCCGATCTGGCTGTCGGCGCGCATGGGTGGGGCGGCGATGTCGGGGGATGTGCGGCACGTGGTTCTGGTGTCGCGCCGTCTGTCCATCGCCGCCGTTCTCGGCCTTGGCTGGTTCTATTACCATCTGTCGGGCGGGGGCGAGGCGCTGGCGGCCATCGGTCTGATCTCGTTCGCGGGCGTGGCGCAGGTGTTGCCGTCGCTGATCGGCGGGCTGTTCTGGCGCGGGGCGACCCGTGTGGGCGCCGCCGTCGGCCTGATCCTCGGCTTCACGATCTGGGCCTACGCGCTTTTCCTGCCGTCTTTCGGCGAGGGCGTGATGACCGCGCGATTCATGGCCGAGGGGCCTTGGGGCATCGACTGGCTGCGCCCGCAGGCGTTCTTCGGCATCGAGGGGATGGACCCGGTGGTTCATGCGATCTTCTGGTCGATGGCGCTCAACACCGGCGCGTTCATCGCTGGTTCGCTGGTGTCGTTTCCGCGCCCGATGGAGCGGCTTCAGGGCGCCCAGTTCGTCAATGTGTTCGAACACAGCCGCACGGCTCAGGGCTGGTCGCGCGGCAATGCCGAGGCCGAGGATCTTCTGGTCATGGCGCAACGGATCATGGGGGCGAGCGAGGCACAGAACCTGTTCCACGCCGAAAGTGCGCGGCAGGGCAAGGAAGGGTATCTGCCCGATACCACACCCGATTTCCTGCGCATCCTCGAACGGGAACTGTCTGGCTCGGTCGGGGCCGCCACGGCGCATGCGATGGTCGGGCAGATCGTCGGCGGTGCCTCGGTCTCGGTCGACGACCTGATGGCCGTGGCCGATGAGACGCAGCAGATTCTGGAATATTCCTCGCAGCTCGAAGCCAAGTCGGAAGAACTGGTCCGCACCGCTCGCCAGTTGCAAGAAGCGAACGAGAAGCTGACGGCCCTGTCGATCCAGAAGGACGCGTTTCTGAGCCAGATCAGCCACGAACTGCGCACGCCCATGACCTCGATCCGGGCTTTTTCTGAGATCCTGAAGGAAGGCGGGATGGAGGATGCGGATACCCGCAAATATTCCGGCATCATTCAGGACGAGGCGATCCGCCTGACACGGCTGTTGGACGATCTTCTGGACCTGTCGGTGCTTGAGGCCGGGCAGGTGACGCTGAACATGCAACCGGGCAACCTTCAGGCCGTGCTGGACCGGGCGGTTTCCGCGGGCGCGACCGGGCGGGATGGCCGCACGCTCGACATACGGCGCACCCCGGCGCGCGAGGACGTGACGATCGAGACGGACACGGACCGGCTGAGTCAGGTTTTCATCAATCTGATCGCGAATGCGCGCAAATACTGCGATGCGGCCCATCCGCGCCTGACCATATCGGTCGCGCAGAACGCCAAGCGGGTCGAGGTGGATTTCATCGACAATGGCACGGGCATTCCGGCCGAGAGCCAATCCATGATCTTCGAGAAATTCTCGCGCCTGTCGGATCAGCAAAAGGCGGGCGGTGCCGGTCTGGGCCTTGCGATCTGTCGTGAGATCATGTCGAAGCTCGGCGGATCGGTCACATACCTGCCGGGGCAGGGCGGTGCTGCCTTTCGCGTGACCCTGCCGCGTTAACCTTCACCCTTTGTCAACCTTGTGCTGCGAGTGTCGGGGACGGACACCTTTGCCCGTGGCACAGGATATGAACACAGACGAACGCCCCAGCGCGATGCAGCGCAAGGCGGGGGCGGGACGACCGCCGCCCGAGATCGGCGCGCCCACGGCGGCGCGTATTCTGCGCACGGCCATCATGCAGGCGGGCGAGGATGTGGCGGCGTTGTCCATCGTCGCGGGCCAGCCCGAGGAGATGCGCACGACCCTTGCCCCGATCGTCGAGGGGATCGGGGAACACGCGCTTATGGCGCTGATCGAAGGGCCCGAGGGTCGCTATGGCCTGATCCTCGTCGATCCGGACACGCTTGCGGCATTGATCGAGATACAGACCACGGGCCGGGTCGTTCCGCGTCCCGCGACCGCACGACCGCCGACACGGACGGACGCCATCATGTGCGCGGATTTCATCGACCGCGTGCTGGAATTGCTCGAAGACCGGACGGCGGAGGCGGACATCGACATCGCGCCGGCGCTGGGCGGGTTTCGCTACGCGCTCGCCCTGTCCGAAGCGCGGGCCATACCGATGACGCTGGACGACGTGCCCTACCGGCGGTTCCACGTCTCGCTCGATCTCGGGCGCGGGGCCAAGCAGGGCACGCTCGATGTGATCCTGCCGTTCAATGCAGCCCCGTCCGGTGCCGCTGCGGCGACGAACGCCGACCCGGCAGGGTTCACGCAGGCTCTGGCCGAAGTGGTCGGTGAGGCGGAAGTGCTGCTGCGCGGCACGCTTCACCGTTTGCAGATGCCGCTGGCCGAGGTGGCGGGGCTTTCCGTTGGCAGCGTTATCCCCATCCCGCGCGAGGCGCTGGGGCAGGTCGCGATCGAGGATATCAACGGGCGCACCGTGAAACACGGGCGGCTGGGCATGTCGGGCGGCCATCGTGCGATCCGCATCGGCGCGGTCGCCGAGGCGGAACCGCAGATGGACGCGCCCGCGCGCCCTGCGAAACCCGCCGCCCTGCCGCCGGTCGACCCCTTGCCGGACCTGCCGGACAGTGGCGATGTGCCGGATCTGGGGGATGTCGCGGATCTTGGCCCGCTCGGTGACACTGGCGACCTGCCGGATCTGCCTGATCTGCCGGACTTGCCCGATTTGCCGGACCTTGCGGACCTGCCCGATCTGCCCGACTTGTCCAATTCCGACAACCCGCTCGACCTTTCCTGACCGTCTGGCAATCCCGTCTTGACCAAGATCAAGGCGGCGGGACACACTTGGGCTATTGATGCTCCTGTTTATAGGGGAGACACCATGCCCGACGTCGCGAAATACCGCCCAATACTCGAAGCCCGCCTCGCGGAACTCGACACGCGCCTGCACGAGATCGATGATGAACTCGACAGCCACCAGTCGAAGGACTGGGAAGAATTGGCGACGGAACGGGAAGAGGACGAGGTGCTCGAGCAGATGGGGCAATCCGGTCAGGCCGAGATTGCCCAGATCAAGGCCGCACTGACCCGTATGGACGAAGGCGAATACGGCTATTGCGTGCAATGCGGGGCCGAAATCGCCGAAGCGCGTCTCGACCTCGTGCCACAGGCGCCGCTCTGCGCGACCTGCGCGTCCAAGACAGGCTGACGCAACTATTTTGCTGCTTGGTTCAGAGGAAGGAACCGGGAGGATACTATGAAGGACGAATTGATGAACACGGCCCGCACGCTGATGGACGACATCGCGGCGGACCCGGTGAACTGGCGTATGTGGGAGGACCGCCTGCGCCAGACCATCGCGATGCATGCCGAATACGGGCTTGAGCTTCCGGCACAGCTTCGGGTCTATGCCGATTGGCTGCGGCAGGACGATGACGAGGACCTGTTCGAGAACATGCCGGTCTGACGGCGGCCTTCGGATTACGAAAAATTTGCATTGGAGCCGCCTGCGGCCTAGTTTGCTGTAACAATTAGGCAAATCGGAGCGGTAGCGCCGCATGGACGCGGGACCGTCAGGGGCAGAGAAGGTCAGGTGGGAACGACGCGAAGGCGTCGCGGTTCTCACTGTCGCCAATCCCCCGGTCAACGCGCTCGTCCAGCCGGTGCGCGCGGCCCTGCTCGAAAGCCTCGAACGCGCCGAAGCCGACCCCGACGTTTCCGCCATTCTGATCCAGGCCGAAGGGCGCACCTTCCCCGCCGGTGCCGATGTGCGCGAGTTCTCGGTCGCGGCCGGGGAGCCGACGCTGGCCGACCTGTGCCGCAGGATCGAGGACTGCACGAAGCCCGTGGTCGCGGCGATCCACGGCACGGCTCTTGGCGGCGGGCTGAAACTGGCGCTGGCCTGTCATTACCGCATGGCGCTCCATGACGCGCGGTTCGGATTTCCCGAGGTGTCGCTGGGGCTCGTCCCTAATGCCGGCGGCACCCAGCGTTTGCCCCGGCTGGTCGGGGCGCGGGTGGCGCTCGACCTTCTGACCACGGGCAAGCCCATCGACGCGAACCGTGCTCTGGCCGCCGGGCTCGTCGACAAGATCGTTCAGAAAAACCTCGACAAGGCCGCCTTCGGGTCGGCCCGCAACTTCGCCGAAAGCGGCGTCCCACCGCGCCCGACCCGCGACCGCACCGAAGGGTTCGGGCAGGCCAGACCCTATCTCGAAGCCGTCGCCGCCCGGCGGGCCGCGATGCAGGGCGGTGCGGGCGAGGCCGGGATCAGGGCCGTGGAACTGGTCGAGGCCGCGCTTCTCGTTCCGTTCGACGCCGGGCTTGAGATGGAGCACGCGGCCTATGACGACCTCGTGAATTCCGATGCGGCACGGGGTCTGCGCCACGCCTTCCTCGCCGAACGCCGGGCCGGGCGGTTTCCGTCACTGGCCGGAGTGGCGGCGCAGCGGGTGTCGTCCGTGGGCGTGGTCGGCGCAGGGGCGTTGGCCCGCGACGTGGCGATGGCCGCCCTCAAGGCCGGGGTGCCGGTGACCGTCGCGCTGGAGGACGACACCGCGATCACGCGGGTCCGGGGCCGGATCGAACGCGCCTTCGGCGATGCGGTCGAGGCGGGAACGCTCAGTGGCCGGGAGCGCGACGACCGGCTCAGGCGGTTGAACACCGCGGACGACTACGGCGCCCTCGACGACAAGGACGTGATTATCGAGGCCTTGGCCGAGGACAGCGTGCGAAAGACGCAGGCGCTGGGCCAACTGTCGCAGGTCGCCGCGGGCCATACGATCTTCGCCAGCTCGACGGCGGAATGCGATATCGAAACCCTCGCAGGCGCGTCAGGGCGCCCGGATCGGTTCGCCGCAATGCATTTCATTGCGCCCGCCGATGCCAACCGGCTTGTCGAAATCGCACCGGCGCGGGGCACCCGGCCCGAGGCGCTGATGACCCTGATCCGGCTGGCCCGCGCGATGGGCAAGGGGCCGGTGCTGACGGGCGCGCGGCAGGGGCTGGTCTACAACCGGATGCGTCAGGCCTATTATGCGGCGGCGGCTTTGGTGGTCGAACAGGGCGCCTTGCCCGCCGAGGTCGATCTTGCCATGCGCGGCTACGGAATGCCGCTTGGCCCGTTTCAGGCACAGGACGTCGCCGGGATCGAAGCGGTCTGGGGCCTGAACCTCGATGCCTGCCCGTCGGAACTTCCCGCACGGATGATCGAACAGGCCTGGTATGGCCAGCGCACCGGACAGGGGTTTTACGACTACCGGGGCGAGGACGGGGTGGGGCGACCCTCGACTGACGTGACGAACATGATCCGGGCCCTGCGCGATTATCGCGGGATCAGGCCACAGGTGTTCGAGAAAGAGGACATTCGACGCCGCTGCCTGTTCGCGATGGCGAACGAAGGGGCGCGGCTCGTCGCGGCGCGGGTCGTGGACCGGCCCTCGGATATCGATGCGGTGATGCTGCTGGGGCTGGGGTTTCCCCGCGAAAAGGGTGGCCCGATGCTGGCCGCCGACCTCGCCACACCGCTCGAGGTGCGCAAGGACTTGTCGGACTGGGCGTCCGAGAACCCGTTCTGGGCGCCGGTCCCGCTTTGGGACGAGCTCGTGAAGCACGGGCGCCGGTTCGAGACGATCGGAAAGGCGTGAGGCCGGCTCTTCAGGCGAGGATGACGCCGACCACGACGAGGATCAGCCCGAAGGCCGACAGCATCAGCGAGCCGAAGTTCAGGATCATCGCGCGGCGCACGGTTTCGCGCAGCGCCTCGTCGTCCTGCCCGGAGCGTTTCGCCTTGAGCACGCGCAGGGCGCTGAGGATCAGGCCGACAAGGCCCACGGCGGAGATGACCGCCCCGATGATAATGAGAAGTTCCATGCGCTGCCTCTAGCGTGGGCAAGGCGCTGCCGCAAGCGAGAAGGGGTCTTGATGGGCGGTGGCGATGCGACTAGCAAGAGGGTCCACCAGACCGAGCGAGGACAGCATGATGGACGTGATGGACGAGACCGAAGGCACCCCGAGCAGCTACCGCGTGACGGCGGACGAGTTGCGCCAGTTCATCGAGCGGTTCGAGCGTCTGGAGATGGAGAAAAAGGACATCGCCGACCAGCAGAAAGAGGTGATGGCTGAGGCCAAGGCCCGTGGCTACGACACCAAGGTCATGCGCAAGGTGATCGCGCTGCGCAAGCGCGAGCCCGACGACATCGCCGAGGAAGAGGCGGTTCTCGACATGTACAAGCAGGCGCTCGGCATGAGCTGATCCGCGATCCGGTCGTTCGGGCCCGGTGCGCCGGACGACCGATCAGGCGGTGATGAAATTCACGCCGGGAATCCGCGCGATTTCCAGCATGTCGTCTTCGTAGGAGGCCGAAAGCTCCTCCACCAGTTCCGCGGTCCAGCCCGGCAGATTGATCTCCTGCTCGACCGCGTCTTCGATCGCGTATTTGTCGAGAAAGGCGGCGAGCACCCGGCGGCGCTGGATCTCGTTGGTCGGCTGGTTCTCGGCCATGTAGGCGCGCAGGCGCTTGACCCCTTCGCGCTCCATGATCTGCGCGATGATGTCCAATCCCCCCTTGAACAGCACGCGCATGTCGATGGCGGTGATTTCGTGCATGACCTCGGGCCAGATCAGGGGCGTATCCTCGTTGCACCAGACGGTGATCTGGCAGTCCGGGTTCTCTTCGCGGATGTCCTTGATGATGTCGGACCAGACCATGCCCATCGGGTTCAGCTTCGACATGACCTCGCCCCGGTCGATGTCGGTGTATTTCGTCAGAAAGGCCGGAACGAAGGTCGCGGGGTCGCGCACGGCAAGGAAGAACTCGACCTTATGGTCGGGAAAGAGGTTGTGGAGCACCCGCGCTTTTTCGGCCGCCGCCGGATAGAGCATTCCGTCCTCGAGCGCGCGGCGCGGGCCGCTGATGAAATTGTCGAAGGAAAACACCAGTCGATCCGGGTCCGTGCCGTCGAGGATCTGCTCGAGCACCATGTCCTGCGTTTCGAGCGACGCGGGCTTGCCGGCGAGTTTGACCGCCACATCGGCCAGAAGCTTGCGGTAGCGTGACGGACCGGGAACGGCGACGCCCTGTTCGGTGAAGATCTGGTTGTTCTTGACCAGCGATTTGACGAGTTGATCTTCGTCAGTGCAATGGGCACCGATGTGGAATGCAATCTGCATGAGTGGTTCGGGCCGTCCTTTCGGTAGTGGGCCAATTTATAGCGGGAATTCTGGACAGTTAAACCGGAAATGGGATATGCGGACCGGGCGATGGTTGAGCGAAATGGTCAAGTTCTGACGCGCCCGAAAGGCCTGCGAATGCCCAGCCGGTGGTCGGTGGGGGCGGTGCTGATCGGGCTGCTCGTCGTCGGCCCCATCCTTGCGGTGGTCTGGATGGCGTTCAACCCCGCCGAGAACGTCTGGCCGCATCTCATTTCGACGACGCTTCCACGCTACTTCACCAACACCGTGATCCTCGCCCTGTCGGTCGCGTTCCTGTCCGCCGCTGTGGGCACCGGGGCCGCGTGGCTTATCGTCATGTACCGGTTTCCGGGGAGCCGTTGGTTGGAGTGGCTGCTGCTCTTCCCGCTGGCGATCCCCGCCTATGTCGGGGCCTATGCGCTTGTCGATTTCCTCGAATATTCCGGCCCGGTGCAGACCGCGTTGCGCGGACTGTTCGGGTGGGAGAACGCGCAGGCCTATTGGTTCCCCGAAATCCGCTCGATCGGCGCGGCGATCATCGTTCTGACCGCCGCCCTGTCGCCCTATGTCTACCTTCTGACCCGCACCGGGCTGCGCGAGCAATCGGGCGGAGTGTACGAGGTGGCGCGGGCGCTGGGGTCGGGCCCTTTCGGGCGCTTCTGGCGCGTCGGGCTTCCGCTGGTGCGCCCCGCGATTGCCGCCGGGTCCGCCATCGTGATGATGGAGACGGTCTCGGATTTCGGCACCGTCGATTTCTTCGCGGTGCAGACTCTGACCACGGGCATCTTCACCACTTGGCTCGAAATGGGCAACGCGGGCGGGGCCGCCCAGATCGCGATGGTCATTCTGGGGCTCGTCCTCGTGCTGGTCGCCATCGAAAAGGTCAGCCGGTCGAAAAGCCGGTTCTACCGGCTCGAACGCCAGCAACGCCCCGTCGATCCGGTCGCCCTGACCGGCTGGCAGGGGTGGCTTGCGACCCTGTTCTGCCTCGTCCCCTTCGCCGTCGGCTTCATCCTGCCTGTGGGCGTGCTCCTGTGGCACGCGGCGCACAATGCCGAGGAATGGCTGTCCGCCGGGCTGTTCCGCGCCCTTGGGCATACGGTGGCGGTCGGCGGCAGCGCGGCGGTGGTGACGGTGACGCTTGCGCTGTTTCTGGTCTATGGCGTCCGCCTGACCGGGTCGAAGCTGCCGCGCATGGTCATGCCGGTCTCGACCATCGGCTACGCCGCGCCCGGTGCCGTTCTGGCGGTCGGTATCCTGATCCCCTTGGCCGCGCTCGACAACACGGTCGCCGACGCGGTCTATGGCCTGACCGGGTTCGATCCGGGCCTGCTTTTGACCGGCACGGCCTTTGCCATGGTCTTCGCCTACTGCGTCCGGTTCTTCGCCATCGCCCAGAACGCGGCGGATGCCGCGATGGGGCGGGTGTCGCCATCGCTGCCCATGGCCGCGCGCTCGCTGGGCCGGTCGGCGGGCGGGGCACTGCGCGAGGTCTATGTGCCCCTGATGCGCGGCTCTGTTGGGACCGCGCTTCTGCTCGTCTTCGTGGACTGCGTGAAGGAGTTGCCGGCGACGCTTCTTCTGCGCCCGTTCAACTACAACACGCTCGCCACGCGGGTCTATGAAAAGGCCTCGCTGGAACAGATCGGGCAGGCGGCGCCAGCGGCGATCCTCGTCATTCTCGTGGGGCTCGTGGCGGTCGGTTTCATGGCGCGCGCAAACCGCTGATCGCGGATTGACAGCACGGCGGGGCGGCCCTATCTGCGCGACCGATGCGCCTGCGAGCGCAGCGTGACGCCCGCCGCGTGGCCGACCGGCAGATGAGCGGGCCCCTTGGACGAAAATCGATGGCAGGAATGCTGTTTCCCTCGGGCGACCCCGCCGCCGACCGGCGCGCGAGCTATGCCGAGACGATGGCCCATCTGGGCGATATGGACGCGGCGATCGACGTGTTGTCCGGCGCCCTTGAGATCGCGCCGGGATGGGCGGCGGGCTGGTTCCGGCTGGGCGAATTTCACGACCTTGTCGGAGATGGCGACGCCGCCGTGACGGCATGGGGCCGGGCCATGACGCTCGATCCGACCGACCCGTTCGGGGCGGGCCTGAAACGCGATCTGGCGCGCGCGGTTCCGCTCGTCGACACGATGCCGCCAGCCTTCGTGGAACTGCTGTTCGACCAATATGCGCCGCGTTTCGAGACGTCGCTGGTCGAAAAGCTGGACTATCGCGGGCCGGACGAGATCATGTCGGCGCTCTCCGTCGCGGGTCCGGACCGGGTCGAACGGGCGCTCGACTTGGGCTGCGGGACCGGGCTTATGGGCGAGCGGCTGCGGGGGATCAGCGGTTGGCTCGAAGGCTGCGACCTGTCGGCCCGGATGCTGGCCGAGGCGGAGGCCAAGGGCATTTACGACCGGCTCGAAAAGCGCGACATCGGCGCCTTGGACCTTGGCGGTGCGCCGTTCGACCTGATCGTGGCCGCCGATGTCTTCGCCTATCTCGGCGCGCTCGAACGGGTGGTCGGCTGGTGTGCGGGGATGCTGGCACCGGGCGGGCGGCTGGCGTTCACCGTCGAGAAGGCCGACACGGGCGTCGTCCTGCGCGAAAGCCGACGCTTCGCCCATGGTCCCGACTACATCGCCCGCCTGCTTGCCGATGCCGGTTGCGCCCATGTGACGATCAAGGATTGCGTCGTCCGTCTGGACCGGGGCGCGCCCATCGCCTCGCTCTGCGTCGTCGCCACGGGGTTGGAGGCGAGCCGCAACGCGGGCGAAGAGGATCGCGCGTCGCTCCCGGCCTGAGCGACCGGGCGGTGCGGGCTTGCGCCCGCGCAGCTTTCGCGCCGCCCCGGCAAGGCCGGGTCGACGCGGTGGGGGAGGCCAGCCTCCCCCAGCCGGCCTTGCGGGGCAAGTCCGGCCCCCCTCCGAGGTTTCTTGAAACGAAGAAGGACGCGGGTCAGGCGTGGAGCGCGCGGATCGCCGTCGACAGATCGACGGTGCCGATCAGCTTGCCGGTCTCGTCGGTGACGCCGACGGTGCGGTCCGGGGCTTCGTTGATGACCGGCATCGCTTCGTCCAGCACCATGTCGCCGTCGACGGTCGGCCCGTCGAACCCGTTCGGGGTGGCCGTGGCGAGACCGTAGAGGCGGATCACCTTGGCGCGGTTGATGTCCTTGGTGAAGTCCGCGATGTAATCGTCCGCCGGCTTCAACACGATCTCCTGTGCGTCGCCCTCTTGGATGAGCGCGCCGTCGCGCAGGATGGCGATGTTTTCGCCGAGGCGCAGCGCCTCGTCGAGATCGTGGGTGATGAAGATGATGGTCTTGTGAAGTTCGTCCTGAAGCTCGAGCAAGATCGACTGCATGTCGAAGCGGATGAGCGGGTCGAGGGCCGAGAAGGCTTCGTCCATCAGGAGGATTTCCGCATCGGTGGCCAGTGCGCGGGCGAGCCCCACGCGCTGCTGCATTCCGCCCGATAGCTGGCCCGGATAGTGGCGTTCGTAGCCCGACAGGCCAACGCGGTCGATCCAGTGCTGGGCGCGTTTCTTCGCCTCGCTCTCGTCCACGCCCTGAATCGTCAGGCCGTATTGCACGTTCTCTTCGACCAGCCGGTGCGGCAGGAGGCCGAATTTCTGGAACACCATCGACATCTTGAACCGTCTGAGGTCGCGAAGCTGGTCGTCGGACATCTTCATCACGTCCTCGCCGTCGACGAGGATTTCGCCCGCCGTCGGTTCGATCAGGCGGTTGACGTGACGGATCAGGGTCGACTTGCCGGACCCCGACAGGCCCATGATGACCTGAATGCGCTTCTCCGGGATATCGAGCGACACGTCCTGAATGCCCAGCACGTGATTGTGCTTGTCCAGAAGCTCGGGCTTGCCCATGCCGTCCTTGACCAGCGGCAGTACCTTTTTCGGGTTGTTGCCGAAGATCTTGTAGAGGTTCCGGATCTGAACCTTGATGTTTTCCTCAGTCATTGCCGCGTCCCGTCCGATAGGCCTGAAGCCGTTTGCCGTAGGTCTGCGAGACCCGGTCGAAGATGATCGCCAGCGCCACGATGGCGAGACCGTTCATGAGGCCGAGCGCAAGATACTGGTTCGAAATGGCCCGCAGCACCGGGACGCCGAGCCCCTGCACCCCGATCATCGAGGCGATGACGACCATCGACAGCGCCATCATGATGGTCTGGTTCACGCCGGCGAAGATGTTGGGCAGCGCCAGCGGCACCTGAACGCCGAACAGTTTCTGCCGTGGCGAGGCGCCGAAGGCATCGGCGGCTTCCATCACGTCGGCATCGACGAGGCGGATGCCGAGGTTCGTCAGGCGGACGATGGGCGGGATCGCGTAGATGCACACGGCGATGAGGCCCGGCACCTTGCCGATGCCCAGAAGCATGACGACCGGGATGAGATAAACGAAGGACGGGATGGTCTGCATCACGTCGAGGATCGGTGTGATGATCGACTGCATCCGGTCCGAGCGCGACATCAGGATACCGATGGGAATGCCGATGGCGATGCAGAGGATCGTGGCGACCGAGATGATGGCGAGGGTGGACATCGTATCCTCCCACATCCCGAACACGCCGATCAGAACGAAGGCGACGACCGAGCCGATCGTGATCTTCCAGTCCCGCGCGCCAAGCCAGGCCAGCCCGCCGATGACGAGCAGGATGATGGGCCATGGCGTCGCCTGAAGCAGATCCTCGAACCAGACGAGAAATTTCAGAAGCGGATTGAAGAACGCTTCGAGCGCCTCACCCGTGGCGCGCGTGAATTCGCGGAAGTTGCCGTCGATCCACCGGCGCATGGCCGACAGGTCGGCCCGCCCGAGCGACGGGAATTCTGTCAGAAATTCCATCCCTGTTCCCCTTCTGAGGTCATTGTTCTTGAATTGAAAAAGGGCCCGCGTCCGGCGCGGGCCCTTTTCCTGTCACGTCGCGATCAAAGCGCGTCCTTGACCTTGGCGGCCACGTCTTCGCCGACCCACTGAGTCCAGATGTCTTCGTGGGTCATCAGGAATTCGAACGCGGCGTCTTCGCCGGTCGCCTGATTTTCGTTCATGAACACGAGCATGGCGTTCATCACGTCACCCGGGAACACGCGGGCCTTGAAGTAGTCGGCCGCGACGCCGCCCTTTTCCATGAAGTCGTCGGTCACGACCGTCTCGACCTCGGACACCGTCCATGCGGTCGGCTGCGGGTCCTGACAGTCCTGCTCGGCCAGCGCGATGCAGCCGTCCCAGTTTTCACGACCGGCGAACTCGGCCTCGAACGGCAGCATGACCATGTTGTATTTGCCGATCATCGAGGTGGGCGACCAGTAGTAGCCGAACCACGGCTCGCCCCGGTCGGCGGCTTTCGCCATCGACCCGTCGAGGCCCGCGGCCGAACCCGGATCGACCAGCACCCAGCCTTTTTCTTCCATGTCGAAGGCGCGGAAGAGGTTGGCGTTCACGAGCTGACAGCCCCAGCCCGCCGGGCAACCCACGAAGGCGCCTTTGCTTTCGTCTTCCGCGTAGGGGAAGAGGTCGGGGCGTTCGAGCAGTTTCTCGACGGTGTCGAGTTCCGGGTGCTCTTCGGCGAATGCGGGCGTCACCCACCAGCCTTCGCCAAGGCCGGTGATCGGGCCGTCGTTCAGCGCGACGAGCGAGCCTTCTTCCTTGGCGGCCGACAGCGGATCGCGCACGGCGTTGATCCAGAGTTCCGGTGCCACGTCGGGCTCGGCCTTTTCGCTCATCGAGGCGAAGGTGGTCGTGGTCGCGCCCGGGATGAGCGAGACGTCGCAGCCATATCCTTCTTCGAGGATGATCGCGTCGACATTGGCCATGAGTTCGGCCGAGGCCCAGTCCATTTCCGCAATCGACACGTCTCCGCATTCCTGCGCGAAGGCGGCCGAGCCGAAGCAGACCGAAATGCCGAGCGCGCCAAGCACGCCGAGTGTTTTGTTAGTCATGAGGGTCTCCCTGTGAAATCGTTCGTTTGGGTGTCTCTTCCCGTCCCAAAAGCGACATCATCTTCTCTTCATGTCGCAAACAGAGCATAGGCCTTTGGTATTGTAAACAGCCCGTACACTGGCCTGTTTGCGCTATCCGGTCATTTGGGCACAGGCTGGGCAATTTTTCAAAGGAAACGTGGGGTATCGGCAAGAGCGCGGACTTGATTGCGCGCCGCACTCGGTCTAAATCGCGCAAGGCGCCCCTATAGCTCAGCTGGTAGAGCAACTGATTTGTAATCAGTGGGTCGGGAGTTCGAGTCTCTCTGGGGGCACCATTCAGTTTTCATAAGTTATTGGAAAAAGAGGGTTATTGACATTGGCGCTCCCGGAATTCCCCTGTCAGTCGCCCTAAAGGTCAGCGCTGGCGCCTCGTTTCGGGTCCATCTCGAGTAACGCGAAGGCGAATTGATCGGCGAAACCCAGCTCCGCTTCATCGGTCAATTCCCAGATCCAAGCCGACAATCGTTCGTATGTTTCGCGGTGAATCCCTTTCGGGCGTCCGCGCGGCACTCCCTCCAGGCCCAAGTCCCAGCCCAGCGGCGCTCTGATTTTGTCGACCTTTCGCGCGGCCCGGTCGTAGCTCTTTTCTCGCTGAGAAGGGTAGCCCTTCACGCGCCCAGCGCCGAACGTCCGGCGCCCGGTCGTCTGTCACAGTGTTCTATGTGTTCCAGTGCCGGTGTCGTCCGCTACCGAACCCGCCCATTGCTCACCTCTGATTGTGCAGAAATAATAAGTCAGTTTTGACTACGATCCATTGTGGAAAATCAGCTTTCGACCCAAAGAAATCTTCAAGGACGCGTTTACGGCAAGTGGAAGCCTTTGCTCTGAAGTCGTTCGACCACCAACCTTGCACCGGATGCGTTGAAATGGCCGTAGTCCCATGTAAGCGGGTAACCGGACGGAGAAAACAAAGTGCAATCGTCGTCAGGGCATACAGCTTCGATCACCGAGTAATACTCCACAGGAATATCGGACAGACTCCGGGCCATGTGCTCGTCAATTTGCTTGATTTCCGCCCACCGTGACATGAAGTTCTGAATGTCGGAACTCCGCCGTGGCAGATACTTGGCCAAAAGCAGCTCAGGAAGCGGATGGTCATATTCAACGGTTTGCCCCAATACGACCAAACGATCCGCGTAAGCTCCTAGTGCGGCAACCGTCGGCTCAAGGTTCTCATATTGACCATTGCGCCATCTGGCCGACAGCACGATTGCATCGAACCGATGGTCGGGAAGCACGTCGCGAAAGAATGCGTCATACATCTCAACGCAGTTCTTGCGCCCGACGGACGCAACAATCGGACGACAACCCGATCTTATGAGGGTGCTTACTTTGACGGCCGGGAACGCATCCTTGATCGCCCAAACCAGATGATCTGCATGGCTATCGCCCATGACCAAGATGTGTTCCTCGTTTTTGGAAAACCGGGCGCACTCTGCACCAGTCTCGATCACCTCCTGAAAGTCACAAAAGACCGATTGGTCGTCTGCTTCTTCTCGATCCAGCTTCTTGGAAAGCTCTCTTCCGGCCTCTGAGATCCGGGCTGGCGCTCCATCCGACAGGACGAAGCCGAGCGGGATTAAGGCAACCACACACACCACCCCTGCCGATGTGACCAAAACCTTCGAATTTCCGGTGCTTTTCCGTCGGAAAGGCTGTTCGACAAATCGCCAGCTCAATTGAGCCATTGCCCACGCGAACAGAAACAGAAAAATGCTTTGAACCAACGATAAGCTGGCGCTTTGGCTCCATGTCAGGAGCAAAACCAAAGGCGGCCAGTGCCAAAGGTAAAGGGAGTAGGAGATTTTACCAAAGTAACGTAGCGGGCGAATGCTCAGGAGGTTCGCGACATACGTTCTCCGGTCCGAAGGCCAGATCAGCAGGGCCGCTCCGACGGTCGGCAGCAGCGCCGAAAAGCTTGGATAAGAGGCGTCCGGTTCTATGAGGAGGATGGCGGCAAGAATGAAGAGAAGCCCGGCAGCCTTCAATACGCCAGGCCATCTATGACCGTGAAGGCTGGGCAAGAACACGAGAAGCCCGCCCGTCGCCAATTGCCAAGCCCGCGTGGGAAGCATGAAAAACGCGAAGGTTTCGTAATCTCCGGTGAGAATGCGGATGCTGCCAAAGCTCAGAGCAATGAACAACCCAATGACCAAGAGCACGGGCTTTCCCCACAGGCCCCAAATGCGATGAAGCAAAAGCAGCGCCATCGGCCATAGAAGATAAAACTGCTCCTCGACGCCGAGTGACCAAGTGTGAAGTAGTGGCTCACTATGGGCTTCGCGCGAAAAGTATCCTGACGTCAGCCAAAAGTAGACGTTCGACACGCCGAAAAGGGCAGTGATGGCTTGCTTGCCAAGTAAGACAAGAGCTGGGGGAGATAGAAGGACAAGGCCGCCTGCCACTGTGAAAAGCACGACCGCGACCAGAGCGGGTATGATGCGACGCGCCCTTCGGGCGTAGAAGGCTGAGAATTGGAACTGACCTGCAACGATCTCGCGTGCGATTATGCGGGTTATCAGGAAACCGCTGATTACGAAGAAGATATCGACGCCAACAAAACCCGCAGTTCGACCGTTGCTGTAGTGAAAAAGGATTACGGCAAATACCGCCAGAGCACGAAGGCCTTCGACGTCTGGCCGGAAACTGGTGTCGAGCTTTGGTGGCGCCATTGCACGGTTTCCTTTCATTACCATTCATCGCGCCGGGAGCCTTTTGGCTGGCCTGGTCGATTATCAATACGCGATAGTGGGTCACTGGCCGAATACAACGCCCTATGCAAGTTCCTGCGCTGGCCGATGGCCTCGCTTTTCGGCGCATGTCCGCATGGACCGAGTTGAGTTTGAGCACCCGCCTGAGGGGCGTATAGATATGCCCAAGAGCGCCTTTGCCTTCTAGGTCGCTCTTAGATCGACCTCTAGGCGCAGCGCCGCCGCGTGACGCATAAAAATGGAAAGACGATTCATCGCCTTCCGCGTGGTGTCGCCCTTGTCGTGCCAGATGGCGAAACGGTGTCGCGAATGTCACGCAGATCAATTTCGGAAACAGGCATCTTGCCCAGTTTGGGCAGGACGTGGAGTTGGAGGGGACTGAACCACTGGCCCGCTTTCCTGTCGCCCTTGAATCCGGCCTTGCGGCTTTCGAATGCATCGCGGGCAAAGTCTCGCAAGACATTCTGATTGCTCTGGGCGACCGACTGTTGCCGTTCACGTTCCTCGATAGCATCCGCGCCGCTCCGATTATCGCACTAATGCCGGGGTCAGGCTCCGGCCAAAACACTAGGGCCAATCCGCGAAGCCAGACGCGCGGCTTTCGGCGGTACCAGCCTGTGCGAGCGCCTGTTTGCGGAAAGCTCCCGGCGTTTCTCCGGTCATCGACTTGAAGACGTGGTTGAACTGGCTGGACGACGAGAAGCCGAGCATGACGGCGATGCGTTCGGCGGACAGCGCGGTGCGTTGAAGCAGGACCCGCGCTTCGTGGATGGAGCGTTCGCGGATCAGGCGGGCAGGGGGTTTGCCGACGGTTCGGACGCACAGGTCGTGAAGCCTGTCGTAGGTGATCCCCATCGCCTCGGCATAGTGCTGCGCGCTCCACCGGGCGCGGAAATGCGCCTCGACGAGATTGCGGAAGCGGTTGATGTCGCCGATGCCTTGGCGACGCGCGCTCTGGGGTGTCACGTCGCGGTCGACGCTCCGCCAGAACAGCACGAGCAGAAGCCGGATATAGGCCGAGACGGCGATTTCGCTGCCGAACTGGGGCGTCGTCGCCTCGGCGGTGATGCGCCCGAACAGCGCGTCGAGCCGTTGGCCGAGGGAATCCGATCGCTCGAACGTGGCGACGAGGTGCTGGGCCGCGAACATGCGCAGGTCCGGCCCTTCGGCGGCGAGGCCGATGGCGTCCTCGAAGATCGGGGTGCCGAAAAACAGGTAATACCCGGCCCCGCCCGCGCCGATCCTGAGACGGGTGTGTTCGTCCAGCGGCCCCCATCGCATCGCCGGGCCGGACATCTCGAATTCGCCGTCCTGCGTTTCGGCGACGGCCTGCCCGCTGTCGAGGTAGAAGACGAACCAGTCGTGCTGCGCGGCGGTCGACCGGGCGGCGACGACCCGTTCCTGAAGCCCGCATTCGATATGCCCCGCGCGGAACCGTGAGAGCGGCGAATCGAACATGGGCGTCTCCAAAATCTGCGTTTCGGACCCATCTTACCCATTTTTTGTTAATTCATGCCCATTTTTCAGCATTATTTTTCTCCGAAAGCTCGGTCATGCTGTCTGTCACGGTCACGGCGGGGAACGCTGCCGGGCCCAGGGAGGATTATGTTCGAAGCCAAGCTTCATATCCGCAGCGCGGGTGTCGACGCACGTGATGGCGCCGTTTTCGAGCGGCTGTCGCCGGTCAGCGGCAACCCGGTCACGCGCGCCGTGGCCGCCGGGCCGCGCGATGCGCAGGACGCAGCGAATGCCGCCGCCGCCGCCTTTCCGATCTGGCATGCGATGCCGAACGACGAAAAGCGCGCGCTCATGGGCCGCGCGAGGGACGCGCTGATCGACCATACCGAGGAATTCGTCGAAATCGCGCGGGAAGAGCTGGGCTCCACCCCCGACTGGATTCGCTTCAACGTCGCGATTGCGGCGGATGTGTTCAACGAGGCGATGGCGATCCCCGACCTCGTGACCGGGTTCGAAGAGGTGTCGGAGCGGGATGGCGTGCGGTCCACCACGATCCGCGAGCCGGTGGGCGTCGTGCTGGCCATCGCCCCGTGGAACGCGCCGGTGACGCTGGCGGTGCGGGCGATCGTCTGGCCGCTCGCCTGCGGCAATACGGTGGTGTTCAAGGGCAGCGAGCTTTGCCCCATGCTGCATTCGCGGATCGTCGACGTGCTGTGCGAGGCCGGGTTGCCCGAAGGGGCGCTGACCTCGGTGATCCACGCCCCGGAAATGGCCGAAACCGTGGTCGACGCGCTTGCGGCGCATCCTGCGGTGCGGCGCATCAACTTCACCGGCTCCTCGCGGGTCGGTCGCCGGGTGGCCGAGATCGGGGCGCGCTATATCAAGCCCTGCCTGCTCGAACTGTCCGGCAAAGCCTCGCTCATTGTGCTGGAAGATGCCGATATCGAGGCGGCGGCGCTGGCGGCGACCTACGGCGCCTATTTCAACCAGGGCCAGATCTGCATGACGACCGAGCGGGTCGTGGTGGTGGACGAGGTGGCCGACCGCTTCCTTGCTGCGATGGAGGCGCAATGTGCCGACCTGCTCGCGCGGCGCAACGGGGCCAAGGTGGGCGATCTCATCAGCGCGGATGCGGCGCGTCGGGTTGGTCGGCTGATCGACGATGCGCTGGCGCGTGGTGCCACGCTTGTCGTCGGGGGCGAGGTGTCGGGTGCCTATGTGCAGCCCACCTTGCTCGACCGGGTGACGCCCGAGATGCAGATCTATTCCGAGGAAAGCTTCGGACCCATCGCCGCAATCGTCCGGGTCGAGGACGAAGCCGAAGCGGTCTCGGTCGCGAACGACACGCAATACGGCCTCGTCGCCTCGGTCTTCACCGCGGACGAGGCGCGCGGACGCGCCATCGCGCGGCGGCTTGAAACCGGGGTCTGCCATATCAACGGGCCTACGGTCTACGACGACCCGTCCAAACCATACGGCGGCGTCAAGACATCCGGCTATGGCCGCTTCGGCGGGACCACGGCCATTCAGGAATTCACCGAGCTCCGGTGGATCACCGTCCAGGAGCCAAGATCCGATTACCCGTTCTGGACGTAATCAAAACGCGCGGGATGCGCGAACTCAGGGAGGAGACACATGAAACGGAGAACTTTCTTCAAGGTGACGACGACGCTGGCCGCGACGCTGATGGCCGGTGCCGCTTTCGCACAGGACAACATCATCGTGGGCGCGGTCGCGCCCAAGACCGGTCCGCTGGCCGGGGGCGCCGCCGTGACCCATTGGCCGAACATCAAGCTCTGGGTCGACGAGGTGAACGCGCGCGGCGGCCTGAACGTGGGTGGCGAACAGCGGATGCTGGAAGTCATCGAATATGACGACCAGACCAACCCGGCCGAAACGATCAAGGCGGTGCAGCGTCTCGCGACGCAGGACAATGCCGACATCATCCTCGCGCCCTATTCCACCGGCCTGAACATCGCCGCTGCGCCGATCTTCGACCGTCTGGGCTTCCCGCAGATCACCTCGTCGGCGGCGACCGACCAGATCGGTGAGCTGTCGGGCCAGTTCAACGACATGTTCTTCCTGCTCGGTCGCTCCACCGACCTTGCCGAGGACGCGGTCGAGGTGCTGTCGGACCTGCGCGAAGCCGGCGAGATCGGCAACCGGGTGGCGATGGTCAACGTGGCCGACGCCTTCGGGATCGAGCTGATGGCCGTCGCCAAACCCGCGGTCGAGGCTGCGGGGTTCGAACTGGTCTATGAGACCTCGTATCCGCTGGGCACGCAGGATCTGTCGCCGATCATGAAGGCGGTCAAGGGCGCGGACCCGGATGCCTTCGTCGCATGGTCCTATCCGCCCGACACCTTCGGGCTGACCGAACAGGCGATGATCGAAGAGCTTGACGTCAAGGCGTTCTACACCGCCGTCGCAACCGCTTTCCCCGCATTCGCCGGACGCTTCGGCGCTGCGGCCGAGGGGGTCATGGGGATCGGTGGCGTCAACACCGCTTCGCCGGAGTTCATGGACTATGCCGCGCGTCACGAAGCCGCGACCGGGGCCAAGCCGGACTACTGGGCGTCGGGCATGATGTATGCCTCGCTCCAGATCCTCGAGGAAGCGATCGAAACCACCGGCACGCTCGACATGGCCGAGGTGACGCAGTTCATCAAGGACAACGCGTTCGAGACCGTGATGGGCACCATCGACTTCGACGATCAGAACTCCAACACCGCCTACTGGACCGTCGGTCAGTGGCAGGGCGGCGAGTTCAAGGGGATCAAGGAAACGGGCCGTGATGGCGCCGTGGAGCCGATCCTCAAGACCGGCTGGGAATAACCACTCACGACATTGGCGGGTCCGGCGCGTGCCGGTCCCGCCACTCTATTCGGAGACGTCATGGACATCCTCATCACGGGTCTCATCCTCGGCGGCACCTATGCGCTCATCGCGCTGGGGCTGAACCTGCAATACGGTGTGTCGCGCATCATGAACCTCGCCAATGGCGAGATGCTCGTGATCGGCGCCTTCGCCGCCTTCACTCTGTTTACCGTGGGTCAGGTCAGCCCGCTCTTGACCATCTTTCTGGTCGCGCCGCTGGCCTACGTGCTGAACTGGCTGATCTACCGGATCATGCTGCGGCCCTTGGTGAAACGCGCCAAGAACCGTGGGATGCTCGAGGTCGATGCGATCCTCACCACCTTCGGTCTGTCCTTCGTGATGGTGGGGCTGATGATCTGGGCCTTCGGGGGCGACTATTTCAGCTATTCCTACCTGGCGCGGCCCATCACCGTGTTCGGTGACAACTATGGCCTGAACCGCGTGGTGGCCTTCGTCTGCGCCGCGATCCTGTGTGCGGCCCTGTTTCTCTGGCTCAACGTCTCGCGCGCCGGGATGGCCATTCGCGCCGTCGCCGTGTCGCCGGAGAACGCCCGTCTCGTGGGCATCGACGTGCCCAAGCTGTCGGCCCGCGCCTTTGCGCTGGGCGGCGCGGTGACCGCCGTGGGCGGGGCCGTGATCTCGACCTTCCTGACGCTCGACGCCTCGACCGGCGTGATGTTCACCATGAAGGCGCTCATCATCGTCATCATGGGCGGGGTGGGCGACGTGCGCGGCACGATCCTCGCCGCGCTGGTTCTGGGCGTGGGCGAAACCTTCGTCGCCTCCGTCATCGACCCCGGCCTGACGCTCGTCGCGGCCTACGCTCTCTTCATCCTGATCCTGCTGTTCCGTCCGCAGGGCTTCTTCGGAAGGAAACCGACATGAAGACGCAGGATTGGAAAAACCTCGGCTGGAGTGCCGCGCTTCTGGTCGTCGCCGCGCTCCTGCCGCTCACGAACGACGGCTACCTGATCTCGCTCGGCGTCTCGATCGCGATGTATACGGTGCTGGCGACAAGCTGGGCCCTGTTCTCTGGCCCGACGCATTACATCTCGCTCGCCACCGCCGCGTTCTTCGGGATCGGCACCTATGTCATGGGGTCGGGGATCGAGCATCTGCCCTACTGGGTGCTTCTACCCATCGCCGGACTGATCGGCGGCGTGATCGCCGCGCTCGTCGGCCTCGCCACCCTGCGGCTCTCCGGCGTGTATTTCGTGATCTTCACGCTAGGGCTGGCCGAAATGACGCGCCAGGCGGTGACCTGGTATCAGAACCAAACCGGGCACAAGGGCACCTATGTTCTGACCGAACTCACCGATCCCGACATCTACTGGCAGCTTCTGGGCCTCGCCGCGCTCGTGTTCCTGCTCGGCTGGGCCATCGGCCGCTCAAAGCTCGGCTTCGCGTTGCGCATCATCGGGGATGATGAGGATGTGGCGCGGCATGTGGGCATCAACACGGCGCTCTCCAAGATCGCGCTCTTCGTCGTCTCGGGGGCCACGGCAGCCATCGTCGGTGCCATGATCGCGCCGCGCTATATCTACATCGAACCCGCCACCGCCTTTACGCCTATGCTCTCGTTCCAGGTTGTCATCATGGCGCTTCTGGGCGGCACCGGGCGGCTCTGGGGTCCGCTCGTCGGCGTCATTCCCTTCACGCTGTTGTGGGAGGCGATCTCGTCCTCCTTCCCGAACCAGACGACGCTGCTTCTGGGCCTCAGCTTCCTCGCCATCGTCTATCTGCTGCCTGGCGGTTTCGTCGGCCTCTACGACCGGCTCAGGGGCCGCGCGAAAAAGCGGAGTGCGATGGCATGATGGCGAATACGGTCATATCGCTCAGAGGCGCGACCAAGCAATTCGGCGGGCTGGTCGCGGTCGACAACGTCAGCTTCGACGTGCGCGAGCATGAGGTGCTGGGACTGATCGGCCCGAACGGGTCGGGCAAGTCCACGACGCTGAACCTGATCTCCGGCGCGCTGCCCGCGACGGATGGTGAGATCAGCTTGCGCGGCGGCACCATCACCGGGCTGCCCGCCCGCCAGATCGCGCGCAAGGGCGTGTCGCGGACGTTCCAGCTCGTGCGGCTCCTGCCGTCGATGAACGTGCTCGAAAACGTCATGGCGGGGGGTGTCTTCGGCCACCGCCGCCGTTGGGGCCAATCGGCGGAGCGTCACGCGATGCAGGTGCTCGAAAAGATCGGCATGGCGGACAAGGCCAAGGCCCACGTGGGTCAGCTCACCTATATCGACACCAAGCGGGTCGAACTGGCCCGCGCGCTGTCGGGCGAGCCCGAGGTGCTGCTCCTCGACGAATGGCTCGCGGGGCTGAACCCCACCGAACTGACCGAAGGCATCGACCTCATCCACCGACTGCGCGACGAGGGGCGCACGATCATTCTGGTCGAGCACGTCATGGATGCGATCCGCTCGCTTTGCGACAACTGCGTGGTCATGTCCTCGGGCAAGAAAATCGCGGAAGGGACGACGGACGACGTGCTGTCAGACCCTGAGGTCATCCGCGCCTATCTGGGGGACGACGATGCTTGAGGTGAAGGGACTTTCCGCCGCCTACGGCCAGCACCCGGCGCTGAACAAGGCATCCGTGCGCGTCGGCAAAGGCGAGATCGTCGTCATCCTCGGCGCGAACGGCGCGGGGAAATCGACGCTTTTGAAGGCGATCAGCGGCATCTGCGAGGGCAAGGTCACGGGATCGGTCCGCATGAACGGGCATGAACTCGTCGGCATGAAGCCCGACCGGATCGTCGAAGAAGGCATCGCACTGGTGCCGGAAGGGCGCGGCATTTTCGGTGATCTGACGGTCGAGGAAAACCTAACCTTGGGAGCCTATTCCGAACGCGCCAAGGATGCCGAACGCACCAACCTCGACCGGGTCTATGCGCTGTTTCCCAAGCTTCTGGAGCGGCGCAGACAGGTCGCGCGCACCATGTCGGGCGGCGAGCAGCAGATGGTCGCCATCGGGCGTGCGATGATGTCGAACCCGGCTATTCTGACACTGGACGAACCCTCGCTCGGCCTGTCGCCGCTCTTGTCGAAGGAACTGTTCCAGAGCCTTCGGGCGGTGCGCGACACGGGGATCGGGATCTTGCTCGTCGAGCAGAACGCCAAGGCCTCCCTCGCCATCGCGGATCGGGGATATCTGCTCGAAAACACCGAGATCATTCATGAGGATGCGGCGGCGAGCCTCGCCAAAGACCCGGCGGTGCAAAAGGCCTATCTGGGCGGTGCGGCGGCCAAGGGCGGGGCGGGCAAGGCCAAGCCCCAGGCCAACGCCATGCCTGCGCCAAGCGCCCCGCGCCCGGCAAAAGGCCCGTCGCCCTCGGATATCGCGGCTCAGGCGATGAGTGGTCTGGCCCCGGCGCGGCCCGCCAAGCCCGCGCCCGCGCCGGAACCCGCCCCGCGCCCGGCACCGCCACCGGCCCCGCCGGTCGCCAGACCCGCGCCACGGCCCGCGCCCGCCGCGACGCCAACGGCCACAGGCATCGACACGGCCAGCATCGTCGCCAAGGCGGCGAGCCAGTCGTCGCGAAAGGGCGGCGCGCCCGCGCTTCCGCCGCGCCCCGCACCGATGCCGGAGCCTCCGAAACCCGCCCGCGCAAGCCAACCGACCCGGCCCATGCCGGACCTCGGCCATCACAGCGACCGGCTGCGCGAAGTGCTCACCGAAATCGAAACCGCCGCCCAACGGGCCCGCGACCGTTCGCGCACCCGCACCCGCGGCAAACCCTAAGGGAGAGGAGGCATCATGCTCGACAGTCCCAACACCGCGCCCAACATCAAGGGCATGTATATCGACGGCCAGTGGACGCCCGCGTCCCGCACCTTCGACGACCTGAATCCATCCGACAATTCGCTCTACGCCCGCATCCCAGACGGCTCGCCCGAGGATACGCGGCGCGCCATCGCGGCGGCCAAGGCGGCGTTCCCGGCGTGGTCGGGCCTCGCCTTCCACGAGCGCGCGCACTACCTGCTCAAGATCGCGGAGGTCTGGGACCGGCGTCAGGGCGACTTCATCAACGCCGCCGTGCAAGAGGGCGGCGGCTGGTTCGGCAAGGGCGTGTTCGAGGCAGGCTACGTGGCCGAAGTGTTCCGCTCGGCCTCGGCGCTATGCTATCAGAACATCGGGGAAGTGCTCCCCTCCGAGCACCACAAGTTCATGATGGCCACGCGCTTTCCGCTGGGGGTCGTCAGCGTCATTTCCCCGTGGAACATGCCCGGCATCCTGACCTCGCGCGGCTTCGCGGCGGCGCTGGCGGTGGGCAACACCGTGGTTCTGAAACCGTCCGAAGATACGCCATACGCAGGCGGATTGTATTTCGCCGAAATCCTCGACGAAGCGGGCATCCCGCCGGGGGTGTTCAACGTCGTGACCTGTAGCCGCGAAAGCGTGGGCGCCGTGGGCGACGAGATGATCGAGAACCCGACCGTGAAAGCCGTGTCCTTCACCGGATCGACCGCCGTGGGCCGCCACATCGCGGCCAAGTGCGGGGCGCATCTGAAAAAGGCCTGCGTCGAACTCGGCGGCAAGGATTCCATGATTATCATGGATGACGCCGACCTCGACCACGCCGCCAAGGCCGCCAATTTCGGCTCGTTCATGCATCAGGGTCAGGTCTGCATGTCGACCGAGAAAATTCTGGTGCAGGAGGGGGTCTATGACGACTTCATGCGCCAATTCCTCGCCCGTGCCGCCAAGCTCAAGACTGGGCACACGAAGGACAAGGACAACGTGATCGGCCCGCTGGTGAACACGCGGCAGGCGCTGCGGGTGAAAGCCCTGATCGACGATGCCGTTGCCAAGGGCGCGACCGTCGAACTGGGCGGTAACGCGTGGGACAATTTCGTCGAACCCACGGTGCTGACCAACGTCAACGCCGACATGGACATCTGGCATGACGAAACTTTCGGCCCCGTCGTCATCGTCGCCCCGTTCCGCACGGAAGCCGAGGCGATCGCGCTCAACAACGACACCGAATACGGGCTGACGGCGGCGATCATGACGCGGGACGAGGCCAAGGCCCTGCGCATGGCCGAGCATATCGAAACCGGCATCTGTCATGTGAACTGCCAGAACATCAACGACGAGCCGCACGTGCCGTTCGGCGGCACCAAGGCCTCGGGCGTGGGTCGCTACGGCGGGCGCTGGTCGCTCGACGCGTTCACCGAGTTGCGCTGGATCACCCTCGACCGTGGCGGGCGTCATTTCCCGCCGGTCTTCTGAGAAAGGATACGCCATGACTGCGATTGGATGGATCATCCTCCTTGTCATCGTCGCCGCCATTCTGATCGCGCTGGCCGCGTGGTTCTATGAACGGGCGACGAACGAGATCAGCCTTGTGAAAACCGGGGTCGGGGGGCGCAAGGTCGTCATCGACGGCGGCACGCTGGCGATCCCGTATTTCCACGAGATCAACCGCGTGAACATGCAGACGATCCGCATGGATGTGGTGCGGCGCGGCAATTCCGCGCTTATCACCAAGGATCGGATGCGCGTCGACGTGGGGGCCGAGTTTTATGCCTCGGTCGTTCCCGAACCCGAAGCCATCGCGCGCGCGGCCCAGACCCTTGGGCGGCGCACGTTCCAGCCCGACGAGTTGAAGACGCTGATCGACGGCATGATGATCGACGCGCTGCGCACGGTCGCGGCCCAAATGACGATGGACGAGCTGCATGAGAACCGCGCCGAGTTCGTGCGCGAGGTACGCGATATTCTGGGCGAAACGCTCGGGCGCTACGGGTTGCAACTCGACAGCGTGTCGCTGACGGATTTCGACCAGACGCCGTTCAATACGCTGGACGAGACCAACGCCTTCAACGCGGTCGGGATGCGCAAGCTGGCCGAGGTGATCGCCAAGTCGAAACGCGAACGCGCCCAGATCGAGGGCGACAGCGAGGTCGAGGTGCGGCGCACGGCGATGGAAGCTTCGCGCCGGAAACTGGAGATCGACCTTGAGGAACGTCGGGCCGAGATCGCGCAGGCGCAGGAGGTCGAAACGCTGATGGCCGCGCAACTGGCCGAGGTGGCGAGCCGCAAGGCCGATGCCGAACGCTCGGCCGCCCACGCGCGCATTCGGATGGAGCAGGAAATCCAGTCCGCCGACATCGCGCGGGAACTGGCGATCCGAGAGGCCGAGATCGCACAGGAGCGTGCGCTTCAGATCGCAGAGCAGGAGCGGCAGATCCAGATCTCCGCCAAGTCGCAGGAAGAGAGCCGCGCCCGCGCTGATGCCGACACGGCCCGCGCCGAAGCGGTGAAGGCCGAAGAAGCGATCCAGACCGCGCGCCAGATGGCCGAGGCCGAGCGGCGCAAGGCCGTCGCGCTTCTGGCGGCCCAGCAGGACGCCGAGACGGCTGCGACCCGCGCGCGCATCGCGGCGGAAAGCGACAAGGCCACCGCCAAGGATCGGACCGAGGCCAAGCGCGAGGAAGCGGAAGCGATGAAGCTTCTGAAACTCGCCGAGGTCGAGGCCGAAGCCGCGCGGATCAAAGCCCAGAACGCCCGCTCCGACGCGCTCGCCGCGCTGGAGATGGAGAAGATGCGCCTCGACGCCATGCCGGGCATCGTGAGCCAGATGGTGAAGCCCGCCGAAAAGATCGACAGCATCACCATCCACAACGTCAACGGCCTTGGCGCGCGCGGGCAGGGTGGCGGCGAGCGCACCGAACCCGGCTCGCCCGTTTCGCAGATCGTAGATTCCATCCTCGACCTCGCGGTGTCGGCCCCGGCGATGAACCGGCTGGGCGAGGTGATCGGCAGCCACGTCGCCAGCAAGGACGACACCGGCAAGGGGAACTAGGGAAGGGTCGGGGGAGCGGGCCGCGCAAGCCTGCTCCCCCGCCTCAAAGCGACATTCCTGTCTTGAGGGCGCAGTGCAACTGGCAGACGAGCGAAGCCGCCTTGTCCACGCCGTGACGTCGCCCTAACGCCCGTGATAGACGGGCTTGCGCCGCTCCATGAAGGCACGCGGCCCTTCGCGGGCGTCTTCGGTGGCCATCACGCGATCCATCGCGCGGGTTTCCAACGCGTAGCCCTCCGCCAAGGGCCTTCCGATGGCTTCCGTCACCACCATCTTGATCGCTTCGACCGCGACCGGGCCGTTCGCGGCGATCCGGCGCGCGATCTCCAGCGCGGCGGGCAGGACGTCGGCGACGGGCACGACCCGGTTCACCAGCCCGAACGCCGCCATTCTCGCGACCGGCACGGTGTCGCCGGTCAGGAGCATCTCCATCGCCAGCGTTTGTGGCAATTGCCGCGTGATCCGGGCGAGCGCCCCGGCAAAGGGAATAAGCGCGTGTTTGGCTTCGGGCAGACCGAACACCGCGTGTTCGGCGGCGATGCGAATGTCGGTGCCGAGCATCAATTCGAACCCGCCTGCCAGACAATGCCCGTTGATCGCCGCGATGACGGGTTTGGGAAACGTCTCGCCCTTCAGACTCGCCCGGAACACGAGCGAACGGTCGGCGACGATCCGGTCGTCCCATTCGGTTTCGGGCCCGCGCGCCCCCGACAGCAAGGGCAACGACAGTTCGAGGTCGCCGCCGGAGCAGAAAGTCTTGTCGCCCGCTCCGGTCAGAACGACCACGCGAACGGCATCGTCTTTCGCCAGTGCATCGAACAGGTCGGCCAGCCGGCAGATCAACTCGGGCGACAGGGCGTTGTGCCGTTCGGGCCGGTTCAGCGTGGCGACGGCGACCCCGTTTTCGATCTCACAGGTCAGAACGCTCATGCGCCGGTGACCGTGAAACTGATCGGCATCCCTTCAAGCGCGGCGCGCATGTCGTCCAGCCGCGCGGCGGGGACGGTGACGCGGGTGTCCAGCTTGTCGCCCACCACCACCTCGGGGGTCAGGCCCAGTTTCTCGCCCGCGCTGGCGATGGCCCAACGGATCGCTTCGGCCCGGAGCGTCGGCTTGAAGATCTTTCCGACCGGAGTCAGCGGCATGGCGTCCACCGTGCCGATCCGTTTGGGCAGCGCCACCGGGTCTTCGATCCGATCTTTCAAGAACGCGATCAACTCGCCCTCGCCGGGGGTCCATCCGTCGCGGGTCATGACGAAGGCGACGGGCAACTCGCCCGCGTAGGAATCCGGCATCCCGACGGCGGCGGCGGCTTCGACCTTCGGGTGGGCCAGAAGCGCGTCTTCGATCATCTGCGGGTCGATGTTGTGCGCGCCCCGGATGATAACGTCCTTCTTGCGACCCGTGATGAACAGCCGTCCGTCGGCGTCGAGTGTCCCGAGGTCGCCGGACACCAGCCAGCCGCCGTCCAGAAACGTGCCCGCGTTCCGGCTTTCCTCGGAATACCCATCCGCCACATTCGGGCCGCGCACGGCGATGATCCCGGTCTCGCCGGGCGCGAGGATCTTGTCCGGGTCCGCCTCGCCGTCAGTTTCACCGAAGATCGCAACCTCGGAGAAGGGCAGGCGCAGACCGCAGGATTGCGGTGTGCGGGGGCCGTGCACGGGTTCGACCGCGATTGCGCCCGCGCTTTCGGTCATGCCAAGGATGTTGCGCACCGGCACGCCCAGCGTCGCCTCGGCCGCATCCGCGAGTTCCGTCGGCAAGGGCGATCCGCCTGCAAGGAACCAGCGCAGGGACGAAATGTCGGCGTCCACCGGCTGGCCCTTGACCGCGCCCAGCAAGGTCGGAACCAGCCCCAGAACGGTGATGCGGTAGCGTTCGACCTGCGTCCAGATCCGGCCCATGAACGCGGTGTTGCGCATCCCCAGACGGCCCGGAACGATTAGCGTTCCGCCCGCCGACAAGGTGGACAGGCCGTAGACAAACGCTCCGGCGACGTGGAACAGCGGATAGCCGTTCACCACCACGTCGTCCGGGCCCAGATCGTGCATCAGCACGCAGGAGCGGGCGACATGCGCCTCGTTCAGCCTGAGGTGCTGCACCATCTTCGGCGCGCCCGTGGTGCCGCCGGTGTGGTAATATGCGGCAAGGGTGCGTTCGTCACCGTGCACCTCGATCGGCTCGCCGGGTTCCGCGATCAGGTCTTCGAGCACCCCGTCCGCGCCGGGCGAGGGGGCGTCCGCATCGCAGGCGAGGATCGGCAGGTCGATCCCTTCGGCACGCAGAGCGGGGACGAGGGTGGACCAGTATTCAAGCTCGTCGTTCACGCCCATGACCACCACGCAGGCGGCGTTTGCAGCGCGGATCAGGGCGGCGACGTGATCCGGTTTCAGCATCGGATTGATCGGGCAGGCACGCCCCGCGATCTGCGCACCCCAAAGCGCGACCTGACCGCTGATGCTGTGCTGCGTCAGGATCGCGACCGACCGATCCGGCGTGACGCCCAGCCCGCGAAATACCCGCGCCGCCGCCATGATCCGATCCGCAAATTCGCGGTAGGTCAGGGCGGTATCGCGCGCCGGGTCCGAGGCGTCGTTCACATAGCGGATCGCGACGGCGTCGGGCCGTTGCTCGGCCTGCGTGCGGATCATGTCCCATGGCGTGCGCAGGGGATAGACCTCGTCGAACCCGCGCGCCTCGAGCGCCTTGATGTCGTCCAGCGTCGCGATCATGACGCGCCTCCGAAATTTGCCCTCAGGGTCTTGTCGACGCGCGCAAGCAGGTCGAGGAGCGTCGCCTTTTCCGCCGGCGTCAGATCGGCGGTGACCATCGTCTCGTGCGCCGTCACCTCGTCCTCCAGCCGGGCGAGGTTCTCGGCCCCGGCTTTCGTCAGGAACACCCGGCGCACGCGTTTGTCGGTGGTCGATTTCTTGCGCTCGACCCAGCCTTCGCGGGTCAGCGTTTCAAGGATCGGGACGAGCGACGAGCGATCCAGATAGATCGCCTCGGCCAGCCGCGTCTGGGGGATGCCGGGGTTCGCCTCGACGATTTTGAGCAGCCCGAAGTAGCGCGGGGCCGAGCCGTGGCTCGACATTTGCTGTTCAAAGCTCTTGTAAGATGCGATCTGGAGCAGACGGATCTGGTAGGACACCGAGTTTTGCAGCATCCCCGGCACGGTCAGCTCGGCCACGTCTCGCATCAGCGTCTCGGGCATCAGTTCATGCTCCCCGGCAGGAACAGCACCAGCGCCGGAAAGGCGATGAGCAAAAGCAAACGCAGGACGTCGACCGTGACGAAGGGCAGGACGCCTTTGAAGATCGTGGGCAGGCTCACCCGGCTGGCGATGGAATTGATGACGTAGACGTTCATTCCCACGGGTGGCGTGATGAGCCCCAGTTCCACCGTCATCACCACGATCACGCCGAACCAGACCGGGTCGAAGCCAAGCTGCGTGATGACCGGGAAGACGATGGGGACCATCAGGATAATCATTGCCATCGCGTCCAGAAAGCAGCCCATCACGAGGAACAGGAGCAGGATCAGGAAGAGCGTGCCGTAGCGCCCGCCGCCGATGTCGACAAGGAACTGCGTGAACTCCTGCGGGACGCGGGTGATGGCAAGGAAGTAGCCGAACAGCGTCGCCCCGATCAGGACCACGTAGATCGCGACCGAGGTGCGCAGCGCCTCGACCAGACTGTCGAGAAGAGTGGCCCAGGTCAGCCGGCGGCGCACGAAACCGATGATTGCGGTCAGGAGTGCCCCGGCAGCGGCGGCTTCGGTCGCGGTGACGATGCCGAAGTAGATCGACAAGATCACCGCGATGAACAAGAGGCCAACGGCCCAGACGCCGCGGAGTGACGCCATCGCCTCGGCAATCGTGAACGGCTCGGCGGCGGGCAGGGTGCGGCCATACCAGAACCGCACCGTGAGCATGTACATCAGCACGGCCAGAAGGCCCGGCACGATCCCCGCGATGAACAACGTGCCGATGTCGGTTTCGGTGATGAACCCATAGATCGCCAGCACCACGGACGGCGGGATCAGGATGCCCAGCGTGCCGCCAGCGGCGATGATGCCCGTCGCGGCCTCGTCGCCGTAGCCTGCGCGCTTCATCTCGGGATAGGCGATCTTGGTCATGGTGGCGGCGGTGGCAACTGACGAGCCGCAGATCGCCGCGAAACCGCCGCAGGCCCCGACCGAGGCGAGGCCGAGCCCGCCGCGAAATCCACCCAGCCATGCACGGCCCGCACGGAAAAGCTCGGACGACATGCCTGAATTCGTGGCGAGCACGCCCATCAGCACGAAGAACGGGATGAGCGTCAGGTTGAAATCGGTGATGGTCGAGATCGGGGATTGCGCCAGCAGGTTCAGCGCGGGCTTCGTGTCGATCACCACGGCGAAGCCGCCGATGCCGACGATGCCCATCGCGATCCCGATGGGAACGCGCAGCGCCATGAGGGCGAAGAGGACGACGAAACCGCCGCCTGCGATCAATTCGTTGCTCATGGTTTCTGATCCTCGAGAAGCTGTTCGTCGATCCCGTCGAATTCCCCAAGGTCCGTGCCTTGGCGACCGATCAGCCAGAGCCGGACCAGCGTGGTGAACAACGCCGCCATGAGGCCGAACCAGATCGCGAGGAAGAAGGGCCAGTGCGGCAGGCGCAGGTCCATCGTCGCGTCGCCGCCGTTCATGGCCGACATCACGCGGCCCCAGATCTTCCAGCACAGAAGCGCGGTAAAGGCGGCCAGCACGGCCCATGCGAAGCCGTTGATCCAGCGGCGCGTGCTGCGCCCGACCGCCTGGGCAAGCAGATCGACCTTGATATGCGTGCCGTGAAAGCCAAGGCTTGCCATGCCCCAGCCGATCGCGACACCCAGAAGCAGCCGCGACACATCGAAGGCGTCCGGCAGGGGGCGGGCGAAGCCGTAGCGGCCGATGGCCGAGGCGACGATCAGGATCGTGACGAGGCCGAGCAGGGCCCCTGCGATCCGCTCGATGAACAGGATGGCCCGACTGAGGCCGCGGGCGGCGCTGGTGGAATCTGTCTGCATGATGACCTGCAAGGTTCGGGCGCGCGAGGAGGCCCCGCGCGCCCGGTTTCGCCTTAGTAGTCGGCGCCCATTTCGACCAGCTTGGCCTTGTAGGCTTCGAGGATCGCGTCGGCGTCATGGCCACGGTCGGCCACGGCGGCCTTCCACTCGTCGATGAGCGGCGCGGCGGCTTCACGCCATGCGGCGACCTCTTCCTCGGTCGGCGTGTTGAAGGTCTGGTTCTCGTCCGCCATCAGCTTTTCCTTGGCGGCCATGTCGTCGTCGTACCAGCCCTGCGCGACCTTGCCCGACCATTCCGGGGTGCAATGGTCGTCGATCACGGCCTTGTTCTCGTCCGACAGCGAATTGTAGCTGTCGAGGTTCATGATCAGAACCTGCGCCGACAGGTAGAACGGCATGTCGAGGTGCACGGGCACTTCTTCGGTCAGGTTGAAGTCGTACATCGACCCCCACGGGAAGGTCACGGCCTCGGCCGCACCTTTCGACAGGGCTTCACGCACTTCCGGGGCGGGCACCTGCACGGGGCCACCGCCAAGCAGCGACACGAAGCGCGCCATCGTGGCGTGGGCCGGGCGCACGTTCTTGCCCGAAACGCCGTCCGGGCTGGTCACGTCGACCTGCGTGTGGAGCGCGCCGGGGGCGTGCGGGTGAACGAAGCAGACTTTGACGTCGCCCATTTCCTGCTCGGCCCCGTTGGCGGCATACCATTCGTGGATCGCCATCGCGCCCTTGACGCTGTCGTCGGCCATGAAGGGCACTTCGGTCAGCGCGTAGATCGGGAAGCGGCCAGCGGTGTAGCCGGGGTTGACGTAAGACAGATCGACGATGCCGTCCTTGGCCATGTCATAGTGATCGGGGGCGCGGCCAAGCTGCTGGGCCGGGTAGATGTCGATCTGGATGCGACCGTCCGAGGCCTCCATCACGGATTCGGCCCAGGGATTGATCCCCTTGGTCGCCGGCGAGATGGTGGGCGGCACCCAGTGCGACAGGCGGAGCGTAACCTCCTGCGCGGTCAGGGTGGCCGGGGCCATAACGGTCAGGATCGCGCAAAGCGCGACGTAAGTCTTTTTCATGATATCCTCCCTACGAGTCCGGATTCTCGGATCTCAAGAATGATGGATATCAAACAAACTCCAAAAATCAACAGGAATTGCGCGGGCTACCCGTCGAGGCGTGTTCAGAAATGCGCCTTGGGTTCGTCCGGTTTTCCGGCGGCGAGGGCGAGCAGCCCGCCCACCAGCGCAAAGCCGATCGGGAACATGGTGAAGACGCCGAAGCCGAAGGCGTAATACATCAGCCCGCCCGCGACAATCAGCAGGATGCCGCCCCACAGCGCGCGCACCTTGGCCATCGCACCGCCCGCGATGGCAAGCAGCGGGGCCACGAAGCTGGACATACGCAGAAATTCCTCGTTCTGAACGAAACCGAAGGCCTCGCCGATCTCGACATTGGCGCGAACGACCTCGGTGTAGCCGTAGTTGAAAAACCCCACCACCATGGCGATCAAACCGCCGATAATCCCCAGCATCAGGGCTGCGTTGCGCATCGTGCCTGCCTCTTTCGTTCTGTTCGATGGGCTATGAGATAGGGATTGCCTGCGGGCGGTATCAAGGTTTGGCGGGCGAGGTCACCCGGCGGCCAGCGGGTCGGCGCGGCTGTCCTTGACGGTCAGCGCCCGCGTCCCTGCCGTGCCCGCCCGCCGCTTCCAGTCGGCGGCCCAGGCGAGAACGACCAGCGCCACGGTGCCCGCTGGGATGTAGAGCCACGGGATCAACACGTTCTCCGGCTGCCACGCGATCAGGGTCTGGCCGACGTAGGACAACAGCGCACCGGCGGAAAAGATCAGGAGGCCCTGACGGCCCATGACCCGTAGCGGTTCCCCCCAGCGTTGTGCGGTGAGGGTCGTGACCACGGGCAGGCAGGACACCACGTAGACCAGCGCAAGCGCATGGGTCATGCGCAGGAACGGCAGATATGTCTTGTCGTGGGACGTGATGTGGAACGGAAATCCCTGACCGGCGAGCCATGCCATCCCACGGTTCATCGCAGGCCCGAACTCCGGCACGTAGCGCCAGGCGAGCACAAGGGCGAGCCAGCCCGCCGCGATCCAGAACAGCGCGCGATTCACCGGCACGAAGCGTTCGCCCCGGCGGAACGCGATGCCGGTCAGCAACCCGACGACGAAGATGAGCTGCCACGCGAAAGGGTTGAAGAACCAGCCGCCCGCGTTCGGATAGGCCGGAAGGTTCCAGCGCCACAGCCCCGTGGCGAACCACAGAAGAACCGAGCCGATCAAAAGCAGGCGCGGCGCACGCTGGCCGATGAGGATCGCGAAGGGCGCCGCCACCAGAAGCACCGAATAGGCCGGCAGAATGTTCATATATCCGATCTGATGCCCGAGCGTGACGATTCCGATGATCGCCTGAGCCGTGTTCTGGAACACCTGCTTGAGGTTGTTCTTGGTCAGAAGCTCGACCAGCCCCAGCGCCTCGGCCCCCAACGCGAAGATCGCGATTCCGGCCACGGTGAGGAAGATATGCGACAAGTAGAGCACCCACGACCGCTTCCACATCGGCGCGATCGCGGGCCACAGCCCGGTGTCGCGCCATGTGGCGAAGCGACCCGAATAGGCGATCCCGGCGGCGATGCCGGAGATGATGAAAAAGCTTTCGGCGGCGTCCGAGAACCCCCAGTTGCGGATCGTCGCCCAATGCTCATAGGGATTTCCGGGCACGTGATCGACGAAGATCATCCACAGCAGAAGGCCACGGAAGAAGTCGATCCGGCTGTCGCGCGGGCGGCGCATCTGGGTCTCAGGCCGGGACATGCCGCCCCTCCGGTTCTGCCTGTGTCACCGGGGCTTTCCGATCCTCGATGCCAGCCCGCCAGCGCGCGTGGATGGCGCGGTAGTCGGCAACGACACGCGGCACCTTCCGTTCTTCCGGCACGCCGAAATGCAGACCGCCCACGGGTTGCGACGACCATGAGATCAGGACCGGGGCCGCGATCATCGGCAGCGTGACGGGGAGGAGCCAGAGCATGAGCGTCGGCGCGAAGGATGCCGTGGCGAGAAGGGCGGCAAGCCCCGTGACCTCGATCCAAGCGGACGACCGCAGCGCCTGTCCGAGTGTCAGGGCGCCCTCGCCGCGCGCGTGCGATGGCCAGCCGCCATCCTGCCCGGTCACGACCTGAAGCACCGCGCGGGTCTGGAACATGAGCATGATCGGGGCGAGGAGGGAAGTCAGAAGGATCTCGAACAGAACCGACCCCGTCGCCCGCGCCGCACCGCCGAACCCGCGTGCGCGGCCCGTCGCGATGGATTTCACAAGGATCGCCACCTTCGGCATGATGAGCAGCCCGACGATGCCAAGCACCAGCGCGGTGATCTCGCGCGTGCGGTCGGACGGGAACACCGGGAACAGCTGATAGGCGTCTGGGAAATAGTCCGGCTCGGGCGCGAACACGGTTCCCGCGACTGTCGAGATCAGGAACAGCGCCCAGAGCACCGAGACGAGATAGGCGAAGATGCCTTGCAGGAACACGTAGCGGCTCCACCCCGCCAGACCGGGGGCGGCGAGCAGACGGATGTGTTGCAGGTTGCCCTGACACCAGCGCCGGTCGCGCTTGGCATAGGCCAGCACGTTCTCCGGGCCTTCCTCGTATGACCCTTCGATCCGGCTGTCGGCCTTCACCTTCCATCCGCCACGGGCGAGCAGCGCGGCCTCGACGTAATCATGCGACAGGATGTGACCGCCGAAGGGGGGCTTCCCCGTCAGTTCGGGCAGACCGCAGGAGGCCGCGAAGGCCGAGACGCGGACAATCGCGTTATGGCCCCAGTACGGCCCGGTCGCGCCCTGCATCCGTTCAAGCCCGCGCGTGAAGACCGGGCCGTGAAAGGCGGACGCGAATTGCATGGCGCGGCCGAAGAAGCTTTGCGCGCCCACGATGCGGGGCAGGGTCTGGAGCAGGCCAAGACCCGGGTCCGCTTCCATCCGCGCGATCATCTCGCGCAGCGCCGCGCCCGACATCAGGCTATCGGCATCCAGCGTCACGGCATAGTCATAGGCCCCGCCGGAACGCCGGATGAAATCCTCGACATTGCCCGCCTTGCGGCCCCGGTTGTCGCTTCGGTTACGGTAGAAGATGCGGCCCGCGCCCTGCGTTTCCGCGATCAACATGCGAAACGCCGCCTGCTCGGCGGCTTGTCCGTCCTGCGAGCGGGTATCGGACAGGATCACGATATCCAGATCGAGCGCCGCATCGCGGATCGACCCGTCCATGGCGGCGATCCGTGCGAAGGTGGAGACCGGGTCTTCGTTGCAGATCGGGACGAGCACGGCGGTGCGCGGCGTCGTGGTGAGCGCGGGCGCCGCCTGCGCCTTGCGCGGCCACAGGCCCATCAGCGCCAGCGCCGCACCCCATGCCAGCCATCCGGTCGTGACGAGGATCAAACCGCTGCGGATCGCGTCCCAGATCTGGAACCCGTCCTGCAACGCCGCATCCGTCACCAGCACCGTCGCGGATACGGCCGCCAGCACCGTGAAGCCAAGGGCCACGGCGCGCAGCCGGACCGTTGTCGGGTCCGGCGGGAGATGGGTTCGGGGTGTCATGGGAAAACGTCGTTCAGATGCGCTGGCGCGGAAGGATCATCCTGAAGATCTGACCCAGATCCAGTCGCACCGCGGGGGTTTTAAGAATCTGCGGGGGCATGTCGAGCGGGGCTTCGGGCGGCGCCCAGCCCTCTGGCTCGTCCGAAATCATCGCCCGGACCGGCCCGTCGTTTTCCCACACGTCTTTCATTCGCTCACCCATTGGTACAGCCATGTCTCGCTCAGGATCCGCCCGTAGCCCGTGAGGACCGCCTGCAACTCCATCGAGCCGTCGCCCGGCACCGCCTCGATCACCAGTCGCCACAGGTCGGTGCCCTCGACCGGAGACAGGGTCGCCTGCGAAAGCTCGCCGCGCAGAACCGTCACTTTCGGCTCAATGTCCGCATCGCGGGGAAGTTCCGCCAAAAGCCCGCCGTCGAAGTCGATGACGAACTTTTTGCGGTCCGTGGTGCCCTTGACGCCCGCGACGCCGCCTTTTCCGACACGGGTGCGCAAAACGCGGGCACGCTCGGAAGCGCGGTCGCCTTGGGGCGTCAGACCCCAGTGCAGGCGATAGCTGAACTCGAACGCGTCGCCCTGACGTGCCGGACCATCCGGCACCCAATAAGCGACGATGTTGTCGTTCCCTTCGAGATCCGAGGGAATCTCCAGCAGCCGGACGGACCCGCGGCCCCAGTCGCCGAGCGGCTCGACGATCAGCGATGGGCGGCGCTCGTAATGCGCCTGTGCGTCCAGATATTGATCGAAATCCCGTTCGCGCTGGATCAGTCCGAACGAAGCCGGGTCTTGTGCGGCCAGATAGGAGTTGCCGAGACGCGACGGGTTCACCAGCGGGCGCAGGTAAGTGTCGCCCGCGCGGGTGTTCAGGATCAGGTGGTCACTGTCGTGAACGGCGGCCCGGAAATCGTCGAAGGCACCGGGATCGGCCCCGCCGAACAGGAACATCGAGGTCAGCGGCGCGACGCCAAGTTGTTGCACGTTCTCACGCATGAACAGGCGCGCGGTCACGTCCACCGTCGTCGTCTCGCCCGGAGTCAGGACGAAGCGATAGGCCCCCGTGACGGATTTCGACCGAAGCGCCGCATAGAGCGTGACCGACGCGTCACCTTCTGCGGCTTTTTCCAGCCAGAACTCGGTGAAACGCGGAAATTCCTCGCCGTCCGGCATGCCGGTGTTCACGGCCAGACCACGCGCGGACAGGCCATAGACGTTGCCCCGCCCCAGCGCGCGGAAATAGCTCGCGCCCAGAAAGGCCGCGAGTTCGTCATAGTGATCGGCGCGGTTGAGCGGCGTCATCAGCCGGAACCCCGCGACGCCCGCCATCTCGAAATTGTCGGGGATCTCGGTCTTTACGTCCGAATAGTCGAAATCGGCGGTCGTGAAGCGCATCGGCACGGCCTGACCGTCCGTGACCTCGTACAGATGGACGGGTTCGTTGAAGAGCCAGCCGAGATGGAAAGCGTTCAGGTGGAAGGGCGCGTTCTCAGTCTCAGTCCACCGCGTCCGGTCACGCCTGAAGCGCACCCGCTGGTAGTCGTCGTAGTCGAACTCGGTCAGGAACCCGGTGATCTGTTCCGGGGCCTGCGGCGCGCCGGTCGCCGCCGTCTGCATCCGTTCCGACAGCCAGTCGAAGCTGAAGGGCGTGGTGGGTGAGGCCTCTGGCGCCGCTTCGGCAGCATCCTGAGCAAGGCTCCGCAAGGGCCATGCCATCGGTGCGAGGGCGGCGGTCGACAGCAGTCCGGTCAAGACCTGGCGGCGTGTGCTGCGGGCGCGAAGGCCGCGAATCGCCTGGGTCAATTCTCACTCCACAACTTCCTGAGTTAGCGTAGGAAATTCTAATGCCGCAGTGCGGAACGCAAGGGGCATTTTGTGGAGGGTGGCGAGAGTTGGCGAGTTTTTGATCGCAATTCGGCGGAGGTCTGCCTGTTTGCTGGGCAAAGGCTGCGGCGCGTGACAGCAAGGGCCCGCGCCGCCACCGTGGTCAGTTGAGCCTGTGGCCGGTTTCCGGTTCGAAATACGACACTTTGGCGAGGTCGAAGGCGAAGGTGTGGACGTTGCCCGCCGCCGCCTCGGTCTCGGAATGCATCCGCGCCGTGACGGGTTTACCGCCCAGATGCGTCATCACATAGGTGTCGGCCCCGGCAGGTTCGACGATATCGACGCGGCAGTCGGCCTGTTGCACCGTCTCGCCATGGCGGAACCCCGGCTCGGCGATGTCCTCGGGCCTCAGCCCCACGATCACATCCGCAGGCAGGTCCTTGGCACGCGGGTCGTTCAGCACGATCGGCTCGCCTTCGCGCCGCGCGATCTCGATGGTCGTGCCGCCCCCGTTGGTGCGCGCCTTGGCCGGGATCAGGTTCATGGCGGGCGAACCCATGAAATCCGCGACGAAGAGGTTCGCGGGCCGGTTGTAGATCTCGGACGGCGAGCCGATCTGCTGGATCACCCCGGCTTTCATCACGACGATCTTGGTGGCGAGCGTCATGGCCTCGATCTGGTCGTGGGTCACATAGACCATCGACGCGCCGAGGTTCTGGTGAAGCGATTTGATCTCGGTCCGCATCTCGACCCGCAGCTTGGCGTCGAGGTTCGACAGCGGCTCGTCGAAAAGGAACAGCTTCGGATCGCGCACCAGCGCACGGCCCATGGCGACGCGCTGACGCTGCCCGCCCGACAACTGGCCGGGGCGGCGGTTCAGAAGCGGTTCGATCTGCAACTGACGCGCCACATCGGCGAGCTTGCGGTCCTGCGTCGCCTGATCCACGCCGCGCACCTTCATCCCGAAGGTGATGTTCTTGGCGACGCTCATCGTCGGGTAGAGCGCGTAGGACTGGAACACCATCGCGATGTCGCGGTCCTTGGGGCTGACATTGGTCATGTCGTCCCCGCCGATGGCGATGGACCCGCCGGAAATCGGCTCCAGCCCCGCGATGCAGTTCAGAAGCGTGGACTTGCCGCAGCCGGAGGGGCCGACGAGAACAAGGAAATCGCCCGGCTCGATCGCCACGTTGATGTCCTTGAGAATCTCTACCGAGCCGTAGTTCTTGTAGAGATTGCGGATGTCGAGAATGGGTGCCATTGGGTCAGCCTTTCACGGAACCGGCGGTCAGACCGCGGATGAAGTATTTGCCTGCGACGACATAGACGAGAAGGGTGGGGAGCGCGGCGATGATCGCGGCGGCCATGTCCACGTTGTATTCCTTCACGCCCGTCGTCGAATTGACGATGTTGTTGAGCGCCACGGTCACGGGTTGCGTGCCCGCCTGACTGAACGAGACACCGAAGAGGAAGTCGTTCCAGATCTGGGTGAACTGCCAGATGATGCTGACCACGATGATGGGCAGGCTGAGAGGCAGGAAGATCGACCAGAAGATGCGCAGGAACGTGGCCCCGTCCACTTTGGCGGCTTTCACCAGCTCCTGCGGGATCGTGACGTAGTAGTTGCGGAAAAACAGCGTCGTGAAGCCGATGCCATAGATCACGTGGACGAAGATCAGCCCGGGGATCGTCCCGGCGATGCCCATCATGCCGAGCAGGCGCGCCATGGGCAGCAGAACCACCTGGAACGGGATGAAGCAGCCGAACAGCATCAGCGCGAAGATGATGTTGGCCCCCTTGAACCGCCATTGCGCGATGACATAGCCGTTCACGGCCCCGAGCAGGGTCGAGATGACGACACCGGGCACCGCGATCAGCACCGAGTTCCAGAAGTAGGGGCGCACGCCCTCGCACTGGATGCCGGTGCAGGCCTCGGACCAGGCCGTGCGCCACGCGTCGAAGGTGATTTCGCGGGGCAGGGCGACGAGGTCGCCGGTGCGGATCTCTTCGAGGCTCTTCAAGGAGGTGGTGACCATCACGAAGAGCGGCAGCAGGTAGTAGACCGCGAACAGCGCGAGGATGATGTAGAGCCCCCAGCGCAGGGCGGTCTTGCCAAGCGCGCTTTGCCTGCGGGCGGGAGAGAAAGTCGCATCAGTCATGCTTCGTCACCCTCAGTTCCGAGTAGAGGTAGGGCACGATGATCGCGAAGACGACGAGCATCATGATCATGGCCGAGCTTGCCGCCTGACCGATGTCGCCGCGCGAGAACGCCATGGCATACATATATGTCGCGGGCAGATCGGTGGCATAACCCGGTCCGCCGCCCGTAAGCGCGATGACGAGGTCGAAGCTCTTGATCGCCAAGTGGGCGAGCACGATGAAGGCCGACAGGAAGATCGGGGCCATCGAGGGAATGATGATCGCCGTATAGACGCGCCATGTCGGAATGCCGTCGACCTGCGCGGCCCGGATGATCTCGGTATCGACCGATCTGAGACCGGCGAGGAACAGCGCCATGACGAAGCCGGAGGATTGCCATATGGCCGCGAGTATGATCGCGTAGATCGCCCTGTCCGGGTTCACCAGCCAGTCGAAGGTGAAATTCTCGAACCCCCAGCCCTGCACCATGTTCTGCACGCCCAGACCGGGGTTCAGGATCCATTTCCACGCGGTCCCGGTCACGATCATCGAAAGCGCCATCGGGTAGAGATAGATCGTGCGGATCGCGCCTTCGGTGCGGATGTTCTGGTCCAGCAGGATCGCGAGGATCAGGCCCAGAACCATCGAGATGCCGATGTAGAGGCCCCCGAAGATGTAAAGATTGGTGATCGCCGTGTCCCAGCGCGGCGAGTCGAACAGGCGCTCATACTGGATGAAGCCTTCGATCTCGTATTTCGGCAGGAGACGCGAGCGGGTGAGCGACACCCAGGCGGTCCAGCCGATGAAGCCATAGACGAAGATCAGGACGGCGATGAAACTGGGCGCCAGCACGATCTTGGGCAAATGGGATTCGAACCACTTGGCCATGTATTCCTCCCCCTGAATGAACCCGCCCCCGAAGGGGACGGGTCCGGTGTTCGGGTGATGTCAGATCACATCGAGTTCGCGACGGCGTCGGCGAGCATCTGCACCGCTTCATCCGACGACATGTCGGAGTTGAAGTGGGCCGTCACCACGTCGGTGATCGCACCGGCCTGAGCGCCGCGCAGTGCCATGCCATGGGCATAGCTGGGCAGGAGCGAACCGCTTTCGGACGAGGCCGCCATATCCTCGGACGAGGTCACTGCGCAGCTGTCGAACTCGTCCAGCGACACGTCGGTGCGGGCCGGGATCGAACCTTTGTTGAGGTTGAACACCTTCTGGAAGTTCTGACCGACGATCAGCTCGGCCAGAAGCTCCTGACCCGCGCGCTTGTCGTCGCCGTCCACTTCGAACATCGCGAAGCTGTCGACGTTATAGAGGAAACCGTCACCGGGGGTGGAGGCGCAGAGGAAGTCTTCGCCCGGCACTTTACCGGCGGCGAGGAATTCGCCCTTGGCCCAGTCACCCATGATCTGGAACGCGGCTTCGCCGTTCATGACCATCGCCGTGGCGAGGTTCCAGTCGCGGCCCGAGAAGTTGTCGTCGACATAGCCGCGCAGGGTGCGCATCTGGTCGAAGACCGCTTTCATCGTGTCCGAGGTCAGCGCCTCGGTGTCGAGGTCGACCAGCGCGGACTGGAAGAACTCGGGCCCGCCAAGGCCGAGCACGACGGTTTCGAACACGGTCGCGTCCTGCCACGCCTGGCCGCCATGGGCGAGCGGGGTGATGCCGGCGGCCTGAAGCGTCTCGGCGGCGGCGTTGAATTCTTCCCAGGTCGTAGGCATTTCGATGCCGTTGGCTTCGAGCACTTCGGCATTGGCCCAGATCCAGTCCACGCGGTGAACGTTCACGGGGGCCGCGCACCAAGTGCCTTCGCATTTCATGTGGTTGGCGATCGAGGCGGGCAGCACGTCGGCCCAACCCTGTGCCTCGGCGACGCTCGAAATATCGGCGAGCACGCCTTCTTCGTACCACTCCTGAATCGCCGGGCCCTTGAGCTGGACGGCGGTCGGCGCGTTGCCGGCGAGCACGCGGGCGCGCAAAGCGGTCATGGCGGCGTCGCCACCGCCGCCCGCGACGGGCATGTCGGTCCACGTCCCGCCGTTTTCGGCGAATTCTTCCTGAAGAACGGCGACCGATTTGGCCTCGCCGCCCGAGGTCCACCAATGCAGGACTTCGGCCTGCGGTTCGGCTTGGGCCATGCCCGCAACGGACAGGGCGACGGCAGAGACGGCCGCGAATGCGGTGTATTTCATCTTGAGTTCCTCCCAGATATCGCTGCCCTCCATGACAGCGCTATCATGTATCCTGCGCTTGGCGCCGTGCCCCGATCAAGGGGCCGTTCCGACACCCGATGTTGATTTCGGCGCGGTTTGTTACAGGCTGTTACGCGGGCGTTGCATTTGGTGCAGGCTGGCCGGAAAGATCGCCGGGGAGGAGGACGCACGGTGACGATACCCAGACTTCTCGTCGTGGACGACGACGCCGACATGCGCGGGATGATGACCGAGTTTCTGCACAAGCACGGCTTCATCGCGCACGGCGCGAATTCGCGCGAGGACATCAAGGCCGCGCTCGCGGCGGGGCGGGTCGACATGATCCTGCTCGACGTGATGCTGGGCGACGAGAACGGGGTCGAGATCTGCCGCGATCTCAGGCGGGACGAAGACGTGCCGATCATCCTCGTCTCGGCGCTCTCGGCGGACCATCAGCGCATGGCAGGGTATGAGGTCGGGGCCGACGACTATATCGCCAAACCCTTCAACCCGGATCTTCTGATCGCGCGGGTCAAGGCGGTGCTGGCCCGCACCCGTCGCGCGGCGTCGCTCTCGCATCGGCGGCGGACAAAGGTGTTTCGTTTCGCGGGCTGGACCTATGACGCCAAGCGCGACGAGGTCATCTCGCCCGATGGGTATCAGGTGTCGCTGTCGCGGCGCGAACATGCGCTGCTTCAGGCTCTGCTCGCCAATCCGTTCATCCCGCTGACCCGGGCCGAGATCGCGGCGACGCTGGACGTGACCGGCGAGGGCGGGCACGAGGACGAGGCATCGGGGCGGGCCATCGACATGCTCGTGGGTCGTCTCAGGTCCAAGATCGAGGATGATCCCAAGGCCCCCGTCATGCTGCGGACGGAACGGGGGGTGGGCTATGTGCTGGCCGTGGACGTGACGGCGGAAGACGCGTGAGCCTGATCCGGCCCAGCCTGCGAAACGGGGCGGTCGCGATGGTCTTTGCCGCCTTCGCGATCGGGCTGGTCGCCGCTTGGATGTGGTCGACGTCGAACCGGAACTGGACCGGATACCTCGACCGGGCGCGCGTGACCGGCGTGCTGCTTTACGACACGCTGACCGACGGGCTGCCGCCGCCGAACGGTTTGAGCCTCGAACGCCTCGCGCCGGACGATGCCGCCCGCGCCGACGCAGGTGACTTTTCCGCCCTCAGTTTCGCCCCCCGCCCGACACGGGTGTCGCTCGCCTCGATCCTGCCGGACACCACCGAGGACGCCGGACGGGCCGGTCTGAGCCTTGCGGTCCTGTCGCGCGACGTGCGCTATCAGGTCAGCGACATCACCAAGTCCGAGGGCCAGAGGTCCGCCGAAACACTGGGGCTGCTGGTCCGCCTTGTCGCACGCTATTGCAGTGACGCGGTGATCCTTGCGCGCGCCGGGGCCGGGCCCTGGGTCGCCGTGTCGGGCGACGGGCTTTGGACCTGCGACGCCGCCCCGACCGACCTGCGCCTTCCGGCCGTGTTTCTGTCGGTGGTGACGCTTGCGATCCTGTTCACGGTCTCGGTCAACACGGCGGGGCAGTTCACCGCCTTCGCGGACCTGCTGAAAGGACGGCGAAGGATCGGCGAGCGTGATCTTTACGAGATCGAGGGGCCACAGGAACTGCGCGAGATCGTGACCTCGGTGAACGCCTATCTCGACGCCGAGCGAAAGCAGTTGGAGAACCGGGCGGTTGTTCTGTCGGGCGTCAGCCATGACCTTGGCTCGCCCGCCACGCGCCTGAGACTGCGTGCGGCGCTGATCGAGGACGAGGCGTTGCGCGGAAAGTTCGAAACCGACATCGACCGCATGACCGGGATGATCGAAAGCGTGCTCACCTACACCCGCGCCGAGATGGACGCCGAGGATGCGCGCCAGTTGTCGCTTCTGTCGCTGGTCGAGGCGACCGTGGCGGATTTTCAGGATGTCGGCCATCCCGTGACCTTCGAGATGGAGGAGCCGACGGCCGCCGCGACCCGGTCCCTGTTCACGGGCAAGCAGGGGCGGGGGGCGCTGACCGAACGCCAGCGCGTTCTCGTCACGGGGCGCCCCATCGCGCTTGCCCGTGCGCTGTCCAACCTGATCGACAATGCTCTGAAATACGGGCGCCGGGCCCATGTCTCGCTCGCCGTCGCGTCGGATCGTGTCGTTCTGACGGTCGAGGACGAAGGCAGCGATATGTCGGTTCCGGATGTCGAGGCGGCCGTGGCCCCGTTCAAGCGCGGCACGAACACCGAGACGATTTCGGGCTTCGGCATGGGGCTGACCATCGTCGCGACCGTGGCGGAACAGCACGGCGGTCGGCTGTTCTTCGAGCGCGGAGACCGCGGTCTGCGCGCACGGCTCGAGATTCTGCGCGCTTAGGTGGTTTGGTCATACCGAACCAGTTCTTGCGAACGGGTGGGACCGTCCTGCCTTTAGCTTGAAATAATCGAACATTCGCGGCAACTGAGACGACCTCGCAGGCTGATCGCGAGACCTCCGTTCCACGCGACGGGTCTCGCCGCAAAAACCGCCGAAGCTGGGGATTCCACATCACGTTCTGCTGAATCCCGTTCGGCAGGCTTGGCGCATGGCGCAAGTCCCGTAAAATGGCTGCGATAACAACGATTCACCCAAAGAGGGGATCGGGGAGGTCGGAGCATGGGACAGTCGCATTCGATCTGCGCGCACAAGGGGTCGGCGCTTTCCTCGCATTTCCCGAAGAAGCAATTTTCGCGACCGCGATATGAATGGAGTTTTTATGTTTGACCAGATCACCCGGCGCGCATGTGGGGCTGCGGCGGGTTGCTTGATCGCTTTGGTGGCGCACGCTGCCGTCGCCGAAGGGATGACCGAAGCCGATGCCGCGACGCTTGCCGCCCAATGGGAGACCTACAATCAGGACTCGGTCGGGTCGGTCATCGAAATGGCACCGATGCGGACTGCACAGGAAACTGTCGCGGCGGATGGGACCACCTATCGCCTGACCTCGCTGCATCCGGGCGTGAACCGCTGGTATCTTCTGGAAATTCAGGCCGAAGGAGCGGGTGCGCAACGGTTTCATTTCGAGAACGCGGATGCGCAGACCTGGACCCTGACGCTGACCGACGGCGATCAGCCCGCACTCAGCATCGCGGGCCTTGGCAGTCAGGACAGTTGCACGCCGTGGACGGGCGAACCTTCGGCGCTCGCGACAGCGGCGGGGAGCGGGCTGCCCTATGCGCCGCTCTGCGGGCAGAAGATCTACCTGCGCAACAAGGTGTCGGGCAGCCGCACCAACCGCGAGGCCGTGTCGGATTTCCTGCGTGAAAACGTGGTTTTCGGCGACAAGCTGGTGAACCTCATCAAGGGCACCTTCTTCGAAGACGCGTTTCTCGAAAACGCCGAGACGGTCGAGGATGGCGATGCGGGCGATGCCGTCGCCGCGCTGGGCACGGCGGCGCTGGACCGTCAGCCGGTCATGCGCCCCAATATGTCGATCGAGGTCGAGGGTGCCGAGGGCGGAATGGAGGCCGGGGCATGGTACGCGGTCGAGGGCAACGAGGGCGTCTATTCCAGCGTGATGAAGCCCGCCTATATCGCCAACAGCATTCTGGCCGAACGCAATGGCGCCAACTGGCTCGACGGGGTCGAACAGAACGCCGACGTCTACCTCGTCGCCTTCGATCTTGCGAAATTCGAGGTCGGGTATGAATTGGGCACCGATCACCCGGGCCTTGGCTGGTCCTCCCGCCCGTCGCGGTCGGGCAACGACTGGCAACTGGCGGGCCCCGACGGCTTCAACCGCCCCGACCCGCTGGTGCGCAACGGGATGCTGTCGCCGTCGCTGACCAGCCGCGCGGTCGCGGCCTTCGCCGGGGGTTTCAAACGCGATCATGGCGCCTACCGCTTTTCCGACTACGCGACCTTCAACCGGGGGCACCATTACGGCTTTCTGTCGAACGGCGTGACCTTCAGCCGGCTGATCCCGAACCTCGCCACGCTCTATGTGACGCTCGACGGCGAAGTGGGCATGAAGACATGGACCGAGGCCGACAACGAAATGGTCCCGAACCTGATCTATGCCCGCCAGAACGGCGTGGCCGTCGTGGACCGCGACCCCGAAACGGGGCAGGCGGTGCCGGGCGATCGGGTGAGTTCCTGGGGCGGCGGCAATTGGTCCGGCTCGGCGGATGCGCAACTGCGCACGCTGCGGTCGGGCACCTGCCTCAAGACCGCAGGCGGGCGTCAGTTCCTGCTCTACGCCTATTTCTCGTCGGTGACGCCCTCGGCGATGGCGCGGGTGTTTCAAGCCTATGATTGCGACTATGCGATGCTACTCGACATGAACTCGCCGGAGCTCACCTACCTCGCGGTCTACAAGCAGAATGCCAATGGTGACGGGCTCGAACCGATGCACCTGAACCGGTACATGGCCGAAAGCGATCCCTGGGGCGACAACGGTCGCATCCCGCGGTTCGTCGGCTTCGCGGACAACCGGGATTTCTTCTACATACTGCGAAAGGAATAGGAAGATGCGGAAAGCGATTGCGGCGCTGGGACTGGCTCTGACGGTATTTGCGGGCGGTGCCGGGAGCGCCGCGACGTTGGCCGAGAACAACGAGGCGATGTATCGCCTCATGATGGAAAAGCGCGGTGTGACGGCCGCGCAGATCTCGCGCATCCGCCAGATTTTCAATTCCACGGGCCGGACCGGGCAGGGCAACCCGGCGGTCACGCGCCACCCGATGACGCCGCAACAGGCCGCCGCCAAGGTGCCGGGCGACCCGTATCAGTATTACCGCAACGCGCAGTTCGAACGGATCTGCGGACGCAAATACATGGCACCGCTTTACGATCCCGCCACGCAACGGCCCGAGGATGCGACGGTCTGCGTCGATATGTTCGAATACCCGAACGTCCCGATGGCCTACCCGGTGACATGGATTTCGGCCCGCAACGCCGCGCTGACCTGCGCTGCGGAGGGCAAACGCATGGGTGACGCCCATGAGTGGGAGGGGGCCGCGGCCGGTGCGCTTTTGGAGCCCGATTACCGCTTCGACCTTGGGTCACACGGTGCGATGCGGTCCTGGCACAACGCGAAATGGGGCCAGTCGAAGAACTGGACCTATGGGCCGCAGTGGCGGCGGGGGATCTGCGCGCAGGCCTCGTCCAAGACGCCCGGATGCAACGGGGGCAGCTGGTCGGGCTGCGGGTCGAACACCTATCCGGTGGGCAGCTTTCCGAACTGCAAGTCGGCGCTGGGTGTCTATGACCTTGAAGGAAACGCGGCCGAGCACATGAACCTGCCGCTCAACCCGAGCCAGATGGCGAGCCGGGGGTCGCAGACGCTGGGCGTGACCGAGATGAAGGGAAGCTGGTTCATTTGGGACAGCGTGCGCGCGCATGAGGAATGGGCGCGATGGCGCGCGCCGTTCTGGCACGGCACGCAGGTCATGTCGAACGGCAGCCACTCCAACTACCACCTCGGGTTCCGGTGCTTCCGCGATATTCGCTGATCGGGCGTTATCAAACGGAGCGAGCTTCGCTCGCGCATGGGGAGCCCGTCGCCTGCGGCGCCGGGCGATAGGGGGCGCTGCCCCCCGCCGCTGCGCGGCGTCCCCCGAGGTTTTTTGAAACAGAGAAGAGGGGCGGGGCTGGGGCTACGGAACGAAGAAGGCCGCGCTGGTGTGGCGCGGCCTTCGTACGTTCTGGTGTCTAGCGTCAGCGCGAGGCGACGCGGATCACCGGGCCCGGCATCGGGCCGTCGCTGTTCAGCAGGTAGGCATAGCGGCCCGAAGACAGCAGGTCCTCGAGGTCGACCGCGCGCCCGTTCAGATAGGCGGTGCGGCTGACCAGACGAATGCCGTGGCTATAGTCGGCATAGCTCGCCCCGTGGACCGTCGACACAGGCTGGATCGGGTTCCCGTTCGAGCGGTGCCAGCCGTAGATGGCGACGCGCCCCGGGTTCGAGGCCATGCGGTTCGCCATGACCACGTCTTTCTTGTGGCCCGAGATCAGGCCCATCCGGCCGCCACGCTGGGCTTCGATGGTCTGGTTGTGCTGCACGAAATAGGAGGTCGATGACATCTGCGGCCCGGCTTGCATCGGCTTGGGGCTGAGTTTGACCGACGCCTGTGCGTAGATCGCATCGACCATGCGCGAGGTGGGCAGCATCATGCCGAAGCGCCCGGCGATCGAAGCGGCCGCAGGCAGGCCAAGCGGCACGCGGACGAAATCGCGGTCGGAACCGAGCGCGAGGTAGTCGGGCGTCACGCAGACCACGATCTCGGTCGAGGCCCCGCGCGAGTCCTTCCCGCGGATGGCGACCGGACGCAGGTCTTGCAGGAAGCTCGGCATGTTGCCGCGCGCAAGCTCGTTGATGATGGCGTTGTCGCGGTTGCCGCCGCTGCCGTTGCCGACGGAAGCCATGAAGGCGCTTCCGGTCGGTGCGCCTGCACGGCGGTTCGGCATGTTGCGGGCATGGTTGCGGCCGCAGCCGTTGCCGGAGACGCGCGACGAGGCGACGAAGGACGGATCGGGTTCCGGCGTCGGTTCCTGCGCCTGCTGGCGGGTCGGCGCAAAGGCCGTGCGCAGCGCATCGGGCAGCGCGCGGGGGCGCGGCGACGACGGCACGGCGAGGACCGAGGTCGAGTTCATCGTGGAGGTGGTGAACCCGTCGAGGTCGTTGTCGGCACCGGCCACCTGAATGACCTCGGCCGCGGGCGCCTCCGGTGCCGCCAACGGCGAGAAGCCTTCGGGGCGCAGGCGCGGGCGGATCGAGGCGGTCACGGCAAGGTCGGACGGGTCGATCAGCATCGCGGCATCGGCAAGATCGGTCGCCGGCGCGGCCGGAACCGGATCGGGCACCTCGGCCGTGGCGACCATGCGGTCGGCCGGCACGGGCTGTTCGGTGGCGTCCTCGGTCATCGCGACTTCCCGCTCAGGCTGGACGAGCGACGACCCGGCGCGGGTGTCCGCATCGGTTTCGCTCAACCGGGCGAGGTCTTGCGGCGACGGCGCGGCGGCCTCGGCTTCCGGTGCAGGAAGTTTGGGCGCTTCGGTCGCTTCGGTAAAGCCCGCAAGTTCGACCTGCGGTTTTTCCGGTGCGGTCCCCTCGTCAAGGCGAAGCCCGCTCAGAACCCGCTGGGTCTGGGAGGCGAGGTCGCTGTCGGCGACCTGCGGCGCGGAGGCGGCCGGCTCGGTCACGACGAAGGCCGAGACATAGGACGGATAAAGGGTATGGACAGCGAACAGGCTGCCCCAGGCGGAGACGACCAGGCCAGCCAGAACCCCCACAGCGGCGAGCGCGTGGACGGGTTGAGGACGCATGCGTACAGGCGCGGTGTCTTTAACATCGTGTGTGTGTCGGATCATGGTCCGCGCTCGTACTGTCCCATCGTTAAGATGACAATAAAGCGGGTTCCGCCGATGTGGGAGATTTTTGCCGACTGGGCGGAATCTTGCCTCGATGAGTGGCTGATAAGCAAATCACCGCACCGAACTGCGACAGGCCGTCGCAGCTTGGGCCGCATTTCCGGTCGATCGCGCCTAGGCCAGCACGCCGACGGCGAACAGAACGGCGCAAATCGCCACGAGATAGCGACTCGCCCGGTCTGTCAGGGCGAACACCACGGGATCTTCATTCACGAGGCCCCGGTGGGCGAGAAGAACGATTCGGCTGATCCAGAACAGGAGCACCAGACCGACACCCCAGAGGGCCATCGGCTCGGCATACTGCGCGCGCACCTCGGCCGTGTCGAGATAGAGCGCCAGCACCAGCACGGCGATGAAGCCCGATGCGGTGGCGATCATCGCGATGATCGGGCGATCCTCGACCGTATAGGCGCGACCTGCGGCGGCCTTGGCGGCCCCGCGTGCGTCAAGCTCGACGAGTTCCGCCAGACGTTTCACGGCGGCGAGCGAGAGGAACAGGAAGATCGAAAAAGACAGAAGCCAGACCGAGGGATTGATGTCGGTCGCGGCGGCGCCCGCCACGATCCGCACCGTATAAAGCATCGCGAGCACGACGATATCGAGCGCGAGCATCCCCTTCAGTTTCATCGAATAGGCCGTGGTCAGCACGAAATAGCCCGCAAGAACGATGGTCAGCGCCGGGGTCACGAGAACCGCGATGCCGAAGCCCGTGACGAGAAGCGCGATCAGCATCGGCGCGCCGAACCGGACGGGAAGCCGCCCGGAGGCGAAAGGGCGATTGCACTTGGTCCGGTGCTTCCGGTCCGCCTCGAGGTCGGCAAGGTCGTTCAGCACATAGACCGCCGACGCGACGAAACCGAAGGCGAAGAAGGCGAGAAGCGCGCTCAGCAGCGTGTCCGGCGCAAAGGCATGGGCGGCCATGAGCGGCAGAAAAACGAGGATGTTTTTGACCCACTGATGCATCCGCATTTGGCGAAGGACTTCGCGCAGCAGCATGGTGGGGCGTTCACGGGGCACGTCGCTTGCGGGCGCGTGGCCGGTCTGGGTCCGGTCGAAGGCCTTCAGATGCGACGCAACGGGGCCGGCGAGTTCCGGCATCCCGGCGTCGGCCAGAACGACCTCGCGCCCCTCGGCGCGCGCGGCCTTGCAGCCCGCGATCACGTCGGGGTCGTAGGGCAGGCGCTTGGGGTTGGGGTAACGGCGGTGCTTGCGCAGATGCAGGCTGCGAATGTCGCGCGAGACGTTCCACCAGAACACCTCGGCCCCCAGATTGCCCCGCAACAGGTCGCGGTCGAGGTCCACGATGAACGGTTCGGTCGACGGGCGGAGTTCTTTCTGCATGGTGCCGTGGCTTGTCTTGAATCGCTCATTCGACTGTGGCCAAGCCGTTTTGAGGTGACAATCTCATAACGAGCGGACACCCTGACCGGGGGCGTGGTGTAGACTTGGTGTCACGGTCCGGTTAGCAATTTAGTGTCATTTCATAGGGGATTGTCGTCTTGAAAGGTTTCGCAGTCATCGTCGCCGCAACGCTGACCCTTCCGGGGGTCGGTTATTCGCAGGACACGCCGAACGGGTCGGACGAAAAGACCCCGTCGGTTCAGGTCGGCGACACGACGTCGGAGATGACAGGCGGTGTGGCCGCCGGGGGGGATGACGCGCCCTCTGCGAGAGGGGCGAACACGGCCAAGGATCGCGATGGCGAAGGTCCGGCGGCGCCGACGCTGGGCGGGCCGCAGGTTCAGAAAACGGACGCGGCACCGGACCGTCCGTCGGGCATCTTGAACGGGGTCGAGCCGCGTCGGGCCGACAAGGAGGGTGCCGATGTCGTGGCCTCACCCGATGTGGACGGCGAGACCGAAGCGGGCGATGCCGATGTCACGGTGACGGGTGGCGAGGAGGCGGTCGCGCAATCCGCCGAAGATGCCGAAACCGACGTGGAGGCCGCCACGGAGATCACGCCTGACGCCGCGCCGCAGGCCGAGGCCCCGGAACAACCGGACACCGAAGCCGAGGCGATCGTCGAGGACGAGGCTCCCGAGAACCCGGCGACCGAGAGCGCGGAAGAAGTCGCGGAGGCCCCCGAAGATCCGGAGACCGAAGCTGCCGAGGAGGTCGCGGAGGAACCCGAAAACGCGGCGACCGAGAGCGCGGAAGCACCTGAAGACCCGGCGACAGAGAGCGCCGAAGAGGTCGCGGAGGCGCCCGAAGCGGCGCCCGAACCGGACCCCTACGACATCGCCGCGCAGGAGTGCATCGACATCGCAGGCCCTGCGAATGCAGGTGTTCCTGCCGCTGCGGTCGATGCCGCATCGCAAAAGGAAACGCTGGCACGGGCGGCAGAGGCCTGCCTGATGGCGGCCGAAGCGGAAGATGCCGATCCAGAAGTTCTGTTCCACGCCGCATCCATCGCACAGGCGCGCGGGCAGGCGGGGGCGACCTTCGACCTGCTCACCCGGTCCGCCGAGGCCGGGCTTGGCGCCGCCGAAACCCGGCTGGGCGACTATTTCCTGTTCGGTGTCGGCCCCGAAGGTCAGGACATCGCAAAGGCGGTCGGGCATTATCAGGCCGCCACCGAGCGGGGCGACGCCGCTGGCATGACGACGCTGGCCCTTCTGTATCAGGTGGCGCGCGGGGTTCCGCGCGACCCGGCGCGCATGGTCGAACTGATGACCATGGCCGCCGACAAAGGCTATCACTTCGCGCAATACAGGCTTGCCCAGACATACCTGAACGGTGACGGCATTCCGGGGCGGGCCGACGCGGCGCTGGGCATTCCGGACACGTCGCGGGCGGTCAGGTACTACACGATGGCGGCGGATGCCGGGAACCTTTCGGCGGCGCTCGAACTCTCGTCGCTCTATGCCGATCCCAACTCCGGGTTGCCCGACGACCCGGAGGAGCAGGTGCGCCTGACCCGAATGGTGTCCCAGACCGGCCATCCGCCCGCAATCGCGATGATGGGCGTGTTCTATGAAACCGGGCGCGGCGTCGCCTATGACCCGGCGATTGCCGCCGGGCTTTATGTGCGGGCGATGGAAAGCGGCAAGCTGGACTTCGGTGACCTGCGCAACGGCGCGCCCGGCACTTGGGATCGCGACACCGCGCTTGAATTCCAGAAGATCCTTCAGGCGCGCGGCCTCTACGATGGCGCACTCGACGCGATCGTGGGGGGTGGAACGGCGGCGGCGGCACGCAAACTAGCAGGGAACTGAGCGGCAGACGCCCGGACTGGGCCATATGTGGTGGCCGACTTTGCGCGGTCCGCTACATTGTGCCCTGCGCGCTACATCCTGCTATCCCGTTCTAAACAATCGCATATCTCGAGTAAATTTTGAGGGAATCACTTTTTGGGGTTACCCTTGGGTCAGGTCCCGGACCTTTTAGAACGCTACTTTATTTCAACATGCCGTTTCAGGGGGGAAATCGCATGGGCAAGTCCAATAGTAATTCCAAGAAAAGCGACAAATCCAACCGGCGCGACGACGACCACCACCAGTCCCGAAACGGCCACGACGACCACGACGCACGGGGGCGCGGGGCCGACCACGACAGACGCGGACCGGAGATCGAGATCGGCACGCGCCATGATGACGTCATCGACAAATCGGACGCTTCGCGCGGGCAGGTCATCGTGGGACGTCAGGGTGACGACGACCTGACCGGGTCGGATATCCGGGACATCATAAACGGCAACCGCGGCGACGACCGGATCGAAGGCGGCGGCGGCAACGACTTCATGAATGGCGGCTCGGGCACCGATACCGCCGTCTTCTCAGGCTCGATCCTCGACTACACGATAAGCTCGAACTGGTGGTGCAATGTCATCACCGTGCGCGGGCCGGACGGCTGCGATACGCTCGTCGGGTTCGAGATTCTGGAATTCGACGATTACACGTTCGAGATCGGGGGGGAGAACCCGCCGCTCGTGGTGTTCGATGACGCGAGCGCGCCCGAAAACGGGACGACCACGCTTTCGGTCTCGGTCTACGACATTGGCGGAACCGGCGCGACGATCCTGTCGGCGAGCCTGTCCGACACGGACGGCCAGCCGGGAACCGGCACCGTCACGGTCGGGGCCGCAACCCCCATCCCGACCTCGGGCGGTATGGACGCCCAAAGCTATGACCTGACCTTCGATCCGGGCACGGCCTTCGACTACCTGTCCGCCGGGGAAAGCGTCGTGGAGCAGATCACGCTGGTCATCGACGATGGGAGCGGGGGGACGACGACGATCACCTCGGACCTCACCATCGAAGGGCTGAACGACGGCATTTCGATCACCTCCGGTCCGCAAGCCGCCACCGTGACGGAGATCGCCGACGGTGCGCCGGGCGAGGGGACCGCGACGCTGAACGCCGCCGGGTCCATCGACTTCACCGATGTCGATCTCAACGACACCCACGCTGTTTCGGTCGTGCCGGGCGCGTCGGGCTATCTGGGGGCCTTCGCGATCCTCCTTACGGATTCCACGGGGTCCGGGGCCGGTTCGGTCGGGTGGAGCTTCGACGTCGCCGATGCCGCGCTCGACGGGCTCGCAATGGGCGAGACGCTGGTGCAGACCTACGCGGTGACGCTGGACGACGGGCAGGGCGCGACCGCGACCGATACCGTGACGATCACGCTCGTCGGTGAAAACGACGCGCCCACGCTGGATGCGGGCACTGCCGAAGCCTTCGAAGGGGGCGGGCCGGTCGATGTGGACCTTGCCGCGCTGGCGGATGACGTGGACAGCGACGACGACGCGACGACGCTGACCTACCAGCTGGGCGCCTTCGCCGGACCGGGCAGCGTTTCGCTTCTCGGTTCGACGCTGACCTTCGATCCGGGCAGCGACTTCAACGCGCTCGCCAACGGGGAAGAGGCCGAGGTCGATGTCGAGGTGATCTTGGTGGATACCCACGGCGCCAGCACCAGCGCGACCGTCACCGTCACCGTGATCGGCACGAACGAGGCGCCGACGGCATTTGCCGACACGGCCAGCACCGATGAAGACGACGCCGTTCTGGTGTCGGTGCTCGACAACGACAGTGACCCGGATGCGGGCGACACCCTGAGCGTGATCGCCGTGTCGGTCACCTCGGGCGGGGGAACGGCCGGCATCGTGGGCGATCAGGTCGAATGGACGCCGGGGGGTGACTACAACGACCTTGCGGTCGGTGAAACGGCCACGGTGGAGCTGTCCTACACCATCGCGGATCAGGCGGGCGAAACCTCGACCGCGACCGTCACGATTACCGTCTTGGGCACCAACGACGGCCCCGTCGCGGTGGACGACGCGGCCTCGCCAACGCCGATCCTCGAAGACACCGTGGATGTGTCGTTCAGCCTGGTCGCCAATGACAGCGACCCGGATGGCGATCCGCTTTCGATCCTCGGCATCGACGACGCGGGAACGCTGGGCGACGTGAGCGTGGATGCCAATGGGACGGATGTCACCGTCGGGATCGCGGGCAACTTCGACTTCCTCGCGGTCGGCGCGACCTACATCGACAGTTTCGACTACACGGTGACGGATGGAAACGGGGGGACCGATACGGCCACCGCGACCGTCACGGTCGAAGGCGAGAACGATGGGCCGGTCGCCAATGACGACAACCGCACGTTGGGAGAATCCGGCTCGATCTCGGTCGCGGCGCTCGACAACGATACCGACGTCGATCTGGGCGATACCCTGTCGGTCATCGGCGGGGTCAAGTACACGCCGGGCGGCACCGGCGATATCGTGGGCGATCAGATCACCTTCGATACCTTGGGCGACTTCGAATACCTCGGCGCGGGCGAAAGCGTCGACGTGCTGATCGGCTATGTGATGGAGGACAACCACGGTGCCAGCGACAACGCGCTGGTCACGATCACGGTCCTTGGCGAGAATGACGGCCCGACGGCGAATGACGACACCGCGACCGTCAACGAAGACGACCTCGTCGCCACGGCGATCAACCTGACCGGAAACGACACCGACGTCGATCTCAGCGACGATATCGAGGTTCTGTCCATCGACACCACCGGCACGTCGGGCATCGTCATTTCGACCGGCGATGGCGATACCTTCACCTATGATCCGTCGGGACAGTTCGAGGCCTTGGGTGCGGGCGAAAGCGCGGTAGACACCTTCACTTACACGGTGACCGACGGAAATGGCGGGCAGGATAGCGCCACGGTTTCGGTCACGGTGATGGGTCAGAACGACGGACCATCGGCCGTGAGCGACAACAACACCGGCGTCGCGGTGGTCGAGGCCGGCTACGCCGATCCGATCGGACAGGACAGTGCCGCGGGCAATGTCCTTGCCAACGACAGCGACGTGGATACGAATGACGTGCTCGCCGTCGTGCAGGTGTCGTCCGGAACCGGCGAGCCGGGGTCGGACATGCCCGTCACGACCTTCGTGCAACTCGTTCTGGGGCGCTACGGCCTTCTCGCCATCGGGCCGGACGGTGATTGGACCTATACGCTCGACAATACGGATTCCGATACCGAAGCCTTGGTTTCCGGCGAAATCGCGCAGGAAACTTTCACTTATACGATATCGGATGGGAACGGCGGCACGGATACCGCCACGCTGACCATCGACATCAACGGGGCCGATGATAATCAGGCCCCGGTCGCGAGTGACGACGCCTATTCGACGGACGAGGATTCCCCGGTCGGCATCCCCCTCAGCCTGCTGTCGAACGACAGCGACGCGGACGGGGATGTGCCTTTCGTCTATTCGATCAACGGAACGGTGCTGACGGGTCCGACGACGATCAACACGACGCATGGCGTCGTGTCCTTCAACGGGACGTTCTTCAGTTACACCTCGGACCTGAATTACTCGGGGCCCGACAGCTTCACCTATGAAATCTCCGACGGAATTGCGGTGTCCAACACGGCTACGGTCGATATCGACATCGTTCCCGTCGCGGATGCCCCGGTGGTGGTGCCGCAACCGCTCGCCATCGGGACCGAGGACACCGCGGGGCTCCTCGGCCTCGTTGCGGATCTGTTCGACACCGACGGGTCCGAGACGCTTCAGCTGCGCTTCAGTGGTATGCCGGCGGGTTCGGTATTCAACATCGGATATGCGGACGGCCCGGAATGGGTGATCGAGGGCGCGGATCTTGCTTCCTTGCCCGGCCTCACCTTCACGCCGCCGCCGGATGCCTTCGGCCTCATCCAGTTCCAAGTGGATGCGATTGCGACCGAAACGGCGAACGGCGATCAGGCGACGACCACCCGGCTCATCTCGGTCGATGTGGCGCCGGTGAACGACGCTCCGGTGGCCTTCGACGACGCCTTCACGGTCGCCGAGGGCGCGGCGCTGGTCGGTGCGACGCTGTTCACTCCGTTCTCGTCCGCCCCGCCGCAGGATTACGACATCGACAGTGCGGGCATTTCCGTGATCTCAGTCGCCGGTGGCGCATTCTCCGGTGAAACGACGTTGCTCTCGGGCTTTGGCAACCTGACCATCCGGGCCGACGGCACGCTCGACCTCGACACCGCAGGGTTCATCGGGGCCGAACAACTGGGTGTGGGCGAGACCGGGACGATCACCTTCGACTACACGATCACCGATGGCGACGGCGGAACTGATATCGCGACCGCGACCGTGACCATCGTGGGGGCGAATGACGGCCCGGTGGCCGAGGATGACCTGTTCAACGGCGATCAGATCGGTGCGACGGGCAACGTGTTCGATGACAACGGGTCCGGGGCCGACAGCGATGTCGACGCCAACGACGTGCTGACGGTCGTCGCCGTGAACGGGGTCGACACGCAGGTGGGGCAAGAGCTTATCCTGCTGTCCGGTCAGACGGTGCAGGTGAATGCGGACGGCACGTTCGCGTTCAGCTCCAACGGGTTCTTCGACGGGCTGGGCGTCGGCGAAAGCTACACCTCGCCGATCCTGACCTACACCGTGTCGGACGGACAGGGCGCGACCGATACCGCGACGATCTCGATCTCGATCGCGGGGCAGAACGACGGGCCCGTCGCCGTGGACGATGCGTTCGTCACACCGGAGAACGGCGCCTACACCGCGGACCTGTTCCGGCTCGGCCAGATCAGTCCGGTGCAGGACTACGACCCCGACATCACCGACAGCTTCACGTTGACGGAACTGAACGGCTCGGCGGCACCGTCGATCACGCTCGCCTCGGGGGCAGAGGTCACGGTCGTCGACGCGACCACGGGCGACGTGTTCTACAACCCGCTGGCGGCCTTCGATTACCTCGGGGTGGGCGAGACCGCGACCGATAGCTTTACCTACACCATCGAGGATGAGAACGGGGCGACCGACACGGCCACCGTATCCGTGCAGATCGTGGGGGCGAACGACGACCCGGATGCGGTGAACGACAGCTTCACGGCGCTGGACACCGGCGCGGACGAAGACACGCCTATCACCTTCGCGGCGGCAGACCTTTTGGGCAACGACAGCGACATCGACGGCGACACGCTTGAGATCGTCGCGGTGTCGCCAACGGGCACCGCAGGCGGCACGCTCGCGCTGAACCCGGACGGGTCGGTGGATTACAGCCCCGCCGCCGCGATGCAGGGTCTCGCCGCGGGCGATATCCTTGTCGAAACCTTCACCTACACCGTGAGCGACGGCAACGGGGGAAGCGACAGCGCGACCGTTTCGTTCGAGATCGCGGGCGTCAACGATGCGCCGGAGATGGCCGATCAGTCGGAGACGACCGATTACGAAGTCGCGCTGAACGCGACCCTCAGCGGCTTCGACATCGACGGTGACAGCCTGACCTATGCGCTCGTGCCGGGCGAAGGGCCGGACAACGGCACCATCGTGGTCAATCCCGATGGCAGCTACGTCTACACCCCGAACAGCGGTTTCTCGGGGTCGGATTCATTCCAGGCGCTCGTGTCTGACGGAACGGCCTCCGACACCGCGACGATAACGGTGGACGTTGGGCCCTATACCACGACGGGCGGGCAGACCGCCGAGGTCGAAGTGTTCGATACCGGGCAGATTTCGGTCGACCTGTCGTCGCTTTCCGGGTCGCCCAACGTGAACGTCATGTTCGTGATGGACAGTTCCGGCAGCGTCGGCAGCAGCGGATGGGAACTGACGAAAGACGCCGTCTCGGGTCTGATGACCGAGTTGGACACGCAATTCACCGGTACGGGCGTGAATTTGGATTTCGCGGTCATCAACTTCTCGAATACCGTCCGGCGCGAGATCGAGTTCACCGATACCTTCCCGGTTTCGACCATGACGGCGCTTGTGGATACGCTTTCGTGGATCAGCAGCACAACCGCCACGGGCGATGCCATGCTGGCTGCGGCAAGCATGTTCTACGACCAGACGGCCAGCTCGGATAACAACTTCATCTACCTCATCACCGACGGTGTGCCGTATCCCCTGGCCGCGCAGGAGACACGGATCGATCAGGCGGACACGGCCTTGCGGGCCTACGGCGTCACGACCGAGGTCGTGGCGGTCGGCAACTTCCAGACGGGCAACGTGGAGCAGTTGGACACGGACGGGACCATCCTTGCCGTCTCGTCCTTCTCCGATTTGCTCGACAGCGTCGGCAATTCCGCTCTGTTCCAGCTCGAGGTTTCGGACGCGACGGTGTCGTTGGTCGCGGATGCGACGGATCACGGGCAACTGGCCGGACTGCCGGACTTCTCGACGACCGCCGAAGGGCTGGCGATCAGTCTTGCCGAGATTTCCGGCATCGCCGAGCTACTGGGCAGGTCGAACACGTTCACCACGTCGGTAACCGTGGACCTCGACCCGACGACGACGGGCGACGAGATCGTGCTCACCACGATCAAGACGCTCGGCGTCAAGGCCGAGAGCGTCAATCAGGCCGGAACCTCCGAAGCCGACCTGATCTTCGGGTCCGACGAGGGCGACACCCTTGGCGGTGCTGCTGGCGACGACATCCTGATGGGCTTCGACGGGGACGACATCATCTTTGGTGGTGTCGGCAACGACATTGCCACCGGGGGCCTGGGTGCCGACCAATTCGTCTTCGATGCGGAGCTTGGGACCGAGACCGACGTGGACACCATCCGCGACTTCGAGCTTGGGGTCGACGGTCTCAACCTGCTTGGCGGATTGACCATCGCGAGCGTGGCCGACGTCGATGCCGACGGCGACAGCACGGTGGACGATACTTTGGTCACACTGTCGAACGGCGCGCAGGTGCAACTGATCGACGTCAGCGGCATCGTGTCGTCGGGCGATCTGCTCTGGTGATCCTTGGCGTCACGCCACAAAAAAGGGCCCCGCGGGGCCCTTTTTCTTTCGGTCGGTGGGGATGCGCTCAGACGATCGTCGCTTCGGTCTTGGAGCGCAGTTCGTCCTCGGTCACGTCCGGGGCGAGTTCCACGATCTTCAGACCGCCCTCGACCACGTCCAGCACGCCCAGATCGGTGATGATCCGGTCGACGACGCCCGTGCCGGTGAGGGGCAGGGTGCATGACTTGAGCAGCTTCGTCTCGCCAGCCTTGTTGGTGTGATCCATCACGACAACGACCTTTTCGACACCGGCGACAAGGTCCATCGCCCCGCCCATGCCCTTGACCAGCTTGCCGGGGATCATCCAGTTCGCGAGGTCGCCGTTCTCGGCCACTTCCATCGCGCCGAGGATCGCGGCGGCGATCTTGCCGCCCCGGATCATGCCGAAGGACATGGCGCTGTCGAAATAGGACGTGCGGTTGAGTTCGGTGATCGTCTGCTTGCCCGCGTTGATGAGGTCCGGGTCTTCCTCGCCCTCGTAGGGGAAGGGGCCCATGCCGAGCATGCCGTTTTCCGACTGAAGCGTGATGTCCTTGTCGCCCACGTAGTTGGCGACCAGCGTCGGGATGCCGATCCCGAGGTTCACGTACATCCCGTCTTCGAGTTCCTGCGCGGCCCGTTCGGCCATCTGGTTACGATCCCAAGGCATTATGCGTCCTCCCGGCTGCGCGTGGTGACTTTTTCGATCCGTTTCTCGTGTTCGCCCTGAATGATGCGGTGCACGTAGATGCCGGGCAGGTGGATGTGGTCGGGGTCGAGCGCGCCGCGCTCCACGATCTCTTCCACCTCGACCACGCAGACCTTGCCGCACATGGCCGCCGGCGGGTTGAAGTTGCGGGCGGTCTTGCGGAAGACGAGGTTTCCGGTGTCGTCGGCCTTCCACGCTTTCACGATCGACAGGTCCGCGAAGATGCCTTCTTCGAGAATGTAGTGCTCGCCGTTGAACACCTTGACCTCTTTGCCCTCACCGATCTGGGTGCCGTATCCGGTCTTGGTGTAGAACCCCGGAATGCCCGAACCGCCGGCGCGCATCCGTTCGGCCAGCGTGCCCTGCGGGTTGAACTCGAGTTCCAGTTCCCCCGCCAGATACTGTCGCATGAATTCCGCGTTCTCGCCGACATAGGACGACATCATCTTCTTGATCTGGCGGGTGTCGAGCAGCTTGCCCAGCCCGAACCCGTCGACGCCCGCGTTGTTCGAGGCGACCGTCAGGTTCTTCACGCCGCTTTCGACCACGGCGTCGATCAGAAGCTCGGGGATGCCGCAAAGGCCGAAGCCCCCGGCGGCGATCAGCATGTCGTCACGCAACAGGCCATCGAGCGCGGCCTTTGCGTTGGGGTACACTTTTTGCATATCCGTTCTTTCTCTTTCGTGAAAACGATGGACCCTGCGGCTGGCCCGATGGTCTCTCCTCCCCCGGCGACCGTCCGCCAAACTCGGCGGGACACTACCGGGGGGGCACATCGGGTTCAAGTTCCTGACCCTACGTAAAAATACGAATGCTGCGGGTGCAAGAGCGAGTTTTGACAAACCAGACGGGTGAACCGGGCCGGTTTGCAACCCGCAACTCGGCCCGGCTGGCGAAAATGTCATGGAAATCCGTTTGGTTTCCGGGCCATGACCCCCTATTTCTTGAGGAAACGAAAAAGAATATATACCGCCAACGGGGACGACGGATGGGAGACGGGAGCAATCTGCTTGTAATCATTGCGCTATTGCCATTTATCGGCGCGCTGGTTCCAGGCTGGATGATCCGGGCAGGCAGAAACGCCTGCGCAACATTTACAGCAGTGCCGACGGTGCTTGCGCTGGTCATGCTGGGCATTCTGGCGCCGGACGTGATGCGGGGCGAGGTCATACAGGCGCGGTTCGAATGGCTGCCGCAGCTTGGCCTGTCGGCGTCTTTCTTCCTCGACGGTCTGGGTCTGCTCTTTGCGGGCATGATCCTCGGTGTCGGGCTGCTCATCATCCTGTATGCGCGGTTTTACCTGTCCGGCGACGACCCGATGGGGCAGTTCTACACCTATCTGCTGCTCTTTCAGGGCGCGATGCTGGGCATCGTCCTGTCGGACAACATCCTGCTTTTGCTGGTCTTCTGGGAGCTGACGTCGCTGTCGTCCTTCCTGCTGATCGGCTATTGGAAGCACCTTCCCGAGGGGCGTCAGGGCGCGCGGATGGCGCTGGCGGTCACCGGGTCGGGCGGGCTTGCCATGATCGGCGGCATGCTGATCCTCGGCAATATCGTGGGCAGCTACGACCTGACCGACATCCTCGCCTCCGGTGACCTCATCAAGTCGTCGGAGTGGTATCTGCCCGCGCTGATCCTGATCCTGCTCGGCGCCTTCACCAAATCGGCGCAGTTCCCGTTCCATTTCTGGCTTCCGCATGCGATGGCCGCACCGACGCCGGTGTCGGCCTATCTTCACTCGGCCACGATGGTGAAGGCGGGCGTGTTTCTCATGGCCCGCATGTGGCCGGCGCTCGCGGGCACCGAGGCTTGGTTCTACATCGTCGCGACCGTGGGTCTGATCACCATGGTTCTGGGCGCGGTCATCGCGCTGTTCAAGGACGATCTGAAGGCGCTTCTGGCGTTCTCGACGGTCTCGCACCTCGGCCTGTTGACCATGCTTCTGGGCTTCGGCACGACCGCCGCCGCCGTCGCCGCGGTCTTTCACATTATCAACCACCTGACCTTCAAGGCCGCGCTCTTCATGACCGCCGGGATCGTCGATCACGAGGCGCATACGCGGGACATCAAGCGGCTCGGTGGGTTGGCGAAACTCATGCCCATCACCGCGACGATTGGAACAATCGCGGCACTGTCGATGGCGGGGATTCCGCTCTTCAACGGGTTCCTGTCGAAAGAGATGATGCTGGAAGAAGCGTCGCATACGTACTGGTTTGAAAATCCGTGGATCGTGCCCGCGCTCGCCACGCTCGGCGCGCTGTTCTCGGTCGCCTATTCGCTGCGCTTCATCTTCCACACCTTCGGCGGCCCGGTGCGCGACGACTATCCGCATAAGCCGCATGATCCGCCCTTCGGCATGTATGCGGCCCCCGCGCTGCTTGTCGTGCTCGTGGTCGCCATCGGCGTGATGCCGTTCCTCGCCGACAACCTCGTCGCGGTCGCGGCCTCGGCGGTGGCGGGAGAGGCGCTGCATCCGCATCTGAAAATCTGGCATGGCGTGACCCCGGCACTGTTCATGTCGTTCGCCGCCATTGGTGGCGGGATCGTTCTGCTGCTCATCCACCGCCCGCTCGACCGGGTGTGGATCGCGGCACCGCGCCCCGAGGCCAAGGCGATCTTCGACAAGCTGCTGGCGCTTCTGGTCGGCGCGACGCGCTGGATCACCGAGGTGACGCACAATCGGTCGATCACCCGTTACCTCGCGATCTTCACCGTCGCATCGGTCGCACTGGGCTACGCCGCGTGGACCGGGGGCGGCATGTCCGCGCCCAGCCGCGAGATGTTGCCGGTTCCGCCGCTCGTCGGTCTTGGGTTCGTTCTGCTGATCGTCGGCGCCGCCTCGGTCGTGCTGTTCCATCGCAACCGCTTCCGCGCCCTCGTGGTTCTGTCGATCATCGGGCTGATGGTGTCGGCCGGCTTCGTCTATCTCTCGGCCCCCGACCTCGCGCTCACGCAGATTTCCGTCGAGACTGTGACCATCATGCTGCTGTTGCTGGCGCTGCATTTCATTCCGAAAGAGACGCCAAGGGAAACGCGCGTCGGCAAGAAGATCGCCGACGGGGTCGTTGCGCTTGTCGCGGGCACGGGTGTGGGTGCGCTGGCCTATGCCTTCATGCGCCGCGACGTCGATACGATCTCGGGCTTCCACCTCGACAATTCCTATGCGGGCGGTGGCGGCAACAATGTAGTCAACGTGATCCTCGTCGATTTCCGCGGTTACGATACCTACGGCGAGATCATCGTGCTGGGGATCGCCGGTCTCATCATCTACGCGCTGATGCAGGCGCTCTTGGGTGGCCCCGCCGGGCGCAAACTGCGCAACACCGATTTCACGCGCGATCTGTCGCGGGACCGCCACCCGCTGATGATGGTTGTCGCGACCCGCGTCATGATGCCCATCGCGGTCATGGTCGGCATCTACATCTTCCTGCGCGGCCACAACTATCCGGGCGGCGGGTTCGTCGCCGGTCTGGTCATCGCGATTGCGCTGCTCATGCAATACATGGCCTCGGGCTTTGCCTGGACACAGTCGCGCCAGCGTATTCAGTATCATGCGATGATCGGCTTCGGCGTGGTCATCGCGGGGTTGACCGGGGCCGGGTCGTGGCTCGCCGGTAAACCGTTCCTGACCTCGGCTTTCGGGTATTTCGAGTTCCCGCCCATCGAGGAATTCGAGCTCGCGACCGCCGCGCTTTTCGACCTCGGCGTGTTCCTGACCGTGCTGGGTGCGGTGATGCTGATGCTCTTCAGCCTCAGCCGGATCGCGCGCTATGCCGGGCAGTCCGTGAACCTCGAACCGATGGACTACGATCCTGCCGACAGGGTGAAACCGCTCGAAGGGGGGAAAGAGTGACATGGAACTGATCGTCGCGACCTCTGTGGGTGCCATGACCGCTGCCGGGGTCTACCTGATCCTGCGCCTGCGCGCCTTTCCCGTGATCCTCGGGCTGGCGCTGCTGTCCTACGCCGTGAACGTGTTCATCTTCGCCTCGGGGCGGCTTTCGGTGAACCTGCCGCCGATCCTGAAATACGGCGACGCCTCCTATACCGATCCGCTGCCGCAGGCGCTGGTGCTGACCGCCATCGTGATTTCCTTCGGCATGACCGCCGTTCTCGTGATGATCGCCATCGGCGCATTTCTAGAGACCGGAACGGACAAGGTCGATATCGAGCGCGGAGACGAGGATGAGGAGGAGCCGGTGAAATGACCCACTGGATCATCGCCCCCGTCATCCTGCCTGCGCTGCTGGCGCCGATCATCGGCTATGTCATGCGTTACGACATCCTGATCGCGCGGATCGCGTCGATCGTGGGGACCATCGGCCTTGTCGCCATCGCCGCCGGACTGTTCGCAAGCGCCGCGCCGGGCGAAACCTTCGTCTACCGGCTGGGCAACTGGCCCGCGCCCTTCGGGATCGTGCTCGTGCTCGACCGGCTGTCGGCGCTTATGGTGATGCTCACCTCGGTCCTCGCGCTCATCGTGCTCGTCCACGCCGTCGCGACCAACTGGGATCAGAAGGGGCTGCATTTCCATGCGCTGTTCCAGTTTCAACTCATGGGCATCTCGGGCGCCTTCCTGACAGGGGACGTCTTCAACCTGTTCGTGTTCTTCGAGGTGCTTCTGATCGCCTCCTACGGTCTGATGATCCATTCGGGCGGGCGTGAGAGGATGCGGGCCGGCCTGCAATACGTCATCATGAACCTTGCCGGGTCCACGCTGTTCCTGTTCGCGCTGGGCACGCTTTACGCGTCCACCGGCACGCTGAACATTGCCGATCTCGCCGTGCGCCTGCGCGAAATTCCGGTCGAGGATGCGGCCATCGTGCGCGTCGCCGCGATGCTCCTGATGATCGTGTTCGCGGTCAAGGCGGCGCTGTTTCCGGTGCAGTTCTGGCTGCCGGGAACCTATGCCAACGCGCCTGCGCCCGTGGCGGCGCTGTTCGCGATCATGACCAAGGTGGGGGCCTATGCCATCATCCGCGTCCACACGATCGTCTTCGGTCCCGACATTCCGGCGACGGGCGACATGGCCGGGCTGTGGCTGTTCGCGGCGGCCATCGTGACCGTGGGGATCGGGGCCTTCGGCGTGCTCGGTGCACGCCGGTTGATGCCGCTGATCGCGTTTTCGGTTCTGGGGTCGATGGGCACGCTGATGCTCGCCATATCCGCCTTCACCCCCGGCGCGACGACGGCGGCGCTTTATTACCTCGTTCATTCGACATTCGCCGCCGCCGCGCTGTTCCTCATCGCCGATCTCGTGGTGACGCGCCGCCCCGGCGACACGCTGACCACGCTGCCCGCCACGGTTCAGAACGGCCTGTTCGCCGCGCTCTTCTTCGGAGCGGCCATCGGCATGGCGGGGATGCCGCCGTTGTCGGGGTTCCTCGGCAAGCTCTTCGTCCTCGACAACCTACGCGACCCGGCCGAGATCGGCTGGGCCTGGACCGCGATCCTTGTCGGCTCGCTCTTCACGATCGTCGGCTTCGCGCGGGCCGGATCGGCGCTGTTCTGGAAATCGACCGCCTTCGTCCTGCCGGAGAACGTGATTTCCGAAGACGAGGAAAAGGAAGAGGTTCCGATCACCCGCGACCCGGCCAAGGCGTGGGAAGTCGCCCCGACCATGGCGGCCATCGGCATGTTGGCGGCGCTGTCGATCTTTGCCGGCCCCGCCGCGCGGTATTTCGAACTGACGGCTGATCAGTTGTTCGACCGCAACGCCTATGTGTCGGCGGTCCTTGAAAACCCCGATGGGCTGAAGCCCTATCCCGACGATCATCACGGCGAGGAAGATGCGGCCTACGACGAAGACGCCGCGGAGCACGATGACGACGGGTCTGCGAAAGACGGGGGACACTGATCCATGCTGAGACGCCTGATCCCCCACCCGATCGTCAGTATCCTGCTTCTGATCGTCTGGATCCTGCTCGTGAACAAGGTCACGGTCGGCAACATCGTGCTGGGCGCGTTCCTCGGCCTCGCCGTGCCGGTTTTCACCGCGCCCTATTGGCCGGACCGGCCCAAGGTGCAAAAGCCGTTCAAGGTTCTGGAATACGTGCTGGTCGTGCTTTGGGACATCATCGTCGCGAATGTCGAAGTCGCGCTCATCATCCTGTTCAAGCCGAACAAGAAGATCGAAAGCCACTGGGTCAACGTGCCGCTCGAACTGACCTCGGCCGAGGCGATCACGGTGCTCGCCGGGACAATCACCATGACCCCCGGCACCGTGTCGGCCATGCTGTCGGCGGATGGCGGAAACATTCTGGTCCATTGCCTGCACACGAACGACCCGGACGCGGTGCGTCACGACATCAAGCACCGCTATGAGCGGCGATTGAAGGAGATTTTCCCATGATCGACATGGCGCTGTATTTCGCGATGGGCTGCTTCGGGGTCGGCCTGTTGTTCAACCTCTACCGCATCGCCGTCGGCCCGCAGGCCGCCGATCGCATCCTCGCGCTCGACACCATGGTCATCAACGTGATCGCCCTGATCGTGCTCTACGGCATTCAGGGCGGCACTGCGACCTACTATGAGGCGTCGATGCTGGTCGCGATGGTCGGGTTCGTGTCGACGGTCGCCTATTGCCGCTTCCTGCTGCGCGGCGACATCATCGAGTGAGGGGCTGAGATGGAGATGTTCTACGAAATCCTGATCACGGTCTTTCTGGTCCTCGCTGGCATCTTCGGCCTCGCCGGGTCGTTCGGCTTGGTCAAACTGCGCGACACGATGCAGCGCCTTCACGCCCCGACCAAGGCGACCACGCTGGGGGTGGGCAGCGTGCTGATCGCGTCGATGCTGTATTTCGGTCTCATCAAGGGGCAACTCAGCTTTCACGAGTTGCTCATCACCATCTTCCTGTTCCTGACGGCACCGATCACCGCGAATTTCATCGCCAAGACCTATATGGCGATGAACATGAAGCCCGAGGACATTCCCGAAACCGAGCGCGCCTATGGCTGGGCGATCTTCGAAGACCCGCCGCAGCCGGTCGTGATCGACGACGAGGGGCAGGAAGGGGCCTGAGCGCCCTCAGACCTCGCTGAGTTCCTTGGCGTGCATCCAGTCCGCGTGACGCGGCGCCTTCTTGGTGCGCGACCATTCTTCGAGCATTTCCCATTTCACGTCGTTCAGCCGGGCGAGCATCTCATCTTCCGCCGGGTCGGGGCAGGCGAGTTCGATGCGGTGACCGTTCGGGTCGAAGAAATAGATCGAGTGGAAGATCGAGTGATCGGTGACCCCGAGCACCTCGACCCCGTTCGCCTCCAGATGCGTCTTGGCGTCGATCAGGGCCGGGCGGTCGGCCAGTTTGAACGCGATGTGCTGAACCCATTCCGGCGTGTTCGGGTCGCGGCCCATGTCCTGTTTCGTCGGCAGTTCGAAAAACGCCAGCACGTTGCCGTCGCCTGCATCGAGAAAGACATGCATGTAGGGGTCCGGTTCATGGGTCGAGGGCACATGATCCTCGGCGATGGCGAGGATGAAATCCATGTTCAGCATCTTGCCATACCACTCGACAGTCTCTTTCGCATCGCGGCAGCGATAGGCGACGTGGTGGATTTTCTCGATCTTCATGGCGTGTCCTCCGTCCGTGTTTCACGCTTATCGTTGCAAATGCAACGATTGTCAATCCGCAAACGTGAGGGGGTAGGGGAGAGGAAACGCCGTGCGCCTATCGGAACGGAATTCCCGATCCGCGCATCTTTGCATTCTCCCGTGTCGCTCCGGTGCGCAGAATGTCCCTTTTCGCACGTGGAAGGGCGTTGACCTGCGGTAACGGGAATTGTCTCTACGGCGAGACGCGAAAAACAGAAGAGAGACCAAAATGACCGCCTTTGTCCTGACCGTTCGTTGTGCCTCCCGCCGCGGGATCGTCGCGGCGATTTCGGGTTATCTCTTTGAAAAAGGCTGCAACATCACGGATTCCGCGCAGTTCGACGATGCCGAAACGGGCCGCTTCTTCGCCCGTATCACCTGCGCCCCCGAAACGGGGACCGAGCTGGAAGACCTGAAAGAAGGCTTCGCCCCGATCGCCGAGGAATTCGGCATGGAGTGGGGGATGCACGACACCTCCGAGCGGATGAAGGTCATCATCATGGTGTCGAACTTCGGCCATTGCCTGAACGATCTGCTCTACCGCTGGCGCATCGGCGCGCTGCCGGTCGACATCGTGGGCGTGGTGTCGAACCACATGACCTATCAGAAACTCGTGGTGAACCACGATCTGCCGTTCCACCACATCAAGGTGACGAAAGAGAACAAGCCCGAAGCCGAAGCCCGGCTGATGGACGTGGTGACCGAGTCCGGTGCCGACCTCGTCGTGCTGGCGCGCTACATGCAGATCCTGTCGGACCGTCTTTGCAAGGAAATGTCGGGGCGGATCATCAACATCCACCATTCGTTCCTGCCGTCGTTCAAGGGGGCCAACCCCTATAAGCAGGCGTTCCAGCGGGGCGTGAAGCTGATCGGGGCCACCGCCCACTACGTGACCGCCGACCTCGACGAAGGCCCGATCATCGAGCAGGACACGGTGCGCGTGACCCATGCGCAAAGCCCCGGCGATTACGTGTCCCTCGGGCGCGACGTGGAAAGTCAGGTTCTGGCCCGCGCGGTTCATGCGCATATCAACCGCCGCTCGTTCCTGAACGACGACAAGACGGTGGTCTTCCCGGCCAGCCCGGACAGCTACAAATCCGAGCGGATGGGCTGACACGGGGCCGGCCCTCGCGCTTGACGGGGCAGGGACGGCGGGCGATGCAGGGGCATGACGTTGCCTTTCATCACCGCCGAAACCGCTGACGACCTCCTCACATGGCCCGCCGTGGTCGACGCGCTGGCACATGGTCACACGCTGCCGCGCGCCGACGTTGGCGACCTGTTCCTCGGGCCGCCCACGGGCACATTGATGAGCCGCGGCGCCTATATCGAGGGGCTGGGCTACGGCGTCAAAACCTTCACCGTGACCGATGGGAACGCGGCGCGGGGGTTGCCGACCGTGCAGGGTGCGATGCTGGTGTTCGACCCCGATACCGGGACGCCGACCGCGATCATCGACAGCGCGCTGGTGACGAAATGGAAGACGGCGGCCGATTCCGCGCTTGGGGCGCGGTTGCTTGCGCGGCCCGACAGCCGACACCTCGTCACCGTCGGCGCGGGCACCGTGGCGGCAAACCTCGCCGAGGCCTATGCCGCGATTTTCCCGGCCCTCGAAACCATCACGATCTGGGCGCGGCGCAGGGAACAGGGCGAGGCGCTTGCCGCAGACCTTGCGCATCTCGGCCCCGCCGTTCGCGCGGCGGAGGATCTGTCGCAGGCCGTCGCGCAGGCGGATATCGTGTCGTCGGCTACGATGGCGCGGTCGCCGGTGATCTGCGGTGAATGGCTCACCCCCGGCACGCATGTCGATCTGATCGGTGCCTTCAAGGCGGACATGCGCGAAGCCGACGATGTGGTGCTGACACGCGGCACGCTGTTCGCCGATGCCCGCGCCACCACGCTGCACCATATCGGCGAGTACAAGATTCCCTTGGAGGCCGGGATCATCACCGAAGACGATCTGCGGGCGGACCTTTACGACCTGATCTCGGGCGGCGCGTCGGGCCGGGCTTCTGAGGACGAGATCACGGTCTACAAGAACGGGGGCGGCGCACACCTCGACCTGATGACGGCGAGCGCGATTTCCGCTGTCGTTTCCGGCGGATAGACCGCGCGAGGCAGGTCAGTTCGCGTGTTCGCGCACCACGTAGATGATCATCAGCGAGATACCCCAGATCATCACGGCGAAGCAGAAGAAGACCAGCGTCGTCTGAAGCCGTTTGGGATAGAGCGACTGCTCGGGCAGCGACGGTTTCACGAAGGAGGCGAGATACCGCTGCTGCTTGTCGGCTTCGAGCCGCGCACCCTCGCGGGCGGCGAGTGCGGTCACATAGGCCTGCCGCAGGAATTCCATATCGACGGCCAGACCTTCGTAGATCCCGAGCCGTTCGGACATGCTCAACTCCGCGTTGCCCTCTGCAAGATCGCCACCTTGTGAAGTGTTGGCGGTGCCGGTGCCCAGCCGCTGGCGCTGTTCTTCCAGTTGCCGCTCCATCGACTCGATCTCGGTTTTCAGAACCCGGACGGTCGGCGCATCTTCGCTCAGATAGGTGAGGAGCGAGTTCAGCCGGGCGCGGGACGAGGAAAGCTGGCCCTCAAGCTGTGTCAGGAGTTCGATCTGCGCCCCGGCGGAGGCTTCGGGGTCGACATCCTGCCGTTCGTCGCGAAAAGCGACCATCGCCTGACGATGTTCGTCGAGCTGCTGTTCGATCCGGGCGACTTCGCGTTCGGCGCTGGCCATGGAGTCGAACCGGGCCTGTTCGGACACTTCGTTCACGAGGTCCGAAGCGACCTCTAGGATTGCCGCCGACAGCGCCTGCGCGCTTTGCGGATCGAAGGTCTGCACCCGAAGCGTCAGGATCTGCGAGGCGGTGTCGAAATAGATATCCACCCACCGATTCAGATACTTGCGCAGTTCTTCGGCGGTCGGATCGGCCTTGAGCTTGGTCAGGAAGTCCGCCTGTTCGGTGTGGTAGATCTCGACCAGATCAACCTTGTCTTCCAACTGGTCGACCAGATCGCGACTCTCGATGAAATCGACCAGCATATAGCTGTCGCTCATCGTGGACCCGGCGCTGGTCATCGTCGTCATCATGCTCAAGAGGTCGCCCGAAGGCACCGTGCTGGACGGCGAGCGCACCGCGAACTTGGCTTCGACGGCATAACGGTCCGCCGCGAAGTGGAAGAAGTAGAGGGCGGTCAGCGCCGTCGGGATGACGACGAGGAACAGAAAGCTGAGGCGCGTCAGCCACCGGCGGCGGGCCTGTGCCCGCATCGACCGCTTCTGGGCCTCGTTCGCGTTCAGGACATGCACTTTCTGCGGCGCGGGCTTTTTGTCCGGCGCAGGCTTGGTGTCTTCGTTGCGCTTTTGGGTCTGCGCGTCAGGCGACATTGGCATTGTCCATGTGTAAACCGTTTCTATCTAGGCATAATCCCGTGGCCTCGCAAGCCTCACGAGATATGGCGTCTCACGCTTCGTTGAGCTGCTCATACCTTTTGATCGCGTCTTCGATGTCCTCGTAATACGTCATCTTGCCACTGTCGAGAACGAGGCCGGTCTGGCAATACTCGCGCAGGTTGTTCATCGAATGGGACACCATGACGAGGCGGGAGTAGGGGAGGCGGTCCTGAAAAGCCTTCTTCGACTTGGCTTTGAACCGGGCGTCGCCGACCGCCATGATCTCGTCCACGAGGTAGACCTCGAAATTGACGGCCATCGACACACCGAAGGCCAGACGCGCGCCCATGCCTGAGGAATAGGTCTTCACCGGCTCGTGGTAGAACTGACCGAGTTCGGCGAAATCCCTGACCTTCTCGACCATCTCTTCGGTGTCCTGACCGTAGATCCGCGCGACGAAGCGCACGTTCTCGACCCCCGAAAGCTCGCGGTGGAAGCTCCCGCGAAAGCCGAGCGGCCACGAGATCGTCTTGTTGCGCCGGATGTCGCCCCCGTCCGGCTCTTCGATCCCGGCGATCATGCGCAGGAAGGTCGACTTGCCGGCCCCGTTGCGCCCGAGGATCGCGATATTGTCCCACGGCAGCGCCATCGAGACACCGTTCAGAATGTTCCGACGCCCCCCCTTGATCGTGTAGGACTTCGAGACGTTCTGAAGCTCGATCATGTTGTCTTGAATCTTGTCAGCCATTCGCCCACGAACCCGAAAAAGTTGAGACAACACACCCAGGTGAAGAGATAGAGCAGGTTGATGTCCGGCGCTGAATAGTCCGCAAAGTACCCGACACGAAACCCCTCAACACCGTGAACCAGCGGATTCCACCACAGAATCATCCGGTATTGCGTTGGGATGCTCGACAGCGAAAAGAAGATGCATGAGACGAAGAACGCTGGCCCCATGATGATGTGATACAGGTTCTGCGCGGACGGCAGGAACCGCTTGATGACGGCCAGCGAAAGCCCTGCGCCAAGCGCCATGAGCGCGAGCAGCGCGAGGGGCAGAGCCATGAGCGGCACATGCTCGGGCGGCGGCACGTCCATGAATGTGATCTGGAAGCCCAGCACGATCGCCATGACCAGAATGTTGGTCGCGAGGTCCAGAACCAGCCGGGCCAGAACGGCGTCGATCGGCTTGACCATCGGGTAGTTGAACAGCGCCCGGTTCGCCTCGAACGCGTTCATGATATAGGCGGCGGTGTTCCTGAACATATTGAAGGACAGGACGCCGGTGGCGAAGAACAGCGCAAACTCGGCCCCGCTTCCGTCGCTTCCGCCCCTGAACTCGCGAAACAGGATCGTCAGGATCGTGATCTGGAGCACCGGCTCGACGATGGCCCACGTGTAGCCCGCCTTGGACCGGCCGTGGCGCACGCGGGACTCGCGTAATACGAGTGCCAGGATCACTCGGATATGGGTCGTTAGTGTTTTCATGCTCTTCCCAATGACATGGCGGGTTTGCCGCCGAGTGATGCGCCCGTGCACCATATGCGGTTGACATAGCTGGGCGAAACACGGTGAGTTTGATAGACAGCCGGAAAGAGTTCGTCAAAACACGATGTTGGACTTGGAAGATTGGGTAGATATCTCCATTAAGGCACGATAACAGATGCCGTTCAAAATCGTAGCAGACGAATCCGAACACGAATCGGACTAAGATAGGGGCCTGGGAATTCGGCCGATGGATGCCACTTACATAATTGGACAGGCCTGTCGACTGCCGGGAAGCCCGAACGTCGCAGCCTTTCGGACCCTCTTGCAGGAGGGTCGGTGCGCTGTCAGCGAAGTGCCGCAGGACCGCTTTGCGCACAGTCTTTTCATGAACCCCAAGCAGGGCGTGGCGGGCAAGTCCTACACGTTCCGCGCAGGTGTCCTTGACGACATCTGGGGATTTGACCTTTCCGTTTTCAAATTTTCGCCGCGCGAAGCGGTTCAGATGGACCCGCAGCAACGCCTTCTTTTGCAGGTGGTTTGGGAAGCGATGGAGGACGCGCGCCTCGATTCCTCCAAACTCGCGGGCAAGCGCGTGGGCGTCTATGTCGGCGCCTCCAGCATGGATCACGGCTCGGTCCTCGGGCGCGACCCGTCGCTGGTCGACAGCTACCTGATGACGGGCAACACCCTATCCCTGGTCGCCAACCGGATTTCGCATGGCTTCGATCTGCGCGGCCCGTCCTTCGTGGTGGATACCGCCTGTTCCTCGTCGCTGGTCGCGATGGATCAGGCGCGGCAGGCGCTTTCACGGGGCGATATCGACACCGCGATCGTCGCCGGTGTGAACCTTCTGCTGTCTCCGTCGAGCTTCGCGGGCTTCTCGGCCGCACGCATGTTGTCGCCCACTGGGCTGTGCCAATCCTTCTCGGACAAGGCCGATGGCTATGTTCGGGCCGAGGGTTGTGTTGCCATGGTGCTACAAAATTCGTCGGACATTCCGGTGACCGCCAAGGCGCGCGTCGTGGATTCCGAGACGAACGCCGACGGCTATACGATGAACGTGGCGCTTCCGGCGGAAGAGGGGCAGTACGAACTGCTCGCCCGGCTTTACGACCGTCAGACGATCACGCCCGACGATCTGTCCTTCGTCGAGGCGCACGGCACCGGAACGCTCGTCGGTGACCCGATCGAGGCCCACGCCCTTGGCCGCGCCGTGTCCAAGCACCGCAAATCGCCGCTGCCCATCGGGTCGGCCAAATCCAACGTCGGCCACCTCGAACCCGCGTCCGGCATGGTCGGGATGCTCAAGGCGCTCATCGCGATGGAGGATCGGCGTCTGCCGCGCTCGCTCCACGCCGAGAACCTGAACCCGCATATCGACTTCGACGAACAGAAACTCGTGCTCGCGCGCGACAGCGTCGATCTGGGGGACGGTCCGCTGTTCTGCGGCGTCAGCTCCTTCGGTTTCGGGGGCGTGAACGGTCACGTGATCCTCGAAGGCGTGACACCGCCCAAGGCCACGGCCCCGGCGGCCCCCACCAGCCCGGACCGCATCTTCGTCACGTCGGCCTTCAGCGACGGGGCGCTTAAAGACCTCGCGACCGCCTATGCCGACCGGATGGAGGCGCCTGCGGCGCTGAACCCCGGCGCGCTTCCCGAACAGGCGTGGCACCAGCGCGGCCTGCATCCCAAACGTCTTGGCGTTCTGGCCGAGGACGGCGCGCAAGCCGCCGAGGCGCTTCGCGCCTATGCGGCGGGACAGAAAGACCCGCGGTTCGTCGCCTACGAAGGCCGCCAGCGGGACGAAGCGCCGGTCTTCGTCTATTCCGGCAATGGCTCGCAATACCTCGGTATGGGCCGCCTGCCGTTCCGCAAGGATGCGGACTACCGCGCGGCCTATGAGGAATTCGACGCGCTCTTCACCGAGATGATGGGCTGGTCTGTCATCGACAAGATGAACTCCGAGACGCTGTCGCAGGAATGGGGCGACTGTCGCGTCATTCAGGGCCTCGTCATCGCCGACCAGATCGCTCAGACCGTCGCACTCGCCAAGCGCGGTATCGTTCCGGCTGCGGTCATCGGTCATTCCGGCGGCGAAGTCGCTGCCGCCTGGGCCGCGGGCGCTCTGTCGCTGGAGCAGGCCGCGCATCTGGCGGTGAGCCGCAGCCGCACGCAGTTGCAGTTCGCTGGCACCGGCACGATGGCGGCGCTGCAAACCAGCGCCGAACAGACCCGTGCGCTGCTCGACGAATTCGGCGATGCCGATATCGAGCTCGCGGCGATCAACTCGCCGCGCAGCGTCACGCTCGCAGGCCCCACCGAACCGCTCAAGGCGTTCGCCAAATGGGCCAAGCGCACGCATCGCCAAGCCTGCGTGATGCTCGATATCAACTATCCGTTCCACAGCGCCATCCTCCAGTCCTCGGAAGCCGAGCTGAAAGAGGGCCTGTCCGATATCGTGCCGTCGGAAAGCCGCGTGCCGATGTTCTCGACCACGACCGGCGCGCTGGTCGACGGCACCGACCTGACCACCGACTACTGGTGGGCCAACGTGCGCCAGCCGGTGCAGTTCAAGGCGGCGGTGGAAGCCGCGCGTGATGCCGGATACTCGGCCTTCCTCGAAGTCGGCGCACAGCCGGTTCTGCCGAACTACATCACCGACTCGCTCGACGACGACGCACGCCACTGCGCTGTCGTGCATACGCTGGCCAAGAACGACCCGGAAACGGCGAACCCCGTGGCCCGCGCCGCCTTGCGCGCCGTTCTTGCTGGCATTCGCACGGAACAGAACGCGACGTTCGCGGCGACGACCGGGCCGCTGGTCAGCCTGCCGCGCTATGCCTTCCAGAACGAGGAGCTGCGCGCCACCAACAGTCAGGAACTGAGCAAGCTTCTTGGCACCGATGGCGAACATCACCCTCTTCTGGGTGCGCCGCTCGCCGGTGAATCCGGTGTCTGGCGCCGCGATCTGGACGACAACCTGTTCCCCGCACTGGCCGATCACAAGGTGGGCGACAGCGTGCTTCTGCCGGGCACCGCCTTTGCCGAAATGGCCTATGCCGCCGCCAGCGTCGAGGCCAAGGGTCAAACCGTCGAAATCTACGACATGGACCTGTTCGCGCCGATCGTTCTGTCGACCTCAACCGGAGTCGAAATCCAGACCGAGGCCGATGCCAACGCCGGCACGATCCGCATCATGTCGCGCGCCCGGCTGTCGAAAGACGCGTTCCGCGAGAACATGCGCGCGCGCTTCGTCATGCACAGCAAGCCCCCGGTCGCACCCGCGCTGGACGCGCCGGGCGAGATTGCGCCGAACGAGGACATCTCGAACTGGGTCTATGAGGATGCCGAACGCATCGGGCTTTATTACGGGCCGAATTTCAAGGGCTTGAAGCACGCCCGCCGGAATGGCGACGACATCGACGTGATCCTGCGCGAGGGGCTGACCATCGCGTCGGACCCGGCCATCCACGGTTTCGATCCGGCCCAGCTCGATTGTCTTCTGCATGGCCTCATCGCGATCTCGGCGAACACGGACTTCGCGGATGCCCGTCAGGCGCTTCTGCCGGTGCGCATGGGACGCATTCAGGTTCACGCGCCGGGCGTCGAACTCGTGTCGGGGCGCATCCACCTGCGCCGTTGGGGGGATCAGTCGATCCATGCCGACGTGGTCGGCTTCGGTCCGGCGGGTGAGGTCGTGGTCGAGGTCGAAGGCCTGCGCCTGCGCGCGACGCAGATCATTCCGCAGATCAATTTCGCGCGGCAGGCATTCCATGTCGAAGCGCGCCCGATCCTGTCTGAGCCGGGTGTCATCGCGACCGACATCGTCGAAACGGCCCTGAACACGGCGCTCACGCCCGAGGAAGCGGACGACGACGCCCTGCTTCTGCTGGATGCCGCGGCGCAACAGGCCGTGTGGAGTGCGTTCCGCAAAGTCGTGGGCAAGGACGGTCTTTACAAGATGCGCCGCCCCGAGGAAGGCGTCGAGGGCAGCCTGATCGACGTTCTCGCCCGTCTCGACCTTGCATGGCAGGGCGCGACGCATGGCGAGTGGCATATCGCCGAGGACTGCGACCTGCCGGATGCCGACCTGATCGGTCAGGCGCTGCTCGAAGAACGCCCCGACCTTATCGGTCTGATCGCGCTTATCCTGCGTCTGCCTGCGGCCTTGGACGACGTCCTGACGCAAATCGCGAACGACAATCCCGCCCCGGAACCCGAAGTGCTGTTCGGCCGTGAGGCGGTGCAGGCGCTCGACGCCGGGCCGCATGTCGCGCGCCGCGATCGCCTGATCGCCGCCGCACTCGACAGCATCGTGGCACGGGTGCCGCGCACCGAGTCGATACAGATCGGCGCGATGTCCGGTTTCGACCTGCTCCAGCATTCGATCAAGGGCGATCATCCCGGTCTCGAACGGGTTCAGATCATGTCCGCCGATGGCGAAGAGGGCATGGTGTCGGTCCAGATGCGGGCCGTCAAATGGGGTGAAACCGCCGAACTCGACGTTGTGCTGGTGGACGACCCGCTCCAGCTTTTCGAAGACGGGATGGACGAACGTCTGAAAGGCGTACTTGCCCCGACCGGCGTGGTCATGGTGGTGGTTCCGGCGATGTCGGCGTTCCGCCGTGCCGTCATGCCGTCGAAATCGAACCTTGTCCGGCGCGGCGACGTGGACCGGCTTGTGGCGCAACTGAGCGAGCTTGGCCTCGAAACCGTTCTGCAACAGGATCTTCCGGATGGCGCCGCTGGCGGCACTCTGGTCATGGCCAAGCTGGCCTCCGCAGCGACGGAAGCGGCGCATGTCGCCCCCGACGAGGTCGCCAAGAGCGATCTGGACCTGTGGACGAAGGCAATCACGCATCTGCACGGCCCCGTCACCAAACGGGACGGTGTGATGACGGTTCTCGAACCCGAAGCCGCCGCCGCTCCGCTTGTCTTGTTCGGGGCCACGGGCGCGGACGAGGGCGAACTGGCGGACCGTGTCCTGTTCGCGCGCGATATCGTGGCCGAAGCGGTCGCCGAAAATCGTGGGGTGCTCGCCGTGCTGCCGAAAGGCGCGCAATACGCGGGTGGCCCGGTGTCGGACCCGGTTCAGCACGCCATCTGGGCGATGTTGCGGACGGCTGCGAACGAAAATCCCGGCGTCGCGATCCATGCGATCGACGCGTCCGGCAGCGATATCTCGGTTCCGGCGTCGCTGGCCGCGCTGCTGTCGCGGATCGAAGCCCACGCGCCGCGCGAAAGCGAGATCGTGCTCGCCGAAACCGGCGTTCTGGGGCTTCGCGTCGAAACCGGCCTGCCGCTCGCGGATGGTGCCGTGACGCAATTGTCCGGCGACGGAAAACTCAGCACGCGTCTGCGCAAGTCCGTGACGGGCCGACTGGACGCCCTGTCTTGGGAAAGTTTCGAGCGCAAGGATCTGGCCGACGACGAGGTCGAGGTCGAGATCGCGGCGACCGGCCTGAACTATCGCGACGTGATGTGGTCGATGGGCCTTCTGCCCGAAGAGGCGCTGGAAACCGGGTTTGCCGGACCGACGCTCGGTCTGGAATGCGCCGGGCGCGTGTCGCGGGTTGGGCCGGGTGTGACCGAATTCAAGGTCGGCGACCCCGTCGTCGCCTTCGGTCCGTCCTGTTTCGCATCGCATATCGTTAGCCAGTCCAAGTGGCTTTCGAAACTGCCCGAGGGCGTGTCGTTCTCGCAGGCCGCGACCCTTCCGGTCGCCTATTTCACCGCCTATTACGCGATGGTGACGCTCGGCAATCTTCAGCCGGACGAAACCGTCCTGATCCACGGCGGGGCCGGCGGTGTCGGCCTTGCGGCCATCGCCATCGCCAAAGACATCGGTGCGACCGTCATCGCGACCGCCGGCAGCCCGGTGAAGCAGCAGCTTCTGCGCTCGATGGGTGTCGAACACGTCGTCTCGTCGCGTGAATCCGGCTTTGCCGCCGCCGTCCGCGAGATCACGGGCGGGCAGGGGGTCGACGTCGTCCTGAACTCGCTCGCGGGTCAGGCGATGGAGCAGAGCCTTGCACTTTTGCGACCCTATGGCCGGTTCCTGGAGCTTGGGAAGCAGGATTACTATACGAATACCGGCATTGGCCTGCGTCCGCTGAAGAACAACGTGGCTTACCACGGGATCGATGTGGACAGCCTGCTGGCCGACCGTCCGGATATCGCGAGCCGTGAATTCCGCCGTGTGATGGCCGGGATCAGCGAAGGCCGCTATGCGCCGCTGCCGTTCACCGAATTCTCGGGCGGCGACGTGATCGAAGCCTTCCGGTTCATGCAGCGGTCCGGCCATATCGGCAAAGTCGTGGTGCGCCCGAACGACGTCGCGACGGATTGGGAGCCGCTGTTCCGCCCGCGTCCGGGTGGCTGGTTCGTTCTGGCCGGCGGGCTTGGCGGTATGGGGCTCGAGACCGCCAAATGGCTGGCGAGCGGGGATCTGACCCACGTCGCGCTGCTCGGGCGTCGGACCGAGATGGACGCCGAGACCAAGGCGCTGGTCGACAAGATCGAGCGCAGCGTAGATGAATTGCGTGTCGTGTCCTGCGACATCACCGATCTGGACAGCCTGAACGCGGTTCTGGACGACCTGCGCAAGGTCGCGCCGATCCACGGGGTGTTCCACACGGCGATGGTGCTGGAAGACCGCGCGATGGGCGACATCGACCGGGCGCAGCTCGACAAGGTTCTGCCGGTCAAGACCAAGGGCCTCGCCAATCTCGACGCGGCGACGCGGGACGACGATCTTCAGGTTTTCGTGGCCTACACGTCGCTTGCCAACCTGATCGGCAACCACGGTCAGGCGGCTTATGTTGCCGCGAACGCCTATCAGGAATCGCTGATCGAGGCGCGGGCCGCGACCGGGCGCCATGCCCGCGCGATGGGCTGGGGCGCGATCACCGATGTGGGCTATCTGCGTCGCGATACGGCCAAGCGCAACATGCTGCTCCAGATGTCGGGCAACGTGAAATTCTCGGCCGACCAGGCGCTGCGGGCACAGGAATTCGCGCTGACGCAGAAGGTGCGCGGCAATGTCCTGACCGTGACGCCGATGGGCTGGGGCCCGTCGATCGGCACGCTCGGCAACCTGCGCCGCCCGACCTTCGGCCTCTTGCGCCGGATGGGCGAGGCGGGCGGATCGTCGCAAAGCCTCGGCACGCTGCGCGCGGACCTCGAGGCGCTGCCGTTCGACAAGGCCGTGAAACGCGCGACCGCTTACCTCAAGACCGAGATCGCTTCGATCCTGCGGGTGCCGGAAAACACGCTGTCGCCGACCCGTCCGCTGGCGGAATACGGTATGGACAGCCTGATGGGCGTGGAACTGACGCTGGCGGCGCAAAAGGTGCTGGGTGACGATCTTCCGGTGCCGTCGCTGGGCGACGATCTGTCGATCACCAAGATCGCGGGCATTTTCGTGACGCATATCCAATCCGGCGCTTCGGCGGACGGGGGCGGGAACGAAGCCGCATCGGCGGTCAAGACCCTCGCCACGCAGCATATGGGTTCCACGCGGAGCGAGGCGGCGGAATGACCTCTGGCTCGAATGCCCTGTCGGGTGACGCGCGCGCGCGGGCGCTGAGTGCCGCGCGCGCCGCACAGAAAAAGCCGTCGAACAAGAGCGGCCCGATCATCGACCACAAGCCGAACCCCTCGTTCGACCAGCTTGCGGGCTACAAGGAACGGCTGGCGTTGCGCCAGATTTCCAAACTGCACGATCTGGGCGACCCGAGCTTCCGTCAGCATGACGGGCATCCGGGCGCGATTTCGAGCATCGAGGGCCGCGACGTCATCAACTTCGGCTCCTATGACTACATCGGCCTCAACGCCGATCCGCGGCCTGCGGAAGTCGCGAAAGCAGCCATCGATACTTATGGCGTTTCGGCTTCGGCCAGCCGTCTGACGGCGGGCGAACGCCCGATCCACCGCGAACTCGAAGGCAGGTTGGCGGCGCATTACGGCGTCGAAGATGCGTTGACCTTCGTGTCGGGCCACGCGACCAACGTGTCCGCCGTGGCGACGGTCGTCGGCAAGGACGATCTGGTCATTTACGACAGCTACATCCACAACTCCGCCTCGGTCGGGGCCACGCTGTCGGGTGCGACCCGCCGCAGTTTCCCGCACAACGACATGGACGCGCTCGAAACCATCCTCGCCGAAACGGCAGGGCGGTATCGCTATACGCTCGTGCTGGTCGAGGGGCATTATTCGATGGACGGGGATATTCCCGACCTTCCGCGCGTGCTCGACCTGAAGAAACGCTTCGGGTTCTGGCTGCTGGTCGACGAGGCGCATGGCCTTGGCTGCATCGGCAAGACCGGCGGCGGAATGCGCGAATACTATGGGCTGTCCGGCGACGAGGTCGACATCTGGATGGGAACCCTGTCCAAGTCGCTCGGGTCGACCGGCGGATATCTGGCCGGCAGCGCGGCGATGATCGACGCGATGAAATACGAGGCGCCGGGATCGGTCTATTCGGTCGCGCTCGCGCCCGTGCTGGCGGCCGCCGCGAACGAAGCGATCCAGATCATGCATGCCGAGCCGGAACGGGTAGCGCGGCTTCATGCGCGGGGGTCGTTCTTCCTCGACGTCGCCAAATCGCTTGGTCTGGACACGGGGGCATCGGTCGGGTCTTCGATCACGCCGATCATGGTGGGGTCTTCGCCGCTGGCCGCCGCCGCATCCAAGGTGCTGTTGGAAGAGGGGATAAATGCCCTTCCCATCGCCTTTCCGGGCGTGCCGATGAATCAGGCGCGGCTCAGGTTCTTCATCACCTCGGAGCATTCCGAGGACCAGATTCGTCACTCGCTGACCACGACGGCTGAAATCCTCTCGCGGCTCCGGGAAGGGCCCTTGCAGGATCTGATGAAATCCCTATCCAACACGTTCTGAGGACAGGCGGCCCTGCGGTCGCGAACGAGACCGGGGGCAGGGGATGACCGCTTACAGACTGCAAAACGTGATCGGCCCCGATTTCGGCCGCCCCGCCGTGCTTTACCGCGCGACGGGCGAGGCGGTCGATGGCCCGATGCCCTGGGCGATGGCGGCGGGCGACATCTTCGATTTCGACAGCTATTTCAACGCCTTCTTTCCGGATGTCTGGCACCGTCACACCAAGATCGGGCGCGTCGGGCTTGAGGTTGCGGCGACAGGACCGATCCGGGTCGTCGTCACGGCCCATGGCACGCATTCCGCGACATTGGCCGATACCGCGCTCGACGGGTCGGGGGTCGTCTGGCTGGACGATCTGCCCAAGACCGGGCGGGTGAGTTTCCGGGTGGAGGCTGAGGCGGACACCCGACTGACCGATCTGGGATGGGTCACGGACGTTCCGCCCCTGCACGCGCCCACGCTTTCGGTGGGTCTGTGCACCTTCAACCGCGAAAAGCAATTCGCGGTCACGCTGGCGGCACTTGCACAATTGCAAGAACAAAATCCGGCGATCCTGCATATCTGGGTGGCAAATCAGGGCAAGACTTTCACGAATCCGACAATCGGCGAAATCGACAAGCGGGACACCGTTTCGATCCTCGAACAGACGAACCTTGGCGGCTGCGGCGGCTTCACCCGCACGATGGTCGAGGCGACATCGGTCGCCACGCCCGCGACACACCACCTGCTCATGGATGACGACATCATCCTCGACCCGCGCGTGGTCAACCGGGCGCTCGGATTCCTCGCCTATGTCGAGGGCGAGCTGGCGGTCGGCGGGCAGATGATCGACCTCGACGATCCGACGATCCTGCGCGAGCTGGGCGCGAAGCTCGACCCGGAGCGGTTCGTTCAGTCGATCGGGGAAAACTCCGACCTGACCACGCCCGAAGGGCTGGCGCAGTTCCACGACACGCCGCGCATCGACTACAACGCGTGGTGGTTCTGCGTGATCCCGACCGCGACCATCAAGCGTCTGGGTCTGCCCACCCCGATCTTCATTCGTGGCGACGACATCGAATACGGCTGTCGGATGGCCGCGAACGGGGTCGAGACGATCTGCCTGCCCGGTGTCGCGGTCTGGCACGAAAGCTTCCACCACAAGACGAGCGACTGGCTGACATATTACGACATGCGCAATCGCCTGTTCGTGGCGAGCCTTTATCCGCAGCTTGTCTGGCGCCCGGCGTCTTACTACCTGCTGGGCTTCGTCGTCGTGTTCATGTTCCAGAATCGCTACCGCGCGGCGGACATGAACATTCTGGCCATTCAGGACGTGCTGGCGGGGCTGGATACGGCACTGGGCGCGGACAGCGAAAGCCGCCACATGGCGCTGATGGCGCAGTTGAACCAGCTTGCGCCTTACCCTGAGCTTGCGCCCGACGCGCTGCCCGATACCGAGGAAGGCACGCTGGAACCGCTCGATACCTCGATCCCGTCGATGGTCTGGATGTCGGTGCGGGATTTCGTTCTGTGCACAGTGAACCCGCTCCTGCGCCCGTTCCGCGCGCCGCGCCGCTTCCCCTATGTGCCGATGCCCAACAACGTCGGCGCGCGGGATTACATCGCGCCCAAGACGCCCGAAGCCGAGGCTTACGTGCTCTACAAGGCGCGGCCCGCGCGGCTCTGGTCGGTCATGACCCGCACGATCTGGGTCAGCTTGCGCTACGGGCTGAAACCGCAGGCGCATTTCGACGACCTTGCAAGGGCGTTGGAGGCGAACCGGACGCGCGAGCACTGGCAGGCGCTGTTCGACCTGCCGCGCGACAGGTTCTGAGATCAGGCGGGGAGGCGGTCGCGGGCGACGTCGGCCACGCGGGCGGCCACGGCCTCGGGCGTCCCGTCGCCGTCGATGACCACGCAGCGCCCCGGCTCGGCCTTGGCGAGTGCAAGGAAGCCCTCACGCATCTGAACCTGTAGGTCGGCCCCGAAATCCTCGAACCGTTCTTCGGTTCCGTTGCGGCCCTTGGCGCGGGCATGTCCCGTCGTCGGGTCCATGTCGATGATGAAGGTGAGGTCGGGCTCGCGCCCGATCATCAGCCTGTGCAGATCATCGACGACCTTGCGCAGACCCGGGCCGCGCAGGCCCTGATACATGCGGGTGGAATCCGCGAACCGGTCGCATATCACGATCTTGCCCGCCGCGAGCGACGGGTCGATCAGCCGTTCCAGATGGTCGCGCCGTGCGGCGGTAAACAGCAGGATCTCGGTTTCGGCGGACCAACGGTCCGGGTCGCCTTCGAGCACGAGACGCCGGATTTCCTCGGCCCCGGGCGAGCCGCCGGGTTCGCGGGTGGCGACGACGTCACGGCCCTCGGCCTTCAACGCTTCGGCCAACAGCCGCGCCTGTGTCGACTTTCCGGACCCGTCGATCCCCTCGAACGTAATGAAATGGCCCGTCATCGGGGTCAGTTCACCGCTGGTTCTTCGGTGGCGGCGTCTTCGGCCCCGGCGCCGATACCCGCCAGATCGCGGGCCATCGAAAACACCTGTCCTGCCGCCGTGGTGAAGCGCGGCAGGAAGCCGGCGGCGGCGACGTCATCAGCGGCGACGAGCGGGATGACCGTATCGCTCATCCCCTCGCGCACGATGGTGAAGGTCGCGATCTCGTCACCCTTGGAGATCGGAGCCTCGACAGGCCCGCTCCATGTCACTTCGCCCTTGATGCCTTCATGCGCGGTCACCGGGATCAGAAGTTCGACGTCTTCGGGCGCGGCCAGTGCGACGGTCTGGGCCTCGCCGAGCCACACGGGGATTTCCGCGATCACCTGACCGCTTTCCACCGCCGTGCGCATCACGAACTGACGGAAGGCGAAGTTGATGATCGCCGCGGATTCCGACCGGCGCGCGGCTTCGCTGTCGAGACCGGAGACCACCAGCACCACCCGCCGGTTGCCCTGCATGGCCGAACCGACGAGGCCATACCCGGCCTCCTGCGTATGCCCGGTCTTGAGCCCATCGGCCCCGAGGCCGAGGTCGAACAACGGATTGCGGTTAAACCGGTTGTCCGGTGCGCGCCCGTCATAGGGGAATTCTTCGATCCCGAAGTAATGGTAATACTGGGGGAATTCCTCGATCAGGCGTTCGGCCAGAATGGCAAGGTCTTCGGTGCTCATGCGCTGCGCCGGATGCGGCCAGCCGGAGGCGTTTCCGAAGGTCGAATTCTCCATCCCCAACGCGCGCGCCCGCTGGGTCATCATCGAGGCGAAGGCATCTTCGGTCCCGCCCAGCCCTTCGGCGACCACCACACAGGCGTCGTTGCCGGACAGAACGATGATCCCCTTGATAAGCTCTTCGACCGTGGGGCGATCCTGCGTCGTCAGGAACATGGTCGATCCGCCCATGTCCATCGCGCGCTGGCTGACGTTGAACTGGGTGTCGAGCGACACGCGACCGTCCTCGAGCGCTTCGAACAGCATGTTCAGCGTCATCAGCTTCGACATCGACGCGGGCGGCAACGGCACTTGGGCGTTTTTCTCCAAAAGCACCGTGTTCGTCGTCAGATCGACCACATAGGCCGAGCGCGCGCTGGTCTCGAATGCGAATGCGGGAAGGGCGATGACGCCCGCCAAAAGCGTGGTGAGCAGGCGGGCCGTGACGTGGCAGCGTCGCATCTCTTTGTCCTCGGCTGGCCCGGCGATCCGGGCGATGGTCAGTTGGTGACGTAGTAGGCGTCGGTGAAGCCCAGATCCTTGATCTTCTTCAGAAGCTGGGCGCGTTCGGCGCTGGTGCCGGCCGGACCGACGATGACTCGCCAGAAATCCTTGCCGCTCATCTTACCCGGCTTGATCGTCGGCACCATCCCCGCGCGGCGCAGGCTCTCGGAGGTGTTATTGGCGTTCTGCTCGACCGAGAAGATGCCGATCTGGATATAGGGTTTCGACAGATTCGAGGCAGGCGCGGTGCGTTGCGGGGCCGTGGTTGCGGCCGCGACGGTGGACGAGGTGGTCGTGGGCTGCGCGACGGGCTTGCCCTCGGCCTCGTCCAGCGCGCGGGCGGCTGCGGCGAGCGGGTCGAGAGGCTTAGTCTCGACGGTCGGCGCTTCGGCGACCTCGGTCTCGATCGTGTCGGTTTCGCCCGCGTCTTCGGGTTGGTTTTCGGGCACTTCTTCGCGCCGCAGCGCTGTCACGTTCAGGTCGGCGGGTTGTCCCGCGAGCATGCCCAAGGCATCCGCCGCATCGGACGAGACCTGAATCTTCGGCCCCGGTTGCTGACGCTCGGGCCTGTAGAGCACGCCGACCACGAATTTGGAGTTGGCGGTGTTGCGGATGATGACGCGCTCCGGGTCTTTGGCATCTTCATGCGCCACCCAGACGCCGCCCAGGCTCGGGCGACCGTCCCACAGGCCCTTGTCGGCGACCTGAAAGACCTCGGGGGCTTCGACATCGCGCTCGACCGTCCGGGTCGACCGGCTGGTGGTCGTCGTTTCACCGTCGGGTTTGGATTGCAGGAAGCCGGGGAGGTCGGCCCCGTCTTCACATCCTGCCAGCACGAGCGCGGCGCACAGTCCGATGACCAGCCGCCCTGTCGTCCGCATATGCATCACGTGTCTTGCCCCTTGTTGCGGGGTCATGCTTTCAGACCGCCGCGCTGCCCGCCTCGCGCCTATGGTGCGCGTTTTGCGGGAGTGTAACCTTTCGACGGGGCCAAGAAAAGCCCGACGGACACGATGCGCGAGTTCCGGCGCGTCAGAGCGTTCGATCCAGAAATTCGTCGGTCGCGTCCATGATCGCGTCCCACTCGGGACGGCCGGGCAGGGGAACGTGATTGCGCCCTTCGAAGATCCGAAGCTCGGCCCCCGGAATGCCCGAGGCGATCTGCCGGGCCTGTTCGCAGGGCTGGACCGCATCGTCTTGCATGTGAAGCACGAGCGTCGGGGCCTGCACCTGTGAGAGCAACTCACGCACATCGAAGCCGTCGATCGCCATCCGAAGCGCCGCCGCCATGTCGGGGTTCGCCGAGGCGAGCTGCATCTCGGTCATGCTGGCGATCTTCTCCTGATCCGCATCCGGCATGTAGAGGGTCGCGAAGGCCGTCGCGAAGGCCGAGCCGTGCTGCCCCCAGCCCTCGCGCAAAAGTGTCAGAACGGCATCGGCACGCGCCCGCTCCGCCTCGTTCGCGCCGACACGCCGCCCGGTGCAGAAGCCGCCGTATAGCACGAGCCGCGAGACGCGGTCGGGACAGGCCGCGGCAAACGCGATGGCGACGGGAACGCCCTGCGAGGCCGCGAAGATCGGGGCGCGATCCGCCCCCGCCGCATCCGCCACGGCGGTAAGGTCCGCGACCATCGCGTCGAGCGTGAGAGTGGGTGGACGCTGGTCCGACAGGCCGGTGCCCCGCTGGTCGTAGCGAACCAGCCGCCGCCCGGTCGCCAGCCGATCCAGCATCGGGCGCCAGACCGGACTGCCCCAGTCCCGTTCGAGATGCGTCAGGAAATGCCCCGCGCGCAGGAGGACCGGACCCGCGCCGCTGGTTGCGAAAGCGATCCGCGTTCCGTCCTGCGATGTCGCGATGCGGATCGCCTGCCGTTCGCCGGGTTGGGTTTCCCGCGCCTTGAGTTGCGCGTTTTCGACCTGCGCGACGAACCGGAACCCACGCCTCGGCACCGTCTGAAGCACCATCTGGCGCGCGCCGTCATCACCGACCGCACGGCGCACCGCGTTGATCCGGGATGAAATCGCCGCATCCGACACGATCCTGCCGTTCCAAATCTCGTCGATGAGCCGGTCACGACCGATCAGGAGGCCGGGGTTCGAGGCGAACAGAACCAGCAGGTCGAACACTTGAGGCTCGAGCGCGATCACCGACCCGTCGCGACGGAATTCGTGTGCGTCGGTGTCGATCTCGCAAGTGCCGAAACAGAGGGCCATGACACACCAAACCACCAGACAAGGTGCTCGGGCAACGCTCTTGGCGTGTCTCAAGCGGATCTCAAGGGTTTCTCAAGGTCATCTTCAAGCGCCGGTCGCGGCCCCTTGCGATCCTCGTGTCGGACATCACGAAAGGAAACGCCATGCACATCGCCCCCCAACAGATCGTCCGCCACTCCGCAGACGGTTCCATCGACACCGCGCATTACCTTCGCCGCGGGGCGGAGGCCCGATCCGCCGTCGCATGGGCCACGATCGACGCCCTGCGCCAGCTCCTCGCCCGTGGCTTTGCGCCGGTCAGGAAGCGCGTGCAAACGAAACGCACAACCGCGCTCCCGGCAGAATGACACGGCACACCTTCCAGAATCGCCCCGCCCGGTCTATCCGATGCCCCTGTCGGAGGAGTGGCAGAGTGGTCGAATGCACCGGTCTTGAAAACCGGCGTGCGTGAAAGCGTACCGTGGGTTCGAATCCCACCTCCTCCGCCATTAAGTCCTATCTCTGTCAGCGCAATCTTTCTTTCCCTGTTTTCTGCCGTTTTCCCGGGCACTTGGGCTATGCCATCTGACAGAGAGGCGGTCGAAATGCCGTGAGCTGGCGCGATTTCTGCGTTGTGCCTCTGTAGGCACCTTCACGGGCTTCGGTTGACCAAGACGTGTTCGAACTCACCACCCGGCGCCGACTACCAGCCCAGCCCGGTCAAAGGTCAGTCAACGTCCCCAGTGCGCGTTCGGCGGCGAAGGCGATGGTTTCCGACAGGGTGGGGTGGGCATGGATGGTCAGGCCGATGTCATCCAGACGTGCGCCCATTTCGATGGCCAGCGTGACCTCGGCGAGGAGTTCCCCCGCGTTACGGCCCACGATGCTGGCCCCGAGCAGGCGGTTGGTGGCCGGATCGTAGACCAGTTTGGTCAGCCCGTCCCGGCCGCCCGACGCGAGGTTGCGCCCGCTGGCCGCCCAAGGAAAGGATGTGGCCTTGACATTGCGCCCCTCGGCCTTCGCCTGCGCCTCGGTCAGGCCGACCCAGGCGAGTTCCGGGCTGGTATAGGCGACCGATGGGATGAGCGTGGTCTCGAGCGCGGCACGGTGGCCGGCGATGACCTCGGCGGCGATGTGGCCCTGATGCGTGGCGCGGTGGGCCAGCATCGGGTTGCCCGTGACATCGCCGATGGCGAAGATGCTGGGCACATCCGTGGCACCTGTGGCATCGGCTTCGATCACGCCACGATCCGAAACACTCAGCCCGGCCGCCTCGGCCCCGACCTTGTCGCCATTGGCGCGGCGGCCGACGGACTGGATCACAGCCTTGGCCTTGATCTGGCCCTCGAATGCGCCGGTGCAGGTCAGGGTGACGGTGGCCTTGGTCGTGGTGACCTCGGTCACCTGCGTGCCGGTATGTATGGTGATGCCCTCGGCCTCCTGTGCGTCACGCAGGATGGCAACGGCCTGCGGGTCGGCCCCGGGTGCGATCTGGTCCGCGAGTTCGACGACGGTGACCTCTGCGCCAAGCGCGCAATAGACCGTGGCCATTTCCAGCCCGATGATGCCGCCGCCGACGATGGCGAGGGTCTTTGGCACGTCCCTTAGCTCCAGCGCCGAGGTGCTGTCCCAGATGCGGTCGTCCTCGGGCCAGCCGGGCAGTTGCACGGGGGCCGAGCCGACGGCGATCACCGCTTTGTCGAAGCGGATTTGGGTGCCCTCGATCTCGGCGCTGTTGGGTCCGGTCAGAGTGGCCTTGCCTTGCAGGGTCGTGACCTTGCGGCGGCCCGCCAGCCCGGTAAGCCCGCCGGTTAGGTGCCCCACGATCTCGTCCTTCTTCGCTCGTAGGGCATCGAGGTCGAGCTTCGGCTTGCCGAAGGTGATGCCCCAATCGGCCATGTGTTGCGCTTCGCGGATGATTTCGGCGGCATGCAGAAGGGCCTTGGACGGAATGCAGCCTTCGTTCAGGCAGACCCCGCCCAGCCGGTCGCGCGCATCGACGAGCGTGACGGAAAGCCCCAGATCGGCCGCGCGGAAGGCACAGGCATAGCCGCCCGGACCTGCGCCGATGACGAGAAGATCGGTGGTGTCAGTCATGGCACCCCTCAGACCAGCATGTTGCGGGGATCTGCGATCAGGCCCGCGTAGTGGGTCATGAACCGGGCCGCATCGGCACCGTTGATGACGCGGTGGTCGTAGGACAGGTCCAGCGGCACCATCGGGACCGGGCGCGGCGTGTCGCCATCCCAATGGGTCACCGTCTCGGTCCGTGTGATGCCGAGGATCGCCACCTCGGGCGGGTTGACGATGGGGGTGAATGCCGTGCCGCCGATGCCGCCCAGATTGGTGATGGTCATCGACGCGCCGCCCATTTCGTCCTGCCGGACCTTGCGGGCCTGGGCGCGACCGGCAAGATCGGCGATCTCGGCTCCGATCTGCCAAAGTCCCTTGCGGTCCGCGTCCCGGATCACCGGAACCATCAGGCCATGCGGTGTGTCCACGGCGATCCCGATATGAACGTAGTCCTTCAGCACGAGGTCTTCCCCATCCGGCGTCAGCGAGGCGTTGAAACGCGGGAAGGCCCGCAACGCACGGGACAGGGCGGCCACGTGGAAGGCCAGCGCGGTCAGTTTGACCCCGCGCGCCTGCGCCTCGGCCTTCCAGCTTTTTCGCAGCGCCTCGATGGCCGAGACATCGGCGCGCTCGTGATGGGTCACCGCCGGTATGAGCGCCTGCGCCGCCGCGAGGTTTTTCGAGGCCACCTGCGCGAAGCGGCTCATGGGTTCCTTGGTGACCGGCCCATACTGGCTGTGATCGACATCCCAATACGAGGTATCCCCAGCACTCGCCGCAGGACGAGCACTCCCGGAGATATCCTCGGCACTGATGGTCGTTCGGCCGAGCTTTCGGGCGAGGGCGTCGATGTCGACTCCCTGTTCGCGGGCGAGACGGCGGGTGGAGGGGCTGGCAATCGTGTCAGACATATTCGCCCCCTACCAGTCGGCGGAGATGTATTGGGTTTCCATGAACTCGAGCATCCCTTCGTGGCCGCCTTCACGCCCCAGCCCGGATTGCTTGGTCCCGCCAAAGGGCGCAGCCGGGTCGCTGACCAGACCCCGGTTCAGGCCGACCATGCCGTAATCCAGCCGTTCGCAGACCTGTAAGGCCCGTTTGAAGTTTTCGGAGAAGACATAGGCGACAAGGCCATATTCGGTGTCGTTCGCCCGGCGGATCACGTCCGCTTGGTCGGTGAAGGTCTGGATCGCGGCGACGGGGCCGAAAATCTCGTCATGAACGCAATCGGCGTCTTCCGAGACATTCGACAGAACCGTGGGCGGGTAGAAGTAGCCCTTACCCTGTGGGATGTCGCCGCCGCATTCCACCTTGGCCCCCTTGGCGACGGCATCGGCCACGAACGCGGCCACCTTGTCGCGGGTATCGGCGTTGACCAATGGTCCCACGTCCACCGACGGATCGGTGCCGTCCCCCACCTTGAGTGCGCTCATGCGCTCGGCAAGGCGCTTGGTGAACGCCTCTGCAATGTCCGCGTGCACGTAGATGCGGTTGGCGGCGGTGCAGGCTTCGCCCAAGTTGCGCATCTTCGCGAGCATCGTGCCTTCGATGGCGGTGTCCATGTCGGCGTCATCGAATATCACTACGGGCGCGTTGCCACCCAGTTCCATCGCCGGTTTTAGCACCTGATCGGCGGCACCTTTCAGCAGCTTTCGACCAACTCCGGTGGAGCCGGTGAAACTGACCACGCGCACGCGGGGGTCATGCAGCATGTGATCGACCAGCGCGCCCGTCCGGCGCGACGGCAGCACGTTGACCAGCCCCGGCGGCACGCCGGCCTCTTCGAGGATCGGCATCAGCGCGAGCATGGTCAGCGGCGTTTCCGAGGCGGGTTTGATGATGACGCCACAGCCCGCGGCCAACGCCGGGGCGATCTTGCGGGTGCCCATCGCAGCCGGGTAGTTCCACGGCGTGACCAGCACGGCGAGGCCCGCGGGCTTGTGCTGCACGACGATGCGGGCACCGCTGGACGGAGCGTGGGTAATCAACCCGTCCGCGCGCACCGCTTCCTCGGCAAACCAGCGGAAAAATTCGGCGGCATAGGTCGCCTCACCCTTGGCGTCCGTCCCGGCCTTGCCGTTTTCCAGCGTGATAAGATGCGCGAAATGGTCGAGTTTCGCGGTCATCAGTTCCCACGCCTTGCGCAGCACGTCGGAGCGTTCGCGCGGCGTGCGCGCGGCCCAGTCGGCCATCGCCTTTTCGGCGGCGTCCAGCGCGGCATCGGCATCGGCGATATCGGCCGAGGCCACCGAGGCCAGCACCTCTTCGGTCGCGGGGTTTATCACGTCGAAGCGGTCGTCGGTCTTGCGCCATTCGCCGTTGATGTAGAGATCGGTGTAGTCCATTTCGGTCTCCGGTCAGATCAGAGCAGGTGGCGGAGCGGCTGCTCCACCCGGCCTGCGAAGTCGGAAAGTAGCTGGATCGCCGCGCGCGCATCCATGTCGGCGGCCTTGCATTCCAGCGTGAGGGTCAGCCCCGCACCCTGCGTGGTGAGCGTGAGAACAGGCGTATCCTCGCCACCCAGATCTATCCCCGTCAGCGATGTGCCACGCAGGTCGCGGATGGTCAGCGCCGGGGCGTCTTCGGTTTCGCTCACGCCGGACAGGGCCCGGCTGGCGGGCAGGGCATAGGTGGTCGACTGGCCGAACCGTTCGACAGCCACCGGGGCGGCGGCGGGCAGAGAGGCTGCGGCGAGCCCGGCGATCACCGCGTCGGGATCGATCGGGCCATGCGCCGCGGCGATCCAGTCGGTGAAGGCTGGAAGGCCATCGTGCGCGATCTCGGCCACGAGCCGGCGCGATGCGGTCGGTGCAGCGGATGCAGGGGCCGCATCGGGCATGGCACGCAGCGTGTCGAGGTCGGCCACATGGTAGGGCTGCGGATGGCCCGCCTTGGCCAGACGTTCAAGGTCCAGCCCCTGTTCCATCGCGAGGCGGCGCGCCTTGGGCGAGGCAAGGATGCGGTCGCCTGTGGCGGCGGCGGGTTTCGGCGCAGGGCGTTTTTCTGTCGTTTCAGGCGGCGTCGCCTCGGCGGCGGGCGTCTGCTCCGCCTTGAGCGGAGGCGTCGCCTTGGCGCTGCGGGCCACGGCGTTGTCGGGCTTTTCGGCGCTGATGATGGCGACGGCGGTGCCCACGGGCACCTCTTCACCGGCCTCGGCCAGTGTCGCCGCAAGGTAGCCGTCGCGCCCGGCCTCGACCTCCATCGTGCTTTTGTCGGTTTCCACCTCGAACAACACATCATCGGCGGACACCGCGTCGCCCGGTGACTTGTGCCAACTCACGAGCAGGCCGGAATCCTGCGCCATGCCAAGCTGCGGCATGGTGACGGCGTGACCTTCGGGCAGGTCATCTGCGGCCTGCTCCGGTCCAGTTTCGGCCGACGCCTGCGACGGGGCGGGGGTGTCGTCCTCGGCACTCTCCGAGATGCGGGCGATGACGGCGCCCACCGGCACATCCTCGCCTTCGCCCGCCGTCACACCCGTAAGGAACCCGTCCGCCTGTGCCTCGACTTCCATCGTGGCCTTGTCGGTTTCGACCTCGAACAGCGCGTCGCCCTTCGACACGGCCTCGCCGGGCGACTTCAGCCAAGACACGATCTTGCCCGCGTCCTGTGCCATGCCCAGTTGTGGCATCGTCACGTCATGCGGCATGGATAAGCTCCCCGGCGCAAAGCTTGCGCGCGTTTTCCACCACACGCTCCGGCGTCGGCACGGTGATGTCCTCGAGCGCGGGGCTGAAGGGCACCGGCACGTCCATCGCGCCCATGCGCAACACTGGCGCGTCGAGATGGTAGAACGCCTTTTCGTTCAGACGCGACGCGATCTCGGCCGTCACGCCGTAGCTCTGGTGGCCCTCGTCGATCACGATCGCCCGGCTGGTCTTCTTCACGCTGTCGAGCAGCGTTTTCTCGTCCAGCGGCACGATGGTGCGCGGGTCGATGACCTCGGCTTCGATCCCTTCCTTCGCGAGCATCTCGGCGGCCTTTTCGGCCACCTGCACCATCGAGGATGTGGCGATCAGGGTGATGTCCTTGCCTTCGCGTTTCACGTTCGCTTCGCCGAAGGGGATCAGGTATTCCTCCTCCGGCACCGGGGCCTTGTCCTGATACATCAGCTTGTCTTCGAAGATGACGACCGGGTTGTTGTCGCGGATCGCGGTCTTCATCAGCCCCTTGGCCTCGTAGGCCGATGAGGGCAGGGCGACCTTCAGCCCCGGAATATGCGCGACCAGCGCCTGAAGCGACTGACTGTGCTGCGCCGCCGAGCGGCGGGTCGCGCCGAGGTTGGTGCGCAGGACCATCGGCACAGACAGCTTGCCGCCGGACATGTAGTGCTGCTTGGCCGCCTGATTGCAAAGCTGATCCATCACGAGGTAAAGGAAATCGCCGAACATCAGGTCCACGACCGGCCGCGCGCCGGTCATCGCGGCACCCACGGCGAGGCCCACGAAACCGGGTTCCGAGATCGGCGTGTCGATGACGCGGTCGGTGCCGAATTCCTCGACAAGCCCGGACAGCACCTTGAACGGCGTGCCGGCCTCCGCCACGTCCTCACCCAGAATGAAGACGGTCTCGTCGCGCCGCATTTCCTCGGCCAGGGCTTCGTTCACGGCCTGGGACAGGGTGATTTCTCGCATGGTCATTCTCCTCAGTCCGCGTAGACGTGCATGTCGACCTCGGACGCGTCCGGGTAGGGCGCGGCCTCGGCATAGGCTACGGCGTCGGTGGCATCTTTCTCGATCTCGGCGTTCATCGCCTCGATCTCTTCCTCGCTCGCGATACCCTGATCGACGAGGTAGGCGCGGAACCGGATGATCGGATCGCGGTTCTCGCGCCAGTCCTTCTCTTCGTCCTTGGAGCGGTAGTATTCGCGATTGATGTCGCCGACGTGGTGGCCGTGGTAGCGGTAGGTTTCCAGCTCCACGAAGAACGGACCCTCACCCTTGCGGCAGCGCGCGACGAGCTTTTGGGTCAGCTCGTTCACCGCGAGCACATCCTGCCCGTCGACCTTGTGCGCCTCGATCCCGAAAGCCTCGGCCCGTGCCGTGATGGAGCCTGCCGCGATCTCGTCCGTCCGGGTATATTCGGAATAGCCGTTGTTCTCGCAGGCGTAGATGACGGGAAGCTTCCAGAGCGCGGCCATGTTCATGACCTCGTACATCAACCCCTGTGCGGTCGCGCCGTCCCCGAAGAAACAGACGGTGACGTCGTCCGACCCCTGAAGTTTCGCCCGCAGGGCCGAGCCGGTGGCGATCCCCATCGATCCGCCGACGATGGCGTTTGCGCCGAGGTTCCCGTGGCTCTGGTCGGCGATGTGCATCGATCCGCCCTTGCCGCGGCAATAGCCCTCTTCCTTGCCGAGAAGTTCGCAGAACATTTCCTTGAATTCCGCACCCTTGGCGACACAGTGGCCGTGACCCCGGTGGGTCGAAGTGATGCGGTCGTCGTCCGTCAGCGCCTCGCAGATACCGACCGCCACGGCCTCTTCCCCCGAATACATATGGGTGAGGCCGGGCATCTTGGCGGAGAGGTAAAGCTGGTTCGCATTGTCCTCGAAGGTACGTATGCGCACCATCTGGCGATACATGCGCAGGTAGTCCTCGGTATTGGTCTTGGATTTCGCCATGGTGTCCTCCCGAAGGTGGGGTTCACCCACCCTACGATTTGGCCGTAGGGTGGGTGCGAACCCACCGATCAATAACGGTTCGCGATGGGCAGTTCTTCGGCGGGGAAGAGGCTGATGACTTCGACCCCGGTCTCGGTCACCACGACTTCCTCTTCGATCCGTGCGGCAGAGTATCCGTCGGCGGCGGGGCAATAGGTCTCCAGCGCGAACACCATGCCGGTCTGGATCTCCATCGGGTGCTCAAGGCTGACCGCGCGGCTGATGATCGGCCGTTCGTGCAACGCGAGGCCAAGGCCGTGGCCGAATTGCAACCCGAAGGCGGCGTCTTCGTTCGGGAACCCGAATTCCTCGGCCTTGGGCCAGAGCTTCGCCACCTGATCGGTCGTCACCCCCGGCTTGATCGCCTGAATCGAGGCGTCGATCCATTCGCGCGCCTTGACGTAGGCATCGACCTGCGCGGGCGTCGAGCGTCCGATGTTGAACGTCCGGTAATAGCAGGTGCGATAGCCCTGATAGCTTTGCAGAATGTCGAAAAACGCCTGGTCGCCGGGGCGGAACAGCCGGTCGGTGAAGTTGTGCGGATGCGGATTGCAGCGTTCGCCGGAGATTGCGTTGATCGCCTCGACGTCGTCCGACCCCATCTCGTAGAGCATCTTGTTGGACAGCGCGACGATGTCGTTCTCGCGCACCCCCGGTTTCAGCTCTTCGTAGATCATGTGGTAGACGCCATCGACCATGCTGGCCGCCTGCGTCAGAAGTTGGATTTCGTCCCAGTTCTTGATCTCGCGCGCCGCGAGCATGATCTGCTGGCCGTCGACGACATGCAGCCCCTCTTCCTGTAACGCGTGGAACATGGCGGTTTCGGCGTAATCGACGCCCACCGGCATGTCCGCCATACCGGCTTCCTTGATGAGGCGCGCGATCTCTTTCGCGTATTTGCGCATGAGCCCGAACTCGGGCGGGATCGTCCCGCGCATCCCGACGACACCGGCAAGGCAGTGGTCAGGCTCCAGCCAGTCGGAATAGCGCTTGTGGTGCATCGCGGCCGAGCCGAAGTCCCAGACATAGGGGCTGTCGTCCCCGGTCAGGAGGCAGAAACGGCACATCTTGTCGCGTTCCCACTCGCCGATCTTGGTGGCCGAGACGTAGCGGATGTTGTTCACGTCGAAGAGCAGGAGCGTCCCCGCATTCGAGGCCTGAAGCGCCTGACGGGTCCGGGCGAGCCGGTAGCGGCGCAGGCGGTCGTGGTCGATCCTGCGTTCGAAATCCACCGACATGTGGCCGGACGCGGGGAGGCGGTCGCGCCACTCCCAGTTCGGTTCGAGGTCTTGTGGGGTGAGCATGTTTGGCAGCAAGGCGCGTGACATTGGGGTCTCCTCCGGGGTCGCGCTGCGACCCTCATTTGTCTTTTTGAATTTGAAATCAGTGCGTTACTGGATGCACCAGCCGCCATCGATGTGGATCATCTGGCCGGTCATGTAGTCGCTGTCGTTACTGGCGAGGAACGAGGCGGTTCCGGTGATGTCCTCCGGGTAAGACACGCGCTTGATCTGAAGCGCGTCGCGCACGATGTCCTCGTAGGCCTGCCCCTCGCGTTTCTTGAACCCGATATCGACGAGGTCTTTGTCGAGCTGTTCCCACAGCGGCGTGACCACGACACCGGGGGCGTAGCCGTTGACGGTGATGTTGTGCTCGGCAAGCCCGATGGCACCGCAATGCGTGAGTGCGAGGCAGCCGTATTTCGATGTGCAATAGACGGTCACGTCGACCAGCGGCTTGCGGGACGCGATGCTGCCCACGTTGATGAGCTTGTAGGGATGATCCTCCATCGGACCCTGCGCGATCATCTGGCGCGCGGTTTCCTGCATCCCCAGCCACATCGCCTTGGTGTTCACGTTCATGATCATGTCCCAGTTGTCTTCATCGATATCCATGAAGAACCGGGGCTTGTTCAGGCCCGCGTTGAACAGACCCACGTTGATCGACCCGAAGGCGTCGACCACGGCTGCGACGGCGGCTGCGTTGTCTTCGCGCTTGGTCACGTCCATTTTGACCGAGATCGCCTTGCCGCCTCCGGCTGCGTTGATCCTGTCCGCGACGACCTTGGCCTCGTCGCCGTCCAGATCGCCGATGCAGACGTTCGCGCCCTGGGCCGCGAAGGCCTCGGCATTGGCCGCGCCCATGCCGCGGGCGGCGCCGGTGATAAGGATGTTTTTTCCCTTCAGGCGATGTGGGTCCATGGTGTCCTCCCTAGGTGACCGGTGTTCGTAAAATGGCCTCGGCCTTGGCCTGCGCGCTGGCGAGCGCGTCCGCCGGGCTGACCAGCCCGCGCAGCATGTCGTGCAGCTCGTTGCCGCAGACGGTGATGATGTCGGAGATCTGGGGCACGGGCGGGCGCGGCCAGAACTGAAGCTCGTCGCGCCAGGACATCTGGTCGACGAGTTCGAAGATCGGTGACAGCCGCCGCACCTCCGGGTCCGCGCCGACCGAGTACCGGGGCGCGGTGCGGCTGCCTTCCTGTGCGTAGAGCTTCTGCGCGGCGGGCGAGGTGAAGGCGATCAGCGCCTCCACCGCGTCCGGGATGCGCTCCTCGGCGAGATTGGCGGGGATGCAGAGCGCATAGCCGCCCACGGGCGCGATGGGCGCGCCTTCGGGGCCGTGCGGATGCGGCAGGTAGCCGGTGTTGCCATGCGCCGCGCAGGATTTGTCGAGTTCGAAATAGGGCGCGAGCAGGGTGTAGCCATAGGCCATCGCGACCGATCCGGCGGCATAGGGGCGCACGCGCTCATACCACGACATCGACAGGATATCGGGCGGCGAGAACTGCATGAGCTCCATCAGATATTCCGCGGCTTCACGGGCGCGCGGCGAATCGAGCATCGGCCGGAAATCTTCGCGTTCGAGGTGATCGGCGTCGTAGCCGCCCGCGATCTCGGGCAGGTCGATGATCGGCTGACCGAAAGCGGCGCAGGTCATCATGAAGGTATGGCCGAGCGCCGTGCCGCGGGCCGCGTTCCATGCCACGCCATAGCGCCCCCGACGGGGATTGTTGAAATGCCGCGCCGCTTCGATGACACGTTCGATGGTATGCGGTGGCTCCAGCCCGGCCTCGGCGAACCAGTCCTTGCGATAGAACATGAGCTCGGGCGTCGTCTGGCTCGGCACGCCATAGGGCACTTCGTCCCAATGGGTCGCGCGCCAGCCGGCGGTGTGGAAATCGCTGGGCTCCAGCCGCGCCACGTCCATCACGTCGGGCAGGGGGCGGATCACACCCTTTTTCACGAACTCGCCGAGCCACGGCAGATCGACCGCGATAAGGTCATAGCGGCTTCGGCTTCGGGTGGCATTGCGCAACGCCTCCTCGCGCAGCCTGTCGATGGAAAACGCGCGTTGGTGGATGTCGGTGCCGACGATCTGCTCGAACTGGCGCTTCAGGTTCTCCATGACCATGAAGGTCGGGTCACCGTGGACGAGAATCCGCAGGCCGCCCGCGAGCTTGAGCGACTGAGGCAGGGCGCGGGGCGGCGCGATCATCGTCTGCCCCGGCTGGTAGGAGCCGCCGAAATAGTAGTCTCGGGCGCCATCGGTTCGCCGCGCGCCGCCATAGGCGTCTTGCGCGATTCGGTCGATCCGGTCCGCGACCTGGCTGAAGACCTCGAACAGGTGTGCGCTGGGGTGAAGCGAAACGCTCTTGCCCGATTTGGTGCGCGGGCGCTGTTCGATGAAACCCGCGTCCATCAGCTCGCTCAGCTTCCGGGTGCCGGTGGCATAGGGCACGCCCGAGGCCGAGACCATCGCTGAGGGCGACACGACGCGGCCCTCGAAATGGCTATGGAGGAGGTGCAAGAGCATGTTGAGATGCGGATTCGCCGTGCTCGGCTCGATCCCGTTGTCGATCTCGGTCGAAATGCCCTGAAGCAGCGTGACGACCCGCAAAACATCCGGACTGTCGACCATCGCCGCAACGGCTTTGGCGCTGACCGGGCCATTCTGTCCAGAATGAACAAGTTTCACGGGGTCGTGATGCATTGGGTCCGTCTTTTGCGTGTTGCGGGTCGGTCGACGTTTGTGTGTCATGTCCGTCCTTCCGAAGTTGTCCAAAATGGGAGGGTTCGCGTATCGCCATTTTATCCAAAATGGATACCATGCTTTTCAGATTGAACAAAAAGGGGGCGTCCAACCCGCGACAAAATCGCGCTCGATGGAAAACAGGTTGCAAGGGGCGTCATGTCCCGGGCTGGGAGGACAGCCGCAATCGTGACAACATAAGTTTGGGAGGACCAATCACATGAAGATCTCGACCAAGTTTGCGCTCGTTTGTTCGACCGCGATGCTGGGCACCGCCGCCTTTGGCGAGGCGCACTCGAGCTACACTATCGGCATCACGCAGAACAACGTGGGCGTGGACAGCTACCAGACCACATACGAACAGGCCTTCATCGCGGCGGCCGAGGAAAACGACGCCGTCGAGGTCGTCGTGCTCGACGCCGGTGGCGACGTGGCGCGGCAGATCGCGCAGATGGAAGATCTCATCCAGCAGGAAGTGGACGCGATCATCATCTGGCCGACGAACGGCGAGGCGGTGATCCCGGCGGTGCGCAAGGCGAGCCAGGCGGACATTCCAGTGATCGTCACCAACTCCAACATCGCCGAGCAAGGCTTCGACTTCGTCGCCTCGTTCTCGGGCCCGGACAACATCACGCAAGGCGCCCGTTCGGCGGAAATCATGTGCGACCGGTTCAAGGCGCAGGGCATCGAAGGTGAAGCACAGATCGTGCAGATCTCGGGCCAGCCCGGTTACACCACGGCCATCGAACGCGCCAAGGGCTTCGAGGATCGCCTTCCGGAAGTCTGCCCGGACGTGACGCTGGTGGAAACGCAGCCGGGCGACTGGAACCGCGAAAAGTCGCAACAGGTCATGGAAGCCTTTCTCGTCAAATACGACGACATCGACGGCGTCTATGCCGGTGACGACAACATGGGTGTCGGCGCACTGAACGCCGCCAAGGCCGCCGGACGCGCGGGCGACATCACCTTCGTCGGCGCCACGAACTTCGCGGTCGGCTACGAAGCGATGGCCGCGGGCGAATACTGGGGCTCGATCTACCAGTCGCCGGTGGACGACGCGGAAGCCGCGCTTCAGACCGCGATCGACGTGCTCGACGGTAAGGACGTGCCGTTCCTGAACTACTTCGACACGCCGAAGATCACGCAGGACAACATGGACGAGTTCACCAAGCCCGTCTTCTGATCTCCTCCCCGGATGCGCGGGGTGCCCCGGCGCCTCGCGCATCCAGTTTTGTTTTTTCCACGTAGTGAATTCGAAAGGGGCGCACATGGCACGTGTCGCTGGACGGTCCTGTATCGTGACGGGCGCAGCCCAGGGAATCGGGAGAGCCATCGGGGAGGCGCTTCTGGACGAAGGGGCCAATGTTTGTTTCGCCGATATCAATGGGGACAAGGTCGGGGCCGTGGCCGAGGCGAACGCCGAACGGGCCGCGCAGACCGGGGCCCGGGTGACCCACGCCGCGGTCGACGTGACGGACCGGGAACAGGTCCGGGCCATGATCGATCACACGGTGTCGCTGTTCGGACGCCTCGACGTGAAGTTCAACAACGCGGGCGTCAACAAGCCGATGAACTTTCTTGACGTGACCGAGGACAACTGGAATTTCGTCATGGGCGTCAACGGGTTGGGTTGCATGATCGGAATGCAGGAGGCCGCGCGCCAGATGATCGCACAGGGACGGGACGACGACGGCATGGCCGGCAAGATCATCAACACCGCCTCCGTCGCCAGCAGGCAGGGCTTCGACAATGTGGCGCCCTACTGTGCAAGCAAATGGGCGGTGGTGTCGCTGACCCAGTCGGGTGCCCGCGACCTTGCCAAGCACGGGATCACGGTGACCGGCTTCGCGCCGGGCGTCGTCGCCACCGAGATGTGGGAGCAGGTCGATCAGGATCTGATGAGCATCGGCGCGGCGGAGCGGCCCGGTCAGGCGATGGAGGAATTTTCCGCCGAAATACTCAAGGGGCGTGTCGCGACGCCCGCGGACGTGACCGGGACGACCTCGTTCCTCGCAGCCCGCGACAGCGACTACATGACAGGACAGATCGTAATGATCGACGGTGGCATGACACTGGTGTGACGTGCCGGCCATAGGGAGGACAACATGGCTGAATTGACGAGGAAGGGATTGCAGGGGTTCCTGGCGCGGCAAGGCATTCTTGTCGCCTTCGCGGTCTTCATGATCGCCTTCGCGGTCGCCAATCCGCGTTTCATCGACATCGACAACGTCTTCGGGGTGATCCGTTCGTCGGCCATTCTGGGCGTCATGGCGCTGGGCGTCACCTTCGTGGTGATCGGCGGAAACCTAGACCTGTCCGTGGGGTCGATGATGTCGTTCTCGACCATCGTGGTGCTCGACCTGCATGACAAGATCGGGCCGACGCTCGCGATTCCGTCGATGTTCGCGATGACGCTGGCGCTCGGCGCTTTCATCGGCATTCTCGTGGGCTACCTCAAGCTCAACTCCCTGATCGTCACCTTGGGTATGCTGTCCGCGATCCACGGCCTTACGCTGACCTATTCCGGCGGCAAGAACATGGACATCGCCGACAAGTCGGGGACGTGGTTCAGCGTGTTCGGACAGGGGAGTGTGGCGGGGTTGCCGATGCCGATCCTGATCTTCGCGGGGCTGGCGATCGTGCTCAGTATCATCCTGTCGCGCACGCCGTTCGGGCGAAAGGTCTACGCGGTGGGCGGCAACGGGGTCGCCGCCACGTTCTCGGGCATCCCGCGCGCGCGGGTCGTGTTCATGACCTATCTAATGTCGTCCTTCTGCGTGGCGACGGCCGGGTTGATTCAGGCGAGCCGGTCGCTGGGAAGCCAGAACACCGTGGGGCAGGGCATGGAGCTTGAGGTTCTCGCCGCCGTGATCCTCGGCGGGGCCTCGCTCCTCGGCGGGTCCGGCACGATCTTCAAGACGGTGATCGGCGTGCTCATCCTCGGCTTCATCCAGAACGGTCTGTTGCTGTTGGGCCTCGCCTTCTACGCGCAATATATCGTGACCTGGATCATCATCATCCTCGCGGTCTGGCTCGATATCGCAGCCAAGCGCGGCGGGTTGTGGTCGCGGATCGCGTGAGGAGGGGACGATGAAAAACGAAACCCGAGCGAACCTTATCAAGCAAGGCGCGATCTGGGCCTTCATCCTGGTCGAGCTGGCCTTCTTCTCCATCGCGGGAGAGTTCCTGTCGGTGACCGAGACGGCCTTCATGGATTTCGACAACATGCTCCTGCTGCTCAAGCAGTCGGCGCCGATCGGGATCATCGCACTCGGCATGACGATCATCATGATCAACGGCAACATCGACCTGAGCGTCGGCGCGACCTTCGCGCTCGCGGCCATCGTGTTGCTCGACAGCATGACATGGCCGTTCATGCAGACGCTGGGCAACTGGGCCATCCCGCTCGCCTGGCTCTTCGCCCTCGCCACCGGGGTCGTCCTTGGTGCGATCAGCGGGCTGATCGTGTGGAAGACCGGGGTGGACGCCTTCATCGTTACGCTCGGTTCGATGCTGGGCTACCGTGGCCTCGTCTTCATGTACAACGGCGAGCAGCCGACCAGCCATCTCAACTGGACGCTCGTGGATTTCGCCGAGGCGCAGTTCTTGGGCCTGCACACCGCGACATGGTTCCTGCTCGGTGCGGCGATCCTGCTGTGGCTCCTGATGACGCGGACGGTGCATGGCCGTAACGCCTATGCCATCGGCAATAACCGGGATGCAGCCGTCAACGCGGGTATCCGCGTGGGCCCGCATTTCCTGTGGAATTTCATGCTGATCGGCTTCCTCGCCGCGCTTTCCGCCGTCGTCTTCTACTCCGAAAGCGGCTCGGTGAACCCGAACGACGGGATGCTCTACGAACTCTGGGCGATCACCGCCGTCGTGCTGGGCGGCACCAAGCTGTCGGGCGGCTACGGCTCGATCATCTCGACCCTCGGCGGCGTCATAGCGATCCAGCTTCTGCGCAAGGGTCTGGGCCACATCGGGGCGGATACCGAAACGGTGAACCTCGTCATCGGTCTGATCCTGATCGCGGTGCTGTTTCTGGATCGCCAGCTCAATCGCAAGGGCAAAGAGGAGCTTAGAACATGACCGACCAGACGCCGGCCCTGCGCCTCGAGGGTATCGTCAAAACCTTTCCCGGCGTGCGCGCGCTTGACGGTGTGTCCTTGACGGTCATGCCCGGAGAGGTCCACGCATTGATGGGCGAGAACGGCGCGGGCAAATCCACGCTGATGAAGGTGCTGGGCGGAATCCTCGCGCCGAACGAGGGCCAGATCTTCATCGAAGAGCAGCCCACGGTCATGTCCTCGCCGATGAACGCCAAGGCCAAGGGCGTGGTCTTCATCCATCAGGAACTCAGCCTCGCCGATGAACTGACGGTGGCCGAGAACATTTTCCTTGGCGAACTCCCGAAGAAAAGCTTCGGGCGTGTGGACTGGCAGCGGCTTTATGACGAGACGGACGCGATCCTGAAAACCTTGAACGTGGGGTTCGCGGCCCGCACCCGTGTTGGCGACCTCTCCATCGCGAACCAGCAGATGGTCGAGATCGCGCGCGCCCTGACCGTCGAGCCCCGTGCCGTGATTTTCGACGAACCGACCGCGTCGCTCACCGATGCCGAAAAGGTCGTGCTGTTCGAGGTGATCGCCGACCTTCAATCGCGCGGCGTGGGGGTGATCTACATCTCTCACCGGATGGAGGAGATCTTCAAGATCACCGACCGGATCAGCGTCCTGCGCGACGGCCAGTATCGCGGCACGCTCAACACCGCCGAGACGAATGAAGAAGAGGTGACGCAGTTGATGATCGGGCGCACGCTCGACTTGTCGCGCAACGAAAGCACGCACGAACTGGGCGAGGTGGCGCTGGAAGTGCGCGGGCTGAGTTGCGGGGGCCTGTTCGAGGACGTGAGCTTTTCGGTCCGCCGGGGCGAGGTCGTCGGGTTCTACGGCCTCGTCGGCGCCGGACGCACGGAAATCGCCGAGACGCTTTTCGGACTGCGTGAACCGTCCGCCGGGACGATCCACCTCGCCGGGGAAGAGGTCAGCATTCATTCGCCTGCGGACGCGATCAAGCGGGGCATCTCGTTGGTGCCGGAGGATCGGAAGGGCCAGGGGCTGATCCTCGGGATGAACTGTCGCGACAACATGACCTTGCCGCAGGTCTCGGACCTGACCGCGGGCCCCTTCGTCAGCGACGGGGCCGAGGTCGCGATCTTCGATCAATACCGCGACAAGCTCGACATCCGCACCCCGGGCTGGCGGCAGCTCGTCGGCAACCTGTCCGGCGGAAACCAGCAGAAGATCGTGATCGGAAAATGGCTCTCCATGCGGCCCGAAGTGCTGATCGTGGACGAGCCGACACGCGGCATCGACGTGGGCTCCAAATCCGAGATTCACAACCTGATCCGAGAACTGGCCGCACAGGGCTACGCGGTCATCGTCATCAGCTCGGAAATGCCCGAGGTGCTGCACGTCTCCGACCGGATCGTCGCGATGTTCTCAGGCCGCGTGATGCGCGAATTCACCGCCGAGGAAGTGACCGAGGACAGCCTGATTCAGGCAATTTCGGGGCTGACGGGGAAAACGGCTTAGGGACGGTGGGCGGGTAGCGGTGGGTAGGGTGGCGACGCCGGGAATGTGCCGCCGTCCTGTGCAGGGTTTCGTCCTTGTGGTGAATACCCGAAACGCAGGCTGAGTCTGACGCCTCGCTGTGCTGGATTGCATAACAGTAAGGTGGCAATGGGTGATGAGTCCGGTTCTGGATATGGCGTCGCTAAAACTGGAAAGAAACTCACAATCTGTGGGAACCTTCCATTAGAACAAGCCAGCAGTTACGGATGCCTTATTGATCAGCGAAGGCGAATGCCTTGCCACGCGCCCGCGCCTCGCCCCCCAGCGGTGGCGGTGAATTCCCTAAGCTACTTGCGTGGCTTGGCGCTCCGCGTGCTCCACTTCGCCGGACCCTGCCCATGCCGCTCTACCGACAGTTCCTTCCGTCCAACCCAGCCTACCGCACCACATAAGAAGCGACGTCGCTCGGCAACCGCACCGATCAGCGGATCACTTTGGCGACAACTGCTGCTGCTCGATGGGCGGCGGCTCCATCGCTCCGGTCATGATCGCCACGGCGTCGGACATCGAGTAGTTCTCGGGGTCGATCACCGCGTGCCGTTTGCCGAGCCGGTGGATGTGGATACGGTCCGCCACCTCGAACACATGCGGCATGTTGTGGCTGATGAGCACGATGGGAATCCCGCGCGAGCGTACGTCCTTGATCAGTTCCAGCACCCGGCGGCTTTCCTTGACCCCCAGCGCGGCGGTGGGTTCGTCCATGATGATGAACTTCTTTGCAAACGCCGCCGCGCGGGCCACGGCGACGCCCTGACGCTGGCCGCCCGAAAGCGTTTCGACCGCCTGATTGATCGACTGCACCGTCATAAGACCCAATTCGGTCAGCTTCTCACGGGCGATGCGCTGCATCTCCGGCTTGTCGAGCATCTTGAACCAGCTGCCCATGATGCCTGGTTTGCGGATCTCGCGCCCGACGAACATGTTGTCCGCGATGGACAGGGCGGGCGACAGGGCGAGGTTCTGGTAGACGATCTCGATCCCCTTGTCGCGCGCCTCGATGGGCGACGAGAAGTGGACCTTTTCGCCGTCGATGACGATCTCGCCGTCATCGGGTTGCACAGCCCCGCAGATCGCCTTGACGATGGACGACTTGCCCGCGCCGTTGTCCCCGATGACCGCCAGAATCTCGCCCGGGTACAGGTCGAAATCGGAGTGGTCGATGGCGGTCACGCGCCCGTAGCGTTTGACGATGCCGCGTCCCTTGACGATGGGTTCGATGGTTTGCGTGGTATCGGACATCAGCTCGAAACCTTTCTGATCCATTGGTCGATGGCGACCGCGATGATGATGAGCCAGCCGATGGCGAAGACCTGCCAGAGCACGTCCACCTGTGCGAGGCGCAGGCCCGATTGGAACACGCCGACGATCAGCGCGCCGAACAGCGCCCCGAGGATCGAGCCCCGGCCACCGAAGAGCGAGATGCCCCCGATCACCACGGCGGTGATGGATTGCAGGTTGCCCTCGTAAAACGATGTGGGCGAGATCGATCCGACCCGACCGATGGAAGCCCAGGCCCCGATGGCGGCGACAAGTCCGGCCAGCGCGTAAACCGAAATCAGGGTGCGGTCGGTGCGGATGCCGGCAAGTTCCGCCGCCTCTTTGTCGTCACCGATGGCATAGACATGGCGGCCCCAGGCGGTCTTGTTCAAGAGATACCAGAGCACCGCGAAGACGATCACCATCAGGATCGACCCGAAGGTGATGCGGGCCGATCCGACCGAAATAGCCTGACCGAAAATTTTGAGAAGCGGCGCGGTGTTGTCGATATCCTCGCCCCGGATCGACTGGGCGCCGGACAGCCAGAGCATCAGCGCGTAGAAGATGTTCCACGTCCCCAGCGTCGTGATGAACGGCGGTAGCTTGATCTTGGTGACGAGAAACCCGTTCAGCAACCCGGCGCCGATCCCGCCGCCGAAACCGATCAGCAGCGCGAGAGGCGCAGGCACGCCAAGCTCGACCGCCAACTTGCCGGAGATGACCGACATCAGAACCATGATCGCGGCCACGGACAGGTCGATCCCCGCCGTCAGGATGACAAGGCTTTGCGCGGCGGCGAGGATGCCGATGATCGACACCTGCTGAAGGATCAGCGACAGGTTGAAGGGCGAAAAGAACCGCTCGCCCGCGATCAGGCCGAAGATGATGACGCTGGCGACCAGCACGATGACGGGGACCATCGTGGGGTTGCCGTGCAGGAAATGCTGCGCCTTGGCGACGAAGCCCTTTTGCTCGTACACGAAGGACGCGACGTTCGCGTCGCTGCTGTCCAACGTGTTTTCGAAATCCTGTCGGTTCCGGGTGCTCTTCTGAACATCGGCCATGCGTATCCTCCCTGCGGTCCCGAATGGTAACACGGGGACCGGTGAAACAGGTGGTAATTTCGGGAATGTAGGTCGGGGGGCGATCCAGCCGCCCCCCGTGTCAGTGGGTTAGCCCCAGCAGAGTTCCAGCGCCTCTTCGGACGTGATCGACTCGATGCCGTCCACCGGCTGGTCGGTCACGAGCTGGACGCCCGTGTTGAAGAAATCCAGCCCTTCGCTGTTCTCGGGCTTGGAGCCGTCGGCGGCGAAGGCGGCGATCGCTTCGATACCCTTGGACGCCATGAGCAGCGGGAACTGCATCGAAGTCGCGCCGATCACGCCAGCGGCCACGTCGCGCACGCCGGGGCAGCCGCCGTCGACCGAAACGATCAGGGCCTGATCTTCGAGACCTGCGGATTTGAGCGCCTCATAGGCACCGGCAGCGGCCGGTTCGTTGATCGTGTAGACCACGTTCACGCTGGGATCGATCTGCATC
>NZ_CH902578.1:1084991-1325239 GCF_000152805.1 Maritimibacter alkaliphilus HTCC2654 | reverse complement strand
CATCAGGTTTTCCATTGCCGTGCGGCCACCGTCGGCGTTGCCGTTGGTCACGTCGTGGCCGATGATCCGGTCGTCATCCTCGTCACCGATGTCGGTCGGGTCCTTGATGTCGATGCCGAAGCCCTGAAGAAAACCGCCGTCGCGCAGGTAGTCGACCGAGACTTCCGACGGGTTCAGGTCGAGCAGCGCGATGCGTGCGTTCGCCGGGTCGTCGATGGTGGCGGCGGCCCACTGGCCGATCAACTCACCGGCCTTGAAGTTGTCGGTGGCGAAGGTGGCGTCGGCCACATCTGCGGGCTCGAACGGGGTGTCGAGCGCGATCACCAGAAGGCCGGCGTCGCGGGCCTGACCGATCACCGGCGCAAGGGCGCGGCTGTCGGACGGGGTGATCAGGATGCCTTTCGCGCCGGAGGCGATGCAGGTTTCGACCGCAGCGACCTGCGTTTCGACGTCGCCGTCGATCTTGCCGGCGAAGGTCTGAAGCTCGATCCCATTCTCCTCGGCGCCTTTCAGAGCGCCTTCTTTCATCTTCACGAAGAACGGGTTGGTGTCCGTCTTGGTGATGAGGCAAGCGCCGACCGGCTCATGCGAAGCGGCCTGCGCGGCGCCCGTGATCAGAGCCAGCGCCGACGCGGCCGACGCGAGTTTCAGGGTGTGCGTGAATGCGGATTTCATGACCATCCTCCCAGAAGTCAAAGTGAATACCAGAGCCGAAAGACCGACCCCACAATTCGCAAAAGGCAGTGATTCTGGGCGACCTGTCAATAAATAAATCAATCTGATTTACTATTGACAGAGCTGGCCCAATTTCCGACCTTTGGCGCCAGTTCGTGTGGGAGGCGCGCGGAGCGGAATGAGTAAAAGCGCATTTAATCAAGGTGTTGATGACGGGCAGGTCGGGGCGGGTGTGCTGACCGCCGCTGTGCGCGGCTCCAACCAAAGCGGGATGCGTGCCCATAATGAACGCCTCGTGCTGACGCTCCTGCGCCAGCGCGGCCCCCTTGCCAAAGCCAACATCGCGCGCACGACCGGGCTGTCGGCGCAGACGGTTTCGGTGATTATGCGCGCACTCGAAAGGGACGGTCTGCTCACGCGCGGGGAGCCGCAGCGCGGCAGGGTGGGGCAGCCCTCGGTGCCTATGGCCCTCGCGGCGGACGGTGCATATTTCCTTGGCCTGAAGGTCGGGCGAAGAAGCCTCGACCTCGTTCTCATCGATTTCGTGGGGCGCGTCGAAGGCCGGGTGCATATCACCCACAAGTTCCCGACCCCCGAGGGCGTCGTGCGGTTCGCCAACAGTGCCATCGACCAACTATTGGGCCAGTTGACCGCACCTCAGCGCGCCCGCGTGTCCGGTCTGGGCATCGCGATCCCTTTTCAGCTTTGGGACTGGGCCAAGCCGCTTGGTGTGAAACCGGGAGAGCTGGCGGAATGGCGCGACCGCGACGTCGCGCGCGAAATCGCGGAAAACTGGGATTTCCCCGTCTACCTCAAGAACGACGCGTCGGCGGCTTGCGGCGCCGAGTTGGTCTTTGGCGAAAAGGACCGGCCCAGCGACTTTCTTTATTTCTTCATCGGGTTCTTCGTCGGCGGCGGGCTGGTGGTGGACAATGCGCTTTATACCGGACGGACCGGGAACGCTGCCGCACTTGGGTCGATCCCGCTCGGGATGAGTGGTTCCCAAACCCGGCAGCTTGTTGATGTCGCCTCGCTCGCATCCTTGGAAAACGCACTTATCGCGGTCGGCGGAAACGGAGACATGATCTGGGAGAACCCGAAAAGCTGGTCCGTGCCGGACGCCATCCTCGATCGCTGGATGGACGAGGCGTGCGAGGGGCTTGCCTACGCCATTCTCTCCGCAGTCTGTCTGATCGATTTTCCGCAGGCGATGATCGATGGTTGGCTGCCTGATGACATCCGGGCGGAGATCGTGAAACGCACGCGTGACCGTGTCGCAACCGCCAACCTCGCCGGCATCGCGACGCCGGATGTCCGTTCAGGCACGATCGGTAGCGATGCACGGTCCCTCGGTGCGGCCAGTTTGCCGCTGTCCGAGCGATTCCTCGTAGATAAGGATGCGTTCCTGATGCGCTGAATTGGCGTGTGGAGTGGTTGGTTTCGTTGTTGTGCGCGGTGGCTAGCCGCGTCCGCGCTGCGGTGGAGGGACTCGAGGCGGGTGTGGCTCGTAAATGATGACCTTGAGCAGCCAAACACAAAGGCCGGACCCGCACAAACAATCGTACCGGAAGGGTCGGCTTAGATCGCGAGGGTTTCCAACGCGGTTCGAAGGTCGTTGGGCAGGGCGACCGGTCGGCGGCTTTCTGCGTCGACGCAGACATGCACGAAGTAGCCTTCGGCGGAGGTCGCTTGAGCGTCGTTTCTAAACAGCCCGATCTCGTAGCGCACCGAACTGCGGCCCACATGCGTGACCTTCAACCCGGCGGTCACTGTGTCGGGGAAAACGATCTCGCCAGAATAGCGGCATCCGCTTTCCACCACGAGGCCGATGGTTTCGCCCGACTTCGGATCGAGCACGCCGTGCTCCATCATCCAGCCGTTGACCACCGTGTCGAACAACTCGTAGTGCACGACGTTGTTCATGTGGCCGTAGACGTCGCCGTCGCGCCAGCGCGTCTGAAGCGTGCGGAATGTCGGGTAATCCTCCCGCGTCGAGGGCGCCGGGCGGTCGGCCATCACCACGCCTCGCGGTAGATGGCCAGCGCGTCGGCCTCGCTCACATCGCGGGGGTTGTTGACGAGCAGACGCTGCTGGAGCATCGAATCCGCCGCCATTTTCTCAAGCGCGGTTTCGGGTATGCCGACGTCGCGCAGGCGGGTTTCCATGCCCAGTTTCGACGACAGCCCGGCAAGTTCGTCGATGAAGACGGTGCACAGGCGATCGGCGTCGTTGCTGCGTTCGAGATACGGAAAGGCATCGTGGGCGATTTCGGCATAGAGGTCCGCAGCAACCGGCGCGTTGAAGCGCAGGACGTGGGGCAGGACCAGTGCGTTCGACAGGCCGTGGGGCACGTGGAATGTCCCGCCGATCGGATAGGCGAGCGCGTGGACGGCGGCCACGGGCGAATTGGCAAAGGCCTGACCGGCCAGCATCGAACCCAGCAGCATCGCGCCGCGCGCTTCGACGTCGGTTCCGTCCATCACGGCGGTTTCGATGTTCGCGCCAAGCAGCCGAAGTGCTTCACGGGCGAGGAGCTTTGACACCGGGTTGTTGTTGGCGCTCTTGGAAGCATAGGCTTCAATCGCGTGGACCATCGCGTCGACGCCGGTGGCGGCGGTGATCGCGGGCGGCAGGCCAAGCGTCAGTTCGGCGTCCAGAACCGCGATGTCGGGCAGGATCACGGGGGAGGAGACGCCCCGCTTTTCCTCTTCGCCGACCGTGATGATCGACACCGGCGTCACTTCGGACCCGGTCCCGGCGGTCGTGGGAACGAGCACCAGCGGAAGGCGCGGTCCCTTGGCGTTCGCGACGCCCCATGCCGCGTCGAGGTCTTCGCCGGAGCCAAGGAGAAGCGCGGCGAGTTTGGCCACGTCGAGCGACGAGCCGCCCCCGAACCCGATCACGCCGGTCGCGTCCGCTGCACGTCCCGCCTCGGTCGCGGCCATCAGCGTGGCGAGGCTGGGGTCGGCCTCGACCCCATCGAAAACCGTGACCGCCACCCCAGCGGCTTCGAGGTCGGCCAAAGCGGGGTCGCACAATCCGAGCTTGCGCAGGCCGGGGTCGGTGACGAACAGGCAACGCTCGCCCACGGTGGGCTTGGCGAGTTCGCCCATGCCCGCCGCCGCGCCGGGCCGGAAGACGACGGATTTCGTCGTGTTGAACGTGAACGGTGCGATCATGGTCCTCCCTCCATCCCGGTGCGATCCGGGTCTTTTTATCCGCGGTCGGGCGCGGTGCCATCCCCCTTTGCGCCGGGGGCCGTGTCCCCCGACTGCAATCGCCGTGTCGCGAGGATGCGCCGGTCGCGCCAGCTTTGGGCGTCGGGGATCGCGCCCACCGGCTGTCGGCGGGTCATTTCGTCGTTTATCTTCGCGACGAGGTCAGGCCCCCAGTCGTAATCGGTGCGGGCGTCCGCCCCCATTTTCTTCATCATCCCTTCAAGCTGACCGACGAAGCCGGCAAACCCTTCGTGGGCATTGAGATGGGCCGTCATGAACGGCCCGATCGAGGCCCAGCGAAGTGCGAGCCCGCTGGTCATCACCCGGTCGATGTCGGCCGCGCTGCAATACCCTTCGCCCACCAGATGCATCGCCTCGGCGACCAGTGTGTATTGCAGGCGATTGAGGATGAACCCGTCAATTTCCTTGTTTACCGTGATCGGTTCCATGCCCGCCTCGGTATAAAACCGGCGCGCCCGTTCCACGGTTTCGGGCGCCGTCAGCGGCGTGGCACAAAGTTCGACCAGTGGGATGTGCGATGGCGGATTGACCGGGTGACCGACAAGCGCGCGCTCGGGATGCGGGATGTCGCTGAGGAACTGCGACCCCGGCAGGGCCGATGTCGACGAGAGGAGCAGGCAGTCGTCGGGCGCAGCCGCCCCGATCTCGTCGAAGAGCGCACGCTTGATGGCAAGGTCTTCGCGAACGCTTTCCTGCACGACCTCGGCGCCGGACAGCGCCTCTTCCAACGACCCGGCAACGCGGATGCGCGCACGGATGTCGGCAGGTGTCTCGCCCGTCGGCATCTCGCGGCCAAGTTGTTCGAGCGTCGCCTCGATCCGGGGCAGGGCGCGGGCGGCGATGGCGTCGGCGTCAGCGTCGTAGAGGACGACCTCGTGGCCCGCGCGGGCGAACACCGTGGCCCAGCCGCACCCGACTGTTCCGACGCCGATGCAGACGACCCGTGCCATGTTCAGCTCACCGGATCGTCGATTTCGGACCACTTCGCTTCGAAGTCCCAGATGCGTTGGAAGCCGATCAACTGGTTGAACTCGGAAAAGTCGAACAACTCGATGTTGGGGGAGTTCGAGGTGCCTTCGGTTTTCAGGACGTTCAGCGCACGTTCGGCCGCCGCCGCGGCGGCGAGGCCGGTGAGCGAGGGGAAGATGGCGAGGTTGTATCCCATGTTCTCAAGCGCCTCGGCGGTCAGGATCGGCGTCTTGCCGCCATCGGCCATGTTGGCCATCGTCGGCGCGTCGATCAACTCGTTCGAGCGGCGCATTTCGTCCTCACTCTCAAGCGCCTCGACGAAGACGACGTCGGCGCCCGCATCGCGGTAGGCCAGACCCCGGTCGATCGCCCCTTGGAACCCTTCTACGGCGCGGGCATCGGTGCGTGCGATGATAAGTGTCTCGGGCGACTGCCGCGCCTCGCAGGCGACCTTGATCTTGTTGACCATGTCCTGCGTCGGCACCACGCGCTTATAGGGCGTATGCCCGCATTTCTTGGGAAATTCCTGATCTTCAAGCTGAATGCCCACGGCACCCGCAGCCTCGTACCCACGGACGGTGTGGTCGACGTTCAGAAGACCGCCATAGCCGGTGTCGGCATCCGCGATCACGCCCGCCTTCACGGTGCGGCACAGCGTTTCCACGCGGCCCACCATGTCGGTGTAGGTCGCGATCCCGGCGTCGGGGATACCTTGCTGGGACGCGGTTCCCCAGAACCCGGAGGAATAGACGAAATCGAAGCCGACCTTGTTGCTTACAACGGCGGTGATCATGTCGTGGATGCCGGGGGCCACAACGAATTCGCCGCGCTCCAGCACGGCTTTCAGGCTGGGTCGGGTCATTCTTGCTCCAACGTGTTGAGATAGTCGATGACGTCGCTTTCCGAAACGACGTCGCCATATTTCGCGTCCATATCGAATAGATTGGCTTCGTGCGGGGCTTCGTGCCGGTCGCCAACGGCCTCGCGCGGGATGATCGGGATGAAGCCGTGCGAACAACTGTCGATACAGGTGGCGCGCACGCAGCCACTGGTCGTGACGCCCGTGTGGATCAGCGTGTCCACGCCCCAGGACGCGAGCGTCGAGGCGAGCGAGGTGCCGAAGAAGGCGCTTGGGTATTGCTTGGAAATGACCAGCTCGCCTTCACCGACCTCCAGCCCCTTGGGCCAGTCGCCCATCGGGTTGCCCTGGATGAAGTTGCGCAGGGGCAGGGCCTTTTGGAAGAAACGCCCCCCGTCCTTGCCTCCGGCCTGATAGACCACATTGGTATAGATCACCGGGACGCCCTTTTGCCGCGCCACTTCGCGAATGCGCAGGGCGGAGGCGAGCGCATCGTCCACATCGGCATAAAGCTCGCAGGCTTCGTTGAAGTAGCCTTCGACGAAATCGATGAAGATGAGCGCGGGCCTCCGTCCGAAGCCGATCCGGTTGCCGTAGGCGCGTTTGTAGTTTTCGACGAGGTCCGTTTCCGTGCTCATCAGGCTGCGTCCTCTTCCGATTTGATCTGTCCGAACTGCTCGGGCGCGAGGACGAGCCAGGGCGTCTCCCGCGCGCGGCGTTCTTCGTAGGCCGCGAGCGCTTCGGCGTCGTCCGACAAGATCGCCCCGATCTCGTCCAGACCGGCCATCAGCGCGCGCTTGCGGTTCGCTTCGATCTCGAAGGCGATGGCCGTGTCGCCCACCCGGATCGTCTGCGAAGGCAGGTCGACTTCGACCTCTTCACCGGCTCGCGCGGCTTTTTCCATCCGGGCCATTTCCTCGCCCTGAAGACGGATCGGCAGCACACCGTTCTTGAAGCAGTTCGCGTGGAAGATCTCGCCGAAGCTGCGCGCGATCACGCAGCGGATGCCGAGGTCGGCGAGCGCCCAGACCGCCTGTTCGCGGCTCGACCCGGTGCCGAAGGTTTCGCCGGTGACGAGGATCTGGGCCTTGTCATAGGGCGGCTGGTCGAGAACGAAGGGTTCGTTTCCACCGCGCCGTTCGTTGAACGCATACCGCCCAAGCCCGTCGCGTTCGAGCAACAGCAGGAACCGCGCCGGGAAAATCACGTCGGTGTCGATCGCATCTTCCATCAGCGGGGCGGCGACGCTTCGCAGTTTCGTCAGTTTTTCCATCGTTACAGATAGTCCCTCACGTCGGTGATATGCCCGGCAATCGCCGCGGCGGCGGCCATCTGCGGGCTCATCAGGTGGGTGCGCCCGCCGATCCCTTGCCGCCCCTCGAAGTTCCGGTTCGACGTGGACGCGCTCCGCTCTCCCTTGGACAGGCGGTCGTCGTTCATGCCCACGCACATGGAACAGCCCGCGTCGCGCCATTCGAAGCCCGCCGCGAGGAAAACGCGGTCCAGCCCTTCGGCTTCGGCGATGGCCTTGACCGATGCCGATCCGGGCACCGCGATGGCACGAATGCCCGGCGAAACCTTGCGGTCGGTCAGAACCTTCGCCGCGGCGCGCAGATCCTCGATCCGGCCATTGGTGCAGGAGCCGATGAACACCGTGTCGATGGCCACGTCGGACAGCCGCGTTCCGGGGGTGAGCCCCATGTATTCAAGCGTCTTGCGCATCTTTTCGCGTTTGCCGTCGTCCTGAAGCGTTTCCGGGTCAGGCACCACGCCGTTGACTGGCAGGGTGTGCTCAGGCGTCGTGCCCCAGGACACCTGCGGCTCGAGCGTCGAGGTGTCGAACGTGATCTCACGGTCGAAAACGGCGTCCTCGTCGCTGCGCAGCGACATCCAACTGGTCACGGCGGCATCCCAAAGCTCGGCCTTCGGGGCGAGCGGGCGGTCCTTGAGATAGGCGATGGTCTTTTCGTCGGGCGCGACCATGCCGACACGGCTGCCCGCTTCGATGGACATGTTGCACAGCGTCATGCGGGATTCCATCGACAAGTCGCGCACGGTCGAGCCTGCGTATTCGATGGCATAGCCCACACCGCCCCCCGTGCCGATCTTGGCGATGAGGGCGAGAATCACGTCCTTCACGGTCACACCGGCCGGCAGGCCGCCCTCGAGGTTGACGCGCATGGTTTTCTGCCGGCGCTGGCGCAGGCTTTGGGCCGCAAAGACGGTGGCGCATTCGCTCGCCCCGATGCCGAACGCGATGCAGCCGAAGGCACCATGGGTGCTGGTGTGGCTGTCACCGCAGACGAGGACCGATCCGGGCAGGGTGAAGCCGAGTTCCGGGCCGATCACGTGGACGATTCCGTGCCGGTCGCCCTCCATCGGGAGATAGGTGATATCGTGGCGCTTGGCGTTCTGCTTCAGCCGGTCGACCTGCGCCTGAGCCAGTTCATCCGCGAACCGGCGGCCGTCACGCTTTGTCGGGACCGCGTGGTCGGCCACGGCGACATGGGCTTCGGGTCTGCGCACCTTGCGCCCCTGCTTCTCGATGGTGGCGAAAGCCTGCGGGCTGGACACCTCCTGAACGAGGTGCCGGTCGACATACAGGAGGGCTTCGTCGTTGCCGTAATCGGTCACCACGTGCTGATCCCATATCTTCTGATAAAGGGTGCGAGGGCACATTACGTTTTTCTCCTCAAAGGCAATGGCTTACGGTTCCCTCCCGGCAGTTTCGCGACAGGGGGCGCCACCACTTTTTTCCTTGATCTTGGGTGGACCTTACTATTTCATGAATACGCATTCAACAGAAAAGCTGCCTCACTGAATCAAGTAGGCGTAAACAGCAACAGGGAGAGCATCATGAGGCTCGGAGTCGATGTGGGCGGTACGTTTACCGACCTGCTACTTCAAGATGACGCGGCGAACAAAACGTACCGGGCGAAAACGCCCTCGACGCCGCAGGACCAGTCGATCGGCGTCGCCGAAGGGGTGCGCCTGATCTGCGAAAAGGCGGGCGTGAAGCCGTCGGACATCTCGCTCGTCCTGCATGGGACGACGGTCGCCACCAACGCCGTGCTCGAAGGCAAGGGGGCCCGTGTCGGCCTGCTGGTGACCGAAGGGTTCGAGCACACCCTGCACCTTGCGAAATCGTGGACGCCCGGTCCGCTGTTCGGCTGGATCGTGATGGACAAGCCCGATCCGCTCGCCGCGCTGAAGGACACACGGGGCATTCCCGAACGGGTCGACGCGCGCGGCAACGTGGTGCATGAACTCGACGAGGCGAAGGCGATCGAATTGATCGACGACCTCTGCGGCTCCGGCATCGAAGCTTTGACGATTTCGCTCATGCACTCCTACGCCAACCCAGCGCACGAACGGCGGTTGCGCGAGCTTGTACAGGAGCGTTTCCCGGACATGACGGTTTCGCTGTCCTCCGACATTCTGCCGGAATTCCGCGAATACGACCGCGCGATCACGACGGTCATGAACGACTATGTGCGCCCGATCATGACGCGCTACCTGTCGCGCATCGAACAGCGCCTGAAAGAGGTCGGGGTCGAAAGCCGCCTGCACATCGTGCGCTCGGACGGCGGGTTGATGAGCGCCGAGGCCGCTGCGCAACGGCCCGTCCACACCGTGCTGTCCGGTCCGGCAGGGGGCGTCACCGCCACCGCGATGACCGCGCGGCGCACGGGGATCAACAAGCTCCTCGCGTTCGACATGGGCGGCACATCCACCGACGTTTCGGTCATCATCGACGGCAATCCGATGATCTCGCGGTCGACCGATGTGGGCTATTTCCCGGCCAAGGTGCCGACGCTGGACGTGCGCAGCGTGGGCGCGGGCGGCGGTTCGATCGCCGAGGTGTCCGAACTGACCACCTCGCTTCGCGTGGGGCCGCGCAGCGCGGGCGCGATGCCCGGCCCGGTCGCCTATGGGCGCGGCGGCACCGAACCGACCGTTTCCGACGCGAACGTGATCCTGGGCTACCTTCCCTCGCGCCTTCTGGGCGGTGACATGACGCTGGACGTCGACGGCGCGCGCGAAGCGGTTGCCAGCATCGGCAAGAGCATCGGCCTGTCGTCTGAAGACGCGGCGCAGGGCATTCTCGACATCGCGAACGAAGTGATGCTGGGCGCCTTGCGCGTCATCACCGTGCAGCGCGGTCTCGACCCGCGCGACTTCGGTATCGTCGCCTTCGGTGGCGCTGGACCGCTCCACGCCAACGCCATGGCGCAGGTGCTGGGCTGCTACCCGGTTGTCGTGCCCCACAACCCCGGCGTTCTGTCGGCGCTGGGCTTCCTCGAAGCCGAGTTCAAGAACGAATTCGTTCAGACCCTGATCGGCTCGGTCGCGGGTATGAACGACGGCAAGGTGTTCGAGCACTTCGCCGACCTTCGTGGCAAGGCGCTGGAATGGCTCGACGAGCAGGAGGTCGAAACGACCGACCGCGGGCTCAAATACACCATGGACCTGCGCTATGAGCAGCAAGGGTTCGAGGTCGAGATCACGGTTCCGTCCGAGATGATCGACAAGGCGGACGGGCTGGACACCGTGCTCAAGGATTTCCACGAAACCCACGAGCGCCTTTACGGTGTGCGCTTCGACCTGCCGATCGAACTGGTGGCGCTGCGTGTCGTCGCGACCGGGGCGACGCCGCCGGTGGAATACACGATGCCCGAGGACGGCACGACCGACGTGGCCGAAGCGATCATCGAAACCCAGCCCGCGTATTTCCACGGCGAATGGATCGACACGCCGCATATCGACCGGGACCGGCTTGCGACCGGCGCGCGGATCGAGGGGCCGGCGATCGTGCGACAGTACGATACCACGACCGTCCTGCTACCGGATCACTATGCCGAGGTCGACGAGACCGGCAACCTGATGATCTGGCCCACCAACAAGGGAGAATGATCCAATGACCAAGAAACTCGACCCGATTACACTCGACCTGATCGAGAACGCGCTTCTGAACGCGCGGTTCGAGATGGACAGCGTCGTGACCCGCGTTGCGCTTTCTCCGGTGATCCGCGAACAGCACGACGAGTTCCCGATGATCTGCAACCCCGCGGGGCAGATGGTGGTTGGCCAGTTCGGCTCCTACATCCCTGAGATCGTGGAGCAGTACAAAAACAACATCAACGAAGGCGACATCTTCGTCTGGAACGACCCCTATGCCTGCAAGGGCTCGATCTCGCACAACAACGACTGGTGCGTGATGATGCCGATCTTCCACGAGGGCCACCACGTCGGATACAGTTCGATTTTCGGGCACATGGTGGACACGGGCGGCAAGGTGCCCGGTTCGATGCCGGCGGATGCCTACACGATCTGGGAAGAGGGGCTGCGCGTCCCGCCGGTGAAGATCTACGAGGACGGTAAGCTCAACGAGGGCGTTCTCCAGATCATGCTGAACAACAGCCGGACGCCCGACATGAACCGCGCCGACCTCATGGCGCTCATCGCCGGGTGCCGGACGGCGGCCAAGCGGGTGCAGGAAATCTGCGACCGTTTCGGGCGCGACAGCTACCTGACCGCCTGTGACGAGCTGATGTCGCGCACGCGCGAAGCGATGCGTGTGCTGATCTCGAAATACATCCCCGAAGAGCCGGTGACCTTCACCGACTACGTGGACGACGACGGCGTGGGCAACGGCCCGTTCAAGCTGCACCTTTCGATCTACAAGAAGGGCGAAGTCGCGGTCATCGACTGGACCGGGACCGACGATCAGGCCGAGGGGCCGATCAACTTCCACATCCACGAAGGTCTCTGCAAACTGTTCTTCGGCGTGTACATGATTATGGCGTTCGATCCCAAGATCATGTTCAACGAAGGGTTCTACGACCTGTTCGAGATCATCCTTCCCGAAGGCAGCCTTCTCAATCCCAAGTTCCCGGCCGCTCTGTCGAACCGCCTGAACACGCACACGCGGTTTTTCGACTGTCAGGCGGGCGCGCTGGGCCAGCAGGCCCCGCACCTTTCGATGGCGGCGGGCTACGGCACTAGCCCGCACTTTATCTTCACCGGGACCGACGAGAACGGGAAGTATTTCCAGTTGATGGAGCTTCTGTTCGGCGGTGTGCCGGGCCGTCCGCGTGACGACGGTCTGGACGGCCACGCGTGGTGGCCGCTCTTCAGCGCGACGCCCATCGAATACATCGAGAACTACTACCCGGTGATCGTGGAGCGTTACCGCCCGGTGCAGGATGCCGGTGGGGCCGGTCTGCACCGTGGCGGTGCCGGGATCGAGAAGGTGTATCGCGTGCTCGCCTCCGGTTCGATCTCGATCCACGACGACCGCGAGGTGGTGCCGCCCTGGGGCATCAACGGCGGCCTGCACGGCGGCACGTCGAGCAAATGGGTCGTGCGCGCGGGCAAGGACGAGCCCGAGCGCATTCCGTCCAAGACCGACAGCGTCAAGGTCGAGCCGGGTGACCGCATCATCTTCATCACCGCCGGGTCCGGTGGCTGGGGCGATCCGCTGGAACGGCCCGTCGAGAAGGTGCTGAAGGACGTGCGCGACGGGCTGGTGTCACGCCAGAAGGCCGAGTGCGACTACGGCGTTCTCATCGGCGAGGATCTGACCGTGGACGAAAACGGGACCGAGGCTTTGCGCAAGTCGCAGCGCAAAGAGCGGGGCGAACCGGCACCGTTCGATTTCGGCTTCATCCCCGGCGTTCACGAAGCGGCTGAATAAGGCCCTTTGCGGTGGGCGTGCCTAGCGCGCCCACCTTCCCATTCCGGGCACGGTGTGGCCCGGGATCAGATCGCCGGGGATCACCCGGCGTTGTGCTTCGGCCCCTTTCAGGTCTTCCGGCGCGGCCTTCAAAAGCTCGAGCGTTTCCGCGACCATCCGTTCGACCGGCTGACGCACCGTCGTCAGGCTGTAGGGCGCGCGCTGCCCCTCCCGGATCCCGTCGAACCCGGCGAGCATGATGTCATCGGGTATCTTCAGGCCGAAGTTCTCGTTCAGCGCGTCGGCGCAGCCGATCGCCATGATGTCGTTCACCGCGAAGATCGCGTCGGGGAAGCGCGGACCCGGCCCGTTGAAGCGGCGGATCATGGCGTTTCGCGCGCCGGAATAGCTCGATTCACCGTCGACCTCTTCGATTTCGACCCCGGCGACCCCGTCCACGGCGGACCGGAACCCCTGAACCCGGTCGATGCTCGTCGATCCCTGCGGATCGCCCCGCACGATAAGGATGCGCCGCGCGCCCGCAGCCGCCATCAGCCGACCCAGAACCGCGCTCCCCTCGAAGTTGTCGCACTGGACCCCGGACAGTTCGGATCCGACAACGCGGCGGTTGAACATGACCACCGGGATGCCCAGACCTTCGCTGAGTTTCACGAGTTCGGACGACATCTGGGCCGAGGTGACGACCAGCCCGTCGATGGGATAGCGCATCGCCTGCATCATCACGTCGTCGCTGTCGCGCCCGTCCTGCACCGAGAAAGCGAGGACTTGGCGATGGGTGCGCTGGATGGATTCCACGAACACCTGCAACGTCTCGGAATAAAAGGGATTGTTCAGGTTTCCGCTGATGACCGCGACCATGTTGCTGCGCTTCGACGACAGGCTCGACGCGAACACGTTCGGCACGTAGTTCAGCTCTTTCGCGGCGGCCAGAATGCGGTCGCGCTTTTCCTTCGTGATGCTCGCACCGGGCGTGAAGGCGCGCGACACGGCAGGCTGTGACACGCCCGCGAGTTTGGCCACGTCGAAGGAAGTCACCCGTGATTTGAGACGTGCCATCGCTACAAAATACCTTTTCCGTCCACCACCGCGCCGACCGGGGCCAGCGCGGATCACTCTCTAATGGATTGCACGCCCCGAGGCGATCATATTCTGCACCCATGCCACGGGCCCTTGGCAGGCGGCAATCCCTGCATCCGAATTCAAGGCTCGGGGAGAAACCCAAGAATGCATGATTGACAATGAATCGAATTCTGAGAAAGATGTGAATGCGTATTCAAGTCAACGACGAGTCGACCAAAACGACCGCGACGCACATCAACGGCAACAGGGAGATACACATGACACACTCCAACACAATCAAGGGCCTGGTATCGGCGCTGGCGCTTTCGGTCGCCGGTACGGCGGCAAGTGCGCAGGACGCCTCGGAAGGCATCGCACGCGCTCAGGAGGCCCTCGCGCCTTACCTCGAACAGCCGGTCTTCACGGCACCGGGCGACCCCTTCGACATTCGCGAATGCGCCGCGGACCGCAAGATGCTGGCGATCCCGAACAGCAGCGCCAACCCCTTCCTCAAGGGGATCATCGACCGCATGAAAGCGGTGGGTGAGGACATCGGGCTCGAAGTGGCCGAATGGGAAAACCAGGGCCAACCCAGCCAGTGGGTGCAGGGCTTCGACTTCGCGATCCGCGATGGTTTCGACGTCATCAACCTGATTTCGGGCATCTCGCCCGATACCGTCGTGCCGCAGATCACCGCCGCCAACGAGGCGGGCGTGAAAGTGACCACGTCGCACTTCTACGACCCCTCGGACACGCCGAACGAACTGCTGTCCTCGACGCTTCCGGTCGGTTTCAACGAGATCGGCAAGATCCTCGCCAACTGGGTCACGGTGAACACGGACGGTGCGGGCAAAGTCCTTCTCGTCGTGTCGCGTGAAGTGCCGCCCACCATTCCGCTCGTCGACGGGTTCGAAAGCGTGCTCGCCGAGAACTGCCCGGATTGCGAAATCGTGCAGGAGGTCAACGTCGGCGTGGCCGAATGGGGCACCAAGATCCAGTCGTCGGTTCAGTCGGCGCTTCAGGCCAACCCCGAGATCGACGTGATCGTGCCGATCTACGATTCCATGTCGCAGTTCGTCGTTCCGGCGCTTCGCCTGACCGGCAACCTCGGCTCGGTGAAGGTCGCGACCTTCAACGGCACGCCCTTCGTGCTCGACTACATCCAGGAAGGCTCGGTTTCGATGGACATCGGCGAAAGCCTCGACTGGATCGCATATGCCACGGTCGATGCCAACATGCGTGACCTGTGCGGTCTGCCGGTGCCGGAGAAGCTGAACGTGCCGTTCTACATCTTCGACGAAAGCAACGCCGAGATGGCAGGCACGCCCGCGCAGTTCGACACGGGTTATGGCGACGCCTACGTGTCGGGTTTCCGTGAGCTCTGGGGCCTGAACTGATCCCCATGACAACCGAGCAGATCTCTGCGCGGAACGATCGGGTGGCGTCGACACAGACGCCACCCACGCTTCGCCTGGAGAACATATCCAAGACATTCCGTGCGACCCGGGCGCTGGACAGCGTCTCGCTGACCATCGAGCCGGGCGAGGTGCATGGGCTTCTGGGAACCAACGGCTCCGGCAAGTCCACCCTTATCAAGGTTCTGGCAGGGTTTCACGCCCCCGATCCGGGCGGTTCGATGCAGTTCAACGGGCGCGACGTTCCGCTGCCGCTGGACCCTTCGACCTTCCGCCGTCTCGGGATGAGTTTCGTGCACCAGAACCTCGGCCTCGTGCCGTCGCTTACGGTGCTCGAAAACCTTCGCCTATCGCAGATCGCGCTCGGCAAGGGTCGCCGGATCAACTGGCGCAAGGAACGCGCGGCGGCGCAAGAGACGCTGGACCGCTACGATGTGGACGTCGAACAATGGCGCCGGATCGACGAACTCAGTGCTGTGAACCGCGCGCTCATCGCGATCATCCGGGCCTTCGAGGAAATCCGCGAGGAATGCGAGCGCACGGGTGAACCCGGCCTCGTCCTGCTGGACGAACCCACGCCGTTCCTGCCCAAGGAAGGCGTGGACCGGCTGTTCCAGCTCATGCGCCAGATCGCCGATCATGGCTCCGCCGTCACCTTCATCTCGCACGACATCGACGAGGTGATGGAGATCACCGACCGCGTGACCATCCTGCGCGACGGCAAGGTGTCGGGCGAAATCGAAACACGCGATGCGAGCCGGGACCAGATGATCGAGATGATTATCGGCCGCTCCCTCGCCAGCGCCGCACCCCCCGTTCACGTCGCCCGTAAGTTCGAACCGATGGCCCGGCTGAAGGGTCTGTCGGGCGCAGGTATCCCGACCTGCGACATCACGGTCGGGAAGGGTGAAATCCTCGGGCTGACCGGGTTGATCGGCTCGGGCTACGACAAGATCCCCTACCTCGTCTTCGGCGCGGATCCCGCGCATTCGGGCGAAATGACGCTCGACGACGGCAAGCACTTCGACCTGCGCACGATGACACCGGCGGCCTCCATCGCCGAAAACATCGCGCTCCTGCCCGGTGACCGGGACACCAAGAGCGGCGTCGGCAACATGAAGGTGTTCGAGAACATGCTCCTGCCCGACATCGGCGGGTACGTGCAGGGCGGGTTCCTGCGCAACGGCCAGATGCGGCGCGAGGCGAAGGCGCTCGGGGAACGCTTCGAGGTGCGCCCGAACGACCCGGAACTGAACCTGGGCAACTTGTCCGGCGGGAACGCCCAGAAGGTTCTTATCGCGCGGTGGCTGAAACGCGAGCCGAGGCTTTTGTTGCTGGACGAACCGACGCAGGGCGTCGACGTCGGCACGCGCGCCAACATCTTCAAGGCGGTGAAAGAGGCCGCCGCCAAGGGTATGTCCGTGATCTGCGCCAGCTCCGATGCCGAACAGCTCGCCGAGCTGTGTGACCGCGTGCTCGTCTTCGCGCGCGGTCGTATCGTCGATGAGCTGGCCGGCTCGCAGGTCGACAAGGACAACATCACGCAAGCCTGCTATTCGTCGCTGGGCACGGCCGAGGGTCGTGCACAAGACGCAGCGGGCCAAGACAAGGGGACACCATGAGCACGTCCACGGAATCCGCAACGCCACGCAAGAAGTCCAATGTGAACGCCATGCGGCTGTTCGAACGCTACGCGCTGATCCTCGTGTGGTTTCTGCTGATCGCGGGGTTTTCCATCGCCATGCCGGAGTCCTTCCTGCGCTGGGGCAACTTCTCGATCCTGTTCGCCTCCTATGCGCCCGCCGCGCTTCTGGCGCTGGCGATCATCATTCCCCTCACATCGGGGGACTATGACCTCGCCGTCGGGGCGACGATGACATTGTCGTCCTGTATGATCGCGGTCCTGAATTCGTGGATGGATGTGTCGATCGAGCTTTCGATCCTTCTCGCCCTTTTGGGCGGGCTCGCGGTCGGCCTCTTTCATGCGCTGTTCATCGTCTATTTCCGCATTCACTCTCTGGTCGTGACACTGGGCAGCACCTCGCTCATCTCGGGCGTCGTGCAGTGGTTCACTAATTCCTCGACCATCGGCGGCATCGACAACGCGTTGATCATGTGGGTGGTCGGCGGACGGCTGTTCGGCGTGCCTTACGCCTTCTACTACGCGTTCGCGGCGGCAATCGTTCTCTGGTATGTCTTCGACTTCACACCTCTTGGCCGGCGGCTTCTGTTCGTCGGGCGTGGGCGCGAAGTGGCGCGGCTGAACGGCATCCCGGTGGAAAAGATGCGCGTAGGCGCGCTCGTCGCCTCGTCCGTCGTCGCCGCGCTCGCCGGGGTGCTCTATGCGGGCGTCCTCGGGTCCGCCGACCCGTATTCGGGGCTGAACTACCTGCTTCCCGCTTTCGCCGCGGCCTTCCTTGGCTCGACGACGATCATGCCGGGACGGTTCAATCCGTGGGGCACCATCGTCGCGGTCTATTTCCTCGGCACCGGGATCACCGGCTTGACCATGTTCGGGATTCCGCTGTGGGTCACGAACGTCTTCAACGGTGGCGCACTGATCCTCGCCGTGACGATTTCGCAGCTGACCCGCGGGCGCGAGGCGTCCGACATCGGCTAAAACGCGAGCGCAGGACAGCTGTCAGCGGGCGGGTTTCTGAGGCGGGTTCGGGCTCTGCCGAGGGCCCGCGCCTGCTGAGGGTGCCGTCTGATGGTCGGGCAGGGGGCTTTCGCAGCTTCGTCCCAAGACCCGCAGGGCCTGTTGCCACCGTTTCCAGACCGATCCCAAGTCCATATGGTTGGCCATTGTGCCCCATGGTCGTTTCAGCCGTTTAGCTCTCAATGCGGTGGACCTAGGGCGCGAGTGAGGCCTCGACGTCCGTCACGAAACGATCCGGTGACGGCGGCGCGTTTTCGCCGGGTATGAGGTCTGCGATCCGGGTGATGTTGCCCGCACTTCAACGTGATCTCCGTGAAAGTCAAAGGCTTGGCGCAGCCCCTTCACGCCTTGGCCGAGAAGTTTCCGACCAGCCTTCGAAGGTTTGCGGGCGAAGAGCGCTCGCTTTGCGCGACGGTACTTGGAAAAACGTATACGTTTTTTCGTTAAAGAGGGCGTAGTTTGCGAAAAAAAGGTCATTTCGTATACGTTTTTTCTTGTCCGGGCCGCCGTGTAATGTTTTATAGGCAGACGGAGGAGACCCAGCATGACCGAGTCGGACACCACAAAATCCCAGACACTCGCGGCCTTCCTTGGGCTGCGCGGGCTGATCGTCGATGGAACGCTAGCGCCGGGTGCGCGGGTGTCGGAACCGCTGATCGTCGAACGCTTTGGTGTCTCGCGCACGCCGGCCCGTGCCGCGCTGGCACAATTAGCCGAAGAGGGTCTTCTCGCGAAACGCGAGAAAAGCGGCTACGAGGTCAAATCGTATACGGAAAAGGATGTTTTTCAGGCGATCGAGATCCGCGGGATTCTTGAGGGGATGGCGGCGCGGCTGGCCGCCGACCGGGACGTGCCTGCGGCGACCCTTCAGAAGATGGACAGTGTCGTGCTCGAGCTTGACGACGTGGTCGGGCGGCTCACCACCGACAGTGAGCAGACCGAATACGTTCACCTCAACAACGAATTCCACCGGCTCCTGCTCGACGCGTCAGACAGCGAGATGCTTGCGATGTCGCTGGACCGGATCAAGGCGCTGCCGTTCGGCTCGCCCAACGCGTTCGTCGAGTCCCTGACGCTGAACCACGGGGCGGTCAAGAAGGTGCTGATCATGGCGCAGGAACAGCACCGCGCCATCGTCGAATGCATCCGCGCGGGCAACGCCACCCGCGCCGAGCGCCTTGCCCACGAACATTCCTTCTGCGCGGCACGCTACTTGCAGCTCCTGCGCGCAAAGGACGAACCCATTCCCTGGATTGCCGAGAAAGCGAAAAGAGCAAGCCGGAAATAAACACCTGAAATCACAGACTTCGACCACCGCTGCGACACTGTCGGCAACGGCCGGGGAAGCTGTGTCTGCTGAAGAACGGAGGACAGCAATGCAAACCATCGAGGAACTGCGCAGAACGCCGGAAGGCTACTTCACCACGCGCTGGGGCCAGCCGGAATACACCGACTGGCAGGACGAAAGCATGTCGTGGAAGGAAGGCTGCTACATCGGTGACTGGTCGTTCCTGTGGGAGCGGCGGTTCCGGGGGCCGGATGCGCTGAAATTGTTCGCGGACACGTCCGTCAACAATTTCGAGAAGTTCGAGCTGAACCAGTCCAAGCACGTCATTCACACCGACGAGAACGGCAAGCTGATTGCCGAGGGCGTGCTGACCCGTCTGGGCGAAGACGAGTTCATGCACTTCGGGCGCGGCACCTTCTGGGTCGACTACAAGATGCGCCATGGCGACTACAACGCCACATCTGAAGGCGACGACTGGTTCAACTTTCAGGTGCAAGGGCCGGACGCGATCCACGTCGTCGAAAAAGCCTGCGGGCAGAAGCTGCGCGACGTGAAGTTCATGTACAACGGCCACATCAAGATCGCCGGGTGCGACGTGGTCGCGCTGCGTCAGGGCATGGCGGGCGAGCTTGGGTTCGAGCTTCAGGGCGACATCAGGAAAAGTCAGGACGTATACGACGCCATCGTCGAAGCCGGGAAAGAGTTCGGCATTCGCAAGCTGGGCGGGCGTGCGGCGTTCATCAACCACCTCGAGGCGTGCTTCCCGACCATCGTCACCGACTATCTGCCCGCGATCTTCGAACCGGACATGGCCGGGTATCTGGACGAGTTCCGGTCGGCCATGCCCGCCTTCGCCTCGACCTTCAACGTCGCGGGCAGCTTTGAAGGCAAGAAGGTGTCCGATTGGTACCGCTCGCCCGTCGAACTGGGCTGGGCCAACCGCATCCATCTGGGCCACGACTTCATCGGGCGCGACGCGCTGGCCGAGGAAAAGGCGAACCCGCGCCGTGTGATCCGCACGCTGGTCTGGAACGCCGACGACATCGGCAAGGTCTTTGCCTCGCTCTTCGGCAAGGATCAGCCCTACGACTGGATGGAGATCCCCCGCGATCAGCGTGGCTTCATGTACTGCGACCGCGTGCTGAAGAACGGGCGGGACATCGGGACGACCACCTCGCGCGGCTACTCTTACTTCTTCCGCGAAATGCTGTCGCTGGCCACCGTCGACGTGGCCGAGGCCGAGATCGGGAACGAAGTCTCGGTGCTGTGGGGTGCCCCCGGCAACCCGCAGATCGAGATCCGCGCGACCGTGCAGCCTGCGCCCTACAAGCAGGACAACCGCCGCGCGTCTTACTGAGTTTCTCCGGCCCGGTGATGTCACCGGGCCGGATCAACGGGGCAGGCCCTTCGCGGTCTGTCCAACCTCATGAAACTGGGAGGAACCAATGACGACCAAACGACTATTGGCAGCCACGCTCGTTGCTGCTTTGACATGCCTGCCGGCCCTTGCCGAGACCGTGAAGGTCGGCGTGGTCGGCCCGTTCTCGGGGCCCTTCTCCGGCTCGTTCGGGGAACCGTTCCGGCAGGGGATCGAAACCTATGTCGCGATGAACGGCCAACCCGCCGACGGGATCGAGGTGGAGTTCATCTACCGCGACCTGCAATCGCCCGATCCGGGCCGCGCCCGTGCGCTGGCGCAGGAACTGGTGGCGCGTGACGGGGTGCAATACCTTGCAGGCTTCGTGTTCACGCCGAACGCCATCGCCGCCGCCGGGATTTCGGCGCAGGCCAAGATCCCCACGGTGATCTTCAACGCCTCCGCCTCGGCGGTCGTGTCGCAGTCGCCGTACTATGTGCGCACGTCGAACACGCTGCCGCAGGTGTCGGTCCCGACCGCGCAGAACGCGCTGGACAAAGGCTACACGACCGTCGTGACGGCGGTGAGCGATTATGGCCCCGGCGTCGATGCGGAAACCAGCTTTGTCAAAGCCTTCACCGAGGGCGGCGGCGAGGTGCTGGAATCGATCCGGATGCCGCTGTCGACCACCGACTTCGGCCCCTACCTTCAGTCGATCCAGCTGAAAAAGCCCGACGCGCTCTTTGTGTTCCTGCCTTACGGCCCGCCCACCTTCAGCTTCGTGAACGCCTACCGCGACAACGGTCTGGACGATGCGGGCATCGCGTTTGTCGGCACCTCCGAGACGCAGGAAGTGGACCTTCAGTCGCTGGGCGAGGCCGCGATCGGGCTTGAGACCGGGTATTTCTATTCCGCCGCGCACGAGTCCGCTGAAAACGACGCGTTCAAGGCGAAGCTGGCCGAGCTTTATCCCGATGCCGAACCGAACCCGGCCACCGTGTCGGCCTTCGACGGCACCCATGCGCTTTATGAAATGATCCGCGCGACCGGGGGCGAAGCCGATCCTGACGGGGCCATCGCGGCCATCGCCGGGGCAAGCTGGGAAAGCCCGCGTGGCCCGATCAGCATCGACCCCAAGACGCGCGACATCGTTCAGAACGTCTATATCCGCGTCGTCGAGCAGGAAGAGAACGGTCGTCTCGTAAACCGCGAGATCAAGACCTTCGAAGCGCAGCCCGACTACGGCGCGGCGCAGTAAGAGGGGGCGGCCGCATGTTTTCCCTTATCGCAAGCATCCTGATCGACGGAATCGCTTATGGGTTGGTTCTGTTCATGGTGTCAGTCGGTCTGACGGTCACGCTTGGCCTGATGCGCTTCGTGAACCTTGCTCACGGGACATTCGCGATGATCGGGGGATATGCGGCCGCAACCGCCATCACGGCGCTGGGTCTGCCTTATGGTCTGGCGCTGATCTGCGCCGCGCTTGCGGCAGGCGCGATTGCCTACGGGCTTGAGATCGCGCTGATCCGGCGGCTGTATCACCGGCCCGAACTGGATCAGGTTCTTCTGACCATCGGGCTGGTGTTCATGGGCATCGCCTTGTCGGGCATGATGTTCGGCAACTCTCTGGTGCCCGTCCGGCTGCCCGAATTTCTGAGGGGCGCCACCGACCTTGGTTTCCGGCAGGTGCCGACCCAACGCTTCGTGCCGCTGGTGCTGGGTCTGGCGACCCTGATCGGCATCTGGCTGTTGTTCGAGCGGACCCGGTTCGGCATTCGCCTGCGCGCCACGGTCGACAACCCGCGCGCGGCGGGCGAGTTGGGGATCAACACCCGGCACATCTATGCCGCCGCCTTTGCCATCGGGGCCGCGCTGGCCGGGCTGGGCGGTGTGGCCGGGGCCGAGCTTTTGCCGGTCGAGCCATACTACCCGCTGAAATACCTCGTGCTGTTCCTCGCCGTCGTGGCGGTGGGCGGGCCGGGTAACATGCTGGGCAGCTTCGTGGCCGCGCTTTTGCTGGGCACCGTCGAAACGGCCGGCAAGTACCTTGCCCCCGACTTCGCCACCATCGCGCTTTACGCGCTCATGCTTCTCGTACTCAGCTGGCGGCCCGAGGGTCTGTTCCGGCGCACGTCCAAGACCTGAGGCTGTCATGACGAACCTTCACCGATCCATCGGCGCCGCGGCGGTGATCCCGCTTGCCGCCGTCGCTTTGGCCCTGATCTTTCCCAACCAGCAGGCGTTTCTGGCGCAGATCGCGATCACCGCGCTGGTCGTTCTGTCGCTCGACCTTGTCGTGGGCTTCGCGGGGCTTGCCACGCTGGGTCATGCGGCGATGTACGGGGCGGGGGCCTATGGCGCTGCGCTTTACGCGTTGCATGTCTGGGCCGAACCGCTGACCGGGCTGATCGTCGGCGGGCTGGCGGGCGCGACCATCGCGTTCCTCTCGGCGCTGATGCTGATGCGGTCGCATGGCCTGACCTTCCTGATGATGACCGTCGCGATCACGCAGATCCTGTATGAGATCGTGAACAAGTCCCGCGCCGTGACCGGGGGGGATGACGGGCTCTATGGCATCGTGATGAAGCCGCTTTTGGGGGTGTTCGAGTTCGATTTCTACGGACGGCTCGCGTTCTGGTATGCCGCCGTCGTCCTGTGGCTCGTGTTCCTCCTTTTGCGCCACATCGTCGCCTCGCCTTTCGGGCTGACCGTGCGGGCGGTGCGCGATGACGGCGACCGGGTCGCCACGCTCGGCGGCAACATCTTTGGCCACCGGGTCGCGCTTTACACGCTGTCGGGCGCAATCGCCGGTCTGGCCGGGGCGCTGTCGGCGCAGACGGTGCAGGTCGTGGGCCTTCATTCGCTCAGCGTCACGTTCTCGGCCGACATTCTTGTCATGCTGGTGATGGGCGGGGCCGGACGGCTTTGGGGCGGCCTGCTTGGTGCGCTCGTCTTTATGATGATCCACCACTATGCCGCCGAGATCGACCCGGTCCGCTGGATGCTGTTCGTCGGCGCGATCCTCGTCGCCATCGTCCTCTTCCTGCCCAAGGGCCTGTTCGGCGGGCTCGAGGCGCTGGTGAACCGCCTGCGTGGGAGGGCCCCGGCATGAGCGCGCTTCTTGAAACCCGGAGCCTGTCCAAATCCTTCGGTGGTCTGAACGTCACCAACAACGTCGATCTGGCGATCTCGTCCGGCGACCGCGTGGCGCTGATCGGGCCGAACGGGGCGGGCAAGACAACGCTCGTCAACCTGATGAGCGGCGCGTTGCCCGTGTCCTCGGGCGAGGTTCTGATCGGGGGCGACACCGTCACGCACATGTCGCAGCAGGACCGCGCCCATCGCGGCCTGATCCGCACGTTCCAGATCACCCGGCTGTTCGAAAGCATGACCGTGGCCGATATTCTGCGTGTCGCGGCGGTGCAAAAGCACAAAGCCGGGCTGAAGCTGCGCTGGGGCCGCGCGCGCACCGATCTGGTCGAGCGCGACGTCGAGCGGGTGCTCGCGGACATCAAGATGCAGGATCGGCGCGATAGTCCCGTGACGCTTCTGGCTTACGGCGAGCAGCGGTTGGTCGAACTGGGGGTCGCCCTTGTCATGCAGCCGCGCGTTCTGCTTCTGGACGAACCCGCTGCGGGCGTGCCGCAAAGCGAAAGCCACATCATCATGGACGCGATCGAACGGCTGCCCAGCGATCTGGGCGTGGTGTTCATCGAACATGACATGGACCTCGTGTTCCGCTTCGCCGAGCGTATCGTCGTTCTGGTGAACGGCGGCGTCTTCGCCACCGGCACCACGGACGAGATCGCGGCGAACGACGATGTGCGGGCCATCTATCTGGGAGAGGCGGACGAATGACGGACAGTATCGCATGGAACGCCGTTCACGCAGGCTATGGTCGCACCGTCGCGGTCGAGGATATCTCGGTCCGGGTCGCCCCCGGTGAAAAGCTGGGCATCCTTGGGCGCAACGGGGCGGGCAAGACCACGATCCTGCGCGCGATGATGGGGGACGCCAAGGTGCATCGCGGCACGGTCGAGGTGGGCGGGGCCGATGTGACCCAGCGCCCCGCCTTCCAGCGCAACAAGCTTGGCGTCGCCGTGGTGCCGCAGACCCGCGATGTGTTCCGTTCGCTCACGGTCCGCGAGAACCTGCTTTCGGCCAGCGCGGATGCGGAGCGGCTGGATCATGCCGTCGCGGTGTTCCCGCGACTGGGCGAGCGGATGCGCAACCTTGGCGCCGATCTGTCGGGCGGCGAGCAGCAGATGCTGTCGATCGCGCGCGCCATCATGACCGCACCGCGCTTTTTGATGCTGGACGAGCCGCTCGAAGGTCTGTCGCCCACCGTTGCCCACGCGGTGATGGATGCGGTGCGCCGCATGGTGACGGACGAGGGGCTGGGCTGCGTGCTGGTCGAGCAGCATGTCCGCACCGTGCTGGAGTTCTGCGACCGCGTCATGGTCATCGAACGCGGGCGCTGCGCGTTCCTCGGCACACCGGACGCGCTGGAAGCCGAAGGCACGATCCTGTCGCGCGCCGTGGGGATCGCGGCGCACTAGGTCGCGCGGGCTAGTCTTCGGCGGCCGCGATCATCTCGCGAATCTCGATATAGGCGTGGCGGATAGCGGCTTTCATCTGCAACTCGGCCAGTTCCGGGTCGGCCGTCCAGTCGCCACGCAGAAAAAAATCGGACTGGTCCCGCAGCCACCGCTCACCGTGTTCCGAACGGAAATACAGCCCGTAAATGCGGTGCATCTGGCACGACAACCGGCGGTTGATATAGGTCAGGTTGGGGCTCTGGGTCGCTTCCGTCAGGATGTCGAAGATGATCGCTGACACGCGGAGCCATTCGTCAAGCTCCGTGCCGGCATACATGTCCCGCGAGTATCTCTCGAGCAGGCTCTTCTCATCCTCGGTGATATTCTCGGCCGCCTTGCGCACGATTTTCGGGCCGACGAAACGCCAGACGAGGAAATGATCCTCGATCGCGGCAAGGTCTATCTTGGACAGCACGTAACCGGCGCGAGGCATCGTCTGGATGATGCCTTCCATGTCGAGCCGCGCCAGTGCCTCGCGGACCGGGGTGCGCCCGAAACCCACCCGTTCGATCAGTTCCTTTTCGTTGAACCGCGACCCCGCCTCGATTTCGCCGTCAAGGATCAGTTTGCGGATATGCTCGTAGCATTGCTCGGCAAGGCTGATTTTGGTGGTCTCAAGGTTCATCTGGGCGAAGCCTTCCATAGGGTCCGGCCCCAAAATCCGCGACATTGCGCAAGACTTCAAGGGATGAGCCCGATGGGGGCCGGGTGGTCAGTGCGCGGCAAAGGCCCCGAAGGCCCGGTTCAGGTACAAAAGCGGCGCGCGCGCCTGATCGGCCACCGTCACGGCGACGATTTCGACGATGAAGATGATGTGGGAGCCAAAAGCCTTGGCCTCGACCACCCGGCCTTCGAACCCGGCAACTGCCGAGCGCAGGAGCGGTGCGCCGGTGACCACGCCCTCGTCCCACATGCCCGGGCGAAACTTGTCGTCCGCCTTGCTTGCGAACAGGGCGGCGGTGTCGTTGTCGGCGCTGTCGCACAGGTTCACGCCGACGATGCCGGAGGCCTGAATAAGCTGCCCGGTGCTGCTGCCCCGGTTCAGGCAGACGATAAGCGATGCGGGCGTGTCGGACAGGGAACAGACGGCGGTGGCCGTGCAGCCGCGCCGTGTGCCGTCATGTTCGGTCGTGATGATGTTCACGGACGCGGCCAGACGGCTCATCGCGTCACGAAACAGAGCGGGGTCGATGTCGGGCGTGGTCACGGCACAGTCCTTTGATCGGAGTGGTCTGCCCGGCACTTGGATAGGCGGGGCAGGGTGGCCGGGGCGCAGCGCGCGCACCCCGGCCTTTGGCTTAGTCGATATGGGCTTTCACTTCGGCCACGAACGCATCGGGGACCGAGTTCTGAAGGTCGTGAATCCCGCCCTCCAGAATACTGACCTTGCCGCCGCGCACGAGCGATTTGAAATGCTCGGGGTAGCCTTGGTTCAGGATCTCTTCCTCGGTTCCGAACAGAAGCAGGGTCGGGATCTCGGACGTCTGCGCGAAGGCCCGAAGCTCGAGCGCGTCGTAGGAATGGTCCGACTTGGCCATCATCACAAAGCGCCGCCGCATCTGTTCGCGAAAGAACGCCTCGTCCGCCCACGGCTTGTTGGGATGGGGCGGCGGGGCCGGGTAGCCGGACATATCTGGAATGGGCATCCCGCCCACCAGCGCCTCAATCATCTGAAGCGCACTGGGGTCGATCAACTCGTCCGGGCCGGTGAACAGCATCGGCGCCTCGAGGATGATCGACTTGACCCGGTCGGGATATTGCGAGGCGAGCCAATAGGCATTGGCGCCCCCCATCGACGTCCCCAAAAGGTGGTAACTGTCGATACCCATCTCCTGAATGGCTGTTGCCAGAACGATGGCCACGTCGCGTTGGCGCATCCGGCCCTCCAGCGGGGTCGTTTCGCCCCAGCCCGGCGGGTCCAGTTCGATGACGCGATAGGACTTGGCAAGCTCGTCCTTGGCTGTCGACAGCTCAAGCCCCGCTGAGCCCGGAAGGCTGATCAGAACCTCGCCTTCGCCAGCTTCGATATAGGGGATCTTGTAGCCGAAAGCTTCGACCACGCCGCGCGTGAAATTTTCACCCAAACTCATGTCATGTATCCTTTCGTGGGCGATCAGGCTGCGGGCGCCGACGGCATGGGACCGAAGTCGAACAGGCCAAGCCACATGTGGTCGTCCGGCGCGCCCATCAGTTCGAAGCCGACGTTCACGTAGTTCTGGTCGTTCGCAAAGAAATGCTGACACCCGGCAAGCGTGTCGCGGATGATCCGCTGAAGCCGGCCTTCACGCAGAGCATCGCCGCCGCCGCGCTGGAACGCCCATTCGGCGATGTCACGGGCCACGTCGTGGGCGTGGATGTTGACCGCGCGCAGCATGGTGCTTTGACGGGTCGAAAGCTGCTCGCCCTTGCGCAGGGTGTTGTCCACGCTTTCCATCACGTCGTCGACCAGCGCACGGGCCGCTGCCGCTTTCATCGCATGGTGGGCGTATTCGATGCGGAACGGGTCTTTCTCGCCGATGGATTTCGCGCCCGGCACCGGCGGCTTCTTGTTGCCCACGGTCTTCATTTCGTCCAGCAGACGCTCGGCGGTGCCGATGGCGAAGCCCAGATGCATGGTCGGGATCAGAACGTTCATACCGCCCGACACGGCGCGGCCACCGCGTTTTGGCGGCGACATCACGTCGACCTCATGGGTGAGCGGGATCAGGTGATCCTTGACCTCGATGTCCACGCTGCCGGTCGCTTGCAGACCGATGGTGTCCCAGTTGCCGCGATCCGTGACCGCCTCGATCGGGATCAGGAAAAAGCCCATGCCGAAGGGCGGCGGGACCGGGTTGCCGTCGATGATCTTCATCGCGGGCATGAAGACGTGCGTCGCGTGCTTGATCGCACTGGCATAGCGGTAGCGACCCGACACGACCCAGCCGTCATCCGTCTTGACCGCCGTGCCCTGACCGTTGCTGACGGCGCTGAAGGAAATCCGCTTGCCGCCCGAGAACAGCTCTTCGGACACGTCTTCGGGCAGGTAGGACACCATCAGACCGGCGCAGGCGAAGATCGTGTTCACCCAGGCGAGCGAGCCGTCGTAATAGGCGACGCGGCTCAGGAACGATTGCGCTTCGCCGGGGAAAAGTCCTTTGCCGCCCAGTTCCTTGGGGATGTAGGCCTGCGGCATCCCGGTCGAGAACAGAAGATCGACGGCTTTGTCCGTCAGTTTCCCAAGTTCTTCCGAGGGTGCGGCTTCTTCTTCCAGAGCGCCGCTGATCTCTTCGACCTTCGCAAGGATGTCATCGACGATCTTCTGATGGTCCTGCTTTTCGCGTGCGAGATCGGCCGACAGCGCGTCTGCGCTAACGGAAATATTCATTTGGTATTCCTCCCAGTTGTTCTGTCCGGCGGCGCGAACTCCTCATCGGTGCCGGACTTCGAAACTGATATATCATAAAGGTGATTCCGGCAAAGGGAATTTTTGTGAGGATCATCTGGGATGCGCGGGCCGCGCCTCTGAGGGCGGCGAAATGTGTTGGGCGGATTTGGCGGGGTTGAGCCGGATGACTGTTTTGTCGACGGGTGCAATGGTGGCCTTAAAGCCATATAATATTGGTGAAATTAAGAAGTTTCGCCCCAGCTTCAGGCTGGGCCCCACATCGCGAGCGGGGTCGAGCTGAGGGCTGAAGGCTGGCAAGTGACAGATCACGCCAAGGCCCTCCGGTGCGGCGAGGGCGAAGTTCATTCTGGACGAAATGCAGCAAAAGATATATCAGTGACTCCGGAGGACGCTGATCGAATTGTGCTCGGGGAGGGGCGGATTGCGATGAACCACCAACAGACAACGTGTGAAAAAGGTCGCGCGGCGCGGCCCATATCCGTGGCCGGTAAGCCGGGCCGCCCCGTGACTCTGGGCGCCTGACATGTATATGGGCACCGACACCTTTTCCCCGCTCGCCTCGGCTGAGGACATCATCGAAGAGGCGCGCAATGGCCGGATGTTCATTCTTGTCGATGACGAGGACCGCGAAAACGAGGGCGACCTTGTCATCCCGGCTGCGAAAGCGACCCCGGAGGCGATCAATTTCATGGCCACCCATGGCCGGGGCCTCATCTGCCTCGCCATGACGGCGGCGCGGTGCGACGCGCTGGGGCTGGCTCCGATGCCGCAAACCCACGCCTCGCCGTTCGAAACCGCGTTCACCGTGTCGATCGAGGCTCGGCATGGCGTGACCACGGGCATTTCCGCCGCCGACCGTGCCTGCACCATTCGGGCCGCCATCGACCCGCAGAACGGGGCCGAGGCCATATCGTCGCCCGGTCACGTCTTTCCGCTGCGCGCGCGCGACGGCGGCGTTCTGGTGCGGGCCGGGCATACCGAAGCCTCTGTCGACATCGCGAAGCTTGCCGGGCTGGAGCCGTCGGGCGTGATCTGCGAGATCATGAACGACGACGGAACGATGGCGCGGCTGGACGACCTGATCCCGTTCGCCCGCAAACACGGGCTGAAGATCGGCACAATTCGCGACCTGATCGAATACCGGCTTCGGAACGATCACCTTGTGACCTGCACCGCCGAGACCGAGATGCAGCTTGAGGTGGGCGGCACATGGGCCGTCAAGAGCTTCCGCGACGCGGCATCGGGGCTGACGCACGTTGCGCTTCAGAAGGGGCATGTGCGCGATAGTGTGCCGACGCTGGTGCGGATGCACCACCTGTCCATCGTCAGGGATCTGCTCGGACAGGGCGACACCGGTTCGGCGGTTCTGCGCCGCGCGATGGAGCAGATTTCACAGGCCGGGTCCGGCGTCGTGGTCCTGCTTGTCCCCGGCGGGCCGGACGAGGTCGAAGCCGAGGTTCGGCTGGGTCACCCGGTCGCGATGGACGCGCGGGCCTATGGCACCGGCGCGCAGATTCTGGCGGCGCTCGGGGTGCGGGACATGCGGCTTCTGACCAACACGCATCACGACGTGCCGGGTATCCAGGGCTATGGACTTACAATCCTTGAAGACGTGAAACTCACAGCGGGTCACGGCGCTTCGGCGCGACCGCGCATTTGGGGGAGAGAGCAATGAACGACATGACAGCGGCCGAGGGCGGCCTGTTTGCCGGGCCGAACGTGGTCTCGCACACCGCCGAGGACGGCACGATCTACCTGAGCAGCGGCTATTCGCTTCCGGTCGCATCGGGGAGGGTGACCGACTGGCTCGTCGATGGGGCCGAAGCGTACCCCGACCGCGTGTTTCTGGCCGAGCGCATGGGCGACGGCTGGCGCAGCTTGACCTATGCGCAGGCGCTCGCCCGTGCCGAAACGCTTGGCGCGTGGCTGCTGGAACAGACCAAGGGCAAAGCTGGCCCGGTTCTGGCCCTGTCCGAAAACGCGGTCGATCTGGGGCTTCTGACCCTGGCCAGCTTTCACGTCGGCATCCCCATCGCCACCATTTCGACCGCTTATTCGCTGATCTCGTCCGACCACGCGAAGCTGAAAGCGATGGTCACGCTATTGGACCCGGCGGTGGTGTTCGTATCCTCGACCGCCGCTTACGCCAAAGCGCTTGCCGCCATCGCACCGCACCATTCCGGCGTTCTTCTTGCCTCAAACACCGACGTTGATCTGGACGCCACGCTGTTCGAGAATGCCAGCCGCGACGACGAGGACGCGGTGGCCCGTGCGAACGCGGCGATCGGGCCGGATACGCTTGCCCGGCTGCTGTTCACGTCAGGCTCGACCGGGACGCCCAAGGCGGTGATCAATACGCATGGGATGCTGACCTCGAACCAGGAAGCGCACCGGGAAATCTGGGTCTACCAGCGCGACAAACCGCCCGTGATCGTCGACTGGCTGCCGTGGAGCCATACCTTCGGCGCAAACTTCGCCTTCAACATGGTGCTGCGCAACGGCGGCTCGCTTTACATCGACGACGGCAAGCCCGCGCCGGGGATCATCGCGCGCACCATCGCGAACATCAAAGACGTGCGCCCCAACATGGCGCTGAACGTGCCGCGCGGATTTGAGATCCTGACCGAAGCGATGGACGAAGATGCCGAACTGCGCGAAGCCTTTTATGCGATGGACGTGTGCCTGTGCGCGGCGGCGGCTCTGCCGGCGTCGACCTGGACCAAGCTGCGCCGCCAATCGGCCGAGACGACGGGGCGCGAATTGCCGGTCGCAACCGCCTGGGGATCGACCGAAACTGCGCCGCTTGCGACGCACTGCCATTTCCCCGTGGACAGCGTTGCCAACATCGGCCTGCCGGTGCCGGGCGTGACACTGAAACTGGTGCCGAACGGCACCAAGCTCGAAGTGCGGGTCAAGGGGCCGAACATCACGCCGGGGTATTTCAAGAACCCGGAAAAGACGCGCGAGGCGTTCGACGAGGAAGGCTTTTACATGATGGGCGACGCGCTGCGGCTGGCCGACCCGGATGATCCGTCCAAGGGTCTGTTCTTCGATGGCCGCGTCGTCGAGGATTTCAAGCTGACGACGGGAACATGGGTGTCGGTTGGCAGTCTGCGGGTGACGGCGATCGACCATCTCAGCCCCTGCGTGCAGGACATCGTGGTGGCCGGTCACAACCGCGACGAGGTCGGGTTTCTTCTGATCCCGAACGAACCTGCCTGCCGCCGCATCGCCGGTCTGGCCGAGGGCGCGCCGCTGGCCGATGTGCTTGCCACGGATGCCGTGCGCGCGCAGGTGCGCGAGGGGCTGAAGGCGCTGAAAGCGGCGCAATCCGGGTCTTCGATGCACGCCAAACGCGCCCGGTTCCTTGTCGCGCCGCCCAACCCGGACACGGGCGAGATCACGGACAAAGCCTATCTCAACCAGCGGCAGATCCTTGAGAACCGCGAGGGCGAGGTCGAGCATTTGTTTGGCGAGGACGAGGGGAATATCTACCCGGCGGCCTGACCTGCCGCGCTGGATCATCACCGAAACACCGCCGCACCCGATGGTGCGGCACCGAACGAGCGGGCCGCCGTCCTTCCTCGCGTCGCCCGTTCCCCGCGCGGTGCGCGCCCCACAAGGCCGCACCGCGCACCGCATAGCCCTGACCGTGGCCTCGTGCGGCTGCGCCCTAAAAGGAAACGAAAAGATGAGCGACGATTTCAAACCTGTTCTTTATCTGAAAGAAGACTGCCCCTTCTGCCTGAAGGTCCGCATCTTCGTGCTGGAATCGGGCAGCGCGGATCAGGTGACGGTTCGGGATTTCAGCGAAGGCACCGAGGGCGAGACGCAGGTCAAATCCGAGTTGTCCGGCCACCTCGATAAGGTGTCCTTCCCCGCCGCGCAGATGGCCCCGGGCAGCTTCATCAATGAATCGGACGACATCATCGCCAAGCTCGAGACGCTTTCGGGCAAGCAGGCTGGCCAGATGGCGGTTTACCAGAACTACGTGAACGGGGCCTTCAGTCTGGCCATGACCCTGTGGCGCGAGAACGCCGCGCTGAAACAGGCCGCCGCTTCGGCCTGACCCGGCGCCTGTGCGTCAGCAGGGACGCGGCCTCAGACGGGCCGCGAACAGCGGCTCACGCTGTCGAGCATCCCGAAATGTGAGGTCCGAAATTGCCCTGAACAAATAAACGCAAAATTCGCGTCCGACGCTCTCTCTGGCACCGAAGCGGCGCGACCGGACGGCCTTTCCCGTCGTCTTTTTTGCCGCCGGATCCCTCAGGAACCGGCGGACCACACTTGCATCAGCGAACCTTCAGGATCACGGCCATTGCGCTGTCTCCGGCAGCGCAGCCTTGGAACAACCCGGATCCTCCGCCGCGGATCTCAAGCTCTTCTATCATTTCGATCAGGGCGCGCAGGCCGGTCGGGCCCTGCGGATGGCCCCAGACGAGGGACGAACCGAAGTTGTTCATCTTCTTCCAGTCGAGGTCGAAGGCACGTGCGAAGGCGATGTCGTTCACGGCAAACGGATTGTGCGACTTGATTACGTCGATGTCGTCGATGGTGAGTGCAGCCAGATCCAATGCCCGATGCGCGGCGCGGATCGGGGCTGCTGGCATATGGGCCACGTCGTCGCGACCTTGCGCCACCGCCAGCACTTCGATGATCGGCCCGCCCGGCTTGCCCAGAGCGCGCGCACGGTCCTCGGTCGCGCAGACGACGAGGGCCGCCGAGCCGTCGGCCGGATGCGTTTGTCCGGCGAACGTCACCGACCCGTCAGGCATCACCGGCTTGAGCGAAGCCATCTTTTCGGGCGACGAGGGATATATGCCTTCGTCACCGTTCAAAGTCTTGATCGTCTTACGAAACCCGGCGTCGGGCACGGCGAACGCGGCCGCCATGTAGCGTTTCTGGAACGCGCGGTCGTCCTTGAGCGCATCTTCGTATTGGGCCGCCCGATAGGCGGCCACCTCATGCTGTTCCTCGGTTGTGATCCCGACCTTCCGTGCGACGTTGTCGGCCGTGTCCACCATCGCGCATTTGGCAAAGGGATCGCGATTGAAGCTTTCCATCACGATGTTTTCGCCGATGCCGGTGCCGCCCGGCTTGTCCGGGGCCGGGTAATAGGCATGGGGTCCGTTCGATGTCCGATCACCACTGGCGATCAAAGCGGTCTGAACCCCAGATGTCGCCATTTCACCCATCGCTGTCGATAGAAGGCGGGCGCCGGTCGCACAGGCCTGGTTCACCGTCGGTCCTGCAAGGTGGGTCGCCCCGATCATCGCCGTGAACCACGGCGTGCCGTAGAAACTGCGGTATTGCGGCACCGTAAGGCCATAGGCTGCGAAATCGAACGCTTCGACGCCGATGTCACGTTCTGCAAGCGCCGACTTGGTTACATGAGCCGCGAACTCGATGGAATGGAGATGGGCGAAAGAGCCCTGCCAACGGGCGAAGGGGGTGGACCAATAGGCACCGTAGGGGATGAAAGCGGTCATGAGCGTTTCCTTTGCGTCCTCGGCCGTCCCGCAAATCGAGCGCGCATGACGCTCGGCTCGACAGGACGAAGAAAGCGCCGGACTCAAGGGCCGGGCGCGTCAGTCATCTTTTCCCGCCGACAACGAAGCTCAATCGTCGCAATGTGGAGAGAATCGATTCCTGCGCTATAATGCCATTTATGCAATATCTTGCAATAATTTGTGACCGAGGGCAGGTCGATGGCGCATGTTTGGTTTTCTCGTAGGGCGATCTTTCTGGCGAGGCCAACGGCGCACATTACCCAAAGACAGCCGTCAGGGCCGCGTCGATCGCGCCGGTGATGCGGTCGATCTCGGCGGCGGTCACGGTCAGGGCCGGAGACAGGCACAGCGTGTTGTTGTAGCCCGGAAGCGAACGGTTGGTCGCCCCGATGATGACGCCCTGCGACAGGCAATGCGCCACGACGGCCTGAACCCGCGCTTCGTCCATCGGCTCTTTCGTTGCGCGATCCACCACAAGCTCGGCCCCGCAGAACAGACCCATGCCGCGCACGTCGCCTATGACCGGATGGCGGTCCATAAGATCGCGAAGGTTGGCCAGACACCGCGCGCCCATCGCTTTCGTGTTCTCAAGCAGACCTTCGTCTTCGATGATCCGCATGTTTTCCAGCGCGGCGACAGGGCCGGACGTGCAGCCGCCGAAGGTTGAAATATCGCGGAAATGCCCAAGCGGATCGGCGGCGTCGTCCTTGAACAGATCGAACACGGCTTCCGTCGTGACCGTACAGGCGATGGCGGCGTACCCGGAGGCCACGCCTTTCGCCATGGTCACGAAATCCGGCTCGATCCCGAAGTTCTGATACCCGAACCAGGTTCCGGTCCGGCCAAGGCCGCAGACCACCTCGTCGATATGCAGAAGAATGTCATACGTGCGGCAAATCTCCTGCACGCGCGGCCAGTAACCTTCGGGCGGCACGATCACGCCGCCGCCTGCGGTGACGGGTTCGAGCACGAGGCACCCGACCGTCTCGGGCCCTTCGCGCAGGATGACCTCTTCGATGGCATCCGCCGCGCGGCGTCCGTACCCTGCCGTATCCCACTGGGCGCGGTATTCAAGGCAATGCGGCACCTCGACGAAGCCTTCGGGGAACGGGCCGTACTGCTCGGCACGTTGCTTCTGGCCCGATGTGGCCAGCGTGCCGATGGTGGTGCCGTGATAGTCGCGTTCGCGGTAGAGGATCTTGGACTTCTTGCCCCCGTGATGACGGTGCGAGATCTGGCGCACCATCTTATAGACCTTCTCGTTCGCCTCGGACCCGGAGTTGGAATAGTAGACCCGGCTGAGACCCGGCATCTTTTCGATCAGCCGCTCGGCGAAAAGCGCGCCCGGCACGGTCCCGGCGGCGCCTGCGAAATAGTTCAGCTTCACCAGCTGATCGCGCACCGCATCCGCGATGCTTTCGCGCCCGTAGCCCACGTTCACGGTCCAGACCCCGCCCGAAACGGCATCCAGAAATTCGCGCCCCGTCGCGTCCCACAGGGTCAGCCCCTTGCCCTCGACATAAACGCGGGGATCGGTCGTCTCAAACGGCTTGTGCTGGCTCAGGTGGTGCCAGACATGCGCGCGGTCGGCGGCGACGACGGCGGAAAGATCGTTGCGTGTGTCGGTCTGTGTCATGGTCGTCTCCACGTCTGAAAGGGGCGAGGGGCGGGCGTCAGGCCCGCACGCGGGTTGATTTCGGGTCATACATGGGCGCAAGGCTGACCTCGGCGGCAACGGTGCGCCCCGCCACGTCGATGCTGTAGGACGAGGCGAGCATGTCGGCCCCCGTCTCTCCCGGCGCGCAGGGCACGTAGCCCAGCCCGATCGCCCCGCCAAGCGCGTGACCGTAGTTGCCCGAGGTCAGGAAGCTCACGATCTTGCCGTCGCGCAGGATCGGCTCGTTATGGAACAGAAGCGGTTCGGGATCGGTCAGCTTGAATTGCAGCATCCGGCGGTCCAGCCCCGCCTCGCGTTTGCTCAGAACCGCGTCCCGGCCGATAAAATCGCCCTTGTCCGTCTTGACCGCGAACCCAAGCCCGGCTTCGAGCACGTGATCCTCATCGGTGATGTCGTGGCCGAAGTGACGAAAGCCCTTTTCGATCCGGCAGCTGTCCATGGCATGAAGCCCGCACAGTTTCAGGCCGACATCGGCCCCCGCCTCCGCGATCGCTTCGAACACATGCGCGGCCTGATCGGTCGAAACGTAAAGCTCCCACCCCAGTTCGCCCACGTAGGTCACGCGGTGGGCACGGGCCAGACCCATGCCGATCTCGATCTCGCGGGCCATGCCAAAAGGATGCGCGTCGTTCGACAGATCGTTCGGGGACACCCGCGCGAGCAGGTCGCGCGCCCGCGGCCCCATGATCGGGATCACCGCTTCGCTCGCGGTGACGTCCGTGATCGTCACCCATTCATCGCCCAGATGACGCCGCAACCAGACCAGATCGCGTTGCAGCGTGGCACCGGGCACGACAAGGAAGAACACGGTTTCCGACAGACGCGTGACGGTCAGGTCGCACTCGATCCCGCCCCGGCCATTGAGCATCTGGGTATAGACGATCCGCCCCACCGCGACGTCCATATCGTTGGCGCAAAGCCGTTGCAGGAAGGCGAGCGCATCGCGCCCCTCGACCCGGATCTTGCCGAAACTGGTCATGTCGAGCAGCCCGACACCTTCGCGCATGGCCATGTGCTCGGCCCGCTGGTTGTCGAACCAGTTCTGCCGCTTCCAACTGTATTCGTACTCTGGCGTCTGGCCCTCGTTTGCGAACCAGTTCGCCCGCTCCCATCCCGCGACCTCACCGAAGACCGCGCCCCGTGCCTTGAGGTGGTTATGCAGCGGCGAGCGCCGGATCCCGCGCGAGGTGGCCATCTGACGATAGGGGAAATGGTCGGCATAAAGCAGGCCCAGCGTCTCGCTGACCCGTTCCTTCAGATAGCGGCGGTTCATCTGGAACGGCTGCGCCCGGCGAATATCGACCTCCCACAAATCGAAGGGCGGTTCGCCGTCGTGCATCCACTGCGCCAGCGCCATGCCGGCACCCCCCGACGAGACGATCCCGATCGAGTTGTACCCGGCGGCCATCCAATACCCGGCAATATTGGGCGCTTCGCCCAGATAATAACGGTCGTCCGGCGTGAAGCTTTCGGGTCCGTTGAAGAAGGTGTGAATACCGACCTCGCCCAAAAGCGGCATCCGCGACACGGCCTTTTCAAGGATCGGCTCGAAGTGGTCGAAATCTTCGGGAAGCTGGTCGAAGCAGAAATCCTCGGGAATCCCGTTCATGCCCCACGGCTTCGCCTTGGGCTCAAACGCGCCAAGCAGCAGCTTGCCCGCGTCCTCTTTGTAATAGGCACACTCGTCCGGCACGCGCAGAACCGGAAGCTGGGCGAGGCCGGGGATGTTTTCCGTCACGATATAGAAATGCTCGCAGGCATGAAGCGGCAGGGTCACGCCGTTCTGGGCGGCGAAGTCGCGGCCCCACATGCCGCCGCAGTTCACGACGTTCTCGGTCGCGATCTGGCCCGTGTCGTCGCCTGCTTCCCATTCCACGCCGGTGACACGGCCATCCTTGGTGACGACCTTGGACACCTTGACGTTCTCGATGATCTTCGCGCCCAGCATCCGCGCACCCTTGGCCAGCGCCAGGGCGATGTTGCCGGGGTCGGCCTGACCGTCGTTGGGCAGGTGCACCCCGGCAACGACATCGGAAATCTCAAGATGCGGAAACCGCTCAAGCACCTCGGCGGGCGACATTTCGTTCACGTCGATGCCGAAGGCGCGGGCCAGTGCGGCCTGCCGGAAAATCTCTTCACGCCGCTCTTCAGTCAAGGCGACAGTGATCGAGCCGCACTGACGAAACCCGGTGGCCAGCCCGGTTTCCTCTTCCAGCTTGCCGTAAAGATCGGTCGAATACTTGGCGAGCCGCGTCATGTTCTGGCTCGCCCGCAACTGGCCGACAAGCCCGGCGGCGTGCCATGTGGTGCCGGAGGTCAACTGTTTGCGTTCCAACAGAACGATGTCCGTCCAGCCAAGCTTGGCAAGGTGATAGGCAACGGAACAGCCCGAGATACCACCGCCGATAATGACGACGCGGGCTTTGCTGGGAACTTCGGTCATGGTCACGTCCTCTCGGGCAGGTGTGGTCAGGCTGGCAAGCGCAGGGCGACTCGCGCAACTTTCACAGTGCTAGCTATACGAAAATGAAAAATCTAATGATTTTTTCATTTTTGAATGAACCGCGCAGCTAATTTATGTCTTGAGTCGTCATTCCACGTTGAATTTTTCCGGCAAGATCGGCAGCTTGGGCGAAAAATGGGGTAACGCCGTGGCACATCACGTTGGCGAAGACATCCGGTCGTTGCGCAAGACCCGCGCGATGACGCTGGCCCAGCTTGCGGGCGCGGCGGGGCGGTCGGTCGGCTGGCTCAGTCAGGTCGAGCGCGGGCGAACGACGCCTTCGGTGCGCGATCTGGAACAGCTTGCCGACCTGTTGGGCGTCAACATCAGCTTCTTCTTCCGCTCGTCCCGGCGCGCCCCCGAGGAACAGGGCCTTGTCCTGAGGGCGGCGGATCGGCCCACCATCGGTTCGGACGAAAGCGGGCTGGTCGAGGAGCTGTTGTCTCCGACCCTCTCCGGAAGTTTCGAGATGATCCGCTCGGTGTTCGCGCCGGGCGCGTCCAGCGGCGATCCGCGCAAGGCCCGGCCAACCGAGGACGGCGGCGTGCTGATCTCGGGCGCGCTGACGATGTGGATCGGGGGGACCGAAGTTCACCTGTACCCCGGCGACAGTTTCCAGTTCGCGGGCGCACCCTATGCCTGGCGCAACGACGGGTCCGAGCCTGCCGTGGTGATCTGGGTCGTATCACCGCCGATCTACTGACCTGCCGGAACATTTCATAGATAAACCTGATCTTTTGGCGGCCAAAACGCCTTAATAGGCGGAATATCCATAAGCTGTATTTATGGGTGAGGTGATTTTTCCAGCATGGGGCGACGGGCCGGGCCGATGTAGTGTCAGCGGCGTAACGAAAGCCTGGTGCGCCCATGAAAATCATGCCTGTCCATATGGAGCCGACCAAATCGGGATGGTTCGCCGCCCTTGGTCCACGCCCGCCCGCAAACACCCTTCGCGCCGATCTTGACTGCGATCACCTTGTCATCGGTGGCGGCTGGATGGGCCTGCACTGCGCGCGCCGGCTTGGCGAACTCGACCCCGAGGCGCGGGTGGTGCTGGTGGACGCGGGCCGCATCGGGGACGGAGCGGCCGGACGCTGCGCCGGGTTCGCCATCGACCTTGCCCACAACCCCCGCAACAAGCACTTCGCGGAGGACCAGAAGGGCAACGAGGAAGAGTATCACGTCAACGTCGAAGGCATCGACTATTTGCGCGACGCGGTCGAACGTCTGGGCGTGGACTGCGACTGGGATCCGTCGGGGAAATACCACGCCGCCGCCACGCCGCGCGGCAACGACTGCCTCAAGGAAATGTCGACCGCGCTGACCCAGATCGGAAAGCCGCACACCTGGCTGGACCGCGATGAGATTCAGGCGCGCACCGGGTCCAAGCATTACTTTGCGGCGATCCACACCCCCGGCACCGTGCTGATGCAACCCGCGAAGTATCTGGTCAACATGGTCGCGGCGCTGCCCGAGAACGTCACCGTTTACGAAAAGACGCAAGTGACCGACATCGACTACCGCCCACAGCAGCACGTCTGCCAGACCTCCGGCGGCGAGATTCGGGCGCGCAAAGTGTTCCTTTGCAACGCGGCGTACCTGACCAAGAGCGGCTTTTACGACAAGACGGCGATCCCGGTATACACCTATGCCTCGATGACCCGGCAGCTGACGCCCTCGGAACTGGCGCAGGTCGGGGCGAGCGGCCCGTTCGGCGTGATCCCGGCGGAAAGCTTCGGCACGACGATGCGGCTGACGAACGACAACCGGCTTTTCCTGCGCAACGTCTATTCCTATGCCCGCGGGTTCCGCTCGCGCCAGAGCGACGTGGATTACGCCAAGACGCATCACGAAGAGGCGTTCCGCCGCCGGTATCCCGACCTTGCCCCAATTGGCTACGAGAACAGCTGGGGCGGGCTTCTGACCATGGCCGAGAACGGCGGGATGGTGTTCGGCCAGTTGGCCGACCGGGTCTATGGCGCCGCCTTCTGCAACGGCACCGGGGTCGCGCGCGGCACGGGCTTCGGCAAGGCGCTGGCCGAGCTAGGGCTGGGCCAAAGCTCGCGCTCCATCGACATTCTGAATGCCCGTACCAAACCCAACCGTGGCTACCCCGCGTGGCTGACCGAAATCGGCGTGCGGGCCACAACCAAATGGCGGTTCTTGCGGGCCGGCAAAGAAACCTGAAGGAGCTTCACATGGCTAATCTCGCTGGCATCAACCTTGCGATGCAGACCCCGTTCCGCGCGGACGGCTCGATTGATTTCGCGGAATGGGATCGCCTGATCGACGCCTACATCGACGCCGGTATCCACGGGCTGGTGCTGGGCGCGGGCACCGGGCAGCATCCGTATCTGACGGAAGCGGAAGCCAACGAGCTTTACGAAAAGGGGATCAAGCGCGTGGGTGGCCGGTGCAACGTGATCTGCCAGACTTCGGCGCTGAACATGGACGAGGTCGTGCGCCGCTCGCGCCATGCCGAAAGCATCGGGGCCGATGCGCTCATGATCCTGCCGCCCTACCTCGAAGGGCCGGACGACGACGACGGCATCTTCGAATTCTACCGCACCATCGATGCGGCGGTCGGGGTTGATATCGTGGGCTACAACATCCCGCAGGCCACCGGCCTTTCGGTATCGCCCGAACTGCTCAAGCGTCTGTCGCAGCTTGAAAACTACAATTACATCAAGGACAGCGGCGGGGATCTTTCCGTTCATCAGGCCTACCTGCAAACCGACTGCAAGGTTCTGAACGGCGCCGATCCCACGACGGTCTACGCCATGATGGCGGGCACCGTCGGCACGATCTGGGGCGCCGCGAACTATATGCCGCACGAAGCGGTGCGCCTTTACGACCTCGTGACCGCCAAGGAGTACGACGCCGCGCTCGAGCTGTGGGGCAAGATGCTGCCCTCGCTTCTGTACGTCTGGTCGCATCGCTATGTGCAATGCGTGCTGGCCGCCGCCCAACATCGGGGGTTCGGCCACGGTTACGTGCGCGCGCCGCTGCAACAGATCAGCGACGAGATGCGCGCCGAGATGCTGGCCACGCTCGCCCCGCTGTCGTGAGCCGCGCCATGTCCGAGTATCACAAGATTGCCGAAAAGCTGTCCCTGCCGTCCAAGATCCTGATCGGCGGGGAGTGGCGCGGTGCCGCCTCGGGCGCGACCTTCGCCACCCTCGACCCGGCCACCGGGCGCACGCTGGCCCAACTGCCCGCCTGCGCCGCCGAAGACGTGGATGCGGCGGTCGCCTCGGCCCGCGCGGCGTTTCGCGCGGGCGTGTGGTCGGACCTGCATCCGAGCGCGCGCAAGGCCGTGCTCGCCCGGCTTGCCGACCTGATCGAAGACAACGTGACCGAACTCGCCGTGATGGAGGCGCTGGACGCCGGCAAGCCGATCACCGACTGCCTCACAATCGACGTGCCGGAAACCGCGAACTGCATCCGCTGGCACGGCGAAGCGCAGGACAAGCTTTACGACCAGATCGCCCCCAGCGCGCCCGACGCGCTTGGCCTGATCGTGCGTGAACCGATCGGGGTGGTCGCCGCCGTTCTGCCGTGGAACTTCCCGCTGATGATGATGGCGTGGAAGATCGGCCCCGCGCTGGCCACCGGCAACAGCGTGATCGTGAAGCCCGCCGAAGAAACCAGCCTGACCGCGCTGCGGCTGGGCGAGCTTGCGCTTCAGGCCGGGGTGCCGCCCGGCGTTCTGAACATCGTGACCGGGATAGGCCCGGACGTGGGCGAGCCCTTGGGCCGTCATCCCGATGTCGATGCGCTGACCTTCACCGGATCGACCGAAACGGGGCGGCGCTTCCTGACCTACGCGGCCCAGTCGAACATGAAGGAAGTCTGCCTTGAGATGGGCGGGAAAAGCGCGGCGGTCGTGCTGGAAGATGCCCGCGACATTCCCAAGATCGCGGAAATTCAGGCGGGCGCGATTTTCTGGAACATGGGCGAAAACTGCACCGCGAACAGCCGGATCATCGCGCATCATTCGGTCTATGACGCGCTGATCGACGAGCTTGCGAAACAGGCGAAGACGTGGGTGATCGGGGATCCGCTCGACCCGAAAACCCAGAACGGCCCGCTGGTCAGCGACGCCCATTTCGCCAAGGTGTCCGGGCTGGTCGAGACCGGAAAGGCGCAAGGCGCGCGGCTGGTCACCGGGGGCGAGCCGGGCGAGGGGCTGTCGTTCCAGCCAACGATCTTTGCCGAGGTGACGCCGGACATGACCATCTTCCGCGAAGAGATTTTCGGACCCGTGGTGACCGTCACCCGCGCCGACAGCGACGATCACGCGGTCGAGCTTGCGAACGACAGCGCCTATGGGCTGGCGGCGACGCTTTACTCCTCGGACGTGCGGACCGCGCACCGGGTCGCACGCCGCCTTCACGCGGGAACGGTCTCGGTGAACAGCTACAGCGAGGGCGAGATTTCGACGCCGTTCGGCGGGATGAAGGAATCCGGGTTCGGAGGCCGTGACAACGGCATCCACGCGCATGAACAGTATACCGAGCTCAAGACGATCTGGTTCGATCTCGCATGACCCGGATGACCGCCGTTCAGATCCGCGAAGGCGACGCCGATTTCGCCGTCTGCGAGGTTGCGAAACCCGACTGTGCGCCGGGGGCTGCCGTCGTGCGGATGGAGGCGGCCATGGTCGCTTCTTACATGGGGGCGCTGCCTTGGGGCGCCTGGACCACGCCCCCGCGCCCCTTCACGCCCGGTCAATGCGCCATCGGCATCGTCGATGCGGCGCAGGGCGATCTTGAACCGGGCCAGCGCGTGTATTTCGACGCCTTCACCGGAAGCCGCTCGGCGGACGATCCCTCGCCGGACCACGGTTTTCTCGGGTGTTTCGGGCTGGGCGAGGGGGCAAAGGGGCCGATGGCCGACTGGCCCAACGGCAGCTTTGCTGAATTCATCCACGCCCCCGCCACCTGTTTCACGCCCCTGCCGAATTGGTCCATCGCGCCTACGCTTTTGTGCCGGATCGGCTGGCTCGGCACCGCGCTGCGGGGTCTGCGCGAAGCGGGCTTCCGGCCCGGGATGCGGATCGCGATCAATGGCGCCAGCGGCGTGGTCGGGGCGAGCGCTGCGGTCCTCGCCCTTGCGATGGGGGCCGCGCGCATCGAAGTGGTCGGTCGAAGCACTGACCGGCTTGGCGCGCTCGTGGCGCTGGACCCTGCGCGGATCGCGTCCAGCACCGATGGCAACGGCCCGGCTCTCGACCTTGTTCTCGACTGCGCCTCGGGGGAGGCCGGGGCCATCAGCGCGGCCCTGATCGGTCGCCTGCGCCGGTTCGCGAAAGCGGCCTTCGTCGGGGGGTTGTCGTCGCCGCTCATGCTCGACGCCGGGGCGCTCATGCGCAACAGCAACGCGGTGATCGGATCTTACTGGTTCACGAAGGCGGATCTGGAACAGGTGATCGCCATGATCGACAGCGGGGTTCTGGACATGTCGGTCTTTACCGCGCGGTGCTTCGCGCTCGGCGACGTGGCGCAGGCCATCGACCACGCCGCCACACAGGCCGGGGGCCTCGTGCACACCGCGCTCGTCCCCTAGGCCGGGCCGTCCCCCTCGGCCATCCGCGCCTGAATCTCGGCCCCCTGCGCCACGATCCAATCGCGGAACCGCTCCGCCGTCGCGGTGAGCGTGGTCGACTTGGGCGTGACAAGGTAGAACGCGCGGTCGGTTCTGATCTGAATGCCCGTCGGGTTGATGAGCGAGCCATCGTTCAGAAACCCGTCGGTCATCCCCATCCACCCCAGACCGATCCCCTGTCCGGCCACCGCCGCCTGAAGCAGCGTCTGCTGGTCCGAGAAGGTCATCCGCGCATGGACGTTCAGTGCAGGCGCCCCGGCCTCGGCAAAAAAGGTTTTCCAGTCGTCGCGCGACCGGAACCGTTCGCGCAGGAACAGAAGGTTGCGCCCCTTCAGCTCGTCCAGCGACACGCCCGACGTGCGGCCCTCAAAAAAGTCTGGCGCGCAGAGCGGAAAATACACTTCGTCGAACAGCCGCCACGCCGTCAGATCCTCCCAGTCCCCGTGACCCAGCCGGATCGCGAAGTCGGCATTCTCGGCGGCGGGGTTGATGTCCCGGCTCATGATCTTGAGGCTGAGGTCCACGTCCGGCAGCGCCGCCGAAAGCACGGGGTGACGCGGCAAAAGGAAATGCGCGGCCGCCGAGGACGAAACGCACAGCGTCACCAGATGCTCGTTCGCGCGCTGCGCGATCTGGGCAAGCCCCACCTGTATTTCGGCAAACCCGCGCTCGACCGCGCGGAACAGGATCTTGCCCTCCTCGGTCAGGGCCACGGCGCGCCCCCGCCGCTCGAACAGCTGGGTGCCGATGTGCTTTTCAAGGTTCTTGACCTGATAGGAAATCGACGGCTGCGTGACGTTCAGTTCCGTCGCCGCATTTCCGAAGCTTCCCAGCCTCGCCGCAGCCTCGAAGGCGATCAGGGCGCCGGGTGACGAAATCTGACGCCTCAGTGTTTCGGACATGCGGTCCCCCTTGGTCTTTACATAGATTTCATCAATGAAGCGAAACGGCGTTCTGCCCATTTTTCTCATTCAAAACGATACAGATCAGAACGATCCGCACAATACCCATAAGCTCAATTTATGAATTGCCGCCTTTTTTCGACGCCGGTCAAACGCCCCCGCGTGATACCTTGCAGGCCAAGAACAAAAGCGCCGCAAACAGCATGGAGGTTGAAAATGCGTGGATTGTTGAAAACCCTGACGGCCAGCGCGATGGCTTTGGGACTGGCGACGCCGCTGGTCGCCCAAGACGATGTCATCAAGATGGGCACTCTGGCGTGGGAAGACCTGACGCCGATCACCGGGGTCACCAAACGTGTTCTGGAAGATCACGGATATACGGTCGAAGTGACCGAGTTCTCGGAATGGGGCATCGCCTATGCCGCGCTCGCCAAGGGCGACATCGAGGTTCTGACCTCGCACGTAGACTACGTCGCGCACGACTACTGGAGCCGCAACAAGAACCGGCTCGAAAAGATCTCGCCGGTGTCGCACGGGCTGTATCAGGCGATCGCCGTGCCGAAATACGTGACCATCGACTCAATCGAAGAGCTGAACGAGAACGCCGACAAATTCGACGGCAAGATCGTGGGGCTCGAGCCGGGTTCGGGCCTGATGCGCGAAGCCGCCGAGGTGGTCGACGCGTACGAGCTCGACCTGAAACTGATCGAGGGCAGCACCGCGGGCATGACCGCTGCGCTCAAGGCCGCCGTGGACCGCGAAGAATGGATCGCCGTCACGCTGTGGGAGCCGTCTTGGATGGTGCAGAAGTATAACACCAAGTTCCTGGCCGACCCCAAAGGCATCTTCGCCCCGCCCCAGACCTACTACTGGATCGCGCAGGACGTGTTCTCGGCCGCCAAGCCCGGCGCGCGTGAAGCCATCGCCTCGGTCTATCTGCCGCTTCAGGACATCACCGCCATGAACGCCGCCGTCAAGGATGGGCAGACCATGGATCAGGCCGTGTCCGACTGGCTTGACGCCCACGCCGACCTTCTGTCGCGCTGGGAAAACATCAAGTCGCACGACTGATCGACACATGAAAAGGGCCGCGTGTCTGCGGCCCTTTTTCCAATCGGGCCTGCGTTCGGGCGACAAGACATGACAGGGGCACACATGGAAAATGCGGAAGTTCTGATCGATTGCCAATCGGTGTGGAAAGTGTTCGGTGAACGCAACGCCGAAGCGATCGAGGCGATCACCGCGCAAGGTCTGTCCAAGCGTGACATCCTGCGTGATTTCGGCTGTGTGGTCGGGGTTTCGGACGCGAGCCTTCAGGTTCACCGGGGCGAGATTTTCTGCATCATGGGCTTGTCGGGAAGCGGCAAATCGACCCTGATCCGGCTTCTCAACCGCCTGATCGAACCCAGCCTCGGCACGGTTCTGGTCAAGGGGCAGGACATCTCCAAGATGGACGCCGCCGCGCTGCGCCGGACCCGCGCCGAGCATATCGGCATGGTGTTCCAAAGCGTCGCCCTGCTGCCCCAGCGCAATGTGCTTGAGAACGCGGCGTTCGGGCTTGAGGTGCAGGGCATCCCCCGCAACGAGCGCAACCGCGCCGCCGCCGCCGCCCTTGCCAAGGTCGGGCTGTCGGACTGGACCAAGCACTATCCGTCCGAGCTTTCGGGCGGGATGCAGCAGCGCGTCGGGCTGGCCCGTGCGCTGGCCGCCGACCCCGAGATCATTCTGATGGACGAACCCTTCTCGGCGCTCGATCCGCTGATCCGGCGGCAGTTGCAGGACGAGTTCCGCCAGCTGACCAAAGAGCTTGGTAAATCCGCCGTCTTCATCACCCACGATCTGGACGAAGCCATCCGCATCGGTGACCGGATCGCGATCATGAAGGACGGCGCGCTTATTCAGGTCGGCACCGCCGAGGACATCGTGATGAACCCGGCGGATCAGTACGTCGCTGATTTCGTCGCCGGCATTTCCCGCCTGCATCTGATCAAGGCCCATTCGGTGATGGTGCCGGTGGTCGATTGGGACGGACCCGTCGACGATCTGCCGCGCTGCGACCCCGAAGCCGACATCGACGCCCTGATCGCCCAGATCACCGAAACGTCCGCCGACGCGCTTGCCGTCCAAGAGGACGGGCGCGTGGTCGGCGTGGTGTCGGTGCGCAACCTGCTTTTGGGTGTGCGCGGCGAGGCGGGCACGGACCCCATCGGCGCGGAGGCTTGAGCGGCCATCATGGAAGATTTCGTTGATAGCTTCGACAGGCAGGTGGACGACATCCTGTACTGGCTTACCGACAACGCGGCATTTCTGTTCGACGCGGCCCGCTACGCGCTCGAGGGTCTTTATGACGGTGTGCTCTGGGCTTTGATCTCCGCGCCGTTCTATGCGGTCGCGGTGGTTCTTGGCCTTGCCGCGTGGCGGATGATCGGCCTTGTGCCGGGGATCGTCACCGCACTTGCCCTTGCGGCCTGCTATGCCATGGGGCTTTGGGCCGAAACGATGGAGACGCTGGCACTCGTCTTCGCCGCAAGCGTGATCGCGCTGGCCATCAGCCTTCCGGTGGGGATCCTCGCGGGTCTCTTTCCGCGGCTCGACCGGGCGCTCATGCCGACGCTGGACCTGATCCAGACGATGCCGCCCTATATCTACCTTCTTCCCGCGATTGCGCTTCTGGGCTACGGCCCCGCGACCGCGCTGGCCGCAACCGTCATCGTCGCGATGCCTCCGGCGATCCGGCTGACATCGCTGGGCATTCGCGAGACGCCGCACGAGTTCATCGAGCTGGGGCAGGCGTCCGGCGTCACCACGCGCCAGATGTTCTTCAAGATCCGGCTTCCCTTCGCGGTTCCGTCGATCATGGCGGGGATCAACCAGAGCCTGATGATGGCCTTCGGCATGGTCGTGATCGCCGGGATCGTCGGATCGGGCGGCTTGGGCGAAACGATCTATGGCGCGATCCGCACGCTGGACATCGCGACTTCGATCAACGCCTCAATCGCCATCGTCGTGCTGACCATGGTGCTGGACCGCATAACGCAATCGGCCGCGAGGAAAAGATGATGCGTCTCGATCCCGGTGCCTTTCTCGCCCCCGCCGTCGACTGGCTGAACGCCAACTTCCACCCGCTTTTCGCTGTCATTACCGATGTGATCGAGGCAGTGCTGGGCGGGATCGAATGGCTGTTCCTGCTGCCGCCGCCCTTCGTTCTGATCGCGCTGGTCGCGGTCGCGGGCTATGCCCTGGGCGGCGTGAAAACGGCCATTCTGGCGGCGCTCTGCCTTGCCTATTGCTGGGTCATGGACCTGTGGGACGCCTCGATGCAGACCATCGCGCTGGTGCTGGTGGCCGTGACCATCGCCGTCGGCATCGCGTTTCCGCTTGGAATTTACGCGGCGCGTCACCGCCGGCTCGAGGCGGTGGTTCGCCCCATACTCGACGCGATGCAGACCGTGCCGCCCTGGGTCTATCTGATCCCGGCTGTGATCATCTTCAGTCTCGGAACCGTGCCCGCCGTCATCGCGACCATCGTCTATGGGGTGCCGCCGATGCTGCGCCTGACGACACTCGCGTTTCGCGGCGTGCCGACGGATCTGAAGGAACTGGGGCAGGCGATCGGGGCCAAGCCGCGCACGATCCTGTTCAAGATCGAACTTCCCGCCGCGACCCCCACGCTTGTCGTCGGGCTGAACCAGTGCATCCTTCTGTCGCTGGCCATGGTCGTTCTGGCCGGTCTGGTCGGGGCAGGGGGGCTGGGCGCCGAGGTGACGCGGGGCCTGACCCGAATGGAGATGGGCCTTGGCCTGCGCGCCGGACTGGCTATCGTCGCGGTTGCCCTTCTGCTCGACCGCCTGTCGCGCGGCGCGCTTCAGGGCCGGCGCAAGGCGTAAGGCCACGTCGCCGCTCGGGCCAACGACACGACGCGAAAGGGCGCACATGAAAGTCTGGTTCATCACGGGTGTCTCGCGCGGTCTGGGCCAAGCCATCGCGGCCGCCGCGCTGGCCGCTGGCGACCGGGTGATCGGCACCGTGCGCAACGGCACCGCACACGTCGAGAATGCCGGGGATCGGCTGCATCTTCTGACCGTCGATCTTGCCAAGCCGGGGGCGGCCGAAGCGGCGGCCCGTCAGGCGCTGTCGGTCCATGGCCGGATCGACATCGTCGTGAACAACGCCGGGTTCGGCGTCATCGGTGCGCTGGATGATCTGACCGACGACCAGCTTGAAACGCTTTTCGAGGTCGACGTGTTCGCGGGCATCCGGATCTGCCGCACGCTTTTGCCTCACATACGTGTGCAGGGGGCTGGCCGCATTCTGAACATCACATCCGTCGCGGGCCGCGCACCCGGTGCCGCCACCGCCGCCTACGCCGCCGCGAAAGCCGCGGTCGAGGGGTTTTCCGCCGCCCTTGCCGCCGAGCTTACCGGCACGGACATCCACGTGACCGCCATCGCGCCCGGCCAATTCCGCACCGATTTTCTGGAAAACGCGACGATGCCCAAGGATGGACAGACAAGTGCACAGAACGGGGGCGCCGCGGCCAAGGCGCTGTCGTCCCTGCGCCAAGTCAACCAACGGCAACTGGGCGACCCCGCCCGCGCCGCAGCGGTGATCGTCGAGCTAGCGCAGGCTGCGCATCCGCCCACACATTTGCTTTTGGGCACCGACGCGCTGACCCGTGTGCGGCAAAAGCGCGATCAGATGGACGCCGAGATGACGGCGTGGGAGGCGCAGACGCGCAGCACAGACTTCGACGACTGAACCGCTCTTGGGGCGGAATACATGACATGGAAACCCAAGAGATCGTCGGGATCAGGGCACGAAAAAGGGCGGCGTTCGTCCGCCATTCGAGCAATCCCGAACCGAACCCTTGTCGGCACGGCGAAACGATGCCCGCGTCCCGTGTGGCGATTATCCTGAGGGATCGCGCTTCCGCCATTTCGACGGTGCGAGCAAGTCATGCTCCGGTTCCGCCGCTTGAGCGTTGCGGCCAATCATGCAGCCATGAACTCCGGGTCCATTGCGCTGACCCTATGAGGCGTAACTCGGCCTCTGTGGAAAACGGGGATACCGAAGTCGCCCTACCTGAAAGCCGTGCGAGTACGTCTTCCGAATCCATGACCCCTCGATTGGTGCTCACTCCTCTTTCGAGGCAAATCCATCAGGATTCCCTGTCGGGCGTCCCCTCAGCCCGCTTGCGCCCCGAATGCGTCCAGTCGGGTTCGACCGCCTCGCGGGGTGCCGAAAGCGCGGTTTCGCTCAGGTATTTGGTCGAAGACCAGCCGCCGTCGACCGCTAAGATCTGACCATTGATCCAGGCCGACTGCGGTGAGGACAGAAACCAGATCGCGTTCGCGATGTCCTCGACCGTGCCCCATCCGGCGGCGGGGGTCATGTCGGTGTTCATGCGCCGAAAGGCTTCGACCTCCAGCCGCGCCTCGGTCATCGGGGTCGGGATCACCCCCGGCGCGACCGCGTTCGAGCGCACGCCGGACGACCCGTATTGCGCCGCCATATGCAGCGTAAGCGCGTTCAGCCCGCCCTTGGCCGCCGAATAGGCCCCACCGCGCAATCCGCCGACAAGGGAATAGGTCGAAGACACATTGACGATGGTCGCCGTGTCGCCGAACGCCGTGAGCGCCTCCCGACACAGGCGGAACGGTGCGCGCAGCATGAGGTCGAGAAACCGGTCGAGCGTGGCGTCATCGGTGGAATGCACCGGCTCCGGGCTGCCGACGCCCGCGTTGTTGACGAGGTGGTCGAGGCGCCCGAATTCGTCCATCGCCAGCGCCACGGCCCGTTTCGGCGCGTCGTCGTCGGTGATGTCGGCGGCGAGCGTCACCATCGGGGCGGGGAGGTCGGCCAGACTGGCCCGCGCGGCATCGAGTTTCGTCGCGTCCCGGCCCACGCCGACCACGGCGACGCCGTTTTCGAGGAATGCGCGCGCGGTGGCGAGGCCGATACCGCTCGAGGCGCCGGTGACGATGGCTGATTTCATGCGTTGTCTCCATAGGGCGCGAGCGGTGCGGGCAGGCTCAGAAGATCGGCTGGTCCGATGAACTGAGCAAGCACATGGGCCTGTTTGAGAAAGAGATGGGCGTTCGCCTCGGCGGAAAAGCCGATGCCGCCGTGAATCTGGATGCCGGTGCGCGCGTTGTCGAGCGCGACGCGCGGGGCGAGGCGGGTAAGGGCGGCGACCTGAAAGCCCGCGTCCGGGTGACCGTCGCAGAGCGCAATCGCCGCCATGTCGAGCAGGGCCGACACCATCTCGATCCCCAGCGTCATGTTGGCGGTATGGTGCTTGATCGCCTGAAACGTGCCGATGGGTTGACCGAACTGCTCGCGGATCTTGGCATAGTCGACCGCCAGATCCCGCGCGCCGGTGGCGACGCCCAGCAGTTGCGCGGCGGCAAGCAGGCGGGCGAGGTCCGCGTCCACGGGCCGATTGGTGCCGGTGCGCGCCATCTTGGCGACGGGCAGACCCGCGCCGAGCGGGGCGGTCGTCTTCGGGTCGGTGACGGGCGAAAGGCCGAAACCGCCGTCCACCCGTATCACCGCGTGATCCGCGCCCTCCGGGTCGACGAGTGTCCATGTTCCGTTGCTCGCGACGCCGATACAGGCGGTCACGCCCGCGTCCAGCCGCCGTGCGATGGCGGAGGCGAGCGCGCCGGGGCCGACGAGGTGACGGCCCAAAGCCACGTGCAGATGCGCCTCTTCCACGATGCTGAAGCCCGCGCCCCCCGCATCCTCAGGCAGGGCAAGGGCGAAGGCCCCGAAGTCCTCCAGCGGGTCAAGGTCATCGCCGCCCATGCCCTCTTGCAGACGCGCCACCGGATAGTGGCTGTCGAGCATCGCCTGCGCGGCGTCGAGGATCTGGCGCAGGTCTTCGCCGGGGGTCAGATCGAAACTCATAACCGGGCCTCCCGCGGCAGGCCGAGGATGCGCTCGGCGATGATGTTGCGCTGAATTTCCGCGGTGCCGCCCGCGATCGTCTCGGAATAGCTTTCAAGGTAGCCATGCGTCCAATGGCTGTCGGTCAGACCGTCGGGGCCGAGCACGTCCATCGCCGCACGCTCGATCCGCTGGGCGAGTTCCGCGAAGGTCAGCCGCACGAGCGAGCCGTCGAAGGGCGTGTCCGGGTCACGCAGCGCCGTGCGGTAGGTCATGGCCCGCACCCCCGCCGCCTCGGCCCGCAGGTCGGCAAGGCGTTCTGCGGTCGCGGTGCCGGGAGTGGGTCGGGCAAGTGCGATCAGCTCTTCGACCTTGACCGACAGGTCGAGTTGCAGGGCCATCGCTGCCGTGCGCCGTTCGAAGGCGAGCGTCGTCATGGCGACCGACCAGCCGTCGTTCACCTCGCCCACCACGGCGTCCAAAGGGATGCGCACGTCGTCATAGAACACCTCGGCGAAATGCGTCACGCCCGCCATGTTGCGGATCGGACGCACCGTGATGCCGGGGAGCGTCATGTCGCAGATCACCCAACTCAGCCCCTTGTGGCGCTTCGATCCCGGATCGGTGCGGATCAGAAGCTCCTGATAATCCGCGATGTCGGCGTAGCTTGACCAGATCTTTTGGCCGTTGACGACAAGATGGTCGCCCTCGATCCGCCCCGTCGTCTTGAGTGAGGCGAGGTCCGAACCCGCGCCGGGTTCCGAAAACCCCTGACACCAGATCGAACGACCATCGAGGATGCGGGGCAGGTGAAATGCCTTCTGGGCTTCGGTGCCACGTGCGAACACGGTCGGCCCGGCGTGGTTCAGCGCGACGAAGGTGCAGTCGAGCGGTGAGGGCGCGCGGGCACGGGCGTATTCCTCGTACCAGATCAAAAGCCGCGCAGGCGACAGACCGTGCCCCCCGTATTCCTTGGGCCACGCCAGCCCGGACCACCCCGCAGCGGCGCATTTCGCCAACCAGTCGGTCGCGTATGTGCGCGAGGCCTGCCCTTCGCGCGGCGCAGGTGCGGTCGGGCGGTTGTGGATGAGCCAGTCCCGCGCTTGCGCGCGAAACGCCTCGTCCTCGGCCGTCATGTCAAGCTGCATCGCATTCATCCACAAAATTCCATATCATGGGATCGAAGAATTGCATGTGGCTGTTTCCTCCCTCTGCCCGGCTTCCCGGCTCGGCCATAGGCTATACGCCTGAAAACATCTTGGTCAAGCCGGGGACTGTTGACATGGGGCGGGTCGGGCGGCATTTTCAATTCCGCCGCGCGGGCCAGAAACTGTCCCGCATAATGGGAGGGCTTTCGATGGACTTCACATGGACAGAGGAAAACGACGCCTTCCGCGCGCGGGTGCGTGACTTCCTCGACCGTGAGTTGCCCACGAACTGGGACGAAATCGCGCGGCACGGGCCGGGTTCGCGGGAACAGACCGAGTTCTCGCTCGAATTCTGCCCCAAACTCGCCGAGGCCGGATTGCTCGTCCCCCACTGGCCCGCCGAATGGGGCGGCGCGGACCGCCCGACGTGGGAACATTTCATCATGGGGGAAGAGATGTGGGCGGTGGGCGAGCCGCGCGGCGGGCAATACATGAACGTCAACTGGATCGGCCCGGTCCTGATGCGCTACGGCTCGGACGCGCAGAAGGCGCAGTACCTTCCCGAAATGGCGGCGGGCCGCGCGATCTGGTGTCAGGGGTTTTCCGAGCCCGGTGCGGGGTCAGACCTCGCCTCGCTCAGGACCAAGGCAATCCGCGATGGGGACGACTACGTCATCAATGGTCAGAAAATCTGGACTTCCTATGCGGGCATGGCCGACACCTGTTTTTTGCTCGCGCGCACCGGTGGGGCCGATCAAGGGCGCTCGGCCATCGCGATCTTCCTCGTCCCGATGGACACGCCCGGCATCGAGGTCCGCGCGATCCCCAGCCTCATCGGCCACGGCGACATTCACGAGGTCTTTTTCACGGACGTGCGCGTTCCCGCCTCCTGCCGTCTTGGCGAAGAGGGCGAGGGGTGGACGATCATCTCCTACGCGCTGGCCAACGAACGCGTCGGCATCCCGCGCTATGAAATGTCGTCTCAGGTGCTGGACCTGATGGTCGGCGAACTCAAGGCGCGGGGTGCGTTCGGCAATGCAATCGTGCGCGCCAAGGCGGCCGAGGCGGCGGCGGCCTGCGAAGCCGCGCGGCTTCTGGTCTACCGTGTGGTGGACGAGCGCGCGCGGGGCGTGCCGCCGGGCACCGCCGCAAACCTCGCCCGCGTCGCGGTGGTCGAAGCCGACCATGCGGTGACGGATTTCGGGATGGATTTCCTGCCCGACTGTTTCTCGGGCGACGGCCACGCGGGCATGCTCGCCCACCACGAACGCGCCATCGTCACCGGCATCGCGGCGGGGGCGGCGGAGATCCAGCTGAACCTCGTGGCCCGCCGCCACCTCGACCTGCCGAAAGGGGCCTGACCATGCACCTTGCGTTCAACGAAGATCAGGCGACTTTCGTCACCGTGCTCGCCCAGATGTTGGGGGATGAGGCCGAGACCGGCTTTCACACCGTCGCGGATTGGGGGCGGTTCGATTATGGCACGGCGCTGGATGCGCGGCTCGAAGAGGCCGGGTTCTATGACGCCGCCGCAGAGCCGGACCTCGGCACCGTGGCCGCCGCAGCGATGGTGCACGAGGTGGCGCAAGTCCCGGTGACGGTCGAATGCGCGGCCTCGGCGCTGCTGCGCCCCTTCCTCGGCGATGACGTGCCGCGCCCGCTGGCCGTCGTGGACGATGAAGCCCCCGGCGCGATCCGGTTCCTGCCGCAGGCGGGGGCGCTCCTGTCGATCACCGACGGGGCGGTGCGGCTGGCGAGGCTCGACGGTCAGGCGCGCGAGGTGGATAGCCTTTTTGCTTATCCGATGGGCGAGATGGCGCGGGACAAGCTGGACTGGCAGACGCTCGACGTCGACCCGGCCACAATCCGCACACTCTGGCAGATCGCGCTGGCCGCCGAGCTGTCCGGTGTCCTGGCCGGAGGCCTGTCCTCGGTCCTCGCCCACGTGCGCGAGCGGACCCAGTTCGGCCAAGCCCTTGGCAGTTTTCAAGGTGTGCAGCATCGCCTCGCGACCGATGCGGTCTGGCTCGAAGGCGCGCGGCTCCTCATGCTCAAGGCCGCGTCCAGCCGCGCACCCCAGGATGCGAGCCTCGCGCTTGCTCATGTCCAGAACCACGCCACGCGGATCGGTTATGACCTGCACCAGTTCATGGGGGCGATGGGCCTGACACTGGAACACCCGCTGCACCGCTGGACCTACCGCGCCCGCGCGCTGCGGGCCGAAATGGGTGGCGCGCCGATGGCCTTCCTCGACTATGCTGAAGCGAGATGGAGGGCGGCATGAGCGACCTGCCAAAGTTCGAAACCCTGCTGCTGACCCGCACCGGGCGGCGGCTGACGATCACGATGAACCGGCCCGAGGTGCTCAACGCCTTCGGTGGCCCGATGCATGCCGAGATCATCGACGCTCTGGCCTTCGCCCGCGACGACACCGGCAGCGACGTTGTGGTCATCACCGGAGCGGGTCGTGCCTTCTCGGCAGGCGGCGACATCGAGGGGATGCGCCGCGTCATCGACGAGCCGACCCTCTTCGACAAGGAAGCCGCCGAGGCCAAGGCGCTCATCTTCACGCTGCTCGACATCGACAAGCCCGTGGTGGCGCGGGTCAACGGCGCGGCCATCGGGCTGGGCGCGACCATCGCGTTGTTTTGCGATGTGACCTTTGCCGGTGAAAGCGCCAAGATCGGCGACCCGCATGTGGCCATCGGTCTGGTGGCGGGCGACGGTGGCGCGATCATCTGGCCCGCGCTCATCGGCCTTCACCGCGCAAAGGAATTTCTGCTGACCGGCGAAACCCTGACTGCGGCCAAGGCGGGCGAGATCGGGCTGGTCAATCACGTGGTCGCCGACGAAGCGCTCGACGCCGCCGTGGACGCGTTCTGCGACAGGCTGATCGCCGGGGCGCAGCCTGCGATCCGCTGGACCAAGACCGTCATGAATATGGAGCTGAAGCGGGTGGCCCATGCGTTGATGGACCCCGGCATCGCTTATGAATCCCTCTCCGTGCGTACCGAGGAACACAAGGCCCGCGTCGATGCCTTCCTCGCCAAAGCCCGCGAGAAACGGAAATGAGCAAGATCGACGAGCGGATGGCGGGGCTCTCCCCCGGCCGTCACCGCGCACCGCGTCGTCCCGGTCTGGGCGAGATCGCGCTGGACCTCACGGCACAAGACCCCGACCGCGAAGTGATCCGCGACGGCGAACGCCGCCTCACACGTGGCGACATGCTGGACATGGCGCTGCGCCTCGGCGGGGCCTTCGAGCGAATGGGCCTGACCCCCGGCGCGCCCATCGCGTTCCAGCTTCCGAATTGGTGGGAGGCGGCGGTCATCAACCTCGCCTGCGCACTGTTCGGCTATCGGATCGTGCCGCTCTTGCCGATCTACCGAAAGGCCGAGTTGCAGGTGATCTTGCCCGCCTGCGGGGTCGAGGCGATCTTTCTGCCGCCCGCCTCGGACAAGGTCGATCACCCGGCCATCGTGGCCGCGCTCGATACGCCGCCCGCCCATGTCGTGAACGTGCGCGGCGACGCGCCCGGCGCGGCCCGGTTCGACAATCTGATCGCAGGTCCGCCAGCCAAGTCGCGTCTGCCGGACAGCCGGGACGCCAAGATCGTCATTTTCACGTCGGGCAGCACCGGGCGGCCCAAGGGCGTGATCCACACCCATGACAGCCTCGACGCCGTGGTTCGTAACACCGCCGGGTTCTGGTCGCTCGGGGCCGAGGACGTCATGTATGTCCCATCGCCCATCGGCCATATCGGCGGGTCGATCTATGCCTTCGAGTTCCCTTGGATCACCGGCTGCCGCACGGTGCTTGAGGATCGGTGGGAGCCTGCGCGCGCCGTGGCCCGGATCGACGCCGAGGGTGCCACGTTCATGGCCGGGGCGACGCCGTTCCTGACCGGGCTTCTGGATGCGGCGGGGCAGGCGGGGTCCGACCTGCCAAGCCTGCGCCGCTTCGTCTGCGGGGGGGCCAGCGTGCCGCCCGAACTGGTGCGCCGCGCTCTTGCCGCATGGCCGCGATCCGTCGTCTCGCGCGCCTATGGCTCGACCGAAGTGCCGCTGGCGTGCCCCGGCATCCGCGACCGGGCCTCCGCCGAGGCTCATGCCGAAACCGACGGCGAAATGGCCCTCGACATCATGCTGGACGAGGGCGAGATCTGCGTGCGCGGACCGCAGATGTTCGTGGGCTACCTCGACCCCGAAGATGACGCGGGCGCCTTTACCCAAGACGGCTTTTTCCGCATGGGCGATCTGGGCCGGTTCGTGGACGACCGTTTCATCGTCATCACCGGGCGCAAGAAAGACATCATCATCCGCAAGGGCGAAAACATCAGCCCGCTGGAAATCGAGAACGCGCTGCTCGCGCATCCTCTGGTCGATCAGGTCGCCATCGTCGGCGCACCGGACCCGGAACGCGGTGAAATGGTCGTGGCCTTCGTCGTGGCGCGCGACGGCTTCGATTTCGCGGCAATGACCGATCACCTTTTGGCCGCCGGATTTGCACGGCAGAAGTTTCCCGAACGTCTCGAACGGCTCGAGGCGCTGCCGATGAACGCGGTGGGAAAGGTGCAGAAACCTGACCTGCGGGCCAAGGCGGCGGCGCTGGTCGCGAAGGCGTAGGTGCGGTTCGGCGCGTGCAGGCGATGTTCGGTGCCGATCGCGCTGGGCGAACGGAAGGCAAGACCAGAATGAAAGACGGCAATCAGGACGGAACCCAGGCGATCCGGCGCGCGGCGGCGATCCTGAAGCAGATCGCGCATGTGTCTGGCGACGCGCCCAAGACCCTGCGCACGATTTCCGAAGCCGTGGGTCTGCCGCGCTCGACCACCCACCGCATCCTGAAGAGCCTCACCGATACCGGGCTGGCCGCCTACAACGCCGACACCCGCCGTTACGAGGTGGGGATGCTCAGCTACGAGCTCGGCCTCGCCGTCAGCGACCGCGTGCTGGGCCTCGCCCCGTGGACGGCCTGCGTCGACCGGGTGGCCGAACGCGCGAACGTGACCACCTACCTGATGCGCCGCTCGGGGTTCGAGGCGGTGTGCATTCACAAGGCCGAAGGCCGCACCGTGATCCGCGTGATCCCGGTCGAAGTCGGCCAGCGGCGCTATCTGGGCGTCGGGGCGGGGGCCACCGCACTTCTCGCCGGGCTGCCGGACGCGACCGCCGAACGGGTGATCGCGGCCATCGCGCCGGAGTTCGACGCCTTCGAAAGCCTGAGCGCCGACAGCGTGCGCGACGCGATGGAACGCGCCCGCCGCACCGGATTTGCGGAAAGCCGGGGGCGGGCCTATCGCTCGATCTTCGGGTTGGGGCGGGGCATCAGGGCCTTCTCGGACCAGCCGGACCTTGCCATTTCCATTGCCGTCCACGCACAGGATGTGAACGACACCCGTATCGAGGACTGGAAGCGGATCATTTCGGAAGAGATCGACGCGACCGAGGACCGGATCGGGCCCGTCGGTTAGGTCGGGCCGCGTGCGACGTGCCGAATGAACATTTCGGCAAGGTATGTGGCATCGTCGGCCAGCCTGTCCGTATGACCGTCCACGATGGCCTGAATGCTCATACCGCTGATCGTACCTGAGATCATGCGCGCGCTCTGGTCGATGTCGATATCGGGAAGCAACTCGCCCATGTCCTGCGCCTGTTTCAGGTAGCTGCGCAGGTTGGCGTGATAGGCCGCCTGAAGCGACGCGACACGTGGTTGCAGGTCCGGGCTCGCGCCCATGGATTCGACGATCAGGTGATACAGGGCGATGGCGCTGTCGGGCATGTCGCGCACGGCGTCGAGTTGCAGGCGGATGCGTTCGGCCAGCGCCGCGCAGCCCCGGCGGTCGCCCACACGCTTTTCGACATGGCGCAGGAAGCGGTCCTCGATCGCGTCGAGCACGGCGATCAGGAGGGCGAGCTTGGTGCCGAACCGCTGCACCGGGAGGCCCTTGCTGTAACCCGCATCGAGTCCGATCTGTGCGAGGTTCGCGCCGGAGATGCCCTTTTTGCGGATAAGCGCCATGGCCGCGCGCAGCATCCGGCGGTCGGATTCCTCGCGCCGCTCTTTCTTGGGGCCCAGTTCAACGCTCGCGTTCATCGAAGTGTCCTTTCACGCGTCGCGCCTTTTGCCACCGGGCGCGCAGGGTTCGCAAGCCGCGCCGCTCATCGCATCGTGCTGGCGCCGGGCAACCACGTCACGATGCCCGGCACGAGGATCAGAAGGATCACCACCGCGATGGCGGTGAGGGCGAAGGGCAGTACGCCCAGAAACACGGTGCCGAGGGAAATGGGCTTGCCGAGGTTCGCCTCGGGGTCCGACGCGATCCGGTGGACGATGAACGTCAGGATACCAAGGGGCGGGGTCAGCAGCCCGACTTCGGCCATCACGACAAGAAACACGCCGAACCAGAGCGGATCGACGCCGACCGAGATAAGCGGCGAGAGCAGAACGGGGATGGTGAGTAGCATCATCGCCAGCGTGTCCATGAACATGCCGAGGATCAGGTAGGCGACGATCAGGATGAACAGAAGCTCAATGCGTCCGAGCCCGAGTTCCGCGATTTCGGTCGCGATGAAGTTGGGCACCTGACTGAGCGCCATGGCGCGGGTCAGGACGGCGACGCCGACGATCAGCAGAAAGACCGAGGCGGTGCCGGTCAGCGTGCCGATCAGGGACTCGCGCAGCATTCGGACCACCGCGCGAAACCCGCCTCCGGTGCGAAACAGATGGATGGCGCCAAGGATCAAGGCGGCGAACATGCCGCAGACCCCGGCCTCGGTCGCGGTGAAGATGCCCGCGAACAGCCCGCCGATCACGATGGTGATGACGATGGCGATGGGGATGACGTCGAGCGCCGAGCGCCAGCGCATCCCCCATGTCACGTCCGACATATCGACACGCGGGGCAAGGCCGGGGCGCAGCTTGGCGCTGACCACGATCATCGCGGCGAAGGCAAAGGCGAGGAGCAGGCCCGGAATGACGCCGGCCAGAAGCTGTTGTCCGACCGGCAAGGACGCGGCCCCGGCATAGACGACGAGCAAAAGACTGGGCGGGATGATCTGCCCCAGCGTGCCCGCTGCGGCGACGCTGCCCACCGCCAGTTGCGGGCTGTAGCCGGATTTCAGCATTTCGGGGATCGACACGCGCCCCAGCGCATAGGTGATGCCGATGGTGCTGCCGGAACTGGCTGCCAGCGCCGCGCCCGCGAAATTCGTGGCGACCGCCAGCCCGCCAGGCATCCAGCCCAGCCACACGCGCGCCGCGCCGAAGGCCGAGGTCGTGAGGCCGGATTTCCACAGGATCATGCCCATCAGGATGAACATCGGAATGACGGACAGGGACCACGACGCGGTCGCGTCGAAGGCCACGCTCTCCATGGTCGAGCGCACAACCCGCGCGCCCGACAGGCTGTAAAGCCCGATCACGGCAGCGCCCAGCATCGCGACCCCGACAGGGATGCCCATGAGCAGAAGCACGATGGACAGAAGCACGATCAGAAGCCCCACGATCTGTTTCGGAAGATCGCCTGCGAGCATCAGGTAAAGCGACCCGCCCGCGACGATGAGCGCGATGACGAAGATCACGACGCCGACGCGCGAGGCGGGGCGGGACAGGGTGGCGGCCTCGGCGCTCATACGGCTTCCCCTTCGGCATGGACCGTGTCGGGCAGCGGATAGCGCCCCGAGAAATAGCGAAAGCTGGTGGCCGCGGTTTGCAGGGCAAGGGCCAGAACCCCCGCGGGGGCCATGAACATGGTGGGCCAGACGGCGACCGGCGGGCTGGACGACGTGGTCTTGCCGAAAGCGGCCGCATCCATCGCCTCGTTGAACGCATGATACGCCAGCACCAGAAGCAGAACGGTGGCGATCAGACCGAAGACCCCTTCGACCATCCGGCGCATCGTTGCCGGAAGCGTGTCGAGCAGGATCGTCACCTTGATATGTTCCTGCTTCCATTCGGTGAAGGCGAAGGCCATCAGCGTGAGCGTCGGCATCCACCAGTTCTGGGTGTATTCCAGCGTGCCGGGGAAGGGCCGGTTCATCGCCGCGCGCCCCGTCACGTCGACCAGCACGTTCACGGCGAGAAGTACCAGCGCGACACCTGCGATCAGGGCGAGGGCCAATGCCAAGCCGTCGACAAGCCGCAACAGCGCGGGGTCGGTCGGCCCGGGGCCGGTCGGGTCAGCGGGTCGGTTCACGTCGGTCATGATGTTTGAAATCCTTCACCCGAAACGGCGGCGAAGCAAGGGCGGCCCGCCCCGGCTTTGGGGGGCGGGCCGGAGAGGTTCAGTTCATAAGGCCGGGCGTGACCTCGGAATTGAACTTCTCGTAGAAGTTCGACAGGTCCACCTCGGACAGTCCGGCGAAGGCGTCCACGATGGCCTCAGGCGTGCGCTCGGCCACTTCGTAACCATCGGCGACCAGCGCCTCGGTCCAGTAGGCGATGCGCGCTTGATAGTCGTCGACGAAGGCCTGCGGATCGCTCACGCTGTCCGGTGCCGTGTCGGCCAGACCCGCGACATAGGCCGCGCGCTGTTCCTTGGCGATGGGCTCCAGTGCCGAGACGTCGTTCGTGTGGATCACGTCGCCAGCGGCGATCAACTCGCCCGCCTTGGCCTCGATGTCCATGTAGCCTTCCCAGATGTCATAGGCGGCCTTCACGTTGGCCTGCGTGATGAAGTCCTGAAGCTCTTTCGGAAAGTCGTTCCAGACGTCGAGATTCATCACCCAGGTCGAGGCCTGAAGCTGCGCCATCGTCACCGGCACGTATTCCGGCGCGACGTCTTTCAGCACCAGCCCGTCCGCATATTGGTTCGGGTTGATGACCATGCAGTCGAACACGCCGCGTTGCAGGCCCTCATAGGCCTCGCCCCAAGCGATCGACACGGGCGTCATGCCGAGCGCCTCGGCGGTCTGCGACCAGACGGCACCGATGGCGCGGGCGCGTTTGCCCTGCGCGTCTTCGGGGGTCGAGATCGGCGTGTTGCACAGCAAGTTGTAAGCGGGCGTCGCCGTGGCTTGCAGCACCTTCACGTTGTGGCTGGCATATTCCTGCGTCAGCGGCTCGAAGGTCAGCACGGTTTCCAGCGCGGCTGCACCGCCCGCCGCCACGTCGTGCACGGTCGAGCCGGACAGGGCGGCACCCATGCCGAAAAGCCACGATCCCACGGGCAGTTCCTGCGGCATGTAGGACGGGATGATAAGGCCGATGTCGGCCACCCCGTCGCCCACGCCCGACAGCGTGTCGAGCGCACCCAGCAGGGACGAGGACCAGTAGTTCTCGAACGTGATCTTGCCGTCGGTGAATTCGGTGATCGACTCCTCCCACGCGACCATTGCCTTGCCGAAGTTGGCGTTCTGGTCGCCCGAGAAATCGGCGAGTTTCAGGGTCATGGGCTCGAGATTGTCGAGCCATTCCTGCGCTGTGGCCTGCGACGTGACCGACATCGCGATCAGCGCGACGGCGGACACACTTGTCCAAGTCTTGAATGTCATCAGTTCCTCCCTGTGCCGTCTCCGGCGCTTGTCCTTGTCGCGGCGTGGGCCGCGATGTCAGGAACGCTAGCACCTCCTACTTTGTGGGACAAGATTTCATGCTTGGCTAATTCGCTGGTAAGCGAAAAATTTTGCGTGAAGGTGGGGTGACGCGACATATCCCTATGATTTCATGGCTTATTCGTGCGGGAAAATTCACTCCATCCTGTGACAACTCGTGTCCCGAAAAGTGAGATGACGCCGATTTTGTCCCGCTTTATGAGACGGAGGCCTGCGCCGTCGCAAAATACGGGACGGGTCACCACATCGCGACGAAGTCGGGGTCGAGGTGGACGTCGATCAGAAACGGCGCCGTGCGGGGCCTGTTTTCAAGAGCCTCCGGGAGAGCATCCAGATCACCCGCGCAGCGGATCGCCACCCCGTCGCCGCCCAATGCGCGGGCGACGGTCGTGAACTCCGGCCAGTCGAACAAGGTGATTGAGGGGTCGAGCTGCTTGTCGCGAAACTGGATATGCTCGGCCCCGTAGCTCCCGTCATTGAACAGCACCACGATCAGGTCGAGGCCCGCGCGCACCGCCGAATGGAACTCGGCCAGATTGCCGAGCATGAAGCCGCCGTCACCGCAGAACAGCACGGTCGGGCGGTCCGGCCGCATCACGCCAGCGCCGACGGCGGTGGCAAGGCCAAGCCCGATGGCCCCGAAACTTGCCGAGGTCACGTGGTCGCGGGGGCCGGGGGCCGTCAGCAGGCCATAGCTTTTGACCATCCAGCGGCCCGCGTCCGTGACCAATGTGCGATCCGAGGGCAGAATGTCGTTCAGCCGCGCCAGCGTGGTCAGGAAATCCACCGAGCCGTCGCGCGGGGTCGTTGCGGTCGCGGGCGGGGGCATGTCCAACCCCTGAGCGGGCAGATCGTTGGTGAAGCCCGAGCCGGGGATGTCCGCCTCGTCGATCCAATACCGAAAGGTGTCGGCCACGCTCGCCGGGTCGCCCAGAATCGACACGTCCGCAACCGCGCCGGTGCCGAGGTCGCAGGCCCGGTCCGCAATCTGGATCACGCGCTTGTCCTTGACGAATGCGCCCTGCGCCGTCGTGTGGAAATTGAGCGATGCGCCGAACGCGATGATGCAGTCCGCGCCCATGATTGCATCGGTCGCCTGCGGCGTGCTGACGGTGCCGCAAACGCCAAGCGCGTGGGCCTCGCCCCGAAACAGATTCTTGGCGCGCATCGTCGTGGCCACCGGCGCCTCGATACGGCGGGCGAGCGCGAGCAATGCGTCGCGCGCGTCGATAGCACCACGCCCGGCCAGCACAACGGGCCTGCGCGCGGCGGCGATCATGCCGACCGCGTTGTCCAGCGCGTCGCCCTCGATCTCGGTCTTGGGCAGGGCGGGCACGTCCCAGCTTACGTCATGGTCGTCGACATCGGACCATTGGAAATCGGCGGGCATGTTGAAGGCGATGGGCCGCCGCTCGGCCTTGGCACGTCGCACGGCGCGCGCCAGATCGTCGAGGGCCGTTTGCGGGCTGCGCATTTGCTCGAACCCCGCGCCCGACGACAGGACCACCGCCTTCTGGTCGATGTTCTGAAGGTTCTCGCGGTCGTGCACCGGCGTGTCGCCACACAGGAGCACGATCGGCGTATTCGACCGCGCCCCCTCGGCAAGCGCCGTGACGCAATTGGTCAAAGCCGGGCCGTGGGTGACGGTGCAAAAGCCGACGTCGCCTGTCAGCATCGCAGCGCCGATGGCCATGAGCACGGCACCGTTTTCGTTCGCGGCGGTGACGTAATGCGTGCCGTCCAGCCGCGCGTAGGCATCGACGAAATAGGCGTTGGCATCGCCCACGACGCCGAAAAGATGTGTCACGCCATGTGCCGCGAGACTGCGGGCGAGACCCGCGAACAGGTGATTGGGCATGTCGACTCCCGTGGCCGGCTGAGCTGGCGTCTTGATTTCGCTAACTCACGGATTAGCGAAATTCGCAGGGTCGGGCAATGGAGACGTTCGGGAGGTCTGTCCGATCTTGGTGGAACGAGAGAGGGCGTAGCGGTTGTCTCTTCGGTTTGAACCATCCGCGACGCTTACTTTGCCAGCCGTAACGTGATGTAAGATCAAAGGCTTATCCGCTACAGTTGTAGCGCCTTGAAACCGTTGCCACAGGTTCGGACGGGTATCTCACCGCCGAGCCGTGAAAGCGAAGTTTCTCAGATGCGAGGGCGAGCCAGCCAAGGCGCAACCTCGACGCGCTGCCCCCGCAAAACGTCCGGTGAGGGACACAACTTCGGCGCGACGAAAGCGGGTGAACCTGCTCTTGCCCGGACCCATTCGAGAAGCCCCGCCACCGGCACCCCACAAGGTCCGTTTCGAAATTCCTGTTGACATCGCAACAAATCCTGACGAACGTGATGAACGTGCCGGAGAGGGAAACCGGCCAAGGGAGGACATCATGAAAGTCAGTTTTACCGGCCTTTCGGCCGCCGCTCTTCTGTTGCTCGGAACCAGCCTCGGTGCGCAGGCCGACACGATCAAGGTCGGCGTCGTCGCGCCGTTTTCGGGGCCGTTCGCGCTCTACGGCAAACAGTTTCAGGAAGCGATCGAAGTCTATCAGGCCGAGCACGGCACCACCGCCGGCGAGCACGAGATCGAGTTCATCTACAAGGACTCAGGTGGCCCGAACCCGGATCAGGCCCGCAGCCTGACCCAAGAGCTTCTGATCAAGGAGCAGGTGGATTACCTTGCAGGCTACGTGTTCACGCCGAACGCGATGGCCGTCGCCCCGCTTCTCGACCAGTCCGAGACGCCGCTGGTGATCTTCAACGCCGCCACCAGTGCGATCAACGCGCAGTCCGAATTCTATCTGCGCACCAGCTACACGCTCTGGCAGGTTTCGATGCCGCTGGCGGAATGGGCCTATGAACAGGGCATCCGCTCGGTCGTGACGACGGTGACGGATTACGGCCCCGGGATCGACGCCGAGAATGCCTTCGTCGCGGCCTTCACCGAGGCCGGGGGCGAGGTGCTGGATTCGATCCGGATGCCGCTGTCGACCACCGACTTCACGCCGTTCATCCAGTCGATCCGCGACCAGTCGCCGGATGCGCTGTTCACCTTCCTGCCCGGCGGCCCGCCCACCTTCGGGTTCACCAAGACCTATAACGAGAACGGTCTGCGCGACGAGGGGATCATGTTCTTGGGCACGGCCGAGACGGAGGAATCGAACCTTCAGGCGTTCGGGGATGCCGCCATCGGCCTCACCACCGCCTACCACTACTCCGCCGACCACGACAGCGACATGAACCGGGCCTTCATCGCAAAGAATCTCGAGTTGCACCCGGACTCGGTGACCAACTGGGCGACCATCGGGGCCTATGACGGCACGCACCTGATCTATGAAATGGTCGAGGCGGCAGGATCCGACGGGCCCGCAGCGATCGAAGCGGCGAAGGGGCTGGAATGGGAAAGCCCGCGTGGCCCGCTGGTCATGGACCCGGAAACGCGGACCGTCGTGCAGAACGTCTATATCCGCGAAGTCGAGCGAGACGCGGAAAGCGGCCTTCTGGTCAACCGCGAAAAGGGCGTGATCGCCACCGTGGGCGATCTCGGCTGGGGCAAGTAAAGGACGGGGCAGGGCGCCTTCGGGCGCCTTGCCTGACCGGCAGCAGGGCAGGCGATGTCGCTCATTCTCAACATCCTGATCGACGGGGTCGCCTATGGCATGATCCTGTTCATGATCTCGGTCGGCCTGTCGGTGACGATGGGGCTGATGCGGGTCATCAACCTTGCCCACGGCGGGTTCGCCATGCTGGGCGGTGTCGTCGCCCACGTTCTGATGAGCGAGGCGGGCGTCGGATACGTTCCCGCCGCGCTTCTGGGCATCGCGGCCACCGTCGCGCTCGCCTGGCCGCTGGAGCGGCTGATCTATCGCCGCATCTATGGATTCGGCGACTTGCAGCAGGTGCTGGCGACCATCGGACTTACGTTCCTGATGATTGCGACCGTGAACCGCCTCCAAGGCTCCACGCTGCTTGCGCTGCCGTTGCCCGGCGGGCTTGCGCAGTCGGTGGACCTTGGGTTTCGCACGCTGCCACTGCACCGCATCGTCGTGATCGGGGTCGGCGTCGCGGTCATCATCGGGCTGTGGCTGCTGATCGACCGGACCCGGTTCGGAATCCGACTGCGCGCCGCCGTGGACAACCGTGCGACGGCCGGGGCCATCGGGATCAACACCGGCCTGATCTATTCCGCGACCTTCTGCCTTGGTGCGGGTCTCGCAGCCCTCGGCGGTATCCTCGGGGCCGAGATGCTGCCCATCGAGGCCTATTATCCGCTGCGCTACATGGTGCTCTTTCTGGTCGTGGTCGCCGTCGGCGGCATGGGGTCCTTCGCGGGAAGCTTCGCGGCCGCGCTGGGCCTTGGACTGATCGAGACCGCATCGCGCTACCTCGTGCCTGAATACGGGACGATCTTCTATTTCGCCTGCATCATCGTGTTCCTCGCGGTCAGGCCCAAGGGTTTGTGGGGGCGGCTCGCATGACACGTCTCGCCCGTATCCCCTTCGCCGCCGAGGCGCTTCTGGTCCTCGTCGTGATCGCGGCCTTCTTCGCCTTCCCCTACAACCTCGCGTTCGTGACGCGCATCCTCATCATGGTGCTCTTCGTGCTGTCGATCGACCTCGTGCTCGGGTTCGCGGGGATCGCGACACTGGGTCAGGCGGCGATGTACGGCACCGGGGCATATGCGGCGGGGCTGTTCGCGGTGCACGTGACGGCCGCGCCGCTTCCCGGTCTGGTGGTCGGGATGGTGGCAGGTGCGATCCTCGCGGTCGTGTCGGGTCTGGTGCTCATGCGGACCAAGGGCCTGACGCTTATCATGCTCACCATCGCGGTCGCGCAGATCTGCCATGAAATCGCGAACAAGGCGCGCGACGTGACGGGCGGGGCGGATGGCCTGCGCGGTATCCGGATGGAGCCGGTGCTGGGCCTGTTCGAGTTCGATTTCATCGGCCGCACGGCATATTGGTATGTGGCGGTCGTGGTGTTCGTGGTCTTTCTCGCACTGCGCAGGCTGGCCGCCGCGCCGCTTGGCCTGTCGCTGCGCGGCATTCACGAAAGCCCCGAACGCATGACCGCCATCGGCGCGCCGGTCTACCGCCGTCAGGTGCTCGCCTACACCCTGGGTGGCGGGATTGCCGGAATCGCCGGGGCGCTGGCGGCGCAGGTCACCCAACTCGTCAGTCTCGAAGTCTATTCCTTCACGCTGTCCGCCGAGGCGCTCATCATGCTGATCCTCGGGGGGACCGGGCGGCTGTGGGGCGCGATCGTGGGCACCGTCCTGTTCATGACCGTGCATCATGTCGCGGCCAGTGCCGATCCGTTCAACTGGCTGTTCCTGATCGGGTTCCTCGTCCTCGGCGTCGTCTTTTTCCTGCCGGGCGGGATGATCCGGCTTCCGGCGGCGCTCATGCGGTTGGGGAGGCGCTCATGACCACCGGGCTTCAGGTGCGCGGGCTTCAGAAACGGTTCGGCGGGATCGTGGTGGCCGACGACATCAACGTCGACCTGCCATCCGGCGCCCGCGTCGCGCTGATCGGACCGAACGGGGCGGGCAAAACGACCTTTTCCAGCCTCATCACGGGCAAGCTGACCCCCAGCGCGGGCGAGATCACGCTGGACGGGCGCGACATCCGCCCCATGGGCGAGGCCGAGCGGGTGCGGGCGGGCATCGCCAAGACGTTCCAGATCACCACGCTGTTTCGCGACCTCACGGTGCGCGACAACCTTCGTCTTGCCGCGCAGGAACGCGATGGGCGGGCGCGGGCTTGGTTCCGACGCGCCGACAGCTGGGCCGATGTCGAGGACGAGATCGCCGCGCAGCTTGCGGCCTTCCGGCTCGCCCCCTTGGGCGACAAGCGCGTCTCCGACCTTGCCTATGGCCAGCAGCGGTTGGTGGAAATGGCGATGACCCTGATGCTCAAGCCACGCGTCCTGATCTTGGACGAGCCGGCGGCCGGGGTTCCGTCGTCCGACAGCCACCTGATCACGGATGCGATCGAACGGCTACCCGACGACCTCGCCGTGCTCATCATCGAACATGACATGAAGCTGGTGTTCCGCGTCGCGCGGTCGATCATCGTTCTGGTGAACGGGCGCATCCTGACACAGGGCGCGCCGGAAGACATCGCAGCGGACCAGCGGGTGCGCGACCTGTATCTGGGGGCGCATCATGGCTGATCCGGTGCTCAAGCTCGAAGGCGTCGTGTCGGGGTATGGCGATACCACGGTGTTGCACGGGATCGACCTGACGGTGGGGCAGGGCGAGCGGGTGGCGATCATCGGCCGCAACGGCGTGGGAAAAACCACGCTCCTGTCCACCGTCATGGGCCTGACCCGGCTGCACGCGGGCCGGGTCATGTCGGCGGGCGTCGATGTCTCGACCCTTGCGCCGCACAAACGGGTGGGGGCCGGTCTTGGGCTTGTGCCCCAGACCCGCGACATCTTCCCCTCGCTGACGGTGGAAGAAAACCTGCTCGCGGGCTTGCGCGGCGATGCACGGATCGACGAGGCGTATGAGATGTTTCCGCGTCTTGCGGAACGGCGCAGCAACGGCGGCGCCCAGCTTTCCGGCGGTGAGCAGCAGATGCTCGCCATCGCGCGCACGCTTCTCGGTCAGCCGCGCCTGCTGATGCTGGACGAGCCGCTCGAAGGTCTGGCCCCGGTGATCTGCGACATGCTCATGGAGACGTTCGAACGGATTGCGGCGGACGGCACACATACCGTTCTACTGGTCGAACAGCACACGGAGCTGGCGCTGGACTTCGCGGAACGTGTCGTGATCCTCGACGCGGGCGCGGTGGTCGAGGATGCGACCGCCGAGGCGCTCCGGGCAGATCCCGCACGGGTCGAACGCCACGTCGGGGTCGGGATGCTGGCGGACTGAACCTGTCGCCCTTGACAGTCGGCCCGCCATTGGACAGTTCGAGGTGACGATCTACGCGGGGCCGGTGCATGGCGAAAGACGACAAATCCAAAGACGGAGCGGGCCGCTGCCCGGAAGCACGGATTTCCAGCCCGACGCGGCTGGGCAAGGCCGGTCATCGCGTCATCGACATCAACACCTACATTCCCTACTTCCTGTCGTCGGTGAACAACGCGCTCTCGTCGGGCGCGTCGGCCCAATACCTGCGCGACTACGGGATCGGTATCGTCGATTGGCGCGTGATCTCGATGCTCGCCATCGAACCGGGCATTCCGGCCTCCCGCATCTGCTCGGTCGTGTCGCTCGACAAGGGCGCGACGAGCCGGTCGCTCGCCAAGCTGGCCGAGGTCGGTATGGTCACTTTCGAGACGTTCGAGAACGATCCGCGCCGCCGGAAATGGACGTTGAGCGAGGCAGGGTACGAGATCCACGACACGATCCTCGCCGCCGCGCTGGAGCGCGAGCGCAAGCTGATCGCGGGCGTGGACCCGGACGATCTGGAGGCTTTCCTGCGCGTGATCCGCATCATGCGGCGCAACGTCGACGACCTCTAGGCCGCACGGCGGGGACAGGCCCGGCCTTCCGGTCTCACTCCGCCCGGAAACGCCGGACAAGCTCCTCGGGGATCGGCGCCGATTTCAGGCCGCGCTCCGGGTCTTTCACGGTCCAGACGCGGGTTTCGACCCCTTCGACACAGACCTTGCCGTTCTTCGTAAGCGTATGACGAATGTCGAAGCTACGGTCCTTCACTTCGGCCACTTCCGTCGTGATCTCGATATCGTCACCGTAACTGCACGGTGCCTTGAACGTCGCACGGGTGTCGACGAGGGGGCAGCCCGCCGCGCCGAATTTCGCCAGCATCTCCTGCTTGGGCCACCCTGCGGCTTCGTAGAGCATCGAGGTGCCGTGGTCGAACCAGCGGAAGAACTGCGGGTTGAACACGATGCCCGCCGGGTCGCAATCGCCCCATTCCACACGGCGCTTGAGGGTGTTCGACAGCATCATTTGTTCCTTTCGTCGAAGACGCGTTTCGCCTTCATTTCGGATTTCGGCAGGGTGTTCGGCGTCACCACCTCGACCGCGCAGCGGATTTCGCAACGCGAGCGGATTTCCTTGGCCACACGGTCGGCCACGTCGCTTTCGTGTTCGACCAGCACGCGCATGACGTCGAGGCCGTCGTCCTGCGTCGTCAGTCGGATCTGGAACTCGTCGCCGGTACCGGGAACGGCGCGCACCGCCTCTTCGATCTGGACCGGGAAGAACTTGATGCCGCGCAGGTTGATGAGGTCGTCGGAACGGCCGGTCATGCACCCCAGCCCGCGAACGTGATTGCGGCCGCAAGCACAGGGTTCACGGCTGAGGCGGGTATAGTCGCCCACGAGGAAGCGAAGCTGTGCGGAGCTTTCCGAGTTGAGGTTGGTGCAGACCGTCAGCCCGCGCTCGCCGTCGGCAACGGGGCTGAGGGTATCGGCATCGACGGTTTCCCAAAGCTGGATGTCTTCCATGAAGTGAATGAACGGCTCGTCGCCTTCCTGATATTCGGGGCAGGAGTAGCCACCGCAATGGGGGGAGGCTTCGGTGCAGCCGTAGAACTCCACCGCTTTGGCCGCCCACAGGTCTTGCAGCCGTTCGAGCGTGCCGGAAACGCCTGAGAACGGCTCGCCCCCCGTGACCATCCACTTGATTGACGTGGCCGCCGGGTCCATCCCCATGTCCTGCATCACGCGGCCTAGATACAGGGCGTAGGACGGGGTGCAGACGAGGACGGTGGGTTTGAAGCGGTCGATGAACGACGCGCGCGCGTGGCCGTCCACACCGCCACCCGGCACGACGGGAAGCCCCATCTTGGCCAGTGTGTATTGAACGCCCCAGGCGAACACATGCGGGCCGAAGCCGACCATCGGGATCGCGCTGTCGCCCTGACGCAGCCCGCCGGAATAAAGCGCGCGGGCGTTGGCCTGTTCCCAATACTGGCGGTCGAAATGGGTGTAGCGGAACACGCGGGGCACACCTGTCGACCCCGAAGACGAAAACAGCATCCAGCCGCGGTCGGCCCAGTCCTCGTCCGAACAGGTGGTATAGGTGCCGTAGGGCGGATGTTCGGTCGCGTCCTCCATCATCTCCTGCTTGGTGACGATGGGCCAGTTGGCGATCAGGCTGTCGCCGTCTTTCAGGTCCGTGGGGGCCACGCCCAGCTTGTCGAAACGGCGACGGTAAAAGGCGCTGTTTTCATAAAGAAACGGCGCGACAGCGGCGATCTTTTCGTTCTGGACCGCTTCGATCCGGTCGCGCGACCACGTGTCCTTGTCCGACCAGTATTCCGGCGTGACCGGTGTCGAGCGATCCTCGTGATACGTCTCGAGCACGGCTTTCCATGTCTTGCGCGTCTCGTCCGCGCGGGCGCTTGGGTGCGTCATGTCATCCTCCCTGACGAAAGGCTCCGGCGGCCCTCCCGCCGCCGGAGCCCATGGCTCACGCTTCTTCGAGCGACCCGCGCTTGATCCCGATGTCGGAGCGGTAGCTTTGTGCCGCTTTCGAGATCGGGCTGGGGGCCACGGTCGCACGGATGCGGACCTGCCGATGCGGTTCGATGTTGCCCGCCGAGCGCGAACCGCCACCGTCCTCACCCCAGACCAGCACGACCTCGGTGCCGGGTTCGGCAAAGGCCACGTCAACGGAAGCGATCGACATCATCGCGCGTTCGTTGGTGGTGTAGCCGGGATAGGTCGCAAGGCCGATCAGGTTACCGTCGGTGTCTTCGACGCGGTCGTAATGCATCCGTGCGATGGCGGCCAAGGGCATGGTGATGGGAAGCGGGTTCACCTCGCCGGTATCCTCGAGCATCGACTGCTGCACGCCCATCACATCCTCGGCGTTCCACACCAGCGTCACCTTGCGGCGTTTCTGCTCGGTCCCCATCGCCTCCAGCGCGTCGCGCCCGATGAAATCATGGTCGAACTTGATGATGTGGCCGTAATTCACGTCATACGGCGTGAGGTAGTAGTCCTCGATATTCTCGGAATAGAGCGACCCGCCGAGCGACATCCGCATCGAAGCGTTCTTGGCGCTCATCCAGTCGCGATAGCCCTTGGTGCCTTGTCCGGTATAGACGGCGGATACGGGAACCGCCCACCAGCCGCTTTCGATCACCGTGGTGAAATAGGCGATGGAGCCGACCATACGCAGACCGTATTTCTCGCCCGCCGTCATCAGGAGCTTCTTCACGGCGCGGTAATCGTCCCAAGGCCCGGAAATCTCCAGCCCCGGCATCCCGCCCATCGAGTGACGCATGCCGCGCGCGGTGTAGTCGCCTAGCTTGATCTCGGCGGATTTGAAGAACTTGATCTCGGGCAGAGGGCCGCCGTTCAGCTCTTCCAGCAGTTCCCACGCCTTCGGGCCTTCGACCTGAAAACGGTAGAACTCGCGCCGCTTCGCCTTGTTCAATGTCCACATCGGGTCGCTCTCGGTCGTCACGTCGAAATCCAGCACTTCGGCGTTGTATTCGACCCATTCGGTCGTCGCCGGGTTGCCCACGACCATGTAGTCGTCTTCGCCCATCCGGTAGAGGATCGCGTCACCGATCAGGTAACCTTCGGGCGAGCAGCAGACGAGTTGCTTGGCCGCGCCGATTTCGAAGGTCTTGAAGCTGTTGACCGACAAGTATTGCGTGAAGGCCAGCGCATCGGGGCCGCGCACATGGGTCGAGTTCATGTGGTAGCTCTGGTCGTGCACCGCGATGGTGTTGCGCCATGCCCATTGTTCGTCGCGCCACGTGGTGAATTCGGGCCGCACGCCGTCGCCCGGCATCATCTGGCTGTAGATCGTCATCGCCGCCTTGGGCGCATTGCGAAACAGATGATCGGTGACGTTGGGAATGGTTTCGAGCAGGTCGGAAAGCGACTGCCCCGTATCTTTCTGTGCCATGGTATCCTCCCTCTTGGCCCGACATCGTATCGCATCTCGTGACCAGTTCGACTCGAGACTAGCGATCTGTTGCGATGTCAACAAGTGCACCTTGTCGATTTCGAGTTGTGATGTCAACACATCTTTCCTCGGCTGCACGTCCCGGAACGGGGCGTCAGGAAACTTTAAGTGGAGAGGTTGGGTCGCCGGATTGCGTCTGCGCCGGACCCGACCGACGCTTCGATCCCGCGCGCCCGTTTCGCACCGTCCGCGTCACGGCCCGGATTGAGTGGCTCTGTCTTTGCGCCGTATACAGGGCGATGAACACGCCGTGGCCGCGGCCGGGCGGAGGGGTCTTGGTCAAAGTTTGCTTCGGCTTCAGGCTTCGGCGGAACCAAGATGAAACGGCAGGTCGCCCTGCCTATGAAGACGGAAACACCGATGAAAGACATCGAAGACATCCTCGCACAGGCGACCTACCGCCGCGATGGCGCACGTGTCTATGGAGCCCCGAACTGGGACAGCACGGCGGTCCTTGTCTGCAACATGCAAAGGTGCTGGACGGTGCCGACCGAGCCGTTCTATCGGCTACTTCCCGGACAAGACGACTGCTTTTTCCTTCAGGTGAACGACTTCGCGACGCGTGCGCGGGACCGCGGGGCGAAGATCGTCTGGCTTCGGACCATGACGGGACCGATTGGCGCGGATGACTATTGGTCGACCTACCTCGATCATTTCGTGGGTCCGCAGAACCGCGGCCCGGCGGTCGAGGCCCTGTTGCCGGGCAGCGAGTCGCAAGACCTCGACCCGCGCATGACCGTCCAGTCAGGGGACTGGATCGTCGACAAACCGCGCTTCGACGCGTTCCTGAAGACCGGCCTGGACGAGCGTTTGCGCGACGATGGGGTCGACGGCGTGGTCGTCGTCGGGACCGCCACCAATATCTGTTGCGAAAGCACGATCCGTTCCGCGATGGGGCGCGATTTCGCGACGTGGATGCCGCACGATCTGGTGTCCGCGCCCACGGTCGACGGCCATGTCGCAGGCCTCAGGTCGGTCGCCCAAAGCTTTGCGGAAATCTCGGACAGCGCGCAGCTTTTCACGGATTGACGCAACCGACGTGACGCCCGGTCGAGGGTGCCGCCCGGCCCGAAACTTCTCGAAATGCCGCGATTTTACGCAGGCGTGCGTGCATGGCGTGCACCGCGTTCCGTCGTCGCGCGTTCTGCGCTTGTCCGGGGGCATTCCCCCGGTGACGGAGGGGAAAAACCGTTTGACGCATCAAACCGTGATCGCATTACATAAAATGAGATCGCAGTTTGGGGAATCATGTCACAGGGAACGCTCACACTTTCCACGGGTTTCGAGGGCGGCAGCGCGCTTCCCGTCAGCGTGAGCGGCGAGACCCTACGCATCCGTCTGCGCGCCGATGCGGCCGGGCGGGACATGAACTGGTTCTATTTCCGCATATCGGGCGCAGCCGGGCGTGAGCTTCGGGTCGTGATCGAGAACGCATCGGACTTGTCGCGCCTTGCTGGGCGGGACGAGGTGCCGGACTGCTGGACCGGGTATCGGCCTTTCGTCTCCGCGAACCGGCGCGACTGGACCCGATGCGATGCGGACTACGCGGACGGCGTCTTTACCATCAAGACCCCCGCCGTCGCGGATACGGTCTGGGTCGCCTATTACCCGCCATTCCCGATGGACCGACACGACGCGATGATCGCGGCTGCGGTCTCGGATGGGCGATGTCGGCTCGAACGCCTTGGGGTGACGCCGCAGGGCCGCGATCTCGACCTGCTTCGGATCGGAACGCCGGGGCCGGGCAAGCCGAAGGTCTGGATCATGGGCCGCCAGCATCCCTCGGAAACGATGGCGGGCTTCTTCGTCGAAGGGCTGCTTGCCCGGCTTCTGGACCCGTCCGACGCTTTGGGCCGCGCACTGTGCGACGCCCTCGACATCTTCGTCGTGCCGACCGTCAATCCGGACGGATGCGCCATGGGCAACACCCGGCTGAACGCGCGCGGCATGAACCTGAACCGGGCGTGGGACGGGACCGATCCCGAAACCGCGCCCGAGGTCGCGATGATCCTGACCCGGATGCGTGCGGAGGGGGTGGATTTCTGCCTTGATGCCCATGGGGATGAAGAATTGCCCTATGTCTTCCTCGGCGGTCCCCTTGAGATTCCGTCGCGCTCGTCGCGTCTCGATACGCTGTTCAATGACTTCGGACAGGCATTGGAGCGGTCCTGCCCGGCTTACAGCATGGATGACCCTTATCCGGGCGGCGCACCGGAAACCGCCGATCTGCGCATGGCGTGGAACGCGATTGCCGAGGAATTCGACTGCCTGTCGATCCTTCTGGAAATGCCGTTCAAGGACACCCATCGCGACTCCGACCCGGAAATGGGTTGGAGCCCGGCGCGAAGTGCCGATCTGGGGCGGTCGATGCTCGATGCCATAGATGCCGTCAGGCGGAGGTTGCGGTGATGGACGATCAGACGACATCCGAGGCCAAACTATCCGGTCCGGGGCCGGTCAACGAACGGATCGTCCGTGACCTCAGAACCCGCCTGATGCGGGGCGAACTTGCGCCGGGCGAAATCCTGACGCACCGCAAGCTGGCCGAGCAACTGGACGTCAGCCCGATGCCGGTGCGCGACGCCCTGCGCCAGCTTGTCGCCGAACGCGCGCTCGAGGTCGCCAACGGAAACCGCTCCGTGGCCGTCCCACGGCTCAACCACGCCAAACTGCATGATCTGAAAACCATTCGGGAAGGTGTCGAAGGACTCGCCGCGCGTCTGGCCGCCGAACGCTGGAAACCCCACGAACTCGCCCAGATCGAAGCCATTCTGGCGGAAACCTCGGACGGGGCCGGATCGCCCGATGCGTCCAGAAACCAGCGGTTCCATTTCGCCATCTATGCGGCCTCGCAAAGTCAGGTGCTGCTGCCCCTGATCGGGAGCCTCTGGCTTCAGTTCGGTCCCTATCTGCCACGTGCCGGGCAACTGGCGGGCGGCAAGATCGGGGCGGGTGACAAGTATCATCGCGAAATCGTCGAGGCCCTTCGCGCCCGCGACGCGGACGCCGCTGAAGCGGCGATCGTCGCCGACATCGGGCAGGCGATGGACCTCCTATTGACCCATGGTCTCGGTGACACCGGGAGCGGGGGGTAGAGCAATAACAGATCGCCCCAAGGCGACATTCTTTTCACCCAGAGAGGTAAACTGACATGACTGAGACACGACACGACACTTCGGCGCCCGGCGGCCTGAACCGGCGCACCTTCCTTCAACTCGGGGCAGGGGTGGGGCTCGTCCTGACGCTGCCCGCGGGCCGTGCCTTCGCGCAAGGCGCCGATACGCTGACGGTCGCGATTCCGGCCGACCTCGGCGGTTGGGACCAGGATTTTCTCGCCTTCGACACCATCGGCCTCGCCGTGATGAAGAACACCTATCCCTACATGATCGACTACCCGGTCATGGATCTGGAAGGGGGGCAGGTCTTTGAAACCGAAGGCGTTCTGCCGCTTTATGCCGAAAGCTTCGAGCCGAACGAAGACGGGACGGTCTGGACGCTCAAACTCAAGCAGGGGATCAAGTTCCCCTCGGGCAACGAACTGACCGCCGCGGATGTGAAATGGTCCAAGGACCGCGCCTTCGCCGCACAGGCCAACGTCGCCGGTATCTACCGCATTCTCGGTCTGACCGAGCCGGATCAGGTGAAAGTCGTCGACGACTACACCGTCGAGTTCACCCAAGGCACCGCCTCGGCCATGTCGACGCAGATTCAGATCATCTCGCTTTACGTCTACGACAGCGAGCTTCTGAAATCCCATGCGACGGACGAAGACCCGTGGGCCAAGGAATGGGCCAACGTGAACCCGATCGACGGCGGCGCCTACAACGTGACCGAATATCGTCCGGGCGAGGAAATCGTGCTCGAGGCCAACCCGGAATTCCCCGGCGAAGCACCGGGCGTGAAGACCATCCGGTTGCAGGTCATCCCGTCCGCCGCCAACCGCCGTCTTCTGCTCCAGAACGGCGACGTGGACGTGGCGCTCGCGCTGCCGCTGCGCGACGTGATGGACATGTCCGAAGCCGAGGGCGTCAAGCTGCTGTCGGCCCCGAACAACCAGCTTGTCTTCGTGCCGATGAACACCACCATCACGCCCTTCGACAATCCGGCGGTGCGCAAGGCGATGGCCAAGGCGGTGCCTTATGATGCGCTCATCAAGTCGGTCTATTTCGACGAGGCGCGCCGCGTGAAAAGCGTTCTGCCGCTGGAAATGCCGGGTTATTCGGAGGCGGGCTACCCCTTCGACACCGATTTCGAGGCCGCCAAATCCGAGCTGGCCGAAGCGGGCTTTCCGGACGGGTTCGAAACCTCGATCGTCATCGTGTCCGGCGACACCGAAGCCGAGCGGATCGCAGTCCTGCTTCAGAACGCCTTCGGTCAGGTCGGCGTCACGCTGAACATCGAAAACGTCGATCCGGCCACCATGCAGACCCGTCGTCAGGAGAAATCCGCGCCGCTTCAGGTCGCCGCAGGACAGTTCTGGGTCAATGACTTCGAATACCTCGGGGCCACGGCGCTCAGCCCGACGGGCTTCCTCAACTACGCCAACTACAACAGCGAGAGAATTGCCGAACTGCTCGGCTCGCTGGCCGGTGTTCTGGACGAAGAAACGCGGATGGGCATCATCGACGAAGTGCAATCGGTTCTGGCCGAAGACGTGCCGTGGCTGGTGTTGGCGCAGCCGAACTTCATGCTGCCGGTGACGGAAGGCGTCGAAGGCTGGGTGCAGCCCGTCGATGGTCTGTTCCGCCTGCGTTACCTGACGGCCTGATCCAGACCCATGCGCGTCGCCGCTTACGTCCTGAAAAGGCTTCTGTTGCTGATCCCGGTTCTCATCGGGGTCAGTCTGATCGCCTTTTTCCTGATCCGCCTGCTCCCGGGCGATCCGGTGCTTCTGATCGTCCCCGAAACGGCGACCGAGGCGGACATTGCGGCGGCGCGTGAACGGCTGGGTTTGGACCAGCCGATCCTGACGCAGTATCTGAGCTACGTCGGCGGCGCGCTGACGGGGGATTTCGGGACGTCGATCACCACGAACCGCTCGATCTCCGCCGATCTGGCGCAGCGCATCCCGCTTACGCTTGAGCTTCTGATCTACTCCATGGCCGTGGCGCTGGTGCTCGCCGTGATCGGCGGCGTGGCGGCGGCACGGCACTGGCACAAACTGCCTGACAAGGTGCTGCGGTTCGCCGCGCTCTTTGGCAACTCGGTGCCGGAGTTCTGGCTCGGCCTCATGCTCATTCTGCTCTTCTACCAAGGGCTGCACGTCGCCCCGCCGCCGTCGGGCCGCGTAGATATGGACCTCGCCGTCCCTACGCACACAGGCTTTATCCTGATCGACACGCTGATCGCCGGGAACGGAAAGGCGTTTCTGTCGGCACTGCATCACCTGATGCTCCCGGTCGCCACGCTCGCGATCACGGTGACCGCGCCGCTGCTGCGCTCTGTCCGCGCCTCGGCGCTCGAGGTGCTGGCGAGCGACAATTACCGCTGCGCCGCTGCCCACGGGCTTGCCCCCCGCGTTCTGCGCCAACGCTACCTGATGCGCCAGACGCTGACCCGGCTGCCCGCCCTGTCGGCCATCGTCTTCGGCAACCTTCTGGGCGGGTCCGTCCTGATCGAATACGTCTTCTCGTGGCAGGGGCTTGGGCAATGGGCGCTGCGCGGCATGCAGGTGCGCGACTACCCGGTCATTCAGGCCTTCGTCCTCGTCGCCGCGACCACCTACGTCCTCATCTTCCTGCTGGCCGATGTCATTCAGGCCGCGCTCGATCCGCGGGTGAAGATGTGAGCGCGATCCTCGCCCTCCCGCGCCGGATCGTCCGGCTGCCGTCCATGGTCCTCGTGGGTCTCACGATCCTTACGCTGGTCGCGTTCGCCGCCGTCTTTGCCCCGTGGCTCACCGGCTGGGGGCCCGAGGAGATGGACATGATGTATTTCCTCGAAGGTCCGATGCCCGGTCACTGGCTCGGCACCGATGCGAACGGCATGGACGTGCTGAGCCGAATCCTGCACGGCGCGCGCATCGATCTTGGCGTGGCGATCGCCGCCGTCGCCATCGCCGTGACGCTCGGCACGCTCGTCGGCCTGATCTTCGGATATGCGGGCGGCTGGGTCGATCACGTCGGAATGCGCGTGCTCGACATGTTTCAGGCGTTCCCCGTGTTCATCCTCGCCCTTGCCGTCGCCGCGATCCTTGGCAATTCGATGATCAACCTGATCCTGACCATCGGCTTCATCAATGCGCCGCCCTATGCGCGCCTGATCCGGGCCGAGGTGCTGTCCCTGCGCAACCGCACCTTCGTCGAAGCCGCCGAGGCGGCGGGCAATTCGCATATCTCGATGCTGTTTCGGCACCTCCTGCCGAACGCGCTGACCCCGATCCTCGTCATCGCGCCGCTCAACTGTGGCTGGGCGATCCTGATGCTGGCCTCGCTGTCCTTCGTCGGCCTCGGCGTCCCGGTGCCGGGGGCGGAATGGGGCGCGATGATTTCGGCGGGCGCGGCGGACATCGTCGGCGGGCGCTGGTGGACCGCGACCTTCCCGGGCATCGCCCTGTTCATCACCGTGCTGGGCTTCAACCTTGTCGGCGAGGGCTTGCAGGAACAGGGCGTGAAACGATGAACACGCTTCTGGATATCCGCGACCTCGCCGTGACCATCCCGACAGCCGATGCCGAAGTGCAGGCGCTGCGCGGCGTGTCGCTGTCGCTGGCGCAGAACGAAGTCGTCGGCATCGTCGGCGAAAGCGGCGGCGGCAAGTCGATGATCGCGCGGGCGGTGACGCATATGCTGCCGGGGGCCGCGCGGATGACCGGCGGGATCGAACTGGACGGGCGCGACGTGACCACGCTCACCGGCGCGGCCTTGCAAGCCTTTCGCGGCGGCGACGTGGCGCTTTGCTTCCAATCCCCACGCTCGGCCCTCAGCCCCACGCGCACCGTGGGCAAGCAGATGGCCGACCGCTTTCGCGCCCATGCCCCCGGCGGCGACCTGCGCGCCCGAGCGGTCGAGGCGTTCAAGGCTGTCGGTCTGCGCGAGCCTGAGCGCCAGATCGACCGCTTCCCGCACGAACTGTCGGGCGGCATGTGCCAGCGCGTGATGATCGCGCTTGCGCTCGCCTGTTCGCCGCGCGTGCTGATCGCGGACGAGCCGACCACGGGGCTGGACGTCACCCTGACCGGAGAAATCCTCGACCTGATCGCAGCGCAGGCGCGGGATGGACGCGGGGTTCTCATCATCTCCCACGACATCGCGGCGCTGTCGAAAGTCTGCGACCGGCTGATCGTCATCGAAGCGGGCCGGATCGTCGAGGATGGTCCCACGCAGACGGTGATCCACGCTCCGAAAAGCAACTACACTCGCCGCCTGATCGACGCGGTGCCGGACATCCGCCGGAAACGTGCCGTGACGGACGAAAAGCGCGGCGAAACCCTGATGGTTCTGTCCGAAGTCGGCGTGACCTATCAGGGCCGGTTCGGGCGCAATCGCAAACCGGCGCTGGCTGGTGTGAACCTTGAAATCCGCAAGGGCGACACCATCGCTATCGTGGGTGAGAGCGGCTCGGGCAAATCCACCCTATCGCGCACCATCATGGGAATGCTGAAGCCGACTACGGGCCGCGTCGATTTTCGCGGCACCGACATCGCGCGGCTGTCCTTCGGGCGGAAACGTGGCCTGCGCCGGCATATGCAGATGGTCTGTCAAGACCCGCTGGATGCGCTCAATCCGCGCATGAGTGTCGAGGATATCGTCTCCGACCCTCTGCGCCTTGTCGAACGCGACGCCATGCGGCGGTCGGCGCTGATCGACCGCGCCCTGACGGAAGTGGGTTTGGACCCGTCCTTCCGCACCCGCCTGCCGCACGAATTATCCGGGGGGCAGGCGCAGCGCGTAGGTCTGGCCCGTGCGCTCGCCATCGACCCGGACCTCGTGGTGCTGGACGAACCGACATCGGCGCTGGACGTCACCGTGCAGGCTCAGATCCTGACGTTGATCCGCCGTCTGACCGAACGGCGCGACCGGGCCTATGTGATGGTGTCCCATGACCTCGCCACCGTGCGCGCGCTTTGCGACCGGGTGGTCGTGGTCGACGCCGGACGCATCGTCGAGGACGGCCCGACCGAACAGATTTTCACCGATCCGAAATCCCCCAAGACGCGGGCGCTGCTGGACGCCGCGCCGCATCTTGCCGATAGACCAAAGGAAGACGCATGAGCACTGACTACCGGATCGCCGTCGACATTGGCGGCACCTTCGTGGACGCGGTCGAACTGGACATGGCCACGGGTGCCTTCCGCTTCGAGAAGGCGCCGACCACGCCCGCCGCCCCTGCCGAGGGCGTGCTGGACGCCGTTGGCCGCCTGCGCGAAAGCCTGTCGGACGTGTCGATGTTCATCCACGGCACCACGCTGGGCCTGAACGCCGTGTTGGAGCGGCGCGGGGCCAAGACCGGGATCATCACGAACGACGGGTTCCGCGACATCTTCCTCGTGGGCCGGGGCAACGTGCCGGACGCCCATATGTATGACTTCCAATACCAGCGGCCCGAAAGCCTTGTCCCCCGTCGCCGGATTGCCGGTGTCGTCGGGCGGCTCGACTACAAGGGGCGCGAGATTACGCCATTGGACGAGGATGGCGTGCGCGAAGCCGCGCGGCTTCTGGTCCAGGATCACGGGGTCGAGGCCATCGCGGTCGCCTATCTCTTTTCCTTCCGCAACCCGGCGCATGAACAGCGGTCCGCCGAAATCATCCGGGCGATGTATCCGCAGGTGAAAGTCTCGGTCTCGTCCGACATCACCCGCGAGCACCGCGAATATGAGCGCACGTCCACAACCGTGCTCGACGCCTACATCCGCCCGATTTTCGAACGCTACATCGACGAGCTGCGCGCGGCGCTGAGCACCCGCGACTTCGAAGGTCGGTTCGCGATCATGCGTTCCGGCGGCGGGGCGATGTCGGCGCAGGCCGCCAAGACCTCGCCCACGCAGACGGTGCTGTCCGGCCCGGCGGGCGGGCTGGTCGGCGGCGCGCTGATCGCGGAAATCCTTGAGCGGCCCGACCTCGTGACCTTCGACGTGGGCGGCACGTCGCTCGACGTGTGCCTGATCGAAGGCGCGGTGCCGCAGATCGCGCATGAGGCCGCGCTTGAGAACCTGCCGCTCCTCATTCCGACCTATGACATCCGCACAATCGGTGCGGGCGGCGGGTCAATCGCTGCGATGGAGGCTGGGCTGCTCAAGGTCGGGCCGCGGTCCGCCTCCGCCGTTCCGGGGCCGATCTGCTACCGGCGCGGCGGGACCGAGCCGACTGTGACCGACGCGGCGCTGGTGCTGGGCTATATGGACCCCGAAAGCTTTCTGGGTGGCCGCATGACCCTTGACGCGGACGGCGCGCGTGAGGGCATCGAAGCGCAGATCGCCGGGCCGCTGGGGCTGGACGCAACGCAGGCCGCCGCGCGGATCTATGACGTGATGGTCGCCAAGAACATCGGGGCCGTGCGGCAGTTGACCGTGGAACGGGGCCGCGACCCCGCCGATTTCTCGCTGCTGGCCTTCGGCGGCGCTGGCCCGCTCATCGCGCCGCTCGTCGCGCGTGAGATGGGGTTGGCCGAATGCATCGTGCCGTTGCTGCCCTCGGGCTTCTCGGCCTGGGGGATGCTGGGGGCCGACATTGTCGACGATTTCGCCCAGACCGACCTGACCGTGCTGGGGCAGGGCGACCTGTCCACCGTTGCCGATAAGTTCGCGCAGATGGAGGCGGAAGCCGCAGCCTCGCTCGAAGCGCAGGGCGTGGGCGCGGGCGACGCGCTGATGGAGCGTCAACTGGAGCTTCGCTATCTGGGCCAAGAACACGCGCTGACCCTCACGGTCGGGGCCACGCTGGACGAGGCCGACCTGACCGCCCGTTTCGCGGACGCCCACCGCGCACTCTACGGTCACGCGATGGAAAGCCCGGTGCAGGTGCTGACGACCCGCGTGCGCGGGATCGGGCGGACCCGCAAGCCGACGATGGTCAAGGCCGACGCGCCCGCGACGTCCCCCGCGATGCCCGCCCCGACCGCCACGCGCCCGGCCTACTGCTTCGCCCGGCGCGAAATGGTCGATTTCGCGGTCTACGCGCGCGACACGCTCCCGGCCTTCGCGGCCTTCCACGGCCCCGCGCTGGTGGACGAAGGCACCTCCGTCACCGTCATCCACTCGGATCAGGCGGTCGAGGTGAACGCCTACGGCCACCTCGTCATCACGCAGGAAGGAGACGCGGCATGACCACGGTAGACGGCGCTTTCACCGAGATCGTCCAGAGCTACCTTTCGGCTGCGGCGAACGAGATGAAGGCCACGCTTGTGCGCACCAGCTTCAACCCGGTGATCTACGAGGTGCTGGACTTCGGGATCAGTGTCTATGACGACAAGCTCGACCTGATCGCGGAAGCGCCGGGGCTGACGTTCTTCCTTGGCGCGAACGATTACGCGGTTCGCCGGGTGCTGGACTACTACGGGCGCGAGAACCTGAAAGAGGGCGATGTCCTGATCTCGAACTACCCCTACTGGAACGGGGCGCACGCGGCGGATGCAACGCTCATGGCCCCAGTGTTCGACGAGCATGGCAAGCTGTTTTCCGTCATGCTGATCCGGGCGCACTGGATGGACCTTGGGGCAAAAGACCCCGGATACGTGCTGGATTCCACCGACATGCACCAGGAGGGGCTGGTGTTCCCCGGCACCAAGGTCTTCTCGGACGGCAAGCCCGTGCAGGAGATCATCGAGCTTATCAAGTTCAACAGCCGGATGCCCGAGCACGTGCTGGGCGACCTGAACGCTCAGGTTGCAGCGCTGCGCACGGGCGAGCGGCGGCTGCACGAGATCCTCAAGAAATTCGGGCGCGCCGATCTGGAAGCCGCGATTGCCGCGATCCAGACCCACGGCGAGACGATGACGGCGGAGGCGCTGAAATCGCTGCCAAAGGGAAGCTGGAGCGCCGAGGACATTCTGGACGACGACGGGATCGGGGACAATCCGGTGCCGATGAAGGTCACGGTCACGATCACCGACGACGACTTTACGATCGACTTCGATGGCTCGTCGGGTGCGGCCAAGGGGCCGATCAACATGCCTTTCGGCGCGACGCAGGCGATCTGCAAGACGGTGTTCAAATCGCTGACCACGCCGCACCACGTCTCGAACGCGGGCCAGATGCGCGCGCTCAAGGTCAAGGCCGAGGAAGGCACGCTGTTCCACGCGAAATACCCCGCGCCGACCTATACGCTCTGGACCGGGATCGTCGCGCTGGAGCTTGTGTTCAAGGCCATTGCCAAGGCGATCCCGGATCGGCTGGCCGCCTCGTCCGGCGGCGACGTGCCCGGCTTCATGATGATCGGCACGCACCCGGACACGGGCCAGATGTTCGCGATCTCGAACAACGAAGCCTGCGGTTGGGGCGCAAGTCCAGATCACGACGGGGCAAGCGGGCTTTTGCACCTGTCCGAGGCCATCGTGCGCACCACCCCGCTCGAGGTGATGGAGACCAAGACAACCATGCTCATGGAGCGGGTGGAACTGACCCCCGACAGCGGCGGGGCGGGGACGCATCGCGGCGGCGCTGGCGTGACACGGGTGATCCGGTTCCTGGATGACGGCGAATTCCTGACCGTTGTGAAAAAGACGAAAAGCCCGCCATGGGCGCTGAATGGCGGGGTGCAGCCTGCGGCGAACCGCGTGACGCTGTTCCCCGGCACCGACCGCGAACGCGACGTGTCCACCCAACGCACGCCGGTCAAGGCGGGCGACCGTATCCGGGTCATGTCGGCGGGCGGCGGCGGTCATGGCGACCCTGCTGGACGTTCCCGCGAGGCCATCGCGGCAGACATTGCCGAGGGCTACGTGACCCTTGCAGCGGCCAAGCGTGACTATGGGTATGAGCCGGATGCCTGATCCCGCCCGCGATATCGACGGGGCCGAGGTGGAAATCCTGCGCGCCCGCCTTGGCTCGGTCGCCGAGGAGATGCGCACGACGCTCAAGCGCACCGCGTTCTCCCCGGTGATCTACGAGGTGCTCGACTTCGGGATCAGCGTCTATGACGCGAACCTCGACCTGATCGCGGAAGCGCCGGGGCTGGCGCGGTTCCTTGGTGCCAACGATTTCGCCGTGCCGACCGTGATCCGCCACGTCGGCGCGGACACGCTGAACCCCGGCGACGTCGTGGTCGCGAATTATCCTTACTGGAACGCCGCCCACGTCTCGGACGTCAGCCTGATCGCGCCGGTCTTCGTGCCGGGGCGCGATGCGCCCTTCGCCTATCTTTGCGTGCGGGCGCACTGGATCGACATGGGGGCCAAGGACGCGGGCTACGTGCTCGACTCGACGGACATGCATCAGGAGGGGCTGATCCTTCCGGGGCTGAAACTGGTCAAGGGCGGCGTGCCCGACCGGGAATTGTTCGAGCTGATCCGCTTCAACAGCCGGATGCCGGACGTGCTTATGGGCGATATCGAGGCGCAGCTTGGCGCGTTGAAGGTGGGCGAGCGGCGGCTCGTCGCACTGGTGGGCAACTTCGGCGTGGACCGGGTCGAGGCCGGGATCGCCAAACTCATCGCCTATGGCGAAGACGTGGCGCGCCGGGCGCTTGCCGATCTGCCGGAAGGTGAGTGGGAGGCTGAGGACTGGATGGAGGGCGACGGGATCACCGACGACCCGATCCTGATGAAGGTTCGCGTCACGCACCGGAACGGTCGCATGACCATGGATTTCTCCGGCTCCGCGCCGACCGCCAAAGGCCCCGTGAACCTGCCGCTCGGGTCCACGATGGCCACGGCCAAGGTGGCGTTCAAGGCGCTGACCTCGCCGGGAATGCCCACCAACGCGGGCCACATGCGCCCGCTCGATGTGATCGCGGAACCGGGCACGATCTTTCACGCCGAATACCCCGCGCCGACCTATACCCAGTGGACCGGGCTAATCGCGCTGGAACTGATCTACGCCGCGCTTGCCAAGGGGATGCCGGACCGCGTTCAGGCGTCCTCTGGCGGCGACGTGCCGGGGTTCATGATGATCGGCACGCACCCGGACACCGGCCAGCCGTTCGCGCTGTCCAACAACGAAGGCGTCGGCTGGGGCGCGACGGCGACCCATGACGGCAAGGTGGCGGGCAGCCACCTGACCCAGACCGTCGTGCGCAACACGCCTGTCGAGATCATGGAGACGCGCACAGCGATGCGCGTCGAACGGCTGGAACTGCGTGCGCGCAGCTTTGGCGACGGCGAGTATCGTGGCGGGCCGGGGATCACCCGCGACATCACCTTCACCGCGCCGGGCGAATTCCTGTCGATTGCCAAAAAGACGCTGACTCGGCCCTGGGGCCTGAATGGCGGGGGCGAGCCGGAGCCGACCCGTTTCACCTATTTCCCCGGCACGGACCGCGAGAGGCGCATCGGCACATGGCGCACGCGCGTCGAACCCGGCGACCGGGTGCGGGTCGAGACGGCGGGGGGCGCGGGTTATGGCGATGCCGCCCGGCGCGACCCGGAAGCCGACGCTGCCGACCGTGCCGACGGACTGACGGAGGAGACCGTATGACAGACGATACATTCGAACTTTACGACCTGCGCGTCGAAGTCGTCCGCTCCGGCCCCGGCCAAATCTATTGCGGGCAGGAAGGCGACTATTTCGAACTGCGCGGCGAGATGCTGCATCTGCCCGAGGGACAGGGGTTCTCGATCTACTCCCTGTCCGCCGTCCTGCCGCTGCTCGCCGCCAAGCAACGCGAAACCCACCCGAACGACTGGATGAGCACGGATGCCGCCTGTGCCTGTCCCGACCCGAATTGCCCGACCCGGCTGCGCATCACCCGGATCGGAAAACGCACATTCAGCCATGCCGCGACGACCGCCGTGCCGCTGACCGAGACCGAGGAGTGAACATGAGTGACATGGAACGCGCCGAGATGGGCGATGGATATTCGATCAGCCGCCTCATCAAGGGCGGCTGGCATCTGGCAGGCGGCCACGGAAGGATCGACGAGGCGCAGGCCGTGCGCGAGATGTATGCCTACATGGACGCCAGGATCACCGCCTTCGATTGCGCCGACATCTATACCGGTGTCGAAGACCTGATCGGCGCGTTCCGCCGTGATGCCAAGGCGAACGGGCGGACCGACCTGCTGGACAGGCTCAAGGTCCATACCAAATGCGTGCCGGACCTCGACAAGCTCGCCACCATTCGCAAGGCGGATGTGGAGACGACCATCGACCGCTCGCTTCGCCGTCTGGATGCCGAGCGGCTCGATCTCGTGCAGTTTCATTGGTGGGATCTGGACGTGCCGCGTTACCTCGAAGTGGCCTCGTGGCTGTCCGAGATGCAGGCGGCGGGCAAGATCGACCGGCTTGGCACCACGAACTACAACACGGACTGCATGATCGCGCTGGACGGTGCCGGGTTCGACATGACTTCGATCCAGCTTCAGTACTCGTTGATCGACCGCCGCCCGCGGAAACGCATGGTCGATTTCTGTGCCGCCAAGGGCATCAACCTCTTGTGCTACGGCACCGTCGCGGGCGGGTTCCTTTCGGACAAATGGCTTGGCGTGGACGAGCCGACCGGGGCGCTCGAAAACCGTTCGCTCACCAAATACAAGCTCATCATCGAGGACATCGGCGGGTGGGACGTGTTCCAGTCGCTTCTGCGCCTGCTGCGCGACATCGCGGACAAGCACGACACCGACATCGCCTCCATCGCGATGCGCGCCATGCTGCTGGAGCCGCAAGTGACGGCGATCATCGTGGGCGTGCGCCATGACGGCCACCTCGGCCGCCACGCGCGCGTGTTCGACATCGCGCTCGACGACGACGATCTCGCCCGGATCGAGGCCGAGCTCGACCGTCACGACGTGGTCGATGGCGACGTCTACGACGTCGAGCGCGACCGAGACGGCCGCCATGGCCGGATCATGAAATACAATCTGAACGAGGCCTGACATGACCCTTTCGATCAGCGGCAACATCCCGCAGGGGCGCATCAACGTGATCGACGCCTCGGACTCGTCCAACATCCGGCTGTCTCTGCCGAAAGACCCCGGAACCCCGTTCTTCGCGTGGTATAATTTCCGCGTCTCCGGCGCGCGCGGCGTGCCGCTGACCTTCGTGTTCGAGGACATCGGCGCGAGCGTGGCGAACCGCATGGACAACCGCGACGATGTGGAGGACGCCTGGACCAACACCGGCCCGCTGGTCAGCGAGGATGGCGAGACCTGGTTTCGCGTGCCTGCCGTTTCGGATGGCGAGACATGGACATTCAGCTACACGCCCAAGGGCGACCTCGTCACCTTCGCCGAGTTTCCGCCCTTCGGCCCCGAACGCGATCAGGCGCTGACCTACCGGGCGCTCAAAGACCCCGATGTGCGGCTCGAGGTGATCGGACAGTCGGTGCAGGGCCGCCCCATCGACCTCCTGACCTTCGGCACGCCCGGCCCCGACAAGCCGAACCTCTGGATCACCACGCGCCAGCACCCGTCCGAGACGCAGGGCGGGTTCTTCCTTGAGGGCCTGTTCGACCGTCTGCTCGACCCCTATGACGCCGCCGCACGGGTGCTGCGGGAACAAGCGGTGCTCTACATCGTGCCGAATGCGAACCCCGACGGAAACGCGCTTGGGCTGTCGCGGGCCAATGCGGCGGGCGCGAACCTCAACCGGGAATGGGAAAGCCCGGACCCCGAACGCGCCCCGGAAGTGGTGGCGATCCGTGAGCAGATGCTTGCACGCGGTCTGGATTTCTTCCTCGACGGTCATTCCGACAACGAGTTGCGCTGCAATTTCATCTGGCCGTCGGAGAATGTTCCGACATGGACGCCCGACCGTTGGGACATCTTCCGGACTTTCGAGACGGCGCTGGACGCGGCATCGCCCGACTATGAAACCGGCCACCCCTATCCGGGCGGTGCGGCGCCTGCCGTGGCCGATCTGGGCATGGCATGGAACTGGGTCGGCGCGGCGTTCCCCAAATCCCTTTCGGTTCTCTTGGAACAAGCCACGAAGGATACCACCTTGCACCCGATGGCGGGGCAGGGGTGGCTCCCGCAACGGGCGCGCGGACTGGGGCGCGATATCGTGCCCGCTTTGCTGGCTGTCGTCCCGCATCTCAGCCGGCAAGGACGCGCAGAACCCTACTGACCGGACCGCTATGACCCCTGCGGATTTGCGCGGTTCATCGGATTGGCGGTGATCCTGCGCGCAACAGTCCGTTTTCATCTTGGGCAGCCCTGCGGCCACCCTGTTCCAGGACACGTCGAAACCGCTTTATTTCAAGGCCGCCATCGCCCCAAGTCCGGGCAGTCGGCACGCACAACCGGCAGGCGACGTTCGCCGGATGTTCGACCCGCGCGGCCATTTCTTGCGAGCCCGCAAGGCAACACCCAGCGGCGTCAAATTCACGCTTGATTTCAAAATCTTGCGTCGCGCGCCGCCCGATCGGCTCGCGTCGGAGTTCGAAATCGAACGGGCCGTCGCGCCCGCCCGGCCGGACGCGCGAGTGTTGACTCGCCAATCGGTTCTAGCGCAGCGTGAAGGCGAACCACGAGGAATCGCTAAGTATTTTGACGGCGGCCACCCGGACAGGGCGGCTCTCGTGGTGGTCTCTCTGTGGCTCATGACTTGATTGATTGCGGTCCGGTCCGCGCATGTCGCGCGACCCGGGAAAACGAATTTCAGGAGGTATGGCGGCCATGCTGCAACTCAAACATCCGGGCGTCTACACTCAGGAACTGCCAAGCGGCGTGCGGCCCATCACGGGCGCGTCCACCTCGGTCGCGCTGTTCGTCGGCCCCACGGTGACCGGGATCGACAACAGGCCGATCCGTATCTTCAGCTTCGCGGATTTCGAGCGCGCGTTCGGGGGCCTCAGCCAGACCTCGAACCTGTCCTATTCCGTGCTCCACTTCTTCGCCAACGGCGGGTCCGAGGCCTACGTCCTGCGGGTGCCGCCGGAGGGGGCCGTCGCGGCCTCAAGCGGGTTCAAACGGGCGGATACGGACACCCAGACCTCTCTCACCGTCACCGCCCTGTCCTCCGGCGCGGCCTCGAACGAGATTTTCGTGGCTTTCGACGCCTTCGGGATCGAAGCCGACCCCTTCGGCGAAGACGGGGATGCCAAGCGGTTCAACATGACGATCACCGACCGGGCCACCGGGCGCGTCGAACGATTTGGCGACATCTCGACCTCGTCGTCTTCGGCCCGCTTCGCACCGCTCGTGGTGAACGACGCGGGCCTCGGCTCGCAAATCGTCAGCGTCGAGGTGAACGGGATCGACAATGCAGCGCCCGAAACGACCGGGTCGGTCTATGCGATCGGGACCGCCCCGACCCCGGGCACGTTCGGTGCGGACGTCAGGGTCAAGCTGTCGGTCACCTTCCCGAAAGCCGACGGCACCCCTGATCCGGCGGCCTCGATCGACGGGCACGAAATCACGGTGTTTCTTTCGGGCAAGGCCCAGCCCGCCACGCCACTGGAACTCGCCAAGAAACTGACCGCCGCCATCGCCGGAGCGATTGCCGAGGACGAACCCCTCAAGGCGAAAATGGGCGACTACGCGGTGGTCGCGATGGCGGAGGAGGGCGGCGCGTTCCTGCGCCTGATGCTGAGTGCCCCGGTCGGCTCGGCCACGCAGGCCCGGCGCACGGATGGGACCGTCACCCTTTCCGCGCCGACATCCGGCACCAACCTGATCGCGACCTACGGGCTCGACGCCAAGACCGAAGGTCCGTCGCGCTACCAACTCGGCGCGAAATACCCGGCGGCCCATGTGAATGTGAGCGGGCTGGTTCCCGGCGCGACCGGGCAAAGCCACGGGCAGCCGACGTCGGACGACTTCAAGTCCGCGATCACGGCGTTGGAGGAGCCCGACCCGTTCTTCAACATCCTCTGCCTGCCCGACATCGTGCGACCTAGCCCGGGCGACCCCAACGCGCCGCAGCATTCCAACTACGGCGCGGTCTATGGCGAGGCCGCGCGCATCTGCGACAAGAAATTCGCCTTTCTCCTGATCGACCCGCCGCCCGACGTGACCACCTATGTGGGGGCCGAGGCCTGGAAAAGCGGGCGTTTCACTTTCGCTTCGGAACATGCGGCCGCCTATTTCCCGAACATCCGGGTGGATGAACCGCTCGTGCCCGGCAGCATCCGGACGCATCCGCCGTCGGGCGCGATTGCGGGGCTTTATGCCCGCACCGATGCGGAGGCGGGCGTCTGGCAGGCACCTGCCGGGACCAACGCGGTTCTGACCGGCGTCTACGGCCCGGCGGTGGACCTGTCCGACAGCCACCACGGCGTTCTCAACCCCGTCGGCCTGAACGTGATCCGCAAATTCCCGATCTACGGAACGGTCGCATTCGGGTCGCGCACAGTGGACGGCGCCGATGCGAAAGGGAGCGAATACAAATACATCCCCGTTCGGCGCACCGCGAATCATATCCTGCGCTCGCTGTCCGAGGGGCTGCGCTGGGCGGTCCATCAGCCCAACGGCGACGAATTGTGGTCGCAGATCCGGGTGAACGTGAATGCCTTCATGCAACGGCTGTTTCGCGCGGGCGCCTTCAAGGGCGTCACCGCGCAGGAGGCGTTCTTCGTGGCCTGCGACGCATCGACGACGCCGCAGAGCGACATCGACATTGGCATCGTCAACGTGGTGGTCGGGTTCGCGCCGCTGAAACCGGCGGAATTCGTCGTGATCTCACTTCAACAGATGGTCCAGGCAGCGGAATAAGGAGCGGACGGCATGGCACAATTTTCGGTAAACGCGCGGCGTCTCGACCCCTACAAGAACTTCAAGTTCCGCGTGAAATGGGATGGCGACTACGTCGCCGGGGTGTCCAAGGTTTCGACCCTGAAGCGGTCGACCGAGGTCATCAAGCACCGCTCCGGCGGCGATCCATCGACCTCGTTCAAGGCGCCCGGACGCACGGAGTATGAGCCGATCACGCTGGAACAGGGGGTCACCCATGACCGCCGGTTCGAAGCCTGGGCGAACAAGGTCTGGGCTTATGGCACCAAGCCGGGGGGCGAGGTGTCGCTGGATGATTTCCGAAAGGACATCATCATCGAACTGATGAACGAGGCGGGGCAGGTCGTCATGACCTACAACGTGTTCCGGGCCTGGGTTTCGGAATACGAGGCGTTGCCGGACCTGGACGCGAATGCGAACGCGGTGGCCATCGCGAAAATCAAGCTGGAGCATGAAGGGTGGGCGCGTGACCGCGCGGTGGTCGAGCCGAAGGAGCCGACCTTCGCAACGCCATGACCCGACGTGATCTGACTGCGGCCGATGTTCTGGACGCCTGGCGCATCGGCGATCCGGCCCCGCCCCATCTGCGTTTGGCGCGGTTGATGGCCGTGTTCGTGCCGGGCGACACGCTCAGGACCGACACGCTGGGCGCGCGCAACCAGCGCGTGATCCGGCTGGGCCGCGCCCTTCTGGGCGATGCGCTGGAGGCCCGTCTGACCTGCTTGTCCTGCGGGACCGAGATCGAATTCGCGGTTCCCGAGGACGCGATCTTGTCAGCCTCGGTGCCGCGCCCGGACACGGTCGTCGCGGTCACAGTCGACGGTCAGGTGCATCGGTTCCGTGTGCCGACCATGGCCGACCTCGATGCCGCAGGGGATGCGCTGGATCTGACCCGGCGCTGTGCGCTGGACGATACGCCGTTTCCCGAAACGGGTCTGCCCGCGCTGGAGGCGGCTTTCGCGTCCCACGATCCGGCGGGGGACATTCGCATCGACACGGCCTGTCCCGAATGCGGGGCCGAGACGGAGGCGAGCGTCGAACCGGCGGGCTTCGTCGCGGCTGGCATCGACCGGCTTTACCGCGCGCTCCTGACCGAAGTCGATTGTCTGGCGCGCGCCTATGGGTGGACCGAGGGCGAAGTCCTGTCGCTGCCAACCGACCGGCGGCGCGCCTATGTCGCCATTGTGACGGCCCGTGCGGCGCAGGCGCGGGTGCCGGGCCGGAGGGTTCTGGGGTGAGCGGGTATTTCAATGCATTGCGCCGTGCCGCGACAGGTCGGCCCGGCGACGCCGCGCCGCGCGTGCCGTCCCGGTTCGAAGGGGGCATCGACCGGGGTGGCCCCGACGGGATGCAGTTCACCGAGGAAGCGGACGAGGACATCGGCCCGGACGCGCCCGCGCCGCCTGCACTCAAGACGACGGCCGCCCACACGGTCGGGGAGGCTGGAAGCCAAGCCCCGCCGCAGACCTTTACGCATGAGCCAACCGACGAGATCGCGCCATCGGTTCAGGCAGCGGAGACGGTTGCAGCTCCGGTGTCCCCGCAGGCCGTCGAAACCGAAGTGGTGCCGCAGGAGGCGTCAGTTCCGACAAAGCCAGATCAGAATGAACATTGGTCCGCCTCCACGCCGCCAATGCCTGCGGCAGAGGCCGAAGCAGCACCGGAACCGGAAAGCCCGACCGAATCCGCACCCGCCGCGCAGGACGTTGCAAAACCGACCGAAGCCTCGGCTCCCCCGCGCGAAGAGCCGCACGCCCAAGACGAACCTACTCCGACCCACGAAACCGACGAGGGTGACCTGTTCACGGCCTTGCTCGAGCAGCTTGGAACGCTGTTCGTTCCCCCTGCTGCCGAGGGTGTCAGCCCAGCCCCTTCGCCGCTGGCCGAGGCGCAGGCGGCCCCCGAACCCGTCATCGTCGAAATCGGACAGATCGACATTCGCCTGACCGATCCCGCCGCGAAACCCGGACCCGCGCGGACCCCGCGCCCGACGACGCATTCCCCCGTCGCGCTCGACGATTACCTCGAGACTCGGGGGCGGCGATGAGCGTGCCTTTCGCCGTCCCCGCCACGACCTTCGTCTTGAAGGGGCTGATCGAAGCGCGGTTGAAAACGACCTATGGCAGCCATACGCCGCCGCCGGTCACGATCGCGCCGCCGCCCCGCCCGGCGGCCACCAATGCGGTGAACGGCACGACGCCCGCCGAAGCGGCGGGGCTGATCCTCTACCTATATCAGGCCGGACCGAATACCGCCTACCGCAACCAGTTCGAACCCCATGTGACCTCGCAGGGGGCACGGCGCGCCCCTTCGCCACTTGTCCTCGACCTCCACTACATGCTGGCGGCCACAGGATCGGGGCTGGAGCGTGAGGTGCTGCTCGGCACCGGCATGTTCGCGCTTCACAACGTCGGGATTTTGTCGCGCCCTCTGATCGCCTCGGTCCTTCATGGCGTTGCGGCCTCGGAGTCCGGCAGCTTCATGGATGGCCTTTACGCCGAGCCGCTCGACACGGCCGAAAGCCAGCCCGAGGAAATCTCGATCTCGCAGGAGCCGGTGGACGTGGATCAAGCCACCAAGCTCTGGTCTGCGCTTCAGTCCCCGCTTCGACCGTCCGCCTTCTACAGGGTTCAGGCGGTCTTCCTCGTGCCGGATGAGGCCTTTCCCGACCCCAACACCGTGGACGAGGTGAATATCGCAGTGGTGCCGGACCCGGTTCGGGCGGCACAGTGGGGCAAACAATGAGCGCCCTCGTGCCTCTCGCCGGGCGGCTGACTGCCGACGCGCTGGCCGCATCGACCAAGGGCGAAGCGCTTCCCGGTTTCGCGCCGCTCCATGCGGCATTGGAGGCGGGAGAGGGGGCGGCGCTGGCCGATCTTGCCGAGACCTTCGATCTTGCGCCGGGCGAACTGGAGCTCGTCGCCGTCCTTCTGGCCTGCGCGACATCGGCCCCGGTCGCGCGCGAGGTGGCTGAGGCCGCAGGCGGGTTGAGCGGTTGCCCGGTCTGGCTGGCCGGCGCGTTGATCGGGGATCTCGCGCCCGAGGCGCTTTCTGCCAGCCACGCGCTGCGCCGGTTCGAGATCGTCGAGTTGAGCGAGGGGGCGCGCGCGGCGGCGCGGCTGACGCTGGCTGACCCTGTGCTCGACCGGCTGATCGGCGCGCCTGTGCGCGACACGCTCATCGCGGCACGGATGTCTCCGGTCGGCGCAGGCCGGTCTGGGGGCGCATTGGCTGGCTTGCGGTCGTGTCTGTTGCGGCGCGGGCCGGATGGGATGCCGCCCGTGGTGCTCGCCGGAGTGATCGAGACCGGGCGGGTGGCCGATGGGCTTTCCGGGCTGGGTCTCGACCCCTGGGCCCTGTCGGCATCCGACATCCCCGACGATCCCGGCGCACGGGATCGGCTTGCGCGGGTTTGGAGCCGCGAGGCCGCGCTCGACCGTCGGGCGTTGATCGTGCAGGCGGGCGAAGGCGCGCGCGCCGGGCTGCAAGCCTTTTGCGACCGGATCGCGGGGCAGGTGGTCGTCACCGGGCCGGTTCATGCCGATGGGTTCACCCGTGCGGTGATGGTTCTGCCCGACAGCGCGCCGCGCCGGGCAGACGCGATGGTCTGGGCCGCCGCCCTCGGGCCAGAGCGGGCCGACCGGGTGGGATCGCGCGCCCTGGCCCGCGTGGCCGGGCATTTCGCGCTGGGCGATGCCGACATACGCACCGTGGTCGCGCGCGCGGCGGGCGAGATCGACGCGGCCCAAGGTGACGACGGCGCAGCGGCACGGCTCTGGCACCATTCGGCGCGGGCGCATCAGGTGCGGCCCCTTCCGGGCACATCGCTGCGCGAGCCGGTCTTTACTTGGGACGACATCGTGCTCCCCCGCCAGATCGAGGGCGAGATGCGCCGGATCACCGCCCATGTGCGCCATGCGACCGACGTGTTTGACGATTGGGGTTTCGGGCGCAGCATGGGGGGGCGCGGCCGGGGTGTCGCGGTTCTGTTCTCGGGCCTGTCGGGCACCGGCAAGACGATGGCCGCCGAGGTTCTGGCCAGCGCGCTCGACCTCAGGCTGATGGTGATCGACCTGAGCCAGATCATCTCGAAATACATCGGCGAGACCTCCAAGAACATTGCCGCCGCATTTGCCGAAGCCGAACGGAGCGGCGCGGTCATGGTCTGGGACGAGGGCGATTCCGTCTGGGGCGCACGCGGGCAGGTGGGGTCGGCCACGGACCGGCACGTGAACGCCGAGACGGGCGACCTTCTGGCCCGGATCGAGGCGTTTCAGGGCTTCACCGTGGTCACGACGAACATGCGCGAGTCCATCGACCCCGCGTTTCGTCGCCGTTTCAGGTTCGCGTTGGATTTCCCGCTGCCGTCGGCCACCGAACGGCTGACGCTGTGGCAAAAGGCGTTTCCCCCGGCCGCGCCGACCGCCCGGATCAACCTTCATGCGCTCGCCGACCTGCCGCTTTCGGGCGGGGCCATTCGCAATGTCGCGCTCAAATCGGCCTTCGCGGCGGCGGATCAGGGCGCGGCGATCACCGAAACCATGATCGAAGCGGAACTGGCGGCGGAACTGGCGAAAGAGGGCAAGCCCGCCCCGGTCATCCGCTGGGGGGATATCGTGCAATGAGCGACGCCCCCCTCACCATCCGCATCGGGCGACTGACCGTCCACGGCGCATCGGGCATCGTGACGCGGCGCGAGGCCGACCGCATCGCCGGGTGTCTGGCGCGCGATCTTGCTCCGGCGCTCTTGCAGGCGACGGCGGCGGGCCTGCCTCGTGACCCGGCGGTCGCTGCGGTGGCGGGCGCGGTGCGTTCGGCCCTGTCGCGCGCGGGCCTGACCCTGCCGGAGGGCGAGACATGAGCGGGCGGCGGATGGACCCGGTCGCGCGCCCCGTGCCGGCCAAGCCCCATGTGGCTCCCACCGAGGTCCGATCCGCGCCGCCGATGGCCGCATTCGCCCCGGCCCGCGCGGGCGGCGGGCAGACGATCGGTGCCGACCTGCGCGGACGGCTGGAGGCGGCGTTCGGACGGGATCTCGGGCATGTGCGCGTCCATGACGACGCGCGCGCCCATGATGCGGCGCGGGCCTTGGGCGCCAATGCCTTTGCGACCGGCTCGGACATCGTGTTCGGGGCCGGACGGTATCGCCCCGACACGCGCAGGGGCACGGCGCTGATCGCGCATGAGGTGGCGCATGTGGTGCAGCAGGCCAACCGTCCGCTCGCCAGCGGCGGGCCGACCCCGACAGATGGTGAAACACTGGCGCTCGAACAGGCCGCGGACGGCGCCGCCGCTGCCTTTGCCGCGGGGCGGCCCATGCCCCCGCTCGGCGCCGCGCACCCCGGCACGATCCAGCGCCAGCCGGAAGGTGAGGCCCCAGCGCCCATCACGGACAGCCCGGCAGCGCAGGCCCCCGTGCGTCTCCCGCCGGGGATGAAGGTGGTGCGCGACGTGCCTTTCGGCGATGGCCGTGACGAGCTGGTGGTGCAACTGGACAGCTTCGCCCTGCCGCTCGAAAAGGGCATCGGGCCTTGGGTCAAGGACGCGCACGACCTTGCGGGCGGCGCCGGGCGGCTGGTCTTCACGCCCCTTTTCAACGGCACCGATCCGGAGCGTGTTTCGGCCTTCAAGGAAGGCAGCGAGAAATACAAGAAGATCTGGCTGAACAACTTCGGCTTCTCCTCGGAAAAGGCGCTGTCCGACGCGTTTCTGAAGGCAGGCGAGAGCGATCCGGTGGTAGCGACCGCGCTGAAGGCCAAGGGGGTGGACAAGACGGTCAGGAACCTCGGCAAAGGGCTTGGAAAATCCGGCTGCGACATCGACCACATCGTCGAGAAGCAGATGGGCGGCACATCGGTTCCCTCGAACCTTCAGATCCTCGATGCGACCAAGAACCGGGAGTCCGGGAGCAATACGTTCAACAAGCTTTTGGAGGTCGTGGATGCGATCCGGGCGCCCGATATGCGCGGCAGCGAGGTGCGCAACATCCAGATCCGGCTTGGCCATGTGACCGTTCCCACGGGAACCGACGACCCGAGTTTCCATATCGAAGACATGCTGCGGGCGGGCCGGATCAATGGCACGATGCCCGAAATCGCGACCGCGGGCAGCCCTCTGGCTCTGGTGGCCGGGGGTGTGACCGAGGTGATCCGGGTGGCCGAAACCGGCGTCACGCCCATCGACAATTCCGCCAAGCGCCTGATCCCCGGTGTGCGGATCAAGTCCTACGAACGCGGGGCCGAGGGCGCATGGTCCAAATCGGACAAGGTCTCGGGGCATCTGGATTCACTCGCCAAGAAACGGTCGGGCGCGGACACGCCGGAAGTCGACCTGATCGCCGAGATTGCGACCGGACCGGTGCCCGACAGTGTCGCCGCAGGCGAGATGCGCAACCTCAGGCTGACGCCCGGCGCAAATGAAAAGATCGAGTTCTACTACCCCTATCTGTCGCCGGGATACCTGAGCTTCGCGCCGCTCGACGCGAAAGGCGGATTACAGGCTAAAGGAACGATCAAATCGACCGTGCCGATGCTGGGCGACATCGCCGTGGAATATTCGGCGACACAGGACGGTGGCGAGAAACTGGCGGTCGTCAGCGCTCTTGGGAAGGACGCGCTGACGGCGCCCGGCAAGCTCTTTCGCTTCACCCAGGGGGCGCTGGCACTGGACCTGATGCCGGAGTTCGTGCCGCGCGGGGCCATCGGGTTCGAGATCGGCCCTGCCGAAAACCCAATCGCGACCGGCAAGCTGGAGGCGGGCCTGATCGGTGGGGCGTTCAACGTGACCGGATCGCTGGTTCCCGCGATGGGGCTTCCGGGGATCGACGCCGCCGAAGGCAACGTAAGCTACACCTCGGGCGCGGGCTGGGCCGGATCGCTCAAGGCCAAATCGTCGAAGATCAGGGGCGCGCGCGTCGATGCCGAGATCGGGTTTCGGGAGGGCGATGGCGGCATCGCCGTCTTCGCCACCGGCGGTCTGAGTTTCGGGCTCGGCGGCGCGTCGGTCGACATGAAACTGGACTACGCGGACGAACGGCTGGTCTATTCCGGCGGCGCGACGGTCACCGACCCCGTGCCGCTCGTGAATTCGGTCGCCTTTCACGGCACCTATTCCGAGGGCGAGGTCGTCCTGACCGGAAACGCCGGGGTCGAGGTCCGGGGCGTGAATGCCGGGCTGGAAATGACCTATCGCCGCAAGGACGGCGAAGAGGGCGCGTTCAGCGGCATCGGCACGACCCAGGTCAAGGCGGGCAAGGCGACCGGGACGATCACCGTGACGCTGCACCCGGATGGCGTCATCTCGGGCACGGGGCTGATCGCCTATCAACTCAACGATCACCTCCGCCCCGAACTCGGCGTCGAACTGGAGCGCAGCGGTCGGGTGAAGCTGAAGGGCGGGGTGAGCGTGGACGACATTCCACTAAGCCCGGCGTGGCCCAAGGATGGCAAGGCGCTGAACACGCTGTTTGAGGCCGGGGTCGAGATGCCGTTTCCCCTGCCGCCACCCCTTACCTTCATCAACGCGACGGCGGGGATCAGCGGCGCGGTGCGCTTCGGCTACCAGCTAGGCCCCATCGCGTTGAAGGAGGTGACGTTCGAGGGATCGCTCTATCCCTTCGAGGCCGAGATGGAAGTCAAGGCAGCCTTGAGCGGCAAGATCACATTGCCGGGCTCTCTGAACCTCGAAGGCGTCGTCGAAGGGTCGATCGGGGCGGAACTTGCGAAGGGGGCCGTGGGGGTGAAGGGCAAGCTGGCGGTCGTGCCGGGACTGCATCTGAACCTCGATGCCTCCACGCCGTTTTTGGCCGATTACGACAAGGACGGGCTGGCCCTGTCCGTCGCCGCACAGGCGAAGCTGGCGATCACCGGAACCGTGGGGTTCGAAGCCGCGATCGAGGGCTATGCGGCCTACGGCCTGATGAGCCACGAGATCCGCGAGAAAATCGCGGAATACGGCCCGGTGAACATCGGGCCAGAATTGACGCTGCATCTGGGCACGCTGTCGCGGGCGAAGGACGGCACCATCACGCCGCCCAGCCTGTCCGAAATCCGCATCGATCCCGCCATCGACCCCAAGGCGTTCATGAAACAGTTCACCGCCGAAGGCACCGGCCAGAACAAGGTCACGGTCACCGAAAAGGTGCCGGATGCGACCGAACGGCTCAAGCGTGGGCTGGAAGAGGCGAAGGGCCGGGCGGTGGCCGGCCCCAGCGGCCTCGGCTTTTCGACGTTGGAGTAGCAGATGGTCGCGTTGTCCCAATCCCCCCGTGCGCTGAAAGGTGGCTTCGTCGTGATGGACGGCGACGGCAAGGCGGTGATCCGAACCATCGTGTTCCAGTTCAACCCCGACAGCCTGACGCGGCGACTGACGCCCGCGGGGGCGCAGTCCGGTGCCGAAGGAACCGCGGCGCTGCGCCTGACCGGCCCGCCGCAGGAAACCCTGACCTTCGAGATCGAACTGGACGCGACCGACAGCTCGGTCGCCCCGGGTGGTCCCGTTCTGGCACCGGGCGAGGAAGGGATCACCGCCGATCTCGCCCTTCTCGAAGTGCTGATCTCGCCCAAGGTGGACGACATGGTGGCGGGGCACGAGATGGCGATGCGCGGGGCGTTGGAAATCCTGCCCCTGCCTTCTCCGCTGGTGCTTCTGGTGCTGGGACCGAACCGGGTGCTGCCGGTCAGGATCACGGATGTGTCGGTGACCGAGGAAGCGTTCGACACCAACCTCGACCCGATCCGCGCGCGTCTGTCCATCGGCACCTCGGTTCTGACGGTGGACGATCTGGCCTGGGGAACGAAAGGGGCCGAGCTTTACATGGCGGCGCTGGCGCGGCGCGAAAAGCGGGCCGAGGGGAAGGGCGGCGCATTGTCGGCGCTCGGCCTGTCGGGAACGCCATGAGGGGAGAGAACGCATGAGCGATCCGGTTCTGCCGACCAGCCGTTACTACACCACGCCCGTTCGCATCGAGGACGGCGAAGGCGGGGATGGCGTGCCGTTTCTGGGCCGGCGGATCATCCCCGCGCGTGATCGGTTCGTGCCTTTGGGCCATGTCGATCTTGCGGGCGACGAGCGGATCGACGCGCTCGCGGCCGAGCGGATGGGCGACCCGCTGCTTTACTGGCGCATCGTGGATGCGGACGGGGCCGACGACCCGGCGCGGGTCACCTCCGAGCCGCGCAAACGGCTGATGCTGCCCCTGCCACTGGAGGCGTCCGGCGATGGCGACACTTAAGGGCGTCTCCCTCTCGCTCAGGATCGGGCCGCTCGCCACATCGCTTGCGCCCGAGCCATTGACCGCGGCCTTGGAAAGCGCCGAAGTGACCGAGGCGACGGGGCGGCGGTCGGGATACCAGATCACCTTCACCTATGGAAAAACCTCGCCCATCGCGACGGAATACCTGCCGTCCGGTATGCTCGATCCGATGAACCGCGTGATCCTCGTCGCGACGCTCGACGGGGTGTCGCGGGTGCTTGCCGACGGGCCGATCAAGCGCCACGACATCACCGCCACGCGCCAGCCGGGGCAGAACCGCCTGACGCTGACGGGCGAGGATATCACGGGCTACATGGACCTGATCGACTTCACCGGGTTTCCGTTCCCGGCGATGCCGCCCTTCGCCCGCGTCGCGCTGATCGTCGCGAAATACGCGATGTATGGCGTCATCCCCATGGTGATCCCCTCGCCGTTCTCGGTGGTCGCGTCCCCCACCGACAAGATCGCGCAGCAGCAGGGGTCGGACTTCGCCTATGTGTCCAAACTGGCCTCGGACGCGGGCTATGTCTTTTACATGAAGCCGGGGCCGGAGGTCGGGACCAACACCGCCTATTGGGGCCCCGAAGTGCGGGTGGGCACGGCACAACCGGCGCTGACGCTCGATTTCGACCAGATGTCCAACCTCGACGAGATGAGCTTCAGCGTCGATGCCAACGTCGCCGAGCTTGCCTTCGGGTTCGTAAAGGCCGGCAATTTCTCGGTTCCGGTCCCGGCGCCGCCGGTGGGCATATTGAAGCCGCCGCTGGCCGGGCGTCCGGTCGTGCCCGGCAAGACCCGGCTTCTGGAAACCGAACGGCTGAGTGCACCCGAAGTGGCCGGGATGATCCTGTCCGGCACCGCCAAGGGCGATCCGGTGCTGGCGAACGGAACCATCGACCTCGCGCGTTATGGCCAGCCGCTCAACGCCCGGCAGCTGGTAGGCCTGCGCGGGGCCGGGCGGGCGCATGACGGGGTCTGGTATGTCTCATCCGTCACCCACTCGCTCACCCGCGGCGCATGGCGCCAGTCGTTCCAACTCGCCCGCGAGGGCCTGATGCCACAGAAAGAGACGGTGACCCCATGACCGACGGACCCAAGTATTTCGGCAAGTACCGTGCGACGGTTCTGAACAACATCGACCCGCAGAACCAGGGCCGGATCATGGTTCAGCTCGGCGACAAGTATGGTGCGTTCCCGTCCACCTGGGCGATGCCCTCCTTTCCCTTCGCGGCCAAGGCGATGGCGGGGATGGTCGCGCTGCCGCAATTGGGCGCAGGCGTCTGGGTCGAGTTCGAGGCGGGCGATCCCGACTACCCGATCTGGTCGGGGGGCTTCTTCCCCGAGATCGGCGGTTTCCCGGCGCTGGCGCTGGCCGGTGCGTCTCCGGTGACGCCCAACATCCATTTCCAGACCACGACCGGAACATCGGTCACGCTGTCGGACAATCCCGCGCAGCAGGTCCTCATCAAGACCGCGACGGGGGCGCTCTTCATGATGGGGGCGGCGGGCACCACGATTTCGAACGGGCAGGGGGCGACCATCGTGATGTCCGGCCCTTCGGTCATCATCAACAACGGCGCGCTTGTCGTGACCTGAAGACGGGGGAAGGGAACATGCTGGGACCGATACTTCACGCCAACACGATCGCCACCTGCCCGCACGGGGGCACGCTGACGATCCTGCCGAAAAGCCCGCGGGTCACCGTTTCCGGGCAGCCGGTCGCGGTGCTGACCGATCCGGGGATGGTGGCGGGCTGCGCCTTTACCCTGCCCAACGGCAAGCCCCAGCCCTGCATCACGACGCGGTGGATCGCGGCGTCCACGCGCGTCACCTCGCTGGGCCAGCCCGTGCTCATCAATCCCCTCTCGGCCCTGTGCCTGTCGGCCGAGCAGATCCCCGGCGGGCCGCCGATCATTTCCGGCTCGCAGACGCGGGTGGTCGCACAATGACCCGTCTGGCCTTTCCCTTCGGTCCCAGCGCCGAGGGCCGTGCGGCGACGCATATGCCGGGCAGCGCCGCCCATGTGCGCGACATGCTGCGGCTCTTGATCCTGACCATGCCGGGCGAACGGGTCATGCGGCCCGCCTTCGGCTCGCCCGTGCGCCAGATGCTGTTCTCCGGCGGTGGCGGGATCGCGACCGAGGCGCTGGCCGCCGCGCTGGAGGCCGGGCTTCAGCAGGAACTGGGGCACCTGATCGTGATCGAGCGCCTGAGCGCGACCTTCGACGGCGACGCGGCCCGGCTCGACGTGGATCTGGCCTATCGGCTACGCGCGACCGGGGCGAGCGACACCTTGACCGTGTCGAAGGCGCTTCCATGATCGGCGCACGCTATACCTGTTGCGACCCGGGGCGCCGGGCGGCGGTGGCGGCCACCGAAGGTCTGACGGGTATCGACTATGTCGAGGTGGCGGTCGGGCGGACCGTGGCGGACCCGACGGAGATCCGCGTCAGACTGGTCTCGCCGCTCCCATTGCCCGGACCTGCGCTGACCGGTCAGAATTTCGCGATCACCGGGGGTATGCGGTTCCCTGCGCCCGTTGTGGCCCCGGCTGTCGAGGCGTTGAAGAACCAACAAAGCGTCCTTGGCTACCGCCTGACCCTGCCGGGCGGGCAACCCACCGATTTCTCGACCTATTCGCTCTCCATCGTCCGGGCGGCGGGCGCGCGCCGTCCCCCGAACGGCTTCGATCCGCGTCTCTCCTCGGTCGAGATTTCGTTCAAACGCGATTGCCCGACCGACTTCGATTGCGCGCCCGAGGACGGCACCCCGCCGCAGAGTTTCGCCATCGAGGCGCTCACCATCGACCGCACCGCACGCGACTGGCCCGCGCTCCGGCGGCAGCTTCTGGACCGGATGGCCGAACTGGTGCCGGGGTTCACGGGGGCCGAGGCCGCGGATTTCACGACCACGCTGGTCGAGGCGTTGGCCTATCGGCTGGATCAGCAAAGCTACCGGCTGGATTGGATCGGGACCGAAGCTTTGCCCAGCACGGCGCGCGAGCCAAGGTCGCTGGTGCGCCACGCACGGCTGGTCGATTACGTCCCGCCGCAGGGGGCCAGCGCACGGGTGCCCGTCGCGGTGACGCTCGGCTCTGGCGGGCCGGAGGGCGCGGTGATGCCCGCCCGGACTCCTATGCTCGTCCGCCAAGGCGACGCGCCGCCGGTGTTGGGGATCGGTGCCTATGCCGCGCGACTTCAGGGCGCGGTGCCGGTGGTGTTCGAGACGTTGGCGGATCTGCCGCTCTGGTCGTGGCGCAACGCGATCGGGTTTCACACGTGGTCCGATGACGCCTGCCTGTTGCCGCGCGGGGCGACGCGGGCGACGCTGGTCGATACCGGGGGCGGCGCCGGGCCGATCCGGGCGGGTGACCTGCTCGTTCTGGTCGAAACGGTGGCGCCGGACACCGGGCTTGCCGCCGATGCCGATCCGCAGCGTCGGCACATGGTGCGCGTGACCCGCGCCGAGCCAGAGGAAGACCTGCTCGCCCCCTCGTTGCGACTGGTCACCGTGACATGGGGGGCGGCAGACGCGCTCCCCTTCGACCTCGTGTTGTCGGCCCGACCCGACGGGGCGAACGCGGCGCGGGGGGCGGTGGCCTGCGCTGCGGTGCTGGGCAATGTGACGCTGGCCGATCACGGCGCATCGCTGCCGCCGCCGGAGCATCTGACCGACGTGGCGCAGAGTGTGGACGTGCCTGCGGAGGCGACCCTGTCCGCGACCGCCGACAGCCTTCGCCCGGTCCTGACCCCGCCTGAGCCCGAGCCGGGGTTCGTCTGGCGGCCCAAGCTGGACCGGGCCGATCTGTCGCGGATCGCGCCCGTGGACCTGACAGCGCCCCCCGACACGGCGCCCGCCGCCGCCTTGATGACGGTTACGCCCGAGGCGGCATTGCCCGCGCTCGACCTGCACGACGATTTCTCGATCTGGCGGACGCGGCGCGATCTGGTGTCCGCAGGCGCGTTCGAGCGCGGCTTCGTGGTCGAGACGACCATCGACGGGCGGGCGGCTCTGCGCTTCGGCGACGGCGTGAACGGGCTGGAACCGGCGCCGGGGTCGACGATCCGGGCGACGGCTCGGATCGGGGTCGGGACACGCGGAAACATCGGGCCGGGCGCGCTGGCGCACAGCGTCCTACCCGTGCCGCTCGAAAGCGCGGCCATCACGATCACCAACCCGCTCGCGGCATCCGGCGGGGCCGATCCCGCCGATGCCGCCACGATCCGCGCCAGCGCGCCCGAGGCGTTCCGGGTGCAGGACCGGGCCATCACGCCCGAGGATTACGCCGAGGTCGCCATGCGCCACCCCGATGTCGTCAACGCGACCGCCATTGCCCGTTGGACCGGCGCTTGGCAGACCATGCTGATCTACGTCGACCGCGCAGAGGGACGACAGGTCGATCCGGGTTTCAGGCGCGAAGTCGAAGACTTCCTCGACCGCTACCGGATGATCGGCTGCGACGTGGCGGTCCGCGCTCCGCGTCCCGCACCGCTCGACATCCACCTCGAGATCTGCGTGACACCCTCGGCGCTGCGGTCCGAGGTGGCCATGGCGGTGCGCGCGGCGCTGCGGCCCACAGGCCCGACAGATGGCTCGCCCGGATTTTTCCATCCGGACCGGCTGACCTTCGGCACGCCGCTCTACCTGTCGGTGCTGGTCGCGACGGTGATGGCGGTCAAGGACGTCGCCAGCGTGACGCCGCGCCGCTTTCAACGTCTGGGCCGCCGCGACGCAGGCGAGTTGCGCGCCGGGGTCATCCGGCCCGCCGAAGCGGAAATCCTCGAACTGGCGGACGACCCGAATTTCCCCGAACGCGGGCGGCTGACCCTGAACATGGGAGGCGGACGATGACCGAGCGTTGCGCCTGTGGCGATATGGGCTGCGGTTGCTCCGAGGGGGCGGCCACCTCGATGCCCGTGGGCGATCCGACCGTCTTTCGCCACGGGGCCATCCGGGAGCGTATGGAGGACCGCATCGGTCGGGTGCGCATCGGCACCGCCGCACCGCTTGCGCCGCTCACCACCCGCGACCCCGCCGACCCCGCTATCGCCCTTATCGACGCCTTCGCGGTCGGGTTGTCGAACCTTGCTTGGAACGCGAACCGCCTGTGGCAGGACGGCTGCCTGAGACTGACGACCGATCGTGACGCGTTGGTCGCATTGGCCGGATTGGTCGGCTATACGCCGCGCCCGGCGATCTCCGCCGTGACGACGCTGGCGTTGACGGTGGACGAGACCGAGGGGGCGCCGGACCGCGTGACGGTGCCGAGGGGGCTGAAATTCGCGACCGTGCCGGGGCAGGACGAGATGCCCGTGACCTTCGAGGCGGACGAGGATGTCTTGGCGCTCCGAAGTCTCAACACCCTGTGGCCGGTGCGCACGCCCGAAATGCCTGTGGTCACCGCCGAGACCGAAACGCTCGTGCTCGCGGGCACGGCGAGCGGCGTTCGCGCGGGCGACATCGTGGCCGCCCAGATCACGCCGTCCAACTGGTTGGTCGCAAGCGTGACCGAGGTCGAGCGACCCGCGCCGACGCCACTGGACGGGGGCGCGCCGGGTGAGATGACGCCTGCGGTGGCCATCCTCACGCTGGGCAATCAGCGCCGCGTGATCGCCGAAGACGCGGCGGGCATCGGTGCCGACCCTTTGACGGTCGTGGTCCTCGGCGAAAAGGCGACCGGGTTCGGCGCAAGCGCGCCCGACATCGCCCTGATGTCCGATGAGGTGCGCAAGGCAAAGGGCGACACGGGCGAGAAGGACGCGACCGAGTGGAAGAATTTCGTCCTGTCACGAGACGGGGCCGCGACGGGGGGATCGGTGGATCTGAACGCGGCCTACGCCAAGGTCCGGGCCGAAGGGCTGGCGCTCTTCTCTTACCCCAACAAGGTCCGCATCGCGCAGGATGGCACGCCCTACCTTCCCGGCACCGACGGGCGGCGCCCCGAAGCCAACCCGGATGTGCCGGAGGGCTACGACGTTCACGCCCCCCGGCACGAACGGCTGACGCGCATCGCCTCGACCCGCGAGCGCGCACGCAGCGATTTCGCGATGGCCTCGGAGGTCACCGAGATCGCGGTCGAGGGCGTCGATCTGAGCACGGCGGAGTTCAGCTTCCGCGACCGGCTGCGCGACACGACGATCCGGCTTGAGACCGGGCGCGAAGCGATGGTGGTCGGCCTGAAGGACGAGGGGCTGCCGCGCGACGGCGCGCGTGACCGGATCGAGGTTCAGGGCGTTCTGGAGGGCCTGTCACCGGGGCGGCGGATCATCCTCGAAGGCACGCTTTTCGGCGCCGGTTCACATGGGGCCGAAGTCGCGGTTCTGGCACGGGTCGAACCGGGGCCGGGGATGACGACGCTGGTGTTCACCGCGCCGCTCGCCAACACCTTCCACGCCGCCGGGCTGCGGCTGCGCGGCAATTGCGTGTCCGCGTCTCAGGGCGAAACCACGATCCCGGCGACCGAGACGCTGGGCACCGCGAACCCGGCCCGTACCCTGCAACGGTTCGCGCTTGGCACCGGACCGCTGGCCCATGTGCCTGCGCCGGGCGCGCGCGGATACGCCCCCGCGCTCGACATCCGCGTCGGAGGGCGGCTTTTCGACGAAAGCGACACGCTCCTCGGCAAGACCGGGGCGGACCGGACCTACCGGGTTCATCCGCCAAAGCCCGGTGGGCGCGGCACGTCCGAGGTGCAGTTCGCCGGACGATTGCCGGGCGGGGGGCAGGCGGTGACCGCCGCCTATCGCACCGGGGGCGGGATCGCGGGCAATGTGGATGCCGGGCGGATCGAAACGATCATGACGCCGGTTCTGGGCCTGAAATCCGCGACGAACCCGATCCCCGCGACCGGCGGGTCGGACCGTGAGGGCATCGAAGACATCCGGGTCGCGGCCCCCGCCTCGGTGCGGGCCTTGGACCGGGTCGTCTCGCGCGGGGATTATGAGGCCTTCGCAGGCGACTATCGCGGTGTCGGAAAAGCGATGGCGACGGTGCTGCGCGACGGGATGCGCGAGGTCATGGTCATCACCATCGCGACGACCGAGATCGCGCCGCCCGTGCCCGGTTCGGCCCTGCCCACCGATCTGGGCGCGGCGTTGCGGGCCGCCGGACCGCCCGGACGGGCCATCAGGATCGAGGGTTTCGATGCGCTTGAGGTGTCCGTGACGCTCGCCCTTGCCCATGATCCCGCGCTGGACCGCGAGACTGTGGAGGCGGCGATCCGCGCCAAGCTGGCACAGGCGTTTTCGCCCGCCGCACGCGCCTTTGGCGCCGCGCTCCACGCGTCCGAGGTTCTGGCCGCCGCGCAGGCCGTTGAGGGTGTGGTCGCGTTGCGGGTCGTCACGCTGACCTCGGCGGCGCCCGGCGGGTTCAGCCCGGCGCAGGCGCGGCTGCCCTGTCCGGTTCCCCGGTTCGAAGGGCGGTCGTTCCGGCGAGGCGGGCTGCTTTACTTCACCGCCGACACGATCACGTTCGAGGAGATGGTGCCATGACCTCCACCCGGTCCCCCGAGATCACGCAGGAGCGGCGCGACGATGTGGCTGCGCGGCTTTACGCCCTGCTTCCGGCCGACATCCGGGCCGAAGACGCGGCGCAGGGCCGGGCGCTCGAGGCGTTCATCGCTGTCCTCGCGCAAGGCAGCGCCGAGATCGACCGCGAGCTTGATCGCCTCCATGACGCGCTGTTCGTCGAGACGGCCCCGGAGGACGCTTTGACCGAACTGGGCGCGCTGGTCGCGGCGGAACCGATGAACCCCTTGCCAAAGGGTGCCGGCTGGAATGCGCGGGCATTCATCGCGAATACGATCCGCTATCGCCGTGGCAAGGGCACGGCGCGGGTTCTGGCCGCGCTGGCCGCCGATATCACGGGCGAAGGCGCTCAGGCGGTCGAGGTGTTCCGGCGGCTGGTCCGGTTGCAGCATCTGGCGGACCTGCGCGGCGATCGTCCCGGCCTTGCCTCGCTTGTCGACGGCGAGGCGCGGGCGCGGGTCGGCACGGCGCAGGATGCGCTGCCGCGCGTTTCGGACCTCCGGTCGATCTCGCGCGCCGGGGGGCGCGGCTTCGTGCCGTCTGTGGGGCTGCACCTTCTCCGCCCGGTCGTCCCGGTCTTCGCCGCCCCGGACACACGCGGCCTCGACCGTGATGCGTTGCCCGCCGAAGACGTCGCCGCGCTCCCCCCGATGCAGCCTTGGCCGGTGGGTGAACCTCCCACGCAAAAGGCCGGGTATTTTCAACTCGCCCCGATGCCGGGCGAACCGATCCGCCTGTTCAACCCCGACCGCCGCAGCGACGGGGATGAGGCGACGGGTGGCAGCGTTCGGCCCGAACGGATGCCCGACCGGCTGCGCCGCCTGCCGCTTCACCGTGAGACCGACGCCTTGCGCCTGGCCTATGCGCAAGGGGAGGGCGGGTGGCCTGTCGCGGGCCAGTGGTTCGACCCGCTGAACCCGGCTTTCACGCTGTTCATCCGGGCGAAGGGGCAGGCTACGTTTCGTCAGATCCCGGCGCGGGAGGTGCTGATCGCCAACTTCGACGAAGCGCCCGCAAAGCGTCCCGCCCCGGAGCGGGCCTACGAATGGGTGCGACCCGGCGAAACGGTCGCCTCCACGGGTGCCGCGCCGATTTCCGCGGCCTTCGATCCGGTGACGGGGCGGCTGGTGCTGCCCGTGGGTGTCGAGGCCGATGAGGTGCGTGTCGCCTATGCCACCGGGATCGGGCGGCCCATCGGGGCCGGACCGCATGAACGCAACGCCCCGGACGTGCCGTTCGAACTGGTGGACGGCGCGGGGCGAACCCATTTCATCCGCATCGTCGACGGATCTCGGGCGAGCGAACCGGAGCCGGGCAAGGCCGTGCGCCGGGTCGAAACCCTGCAACAGGCGCTGGCCGACTGGAGCGCACATGGCGACCGGCCCGGCACCGTCGGGGTCATCGTGCTGGCCCGATCCGACCGCGATGCCCGCACCGCGAACCTGACGATCAAGACCCACCCCGGCACCGAACTGACGCTGGTCGCCGCCCAATGGCGACCGCAGGTGGCGCGCCCCGGCGTGCCGGTGGAGGCGAACCGCCACGGCTATCTCGTGCGGCGGGAGCGGATGTTCACGCTGGCCGCCGCCATTCAGGTCGAGCCAAGCCGCGCGCCCGGCACGACCCGCTCCGACGCGGAAGAAATCGGGACACTGACGCTTGACGGGATCGCCTTTACACGCGGCATCACCACCGCGCCGCATTCCGTCAGTGCGCTCGCCCTGCGTCATTGCAGCATCCGGGCAAAACCGACGCGCGCCGCGCTGAATGTTCGGCCGGGCCAGCCGATTTCCGTGACCATCGAGGACTCGCTCATAGACCATGCCCGCGTCTGGAGCTCCAGCAAATACGGCGATGCGCGTGGGAGCCGGCTCACGCTGCGGCGTTCCATCGTCGGGGGCTCGCCGGAGAAGTCGCTACATTTGAAAGCGCCTCAGGCCGACGTGACGGTCTGCGACGCGACGATTCTGGGCCATGTCGAGGTCGGCACGCTGGACGCGACGAATACGATCTTTGCGGGGAGCCTGAAGGTGATCCGCCATCAGGTCGGCTGTATGCGGTATTCCTACTCCGCCACCTCGCAGGCGCTTCCAAAACGGTTCCTTTGCCAGCCCGACCTTGCGTTACAGGCGGCGCGATCCGAGGGGCCGGTGTCGGCAGCACAGGCCGAGGCCATCGCGCTGGGGCTGGCGCCCGTGTTCTATGACACCGATCTTTGCGAACCGATGGTGGGGGTTCTGCATCCGTTGACCGACCCCGGTATCCGTGCGGGGGGCGAAGCGGACACGGAAATGGGGGCCTTTGCGCCGACCGGCACCCCGATCCGGCGCGCGAACCTGACCCGCGCGCTTGACAGTTACCTGCCCTTCGGCGCCGAAGCCGAGATTTTCGACGACAGCCTTTCCAGCTCCGCAATGTATTGGAGACATCGCCCATGACCATTCGCAACGATGCTTCGCGTCACCTGTTCCGGCCCGAGGACAAGCGCGCCCCGCGCCGGGTCGTCCCGCGTCAGGGTCAGGTGCTTCTGGACACCGACCTGTCGCACAGCGCCGAGTTGCCGCTCTACAGGATCGAACGGGAGACGGCCGAGACGCTGGGCCCCGATGACCGGCTCTTGGTGACGGGGCGGGCGTTCGAGCCGCGCAAGTCGGGGCAGTCCATAGAGTTTTCGCGCGGCGCGGCCTATCTGGCCGGCACGCGGATCGAGAACCCCGACGACGTCACGCTTGGCGGGCAGCCGAACCCTGTCGACCTGCAATCCGCCCCCGGCGATACCTTCGCCTATGTGCTCAAGACGGTGGAGCGTTACGTCGATCCGGTCGAGGACGCGGCCTATGCCGACAAGGCGCTTGGCGATGCCGAGGCCGCCGGGCGCGCGATGCAGGACTGGCAGATCCTGATCCTGCCGCTGCCCGACAAGACACAATGCGCCAGTCTGATGCACACCGACGTCTGGCGCGGCATGGCGAGCCATTCCACCGGGCGGCTTTCCGTCGATGTGGCCGCTGCGGCGACGGTGGCGGACCCCTGCACGATCCTGCCGGAGGGCGGTTTTTCCGGGCTTGAGAACCTGATGTACCGGGTGGAGGTGCATGGCGGCGAACCCTTGGCCGAACATGCGCCGGATGACGGGCGGGTTTACGGTCTGAAGGGGCTGAAGCTGAAAGTGTCCCGGCGCAATGCCTCGACCCTCGTGCGGATCGACGAGATGTCCGGGGCCGAACTGCGTGTGTCGCCGCCCGCCCGCGACCCGAGGACGTGGTTCGCGCCGGGCACCTATGCCGAGATCGTCACGCCGCAGGACGACATCGACCCGACCGCCGCGCAGGCGGTCGAGGGTGGGGCCGGGCGGCTCTTCGCGGTGACGCGCGCGACCGAGGATCGGGTGACGCTGGCCGCCACCCCTGCCGACATCGCGGCGACCGGGGCGCTGGGCAACGGCGACTGGTTCCTCAGGCTCTGGGACCGTATGCCGGACGGTGCGGGCGTGGTCGTTGTCGAAGATATCGACAATGACGGGCGGTCCAAGCCGCTGGACATCGGCCTCGGCCTGTCGCTGACCCTTGGTGGGGGCGAGGATGCGGTGTTCCGGCGCGGCGATTTCTGGACCTTCACCGCACGGGCGGACGGCAGTATCGACTGGCCCGAAGGCGCGTTCGAGGTGCCGCACGGCCCGTGGCGCAAGTATGCGCCGATCGGGATCTTCGGAAGTGGCCACCCCACCTTCAAGGTCGAGGATTGCCGGATCATCCTTCCGACCCTGTCCGACCGGATACTGGCCTATCAAGGCGGTGACGGCCAAAGCCTGTTTCCCGAGACCGAGGACAGGTTCCAGCCCTTACCGGGCAAGCTGCGCCTTGCCGTGATGCGCGGCGAGCAGCCAGTGCCGGGTGCCCGGATCGAGTGGTCGTCGGTCGACGATTTCTCGGCCGGGCAGATCGAAGGTCAGGGTATCAAGCCCTCGGACCCGGCGGTGACCTATGCCGATAAACAGGGGCGGGTGGAGGTGACTTGGAGCCTCGACATCGGGGCCGCGGAAAAACCGCACGGTCTGCGCGCCACCTTGGACGGCGGCGCGGGGCCGGGCCAGTCGGTGATGTTCACCGCCGATGTGAACACCGCCGCACGCACGCTCTACCGTAACGACGATGCCGTGTGCCCGGACCTAAAAGGTCTGCGCACGGTGCAGGAGGCCATCGATGCCCTGTGTCAGCGCGCGGTCGCCGCGCCGGACCTTCCCCGCGTCATCGCGGTGAACTGGCCCAACGACGGGTTCGTCACGATCAAGGATTTCATGGACGACGGCCTTCGGTTCACCTTCAACGAGCGGCTCGACCGCAACTGCGTGGAAGCGCAATACGCGTGCTGGGTGAAACTCGTGATGGCGAACGACGCCGCCCAAGGCACCGGCGCGCCCCCGATGCTCGAAGTCGTCATGGTCGGGGAACTCGCCTTTCTGAAAAAGGAGGACGAGGAGACGCATGAAAAGATCGACCGCCACGTTCTGATCTGGACGCCCAAGGCGGACGCGGCGAACCTTGAAAGCGTCATGAAAGAGGCCGGGTTCGAATGGGTCGCCGGAACCAATTCGTTCCGGGTTCTCGTGCAACTCGACGCCTCCACCATCTATGCCAGCGACAAGACCGGGACGGCGCCCCGGCATATGAACGGGTCGGTGTCGACCGAACTCACCGGAAGCCCTGCGCGGCACGGCTTCCGGCTCGACGAGGACGGGAACATCGCGGCAGGCGATGCGGCGACGAGCTGCGATTTCAAAAGCTGGTTCTATCTGACCGAGTAGGGGCGAAAATGACATACGACTTCGATTTCACAGACTGGGCACCGGGATCGGTGCTGACCAATTTCATGCTGTCCAGCAGCCCCGCGAACATCTGGGACAAGACCGGCAAGGGGGCCGTTTTCGGAACCGGGTTCGTGGACAGCAACGGGACGACGGTGACGAACGGGCAGGCAGAGATGCATCCGGCAGGGCATCACCCGTCGATGCAGGGCCAGTATGCCGAAGCGAACCGGTTCGCCTTCGTCTACACCGCGCCACGCCACGTGACCTTGAGCCGGCTCGCGTTTCGCTGCGTGGATGCGGGGGGCAGCGCGAACCTGTCGGTGAACGGCCGGTTTCTGTCCGTCAGCGACATGCATCAGGTCGACGGCGTCGATTTCGACGGCGCGCTGGCCTCCGTCGCTGTTGACAGTTCGGTGCCGGGCGATCCGGTGTTGACCGTGACATTGACCGGCGTGATCTATCCGAAGAATTTCTTCGGCCATGTGGTGTTTGGCGGGGCCGAACTTCTCGTGGACCGGGTCACCTGCGACGAGGCTTGAGGGCCGGGCTGATACCCGATGCCGGGGCTCACAGCGGGTCGATGTCGAGGTAGAGCACGACGTCCTGAAAATCGTCGTCGCTCGACCCCAGCCGCAGCTGATCTTCGAAGCCGATCCGGATCGCGCCCCGCCCATCCGACGAAATGCCGGAGACGACATGGTGCGCGCCATCCGGGTTGAGCGTCGGGTCGTGGCTGAAGAACACCCGAAGGCCGTCGAGCGCGGCACCGTTACTGGCAAGATGGAAGCCGCCCGACCCATCTAGCTGGAACGAGAAGGCGTCGGCATCGAACACGCTGGCCTCGATCTGGCGTGCGCCGTCCTTGACGAGGAAAAACCCGATGTCGTTCTCGGGCGTGCTGACGGACAGGGCAATCGGCCCGGTGGCCGTCCAGGCATCGCGGGCCAGAATTGCGACATGGCCGAGATTGCCGGACGGATCGATTTCGTAGATGCCCACGCTGTTACGGGCCGAGGACAGCGCCCCCGCCTCGAACGTGACCGTCATGCCGCCGATATTGTGCCCGGAAAAGAACGCCGGGGCCGTCACGCCGTTGATGTCGTCAGGGTCCACCCTCGCGCCTTCCGACAGGTCGGGAAGGTGCGCCTCGAAGGTGATCGTGGTGCCGTCAGCGCCGCGTGAGACAAGAAAATCGCCATCCGCGAGCGGAGGGAGCGTGATGCGCCCTTCGGGTGTCCCGTCCCTATCGACGTCGATAATGAGGGTGCCGTCGATATCCACCGACACGTTCGCACGGGTGAACGCGCGGTCGGTGATGAGGATGGCGTCGTCCGCGCCGAAGCCGGGGATCGTGTCGCCCAGCAGCGTGTCCAGTGTGCCCGCGATCAGGTTGCGCCCCGGCAGGAGGGTCAGGCTCTCGACCTCGCTGGCGGTCGCGACCCGGTTGGCCGGCCCGTCCCCTGCCACCACGTCGAGCACCAGATCGGCGATACCGCCCGTCGCTATCCCGAGCGAGGTATGGGCGACCGCAACCGTCAGCGCGCCCTGAGCCACCGACATGGCCTGTTCCGGCGGCAGGTAGACCCGTCCTTCCGTCTCGCCGTGGGCGATGTGGATGCGGGCGAACAGGTCGTCGAACGCAGGGGCGGCGGCCCCGGTGAAGGCGAGATCGACGAATTGCGGACCCACGGAGGGCGCGTCCGTCGTCAGCACGATTTCGAGGAGCGTGTCGCCGGTCTCATAAACCCCGGGCGCCGGGCTGCTCAAAACGCCGCCCACGGCGCGGGAACGATCCACCGTCACGTCGAGTAGGAAAATCCCCGCCTCGCCGAAGTCGGATCGGGCGAACTGGCGGTCCCGGTCGTAGACCTCCAACCGCACCTGATCCGTGGTCGCGGCGCTGCCCGAGGTGTGGACATAGGCGACCCGTCCGGCGGCGAGATCGGCAAGGCTGAAGACGCTGCCCTGATCCAGAAGCGTGGTGCCGAGGGCGATGAACCCGATCTCGGGCCGGTTCGCCACGCGCAGAAACACGTCCTCGGGCGCGCTGTCGCTGTCGGTTACGGGAATGTCGCCGACGCTCAGAATGATGCCGGTGTTCGCCAGCACGCCGACCGCTGCCGACCCGGCCCCCAGCACGGGTGCCGTGACATGGTCGGTGACGGTCGGGGTCAGCGTGTCCGGGGCAGGGCGCGGCGCGGGGTTCGTGCCCACCGGGTCGAAGTCGGTTTCGGTCTCGGTCGCGCCGTGGATCTGTGACGAGGCGATGCGATGCTCGCGAACGACGAGGTCTTGCAGAGATATGTCGAGTGGGATCGCGCCTGCGCTGTCCGAGACGACGAGATCGACGTCGCGCAGCGTGCTGACGAGTTCGCCGCGCGCGCCGGACACGCCGAAGTTGGGGTCGAAGTAACTCGTGACGTTGCGTACCGTGCTTGCGGTTTCGGCGACATCCACCGCGCCCAGTGCCGAAAAGTCGAAATCGACCGCACCGCGCGACAGAAAGCGATGCACCCCATCCTCGCCCATGCCTTCGAACACGAAGGACTCGATGCTCGCGAATTCGAGGGTGCCGATGATGCCGCCGCCCGTGTCGAGATACTCGATCCGGCCGTCGGTCTCGGTGTCGAACACCACGTTCAGGCGTGCCGGAATGACCCGAACGCCGCTGTCCAACTCGTCCGCGAACAGATAGTCGCGCAGGCCGGACCGAACATCGCCGGGGGCGATGAAATCCGGTGACGCGCGGAAGAGGCCGCTCAGATCGACGCGCAGCGTATCGGTGTCTGCGCCGCCTTCGACGCGCCCCGTGACCATGCCGCCCCGATTGGCGATCACCGCGTCCGAGGTGAAGTTCTGCGGGTCGAGATACCTGTTGGTGGCGATATGGATGATGTCGTCGCCGTCGCCCGCGTCGAGCGTCAGGTTGCCCGCGAGCTTGGTCAGCAGGTCCGCGCCGGCTCCTCCGTCGACCGTATCGTCACCCGTGCCCGCGGCCACGATATCGTCGCCGTCCCCCCCGTCGAACATGTCGTCGCTTTGGGCGATGAAGTCGAAGCCCGAGGCGGTGTCATGGGCGCGGAAGTAGTGGTCGATGATGATGTCTTCGCCGTCGCCGCCCTCGGCCCAGACGCTCGCGCGTTGCCGTCCGAGGTTCACGTCGCTCAATTCGACGCGGATCACGTCATGCCCGGTGCCGCCCGCGACTTCGGTCAGGGCCGAGGCCGCCACGGCGGCGGCATAGTCGGGCTGGAAAATGTCGAGCCAGATCGCCTCGCTCACCGTGATCCGGTCGTCGTCCGCGCCCCCGTCCAGACGCGAGAAGGCCTGACCGATCAGCTCGTCGTCGCCGTCACCGCCAAAGGCCTCGCCGGTGAATTGCGTGAGTTTGAGGATGTCGTTTCCGGTCTCGCCGAAGATCGACACGCCGCGCTGGGCGGGCGGTAGGAAGTCGAAGAAATCTCCGACGACTTCGAGCCAGTCGTTCCCGATCCCGCCCGAGATCGTCTTGCCCGAAACCCCGTTGTCGGCGATGCGCACGGTCGCGGAATCGTCGCCGTCGCCCGCGAGCAGTCCCCATCCGATTTCGGTGAGCCCGTTGGTGCCGCGCGCCACGATGTCGTCACCGTCGCCGAGGACCAGCATCATCGCCCCGCCGCCCTGCATCCGGTCGTCGTCCGCGCCCAGATCGACGAGGCCGACACCGCTGATTGGATCGAAAGGCGTGGATGAGATCGGCGCGCCCACGTCCTCCACCCGGTCTGACCCCGCCCCGGTGCGCAACGTTGTGACGGTGCCGCCGCCTGACAGCGCGGTGAACACGCGGTCGTTGTCCTCGCCCGTGTCCACGATGGCGCCCGCGCTATGGAACACCACCTCGATCGTGTCGTCGCCCGTGCCGCCGGTCACGGTCCCGATCGCCTCGATGTAATCGTTGCCGGGTCCGCCGTCCTGCACGACGGTCGCGACCGCCGGTGCTTCGCGCAGGATGTCGTCGCCTTGCCCGCCGCGCATGGTGATCGTGTCGCCCGCCGTGAAGCCCGAGAAATCGCCGCCGAGCACCCGAATCTCGTCATTTCCGGGCGTGCCTTCCGCATCCGGGTCGGCCAGCGTGACGAGCACGGGCGACCCCTCCGGCACCGGCACCTCCCGGATCAGTGTCAGCTGGTAGGGCAGGTCGAACGGGCCGGTCGTCAGCGTGACCTCGCGGCTCTGACTGTCGAGCTTGATGACGTCGAGGAAGTTCAGTCCACCGTCCGGCACCTGCTCGGCCCAGAGCGCCTCGGAGACGAAGTTCGAGATGACGGCGTCGGGCGAGAACACCTCGCCGGGGTTACTGAGCGAGACCGTCTTGATCTGGAACTTCGCCTGCCCGGCGGTCGCGCTTAGCGACATGACCGGGGCCAGCCTTAGATCGCTGGTGAATGTCCCCGTCATGCTAAATTGCACGGTCGGGCGTTCGCCGGGTTCGAGCGCGTCGAGTTCAGCATCGGTGAAGGTCATCGGGTCCGACAGGGTCGCGATCCGCGTCACGTCACCGACCGTCACCTGATACTCGATCTCGCCCGGTTCGAACCGGATATCCTGCAACAGCTCCAGCCCGAGGTTGAAGGTGGAATCGAAGACCACCACCTCGGCATTCGGGGCCAGCGGCAGGGCGTCGTAGGCGTCCTTGAGTTTGTCGCGAAGTCGCGCGGGTATGGCGAGGTGCCTGAGGGTCGTGTCGAAGACGTCGACCTCCAGCACGTCGATGAACCCGAAAAGCTCCACGTATTTCGCCAGCGCCTCGCCCCCGATACCGCCGGTCGGCACGGTGGCGGCGACGAAGGCGCCAAGGGTCTGCGCGAGGGCGTCGAGGTCGAATTGCGCGTCGATCAGCGGGCCGGACTTGACCGTCAGGTCGATGACGGGTGCGCCGCCCGACGTCCCGGCACTCTCGCCCGGTGCGTAGGCTACATCGACCGGCGTCGCGTTGAGCGGGTTCAGAATGATGTCGATCAGCCCATCGACCGCCACGATCTGCGTGTTGCTGGCCATGTCGGGCAGGTAATCGGCGGTGTCGAACAGCGTCAGCCGCCACTCCTTGCCGGTCGCATCGGCAAGGCTGACCGAGCCGGAGCCGATGTCGTAGCTTTCGCCGTTCTCGAACCACGGGAGGTGGGCCTTCACGTCGGTATAATCGACCTGACCGTCGAGGTAGAGTTCGGCCTTGAGATCCGAGGTGAACACCTCGCCCGTGAACTGCGCCGCCGCGGTGTTGCTGCCGAAGGCGAAGGTGACATCGGCGTCGTTCAGCCGTTCATGGTCACCGAGGTAGAACAGGTTGAGGTCGTAACTCACGGCGCCCGTGTTCAGGGCCGAGGCCGGGGTATAGACGACGCCGGTATCGAAGCTGGCCGTGGCGGACCCGCTGACGAGGCCGGACCCTTCGGGGATGTCGAACAGATCGAAGCTCGGGTCGATGAGGTCGGCCAGACCCAACCTGTATTCCGCCTCGGACAGTGCCGCGAACAGGTTGCCGCCCCCCAGGCTCGAAAATGAAATGTCGAATGTATCGAAAGCCCGCAGGCTCGTTAAATCTGACAATAGGCCCCCCGGCTCGAATGCTCCGTTCCAATAGCCTGAAACAATCCGGTAACTATGGCCCGATAACCGGGTTCGATCAAGCAAGCGGTCGCCGGAACGCCTGACGGTTTGCCGGGGGTAAAAGATCAGTCAGCGCGCCCCGTGTTCCGGACTTGCGCGCTCTGCGTGGATGCAAGCGTCGCCTGTCCGGTGGGCGATTGCCTGCGCGGGCATCACTTGCGCACCTGCCACGCCGGCGACCGCACGCGTCCCGGCGAGCGCGACGTTTTCCCCGTTGACCGAAACCGGAACATACCTAAAACCGATCCTGCAATGATATTTCAAGCCAGCACCGCCGACGTTCCGGCCAGCATCGAAGTTGACCTTTGTATCGTCGGAGCGGGCGCGGCGGGCCTGACCCTAGCGGACGAGCTTGCCGGGACGGGCCTGAAGATCGCCATTCTCGAAACGGGGGATATAGGCCGCGACAAGGACGCGCAGGTCTTTTCGGATACGGAAAGCGTCGAGAAAGCCGTGCCGCGCAACGCGCGGATACGGCAGTTCGGCGGATCGACGACTGCCTGGTCCGGCAAGTGGCTTCCGTTGATGCCCGAAGACCTGAAAGGTGCCGCGTGGATCGAGCGGAGCGGCTGGCCAATCACGCCGGAGGAGTTGGCCCCCTATTACGAGCGCGCCTCGCGCCGTCACAAGGGTCCGGCGCCCGAGGACTTCGCGCAATGGACCGCCCCGACTGACGGCGAAGCGGACGCGCGGCGGCTGAAGCCCGCTTCGGTCTATTGGCTTGGGAAGAACCAGCTCGATTTCGGCCAGACCGTCGGCAAGGTCGCCGCGAACAGCGAAACGATCGCGGTCTATCTGAACTGCACGGCGACGGAAATCGTTCTGACCGACGATCATTCGGGTGTCGCCGCGCTCAAGGCCCAGACCCTGCACGGCAAGACCGCGTTTCAGGTGATTGCGCGCGATTATGTTCTGGCATCGGGCGGTATCGAAAACGCAAGGCTTCTGCTGGCGTCCAAAAGCCAGATCGAAGGCGGGGTCGGGAATGCCCACGACAACGTGGGACGCTTCTACATGGACCACCCCAGCGGGAATGTCGCGAAAGTCGTTCTGGCCCCTGGCAAGACCTTTCCCGACGATCTCGGCATGGCGATCCCGTCGAATGGCCGCGACCGGATGGACATCGGCTCCTACATGGCGCGGCGCATTCGCGAGAAGGGGCGGCTCGTGAATGCCTATTTCGTCTGGCGACCGGCGCTCGACGTGGTGCCGACCGACGATATCCGAAAGCTGTTCTCCACGCTCGTGCTGATCCGCCATCGCCCGACGCAGATGAAACTCTATCGCGAGCTTTTGCGCGATGTCTTCAAGGTGCCAAAGGGCCTTGCGGTGCGGTATCTCTGGTTCCTCCTGACGAAGAAAGCGGGGCTCAGGGGGCCGGACCGGACCTTTCAGATCAATTATCACATCGAAATGGCACCGGACCCCGAAAACCGGGTCACGCTGTCGGACACCCCCGATCCGCTCGGGCATCCCCTTGCGAAAGTCCGGTGGAAGGCGTCTGAGGTCGAATTGCACTCGGTCCTCGAACTGCACGACGAGCTTCAGGCCCTGCTTGCGGAGACCGGCGCGGGTACGCTCATCTGGACGGCGGGGCAAAGGCCCGAGGCCGCGGACCTGCCCTATTCGAGTGCATCGCATCACATGGGCACGACGCGGATGGGCGCGCGGCCCGAAACCTCGGTTGTCGATCCGGATTGCCGCGTGCATGGTATTTCGAACCTGCATATCGCCGGGTCTTCGGTGTTTCCGACCGGCGGCTTCGGCAACCCGACATTCACAATCGTGGCCCTGTCCATTCGTTTGGCGGACCGCCTCAAGGAAAAGCTGTTATGACACCGAAAATCGCTATCGTGGGCGCAGGCACGCGCGTCAGGTCGACGGTTCTTCCCGCCATTCTCGCGCTGGGCGACATGGTCGAGTTGGCCGGCATCCATTCCCGCAAGCCGCGGGCCGTGCCCCTGCCGGACGGCAGCGAGGTGCAGACGATCACGTCGCTGGAGGCGAAACACTTCGACGGCGTCGATATCGTCATCGTCGCCGTCAAACCGGCAGCGATCCGAAATGTGCTGGACGCCTTGAACGCGGTGCCGGGGAAAAAGACCATGTCCGTCGTCATGGACACGCCGCCCCTGCGGTTGTCCGATCTCGTCAAGTCGCGCATGTTCCGGGGCTTCAAATCGGTCATTGTCGGGGAAGACTGGATCAAGCTGTCGCCGATCCTCGCCATCCGCGATCTTGTCGCCAGCGGCGCGATCGGTGACCCGAAACGGATCACGCTCGATAGGATGAGTTATCGGTACCACGGGCTTGCGACGTTGCGGGCGCTTGCGGGGTCGCGCTGGTTTCGCTCCATGAAAGCGACCACGAAGAACGGCAAGGCCGCCTATGACATCGTGACCGGCAACGGCGTGCGCTGCGTCACGATCATGCCGCGCGACTACGGCAACGGGGTCATCTCGGTCAGCGGCACGACGGGATGGGTTTCCAACGATCCCGGCTTCGACGGCGAAGGCACCGGCCATGTCCTTGGCTTTCCGCAAGACCCGTCGGGCTGGTATCAGCCGACGACGCTCGACGGAACGCCCCTGCCGTCCGATCCGGTCGAGGACCATATGGCATCCCTGCCGCTGGCCTATCTCGAGGATCCGTCCATGATAAACCGGCTCAAGATCCGGGGGTATGCGCGGCTGATCGAAGACCTGATCGCCGGCAAGGTGGAGTACGACATCACCGATGGCCTTTACGATTTCGTCGTCACGACGGTCGTCGAGCGCCTGAAACGGTTCCGCGATTTCGGTGCGGGCGGCGGTCAGACCAGCCTTCTGCGTGCGGTGCTCGCCCGGCGTGGATAGGGGCCTTTGGTCGCGACCGGAACGCGCCTGCGCCTATTCAACTGATGCCCTGCCTATGGTTTCAACGACCGGGCCAGCCCCCGTGCCCGGATAATCCTACGTCGGATTTCGTCATTTAACGATCCCGTGCTAACCTGAACCTGCCGTGCGTTTTCACGGTTCGGGTCGGGACTCGAGGGGGATTATTGTATGACGTCCGTTCTTCGGCATTTGCCATTCGTCGTCGCGGCGTGGGCCCTTACGCTTTCGACACCGCTTGTTGCACAGAACAAACCCAGCGATTTCCCCGGGTTGAGCGACGCGCGGGCCGCGATCAAACAGTATCTGCCGACCCGGCAGATGTTCTGGATCCTGTTCGACGCGGGGCAGGGCAATACGCCCTATGTGGCCTATTGCAAGGACTACGTGGGTGCGAAATCCGAGATGCAGGGGCGTGTCGTCGCGGCGCGCAACAACTCGCGCGCGCTGTCGTTCTTCACGTCGATCACCTCCCGGCAAGCGCAACTCCTGCCGCCCGACATGCTCGACATGGCGCTCGAGAACGACATCATCGACTGCGTGGGGTTCGGTGGCGATCCGGCCCCCGGCGCGGCGACCGGTCAGGCGAGCGCGGCGATCTACGACGAAGGCGAAATCCGCCGCGTCGCGCAGTCGCTCGGCGCGCCGTTGGACGACGACACCTTCTATCAGCGCCCCGGCGTGATGGACTGGTATCTCTACCGGGTGTCGAACGGCGATGTGCTTCAGACCCAGCAGTTGCTCCGCTCTTTCCGGATCGAGGGCCAGCGCCGAAACCAGCCCGTCTTCGATCATTTCGCTGGGTTCCTTGCCGTGCGCGCCTATGAGCGCGTGGCCGATCCCACGATCCTCGCGCAGGCGGGCGAGGGGCGTGCCGCACGGGGGGAGTGCCGCGATATGGTCGAGTTCTGCAAGGGCATCCAGATGGAGCTCAGGCGCATGGGCCTTTACACCGGGGCCATCGACGGGATCATCGGCAGCGGCACGCAGGCCGCGATCCGCCGCATCGCCGCGACGCGCCCTGCCGCGAACCCGGCGGATCTGATCGATATGAACGACATGATCGGACCGCCCGGCGGCACGCCGCCCGCAGCCACGCCGACACCCGCACCGACCCCTGCGCCTGCCGCGACCGTCAACACCAAAGCCGACGACCTGCTGGGGGCAGGTAGCCTCGATGATTTCTAGGTCGGTCATCCGGGCGGCGTTTGCCTGCGTCATCTTCGCGGTGTCCCTGTGCGCAAGCCTGCCCGCGACCGCGCAGACCCGTTTCGCGAGCGTGCTGGAGGGCGTGGGCCGACCGAACGCGGTCAAGATCAGCTACCCCGTCGATCCCTGCGGCGACTTGTATGCCGCGCTGTCGTCGCGACTGGCCGAGACCGAGCTTCGGTTCGACGGCGGCGTTCTGGATACCGAGCCGTTCTTCCTGCATTTCTGCAACGAGAAGAAGGACGAATGGGTCGGCCAGATCACCGACGCCGTCACTGGCCCCATCACCGACGTCCAGACCCAGATCAACGCGTCCGTCGACCGTCAGGTGGCCGAACTGACCGGCGGGTTCTGGAAATTCGTCGCGGAACAGCTCTACGCGATCCTCCCGCCCGAGGCGCAGGCGAAATACGCGCCGGGGTCGCCCGAGATGGACGCGATGGCGGTCGAGTGGCTGAACGACGCCCCGGCGGAAGCGCAGGCCTATGCGCTGGCCTATTTCACGACCGGAGAAGACCGGGCATGGCTGTTGTCGGCATGGAAAACCTATGTCGACCTGACGAACGGCCAGTCCGCCGAAATCATCGCGGGGCTACGCGGTCTGGCGGATACCGCGCAGACCCGCGTGAACCAACTGCTGCGCGCCGGGCAGGAACTGGACGCCTCGCCCCCAGACACGCCCACCGCCGACGCCTTGCAAAAGGTCGGGCTGTCCGGCGAATGGATGGACCGGTTCAAGGCGAACGAAGGGCAATTGCGCGCGATCAACGAGACCTATCAGCTCGGTCAAGCGGCGGCGGTCATCTATTCCGCCGTGGGCACGAACGAGCCGGTCAGTCAGGTTCAGGGCTTTCTCGGCCTCATGCGGATCGGGGGCGAAGTGGCCGGCACCGTCGGCGGGCCGCTGACGCAGTTCATGGGCGACATCGTCATCGCCTATGTGGATGCGGCCGAGCAATTGCTGGCCGCCACACTGGCGCTCGAACAGAAGATCAACCAGCGCAACGGCTTCTGCCTTGGGGTCGGCGTGCCGTCGCGCGACCCAAAGGCGCAGTATTTCAACGACAAGGGCCTGCTCGCCTGCCCGATGAAATACGGCACATGGCCGTTCAAGCACATCTACGTCACGCAGGGCGCGCAGGACGCCACCTACTATTTCTACAACGGCACGACGTTCCTCGAAGGCACGAACGGCACGGGGCGCGCGGGCGTTCTCGCGGCGATGGACCTGATCGACGCCGGTGCCGAGCTTGGCTATCCCATCGTGCGCGACCCGGACGGTCACGTGAACCTGATCGGGTCGGTCTACAACACCTCGCCGCCCGGTGGCCCGCTGGCCCTGATGGAGGAGGCGCGCGATATCGTCGACGAGATCGAGGGTGGTATGGCTGCGCTGCGCACCCTCGTCGCACCCGGCGAACGCTGTTCGCTCGACCAGATCGTCGGTGCCGCCGCCGCGGCGGTGGGTGAGACGCCCGAGGCGCTGGTCCGCCCCCTCGCGGTCGGAGGCGACAGTCTGGCCAAGGTCATCGCCGCCTCCTCCGTCGCATTCGAGGGCGGCTTCGGCCCCGGTGTGCAACGCGGCGGCGACGCGATGGAGACGTATCTGGACCTCGCCGACAAGATCGGCGGTCTGTCGGTCGTGATCCTCGAGGGCCGGGTGCGTGACGAAAACGGGCGGCCGGTGCCCGGCGCGATCCTCGACGTGTCGGTCGCGAATGGCGAAGAAGTGCGCGGATGCGAGGCGTGGCAGGCGAATGCCGCGGGCCGCTTCACCATCACCGCCTTGTCCGCCGGGTCTTTCCCGGTCGTGTCGGCTTCTGCCGAAACGTCGGCAGGGCGCGGTCCGACCGAACGGTTCCGGCGCGGCTATGTCCGGCGCAACGCGCTTTTCTACGAGCGTCGGGACGGCGGCACGACCGCACGCACGGACATCGTGCTGACGGTGCCGGTGCCGCAAGCCGAGACCCCCGAGACGGGCGCCACGCCGCCCGAACCCGCACCACCCCCCGTGACCACCGGAGAGCCGGAGCAACCCGAACCGGATACCCCGGACCCCGAGGTTCTGGCCGCCTGCCTCGCCCTCGAACGCGGCATCCTTGAAACCGAGGCGCAACTTCTGTCCGGCAACACGCCCGCCTTCAACCGTGTCGCCCAACGCCTCGATCCCCATGCCGGGGCGACGGGGCAGGGTGCGCTGTGTGACCCGCCGCTTGCCGACCGTCTCGCCGATCTGCGCAATCGCGTCGCGCAGGCGGAACGTGTGGCCGACGCGGCGCGGGCGGCCTTGGCCTCCTGCGATCAGGCGGCCCTGTCGCGTGCGGCGGCCGAAATCGCGGGGCTTTCCGGGGTGCGGCTGACGGCCCTGTCCGATCAGGTCCGGCAAGCGTCATCGCTCATCGCGACCTTCGAAACGGCACGGGCCGACTACCGCGCCAACCGGCTGGCGCCCGCACGGGCCGGGCTGACCCGTGTCCTCGACCAGTCGCGCGGCGCCACGCCGCCCCTGTGCCCGGCCTATGCGGATCGCGCCGAACAGGGATTGGAGCAGATCGCCACGCTGGAGGCGTTCTCGGCGCAGGTCACAGATGCGATCACCGTCTGCGACATCGCGCTCATGGATCGGCTGGCGGAGGCGAGCGCGGGGCGGGACCATCCGCTGTTTCAGGTCGAAATCGACAGGATCGCCGCAGGCAAGACGCGCTGCGCGGAAGCGCGTGCACGGGAAGAGGCGGATCGGGTCGCGGCGCAGGAGGCAGCCTGTAACGGCTTCCTCGCCCGCTTGAACAGCGCCCGGGCCGACTACCGCGACAACAAACTGGTCCCCGCCCAAACCGCGCTGGCCGAGCTCAAGACCGATCTATTGGTCCGGGGGCGGCATTGCGACGGGCTTCTCGACCGGGTCTATCTGGGCCTGTCCAACATCGCGAAACTGAGGGGTCTGGAACGCGACCTGACATCGGCGGTCGCCGGGTGCGACATGGCACGGCTGGATGAGATCGAGGCGACAGCACGGTTCGAAGGCCACCTCTGGTTCAAGACCGCGCTGGGCCGGATCGCAGCGGCGAAGCAAGACTGTGCGACCCCTACGGCACCGCCCACCGTGTCGGACCCATGTGCCGAGTTGTCGCGAATGGAGGGCTACGTGACCACGGCTGTGGATCGGTCGAACTGGTCCGAAGCGCGCAGCCTTTTGGACGAGGCATTGGTGCTGGCCAACATGGACGAGGCGCTGACCTACTGCCCCGAACAGCGCGGCCGCGTGCAGGGAGCGGTCGCGGCCGTCGCGACCATCGAAAGCGCGTTGGCTGAGGTCGACCGCGCGGTCGGCACCTGTTCCGGCGATCTTGCGGCGCTTGTCGCGCGGCTCGACGGGATCGCGTTCAACGTCGCCGCCCTCGACCGGGCACGCACGCGGGTGGCAGAGGCGCAGCGCGACTGCGCGCAGGCCGAGGAACAGTCGGTCACCCGAACCCCGCCGCCCACGACCAGCCGCCCGACGTCGGGCGACAGCGACGACCTCGACGGGCGCTGGCGCGGCTCCGGCCAGATCCTCATCACCGGGGACGGAAAGACCTTTCCGTGGCCGGTCAACGTCGATGTCACGGTGCAGAACGGCGTGGCGACGGGCAACCTGTTGTTCGAGAGCGACCAAATGCCGATCACGGGCCGCGTGTCGCGCGACGTGCTGAAGCTTCAGGGCACCATCACGAAAGACGGCGTCACGGTGTCGGTGGATTACGATGCACGGGCGCGCGGTGGCACGCTCGAGGCGCAGGGGTCGGTCCGGATGCCGGACATGGTCTGCGCCATGTCGGGGATCGGCGCGGCCATCGGCGGTGCGATCGCGGGGGCCACGTCGCTCGGGATGATCGAAGAGGACGAGCCGGAAGAACCCGATTGTCCGACCGCGACCTATACCTCGGACTGGACCGCGCGGCGCTGACGGCCCCTTGGGGCTCAGTCGTCCTGCGACGACGGGCTGATCGACACGCGGTCGGCCAGCCGGTTGTGCAGCTTTTCGAGCACCCGAAAGAACGCTTCCAGATCGTCCTCGGCGATGCCCTCGACGATTTCGTCGTTGAGCGGCATCGACAATTCGCGGATCGAGGCGATCATGGCATGACCCTTGGAGGTCAGTGTGATCGCGTTCATGCGCCGGTCGCCGGGCACGCGTTCCCGTTCGAGACAGCCCTGTTTTTCGAGCGACTTGACCAACTTGGCGACCGCCGATTTCTTCATGGCGAGGTTCTCGGCCAGATCGTTCTGCGAAATGCCGGGGTTCACCCAGATCAGGCTGAGGATGCCGATGGAACCGGATTCGAGCTGGAGCGGCCCCCGGATCGACGCGCCGAACGACCGCAGCATGGAATGCAGGTTGCGCGTCATGAACGGCAGGTCCCGTGCCAGCGGCCCCAGAATGACCCGGGATCTGGCTGATTTCTGGTTATCGCTCACTTCGCGTCCTCCACGTTCCAGCAACGTCTCCAATCTGCCGGGCGATTGCAAGCGATTGACGCAGCAAGACAGTTCATTTAGTGAACGATATTGTGAGGGAGGACACCGTGCGAACAGGCGTTTTCGGCTTCGGCGCGCCATATGGCGTATTCGCGTCCATCGGTCTGGTGCCGGTCGATGTCACCCTTCATCCCACGCAGCGCCCCACAGCCGCCGACCGTTACATCGAACCGTTCATGGACCCGTTCGCGGCCTCGGTCCTGCGTGGCATGGTGGCCGGGGAATTCGACGATCTCGACGCGATCATCTTCCTACGCGACAGCCCCGGCGCGATGATCGCCTGCCAATATGCGTTCGAGCTTGCCCGACGGGGGGTGACGCCCGCCGATGCCCCGGCCCCCATCATGCTCAACATCCTGCCTGCGGATCATGCGGCGGCGGATCGCTTCAACCGGGCCGAGCTCGACCGGCTGACCGAGACGCTGGGCCGCCTCGGATGGGTCGCGGAGCGGGGGGCCGAGGGTCACGCGGGCGCGTTCGATTTCCTCGTGCAGGCCCAGTCCGCGGGGGAGGTCTCCGGCGAAAACGCGTTCGACACAAGGGCCGGGGTCGCGGCGGGTAGGACGGTGATGGCAGCGCCCTACGCGGGCCAAGGGCCGAGGTTCGCCCTGTTGGGCGCCCCCCTCGGCAATGGCGTTCTGCATGCGGCGCTCGACACGTTGGGCACGCTCGCCATTGACCAACAGGCCCTCGATCAGGCTCACGCAGCGCGGGGCACGGGCCTGCCCGACGCGCTTCGGGCACAGGCCGCGAACCCGTTCGCGGCGCGGCAGCCGAAGCCGCTCTACCTTCCCGCTGTCGCCGACATCCTGAGCGAGCATCGGATCGACCGCGTGGTCTGGCAGGTCGACGCGCATGACGATCTGTGGGGGTGGCTGATGCCGCAGGTGCGTGCGCTCTGCGCCGATCTGGGCGTCGGCTTCACCGATCTGGGGTTTCTGCCGCGCTGGCCGGAGCCCCATGACATCGTGATCGGAGAGGGCGTCTGATGGCCTATGAACCGCTCGCCATTTCCGCCGAGGCGATGGGATACCAGCGCGATTGGACCCGGTCCCTGCGGTCGCGGATCGAAAACGGGGCCAAGTTCGCATTCGTGAACGCCGACACGCCGCATGAGATTTTTCACGCGATGGACATGCCGATGGTCGTGAACCAATGGTGGTCGTCCGTGATCGCGGCCAAGCAACTGTCCACCTACACGCTGGATCGCGGCGCGGCGATGGGGTTTCACGACAGCCTTGCGAAATACTCGGCCATGGGCGTGATTTCCGCGCTGGACGGCGACCCGGACAAGCAGCCGTGGGGCGGACTGCCCGATCCTGCGATCCTGTGTGCCCGGCAGTCCTCGGACGACCAGCAGCGATTGTTCCAGATGTATGCGGACAAGGCCGGGACGCGTCTGGCGCTTCTGCATTCACCCGCAGCGGCGGAGAACCTGAACGACTGGTGGGTGCGGGCCCGCGACGATTGGGAGGCGCTTTACGGCACCGCGCGGCTTGACCTGATGCAGGCGCAGATCACCGACCTGATCGCAGATGTCGAAGAGATAACCGGGCGCAGGTTCGACCATGAAGGCTTCGGGGCCTACATGGAGCAGATCGAGAAGCAGGAGCTGATCTTCGAAGAGGCGAGCCGGATGATCGCGGCGGCCGAGCGGATGCCGGTCAGGATCGGCGAGCAGATCCCGAACGTGATGATCCCGCAGTGGCACCGCGGCTCGGACTGGGCCGTGGGCCATGCCGAACGCTTCCGCGATGCGGTGGGCGAGCGGATCGCGGCGGGGCGCGCGGTGGTCGACGACGAACGCGTCCGCATGATGTGGATCGGCGCGGGGCTGTGGTTCGACACCAAGTTCTACACCGCCTTCGAAGAAGAGTTCGGCGCGGTCTTCGCGTGGTCGATGTATCTGCCTTTCGCCGCTGACGGGTATGTGCGGCGGTCCAAGGGCGACTATCTGCGCGCACTCGCCGCGCGGGTGGTGACGATGAACGAGCAGTTGCATCAGGCACCCTGGGCAAATGCGTGGCTGGTGAAACAGGCGCGCGACTACCGGATCGACCTTGCCGTGGTTCTGGTGCCCGAAGCCGACCGTCCGTCGGGTTATGCCACCAACTTCATCACCGAGGACTTGCGGGAAGCCGGGGTCGAGGTCGTCGAAATCCACGCCGACATGGTGGATGCGCGCAAATGGAACGGCGCGCGCGCCAAGGCGGATGTGATCGACGGCATCCGCCGTGTGCGGGGTGCGACATAATGGCATTGACAGGCCGATAATAGTTCACAAAGATACATAATTAGGGAGGACGCGTTTTGACACGTGCGCTTGAGGGCTACACCGTCGTCGATTTCAGCCACGTCGTGGCCGGTCCCCTTGCGACTCATTTCCTCGCCCTGAACGGTGCCCGCGTCATCAAGATCGAAACGCCCACCGGCGACCTCCTGCGTAATTACTCCCCCAATCGGGAAGAGTGGGGCATGGCGCCCGCGTTTCGCGGCATCAACATCGGCAAGGAAAGCGTGTCACTCGACCTGAAGTCCGCCGAAGGGCTGGCGGCCGCGCAGCGGCTGGTCGCCGAGGCCGACATCGTGGTCGAGAATTTCCGGCCCGGCGTGATGGAGCGGCTCGGGCTGGGATACGAGGCGGCCAGGGCGTTGAACCCCGGCGTGATCTATTGCTCGGTCTCGGGCTTCGGCCAGACGGGCGAGATGCGCGACGTGGCCGCGATCGACCAGATCGTTCAAAGCCTGTCGGGGCTCATGAAGCTGTCGGGGAACGAGGGCGATCCCGCGATGCGGATCGGTTTTCCCATCGTCGACACATATTCCGGCCTGCTCGCGGCCTTCGCGATCCAGACCGCGATCATCCAGAAGGAGCGCGGGCTGGTCGAAAGTCAGAACGTGGATGTGGCGATGCTGGACGCGACGCTGGTCATGCTGTCCTCGGTGGTCAATCCGCTTCTCATGGTCGGGCAGCAGCACGTGCGCACCGGCAACCGGGGGTTCAGCCGGTCGCCGACCGCCGACACCTTCGCCTGCATGACGGGTGAGATCACGGTGGGCGCGGTCGAGGATCACCACATCGCCAAGATGCTGGACGTTCTGGGCGTGGCGCACCTGCTGGACGATCCGCGCTTCGCGACCCGGATCGACCGGCTGCGGAACGCGGACGCGATGCGCGTTCACCTCGCCGCCGCGTTCGAGACCCGCGACGCGGCCGAATGGGAGGACGCGTTTCGTGCGGCGGGTCTGTCGGCGGCGCGGGTGATGGATATCGCGGAAACTGTGGCGATGCCGCATCTGGCGGAGCGTGACCTGTTCCTCGACATCGCGGGCGACCGGGTGCTGAACGCGGGCTTCCGGCTTGCGACCGGCGGGCCGGGAACCGAGCAGGGGGCACCCGAACTGGGCGCTCAGAACGAGATAACAGCAGAGACGGCGGTCTGAACCGCTCACATTCAACGACCTTCAGGGAGGAGAACATGAAGGACTTCATCAAGACCACGGTGCTTGGCGCCCTGCTTGCGACCGCAGGCAGCGCGGCATTTGCCGAAACCGAGCTTCGGCTGTCGGTGGAAACCCCGCCGGGCCACGTCCGCAACCTTGCAGCGGAACGCTGGGCCGAGGCGATTTCCGAAGCCTCGGGCGGCGAAATGACCGTCGAGGTGTTCCCGGCGGCGCAGCTTTACAAATCGGCGGACGCGATCCGGGCGCTCGCCTCGGGCGCGCTGGATATGTCGATCCAGGCCAACGTGACGATGAGCCAGTTCGAGCCCAACCTGTCGTTCTCGATCCTGCCTCTCTTCTTCGGACGCACGGCGGAGGAGGCCAACGCGATCCTGAACGGACCGATTGCCGACGAAATGGGCGAGATGCTGTCGAAGAAGGGCATCAACGTGCCGGGGGCGGCCTTCCTGTTCGCACCTCAGCACACGGCGTTCACCACCGAAACCGCCGTGGACAGCTATGACGATCTGGCGGGCCTGAAACTCGCCACCCCGCCGTCGCCGGTCGTGGTTGCGGTGCTCAAGGAAATGGGCGGCTCGCCGCAGGCCGCGCGCCGCTCCGAGATCCCGCTGCTTCTGAGCCAGGGCCAGATCGACGGCATGGGCGGCGTGACGGAGCTGACCATCATCGGCGGCAAGCTGTGGGAATCCGGCATCAAGAACGTCTTCGCGGACAATGCGGGCTGGGGCTTTTACATGCCGGTCGTGTCGCAAGCGACGATGGACAAGCTGTCCGAAGACCAGCAGGCCATCATCCGCGACACCTGGGCCGAAGTGGGTCAGTGGGCAGCGGCCCATGCAGCCGAAGAAATGGCGTCGGCGCGCGAGACGCTGGCGGCGAACGGCGTGACCGTGGTCGATGCGGACCCCGAGATGGTGGCCGAAAAGCGGACCGCGCTGATCGAGCTTCAGGACAAGATCGTGGCCGACGGCGGCATGGATGCCGACTTCATCGGGCGCGTGACCGAGGCGCTCGACGGCTCGATGTGACAAGGCTTTCGCGCCGCTTCCGACATGGGGGCGGCGCGACCGTAATTCCGACAGGTATCGAATGATCCCCCGAATTCTCAACCTGTGGTCTCGGGTCGAGACCGTTCTGATCGGCGCTCTGCTCATCATCGCGCTCGCGGTGTTCCTTGGCGGCGGTCTCCTACGGATCGTCGCTCCCGCCTATGCGGTGGACTGGGCCACCGAGGTGTCGATCTACTTCATCATCTGGGCCACCGTGCTGGCAGGCGCCGCCATCGTGCAGGAGGATCGTCACCTGCACACCGAGGTGTTCATCGCCGCCCTCAGCCCACGACTGCGGTGGGTGCTTGGCTGGGCGATGTCGATTCTGTCGATCGTCTTCATTGCGATCATGCTGATCTACGGCTGGCAGGCTTACGAATTCGCCAACCTTCTCGACGAACGCTCCGGCTCGTCCCTACGCGCGCCGCAGGGGTTCGCGGTGTTCCTGCCGTTGCCTTTGGGCATGGCGCTGATCCTCATACGCTGCGCGCTCATGCTGATGAACGGCCAGCGCCCGTTCGGCCATCTGTCGAACGCACCGGGCCGGGGGGAATAACCGATGGACGCCTTTATCGGCCTCGGGGGCATGCTCCTCCTTATGGCGCTCGGCGCGCCGATTTTCGTGGCGCTCGGCGCGACCGCGATGATCATGATCGCGATCGAAGGGCGGCCCCTGATGGATGCCGCCGCCCATACGGTCTCCGGCCTCAACTCGCCCACCTTCGTGGCCGTGCCGTTCTTCGTGCTCGCGGCCACCTTCATGCAGAAGGGTGGGATCGCGCGGATCATCATCGACGCGGCGGAAACATGGGTCGGCCATTTCAAGGGCGGGCTGGGGCTGGTCGCGGTGATCGCGACCACGCTGTTCGCCGCCATTTCCGGCTCCTCCGTCGTAACCGCGATGGCGATGGGCACCTTCCTGATCCCGGCCATGGTCGCGCGCAACTACGACCGACCGTTCGCGCTGGGCCTCGTCGGCGCGTCGGGCACGATGGGGATTCTGATCCCGCCGTCGCTGTCGATGATCCTTTATGGCCTGATCGCCGAGGAAAGCGTGCCGCGCCTGTTCATCGCGGGCGTTGTGCCCGGCCTGATTCAGGCGATGCTGCTTGCCGCTTGGGTCATGTTCTATTCCCGGCGCAAAGGCTATGCCTCCGGCGTGCGTGCGACGCGGGAGGAGTTCATCCGCAAGAACCTGAAGGCGATCCCCGCCGTCGCGATCCCGCTTTTCGTCTTCGTGGGCATCTACTCCGGCTACACCACCGTGACCGAAAGCGCGGGCGTGGCGGCCGTGGCCAGTATGCTGGTCGCCGTCTTCGTCTACCGCGAAGTGTCGCTCAAGGACGTGTTCGCGATGACCGCCGAGGGGATGAAAGCCGCCTCGACCGTGTCGTTCATCGTCATGTTCGCATTGCTCTTCGCCCACTGGATCACCGGCTCGGGCGTGCCGACGAAACTGGTCGAATTCGCCATCGGGCAGGACCTGAAGCCGTGGCAATTCCTGCTCGCGCTCAACATCGTGATGCTCGTGCTCGGCATGTTCCTCGACGCCATCGCGGTCATGCTGATCGTGACGCCGATCATCCTGCCGGTTCTTGGCCCGCTCGGCATCGACCCGGTGCACTTCGGCATCGTGCTGATCGTCAACATGGAGATCGCGTTCCTCACCCCGCCGATCGGCCTGAACCTCTTCGTTCTGTCGTCGATCTCGAAGGCGCCGATGTCGGAGGCCATACGCGGCATGATCCCGTTCGTCCTGATCATGGCGTGCTTCCTCATCCTTATCACCTATGTTCCGGAGATCACCCTATGGCTGCCGAACAGATTGATGAACTGAGGTCCGTCTGGGACCCGCACGACCCGGAGACCATCGAGACCTACCCGGCGGTCTGGCGCGCGCTGCGCGAAAGCCACCCGGTCGCGTGGAGCGACAACTGGGGCGGGTTCTTCACCGTGATGCGCTACGACGACATTCTGACGGTCGAGAAAGACCCCGAGACGTTCACGGCGACCAAGCTGTCCATCGTGCCGGCGTCGCCGAAGCTCGGCCTGCCGCGCCTGCCGCTGCAAAAAGACCCGCCCGAAAGCGAGCGGTATCGCAAGGCGATGAACCCGACTTTCAAGGCCAACAAGATCAAGACCTTCGAGCCGCAGTTGCGCGACCTCGTCGAGCGTCTGGTCGCGGACGCGAAGGAGTCCGACGCGGGGCAGGTCAACTTCCCCGAACAGATCGGGGAACCGATGAGCCAAGGCTCGCTTGGCCTGATCGTCGGCTTCGACACCGAGGAGTCGCTTGAAATTGGGCGGCTGTCGGCGACCTATGTTCACGCGATCCAGAACCGCGACATGGGCACCGCCGCCCGCATGTCAAAGGGCGTCGATGCCTTCGCCATCAAACTGGCCCAGAGCCGGATGGAGGAGCCGCGCGACCCGGAGGAGGACATGGTCTCTTCGATCATGGCCTATCCCGGCAAGGGCGAACCGTTTTCCGAGACCGAGCTTGCGGGCATGGTGCGGTTGCTTTTGGTCGGCGGGCACATCGCGTCGCGCTGCCTGATGAATTCGCTGGCGTGGCACCTGGCCACCAACCCTGAGCACGCACAGCTTCTGCGCGACGAGCCTGAGGTGAAGGCGACCTTCCGCGATGAAATCCTGCGGTTCTATCCGGCGAACCAGAGCCTTGCCCGCGTGGCGACCAAGGACACGGTGCTGAACGGCACGTTCATTCCCAAGGGCACGCCCGTCGCGATGAACTATGCTTCGGCCAACCGCGACCCGCGCGCCTTCGACGACCCCGAAACCTTCGACCCGCGCCGCAGCCCGAACCGGCACATCACCTTCGGCTACGGCACGCATATGTGCATGGGGCAGGCGATGGCGAAATTGCAGGTGGACGCGATGACCGACGTCCTGATCGCGCAGCCCGGATTGAAGGTCGTGGGAACGCCGACATGGGGCCGCTGGACCGAATTCGGCATCAACACCCTGACGCTCGACATGCGAGGTGACGCATGACCCACAAGGTGGATTTCAAGGTTCCCGAAACCGAGGATTTCGACAGCCCGCACGCGCTCTTCGCCGAGTTGCGCAGCCATTGCCCGGTCGCCTGGTCCGACGACATGGGCGGGTTCTGGGCGGTGACCAAGCACGCCGACGCGAAAGCGGTTCTGGAGAACTGGCAGATGTTCACAACGACGGTGCAAAACGTGGTGCCGCGCGTGGCGACGACCCAGCGCCGCCCGCCGCTTCACCTCGATCCGCCCGCGAACACCCCTTACCGCAACGCGATCCAGCGGTTTCTGACACCGGCCCGCCTGTCCGAATGGGAGCCGCGGCTCGAAACCATGGTCGCGCGCTTCCTCGACCCGTGGATCGCGGCGGGCGGGGGCGATATCTGCAAGGACTTCTCGTTCCTTCTGCCCATCGCGCTGCTTGCCGAGTTTTTCAACCTGTCGCCGGACAAGGCCGAACTGATCCGCGAGGTCGGGGCCGAATTCAACATGGCGCTGCAACGGCAGGACTTCGACCTGCTGCGCCAGAAGTCGGACGAGCTTTACGACATCGCCGCCGATCTGATCGCGGACCGCCACGCCAACCCGCGCGACCCCGACGAAGACCCGACCGCGAGCCTGCTTGCGGTGCGCGTCGACGGCGAACCGCTGGCCGACGACTTGATCCTCGGCGCGCTCCGGCAATTCCTGTTGGTCGGGATCATCGCGCCCACGACCTTCATCGGCTCCATGGCGGTGCATCTGGCACGTCATCCCGAACACCACGCCGAGCTTACCGAAAATCCCGATCTGGTGCCGGAGGCGCTGGAGGAACTTCTGCGCCTTTACACGCCTTATCGCGGCTTCGCCCGCACGGCGCGGGAGGATACCGAGATCTCGGGCTGCCCCATCGCCAAGGGTGACCCGGTGGCAATCGTGTTCACCTCGGCCAACCGGGACGAGGAGGTGTTCCCCGAGGCCGATACCTACCGGCTCGACCGCGAAGCGCGCGACCTTCTGACCTTCGGTCGCGGTCCGCACATGTGCCCCGGCGCCCCGCTGGCCCGCGTGCTTTTGCGCGAAACGCTGCGGCAGTTGACGCAGAAGACCCTGCGCCTCGAACAGCGCGGCGGGATCGAAATGACCAATTGGCCGGAATACGGCCCCCTCAGCGTGTCGTTCAATGTGATTGTGTAGGTGGGAAAAGCGATCCGTTCGTGTCAGGCGCTTGGCGCGCGCGGTGCCACCCGAAACACGCAAGTCGAGACCGCGCTTACCGCTGGCTGGCTCAACGGTAAGGCTTCGCCGAACGCGCTCAATTCCGCCAAAAAACGCCGGACGGTGTGTCGAGGAAGTGGGCAATCCCGCTGTTCATTATCCAAAAGGTTAATCTCAAAGTTATTGCGGGATCAGATACGAGCCTTACACTCTCCGTATTGGGTGAGTGCTGAGTAGGCGCCATTTTCGGGCGTTTTGACACTTATTTTATCAATGAATTTGCGGGAGGGCGCCTCATGGCCGCGCGTATTGTCGATCTTTCCTTTCTGACCCCGTCCTTGGGATTCACCGTTCAGGGTGACGTGGCGGGCGACTTCGCCGGTTTCAGCGTATCCACCGCCGGGGACGTCAACGGCGACGGTCTGACGGACTTCGTCATCGGGGCGTCCGGTCAAGACGCGGGCGGCTTCGGCGCTGGCGGCGCCTATGTGCTCTTCGGTCGCAACGACGGGTTCTCGGACATCGACCTTAGCAGCCTGACGGCCAGCGATGGCTTCTTCATTCAGGGTCATTCCGTCGGGGACACCGCCGGATTCGCGGTCTCCGGCGCGGGCGACGTGAACGGCGACGGGTTCGACGACGTGATCGTCGGGGCCTATGGCAACGACGCGGGTGGGACGTCCGCCGGGGCGGCCTATGTGATCTTCGGCAAGGGCACCGCGTTTTCGACGGTGGACCTGAGCACGCTCCCCCTGACCGACGGGTTCACGATCATCGGTGACGACGCCGACGACTTCGCCGGTCGCGCCGTCTCCTCCGCCGGCGATGTGAACGGCGATGGAATCGACGATTTCATCGTCGGTGCCGCCTACGGCGATGATGGCGGCGCCTTCGCGGGCGAGGCCTATGTGATCTTCGGCAAAACGACGGGCTTTTCGAACATCGACCTGTCGTCCTTCACGGTATCCGACGGCTTCATCGTTCAGGGCGACGAAGCGGGCGATCACGCCGGGATTTCGGTCTCTTCCGCCGGTGATATCAACGGCGATGGCTACGGCGACATCGTGGTCGGCGCCGTGAATGGCGACGACGGTGGCACGCAAGCGGGCGAGGCCTACGTCATCTTCGGACGCAACGGGGGCTTCACGAATATCGACCTGACCGGGCTTGCCCTGTCGGACGGCTTCATCATTCAGGGCGACGTAGACGGAGATTTCGCCGGTCGATCTGTCTCGGGTGCGGGCGACGTGAACGGTGACGGCTACGACGACATCATCGTGGGGGCCTATGGCGGCGACGACACCGCATCCTCGGCAGGCGAGGCCTATGTCCTCTTCGGCAAGGCCTCGGGCTTCACGAACATCGACCTGACCGGCCTCGCGGCGAGCGACGGGTTCATCCTGCGCGGCGGCGCGGCGGGCGACTTCGCCGGCTACTCGGTCGCCAACGCGGGCGACGTCAACGCAGACGGCTACGACGATATGCTCATCGGGGCTTACGGGCAGAATGACGGCGGCAACAATGCGGGCGCGGCCTATGTCGTGTTCGGCAAGGCTTCCGGCTTCGGGACGGTCGACCTTGCCGCGCTCGGCACGGGTGAAGGGATCGTCATTATCGGCGACGAGGCCGACGACCTGGCCGGGCAGGCGGTCGCGGGGGCGGGCGACGTGAACGGCGACGGCATCGACGACGTCCTCATCGGGGCGTCCGGCGGCGACAACGGCGGAGCGGGCGCGGGCGAGGCCTATGTCGTCTACGGCGGCTCGGCGACCGGGTTCGGCGCGCGCGTCGAACTCGCCTCGCTCGGCGGAGACTACGGGTTTTCCGTTCGGGGCGTTTTCCCCGAGATGCAGGTGGGCTGGGCCGTGTCCGGGGCAGGCGACATGAACGGCGACGGGATCGACGATTTCGTGGTCGGTTCGCCGCATCCCGGTCTCGGCAACGGCGCCGCCGATGTCGTCTACGGTCGGGTCGGCGGATACACCGACTCCGACATCATCCCCTTGGCTGCCTCGAACGGTTTCCGGGCGATCGGCGAAGCGGTCGACGATTGGGCCGGTTACACCGTGTCCGCCGCCGGTGATGTGAACGCGGATGGGTATGACGACCTGATCGTCGGCTCACCCCATTACGGCGGCAGCGACGAAGGTCGCGCCTATATCATCTATGGCGGCGTCGGCCTTGCGCCCTGGGGTGGGGTCACACGCAACGTGATCCTGAACGGGAACGGCAACGCAAATGCCGGTTTCTCCGTAGCGGGTGCCGGAGACTTCAACGGAGACGGCATTTCCGACGTGATCGTCGGTGCTCCGGCGAACGATGACGCGGGCAACGATGCGGGCGAAGCCTATGTGCTTTTCGGCAGTGTCGGCGGCATCGCCAATCTCACCCTGTCGGATACCGGCGCACTTACCCCCGACAAAGGGTTTGCCATCCGGGGCGATGCGGCCGGCGACCTTGCCGGGTTCGACGTGGCGCGCGCGGGCGACGTGAACGGCGACGGGTTCGACGACGTCCTTGTCGGCGCGTTCTACGGTAGCGACGGGGGCGCGCTCGCCGGCGAGACCTACCTTATCTTCGGCAGATCCAGCGGGATCGCAGACATCGACCTGACCGGACTGTCGGCGTCGGTCGGGATCGTCATTCAGGGTGACGCCGCTGGCGACCGGCTGGGCACCAGCGTCGCGTGGGCGGGTGACGTCAACGGCGATGGCTTCGACGACATCATCGTCGGCGCCTATGCCGGGGATGACGGCGGCGTCGATGCGGGCGAAGCCTATGTCCTGCTGGGCAAGGCGTCCGGCTGGAGCAATATCGACCTGTCCAGCCTCTCGTCCTCCGACGGCTTCAAGATCGTCGGGGGCTTGGCTGGCGATGGCGCAGGGGTCAGCGTCTCGCGCGCGGGGGACATCAACGGCGACGGCTTCGACGATATGGTCGTCGGCGCGCGCGGCGTGGATATCAACGGCTCGGAATCCGGCGCAAGCTACGTCATCTTCGGAAAGGCGTCCGGCTTTTCGGACATCGACCTGGGCGATCTCGCCCCGTCCGAGGGGTTCATGATCGTCGGTGAATCCGACAGTGACTGGAACGGTCATGCGGTGTCTGCCGCTGGCGACGTGAACCACGACGGGATCGACGACCTGATCGTCGGGTCGCCCATGAACGATGAATACACGACGAATTCGGGCAAGGCCTATGTCATCTACGGACGGCGGGCGTCGTCCGAGGTTACGCTGACCGGCACCGACATCGGCCAGCGGATCCTCGGGGGGCATCTGGACGACATCCTGAACGGCCTCGGCGGCGAGGACGATCTTCAGGGGGGCGATGGGGACGACACGCTCGATGGTGGGGATGACGACGACCGGGTGCTGGGGGGCACGGGTTCGGACACGCTTAGGGGCGGGGCCGGGCGCGACTGGGTTCGGGGTGGCGATGACGGCGACATGATCGAGGGCGGGGATGACCGCGACTGGCTGTTCGGTGACGACGGCGACGACGACCTCGACGGGGGCGAGGGCGCGGACCGGCTCGAGGGCGGGGCTGGCTCGGATGACCTCGACGGCGGCCTCGGGGGTGCGGATCTGGCGGTCTACAAGAAGTCCGCCACCGGCGTGACCGTCGATCTCGGCGCAGGCACCGGCACGGGCGGCGATGCGCAGGGCGACACACTCACCGGCATCGAACGGGTGATGGGGTCTGACCACGGCGACACGCTCACCGGCGACGCGAACGCCAACCTGCTCATCGGGCGCGGCGGCGACGACGTGCTGACGGGCCTTGGCGGGCGCGACAAGCTGCGCGGCGACGCGGGTCAAGACGAGATCTACGGCGGCGACGAGCGCGACGTGCTGGAGGGCGGCGCCGACGACGACATCCTCGACGGCGGCGACGGCGACGACCGGCTCACGGGCGGCGCGGGGGGCGACGACATCGATGGCGGCGCGGGCGAGGACACGGCGCTCTACACCGGGTCGGGGTCGGGGGTGACGATCAGCCTCGCGGCGGGCTCGGCCTCGGGCGGCGACGCGACGGGCGACACGCTGACGGGCATCGAGCACCTGACGGGCTCGGACCACGCCGACACGCTGCGCGGCGACAACGGGGCCAACACCCTGAACGGGCGCGGCGGCGCGGACATCCTGTTCGGCTTCGAGGGCAACGACCGGCTGATCGGCGGCGACGGCGACGACACGCTCCTGAACGGGGCCGAGGGGCGCGACGTCCTGATCGGCGGCGGCGGGCGCGATTTCATGATCGGCGGGGCGGACGCGGACCGGTTCGTCTTCCGCGAGGGCGACACCGGGACCGGCGCGGCCGCCGACCGGATCGACGATTTCGAGGCCGGGGTGGACCGCATCATCCTGCGCTCCATCGACGCCGACACGACCGCGGGCGGCGATCAGGCGTTCACCTTCGGCGGCACGCTGACGCTGAGCCAGTCGGGCGGCGACACCATCGTCGCGCTCGACACCGACGGCGACACGGTGGCGGATGCGGAAATCCACCTCACCGGGCTACTCACGCTAACGGCAGGGGATTTCGTGCTGTAGGGGGCGGGCAGAGCGGAAAAGCTCGGCCTCCGGTCCGGCCCCGCTCGCTCACTCCAGGATACCGGCTGAGGGCCAAGGCGTGCATCTTGTTAGTTAAGAAATGCTTGCTTTGAAGGCATCGACTCCTATGCTTGGCGGGATTTGAAAGTTCGGTCTTCGCCCGCTCAACTGCCGTGCGTTGGTTCGATTTGAGAAAAATAATTGGGCCGGGGGGACCACATTATGGCGACGCGCATTATCGATCTATCGACGTTTACCAACGAACAGGGCTTCACCATTCAGGGCGACGCCGCAGACGACAAACTCGGCGGCAGCGTTTCGTTCATTGGCGACATTAACGGCGACGGTCTGTCGGATTTACTTGTCGGAGCGTCATTGCACGACGACGGTGCGTCCAACAACGGGGCCGCCTATATGATTTTCGGAACGGCGGCGGGCTTTTCGGATATCGACCTGAGCAGCCTCGGCGTGTCGCAAGGGTTCAAGATTTCCGGCGAAGCCATTGGTGAAGCGAACCCGAACAACCTCGGCTTTGCGGCATCGACAGCGGGCGATGTCAACGGCGACGGCGTGACCGACATCATTGTCGGCGCGAACGGAAACTCGGACGGCGGAGGGCAGGCGGGGGCCGCCTACGTGATCTTCGGCAAGACCACCGGGTTCACCGACATCGATCTGGACGTCTCGATCGGTGGTTTCAAGATCATTGGGGATACCTCGGGGGATCACGCAGGCACCAGTGTCGCGAGCGCAGGTGACGTCAACGGCGACGGCTACGCGGACATCATCGTCGGAGCGCCTCAAGCCGATAATGGGGCGACCAACTCCGGCGAAGCCTATGTCATCTTCGGCAAGGCCGGCGGTTTCGGAACCATCGATCTGTCGTCCCTCGCGGCATCTGACGGGTTCCGGATCGAAGGTGACGGAGCTTTCGACGAATTCGGCGACAGTGTTTCAAGCGCTGGAGATATCAACAACGACGGCTATGACGATATCATCGTCGGCGCGCCAGGAAACGATGGCGGCGGGACGCGCGCGGGCGCGGCCTATGTCATCTTCGGGAAGTCCACGCCGTTTTCCGCCATCGACGTCGCCACCATGTCCGCGAGCGATGGCTTCAAGGTGACGGGTGACGTGGCCGAGGACGATGCGGGCACCAGCGTTGCCAATCTCGGCGACATCAACGGTGATGGGATCGACGATTTCGCCATCGGCGCGATGTTCGGCGACAACAACGGCACCATCGCGGGCGAGGTCTATGTCCTTTACGGCAAGGCCTCCGGGCTTGGAGATTTCGATCTTACCAACATCACGCTCGCCGATGGGTTCGTGATCGAAGGCGCCGAACCGGTGAATTTCGTGGGGACTTGGGTTTCCGGCGCAGGTGACGTCAACGCGGACGGCGTGAGCGACTTGATCGTCGGGGCGTACGGGAACGGCGACGGGGGCGCGGGGGCCGGTGCGGCTTACGTCATCTACGGCAAGACGTCGGGTCGGACCGACATCGACCTGGGCGCATTGGATCAAACCGACGGTTTCGTGATTCTCGGAGATACAGGCGGCGACCAGGCCGGCATTCGTGTGGCCGGTGGAGGGGACCTGAACGGCGATGGGATCGACGATGTCGCTGTGACCGCACCTAGTGGCGACGATGGCGGCTCAAATGCAGGCGAAGTCTACGTCGTCTACGGCGCCTCGGCGACCGGGTTCGGGGACCGCGTGGATCTGACCAACCTGCTGCCCACCTACGGTTTCTCGATCATCGGCAAGACGGCGAACGACTCGTCCGGTGCCTATCTGTCGGATGCGGGGGACGTGAACGGCGACGGAATCGACGACGTCCTGATCGGCGCGGTCGGAGCCACCCATTTCGGGGCAGCGAATTCCGGGTCGGCCTTCGTCGTCTTCGGCAAGGCAGGCGGCCCGACCACCGATATCGACCTCAGCACCCTCACGGCGACAGACGGGTTCGAAATCACGGGTGAGCCGCTGTCGCAATTATCGTTCAGGTCCTCCAGCGCCGGCGATGTGAACGGCGACGGGATCGACGACCTCATCATCGGCGCGCGCGCTTACTTCGGGACAGGCGCGGCCTATGTCATCTACGGTAAATCCTCCGGCATCGGTACCATCGCCGCAGGCAGCTTGACCGATGCGGACGGCTACCGGATCACGGGCATAGCGTCTGGCGATCAATTCGGGTTCTCGGTGGCCTCGGCGGGCGACATCAACGACGACGGCTTCGACGATGTGATCGTCAGCGCGCCCTACGGCGAAGACAGCGGCGAAAACAACATAGGCCACAGCTATGTCATCTTCGGCCAGGCCGCTGACCGCTCCGGCTTCTCCATCGACACGTTGGCGGCGTCCGACGGCTTCCGGATCAAGGGGGAGGCCGACAGTAATTTCGCGGGCTGGTCCGTTGCCGATGCGGGCGATTTCAACGGCGACGGCATCGACGACTTCGTGGTCAGCGAGCGTAATGGAGATGGCACCGCCATCAATTCCGGGACCGCATGGGTCATCTTCGGCAAGACGACGGGCTGGGGCGATATCGACCTCGGTTCTCTGGGTGCCGGAGAAGGGTTCGCCATCGCCGGCAAGGCGGTGAACGACCAGTTCGGTTATTCTGTGGCAGGCGCCGGCGACGTGAACGGCGACGGGTTCGACGACATCATCGTCGGGTCGCTTTCCGACGACACCGCGTCGGCCGGAGCGGGTGCGGCCTATGTCATCTACGGCAGTGCGAGCGGCCATTCCGATATCGACATTGACGACAACGGCGCGACCGAGGGGTTCGCGATCCTCGGCAAGTCCGGCAAGACCTATTTCGCCTACGACGTCGACGGGGTCGGCGACATGAACGGCGATGGCTACGACGATGTCGTGGTCGGGGCCTACCGTTACACCGAGACCGCGACCTACTGGGGTGCGGCCTATGTCATCTACGGCGGGCCGACCGGATTCGGCGATGTGGATATAGACAACCTGACGCCGGACCGCGGTTTCGAAATCTATGCCGAGGTCGAGGGCGACTATCTTGGCTACGACGTGTCGGCGGCGGGCGATGTGAACGACGACGGGCTCGCCGATCTGCTGGTCGGGGCCTATTTCAACGACGAGGGCGGCAACAACGCGGGCAAGAGTTATATCATCTACGGGCGCCTGCCGGGCCTCGGGATCGACCGCATGGGCACGGGGGATGGTCAGACCCTATTGGGCAGCCATCTGGACGACATCCTGAACGGCCTCGGGGGCGAGGACGATCTGCAAGGGGGTGACGGGGACGACACGCTCGACGGGGGGGATGACGACGACCGGGTGCTGGGTGGCGCGGGGGGCGACACCTTGCGTGGCGGGGCCGGGCGCGACTGGGTTCGGGGTGGCGATGACGGCGACATGGTCGAAGGCGGGGATGACCGCGACTGGCTCTTTGGCGACGACGGCGACGACGATCTCGACGGGGGCGAGGGCGCGGACCGGCTCGAAGGGGGCGCGGGGGCCGATGACCTCGACGGCGGGCTCGGGGGCGCGGATCTGGCGGTCTACAAGAAGTCGGCGTCGGGCGTCACGGTGGACCTGGGGGCGGGCACCGGCACGGGCGGCGATGCGCAGGGCGACACGCTCACCGGCATCGAACGGGTGATGGGCTCGGATCACAATGACGTTCTGACCGGCGACGGGGCCGACAACATGCTGATCGGTCTTGGGGGGCAGGACATCCTGCTCGGGCTCGACGGCAACGATCGGTTGGTCGGTGGGGATGGATGGGATGCCCTCTACGGGGGCGCGGATCGTGACATCCTGATCGGCGGCGAGGGCGACGATTACATGGACGCCAGCTTCGGCGACGACAAGCTGATCGGCGGCGCGGGTGGCGACGAGATGTATGGCCGGTCGGGAATCGACACAGTCCTCTACACCGGGTCGAGCGCCGGGGTGACGCTGGATCTCGGCGCCGGGACGGCCTCGGGCGGCGACGCCGCGGGCGACACCTTGTCCGAGATCGAGAACGCCCAGGGTTCGGATTTCGGCGACGATATCACCGGCGACGGCGGCGCGAACCGGCTGATCGGGCGGGACGGGGCCGATACGCTGTCCGGTCTCGGCGGCGACGACTTCCTGCGCGGCGACGCGGGCGACGACACTCTGGACGGCGGCGCGGGCCGCGACCGGATCTTCGGCAACGATGGGGCCGACGTCATGACCGGCGGGTCGGACGGCGACACGTTCGTGTTCCGCGAGGGCGACACCGGGCTGGGCGCGGCGGCTGACCGGATCACCGACTACGAAGTCGGGGTCGACCGCATCATCCTGCGCTCCATCGACGCCGACACGTCCACGGGCGGCGATCAGGCGTTCACCTTCGGCGGCACGCTGACGCTGAGCCAGTCCGGCGGCGACACCATCATCGCGCTCGACACCGACGGCGACACGGTGGCGGATGCCGAGATCCACCTCACCGGGTTGCTCACACTCACGGAGCGGGATTTCGTGCTGTAGGGGGCGTGGCGGGGCCATCCGTCGAACGGCCCTGGAACCCGCATTCAGCGCCATCGGGCGTGAGCCAGCGCCTTATCCGACGATGAGTTGCTTGATCTGAAGCGCCTCGAGTTCCAGCTGGTTCAGCCGGAAATGCACGACGTCGCCGATGGTAATCATGCCGATCAGCGCGTCGCCATCGACCACGGGCATGTGGCGGAACCGGCCTTCGGTCATGAGCCGCAGCACGACCACGAGCGGCTCGTCGGCGGTGCAGGTCTCGACCGTGCGCGTCATCACCTCTTCCACACGGTGCGGCAGCGTTTTACCCGGCTGGTCGGCCAGTTTGCGCACGATGTCGCGCTCGGACAGGATGCCCGCGAGCTTGCCCTCTTCGTCGACGCACAACAGCGCCCCGATCCGGTTGTCGCGCAACAGGACGACCGCGTCATGCAGGGTCTGCTCCGGGTGGATCGTGATGATCCGACCGTCCTTCTTGTCCAGCACGTCCTGCACCGTCGCGTGGCTGACGGTGGTGTTGGACGAGACCGACTGGCTGGTCGTCCGGGGGTGTTCGTCGTCCTTGCGCAGATGCGGGCGGTATGATTCGGGCATGTGGCGTTCCTTGCTTGTTCAGACGGCGTGGGTCATACGCATAGTCTAAACCGCAAATCGCGCAGTTGGGTTCAAAATTCGTGCCGGAACAGTTTCTTACCCCCTTGGTCGCCACGATCATTTTCGTGATCGCTTGCATCGCGGGATACGGCTACCGCCGCGTGTGGAAGGCGGAAGGGGCGCGGTGGAAGCTGTGGGTCTACGGCGTGATCGCCGCCGCGGCGCTGCTGGTGCTGGCCTTCATCCCGCTTTCGACGCCCGGCTGACGGGGTCAGGCGCGGCTTTCCGCGTTTTCCAGCATCTTCCGGGCGCGCGGACAGTCGGACAGGCGGTCGCGCAGCGGGCTGTCCGGGTCGATTTCCTTTTTGCACACGATGCAATGATCGGCGCCCGCGATGGCGTTGAGGCCCCCGCAGCTTCCCTTGATCCGCTTGTTCGAAAAGATCACGCCCACCGCCATGCCCAGCATGACGAGGACGAGAAGTCCGAAGGTGAGGATGAGGGTGTCCATGCGGTGCCCCGGTGTCAGGCTTGCAGCGCCGAGAAGCGGCTGCTTTCGGTGGTCTTGTAACCCTCGGCGCCGTCGCGGTCGATGAACACCACCGCGAGGTTCTGCTCCTCGGCGATCTCCAGCCCGCGGTCCCGGCCGAGAACCAGCATCGCGGTGGACCATGCGTCGGCCAACATCGCGTTTTCCGTCAGGACGCTTGCCGAAACGGTGTTGTGGGTGATGGGTCGGCCCGTGGTCGGGTCGATGATGTGAGAATAGCGCGTCCCGTCCGCCTCGAAATAGTTGCGGTAATCGCCCGAGGTCGCCATCCCGAGGTTCGAGACATCGACGACGCTGTAGACACTGCGCGCGCCCGCGACCGGGCTTTCGATCCCGATATGCCACGGCGTGCCGTCCGCATTGTGCCCGGCGGTGTAAAGGTCGCCGCCGATCTCGACCATGAAGTTCTCGATCCCGAAGCTGCGCACCGCCGTCGCCACGCGGTCGACACCATGCCCCTTGCCGATGGCAGGCAGATAGATTTCGGCACCCGCCACGGATTTGCGCAGCGTGCCGTTTTCAAGCGTCAGAACGCGCGATTGCCCGGTGAGGGCGCGCGCTTCGGCAATCGCCCCTTCCTCGGGAACGTGCGCGGTGGACCCCGCTGCGCCGAACCCCCAAAGGTCGATGAGCGGGCCGACGGTGACATCGAAGCGCCCGTCGGAGGCGGCATGGACCGCATTCGCGTTTTCCATCAGGTCGGCCAGCGCGGGCGACAGGCGGATCGCTTCGGTTCCGGCGGCGTTCACGCGCGAGATTTCCGAGGTCGCGTCCCAGTTCGACATCTCGTCATTGACCTGGGCGAGGGCGGTGTCGATCGCGGCCGCCAGTGCCGCGCGGTCGACCGCCTTGCCGCCTTTCAGCGCCACGACGGTATACTGCGTGCCCATCGTCATCCCGGTGAATTTCAGCACCTCGTCCTCGAGGTTGCAGGCCGCGAGGGCCGCCGTCGAAAGGATCAGGAAGGATCGGCGGGAGAGGGTCGGGATGCCGGACACTGCGCTAAACTCCGTAGATTGGCGCGCATCGGGCGCGCAGCCTGTCCATAATATCACCGTCCGGGGGCCGCAACCGCATGCACTGGACAATTTGGACCAAAAAAGCGGTCGGATGCACTTTTGTTCGGCGGCGCAGCATTGCATAAGGGCGCAAAAATTCGGATGGCGACCACCGTGCAAAACTACACGCTACGAAAAGGTCTCGACCTGCCCATCGCGGGGGCGGTGACGGACGCGACGATTCATACGGCGAATGTCGGAACCGTCGCGCTGCTGGGGCATGACTATCGCGGCCTGAAGCCGCGGCTGGCGGTGGAAGAGGGCGATACCGTCGCCGCCGGCGCGCCGATTTTCGTGCATAAGGACAATCCTGAAGCCCAGATCACCGCGCCCGTATCGGGCCGGATTCGCGCGGTTCACCGCGGCGCGCGCCGTCGCCTGATCTCGGTCGAAATCGAAGTGGACGCGGGCGCTGCCGCGCCGGTCGACTTCTCCGTTGTGGGTGATGTGGCCACGCGCGAAGGTCTGGTCGAACGCCTCGCGGCCGCCGGTCTGTGGACCTCGTTCCGCACGCGCCCCTATTCCAAGGTGCCGCTGACGACCGACGCGCCGGCCGCGATCTACGTCAACGCGATGGACACCGAGCCGCTGGCGGCCGATCCCGCCCTCATCATCCATGAAGCGCCCGAGGCGTTTTCGCGCGGGCTGGAAGCCATTGCCAAGCTGACTGACGGCAACACCTATCTTTGCCAGTCGCAGGGCGCGTCCATTCCGGGTGCGGACCTTGCCGGGATCACGCCCGTCGCGTTTTCCGGCCCGCATCCCGCGGGTCTGCCCGGCACGCACATGCATTTCGTCGAGCCTCCCTCGGCCACCAAGACGGTCTGGAGCATCGGCTATCAGGACGTCATCGCCATCGGTCAACTTCTCCTGACCGGAAAGCTGGACGCGACCCGCGTCGTCGCGATCACCGGACCGCTCGCCAAGCCGCGCCTCGTGCGCACCGTCATGGGCGCGTCCCTGACCGAGCTGTGCGCGGGCGACAACCCGGACGGCCTGCCGATGCGCATGATCTCGGGCTCGGTTCTGTCGGGCCATGCGGGCGAGGGGGCGGATGCCTATCTCGGTCGCTACGACCGCCAGATCACGCTGATCGAAGAAGACCACAAGCAGATCCCGCTGGGCTGGATCAGGCCGATGGGGTCGAAATTCGCAATCCAGCCCGTGCTGGGGTCGGCCTTCGCGAATAAGCTTTACAGCCTGACCACCAACCTCAACGGCGGGCGCCGCGCGATGGTGCCGACGGGCACGTTCGAGACGCTGATGCCGCAGGACTACCTGCCGACGCAGCTTCTGCGGTCGCTTCTGGTGATGGACACGGATCAGGCGCAGGCGCTGGGCGCGCTGGAACTGGACGAAGAGGATCTGGGCCTCGTCGGCTTCGCGTGTCCGGCAAAATACGAATACGGCATGGCGCTGCGCGACTGCCTGACCAAGATCGAGAAAGAGGGCTAGGGCATGGGTCTGCGCAACTTCTTCGACAGGATCGAGCCCAATTTCGTCAAGGGCGGCAAGTACGAACGCTACTTTCCGATCTACGAAATGGTCGAAAGCTTCCTGTTCACGCCCAAGACGGTGACGACGGCGGCGCCCCACGCGCGCTCCTACGTCGATATGAAGCGGATCATGACCTATGTCGTGATCGCCACGGTGCCGTGCATCCTGTTCGGCATGTATAACGTGGGTCTTCAGACCAACATGGCGATTGCCGAGTTCGGCGCGTCGGGCTGGCGCGCGTGGATCATCGAGACGCTGGGCATCGGCTTCAACGCGAACAACGCGCTGGCGAACGTGCTGCACGGCGCGCTTTATTTCCTGCCGATCTATATCGTGACGCTCGCCGCAGGCGGGTTCTGGGAGGTGCTTTTTGCCACCATCCGCCGCCACGAAGTGAACGAGGGCTTCCTCGTCACCTCGATGCTCTACACCCTGATCCTGCCCGCCTCGACGCCGCTCTGGCAGGTGGCGCTGGGTATCTCATTCGGCGTGGTCATCGGGAAAGAGGTGTTCGGCGGCACCGGAAAGAACTTCCTCAACCCCGCGCTCGTGGGCCGTGCGTTCCTCTATTTCGCCTATCCCGCCTATATGTCCGGTGACACGATCTGGACCCCGGTGGACGGCTATTCGGGCGCGACCGCGCTGGCGGTGACCGCATCCGAAGGGGTGAGCCAGCTTGCCACCTACGGCATCACGTGGATGGACGCTTTCGTCGGCACCATTCAGGGCAGCTTCGGCGAGACCTCGACCATCGCTTGCCTGATCGGTCTGGCCTTCCTGCTCACCACACGGATCGCCAACTACCGCATGGTTCTGGGCTGTCTCTTGGGCATGATCGCGTTCTCGTCGCTTCTGAACTGGATCGGATCGGACACCAATCCGGCCTTCGCGACCCCGTGGTATTGGCACCTCGTGATCGGCGGCTATGCCTTCGGCCTCGTCTTCATGGTGACCGAACCCGTCTCGGGCTCCCACACCAATGCGGGCCGCTGGATCTACGGCGCGCTGATCGGGTTCATGGTCGTCATGATCCGCGTCATCAACCCGGCGTTCCCCGAAGGCATGATGCTGGCCATCCTGTTCGGCAACGTCTTTGCGCCATTGATCGACTACTTCGTCGTGCAGGCTAACATCCGCAGGAGGGCACGCCGCAATGCCTGACAAGGATACCAATAACCGCGTGAACGAGACCGGCGAGGCTGAATTCACGCCCGAGATGAACCCGCCCGTCCGTGACGAGCCGCTGACCGAGGCACAGAAGGCCCGAAAGGGTCCGATCCGCCGCTTCCTCGACACCCCGCCGGACAACACCGTGAAAACGGTCGTCGTCGCGCTGGCCCTGTGTCTGGTTGCCTCGATGGTGGTGTCCGCCGCCGCCGTGTCGCTGCGCCCGCTTCAAGAACAGAACGCGGCACTCGACAAACAGGTGAATATCGTCGAAGTCGCGGGCCGCTATGAAGAGGGGATGGATGTCGCCGCCGCCTTTGCCGACTTCGAACCCCATGTGGTCGAGCTTGCAACCGGCGCTTTCGCGGACGGTGCAGACATTGAAGGGCAGGTCCTCGACCCGCTCACCTTCGACGACCGCGCCGCCGCCGACGATCTGACCCTGTCGGCGCCGTTGGACGACGATCCGGCAGGCATCGGTCGGCAGGCGAATTACGTCACCGTCTACCTTCTGCGGGCCGAGGACGGGTCGCTCGACAAGGTGATCCTGCCTGTCTACGGCTACGGCCTCTGGTCCACGCTTTACGGCTTCATCGCCGTGGAAGAGGACGGGAACACCATCTACGGCCTCCAGTTCTACGAACATGCCGAAACCCCCGGCCTTGGCGCCGAAGTCGACAACCCCCGCTGGAAGGCGCTCTGGCGCGGCAAGAAGCTGCGCGACGACGAGGGCGACCTCAAGATCAACGTCGGCAAGACCGTCACCGCCGCCGGGCCGGACTATCACGTCGACGCGCTTTCGGGTGCCACGCTCACCTCGCGCGGTGTCGACAGCCTCGTGCGGTTCTGGATGAGCGAGCGCGGCTTCGAACCCTTCCTTGAACGCGTCAGAGCGGGAGAGATCTGATGGCACAGACCTACCGGACCATGCTGGTCGACCCGATGGTCGACAACAACCCGATCACGCTTCAGGTGCTGGGCATCTGTTCCGCGCTTGCCGTGACATCGTCGCTTCAGGTCGCGGCGGTCATGGCCATCGCCGTGACGCTGGTGACGGGCTTTTCCTCCATGTTCATTTCGGCGATCCGCACCCAGATCCCGGGTTCGATCCGCATCATCGTGCAGATGATCATCATCGCCTCGCTGGTGATCGTGGTCGATCAGGTGCTGAAAGCCTATGCCTATGAGATTTCCAAGACGCTCTCGGTCTTCGTCGGCCTCATCATCACGAACTGCATCGTGATGGGCCGCGCCGAGGCGTTCGCGATGAAGAACCCGCCCATCGCCTCCTTCGTCGATGGCGTCGGCAACGGGCTGGGCTACGGCCTGATCCTGATGATGGTCGGCTTCATCCGCGAACTGCTGGGGTCGGGCAGCCTGTTCGGCGTCACCATCCTGCCGACCGTGAACAACGGCGGCTGGTATGTGCCCAATGGCCTCCTGCTCCTGCCGCCCTCGGCCTTCTTCGTGATCGGTCTTCTGATCTGGGGCTTCCGGTCGTGGAAACCAGAGCAGGTGGAAGAGCGTGAGTATCGCATTCAGACGGTGGAGGCGCACTGATGGAAGCCCTGCTTTCCCTCGCCGTAAAGGCCATCTTCGTCGAGAACATGGCTTTGGCCTTCTTCCTCGGCATGTGTACCTTCCTCGCCGTGTCGAAAAAGATCTCGACCGCCATCGGTCTGGGCATCTCGGTCACACTGGTGCAGGCCATCACGGTGCCGGCGAACAACCTGATCCTGACCTACCTGCTCGCCCCCGGCGCGCTGGCCTGGGCGGGCTTCCCGGACGTGGACCTCACTTTCCTCGGCCTCATCAGCTACATCGGCGTCATCGCGGCCATCGTGCAGATCCTCGAAATGGTGCTCGATAAATATTTCCCGCCGCTTTACAACGCGCTGGGCATCTTCCTTCCGCTCATCACGGTGAACTGCGCCATCCTCGGCGGGTCGCTGTTCATGGTGGAACGCGACTACAGCTTCTCCGAGGCGAGCGTCTACGGCGTGTCCTCGGGCCTCGGCTGGGCATTGGCGATCACCGCCATGGCGGGCGTTCGCGAGAAGCTGAAATATTCCGACATCCCGGACGGGCTTCAGGGTCTTGGCATCACCTTCATCAGCGCGGGGCTCATGGCCATGGCCTTCATGTCCTTCTCCGGCGTGAAACTCTGAGGGGGCAGGCGATATGGAAACCTTCGGACTTGGCGTCGCGCTGTTTTCGGTAATCGTCCTCGCGCTCGTGTCGCTCATCATGGCGGCGCGCTCGCGGCTCGTATCCACCGGCAACGTCAACATCACCATCAACGGCGAACGCACGATTTCCGTGCCGGCCGGTGGCAAGCTGCTCCAGACCCTCGCGGCGGAAAAGCTGTTCGTCCCGTCGGCCTGCGGCGGCGGTGGCACCTGTGCCCAGTGCCGGGTGCGCATCCACGAAGGCGGCGGGTCGATCCTGCCGACCGAGGAAAGCCATATCACCAAGCGCGAGGCTGCGTGCGGTGACCGCCTGTCCTGTCAGGTGGCCGTAAAGCAGGACATGCAGGTCGAAGTGCCCGAAGAGGTGTTCGGGGTGAAGAAGTGGGAGTGCACGGTGCGCTCCAACGACAACGTCGCGACCTTCATCAAGAACCTCGTGCTCGAACTTCCCGAAGGCGAAGACGTGAACTTCCGCGCTGGTGGCTACATCCAGATCGAAGCGCCCGCGCATCACGTCAAATACACCGATTTCGACGTGGCCGAGGAATACCGCGAAGACTGGGACAAGTTCGACATCTGGCAGTATGAATCGACCTGCGACGAGCCGATCGAGCGGGCCTATTCCATGGCGAACTACCCGGACGAGAAGGGCCTCATCATGCTCAACGTCCGCATCGCGACCCCGCCGCCGCGCACCCAAGGCATCCCGCCGGGCAAGATGTCGTCCTACATCTTCAACCTGAAGCCGGGCGACAAGGTGACGATCTCCGGCCCGTTCGGCGAGTTCTTCGCCCGCGATACGCCCAAGGAAATGGTGTTCATCGGCGGCGGTGCGGGCATGGCGCCCATGCGCAGCCACATCTTCGACCAGCTCAAGCGGCTGGAGAACCGCGACCGCAAGATCACCTTCTGGTACGGTGCGCGGTCCAAGCGCGAGATGTTCTTTGTCGAAGACTTCGACCAGCTGGCCCAAGAATTCGACAACTTCGAATGGCATGTGGCCCTGTCCGACGCGCTCCCCGACGACAACTGGGGCGGCTACACCGGGTTCATCCACAACGTGCTCTTCGAGGAATACCTCAAGAACCACCCGGCGCCGGAAGACTGCGAATACTACATGTGCGGCCCGCCCATCATGAACCAGTCGGTCATCAACATGCTCTTGGAACTTGGGGTGGACCGCGAGGATATCATGCTCGACGACTTCGGCGGCTGATCCCCGCCTGTCACACACGAAACGCCGCCCCAGACCGGGCGGCGTTTTCCGTTCGTGCGCCACAGCCGCCTGTGCCGCGCATCCGTGAACAGCGGCGGCTCTGGCCTTTGTCGCCGCACACCCTTAGGTTCGCTACCGACGGCGCCCATTTGTTGCGCCCGGACGAGCCAGGCCGACGACGGCCCAGCCAACACTCCACACGAAAAGAAAGGGTCGCCCCGATGGCAAACCCAGCAAGCCGTATTCCCCGCCTCATGTCCGTGACCGCGAAAACGTGGATCACGCCGAACATGATCCGCGTCACCTGCGCCGCCGACTGGATCAAGACGATGGAAGACGGGATCGAAGGCGCACATTTCAAACTGTTCATGCCCAAGCCGGGCCAGACACCCGATGCGTTCCAGCGTCAGCTTGAAGACGGCCCGCGCCCTGACGTGCGGACCTACACGATCCGCTTCATTCGCGTGGATGCGGGCGAGATCGACATCGATTTCGTCGACCACGGCGACAGCGGCCCGGCCTCGGCCTGGGCGCGGCGGTGCGAACCGGGGGATGTGGCCGCGTTCGCCGGGCCGGGCCCGGTGAAGATCAAGGAATTCCACGCCGATACCTATGTCGTCGCCGCCGATATGTCGGCCATCCCCGTTGCCGCTGCGACGCTCGAAGCCATGCCGCGCGACGCCAAGGGCACCGCGTTCTTCGAGATCACGAGCCAGGACGACCGACAGGACATCGACGCGCCCGAGGGGATCGACCTGAACTGGCTTATCCACCCGGACCCGAGCGCGCCGCTGACCCAGTGCATCGACCGCATCGGCGCCATGCCCGCGTTTCACGGCACCGTTCAGACCTGCATCGCGGGCGAGAGCGGCATGATAAAAGCCCTGCGCGAAGAGATCGTGAACCGGCGCGGCGTGCCCAAGGGCGACGCTTATATCTCGGGCTACTGGAAGATCGGCCTCATCGAAGACGAGCACCAGCAGGTCAAACGCGCTGAAGCGGCGGGCTGACCGCGCGCCTCAGTCCAGATCGGTGGTCAGGTTGAACCCAGCCGCCCTCAGGTCCGCGACAATCTCAAGCACATGCAGCTTGTCGCGGGCCTCGATCACCACCTCGAGCTCCGCCTGTTTCAGCGCGACGCTCTGGAACATGCGCTGGTGAATGACCTCGACCACGTTCGCGCCTGCCTCGCCGATCATGCGCGAAATGACGGCCAGTTGGCCGGGCGTGTCGTCGATCTCGAACGTGAGCCGCGCGATGCGCCCGTCGCGAACCAGCCCGCGCAGGATGAGGGTGGAGAGGATGCGGCTGTCGATGTTGCCGCCGCAGACCACGAGCCCGACCTTCTTGCCCTGAAGCTCACCCGCCAGTTTCTGCACCACCGCAAGTCCCGCGCCCGCGGCGCCCTCGGCCACGATTTTTTCGTGGGACAAGAGGTCGAACACCGCCGCCTCGATCTGCTCCTCGGTGACGCTTTCGATCCGGTCGACCCTGCGCCGGATGACCTCGACGTTCGCGGGCGAGGGGGCTTTGACCGCGATCCCTTCGGCCAGTGACGCGCCCTTGAAATGGGGGGCCGTGCCGTCGATCGCGCTTTTCACCGCGTCGAACAGCTCCGCCTGCGCGCCGATCACCTGAACCTCCGGCTTGATCGCCTTGGCCGCCGTGGCGATCCCCGCGATCAGCCCGCCGCCGCCGATGGGCACCACGATCACGTCGAGGTCGGGTTCCTGTTCCAACATCTCGCAGGCCACGGTGCCTTGGCCCGCCACCAAGATGGGGTCGTCGAACGGATGGATCAGGACAAGCCCGTCCCGCGCCATCATCTCGCGCGTTGCCTCCATCGCTTCCTCGAAGGTCTTGCCGTGCAACTCGACCGTCGCGCCGAAATCCTGCGTCCGCTTGATCTTGTTGAAGGGCGTGCCATGCGGCATCACGATCACCGAGGTGATCCCCAGCCGCGTCGCATGATAGGCCACGCCCTGGGCGTGGTTGCCCGCGCTGCACGCGATCACCCCGGCCCTGCGTTCCTCATCCGTCAGGCTCAGAAGCTTCGCCAGCGCCCCGCGTGCTTTGAACGCGTTGGTGTGTTGCAGGTTCTCGAGCTTCAGATGCAGGTCGATCCCAAGCTGAAGCGACAGGCGCGTGGCGGGCACGGTCGGTGTGAGCAGCGTCGCGTCCGCAATCGCGGCGCGGGCGGTGAGAACATCGTCATAGGTGAGGGTCATGGGGGCCTCCGGATCAGGTCATCCGTCTGAACCTCCCAAAGGCGCGGGTCAAGCCACGCCCGCGCAAAAGAAAACGGCAGCCCCCGGATGGGGACTGCCGCGCGGTCAAAAGGTCCGGTCTCAGAAGTGGACCGACAGGCCCATCTGACCCACATTCTGCGGCGGCGCGAACTTGGTCAGGTTGATGCCTTTGACCGCCTTCTTGTACTCGTCCAGCGTCGGCGTGCGGCCGAGGATGGCGGACAGCACCACGACCGGGGTCGAGGCCAGCAGGCTCTCGCCCTTCTTGTCCTCGGCATCCGCCACGACGCGGCCTTGGAACAGGCGGGTCGAGGTGGCGAGCACGGTGTCGCCCTTCGCGGCCTTTTCCTGGTTGCCCATGCACAGGTTACAGCCCGGGCGTTCAAGGTAGAGGATGTTCTCATACTCGGTGCGCGCGGTGGCTTTCGGGGCCAGATCGTCGAACTCGAAGCCCGAGTATTTCTGGAGGATCTCCCAGTCGCCCTCTTCCTTGAGCTCGTCGATGATGTTGTAGGTCGGGGCCGACAGCACCAGCGGCGCCTTGAACTCGACCTTGCCGGTTTCCTCTTCGAGGTTCTTGAGCATGTGGGCCACGATCTTCACGTCGCCCTTGTGCACCATGCACGACCCCACGAAACCCAGATCGACCTTCTTTTCCGCCCCGTAGTAGGAGATCGGGCGAATGGTGTCGTGGGTGTAACGCTTGGAGACATCGGCGTTGTAAACGTCCGGGTCCGCGATCATCGGCTCGACGATGGCGTCGAGGTCCACGACCACCTCGGCAAAGTATTTGGCGTTGTCGTCGGGCTTCAGCGCAGGCTTGGTGCCCGAACGGATTTCTTCGATCCGGCGCTCGGCGATGTTCACCAGTTTGGCGAGCATCCCGTTTTCGTGCTCCATACCCTTGTCGATCATGATCTGGATGCGGTCGCGCGCGATCTCGAGCGACTCGATCAGCGTCTCGTCCTCGGAGATACAGATCGACGCCTTCGCCTTCATCTCGGCGGTCCAGTCGGTGAAGGTGAAGGCTTGGTCCGCCAGAAGCGTGCCGATGTGCACCTCGATGATCCGGCCTTGGAAGACGTTGTCGCCGCACTGTTTCAGCATCTGCTGCTGGGTTGCATGAACCACGTCGCGGAAGTCCATGTGATCGGCCATTTCGCCCTTGAACGTGACCTTGACCGACTCCGGGATCGGCATCGCCGCCTCACCGGTCGCGAGCGCCAGCGCCACGGTGCCTGAGTCGGCCCCGAAGGCCACGCCTTTGGACATGCGGGTGTGGCTGTCGCCGCCGATGATGATCGACCAGTCGTCCACGGTGATGTCGTTCAGCACCTTGTGGATCACGTCCGTCATCGCGTGGTATTCGCCCTTGGGGTCACGCGCGGTGACAAGGCCGAACTTGTTCATGAACGCCATCAGGCGCGGGGTGTTGGCCTGCGCCTTGGCGTCCCACACCGATGCGGTGTGACAGCCGGACTGGTAAGCGCCGTCGACGGACGGCGACAGGACGGTGGCCGCCATGGCTTCCAGTTCCTGCGAGGTCATGAGGCCCGTGGTATCCTGCGAGCCGACGATATTCACCTTCACCCGCACGTCCGATCCGGCGTGAAGCGGCTTGCCCGGCGTCGTGCCGCGCGCATTGGCGTTGAAGATCTTTTCAACAGCCGTAAGGCCCTGACCCTCGTGCGATACCTCTTTGGACGGCGCGAACACCTCGGGCATTTCGACGCCCAGCGTTTCGGCCGCGAAGGACTGCAGCATCTTGCCGAAGACGATGGCATAGCTGCTGCCCGCCTTCATGAATTCGACCTTCTGCGGCGTGAAGGCGGACGAAATATCGACCAGCTCGTTCCCGTCCGCATCGCGCAGCTTGCGGTTCTTGGTGTCGATCTTCAGCACCGTGCCGGTCTCGACCGAGTACTTCTGTTCGAGCACCGGGTTCCCGTCGTTGTTCAGGATCGGATTGCCGTCGGCGTCCACCTTCTTGACCCAGTTCTTGAGGTCGAGGCCGATGCCACCCGTCACGCCCACGGTCGTCAGGAAGATCGGGGAAATGCCGTTGGTGCCCGCGACGACGGGGGCGTAGTTCACGAAAGGCACGTAAGGCGATGCCTGCTTGCCGGTCCAGAGCGCCACGTTGTTCACGCCGGACATGCGCGACGAGCCAACGCCCATCGTGCCTTTCTCGGCGATCAGCATCACGCGCTTGTCGGGGTGCTGAAGCTTCAGCTCTTCAATGTGCTTCTGCGCCGCCTCGTCAATCATGCACTTGCCGTGCAGCTCGCGGTCCGAGCGCGAGTGCGCCTGATTGCCCGGCGACAGAAGGTCGGTCGAAATGTCACCCTCGGCGGCGATATAGGTGACGACTTGGATCTCGTCCTCGATGTCGGGCAGCTTCGTGAAGAACTCGGCGTTGGCGTAGCTGTGCAGGAGGTCGGTCGCCACGGCGTTGCCGGCCTCATGCGCCTCTTTCAGGCGGGCGGTATCGGCCTCATAGAGGAACACCTGCGTTTTTAGCACTTCGGCGGCCTGCGCCGCGATGTCCGCGTCTTCGCCCAATGCTAGGTCCAGCAGAACCTCGACCGACGGCCCGCCTTTCATGTGCGACAAAAGCTCGAACGCGAATTCCGGGGTGATCTCGGCCACCTTGGCCTCGCCCAGAATGATTTTCTTGAGGAACGCGGCCTTCACGCCAGCTGCCGCCGTGGTGCCGGGGAGCGTGTTGTAGATGAAGAAATTGAGCGAATCCGCGCGGTGTTCGTGACCTTCGTCCTCGATCTGCGCGATGATTTCGGCGGTCAGCTCCGCGCTGTCGATGGGCTTGGGATGCAGGCCCTGTGCCTTGCGGGCTTCGATTTCTTCAAGGTAGCTGGCGTAATGGCTCATAACGGTATCCGCTGGTTGGCTGACGGGTTTCAGTGGGCGAGGCGATCGTCGTCGAACTGCGCGAGTCCTTAGCAGATCGCATTTGTATGCGGTCGTATACATTTCGGATTTCCGGCGCAAGTCCCTTGCAAGCGGGCCATGGCCTGCCCCGCGTTCACGCCGCGACCCGTCTGGGGCTTAATTGTGCGGAACTGAACCCGCCCGTCGGGTCAGGCCGCCACCGACCGGCGCGATACCACAGCGTTCCAGCCGAGCAGCGCGACGATGACCGCCGCCCCCGTGGCCTCAACCCTGAGATCGGGCCAGAACACCGCGATGATGGCCGGAGCGAGCGCCACGCGCTGCCAGATCGGGATCGGGGCGAAGAGGAACCCTTCGAGCATCGCCGCAAAGGCGGTCAGAGCCACGATGGCCAGCGCGCCGTTCCAGATCACGAGGGGCAGGGGGCCGCCCACGATGATGACCTCATTGAACACCATGAACATGGGGATGAGATATAGCCCCTTGGCATATTTCCACGCCTGAAAGCTGGTCTCCATCGGGGTTGATCCGGCAATCGCCGCGCCCGCGAACCCCGCGAGCGCCACGGGGGGCGTCACGTTGCTGTCCTGTGAATACCAGAACACGACGAGGTGGGCGATCAGCATCGGGACGCCGAATTCTTCGGTCAGGGCGGGACCGACGAGGATGATGAGCACGATATAGGCCGCCGTGACCGGCAGCCCCATGCCGAGGATCAGGCTTGCGATGATGACCAGCAGCAGGGCGAGGATCATGTTGCCGCCCGAGAACGCCAGCATCATGGCCGAGAATTTCAGCCCCAGCCCGGTCAGGCCCACGACCCCCACGATGATCCCCGCGACCGCGCAGGCCATGGACACGGCGACGGCGTTGCGCGCGCCCAGTTCCAATGCCCGAAGCGTCATATCCCATCCGCGTCCGAGCAGGGCGGTGAACCCCTCGAACGAGGGCGAATGACGGAAGAAATCCCACAATGCCCGCGCCACGGCGGCCAGCGCGACCGAGACGACGGCGAAGTAGCCGACCCTGAGCGGCGAATATCCGGCGGTCAGGAAATAGACCAACACGACCAGCGGCAAAAGGAAATGCCAGCCCTCTTTCAACACGTCGCGCACGCGCGGCAGATCGGCGGCGGGGATGCCCTTCAGCCCCAGCTTCACAGCGGCGATATGGACCAGCAGATAGACCGATCCGAAATAAAGCAGGGCCGGGAAGATCGAGACCAGAACGATCTCGATATACGGAACCTGCGTGAATTCGCTCATCAGGAACGCGCCCGCGCCCATGAGCGGCGGCATGATCTGCCCGCCGGTCGAGGCCGCGGCTTCGATCCCGCCTGCCTGCGCGGGGCGGTAGCCGAGGCGTTTCATGAGCGGAATGGTAAAAGCCCCGGTGGTCACCACGTTGGCGATGGCCGAGCCCGAGATCGACCCCATCCCAGCCGAGGCGATGACGGCGGCTTTGGCCGGGCCACCGCGCTGGCGGCCCGTCGCGGCATAGGCGAGGTCGATGAAGAACTTGCCCGCGCCCGTGACCTCCAGAAGCGCGCCGAACAGCACGAAGATGAAGATGAAGGTGGCCGCGACCCCCAGCGGGATACCGAACAGCCCCTCGGCCCCAAGGGTCAACTGGCTTGCCAGTCGGTCGATGGAATAGCCGCGATGATTGAGGATGCCGGGCATGAAATCGGCAAGCCACGGCAACTCGCCCCGCACGCCTGCGAAGGAATAGACGATGAAGACCGCGCCGATGATGGTCAGCACGCCGCCCACGGCGCGCCGCGCGGCCTCAAGCACCACGAGGACCGAGATGATGCCCACGATCACGTCGATTTGGCGCGGAATGATCGCGTTGGCGATGATGTCGATATGCGCGGGCACCCAGTAGCCCACTAGCACGCCGCACAGGATCAGCGGCCCGTCGATCAGCCAGCCGACCACCCCGCGCGGGCGGTGCTTGCCGAAGACCGGGTAGATCAGGAAACACAGGACAAGGATGAAGCCCAGATGGATCGGGCGCTGATAGAACAGCCCGAGCGGCTGGATGCCCGCCGCGTAAAGCTGGAACAGCGACAGCGCGATCCCGACGACGGTGATCGCCTTCAACACGATCCAGGGTTGTTTCAGTTCCGGCGTCGTGGCCTCGGTCGTGTCCGTCATCGTGCCTCGTCAGGGGTCAGCGCGATGCGCACCCGTTCATGTTCTGCCAATGCGGAGAGCGAGATTTCGCGGTCGCCGATCCGCAGGCGGTGGTCCACCTTCATCGAACCGGGGCGCAGGATATAGGCGTTGCCGGGAACCGGCTCGTCCAGATCCTCGATCCAGTAGCCGCCTTGCCCGTCCGAGATCTGCGTGCCGCGACCGGGGATATGGTCCAGCCCGGCGGCGAAGTCGGGCAGGTGGGAGCGGTCCAGCACCATCCTGCCTTCGCGGTAGACATAACAGTCCGACACTTCGAACCCCTGCACGGAGTGGCGCCAGAGCACGCACCAGCCGTCGCCGGGTGCGACCTGTGCCTCGGTCAGAACCTCTCCGGTGCCCGCAAGCGATGCGGAGAGCGTCCCGGCGGCAGCGGTCATGGTAAAAGAGGAGAGGAGGAGCGCCAGAAGCGCCCCTCCAGAGTGCGCCGTCACGGGCGCAGCTTTTCCGGAATCTCGGCGCCCGCTTCTTCGTAATAGCGGATCGCACCGGGATGCAGCGGGATCGGCGTGGCCGACAGGGTGAACTCGACCGTGGTCTGGTTCGCCGCCGGGTGGACCGCCTGCATGTCCGCGATATTGTCGAACATCGCCTTGGTGATCGCATAGGCCAGATCGTCGGACATTTCCGACGAGGCGACCAGCACGTTCGGCACGCCCAGAACGGTCGTGTCTTCGTCCACGCCTTCATAGATGCCGCCCGCAAGGGTGGTCTTGGCGAAGAGCGGCTGGATTTCCTGCGCCGCCGCGATCTGTTCGTCCGTCAGTTCGATCACGACGATGTCCTGCGTCGTGGCGAGGTTGAGGATGGACGAGGTCGGGGCACCCACGCTCCAGAAACCCGCGTCGATGTCGCCGTTTGCCAGCGCGTCGGCGGTTTCGTTGAAGTTCAGGCGCTGCTCGTCGATGTCGTCATAGGTGATTCCGGCGGCGGTCAGCACCTGCTCGGCGTTCACCTCAGTCCCGGAGCCCGGCGCACCGATGGACACGCGCTTGCCCTTGAGATCGTCGAGCGACGTGATTCCGCTGTCGGCCAGCGTCACGATCTGGATCATGTTGGCGTAAAGCGAGGCGACGCCGCGCACCATTTCCAGTTGCTGACCTTCGAAGCGGCCGGTCCCGGTCTGCGCCTGATACACCGTATCCGCGAGCCCGATGGCGAGGTCCGCGTCACCCGTGGCGACAAGCCCCATGTTTTCGACCGAAGCGCCGGTGACTTCCGCCGTCGCGGTGTAGCCTTCGACATGGTTGTTGATGACTTCGGCCAGACCGCCGCCCATCGGGTAATACACGCCGCCGGTGCCGCCGGTCGCGACCGACAAAGGCGTCTGCGCCATGACGGGGGCAGCAAAAAGCATCGCAGAGGCCAGAGTGGCCTTGAACATATTCATGGATTTCCTCCCAGTTGGTGGGTCTCGTTCGGACCCGTCGTTCCGCAAGTCGGTTATTCCGACCGGACAGATGCATGAAAACCCGAGCGTGGGGCGGGCGTCAACACAAGTGGTTGCGGTAACGGAAATGAATGGGCGTCGGGGCGTGGTCCGGCGCCCTCGTCGGCACCGGGCGACCGCGCTGTTTTCACTCCTGAAGACGCCAGTGCCGGAAGGCCGGACACGGCCTTGTCTGGCCCAGATCGTCCCCAGCCGGATCGTGTTTCGGACCAACGGCGACCTGACCCGGTTTCACCTCCGCACCTTGACGCGGGGGCCGGAAGGTGGCGACTACGGCACGGAGCTTTGCGCCAAATCTGAGGACAGACATGAAATTCGCGACAATCGAACACGGCGGCCAACTGCGTTTCGGGCTGGTCGAAGGCGACGCCATTCACCTTGCACCGGAAGGCGACCGCCTGCGCGCGCATCTGGACGGCGACCTCGCGGCACTAGCGACGCGTCTGCGGGGCGAGCCGGCCCTGTCGCTTGCGGGCGTGACCTATACGCCGGTCGTTCCCGATGCGCAGCAGGTGCTTTGCATCGGCCTGAACTACAAGGATCACAGGGCCGAGACGAAAGGCGAAGTCGGCACGACATACCCCGACAACCCCATCGTCTTCATGCGGTTCGCGACATCTTTGGCCGCGCACGGGGAATCGCTCCCGATCCCCAAGGTCTCCGAGGTGGTCGATTACGAGGCGGAACTGGCCGTCATCATCGGCAAAGGCGGGCGCTACATCGCAAAGGCCGATGCCATGAGCCACGTGGCGGGCTACGCGCCGTTCAACGATATTTCGATGCGTGACTGGCAGATGAAGGGCGAACAGTGGGGGCCGGGGAAGAACTTCCCCAAATCCGGGCCGTTCGGACCCGTCATGGTGACGCCTGACGAGGTCGGCGATCTGGGTGAGACGGGCATCCGGCTTATCCTCGACGGCGAGGTGCTTCAGGAAAGCTGGATCAAACACCTGATCTTCGACATCCCGACGCTGATCTCCTACTGCTCGAATTTCGTGGAGTTGAGGCCGGGGGATGTGATCGTCACCGGCACGCCGGGCGGTGTCGGTTTCGTGCGCAAGCCGCCGATCCTGCTGGCGCCCGGCAAGACCTGCGTGGTCGAGGTCGACGGGATCGGTCGGCTGGAGAACACCTTCCACGCGGAATGAGCATTGGGCTCTCGACCGGGTCGGCCGTGCGCCCGTCCGGCGCGGTATCGGTCGGTCCGAATGCCGAGCGGCCTCAGGCGGGCGCAGCCGCATGTGGGCGACCCAACCGGGCTGCGAAAGCTCGGCCCTGACAATAAACGCCTGATCGCCCCTAGCCGAACGAAAAAGCGCGACCCCGAGGGGCCGCGCTTTCGGTCGGGCTGCAAGCTGGGTCACTGGCGGATCGCGCCGCTCCAGAGGTATTCGTCCGGCGTCGGTTTGCGCGAGATGAAGCCGTATTTGGCGAGGTATTCGTTCTCCGCATCCCACGCCTCGGCGTCGAACCCCGTCATGAACGGCGCGATTTCGCGGGTGTCGAGGTATTCCGGCGGCAGTTGCGTCTGGGCCTTGTCGACCGCACGCACCGCATCCGGGTTCGCGTTGGCATAGTCGTTGGCTTTCTGCATCGCCATGATGAAGCGGTTCATCAGATCCGCATTCTCATCGGCCCAGTTCTTGTTGGCGGCGAACAGCACCGCCGGGAACCCGAAGGTCGAGTTGTCGAAAACCTCTTTCAACTCGCGCAGACCCTTCTGGACGGACAGGTTGTAAAACAGACCGATTGGCAGGCCCGCATCGACCGATCCGGCTTCGATGGCCTGAAGCACGCCGGGGAAGGGCAGGTTGACCAGTTCCACGTCGTCACGGGTCATGCCGTTCTGCTCCAGCGTCCGGATCAGAGCCGAACCTTGCGGGCTGGCGATGCCCGGCAGGCCGATCTTCTTGCCCTTCAGGTCCGCGATGGACTGGATGTCGCTGTCGGCGGGCACCATCAGGCCGTAGGTGGCGATGGGGTTCTGATCCTGCGCGTTGACCACCGCGACGATCGGAAGCCCGTTGGCGACGGCCGCCGTCAGGGGCACCGCGCCGGTCATGGCGACGTGACGATCCCCGTTCATGAGCTGGGCGATGGCACCGTCCGGGCTGGCCCCGATCGCGATGTCCAATTCGATGTTCTGCTCGGCGAAATAGCCCTGCTCCATGCCGATGAAGAGGGCTTCGAATTGGCCGACCGGCGAGCGTTCGACCTTGACGATGTCCTGTGCCGCGGCAGGCAGCGCGAGGGCGCAGGCCAGCGCCACGGCCATGCCGCGCGAGGCTTGGGTGAGTTTGGTGATGATGGTCATGTGTTCCTCCCTGAAATACGCCGATCCGACCCAGAGCGGCGCGTCTTTAGCGCATGATGTGGTCCATCACGCGGTTTCTGTATTCGAAGAATTTCGGGTCCGACTTGGTCCTGATCTGGTCGCGCTCCGGGCCGAGGTCGACGTCCACCGTATCCACGATGGTCGACGGTTTGCCCGACAGCACCACCACCCGGTCCGCCAGATACACCGCCTCGTCGATGTCGTGGGTCACGACGATCACGCTGATCTTCAGCCGCCTGCGAAGGTCGAGCACAAGATCCTCGAGCCCCATTTTCGTCTGCGCGTCGAGCGAGCCGAAAGGCTCGTCCATCAACAGGATATGCGCGTCATAGGCCAGCGCGCGCGCAATCGCGACACGCTGCTGCATGCCGCCCGACAGTTCCCACGGATACTGATGCGCCGCGTTTTCTAGCCCGACATCCGCCAGACATTTGCGCGCGCGTTCCTCGCGTTCCGCCTTGGGCACGCCGCGCCCCTGAAGCGGAAAGGCCACGTTGTCCAGCGTGCGCATCCACGGCATCAGCGACCCGCGATAGTCCTGAAACACGACCCCGATTTCGGCCAGCGGCTCGGTCAGCACCTTGCCCCCGACGCGAACCTCGCCCGAGGTCGCGGGCATCAGGCCGGACAGGCAGCGAAGCAGCGTCGTCTTGCCCGCGCCCGACGGTCCGACGATGCAGACGAAATCCCCCGGATCGACATGCATGTCGAGTTTCTCGATCACCTTCACCGGCCCATAGCTTTTGGACAGGCCATTCACCTGCATGGGTTGCGCGAGAGAGGTGGTCACGTTGCTTCCGTCCATTGTCGTCATCCCGTCTGCGCCCCGGCCTCGCGGAAATACCAGCGAAGCGTCACGCGCTCGATTTGCAGAAACACCGCGCTCAGGACGTAGCCGAGCACGCCGATCAGGATCGTGCCCGCCCAGGTCTCGACCATGGCGAAACGCTGCTTGTTTTCGTTGATGTAGAAGCCAAGGCCCGCCGAGGCCCCGAAGAACTCAGAGATCACCATGAGCACCAGCGCCACGGCGATGGCGACCCGGATGCCGGCCATGATCTGCGGCAGCGACGCCATGAGCAGCACGCGCCGATAGGTCAGACCGCGCGGAATGCGAAACGCGCGCGCCGTGTCCGACAACTCCTCGGGCATCCCGCGCACGCCGTCGATGGTGTTGAGCAAGATGGGCCAGAGACAGGTGAAGGCGATGATGAAAATTTTTGGCGCGGCGCCGATCCCCAGCGCGATGATGACGATGGGCACGATGGCGGCGGGGGGCACGGACCGCAAGAAATTGAGCATCGGCATCGCCGCCTGACGCACCTTGGCGTGATCGCCGATGTAAAGCCCGGTGCCGACCCCGATCAGGATCGCGAGGGCAAGGCCCACGGCCATGTTGGACAGGCTGACGAACATATACCCCAAAAGCGGCCCGTCCGTCAGATCGCGCCACAGCACGGCGAGGATTTTGGACAAGGGCGGAAAGTAGAACGAGGTGGACGAGTCCGACAGCACATACCACGCCACGACCGCCAGAACCGGCAGCCACCACGCCATGAGGAACCCCCGGAAAGCGTGGGCGCGAAGGGCGGCTTTATGGGGGGATTTCGCCATCTTCACCGCTCCAGATGCCACGGCAGCAGCCGCTTTTCCAAAAGCTCCCACCCAAGGGTCAGGAGCACGCCCAGAAGCCCCGCGTAGATCACATAGGCAAAGGCCTCCGGCACCCGGTTGGCGATGCGGCTCAGGTTGATCTGATAGCCCAGACCGTCGATCGGCAGGATCACCTCGGTGCCGACCGCGACGAGGATCGAAACCGTCGTCGCGATGCGCAGTCCGGTTGCGATATAGGGCAGGGCCGAGGGCAGGATGACCCGGAAGAACCGCAGACCGAAAGGAATGCGAAAGATCCGCACGGTATCGAGGATCGTCGGGTCCAGCCGCCGTGCACCATAGACGGTCTGCACGAGGATCGGAAAGAAACAGGCAATGGCGATGGCCAGCACCTTCATCTGCGAATTCGCCCCGATGATAAGGACGAACAGCGGCAGCAGCGCCACCACTGGAAAGGCCCGCCCGAAGTCGAGGATCTTGCGCGTCGACAGCTCGAACGCCGGGAAGATACCGATGAGCAGGCCGAGGGGAATGGCCACGACCGCGGCAGCGACCGCACCCAGAAAACCGTCCCTCAGGGTGGCCCAGAGCGCGCCCTTGAAGGCCGGGGTGCTCCACAGCGCGACCATCTCGCGCGCGACGTCCGGCACCGGGGGCAGGACGTCAGGGTTGAACACCCCGGTCACGCTCCCAAGCGCCCAGACGAAGATCACGCCAATGACGACGGCGGCTTGTCGGAATGCCAAGCTCAAGACGTCCTCCCATCGCTTGTGCCTGACTATTTGGTCGGGCGTTCAAGCAGTTTCAGCTAACGGCAAGCGGCACCGGTCTGTCAATGCCGCTGGCCACCTTGGATGAGGCGGGCGCACGCATCGCGCCCGTCCAGCGTCGTTCAGTAACCGATGGTGAACCGCTCGCCGGTGTGCTCCGGCTTTTCCAGTTCGTCGACAAGGGCGAGCGCGAAATCCTCGAACGAGATCGAGGTGGGCGCGCCGTCCTTCATCAGCATGTCGTCCTTGCCATAGCGAAACGTCCCGGTCCGTTCGCCGGGAACGAACATTCGCGGCGGCGAAAGGTACGTCCAATCAAGGCCTTCCGAGGCTTTGAGTTGGTCGAGCAGATAGCCGCCCCGGATCGAATTCGGTTTCGCGACATCGGGAAAGCCCGGCTGTTCGACCTCGATCACCCCGTCCGGGTGCATCAGGCTGCCCGCGCCCCCGACGACGAGGTAGCGTTTCACGCCCGACGCCTTGATGGCAGGCAACAGCACGTCCGGGTCCAGGTCCACGAAGCGAACCGACGAAATCACCGCGTCATGTCCCGCGATCTTGTCGGCAAGGTCGCTGCCGTCCCCGGTTACCGCCACCGCGCTGACGCCGGGCAGGTCCGCGACGTTGTCGGGATTTCGGACCAGCGCCGTCACCTCGTGTCCGCGATCCGCCAGTTCCTTCAAGACCCGCGACCCGGCCTTGCCGCTCGCGCCGATCAGGGCAACTTTCATCTCATCCTCCATCCATTCGCTGTGCCGGTATCGGTCAAAGACCGAAGACCCTGCGCGCATTGTCCTCGCCGATCCGTTTGCGTTCATCCGGCGTCAGGTCGAGGGCCGCGAATTTGGCGACCTCCTCGTCCTGCCGTTCCATCGGGTAATCGGCCGCGAACATCACCTTGTCCGCGCCGAGCACCTCGATCGCCGCCCGCATCGGCGCGTTGAAATTCATCCCGCTGGTGGCGACCGTCACGTGGTCGCGAAAGTAGTCGCTGGGCTTGCGGGGGAGCGGTTTGGCCCCGGTCACCCCCATCTCGAACGGATAGCGATTGTCGATCCGGTCGAGCATGAAGGGGATCATTTCGCCCAGATGTCCCAGAACGATCCTGAGCCTCGGGAACCTATCGAACACGCCCGCCGCGATCATGCGCAGCAGGTGCGTGCCGGTTTCGACGGCATAGGCCCAGCCGACCGTGAACCCGGTCATCGCCATCAGTCCGCCCTCGATCCCCGCGGCAGGTTCGCGCGGGTGCAGATAGACGGGCACGTCCAGCGCCTCGGCCGCTTCCAGCAGGGGCCAGAACGACGGGTCGTCGAGATACAGGTCGTTGGTGTGGGAATTGACGATCAGACCGTTCAGACCGAGCGTCGTGATCGCCCGGTCGAGTTCCTTGGCCCCCTCACGCGCGGCCTGTGGCGGCGCGGCGGCAAGACCGCCGAACCGGGCGGGGTGGGCGGCAATCGCCTCGGCCAGCCGGTCGTTGGTCAGCCGGGACAGCGCCAAGGCGGTGTCCGGGTCGAACTTCTGCACGCCGGGTGCGGCAAGGGCGAGGATCTGGACCGCGACACCATCGGCATCCATCCGGGCCACACGGCCCTTACCGATGTCGAGCAGATCGTCCATGAACGGCCCGGCGATGGGGCCGGACTTCATGCTCGGGACGCCGCCTGCGATCCGCGACAGCTCGGCCACGACCTCAGGAATCATGAAGCCTTCTTCGACCGAGACGAGGCCCGGTTTTCGATCCGCCATTTGTCCTCCCCGGGGCCCTGTTCTCGTGCCCTCGGATCGAACGCTAGGTCAGCGAAATTCCCGATGCAAGAAATTAATTGGTCGCCTAACCAAATAAAAACTCCTGCCGGAAAGCCCTGAGAAACAGGGGTAATCGCGAGAACGCCTTGACATAATTGGTCAAATGACCAAACAAATTGAGGTAACGCCGGCCTCCGTCATGGGGCGGGATCAGGCACGGATCGCGAGGCGCAGATGCGGAAAATTCACGCGGACCAGACGTTCCGTCCCCCGTTCAGCGGTCCTGCGACTGACACAGCGATTCGCGGGTCTCGCGCCCGGCGCTATCGAAACCTGAACCGGAGGACGACATGACACCCGACGACATCCAGACCATCACGCAGGGCTTCATGAAAAAGATCATGTGGGTCGTGGTGACCGAGCCGGTGGGGCCGGAGGACGAGATTCAGGCGATGATGGCCGACCATCTGCGCCATCAGGTCGAGCTCGAGAACCGGGGCGTCCTGTTCGCGGCCGGACCGCTTTTCGATGGCGACGGGCCGCCGGTCGCGGGCATGTTCATCCTGCGCGCCGAGGACGAGGCCGCGGCCCGCGCCATCGCGGACCTCGACCCGATGCACCGCGCCGGTCTGCGCAGATACACGCTTCGGCGCTGGATGATGAACGAAGGGCGCATTACCGTCACCGTGAACCTGTCCAACAGCACGCCGGAGCTTCCCTGATGTCCCAGTCCAGACCCGTCATTCACGTCATCCTCGCCAGTGTCCGCGAAGTCCGGCTGGGGGCCGCAATCGCGGACTGGGTGATGACGCAGGCTCGGACACAGACCGGACTGTCGGTCGAACTGGTCGACCTCAGGGATCATCCCCTGCCGTTGTTCGACGAGCCGCACCATCCGCGCAGCGGAAAGTACACGCGGGAGACGACGAAAAACTGGTCCGCGAAGGTGAGCGAGGCCGACGGGTTCGTTTTCATCACGCCGGAATACAACCACGCCTATCCCGCGAGCCTCAAGAACGCGCTCGACCACCTGAGCGCCGAATGGTCGGGCAAGCCGGTCGGCTTCGTCAGTTACGGGGGCGTCGCGGCAGGCACCCGTGCGGTCGAGGCGCTGTTGCCCGTGATCGCCTGTTTCGAGATGAAGCCGATCATGCAGCAGGTGAACATCCCCTTCGTCGGCGCCGCCGTCGTCGACGGGGTGTTCAGGGCGGGCGATGTGCAGGTGCAGGCGGCCGAGGCGATGTTCGCTTCCTTGGCCAAGGCGCTGGGCGCGGCCTCAGACTGAGGCGACGAGAGCTTTCGCGGCTTCGGCCAGCGTCGCGTCGGTCAGGTCGGCAAGATCCAGAAGCCGCTCCGGCTCGGCCTCGCGCCGGATGCGCTTGTAGCGCGGGTCGTAGTGCGTCTCGACCAGTTGGTGCGCCAGCCCCGCCCAGTTCCCGTCTTGGGCCAGCTCGTGCCAGCCGCCCACGACGTCGCGCCCATGGTATTTCACCAGCCGGTCGAGCGTTCGCGCCAAGCGGTCGGCGTCGTCCACGATATCCGGGTAGCTCGTCACCAAGTGCTCGGCGCGGGCGGCGATCGGGGCGGTGACCTCGACATAGGGCGAGGCGAGCATGGCCTTCCACAACGCGGGCGGCACCAGAAGATCGCCGACCTTGCTGCTTTCGGCCTCCACGAAAGTCACACGCTTCGGGTCCAGCCGGGTCAGCGCCATGGCGATCCCGCTTTCGAACGCCTTTTGGCTGGGCTGTTCCTCACCCACCATCCCGAACAGCGACCCGCGATGCGAGGCGAGGCCTTCGAGGTCCAGCACCTGACCGCCCGCCGCCGCGATATGGTGCAGAAGCCGGGTCTTGGCCGTGCCCGTGCCACCGTCGATCAGCATCAGCCGATGGGGCAGGGGCGCGCGATGCAGCATGTCCACCACAAGCCGCCGATAGGTGCGGTATCCACCCTCGATCACATCGGCGCGCCAGCCGATCTGGCTAAGGATCGACGCGAAGGAATTGGACCGCTGCCCGCCGCGCCAGCAATAGACCAAAGGCTTCCAACCGCCTTCGCGGTCGGCCAGCGGCCCCTGAATGTGGGTCGCGGCATTGCGCGCGACCAGCGCCGCGCCGATCTTGCGGGCCTTGAACGGGTCTTCCTGCACATAGATCGTGCCGACCTGCGCGCGTTCCTCGTCGTTCAGCACCGGCAGGCTGATGGCGCCGGGGATGCGGTCCTCGGCATATTCCGAGGGCGAGCGCGCGTCGATGATGTCGTCGAACCCAAGGGCTGCGAGGTCTGAAAGCGAGGTGATCCTGACGGACATGGGGTCTCCGGTCCTGACGCGGGCGCGTCGCAAGGATGTAGCGGATCGCGCCGCGCAAGGCCAGCCGCCGCACTTGCCTTTGCCGCGCCGCCGGAGGACAAAATCGGGCATGAGCGCCGACGCCCCCATCCTGATCTATTGCCGCTGGGAGGCCGCGGGCGGGATCGAACGTGTCAGCCTGCGGCTTCGCGATTTCCTGCGCCGCAACGGCGTGGCGGCCGAACTGGTTTCGCGCGAGGGGCATCCGGTCTTCGGGGCGGAGGTGCGGCGGCTTGTCGAAACCGATCTTGCCGGACGAACGCTCATCTTCTCACGCATGCGCGACCTCCTGCACATCGGCTGGCGCGGCCTCGGCGCGCGGCTCGTCTATTGGCGGCATGTGCCGCTGATTGGGTCTTTAACGAAACGCGTGGTGGATGCGGCGTTCATCGTCTCGATGAGCTGGCGGGCACCCGTCCTGTGCGTGTGCGATGAATTGGCCGAGCATCTTGCCCGATTGCCCCTTCTGCGCCGTGCCGCGCTTGCCGTCGCCTATGCCCCGGTCGCGCCGGATGTGCCGGCCACCATGCCGATCCGGCGGACGGATCAGCCGAAACACCTTCTCTACGTCGGACGGCCCGGTGCGCAGAAACGGCTCGACAAGGTGCTTGCCGTGGTGGCCGAGGCGCGGGATGCCGGGCATCCGGTTCGGCTGCGCGTCCATGGCTATCCGCCGCCGCAGGATGAGCCGGATGGCGTGACCTTCGCCCCCTTGGGGTCCGACCCGCAGGCGTCGTTCTCGGAGGCCGACGCCCTGATCGTCTGGTCGGAATACGAGGGCTTCCCGACCATCATGGTCGAAGCCGCCCGCGCGGGCTTGCCGATCATCGCGAACGCCTTCGCCACCGGGCTCAGGGACTTCGAGCGGCGGATCGGTCCGACCGCGCGGATCGAGGACCGGCCCGAGGCCCTGATGGGGGCCTTTACGCGCCTGCCACGCGGGTCGTATGATCTGAGTGGGGTACGGGACGAAGCACTGTGGTCGGTCTGGGCCAAGGTGCTGGGAGTTTCGATGCGGGACATATGTTCGAAAAGTGACATTTCGTCGCGCGAAAGTGCCGGTCTGCGGACATCGGATGTGTAATTAATGCTATACAGCGCCACCGCCGTCACCGGCCGTTCCCGCCTGATCCGCCGCCAGGCCGACCTGTTGCACTGGCTGACCGCGCCGCGGCCCGGCCCCGAAGTGCTCTGGTATCTGAACCCGCACACGCTGTCGCACCATCGCGCGGGACATTTCGCGACGAGCGGCGACGACCACGTGGTCATCGACGGTGGCACCACCGCCCGGATCGTGTCGAAGCTGACGGGGGTGCCCTGCGAAAGCCTGTCGTTCGACTACGCGGGTGTGGCCTGTGCGGCGATGGACCGGCTCGCGCAACGCGGGGCGCGTCTGGGCCTGATCGGCGGCACGTCCGACGAGGTGTCGCGCGTCGCAACCTTTCTGCGCGATCGGCACCCCGGCCTTCGCGTCGTGCTGGCGGCATCGGGGTATCACCCGTCCCATCGCCAACTGATGAGCGATGTGGCGGTCGCCAGACCTGACGTGTTGCTCGTGTCGATGGGCAGCCCCCGGCAGGAGGCGCTGGCGCTCGCCCTCAAGGCGCGGCTCGACCATCCGACCGCCATCGTGACCTGCGGCGCTTTCGTGCATCAGACCGCGCGCCACCCGTATTACCCCGAGGTCTACACCCGCAGAAACCTGCGCTGGCTCTACCGCGCTTTGAACACGCCGCATATCGCGCCACGCATCCTGCGCCACTACCTGCCGTTCCTCGCCCGCGCCGCACTGCGCCGACCGCAGCTTCCCCTGCGGGACTAAAGGAACTCCGCCTGATCCTCGCGCGCCGCGATCTGAAGATCCTTCAGGAAATGCGGGTCCGCCGCATGAACCCGGTTCCACGTCGGGATGAACGGCGTCTCATGCGGGTTGTCGAGAAACACGTTGCCGGCGCGGATGATGTTCTCGGCGAACATCTCGATCGATTTCTCTTCCGCATGGCGGTCGATGACCAGCCCGTTCATCTTGGCATCGTTGTAATACCCGTCGAGCAGATCGAGCGCCGAGCGGTAATAGGTCGCCTTGAGCGTGCGGAACACGTTGGGCGTGAACACCGTCCCGTCCGCCGCCAGCTTGCGGAAGATCGCTTTGCAGATGTCAGTCGACATGCGCGACAGACCGGTCGAGGCGTCCTCGGCGGACAGGTCCTGATGCTTGTGATCGTAAGCGTCCGAGATTTCGACCTGACAGACCGACTTGGGCGCAAGATTGCGCCAGGCTTCGGACAGCACGCCGATTTCCAGCCCCCAGTCCGACGGAATGCGCAGATCCGGCAGGATCGCGGTGCGCATCGCGAATTCGCCGGACAGCGGGTAGCGGAACGACCGCAGGTAGTCGAGGTAATCGCGATCCCCGATCACCCGTTTCAGCGCGATCAGGAGCGGCGACACCAAAAGCCGCGTGACACGCCCGTTCAGCTTGCCTTCGCCGACGCGCGGGTAATAGCCCTTGGCGACCTGATAGGGGAACGTCGGGTTCGCGACCGGATAGACCAGCCGCGCCAGCATCTCGTTCTCATAGGTCAGGATATCGCAATCGTGGATCGCCATGACGGCGCTGTCGGCACAGCCGATGAGGTAGCCGATACAGGACCAGACGTTCTTGCCCTTGCCCGGTTCTTGCGGCGCGAGGCCGAGGTTTTCCAGCCGGGCTTGCATTTCAAGCATCCGGGGGCTGTCGTTCCAGATCACGATATGATCCTGCGGCAGGCTCGAGAAAAACGCCCGCGCCTGCCGGAACTGCGCTTCCGTCGCGCGGTCAAGGCCGATGACGATGCGGTGCAGATACGGCACCTTGCCGAGCTCGTCCACGATATGCGGCAAAGCTTCGCCTTCGAGCTCCGAGAACAGCGACGGCAGGATCAGGCTGATCTTGCGGGTCTGGGCGAAGGCCGACAACTCGTAGTTCAATTCCTCCACGCCGCGTGTGCGCAGATTGTGGAGCGTCGTGATGTTGCCGTTCTGGTGGAAATCAGCCATGCCGCGAAGCTCCTCGGGAAAGTTCCAACTCGTCAATAACTTGGCCCACCGACAAGTTCCAGCCTTCGGGGCCGGGGTGGGCCGCGCGGGTGATGCGACCCTCCGCCTCGCCCATCAGGGGGGGAAGGGGCGCGCCGTGCGGATTGGGGATGATGACGCCGAAATCGGCGGCCTCGATCATTTCGGCGTCGTTCGGCGCATCGCCCAAGGCCATCGTGTGCCGCGGCGCGAAACGGTCGACCAACTCGGCCATCGCATCGGCCTTGGTCCGACCGAACGACAGCGTCAGGAACCGCCCGCCCATGCGTGCCGTGATCCCGCGTTCGCCCAGTGCCGCGACGAATGCCTCGCGGCCCGGTTCGTCACCCGTCCAGATGCCCGGCTCGGAAAAGGCGCGCGCCTTCGCCAGTTCCGCCTTGTCGGTGGGCAGTCCGGTGATCCCGGCCACGCCCGCCGCGTCCAGATCGCCGAACCCGGTATAGGTCTTCCTGAGATCGCCCGGCAGATCGTCCAGCGCCGCGCGCAATCTGGCGTAATCGCCCGAGACCGCAGGGCGCGCCCCCGGCTCCAGTATCCCGGCGCCGTTTTCGACGATGGCGGGCCATGCCGACAATCCCAGTTCGTCGCGCAGGGGGCCAACTTCGGCCGCCGTCTTGGACGTGGCCAGAACCACGCCGCCGCCAAGACGCGCCAGTCGGTCAAGCGCAGGGCGGGCGGGGGACCAGCCGTAGGTGTCGTGATCCAGAAGCGTGCCGTCGAGGTCGGAAAATATCAGGAGCGGCGGGTGAACCTGCGTCATGCCGGCCTCCGAGTCGGTTCAATGCGTCAACCGATTGGACAATACCCGCGCAATGGCCGCAACGTCGAACTCGGCGCCCATCGCGTCGAACACGGGGCGCAACGTCTCGGGATCGGCGATCGTGTCCTCATGCCGCAGGTGAAAGCACCGCTCCGGGTGATCCTTGGCGATCGCGGCGAAGATGCCATCCATCCGCGCGATCAAGTCACGCACCACGGCCTCCGGCTGGCTCGCCCACCACCGCGATTGCGCGACGGCGCCGGCATCGCGCGAATTGAACACGATGACCGGGTTGGGGAAACTCCGTAGCACCATGGCGACGAGGGCCGGAAGCGTCTCGGCCCGCTGCGGATAGCGGATTTCCTTGGTGCCGATCCACGTCGCATCGGTCGGCGGGCAGATGACGCGGGCCGCATAGGCAAGGGCGAGGTCCTGCTCCAATCCGATTTCGTCGATGTTTTGAGCATTGAACCACGGATGATCCACGGCGCGCGGCTCGTCCCCCCAACGACGGTGGGCGCGCGTGGCGCGGGCGGTCGCATCGAACAGAATGCCGAGGGTATCGAAGGTCTCGCCGCCGATATGGCTGCCCGGTACGGTATTCAGAAGCCCTTGCAGAAGCGTCGAACCGGACCGGCCATAGGTGATGATGAACACCGTGCCGCGCAGGTTCGGATATCGCCTGCGAAAGCGCCTGAGCGGGTCCGTATCCCGCCGCGCGATGGCCGCGCGCAGCCTTGCGAGCATGAGCCGGGGGGTCATGCGATGCCTCGCTGCGGCGTGGCGGTTTGCGATCGTTCGATGTGGCCTGCGATGCGGAGGAGAGTATCGCGGAGAGTGCCGTCGCCCGCATCCTGCGCCAGATCACGCATCGCTACGGCTTCGCGTGGGTCGAGCGGCATCCGGCCTGCCGCCGGTGCGATCAGGTCATGGTAGTGTCGCGCGAGGGCAACGAGGCTCAAGGCGCTCGGGTCGGTGGTGAGGTGTCGTGACAATTCGGCGTAGCCTGCGTTGACCCGGTCGACCTGCGTTTGCAGCGTTTCAAGCGTCGCCCGTGTCACGGTGAACGCCGCCGCGTCGGGTGGCAGTTTGCCCAACCGCTCCTCTTCCAGCGTGTCGAGTCCGGGTGTCACGTTCGCGATGGGCGGATGCGCGCGGCTAAAGGGCACGGTGCGTGTCGACCACAACATGCGGCGTTTCAGCCACGGTCCTTGGCCCGCATAACGTAAGAGCCTGACGTGACCTGCGCCGAAGGTCCGGGCGAAGCGCGCCCGGATCGGGTCTTGCGACAGAAAATCCGGGTTCATCGTCGCGGCGAAGTCGAGGAAGGTGCCGCGCGGCGTCGCGCCACGGCTCACCTGTGCATACCACGAGGTCAAAAGCGCCAAGGGCTCGCGCACCGTGAAGATGACCTTGACGGAATAAGGCTCCAACCGACGGCGCAGCGCGGCCAGCGCCAAATCGGGGTCTTCGCACAAGGCAATTTGAACGAATTCCTCGCTTGAGATCAGGGCTTTGCGCTGCTGTGTTGAACCAAGTTCGGCATGAAGCGCGCCGAACGCCTCGTCGGTGCTTTCCCCCATTCCGAACCAGCGCGGCGGGTGGAAGCCATGCTCTGCGGCCAGCGGGATCGCCAGCCCGGCATGGCTTGTCGGTGCCGAAACACCACGCCCGGCCTTCGGATACAGGAGGCCCCGCCGCGCCAGCCCGGCGGCGTTGTCGGCGCAGTAGCTTTGGAAGGCCGAGGTGCCCGTCTTGTAGTGGCCGATATGCAGATAGAGCGTTTTCACGGGCTAGTTGATCCAGTGAAACCGACCGAGCGCCCAGCGGTAGATGCGCAAAAGCCACGGTGTCAGCGCCGGAAACCGCCGCCCCAACCGCCGTCCGGCGATGACCACGCCGTGTTTCCAGGTATCGGGCCGCGACAGGCGCGCGCGCAGGCTTCGATGGCGTCGTGTCGCCTCCAACACCTCAAACCAGAACGGAGTCCGGGCGAGCGTCGACCAGAACAGGCCCGCGAATTCGACATCCGGTTCGCGCCAGGGCTTCTGATGCGCGGCGGCGAAATGAACGATGAACGGGTCGGCCTTGGCGGCGAGCGCATCGTTGCGGATCGGCACCGGCACGTTGTCATATGCGCCACGGTCAGAGTTGTGGACGTTGAACCGCGAAGGCAGCGTGACGAACCGATCACGGAAATAGACATTCAGAATGTCCTGATCGCGAAAGAAGTAGCGGTTTCCCGCGACCATCTCACGCAGTTCTCGCCCCACCTTCGCCACGTCCATCGCAGCGAAGTTCATCACCATGACGCCCGCATTGAAATACCGGGAAATCTGGTCGTCGCTCAGCCCCAGATCGTCCGAGAGGTAGGCATACAGGTCCGGCACCTCCGGGTCGCGCGTGCGCACCCGCGTGGCCAGAACCCGCGTCATCAGCGCATCGGTCACGGCGGCCAGCGGCGCGTCGTTCATGTCGGTGTCGAACAGCTCCGCAACATCGCCACACAGCACGAGATCGACGTCGAGATAGACGAGCCGCTCCACGTCGGGCAGCAGGTCGAAGAGCAGGAACCTGTTGTAGGTCGCGTTGCTCGGCGTATGATGGCGGGCGCGATATTCCCGTGAAAACGCGGTCCCCACGTTGATCGTATGCAGCGTGATATTGCCATGTGCGACCGCGAGGGACCTGAGTAGGTCGAGATCCCGGTCACCGATATTCTCGTGCAGATAGAAAAGGTTATATTCCCGGTCCGGCGCCGCATGTTCGATGAGCGAGGCCACCATCGCCGCAGTCTGGGGCAGGTAGGGCCGGTCCGAGGTGAAGGCCACGTTGACCGCACCGTCATTGAAGCGCGCGCCCCGTGCGAAAGGAACGACGAGCGACCGGCCAAGGTTCAGGATGTTGACCCGCTCGACCCGCGTCTCGGGGTGGTCGCGCAGGTATTTGCGCATGAACGTAGTGAAAAGCCGCTCCGCCACGAAGCCGAGGTAGCGGGCATTGTAGGGGCTGACATGGGGGCGCGGAATGTCGGTGGTCCGCAAGGCTTCGAGCAGGTCGAAGGCCCAGCAGCAATAGCCGTCGACAATCTCGCGCCGCGCCAGAAAGACGTTGGCCAGCAACAGCTCGCGCCCGGCCCGGACGGCGCGAAAATCCTCCAGATAGGCGGGCGACACCCGCGCCATGCGCGCCTCGACGAAATCCAGATCGCGCGGGTCGTGTTGATCGGCGTAGTTCTCATCCACCGTCATCGGCATCCGGTGCGCGACGGGCAGCACGAGGTCGATCTCGGCGTTGCGCTGAAGCCACGTTTCGGTCGCCGCGGCGTAGTCGTCCAACCGGACGGCCTCGGGCCAGACCTCGGCGGCGGGGGAAGGGTGGGTGCCACTGAAATCCAGAAGCCGCCGGTAGTGCATCAGGCCCACATGCGTGGCATCCGTGTCGTTTTTCCAGGCCCAGTAGAGCGCCGTCAATTCGCTGTATGCGCCGTTATAGGGCGACAGCGTGGCGCCGGTTTCGTCCCCGATCATCCCGTCGAGAGGGGCATCCGCCACCGCACGCCCCACATGGATCGGAATGATCGAAGCACTCGCCACGACGGGCGAGGGAGTGTGAAAGGCCATATAGATCGAGGCTTTCATCGCGGGCTCCGGGGCAGGCTTCGGTCTGTCTACACGGCACACGCGGTGCGGGTAAACCTAGGCCGTTTCGCGACCCACCTCATCGCGCGCCATCGATGCCTTTTTCAAAAGCCGCACCAGCGTTTCCGCCTCGTCCACGGACAGGCCCGTCAGGATTTCGTCCTGAAGCACGCGGACCTGCGGGCGCAACCGGTCGAGCATGACCACGCCGTTCTGGGTCAGCCGCAATGCCTTGGCCCGCCGGTCGGTGGTCGACGGCCGGCGATCCACCAGCCCCTTGGCGACCAGCCGGTCAATGACGCCGCCGATGGTGACCTTGTCATAGGCGACCGTCGTCGCGAGCGTCGCCTGATCTATGTCGGGGGCATCCGAGAGGGCCGCCAGAACCGCGAACTGGACCGGGGTCACATCCAGCCCGATCTCCGCCATATGCTCGCGAAACAGCCCCGTCGCGATCTGGTTCAGGCGTCGGATCAGGTGACCCGGCATGTCGAAAAAGATGGGGTTCGGTTCGCTCATGGCCGAAACGCTAAACCCCGATGCATCATTTGACAAGTATACTAATGATACGTATACGAACTACAGCGAAGCATGGATCAGGGAGGATATCATGTCGCAACAGCTTGGAACGCTCGAAGACCTGCCCGAAGAGTGCCGCGCCGCGATGACCGAGGCGGGGGTCGCGCCGCTCTGGCCGATGATGCGCAACGTGCTCCCGCATGGGGCGCCGAACCCAGTCACGAAACCCGGATACTGGAATTACGACGCGATCCGCCCGCTCCTGATCCAGGCGGGCGACCTGACCCCGGTCGAAAAGGCCGAACGTCGGGTGCTCGTCCTGTCCGATCCGGGGCGCGGGGCGGGGGCGATGCAAGCGACGGCCTCGATCTACCTCGGGCTTCAGTTGCTTCTGCCCGGCGAAACCGCGCCGGCCCATGTTCACACCCCGTCCGCGGTGCGCATCGTGGTCGAGGGAAAGGGGGGCTTCACCGTGGTCGATGGCGAAAAGCTCCCGATGGAGGAGGGCGATCTGGTCCTGACCCCCGGCGGTGAATGGCACGATCACGGGCATGAGGGGAGCGAACCCGTGGTCTGGCTCGACGCGCTCGACCTGCCGCTGTTCGTCTATCTGGAAGGGTCTTACGCCGAAGAGGGCCCGCTTCAATCCCAGCGCAACCGGCCCGATGCCAGTCAGGTGGAATACCTGTCCTCGGGCCTTGCCCCCGTGCGCCGTCCCGGCGAGAGCGCGCGCAAGTATCCGATGATGCGCTATCCGTGGGGGCGCACCGAACAGGCGCTGCGTCAGATGGCGGCCTATACCGACGGACCGATCGAGCTGGATTACGTGAACCCGGAAACCGGCGAGGCGGTTCTGCCCACGATGGGGTTCACCGCCATGATGATCGGCGCGCGCGATACGCTGGAACCCGTGCTGAAGTCGTCGTCTGCGGCCTTTCACGTCATCAAGGGGTCGGGCCACGTCACGATCAACGGCGAAACCCTGACCTACGGGCCGAAAGATACGTTCACGGCCCCGGTCTTTGCGAACATGAGTTTCAGCGCGGCGGACGAGACGTTCATGGTCCGTGTCCACGACCGCCCGCTTCAGGAAAAACTGGGATATTACGAGGAACGCGCGAGATGACCACCTACCTGTTCGAACCCCCGGCAACACCGTCGATTCCGGTCAAGGGCGAGGCCGCCGGATATCCGGTCGTCCGCATTTTCTGCGTCGGCCGCAACTATGCCGCCCATGCCGCCGAGATGGGGGTGGAAGTGGACCGCGAAGCGCCGTTCTACTTCACCAAGAACCCGCAGCATACGCTCCACACCGGATCGACGCTGCCCTATCCGCCGGGGACCGAGAACTTCCATTACGAGATGGAACTGGCGCTCACCATCGGCAAGCCGGTGTTCCGCGCTTCTCGCGAAGAGGCCGCCGCGGCGATCCATGCCTATGGATGCGCGCTAGACATGACGCGGCGCGACCTGCAACTCGTCGCGCGGGAAAAGCAGCGCCCCTGGGATCTGGGCAAGGATGTCGAGGGCACGGCGGTCTTCGCCGAACTCACACCCGCCGCCGAGATGGGCGAACTTGGCCCGCAACGCATCCATCTTGAGGTGAATGGCGAGGTCAGGCAGGACGCGACACTTGCCGATCTGATCCATAGCTGCGTCGAGGTGGTGATGGACCTGTCCAAATTCTACCACCTCGCGCCCGGCGACGTCATCATGACTGGCACGCCCGCGGGCGTCGGCCCGGTGGTTGCGGGCGACCGGATCACGGGCGGGATCGACGGGCTGGCCCCCATCGCGCTCACCATCGGCGAAGCGGAGTGATGCGCCGGTAACCTGCGCGCCCGCGCCGTATTGTTGGACGCCCCGCTGCCCGCTAGCATCGGGGCGTTTGATGTTCGGAGGTCGGGGAATGTGGGGGACTGCGCGCAAGCGGGCGGGATGGGCTGCCGTCACGGCGCTGGGCCTTGTCCTGCTTGCGGCCTGCACCTCGAACCTGCCGGATCGGCAAACCGCCGACGGTCGCCGGGTGGACGGTGCGATCTTTCTTGCGCCCACCGGGCCGGAGCAGGCGGACGCGCGGTTCGACCTGCCGACCGGAGCTTGGCAGACGGCGCGCGTGACGTTGCAGTCCACGACCTATCGCGATCAGGCCGCCCGCGTGACCTGCGATGCGCCTGTGGTCGTCAACGGCCCCGAGGGACGAAAATGGGTCCGTCCGGGCGGGCATCAGCGCGTGACCGTCCCGGCGAAAGGGCAAGTGCCCGCGCGGCTTGAGCTGACCTCCGGCGTCACGACCTGCCGCGTAACTTGGGCGGATCATGCCGTCACGCTCACCCGTCCAGAGGTCGTCGCGCCGTCCGTCGCGGCCGTGGACCGGGCGCGCGGCGCCTGCGTCTCGCCGCCGGCCGGCACGCTCGACCCGCTGGCACAGGCGTTCTACGCCCACACCGCCCTGTCGCGCACCTGCGCCCTGCGCCCCGGACCCGTCGAGATCGTCGAGACGCCGATAGATGCCCTCGCCGCGCGTTTGCAGGCGCTGACCGGTGCCACGTTGCGCTGCGCCCACTTGGCCGAGGGCAATCCCGACATCCGGCTCGATTTCTCGAACGCACCGAAGCTCGACCTGATCGTGCTCGCCTCGCTCCACGTCAGGGCCGACTACTGCGGCGCGCTCATTCAGCAGGCGATGACATGGCACGCCGCGCGCGGGACGCCCGTGCGCATCCTCGCGACCGCCGCGCTGCAAACCGGCAAGGATCGCGATTTCTGGAACGCCCTGGCGGCGCGCTATCCGAACGTCCAGATCCAGTATTACCGCTGGCAACCGCGCGGGATCGCCACGCCCGCGACCGAATTCGCGGCCTTTCACCGGGCGAACCACGTGAAGCTTCTGATCGCGCTGTCGTCCGAACCGGGGCGCTCGCGCCTTATCATGGGCGGGCGCAACCTGCATGACGGGTTCTTCTTCGCCGAACCGTTCGAGATCGAGGATCACCCGGAACTTCGCAGCTACGATGACGAATGGCGCGACGGGCTGGCCTGGTTCGCCACGTTCGAGGATGTCGACCTCGTGATCCGCGAAGATGCGACCGTGCGGCAGATCGCGGCCCATTTCGGCAAGCTTTGGCGGCGGGACGCGCCCGGTCAGGTGCTTCGCCCCGCCTCGGAGCCCGGCCGGGTCGGGCCGGTTCCGACCGACGGTGTGATGCGTCACTTCATCTCGCAGCCCTGGGCCGACGCTCGCGCGCTGGAAGTGGATTTCGTCCGCATGATCGACGCGGCCCGCCGCGAGGTGACGATCGTGACGCCCTTCCTCTATCCGCCGCCTGCGGTCGATGCGGCGCTGGCGCGGGCGCAGGCCCGTGGGGTCGATGTCACGCTGATTGCGCGGCTAGACTCGACCGAGCCCTCGGCCCCGGTGACGCGCGCGCTGGCCAAGGATTACATGAACCGGCGTTACCGGGACTTCGCGATCTACGACTACGTGCCGACCGAACGGATGATCCACACCAAGATTCTGGTGATCGACGGGCGGCTCGCCATGTCGTCTTCGGTCAACATGAATGCGCGCAGCTTCGGGCAGGACACCGAGAACGGTTTGATTTTCCTCGACCGGGCGATGGCCGCCCGGCTTGGCGCACTGGCCGAAACCTATCGCCAGCGCGCGCGCCGGATCGACGCGCCTCTGCCGCTCACCCCGCTCGAACGCACGCTGGCCGCGATTCCCGTGATCCGCCCGCTGTTCTGACCGTCAGGCTTTTTTCTTGGCAGGCTTCTTCTTGCCTTTACCGCCCTTGGCGGCCTTTTCGGCAATCAGATTCACGGCCATTTCCATGGTCACGTCTTCCGGCTTCACGTCCTTGGGCAGGGTCGCGTTGACCTTGGCCCATTTCACATAGGGGCCGTAGCGCCCATCCATGACGTTCACCGGCCCGCCCTCGTCGGGGTGTTCCCCCAACTCCTTCAGCGCCTTGGCGGCCGCTTGCCGCCCGCGTCCGGGATTGGCCCGCTTCTCCGCCAGCATTTCGACCGCGCGGTTCATGCCGATCTCGAACACGTCCTGCGGGTCTTTGAGGTTGGCGTAAACCGGCTTCGCCTCGTCCGGGAGCTGGTGCATGACATAGGGGCCGAACCGGCCGAAGTTCGACTTGATCTCGCCCCCTTCCGGGTGCTGCCCGATGAGACGGGGCAGGGACAGAAGCGTCAGCGCCTTTTCCAGATCCATGTCATCGGCGGACCAGCCTTTCGGAAGGCTCGCGCGATCCGGCTTCTTGTTCTCTTCGCTCACCTCGCCGCGCTGGACGTAGGGGCCGAACCGCCCGGACCGGAGCGAGATTTCCTCGCCGTTCTCATCTTCGCCCAGGATTCGGTCGCCCTGCGTTTCCTCGCCACCGCCGATGGGCCGGGTGTAGCGGCATTCCGGGTAGTTCGAGCAGCCGACGAACCCGCCGGAGCGCGAGGTTTTCAGATGCAGATCGCCCGTGCCGCACAGCGGGCATTTGCGCGGGTCCGACCCGTCCTCGCGCGGCGGATAAAGCTGCTTTTCCAAGGCCTTGTCGAGTTTGTCGAGCACTTCCGAGATGCGCAGTTCGCTCGTCTCGGCGATGGCGGCCGAGAAATCGCGCCAGAACCGGGCGAGCAGTTTCTTGTATTCGATCTCGCCCGCCGACACCTTGTCGAGTTCTTCTTCCAGATCGGCGGTGAACTCATACCCCACGTATTGCCGGAAGAAGTTCAGCAGGAACATCGTGACGATGCGGCCCTTGTCCTCGGGGATCAGGCGACCCTTGTCCTTGCGGACATATTCGCGGTCCTGAATCGTCGTGACGATCGAGGCATAGGTGGACGGTCGCCCGATGCCCAGCTCTTCCATCTTCTTGACCAGCGTCGCCTCGGTATAGCGCGGCGGGGGCTGGGTGAAATGCTGTTCGGGCGTGACGCTGTCCTTCTTGGTCGCGTCGCCCTCAGTCATCTGGGGCAGGCGGTTCGCGTCATCCTCGTCGTCGATGACCACGTCGTCGCGGCCCTCTTCATAGACCTTGAGGAACCCGTCGAAGAGCACGACCTGACCGGTCGCGCGCAGGCCGACCTGACCATCGGACGACCCGATTTCGACAGCCGTGCGTTCAAGCCGCGCCCCGGTCATCTGGCAGGCGATCGTCCGCTTCCAGATCAGGTCGTAAAGCTTGCGCTGGTCGGGCTCCAGCCGCGCGATGTCGTTGGCCGAGGGATCGCGGCTCATCTCGGTCGGGCGGATACATTCGTGCGCTTCCTGCGCGTTCTTGGCCTTGTTCTTGTAGACGCGCGGCTCGGCCGGCACGTAATCCTTGCCGTACCGCGTCGCGATCTCGTCGCGCGCGGCGGTCACGGCCTCGGGCGCCATGTCGATGCCGTCGGTCCGCATGTAGGTGATGTAGCCCGCCTCATACAGTCGTTGCGCGGTCGACATGGTCTGACGCGCGCCGAAGCCGAACTTGCGGCTGGCTTCCTGTTGCAGCGTCGAGGTCATGAACGGCGCGGACGGGTTGCGGGAGGCAGGCTTGGCCTCGACCGACAGAACGCTCAGCTCCCGCGCTTCGATGGCGGCGACGGCAAGCCCGGCCTGTTGTTCGTTTTCAAGGTCGTAACGGTCGAGCTTCTTGCCCGCGTAGCTGACCAGACGCGCTTCGAACTGCTGTCCGCGCGGGGTCTGGAGCAGGGCCTTCACCGACCAGTATTCGCGCGGGTTGAACGCTTCGATCTCCATCTCGCGCTCGACGATGAGCCGCAGGCAAACCGACTGAACCCGCCCCGCGGAACGTGCGCCCGGCAGCTTGCGCCACAGGACGGGCGACAGGTTGAATCCGACGAGGTAGTCCAGCGCACGCCGCGCCAGATAGGCCTCGACCAGATCGCCATCGACATCGCGCGGGTTCTTCATCGCCTCGGTCACGGCGGACTTGGTGATCGCGTTGAACACCACGCGGCTGACCGGCGTGTCCTTCTTGATCGCCTTGCGTTTGCGCAGGGCTTCCTCGAGGTGCCACGAAATCGCTTCCCCCTCGCGGTCGGGGTCGGTCGCGAGGATCAGATTGTTGTCTTCCTTGAGCGCGTCGGCGATGGCCTTCACATGCTTTCGGCTGTCGTTCCCGACCTCCCACAGCATCTCGAAATCGTTGTCGGGGATGACCGAACCGTCCTTGGGCGGCAGGTCACGCACGTGCCCGTAGGAGGCGAGCACGGTGTAGTCGCTACCAAGATATTTGTTGATTGTCTTGGCCTTAGCAGGGCTTTCCACGACGACAACGGGCATCAAAATCCTCTCGACTCGAATAAGGCGCTTGGGGGCGTTAGATGGGTCGCGGTCCGGGGGCTTGTCAATGGCGACCCGTTGGCAGGGTCGTGAACGACGCGGCGTCGGGCCTTTACCCCGTCCGTGAAATCAGGCCGCCGGGGGCGCGCGAGACATGCCCTTCGAGTTCGAGATCGGTCAGTTCCGAGGCGACGTCGCCTGCGGGCATGGCAAGGTCGCGGACAAGCTGATCCTCCGACACCGGCGAAGGGCCGAGACGGTCGAGGATAAGCTGATGCAGCGCGGCGGTTTCGGCCAGCGTGCGCGTCTCGGCCGGCGCGGACGGGATGTCCACCGGCGCCACCTTGGCGATCGGGGCCGGGGCCGGATCGGCGGCGGCTGTCCGTGGTTCCTGCGCGGCGTGCTCGACACCACCGCTGATCACGTCCAGCACATCCTGCGCCCCGCGCAAAAGCGTCGCGCCGTCCCGGATCAGCCGATTGCAGCCCGTGGCGCGCGCGTCGAAGGGGTGACCGGGAACGGCAAAGACCTCTCGCCCCTGTTCCAGCGCCATCTCGGCGGTGATGAGCGAGCCGGACTTGGCCGCCGCCTCGACCACGACCACCGCGCGCGACAGGCCGGAGATGATGCGGTTGCGCCGCGGAAAGTGCCGGGCCTGCGGGGTCAGCGACATGGGCGCCTCCGACAGGCGCAGCCCGTCGCGCCCGATTTCCTCACCCAGAACCGCGTTCTCGGACGGATAGATCACGTCGACCCCGCCCGCCATGACGGCGATCGTCCCGGTTTTCAGCGCGGCGGTGTGGGCGGCCGTATCCACGCCGCGGGCCAGACCTGACACGACGACCCGCCCGGCCGCCCCGAGATCGCCCGCGAGCTTGCGGGCCATCCGGGTGCCAAGCGACGAGGCATTGCGCGCGCCGACGACACCGACCGTGGGTCGTGCGAGCAGGTCGAGGTTGCCGATCGCCCAGAGGATCGGGGGCGGATCGGGGATTTCGGCCAACAGGGCAGGGTAGTCCGGTGCGCCGAAACACAGCATCTCGGCCCCGCATTTCACGGCCCAGTCGATCTCCTTTTCCACGACGGGAAGCGGGCAGACGCTGTAATCATCGACGCCCGCAGTCTTCGCGACCTCGGGCAGGGCGTCGAGCGCGGCCTGCGCCGATCCGTGTTCGCCCATGAGCCTGAAGAAGGTGGTCACGCCGACGCGGCGTGAGCGCAAGAGGCGAAGCCAGGCCACCCGATCTTCCGTGCTTTGGGGTGGGGTGAGGGGGTGGTTGGAAGGGGATTGCTCCAAGGGTCACCTGATTCCGTCTCTTGCCCTCCCACCATGCGACTCAAATGGTTAACGGCAGGTTACCGCCGCCAAGATCGCATGTGGTCCCGGTCCCCACATGAACCCGCCCGCTTCGGCACGTGCCAAAAGCCCCGGCCCGACCCCGCGTCCTCTTCTCTGTTTCGAAAATACTTCGGGAGGTCTGGAGGGCTGGCCCTCCAGAGCCGCCAACGGCGGCTCCCCCTCGCGACGCGCCGAAGCGCGGCGCAACCTCAGCCGGTCTGCGACCCGCCCACGGTCAAGCCGCCGATGCGCAGGGTCGGCTGCCCCACGCCCACGGGCACCCACTGGCCTGCCTTGCCGCAATTCCCGATACCGGGGTCCAGCGCCATGTCGTTGCCGACCGCCTGAATGCGCTTCATCGCCTTGGGGCCGTCGCCGATCAGGGTGGCGCCCTTCACCGGGGCGCCGACCTTGCCGTTCTTGACCCGGTAGGCCTCGGTGCAGGAAAACACGAACTTGCCGTTGGTGATGTCGACCTGACCGCCGCCGAAGCCGACGGCGTAAATACCGTCCTCCAGACCCGCGACGATCTCTTCGGGGCTGGCATCGCCGCCTTCCATGATCGTGTTGGTCATACGCGGCATCGGCGCGTGGGCGTAGCTTTCGCGCCGCCCGTTGCCGGTGGCCTCCACCCCCATGAGCCGGGCGTTTTGGCGGTCCTGCATGTAGCCGACGAGCACGCCGTCCTCGATGAGGACGGTGCGTGAGGAGGGGGTGCCTTCGTCATCCACCGTCAGCGACCCCCGCCGGTCGGGGATGGTGCCGTCGTCGACGACCGTGACGCCCTTGGCCGCGACCTGCTGGCCGATCAGGTCCGAAAACGCGCTCGACCCCTTGCGGTTGAAGTCGCCTTCAAGCCCGTGCCCGACCGCCTCGTGCAGCAGGATGCCCGGCCAGCCATTGCCCAGCACCACGTCCATCTGCCCGGCGGGGGCCGCTTCGGCTTCGAGATTGACGAGCGCGATGCGCAGCGCCTCGTCCACGCTCTTCTTCCAATGGCCCGGCTCGATCAGGGCCGTGAGACCCGCGCGTCCGCCGCCGCCGTGGCTGCCGCTTTCGCGCCGTCCGTCTTTCTCGACGATCACGCTCACGTTCACGCGGGACATCGGGCGGGTGTCGGCGATCAGCGTGCCGTCGGGGCGCAGGATCACGACTTCCTGCAAACTGGCGGCGATGGTGGCGCTGACCTGAACCACGCGGGGATCGCGGTCGCGGGCATATGCGTCAATTTCGCGCAGGGTCTCGACCTTCACCGGGAACGCGGCATCGGTCATCGGGTCGTTGTCGGTGTAGAGCTTCACGTTGGTGCGGGCCGGGCCATCGGCCAGCGTCCCGCCCCCGGCACCGACCGCGAGCCGCGCGGTTTCCGACGCGCGCAGAAGCGAGGCTTCCGAGATTTCGGTCGAATGGGCATAGCCCGCCGTTTCGCCGCGAACCGCCCGCAAACCAAAGCCTTCGGACGCATCATAGCTGGCGTTGCGCAGCCGACCGTCGTCGAAAACCAGCGCCTCGGAGCGGCGCCGTTCCAGGAAAAGCTCGCCATCGTCGGCCCCGTCCGTGGCCGCGCGCAGGATCTGCAAGGCGCGGGCGTCGTCGAGTTGATCGTCGAACGGGCGGAAGGGCGTCTGGTCGGTCATGGGGTCCTTTTCTTCCTGCATTGATCTGCATCAATCGCATGTGAGATCATGCATATGTGCGACCTTGGGTAGCAGGATTTGTCTTGTTCCTAACACCCTAATATGGTTTTAGACGCGCGGGAGACAACGGGATTCCCGACAGCGTTCGCGGAAGACCCAATATTGTGACGCACCCCATGCGTCGAGACAGGAAGATAGGGAAGCAAAGAATGACCAAGACCCTGCGGCCTCTGGCCCTTCTGGCGGCAGTTTTCACCGGCACGGCGGCAATGGCCCAGGACCTCGAGGTCATCGGCAGACCCACGCCCGGCGGCACCGGGTTCCAGCCGGCGGCGACCGACATTTCGCAGGCGACCTTCGCGCTGGACAACCTGCTCCACATCATCTCGATCCTGATCGCGGGCTTCGTCGCCCTGCTGATTATCTGGGTGATCGTCCGTTACAACAAAGGCGCGAACAAGACGCCGGGCACATTCACCCACAACACCGGGGTCGAAATCGCCTGGACCCTGATCCCGATCGTGATCCTCGTCTTCATCGGCGCGCAGTCGCTGCCGGTTCTGTTCAAGCAGCAGGAAATCCCCGAGGGCGACGTCGTCATCAAGGTCACTGGCTACCAGTGGTACTGGGGCTATGAGTATGTGGACGAGGAATTCGGCTTCGAAGGCTTCCTTCTCGGCAAGGACGAACTGGCCGAATACGGCTACGACGAAGACCTTTATCTTCTCGCCACCGACACCGCGGTCGTCGTGCCCACCGGCCAGAAGATCGTCATGCAGGTCACCGGCGCCGACGTGATCCATTCGTGGACCATCCCGGCTTTCGGCGTGAAGCAGGACGCGGTCCCCGGTCGTCTGGCCGAACTGTGGTTCACGGTCGAGCCGGGCATGGAGGGCGTCTACTTCGGCCAGTGCTCGGAACTGTGCGGCAAGGACCACGCCTACATGCCTATCACGGTCAAGGCCGTGACCCCGGAAGAATACGAAGCCTGGCTGGAAGAGGCGCGCGAAGAATACGCGGGCATTCCCCAGACCGTGAAAGTGGCTTCGGCCGAGTAAGCGGGCAGGGGCCGCACTGAAGCGGCCCCGACCGACACCCAGCGGGCCCGCCCGTGGCGGCGCGGCCTCCGAGGCAAGACGACCATGACTGACACCACCATTCTCGATCAGGATCGCGACGCAGGCTTCGGCGATTACTTCGCCCTGCTGAAACCGCGCGTCATGTCGCTGGTCGTGTTCACCGCTCTGGTCGGCCTGCTGGTCGCCCCCGGTCAGATCAATCCCTTCGTCGGGCTCTGCGCGATCCTGTTCATCGCGGTGGGCGGCGGTGCGTCCGGCGCGCTGAACATGTGGTGGGACGCCGACATCGACGCCCGCATGAAGCGTACGATCAAGCGCCCTATCCCGGCCGGCAAGGTCGAGCCGGGCGAGGCGCTGGGGCTTGGCGTGGCGCTGACCGGCTTTTCGGTGATCCTGCTGTTTCTTGCGACCAACTGGGTCGCAGGTGCGCTTCTGGCCTTCACCATCTTCTTCTACGTCGTGATCTACACGATGTGGCTCAAACGCTGGACGCCCCAGAACATCGTCATCGGCGGCGCGGCGGGTGCGTTCCCTCCGATGATCGGCTGGGCCGCCGTGACGGGCGACATCACCATTGAATCCATCCTGATGTTCGCGCTGACCTTCGCCTGGACGCCGCCGCATTTCTGGTCGCTCGCCCTGTTCGTCAAGAGCGACTACAAGGACGCGGGCGTGCCGATGCTGACCGTGACCCACGGTCGCCGGGTGACGCGCAACCACATCCTCGGCTATACCTTCGTGCTGGCCGCCGTGGCGCTGGGCCTTGGCCTGACCTCGATCGGCGGACCTGCCTACATGGCCGTGGCCGTGATCCTGAACGGCTGGTTCATCAAGGGCGCCATCGACATCTGGCGCCGAACGGATGCGGACAGCGAGGCGGACAGCCACCTCGTCGAGCGGAAGTTCTTCAAGTTCTCGCTGTTCTATCTGTTCATTCACTTCGGGATGCTGCTGGTGGAAACCTCGCTCGCACCCCTCGGGCTGGGAGGCTGGTAATGGCTGGTCAACTGCGCGCAACACATGAACTGCACAACCGTCGCCTGTCGCGCAACGTGGGTCTGGGCATCGTGCTCGTCCTGTTCGTGGGGCTCGTCTACGGGCTGACCATCGCCAAGGTCGGCACCGACCCGAACGACGAACTGGGCGCGCCCTGGGCGCAGGCGCAGGAGAAGGCGGCGAAATGAGCGATCGGGACGAGAAACCGAAAAACCCGCTGAAATCGGCGCTGATGCTGTCGGGCGTCGTCGTGTTCATGGGCGCGATGGCCTGGGCCGCGGTGCCGTTCTACGACTGGTTCTGCCGCGTGACCGGGTTCGGTGGCACGACGGGCGTGGCCGCACAGGCCTCGGACACGATCCTCGACAAGACCATCAAGATCCGCTTCGACGGCTCGGTCGAGCGCGATTTCCCGTGGGAGTTCAAGCCGGTCCAGCGCACGATGGAAGTGCGGCTGGGCGAGACCGGCCTTGCGTTCTACGAGGCGACGAACACCTCCGACCGGCCCATCGCGGGCACGGCCAGCTACAACGTCTCCCCCTATTCGGCGGGCGGCTATTTCACCAAGATCGATTGCTTCTGCTTCGAATTGCAGGTGCTCGAACCCGGCGAAAGCGTGATGATGCCCGTCACCTTCTACGTCGATCCGGAAATCACCGAAGACCTTGACGCGAAGTTTGCCAAGGTCATCACGCTCTCCTATACATTCCACGAAACCGATCTGCCCGAGGAATACGCCGCATTGGATGCGACCGTAGCCCCCGAGGCGGATCAGAACTAAAAGTCAGGGACGGAAGACATGGCCCACGCCAAGAACCACGATTACCACATCCTGCCCCCGTCGATTAACCCGCTTTTGGCGGCGGCTGGTGCGTTCGTCATGCTCTTCGGAGCCGTGAAATGGATGCACGACTCCGGTCCGTGGATCTTCCTCGCGGGCCTGCTGGTCGTGCTCTACACCATGTTCTCGTGGTGGTCGGACGTGGTCGACGAGGGCCAGTCGGGCGACCATACCCCGGTGGTGCGGATCGGCCTGAAATACGGCTTCATCCTGTTCATCATGTCCGAGGTCATGTTCTTCGCGGCGTGGTTCTGGAACTTCTTCAAGCACGCCATGTACCCGATGGGCCCGGAAAGCCCGGCGGTCGACGGTGTCTGGCCCCCGGCGGGGATCGAGACCTTCGATCCGTGGCACCTGCCGCTCATCAACACGCTGATCCTGCTTCTCTCCGGGGCGGCGGCGACCTGGGCGCACCACGCGCTCGTGCATGAGAACAACCGCAAGGACATGAAGACCGGCCTGATCATCGCGATCCTTCTGGGCCTGCTCTTCACCTTCTTCCAGGCCTATGAATATTCGCACGCCGCCTTCGGCCTGTCGGGCAACATCTACGGCGCGACCTTCTTCATGGCGACCGGCTTCCACGGCTTCCACGTCATCATCGGCACGATCTTCCTGTTCGTCTGCCTGATGCGCGCCTATGCCGGGCACTTCACGCAGGAACAGCACGTCGGGTTCGAGGCCGCCGCATGGTACTGGCACTTCGTCGACGTCGTGTGGCTCTTCCTCTTCGCCGCGGTCTACATCTGGGGCGGCTGAACGGCCTGACGGTTTCGATTGCGAACGGGCGGGGGAGACCTCGCCCGTTTTGCTATGGGGCAGGGGTCACGCCGCGAAATCGCAGTGTCTTGTCTAGAGCCTCCCTGCCGCCAGTGCTAAAGCCTCGCCATGTTCAAACAGATCCTCGCCGCCATCCTCCTGTTCGCCGGCCTCGCGGTGTTCGTCAGCCTCGGGGTGTGGCAGCTCCAGCGGCTCGAATGGAAACAGGCCATCATCGCCGAGATCGAAAGCCAGATCGGCGGCGATCCGGTGGCGCTGCCCGCGACCCCTGATCCGGGGGCGGACCGCTATCTGCCCGTCGAAATCTCCGGCACCTTCGGCGCGGGCGAAATCCATGTGCTCGTCTCGCACCGCGACTATGGCGCCGGGTTCCGGGTCATCGCGCCCTTCACCACGGACGACGGGCGCGCGATCATGGTGGATCGCGGTTTCATTCCGACCGCGCGGAAAGAGGACCGGCACAACCTCAGCGGCGCGACCGTTCAGGGCAACCTTCATTGGCCGGATGAGCGCGACCAGTTCACGCCTGAGGACGACGAAGCCGGCAACTGGTGGTATGCCCGCGACGTGGACAAGATGGCCGGGGCGCTGGGCACCGAGCCCCTGCTCGTGATCGCCCGCAACGAGACCGATCCGGCGATCCTGCCGATGCCGGTGACGACCGAGGCGATCCGAAACAAGCACTTCGAATACGCGATGACGTGGTTCCTGTTCGCCGTGACGTGGGTGGTGATGACAGGCTTCGCACTTTGGCGTATACGGCGCCGGAACCACGAACAGGCCATTCAGCCGTGACCCACGCCGCCTTGCGACTTGCAGGATTTTCACCCGATCCCCTCGAAAAGGGACGTGATCCTGCGCAAATCGGCTGGCACCGGGCTGCGAATTCCTTCAAGGACTTCGCAGCGGATTTCCAAGGGAATTCCGCCACGGCGGACGATGAGGACAAGAGCAGATGAAATATGTCTCGACGCGCGGCACCGCGCCGGAACTGAAATTCGAAGAAGCCATGCTGACCGGGCTTGCCCGTGACGGCGGACTCTACGTTCCCGAAACCGTGCCGACCATGAGCCATGACGAGATCGCCGCCCTCGCGGGCCAGTCATACGAGGATGTGGCTTTTACCGTCATGCGCCCGTTCATCGGCGCGGAATTCCCGGACGGGCAGCTCAAGTCTTGCATCCGCCACGCCTATGAGGGCTTCGGCCACAGCGTGCGCGCGCCGATGGTGCAGCTTGGCCCGAACCACTTCCTGCTGGAACTGTTTCACGGCCCCACGCTCGCCTTCAAGGATTTCGCGATGCAGCTCATCGGCCAGCTCTTTCAGGGCGCGCTGGAGCGGCGGGGCGAAAAGGTCACAATCGTCGGTGCCACGTCCGGCGACACCGGATCGGCGGCGATCGAGGCCTTCCGGGGTCTGGACAACGTCGACGTCTTCATCCTCTTCCCCGATGGCCGGGTGTCCGAGGTGCAGCGCCGCCAGATGACCACTCCGTCCGAGGGCAACGTCCATGCGCTCGCCGTCGAGGGCGACTTCGACGATTGTCAGGCCAAGCTCAAGGATATGTTCAACGATTTCGAGTTCCGCGACGAAGTGCGGCTCGCGGGCGTGAACTCGATCAACTGGGCGCGGGTGCTGGCGCAGGTCGTGTATTACTTCACATCCGCCGTGGCGCTCGGCGCGCCGCATCGCGAGGTGTCTTTCACCGTGCCCACGGGCAATTTCGGCGACATCTTCGCCGGCTATATCGCGCGGGCGATGGGCCTGCCGATCCGCGACCTCGTGATCGCGACGAACCAGAACGACATCTTGCACCGGACGCTGGAAACCGGGGCCTATACCAAGGCGGGCGTCACGCCCTCGATCAGCCCGTCGATGGACATTCAGGTTTCGTCGAATTTCGAGCGCGTGTTGTTCGACGCCTACGGGCGCGACGGTGCGGTCGTGGCCGAGCAGATGGCGGACCTTGCAAGCGGCGGTTTCACCATCAGTCAGGGGGCCATCGACTTTCTGCGCGGTCAGTTCAAATCGGGCCGTGCGTCCGAGGACGAGACGATGGCCACGATCAAGACGACCTACGACACGACGGGCGAGGTGATCTGCCCCCATACTGCCGTGGGCGTGAAGGTCGCGAACGAGCATCTGTCGGAGGTGCCGATGGTGACGCTCGCCACCGCGCACCCCGCCAAATTCCCGGCTGCGGTCAAGGACGCCTGCGGGCGCGACGCCGCCCTGCCGCCGCGCATGTCGGACCTGTTCGAACGCGAAGAACGCGTGACGAAGGTGCCCAACGACCTCGTCGCACTGGAAACACTGATCCGGAGCAAACGCCGCGCATGACCATCAACTACGACACCCTTCCCAACGGATTCCGCGTCGTGACCGAGCATATGCCCGGCATCGAAAGCGTGAGCCTTGGCGTGTGGATCACCGCCGGGGGGCGGCACGAACGCGTCGAGCAGAACGGGATCGCGCATTTCCTCGAACACATGGCGTTCAAGGGCACCAAGACGCGCACGCCGCTTCAGATCGCGGAAGAGATCGAAGATGTGGGCGGCTATCTCAACGCCTACACGGGCCGCGAGGTCACCGCCTATTACGCGCGTGTGCTGCGCGAGGATACCGCGCTTGCCATCGACGTCGTATCCGACATCCTGCTGAACCCGGTGTTCGACCCGCATGAGATCGAGGTCGAGCGGGGCGTGATCCTGCAAGAGATCGGTCAGGCGCTCGACACTCCAGACGACGTGATCTTCGACTGGTTGCAGGAAGTGGCCTATCCGGGTCAGGCCATCGGCCGCCCGATCCTCGGTCCCGCCGAACGGGTGCAAGCTTTCGCCCAAGGCGACCTCGCGGGCTTCGTGGATGAGCATTACGGCCCCGACCGGATGATCTTCGCCGCCGCGGGGGCCGTCGACCATGACGAGATCATGCGCCTGTGCGAACAGGCCTTCGGCGGGCTTCAGCGCCCGTCATCCACGCTGATCCAGCCGGCGGGTTTCGTCGGCGGCGAGCGGTCCGAGATCAAGAAGCTTGAACAGGTGCATTTCGCGCTGGCGCTCGAAGGGCCGGGGTATCGTGACGACGCGATCTACACCGCGCAGGTCTATGCCAATGCGCTGGGTGGCGGCATGTCCTCGCGCCTGTTTCAGGAGGCGAGGGAAAAGCGCGGGCTGTGTTACACGATCTTCTCGCAGGCGGGCGCGTGGTCTGACACCGGCCTCATCACGATCTACGCGGGCACCTCGGCGGGCGAGATCAAGGGGCTGGCCGAACTGACCATCGACGAGCTGCGCCGCGCCACGTCGGACATGACCGAAGCCGAAGTCGCCCGCGCCCGCGCCCAGATGCGCGCTGGGATGCTGATGGGGCTGGAAAGCGCCTCGTCGCGGGCCGAACGGCTGGCGCGTCAGGTTGCGATCTGGAACCGCGTGGTCCCGGTCGAAGAAACGGTGGAGCGGCTGGATGCGGTCACGCTGGAAGGTGTCACCGATTTCGCGACTCAAGTGGCAGGCGATCCGCGTGCCGCGCTCGCGATCTATGGCCCCGGCAAGACCGCGCCGAGCCTCGCCCAACTGACAGAACGGCTCGCCGCCTGATGCTCAGACGCCCGCGCAAGGTTCGGATCGACACCGAGAGGCTGACCTTGCGCCCGCTGACCCATGGCGATTTCAACGCGTGGACGGAACTGCGGGCGGCCAGCCGGGATTTCCTGACGCCGTGGGAGCCGACTTGGGCCGCCGACCATCTGACGCGTAAGGGCTTCACCAACCGGGTCTACTGGGTCAATCGCTCGGTCGCGCAGGGGTCCGCCCTGCCGCTGCTCATTATCCGCCGGGCCGACAACGTGCTGGTGGGCGCGATCACGCTCGACAATATCCGGCGCGGCCCGGCGCAAAGCGCCACCTGCGGCTACTGGATCGGGCAGCCCTTCGCGCGCTACGGCTACATGCGCGAGGCATTGACGGCGGTGGTGCACCACGCCTTCACCGAACTGGACCTGTCCCGGCTCGAGGCCGGGTGCCTGCCCGAAAACACCCCGTCGCGGGGCGTGCTGGAAAAATGCGGTTTCAAATACGAGGGCGTCGCGCAAAGCTACCTTCAGATCAACGGGCGCTGGCGCAATCACGTGCTGTATTCGGCGCTGCGATCCGACCGGCGCGGGCGCACCGACGCGGGGTGATCCCCGGTTTTCCGACCGCTCAAGCCTTGGGCAGAACCGCATCCGGACCCGCCGATCTTGCGCCGGATGTCGCGTTCCGCTTGCCATTCACGTCAGCAAGGCTTTCCTAATCGACAGAGGGCAGCGTTCTGTCCCGAGTCACGTCACGTTTTCCGAGGCCCCCCATGACGACCCCTTCCTTCCGCGAGTCCATCCTGCGTCACCTCACCTATTCCTTCGGCAAGGATCCGGATCACGCCATTCTTGAGGACTGGCGCATGGCGTTGAGCCTTGGCGTGCGCGACCGGATCGTGGACGCGTGGTTCAAATCCACCAAGCGCACCTACGAGACCGGGGCCAAGCGGGTTTATTACCTGTCGATGGAATACCTGATCGGGCGGTTGTTGGAGGACGGTCTGGTCAACCTCGAGCTTGTCGACGAGGCGCGCGAGGTTCTGGCGGAGTTCGGCTACGACTACGACACTGTTCTGGCCGACGAGCCCGACGCGGCGCTGGGCAACGGCGGTCTGGGGCGGCTCGCGGCCTGTTTCATGGAGAGCCTGTCGACCATCGGCTGCCCGGCGCATGGCTATGGCATTCGGTATGAGCATGGCCTGTTTCGCCAGAGCTTCGTGGACGGGCGGCAGATCGAACAGCCGGAACTGTGGCTCGGCCAGCGTCACGCGTGGGAATTCGAGCGGCCCGAGGTGCGCTATCGCATCGGCTTCGGCGGCCATGTCGACGTGCGCGATGGCCACTACCGCTGGCATCCGGGCGAAGAGGTCGAGGCCGAGGCCTTCGACACGCCCACCGTCGGCTGGAAAGGCCGCTGGGCCAACACCCTGCGCCTGTGGTCGGGCCGCGCGATCCACCCCTTCGACCTTGAGGCGTTCAACCACGGCGATTTCACCCGCGCCGCCGCGCCCGAGGCGCTGGCCCGCACGATCTCCCGCGTGCTCTATCCCGACGACACCACCGAGCAGGGGCGCGAGTTGCGGCTGAAGCAGGAGTATTTCCTGACCGCCTCGGCCCTGCGCGACATCCTGCGCCGGTTCTCCAACCAGTTCGACGATCTGCGCAAGCTTCCCGAAAAGGTCGCGATCCAGTTGAACGACACGCATCCGGCCATCGCCGGGCCGGAACTGATCCGCATTTTGGTGGACGAGAAAGGGTTCGACTTCGACGAGGCGATGGAGATCGCCCAAGGCTGCCTGTCCTACACCAACCACACGCTGCTGCCCGAGGCGCTGGAGGCGTGGGGCGAGCAGCTTTTCGGCCGCCTCCTGCCGCGCCACATCGGCATCATCGACCGGATCGACGCCACGCACGCTGGCCGCAACCCCAGCCGCACCCAATCCATGCGCGCCGACCAGTCGGTCAAAATGGGGCAGCTCTCCTTCGTCATGGCGCACAAGGTCAACGGGGTGTCGGCGCTGCACACCGACCTGATGAAGACCACCGTGTTTTCCGAGCTTCACGGCCTGCACCCGGACCGGATCGTGAACCAGACCAACGGGGTCACGCCGCGCCGCTGGCTTCTGTCCTGCAACCCCGGCCTTGCAGGCCTCATCACCGAGAGCATCGGCGAGGATTGGGTCGACGATCTGGAGCAGCTTTCGAAGCTGGAGCCGTTCATCGACGATGCTGGGTGGCTGGAACACTTCGACGCCGTGAAGCGCGACAACAAGGTGTGGCTGTCGAACTGGATGCGGGACACCTACGGGATGCACGCCGACCCGGACGCGCTCTTCGACGTGCAGATCAAGCGCATCCACGAATACAAGCGCCAGCACCTGAATATTCTCGAAACCATCGCGCTCTGGCAGGAGATGCGCGAGAATCCGAACGCGGACTGGACCCCGCGCCTCAAGCTTTTCGGGGGCAAGGCCGCGCCGGGGTATTTCTTCGCCAAGGACATCATTCGGCTCATCAACGACGCGGCCAGCGTCATCAACAACGACCCTTTGACCCAAGGGATGCTGAGGATTGCGTTCCTGCCGAACTACAACGTCTCGCTCGCAGAACGCATGATCCCGGCGGCGGACCTGTCCGAACAGGTCTCGACGGCGGGGAAAGAGGCATCGGGGACGGGCAACATGAAGCTGGCGCTGAACGGCGCGCCCACCATCGGCACGCTCGACGGGGCGAACGTGGAAATCCGCGAACGGGTGGGGGCGGACAACTTTTTCCTCTTCGGGATGACGGCACAGGAGGTCGAGGATCGGCGGCGCGTCGAAGGGCACGCGGGCTTGGCCATCGCGGCGGACGACCGGCTCAAAGGCGCACTCGACCTGATCCGCGACGGGCGGTTCTCGCCGGGTGAAACGGACCGCTATCGCGGCATCACCGAGAACCTCGAAGGGCCGGATTATTTCCTCGTCTGTTCGGATTTCACCGACTACTGGCGTGCGCAGCGCGAGGTGGACGTCGTGTTCCGGGACGACAAGGCGTGGGACCGGATGGCGGCGCTCAACACCGCGCGCTCCGGCTGGTTCTCGTCCGACCGGACGATCCGGGGCTACATGGCCGACATCTGGAACGCGGAAAGCCTGTTGTGAGCGGAATTTGACCGGGGTCATTGATCCATGCGGCGAAGCGGTTAGGGTCGGACTATGGGCGCTAACATGACATCCCCGACCGACGTGCAGCGTCTGCTCGACGCCGATCACGACGACCCCTTTTCGGTGCTCGGGCCACACGAAGCCGGGGACGGTCGCGTCGTGACGGCGTTCGATCCCGGTGCGGCGCGGGTGTCGGCGCTGGTCGGTGACCAGATCTTTCCACTGGACCCGGTAGAAGGCGCGCCGGGCCTGTTCCGTGGGCCGGTGGCCGGGACCGATCCCTATACCTTGCGCGGCGAAACGGATGAGGCCGCGTGGGACTGGGACGACCCCTACCGCTTCGGCCCCGTGCTGGGCGAGATCGACGAATACCTCTTGGGCGAGGGCAATCACCTCAGGCTGTGGGAGGCGCTGGGCGCCCACGTCACCGAGCATGAGGGCACCCGAGGCACGCATTTCGCGGTCTGGGCGCCGAACGCGCGGCGGGTGTCTCTGGTCGGTGACTTCAACCTTTGGGACGAGCGCCGCACGCCGATGCGAAGGCGTGGCGGAACCGGGGTGTGGGAGATTTTCGTGCCGGGTTTGGGCGACGGCGCGCTCTACCGCTACGACATCAAGGGCGCCGACGGCAGCACCCAGCCGCGCAAAGCCGATCCGGTCGGCTTCGGCTCGGAACATCCGCCTGCGAACGCCAGCGTCGTGCGCGACATCTCTGGCTACGGCTGGTCCGACGATCTGTGGATGCACACCCGCCCCGAACGCCACGACCGCCGCGCCCCGATCTCGATCTACGAGGTGCATCTGCCGTCATGGCGCCGAAAGGACGGGGGGCGCCCGATTTCCTACGTCGAGGCGGCGGACGAGCTGGTGGCTTACGTCAAGGACATGGGTTTCACCCATATCGAGCTGATGCCAGTGTCCGAATATCCCTTCGACGGCTCTTGGGGCTATCAGCCCATCGGACTGTTCGCGCCGACGATCCGCTGCGGCCTGCCGCACGAATTTCGCGATCTGGTGAATGCCGCGCACCGGGCCGGGATCGGCGTTCTGCTTGATTGGGTGCCGGGCCATTTCCCGACCGACGCGCATGGGTTGGGCCGCTTCGACGGCACGCCGCTTTATGAACACGCCGACCCGAAAGAGGGGTTCCACCACGACTGGAACACGCTCATCTACAACTACGGGCGGCGCGAGGTGTCGAACTACCTGATCGCCAACGCCTTGTATTGGTTGGAGGAATACCACGCTGACGGTCTGCGCGTGGATGCCGTCGCCTCGATGCTCTACCGCGATTACTCGCGCCCGCAGGGCGAATGGGTGCCGAACAAGGATGGGGGGCGCGAGAATTACGAAGCCATCGACATGCTGCGCCGGATGAACACGGCGACCTATGGCCACGACGCGGGCATCATGACGGTGGCCGAGGAAAGCACGGCCTATCCGGGCGTGTCGGCCCCGGTCGATGCGGGCGGGCTGGGGTTCGGGTTCAAGTGGAATATGGGCTGGATGAACGACACGCTCGAATACATCCGCAAAGACCCGATCTACCGCGCCCATCATCACCACCAGATGACCTTTGGCCTGAATTACGCCTTTTCCGAAAATTTCATTCTGCCGATCAGCCATGATGAGGTGGTGCACGGCAAAGGCTCGATGATCGGCAAGATGCCGGGGACCGGCTGGGAGAAGTTCGCGAACCTGCGCGCCTACTACGGCTTTATGTGGGGCCACCCCGGCAAGAAGCTTTTGTTCATGGGTCAGGAGATCGCGCAATGGGCCGAGTGGAACCATGACGGCGAGGTCGATTGGGCCTGTCTGGGCGATGACAACCACGCCGGGATGCAGGCGCTGGTTCGTGACCTCAACCGGCTCTACACCTCCACCCCCGCGCTTTACGCCCGCGACGCCGACCCCGAGGGGTTCCAGTGGATCGAAGGCGGGGACACGCGCAATTCGGTGTTTTCGTGGATCCGGCGGGGCGAGGCGGGCGATCCGCCCGTCGCGGTGATCTGTAATTTCACGCCGCAGGAACAGACGGGCTATCGCATCGGTTTGCCCCATACCGGCCTCTGGCGCGAGGCGCTGAACACCGATGCGGCGATCTACGGCGGGGGCAACCGGGGCAACCTTGGCGGCGTCACCGCGACCGAGGGCGCCAGCCACGGATTGCCGGCCATCGCGGAACTGACCGTGCCGCCGCTGTCGGCGGTCTATCTCGTGCACGAGGGGTAACGGCGGCCCGGCCGCCATTAGGGAGGAGAGGAAAGCCAATGCCGAACAGGAACCAGAGACTGGCCGCGCGAAGCATGGCCTTCGTCCTTGCCGGGGGGCGCGGCTCGCGCCTGCATGAACTGACGTCGAGCCGGGTGAAACCGGCGGTCTATTTCGGCGGCAAGAGCCGGATCATCGACTTCGCGCTGTCGAACGCGCTGAACTCCGGCATCCGCAAGATCGCGCTCGCCACGCAATACAAGGCACATTCGCTGATCCGCCATTGTCAGCGCGGCTGGAACTTCTTTCGCGCCGAGCGGAACGAGTTTCTCGATATTCTGCCCGCCTCGCAGCGCTATAACGAGCAGACGTGGTATCGCGGCACGGTGGATGCGGTCGCGCAGAACATCGACATCATCGATAGCTATGACGTGGACTACATCGTGATCCTTGCGGGCGACCACATCTACAAGATGGACTACGAGGTGATGATCCGGCAGCACGTCGAAACCGGGGCCGAGGTGACCGTGGGATGCCTCACCGTCGACCGGCACGAGGCGAGCGCGTTCGGCTGCATGGCGGTGGACGAGGGCGACCGGATCACGTCGTTCCTCGAAAAGCCCGCCGACCCGCCGGGGCTGCCGGGCGACCCCGACCACACGCTCGTCAGCATGGGCATCTACGTGTTCAGTTGGAAATACCTGCGCGAACGCCTGCTGGCCGATATCGAGGACGAAGGGTCGAGCCACGATTTCGGCAACGACATGATCCCCGACATCGTGCGAACCGGCCACGCGCAGGCGCACCGCTTCGGTGACAGCTGCGTGCGCGCACCGGGCGCCCCAGCCTATTGGCGCGACGTGGGCACGGTGGACGCGTTCTGGCGGGCGAACATCGACCTCACGACTTTCGACCCCGAGCTTGACCTGTGGGACACCGACTGGCCGATCTGGACCTATTCCGAGCTGACCCCGCCCGCCAAGTTCATCCATGACGAAAAGGATCGGCGCGGCTCGGCGGTGAGTTCCATGATCGCGGGGGGCTGCATCGTGTCAGGCACCGAAATTCGTGAGTCCCTCCTTTTCACCCAGTGCCACACCAATTCCTATTCCTCGCTCGAACGGGTCGTGGCGCTCCCGCGTGTCTATGTCTCGCGCCATGCGCGGCTGACCGATGTGGTGGTGAACCGGGGCGTCCATATCCCCGAGGGGCTGGTGGTGGGCGAAGACCCGGAGGAGGATGCCAAGTGGTTCCGCGTGACCCCCGGCGGCGTCACGCTCATCACGCAGGACATGCTGGACAGGCGGGCGGCGAGCCTATGACGAAGGTGCTCTCGGTCGCCTCGGAATGTGTGCCGCTGATGAAAACCGGCGGGCTGGCGGACGTTGTCGGTGCGCTGCCTGCCGCGCTTGCCGGGCAGGGCGTCGAAATGCGCGTTCTGGTGCCGGGTTATCCCAAGGTGATGGCCGCGCTGGGCAAGGCCAAGGCGGTGATGACGTGGGACGATCTGTTCGGCGGCCCGGCCAGCCTGCGGGCGGGCAAGCTGGGTGACGGGGTGCTTTACACGCTCGACGCGCCGCACCTTTTCGACCGGGAGGGCGGGCCTTACAACGACGCCACCGGCGCCGACTGGCCCGACAATCCGCAACGCTTCGCGGCCCTGTCGCTCGCGGGCGCGCGGGTGGCGGCGGAGGGGATCAAAGGGTGGTCGCCCGACGTGATCCATTGTCACGATTGGCAAGCAGGCCTCGCGCCGCTTTACCTGCGCGAAAAGGGGGCAGGCGACCGGGTGGCCAGCGTCATCACGATCCATAACATCGCGTTTCAGGGCATGGCACCGGGCGACATGGTAGGCACCCTTGGCTTGCCACCGGGCGAGTTCACGCAGGACGGGTACGAATTCTGGGGCGATATCTCGGCGCTGAAGGCCGGGCTGGTCTACGCCGACAAGATCACCACCGTTTCCCCCACCTATGCCGCCGAGATCATGACGCCGGACTATGGTGTCGGGATGGATGGGCTGTTGCAGGCACGGCAGGCCGACGTCGTGGGCATCCTGAACGGGATCGACGGCGAGGCGTGGAGCCCGCCCTTCACCAAGCCCTCGGGCAAGGCCAAGCACCGGGCCGCGCTTCGGCGCGAATTCGACCTGCCCGATTGGGATGGCCCGGTCTGCGTCGTCGTCTCGCGCCTGACCGAACAAAAGGGTCTGGACCTTCTGCTGATGGCGCTGCCCGCGCTTCTGGACAACGGCGGGCAACTGGTCTTGCTCGGCACCGGCGAGCCGGGGCTCGAGGCCGCTTACCGTGACTTCGCCGCACAGCATCCGGGCGTGGCGGTGACCATCGGGTATGACGAAGACCTCGCCCACCGGATGATCGTCGGCGGTGATGCGATCCTCGTCCCGTCGCGATTCGAACCCTGCGGGCTGACGCAGCTTTACGGTCTGCACCACGGCACGCTGCCTGTCGTGGCCCTTACGGGTGGTCTGGCCGATACCGTCATAAACGCATCGCCTGCCGGATTGGCAGCGGGGGCCGCCACGGGCATTCAATTCAACCCCGTCACCGCGCAGGCCCTTGCGCAGGCGCTGATGAAACTGGTCAATCTGTATCACGATCAACCGACCTGGACGCAGATGATGAAAAACGCGATGGCCGCCCCGGTCGACTGGGGCCATTCCGCCGCCAAATACGCGGCGCTCTATGCGGGGATGGTCAAGGCCGGATGAGCGACAGACAGGTGTATGCCGGGGACCCGACCCGGCTTGGCGCGCATGTCGTGGGGGATGGCGTCAGCTTCTCGGTGTTTTCCGAGAATGCCGAGGCGATGCATCTGTGCCTGTTCGACGCGGACGAGCGCGAGACACGGATCGCGCTGCCGGAGCGTGACGGCGACGTCTGGCACGTCCATGTGCCGGGCATCGGGGTGGGCCAGCTCTACGGCTTTCGGGCCGAGGGTCCGTTCGACCCGAAAGCCGGGCATCGGTTCAACCCCGCGAAACTGCTGATCGACCCTTACGCGCGCCAATTGACAGGCCAGCCCGACTGGAACGACGCGCTGTTCGGCGGGGCCGAGGCACCCGACGACCGTGACAGTGCGCCGTTCGCCGCCAAAAGCATCGTCGCCGACCCGACCTTCGACTGGGGCGGGGGCCATGCGCCCGCCACGCCGCTCGATCAGACGGTGATCTACGAGGCGCATGTCAAAGGGTTCACGCAGCTCATGCCGGGGGTGGATGCGCCGGGGAGCTTTGCCGCCATGGCCTCGGCCCCCGCGCTCGACCATCTGGTGAAGCTGGGCGTGACGGCGGTGGAGCTTCTGCCGGTCCAGGCCTTTCTCAACGACCGGTTCCTCGTCGAAAAGGGGCTGGTGAACTACTGGGGCTATCAGACCGTCGGCTTCTTCGCCCCCGCGCCGCGTTACCTGTCCACAGGCCGGATCGACGAGTTTCAACAGATGGTCGCGTGCTTCCACGCCGCCGGGATCGAGGTCATCCTCGACGTGGTCTACAACCACACCGGCGAGGGCGACGAACTTGGGCCGACGCTCGGTTTCCGCGGGCTCGACAACGCGAGCTACTATCGCCTCGCTGAAGACCCGAGCCAGTATGTGAACGACACCGGCACCGGAAACACGCTCAACCTCGAACATCCCATGGTTCTGCGCATGGTGCTGGACAGCTTGCGCTATTGGGCGGGCACCATGGGGGTGGACGGGTTCCGGTTCGACCTGTGCTCGACACTCGGGCGCACGGCGGAGGGGTTCGACCGGAACGCCGCGTTCTTCAAGGCGCTCAGACAAGACCCGTTGCTCGCCACGAAAAAGCTGATCGCCGAGCCGTGGGACATCGGGCCGGGGGGCTATCAGCTTGGCGCCTATCCGCCGCCCTTCGCCGAATGGAACGACCAATATCGCGACGGCGTGCGCCGGTTCTGGCGCGGCGATCTGGGGCACGTGCCGGTGCTTGCGGACAAGATCACCGGGTCGGCGGGCCAGTTCGACCATTCCGGTCGGGCCGCCACGTCCTCGGTCAACCTGCTGACCGCGCATGACGGCTTCACGCTGACGGACGTGGTGAGCTACGCCGAAAAGCACAACGAGGCCAACGGGGAAGACAACCGCGACGGGCATGGCGAGAACCATTCCGACAACATGGGGATCGAAGGACCGACCAAGGACAAGCAGATCCTCGCGGCGCGGGCGCTGAGGCGGCGCAACATGATGGCGACGCTGCTTCTGTCGCAGGGCACGCCGATGATCCTTGGCGGTGACGAGATCGGGCACAGCCAGAACGGCAACAACAACGCCTACGCGCAGGACAACGACGTGACGTGGATCGACTGGGCACGCGCGGACGAGGCGTTTCGCGCCTTCACCGCGCGCCTCATCGGGTTCCGCAAGCGCCACCCGATCCTGCGCCAGAAACGGTTCCTGCACTCGGTGCCGCGCAAGGTCGACGGGGTGATCGACCTGTTCTGGTGGCGTCCGGACGGGCAGGAAATGACACGCTCCGACTGGACCAACGGTCACAACCAGACGCTGTGCGCCGAGTTGCGTATCGCCTCCGGCACGCCGTCCTACGCGCAGCGCGAGGATGCGATCTACCTTGCCTTCAACGCGGGCGATGCGGTCGCGCTGCAACTGCCCGCCTGCCCGGGCGGCTTCCATTGGGTGCGCCACATCGACACTGCGCAGCCGCTGGCCGAACCCAAGGCGGTGTCCGGCGCTTACGATCTGGCCGAGACCGCCGTGGCCGCGCTGTGCATGGAGCGGATATGAGCACGCTCGACGACCGCGCCGCGCGGGCGGGCATCCTGAGCGAATACCGCGACCTGTTCGGGGTCTGGCGCGAAACGTCGGCGGAGACCAAGGCGGCTTTGCTGGCCGCGCTGGGCCTGAGCGAAACCGACCCGCCGGAGCCGGAGCGCGCCTTGCCGCGCTGGCATATCTGCGAGCCGGGCGACGCCCCCGAGCTGACAGCGCCCCCGTGGTCCATCGCCTACGAGGACGGCACCGAGGGTGAGGGGCAGGGGCCGTTGCCGCCATTGCCACTTGGACGGCATCGGCTGGCGGCGGGCGGCGCGGTTTGCTGGCTGCTCGTCGCGCCCGCGCGGCTTCCGCTTCCGGCGCGCAGTTGGGGCCTGATGGTCCCGCTGGCCGGGCTCAGGCCCGCGACCGTCGGCGGGATCGGGGGCTACGGCGACCTTGCCCGCATGGCCGAAGGGGCCGCCCGGCAGGGGGCCTCCTTTCTCGGGATCAACCCGATCCACGCGGGCTTCCCCGCCGATCCGGGCGCGTTCAGCCCCTATACACCGTCGCACCGCCGCCGCTTCGCCTCGGTCTACCTCGACACCGACGGGGCGCCGGGGGGCGATCTGATCGATTTCGGGGCCGAAACCCCGGCGCGCATGGCTGCGCTCGAAGTCCGGTTCGCGGCCGAGGGCGACGATCCGGCATTTGCGGCGTGGCGGGCCGAACAGGGCGCCGGGCTTGACCGTTTCGCGACGTATCAGGCGCTGTCCGAACGCTTCGGCGCCTATTGGGATACGTGGCCGGTGGCCTATCAGACCCCGGACGATCCCAAGGTCGCGCAGGCCGCGCGCGAGATGGCGGATCGCGTCGATTTCCACGCTTGGCTTCAGTTTCAGGCCGAGACCGCGCTGGGTGCCGCGCGTGACCGGGCGGCGGGCGCGGGCATGGCGCTGGGCCTCTACCTCGACCTAGCTGTTGGCACGCATCCTCACGGGGCCGAAACGTGGGAGGACCGGGACACCTTCGCCTTCGGGGCCAGCCTTGGCGCACCGCCCGACGCCTTCGCGCCGCAGGGCCAGAACTGGCAACTGGCGCCTTTCAACCCCGTGAAGCTGATCGACACCGGGTTCGAGGCGCTTGCCGCCACCCTGCGCCAGCAATTGCGGTTCGCGGGTGCGCTCAGGATCGACCACATCCTCGGGTTCGAGCGTGCCTATCTGGTGCCGGATGGCCTTCCGGGGGCCTATGTTCAGATGCCCCGCGACGCGATGCTCGCCGTCGCCCGGATCGAGGCCGCGCGGGCCGGGGCGGTGATCGTGGGCGAAGACCTTGGCGTCATCCCGGACGGGCTGCAACAGGCATTGCAAGACAGCGGCATTCTAGGCTGTCGCCTTGCCTGTTTCGAACATCGCGAAGATCCTCCGGTGTTCAAACGGCCCGAGAACTATGATGAATCGGTTATCGCGAGCTTTACGACCCACGACCTGCCGACGTGGAAGGGCTGGCGCGAAGGGCGCGAGATTTCGGTGCGGCGCGACATTGGCCTGACCCCGCCCGAGCACGCGCAGGGCATGTTCGACTGGCGTGGGCGCGAAGTGTCGGGGTTCGACTGGCTGTCGGGCCAGTTCCGGGGTGACGCGCCCCCGGAAAGCGCCGAGGCGATGTGGTCGGTTCTGGCCGCCACGCGGTCCCGGCTGGTGTCGGTGCAGGTCGAGGACGTGCTCGGCCTGTCGGCCCAGCCCAACCTGCCCGGAACCGTAACGGAATACCCGAACTGGCGGCAACGCCTGCCCGCCGGACCGGACGAGATCGCGGCGAGCGAGGGCCTGACTTCGGCGGCCCGGATCATGGGCGACGCGGGCCGGACAGGCACCTGAGCGGCGCGGCGCACCGCCGCCCGCACCCTCGGCAGGCCGAAACAGGGTTGCCGGATCGGATTTTCCCCCTAGAAATAAGTGAGTTTCGACTTTCGATATTGTGCCGCCCACCGCGCGCGGCGTTTCGGATTGCTTAGAATGTATTGGTTCGGGGGGACCTCATTATGTCTGCACGTGTTATCGACCTTTCCTTTCTGACCACGGCGCAGGGCGTCATCATTCAGGGCGACGCGGCGGAAGACCAAGCCGGCTACAGCGTGTCCAACGCAGGTGACGTGAACGGCGACGGATATGACGACGTGATCGTCGGGGCCCCTTACGGCGACAATGGCGGCGGGAATTCAGGCGAAGCCTATGTGATCTTCGGTAAGGCGAACGGGCTTGCAAACATCGATCTGACGAGCCTGACCCTGACCGATGGGTTCATCATTCAGGGCGACACCGGCGGGGACAATGCGGGGCAGAGCGTGTCCGGCGCGGGCGACGTCAACGGCGACGGCATCGACGATCTGATCGTCGGCGCTCCCGGCGGCGACGACGGCGGCGGGCAGGCGGGCGAGGCCTATGTGATTTTCGGCAAGTCGAGCGGGATCGCGAATATCGACCTGTCGAGCCTGACCCTGACCGACGGGTTCATCATTCAGGGTGACGTGGCGAACGATCAGGCCGGTCACAGCGTTGCTGCGGCTGGCGACGTGAACGGTGACGGGATCGACGATGTGATCGTCGGCGCCTATGGGAGCGACGACGGAGGCAGCAACGCAGGCGAGGCCTATGTCATCTTCGGCAAGTCGAGCGGGATCACGAACATCGACCTGTCGACCCTGACGCTGACCGACGGGTTCGCCATTCAGGGTCGTGCAGCGTCCGACTCCGCGGGGTGGAGCGTCTCTTCCGCAGGCGACGTGAATGGCGACGGCATCGACGACGTCGTGATCGGCGCGTTGAACGGCGACATCGGCGGGATCAACGCGGGCGAGGCCTATGTGATTTTCGGCAAGTCGAGCGGGATCGCGAATATCGACCTCGCATGCCTGTCCCTGTCCGACGGGTTCCTGATCCACGGGGACAACGCAGGCGATCAGGCCGGTATCAGCGTTTCGGGCGCAGGCGATGTGAACGGCGATGGCTACGACGACGTGATCGTCGGCGCCTTCTTCGGCGACGACGGTGGCCCCAACGCGGGCGAAGCCTATGTGATTTTCGGCAAGTCGGGCGGTTTTTCGCATATCGACCTGACGGGCCTGTCCCCGTCCGTCGGAATCATCATTCAGGGTGACGCATCGACCGACTTCGCGGGCTACAGCGTGTCTGCCGCAGGTGATGTGAACGGTGACGGCATCGACGACGTCATCGTCGGCGCCTACTCCGGGGACGACGGTGGCGTCCACTCGGGCGAGGCGTATGTCGTCTTCGGCAAGGCGAGCGGGATCAGTCATATAGACCTGTCGACCCTGACGGCGGCGGACGGTTTCATCATTCAGGGTGATGCGGCCGGGGACGGCGCGGGACACGGCGTCTCGGGCGCGGGCGACGTGAACGGCGACGGGTTCGACGATGTGATCGTCGGGGCGCTTTGGGGCGCAGACGGCGGCACGGATGCAGGCGAGGCCTACGTCATCTACGGCGGCTCTGCGACCGGCTTCGCGTCCGAGGTCGACATGTCCAGCCTTGCTCCGCCCTACGGGGTCAGCATCCTCAACAGCGGTGCTGCGTCTTCGGTCTATCTGGGGCGCGCGGTGTCGGGCATCGGAGACGTGAATGGCGACGGGATCGACGACGTCATCGTGGCCGAACCCTACTCCACCAACGGCCTGTCGCAGAACGGCGCGGCCTATGTCATCTTCGGCAAGGCGGGCGGCTTCTCGGGTGACATCGACGTCGACGGGCTGACGGCGACCGACGGCTTCAAGCTGATCGGCGAGGGGGCTTTCGACCGCCTCGGCGACTACGCCTCGGCCACGGGCGCGGGCGACGTGAACGGCGACGGCATCGACGATTTCGTGATCGGCGCGCGGTTGTGGGACGAAGACGGTGCCTCGTCCGCCGAGGGCGCGGGATACGTCATCTACGGCAAGACCTCGGGCCACGGGACCATCGACCTCGATACGCTAACGCAGACGGACGGTTTCGCGATCTACGGCAACGACATTTCCGGCGCTTTCGCGTCGGACGTCGCCGGGGCGGGTGACTTCAACGGCGACGGCATCGACGATGTGATGTTCGCCTCGCCCAACCTGCCCGGTCCCGATGGCGCGAACCAGGGCAAGACCTACGTGGTCTTCGGTGTGGCCGGCACGCGCGCTAACACCGATGTCGCAAGCCTCGCGCCCGGCAGCTTCATCGAGATTACGGGCGACGCCGCCATCGATTACTCGGGCCACGGTGTCGCCCATGCGGGCGACGTGAACGGCGACGGGATCGACGACATCATCATCGGCGCGCTCGGGGCGAACGGCGCTCAGAATGACTCCGGCGCGGCTTACGTCATCTTCGGCAAGTCGTCGGGTCTGGCCGACATCGACCTTGGAAGCCTCTCCTCGTCGGACGGGTTCAAGATCAATGGTGAGTTCTCCGGCGATCAGTTCGGCTTCGACGTCGCGGGCGGAGGCGACGTGAACGGCGACGGGCTGGACGACGTGGTGGTAGGCGCGCGCTACAACGACGAGAACGGCACGTTCTCGGGCGCGGCCTACATCGTCTATGGTCGCTCCACGCCCGTTTCGACCATCGCGGCGGGCAGCCTGACCGCGAGCGAGGGGTTCATCGTCTATGGCGGGGCGACGCAGGACTATGCGGGTCTGGCGATCGCGATCGTGGGCGACATGAACGGCGACGGGCTTTCCGAAGTCCTCGTCACCGCACATGGTCAGGACGACTCCGCCGTGGGCGCAGGCGCGGCTTATGTGATCTACGGGTCGACGACCGGGCCCGGCACGGTCAATCTCGACGATCTCTCTCCTGCCGTTGGTTTCGCGATGAACGGTGAATACGGCGGCGACAATTTCGGCATCGCGGCGGCGGCGGCCAGTGACGTGAACGGGGACGGGCTTGCCGATATCATGATCGGCGCCAACCTGAACGACGACATCGCGGCCAGTTCCGGCAAGGCGTATATCGTCTACGGTCGCGGCCCCTCGTCGCCGGTCGACCGCAGTGGATCGGCCGATCCGAACACGCTTTTGGGCAGCCCGTTCGGCGACATCCTGAACGGCCTCGGCGGCGAGGACGATCTTCAGGGGGGCGATGGGGACGACACGCTCGATGGTGGGGATGACGACGACCGGGTGCTGGGGGGCACGGGTTCGGACACGCTTAGGGGCGGGGCCGGGCGCGACTGGGTTCGGGGTGGCGATGACGGCGACATGATCGAGGGCGGGGATGACCGCGACTGGCTGTTCGGTGACGACGGCGACGACGACCTCGACGGGGGCGAGGGCGCGGACCGGCTCGAGGGCGGGGCTGGCTCGGATGACCTCGACGGCGGCCTCGGGGGTGCGGATCTGGCGGTCTACAAGAAGTCCGCCACCGGCGTGACCGTCGATCTCGGCGCAGGCACCGGCACGGGCGGCGATGCGCAGGGCGACACACTCACCGGCATCGAACGGGTGATGGGGTCTGACCACGGCGACACGCTCACCGGCGACGCGAACGCCAACCTGCTCATCGGGCGCGGCGGCGACGACGTGCTGACGGGCCTTGGCGGGCGCGACAAGCTGCGCGGCGACGCGGGTCAAGACGAGATCTACGGCGGCGACGAGCGCGACGTGCTGGAGGGCGGCGCCGACGACGACATCCTCGACGGCGGCGACGGCGACGACCGGCTCACGGGCGGCGCGGGGGGCGACGACATCGATGGCGGCGCGGGCGAGGACACGGCGCTCTACACCGGGTCGGGGTCGGGGGTGACGATCAGCCTCGCGGCGGGCTCGGCCTCGGGCGGCGACGCGACGGGCGACACGCTGACGGGCATCGAGCACCTGACGGGCTCGGACCACGCCGACACGCTGCGCGGCGACAACGGGGCCAACACCCTGAACGGGCGCGGCGGCGCGGACATCCTGTTCGGCTTCGAGGGCAACGACCGGCTGATCGGCGGCGACGGCGACGACACGCTCCTGAACGGGGCCGAGGGGCGCGACGTCCTGATCGGCGGCGGCGGGCGCGATTTCATGATCGGCGGGGCGGACGCGGACCGGTTCGTCTTCCGCGAGGGCGACACCGGGACCGGCGCGGCCGCCGACCGGATCGACGATTTCGAGGCCGGGGTGGACCGCATCATCCTGCGCTCCATCGACGCCGACACGACCGCGGGCGGCGATCAGGCGTTCACCTTCGGCGGCACGCTGACGCTGAGCCAGTCGGGCGGCGACACCATCGTCGCGCTCGACACCGACGGCGACACGGTGGCGGATGCGGAAATCCACCTCACCGGGCTACTCACGCTAACGGCAGGGGATTTCGTGCTGTAGGGGGCGATAGGCTCTCCCGCGCTGCCGAACAGCCCGAAACGCCGGACCCGTCACAGCACCCGGCATCCACGGGGCGACCATCCCTTGACGCGCCCACGGTGCAAAATCACAGTGCGCCGGCGGTCTCGCATCAGGCGAGGCAAAGGGAGGACGCATGAAAGGCGAGACGCCGGGGGATAGCCCGATCACCGCAGGTGGGGCGATTTTCACCAAACTGAAAGCACTCGGCGTCAGCCACGTGTTCACCAATGCCGGCACCGATTTTCCGCCGATCATCGAAGGACTTGTCGAGGCGCAGCGGCGCGGGTTGGACCTGCCGCTGCCCGTCACGGTCCCGCATGAACATGCCGCCGTGTCGATGGCGCACGGGTTCTATCAGGTGTCGGGGCGCGCGCAGGCGGTGATGCTGCACACGAACGTCGGCCTGTCGAACGGCGCGACCGCGATCATCAACGCGTGGTGCGACCATATCCCGATGATCGTCATGTCGGGCCGCACGCCGACCACCGAACGGGGGCGGTTCGGGGCGCGCACGGTTCCCATCGGCTGGGGGCAGGAGATGTTCGATCAGGAGGCGCTGATCCGCGAGGCGACCAAATGGCAATACGAAATCCGCTTTCCCGAACAGGTGCCCGAGCTTCTGGATCGCGCCTGGGCGATCGCGAATTCCGGACCGAAGGGGCCGGTCTACCTGAGCCTCCCGCGTGAAGTGCTGTGCGAACCTTGCCCGGCAGAGGGGATTTCGGCCCCGCCGCGCATGACTCCGGTGACGACCGCACCCCATGGCGATGCGGTCGCGCGGGCGGCGAGGGCGCTCGCCCAAGCGGACAACCCGGTCATCATCGCGCAGCGCGGGGCGGGGGGTGCCGATGGGTTCGCCGCCCTGACCCGGTTCGTCGAGGATCACGCGATCCCGCTGGTCCATTATTGGCCGAACCAGATCGCCATTCCCATGGGCCACCCGATGCAGGTCGGGGCGGACCCATCGCCGTGGCTGGCCGACGCGGACGTCGTGCTGGCGCTGGACTGCCTCGCGCCGTGGATGCCCGATGGCGTCACGTTGCGCGACGATGCCACGATCATTCAGGCCGCGCCCGACCCGCTGTTCGGGCGCACGCCGGTGCGCAACTTCCCGGCGGACATCACGCTCGCCGGCCCCGTTGGCGCGACCCTTGCCGCACTGATCCCGGCGGTCGGTGCCGAGCCGCGCGACGAAACCCGGATCGCCACGCGGCGGGCGCAGGTGACGGCGGCGAGCGAAACGTCGCGTACGGCGGTCATCGCCCGCGCCGAGGCGGGGGCGAGCGCGCCCATGACGAAAGACTGGGTCAGTCTGTGTCTGGGCCGTGCGCTCAAGGGTCGGCGCGCGAGCGTGTTTCACGAGCTTGGCTGCCCGCTCCAGCCGCTCGACCTCGACCAGCCCGACAGCTATTTTCAGGAACCATTCTCCGGCGGCCTCGGCTGGGGGATGCCCGCTGCGATCGGGGCCAAGATGGCCGACCCGGATCGGCTGGTGGTCGCGACCGTGGGTGACGGTAGCTACATGTTCGCCAACCCCACCGCCTGTCATTTCGTGGCCGAGGCGCAGAACGTCCCGGTGATCGTGCTCGTGCTCAACAACGAGGAATGGGCGGCGGTGCGATACTCGGTTCAGGGGCTCTACCCCGAGGGCGAAAGCAAGACCGCGAACGAGGTGCCGCTGACCTCGTTGCGCCCCAGCCCCGATTTCGCCAAGGTGGCCGAGGCGAGCCGGGCCTATACCGAGACGGTCACCGACGGGCGCGATCTGCCCGCCGCGCTCGAACGGGCGATCCGTGTCGCGGAGAAGGAACAGCGTCAGGTGCTGCTCAACATCGCGATTGCGCGGGGGTAGTCCGGACCGGATGCCCATTCCGACGCCGCAGCCATGCACGCCGGAAAATCAGGAAACGTGCTTTGCGGGACGGGGCGCCCAAGTTAACACTGGGTCACTAGTGGAGCAAAGCAGGCGTGCAGCGCACGGGTTTCGCGCGGCAAAGGCACGGCAATGGTGTGGGTGACGGCATGAAAGACGGCAATCAGGACGGAACTCAGGCGATCCGGCGCGCGGCGGCGATCCTGAAGCAGATCGCGCATGTGTCTGGCGACGCGCCCAAAAACCTGCGCACGATTTCCGAAGCCGTGGGTCTGCCCCGCTCGACCACGCACCGCATCCTGAAAAGCCTCACCGACACCGGGCTGGCCGCCTACAACGCCGACACCCGCCGTTACGAGGTGGGGATGCTCAGCTACGAACTCGGCCTCGCCGTCAGCGACCGCGTGCTGGGCCTCGCCCCGTGGACGGCCTGCGTCGACCGCGTGGCCGAACGCGCGAACGTGACCACCTACCTGATGCGCCGCTCGGGGTTCGAGGCGGTGTGCATCCACAAGGCCGAGGGCCGCACCGTGATCCGCGTGATCCCGGTCGAAGTGGGGCAGCGGCGCTATCTGGGCGTCGGGGCGGGGGCCACCGCGCTTCTCGCCGGGCTGCCGGACGCGACCGCCGAACGGGTGATCGCGGCCATCGCACCGGAATTCGACGCCTTCGAAAGCCTGAGCGCCGACAGCGTGCGCGACGCGATGGAACGCGCCCGGCGCACGGGCTTTGCGGAAAGCCGGGGACAGGCCTATTCGTCGATCTACGGGCTCGGGCGCGGGGTCAAGGCGTTCTCGGCGGAACCCGATCTTGCCATTTCCATCGCCGTCCATGCGCAGGACGTGGACGACGCCCGGATCGCCGCGTGGAAACGGATCATCGACGATGAAATCGCGGCCACGCAGGGCGCGCGCCATCGGGGTGACGACACGCCTGAATAACCGCGCGGCGTTCAAGGCGGTTGAACCTGCGGCGCGCGTGCATATCGTGCTCACCATGATCGAACAGGTCGACCCCGACACGTTAACGGAGCAGATGGCATGAGTACGGTGAGCGAAGGACAGGAACTCTGGACGGCCAGCCCGGAGCGTCGGGCACGGGCCGAGCTGACCCGGTTCCTTGCATGGCTCGCGGGCGAGCGCGACGTGTCGCTCGCCGGATATCGGGAATTGCAGGTCTGGTCCGTCGAAGACCCGGCGGGCTTCTGGCGCGCGGTCTGGGATTATTTCGACGTGATCCACGAGGGCGAGATCGAGCAGGTGCTGACCGACGACCCGATGCCGCGCACGCGCTGGTTTACCGGAACCCGGCTGAACTATGCCGAGAACATCCTGCGCCACGAAACCTCGGGCGACCCGGAGCGCCCGATGATGATGCACTGTGCCGAGACGCGGCCGGACATCGCTGCGATAAGCTGGGCCGAGGTCGCGGGACAAGTGCGCAAACTGGCGACCCGGATGCGCGAGATGGGGATCGAGCCGGGCGACCGTGTGGTGGCTTATATGCCGAACATACCCGAGACCTTCATCGCCATGCTGGCGACCACTGCCATCGGCGGCATCTGGTCCTCGGCCGCGCCGGAGTTCGGCGCTCAGACCGTGATCGACAGGTTCAGCCAGATCGAACCCAAGCTGGTCTTTGCGGTGACCGGCTACCGCTACGGCGGCAAGGATTACGACCGCTCGGGCGAACTGGCGGGCATCCTCGCGGCCCTGCCGACGGCCGAGCGGCTGGTCCTGCTCGACTACCTGCCCGGCGCCGGGCGGCCCGTCTTCGCGGGCGAGACGCTGGACTGGGCCGAACTGTTCACCGGCCCGGACGTGGCGCGCGCGGATTTCGCCTTTACCCGCGTCCCGTCCGATCATCCGCTTTGGGTTCTGTTCTCTTCCGGCACGACGGGGCTGCCGAAGCCGATCACGCACGGGCACCACGGCATCGTCGTCGAACACCTGAAAAAGGCTTCCTTCCAACTCGATATGCACAAGGACTCGGTCTATTTCTGCTATTCGACGACGGGTTGGATGGTGTGGAACACCCTGATGGCCGGGCCGATGCTCGACGGCAAAGTGGTTCTTTACGACGGGCATCCGGCCCATCCGGACGCCCGGCTGATGTGGCGCATCATGGCCGAAACCGGCGTCACCACCTTCGGCGTGTCGCCCACTTTCATGCAGATGGTGCGCGGGGCGGGCATTCGTCCGGGGGAAGAGTTCGACCTGTCCGCGCTGGAAACCATCCTGCTGACCGGCTCGCCCGCGACACCGGAGATTCTGGCCTGGACGCACGAGGCGGTGAAACGCGATCTTTACGCCACCTCGCAATCGGGCGGCACCGAAGTGTGCTCCGGCATCCTCGGCGGGTCGAGCCTGCTGCCGGCCTATGCCGGCGAGATTCAGGCCCCTGCGCTGGGGTGCGATGCGGTCGCCTTCGACGAGGCGGGGCAGCCGGTCGTGGGCGAGGTGGGCGAACTGGTCATCCGGCAGCCCATGCCCTCGATGCCGCTCTTTCTGTGGGGCGACGTAGGGTTCGCGCGCTACACCGACAGCTATTTCGACGTCTATCCCGGCATCTGGCGTCACGGCGACCGGGTGCGGTTCAACGAACGCGGCGGCTCTTACGTTCTTGGCCGCTCGGACGCGACGCTCAACCGCTTCGGCGTGCGCATCGGGTCGGCCGAGATCTACCGGACGATGGAAACCTTCGACGAGATCGCGGACAGCCTGATCGTGTGCATCGAGGAAAAGGATGGGGGCTATTACATGCCGCTGTTCGTCCAGATGGCGAACGGCAGCCTCTCCGATGCCTTGAAGGCCGAGATCGCGCGCCGCCTGCGCAGCGAACGGTCGCCGCGCCATGTGCCGGACGAAATCGTCGAGGTGCCGGAGATTCCGACCACGCTCACGGGCAAGAAGATGGAGGTTCCGGTGCGCCGGATGCTTCTGGGCGAGAACCCGGAAAAGGTCGCGTCGAAAGATGCGACCCGGAACCCGGCGGCACTCGACTGGTTCGCGACCTTCGCGCAGTCGCGGCTGGCCGACGCGTGACCCTGAAACGAAAATCGCGCCCCGATTTGGGGCGCGACGTTTTCTCATGCGCCGTGCGGATACCCGCGCGGCATCTCGCAACAGCTCAGAGCAGTTCGAGGTTCGCAGCGGATTCGCGACCGTCGCGGCCCGCCTGAAGCTCGTACGACACCTTCTGGTTGTCGGCGAGGCCGGTGAGGCCCGAACGCTCGACAGCCGAGATGTGGACGAAAACGTCCTTGCCGCCTTCCGACGGTTCGATGAAGCCGAAGCCTTTGGTTGCGTTGAACCATTTCACGGTGCCAGTGGCCATTCCGTAGTCTCCTTTAGTAGTCTGCCCGCAGGATGCGGCAGGTCGGCGTAGTAGTCTGGATCGAGGGAAGTAACGCCGGTGTGGTCGGAGACTTGGTCGAAAAAGATAACGTCTGCGCCACGTCCATATCAGGCAATCACGAAATCGCCAATGCAATTCGGTGTGAAGTGGTCAGGCAATCGCCGGGACCAGCCGCAAAGGCCATTCGCGCGCCCGTGCTCCGGTGCTCGATCTGGTAGGTGCATGGCACGCGCTCTCTCGATCATCCCGCGCGGCGCTGTTATCAACGTCCCAGACAGCGGAGGACGCGATATGATGACCCGACTTCAGGCGAACGATGGCCACGGTTTCGAGTGCTGGATCGAACCGGCACAGGGCGAACGGCGCGGCGGGATCGTCGTCATTCAGGAAATTTTCGGGCTGACCGACCAGTTGAAGGGCGTCGCGCGCCTGTATGCCGCCGAAGGGTATGAGGTGGCGATTCCCGCGCTTTTCGACCGTCAGGAACGCGGCGCGGTCATCGCGTTCGACGATCCGGGGCGGGGGCGTGACCTGATGGCAAAGGCCGATCTGGACCAGACCATGATGGACATCGGCGCGACCGTCGAGGCGCTCACGGCCAAAGGGGGCAAGGTCGGCGTGATCGGGTTCTGCTGGGGCGGCGGCCTTGCGCTCAGATCCGCCCAGACGCTCGACATCGCGGGCGGCGTGGCGTTCTACGGCACGCGGATGCCCAGCTACCTCGACCGGCCTCTGAAAGCTCCGATGCTCGCGCATTTCGGCACGCAGGACGATCATACACCGCCCGAAGGCATCGCGGAGGTGAAAGCATATCTGCCCGAGATCGAAACGCATATGTACGAGGCCGGGCATGCTTTCGCCAACGACCAGCGTCCAAGCTACGTGGCCGATGCCGCGACGCTGGCCCATGATCGGACGAAAGCGTTCTTCGCCACCCATATCGGCTAGGCGCGGCATATTCCAATTCCCGCCCGTGGGTGATTGACTGGGCCTTAGATCAGACAAGGGGTGACGATGCGGATCGACCTCAACGCCGACCTTGGCGAAAGCTTCGGCCCGTGGGTCATGGGCCATGACGACGAGATGCTCGCGCTGGTGACCAGCGCCAACGTCGCCTGCGGCGGGCACGCGGGCGACCCCGAGACCATGTTCGCCACCCTGAAACGCGCCGCCGAGCTGGGTGTCACGGTCGGCGCGCATCCGGGCTATGCCGACCGCGAAGGGTTCGGCCGGCGTGTGATCCCGATGGCGCCGGGCGAGGTGACCCGGATGGTCACCGCCCAGATCGGCGCGCTCGTCGGCATGGCGGGGCTGGCAGGCACGAAGGTGGCTTACGTCAAACCCCACGGTGCGCTCGCCAATCTCGCGGGCCGAGACGAAGAGGTGGCCGAGGCGATCGCGGATGCCGTCGCGTCCTTCGATCCGGCGCTCGCGATCCTCGCCATTTCCGGCACGAAGCTGGAGCAGGTGGCGAAGGCGCGGCGTATGGCGGTCTATTCCGAGGTCTTCGCGGACCGCGCCTATCAGTCCGACGGGCAACTGGTGCCGCGCGGCACACCGGGGGCGGTTCTGCACGATGCGGGCGAGGCGGCGGATCGGCTCGTCGGGTTCCTCGAAACGGGCCGGATGCCGGTGCTGGGCGGTGGCGACGTGGCGTTGGAAGCTCATTCGATTTGCGTGCACGGCGATAACCCGGCGGCGGTCGAAACGGCGCGCAACATTCGCGACGCTCTGTCCGCGAAAGGCATCACGCTGGCCCCGTTTCTGGCGTGAGCGGCTGGCCGCGATATCGCGCCGTGGCCGATCACGCGCTGCTCGTCAGTTTCGGGACCGAGATCGGTGACGAGATGAGCGCGCAAGTCCTCGCGCTCGATGCGGGATTGGCGCAATTCACCCCCGCCGGGGTGATCGAATGGGTGCCCGCGCTGGTCAATCTGCTGGTGGATTTCGACCCGGAGGCGACCGATCACCGCACGGTTCAGGGCGAGATAGAACGTATGCTTGCCAATCCGGTCCGAACGGATCAGCAAGGACAGGAACGCATCATCGAGATTTGCTATGACGCTGCCTTCGCCCCGGATCTGGAAGCGGTGGCCGATGCGGCCGGGATGACGACCGAAGAGGTGATCCGCACGCATCGCGACGCGGCCTTTCGGGTCCGAATGTACGGGTTTGCGCCGGGCTATGCCTATATGTCCGGCGTGCCGGAGGCGATCCGCGTTCCGCGCAAGTCGGCGGCCCTGCGCGACGTCCCGGCGGGCAGCGTCATCATCGCGGGGCCACAATGCCTCGTGACCACGCTCACCATGCCGACCGGCTGGTCGATCATCGGGCGGTCGCCGACGCCCATCCTGCGCTCGGATGCCGAAGACCCGTTCCTGTTCGACGTGGGCGACCACGTCCGGTTCGCCCGGATCGACCGGGACACCTACGAGGCGCGGATGGCGGAGCGGGGCGATGGCTGACGCGGTGCTCACCGTCACCTACACCGGGCCGCAGGTCAGCTTTCAGGACGGCGGGCGGCGCGGCTGGATGCGCTTCGGCGTGCCCGCGTCCGGGCCGATGGACCGCTTCGCCCATGCCGCCGCCAACCGCGCGTTGGGCCGGCCAGCCGGGGCCACCGCCATCGAGGTGTCGATGGGCGGCCTGTCCCTGACTTGCGAGAGCGGCACCGTCAGCTTCGCTGTCTGCGGCGGGGGCTTCACGCTCGACCATGCCGGGGCGCGCGTCGAGGGCTGGGTGGTGCGCACCCTGTCGGCGGGCGAAAGCTTGACGATCCGTGCGGGCAAGTGGGGCAGCTGGTGCTATCTCGCCTTCGCGGGCGAGGTCGACGCGCAGGCTTGGCTCGGCGCCACCGCGACCCACGCGATCTCGCAGTTCGGCGGCGGGGCGCTGACAACGGGTCAAAGGATCACCCTGCGCAATGCCGAGGCGACCCCGTCACGAGAAGGCCCGTTGCCCGCGCCACCCCTGCCGGACCCGAACGCGCGCCAGCCGGTCGTGCCCGGCCCGCAGGAGGACCGGTTCGCGCCGGGCGCGTTGGACACCCTGACCCGCGAACCCTTCACCGTGACCCCCGCCTATGACCGAATGGGGATGCGGCTGGACGGCCCCGAACTGCCCCTCGCCGACGCCCTGTCGATCCCGTCCGAGCCGACCCTGCGCGGCTCGATCCAAGTGGCGGGCGACGGGGTGGCGACCGTGCTCCTCGCCGATCACCAGACGACCGGGGGTTATCCGAAGATCGCGACACTGGTTTCGACGGCGACCGATGCGCTGGTGCAGGCGCGGGCGGGCGACAAGGTGCGGTTCGTCGCCGTATCGCCGGACGAGGCCATCATGCGCGCCCGGCGTGACCTTGCGACGCGGCAGGCCTGGCTCGACGAGATCGCCGTGCCGCGCGGAAGCTTGGAAGACCGGCTGATGCGGGCCAACCTCATCAGCGGGGTTCATCACGGCGGCGACGAGTGATCCGGTGGACCTAGCCCGCCCGCCCACCTATCAAGAACGAAACAGGACAGGGAGGCCGGAATGGTCACGTTGCATGATTACTGGCGGTCGTCGGCAAGCTACCGGCTGCGGATCGCGATGGGCCTTGCCGGTATGGAATGGGAGGCGGCGACCGTCGACCTTCAGGCGGGCGCACAGACATCCGAGGCGCATATGAGCCGCAATCCGCAGGGGCTGGTCCCGGTGCTGGAGATCGACGGGCACAGCTTTACCCAATCGCTGTCGATCCTCGAATATCTGGATGAGACCCGCGATCTGGGACTGCTGCCGAAAGACCCGGCAGGCCGTCAGGCGGTGCGCGCCCTGTCCTATGCCATCGCGATGGAGATCCACCCGGTCTGCAACCTGCGCGTGGCAAAACACGCGGTGGCGGCGTCGGGGGGCGCGATCACCATGCAGGGCTGGATGCAGGCCTTCATCGGGCCGGGGCTTGCCGCGTTCGAGGCGATGCTGGACGGGGGTGATTTCTGTTACGGCGACGGGGTGACCATGGCCGACATCTGCCTCGTGCCTCAGCTTTACAACGCCCGGCGCTGGGAGGTCGATCTGGAGCCTCTGCCGAAGATCCGGCATATCTCGGACAAGCTGGACGAAATCCCCGCCTTCGCCGCCGCCCACCCGGACCTCGCGCCGCACTGAGGGCGTGAGCAGACGGTGCGGGCTTGCGCCCGCGCTCTCAGATATGAGGGGCAAGCCCCTCAAACTCCGCAGGTCTGAATGAGGGGCAAGCCCCTCAAACTCCCCGGCGAGAGGGCGCTGCCCTCTCGCGCTCTCCCGAGGTTTTTTGAAACAGAGAAGATCAGGAGGCGGGCGTCGTCGAGGCGGCGCGCAGCGCGTCGAGCGCGGGGCGCGGGTAGGTTTCGAGCGTGCGGGCGATTGCCGTGCGGGCCTGCGCGCCGGGCCAGTCAGGGCCAAGGATGAGGTCGGGAAGCGTGCCGTGGCGCAGGCGCATCCGGCGCCAGTGGTGAAAGGCGATGAGCCGCAGAATGGTGCGCGTCAGGAGGTCGCCCGGCGCGGGGCCGAGGCTTTCGAGTGTCTGTGCCAGCCGGGTGTAGTCTGCGAGGGCTTCGGGCGAGATCACCACGGATGCGATCCAGTCGGGCAGGGCGGCGGTGTCGAGCGTGGTGACCAGCGCGTCCGACAGGGCCGGGTCGAGCGGCCCGGTGGTGAGCGCCGACCGGGTGCCGGGGAACACCGTGTCGTCGGGCAGAGCGTCGATGAAGTCCTGCGTGGCCATCGTCGGCTCCGGCAGGACCAGCGACACCGGAACCGGGGCGGGCGGCGCGGCGGCGTAGATCACCGGGCGCACGGCCTCGGTGCGGGCGCGGCCCTCGGGCGTCAAGGCGTAGGACGAGACGCGCCCGTCGCGCTCCGCCTCGATCCAGCCATCGCGTTTCAGCCGGTGAAGCGCAACGCGCAGCGCCTGATTGTTGATCCCCATGCCTTCGACCAACCGGGTAAGGAGCGGCCCCTCGATCCGGTCCTCGGGGGCACGGCACAGATCGCCCATGATCGTGACGACCACGGACCAGACCTTGAGCGGTCCGAGGGCCAGAAGCCTGTCGATGTCGGGGGATGCAGTCATGGGGCGAGGGTATCCCCGCCCCATGCGGGTCTCAATAGGCGTTCATCGTCAGGAGCGTATAATTCGCCACCAGCGCCTCGTCCTGATTGAGGATCGTGACGTGCCAGCGCACCTCGCCATACGCGTCGGTGCGCCGGGTCTTGCGCTTGACGGTCAGCTTCACGTGGATGCTGTCACCCGCCACCACCGGCTGCATGAACCGCAGGTCATCGAGGCCGGTGTTGGCCAGAACCGGCCCCTCGTTCGGCTCGACGAACAGCCCCGCCGCGAAGCTGAGGAGCAGGTAGCCATGCGCCACCCGGTCCGGGAAGAACGGGTTTCGCTTGGCGGCCTCGGCGTCCATGTGGGCATAGAATGTGTCGCCGGTGAACGTGGCGAAATGTTCGATGTCGTCGAGGGTGATTTGGCGGGCGTCGGTGGTGATCGTCTCACCGATTTCGAGGTCGGTGAAGGTCCGGGTGAAGGGATGCGCAGGGGCCGGTTTTTCCGTCGCGCCCGGCACGAACTGGTTCCCGATGGCTTGCAGCATGTCGGGCGAGCCCTGGATGGCCGTGCGCTGCATGAAGTGCTTCACGCCGCGGATGCCGCCCATTTCCTCGCCGCCGCCCGCGCGGCCGGGGCCGCCGTGGATCATGTGGGGCAGGGGGGCGCCGTGGCCGGTGGATTCCTTCATTGAGGTGCGGTTGTTGATGTAGATCCGCCCGTGATAGGCGCCCGCGCCGGTCGCGACCTTGATCGCGGTGTCGGGGTCGTTCGAGATGAGCGACGTGACGAGCGAGCCTTGGCCGCGATTGGCAAGGTCGATCGCGTGGTCGAGATCGCGGTAGCCCATGATGGTGGACACCGGGCCGAAGGCTTCGGTCTCGTGCACCTTGGTCGCGGCGTCGGGGTTGGCGCAGTGGTAGAGCATCGGGGGCAGGAACGCGCCCTTTTCGCGGTCCGCGCCGTGAACTTCGAAATTGTCCGGGTCACCGATCACGCGCTCGGCCTCGGTGCCGAGGATCGCGATTTTTTCAAGCACGTCAGCGCGTTGTCCGGTCGAGACGAGCGCACCCATGCGGGTCGACTCGTTCGCCGGGTCACCGATGACGTTTTTCGCGAGCCGCTCGCGCAGGGCGTCGATCACCGCCTCCACATGGCTTTCAGGTGCGAGGATGCGGCGGATCGCGGTGCATTTCTGGCCCGCCTTCACGGTCATCTCGCGCTGCACTTCCTTGACGAAGAGGTCGAACTCCGGCGTGCCGGGTTCGGCATCGGGGCCAAGGATGGACGAGTTCAGGCTGTCGGCTTCCGCCGTGAAGCGCACGGCGTTTTGCAGGATCGCCGGGGTCGAACGAAGTTTGAGCGCGGTGTCGGCGGAGCCGGTGAAACTCACCACGTCCTGACAGGTCAGCCGGTCGAGCATGTCGCCGGTCCCGCCCGCGACGAGTTGCAGCGCGCCCTCGGGCAGGAGGCCCGAGTCCAGCATCAGCTTCACGCACAGCTCGGTCACATAGCTGGTGGCCGTCGCCGGTTTCACGATGGCGGGCATCCCGCCGAGCAGGGTGGGGGCCAGCTTTTCCAGCATCCCCCAGACCGGGAAGTTATAGGCGTTGATGTGCACCGCGACGCCCTGCATCGGCGTGTAGATGTGCTGACCCTTGAAGGTGCCGTGACGCGAGAACTCTTCCACATCGCCGTCGAGCAGCACATGGCCGTCCGGCAATTCGCGCCGCCCCTTTGAGGCGAAGACGTAAAGCGTGCCGATGCCGCCGTCGATGTCGAACCCGTGGTCGCCTTGGGTGGCCCCGGTGGCAAAGGAGATGTCGTAAAGCTTCTGCTTGTGCTCGGTCAGGTACTGACCCAGCGCCTTGAGCATCTTGGCGCGTTCGTGAAAGCCCATCTTGCGCAAGTTGGGCCCGCCCACATTGCGCGCATGGTCGAGCATCGCCTGCACGTCGAGGCTGTCGTTGCCCGCGGTCGCGATGACCTCGCCGGTCACGGCCGAGGCGATGTTGCGCGCGCCGGCACCCGGTTTCACCCATTCGCCAGCGGCATAGCTGGACACGTCCATGATGGTCATGGTCATCCTCCCTTACGTTGCGTTTTCCCTGAGTCGGGATCGAGAACATTATTGACCGACCAGTCGGTTTAAGCAAGTATGCCGCAACACCAAGGGAGGATGGTATGAGCGACACGGTGCTCGTGGACCGGCAGGACGGATGGGTGGAGATCACTCTTAATCGTCCCGACCGGCTGAACAGCTTCAACGAAGATCAGCATCTGGCCCTGCGCGCGGCATTGGATGCGGCGGCAACGGATGGCACGCGGGCCGTGCTTTTGACCGGGGCAGGCAAGGGGTTCTGCGCCGGGCAGGATCTGGGCGACCGCGATCCGCGCAAGACCGACAAGATCGACCTTGGCTATACCGTGCGCACCTTCTGGGCACCGCTGGTGCGCCAGATCCGGGCGCTCGAGATGCCGGTGGTCTGCGCGGTGAACGGCGTGGCGGCGGGGGCGGGATCGTCGCTCGCGCTCGCCTGCGACATGGTGATCGCGTCGGAAAAGGCCAAGTTCATCCAGAGCTTCGCCAATGTCGGGCTGATCCCCGATACCGGCGGGTCGTTCTCGCTGACCAACCTTGTCGGACCGGCCCGCGCACGGGGCCTTGCGCTGACCGCCGAGCCGCTTCCGGCCGCGACCGCCGAAGCCTGGGGCCTGATCTGGAAATGTCTGCCCGAGGACGAATACCTCACCGCCGCGCGCGCGCAGGCGGCGAAATTCGCCCAGGGGCCGACCTTCGGCTATGCCCAGACGAAAAAGGCCATTCAGGCGGCCGAGACCAACACGATGGACGCGCAGCTCGACCTTGAAGCCGAGCTTATGTTCCAGTGCGGCACCTCGCCGGACTATGCCGAAGGCGTGGGCGCCTTCCTCGACAAACGTAAACCATCCTTCACCGGGGAGAAGCCGCAATGACACCCAAGGACCGCGCCGAAAAGGCCTGCCGCGCGATGTGGGACAACGACCAGTCGTCCAAGTGGTTCGGCATGGAACTGGGCGAGGTGGACGAGGGGAAGGCGACCATGACCCTCACCGTCATGCCGCACCACTGCAACGGTCACGCGATCTGCCATGGCGGCGTGATCTTCGCGTTGGCCGATAGCACCTTCGCCTTCGCCTGCAACAGCCGGAACCAGTCGACGGTGGCCCAGCACAACATGATCTCGTTCCTCGCACCGGGGAAAGAGGGCGACGTGCTGACCGCCGTGGCCGAGGAACTTTATATCAAAGGCCGCTCCGGCATCTACGACATCACCGTCACCAATCAGGACGGCACCCGGATCGCGGAAATGCGCGGCATGTCCCGCGCCATTCCCGGCACCTTGTTCGAGGAGGAAACGAAATGAAAGACCTGACCCCGGACCGCGCCACGCTGGACCCCATCGAGATCGCCTCGATCGACGAGATCCGCAGCTTACAACTCGACCGGCTGAAATGGTCGGTGCGCCACGCCTATTACAATGTGCCGATGTACAAACAGCGGTTCGACGTGGCGGGGGTGCACCCGGACGACCTGCAATCGCTCGCGGACCTATCGAAATTCCCCTTCACCTACAAGGGCGACCTGCGCGACAACTACCCCTTTGGCCTCTTCGCCGTGCCGCGTGAGCAGATCGTGCGCCTGCACGCCTCCTCCGGCACGACCGGCAAGCCGACCGTCGTGGGCTACACCGCAGGCGATATTTCCAACTGGGCCGACCTGATCGCACGGTCCCTGCGCGCCTCCGGCGTGCGCCCCGGCGACATTGTGCACAATGCCTATGGCTACGGCCTGTTCACGGGCGGTCTGGGCGCGCATTACGGGATCGAACGGCTTGGCGCGACGGCGGTGCCGGTGTCCGGCGGGATGACCGAGCGTCAGGTGACGCTCATTCAGGACTTCAAGCCCAAGGCGATCATGGTGACGCCGTCCTACATGCTCAACATCCTTGAGCAATTCCACAAACAGGGCCTCGACCCGCGCGAAAGCTCGCTCGAAGTGGGCGTGTTCGGAGCCGAGCCGTGGACGGATTCGATGCGCAAGGAGGTCGAAGAGGCCTTCGACATGCACGCCGTCGACATCTATGGCCTGTCCGAAATCATGGGGCCGGGCGTCGCCAACGAATGTGTCGAGACCAAGGATGGCCCGGTCATCTGGGAGGATCACTTCCTGCCTGAAATCATCGACCCCCAGACCGGCGACGTGCTGCCGGATGGCGAGCTGGGCGAACTGGTGTTCACCACGCTCACGAAAGAGGGGCTGCCGATGATCCGCTACCGCACCCGCGATCTGACCCGGCTTCTGCCCGGCACGGCGCGGTCGATGCGGCGGATGGAAAAGATCACCGGACGCTCGGACGACATGATGATCCTGCGCGGCGTCAACGTCTTCCCGACCCAGATCGAGGAGCAGGTTCTGGCGACCGGGGGCCTTGCCGCCCATTTCCAGATCGAGCTTTACAAGTCGGGCCGGATGGACGGGATGCGCGTCTTCGTGGAAGCCATGCCCGACAGCACGGATGAGGCGTCCAAGAATGCCGCCGCCCGGATGCTGACCAAACGGATCAAGGACGTGGTTGGCGTTTCGACCGAAATCGTCGTAGGGAACCCCGGCGACGTGGCCCGGTCGGAAGGCAAGGCCAAGCGCGTCGTGGACAACCGGGACAAGGGCTGATGGCGGCACGTTCGATCGCACGCGACCATGACGAAAAGCGCGGCCAGATCCTTCTGGCCGCGGCCAAGGTGTTCGCGACCGAGGGCTACGACCGCTCGTCCATGACCCGGCTGGCCGAGGAATGCGGAATCTCCAAGGCCAACATCTATCACTACTACCCGTCGAAAGAGGCGCTGCTGTACGACATCCTCGACAGCCACCTCCGGGCCCTGCGCGACACCGTGCTGGGGCTGGACCTTGCAGGGCTGACGGCAGAGCAGCAGCTTCGCGAAGTGGTGCGAGCGATCATGCTGGCCTATGAGGGCTACGACTACAAACACCGCATCCAGATGAACGAAATGGCGCTTCTGCCCGACGACCAGCAGCGCGAATTGCGCGGGCTTCAGCGTGATCTCGTGCGGTTCCTGTCGGACATCCTGTCCCACATCGCGCCGGACCGGTTCGAAGGCGACGCGGGCAAGCTGCGCGGGGCCACGATGGCCGTGTTCGGCATGTTGAACTGGTATTTCACATGGGCGCGGGGGGCAGGGGCCGCCGAGCGCGAGGACTACGCGGCCATCGTCGCCGACATGGTGCTGGGCGGCGTCAAGCAGGTCTGAGCGCCGCACATCCGAGCGGGCGGCGCGGCTTCGCGACGAGAGGCGGGACGGCGCTCGAACAGCGCCGCCGGTTTCACCCCTCCAGCCCGAACCCGTCGAGGATGGGACGTATACGCCCTTCCCACGCCGATTTGAGCGTCGCGTTGTCCTGACGACGCAGACCCATCGCCTTCAACTGCTCCAGCCGCCCGGCATCCCCGATCCCGAAGCTCACGCCCACACGGGGCATCCAGTAGTCCACGCTCGCTTGCAGGTTCTCGCCCTGTTCGACCAGAGCCGCGACGCCATCCTCGGCCAGCTTGGCGTGATGCGTCTCGACCTTCAGGATGTCGCGGAACGCCTCGGCCAACGGCTGATAGCTCACCTGCCGCAACTCTTCGAGCTGCGTCACCACGGCGGTGCCCATGAGCAGGTTCATTACCACTGAATCCGCCCAGCCCGTGAAGGGGTAGTTGAACACGGCGAGCCGCATGTCCTGCTCGATCCGGGTCGCGCCAATGTCGGCGTCGCGGTCGAGCCGCGTGTCCCAGGGATGCTGCTGGACATATCGGTCGGTATCGGCCCCGAACTCGCCCATCAGCGCCAACACCCGGTCGGCATTGGCCAACTTCTCGGCCACGATCCGGGCTGCCGCGCCCCGCGCCTTGATGCCGGGGGCGAGGTTGATCGCGTCCGCGAATCCGGCGGCGCCCGCGAGGTTCGAGTCCACGAAGGTCGCCATCAGTTTCAACAACTCCGCCCGGTAGCGCGGCGGCACATTGCCGGGCGAAGTCAGGCGACCACCTGCGGCGAGGTAGTCGGACAGGGTCATTTCCGCGAAATCACTGGTCATAATCCACCACCACCTTGTCGGTTACCGGATAGCTCTGGCAGGACAGGACATAGCCCTTTTCCACCTCGTAATCTTCGAGCGCATGGTTCGTCACCATCTCGACCTCGCCCTCCAGCACTCGGCAGCGACAGGTCGAACAGACCCCCGCCTTGCAGGCATAGGGCGCGTCGAGGTTGTCGGACCGGGCGGCATCGAGCACGGACAATTCCTTGGACGCGGACACCGTGCGCGTGGACCCGTCCAGCGTGACCACGATCTGCGCCTCGTTGGCGGTCGATCCTGCCTCTTTCGACACCACCCGCTTTTTCAGCCGACCGGGCTGGGCGGAGGCGAAGAGTTCGAATTTGATCTGATCCTCGGCGAGCCCAGCGGCTTTCAGCCCGGCGGCGATCCCCAGCATCATGGGTTCCGGCCCGCAGATGAACGCGGTGTCGGTCCCTTCGGCGTCGAGAAAGCCGGAGCGGAAGAGTTGCCCCACCTTTTCCTCGGTCACCAGCCCGGTGAACAGGTCGATCTCCTGCGCGTCGGTTTCGAGGATATGGATCACCGACAGGCGGCCCATGAAGGTGTTCTTCAGGTCTTCGAGTTCCTCTCGGAACATGATCGTCGCCACACCCTTGTTGGCGTAGACCAGCGTAAAGGTCGAACGCGGCTCGCGCGCCAGCGTCGTGCGCAGGATCGACAGGACCGGGGTGATGCCCGACCCGCCCGCGAAACCGACATAGTTCTTGCCCGCCGAGGCATCGAGTTCGGTGTAGAACCGGCCCATCGGCGGCATCGCTTCCAGCGTATCGCCCACCTTCAGCTCTTCGTTGGCAAAGGTCGAAAACGCCCCGCCATCGACCCGCTTGATGCCCACTTGCAGGATGCCGTCATCCTTGCCTGCGCAGATCGAATAGGACCGGCGCAGTTCCTCGCCGTCGAAATCGCGGCGGAAGGTCAGGTATTGCCCTTGGATGAAGTCGAACGCCTCGGCGTCGTCGTCCTTGGGTTTCAGCGACACGACGACCGCATCGCGGATCGTCTTTTGAATGCCGGTGACTTCGAGTTCGTGGAAGCGTGCCATCCGCTCCTCCTCAGATGCACTTGAAATAGTCGAAAGGCTCAAGGCAGTCTTTGCACCGCCACTGTGCCTTGCACGGGGTCGAGCCGAACTGGCTCAGTTTCTCGACGTTAGAACTTGCACAATTCGGACATTTGTCCGGGCCACCCGCCGGTTGCGGTGGCGCAATACCGTACTTTTCCAACTTTTCGCGTCCGCGCTGGCTCATCCAGTCGGTCGTCCAGGCCGGGCTGAGCTGCCGCTTGAGTTCGATCCGCTCCAACCCATGCTCGCGCAGCGCCGTCTCGATCTCCATGTTGATGAGCGAGGTGGCCGGGCAGCCGGAATAGGTGGGCGTGACCGTGACGACGCAGGTGTCTCCGTCCCAGCCCACATCGCGGATGATGCCCAGATCCGTCAGCGTGATCGCGGGGATTTCGGGGTCGGGAATGGTGTCGAGCCAGTCCCACACCTGTTCTGTAGACGGGTGGGCCATCGGCTCACCACTCCTGCCCCGGATAGGCGCGTTGCAGCCACTGCATCTGGGTCAGGATATGGCCCAGATGCTCGGTATGCATCCGCCCGTCCTTGCCCGATCCACGATGGCCGAAATGCGCCTCCGGCACCTCCAGCGTCGCCTCGGCCAGCACGGCGCGCACTTCGGCGTCCCATGCGTCCTGCAACGATTTCGGATGCGGGATCACGCCCGCCTCGGCCATCGCCTCATCCACCTCGTCGGTGATGAAAAGTTCTTGGGCATAGGGCCACAGCACGTTCAGCGCATCCTGCATCCGGCGGTGGCTTTCCTCGGTCCCGTCGCCAAGCCCGATCACGGTCCCTTCCGAACGCTCGACGTGATAGGCCGCCTCTTTCGCGGCCTTCTCGGCGATCTCGGCGATCTGCCTGTCGGCCGATGTGGTCAGGGCTTCGAGGTTCATCCGGTTGAACACGTCGAACAGGTATTGCCGCATGATCGTCTGGCCGAAATCGCCGTTGGGCAGCTCGACCAGCAACACGTTGCGGAAATCCCAAGCGTCGCGCAGGAAGGCCAGATCGTCAGCGGACCGCCCCTTGCCCTCAACCTCGCCCGCGTATTCCAGCCAGAGGTTCGTCTGGCCCAGCAAATCGAGCGCGGTATTGGCGAGCGCGATGTCCTCTTCCAGCACCGGCGCGTGGCCGCACCACTCGCTCACACGATGGCCGAGGATAAGCGTATTGTCTCCGAGCCGCAGAAGCGCCTCGAACTTCGGGTCAGATTGTTGGGTCATTACATATGCCCCACTTCGTCCGGGATGTCGTAGAAGGTCGGGTGACGGTAGATCTTGGACTCGCTGGGTTCGAAGATCGGACCCTTGTCACCCGGCGCGGTCGCCGTGATGTGGCGGGCTTCCACCACCCAGATCGACACGCCTTCGTTGCGGCGGGTGTAGACGTCGCGCGCATTCTTGACCGCGGTTTCCGCGTCAGGGGCGTGCAAGCTCCCCACGTGACGGTGGCTCAGGCCATGCTGGCCGCGAATGAAGATTTCCCACAGGGGCCATTCTTTGCTCATGTCAGCGTTCCTTATTCCGCGGCCATTTTGGCGGCGCGTTTCTTTTCACCGTGGGCCAGCAGCCCCTCGCGCACCCATGCGCCGTCGTCCCAGGCCTTGCGGCGGGCTTCCAGACGGCCGTTGTTCACGGGGCCCGCGCCCTTGAGCACGTCGAAGAACTCGTCCCAGTCCGGCTCGGCGAAGTCGTAGCCGCCCTTTTCCTCGTTCCACGCGAGCGTTTCGTCGGGAATGGTGAGGCCGAGGTATTCGGCCTGCGGCACGGTCTGATCGACGAATTTCTGGCGCAGCTCGTCGTTCGTGTTGATCTTGATCTTCCACGCCATCGACTGTTCCGAGTGAACGGAGTTGGCGTCGGACGGGCCGAACATCATCAGCGACGGATACCAGAAGCGGTTCAGCGCATCCTGTGCCATCCGCTTTTGCGCCTCGGAGCCTTTCGCCATCTTCATCATGATGTCGTAGCCCTGCCGCTGGTGGAACGACTCCTCCTTGCAGATGCGGATCATCGCGCGGGAGTAGGGGCCGTAGCTCGTCCGTTGCAGCGGCACCTGGTTCATGATCGCCGCGCCATCGACCAGCCAGCCGACCGCGCCGATGTCGGCCCAGGTCAGCGTCGGGTAGTTGAAGATCGACGAGTATTTCATCTTGCCCGAGAGCAGTTGCTTGGTCAGGTCATCGCGGCTGACGCCCAGCGTCTCGGCGGCGCAGTAGAGGTAAAGACCATGCCCCGCCTCGTCCTGCACCTTGGCGAGAAGGATCATTTTGCGCTCCAGCGTGGGGGCGCGGGTGATCCAGTTGCCCTCGGGAAGCTGACCGACGATTTCCGAATGCGCGTGCTGACCGATCTGCCGGATCAGCGTCTTCTTGTAGCCTTCGGGCATCCAGTCGCGGGGTTCGATGCGGATGTCCGCATCGACCTTTTCCTGAAACGCACGTTCCTCCGGTTCCATTTCTTCCAGCGATTTCACGCCTTGGCCGGTGGATTTGACCATTTGAGCATACATGTCGTCGGTCCTCCTGAGTTGCGGGTCAGACCCGCTCGATAATCATTGCGGTCCCTTGGCCCACGCCCACGCACATCGTGCACAGGGCGTAACGCCCGCCCCGCCGCCTGAGTTCATAGGCCGCCGTCAGCACCAGACGTGCGCCGGACATGCCCAGCGGATGCCCGATGGCGATGGCGCCACCGTTGGGGTTCACCCGGTCGTCGTCGTCCGCCACGCCCAGTTCGCGCAGCGTGGCAAGGCCTTGGGACGCGAAGGCTTCGTTCAATTCTATCACATCCATGTCGTCCATGGTGAGACCGGTTTTCGCGAGCACCTTGCGCGTCGCGGGCACCGGGCCGATCCCCATGACGCGCGGCTCGACACCGGCAGCCTGCATCGACACGACGCGGGCGAGGGGGGTGAGGCCGTGGGCCTTCAGCCCGGCGTCGGAGGCCATCAGGATCGCGGCGGCCCCGTCGTTCACGCCCGAGGCATTGCCCGCGGTGACGCTCAGGTCCGGTCCGTTCACGCCCTTGAGCTTGGCAAGCTGCTCGACCCCGGTGCCGGGGCGCGGGTGCTCGTCGGTGTCCACGACGACCGGATCGCCCTTGCGCTGCGGCACGCTGACCGGCGTGATCTCGTCCGCGAACTTGCCCGCCTCATGCGCGGCGGCCCAACGGGCCTGCGACCGGGCGGCGAAGGCATCCTGATCCGCGCGGCTGATCTGGTAATCTTCGGCCACGTTGTCGGCGGTTTCGGGCATCGAATGGGCGCCGTAGTCGGCGTTCATCTTCTTGTTCACGAAGCGCCAGCCGATCGTCGTGTCATAGACCGCGTTCTGGCGTGCGAAGGCGCTTGTCGCCTTGGGCATCACGAAGGGCGCGCGGCTCATGCTTTCGACACCGCCCGCGATGGCGAGGTCGTAGTCGCCCGCCTTCAGCCCGCGCGACGCCATCCCGACCGCGTCCATGCCGGAGGCGCAGAGGCGGTTGACGGTCGTGCCCGGAACATCCGTCGGCAGGCCCGCCAGAAGCGCGGCCATGCGCGCCACGTTGCGGTTGTCTTCGCCCGCCTGGTTCGCGTCGCCATAGATCACGTCATCCAGTTTCGCCCAGTCCACATTGGGGTTGCGCGCCATGAGGGCGGCGATCGGAATCGCGGCGAGGTCATCGGTGCGGACCGAGGACAGGGCACCGCCGTAGCGGCCGATGGGCGTGCGCTGTGCGTCACAGATGTAAGCGTTCGACATGGATCCTCCCAGATCACGGCATAGTTTTTTCGACCGCACGGTCGACTTAATCAAGCACACGATTCGATGCAAGAAAAAATGTTACCGAAGATATTCACGTTTTCATTTTCTGTAACGTATTGTCGCCCGCCAAGGCCTGCATCGGCGCCCGGCCACGATGACCGCGACGACACGCCGGGCGAAAACGAACAGGTGCCCCTGTTCACGGTCCGATCAAAATCGCATACTCACCAGAAGGGTTTGTGGCGTGAACGCCGCCGAAGAGCGAGCCAAGAGGGGAACCGTGCAGTCACCATTTTACGACAAATTCAAAGCCGAGATGGACCGGCTCGGCGGATTTCATAACGCACATGTGCATCTCGACCGGGCCAATACGCTGGACGACGGATTCGTCGACCACGGGCGCGTGCAGGTGCTGGAAAGCTCTCATATTTCGCTTCAGAAGAAGCACAAGCTGATCGCGAGCGTTCACGAAGGCCCGGCCTACGACCCCGAAAACCTCGACGCCCGCGTGCGCGCCACGCTCGACGTGATGGTGGGCGCGGGCACGCGGCTGGTGGATACGATGGTGGACGTGACCCCCGACCGGGTCGGCACCTCGGCGCTGGATCAGATCATGGGGATCGCGCGCGACTACGGCAATCGGCTGACCCTGCGCGCCGCCGCCTATACCCCGCTGGGCTTTCGCGATGACGAGCCCGAACGGTGGCGGGTGTTCGAAGAAGGTGTGAAGTCCGCCGATTTCATCGGTTGCCTGCCCGAAGCGGACGATGTGGACGACTATCCCGACAACATCGGGTTCGAGGAACATTGCGTGCGGATGCTCGATCTGGCGCGCACGACCGGCAAGATGCTCCATGTCCACACCGACCAACTCAACATCCCGCAGGAAAACGGCACCGAACGGTTGATCGAGGTCACTCGGCGCGAAGGCGTGCTCGAGGGCGACGAGCCGCAGGTCTGGGCGGTCCACGCCATTTCCCCCTCGACCTATGACGACGCCCGGTGGGAGGCCTATGTCGAGGCGTTGCTGGAGACGAACATCGGCATCATTTCCTGCCCCTCGGCGGCCATCGGGATGCGCCAGCTTCGCCCGATCATGACCCCGACCTACAATTCCATCGTGCGGGTGCTGGAACTGGCCGCCGCAGGGGTGCCGATCCGCATGGCCTCGGACAACATCGCCGACATGTGCTCGCCCACCACGACGGCGGACCTTACCGACGAGGTGTTCATGCTCTCGGCGGCGCTGCGCTATTATAAGGTGGAGATCCTCGCCAAATTCGCGGCGGGCGTGCCCCTGACTGACGACGAACGCGCGGCCCTGCGCGAGCATCTGGACCGGAACGATGAGGAAACTGAAAAGCTGGTTCGGCGCTGGGCGGGCTAAACCCGCCGCGCCCGACCTTCCCGTCGATCTGCTGTCGGACGCCTTCGTCGCGGACCCCGCGCCGACATGGGCGTGGCTGCGCGACAACGCGCCGCTCGCCCCGGTGAAATCCGGCGGTTACGTGATGACGCGGGCCGCCGACATCAAGGCGGCCTTCACCGATGCCCGGCTGGGCAATGCGCCCTCGCGCTTTTCCATGCTGGCCGAGAAGAACCGCGACCGCTACGTGGCGGCGGACGTGGCCGCGAACATCCCGCCTTTCCTCGACAAGCCCCGACACGTGGACATGCGCAAACCGCTGTCGGCTGCCTTTTTCGACACGTTCGACGGGGCCGAGGCGTGGATCGGTCCGCTGGCCGAGGCGCATCTGGCCCGACTGGCCGGGCAGGGGCCGCAGGATATCATCACCGGGTTCGGTCGCCCCTTCGCGACGCAGGCCATGGCCCGGTTCGTCGGCCTCGACCATGACCCGGCGGCCATCGCGCGGGCGACCGGGGCGCTTTTCAAGCTGTTCGCGCCGATCACCGACCGCGCCGGGTTCGACGATGTGAACGCCGGGCTTGAGGCGACCCGACACTATATCGCCGGGGCCGTCGCGGCCCGCCATGCCACCCCCGGCCCGGATCTGATCTCGCACCTCATCGCGCGGGGCGGGCTGACGGACATCGAAATCGGGGACCATGCGCTGCTGGTCCTCGCCGACGGGATCGAGAACATCGAGGCCGCGATCGCGCAGGTTCTGATCCGTCTGGCGTCGGACCCCGATCACCTTGCGGCCCTGCGGGCGGGCGAGGGCGACATCGCCGCCACCGTGATGGAGGTTCTGCGGCTGGAAACCCCGGCCCAGACCATCCCCCGCGTCGTGCGCGAGGCGCATGAGCGCGACGGGGTGCAGCTGACCGAAGGCACCCCGATCTTTCTGGCCCTCGGCAGCGCCAATCGAGATCCCGACCTGCACCCCGATCCCGACCGCTTCGACCCCACGCGCGACCATTCGGGCGTGCTGATGTTCGGGCAGGGGCGCCACCGCTGCATCGGCGCGCCACTGGGGCAAATGCTGGTCACCCAAGGCGCGCGGGCGCTGGTCGACCGGCCTTTCACGCTCGTCACCGATCCGGCGCGGATCACCTATCACAAACGTCTGGGCCACCGCTGGCCGGTCGATGTGCTGGCCCGGATCGACTGACCCGCCCCCTTGGGACAGGACATTTCCGCGCCAAGGTGATAGGCTGAACACTGGCGGACACGGGACCGAAGGGGCAAAGACAGCGATGGACACCGGATTGCATCCCTATCGCTGGGTGGTCGTGGCCGCCTCGGCCCTGATCCTCGCGCTTGCCATGGGCTCGATCGTCAACGGCATGTCGGCCTACGTCGTGCCCTTGGAAGAGGCGCACGGCTGGGAGCGCGGCGATATCTCCCTCATCAACGTGGCCGGCATCCTCGGCATGGCGCTGGGCGGGATGATGATGGGGGTGCTGGCCGACCGGATCGGCACGCGGCCCGTGGTTCTGATCGGGGTGAGCGTCATGGGTCTGGCCTACCTCGCCTCGTCTCTCGCCGCCACGCTCTGGCATTACTACGCGCTCATGTTCCTCGCCGGGTTCTTCGGCGCATCGGCCATCTTCGCCCCGGTCATGTCCGTCGTCGGAAAGTGGTTCCCCGTGGGCGCGGGGCTCGCGCTGGGCATCGCCTCGGCGGGGCAGGCTCTGGGGCAGGGCGGCGTGCCATTCGCTTCGGCGATCCTCATCAAGTCGGTGGGCGTTTCCGGCGCGCTCGCGCTGACCGGCGGGGCGATGCTGGTGCTGCTGATCCCGCTCGCGCTTCTCCTGCGCCCAGTCGCCACCGCAGGGGCATCGGCCCAGGCACCGGACGAAAGCGGCTATCCCCCCATTCGCCTCGTCGTGCCGACCATGTGCCTTGCTATTTTTCTGTGCTGCACCTGCATGTCGGTCCCGCTCATGCACCTCGTCCCCTACATTCAGGGCTGCGGCTTCACGGCGGACGAAGCGGGGGGCGTCATCTTCCTGATGCTCATGGTCGGCATCGTCGGCCGTGTCGCGTTCGGGAAGTTCGCGGATATCATCGGGGCCATCCCCGCCTACATGGCGGCGACCGCTTGGATGGCGCTTCTGATCTACGGGTTCATCCTGATCGACGACCTGTCGGCCTTCTACCTCTACGCGCCGATCTATGGCTTCGGATACGCGGGCGTCATGACCGGCGTGCTCACAACGCTCGCGGCCCACACCCCGCCGTCGCGGCGCGGCTATGCGATGGGCATGGTGACGATGTTCGGCTGGTTCGGTCACGCCAATGGCGGCTACATGGGCGGCCTGCTCTACGATCTGACGGCGGACTACGCCATCGCCTACGGCCTCGCCGCGCTGTTCGCGGCCCTGAACCTCGTGGTGGTCGGCTGGCTCTACTGGCGCATCCGGGGGATGGGGGGCGTGGCCCGGCTGGCCTGATCCGCATTGTCCCGGCCAATACAGCGAATTGGTTGACGGATTTTCCCAAGCTTTTCACCGCGCGGCCCTTTGCGGCACACAGCCCTCGCTTTCCCGAAACCGAAACCTGTGAGTAATCTATTCCCAGTGACCCGGCCACGCGCGCCCGCGAGAGGCGTCACCGGGCCAGCCGATTAGCGAACAGCCAAAGGCGTCAGGGAGGACAACATGGCGATCACACTGAAAATCAACGGCGAGGAGAAGAGTGTCGAGGCGCCGCCCGACATGCCGCTTCTCTGGGCCATCCGGGACGTGCTCGGCATGACCGGAACCAAGTTCGGCTGCGGCGTGGCCTCCTGCGGGGCCTGCACCGTGCATGTCGACGGCGAGCCGACACGCTCCTGTCAGGCGCAGGTGGGCGACCTCGAAGGGGCCGAGATCACGACGATCGAGGGCCTGAACTCCGACGTCGCCGCGGCGGTGCAGTCGGCCTGGGCCGATCTGGACGTCGTGCAATGCGGCTACTGCCAGTCGGGCCAGATCATGTCGGCGGTCGGCCTTCTGACCGAGAAGGCCAAGCCGACGGACGAAGACATCGACAGCTACATGTGGGGCAACGTCTGCCGCTGCGCGACCTATACGCGCATCCGGGCCGCGATCCACGAAGCGTCAAAGCGGATGGAGGCCTGATATGAACATCAAGACCACACGCCGCGCCTTTTTGCAGGGCGCAACCGCGGCCTCGGCCGCGATGGTCGTTGGGCTGAATGCCAAGGGCAGCTGGGCCGCCGCGCATGGCGGTGAATTCATGCCGAACCCCTTCGTCAAGATCGCGCCGGATGGCAAGGTCACGGTCGTCCTGAAGCATTTCGAGATGGGGCAGGGCACCTCGACCGGGCTGTCCACGCTGCTCGCTGAAGAGCTCGATGCGAACTGGGACGACGTGGACATCGAATTCGCCCCCGCCGATACCGCGACCTACATGAACACCCTCATGGGCGTTCAGGGCTCGGGCGGCTCCACCGCCATCGCCAACAGCTACATGCAGTATCGTGAAGCCGGGGCCGCCGCGAAATCGCTGCTGGTTCAGGCCGCCGCCGCCGAATGGGGCGTCGATGCGGGCGAGATCGAGGTGAAGGACGGCATGGTGAGCCACGGCTCGAACAGCGCGTCTTTCGGCGATCTGGTCGGCCTCGTGCCCGAGGGCGCGACCCCGAACCCGCAACTCAAGGATCCGAGCGCCTTTACCAAGATCGGCGCCGACAAGCTGCCGCGCAAGGACAGCAACGCCAAGACCACCGGCACCGCGACCTTCGCGATGGACGTGATGCCCGAGGGTGTCGTCTTTGCCGTGCTCCAGCGGTCGCCCAAGTTCGGCGGCACGCTCACCTCGTTCGACGCGTCGGCGGCGATGGAGGTCGAGGGCGTCGTGGACGTCAAGCAGATCCCGATGGGCGTGGTGGTCTATGCTACGAACACATGGGCCGCGATGAAGGGGCGCGAGGCGCTGACGACCGAGTGGGATTTCTCGAATGCCGAGACCCGCTCCTCGGACGAGATGGAGGCGGAATATGCCGCCGCGCTCGACCGGGCCGAGGGTCTGGCGGCCAAGGCCGAAGGCGACACCGCCGGGGCGCTCGAAGGTGCGGCCAAGACCATCGAGGCGGAGTTCCACTTCCCGTTCCTCGCCCATGCGCCGATGGAACCCCTGAACAGTGTCGTCCAGATCAAGGACGGTAAGGCCCAGTGCTGGGACGGCTGCCAGTTCCACACGGTGACGCAGGGCGCGGTCGGGGCCGTCTCGGGCGTCGGTCCGGAGAACACCTCGATCGAGACCGTCTATGCGGGCGGGTCGTTCGGGCGTCGGGCCAACTTCACCTCGGATTACGAGGTCGAAGCGACGATGGCCGCGATGGCACTGGGCGATGGCCGCCCGGTCAAGCTGGTCTGGTCGCGTGAGGACGACGTGCGCGGCGGTTACTATCGCCCGATGACCAAGCACCGGGTGCGCGCGGGCGTGGATGCCGACGGCAACCTCGTCGGCTGGCATTCGATCATGGCCAACAAGTCGATCTTCAAGGGTACGCCGATGGGCGAGGCGGTGATCGTGAACGGCGTCGACCTGTTCTCGGTCGAGGGGGTCGCGGACACGGAATACGCCATTCCGAACATGGACGTGACGCTTCACGACATGGAGACGGCGGTGCCGATGCTCTGGTGGCGCTCGGTCGGACATTCGCACTCCGGCTACGCGATGGAGGTCGCCATGGACATGGCCGCCGAAGCCGCGGGCCGCGATCCGGTGGAGTTCCGGCAAGACCTGCTGGCGAATGCCCCACGGTCGCTGGGTGTCCTGAACCTCGCCGCCGAAAAGGCGGGCTGGGGCGGCGACATGCCCGAAGGCTGGGGCCGTGGCGTCGCGGTGCACAAGAGCTTCAACACCCATGTGGCGCAGGTGGCCGAAGTGTCGGTCACCGACGGCAAGGTGAAGATCGAGCGCATCGTGGCCGCCGTGGACTGCGGCGTGCCGGTGAACCCGGACGTGATCCGCGCGCAGGTCGAGGGGGCGATCGGCTATGGTCTGTCCCATGTCATGCGCCAGAAGATCACCTTCACGGACGGCGAAGTCGATCAGTCGAACTTCCCCGATTACGAGCCGCTGAGGATTTCGGACATGTCCAAAATCGAGGTGCATATCGTTCAGTCGAGCGAGGCGCCCACGGGCATCGGCGAGCCGGGTCTGCCGCCCGCAGGTCCGGCGGTCGCGAACGCGATCTACGACGCGATGGGCAAGCGCGTGATGCACCTGCCGATGGTGGACGACGGGATCGAATTCTCCTGACCCCGCCTGATCGTTGAATGGCGCCCCCGGTTCCGGCCGGGGGCGTTTTCTATGGGTTTCGCCGTGGGCTGCGCCCACGTCGACCCGGGCG
>NZ_CH902578.1:1079818-1084930 GCF_000152805.1 Maritimibacter alkaliphilus HTCC2654 | reverse complement strand
CCTCCCCCAAACCCCCTCCGAGGTATTTTCGGACCAGAGAAGGTCAGGGGCGCCAATCGAGGAAATTGGCGATGATCTTCATCCCGTTGGCCTGCGATTTTTCCGGGTGGAACTGGGTGCCCACCATGTTGTCGCGGCCGACGATGGCCGTGATCTCTTCGCCGTAATCGCAATAGGCCAGCCGGTGCGCCGGGTCCGCCACGCGGAAGTGGTAGGAATGGACGAAATAGGCGTGATCGCCCGTCCCGATCCCGTCCAGCACCGGGTGCGGGTTGTCGATCACCAGATCGTTCCAGCCCATGTGCGGCACCTTCTTGTCCGGTCCCGGCTCGATATGCACCACGTCGCCGCCGATCCAGTCGAACCCGTCCGTCTCGGCGTATTCCAGCCCGCGGGTCGCCAGCATCTGCATCCCGATGCAGATGCCCATGAAAGGCACGCCGCGCTCGAACACCGCGCGCTCCATCGCCTCGTAGATGCCGCGATGGTCGAAAAGCGCCTGTTTGCAGGCCGGAAAGGCCCCGTCGCCCGGCAGCACGATGCGGTCCGCCGATGCGACGAGATGCGGGTCCGAGGTGACAATGACGTCCCCCGCCCCCACCTCGCGCGCCATGCGCTGAAACGCCTTTTCGGCGGAGTGCAGGTTGCCGCTTTCGTAGTCGATGAGCGCCGTGACCACGTCACAGCGCCCCTTTGGTCGACGGCACCGCATCGGCCTTGCGCGGGTCGGTCTCGACCGCGACCCGCAGCGCCCGCGCCACCGCCTTGAACGCGGCTTCGACGATGTGGTGGCTGTTGAACCCGTGGAGCCGATCGACGTGGAGCGTGATGCCGCCGTTGCCGGAGAATGCCGTGAAGAATTCGCGCACCAGTTCGGTGTCGAAGGTACCGATCTTCGGCGTCGGAATGTCCACGTTCCACACCAGATAGGGCCGTCCCGACAGGTCGAGCGCCGCCCGCACCTGCGCGTCATCCATCGGCAAGTGACACGCGCCGTAACGCACAATGCCCTTCTTGTTGCCCAATGCCTCGCGCAGGGCCTGACCCAGCGCGATCCCCGTATCCTCGACCGTGTGGTGGTCGTCGATGTGGTAGTCGCCCTTGGCCCGGATCGTCATGTCGATCAGCGAATGGCGCGACAACTGGTCGAGCATGTGGTCGAAAAACCCAACGCCCGTGTCGTTGTCATAGGTCCCGGTGCCGTCGAGGTCGATCTCGACGGTGATCTCGGTTTCGGCCGTGGACCGGCTCACCTTCGCTGTGCGCATGTCGCAAACTCCAATGGTCTCGCGGCCTTATAGACAGGCACCCCCGGCGTGAAAAGCCACGGTCCTTCTTCTCTGTTTCAAAAATACTTCGGGGAGGTCTGGAGGGGCAGCGCCCCTCCAGCGGATCGGATGGGCGCACGCCCATTCGAAACTCTATCCCGCCGCCTCGATCCACGCCCGGATGATCGCGCGTTCCTCGGGTTCCATATAGGTGATGTTCGCGGGCGGCATCGCGTCCGTCAGGCCCGCATGAATGTAGATGCGCCGCGCTTCGGCCGCGATGTCCGCAGGCGTCTCCAACACGACGCCCTTGGGCGCGGTCGCGATCCCGTCCCACCCCGGCTCGCGTGCGTGGCACATCGAACACCGCCCCTGCACGACCCAGAGCACGTCCTCGAATTCCGCGACGCTGGCGTAACGCTCTTCATGCGGCGTCAGCGCCCGCGCCTCGCTCTCGTCATAGGTGTCGGCCTGCGTGCCCAGCGTCGAAAGCCAGACCGCCCCCAGAAACAGAAGCGCCGTCACCAGCCACGTCCACCACAGGTTGCCCTTGTGGGCGTGATGCGTGTTGAAGAAATGGCGGATCGTCACCCCCATCAGGAACACGAGGCCCGCGATCACCCAGTTATAGGTCGACGCGAAGGCCAGCGGGTAGTGGTTGGACAGCATCAGGAAGATGACCGGAAGCGTGAGGTAGTTGTTGTGGGTCGACCTGAGCTTGGCGATCTTGCCGTATTTCGGATCGGGCGCTTTCTTCGCGATCAGGTCTTTCACCACGATCCGCTGGTTCGGCATGATGATGAAGAACACGTTGGCGGTCATGATCGTGGCCGTGAACGCGCCCAGGTGGATCATGACGGCACGGCCCGTGAAGATCTGGTTGTAGCCCCAGCCCATCACCATGAGCAGGACGAACAGCAGAAGCATAAGCAGCGTCGGACGCTCGCCCAGCGGAGATTTGCACAGGAAATCGTAGACGATCCAGCCGACAGTCAGCGAGGCCGCCGAGATCAGGATCGCGACCGCGGGCGACAGGTCCATCTTGGCCGCGTCGATCAGGTACATCTCGGACCCGGCCCAATAGACCAGCATCAACAGTGCGGCCCCCGACAGCCATGTCGAATAGCTTTCCCATTTGAACCACGTCAGCTCGTCCGGCATCCGCGCGGGGCTGACGAGGTATTTCTGGATGAAATAGAACCCGCCCCCGTGGACCTGCCACGCCTCGCCGTTCACGCCGGAGCGGCGGTCGGTCGAGGGGCGCAGGCCGAGGTCGAGCGCGATGAAGTAGAAAGACGAGCCGATCCACGCGATCGCCGTGACGACATGCAGCCAGCGCACCGCGAATTCGAGCCAGTCGAGTATGATGATCCCGTTCACGACCTAGCTCCCCCGATACGTCGAATAGCCGTAGGGCGAGAGGAGGAGCGGCACGTGGTAGTGGCATTCCTCGTCCATCCCGAACCGGATCGGGATCTGATCCAGAAACAACGTCTCGCCCTCGGCTGCGCCCGTCCGGCGCAGATAGTCGCCCGCAAAGAAGATCAGCTCATAGGTGCCGGTCTTGAATTTGCTTTCCGGCAGGATCGGGCCGTCGGTCCGCCCGTCCGCATTCGTCACCGCCGTCGCGATCTTCTTGTGGGAATTGCCCGAGACGCGATAGAGCGCGATCTCGATCCCGGCGGCAGGGGTGCCCCGTGCCGTGTCCAGCACGTGAGTCGTAAGGTATCCGCTCATTTTTTCGTCTTGTCCCATCGTCTGCGGGTGATGATCTGGCCAAACCCGCGTGCTTACAATGGCTTGAGTGAAAGGCGTTTCCAATCCCTTCACAAGGGAATATCCATTCGAAGGTGTTTTTGCTCAAATTTGGGGCAGCGTTGACCGTCCGGTGACGATAAGGGGCAGCCGATGATCAGATATCCACGCAATCTTCGCGGCTACGGCCCGACCACGCCGGATCCGATGTGGCCGAACGGGGCCCGGATCGCGGTGCAATTCGTGGTGAACTACGAAGAAGGCGGCGAAAACAACGTCCTGCACGGCGATGCGGCGTCCGAGGCGTTCCTGTCCGAGATCATCGGGGCCGCGCCATGGCCCGGCCAGCGCCACTGGAACATGGAATCGAACTACGACTACGGCGCGCGGGCCGGGTTCTGGCGGCTCCACCGGCTGTTCACAGGGGCCGGGATCAAGCCGACGGTCTACGGCGTGGCCACGGCGCTCGCCCGTTCGCCGGAACAGGTCGCGGCGATGGTCGGGGCGGAGTGGGAAATCGCCTCCCACGGGTTTAAATGGGTCGAGCACAAGGACATGCCGGAGGCGGAGGAACGCGCGGCCATCGAGGAGGCGATACGCCTGCACACCGAAGTCGTCGGCACCCCGCCCGAAGGCTGGTATACGGGCCGCTGTTCGATGAACACCGTGCGACTGGCCGCCGAAACCGGGCAACTGGCCTATGTCTCGGACACGATCGACGACGACCTGCCTTATTGGATGCGCGTGGGCGAACGCGACCAGCTCGTCATCCCCTACACGATGGACGCGAACGACATGCGCTTCGCCACCGCGCAGGGGTTCAACACGGGCGAGCACTTCTTCACATATCTCAAGGACAGTTTCGATGCGCTCTATGCCGAGGGGTTGGCGGGCGCGCCCAAGATGATGTCGGTCGGACTGCATTGCCGGATCGTCGGCCGACCGGGCCGCGTGATGGGTCTGAAAAAATTCATCGACTACATCCAGAGCTTCGAAGGCGTCTGGACCCCGCGCCGCATCGACATCGCCCGCAATTGGGCCGAAGCACATCCGCCAATTGCACAAATCGAACCTCATACATGGGAAAAAGCGGATTTCGTCGCGCAGTTCGGCGGTATTTTCGAACATTCCAGCTGGATCGCGGAACGCGCGTGGGAAATGGAGCTGGGCCCGGCCCATGACAGTGTCATCGGTCTGCACAACGCGCTCGCCCGCGTGTTCCGGTCGGCCAGCCACGAGGAACGGCTGGGCGTGCTGACCGCCCACCCCGACCTCGCCGGCAAACTCGCCGCCGCCAAGCGTCTCACAGCCGAAAGCACGTCGGAACAGGCGAGCGCCGGACTGGATGCGCTGACCGACGCGGAACGCGCGGACTTCACCCGGCTCAATACCGACTATGTCGAAAAGCACGGCTTTCCCTTCATCATCGCGGTGCGCGACCACGACAAGCAGGGCATCCTGAACGCCTTCACGCGCCGTGTCGAGAACGACACCGAGACGGAATTCACTGAGGCCTGCAAGCAGGTCGAACGCATCGCGCTCTTGCGGCTGAAGGAAAAACTCGGGTGAGCCGGACGATCATCGCCCGCCCCCTCACCGCCCAAGCCTTCGCGCCCTATGGCGACGTGCTCGACACGGCAGGCGACCCCGACAAGATCATCAATCAGGGCATGTGCGGCCGCTACCACGACCGCGCCAGGCTCGACTTCTCGGACGGACGCGCGGGCGTGAGCCTGTTCAAGGCCGAGCCGCGCGCGCTCCCCTACACGCTCGATCTGGTGGAGCGTCACCCGGACGGGTCGCAATGCTTCGTGCCGATGTCGATGACCGCGTTCCTCGTGATCGTGGCCCCGGACATTGACGGCACGCCCGGCACGCCGGACGCCTTTCTCACCGCCCCCGGACAGGCGATCAACTTTCACCGGGGTACCTGGCACGGCGTCCTCACGCCGCTGGAGGCCCCCGGCCTTTTCGCCGTGATCGACCGGATCGGTGCGGGTGCCAACCTCGAAGAACATCACTTCGACACGCCCTGGACCGTCACGGACTGACTCCGCCCCCTTCTTCGTTTCAAAAAACCTCGGGAGGG
>NZ_CH902578.1:1048775-1079773 GCF_000152805.1 Maritimibacter alkaliphilus HTCC2654 | reverse complement strand
GCGCAAGCCCGCGGCGAAATCACTGGATGCGGGTCCAGTTCTGGTTGGCGCACAGCAGGCCGCCCGCGACACAGCCCTTGAGCGACAGGGCATTGCCGTTCACCTGCATCTTGCCGATGTAGATCTTGTCGTTGGACGGGCGCCACACGCTGCCTTCATAGGCGCCACCACCTTTCGGCTCCATGTTGATGACGATGGGCTTGCCGATGTTGGGCGACTGGTATTCGCCGGACGAGTTGAACGTGCGCGTGATGAAACCGCAGACCTTCTGACCGCATTGCTTCATCGTCACATGGGCATAGGCGCCATCGTCGATCTGGGTTTTCCAGATGCCGAAGGCGGCATCCTGGGCCAATGCGGGCAGACCGATCACGGCGAACGCGGCGGCGAGTGCGAGTTTTTTCATGGAATCCTCCCTGTTTCGGGCATCGTCCATGAAGTCTCACGCCAATACAACATTGACGTGAAGCCAACTCTCGATCGTGCCGGCGGCGTGCCGCTTATTGCACGCGGTTCCACGTCTCGTTGCGGCAGAGCGGACCGAGACAGGCCGACACGGTCATGGTGCCGCCGTTGACCTTGAGCTTGAGTGGCGCGGATTGCCCGGTGTCGGGTCTGCGGATGCGCCCGCCTTCGAACTGGCCGCCGCCGACCGGCTCCATGTTGATGACGATGGTCTTGCCGAGCGATCCGCCCTCGATCTCGCCGTCCGGGCCGAAGGTGCGGGTCACGACGCCGCAGATTTTGCCCGAGCAGGGGCCGAAGCGGACGAAGGCATAGTCGCCGTTATAGGTGGCCGTGCGCCATGTGCCGGACAATCCGGTGTCGGCATGGGCGGCGCCGCCCGACAGGGCGAGGGCCGCGACAGTGGCGAGCGGTTTCAGGAAATGCGTGTTCATGTTGTCCGTCCGCTGTATCTATGTCTGCCGCCCCAATGTGTGCCGAACGAACGGTTCGGCGCGGATGTTCCGCCTGTCTTGTCGTTGGGGGCTACGCATGTTTAATGCCCCCAGATCAATCTGACCCTTCCAGCGACCCGGAGCCGCCATGATCCTCTATCCCGCCATCGACCTCAAAGACGGCCAGTGCGTGCGCCTGTTGCGCGGCGAGATGGAGGCCGCGACGGTGTTCAACGACGACCCGGCGGCGCAGGCCAAGGCGTTCGAAGCGGCGGGGTGCGAGTGGATACATCTGGTCGATCTGAACGGCGCTTTCGCGGGCGCGCCGGTCAACGCGGCGGCGGTCGAAGCGATCCTGTCCGCGATCTCGGTGCCCGCGCAACTGGGCGGCGGCATCCGCGACATGGCGACCATCGAGACATGGATCGACAAGGGTCTGTCGCGGGTGATCCTCGGCACGGTCGCGGTGGAAAACCCCGATCTGGTGCGCGACGCGGCGCGCGCCTTTCCCGGCAAGGTGGCCGTGGGCATCGACGCGCGCGGCGGCAAGGTCGCGACGAAAGGCTGGGCCGAAGAGACGGATGTCGAAGTCACGGACCTTGCCAAATCGTTCGAGGACGCGGGCGTGGCCGCAATCATCTACACCGACATCAACCGGGACGGCGCGATGCAGGGTCCGAACGTCGAAGCCACCGCCGCGCTGGGCAATGCCGTGTCGATCCCGGTGATCGCGTCCGGCGGCGTCTCGTCGCTCGACGATCTGCGCGCGCTCAAGTCCTGCGGTGCGCCGCTGAACGGCGCGATTTCGGGCCGCGCGCTCTACGACGGCGCCATTGATCTGGCCGAGGCGCTCGCGGTTCTGAAGGCCTGACGCTTTTTCGCTGGCACGGCGCGGCCCGACCCGTAATCTGCGGGGAGAGGAGGATGCCATGTCGACGAAAGCCACCCGTGCGCCAAATCGCCCGCCCGTCCTGATCCGCGCCGGGGACGGTGCGCATCGCAACGGGCCTTGGTCCGGCAGCGTGTCGTCCAAGGCGCTCGGCACCGACACCTTCGTCCTCTTCGCCCGGTTCGACGAGGTCGGGTCCGGCCCCGTGCTGCACGTCCACCCTTACGACGAGATCTTCGTGGTGAAGTCCGGCAGGGCGATCTTCACCGTCGGGGGCGAGACATTCGAGGCGGGTGAGGGCGACGTGGCGATGGCCCCCGCCAATACGCCGCACAAGTTCAAGAACCTCGGACCGGGGCCGCTTTATACGATGGATATCCATCTGAACGGTGAATGGATTCAGACCGACCTTTATGACCCAGATGCGGGCTGAGGCTACATCGAGCCTGCGGTGACGGGATAGGCGCCTGCCGTGCACATCCGGCTGTCCTCCGAGGCGAGGAACAGGACCATGCGCGCGACCCAGACCGGGTCGATCATCTCGGGCAGACACTGTGCTTCGCGGTGCTTGGCCTCGCCTTCGGGGGTGAGCCAGAGTGTCTTCTGCCGCTCGGTCATGATCCAGCCGGGCACGACCGTGTTCACGCGGATGCCGTCCGGGCCAAGGTCGCGCGCCATCGTGCGCGTGAGCCCTTCGATCCCGGCCTTGGCAGTCGCGTAGGCCGGAAAGTTGCCGACGGTTTCGTGCCAAGAGTTGGAACCCATGTTCACAATGCTGCCGCCACCCGCCGCCGCCATGCCGGGGGCGACCGCCTGAATGGCGAAGAAGGCGTGGCGCAGGTTGGTTTCCATCCGCTCGTCCCAGTATTCGGGGGTCACGTCGCGCCAGTCGTGCCGATCGTCGCGCGCGGCGTTGTTGACCAGCACGCGGGCGGCGCCGTTCGCGGCCTCGAGCGTGGCGATGGCAGCGCGGAGCGCATCGATGTCGGTGAGGTCGGCCTCGGCAAAGGTGACGTTTGCGCCGAGTTCGCCGGCGAGCGCCAGACCGGCGTCGCGGTCGCGGTCGATGAAGCCCGCTTTGGCGCCTTGGGCGGCGAAGCCCCGCACGATCTCGGCCCCGATCCCGCTGGCCCCGCCCGTGACCACCACGGCGCGCCCGGCGAGCGAGGGATATGTCGCGAAGTTGTCCATCTGCCGTCCTCCCTTTGCGCGGACCCTGACGCGGGGCGCGCGCGGGCGCAAGCCGCCACTGGCAAAGCCGGGGCAAACCGTCTATTCCGACCGCGACGATCCCCGGAGGGCACATGCTTAAGACCCGCATCATACCTTGCCTCGACGTGGCCGATGGCCGCGTGGTCAAGGGCGTCAACTTCGTCGATCTGCGGGACGCGGGCGACCCGGTGGAGGCCGCCAAGGCCTATGACGCCGCCGGAGCGGACGAGCTGTGCTTTCTCGACATTCACGCGACGCACGAGAACCGGGGGACGATGTTCGATCTGGTCCGGCGCACGGCGGAACAGTGCTTCATGCCGCTGACCGTGGGCGGCGGGGTGCGCACGCATGAGGACGTGCGCGCGCTGCTGCTCGCCGGGGCCGACAAGGTCAGCTTCAACTCCGCCGCTGTGGCCAACCCCGACGTGATCGCCGAGGCCGCCGAACGCTTCGGTTCGCAATGCATCGTCTGCGCCATCGACGCCAAGACGGTCGCGGGCGGCGGGTGGGAGATCTTCACCCACGGCGGGCGCAAACCGACCGGCATCGACGCGGTCGAATTCGCGAAGACGGTTGTCGCGAAGGGGGCCGGGGAAATCCTGCTCACCTCGATGGACCGCGACGGCACGCGCGCGGGCTTCAACCTGCCGCTCACCCGCGCCATTTCGGATGCGGTGGACGTGCCGGTCATCGCCTCGGGCGGCGTCGGCACGCTCGACCATCTCGTCGAGGGTGTGACGGAAGGCGGGGCGAGCGCCGTGCTGGCCGCGTCGATCTTTCACTTCGGTGATTTCACCATCCGCGAGGCCAAGGAGCACATGGCCGCCGCGAGCATCCCCATGAGGATCGAATGAGCGCGCTGGACCGACTTGCCGAAACCATCGAGAAACGCCGGGGCGTGAACCCGCGCGACAGCTGGACCGCCGCATTGCTGGCCCGCGGGCCGGAAAAATGCGCCGAGAAATTCGGGGAAGAGGCGGTCGAGGCGATCATCGAGGCGGTGAAGGGCGACCGGGAAAAGCTGACCTCCGAGGCGGCGGATGTGCTTTATCATCTGCTCGTCATGCTGGCCGCCCGCGATGTGCCGTTCGAAGACGTGCTGGCGGAACTCGACCGCCGGGAAGGCACGTCGGGGATTGCCGAAAAGGCATCGCGGTAGACGGATCGGGCCGGGCTTGCGCCCACCCCGACCCGTGCGAGAGGCCAGCCTCTCGCGCTCTCCGAAGTATTTGAAAAACGAAGAAGGTCAGGACGCGCGGTCGATCCGGCCCCACCATCGGCGGCGGTCGCGGCTGACGATCGGGACGCCGAGGGCGGTGAGGCGCGGGCCGGGCGCGCCGTCGGCCATGACGACCGCGCGGCGGGCGACGCGGGCGGCGTGTTCCATGGTCGCTGGGCTGGGGGACCAGTCGGACGCGAAAAGGCGGATAAGGTCGAGCCCATGCGCGCCCTCCTGCGGCCAGGCGAACATCGGGTCCAGTGCGACGATGTCGAAACTGTCGTCGGGTTGGGCCGCGAGGAACGTGTCGGCATGGGCGGCGAGGTGTTCGATCCGGCGCATGGCGGGGATCAGGGCCGGCGCCGCGTCATATCGGGCAAGGCCGCGTGCGACGATAAGGGCGAGGATCGGGTCGGCCTCGAGCGCGACGACGCGGCCCGTGGGGCCCACCGTCTGCGCGGCGACGATCGCGTCCGCGCCCATGCCGCAGGTGCAGTCGAGCACATGGTCGCCGGGACTGATCCCGGACGAGGCGATGAAATGGTCGGTGCGGCCCGCATCGCCCACGCGGCGGGCGGCGAGATTGGGGTGAAATCCCAGACGGCGGCTGCCCTGAACGACGGTGATCGCTTCACGCTTGACCACCAGCCCCACCGGGCGCCCGGTCTCGCGCGCATGATGGGCGATGGAGCGGCCCGCGCGCTCGGCGAAGGGCAGGGCGAAGCGGTGCGCGATCCCTTGCGCGTCGGCCACCTCGTCCGGGTCCGGTTTCTTGCGCGTCGTGACGAACAGATCGCCCGTCGACAGCCGATCAGCCAAGGAGGCGGGGGTATTCGATGGCGGGGCAGCGGTCCATCACCACGTCGACCCCTGCCGCGCGGGCGGCGGCGGCGGCATCTTCGTTCACCACGCCCAGCTGCATCCAGATGGATTTGAGGGCGGGGAGCGCCTCGAGCGCCTCGTCCACCACCGGCCCGACCGCGTCCGAGCGGCGGAAGATGTCGACCATGTCGACGGGCCAGTCGCGGGGAATGTCGGAGAGCGAGGCGACGACGGTTTCGCCAAGCGCCTCCTGCCCGGCCTGACCGGGGTTCACCAGGATCACGCGGTAGCCCTTGGCGGACAGAAAGCGCGCGACCCGGTTCGACGGGCGGGCTTCGTTGGGGGACCAGCCGACGACGGCGATGGTCTTGGTGTCCGTCAGGATGCCGGAGATGAATTCGTCTGAATAGCTCTGTGTCATGGCGCGACAGTATCCCAAGCAGGGTTGGAAGAAAGCGGTCATTCGGTCGCGGCGGCGCGATGGCGCTGCGGGGCCAAAAAAAAAGCGCCCGGAAGGGGACCCGGGCGCAGTTTGTGGAACGAGGGACAGTGAAGTGAGATTGCGGGCGTTCCACCACCCGGTCTCGCCATGACACATATGATGCGCCCACCGCAGAAAAAGGGTGAATAAAGAATCTGTGAAAGGATGGGAGCATTCGGCGGGAATTGGCCGACCCTCCGCGGTCAGCCGGTCTGCGCGTCCCGGTAGAGTGCCCATTCATCGACCAATTGCCCATCTGGAAGGCGGCAATAGCCGGTCTGACCCTCCGGCCCGTCCTTGATGACGGTCTCGCCCCCGATAGAGCCGCAATGAACCGAAGCGGGGTTCGCCATATCGACGAGCGGGGCCGCGTCCGTCTGCGGCGTGCAGGCGGCGAGCGTGACGGGCACGGCCGCGAGGGCCAGGAAACGCGGGATGGTCATGGGGGCAGTCTGCGCCGGTCAGGGCCGGGGTGCAACGCCCTGTGCCCGCGTGACGGCATAGAGCGAGACGGCGGCGGCGTTGGACACGTTCAGCGATCCGAACTCGGCGGCGAAGGGGATTTTCACCAGCGCATCGCAGGTTTCACGGGTTTTTTGGCGCAGCCCCGGCCCCTCGGCCCCCATCACCAGCGCGACGGCGTGACCGGAGAGCGGGGAGAGCGCGTCGGCGATGTCGTCATCGGCTTCGCCGGCAAGACCCAGAACGGTGTAGCCCATGTCCTTGAGCGTCCCCATCGCGTCGGCGAGGTTCGTGACGCGCAGATAAGGCTGCCGTTCGAGCGCACCGGATGCGGTCTTGGCAAGGGCGCCGGTTTCGGGTGCCGAATGGTGCTTGGTGCCGATCACGGCGCGGGCGCCGAAGACTTCGGCCGAGCGCAGGATCGCGCCCACGTTGTGCGGATCGGTCACGCGGTCGAGCAGGACGACGACGGGCGGCCGGTCGCCATCCCCCATGCAGACCTCCTCCAACCGGCCCCAGTCGAGCGGTTTGACTTCGAGCGCGGCACCCTGATGGACCGAGCCGGGGTCGAGCGGAACGGGAAACTTGCGCGGGTCCGCCACCTCGGGCTCGATCCCGCCCGTGGCGATGGCATCCGCCAGCTTGTCGGCAGCGTTTTTGGTGACGACGAGTCGCAGTTTGTCGCGGCGCGGGTTCACCAGCGCGTCGCGCACCGCATGCAGACCGAAAAGCCATACGGTTTCCGCCGCCGCAGCCCGCTTGGACTTCTCTTTTTCGACCACCCATTTCGGTTTCTTCGACACGCGCGCACCCCTGTTTCGACAGGCCCGGACAATGCGCAGCCACCGGGGCGGAGTGCAAGGGATTTTCGGCTTGACGGGTCAGGGGCGCACAGGTAATCAGCCCCCCACGCGCCGGGGGCAACCCCGGTTCGGGCGACGAGCTGCAAGGTGCGGCAGCGGACTGTAACTCCGCCGGGGAGACCCATGCCTGGTTCGATTCCAGGGTCGCCCACCACTCCCCCTACATCGCAATGACGTTACGGTTCCAGCCGTTCGACCGTTGCGACCGCGCCGAAGCCCGCGACCGTTGCGCCGCCGAAGACGAAAAGCGCGCCGCCCAGGGCTGCGGCGGTCGTGCCGTGGCGGGGCGTGCGCAGATCGGGCAGGGGCGACCAGGTGTCGGTTCCGGGGTCGTAGACCCAGCTTTCGGCGAACACGCTCGGGCGTGGGACGAAGACCTCGCCGCCGAACGCATAAAGCTTTCCGTTCAAGACGGCGGCGGACAGGCCGCCTTGTGCCTCGGGCATCGGCGCACGGGTGTCCCATGCGCCCGTGGCGGGGTCGAATACCTCGTGCATAGCGACATTGCGGATTTGGCCGTCCGCGCCGAACTGTCGCCCGCCGACCACATGAATGCGCCCGTCTATCACGCCGCCTGCGGCGCTGTTGCGGGCCGTGGGGGCATCCGGCCCGCGTGTCCAACGGCCCGTGACCGGGTCGAAGACGTCCATCCGGGCGGTGTCGGCGTGATGTTCGAACCGATCCGCCCCGTCGCGCATGGGAACCCGCCCGCCGATGACGTGGATCTTGCCGCCGACCGCCGCGCTCACATGCTCACCGCGCGGCACGGGCAGGGGCGGCGCATCCCGCCACGCACCCTCCGTCAGGTCGAAGGCCAGAACCGCGTCCACAGCCGCCCAGACCGGCGGAACACCCTGAAACCCGCCGAGCGCGAACAGCGTGTCGCCGACGACCGAAACGCCGACATGGTGGCGCGGCGCGGAAAGGGGCGGCAGGTCGCGCCACGCATCCGCCACCGGATCATAAGCCCGCGCGGCGTCGGTCGGGCGGCCCCGGTCGTCGAAGCCGCCGAGCGTGTAGAACAGGCCGTCATGCGTGTCGCCATAGATTTCCTGCGCCGGCACGGGCATCGGCGCGACCGGCACCCAATCGGCAAGGGCTGCGCCCGGCCAGGTGGCACAGGCGACGACCAAGGCTTTCCACATTCGCGAACCCTCCCGCTGCGTGCTGCCATGGTCAAAGCATTTGTCCTTCCGGTCAAACCCTGTAACCATTGCGCCGCGAACGATCGGCAGGGAGGCATCATGATAAGCCAGCAACTCAACGACACCATCACGCGAGTCGGGCCGGGAACGCCTGCGGGCGAGGTGCTGCGCCGGTATTGGCAGCCTGCCGCGCTGAGCGACGAGTTGGCGGGTAAGCGGCCCGTGGTGCCCGTCACGCTTCTGGGCGAGGAACTGGTCCTGTTTCGCGATTCCGAGGGCGAGTTGGGCCTGATCGACCGGCACTGTCCGCATCGCGGGTCGGACCTGTGTTACGGGCGGCTCGAAGACAACGGTCTGCGCTGCCCGTTCCACGGCTGGCACTTCGACCGGACCGGGCAATGCGTCGAACAACCCGGCGAACCCGAAGGCTCGAAGATGCATGAGCAGATCAAGACCACCTCCTATCCCGTTGAGGAACGGAACGGAATCGTCTTTGCCTATATGGGGCCGGGCGATCCGCCGCCGTTCCCGAATTTCGACTGCTTCCGCGCGCCCGACAGCCATGTCTTTGCCTTCAAGGGTCTGTGGGAGTGTAACTGGCTTCAGGCGCTGGAGGTGGGGATCGACCCCGCGCACGCTTCGTTCCTGCATCGGTTTCTGGAGGACGAAGACCCGTCCGACGGCTACGGCAAACAGTTCCGCGACAAGGCGGCGAACACCGAGATCCCGATGACGCAGCTTCTGCGCGACTACCCGCGCCCCGAGATCGAGGTCGAGGAGACAGACTACGGTATGCGGGTCATCGCCCTGCGCCATCTGGACGACGGGCGCACCCATGTGCGGGTGACGAACCAGATTTTCCCCGAGGCGATTACGATCCCCATGAGCCGCGAGATGATCATCACCCAGTGGCATGTCCCCGTCGATGACGAGACCTGTTATTGGTACTCGATGTTCACGAGCTTCGGTGACCCGGTGAACAAGGAGCTGATGCGCGAGCAGCGTCTGGCCGAGCATCGGCTGCCGGATTACGCACCGCTCAAGAACAAGCGCAATCAGTATGGCTACAACGCGGACGAGCAGGATCGGCTGACCTATACCGGCATGGGCCTCGACATCAACGTGCACGACCAGTGGGCGGTGGAATCGATGGGGCGCATTCAGGACCGAACCAAGGAACACCTCGGCAAGACCGACAAGGCGATCATCGCGAACCGGCGGCGGCTGCGGGCGGCGATCAAGGCGCTGGAAGAGGGCAACGAAGATGCGCTGCCGATGAAGAACGGCACGGATGTTGCCGCGATGACCGGGCCGCTTGCGAACGACACGATCTCGAACGACGGGGATTGGGTGCGCGCCTATACCGAAGGCGATGCGGCACGCCGTGCGGCCTGCACGGGTTGGGACGCGAAGGTCGGGTGAACGGGTGAGCGCGGACAGGGACAGGATCGCCTCGGGCGCGCTGGCGCGGCTTGGGCTGCTTACGAACGACCAAGCGGCGGCGGGGGCCGAACTTCTGGCGCATGTGCGGGCCGAAGGTCTTGAAACCGTGCGCGTGCTGTTCACCGATCCGCATGGCGTGCTGCGCGGCAAGGCGATCGCGGTGCGGGCACTGGGGTCGGTGCTGGCCGACGGGATGAAGGTGCCCTCGACGCTGTTGCTCAAGGACACGTCCGGGCGCACGGCCTTTCCGGTCTGGTCGGGGGACGACGTGCCCATGGCCGGGGCTTCGGACGTGCTCTTGGTGCCGGATGCGGCCACCTTCCGGCGTCTGCCTTGGTCGCCGCATTCCGGCTGGCTGCTGTGCGATGTCCGTAGGGGCGACGGGGCCGAGGTGCCGTTCGATCCGCGTGCGATTCTACGCCGTCAGGTGGCGCGGCTCGCCGAACGCGGGATCGAGATGCGGATCGGGCTGGAGGTCGAGTTTCACGTGTTCGACGTGGTGGACCCGCGTCTGAACCATGCCGACACCACGATGCCGCCCGCGCCGCCACACACGCGCGCGCTGGCCCCCGGCTACCAGTTCCTGACCGAAACCGTCTATGCCCAGCTCGAACCCCTGATGGACCGCCTTCGCCGTGCGGCGGAAGAGATCGGCCTGCCAGTCCGCTCGACCGAGGTCGAGATGGGGCCAAGCCAGTTCGAGTTCACCTTCGACCCCGCCGATCCGGTCACGCAGGCCGATGCCATGGTCATGTTCCGCACCTTGGTGAAAGAGGTCTGCGCCGCAGATGGTAAGCATGCGACCTTCATGTGCCGTCCAAGGGTCGACAACGCCGCCGCTTCGGGCTGGCACGTGCATCAGTCGCTCGTATCCGCTGAGACGGGCGTGAACCTTTTCATGAGCGATACCAAGGGCTTGAACGACCTTGCGGGTCAATGGGTCGCGGGGCTCTTGGCCCATGCGGGCGAAAGCTGTGTGCTGACCACGCCCACCGTCAACGGCTACAAACGCTATACGCAATTCCAGCTCGCCCCAGACCGCATCGCTTGGGGGATGGACAACCGGGGAACCATGCTACGCGCGCTTGTCGCGCCGGGCGATCCGGCCAGCCGGATTGAGAATCGTGTCGCGGACCCGGCGGCCAACCCTTACCTTCTGTTCGCGTCGCAAATCATCAGCGGCCTCGCCGGAATCGAGGGCGACCTGACCCCGCCCGCCCCGGTGGAACGGCCCTATGGCGAAGGGCCGGAGCCGCTGCCCGCCTCGCTGGGCGAAGCGATCGCCGCCTTCGCGGCCTCCGACCTCTATGCCGATGCGCTCGGGTCCGAGACGGTCGCACATCTTCTGACGCTCAAGCGGGCCGAGTGGTCCCGCTATCTCGCCGCCGTGTCGGAGTGGGAGCAGGCCGAATATTTTCGGCTTTTCTGATGGATTTCGACCTTACCGCCTATCTCGCCCGGCTCGAATTGCCGACCCCCGGTTCGGGGCGCGAGGGGCTGTTCCGGCTGCACCGCGCGCATATGACCCATGTGCCGTTCGAGAACACCGAGCCGCTATTGGGCAGGGTGCCGTCACTCGCGCCCGACGATCTGTTCGACAAGATGGTGACGCGTCGGCGCGGTGGCTACTGTTTCGAGCACAACGGGCTCTACGCCGGTGCCCTGCGCGCGCTCGGCTATGAAATCACGCCGCTTCTCGGGCGCGTGCGCAACGGGGCGCCCGAGGGCGGCGCGCGCACGCATCAGGCGCATCTGGTCGACATCGACGGCGAGACCTGGCTGACCGACGTGGGCTTCGGGGGGCATAGCCCGCTCGTCCCGCTCGCGCTTCGCTTCGACGTCGAGCACGACGCGCCGAACGGGCGCTATCGGTTCCGTGCGGACGCCGCGAGCGGCGAGACGGTGATCGAGCGTCTGGCGGGGGCGGACTGGGTTTCGCTCTGGGGCTTCGACGACTACCCAGTGCGCCCCGTGGATATCGAGGCGGCGAACGTGGTGACGGCGTGCTGGGACAAGGCGCCGTTTCCCGCGAATCTCATGGCCTCGTTCCACGGACCGGGGGGCCGCGTGACCCTGTTCAACCGGGCGTTTTCGCGCGGGCTGCCCCCGGATCTGGACACGCGGATGATCGCGGATGCAGATGACCTTGCCTCGGTCCTGCGCGAAGAGTTCACACTCGACCTGACCGCGGATGAGGTGGCGGCGATTTGGAGAAAGGTTGAAGGCGCGCCCGTATCACGTTGAGACGAATGCGCTTCTTTATTCTGCGGCCGTAAGCTCCTTGGTGTCTTCGGTGCCAAAGCTGCCTTCGCCCATGCGACGACGATAGACTTCCGTCGCATTCGCGTCGGGGTGCTTTTCGCAAAAGGCGATCTGGTCCTTCATCTCGCGCTTCACGTATTCGCTGAACGGGCCGAGATGCGCATAGAGCGCGGCGCAATAGAGTGCGTGCTTGATCGCGCGGGGTTTCTTGCGCAGCACATAGGCCAGCAGCCGCCAGTAATGCCCGCGCAGATCGGGGCGCTTGGTCGTCGCGTTCCAGAAGAAGGTCATCAGATGCTTGGCATCCTTGACGATCATCTTCCGGCTCAGATCGCCCGACGGGCCGGACGGGTCGAGAAGGTCGACCATGTTGCGCACGCGCTGGAAAAAGCTCTCAGGCGCCATGATGGTGTCGACGACCGTGTAGTATTCGCCAAGAATATCCTTGCGCGGGCGCAGGGTCTGGAAGTTCAGGCCCGAGACGCACTGATCCCCGTCGTCGTCCTTTTCGAGCACGCCGAACATCGGGTCGAGCCGCCCCTCAGCTTCGAGCCGTCGTTGCAGCTGCGTGTTGGGCAGGGCGGTCAGAAGCCCGACCATGGCGACCGGGATCGACGCCTCCTCGATCAATTCGATCATGCCTTGGGCGGCATGTTCGCTTTCGTTGTCGAAACCCACGATGAACCCGGCGATGACGAAAATCCCGTAGCTCTGGATGGTATGGATCGACTTGGCGATGTCGCGCTTGGTGTTCTGCTTTTTCTTCATCGCGACCAGCACGTCGGGGTCCGGGCTTTCGATGCCGACGAAGGTGGTGAAGAAGCCCGCGTCGCGCATCAGTCCCAGAAACTCGTGGTCATCGGCGAGGTTGAGCGAGGCTTCGGTGGAAAACTCGAACGGAAACCCGTGCGCGCGTTGCCATTCGACCAACTTGGGCAAAAACGCCTTCACCGATTTCTTGTTGCCGATCAGGTTGTCGTCCACGAAATCGACGTGGCCCCGGTAGCCCATCTCGTAAAGCCGGTCGAGTTCGCTCAGGATCTGGTCTTCCATCTTGGTGCGCGGCTTGCGCCCGAACAGCTCGATGATGTCGCAGAATTCGCACAGGAACGGGCAGCCGCGCGACAGCTGGACGTTAATCATCAGGTAGTCGTCGAGGTCGAGCAGGTCGTATCGCGGGATTGGTGTCGTGGTGACGTCGACGGTATGAAGCGGCGCGCGGAATTCGCCGGACCGGATGCCGGACCGCAGCGCGGCGATGACCTCGTCCAGCACGCCCTCCGCCTCGCCGATGACGCGAATATCGACGTCGGCATACATTTCCGGGTGGGAACTGACATCCGGCCCGCCGACCACCGTGATCTTGCCGCGCGCCTTGCACCGGGCGGCTTCGTTCAGAAGGTGGCGCTGTTGCGAGATCATACCGGAGAACATGACGATATCGGCCCAGTCGATCTGGTCGTCGGTCAATTCCTCGGTATTGGTGTCCACCAGACGCACGGGCCAGTCGCCCGGCAGCATCGCCGCGACCGTGATAAGGCCCAGCGGCGGGGCCGGGTATTTCGCATTGGTGAGTTCGCAGGTCTCGAGGAAATTCCAGAACGAGACGTTCGAAAACTTCGGGTAAACCAATAGGACCTTCGGCGTTGGGTCAGCCATGAGGTGCTCCCATATCCGTTGCGTTTGAAATTGCTGGCCTTTGGCAAAGCGTAACCTGAAACCCGTTTTTTCCGGATTCATTTCTTGGGGCGCGTCGGCAAATTCGCGTGACGGCTGGTTTTATGGGGCAATTCGGGGCTAGCGCGTCGCGGCGTGGCTCGCTTCAGCCAAGGGCCCATGTCCCCCCGTGGCGGTCGGGGGTGGCGCTTGCCCACGTCGGGCTTACCTTAGGGAAATCAGAGGCTTGCGCCCAGTCGGCCTTCTCGACGTAAGGGCAGGGACGACCTATTGCCGCGTCCCCGTCGCCCGTCAGACCATTTCCTCCGGCACCCCCGGCAAGGGTTCGCCCATTTTTTCGGCAGGCTCCACATCATAGGGCAGTATGAAGTGTTTACGGTCTTCCGGTGCGCGTTTTGCGTTGTCCTGCGCGGCCCGGGTCCATGTCGCGGCGCGGGTCAGGTCACCCGGCGCGCCGTCCGGGAACCAGTGGTCGCAGCAGCGCGAAAACACCTGTTCCGCACGCCCCGGTTCCGCCAGTTCGATGCCCGTTTCGCTGTCCCACCGCATCGAGCGGCCGTTCAGATTGGCCGACGACACGATCGCCGCGCGGTCGTCGATCACCATCACCTTGGCGTGGATATAGATGATCGGGGCGTCGTAATGCGTGTCGCGCCCGTCGGTTTGCATCCGGCGCGGTTGCGCGGGCGAGCCGAAGAACACGCGGTCGCCGAAGGCGTCGCGCAGGCGCTCGACGGCCGTGCTTTGCAATTGTTCGCCATACTTGGCGTCCATGTCGTCGCTGCTGTCGAACGCCACATCCTCGGGCGCGGCGGGCAACAGAACGACGAGTTGCAGATCGGGTTGAGCGGCGGCGGCCGTCACCAGCGCGTCGGTGATCGGTGTCGAGCGCAGGAATTGCGTCTCGATGAAGATGTACCGTTTCGCCGTGCGGATCAGCCTGAGATGGGCCTCTTCCAACTCGCGCAGAACCTCATGCGGCGCCAGTCGCCGCCCGCCGGGAACGTCGCAGGACAGCGTGCGCAGCACGCCGCCGAACGCGGAGGGCTGCACTTCCCCCGCCGTGACCGCGCGAAACTCCCGCAGGTGCCGAAGCCCGGCTTTGGCCACTTCGCCGGTGACGATCAGTTGCACGTCGTGCCACGTCTTTTCCGGCGCGCGGCGGTGATGTTTGTCGTCGTAGCGGCGCGGGTTCAGGTCTAGCCCGCCGACGTAGAGCACACGTCCGTCGGCGACCGCCATCTTCTGATGATGGGTCGCCGGCACGAGCGGGGCAGGCGGCCAGAGACGCGGCCACATCTTGCCGGCCCGGCTGCGGATCATCTGGCGGAACCGGGGGCGGTGGGCGAGCACGGTATCGCACTCCTCCCGGTCCATCCCGGTCAGGCGGTTGCATTCGTCGCGCAGTTTCCGGCGGGTCACCGGCATGAACAGGACGCGATGCGCCCAGCCGACGCGGGCCGGATGCATATGCACGTCGATGTCCAGCAGGTCGGGATTGCGCGACGCCTCGGCGGCGGCGAGGCAATCGTCGCGACACCGCCACGACAGTTCGTGCAGATCGGGCCGGGCGACCGGATCGAAGTCGGTGATGATGATCGTGAAGCGCACGCCTTCATCCAGCTTGTGCCGCAAGAGGTCCGACCACGTTTCGCCCACCGCCCTGGCCTCGTCGCTGTAAAGATGGGTCGTCGGGTCGAAGATCCGCATCGAAACCCACACGTCGCGCCGCGCGTTCAACACCATGCGCTCGAAAGCCGGATAGGCTTCGGACGCGGTGATCAAGACCTGCGCCGTTTCGGTCTGCATGTCATGCGCTCCTTGGTCCGGGTCACGGGGGCTTTGCGTGTCAGTGTCGAACATACAGTGGAAAGCCCCGCCGCCCTGTGCGGGTTCCCTGTCCGACCGAAGAATCCGGCGCCGATAACGGGCCGCGCGGCAGATGCGCGGGATTGGCCTATTCCTTTGGCCTCGGGATGTCTGTTAAGTCGCCCCGGACCCAAGGGACGGAGGCATGCATCCTCCGACACACTGGCAGGAGGACCCATGAGGCTCAAGGATTGTCAAAACTTTCACGATTTCCGTACTCTGGCCAAGCGCCGCCTGCCGGGACCGATCTTCAACTACATCGACGGCGCGGCGGATGACGAGGTCACGTATCGGCGCAACTCGGACAGTTTCGATCAGGTCGATCTCTTGCCCAAGGTGTTGCGCGGAACCGACGAGATCGATCTGTCGGTCGAGATCATGGGACAGAAGCTCGCCTTGCCGTTCTACTTGTCGCCCACGGCGCTCCAACGGCTGTTTCATCACCGGGGCGAGCGGGCTGTGGCGGCGGCGGCCGAGAAATACGGGACGATGTTCGGGGTGTCGTCGCTGGGCACCACGTCGCTGGAGGAGCTTCGGCGCAAGCACAAGACGCCGCAGGTCTATCAATTCTACTTCCACCGTGACCGGGGCCTGAACCGCGCGATGATGCAGCGCGCGAAAGAGGCGGGGGTGGACGTGATGATGCTCACCGTCGATTCCATCACCGGGGGCAACCGCGAGCGTGACAAGCGCACGGGCTTTTCGATCCCGTTCCGGCTGACGCTGGGCGGCATGGTGCAGTTTGCGATGAAGCCCGCCTGGGGCATCAACTACGTCACGCACGAGAAATTCAGCCTGCCGCAACTCGACGAACACGTCGACATGGGCGGCGGCACCCTGTCGATCGGGCGCTATTTCACCGAGATGTTGGACCCGACGATGAACTGGGACGATCTGGCCGAGATGGTCGAGGAATGGGGCGGCAAGTTCTGCCTCAAGGGGATCATCCACCCCGAGGATGCGGTACGGGCCGCCGAGGTCGGGTGCGACGCGGTGATCCTGTCGAACCACGGCGGTCGGCAACTGGACGGCTCGCGCGCGCCGTTCGATGGGCTGGCCGAGGTGGTGGATGCGGTCGGCGACAAGCTGGACGTCATCATGGACAGCGGGGTTCAGCGCGGCACCCATATCGTCAAGGCCCTGAGCATGGGGGCCAAGGCGGTCGGGATCGGGCGCGGCTACCTGTTTCCGCTCGCGGCGGCCGGGCAGGCTGGGGTCGAACGGATGGTCGGCTTGCTCAGGGACGAGGTGGAGCGCGACATGCGCCTGATGGGGGCGGCCAAGGTGGCGGACCTGAGCCGCGACAACCTGCGCTGGCGCTAGAGGGCCCCATGCGGGTGCCGGGTGACCGGCGCCCGCCATAGCGTTACCGGAAAACGAAAAAAGCCGCCCGAAGGCGGCTTTTCCATCATCCTCGAAAGAGGGTCCACTTGGAGCGGGCGAGGCGATTCGAACGCCCGACCCTAACCTTGGCAAGGTTATGCTCTACCCCTGAGCTACGCCCGCATCCTGTGGTGAGCGGTGATGTATAAAACAGTGCTCGGACCTGCAAGGGCAAAATCGCGCGGATTGCGAATTTTTTTGGCCACCGCGTTTTGGGCGAGGTGTCACGCTTCGGCCGCGCCGAGATCGAGCTTGGCGAACATGCCGCGAAAGACCTCCTCGGCGGCCTCGCCCGGCTCCAACCTTCGATTGCCCGCGACCGCGAGGCTCGCGTAACCGTGGACGAGCGACCAGACCGTCAGCTCGGTCTGAACCGCGTCGTCCTTCGCGAAGGGGGCGCAAATCCGCACCAGCACGCCATAGGCGGCATCGGACGCGTCGCGCAGGTCCGGGTCGTCGTGACCGTGGACATTCGGCCCGAACATCAGGCTGAAGACCCCGCTGTAGGCCCAGGCGAACCGCAGGTATCCAAGACAGGCCGCCAGGACCACGTCGCGCGGTGTTCCGTCCGCTTCCGCGATGGCGGCTTCCATCGAGGCGGTGAAGCGTCGGTAGCCTTCGGCCACGACGGCGGTGCGCAGGTGGGCGAGCGACGGGAAGTGGTGGGCCGGGGCGGCGTGGCTGACCCCCGCCATCGCGGCGACCTTGCGAATCGACAGGGCATCCGGCCCCTCGGATTGGATCAGGTCCAGCCCCGCTTGGATCAGCGCGGCCCGCAAGTTCCCGTGATGATGGGGTTTTTTCGTCGGCATAGGGGCACCGTATCACCGAACTTGACAGCGTCAAGCAAATCGCGAAACTTGACGGTGTAAAGTTTATTTGAGGATACCGACATGACCCGCCGCCTGCTGCTCATTTTTGCGACCGTTCTGACGGTCTCCATCGCCTTCGCCTCCTATCGCTTCTTCGGGATGGGGCTGCGCGCGGCGTTTCCGGATATGGCCGTCCACATCGACACGGTCCGGCTCGCGTTTTTGGCCCATGTGGTCGCCGCCCCGATCGCGCTCGCGGCGGCGACGTTCCAGCTCATGCCGCGCCTTCGGTCGCGCCGGCCCGCGCTGCACCGCTGGACGGGGCGGGTCTATGGCATGGCGATCTTGATCGCCGCCATCGGCGCGCTGGTCATGGCGCCGGTGTCCAATGGTGGCCCGTTGGCGTCGCTGGGCTTCGGGTTGCTCGCAATCCTGTGGCTGGGCACCACGGCAATCGGCATCTCGCGCGCACGGAAGCGCGACATCGACGCGCATCGCCGCTGGATGACACGCTCCTTCGCGCTGACCTTCGCGGCGGTGACGCTTCGGCTGGAACTGGTCGTGCTCACCATCGCCGGGCTGACATATGTCGAGGCGATCGAAATCCTCGCCTGGGCGTCGTGGGTGCCGAACCTTCTGGTCGCGGAGTGGCTGTTGCGCCGTCCGCGCCGCCTGCGCGTCAGGCCCGCGACCGCATGACTTTGTCCAGTTGGGACAGGTCCTGCGTCATCGCCCGTCGCATCGCCAGCGCCATCACCGGCATCAACACCGCCTTGAACCCACTGGGAAACCCGCGATTGGTCAGCCGCATATGCGTGCCCTTCGGCGCATCCGACCATTCATAGATCGTCTGCATGGGGAAGGGGCCTTCCTCGGTCGACATGACGAGCCGTTCGCCGGGCAGGTGTTCGCGGATCTCATAGGTATAGGCGATGCGCCGCCCCATGAACTCGGCGACGAAGGCGGCACGTGCACCCGGTTCGGTCGAGGGGTCGGTGCGCCACTCGACCGACTTGATGTTGCGATACCAGCGCGGCGCATTGCCCATGTCCGCGGCGAACCCGGCCACCTCGGCCCGCGCCGCGCGGATCACGCGCTCCACACTCACATCCACAGGGCGCACCATCGCCGTTCCTTTCGCTCTTTGCCCAACCGTCTGTCGCGTCCCGTCCGGTGTCAACGGGCAGGGTGACGACGGTAGTGCTTGACTTGATGCGCGCGCTGCGGCCCTTTTGGGATATTGGACCTAAAGTATTAGTATCGGAGACGTTCCATGACCTGCCGTTTCGCGCCCTTGGCGGCGTTCGCGCTTGCCGCCACCCCCGTTACCGCACAGGACGCCGCGCCGCCGCCGCTGTCGCCGCTGTCCGTCGAGGTTCTGAAACTCGACACGGTGCTGCATTCCGACGTCAACGCAGGCTCGATCTGCTGCGCGCCCGAGATGCTCGTGAGCGGTGAGGCCGAGGATTTCGTCTATATCAAGGTCGTCTTCGACGTGGCCTGGTCCGAAGAGGTCGACCGCGTGTCCTACTCCGGGTCACAGGCGCAGGCGCTGAAGCTGCCCGGTGTGGACGACCCCGACGCGTGGCTGCGCCCGTGGGGGCAGATCAACTGGTATCCGGCGGTCGAAATCCGGCCACCGAACCTCAGCCAGTCGCGCCCGCGCAAATGGCCCGACGAAGACAAGGACGCGGTGTTGAGCGGTCTCTGGACCGTGCCCGCGGACGCGACCGAGGCGGTGCTGCTCATCGGCAAGGACGACGAACCGCAGCTGGAGGTGGCGATCGACCTGTCAGGCCCGATCGGGGACTTGCCGCCCGCGGCGACGCTGTGGGACGTGACCATCGACAGCCTGTCGGTGATGGACAAGGTCGCGACCTCCCGCGAAAGCCGGGGCCGGGTCGTGAACGGCGTGGTGAAACCGACGATGGGGCAGATCGTGGCGGTGTCCGTCACGATCAATCCCAAGCAGAACACGCTCGTCGATCAGGACGAGGGCAACAACGCCGCCTATTTCCAGACCGAAACCTTTCAGCTTGTCGGACCCGAGGGCCTGCCGCTGGTGCCGATGGGGCAGGATCGGCGCGGGACCATCGGAAACGACGTGTCCAACACCGAGAACTGGTCGGGCGAGGGGACGAGCGGCGAGACGGATCGCACGTTCTACTTCCTCGGGTCCGGTGCGCCCGGCACCTACCGCCTGTATTTCGAGACGACCGAGGTGGCGACCGCCGACCTCGGCTAATGTCGCGGTCCGGTCAGGCCTTGTCCTCGACCGGACCGCCCGCCGTTTTCCACGCCGTGAAGCCGCCCTTCAGGTGGGCGCAGGCGAACCCCATGTCCTCAAGCGCCGCAGCGGCGAGGGCCGAGCGCCAGCCGGAGGCGCAGTGCAGCACATAGCGTTTGCCGTCCTGTCCGAAGACGTCGCGGTAATAGGGGCTGTCGGGGTCGACCCAGAACTCCAGCATCCCGCGCGGGGCGTGGACCGAACCGGGGATGCGCCCCACCTTTTGCAGCTCCCGCACATCGCGGATGTCCACGATCACCGTTTCCGGGTCGTCCATGGCCGCGATCAGGTCCGATGCCGCGACCTCGTCAATCCGGGCGCGGGCCTCCTCCACCAGTTGCGCGGCGGTTTTCGTGAGTTTCGCCATATCTCCCCCTGTCTCGAGCGCGGTCAAACTGCGCCAGCCTTGGGTGAGTCACAAGGAATATCGAAAGATCAAATGAGACGGACCCACAACGCAGACGGCGCCGTATTTTGGGCCGGGAGCAAGATGTGGGACGATATATTGCGTTGAATGTCCCATCTACTTTTCATAAAGTGCTCATTTTTGCATCATTGCGCAATTTGTGATATGATTGTTTCGTGCAAGGGATCTTGCGCTTTCAAACATCGGGGGGAACTACAATGAGAAAAACTCTCATTTCTATTGCCGTGGCTGCACTTGTCACGGCACCTTTTGCCGTGGTCGCCGACAGCGCCAACTGGTCGGAGGAAAAGGCGGCGCAAGTCGATCAGAACCGGAACACCAACTCCGGTAACGGCAATGGCGGCGAGCGCCAGAGGAACAACGGATCCTGGACCTCGACCACCAATGGCGAAACCGGTGGCCGGGACAAGGATCCCGGAAACTCCGGGAACCAATGCCAAGGCGGCAAGAACTGCTGATCGTCACCAACCGACGGAGCGCCCTGGCGCTCCGCCGACCCTGCCAAGGCGTCTTGTGGGTCAGCCCAAAGCGGCGGCGCGCACCCAGTTCTGACAGACGCGGGACAGCCAGTCGCCGTCGATGTCCTCTCCAAGCTTGAAACAAGCGATGGCGCGCTGGTCCGAGGGCCACGTGAGCCGGCCTTCGGGTTCGTCGATCAGCCGGGCGCCGGTGTCGGTGTCTTTCGCCTTGGCGCCACGATGAAAGATCACGCGCACCTGACTGCCCTTGGGCGGCAGGTTCAGCGTTATGAGGTCGCGTCCCGCCACCGCGAAACTGGGCGCGTTCCACTTCTGGCCGAGCGTCGCGTCGGGCAGGGCGGCGTGAATGATGGCGACGAGCCGTTGCGCCAGAGCCTGCATGTCGTCGGTTTCGGCCTTGCCCGCCATCGCCCTCTCCTTCGCCTGCCGCGAGACTACGGGGGATGCGCGGGTGGCGCCAGCCCGCCCGGTCGTGATGGACTTCGCGGCATGGGCATGGCAAGGGTAGGGCATGAATACTTCGGTTCCGAATTGTTGGGTCTCGACCTTTTCGCGAATTACGAACCCGGTCTGATTGACCGGGCTTTCCGCGTAGTCCCACCATTCTGAACACCGCACGAGGTATCCCATGACCCGTTCCACACCCATGTTGCACCTGATGTGCGGCAAAGCCGCGTCCGGCAAATCCACGCTCGCCGCCCGGTTGGGCAAGGCGCCGAACACCGTGGTCATCGCCGAGGATGCTTGGCTTTTCGCGCTGTTCGGTGACGAGATGACCACTTTGGTCGATTACGTCCGCTGCGCGGCCAAGCTGCGCGCGGCAATGGCGCCGCACGTGGTCGCGCTGCTGAGGTCAGGCACGTCCGTTGTGCTCGACTTCCCCGCGAACACGGTCGAAACGCGCCGCTGGATGCGCGAGATGATCGACGCTTCGGGCGCGGGGCATCAGATGCACCTGCTCGATGTGCCGGACGACGTCGCCAGGGCGCGGCTTCGGGCGCGCAATGCGGGCGGCGATCATCCTTTCGCGGTGACGGAGGACCAGTTCGACAGGCTCGCCAAGCATTTCGTCCCCCCGTCCGAGGACGAGGGGTTCGAGGTGGTGCGCCACGTGAACGCGTGAGGGCCGGGGCGACACGCGCCCCAACCCGTCATTCCTCGTATTCGACCAGCAGGTCCTTGGCGTCGATCTGGGCGCCGGGGGTGACGTGGACGGCTTTCACCACCGCTGCCTTTTCGGCGTGAATCCCCGTCTCCATCTTCATTGCTTCGATGGTGAGCAGCAGGTCGCCCTGCTTGACCTTGGCCCCCGCCTGCACGGCGACACTCGCCACCACGCCCGGCATCGGCGCGCCGAGGTGGAGCGGGTTGGCAGCGTCCGCCTTGGGCCGCGCCGCCTGCGTCGCCTTGGCCGAGCGGTCGGCCACGCGGATCGTGCGCGGCTGGCCGTTCAACTCGAAGAACACCTTGGCCTCGCCTTCCTCGTTGGTCTCGCCTACCGCGCTCATGCGGATCACCAGCGTCTTGCCGGGGTCGATCTCGGCCTCGATCTCGTCGCCCGGTTCCATGCCGTAGAAATAGGTCAGCGTCGGCAGGGTGCGGACCGGGCCATAGGTCCGGTGACGGCCCATGTAGTCGAGGAAGACCTTGGGATACATGAGGTATCCGTTCAGATCCTCGTCATCCAGCTTGAAGCCTTCAAGCTCCTTCGACACCTCGGCGCGGGTCGCTTCGATGTCGATGGGGTCCAGATGCTTGCCGGGGCGGTCGGTGTCGGGCTTGTCGCCCTTGAGCACCTTCTTCACGATACCTTTCGGGAAGCCCCCCGGCGGCTGGCCGAGGTTGCCCTTCATCATGTCGATGACTGAATCGGGGAAGCTGACGTCGGTCTTCGGGTCTTCGACCTCTTCGCGGGTCAGGCCCTGGCTCACCATCATCAGCGCCATGTCGCCCACGACCTTCGACGAAGGTGTCACCTTCACGATGTCCCCGAACATCTGGTTCACGTCGGCATAGGCCTGCGCCACCTCGTGCCAGCGTTCTTCCAGCCCCATTGACCGCGCCTGCGCTTTGAGGTTGGTGAACTGACCGCCGGGCATTTCGTGCAGGTAGACCTCGGACGCCGGGGCCTGAAGCCCGCTCTCGAAGGCCGCGTATTGGCCGCGCACCGCTTCCCAGTAGTTCGAGATTTCGCGGATCGCACCGATGTCCAGCCCGGTGTCACGCTCGGTGAACTGAAGCGCCTCGACGACCGTGCCAAGGGTGGCTTGCGAGGTGTTGCCCGACAGCGCGTCCATCGCGCAATCGACCGCATCGACGCCCGCGTCCGAGGCGGCGAGGATCGTGCCGGACGCAATGCCCGCCGTGTCATGGGTGTGGAAGTGAATGGGCAGGTCCACGGCATCCTTCAGCGCCGGGATCAGCACCTTGGCGGCGGCGGGTTTCAGAAGCCCCGCCATGTCCTTGAGCCCCAGCACATGCGCGCCGGCCTTTTCCAGCTTCTTCGCCATGTCGACATAGTATTTGATGTCGTATTTGGCGCGTTCGGGGTCGAGCACATTGCCGGTGTAGCAGATCGTGCCCTCGATCACCTTGCCGCTTTCGCCCACCGCATCCATCGCAACGCGCATGTTCTCGACCCAGTTGAGCGAGTCGAACACGCGGAACACGTCGACACCGGACTCGGCGGCTTGCTTGACGAAGAACTGAACCACGTTGTCGGGATAGTTGGTATAGCCCACCCCGTTCGACGCGCGCAGCAGCATCTGCGTCATGATGTTGGGCATCTTCGCCCGGATGTCGCGCAGGCGCTGCCACGGACATTCCTGCAAGAAGCGATAGGCCACGTCGAAGGTCGCGCCGCCCCAGCATTCGACGCTGAAGAGCGGCGACAGGTTCGCGGCATAGGCGGGCGCGATCTTGATCATGTCGATCGAGCGCATCCGGGTCGCAAGCAGCGACTGGTGGGCATCGCGCATCGTCGTGTCGGTGATGAGCAATTGTTTCTGCTCTTTCATCCACTTCGCGACCGCCTCCGGCCCTTCTGCGTCAAGCAGCGTGCGGCTGCCCGCAGGCGGGGTGTCGTTCGCGAGCGTCGGCAGAACCGGGGGCTTGAGGTCCGAGCGCGGCTCGGGCCGCCCCTCGGTCTCGGGGTGACCGTTCACGGTGATGTCCGCGATATAGGTCAGGATCTTGGTCGCCCGGTCGCGCCGCTTCTTGAACTGGAACAGCTCCGGCGTCGTGTCGATGAACTTGGTGGTGTATTCGTTGTTCAGAAACACCGGGTGCTTGAGCAGGTTGATGACGAAGTCGATGTTGGTCGACACGCCGCGAATACGGAACTCGCGCAGCGCCCGGTCCATCCGCTTGATAGCTTGCTCCGGCGTCTGGCCGTGGGCCGTCACCTTGACCAGAAGCGAGTCGTAGTAGCGCGTGATGACGGACCCCGCATAGGCCGTGCCGCCGTCCAAGCGGATACCCATGCCGGTCGCGGTGCGATAGGCAGTCAGGCGGCCGTAGTCGGGAATGAAGTTGTTCTGCGGGTCTTCCGTGGTGATCCGGGTTTGCAGCGCGTGGCCCTGCAACTGCACGTCATACTGGCTGGCCACCCCTGTCGCTTCGGTCAGCGTCTTGCCTTCCGCGATCAGAATCTGGGCGCGCACGATGTCGATCCCGGTGACTTCCTCGGTCACGGTATGCTCGACCTGCACGCGGGGGTTCACTTCGATGAAGTAGAACTTGCCCGTCTCCATATCCATCAGGAACTCGACCGTGCCCGCGCATTCGTAATTCACGTGTTCGCAGATCTTGCGCCCGAGGTTGCAGATTTCCTCGCGCTGGGCCGGGGAGAGGTAAGGGGCGGGGGCGCGTTCCACGACCTTCTGGTTGCGGCGCTGGACCGAGCAGTCGCGCTCCCACAGGTGATAGATGTTGCCGTGCGTGTCGCCGAGGATCTGAACCTCGACATGGCGTGCGCGGGTAATCATCTTTTCCAGATAGCCCTCACCGTTGCCGAATGCGGCCTCGGCTTCGCGCCGCCCTTCCTTGATCTTGGTTTCAAGCTCTTCGGGGCCTTCGATGGGGCGCATCCCGCGCCCGCCGCCGCCCCACGACGCCTTGAGCATCAGGGGGTAGCCGATCTCTTCGGCTTCCTTGGCGATGGCCTTCATATTGTCGCCCAGCACCTCGGTCGCGGGGATGACGGGCACGCCCGCTTCGATGGCGACTTTGCGGGCCGAGGCCTTGTCGCCCAGCTTGCGCATGGTCTCGGCCTTGGGACCGATGAACACGATGCCCGCCTTGTCGCAGGCGTCGACGAACTCGGGGTTCTCGGAGAGAAGGCCATAGCCCGGATGGATCGCGTCGGCGCCGCTTTCCTTGGCGACGCGGATGATTTCGGGGATCGACAGATACGCCGCGACCGGCCCCAGACCTTCCCCGATCTTATAGGCCTCGTCCGCCTTGAAGCGATGCAGGCCCAGCTTGTCCTCTTCGGCATAGACCGCAACGGTGCGCTTGCCCATCTCGTTGCACGCCCGAAGGATACGGATCGCGATCTCACCCCGGTTCGCCACGAGGATTTTCTTGAAGTCGGCCATGCGTTTCTCCCCGACCAATATTTTGAGTTAGCGTGACGCTAGGCGATGCTGCATCGCGGCGCAAGACGATCCGGCGCGGCGCCGGGTGATCGAATTACGGTATCGCCCGGCCCAATCGGGTCGGCAGGTCGGCCAGTCTGGCCGCGCCGATCTGCGCCAAGACCGAGGCGAGGTCGGCCTTGAGAATATGCGCGACGTGATCGGCCCCCGCGGCCCCGAACGCGCCCAGCCCCCAGTGCCACGCCTTGCCCAGCATGACGAAATCCGCGCCCATCGCGATGGCGCGGGCGACATCGAGGCCGGAGTTCACGCCGCCGTCGTAGATCAGCGGCATGTCGGGCAGGGCCGCGCGGATCGCGGGCAGCGCGGGCAGGGCGGCGGGCGCGCCGTCGAACTGGCGCCCCGCGTGGTTCGACAGCCAGATCGCATCGACACCCGCCTCGGCCAGACGCGGCGCGACCTCGGGATCGGTCACGCCCTTGACGATGATCGGCCCGTCCCACGTCTCGCGCAGGCCCGCGAGATAATCCCAGTCGGGATTGGTGCGAAGCTGGTAACCGACATGGCCCGTGGACGAGGTGCCGGTGGTCGCCTTGGCATAGCTCTCCATCAACCTGAGGCGCGGCATCCCGTGCTTCAGCGTGCCGAGCGCCCAAGCCGGGCAGATCGCGACATGGCTGAGAAGCCGGGGGGTGATCCGGGGCGGGCTGGTCACGCCGCCGCGCACCTGCCGTTCGCGGCGCGAGGCGGCGGGAACGTCCGCCGTGACGACGAGCGTGTGAAAGCCCGCGGCCTTTGCGCGCTTGAGGATGTCCGCGAGGATCGTCTTGTCGCGCGGCGTGTAAAGCTGGAACCAGCCGTTGTCACCGATATGGGGCGCCAGCGCCTCGGGCGGCTGGGCGGCGACAGTGGACAGCGAATAGGGAATGCCGCGTCCGCGGGCCACATCGGCCAGCAGCATCTCGGCCCCTGGCCAGAACAGGCCCGACATGCCGACGGGGGCGATGCCGAAGGGCAGGGGGTAGTCGCGCCCGAGAAAGGTCGTGGACAGGTCCGGGGCCACGTCGCCCGCTAGGATCGCGGGATGGAACGTCACCGCATCCAGCGCAGCGCGGTTGCGGCGCGGCACCGCTTCGTCCCCCGTGGCGCTGTCGAGGTATTCCCACGCGAAATAGGGGATCCGCCTGCGCGCACGGTCGCGCAGATCGTTCAATGCCGGGTATCGAGCGTCTAGGTCCATACCCGGCATCATTCACGTAACGTGCGCGGCGGCAAGCCTCACTCGCCCAGCGGAACCATGCGGTTGGCGAGTTTGATTTCTTCGAGCACCAGCGCGAACAGGAACCCGAGGACGGCAAGCCCGGCGGCGATCAGGAAGATCGGGTGGATGGCCGACGACACGGCTTCACCGATTGCGGTCTTCACCTCCTCCGGCAGTCCGCGCAGGGTCTGCGGCCCAAGCTCCAGCCCCACGGCACCGCCCATCGCGGCGCCCGCGCTGCCGATCTTGTCGGCCAGCGTCGTCGCGAAGAGGGCGCCGAAGCCCGCCACGGCGACCGAACCGCCGACTTGCCGGAACATCAGGCCAGACGCGGTCGCGGTGCCAAGCTGCTCGCGCGACACCGCGTTCTGGGCCGCTGTGGTCAGGACCGGGAAGATCGCCCCAAGGCCAAGCCCGACAAAGACAAGCCGCGCGGCAAAGCCCCAGATCGGCGTGTCGGCGTCCAGCCCGGTCAGGAGCAGGAACCCGAAGGCCAGCGACCCCATGCCCAGCATCGGCAGCACGCGGTAGCGCCCGGTCTTGCCCATGAACCGACCCGACATCATGGAGGACAACAGGATGCCCGCCGTCATCGGGATCAGCATGAGGCCCGATTGCGTCGGCGTCAGCCCCTTGGCGATCTGAAGGTAGATCGGAAGGAACGTGATCCCGCCGAACATCGCCGCGCCGGTGATCGCGGACATGAATGACGTCACCCAAAACACGTTGATCCGGAACAGCCCCAGCGGCAGGAGCGGCTCGGCCGAGCGGTTTTCGACCCAGACGAACAGGATGCCGGCGGCGACGGCCAGCACGGCGAGGCCCAGAATCTGCGGGCTGTCCCATGCGAAGGTCGAGCCGCCCAGCGAGGTCGCCAGCGTGATGGAGGCCAGCGTGACCGAAAGGGCCGCCGCGCCGCCCCAGTCGATAACGTGTTTGGTGCGCACGCCGGTCGGCTTGAACGCGGTGGCGAAACCAACGACGGCGGCAAGGCCGATGGGCAGGTTGATGTAGAAGATCCAGTGCCACGAAAACTGCTCGACGAACCAGCCGCCGATCAGCGGCCCGATCACCGAGGCGATGGAAAAAGTCGCGGCGAACACGCCTTGGGTCTTGCCCCGGTCCTTGGGCGGGATCACGTCGCCGATGACGCTGAGGGCCAGCACGAACAACCCGCCGCCGCCAAGACCCTGAACGGCGCGCGAGCCGATAAGCCACACCATGCTTTGCGCCGCACCCGCCAGCGCCGAGCCGAGCAGGAACAGCCCGACCGATACGAAAACGATGTTTCGGCGCCCGTAAAGGTCGCCAAGCTTGCCATACAGCGGCGCGGCGATGGTCGAGGCGAGGATATAGGCGGTCACGACCCACGACAGATGCTCCAGTCCGCCAAGATCGGCCACGATGGTCGGCAGCGCGGTGGACACGATGGTCTGGTCGAGCGCCGCGAGGAACAGCAAAAGCCCGATGGATATGATGATGAGCCGGATGCGTCCGGCATCATAAGCCATGTGGCGGTCGGCGGGGGCGGGGCTGTCGGATGCAGCGGAATCTGTGCTCGTCATGATCTGAGTCCTGTCGCTTTGGCCTTCCACATAGGGCGCGGGCCTATTATGTGTCAATAGCACATAAATGTGCGAAGCAACTTCTTGACCTGTGCGCCGATGCGCGGCATATGCGGGCTATGCCCAAGACGCCGTTCAAACCCTTCCCCATCGCGCCGCCGCTCGCGGCGTCGTCCCTGTCGGAGCCCGCCAAGCAGGCACTGATGGAGCTGGACGCGGCGATGTTCCAGTGGCACCGCAAACTGGCGAAGGGCGAATTGACCGGACGCCTGCTTGCCGAAACCGACCTGGATCTCGAACCTTCGCTGTTTCAGGGGCTGATGGCCGTGATGAGGATCACCCACGGGGTCGGGCGCGACCGCGCGCAGGAGCCGACAGTGGGCCTATTGGCCGAGGAAATGGCCATCGACCCCTCCCGCGCCAGCCGGATCGCGAGCGAACTGATCGCGCGCGGCTTCGTCCAGCGCGCCGCCGCACAGGACGACGGGCGCAAATCCGTTCTGCTCCTGACCGCCAAGGGCAAAGGCGCGTTCGAAACCGTCCGCGATCTGCGCTGGACCCACATGGTCGAGATGTTCTCGGACTGGAGCGAGAGCGACATCGAACGCTTCTCGGACCTGTTCGGCCGCTACGTCGCGGGCGTTCTCGGGGTCAAGGTGGAAGAAGTCTGAGCCGCCCCTTGCGGTCCCCCGACATCGCGGTGACAATCTTCCCGGGACCGACCGATTTCAGGGATGTATTGCCGTGGCGCATGACGATCGCAAACTTGTAACGCTGCAATACGCCCGCGCCGTCGCGGCCCTTCTGGTCGCTCTCGGGCACACGCTGTCCGAGGCGCGCAAACTTGTGCCCCCCGAAAGCGCCCTGCGCGGCGCGTCCGACCTGTTTCCGTTCCAGATCGGTGTCGACGTGTTCTTCATCATCTCGGGCTTCATCATGGTCTATGTCAGCCAGTCGGAAAAAGCGCGGGCGGGCTATGCGGGCACCTTCCTTGCCAACCGGATCGCGCGGGTCGTGCCGACCTACTGGATCTATACGACGCTCATGCTGATCCCCCTGATCCTTGTTCCCTCGGTCTTCGACTCGGCGGAGCTGGACGCCCGGCAGACGGTGTTCTCCTACCTCTTCATTCCGGGGATCGGGGAGGGCGTCCGGCCTGTGCTGAAACTCGGCTGGACCCTGAATTACGAGATGTTCTTCTACGCGATCTTCGCCGTCGCGCTGTTCCTGGCCCGCAAGCGCGCGCATGAGGTGACCTTAGGCGTGCTCGTCCTTTTGGCCGGGCTTTGGATGGCGGGCGCGTTCGGGGCCGCCCCGATGGGCTTCTGGGCCAACCCGATCATCCTCGAATTCGGTGCGGGCATGGTGCTGGCCCATGTGTTCTTCCGGGGTATCCGTCTGCCGCGCGCCGCGACTTGGGCGCTGATCCTCGCGGGGCTCGTCGTGGCCTATGTAACCGGGCCGATGCAGACGAACGCGAACCGGGTGCTGATCCTGGGCCTCCCCGCGCTTCTGATCGTGGCGAGTTTCGCGCTGGCACCCGCGCCGCGCAACCCGCGTGCGCTGGCGGTCATGGAACGGGTGGGGGATGCCTCCTATTCGCTCTACCTGTCGCATCCCTTCGTCATCACGGCGGTCTTCATCCTGTGGAGCCGCCTGCCCATGGCCGGCCCCGGCGATTTCTTCGGCTACGTCGTGGTCACGCTGGTGATCGCGGCGGTCTGGTCGGTGATCTCGTTCCACTGGATCGAGAAACCGGCGAGCCGTCTGGTGCGCGGCTGGCTGCGCGGGCGCGACAAGGCACGAGCGGCCACCACCGCGCCCTGAATTTGGCGTTTCCGCCGACAGTCCATATATGAAAGGGACGGTCCCGTTTGGGGGCCGGGAGGGAGGCGCCGATGGACCGGAGCTACGCAGACCATCTGAACGGCATGGACGCAGGCGCGCAGGAGCGGCTAGTGCGCGACGGCTTCGCGGCCAAGGTGCGCCGCTTCGGCAAACGCATCCCCTTCGTGCGCGACGCGGCGGCGGCCTATTACGCCATGCTCGACCCGAACGTGCCGATCCTGACCCGCGCCGCGCTTGTCGCGCCACTGGCCTATCTGGTGATGCCGGTGGACGCGGTGCCGGATTTTATCGCGGGGCTCGGGTTCACGGATGATCTGGTGGTGATCCTGGCGGCGCTGCGGTCGTTCGGGAACCGGCTGGACGAAGGGCATTACGCCAAGGCGGATGAGATGTTGGGGTAGGGTGGGTGCCAACCCAACATGCCACCTCATGTTAACCCCAAACAAACCAACTCTCCGCGAAGATCGACGGTATGTCCAACTATCGTCGTATCAAGCGCCCGGGTGGCACATTCTTCTTCACGGTCAACCTCGCTGATCGGCGCTCGACCCTGCTCGTCGATCGGATCGGTGAACTTCGGGCGGCCTACGGGTTCGTGAGGCGGCAGCATCCCTTTCGGACCGAGGCGATTGTGGTCCTGCCCGACCATCTTCACGCCATATGGACGTTGCCTGAAGGCGATAGTGACTTTTCGACGCGTTGGAAGAAGATCAAAGCGCAGTTCTCGAAGGCCGTCATTCGAGGCGCGGATCGTGGGCATGATGGTGGAGGCGATGGTGGGTTGGCACCTACCCTACGGGTTTCGCCGAGCAAATCTCGCAAGGGCGAGGTCGGCATCTGGCAACGACGGTTTTGGGAGCATACGATCCGGGACGACGCGGACCTCGCCAACCATCTTCGCTACATTCGGGACAACCCTGTGAAACACGGTTTGGTCTCAGACCCGGTGCAATGGCCCTTTTCGTCCATTCATCGCGACCATCAGACCCTTGTTGATGGTGCGTAGGGTGGGTGCCAACCCACCAATGTGGGGTGCTGTCCCACCGAGACCGGGCGCCATCCCGCCAAGACCCTAAACCTTGCGAAGGTGGCGGG
>NZ_CH902578.1:1023809-1048734 GCF_000152805.1 Maritimibacter alkaliphilus HTCC2654 | reverse complement strand
GTCGCGCGCGAGGGCCCAAAACCGCGCTTGGAGATAGATTGCGGCGCAGGCGAGCCCGGTGACGAGGCCGAGCCAGACGCCGACGCCCTCCCACCCCAGAACGATGCCGAAGATATAGGTCGTGGGCGCGCCGATCAGCCAGTAGCTGACGGCGGCGGCCACCATCGGGCGGCGCGTGTCCTGCATCCCGCGCAGGATGGAGATGCCGAGCACCTGCGCCGAGTCGACGAACTGGAACAGCGCGGCCATTGCGAGGAGGGTCGAGCCGATGGCAAGGATCTCGCCCCGGAGCGGGTCGTCCGGGTCGACGAAAAGGCCCATCAGGGCCTCGGGGATCACAAGGAAGACGACGAGCGCGACGCAGGCGAAGAAGAAGCCCAATAGCCAGACCGCCACCGCCCCGTCGATAAGCGCACGCCCGTCGCGGCGGCCAAAAGCGCGGCCCGCGCGCACGGTGGCGGCGTTGGACAGGCCGAGTTGCACCATGAAGGCGATGGTCGCGATCTGGAGCGCGATCCCGTGGGCGGCGAGTTGGATCGTCCCGATCCAGCCCATGACGTAGGACGAGAAGTTGAACAGCCCCACTTCGGCCACGGTCGTCAGGCCAATCTGCCAGCCCATCGCGAAGACCTCGCGCAAGGCCTCGACATCCGGGCGCCAGAGACGCTGGAACAGGTTGTGATCGGGAAAGACCCGGATGGCATAAAGCGCGAGCCAGATCGCCGAGACGAGGTTCACGACGAGCGAGGCGATGGCGGCACCCTGAATGCCCAATTCCGGGAACCCGAAGCGTCCGAAGATCAGCAGGTAGTTCACCAACACGTTGGCCAGCGCCGCGCCGACCGTGACCCAGAACTGCACGCGGGTTTTTTCGAGCGCCGAAAGGTAGCCCTTGAGCACCATGACCATGAGGCCGGGCAGGATGCCGAAGCCCGCGATGCGCAGATAGGTCTGGGCCATCTGGCTGATCTCGGGGTCCTGCCCCAGCGCGATCAGGATCGGCTTCGACCAGATGAACACCGGCAGGCACAACGCACCGGTGCCGAGCGACACCCACAGCCCCATGCGCGTCACCCGGCGGATACGCACCTCGTCGTCATGTTCGGCGGCGGCGGCGACCAACGGGGTCACGGCCCAGGCGAAACCCGAGATGAAAATGAACAGGATCAGGTAGGTCGAGGTGCCCAGCACAAGTGCGGCCAGCGCGCGCACATCGTACCAGCCGATCATCAGCGTGTCGGTCGTCTGCACCGCCACCTGCGCCAGTTGACTGCCGATGAGCGGCAGGCCCAGCGTCAGGTGCGCCTTGGCATGGGTCCGGTATGTGGCGAGGGGTTGCATCGGCCCCGCTTTGCCATGAAGGCGGCGCGGGGGGAAGGGATTTGATCGGATGGTCGAAAAATGGCGCAGTCGCGTGGGTTTCGCGGGACGGCTCCGGGCTGGATCGAGCCGGGAGTCAGCAGGTGCGCGAATACCGGAATACTAGGATTCTAGTATTCCGGTTCTGAATTTATTTAGGGAAAATAGTGTGTTGCGCGCCGCCCCTCTAGTGAATTCATTAACGAAGCCCCCTCAGCCCGGCTTGCGCGCGATCAAGTCGATCAGGGCCGACATCCCCGCATGCCCGGCCCCTTCGTCAAGCTCCATGTCGTAGGATGCGAGGCGCAGCACCTCCCACCCGTCGAAAGCCTCGGCCAGCAGGGCTTCGGTATAGAGGTTCTCCACCTGCTTCGGCCCGCCCGTCGCATAGTCGAGCTGTTTCGGGGTGTAGCCGTGGATCGTGATGAGGCCGCCGGGCTTCACGGCCCGCTTCATCCCATCGAACACCCCGGCGCGGGCTTCGGCACCCATGAATTGAATGAAGATGCCCGCCACGAGGTCGAATTCCGTCGCGCCCCAATCCCAGTCGAAGATATCCGCTTCGACGAAATCGACCGTCACACCACGGTCCGCTGCGAGGGCGCGGGCCTTGGCGATGGCGTTGGGCGCAGCTTCCATCGCTGTCACGCTCAGGCCGCATTGCGCCATGTAGACCGAATTGCGCCCTTCGCCGTCCGCCACGGCCAGCGCGGTCATGCCGGGTTCCAGAAACGCCCGCTGCGCCACCAGGAATTGCGAGGGCTCGGTGCCGAACACGAAGGCCTCGGTCGCGAACCGATCGTTCCACATACCTGACACCTCCTGTCAGCAGTCACTCAGCAAACGCTTGGCGGATCGCCCGCGCCGCGCCAGACTGGCAGGAAACGGGAGGTTTGGCGATGGATGGGTTTCACGATCTGGTCTCCGGATCACGCGGCTTTTTCGCGCAGTTGGCCGCGAACAACGATCGCGCGTGGTTCGCGGACCACAAGGCGGATTACGAGGCCCGGGTGAAGCGCCCCGCGGAGCTTCTGCTGGACGACATCGCAGCGACCCTGTCGCGCGATCTGAACGTGGCGACCAAGCCAAAGCTCTACCGGGTCCATCGCGACGTGCGGTTTTCCAAGGACAAGACGCCTTACAACACCCATTTGCACATGCAGTGGTCGATGCCGGACGCGCCGGTCTGCTACCTGTTCGGCGCGTCGGCGGAGTATTGCAAGCTGGGCGTCGGCGCGATGGTGTTTCCCAAGGATGCGATCGCGACGTGGCGCGCACGGGTCGATGAAGGCGCCGACGTGGTGGAGGCGGCGGCGGCGTTGCAGGCGGCCGGGTGGGAGATGTCGGAGCCGGAGCTGAAGCGCGTCCCGGCCCCCTACGCCCCCGACCATCCGCAGGCCGAGCACCTGAAACGGAAAGGCCTGATCCTGTGGCACGACCTGTCGGAGGACGAGGCGCAGTCGCTCACGACCGTCATGCCGGCCCGGTTCACCGAGGCGGACGGGTTTCGCCGCGCTCTGGTGTCGGCGCTGGCCTGAGGGATCGAATGGCGCGGGGCGCGCCATCCGATCCGGGCGGGGGCCAGCCCCGGCACCCCCGAAGTATTTTTGAAACGAAGAAGAGGCGGGCGTCAGGCGCGCGGGCGCCCGCCGAGTTTGACGAGGAGCGCCTTGGTCGCCTGGCCCGTCGAAGGCATCCCGTTCGCGGCCTCGAAGGCGCGGATCGCGGCTTCGGATTTCGCGCCGATCACGCCGTCGGTTCCGTCGGTGTCGAAGCCCTTGGCCGTGAGGCGGCGCTGAATGTCCTTGCGGTCGTCGAGCGTCAGGCCTTGGGGATCGGGGCCGAAGCTGCCCCGGATCGGGCCACCGCCCGCGATCCGGTCGCCCAGATGGCCGACCCCGATCGCATAGGAGGTCGCGTTGTTGTAACGCTTGATGACGTCGAAATTCTTGAAGACCATGAAGGCCGGGCCGCCGCCGCCCGCCGGCTCGATCACCCGCGCCGCACCGTAGTTGCCGACCGCGTTCCCGTTCATGTCGCGCACGCCCATGGCGGTCCAGCTGTCAACACTGCGGCTGTTGGAAAAGCCCGCCTGCGCGCGGTCGAAGCCCTGCGGCAGCCGCACCTCCACGCCCCAGGGCTGGCCCTTTTGCCAGCCGTGACGTTTGAGGTAGTTGGCCGCCGAGGCCAATGCGTCGGTCGGATCGTCTGACCAGATGTCGCGCCGCCCGTCCCCGGTGTGGTCGACCGCGTAGCTGAGATACGAGGTCGGCATGAACTGCGTATGCCCCATCGCGCCCGCCCATGAGCCGACCATGCGGTCCGGGGTCGTGTCGCCGTTCGCGAGGATCTTGAGCACGGCGTAAAGCTGCTGGGTGAAAAACTCCTGCCGCCGCCCGGCGTAGGACAGGGTCGCCATGGCGCTCACGATTGGCGTATCGCCCCGGCGCGTGCCGTAGCTCGATTCCATGCCCCAGACCGCCGCGACGACCTTGCCTTCGACCTCGTAGGTGCTTTCGACGGAATTCAGCGTCGAGGCGAAGCTGCGGTAGTTCGCGCGCCCGTTCGACACGCGTTCGTCGCTCGCCGCGATGGCGAGGTAATCTTCGAGCGTCCGGGTGAATTCGGTCTGGTTCCGGTCGCGTTCGATCACGCCGGGAATGTAGCCCGCGCCCCGGAACGCGGTGTCGAGCACCGAACGCGAGATGCCGCGCCCTTCGGCCTGGTTCTTGAAGCTCACCACCCAGTCGTCGAAGCCTGCGTTTTGCTGGATCGGCATCGCGCTTGCGCTGCTGCTGGACGCGCTGGCGACCGAACGGCCGCGCGGCGACGCGCCGCAAGCGGTCAGCGCGCCCATCGCCGTCAGGCTTAGCAGCGCCGTGCGCCGGGTCATGTGGAAATTGGTCATGCCTGCCCCCGTCGTTTTTCGGGTTTCGTTTTGCGAAACCATAGCCCGAACGCGCCTTTCGGCCAAGGAGAGGCTGAGGCCACGCGAAACCGCTCGGCGGGCCTTCGCCGGGGTCAGCCGCGCATCGCCCCCGCGACGAGTTTCGGATACTGCGCCGGGATCGCACGCACCAGCAGGTCGAGCCAGTAGGCCTTGGGCGTCACGGTGATCCGCCGCCGTCCCCGCGCGAGTTTCTTCAGGATGTCCCGCGCCGCGACCTCCGGCGGCATCTTGAGGTATTTGCGGTAATTCTCGTCGATCTGGGCCTTGATCTGCGCCTGTCGTTCCGGCGTCAGGTCGTCCCAGTCCGGCGGAAGCCTGCGGGCGATGTCGGTGGCGATACCTCCCGGCAGGACGAGCGCCACCGCGACCGGCGCGCGCGCCTGCAACATCTCGATCCGCACAGATTCGGTCAGGCCGATGACGGCGGATTTGGACGCGCAATAGGGCGCGGCGCCGCCAAGGGCGAGCATCCCGTTCAGGCTTGCGATATTGCACAAAAGACCATCGCCGCTGTCTTTCAGATGGGGCAGGAAAGCGCGGGTGCCGTTGAAGGCCCCCCAGAGGTTCACGCGCAGGACCTTTTCGATCTCGTCATCCGCAAGCCGGGTGATCGGCTTGCCTTCGATCGCGATGCCCGCGTTGTTGTATAGCTGGTGGACGGCGCCGAAATGCCCGGCGACTCGCCCGGCGAAGGCACCCATCGCCGCACTGTCGCCCACGTCGACGGCTTCGGACAGGGCATCTCCCCCGGCCGCGCGCACCATGCGGGCGGTCTCGTCCGCCCAGTCGCCGTTCAGGTCGCAGACCGCGACGCGTGCGCCCCGCGCGGCGAGGCCCAGCGCAAGCTCACGCCCCAGCCCCGCGCCACCGCCGGTCACGACCGCCACCTTGCCGGAATACATGCTCACGCCCCCTGCCGCCTTGTCCGGGCGAGGTTAGCGGGATGGTCCCACCGGGTCCATGCCGGACCGCCTATTGCCCGCCAGGCTTGGCCACGCGGCGATGGTCGGGATGCAGGCTCGCCCCCAGAATGTGATCGGCGCCGTGGATCACCTGACTTGCATGCCCGACGATCAGGGGGTCGGGCGGCACGGCGATGTGGCGGTTTTTGTCGGGGTAATCGAGCGTCGACAGGAAATGGCGCATCGCCTCAAGCCGCGCGCGCTTCTTGTCGTTCGATTTCACGATGGTCCACGGCGCATCCGCCGTATCGGTGTAGAAGAACATCGCCCCTTTCGCCTCGGTATAGTCGTCCCATTTGGACAGGGACGCCTTGTCGACCGGCGACAGCTTCCAGCGTTTCAGAGGATCGGTCTCGCGCGCCTTGAAGCGGCGGGCCTGTTCTTCCTGCGTGACGGAATACCAGTATTTGTAAAGCCGGATGCCGGAGCGTACGAGCATTCGTTCCAGTTCCGGCACCTGCCGCATGAATTCGAGGTATTCGTTGGGCGTGCAGAAACCCATCACCCGTTCGACGCCCGCGCGGTTGTACCAAGAGCGGTCGTAAAACACCATTTCGCCCGCCGTCGGCAGGTGTTCGACATAGCGTTGAAAGAACCACTGGCCGCGTTCCCGGTCTGAGGGCTTGTTCAGCGCGACGACGCGCGCCTCGCGGGGATTGAGATGCTCCATGAACCGCTTGATCGTGCCGCCCTTGCCCGCCGCATCGCGCCCTTCGAACAGGAGCACGAACTTCTGCCCGGTCTCGCCCGCCCATTTCTGGACCTTGAGAAGCTCGGCCTGAAGCTGCGCCTTCTGCGCCTCGTAGTCCTTGCGGTCCAGCTTGCCCTCATAGGGGTATTCCCCGTTCTCGAAGGTCTGACGGATGAGGTCGGCGGTCACCGTGGGGAAATGGGTGATCTCGCCCGTCTCGGGGGTCGCGGCGCCATTTGCGGCGGTCGTCTCGCGCGTCATAAGTCTCTCCTGTCCAATACGTGCCGATTGTAACCGGGGAGAGGTCTTTGCGCCTTGATCGGGGTCAAGAAAACGCCCCGGCGAGGGGCCGGAGCGCAGGTCTTGCGAAAGGTGCGATCTTAAAGCGGTTTGTCGACCCGGATCGTGGTGTGGACGGTGCCACGGCAGGCCTGCGGCCAGACAAGCTGGACGTACTTGTTCTGCGACCCCGCGTTCACGTTGACGTAGGGCATTGAGTCTACCCGCGCGTTGGAGGAATTCTTGATCTCGCCCTCGGTCACCACCGCGCTCACCGTGCGGGCATTACCCCCGAACGGCAGGTAGTCGGAAGGGTCCAGCGTCCATGTCGTCGCGTTCGACGTCTGGTTGAACTCCAGACAGACCGGGCTGATCGTGCGCTGGGTGATGCCGTTGAAGTTGTTACGCTCGAAGGTGATGTTGCGGAACCGCCAGTAATCGGGGCCGGCATGGGTGGTGTCCCATTCCTCGACCCGTTCGATGGTGCCGGTCGCGCAGTAGAAGGTGTTCTCGTTCACCTGAAGGCCGGACAGGAAGTGGTCGTTGCCATAGGGCTTCACGCGCAGGAAGCGGAAGCTGGAAATGGCGTTGGAGCAGTAGAAGATATTGCCGGTGATCGTCAGCCCGCCGAACCCGTATTCGTTCGAGAAGTCAGGCTTGGAGTCGTGTTCGTTCGTCCATTCGATCGAACAGTTGTCGATGTAGTTGCCCGTGACCGTGGCCACGCAGGCCTCGCGCGTGAAGATCAGCCCCGCAACCCGTGGCGCGTTCGAGAAATCGTCGCCCTGGAAGAAGTGGTTGCCGGTGACCATATGCCCGGTGCCATTGATGATGGCGGACAGGCCCATGCGCTGGAATCGGCAATCGCGGATCTTCGTGTCGTTGGCGTTCACGTTGAAGCCGACACTCACGCGCTGGTCGGCCTCGAGGCTCTGTTCGTTCGAAATCCACTGGCACTGTTCGAGGTGCAAATCCTGACAGGCCCGGCCCGCCGAGGTGATCCCCTTGTGCTTGGGCTTGATGAAGAAGCAGTCCTTGAACTGGATATTCTCGCCTTCCTTCGACAGCATGACCCCGTTGCAATAGCCGTTCATCTGGAACTCGACCTCGGAAAAGGTCAGGCGGCGCAGGTTCTCGAACCCCATGAAGTCGAGGATGTATTTGTAGCGGGTGAAGGTATAGGTCTGGGTCGAGTTGGGGCCGTAAAGGGGTTGGCTGATCTCGCAGCTTGCCGCCCCCACGTTCACCGACTTTACATAGACCTCGCGCCCCACCCCGTTGCCGGTGATCTGGCTGCCCGGCTGGATCTGGCTGGCGTTCGTCAGCCCGGTGAGCATAAGCGGGTTGTTCGGGTTGTAACTGCCCTGCGAGGTCGTCACATCCGGGTCCCACGCCGGATCGTCTTGCGCGTAGAACTGGCCGTTGCGAATGACGCGGCGGATCAGGAAGGTGTCGGACGTGTTCAGCGCGTCCTGCATGTCGATCGGGCCCCAGACGTTGATGGTGCGGCCGGCAAGGTCGAACCCGTCATGGTCGGAGTAGTTCATGAGCGCCTGAAAGCCCTTCTTGAACCCCGTCACCTCGTCCCCGAAAGCGTCGATGTAGGTTTCCAGATCGAAATTGCGCAGGAGCGCAAGATGCGCGCTGGCGGGCATGTTCACGGTGCCGTCGAAGCGCACCTTGTTCTGGATCGTGAGCGACGAGCCGATGTGATAATTCCCGTCCGGAATGACCACCGTGCGCCCGTCGGCATCGGCGTCGGCCGCTGCGAAGGCCGCCCGGTCGTCGGTCGACCCATTGCCGACGGCGCCATAGTCACGCACGTCCACCACGTCTAGGATGTCGCGCAGGAACGTGCCGGTCACATCCTCGATCTCGATGTCGTCCACCCGCACGATGCCGCCCGAGGGCCCGATGAGGTCGATCCCGAAATGTCCGTATTCTGGGGCGGCGCCCCAGATCATGTCGACCCCGTCGCGGTTGCCGGCGGCGACGATGCCGGTGACGGTCACCACCTCGCCATAGGTGTCGAGCGCGACCGAGGGCGCGGTCTCGTCCAGCCCGGCGACATGGTTGTTCGAGCCGTCCATCGCGTATCCCGCGACGCGCACCGAGGGAAACGTGCCGCTCATCGCCTTCACCTTGGCTGTGACGCGCAGGTAGGTGCCCGGCAGGATCGGCGTTTGCCCGGTCCAGCGCAGTTTCTGCGTGCTCTCGGTCTTGAGCAGTTCGAGACAGCCCCCGAAATCCTGATCCGACGGCACGAAGGCGGCGTTCGCCGCCCCGTTGTATGTCGCGGAGCCCGAGGTTCCGTTTTCGCTGGACCATTGGTCCAGCCCGTCGACGAAGGGCGACGGCATCAGGTCGAGGGTGGTGCTCATGGATATCCCTTTCCGCGTGGCGCAGCAGTTGGCCAAGGGGTATCGGTCAGGCGTTAAATGCCGCTGAGGGCACCGTGCGCTGCCCCGGCCCGGAGGGTGCCGAGCGGCGCGTGGGGCAAGCCCCACGCACAGGTCTTGCACCGCCCTGCCGCTGGCAGGTCGGCGCGGCGGGGGGACCAGTCCCCCCCGAGAGGGCGCCTTTGCAGGCAAAGACGCCCTCCCCCCCTGAGGTTTTCGGAAACAGAGAAGAGGCCGTGTCAGGGCAGGACGAACCGGAAGGCGCGTTTCAGTTCTCTGGTGCCGTCGCGGTCATACCATCGACCGTGGGCCAAGATGACCCGCTCGGGGCCCCAGCCGATCATGGTTTCGACGTCCGTGCGAAGCTGGTCGTGGTGGCCCCGGAAGGTCGCGCGCATGTCGCGGGGCATCTTGCCGTCCGGGTCGGCCACGCCCACGAGCGGGACGATCAGGCGGAACCACCACGGGAGTTTCGCAGGCTCGAAGTTTTCGATGAGGTCGGTGAGGATCAGTGTGCGGGACGCGCGATGGAAAAAGACCGCTTCACGGTGCACGCTGCTGCCGCGCACGATCATCGGGTCGATCTCGCCGGCCCAGTCCGGGGGCGGCGTCCGGGTCAGGAGGTGATCGTAATCGGCGAAGGCGCCATGCTTGCGCGCGCGGTCCGCGACGCCCGGCGCGGCCCATGTTCGGGCCTTGGGAAACCGGGCCTTCCAGTCGCCGACATAGGCATAGTGAATCCAGTTCGGCGCGACGAGGTGCCGGACCGGCCCCAGCGCCGCGACCTGCGCGGCGAGATCCTCGGACAGCCGGGTCGGGGAATGCACCCACAGATCGCCATTGGCCAGCCGCAGGATGGTCGCGCGGGTCGAGAACGGCATGCCGTAGAAGCGGATCGCGGGGCCGTCGACGATCCACGCTTCATCCGCGACGGGTTTGGGAGTGTCGAGCGGTTCGTAGCCGGTGTCAGTCAAGGAGCATCAGGCTCACATCTTCCCCGCTCGCCCGAGGGGCCGGGTAGTTTCTGAGGTAGTCGGTCATCTGCCAGCGCAGGAGGAAATCCTTGTCGTAGACGAGATACGCGACCCCGGCGGCTTCGGCCACCATGCGGACCTGATATTCGTACTGGTCTTCGCGCCCGTTGGTGTCGATCATCACGACGCCGGGCGCCTTTCCGGTCAGTTGCGCCGCGAACAAGGCCTGATGCAGGCTGTCGGTGGAGGATCGTTTGTCTAGTCCGACCTCGTAGACCGTCGTGTCGGTTTCGCAGTCCACCACGACATAGTGCAGGTCGTAGGCCGCGCTGTAAGGATGACGGACCTCGGCTTCGCCGCCAAGGATCAGGCTACACAGAATTGCGGCCAGTTCCAGTTCACCCATCATCGCCTCCTCAGACGATAATGGGGGTTCGGTGGTCTCGTGTTAACCTTTTGTTAACACTTTTTTAACCTTTCAGACGCCGACGCCCGCTTCGCGGATGAGCTGCACGCCGTCGATCAGCCAGCCCTTGTCGGTGGCGAACATCTTGTAGTCGAGCACGTGATAGGTGCCGGAACCGTCGCGTACGAGCACCTTCTGCCACATCGACCCGTTGATATCGCGCAGCTCCAGAAATTCGGTCGAAGTCTGCTTCCAGACCATCGGGTAGCCGGTTTCGACCATATGTCCGAACAGTTTGGGGGTGCGGAACATCCGCTGGATCATGGGCGAGGCGTAGGACCACGCGGTATCGACATCTTCGGCGCGAAAGGCATCGAGTTGGCTCGCGATCACACCCTGAATGGCGCCTTCATCCGTCTCCTCGGCCGTCGTGGCGTGGGGAAGGATCGTGGCCAGAGTCATCGCGAGGACGAGTAGAATCTGTTTCATCTGATGTACTCCCTGATACCCAACATACGTTGACGGCGCGTCAATGGTTTCATCGCCGACCGCCTTTTCTGCAAGTATACAAGGGGTCCGGGAACCGAAGCCGCCGATTTCCGTTGAGATTACAAGGACGTGATGGGTGGCGACGAATTGTCCAGTCGAAGATTTTTTGTGCCGCACTAACTTTTGCAGCAGATAAAGGTTTACAGGCGCCCATCCGCGTGCGCCGCGATCAGGGGAGCATCTCATGCTTGGTTCATTCGACGCCGTCCTGCTGGCCCGCATCCAGTTCGCCTTCACGGTGTCGTTCCACTTCCTGTTTCCGGCTTTCACCATCGGCCTTGCCTCGTTCCTCGCGGTTCTGAACGCGGCGTGGCTTTGGACGAAGAACCGGAAATACCTCGACCTGTTTCGCTACTGGGTGAAAATCTTCGCATTGGCCTTCGCCATGGGCGTCGTTTCCGGCATCGTCATGTCCTACCAGTTCGGAACCAACTGGAGCGTGTTTTCCGACAAGGCCGGCCCCGTCATCGGCGCGCCGATGGCCTATGAGGTGCTGTCGGCCTTTTTCCTCGAAGCGGGTTTCCTCGGCATCATGCTGTTCGGGCGCGACCGCGTGGGACCGGGGCTGCACATGGCGGCGACCGCGATGGTCGCGTTCGGCACGTTCCTGTCGGCGTTCTGGATCCTGTCGGTGAACTCGTGGATGCACACGCCCGCGGGCTTCTCCATCGACCCCGAGACGCAGCAATTCGTGCCGGAGGATTTCTGGCAGATCATCTTCAACCCGTCCTTCCCCTATCGCCTCGCCCATACGGTGACGGCGGCCTATCTGACCACCGCGTTCATCGTCGGCGGGGTCGGCGCGTGGCACCTTCTGCGCCGCCGCCGCAGGGGCGAGAAAACAAGCGCGGCCACCAAGCAGATGTTTTCCATGGCGATGTGGATGGCGGCCATCGTCGCGCCGATCCAGATTTTCCTCGGCGACATGCACGGGCTGAACACGCTGGAGCATCAGCCCGCCAAGGTCATGGCGATGGAGGGGCACTATGAAAGCCATCCCGAGGGCGCACCGCTCTACCTTTTCGGCATCCCGAACGACGAAGAACAGCGGCTGGACTATGCAATCGGCATTCCCAAACTGTCGTCGCTGATCCTCAAGCACGATCTGAACGCGCCGCTCGACGGGCTGGACACCATTCCCGACGACGAACAACCCCCGGTGGGTATCGTTTTCTGGTCGTTCCGCATCATGGTGGCGCTCGGCTTCGCGATGCTGGGGATCGGGCTGTGGTCGCTCTGGGCGCGTTGGCGTGGCGGGCTGTTCACGATGCCCTGGCTGCATCGGGCCGCCGTGCTCATGGCCCCGTCCGGGCTGATTGCCGTGCTCGCGGGCTGGATCACGACCGAGGTCGGGCGCCAACCCTATACCGTCTATGGTCTCTTGCGCACGGTCGACAGCGCCGCGCCGCTTGATGCGCCCGCCGTCGGTGCCTCGCTCGTCGCCTTCATCGTGATCTATTTCACCGTTTTCGGCGCCGGCACCTTCTATATCCTGCGGCTGATGTCGCGCCCGCCTGCCGATCACGAGCCGTCCTACAAGACCACCGTTGACGGCCCCACCCGTGCGGCGGGCATCACGCCCGCGCCCGAAGACCCGAAGGCAGGAGAGTGACATGCCTATCGTATCCGACATTTCCTTCGACCTGACGACGATCTGGGCCTTCATCATCGCCTTCGCCGTGCTGGTCTACGTGGTGCTCGACGGGTTCGATCTGGGCATCGGCATCCTGTTCGCGGCGGAGCGGGAACGCGACGACCGGGACGTGATGATGAACTCGGTCGCGCCGGTGTGGGATGGCAACGAAACCTGGCTGGTGCTGGGCGGCGGCGGGCTGTTCGCGGCCTTTCCGCTGGCCTATTCCATCGCCCTGCCCGCGCTTTACGCGCCGCTCATCGCCATGCTTCTGGCCCTCGTGTTCCGGGGCGTCGCGTTCGAGTTCCGTTGGAAGGCCAAGACCGGCCGCTGGCTGTGGGATTACGCCTTCATCGCCGGATCGACCCTCGCCGCGTTCGCGCAGGGTGTCGCGCTCGGCGCGCTCCTGCAAGGCGTCGAGGTGAACGAGGCGCAGCGCGCCTATGCGGGCGGCTGGTGGGACTGGCTCTCGCCCTTCTCGATCTTCGTCGGCATCGCCGTGGTCGTCGGTTACATGCTGCTGGGGGCCACGTGGCTGGTGATGAAGACCTCCGGCCCGTTGCAGGAGCGGATGCGGACACGCGCATGGCACCTCGGCATCGCCACCGTGATCTTCATCGGCTCGGTGTCGATCTGGTCGCCGATGTTGCAGGACGGCTATTTCGCCCGCTGGTTCGAAGGCTGGCATGTGCTCTGGGCCGTCGCGGTCGCCGCCGTGGTGCTGGCGCTGGCGTGGTTCCTGTTCCGCGCGCTGCATGTCCACCGCCACGATCACTGGCCGTTCCTGTCGGCGCTCGGTCTGTTCGTGGTCAGTTTCATCGGCCTTGGCCTGACGATGTATCCCTACATCATCCCGACCGAGATCACGATCTACGAGGCTGCGGCCCCACGCGCGAGCCAGATCTTCATGCTGGTCGGTGCGGGCGTGCTGATCCCGGTCATTCTGGGCTACACGGCCTACGCCTATTACGTGTTCCGCGGGAAGATCGACGTGGACACCGGGTATCACTGATGCGGGACGCGCCTGACGCCAAACACCGGAAAGGCAAACAGCTTCTGTGGTTCGTCGCGATCTACGGGATGAGCGTAGCGGCCATCGGTGCGGTCGCATGGATCATCCGGTTGTGGATCGTGTGACCGCCCGAACGCTTTCTGACCCGGTGTCTTCTCCGGTCAGAAAAACCTCGGGGGTCGCCCTGGTCGCTCCATTGGCCCGCGCGGCAGTGGCGACGGGGCAGCGCCCCCGCATGGGTCGTCCCGAGCTCGGCCCGGGACGAAAGATCAACCGACGAGATCGCCCGCCAGTGCCTTGTCGATCAGCGCAACGGTTTCATCGACCCCGTAGAGCGCGATGAACGAGCCGAAGCGCGGACCCTGATCGGCTCCCAGCAGCACCTGATACAGCGCCTTGAACCAGTCGCGCATCGGGTCGAAGCGTTCGCGGCCACAGGCGAAGACTTCGCCCTGAAGCCCTTCCGCATCGTTGCCGCCCTCCCACGCCGCCAGACGGTCGCGCAGATCGGTCAGCGCCTCGCGCTCCAAATCGGTCGGCAGGCGATAGGACTTCGTGGGCGCCACGAAATCCTCGTAATACCTGATCGCGTAACCCGCAGCGGCGTCGAGGTCCGGGTGCGTCTCCGGCGTGGCGTCGGGTGCGTAGTTCCGGATGAAGCCCCAGAGCACCGATTTGTCGTGGGCCGAGGCCACCGAGGCGAGGTTCAGAAGCATCGAATAATTCACCACCATCTTGCTCTCCGGCACGTTGCCGGAATGGATGTGGTAGACCGGGTTCGCAAGCTGCTGCTCGGGCGTCTGGGTCGGATAGGCCTGCAACTGCTGGTGATATTCGTCCATCGCGCGCGGGATCACGTCGAAGAACATGCGCTTCGCGGTCTTGGGCTTCTGGTACATGAAATACGACAGGCTCTCGGTCGAGGCATAGGTCAGCCATTCGTCGATCGACAGCCCGTTGCCCTTGGACTTGGAGATCTTCTCGCCCTTGTCGTCGAGGAACAGCTCATAGGTGAAATGCTCCGGCGCCCGACCACCCAGCGCGCGACAGATGCCGTCATAGATCGGCGTGTTGGACGAGTGGTCCTTGCCATACATCTCGAAATCGACGCCCAGCGCGGCCCAGCGCGCCCCGAAATCGGGCTTCCACTGAAGCTTCACGTTGCCGCCGGTGACCGGCAGCGTCCATTCGCGGCCATCCTCGTCGTCGAAGGTGATCGTGCCGTCCTCGGCATTCACCTCCTTCAGCGGCACATAAAGCACCCGCCCCGTTTCCGGATGGATCGGCAGGAAGATGGAATAGGTCTGCTGACGCTCCTCGCGCAAGCTTTTCAGCATGATTTCCATAAGCTTGTCGTAATTCTTCGCCGCCGCCAGAAGCGTCTCGTCGAAGGCGCCCGATTTGTAGAACTCGGTCGCGGAATAGAACTCGTACTCGAACCCGAAAGTGTCGAGGAACCGGCGCAGCATCGCGTTGTTGTGGTGCCCGAAGCTTTCGAATTCCTCGAACGGGTCCGGCACGACGGTCAGCGGCTGTTGCAGATGTTCGCGCAGCATCTCCTGGTTCGGGACGTTTTCGGGCACCTTGCGCATCCCGTCCATGTCGTCGGAGAAGCAGAAAAGCCGCGTCGGGATGTCGCTGATGACCTCGAACGCATGGCGGATCATCGTGGTGCGCGCAACCTCGCCGAAGGTGCCGATATGCGGCAGACCGCTTGGCCCATACCCCGTCTCGAACAGCACGTAACCCTTTTCGGGCGGCTGTTTTTCATAGCGTTTCGCGAGCCGGCGCGCCTCTTCGAAGGGCCAGGCTTTGGAGTTCATCGCGACGTCACGCAAGTCACACATGGTTCGGGTTCCGGTCTCTGTCGGGCGGGCGCACCCATGCGCCCGTGAAAGCGTCTACCTATTGAACGGGATGATCCGGGTCAATATTCTGCAACGCAACAATAAAGACAAAGGAGGCCCCCCGTTGCCCGACCTGCCCCATGCCCTGACGCCCGAAGACTGCCTGATCGCCGTGATGATGACGGTGTCGCTGTCCGACGGTCAGATCCGCACCTCGGAATTGCTGCGGATCGAGGAAATCGTCGACCACCTTCCGGTCTTCGCGAGTTACGACGCCGACCGGATCAAGCAAGTCAGCCAGACCGTGTTCGACCTGATGAGCGAAGAGGACGGTCTGGATGCCCTGTTCGGATTGGTGCGTGAGAACTTGCCAAATCACCTTTGGGAAACCGCCTATGCCATGGCTTGCGACGTCGCCGCGGCCGATGCGGTCATGCGCGAGGGGGAGCTGCGGCTGCTCGAAGAAATCCGTTACGAGCTGAACATCGACCGGCTTCACGCCGCCGCCATCGAACGCGGGGCGCGGGCGCGGCACATGACGCTTTAGGCAGGGGATGGGCACACCCGACCCGGCCCGTAAACCTTCGCCCCTGTCGGGCGTGGCGCTGCCCGTCGCGGTGCTCGCCGTCTCGGTCATCGGCGCGGGGGCGATCCTTCTGTGGCCCGAGGACGACCCGGCCCCGGCGGTCGACCCCTATGAGGTGGCGCGCGACTGCGATGCGGCGGAGCAGGTCCGGTTCGAGGGCAAGATCTTTTGCCCCGGCACGCTCATCGAGGTCTTCAAATACGCGGGGATCGACACGGTGGCGCATAACGGCGCCACCTATCGCATCGTGGTCGATGCAGGCCGGACCGGGACGATATTGGGCCACGCCCCCTCGCCCGTGAACGGAACGCCTTCGGTCGCACGCATCCTGTGGGACGCTCAGGAATGGCCGCTGGAGGACGGCGGCACGGCCATGCTGCCCGCTTTCGAGGAAACCACCCACGCCGATTACCTGCGCCTGCGCCGCTGACCCATGTGCGCAGGCCACGGCTGGCATGTGCGAAATTGCCCGTGGCACTTCGCGGCGTTTGGTGAAACCGTAACGCGACCCGACCGCACCAGCGGTCGCACCAGAAAGGACACGCCATGCTTCAAGACTTCGAGATCACGAAACGCTGGCCCGCCGAAGACCCGTCGAAGATCCAGCTTTATTCGCTGCCCACGCCGAACGGGATCAAGGTGTCGGCCATGCTCGAGGAAACCGGCCTGCCCTATGAGCCGCACCTCGTGAACATCATGGAAGACGACCAGTTCACGCCCGAATTCCTGTCGCTCAACCCCAACAACAAGATCCCGGCGATCATCGACCCGGACGGTCCGGGCGGCAAACCGCTGGGGCTGTTCGAAACCGGGGCGATCCTGATCTATCTGGCGGAAAAGACCGGGCTTTTCCTGTCCAGCGACCCGGCGGAGAAATACGAGACGATCCAGTGGCTCATGTGGCAGATGGGCGGCGTCGGCCCGATGTTCGGGCAGTTCGGCTTTTTCTATGCCTTCGGCGGCAAGGACATCGAAGACCCGCGCCCGCGCGACCGCTACATCGGCGAGTCGAAACGGCTGCTGGGGGTGCTCGACAAGCGCCTCGCGGGCCGCGATTTCATCATGGGCGAGGCCTATACCATCGCCGACATCGCGGTCTGGCCTTGGGTGCGCGGCCTTTCCTCCGCCTACAAGGCCGACGATGTTCTGGAGCTGGGCAGCTTCGAAAACGTGGTGCGGTGGCGCGCGGCCTGCCTGTCGCGCCCGGCGAGCGAAAAGGCCATCAACATCCCGGCCCGCCCCTGAGGCGACCGAACGGTGCGGGCGGCGGGGCCGCCCGCGCAGGTCTTGCACGGCCCCGGCTTGCGCCGGGTCCGCGCGGCAGGGGGGCCAGCCCCCCTGAGCGACTTTGCGGGGCAAAGCCGCTCCGCCCCCCGAGGTTTTCGGAAACGAAGAAGATCAGACGCCGTAGACCGTCATCCACCGGTTGATGAGCTGCTGCTGAAGCCAGCGCGAGCGACCGGCCCAGCCGCGCCCGCCATCGGGGCGTTCGCGTTCGGCGCGGGTCAGGGCCGCGCGGCGATCCATGTCGTTGGTGAAGATGGCGAAGCACAGCACGTTGCCGTCGGCGGCGGTCACGTAGCCCGCGAGCGTCGAGACGAAGTTGAGCGTTCCGGTCTTGGCGAAGATCGAATGCGCGGCGTGTTCGTTGTATTTGCCCTCGTCGTCCTTCACCGCGACCTCTTTCAGGTGTTGGTGCAGGACGCCGCCGGGCTTTGCGGTCTGCAACATGCGCACCATGTCCTGCGTCGACACCACCCCGGTGTCGGACAGGCCGGAATGGTCGGTGAAGGCGGCTGCGCTCGCCCCCATCGAAGCGCGCATCCAGTCGCTCATCGCCGCACCGGAGTCGGCCAGCGAGGTGACCGGGACGCCGCGCGCACGGGTGGCGGCGAGGCCCACGGCCTCGGCGGTGATGTTGGTCGAGTAAAGCAGCATGTCGCGCACGATGGTGGACAGGTCCTGCGAGGCATGGCTGACGATCGCCGTGCCGGTCGGTGCCGCGTCGCGCACGGTCGCGGTGGGCAGGGTCACGCCGTGAACGCGGGCCAGCGCCTGAAACACTTCGCCCGCGTAGAGATCAGGGCGGCGCACCGGAAGCCAGCGGGACCCGCCGTTGCCGAGCGCGCCCTTCGCCACCGTCCATTCGTCGATGCCCGTGGTGCCGCTGACATAGGTGTAGACGGGCAGATCGCGGTCCACGACCTTCATGCTGGCCGTGGTGACACGGGGGCGATACCGGTCCGAGCGCGCGTCCATTTCCACGGTGTAGCCGCTGTCGGACCGGGTCCACTGGAAATGCACGCGGTTGAAGTTGAGGTTCAGGCCCGACACGGCGGGGTTGTAGCCCAGATGGTCCGGTTGCGACGGGTCGATGGATTTCACGTAAGGCAGGGCACCCGCATAGACCTGAAACGCGCCGGTGATGCCGGTGACGCCCAGCGCCTTGAGCTTCTGCGCCATACCGGCGAGCGCGTTGGTGTCGAGCGTCGGATCGCCGCCGCCCGCAAGGATCAGGTCGCCCTGCACCTTGCCGTCCTTGATCCCGCCGGTGGCGAAGAGGCGCGTTTCGAACACGTGGTCGAGACCGAGCGAGTCGAAGGCGTAAAGCGCGGTCACCGATTTGGCGACGCTGGCAGGCGGCATGGCGACGGCGGCATTGCGCTGTTCGAGGATCAGGCCCGTCTTCGCGTCGGACACGACGAAGCCGATCTTTCCGTTCAGATTGGCCTGTTTGACGAGGTCGTCGACGGCCGGCGCGGTGATCGTCGGGCGCGCGGGCGGGACCACCACGCCCGCATCGGCACGCGGCATCGGGCGGATCGACGTCAACGGCGCTTCGGCCACGGCCGCGGTCCCGACCGCAGCCATGGCGCCGGTTAGAAAACTGCGCCGTGTGTAACCCCCTGACATGGGTGCGAGTAAAGCCAAACCTCCGGTCCCCGACAAGTGCGATTCCGGAAACAATAGATGCGGAGTCTTGGTTAATTGCGGGTTTCTGCCGGTCACATTCGCGGGAGTTCGCCGGTCACGTCGTCAATCGGACCATTCCCCGCGGGCGCGAATCTCGGACGAGGAATGCGGGCGCATCGGGACGTTGACGAGGGTCCAGGCCGGCGGGTCCATGTGGATGATGCGACGGGCATGGCGGCCGGGCACGCGGTGGTCGCGAAACGTCTGGGCGGCGGGCGACATGCGCGCCGCGACGCGCTGACCCGGTCTTGCGATCACGGCGACCGGGAGCGCGCCCATGATCCAGTCCCAGTTTTCCCACCTGTGGAACTGGGCGAGGTTGTCGGCCCCCATCAGCCAGACGAACCTGACCTTGGGATAAAGATCGAAAAGCCGGCCCAGCGTTTCGGCCGTATACCGCGTGCCGAGCTTCGCCTCGATGTCCGTGATCGTGACGCGGGGGTGCTGCATGACCTGACGCGCCCGTTCGAGCCGCGCATCCATCGCGCGGGGCCCCCTGGCTTTCAACGGGTTGCCGGGGCTGACCAGCCACCAGACCTCGTCCAGCCCCAGCCGTTTGATCGCCTCGCGGGTGATATGGGCATGGCCTTCGTGGGCCGGATCGAAGGATCCGCCCAAAAGCCCGATCACGCGCCCGGGCCGTCCCTGTGGCAAGTCAAAACGCATCGCGCCTGATTGACCCGGAGGCAGGCCGGGTGTCAACGGCGTTTGCGAAGGGCGGCTTGACGGTCGCTTATTTATCTGACCAATGTCAGCTATATTTCCTGACCCGAGTCCGAGACCATGCAGCCCACCGACATCGACCGCATCCGCCGCTTTCACCGGACCGTCACCCGCGAAACCGGGGTGATGGATCAGAGCTTTCTCGGCCGGGGACGTCCGCTTGGCGCGGCGCGGGTGCTGAATGCTATCGGACGCGGCATGGAGGAAGTGGGCGCGATCCGCGATTACCTCGGCCTCGACTCCGGGTTGATGAGCCGCCTGTTGCGCAGCCTTGAGGACGAGGGGCTGGTCGAGACCCACCCGGCCCCGCAGGATGCCCGACGCCGTGTCGCGCGCCTGACGCACAAGGGCCGCGCGGAATTCGAGGCCTACGAAGACCTGTCGAACACGCGGGCGCAGCGCCTGCTGGATCATCACCCGAACCGGGCGGACCTGCTTGCGGCGATGGACTTGATCGCCTCGGCCCTCGGCCAGCACGCGGTCGAATTCGTCGAGGCCGACCCCCGCGACCCGACATCGGTCTGGTGCCTGTCCGAATATTTCGCGGAACTGTCGCGCCGGTTCGAGCGCGGGTTCGAGGTGCATCTGTCGCGCGACCCCGAGGCGACCGACATGATCGCACCGAAAGGCGCGTTCTTCGTCGCCATGTCGGACGGGCTTCCCATCGGTTGTGGCGGGCTCAAGGGCCACGACGGCACTTGGGGCGAGGTCAAACGGCTCTGGGTTTCGCCTGCCGCGCGGGGCCTGAAGCTCGCCACGCGGCTGATGGAGGTGATCGAGGCCCGCGCGCGCGATCTGGGAATGGGCGTGCTCCGGCTCGACACCAACAGCCAGTTGCCCGAGGCCGTCGCGATGTATCGTCGGCTGGGGTGGACCGAGATCGAACGGTTCAACGACGACCCTTACCCCGACGTGTTCTTCGAAAGACGCCTCTGACCCCGGCTCTGACGAAAGATTGACGCGAGCGTCGGCCCCGCACGCTTGACCGGATTTTGCACCGGGGCCATGCTTTTCGGCAAAAACATACAGGCGTGCAGATATGACGAAGCATCCGATCCTGACGGCGGTGCGGGCCGCGACCTTGGGCTTGCTGACCGCGTTCGCGGGTCCGGCCCAAGCGGCCGATCCGGGCCGCGTTCACATCATGGACGGGCTGGCCGACCCCGAAGTCTTCCGCGACGGCGACCGTTACCTTCTGACCGGAACCTGGGCGCCGGGGCGCAACAATTCGCTGAAGATCTGGCAATCCACCGACCTCACGAATTTCCGTGAACTGACCCATTACCAACCGACGCAGATCGACCCGGACCACGGATATTGCCGGATCTGGGCGCCCGATATCTCGGTCGACGGCGACCAGCTCGTCCTGTCGTTTTCGGCGATGCAATATCCCAAGGGCGGCACCTGCCCCCCGATCGCCAAGGCCCCCAGCAATCAGCAAGTGACCACGTGGGTCGCCACCTCCCCCCGCCGCAACGTGAGCTTCGGCGTGCCGAAACCGATCAACGCGGGCACCAAACTGCCCCGGTCGTTCAAAAGCAGCGCCTGCCCGCCCGAGGGCTGCAACCGGGCGATCCGCATCGACAGCTCGGTCTATGACCACATGGGCGGCGACTGGTTCTTCTACACGTGGTTCACGCGCGGCAACAACATCGCGGCCTTCCCGATGAGCCGCCCCGACGCGGTCTACAACATCCTCACGCCGTTCTCGAACTACGACAATCCGTTCTCGAGCGTCGATTACGAGGAGTCGATCAACGAGGCGCCCGACGTCATCTCGCACAACGGGCTGGACTATCTGATCTACAGCCGCGGCAACGCGCATTTCGCCTATGGGCTGAGTTATCTGGTGGCGAACGGCCCCGGCAACTTCTCGAAGGCGCGCGGGGTGCGCAGCCTGTCGACGCCCGTCTTCGCGGAGACCGGCCCCGGCTGCACCAACAAGGGGATGCGGTGGAACTACCGCCGCGAACCGCTTCTCGAAAACCTCGGGCACAGCGCGGCGGTCGAGATGGGCGGGCGGTATTACATCTTCTACCACGTCGGCGAATGGACGGGTGAGAACTGCACCGGCTTCAAGCGCAACACCTATCGACAGGCCCTTACCTTCAAGCCCGACGGTACGCTGGAAAGCCTGACCGACCTGTTCCTCGTCTGGCCACGGCAAGAGGGGCACAGCTACTCCATCGACGTGCGGCTGAAGAACGGGCGCTGGATCGCACCCTGCGTCGGTGCCAGCACGCTGGGCCAGACCCCGTCCTACCGCTTCACGGGCGCCTGCCCGACGGCGAGCGGCAAGGACCGCCGCGTCCACAAGTCCGAGATCGCCGAGGTGAAGCTGGTGATGTCGAGCGACGGAAACTGGGGCGACGGCAAGGGCGAAAGCGCACGAAAGGTCAGCTATTCGGGCGGCGACTATCTGTATCTCGGCCCGCCCGCCGAGGACGCCGTGTCGATCACATGGACCGAAACGGGGCGCCGGGGCGAGGATTTCTCGCTCGACGTCATGTTGAAGAACGGCCGTGTCGTCGCGGGCTGCTTCGGCCCCGGCGATCTGGGCCATGCCGACGCCGTGCGCTTTGCCGGCACCTGCCGCGACAACGCCCGCTCCCGCATCGCCCTGAACCAGATCGCCGGATTCCGCGTCTGCTCCTCCGCCGCGTGGATGGGCGCAGTGCGCCCGAACGACATCTGCGTGCGCGAAGGCTATCGCCCCGGACAACAGCGGGTGCATGTGGATATGGGCGGAGGCTGAGGGGCGCGCGCCCTTCCCCGACACACGAACCGTCTGAGCGGCGACGACCCGGATGTAACGCTGCGACCAAAGGTCCGAGTTGAATCTGGGGTCTTTCATAAGTTATATTTTGATTACTTCCGCGCGAACGTTGAACCGAGAGGAGCATCGTATGTCCATGAAACACTGGGCCGTCGCGGCCATGTTCGCCACCCTGCCGCTTGCCGCAACCGGGCAGGACACCACCGCCGGGCAGGAGGAATACATGGTGGCCTGCGCCATCTGCCACGGGGAATCCGGCAAGGGCGACGGCCCCTTCGCATCGGTCCTGAACCTGAGCGTTCCGGGGCTGACGGGCCTCGCCGCCGCAAATGACGGCGTGTTTCCTTATCTCGAAACCTTCATGGTGATCGACGGACGCACCGGCGTGCGCGGCCATGGCGGCCCGATGCCGATCTGGGGCGACCGCTTCACCGCGACCGCATCGGACCTCGGCCCGATCAGCGCGGAAATCATCGCGCGCGGGCGGATCGCTGTCCTGACGGATTACATCGAGAGCATTCAGGACTGACGCGGCCCGACACCGCCCGACCCCGACGGGCCGGGCGGTCAGCGCCTTACATCAGCGTTCTCCGGTCCATGTCCGGCGGCATCCGGCTGGGCCGGGCGGCCGGAGGCAACCCCACGTCGCGGTGCAGATACTCCGGCACCGACCGTGTCAGCCGCGCGGGCGGGCGCTGGCGGGCGGGCAGGATGGCAAGGACGATCCGGCCCAGCCGGATCACGCGCCGGGGACCGGGGCGCAGGGTGGTATTGGTGACGTAGACCATCGGTCTCTCCTTGGGTCAGGAGGGACGCCTGCACACGTAACCTGTTGGATGAGCAACAAAAAAGGCCGCGTTTGCAGGCGGCCTCCGGTTGCAAAAGATCATGCGAACGCCGCGCTAGGGGGTCGAACCCCGCTGGAGATATGCTCGGCAAAACTTCGACATGATCGTCTCCTTCTCGCACCGGACCATCCGGTGCGCCCCTATCCTTAGCCCGGCCCGCCCGTTCGGCAAAGCAAAACCTGACCCCGTGTCATGACTTATCGCAATGTTGCCCATCGACAACTCGGATGCAGGCTGTTGCCCCTGCCCCGCGCGGGGACTATCTAGGCCCAAACCCAAATTCCACGAGGGCATCATGGCCAGCTATCAATACGTCTACCACATGGACGGCGTTTCCAAGACCTACCCGGGCGGCAAGAAGTGTTTCGAGAACATCCGCCTGTCTTTCCTGCCGGGCGTCAAGATCGGCGTCGTGGGCGTGAACGGCGCGGGTAAGTCGACCCTGATGCGGATCATGGCCGGGCAGGACAATGACTTCACCGGCGAGGCCTGGGCCGCCGAGGGCGCCAAGGTCGGCTACCTCAGCCAGGAGCCGGAACTGGACGAGGGCCTCACCGTGCGTGAAAACGTCATGCTGGGCGTGAAGGCCAAGAAGGACATCCTCGACCGCTACAACGAACTCGCCATGAACTACTCGGACGAGACCGCCGAGGAGATGGCCGAGTTGCAGGACACCATCGACGCCCAGAACCTGTGGGATCTGGACGCGCAGGTCGACGTGTCGATGGAGGCACTGCGCTGCCCGCCGGACGATGCGGATGTTACGTCGCTCTCGGGCGGGGAACGCCGCCGGGTGGCGCTTTGCAAACTGCTGCTCGAAGCGCCCGACATGCTGCTTCTCGACGAACCGACCAACCACCTCGACGCGGAAACCATCGCGTGGCTGCAACAGCACCTGATCGACTACAAGGGGACGATCCTGATCGTCACCCACGACCGCTATTTCCTTGACGACATCACCGGCTGGATCCTCGAACTCGACCGGGGCCGCGGCATTCCCTACGAGGGGAACTATTCCGCGTGGCTCGAGCAGAAAGCCAAGCGACTGGAGCAGGAAGCGCGCGAGGACAAATCGCGCCAGAAGACCCTGCAACGCGAACTGGAATGGATGCGGCAGGGCGCGAAAGCCCGCCAGTCCAAGCAGAAGGCGCGGATCGACCGCTATAACGAACTGGCCGACCAGTCCGAGCGTGAAAAGATCACGAACGCCCAGATCGTCATCCCGCGCGGCCCGCGCCTAGGCTCCAAGGTGATCGAGGTCGAGGGGCTCAAAAAGGCGATGGGCGACAAGCTGTTGATCGAAGACCTGTCGTTCTCGCTCCCCCCCGGCGGCATCGTCGGCGTGATCGGCCCGAACGGCGCCGGTAAATCAACGCTGTTCAAGATGCTCACCGGGCAGGAACAGCCCGACGCAGGGTCGATCGAATTCGGCGACACTGTGGATTTGGCTTACGTCGACCAGTCGCGCGACGCGCTTGATGCGAACAAGACGGTGTGGGAAGAGATTTCGGGCGGAGCCGAGGTGATCGACCTTGGCGACGCCCAGATGAACTCCCGCGCCTATTGCGGGGCCTTCAACTTCAAGGGCGGCGACCAGCAGAAAAAGGTCGGGCTTCTGTCAGGCGGTGAGCGCAACCGGGTTCACATGGCGAAGCTGTTGAAATCCGGCGGCAACGTGATCCTGCTCGATGAGCCGACAAACGATCTGGACGTCGAAACGCTCCGCGCGCTGGAAGACGCGCTGGTCGATTTCGCAGGCTGCGCAGTGGTCATCTCCCACGACCGCTTCTTCCTCGACCGCATCTGCACGCACATTCTGGCGTTCGAGGGCGAGGCGCATGTGGAGTGGTTCGAGGGGAACTTCGAGGACTACGAAGAGGACAAGAAGCGCCGGCTGGGACCGGATGCGCTTGAGCCGAAGCGGTTGAAGTATAAGAAGTTTTCGCGGTGACGTAGGG
>NZ_CH902578.1:997072-1023756 GCF_000152805.1 Maritimibacter alkaliphilus HTCC2654 | reverse complement strand
CAGCGGGTCGTGCCGGGCGTCAGCCCGGCGCGAAATCAGTCTTCCCGCATCAATCGCTCGGCCTTCTTGCGCACCAGTAGCGTGCGCAGGTCGTGCATGGCCATGAGAAGCGAATCCGTCACCATCTCAAGGTGATGATCCTCGGCCCGCGTCTGCACCCAATGCGCGGTGTGGTTCAGCGTGTCCACGGCGCGCAGGATGTCGTCGACCTCGCGCGCCGACAAAAGCTCCTGCCGCTCGGCAAGCCAGTCGGAGATCGCGGCCATGTCCTGATTGGACAGGGTGCGGTCGCCATGGGCCTTGATGTCGCCGTTCTTGGTGTTGACCACGGCGATCTGGTCCATCTCGATCCGGCGATGCCGGTTCTGGGTGTCCACCTTGAACACGAAGGCGCCGTTTTCACGGACGCGAAAATAGTATTCGGGAAGTTCGCTCGACATTTTTACTTGTTACTCCTGCGCGAGGCATTTGTAACGGGTTGGTTCAGAACCGACCAGCGCAACAGTGCCCTGCCGCAACGTCAATGTCTCAGGACAGCGCGGCGCAGAACGACTGTATGCGCTCGCAGGCCGTGGTGAGTTGTTCGTCCGACGTGGCATAGCTCACCCGGAAGTTGGGCGAGACCCCGAAGGCCGCGCCGAAAACGACGGCCACGCCGGTCGCCTCGAGCAGCTCCTTGCAGAAGGTTTCGTCATCTTCGATCACCGTGCCGCCGGGTGTGGTCTTGCCGATGCAGCCCGCGATGGACGGATAGACGTAGAACGCCCCCTCGGGTGTCGGGCAATCGATCCCCTCCGCCGCGTTCAGCATTCTGACCACCAGATCGCGGCGGCGCTGAAAGACCTTGGCGTTCTCGGCGAGGAAATCCTGCGGGCCGTTCAGCGCCTCGACCGCCGCCCACTGGCTGACGGTGCAGGGGTTCGAGGTCGACTGCGACTGGATCTTGCGCATCGCGTCGATCAGGAATTTCGGCCCCGCGCCGTAGCCGATGCGCCAGCCGGTCATCGCATAGGCCTTGGAGACGCCGTTCACGGTGAGCGTGCGCTCGTAAAGCCCCGGTTCGATCTGGGCGGGCGAGAAGAACTCGAAATCGTCGAAGACGAGGTGTTCGTACATATCGTCCGACATCACCCAGACATGGGGATGGCGCATCAGCACATCGGTCAGCGCCTTCAGCTCGTCGCGGGTATAGCCCGCGCCGGTTGGATTGGACGGCGAGTTGAAGATCAGCCACTTGGTCTTGGGCGTGATCGCGGCGTCGAGCTGCGCGGGCGTCATCTTGAAGCCCGTGTCGATCCCGCATTCCACCGTCACCGGATCACCGCCCGCAAGCAGCACCATGTCCGGATAGCTCACCCAATAGGGGGCCGGGATCACCACCTCGTCGCCGGGATTCAGTGTCGCCATCAGGGCGTTGTAGAGGATCTGCTTGCCGCCGGTGCCCACGCTGATCTGGTTCGGCTGATAGGTCAGCCCGTTCTCGCGCGCGAACTTGGCGCAGATCGCCTGTTTCAACTCCGGCATCCCGTCGGGGGCTGTGTATTTCGTCTTGCCCGCATCCATCGCCGCCTTGGCCGCGTTCTTGATGTTTTCCGGCGTGTCGAAATCCGGCTCGCCCGCGCCCAGACCGATGACGTCACGCCCCGCGGCCTTCAATTCCTGCGCCAGAGTTGTTACTGCAATGGTCGGCGAGGGTTTCACGCGGTCAAGCGTCGCGGAGAGGAGTGTCATGGTCGCATCCGGGTCAGAGACTGGGTTGCGTTCGTCCTACGCTCGCCCCGACATGCGATCAAGCGCGAAGGGAGGCGTCATGGACGACGACTGGTATTCCGAGGACAACGCGACATTCGGCGACCGGCTGGCCGGGGCCCGCGAGGCCGCGGGACTGACCCAGAAGGAACTGGCCAAGAAGCTCGGGATCAAGACCAAGACCCTTGCGTCATGGGAAAACGACGTGTCGGAACCGCGGGCGAACCGGCTTCAGATGGTGTCCGGGCTGCTCAGTGTTTCGCTGGGCTGGCTGCTGACGGGCGAGGGCGAAGGCGTCGACCCGCCGGGCACGGAGACCGAAATGTCGCGGGATGCGCGGGCGCTTTTGCTTGAACTGCGCGAGGTTCAGGCGGATATCACGGACGCGACGAAACGCATGGCGCGGCTGGAAAAAGGTCTGCGCAAGCTGATGGAGGATGCGGGCGCGTGAACGAGACGGCGGAGAACCGGTTGAAGCGGATGAACATGCGCTCGTGGCGGCGCGGGACCAAGGAGATGGACATGATCCTCGGCCCCTATTCCGACGACCGGCTCGCCACGATGGATGCCGCCGACCTCGACCTCTACGACGCGCTTCTGCTCGAGAACGATCAGGACCTTTACCAGTGGGTGTCGGGGCAGGTGCCCGCGCCCGAACGGTTCGCGGGCCTGATCGCGACGATCGCGGACCACGCGGCCGCCAAATAGGCGCTTTCGGAATTCGGCCGATCTTTAACCGAATATTCTGTTCTTTCTCGCAAAACTCCGTCGGACTGGAATTCGACGGAGACGGGCATGAGCATTCACAGCCAGATCGAGACCGGGGTGGGCACCGGGTTCATGACGCAGTACCTTGACGTGCTGTCACTGGTGGAGAGGCTGCATCGCCTGCTGCTCGACGTCATCAAGGACGAGTTCGAGCGGTTGGGCATGTTGGAGATCAACGCGGTGCAGGCGCTGCTGTTGTTCAACATCGGCGACAACGAGGTGACGGCGGGCGAGTTGAAATCGCGCGGCTACTATCAGGGCTCAAATGTGTCCTACAACTTCAAGAAGCTGGTGGATATGGGATACATGCACCACCAGAGGTCCGAGATCGACCGCCGGTCCGTCCGCGTCAAGCTGACCGGGAAGGGCTGCGAAATCCGCGACGTGGTGGCCGATCTGTTCAAACGCCATGCCAAGGGGCTGGAGGATCGCGCGGTCCTCTCGCTCGACGGGATCGAAGAGATCAACAGTTCGCTCAAACGTGTGGAACGCTATTGGACCGACCAGATCCGCTATATCTATTGATCGCCGCCAAAAGGTGCGCCTGCGGCGCGCGGGTTTGCGCCGACCCGCCTTCGGCAGGTCGTCGCGATGGGCGCGGTTGGTGTGTCAGGGCGTAAGGTCCGGGTGAGGCGCGCGTGTCTGTCGGGCAGGGGGCCAGCCCCCTTGGCCTCATTTGCAGGCAAATGAGACCCACCCCCGAGGTTTCCGGAAACAGAGAAGGGGGGTGGGTCAGCCCTTGTCCGGCACTTGGTCGGGGGCAAGCCCGCCCACCGCCAGCGCGTCGATCTCGCGCAGGAGTTTGCGGGTCATGGCGCGGGTGTAGTCCTCGAACCCTTCGGCGGGTTCGACGAAGGCGCCGGGCCCCCGGATCACGAGGTTTTCGAAATAGCTCATGAGGTCTTCGTCGCCCGGCCCGGCGCCCATCGAATCGATGGTGTTGATGACGAGCGCGTTGACCGTCACGCCTTCGAGTTGCGCGAGATCGCCAAGATCCTGCGGGCGCGGGCCTGTGTTCGACTTGCCGTCGCCCGACACGTCGATCGTGCCTTTCCAGCACGCAGGGCCGTTCTTCAGCGCCGTCGCGGCCACGGCGATCGCGGTGCCGAGCGCGGTCGACGGCGGTGAGGGGCTGCGCCCGGTGCCGCGAAGCGTCCCGGCGATGGCGTTCAGGGTCGGGGCGTCGGTCACGAGTGTCCAGTCGACGAGGGTATTCTGGAACTGCGGACCGCTCCATTCGAAGATGTGGAGCGCGATGGGCGCCGCGCCGGGGGCGAGGATCGCACGCGACACGACCGGGTCGAGCAGCGCCTGCGCGAGCCCGTCCATCTGAAGCCGGTATTCCGCACTGTCGACCGAGCCCGACACGTCGAGAGCGAGGACGAGCGCCTGACGACACGCGCCTTCCTGCGCGAGCGCGGGGGCGGCGGCGCTCAGGCCAAGCGCGAGGGCGAGCGCCCTAGAAACGCGACTGGAAGCTGAGCCCGCCCGTGAACGATGTTTGAGAGTAGAGCGGGACATTCGACCAGGACCGTTTCGCTTCCATCGTCACGACGGGCGAAAAGCCCATGTAGGAGAAATTCCGGAATTCCGCCGATACATGGCCGCTCAGAATACGGTCCTGCCGCCCCGTCGTGGAAAACGGCGAGAAGTTATACGACTTGTAGCCGTAATTGCCGCCCACCTCCAGATAGGCGCCGAGGATCGGGCGCGAAAAGCGATAGTCGATCCCCGCGCTGGGCAGGGTGTAGACCTGCGAAGCCCCGGCGGACCACGAACGGGTGTAGTTCACGCGCCCGATCACCGTGTCGCCCCAGGCGAGTTTGTGGGCATAGGCCGCGCCGATGGTGGCGACCGTTTCGGGCACCAGCCCGCCCTGCACCAGCAGGCTGCGGTCGGCGCGCGCCGAGAAGGTCAGGGCATCGCGCCCGTCGAACAGCGGAAAGGTCACGGCGGTTCCGGCGCCGAAGAAATCGGACAGTTTCGCGCCGCCGTACCAGTTGCGGCCCGCGCGCCCCGAGAATTCCAGCCGGATGCCATTGCCGACGATCTGCTGATGCGTCGCCGTCAGCGCGAGCGAGTAGAAATCGTAGTCATGGCCGCTCACCGTCGGGGCCGCGGCGGCCGAGGCGCGGTCGAGCCAGTTCATCCGCCCGGCGGCTTCGATGCCGACCGTCGTCTGGGATCGCTCGGTCTGGAAAATCCGGTAATCGAGCTTGGCCTGCGCCTCGGCGGTATACCCCGACAAGGCCCGCGCGGTCGGCGACAGCACGAAGGGGAGGCCGAAAATCTCCATCGTCGTCTCGGACGAGCCGTTGTTGATGTTGGAGTTCGGTGCGACCCCGCCGGAAAAGGTGAACCGCCACGGGTTGCGTGCGCGCACGTTGCGATAGGCCGCGACGGCCCGCTGCAACTGCTCGTCATTGGCGGCGTAGTTGCCCGCCTGACGCAACCAGAACTGCGACAGGGGATAGTTGCCGTCGAGCGCGTGCAATTCCGCGATCCGCATGCCCGAGGCGTAGCGTGCCGCCGGGATGTCGGAGGCCGTGAAGGCGGCCGTAGCGGCCTCGCGCGCCGAACGCGACTGGCCCATGGCGAAGTGGATTTCGGATTTCAGAAGCAGGGCGTCGATGTCGCGCGGATTGGCGGCGATCAGGCTGTCGGTCAGGGCCAGCGCGCGCGTGCCGTCACCGGATTTGAGCGCCTCGACGGCGGCGGGCAATACCTCGTCCCGGCTTTGCGCCTGCGCGGTCGCCCCGAGCGCCAGACAGATCGCCAGCGCCGACATGATTCTCTTACCCCACATGGGAGCGTTTCTAAAGAACGTGGGTCGTCGCGCCACCCCCCTCTTTCGGGGGCCTCGGCGACCGTTGCCTGCCTGCATGACCCAAACCAATCCCGCAATTCCTGCCTGCGCGAAACGGTAGGGTGCAGGGGGGCGCACTGTCAACGGACTGTCGGCTGGTAGTGGTTGCTTGAGCGGCAAGCCCAACATATGGTGTGGACCTGCGCCCGGCCCACCGGGCGCACAGGACAAGCGGAGGCAGCGATGCGGCAGTATCTGGATGCGTTGAAGACGGTGCTCGATCAGGGCGTGCCCTCGACCGACCGGACGGGGACGGGCACGACATCGTATTTCGGGATGCAGTGCCGTTATCCGCTGGCCGAAGGGTTCCCGCTGGTCACGACCAAGAAGCTGCACCTGCGTTCGATCGTGCATGAACTGCTCTGGTTCCTCTCGGGCGATACGAACATCGGCTACCTCAAGGAAAACGGAGTCTCGATCTGGGACGAATGGGCGGATGAAAACGGCGACCTCGGGCCGGTCTATGGCCACCAGTGGCGCCACTTCCCGAAAATCGACAGGGGGGCGGACGGCGCGCCGGTGATCGGCGAGGTCGACCAGATCGCGGATCTCGTCGAACAGATCCGCAGGTCGCCCGACAGCCGCCGCCTGATCGTTTCGGCCTGGAACCCCGGTGACGTGCCCGATATGGCGCTGCCGCCGTGCCATACGCTTTGGCAGGTCAGGATCATCGGCGGCAAGCTGCATCTGCAACTCTATCAGCGGTCGGCGGATATGTTTCTGGGCGTGCCGTTCAACATCGCCTCCTACGCGCTTTTGCAGGTGATGCTGGCCCATGTGACGGGGTACGAGCCGGGCGATTTCGTTCATTCCATCGGCGACGCGCATATCTATTCCAACCACATGGATCAGGTGCACGAGCAACTGTCGCGCACCCCGCGCCCCCTGCCGCAGATCGAAATCAAGCGCCACGTCGGGTCGATTTTCGACTTCAAATACGACGATTTCGCCTTTCCGGGATACGATCCGGCCCCTGCGATCAAGGCACCGGTGGCGGTCTGATGCTGACGCTGGTCGTTGCGCGCGCAAAGGGTGGGGCTATCGGGCGAGACGGAGATATTCCGTGGCACGCGCCCGAAGACCTGAAGATGTTCCAGCGTGAAACCCTTGGCGGCGCTTTGGTCATGGGGCGCAGAACCTGGGAAAGCCTGCCGGTCAAGCCCCTGAAAAACCGCCTGAATATCGTGGTGTCACGCGACACGGCCCTGACCGACCACGTCGTCGGCTCGGTCGAAGAGGCGATTGGGCTGGCACGCTCCGAAGGCTATACGCGGATTTACGGGATCGGCGGGGCGGGGATCTATCGGGCGCTTCTGCCGCTGGCCGACCGGATCATGGTCACCGAAGTCGATCGTGACGTGCCGGATGCCGACGCCTTTTTCCCGGATTTCGACGAAGCCGAGTGGTATCCGCTGCGCGAGGCGCGACTGCGCGATGCAGACCCTGCCTGTGTTTTGCGCGATCTGGTGCGGCGGCGCTGACGGGCGTTGCACAACTGCCATTGTGATCGGTTTGGTGAGAATGCTGCCTATTGCGGCGTTGCGCTGTTCTGGTCCAGCCCGTTAAATGAGACCCATGGGACATACTATATCTAGGGGCGCGGTCGCCATGGCGGTCGTGATGAGCATCTCGATACCGCATATGGCCTCGGCCAAGGGGTCGTGGACCTGCGGGTATGAGGATATCGCCGGGATCGAACAGGCGGAGGCGGTGCGCGAAGCCACGCTGTCGCAGAAGTTCTACGTGACCGATGATGGGCGTGTCGAAGTGGTCGAGATCGTGGTCGAAGAACGGAACACACCCTTCTGGGTCGCCATCGTCGAGGGCATCCGGGACAAGCTGGGACTTGGCGCTGACGAACGGGTGGCCAAGGCGCTTGCCGCGCGCACCGATGCGACGCGGCCGAAGCTGAACACCGAGCTGCACAACTGGTCGCTGTCGCCCCTGAAACGGGTTCGGCTCGACCAGCCGGAGTGCTGAGCTTTTTTTCATCCGGACGAACCGGCATCGCGTAACCGCTCAAGACAACGAACTTGAGGTATCCGATGCAGCCCGTCCTTCTCTATGTCATCACCGCCGTCATCTTCCTCGGCATCGATGCGGTGATGCTGAACAAGGTGATGAAGCCCTTGTTCGAAAACCACCTTGGCGACTGGCTGCAAATGCCGATCCGGGTCGCGCCCGCCGCGGTCTTCTACCTGTTCTACGTGGCCGGGCTGGTCTGGCTGGTGTCGTGGCCCGCCTTGAAGAACGGGACGCCCACTTCGGCCCTCATCAGCGGCGGGATTATCGGCGCGATGGCCTATGGCACCTATGAATTCACCAACTACGCGACGCTCAAGCTCTGGGCGCCGCAGATGGTGGCGACGGATGTGATCTGGGGCACGGTTCTGACCGGCTTTTCGGCCTGGATCGGCGTCGTGATCGTGCGCGCGATCACCTGAACCGCCTGCGCGAAACGAAAAAACCCCGCGCTACGGCGCGGGGTTTCGCAATGGGTCGAGGGCGCTCAGAGCGCCTTGAGGTCGCCCGCGCTTTCCCGGCCGTCACGGCCCGGAATCATCTCATAGGACACTTTCTGATTGTCGGCGAGGCCGGTCATCCCGGCGCGCTCGACAGCCGAAATATGCACGAACACATCCTTGCCGCCATCATCGGGCGCGATGAACCCGTACCCTTTTGTCGCATTGAACCATTTCACGGTGCCGGTGGCCATCCGTTCTCTCCTTCGATCGATCCGCCCACGGTATTGCGGCGGGGTGGTGCAGCCATAGTCTTCAGCTGCTCTTCGAGGGAGCAATCTTCTGGAAGTACTTGTCTCACGCGGTCAGAGTGAAACAAAACGGAAAAAACTCAAGAGAAGATTTTGTAAAGGGGGCTTGGATGCGCGTCTACGGGATCAAGAGCTGCGACACGGTGCGCAAAGCGATGAAAGAGCTGGAAGCCGGGGGGCATGAGCCGGTCTTGCAGGACATCCGCGAAGACCCATTGCAACCCTCTGATCTGCAAGCGTTTCTGGAGGCCTTCGGTGAGGCGCTCGTCAACAAACGCTCGACCACATGGCGCGGGCTGGACGAGGCGGAACGGGCGGGCGATCCGGCCAAGCTGATCGCCGCCCATCCCACTCTGATGAAACGCCCCGTCGTCGTCGATGGCGAGACCCGCACCCTTGGCTGGGATCAGGCGGCGAAGGCCGTCTGGCTCTGACCGCGCCAGCGGGAGAGCAGCCGGTCGAGCGACAGGGGGCCGGGTCCGATGAAGATCAGGGTGGCGAACAGCGTGATCCAAAGGAGCCGCTGGTCGAGGATCAGGCTGTCCGGCACCCGGTCGAACAGGGCGCCCAGCGTTTCGGGCTGCGACAGGGCGCCATGGCCGAAAAGGTCGGTCAGCGTCTGAACCGCGACGAACCCGATCATGCCGAGGGCCGCGAGGCGCGTCAGCAGTCCGACGATCAGAAGCGCAGGCAGAACGAACTCCGCCGCTGTGCCCGCCGCGACCACGAGCGTGTGGAAGGCGGAAAGCTGCGAGGCGTCGTAATTCACCGCCTCCATCGCCCTGGGAAAGATCTGGGCGTAGCCGTTGATCGAAATCGAGCCGCCGTCGATCTTGGTCAGGGCCGAGGCCCAGTAATACCCGGCGAGCGTGGCGGCGAAGGTCAAGCGGGCGAGCGTGCCGATCACCGGGCCTGTGGCGGCATCGAGCCTGCGGATTGCGGTCTGGATCATTGGGGCACCTCTAGGTTGACGATGGCTTTGCGCGCGATCAGGCGCGACAGCGCGGTTGCGAGATCGAGGCCGGGCGCGGCCTCGGCGGCTGCACCGAGCGATGTGGTTGCGAGCGCGCCGATGAACCGGGCCTCGGGCGCGGGGATCGGTTCCGGCAACGGGTCCCAGTCCGCTCGGGTGACGAGCACGGATTGCGCGCCCGAGGTCGGCTTGGGCGCGGTCGGGTCCATGTTGGCGCGCCAGATCGCGTGGATCGGATAGGGCGACGACAGCACCGTGACGGCGGGGGCGAGCGTGATATGGGCCCGTTCGATCCCCGGCTGGTTTAACGCCTGCGCATCCACGGCGCGCGCATCGCCCGCGTGATAGGCGCGGCGCAGGGCCAGTTCCAGCCGCGCGGTATCGGCGAGATAGGGCAGGCTGGCGGCCGGCGGAAAGGTTTTGAGGAAGGCGGGGAAGTTAGCGCCATAGGTGAAAAGGACCGGAGAGGTCGGGGGATGCGCGCGGACATAGGCACCGGCGAGCGGCGCGAAAAACGCCTCGCCCACGAGACGCCGGATCACCGGGAACCCGTCGCGCATGGCCTGCACGAGCGAGGACATCACGTTGTTGCGGTAGACATCGAAGCGGTTTCCGACGGGCGAACGATGCGGGCCGGACAGGCCGTCCGGCACGTCGTCCGCGGTGAGAAGGGCGGTGGGCCAAGGTGTCATGCCGGGGTCCTTGCCTTTGCGATCAGAATACTAGGATCCTAGAAAACTAGTATCGTGAATGTTTCGGATAACGTAATTGTATCAGTATCTTGCAGGCCGCGATTAACTCCTGACGCGCCCAAGGACGTTGGCCGCGCGCGCGGCTTCGGCCTCGAGAACCTCCCACTCAGGCACGTCGGTGTCCCATTCGATCAGCGTGGGTTTCGGCCCCATGCGCGCGATCGTTTCGCGGTAAAGCCCCCACACCGGATCGACCACTTCCGAGCCATGCGCGTCGATCAACAGCGGCGCGCCGGATGCGTCTTCGTCCGCGTCATGACCGCCCAGATGCACCTCGCCCACCGCGTGCAGCGGGAAATCGGCAAGGTAGGCGCGGGGATCGGTCTGCTGGTTCGTGCAGGCGACGAAGACGTTGTTGATGTCGAGCAGCAGGCCGCACCCGGTCCGGCGCACCAGTTCCGACAGGAAATCGGTCTCGGACATCGTCGAGGCGTCGAAGGCGAGGTAGGTCGAGGGGTTCTCCAACAGCACCCGCCGCCCCAGCGCCTCCTGCACCTCGTGAATGTGCCGCTCGACACGGGCCAGTGTGCGGGCCGTATAGGGCAGCGGGAGAAGATCGTTGAAATAGGTCCCGCCGTGCGACGACCACGCGAGATGTTCCGAGAAGCTCGCAGGATCGAGCCAGCCGATCAGGTGTTTCAGACGTGCAAGATGGTCGTGGTCGAGCGGGTCTTCCCCGCCGATCGACAACCCGACCCCATGCACCGAAATCGGAAACCGTTCCGCCAGTGCGCGCAGTTGGGCCAGTGGCCGTCCGCCATCGCCCATATAGTTTTCCGCGTGGATTTCCAGCCACTTGACCGCGCCGCTGTCACCGATCACCTCGGCGTAATGCTGCGGTTTGAACCCGACACCGGGTCCGGCTGGCAGTTTGTGTCCCGTCATGTCGAGCATCGTCCCCTCCCGACCGTTCGTTGGAAAACACGCGGGCGGCGAGAGCCGTGCCGCCCGCGCGTCGTCGATCAGCCGTCCATCGGCAGGTCGCGGTCGAGCGGCTCGAGCGAGCCCATGCGCTCCATCATGTCCTCGGTCATCGAGGCTTCGATGGTCATGTCTTCGCAGGTGCCAGCGGGGACGAGCGACCAGGCGTTGCCCTGCCAGTCGACCTTGGACGTGCCGGCGCAGGTGGTGCCGGGGCCGGCCGCGCAGCCGTTCTCGCCGGCCTTGGCGACGCCGTAGCATTTCTCCATGTCCTGCGCGTGGGCAGGCAGGGTGAGCGAGGCGAGCGCGGTTGCGACGGCGCCGGCCACGGCGGTTTTGGAAAGTTTGATGGTCAAGGGTCTGTCCTCCAGTTTGCATTCGGTTCCGCGTTCTTGCGGTGACCAATTGCTAGCCCTGAAGCCGCGTAACGGACCATTCACGGGCCCGTGCCGCGCGGCGCTGTGACGGAGTGAAACAAACGCTTTCGTGAGTTGGATGTGAAACGGGCGGCCCGATGGACCGCCCGTTCGCAAAGATATCAATGACTTACTGTCAGGCCAGATCGGGCGGGGTCGCCTCAGTCGAGAGTTCCTGTACCACTTCGTCCAGTGCCACGACCCGCGTCTGCTTCTCGCCGAGGCGGCGGAGTGTAACAGTCCGGTCCTCGACCTCCTTCATCCCGATGGCCAGAATGACCGGCACCTTGCCCGCGGAATGCTCACGCACCTTGTAGTTGATCTTTTCGTTCCGCGTGTCGGCCTCGGCGCGCACGCCCTTGGCGCGCAGCGCGTCGACCACCTCACGCACGTAATCGTCCGCATCCGACACGATCGAGGCGACGACCACCTGACGCGGCGCGATCCAGAACGGCAGCTTGCCCGCGTGTTCTTCGATCAGGATGCCGATGAACCGCTCGAACGAACCCAGTGTGGCGCGGTGGAGCATAACCGGCCGATGCTTGGCCCCGTCTTCACCGATGTAGTTGGCGTCAAGCCGCTCCGGCAGGACGAAATCGACCTGCAACGTGCCGCATTGCCAGTCGCGCCCGATGGCGTCGGTCAGCACGAATTCTAGCTTCGGGCCGTAGAACGCCCCTTCGCCGGGGTTCAACTCCACGTCGTTCGTCACCTTGTGGGTGGCGTCCAGCAGCGCCTTTTCCGCCTTGTCCCAGATCTCGTCCGACCCGGCCCGCGTGTCGGGGCGGTCCGAGAACTTGATCTTGTAGGTCGGGAAGCCGAGGTCTTTGTAGATGCCAGCAAGGAACGAAATGAACCGCTCGGTTTCGCTTTCGATCTGATCCTCGGTGCAAAAGATATGCGCATCGTCCTGCGTGAAGCCGCGCACGCGCATGATCCCGTGCAGCGCCCCCGACGGCTCATAGCGGTTGCACGAGCCGAATTCGGCCATACGCAGCGGCAGATCGCGGTAGGATTTCAGGCCCACGTTGAAGATCTGGACGTGGCAGGGGCAGTTCATCGGCTTGAGCGCGTTGACCGCCTTTTCCCGCGCATGTTCTTCGTCCACTTCGACGATGAACATGTTTTCCTGATACTTCTCCCAGTGGCCCGAGGCTTCCCACAGCTTGCGGTCGACGACCTGCGGCGTGTTCACCTCGACATAGCCGCCGCGTTGCTGCTGGCGGCGCATGTAGTCCTGAAGCACGGTGTAGATCGTCCAGCCGTTCGGGTGCCAGAACACCTGACCCGGCGCCTCTTCCTGCATGTGAAAGAGGTCCATCTCGCGCCCCAAGCGCCGGTGATCGCGCTTCTCGGCTTCTTCGAGGAAGGTGAGGTGCTTTTTCAGGTCGTCGCGGTTTTTGAACGCCACACCGTAGATGCGCTGGAGCATCGGGCGGGTCGAGTCGCCGCGCCAATAGGCCCCGGCGACCTTCATCAGCTTGAAGGCATCCGCAGGCACCTGACCCGTGTTCTGCAAATGCGGCCCCCGGCATAGATCCTGCCAGTCGCCGTGCCAGTACATGCGGATCGGCTGCCCGTCGTCCGGGATCGCGTTGACTAGCTCGACCTTGTAGGGCTCGCCGGTCTTCTCATAGTGCGCGATGGCATCGGCGCGCGACCAGACCTCGGTGCGCACCTCGTCACGGGCGTTGATGATTTCCTTCATCTTCGCCTCGATCGCGCCCAGATCCTCGGGCGTGAACGGCTCGTCGCGGTCGAAATCGTAATACCAGCCGTGCTCGATCACCGGGCCGATGGTCACCTTGGTGTCCGGCCACAGCGCCTGCACCGCCCGGGCCATGATATGCGCCGCGTCGTGACGGATCAGTTCCAGCGCCTGCGCGTCGTCCTTCATCGTGTGGATCGCGATCTCGCTGTCTTCGGTGATCGGCCACTGAAGGTCGTAATGCGCGCCGTTCACGGTCGCCGAGATCGCTTTTTTCGCCAGCGAGTTCGAGATGTCGGCGGCAATCGCGGCGGGAGTGATCCCCGCGTCGTAGACTCGCGTATTGCCATCAGGAAATGTAAGGGAAATGTGGCTCATGGCCTTTCTCCTCGTCGGTTTGGCGCCCACGGAACGCCCGGTTGCGGGTTATGTCGTGAAGGCGGTTTGACGCGCGGGGCAGGGCAAGTCAAGCCAGTGATCCGTCCGATAGCGAAGCGAGAGTAGCCAGGGGCGCGAAAATGACGAACGAAACCATCGGTGAAGCCGCCTTCGAAACGCTGGCGGGCACGCCCGAGACTCCGGCCGAGGCGCGCAACGGCATCCGCCACGTGGTGTCGCTGTCGCTGACCAAGCTGGCCGATGGTCTCATCAACCCCAAGCTGGTGCTGTCCTACCTGTTGAACGCGCTCGGCGCGCCCGCCGCGCTTGTCGCGGCACTCGTTCCGATCCGGGAAGCGGGCGCGCTGTTGCCACAGGTTTTCCTCGCGCATCGGCTGGAGCGGATGAAGATGCGGCGCTGGATGTGGGTCGTAGGCAGCGTGGGGCAGGGGATCGCGGCGGCCCTGATCGCGCTTGCCGCCCTGACGCTCGAAGGGGCGGCGGCGGGCTGGGCGTTCGTGGCCGGGATCGCGGCGCTTGCCTTGTCGCGCGCGGCCGCGTCGGTCAGCTACAAGGACATTCTGGGCAAGACGGTGGGCAAACGCCGCCGCGGCTCGGTGACGGGCTTCGCGGGGTCGGTCGCTTCGGCAGGGGTGTTCGTCTTTGCGCTGTTGCTCGTCTCCGGGTGGCTCGAAGGGACCGTGGCGCTGGCCGCGGCGGTCGGGGTGGCGGCGCTTCTCTGGGTTGCGGCCGCCGCGCTCTTTTCGACGCTGGAAGAGGAGCCGTCCGAGACCGGGCAGGGGGGCGCGGCCTTGCGCCCGTGGAAGCTCCTGCGCGAAGACGCCACGTTCGCCCGCTTCGTGGCGGCGCGGGGGTTCCTGACGGCCACCGCGCTTGCTCCGCCATACCTCGTGATCCTGTCGGGCGACGGCGAAGGCGGATTGGGCACGCTGGGCGCGCTCGTCATCGCGTCCGCCGCCGCCTCGTTCCTGTCGTCATATGCCTGGGGGCGGTTCGCGGACCATTCCTCGCGTCAGGTGCTGATCGTGGCCGGGGTCGTGGGCGCCCTTGCCATGGCCGCCGCCATCGGCGCATCGCTCACCGGGCTTGCGGCGACCGTCTGGGCCATGCCCGCCGTGCTGTTCGTTCTGATGATCGCCCATCACGGCGTGCGTCAGGGCCGCTCGACCTACCTTGTCGACATCGCGACGGACGAGAACCGAGCCGCCTATGCCGCAACGGCAAATACGCTGATCGGCGGTCTCCTGCTGATCTCCGGCGCGATCGGCGGAGCCCTGTCTTTTCTGGGTCCGATGGCCGCTCTGGGCGGTTTCGCGGTCATGGCGCTGATCGGGTCCGGGGTGGCGCTTGGGCTGAAGGAAGCCGAGGGCGCCTAACCCCCTTTCAAACCCCGTCGCGGTATTGCAGGATCGCGCAAAAGGCAGGGACAAAGGGGCAAATCGCGTGAGCGAGCCAAGCTATCACGAAACCGCCGACGGGCGGCAGATCGCGTATCACAAGACGGAAGGAAAAGGGCCGGGGGTCATCTTTCTGGGCGGGTTCAAATCCGACATGGAAGGCACCAAGGCCATCGCGCTGGAAGACTGGGCCAAGGCGCAGGGGCGTGCCTTTCTGCGCTTCGACTACTCGGGCCATGGCCAGTCGTCGGGCGAGTTCACCGACGGCTGCATCGGCGACTGGGCGGCGGATGCACGCTCGGTGATCGAGGCCGTGACCGAAGGCCCGCAGGTCTTCGTCGGCTCGTCCATGGGCGGCTGGATCGCCGCGATCCTGAGCCGCGAGATCCGCGAACGCTTTGCGGGCTTCGTCGGCATCGCGGCGGCACCGGACTTCACCGAAGACAGCATGTGGCGCGACTTCTCGGATTTCGAGCGCGCCAAGCTGAACCGTGACGGTCTGGTGCTTCTGCCGTCCGACTACGGCGACCCGTATCCGATCACCAAGAAACTCATCACCGACGGGCGCGATCAGCTTGTCCTGCGCCGTCCGCTGCCGATGAAATTCCCCGTGCGCCTGCTTCAGGGCACCGCGGATGCGGATGTCGAGCGCGACGTGGCCCTGAACCTGCTCGACCATATCGAGGGCGACGACGTGCGCCTGACCTTCGTCAAAGGGGCCGATCATCGGTTTTCCGACCCCGCCTGCCTCGCCTTGGTCAAGCGCATGGTGGAAGAGGTGCTCGCATGAAGGACGCGGTCCTTCTGGTGCCCGGCATGATGTGCGATTCACGGGTATTCGGGCCGCAGATCGAAGCCCTCTCACGCGACCACGCCGTCACCGTCGCGAACGTGTCCAAGGCGCATTCCATCCGCGAAATGGCCGCCGACGTGCTGTTTCAGGCCCCGCCGCGCTTTGCACTGTGCGGGTTGTCGATGGGCGGCATCGTCGCGATGGAGATCCTGCGCCGCGTGCCGGAGCGCGTCACGCGCCTGTGCCTGATCTCGACCACGCCGCTGACCGAGACGCCGGAGCAGGCGGTCTGGCGCGAGCCGCAGATCGTCAAGGCGCAGGCGGGCAAGCTCGAGGACGCGATGAACGAGGCGCTGTCGCCCGACAATTTTGCGCCCGGTCCGAACAAGGCCAAGACCGTCGAACTGGTGCACGACATGGCCCGCAAGCTGGGTCCGGACACCTTCGTGCGCCAGTCGCGTGCGTTGCAGCGGCGGCCCGACGGTCAGAAAACGCTGCGCACGCTTCGGGCGCCGTCGCTGGTGCTCTGCGGCGAGCATGACAAGATCACCCCGCCCAAACGGCACACGTTCATGGCGGAACTGATCCCCTATGCCGAGCTTGCCATCATCGACGACGCGGGCCATTTGCCCACGCTCGAGACGCCCGAGAAAACGAATATGGCGCTGGAAGCCTGGCTCGATTTGCCGATGACGCTGCGCTGATCCAGCCAAAGAAAAAGCGGCGCCGAAGCGCCGCTTTTCGTCAATTCCGATCGGAGAAGGGTCAGACCGCCTTCAGCGCCGGCTTGGTTTTCGCGGCCTTCTTCTTGCTGGCCTGAGCGGCGTGTTCGCCCGCGTGCTGATCCATGAAATTTAGCACGAAGGGACGGATGTTGTTGCGCCACGACTTGCCCGCGAAGATGCCGTAGTGACCCGCGCCGTCTTCGAGGTGATGGTTCTTCTTCTCGTCGGGAAGCCCCGTGCACAGGTCCAGCGCGGCGAGGCACTGGCCCGGCGCCGAGATGTCGTCCTTGGACCCTTCCACGGTCATCACGGCCACGTCGGTGATCTTGCCGATATCGACCTTGCGCCCGGCGACCACGAATTCGTTCTTCGCGATCTCGCGCTCCTTGAAGATGCGCTCGACGGTGGTGAGGTAGAATTCGGCCGTCATGTCCATGACGGCGAGGTATTCGTCGTAGAACTTGTTGTGCTTGTCATGGTCGCCCGCTTCGCCGCGCGCCACGGCCATGATCTGATCGGAAAACGCCTTAGCGTGCTTCTCTGCGTTCATGGTCATGAAGGAGGTGAGTTGCAGCAGACCCGGATAGACCGACCGGCCGACGCCCGCGTATTTGAAGCCGACGCGCTGGATCGCGGTCTTTTCCAGATAGCCCATCGTCACGCGGTCTCCGAAGTCGGTCACGTCCGTCGCCGCCGCGTCCGGGTCGATCGGGCCGCCGATCAGGGTCAGCGTCTGCGGTTGCGCCTCGGGGTCGATGTCGGCGAGATAGGCGGTTGCGGCCAGCACAAGCGGGGCAGGCTGGCACACGGCGACCACGTTGGTGTCGGGGCCGAGCTCTTTCATGAAATCGACAACATACAGGGTGTAGTCTTCGATATCGAACTTGCCCTTGGACACCGGGATGTCGCGCGCATTATGCCAGTCGGTGATATAAACTTCGGCATCCGGGAGGAGCGAGGCGACGGTCGAACGCAGAAGCGTAGCGTAGTGGCCCGACATCGGCGCGACGATCAGGATCTTGCGTTCCTTGGTCTTGCGCCCCGCGACCTCGAAATGGATCAGGTCGCCGAAGGGACGTTCGATCACCTTCTTCACGTTCACCACATGGTCGCGGCCATCGGCGCCGACCACGGTGTAGATGCCCCAGTCCGGTTTCGCGACCATCCGGGCAAAGCTCCGTTCGGTCACCTCACCCCAGGCCGAGAGCATCTTGAACATCGGATTGGGCGCGAGAGCGAACATCGGGTATTCCCCGATCGCCTGGGCGGTGGCCCCGAGCCATTGGTTCGTGTTCCGAACCGTTTCCATCAAATCGTACGTGGCAAGGTAACGCATGGTAACCCTTTCGGTTGCCCCAGCAGCCCTTCCTCAGTTAGGTTCGACAACCGGAGGACACACAGCATGATGCTGCATGTGCGAAATAACATAAGGCGGAATATTTCGCATGACAACGAATGAAGTCAACCCGAACGAAAGTAGCGAGAAACTGAAAGAGAACCTCGAACGGATCGAGGAGCTTACAGAGCGTTTCGCCGCTGCGGTTGCGAAGAAGCAGGCGATTCGTCCTGCGCTTCAGGGGCCGGGGCAGGACTATTACACCAAGTCGTTGGGTGCCTACTGGACCGAGATGATGAAGCACCCCGGCAAAGTGCTTGAAGATCAGGTGGAATTCTGGGGCAAGACGCTGAAACACGCGGTCGATGCACAGCAGGCCCTGATCGCGAACGAGGGCGTGCCGGAAGACCCGACGCCCAAAGACCCGCGCTTCCGCAATCCGCTGTGGGACACGCACCCCTATTTCAACTATCTCAAGCAGCAGTATCTCATCACCTCCGAGGCGATGCAGGACGCGGTCGAGGGGCTCGAAGGGCTCGACCCGCAGGACCGCAAGCGCGTGACCTATTTCACGCAGCAGATGGTCGACATGATGTCGCCGACCAATTTCCTCGCCACCAACCCCGACGCGCTGGAAAAGGCCATCGAAACCGAGGGGCAGTCGCTGATCGACGGGCTCGAAAACATGATCCGCGATCTCGAACGCAACGATGGCGAGCTTGTGGTGACCCTGTCGGACCCCGATGCCTTCAAGGTGGGCGAGAACCTTGGCACCGCCGAGGGTCAGGTGATCTATCGCAACCGCATGATCGAGCTGATCCAGTACAAGGCGAAGACCGACAAGGTCTATGAGCGTCCGCTCATCATCTTCCCGCCCTGGATCAACAAGTTCTACATCCTCGACCTCAAGCCCGAGAACAGCCTGATCCGCTGGATCGTCGAACAGGGCTTCACGCTTTACGTCGTGTCCTGGGTGAACCCGGATACGAGCTATGCTGACGTCGGGATGGAGGATTACGTCGAAGACGGCTACTTCGCCGCGATCGACGAGGTGCGCGCCATCACCGGGCAGGACAAGGTGAATGTCGTCGGCTACTGCATCGCCGGCACGACGCTCGCCATCACGCTGTCGCTGATGAAGAAGCGCAAGGAAGACAAGATCAACTCCGCCACCTTCTTTACCGCGCTCACCGATTTCTCGGATCAGGGCGAGGTGGGCGTGTTCCTCGACAACGATTTCGTGGACGGGATCGAAGAAGAGGTGACGGACAAGGGCGTGCTGCCCTCGCTTTATATGTCGCGCACTTTCAGCTACCTGCGCTCGAACGACCTGATCTATGGCCCGGCGATCAAATCCTACATGATGGGCAACGCGCCGCCCGCCTTCGATCTGCTCTACTGGAACGGCGACTCGACCAATCTGCCGGGCCGGATGGCGGTCGAATATCTGCGCGGGCTGTGTCAGGACGACAAGTTCGCGGGGGAGGGGAAGGGGTTCCCGATCCTCGGCACGCGCACCCGGATCGAAGATGTCGAGGTGCCGCTGTGCGCCATCGCTTGCGAGACCGATCACATCGCCGCGTGGAAAAGCTCCTACCGGGGGATGCGCAAGATGGGGTCCGAGGACAAGACCTTCATTCTGACGGAATCCGGGCATATCGCGGGCATCGTGAACCCACCGTCGAAAAAGAAATACGGCCACTACACGAACGAGGACTGGCCGGAAAACCCCGAAGACTGGCAGGCCGGCGCGGACAAGCACGAAGGCAGCTGGTGGGGCCGGTGGGGCAAGTGGCTTGCCAAGCGGTCCGGCAAGAAGATTCCGGCGCGCGAGATCGGTGATTCCGAGCATCCTGCCCTAGCGGAAGCTCCGGGAACATACGTCATCGGCTGTCCAAAGGTCTGATTTCCCAAGGTTTTGAATTTCCGGCAGAGATTTTTTGCTGCACCGCAGAAAAAGGGTTGATTTTCTGCGGTGCAGCATGCATATTCTTTGCACACGCAGAAATTCACCCCCGGGCGGTTCCGGGGAAGACCTTAGGAGATACGACATGGCTAAAGCCACCACCGACTACACCAAGATGTTCAGCGACATGATGGGCTCGTTCCCGATGGACATGTCGGCTTACGAAGGCGCGATGAAGTCGTCCGCCGCTCTGACCGAGAAAATGGCGAAGCTGACCCTCGACGCCGCCGACAAGTCGACCGAAATCTCGACCGCCTGGACGAAATCGACCCTCGCCAAGATGGGCGACCTGTCGACCGCCAAAGCGGATCCGGCCGACTACACCAAAGCCATGACCGACTTCGCTTCGGCTCAGGCTGAATCGGCTGCCGAGCACATGTCGGCCTTCGCCGAAGTCGCGAAAAAAGTTCAGATGGACACCGTCGAACTGATGCTCGCCGCCGGCAAGGACATGGGCGAAGAAGCCCAGGCCGCCGTCAAGAAGGCCACCGACGAGGTGACCAAGGCGACGAAAGCCGCCTCGAAGTAAGGAATTCTTGGTCGGCTACCTCCTCCCTGCCGACAAGATCATCCTGGCGGGCCCGTGCGGCCCGCCTTTTTTGTTGGGGAATGCGAAAGTGCCGTCGCGCCCACGCCCAAGTGAACAGTGCTTGCTTTTGGTTTCTGCACTGGCGTAGTCTTTTTTCTGCACCGCCAAAGTGCCTGAATACTGAACCGTTGGGAGGACTACGTGGCCGAAACCAAGGATCCGCTCCTCATCAAGCGTTACGCAAGCCGCCGTCTCTATAACACCGAGACGTCCGATTACGTTACGCTCGAAGATATCGCAGGCTTCATCTCCGAAGGCCGCGAAGTGCAGATTGTCGATCTGAAATCCGGCGACGACCTGACCCGACAATATCTCCTTCAAATCATTGCAGAACATGAGAGCCGGGGCGAAAGCGTCCTGCCGGTCGACGTTCTGACCGATCTCGTGCGTAGCTACACGACGCAGGCGCAGAGCATGGTGCCGCAGTTCCTGGCCGCCAGCTTCGAGATGCTCAAGGACAGCCAATCCAAGATGATGGAGAATATGTCCGCGATCCCGAACCCGATGGCGCAGGTGCCGGGGTTCGACGCTTTGCAGGCGCAGCAGCAGGCGTTCATGAAAGCCATGATGGCGAACTGGCCCGGCGCCGCCTCGGGCCCGTCCGACGACGACGCCGCGACGGATGGCGACAGCAAGGGCGAGGAACTCGACGAGATCAAGAAACAGCTCGCCGCCCTCCAGAAGAAGCTTTCCGGCATGTAAGCAAAGGCCCGGTCCGCCGGGCGCCAACATACGGGGCCGAACGTGGTCGAAACCGCCGGACGCATCACCCTTTGGGGCGTCGAAGTCTTTGCCGCCATCGCGGATGAGCGGTCGATTTCGGCGGCGGCCCGGCGGCTGGGGGCCAGCCCGTCGAGCGTCAGCCAGCAGTTGACCAATCTGGAATCCGCCGTGGGCACCGCGCTGATCGACCGCTCGGCGCGCCCGCTGATCTGCACCCCGGCAGGCGAGCTTTTCCGCCGCCGCGCCCTGACCATCATCAACGAAGCCGAACAGGCCAAGGCCGAGCTTGCGGCAGCCGACATGACCCGGCTCACGCGGTTCCGACTGGGCATGATCGAGGATTTCGACGCCGACGTGACGCCCGCGCTGCTGTCGGACCTGTCGAAAGCCTGGCCGCGCACGCAGTTCCTGCTTGAAACCGGGGCGTCGCACCGGCTGATGGACCAGCTCGAGGCGCGGGCGCTGGACGTGGTGGTAACCGCCGAGATGGGCGATCTGGCCGACGGGCACGAGATGCACCCGCTGATCGAAGAACCCTTCGTCGCCGCCGTTCCCAAGGGCAAGGTGCAGGGCGACGTGCTCGACGCGCTGCGCACCATGCCGATGGTGCAGTATTCCTCGCGTCACTTCATGGGGCGTCAGATCGCGTCGCAGCTTGCCACGCAGGATTTGCGGGTCAATCACCGCTTCGAACTCGACAGCTATCACGCGATCCTGTCGATGGTCGCCGCGGGCGCGGGCTGGACGATCCTGACCCCGCTGGGGGTGCTGCGCGCCAAACGGTTCGTGTCCGAGGTGGACATCGTCGAACTGCCGTTCCCCTCGTTTTCCCGGCGCATCACCCTGACGGCCCGGCGCGGCGGGCTGGGCGACCTGCCGGGCGATGTCGCGACACGGCTGAAGTCGCACATGGCCGACATGATCCTGAAGCCGTTCCATGCCCGCCTGCCGTGGCTGAAAGACAGGATGAGGTTGCTGTGACCACCGGCCACGTGTTCATGGCGATGAGCCTGGACGGGTTCGTGGCGCGGCCGGATCACGCGATCGACTGGCTGATGAAACAGCCGGAGGATGACGGGGACGGCGGATTTTTCGACTTCTTCGCATCGGTCGACGGGATGGTCATGGGGTCCGGCACCTTCCGCACGGTCCTTGGCTTCGACGAATGGGTCTATGGCGACAAGCCGATCCGGGTGATGAGCCACGCCCTGACGCGCGAGGACATTCCCGAGGCGCGGCGGTCCAGCGTCGAAGTCACGCGCCAAGACCCGCAGGCGCTGATGGACATGGTCGAGATCGAGGGCTGGACGCGCGCCTATATCGACGGCGGGGCGCTGGTCCACAGTTTCCTGCGCGCGGGCCTGATCGCCGACATGACGATCACCATCATCCCGATCCTTCTGGGGCAGGGCCGATCCCTGTTCGGCCCCCTCGAACGCGACATCGACCTGAAGCTCGAACATGCGGAAAAGACCAAGGCGGGTTTCCTGACGACCAGATACCGGGTGTTGTGAGGCAGCATTGGTCCCTGCGGGGACGAAAATCGGCGGGCCTCAGGCAAATGCCTCACCTCGCAAGGCGCGGGCATTCGTGACCACCAGCTTGGGCGGCGTCGTGCCCCCGATGGTTGCCATCGGGCAACCCGTCACATCGCGCATATGGCGACAGGTTGAACTCGGACGCCTAGACATCCATCTCTCGGTCATCAGGACGACCTTCCCATCATGGATCAACACCGGGACGACCCGGAAAGCACGCGGGGTTTCCCATGCGCTCGCCTCTCGATCGTCTTCGCCATGCCGTCACATTCGAACTTCTCGCGCTCGGCCTCGCCGTGCCCTTGGGCGCGGTTTTGTTTCACCTTCCCGTTCATGACATAGGTGTCGTGGGCGTGGTCAGCGCGACGCTCGCGACGCTGTGGAACCTGATCTACAACCTTCTGTTCGATCTGGTGCTGCGCTGGCGTCGTGGCACCACTGCGAAATCAATCGGACTTCGCGTGATCCATGCGGTGCTGTTCGAGGCGGGGCTGCTCGCCCTGCTGCTCCCGTTCATAGCGTGGTATCTGGGCCTCACGCTCGTCGAGGCGCTGGTCATGGATCTGGGGTTCGCGGCGTTCTATCTGGTCTACGCCTTCGCGTTCAACTGCGCCTACGACTGGCTTTTTCCGGTTCCACGACCCGCCTGACCGGCCAAGCAAAAAGGCCGCCCAAAGGGCGGCCTTTTCCAGCGTTTTCGAACCGTTTACTGCGCCGCGACCGAGGCGCTTGCGGCCTCTTTCACATCCGCCGCCGCCGCGACCAGCGCATTGGCAATGAAGTCGAGTTCCGGCTTCTTTAGGCGGACGGGAAGGCGGGTGTCACAGGCGCGCATGAGCATCTTCTTGGTGCCGGGCAGCGGACCCTGATCGCCGATGAATTCCCAGTTCCAGAAGGCGCGGGCGTTGTCGGTGTGCATCCCGAAGACCTGCACCGACACGCCGCGCACCTTCGCGGCATCCATGAAGGCGCGGGTTTCGTCGTCGGTCATGTCGACGAGGTTGAACTGGATCGAATCCGGCGCGCGGGTTTCGGCGGCCAGAGGGGCGGGCACGTCGATCCACGGGCTTTCGTTCAGCTTGGCGGCCACGTAGTCGTGGTTGCGAAGACCGTCGGTCACCCGGCGCTCGAGCTCGGGGATCTGGGGCCGGATCACGGCGGCGGACAGGTTCGACAGGCGCGTGTTGTAGAGCGGCAGCTTGTTCTGCCAGCGCCCGAACGCCTCTTCCAGCTCGGTCGTGTTGTCGCCGTGCGGGCCTTTGTGTTTCTTCCAGTTGTGCTCATAGGCACCGGACATGATGACCGCGCGGGCGATGATGTCGGCATCGTCGGTGATGAGGATGCCACCCTCGCCGGCATTCAGCATCTTGTAGGACTGGAACGAGAAGCAGCCGATCTTGCCGATCTTGCCGATCTTCTCGCCATGCCAGAGCGTGCCGAGGCTGTGGGCCGCATCCTCGACGACCGGAATGCCCTTGGCGTCGCAAAGCGCCATGATCGCATCCATGTCCGAGGTGTGGCCGCGCATGTGGCTGATGATGACCGCGCCCACATCGTCGGTCAGCTTGGTCTCGAAGTCGTCCATGTTGACGCGGTAATTGTCCATCACGTCCACGAGCACAGGCACGCAGTCGGCATGAACGACCGAGGAGGGCACGGCGGCGAAGGTGAAGGCCGGGATCAGAACCTTGGTGTCGCGCGGCAGGCCGAGCGCCTTGAGCGAGATGAACAGCGCCGCCGAGCAGGAGGCCACGGCCAGCGCATACTTGGCGCCCATCATGTCGGCGAATTCACGCTCCAGCAAAGCCACCGGCGCGTCCTGAGGCGCGGTGTAGCGGAACAGGTCGCCCGATTGCAGCAGCCGGTCGATCTCGGCGCGGGCAGCTTCGGGAATGGGTTCTGCGTCGTATACGTTGGGCCCCAGGGTCATACTCGTATCCTTTTCGGGTTTTCCGAAGGTGATATTCGGGAAAAGTGTAACACCCGCATGAAACCAAGCAAAGAAAAATGACGCGCGCGGCGGGTCAGGATACCCTGCCCACCGTAAGTGCTTGCTCGCTATAGAGGATTTCATTGGCGCAGCACCGCCCACCGGGCCCGTGCCGGGCGGCTTTCCGCAGCGGCGCGAATCGCGGTGTCGTGCCTTACACGTTCAAGAGCAGATGCTCGCGTTCCCACGGGCTGATGACCGACAGGAATTCCTGATACTCCGTGCGTTTCACGATGGAATAGACGCGGGCGAATTCCGGCCCCAGCACCTCATGCATCTCGGTGGCTTCCTCGAACAGGTCGAGCGCGGACCAGAGGTCATGGGGGATTTCTTCGTCCGCGTCATAGGCGTCGCCCCGGAATTGCGGCTCGGCCCGCACCTCGTTCATCATGCCGAGGTATCCCGAGGCGAGCGAGGCGGCCATGGCGAGATAGGGGTTCGCATCCATGCCGGTCAGGCGGTTCTCGACCCGGCGGGAGTCGGGGCCGGACAGCGGGATGCGGATGCCGGTGGTGCGGTTGTCGCGGCCCCAGGCCAGATTGATCGGCGCGGCGTTGTCGCGCACGTAGCGGCGGTAGCTGTTCACGTAAGGCGCCAGCACCGCGATGACCGAGGGCAGGTGGGTCTGAAGCCCGCCGATGAAGGTGAAGAACGCATCCGTATCGCCGCCGTTGGGGCCCGCGAAGATGTTCTTGCCGGTGTCCGTTTCCACGACCGAGTGGTGGATGTGCATGGCCGACCCCGGCTCGTCCGCGATGGGCTTGGCCATGAAGGTCGCGAAACAGTCGTGGCGCAGCGCGGCCTCGCGGATCAGGCGTTTGAAATAGAACACCTCGTCGGCGAGCTTCACCGGATCGCCGTGGCGCAGGTTGATCTCCAACTGCCCCGCGCCGCCTTCCTGTGTGATGCCGTCGATCTCGAACCCTTGGGCTTCGGCGAAGTCGTAGATGTCGTCGATCACCGGGCCGAATTCGTCCACGGCGGTCATGGAATAGGCCTGACGCGCGGCGGCGGGGCGGCCCGAACGGCCCATCATCGGCTCGATCTTCTTGGCGGGGTCGAGGTTGCGGGCGACGAGGAAGAACTCCATTTCGGGCGCGACCACGGGCGTCCAGCCCTGCGCCTTGTAAAGCTCCACCACCCGTTTCAGCACGTTGCGCGGGGAATAGGGGATCGGCTCGCCGTTGCGGTCGAAAGCGTCGTGGATCACCTGAAGCGTCACGTCCGCCGTCCACGGCGCCGCCGTCGCGGTGGTCATGTCGGGCTTCAGGATCATGTCGCGTTCGATGAAGCCCTCGTCCCCGGCCGCCTCGCCCCAGTCGCCGGTGATGGTCTGGTAAAAGATCGAATCCGGCAGGTGGAAATAGTTCTGGCGCGCGAATTTGCCCGCCGGCACCGCCTTGCCCCGCGCGATTCCGGGCAGGTCGGCGATGATGCATTCCACCTCGTCCAGCCTGCGCCCGTCGAGATAGGCTTGCGCGGCCTCAGGCAGGCCCGTTGTCCAGTCGCTGGCCATCACTTGGCCCCTTTCTTGAGGAACGCGGCCATGCGGTCGGCCAGTTCGTCGTTGTCGGTGGGTTTCGCCACGTTCGCGCGGGCCTCGTCCACGAGGGCGGGTGGCACGGCGGCGGAGCGGTGTTCGATCAGCCCCTCGATCACGTCGGCGCGAAACTCGGGGTGGGGTTGAACGGTGAGGATGGACGAGCCGATGACCATGGCGGCGTTCTTGCAGAACTCACTTTCCGCGATGACCTGCGCGCCTTCGGGCAGTTCGACCACCTGATCCTGATGCCAGGCATTGAGCGCCAGCTCGGTGTCGCCGAAATCGTAGATCTGGCGCCCGACGGACCAGCCGCCACGAAATTTCTCGACCTTGCCGCCAAGGGCCTGCGCGATGATCTGGTGGCCGAAGCAGATGCCCACCATCGGGCGGGATGACGCGGCGATGGCGCGGATCAGGTCTTCGAGCGGAGGAATCCAGTCGTGATCCTCATAGGCGCCGTGGCGCGAGCCGGTGATGAGCCAGCCGTCGCAGGTGTCAGGGCTCTCCGGGAACGCGCCATCGACCACGTTCCACGTGCGGAAAGTGAAGCCGTGACCGGAAAAGAGCCGTTCGAACATGGCGGAATAGTCGCCCGTCTCGCCGATGAGCGCGTCCGGCATGTGGCCGGTTTGCAGGATGCCGATAAGCATGAAGCCTCGATTTGATCAAATCTCGCGGCGACCCTAGCCGAGGGGCGCGAGGGCGGCAAGCGGGGTGTTTGGATTTCGAATTGGGCTTGCGCCCAATCCGGCCCATGTG
>NZ_CH902578.1:981126-996972 GCF_000152805.1 Maritimibacter alkaliphilus HTCC2654 | reverse complement strand
TTTCGCGCAAGCGGAATTCGAAATCAGATGTCGGAGAACAGGTTCTCGGTTTCAGCGAATTCGACGAGGCCCTCGTCATGCGTGCCTTCGTTTATGTCGATGACTTCGACGCGCCCGTCCTGATGCCCGATGACGACCTTGTCGCAGATGTCGATGAACAGCCCGTTCTCGACCACGCCCGGGATCTGGTTCAGCACCATGGAAAGCTGGCGCGGATTGCCGATGCGTTGCAGGTAGAGGTCGATGATGTGGTTGCCTTCGTCGGTGACGAAGGGGGCCTCGCCGTTCATCCTGAGCGCGCTGGTCTGTCCCAGAACCTCGAGCGAGGCGAGCGTTTCCTCGATCAGGGCTTTCGAGGTCTGCCATCCGAACGGAATCACTTCGACCGGCAGCGGGAACGAGCCGAGGTGTTCGACCTGTTTCGACGGATCGGTGATGACGATCATCTGATCCGAGGCCGTCGCCACGATCTTTTCCTGAAGATGCGCGCCGCCCCCGCCCTTGATGAGGTTCAGGTCCATGTCGAATTCGTCCGCGCCGTCGATGGTGAGGTCGAGCCAGCGCGCCTCGTCCAGCGAGATCACACGGATACCGACCTGGCGCGCCAGTTCCGCGGTCCGGGTCGAGGTCGGGACACCGGCGATCCGGAGCCCCTCCTCACGCACGCGTTCGCCCAGACAGCGCACCATCCAGGCCGCCGTCGACCCGGTGCCCAGCCCCACGCGCATCCCGTCCTCGACGAAATCCACCGCACGCTTGGCGGCGACGAACTTGGCGGTGTCGATGGGCGAGAGGTTGGATGACATGGGCGGGTCCCTGCGCTGCGTTCGCAGGCTTTATAGGCAATCGCTGCGGGCGGGGCGAGAGCCGATTGCGACGCGAAGACTGGCCTCATGCGGCGCGCGGCCTTATGGTTTCCTCACCGATCCGGAGATCGCCATGTTTCGCGCCGCCCTGACCGCCCTTGCCCTGTCCGCCGCCGCCTCGTGCGCGATGGCCGAGGGCACGCTGCCGGGCCCGGACGCGTCGCTTTGCGATACGGCACAACTCGACCCCGAAGCGGTGATGGGGGACGGCTGGACGATGACCGTCTCGCGGTTCCGCATCCGCACAGAAGAGACCCCGACCTACACGTCCGAGATCAAGCGCCTGCCGGTCCGGCTGTATGTCGTCGACGGCGCCTTCAGGATGTTCGGGATGGTGGCGCCCCTTTCGCCGGTCACTTTCGTCGAAATGCCGTTCGGTCAGGGGGTGTGGCGCTGGTCCGGCGATCCGGTCCTGACGCTTTCCGACGATCCCGAGGCCGCTCAATCCAGCGCGGATGTGGAGGCGGCCTTGGGCTGCACCCTGTCGCGCTTTCCCCGGCTGGCGGCGCAGGTCGAGACGGTGTCGGACGACGGTCGGCAGTTCACCCATACCATCTGGCTCGTCGCCCTGTCGGCCGACCTGATGCTCGGTGCCTGGGACTGGCGCACGCGCGACGACGGGCCCGAGATTCACTATACCGCCGGGCTGAGACTTGCCCGAACACAGGCGGAGTGACGCCCGGCCTTGCCGTCTTATCGGCATGGGGCCATGGTGCCGGAATCGTCCGGTCTTTCGGACGGGAACGATTTGGCAAGCGGCACAGGGTACAGTCGGACCATGCAACGTTTCGGGTATCTCCTGTTGGGTTGGGCCGCGCTCGCCCTTGGCGGTCTTGGGGTCGTTCTGCCGGGCCTGCCGACCACGCCTTTCCTGCTGGTCGCGGCCTTCGCCTTCGGCAAGGGCAGCCCCCGGATGCGGGCATGGCTGATCGACCATGCCCACCTTGGTCCGCCGATCCGGGATTGGGAGGATCGCGGCGCGATTTCGCGCCGGGCCAAAGTGCTGGCGGTGTCGATGATGGCGGCGCTGTTGCTTTTGTCGGTGGTGCTGGGCCTGTCCGGTTGGCTCATCACCATTCAGGCGCTGTGCATGGGCGGGGCGGCGGTGTTCATCCTCACCCGTCCCGATTAAGTCACGGCATGGCGAGAACCGCCTCGATCGCCGCATTCAGATGCCCGACCGGAAGGATGACCAGCAGACCGGGGCCGGAGCTTTCGATCTCAACCACCCCGTCCGCCGCGTTCGACGTGCCGACCCGACCAAGGGGCGACAGGGTGATGCCCTCATGCGACCAGACCAGCCCGCGCAGGTTCACCACGCGCTCGGCCAGTGGAAACACCGACACCCGCGTGCCTTTGGGCAGGTCGAGCCGGACCGAGGCGGGCGCGTGGAAGCAGATGTCATGATCGCCGACGAGGATGCAGCGCCGGTCCCAGCGCACGAGCGCATTGTAACAGGCAAGCTCATGGTCCAGCCTGCGTCCCATGAACCCCGCCCCCAGAACCAAAGGCGCGTCGATAGCGAGGAGCGCCTTGTCGAAATCCGTCGTGTCCTGGTCGCCGGAGAAATGCACCGTCGCCGGGTCGAGCCGTGCGCGCGTTTCCGCGTCGATCGAGTCGAGATCGCCCACCACCGCGTCCGGCACATGGCCCATCGCCAGCGCCCGGCCCGCCGCCCCGTCGCAGCAGACGAGATTCGGCGCGATCGTCAACAATTCGGAAACCGTGCCCGGGGCAAGCTCGCCGCCGCCAAGAAGGGTGACTTTTTCCAAATAGGTTAAAAAACCGGATTTTATGGCCATCTTTGTATCCATGTCGGAAACTATCCACATTTCGGACCAGAAAAAATACCGCGATTATCTCGGTTTTGTGCAATTTCGCGGGACAGGGCATGGTAAACCATTCCCTGCTGGATCGGGGGAGAAAGCGAGTCAGAGATGGTGAGTTCGAGCAGGATTCTCACTGTATCATACGGAACTTTCAGCTGCACGCTGGAGGGATTCGATGAGCCGTTCTCGACGATGAAGTCCATCGCCGAGTATTTCCGCGAACTTGCGGCGGATGACCGCTATTTCGGGGCCGAACCCCCGCAGCCGGATGCCGAGATGCTGCACCAGATAGCCGAACGCGAGGTCAAGCGCCGCGTCGAGGCTCGGGTCAGCGAACATGGCGTCGTGCTGCGTCAGGCCACCGACGACGAGATGCCCGCGACCGGTCTGCTCACCGGTGCCGCGGCCCCGACCGTGGACGACGAAATCAAGCGCCAGGCCGATGAGGCCCGTCGCCGCGCCGCCGAGGAAGAGGCGGAACGCCACGCCGCCGAAGTCGAGCGTCAGGCCGAGAATCGCCGGGCCGCCGAAGAGGCCGCCGCAAAGGCCGCAGAAGAGGCTGCCGCGCAGGAGGCCGAGGCCGCCCGCAAGGCCGAGGAAGACGCCGCACGCGCCGCCGAAGAAGAAGAAGCCCGCCGGGCCGAGGCGGAAGCCGAAGCGGCCCGGCGCCGCGCCGAGGCGGAAGCGGAAGCCGAACAGCGCCGCGCCGAAGCCGAGGCCGAAGCGCGCCGTGCCGCCGATGAGGACGAAGACGAAGCGGCGGACGCCGGGTCCGTGACCGATCGCATCCGCCGCATCCACGCCGTCACCGATGTAAGCGCCGACGACTATTCAGAAGACGAACACGCCGACGATTACTTCCGCGACGACGACGACATTCTCGAAGAGGCGCTGCTGGCCGAGGAACAGGACGAAGTTCTGCCGATCGACACCGACGACGAAGACGACACGCCCGCCGAAGCGCAGGCGGAGGACGATGCGTCGGAGGAGGATGACGACATTTCCGCCCTGCTCGGCAAGGTGGCCGAAGATTCGGCGCTCGAGGACGAGGCGCTGACCGACGAAGTGAGCGAAGAGACCGCCTCGGAACTCGACTACGACGAGGATGAGGACGAAGCGCCGCTGGACCTCAGCGCCTTTGCCGAGGACTTCGCGACCGATGACGCAGATGCGGACGAAGACACCCCGCAGGTCGCCGAAACGCCGGATGCAGCCGAGGACGAAGCGCCCGCTAGGGACGCCAAGGCCGCGACCGTGATCGTGCCCGCCCAGACCCAGACCCCGGCGACCCAGCCGCGCCGCCCGATCGCCCGCGTGGTCCGTGTGCGTCGCCCCTTCGCCAAGGACGAAACCCCGGCCCCGCAGCAGATCGAAGCGACGGCAACCGAGGAGCCTTATGACCCGGACGAGGACGATTTCACCGTTCCCGGCGAAAGCACGCTGACGCCCGAGGACGAGGCCGCGCTGATTGCCGAACTGGCCGAGGTCGAGCGCGACTCGCGCGAAACGGCGGGTGCCGACGAAGACGATTTCAACGCCGCACGCGCCGCGCTGGCCGATGACGCCGACGAGGACGAGGCCGCGCTGGCCGAGGACGTCGCGGACGAGGAAGACGAAGACGACATGGTGCGCGGCGAAGCCCTGCCCATTGAGCCCGAGGAAGAGCCCGAAGATCGCATTCAGGACGACCGCAAGGCGCAGGCCGCGCCGTTCGCGGATGTGGATATGGGCGAAACCGACCGCGCCATCGACCGCATCTTGCAAAAGACCAATTCGCAGCTCGCCACCGGCGAAAGCACCCGTCGCCGCAATGCGATCCAGCACCTCAAGGCCGCGGTTCAGGCCAAGCGCGCCGACCGTGACGAGGTGGACGAGGCGCTCGATTCGATCGACCCGACGCCGCTGACCAACGACGAATACCGCGACGACCTTGCCCGCGTCGTGCGTCCGCGCCGCCCGCAGGCCGATGCCGACCGCCCCAAGCGCCGCCTCGCCCCGCTGGTTCTGGTGTCCGAGCAGCGTGTGGATCAGTCCGACGTGGCCGAAGCCGAAGTGCCCCAGCCCGCGCGCCCGGCCGCCGTCGCCAAACCCGCCCGTCCGGTGCGCCCGGTGCGCCCGCGTCGCGTGGGCAAATCGAACCTCGCCATGCAGGACGAGCCGGAAGAGGCGCAGGATGACGAGGGCGAAGAGGCCAGCGACAACATGACCTCGGGTTTCCGCGCTTTCGCCGCCGATCTGGGGGTCGAAGGGATCGAAGACACGTTGGAGGCGGCCACCGCCTTCGTCACGCAGGAAGTGGGCCGTCCCTGGGCCACACGTCCGCAAATCATTTCGCTCGCCCTCGCCTCCTCGTCCGGCGCGGGGCGCGAAGAAGCGCTGGCGAGTTTCGCCCAGCTCCTGCGCTCCGGTCAGATCGTCAAGGTCAACCGGGGCCAGTTCGTCCTGTCTGAGGACAGTTTGTATTACGAGTGAAACGCTGCCGCGTTATGGGGATGTCGGAAACGGCGGGGTCGGACCCCGCCGTTTTTCATTCCTCGTCGCGCTTTTCTTCGGGCGGCATCGCGGCGACGCCCTGAAACAGCTTCTTGAACGGCAAAATCCACGCCACGCCAAGCACGACGAACACGATCAGCTCGACGAGGATGGAATCGCGGTTGATGAGATCGGCCAAGTTGACCGCCACGATGATCCACAGCGGCAGGCCGAGCAGCAGAACGACCAGCGACCAGCGTTTGCGGGCTTTCAGTGACAGGGCCATGGCGTCTCCTTTCAACGGGCTTGCGCCCTTGGTCTGGTATCCAGACTTACGGCATCAGTCCGCGAACGGATCGGTGACGAGGATCGTATCCTCACGCTCCGGGCTGGTGGACAAGAGCGCGACCGGGCATTCGATCAGTTCCTCGACCCGGCGGACGTATTTGATCGCGGCGGCCGGAAGATCGGCCCAGCTACGCGCGCCTTCGGTCGACTCACTCCACCCTTCCAACTCTTCGTAGATCGGCTTGCACCGCGCCTGTTCATCGGCGGCGGTCGGCAGGTAATCCAGCCGCTTGCCGTCCAGATCGTAGGCCACGCAGATTTTCAGGGTTTCGAACCCGTCGAGCACGTCGAGTTTCGTCAGGCAGATGCCGTTGATGCCGGATATCGCGCAGGTCTGCCGCACGAGCGCCGCGTCGAACCAGCCGCAGCGCCGCTTGCGCCCGGTGGTGGTCCCGAATTCATGTCCGCGCGTGCCCAGACGGTCACCGTCCGCATCGAACAGCTCCGACGGGAAGGGCCCTTCGCCCACGCGGGTCGTATAGGCTTTGACGATGCCCAGCACATAGTCGATCGCCCCCGGCCCCATGCCGACGCCCGTGGCCGCCTGACCCGCGATCACGTTGGACGAGGTCACGAAGGGATAGGTGCCGAAGTCGATGTCGAGCAGCGCACCCTGCGCCCCTTCGAACAGGATCCGGTTCCCCGCCTTGCGCTTTTCGTTGAGCACCTTCCACGCCGGAGCCGCGTATTCGAGGATCTTCGGCGCGATCTCTTTCAACTGCGCGATCAGCGCGTCGCGGTCGATCTCGTCCACGCCCAGCCCCTTGCGCAGCGGGTTGTGGTGCTGAAGCGCCCGGTCCACCCGCGCCTCGAGCGTCGCGTCGTCGGCAAGGTCGGCGACCCGGATCACCCGGCGCCCCACCTTGTCCTCGTAGGCCGGCCCGATGCCGCGCCCCGTCGTGCCGATCTTGGTCCCGGTGCTCGCGGCCTCTTCGCGCGCCCGGTCCAATTCGCCGTGGAACGGCAGGATCAGCGGCGTGTTCTCGGCGATCATCAGCGTCTCGGGCGTGATTTCGACCCCCTGTTTGCGTATCGTCTCGATCTCGCCCAGCAGGTGCCACGGGTCCAGCACCACGCCGTTGCCGATCACCGACAGTTTGCCGCCGCGCACCACGCCCGAAGGCAGCGCGTGCAGCTTGTAGACGGTGCCGTCGATGACAAGCGTGTGGCCCGCGTTATGACCGCCCTGAAACCGGCAGATGACGTCAGCGCGTTCGCTGAGCCAGTCCACGATCTTGCCTTTCCCCTCGTCGCCCCACTGGGCGCCTACGACGACTACGTTGGCCATGACGTTTCCTCTGTCGGTAAACCCGCGCCCGTATAGCGAAGCCCGCGCCCCGGTGAAAGGCCAATCCCGCGCGCCCTGCCCGCATTTCGGCATGGCTTTGGGGTTGCGACGGCGCGCCGTTCACCCTAGATAGCCCCATCGGAACACTGACCCCCGGAAGGCCGCTAAAGTCCCATGGAAAACGTCCTGCTCGTCATCCTTCTCCTGCTCGCGCTGTCGCTGATCGGCGTCGTGCTTCTGCAACGCTCGGAAGGCGGTGGGCTCGGCATGGGCGGCGGCGGTGGCGGCGGCGTGATGTCGTCGCGCAGCGCGGCCACGGCGCTTTCCAAACTGACCTGGATTCTGGGGATCGCCTTTCTTGCCGCGTCACTTGGTCTCACGATCATCTCGGCGCGCAACTCGGCGGACAGTTCGGTCACCGACCTGATCGTCGCACCGTCTTCGGATGCGGGCGACGCGACCCCGGACGCCCCGGCGCTGCCCGACGTGACGGACATGATGCCGTCGCAGAATTCGGATCAGTCGTCGGACGCCCCGGTGGCCCCGCCGCGCGCCGAATAAGCGCGGCACCCGAAACCCCGTCCGTGACCCGGACGGGGTGATTTCGCACCACACTACAACCTGTTGATAAGCCGGAAAATCCGGCCACATCATATTGCGGTCTGCTTGCCTTGAGACCGGGAATCGGATATTCCGGAATCCCGTGATGATGGGTTTTTGAGCCGGGACAAATCGGCCTGAGCGCACCGCATCCAACCAAAATCACGGGGGCAGCCCTTACATGGCACGTTACATCTTTATCACCGGCGGCGTGGTTTCGTCCCTTGGCAAGGGGCTCACGGCGGCGGCACTCGGCGCGTTGTTGCAGGCACGCGGCTTTTCCGTCCGGATGCGCAAGCTGGACCCCTATCTGAACGTCGATCCGGGCACGATGTCGCCCTTCGAGCATGGTGAAGTGTTCGTCACCGACGACGGCGCCGAAACCGACCTTGATTTGGGCCATTACGAACGCTTCACCGGCGTCGCGGCGCGCGCCACCGACAGCGTGTCGTCCGGCCGCATCTATACCAACGTGCTGGAGAAAGAGCGGCGCGGCGACTACCTCGGCAAGACCATTCAGGTGATTCCGCACGTCACCAATGAAATCAAGGATTTCATCGAGATCGGCGATGACGAGGTCGATTTCATGCTGTGCGAGATCGGCGGCACCGTCGGCGACATCGAGGCGCTGCCTTTCTTCGAGGCGATCCGCCAGTTCAGTCAGGAACGCCCCCGCGGCCAGTGCATCTTCATGCACCTTACGCTGCTCCCCTATCTCGCGGCCTCGGGCGAATTGAAAACCAAGCCGACCCAGCACAGCGTGAAGGAGCTGCGCTCCATCGGCATTGCGCCCGACGTGCTGGTCTGCCGCGCCGAGCATCCGATCCCCGAAAAGGAACGCGCCAAGATCGCGCTGTTCTGTAACGTGCGCCCCGACAGCGTTATCCCGGCCTACGACCTCAAGTCGATCTACGAGGCGCCGATGTCGTTCCACCGCGCCGGTCTCGATCAGGCCGTGCTCGACGCCTTCCAGATCAGCCCGGCCCCCGCGCCCAACATGACCCGTTGGGAAGATGTCGAGGACCGCATCCACAACGCCGAGGGCGAGGTGAAAATCGCCATCGTCGGCAAATACGTACAGCTTGAAGACGCCTACAAGTCGATCAAAGAGGCGCTGACCCACGGCGGCATGGCCAACCGGGTGAAGGTCACGACCGAATGGGTCGATGCCGAGATTTTCGAAAAGGAAGACCCGGCCCCGCATCTCGAAGGCTACCATGCGATCCTCGTCCCCGGCGGCTTCGGTGAACGCGGGACCGAAGGCAAGATCCGCGCCGCCCAGTTCGCGCGCGAGCACAAGGTGCCCTACCTCGGCATCTGCCTTGGGATGCAGATGGCGGTGATCGAAGCGGCTCGCAACGTCGTCGGGCTCGAGGATGCCGGGTCCGAGGAATTCGACCACGAAGCCGGGAAAAAGCGTTTTACGCCCGTGGTTTACCACCTCAAAGAATGGGTGCAGGGCAACTATACCGTCAAGCGCAAGGTGTCCGACGACAAGGGCGGCACGATGCGGCTTGGCGCCTATACCGCGACGCTGAAAGAGGGGTCGAAAGTGGCCGAAGTCTATGGCGACACGACCATCGAAGAACGCCATCGCCACCGCTACGAGGTCGACATCAAGTATCGGGAGGAGCTTGAGGCCAAGGGCCTGTGCTTCTCCGGCATGTCGCCCGATGGCCGCCTGCCCGAGATCGTCGAATGGCAGGATCACCCGTGGTTCATCGGCGTGCAGTATCACCCGGAGCTGAAGTCGAAGCCCTTCGCGCCCGCGCCGCTGTTCGCGGATTTCGTCCGCGCGGCGATCGAGCAGGAACGCCTCGTTTAGTGCGGGCCACAGCGACCAGTAGACAAGGGCCGCTGCACCGATGAATGCGGCGGCCTTTTTCGTGTCCACGCCGTTGGGCGATTGATCTGGATCAAGGTTTTTGTATGCACTTGGGCGCTATCCGTATGCACAAGAGACAATGAACGGATGCAGACGGAGCCCGCCATGAACCGCGAAACCCCAGCCCCCCTTGCCGACCCCGAAACCATCGAAGGCCGCCCGCGCCCGACCTATCAGATGGTGCTGGACCGCGACACGAACCCGCCTTCGCCCTGCCTGCGCGACGTGGCGCCGTATCATCCGCAGACCGTCCGCGTGCCCACCGCCCGTTACACCTCCCCCGACTATTTCCAGCGCGAAGTGCGCGAGATGTGGGAAAAGGTCTGGCAGATGGCCTGCCGGGACGAGGACATTCCCGCGCCGGGCGATCAGACCGTCTATGACATCGCGGACCGCTCGGTCCTGCTGGTCCGCACCGAAAGCGGCACCGTGCGCGGTTTCGTCAATTCCTGCCCGCACCGGGGCCGCAAGCTTAGGGCCGATGCCGGGCAGGCCCAGACGATCCGTTGTGCCTTTCACGGCTGGACCTGGAACCTCGACGGCAGCGTGAAAAGCATCCCCTGCCGCTGGGATTTCCCGCATCTGACGGATGACGACGCGCATCTGCGCGAGGTGCAGGTCGACACGTGGGGCGGCTTCGTCTTCATCAATTTCGACACGGACGCCGCGCCGCTGGCCGACTACCTCGGCGTGCTGCCGGAGCATTTCGCGCCCTGGCGGCTCGAGGATTGCTACAAGTCCGTGCATCTGGCCGGGGTCATGCAATGCAACTGGAAGGTGGCGCAGGAGGCTTTCATGGAAAGCTACCACGTCATCGCCACGCACCCGCAGATCCTGCCCTTCTTCGCGGACGCCAGCGCGCAATACGACCTTTACGGCGACAACGTGAACCGAAATCTCGCCGCCTTCGGCGTGACCAGCCCCCATATGGGCGAGGGCGCCGTGTCGGAGCAGGAGATCGTGGCGCAGATGCTTGGGATGCGCGAAGAGGCCCAGACGGTCGACCCCAAGGACGATGGCGCGATCCAGGCCCGCCGCACGCTGGGCGACAAGACCCGCGCGGCGTTCAGTCGGGCCTACGGGATCGACCATTCCGGCGTCTCGGATGCCGAGGTTCTGGACGCGCTCGTCTATAACGTCTTTCCGAACTTCGCGCCGTGGGGCGGATTCGCGCCCAACATCGTCTACCGCTGGCGCCCAAACGGGATGGATGTTCATACGTGCATCATGGAGGTGATGATCCTGAAGCGCTGCCCCGCCGGAAAACCACGCCCCGCACCTGCCGAACTGCGCTGGATCGAACCGGGCGCACCGTGGTCGGAAGCCCCCGAACTGCCCGTTCTGGGGCCGGTCATCGATCAGGACATCTCTAACCTCGGGCTTGTGCAGGACGGGCTGCGCAATTCCGCGACCGGCGTCGTCGAGCTTGCGCGCTACGAAGAACAGCGCATCCGGCATTTCCACCAGACCCTCGGCAAATACGTGGCAGACTGACCATCGCCTCGCCCCTTGATGCCGCTTGGGGCAGGCGTTACGCCAAGGGATGCTGTCCTACCAACACATCTTCCATGCGGGCAATCTGGCCGACGTGCACAAGCACGGGCTTCTGGCGTGGGTGCTGGACTACCTGACGCAAAAGGACAAACCGCTGTCCTACATCGAAACCCATGCGGGACGCGGGCTTTATCGGCTGGACGCGCCCGAGGCGGTCAAGACGGGCGAAGCGGCGGCGGGCATCGGGCGTGTGGCCGACTGGTTCGGCCCCGATCACCCATACACCCGCGCCCGCGACGGGGTGACGGCCGAATACCGCGCCACCGCCTATCCCGGCTCGCCCCTGATCGCCGCGCATCTGTTGCGACCCGGCGATTCCCTGCGACTGGCCGATCTGCATCCGCAGGAAAGTGCGGCTCTGGCCGAGGTCATGCGGCCTTTGGGCGCAAAAGTCGAACAGCGCGACGGGATCGAAATGGCACTGGCCGTGACGCCCCCCGATCCGCGCCGGGGCGTGTTGCTCATCGACCCGTCGTGGGAGTTGAAATCGGACTACGACACCCTGCCGAAGGCGATCTCGAAGATCGCGCGCAAGTGGCCCGTGGGCGTTGTCTTGCTGTGGTATCCGATCCTCACCGACGACCGCCATGTCGGGATGGTACGTACACTCACCACCCAGCACCCCGAGGCACTGATAAGCGAAGTGCGCTTTCCACCCTCGCGCCCCGGACATGGCATGGTCGGCTCGGGTCTTTTCGTGCTCAACCCGCCGTGGGGTCTGGCCGACGAAGCGGGAAAACTGAAACAGAAATTCGACAGCTTGGGAGGCTGACATGCCCAAAGGATACTGGATCGGTCGCGTCGATGTGGACGACCCCGAAACCTACATGACCTATGTGGCCGCGAACGCCTCGGCCTTCGCCAAGTACAAGGCCCGCTTCCTCGTGCGCGGCGGCGAGCATCGGATCGCCGAAGGCACCGCGCGGGCGCGCAACGTGGTGATCGAATTTCCCAGCTACGCCGATGCGCTCGCCTGCTACGACAGCCCGGAATATCAGGCCGCCAAGGCGATCCGCGACCCGGTGTCCGAAGGCGACCTCATCATCATCGAGGGCTATGAGGACTGAGGAACCGGGCCATATCCCCGAAAGTTGACAGTCACACGCTGGAAAGCGTCGCGAAACCGGCCTAAGTGGATAGCTATGTTCGACAAACTCATGAATTCCCTCTTCGGCTCCGCGCCCGAAGAGCTCCCGCCCGAAGACGCCCGCGTGGCGCTGACCGCCCTGCTCGTGCGGATCGCCCGCTCGGACGGGCAATATGACGACGTCGAAAAGGACCAGATCCGCGACATCGTGGCGGACCGTTACGACCTGTCCCCCGAACTGGCGCAGGATCTGATGTATCAGGCGCAGGAGCTGGAATCGCAGGCCCCCGACACCGTCCGCTTCACCGAGGCGATCAAGGATGCGGTGCCCTACGAAGACCGCACGAGCGTCGTCGCGGCCGCCTGGCGTGTGGTATTGGCGGACGGCGACCGGGCCGATGAAGAAGACGCGCTGATGCGGCTCATCGCCAAATTCCTGGGTGTGTCCGACCGCGACTCGAACATCGCGCGACAAAAGGCGATGGGCTGAGGCCCGTTGCCCGTTTTCGCGCCACCTGACCCAACGGCAGGCAAAAGCCGCCCGGGCATCGGGCAATCTATCGTTGCAATACATTGGGATTTCGTCCCTACTCGGGCCTCGAAACCGATATGATCAAATGCTGTGCCGCACACTGAACCGCCCGTCATAGAGATAAATGACCTGCACAAGAGTTTCGGGGAACTCGAGGTCCTGAAAGGTGTCAGCCTGTCCGCCCCGCGCGGCCAGGCGATCTCGATGATCGGGTCGTCCGGCTCGGGCAAATCCACGCTTCTGCGGTGCTGCAACCTGCTGGAAGACAGCCAGTCGGGCGAAATCCTGTTCGAGGGCGAGCCGATCCGCTGGCATGGAACCGGCCTTGCCCGCCGCCCCGCCGACCGGGCGCAGGTGACGCGCATTCGCACCAACCTGTCGATGGTGTTCCAACAGTTCAACCTGTGGTCCCATATGACCATCCTCGAAAACGTCATGGAGGCCCCCGTCACCGTTCTGGGCCGCCCGAAAAAAGACGTGGAAGAGGCCGCGCGCTCCTATCTCGAAAAGGTCGGCATCGGCGACAAATGCGACGTCTACCCGGCGCAGTTGTCCGGCGGCCAGCAACAGCGCGCCGCCATCGCCCGCGCGCTGTGCATGGAGCCCAAGGCGCTCTTGTTCGACGAACCCACCTCGGCCCTCGACCCAGAGCTCGAGCAAGAGGTGGTGCGCGTCATTAAGGCGCTCGCCGCCGAGGGCCGCACCATGATAATCGTGACCCACGACATGCGCATGGCCGCAGACGTGGCCGATCATGTGGTCTTTCTCCATCAGGGAAAGATCGAGGAAGAAGGGCCACCCGAAGAGCTCTTCTCCAACCCCAAATCGGAACGGCTTAAGGGGTTCCTCTCCGCCACCGTTCCGGCCTGAACCAACCAAGGGAGCAAAAAATGAAAAAGCTGATCCTCACCGCCGCCGCGCTCGCGCTGACTGCGGGCACCGCGATGGCCGAAAGCCACGCCATGACCGTGCGCATGGGCACCGAAGGCGCCTACCCTCCGTTCAACTTCCTCAACGACAACGGCGAAGTCGACGGGTTCGAGCGTGAACTGGGCGACGCGATCTGCGAAACCGCCGGGCTGACCTGCGAATGGGTGACGAACGAGTGGGATTCGATCATCCCGAACCTCGTTTCCGGCAACTACGACACGATCATCGCGGGCATGTCGATCACCGACGAACGTGACGAGGTCATCGACTTCACCGAGGCCTACTTCCCGCCCGATCCGTCCTCCTTCGTCGCCATGTCCGACGCCTTCGACGGCACCGGCGTGATCGCGGCCCAGACCGGCACGATTCAGGCCAGCCACGTGGCCTCGATGGACGGCGCGCAGCTTGTCGAATTCGCCACCCCGGACGAAACCATCGCCGCCGTGAAAAACGGCGAAGCCGACGCGGTCCTCGCCGACAAGTCGTTCCTCGAGCCCATCGTGGCCGAAGACAGCGACCTGATGTTCGCGGGCGACGACGTGATGCTGGGCGGCGGTATCGGCCTTGGCGTGCGTGAAAGCGACACCGAGCTGAAAGACAAGCTCAACGCCGCGATCGCCGAACTGAAGGCAGACGGCACCGTCAACGAACTGATCGCCAAATGGTTCGACGGCATGGAAGGCCCGTACTGATCTGACACGGGGGGCGGCTTTCGGGCCGCTCCTCTCCACCGATGTTCGAAATCTGCGCAGACCCCCAGAACCTGCAAGAATTGCAGTGGCTTGCCTGCTACCTCACCAGCGGCAAGCATATCCTGTTCTACCAGTCCTTCGGGGTGGTGATGCTGCTTCTCGTCATCACCGCGCCCGTCTCGCTGGGCTTCGGCTTCATCGGTGCCTCGGCCGCCCGCTCGCCCATCGCGCCCCTGCGCTGGTTCGGCAAGGGCTATACCTCGATCGTGCGCGGCGTGCCCGACATCGCCTTTTTCCTCTTCTTCGTCATCGCGCTGGATCAGGCGTTCGAGTGGCTGCGCCATCAGGTGAAATGCCCGGACTGGGACGCGCCGATCCGTCAGGGCAGCGATTTCGTGGTCTGTGCGCAGGCCAAACTGCCGCTCTCGACCTCGCCGCAATGGGTGCATGAAAGCTACGGCTTCACCCTCGCCGTCCTGACCTTCGCCATCGTTTTCGGCGCCTTCGCGGCCAATGTGCTGTTCGGCGCCATGCGCTCGGTCCCCCGCGCCCAGATGGAAACCGCCGAGGCTTATGGCTTTTCCCACCGTCAGGCCTTCTGGCGCATTCTCGTCCCGCAGATGTGGCTTTACGCCCTGCCGGGCCTGTCGAACCTCTGGATGATCCTTATCAAGGCCACGCCGCTTCTGTTCCTTCTGGGGGTCGAAGACATCGTCTATTGGGCGCGCGAACTCGGCGGCTCCAAGACCGCGCGCTTCTCCGACTACCCGCACGGCGACTGGCGGATGTATTACTTCGGTGCGCTGCTCGTGTTCTATCTGCTGCTCACGAAACTCTCGGAAATCGTGCTCGACAAGCTGATGGCGCGCCTTTCCCACGGGCAGGCCACCGCCGCGGGCGAAGCCCAGCGAAAGGCCGCCGCATGAGCTGCTGGGACACGGTCATGGACTACGGCCTGCGCTCCATCGGGATCGGTGAGCGTCTCCTGCCCCGGTCCGACTTCACGCTCTGCCAGCAGTTCACGCTGATCGGCTCCGGCATGATCTGGAACATCTACTTCGGCGTCCTCGCGCTCGCCTTCGGGTTCTTCCTGTCGATCGCTGTGGCGCTCGGTAAATCCTCCGCGACGCCGCTCATCAGAAAACCGGCGGAGTGGTTCATCTTCCTCTTTCGCGGCTCGCCCCTCTTCATCCAGTTCTTCTTCGCCTATTTCGCCTTCCTGTCGCTGAAACAGGTCGCCCCGATCTTCGATCCGCTGACCTCGGCGGCCTTCGGGGCCACCATCGTTCTGTTTCTGAACACCTCGGCCTACGCCGGCGAAATCTTCTACGGCGCGCTCAAAGCCATCCCGAAGGGCGATCTCGAAGCCGCCGATGCCTATGGCATCATGGGCTGGAAACGCTTCCGCCGGATCACCTTTCCGACCATGCTGCGTCTGGCCTGGCCCGCCTACACGAACGAGGCGATCTTTCTGTTTCACGCCACCGCGCTCGTGTTTTTCTCGGGCTTTCCGGCCTGGCAACAGCGGGGCGACGCGCTTTATTACGCCAACTATTTCGCGGACAAGACCTTCAACCCCTTCGTCCCCTACCCGATCCTCGCCTTCTACTTCATCCTGCTGACCCTCTCGGTCATCACGATCTTCGGCGCGATCAACCGCCGCCTGACCCGGCACCTGCCGCAGGAAACCCGACCGAAACTGCGCTTGCGGCTGATGCTCGTGCGCTGAGCGCGTCTCTTTCCGGTCCCAAATATCCCGGGGG
>NZ_CH902578.1:935821-980932 GCF_000152805.1 Maritimibacter alkaliphilus HTCC2654 | reverse complement strand
CCTCACGGCGACGGCCTGCCGAAGGCGGGGCGGCGCAAACCCTGTGCCGGCGCAAGCCGGCTCCGCTGTCTGGCGTATCACACCAGGGCGTGATCCTCTGCTGCGTCGCGGCGGCTGGCATCCCCGGGATTTGTGTGGAATATCCGCATCGAACGGTTGGGAAGGGATGACCATGAGCACATTCGACTACGACCTTTTCGTGATCGGCGGCGGCTCCGGCGGGGTTCGCGCGGGGCGTGTGGCGGCCGAGAGTGGGGCCAGGGTGGCCCTGGCCGAGGAGTTCCGCATGGGCGGAACCTGCGTGATCCGAGGCTGTGTGCCGAAGAAACTGATGGTCTTCGCCTCCAAGTTCGGCCCGGCCACCGGCGAGGCGCGCGACTGGGGCTGGGAGATGGGCGACGGCACCTTCGACTGGTCGAAGTTCCGCCCGAACCTCCATGCCGAGTTGAGCCGGCTCGAGAACATCTACCGCACCAACCTCGCGCGGCCCGGCACCGACCTCTACGACGCGCGCGCCACGCTGAAGGACGCGCATACGGTCTCGCTGTCCAACGGGCAGAGCTACACCGCCAAGCATATCCTCGTGGCGACCGGCGGCCGGCCCTTCATCCCCGATCTGCCGGGGGCGGAAATGGGGATCACCTCGAACGAGGTCTTTAACCTCGACCGGCTGCCGAAGAAGATCCTGATCGTCGGCGGCGGCTATATCGCCTGTGAATTCGCCTGCATTCTCAATGGACTGGGCACCCATGTGACGCAGTGGCACCGGGGGCCGCAGGTGCTGCGCGGCTTCGATGACGAGGTGCGCGGGCATATCGCGGAGCTCATGCTGGCGCAGGGGATCGACCTGCGCGTGGGCGTCAGCCCCCGCGCGCTCGAACGCTGTGACGACGGTCGCATTCGGGTGATCGGCTCGGACGACCACAAAGTCGTCGTGGACGAGGTGCTGTGGGCCACGGGCCGCAAGCCCAATTCCGACGGTCTGGGGCTCGAAGACCTCGGGGTCGAGATCGGGGAACGGGGCGAGGTCGTCGTGGACGACTATTCGCAGACCGCCGTGCCGTCGATCTATGCCATCGGGGATGTGACCGACCGCATCAACCTCACCCCGGTCGCGATCCGCGAAGGCGCGGCTTTCGTCGAGACCGTGTTCAAGGGCAACCCGACCAAGCCGGATCACGAAATGGTCGCCTCGGCAGTCTTTACCCAGCCGGAATACGGCACAGTCGGGCTGACCGAAGAAGACGCGCGCGCGCAGGAGCCGATCGACGTCTACACCGCGACCTTCCGCCCGATGCAGAAAAGCTTCATCGACCGTCAGGAAAAGGCGCTCTTCAAACTGGTTGTCAGTCAGGAGAGCCAGCGGGTTCTGGGGTGCCATATCGTCGCGGACGGGGCGGGCGAGATGATCCAGCTGGCCGCCGTGGCGGTAAAGATGGGGGCGACCAAGGCCGATTTCGACGCCGCCGTGGCGGTGCACCCGACCATGGCCGAGGAAATCGTGCTGATGAAATCGCCCACGCGGAGCGATTGAACCCAATAGAGAACCCGTGATCCGGGTTGAAAAACAAGCATTCAGCCGCCAGTTATGAGCGGACAGTTTCTGGAGGACTCTACACATATGGCCAGCGATAGCGGCGGACCCTGGGGCGGCGGCGGTGGAAACCGCGGTGGCAGCAATGGCGGATCGAATGGCGGCGACGACCGCAACGGGCAGAACGGCGGCAATCGCCGGCCCGGTCAGCAAGGCGGAAACATCCCCGAGATAGACGACCTGATGCGGCGCGGGCAGGAACAGCTTCGCGTGCTCATGGGCGGCAAGGGCGGTGCGAACCGGGGCAACGGCGGCGGCGAAGGCCCGGCTGGCCCGCGGTTCACCCGTGGCACCATCGGGATCGTCGTTCTGGCTGCCGTCGCGCTTTGGCTGTTCGCAAGCTTCTACCGCGTCGACACCTCGGAGCAGTCGGTCGAGCTTCTGTTCGGCGAACGCTACCAGGTCGGCACGGAAGGTCTCAACTTCGCGCCCTGGCCGGTCGTGACCAAGGAAATCTACCCCGTCACCCGTGAAAACACCGAAGACATCGGTGTGGGTCTCGATGAGGGTCTGATGCTGACGGGCGACGAGAACATCGTCGACATCGACTATCAGGTGGTCTGGAACATCGGTGATGTCGAGCAATTCGTGTTCAACCTCGCCGATCCCGTGAACACGATCCGCGCCGTGTCGGAATCGGCCATGCGCGAGATCATCGGTCGCTCCTCGCTCGCGCCGATCCTGAACCGGGATCGCGGTGTCATCGCGCAGGAACTGGAAGAGCTGATCCAGTCGACGCTCGACAGCTACAACTCCGGCGTGAACATCGTGCGTGTGAACTTCGACCGCGCCGACCCGCCGCGTGAGGTCATCGACAGCTTCCGTGAAGTGCAGGCCGCCGAACAGACCCGCGACACGCTTCAATCGCAGGCGGATGCCTATGCCAACCGCGTGGTGGCGGAAGCCCGTGGTGAAGCGGCGCAGACGCTGGAACAGGCCGAGGCCTATCGCGCCCGCGTCGTGAACGAGGCCGAAGGTGAGGCCGCGCGTTTCATCGCGGTCTACAACGAATACGCGAAGGCGCCGGAAGTGACCCGTCGCCGCCTTTACATCGAAACGCTGGAGCGGGTTCTGGGTGATGTCGACAAGATCATCATGGACGATGCCGTGGGCGGCGAGCAGGGGGTCGTGCCCTATCTGCCGCTGAACGAGCTGCGCCGGAACTCGACCAACACCACTACTTCGGGAGGGTCGAACTGATGCGTCGTTCCTACGTCATTCTCGGGATCATCGCCGTTCTCGTTTTTATCGGCCTGAATTCCTATTACATCGTCGACGAACGCGAAAAGGCCCTGCGCCTGTGGTTCGGTGAGGTCACGGCCGAGATCGGTGAGCCGGGTCTTTATTTCAAAGTGCCGGTCCTGCACGAGATCGCCAAATACGACGACCGTATCCTGCCGCTCGACACCGAGCCGCTCGAGGTCACGCCGGCGGACGATCGTCGTCTCGTCGTCGACGCCTTCGCGCGCTGGCGGATCGAGGATGCGACCCAGTTCCGCCGTGCTGTTGGCGCGTCGGGCATCTCGGGCGCGCGTTCGCGGCTTGAGCGCATCCTGAACGCCGAGCTTCGCGAAGTGCTGGGTAGCGTGCCCTCGGACGCGGTGCTGTCGGTCGACCGTGTGTCGCTCATGAACCAGATCCGCGACCAGTCGCGCGACGAAGCCGCCGCGCTGGGTATCCGTGTCATCGACGTGCGCATCAAGCGCGCCGACCTGCCGGATCAGAACCTCGAGGCGACCTTTGAACGGATGCGGGCCGAGCGTCAGCGGGAAGCGGCGGACGAGATCGCACGCGGTAACGAGGCGGCGCAGCGTCTGCGCGCACAAGCCGACCGGACCGTGGTCGAAACCACCTCCGAAGCCCAGCGTGAGGCCGAGATCATTCGCGGTGAAGCCGATGCGCAGCGTAACGCGATCTATGCTGAAGCCTTTGGCCGCGACCCGGAATTCTTCGCCTTCTACCGGTCGATGAGCGCCTATGAGCGGTCGATCCGGGGCGGAAACTCCACGCTCGTCATTTCGCCCAACAGCGAGTTCTTCAACTACCTCAAGTCCGACACCTCGGCCCAGATCGCGCGCAGCGCGGGCACGCCGAACGACACCCGTGTTGAAACCGAGACCGACGGATCGGCCGATGCCGGTCCCGTGATCGAAGTTCCCGGTGCCGGGCTTGGCGACGAGGATGCGACCGCGACCGACTCGGCCGGTGGTGACGAAGCGACGCAAGAGCAGCCCGCCGACGGATGAGCTGGCTGTTCCTGGGCTTGGGTCTCGCCCTCGTATTCGAGGGCCTGATCTTCGCCCTGCTTCCGGGCCGCCTGGAAAACATACTGGCCACCATCGCCACGATGAGCCGCGACAGGCGGCGGGTCGTGGGGTTGGTGGCCATTGCTTTTGGCGTGGCGCTGGTCTGGCTCGCCAATCGCTGAGCGGGGCGGGTGGGCCATGTCACGCCGCCGTGACGGCCCGTGGTCAAGATTGCGTTGCGCTTGGCGCCTCCTATCTGGAAAGATGAACGAAACGTCCGACAGGATTTCAGAGGAGACTGCAGTGAAAGCGCAGGCGAGGGTAGAGACCCGACCGAACCCCAAACTGATCGCAACCCTGTTCGCCCTGATGGCGGCGATGGTGCTGGCGGCCACGTCGCTGGCCCATGCCCAGACCCGGCCCGCGAGTTTCGCGGATCTCGCCGAAAAGGTCAGCCCCTCGGTTGTGAACATCACCACGGCCACGGTCGTCAGTCAGGACACCGGGCCGCAACCGATGGTGCCCGAGGGGTCGCCGTTCGAGGATTTCTTCCGTGACTTCCTCGACCGCGAAGGCGAGGGGCAGCCGCCGCGCACCCGGCGTTCGTCCGCTCTCGGGTCGGGCTTCGTGATTTCCGAGGACGGCTACATTGTCACCAACAACCACGTCATCGAGGGCGCGGACGAGATCGTGATCGAATTCTTCGGCAACCGGGGCGAGCTGGACGCGACCGTGATCGGCACCGACCCGAACACCGACATCGCGCTGTTGAAGGTCGAGACCGACGAACCGCTCCCCTTCGTGCCTTTCGGCGATTCCGAGGCGATCCGCGTCGGCGACTGGGTCATGGCGATGGGCAACCCGCTGGGTCAGGGCTTTTCGATTTCCGCCGGGATCATCTCGGCCCGTGGGCGCGAGCTTCAGGGCACCTATGATGACTTCCTCCAGACCGACGCAGCGATCAACCGGGGCAACTCGGGCGGGCCGCTGTTCAACATGGACGGGCAGGTGATCGGCGTGAACACCGCGATCCTGTCGCCCAACGGCGGGTCCATCGGCATCGGCTTCGCCATGGCGTCGAACGTGGTGACCAAGGTGGTCGACCAGCTCAAGGAATTCGGCGAGACGCGGCGCGGCTGGCTCGGTGTCCGCATTCAGGACGTGAGCGACGACGTGGCCGAGGCGATGGGGCTTTCATCCACCAACGGCGCGCTCGTGACCGACGTGCCGGACGGCCCCGCCAAGGATGCGGGCATGGAAGCGGGCGACCTGATCCTGAGCTTCGCGGGCGAAGAGGTCGCGAACACCCGCGAACTCGTGCGCATCGTCGGCAACTCCGGTGTCGGTGAAACCGTGCGCGTCGTGGTGCTGCGTGACGGCCAGACCCAGACGCTGAAGGTCGTGCTCGGCCGGCGCGAGGAAGCCCTCGCCAATGACGAAGGCGGCTCGTCGACCGACAGCACGCCCGCGCCCGAGGTGCAGCAGCAGACCATCCTCGGCATGACCCTGTCGGAAATGACCGACGAATTGCGCGAGGAACTGGGGCTCGACGCCGGGGCGCAAGGGCTCGTCGTCACGGCGGTGCAGGCCGATAGCGAAGCCGCCGCGAAGGGCCTGATCGAAGGCGACGTCATCACCGAGGCCGGCCAACAGCAGCTGACCTCCATCGCTCAGCTGGAAGAACGGATCGCCTCGGCCCGTGATGGCGGTCGGCAATCCTTGCTGCTTCTGGTGCGGCGCGGCGGCGACCCGCGCTTCGTGGCGCTGCCGGTCACCGAGTAGACCTTGAAAACAAAACGCCCCGCCGAAATAGGCGGGGCGCTTCGTGGCCGCCCCATTAGGCGGCCCTTTTCGTTCGCGTGAGTGGCAGGTCAGCGCATACGGAACACGTCGAGGCGGTTCACCCCGATGTCCGTGAGCTGCGCATCCGTCAGGCCGGTGAGGATCGCGCGGGTCATGCGGCGGGCACGACGGCGCTCAACCTCGATAGCGAGATCGGAGAAGAACCGGACGACGCGCGAAACGTGACCGGCGAATTCGTAGTTGGCGACTTTGACAGCCATTTCGGCGCTCCTTGCATAAGTTATGGGCATTTTGAAAACATCTACGCCCGACCCGGTGCAAATAGGGAGAAACACGCGCCGGCACAAATGCAGTTTCTGCATGGCTAGGCTGTCATTTCCGCATAGCTAACGCATCATTTAAGGCCCTGAAATAACTTGAGGAATCCGGGTGGCCAAAACCGTCGGTTTCGATTTCCGGGGTGTCGTTTTTCGCCCTCGTGGTCGCAAATCGAGGAGCGGTCCCGAAGGATTGATCTTGGCAGATGTTCGCGTTTCGTGCTAATTTTTCGTCAAAAGCAGAACAAAAGGGGCGGCGACATGCGGGTATTGGGCATCGACCCGGGGCTGAGAAACCTCGGCTGGGGCGTGATCGACGTGTCCGGCAGCCGAATCTCGCACATCGCGAACGGCGTCTGTCACGGGACCGGCGAAGATCTGGGTGACCGCCTTCTGGCCCTGTTCGACGCGCTCACCGACGTGGTCGCGCGCTTCGCCCCGGACACGGCGGCGGTGGAACAGACCTTCGTGAACAAGGATGGCGCGGGCACGCTGAAACTGGGTCAGGCGCGCGGGATCGCGATGCTGGTCCCGGCGCGCGCGGGCCTGTCGGTCGGGGAATACGCGCCCAACACGATCAAGAAGACGGTCGTGGGCGTGGGCCATGCCGACAAGCGCCAGATCGACCATATGGTGCGCCTGCAATTGCCGGGGGTCGAGATCGCAGGGCCGGATGCGGCGGATGCACTGGCTATCGCGCTCTGCCATGCCCATCACGCGCGGGCGGGCGACCGGCTCGCGCAGGCCGTGGGACGGGTGCGGGCATGATCGGGAAGCTGTCGGGCCGGATCGACTACAAGGGCGACGATCACGTGCTGATCGACGTGCGCGGCGTTGGCTATATCGTCCACGTCTCGGACCGCACGCTCGCCGGCCTGCCGGGGCCGGGCGAGGCGGTGGCGCTCTATACCGACATGATCGTGCGCGAAGACCTGATGCAACTGCACGGCTTCACCTCGCTGGTCGAGAAGGAGTGGTTCCGGCTTCTGATGACGGTGCAGGGCATCGGGGCCAAGGCCGCGACCGCGATCCTCGGCACGCTTGGTGCGGACGGTGTGAGCCGGGCGATCGCCTTGGGCGACTGGAACGCGGTCAAGGCGGCCAAGGGGCTGGGGCCGAAGACGGCGCAGCGTGTCGTGAACGAATTGAAAGACAAAGCGCCGACGATCATGGCGATGGGCGCGGGGCAGACTGTGTCCGCGCCCGAGGACGTGCTGGTCGAAAGCGATGCGACCCCGGTGGCGGCGGCGCCCAGAGCGGCTCCTAAGCCCGCGAACATGGCCCAGCCGGAGGCCCTGTCGGCGCTCGCGAACCTCGGCTACGGGCCGGGTGAGGCGGCGAGTGCGGTGGCCACCGCTCTGGGCGACGATCCGGACCTCGACACGGCGAAGCTGATCCGCGCGGCCTTGAAGCTGCTCGCGCCGAAGGGGTAGGGAGAATGTGCTGCTCATCCAGCCTCGGGCTGTCTTCGCGGCGACGAGCCTTTGAAAGCGTGCGAGGAGCATGACCGAGCCTGATCCCACCCTGCGCCCCGAGCCGATGGCCGAGGATGTGGACCGCGCCCTGCGGCCCCAGACGCTCGCCGATTTCATCGGGCAGGCCGAGGCCCGCGCGAACCTGAGCGTGTTCATCGAAAGCGCGCGGCGGCGAGGCGAGGCGATGGATCACGCCCTGTTTCACGGCCCGCCCGGTCTGGGCAAGACAACGCTGGCGCAGATCATGGCGCGCGAATTGGGCGTGAATTTCCGCATGACCTCCGGCCCGGTGCTGGCCAAAGCGGGCGATCTGGCGGCGATCCTGACGAACCTCGAAGCGCGCGATGTGCTGTTCATCGACGAGATTCACCGTCTGAACCCGGTGGTGGAAGAGGTGCTTTACCCGGCGCTCGAGGATTTCGAACTGGACCTCGTGATCGGCGAGGGGCCGGCGGCGCGCACCGTGCGGATCGAATTGCAGCCTTTCACTTTGGTCGGTGCCACCACGCGGCTCGGCCTGTTGACCACGCCATTGCGCGACCGCTTCGGCATTCCGACGCGGCTGCAATTCTACACGGTCGAGGAACTCCACAGCATCGTGACCAAGAACGCGATCAAGCTGGGCGCGCCCGCCGATGAAGACGGCGCATTGGAGATCGCCAAGCGCGCGCGCGGCACGCCGCGCATCGCCGGGCGGCTTTTGCGCCGGGTCGTGGACTTCGCCGTGGTCGAGGGCGACGGGCGGATCACGCGGGCGATTGCGGACAACGCGCTGACACGGCTCGGGGTCGATCATCTGGGCCTCGACGGGGCCGACCGGCGCTATCTGACGCTGATGGCCGAGCACTACGGCGGCGGCCCGGTGGGGATCGAGACGCTGGCGGCGGCGCTGTCGGAAAGTCGGGATGCGCTGGAAGAGGTGATCGAGCCCTATCTGCTGCAACAGGGCCTGATCCAGCGCACCCCGCGCGGGCGGATGCTGGGCCATCTGGCATGGCGGCATCTGGGGCTGGAGGCGCCGCGTGCGCCCGGACAAGGCTCGCTTTTCGAGGACTGAGGCCGCTTGACTGTCAGAGGGTCCGGGCACAGATTCCGGGCAAAGGAGACCCTCATGCCCATCAAGAACCGCTTCGCCGAACTGCACGGTGACATCACCGCGTGGCGACAGGACATTCACGCCAACCCCGAACTTCTGTTCGACACCCACCGCACCGCCGCGCTGGTGGCCGAGAAACTCCGCGCCTTCGGCTGCGACGAGGTGGTCGAAGGGATCGGACGCACCGGGGTCGTGGGCGTCATCAAGGGCAAGAGCGACACGGCGGGCAAGGTCATCGGGCTGCGCGCCGACATGGATGCCCTGCCGATCAAGGAGGCGACCGGGCTGCCCTATGCCTCTGGCACGGACGGCAAGATGCATGCCTGCGGTCATGACGGGCACACCTCGATGCTGCTGGGGGCGGCGCAATATCTGGCCGAGACGCGCAATTTCGACGGCACCTGCGTCGTGATCTTTCAGCCTGCCGAAGAGGGCGGCGGTGGCGGTCGCGAGATGGTCGAAGACGGGATGATGGACCGCTGGGGTATTCAGGAGGTCTACGGGATGCACAACTGGCCCGGCGTTCCCGTGGGGCAGTTTCAGATCCGCGCAGGCGGGTTCTTCGCCGCCACCGACCAGTTCGACCTGACGATCGAAGGCAAGGGCGGACATGCCGCCAAGCCGCATGAGGGCGTGGACCCGACCGTGGTGGCGAGCCATGTGATCGTCGCGCTCCAAACCATCGCGAGCCGCAATGTGGACCCGGTGAAGCATGTGGTGGTGAGCGTCACGACGATGCAGACCGAGGGCGACAGCTACAACGTCATCCCGCAGCGCGTGCATATGAAAGGCACGATCCGCACCCATGACGCCGACGTGCGCGAAGCCGCGCCGGAGCGGGTGAAGGCTCTGGCCGAAGGCATCGCCGCCGGGTTCGGGGCACGGGCGCAGTTCACCTATCTGCCGGGCTATCCGGTCATGGTGAATTCCGAGGAACAGACCGCCTTCGCCGCCGAAGTGGCGCAGGCGGTGACGGGGCAGGAGACCGCCGAGGCCGACCCGATCATGGGCGGCGAGGACTTCGCCTATATGCTCGAGGCGCGGCCGGGGGCCTATATTCTCGTCGGAAACGGCGACACGGCGCCGGTGCATCATCCGGAATACAACTTCAACGACGAAGCGATCCCGGCAGGCTGTAGCTGGTGGGCCGAGATCGTGGAACGGCGGATGCCGGCGGCGTGAGGGCTGCGTGGCGTTGTTAGATTGAGTGCGGCTGACGCCGCACGCTCTATTCTGGAGTAGGGTGGCTCCGGCTCACCAAAGCGAAAAACCTTTCGCTTGGGGATCCGCCGTCGCCTGATCCTGCGACGACAGAGCCGGTCGTGCCGTTCAACCGAAATAGACGTATCCCCGGCAAGCCGGGGCCCCTCGTCGATTTCGGTGGATCGTCCCACCCGTCTCCGTCCCCTTGGTCTCAGGCGACGGCGGCTCCGAAGCGAAAGGCTCGGTTCTCTTAGCCCCCGGTGTGGCTCATGTGGCGCGAGACCTGACCGTCCGCGCGCTGGCGGGAATAGTCGAAGTCGTGGCCCTTGGGCTTGCGCGTGATCGCTTCGCGGATCGCGGCGACAAGCGGTTCGTCGGTGTTGGGATGATCGCGCAGCGGCTGGCGCAGGTCGGCGCGGTCCTCTTGCCCCAGGCACATGTAAAGCTCGCCGGTGCAGGTCATGCGGACCCGGTTGCAGCTTTCGCAGAAATTATGCGTGAGCGGCGTGATGAAGCCGATCTTCTGCCCGGTTTCCTCGAGCCGCACGTAGCGTGCCGGGCCGCCGGAGCGTTCGGCGAGCGGGGTCACCGTGTACCGCTCTTCAAGACGCTCGCGCAGGTCGGTGAGGGGCCAGTATTGGTCGAGCCGGTTCTCGTTGCCGATGTCGCCCATCGGCATGACCTCGATCCACGTCAGGTCCATGTCGCGGCGGGCGCACCATTCGGTCAGCTCGAACAGTTCGACATCGTTGAAGTTCTTCAGCGCCACCGCGTTGATCTTGATGCGAAGCCCCGCCTCCTGCGCCGCGTCGATGCCGCGGATCACCTTCGACAGGTCGCCGCGCCGGGTGATGTCGGCGAATTTCTGCGGGTCGAGGCTGTCCAGTGAGATGTTCACGCGGCGCACGCCCGCATCCGCCAGGTCGCCCGCGAACCGTTCGAGTTGCGAGCCGTTGGTGGTGAGCGTGAGTTCGTCGAGCGCGCCGGATGTCAGGTGGCGCGACATGGCGCGGAAATAATCCATGATGTCGCGCCGCACGAGCGGCTCGCCCCCCCGTGATGCGCAGCTTGCGCACGCCGAGGCCGATGAAGGCCGTCGAGACGCGGTCGAGTTCCTCGAGCGTCAGGAGTTCCTTTTTCGGCAGGAACGTCATGTTCTCGGCCATGCAGTAGGTGCAGCGGAAATCGCAGCGGTCCGTCACCGACAGCCTGAGGTAGGTGATCGGGCGCATGAACGGGTCGATGAGAGGTGCATCTGCCATACCGTGAACGTAAGAGCGCGCAGCGGTCGGGGCAAGCGGTATCGGCGCTTGGCCTGCCAGTGCCTTGGTCGTATGCTCAGCCCATGAAACGACTGGTTCTCATTGGTTTTCTTGGGCTTGCAGGCTGTGCGAACGGCCCGGCCTTTCTGCAACCTGCCGCGAATGTGAAACCCGAGGGGTCGACGGTCACCACCGTCGCGCCGCCTGCCGATGCGCGGACCGAGGATGCCTTCGACACCACGACGGACGAAGAGCGCGCGGCGGCGGTCGCGACGCCGGAGCCGGCGGGCGAGCGATCGCTGGGCACCACGGTCGCGACGCTGGGCAGCCCGACCGATCCGGGGATCTGGATGGACACGCCACTGGTCTCGTCGGTGACGCAAGGCCGGGTCGAGGCCGCGAACGGCAAGTCGGTGAACCTCGAACTCAGGCCGATCGAAGGGCCGGCCACCGCAGGAAGCCGGATATCGCTTCCGGCGCTCAGGCTTCTCGAAGTGGGGCTCGCAGGGCTTCACACGCTGACCGTCTACGCGAAATGAACCGGCGGGTCGTCGAGGGGCCGGGCGATTGGGCGGCGCTCAGGCGCGCGTTCCGCTGGACCGTGCCTGACGGGTTCAACATGGCCGACGCCTGCTGCGACAGCTGGGCGCGCGACGAACCCGGACGCGTGGCGGTGACCCATGTGGGGCACGAGACGCGCGACTGGACCTTTGGCGAGTTGAAAGACGCCTCCGACCGGCTGGCGGGGGCCTTTGCCGATGCGGGCGTCGGGCGGGGGGATCGGGTCGGCGTGCTGCTGGGCCAGTCGCCCGAAACCCTTATCGCGCACCTCGCGACGTGGAAGCGGGGCGGTATCTCGATCCCGCTCTTTTCGCTTTTCGGTCCCGATGCGCTGGCCTTCCGGCTGGCCGATAGCGGGACGAAAGCGGTGGTCACGGATGCGGCAGGGGCCGAAAAGCTTGCCGCGGTCCGGGGTGAACTGCCCGATCTGGCCCAGGTGTTCGCCGTGGGCGGCGGCACGGGGCGCGACTTCTGGGCCGAGGTCGAAGCGGCGAGCCCGGTCGATCCCGTGCCGGTGGGGGCCGAAGACCCGGCTGTCATCATATACACCTCCGGCACAACGGGGCCGCCCAAGGGCGCGCTTCATGCCCATCGGTTCCTGATCGGCCATCTTCCGTCGGTCGAATTGCATCACGAGGGGTTTCCACATCCCGGCGATGTGGGCTGGACCCCCGCAGATTGGGCGTGGATCGGGGGCCTCATGGATATGGCGATGCCGTGCCTTTATCACGGCGTCCGGCTTGTATCCTGCCGGATGCGCAAGTTCGACGCGGACGAGGCGTATCGGCTGATCGCGGACCAGCGGGTGCGAAATCTGTTTCTGCCGCCGACCGCCCTGAAACTGATGCGGCAGGCCGAGGTGCCGGAGGACGTGGACATACGCACCATCGGGTCGGGGGGCGAGGCGCTGGGGGCCGATCTGCTGGCCTGGGCGCAAGACGCGCTCGGCGTGACGATCAACGAGTTTTACGGTCAGACCGAGTGCAATCTGGTGCTCGCCTCCTGCGCCGGGTCGATGGCGGTGAAGCCCGGCAGCATGGGGCAGGCGGTCCCGGGGCACGAGGTCGCGGTGATCGACGCCGAGGGGCAGGTCGTGGCGCCGGGCACGGTGGGCGAGATCGCGGTGAAACGGCCCGATCCGGTGATGTTTCTGGGCTACTGGAACCTGCCGGAGAAGACCGCGGCCAAGTTCACGGGCGACTGGATGCGCACGGGCGACTTGGGGGTCTGCGACGAAGATGGGTATTTCACCTATGTCAGCCGCGACGACGACGTCATCACCTCGGCCGGCTACCGCATCGGGCCGACCGAGATCGAGACCTGTCTGACGGGCCACCCCGACGTGGTGATGGCCGCCGCCGTCGGCGTGCCGGACGAGACGCGGGGCGAGGTGGTGAAGGCCTATGTGGTGCTCAGGGACGGGGCGGCGACCGAGGGGTTGGCCGACCGTCTCATCCAGCGGGTGCGCGAAAAGGTGTCGCCCCACGTGGCGCCGCGGATCGTGGAATTCGTCGACGATCTGCCGATGACCGCGACGGGCAAGATCATGCGGCGGTCCTTGCGTGATCCGGGTGCGCGGTGATCGGTTTCGCCCGGGCTTGCGCCCGGTCGACCCGCGCGTCGGCTGCGCCGCCGCGATTGTTTAGTGGAATGAGGGGGCGCTGCCCCCTCAAGCTCCCCCGAGGTATTTTCGGACCAGAGAAGAGGGACCGGCGCGTGCGATTGAACCCTTCGCGGTCTTGCTGCGTTGATGCGGCAGCGTGCCGGACGGTGCGCCATGTGAGGAGACAGGACATGCGTTGGATACTCGCCGGGCTGATGGCCCTGATCGCGGCACCGCTGGCGGCGATGGACACCCGGTTCGGGGAGGTCGAGATCGCCCCGCTGGGCGAAATGGAAAAGGGCCTGATGTTCCAGGGCGAGGTGATCGAACTGCCATCGAACCCCTATTACGCTTTCATCGAAGCGGCGCTTCACGACTGGCTGCTCGTGTCCGTCTCGCAAGGTGGAAATGCCTGTGCCACCGAATACGTCTGGGCCAAGCTCTCGGACGAGGGCGTGGCGTTTTCCGAGGTGTTCGGCACCTGCGCGGAAGGGTTCGAGATGACCGAAGTGCCGGCGGGCGCCAAGGTCACGATCCCGTCGGCGGACGTGGGCGCGGGGCCCGTGTCGTTCATCTATGACGGCGAGGCGATCAGCCGGGTGCAGGAAGGCCCGGAGCCGATCGGCTGGACACCGGGCGAGCCGGGCGCCTTCTGGCTCGAGCGCTATGCCTTCGACTTCTTCGGCGCGGGCGAGCTTCAGGGGCACTTGGCCAACATGATGCCGCCCGACATGGTGGCGCTGGCCGAGAAGAATGCCGAACTGGGCGGACCGTTCGAAATGCAGGATGGCTGGATCGTGGCGCGCGCCTGCGAAAAGCTGGAATGCGAAACGAATTACGTGGTGGTCGCGGTGTCGGACGCGGGCGACCGGATCGTGATCGGCATCGCGAAGGAGAATATGGACGCCGAGATTTACGGCGATACCGACGGCCCGCTCCCCGCTGCCATCCAAGAGATCGGGGCCCGGTAGTTGTCATTCGCCATGTGAGCGGGTATCCCGCCCGGTGAGGAGTGCTGCCATGACACCGGACGAGATCGAGAGCCTTTTCACCCGACAGGGGCGCTACAGTTTCGCGCGCTGGGGGCGCCCCATCGCGCCCGTGGTGTTCGGCGTCGAGGACGAGACGCTCAGGATGCTCAAGGGCTGTATCGAGGCGGTGACCACATTCGCCGGGCACCCCATGGCCGAGACGGATATGGAGATCGGTACGAACCTGATGCTCTTCTTCCTGCGCGACTGGTCGGAACTGTCGGGGGTGCCCAACCTCGACAAGATGATCCCCGACATCGACCGGATCGTGTCCAAGCTCGCCAAGGCCGACGCGGTGCAATACCGGACCTTCCGCTTTGACGAGGCGGGGGCGATCAAGGCCGCTTTCGCCTTCGTCCGCATGGGCGGCGGGATGGAGAAGCTGCCCGCCGACACCGTCGGGCTGATGCAGGCCGCGCAGATCATGCTGACATGGGGCGAGGGCGCGTTCGCCGAGACCTCGCCGCTCGCCAAGCACACCGAGAGCGGGGTGACGATGCTGCGGCCGGAAATCGCGGACCTGATCCGCGTGGCCTATGACCCGGTGATGCCGGTGGCGGCGGACGATCCGTCCCACGCGCTCAGGCTGTCGGCGCGGATGCAGGGCTGATGCGCGCCTTCGTCGCTTTGGACCTGCCCGAGGCGATCCGCCGCCCGTTAACGCGGCTTCAGGCCGGGCTGTCCGTGGGGCGGCTGGTGGACGAGGACAACCTGCACCTGACGCTGGCGTTTCTGGGCGAGATCGATCCGCAGAAGGCGCAGGATCTGGCGGCGCGGCTGGCCGACCTGCCGGATGCGCCGATCGAACTGACACTCACCGGCATCGACATCATGGGCGGCAAGAAGCCCAACCTTCTGGTCATGGATGCCGCCCCCACGCAGGCGCTGGTGACGTTGCAGGACCGGGTGCGCCGGATCGCGATGGATGCCGGGATTGAAATGGAGCGGCGGCGCTTTCGCCCGCAAGTGACGCTTGCGCGTTTCGGCAAGGTGATGACCACCAAGGACGAGCGGGGGCTGGCCGCGTTTCTGTCGCTGAACGCGCCATATTCCTTGCCGACCGAACTGGCGGATACGGTGACGCTTTATCGTTCGCACCTCACGGGCGACAGCGCGGATTATGAACCGCTGGCTGAATTTCTGCTGACCGGATAGGACGTTACGCAAAGAGGCTCACATGACCCATACCTTCCCCGTGCATGTCTATTACGAGGACACCGACCTTGCCGGCATCGTCTATTATGCCAATTACCTGAAGTTCATCGAACGCGCCCGGACCGAGTGGATTCGCGGGATCGGGGTGGATCAGACGCGGGTGAAGGAAGAGCAGGGGATCGTCTTCGCCGTGCGCCGGGTCGAGGCGGATTATCACAAGCCCGCGAAGTTCGACGACGATCTGACGGTCGAAACCAGCGTCGAGGCGATGACGGGGGTGCGGATCGTGCTCAAGCAGGACATAAAGCGCGATGGCGAGCTTCTGTTTTCCTCGACCGTGACCATCGTCGCGCTCACCGAAACCGGCGCGCCCGCCCGTTTGCCAGCGAATATCCGCCAAAACCTGCACTGAAACGCCCGTATTTCATGCCGAACACGCGGTTTTGTTGGCTATCGGGCTTCAATTCGGCTACCGTGCTGTTCCATAGAGCCGTCCGATAGAGATGGCCGTCGAGGCAGTCATAGGCAGGTAACGGACCCATATGGAACAGGATGCCCTCGCGCTGGCAGGAGAGATGGATTTCTCCTTCTGGGCGCTTTTCTTCCGCGCAACGCTGATCGTGAAACTGGTCATGGTGCTTTTGGTGGCCATGTCGTTCTACTCCTGGGCGATCATCGTCACGAAGTTCATGCAATTCCGCCGCGCCAAGGCGGAGGCCGCAATGTTCGATCAGGCGTTCTGGTCGGGCGAGCCGCTGGACGAGCTTTACGAACAGATCGGACCATCGCCCACGGGATCGTCGGAAAAGGTCTTCGCCGCCGGGATGCTGGAATGGCGACGCTCGCACCGCGCCGATGGCGGGTTGATCGCAGGCGCGCAAAGCCGGATCGACCGCTCGATGGACGTGGCGATCGCGAAAGAGGCCGAGGGGCTGAACGCGCGGCTGGGTTTTCTTGCCACCACCGCCTCGTCGGCGCCGTTCATCGGGCTGTTCGGCACGGTCTGGGGCATCATGCATGCCTTCACCGAGATCGCGCAGCAGCAGAACACCAACCTCGCCGTCGTGGCACCAGGGATCGCCGAGGCGCTGCTGGCGACCGGGCTGGGCCTGCTCGCCGCGATCCCCGCGCTGATCTTTTACAACAAGCTGACCGCCGACAGCGACAATGTCGCCGCCGGGTGGGAAAGCTTCGCGGACGAGTTCTCGACCATCCTCAGCCGTCAGTTGGACAGCTGACATGGCAGGTTCCGTCGCAACTTCCGCCAAGCCACGCGCCCGTAGGGGCCGTCGCCGGGGTCGCCATCGCGCGATGATGGCCGAGATCAACATCACCCCCTTCGTGGACGTGATGCTGGTTCTGCTCATCATCTTCATGGTGGCCGCGCCGCTGATGACCGTGGGCGTGCCAGTGCAACTGCCCGAAACCGCCGCCACGCCGCTGCCGGCTGTCGAGGAAGAGCCGCTGACGGTCACGCTGACCGAAGAGGGCACCATCACGCTCATGACGACCGAAATCGCGCGCGACGACCTGATCCCGCGCCTTCGCGCCGTCGCCGCCGAACGCTCGGACAACAAGATCTTCCTGCGAGCCGACGGGCGCGTGCCGTATGCGCAGGTCGCGCAGATCATGGGGGCGCTGAACGCCGCCGGGTTCAATGACATCGGCCTCGTCACCGAAACGGGCGGGCCGAGCATGGACGGGGCTTCGAGGTAGGGCACGGGTTTGAAGACCGGCTACTATATCTCGGGGATCGGTCACGGACTTCTGATCCTCTGGCTCCTGTTCGGGGGCATCTTCGAGTTTCGCTCGGAGGAGCCGTTCGTGCCGGTGGCCGATGTCTCGATCATCTCGGAGGAGGAGTTCGCGGCCCTGACCGCGCCGCCCGTCGGTGCGCCCGAGCCGGAGGAAGCCGCGCCGACCGAAACGCCGGTCCCGCCCGCACGACCGGAGCCGGAACCCGAACCGCAGCCGGAACCCGAACCCGTGCCGGAGCCCGAGCCGACCCCGCTGCCGGAGCCGCCCGCTCCGGCGCCGTCGCTGCCGACCGAGGACGTTCAGCCCGAGACGACCGAGCCGACGCCGCCTGAGGCCGACCGCGTCGCGCCCGAGATCGCGCCGGAACCCGAACCGCAGGCCGAGATCGCGCCGGAGGTGGCACCCGAGGTCGCGCCGTCGGAAGAGGCGGTCGAAACCCCGCCCGAGGAAGAGCAGGAAGCGACCCAGCCCGAGGCCGCGACGACCGAGATCGTGACCGAGGCCGAGACGCCGCAATCCTCTGCGCCCACCACCTCGATCCGCCCTCAGGCCCGCCCCGAGCGGCCCGAACCGCCTGTCGAAACCGCCGCGCCGGACCCCACGCCCGAGCCCGACCCGACCCCGGAGCCCGCCGAAGAGCGTGACCCGATCGCCGATGCCGTGGCCGATGCGGTGAACGACGCGCTGACCAGCGACACGCAGGGCCAGACCGACCAGCCCGCGCCCCTTGGGCCGCCGCTCACCTCAGGTGAACGGGACGGGCTGCGCCTTGCCGTGTCGCAATGCTGGAACCTCGGCTCGTCCTCCACGGACGCGATGAAGACGACCGTCGTGGTGCTCGTCCAGATGCAACCCAACGGCGTGCCGTCGGGCATCGAACTGGTCTCGTCCGAGGGGCCGACACAGGACGCGGTGCAAACCGCCTTCCAAGCCGCGCGACGGGCGGTTATCCGTTGCGGGGCGAACGGCTATAATCTGCCGAGTGAAAAGTACGAACAGTGGCGTGAGATTGAAATGACCTTCAATCCGGAGAATATGAGGCTGCGATGACCAAACTGAACCTGCTTGTGGCGCTCGTCTTGATGACGCTTGCGCCCGTCTTCTCCGCCACGACGGCCACGGCCCAGCAAGGCCCGCTTCGGATCGAGATCACCGAGGGTGTGATCGAACCGCTGCCCTTCGCCGTGCCCACCTTTCAGGCCGAAACCGGCAGCGCCGGCGCGATTGCCGAGGAAATCAGCCGCGTGATCGCGGCGGACCTGTCGGGCACCGGGCTGTTTCGCGAAATTCCGTCCTCGGCGTTCATCGCGAACGTCACCAATTTCGCCTCGCCGATCCAGTATGCCGACTGGAAAGCGGTGAACGCACAGGCGCTTATCACCGGGGCCGTGTCCGAACAGGGCGGCCAGATCAACGTCAAGTTTCGTGTCTACGACGTGTTCTCGGGCACCGAACTGGGGCAGGGGCTGCAATACACCGGCACCACCGACGGCGTGCGCCGCATCGCGCACAAGGTGGCCGATACCGTCTATTCCCGGATCACGGGCGAGACCGGGTATTTCGACAGTCGCGTGGTGTTCGTCAGCGAAAGCGGACCCAAGAACGCCCGGCGCAAGCAGCTGGCGGTCATGGATTACGACGGGGCCAACGTCAAATACCTGACGGATTCGGAATCGCTCCTTTTGGCGCCGCGCTTTTCCAAGTCGGGCGACCGGGTGCTTTACACGTCCTATGAAACCGGGCAGCCGCAGATCTACGTGCTCGAGGTCGGATCGGCGCAGCGCCGGGCGCTGGGCACCGGGGGCGGCAACATGGCGTTCTCGCCGCGCTTCTCGCCCGATGGCAACGGCCTGATCTTTTCGCTCGAACAGGGCGGCAACTCGGAAATCTACCGGATGGACCTGAACGGTGGCGGGCTGGTGCAATTGACCAATTCCCCCGCCATCGACACCGCGCCCAGCTTTTCGCCCGACGGGTCGCGGATCGTGTTCGAAAGCGACCGCTCCGGCACCCAGCAGATCTATGTCATGTCCGCCAACGGCGGCGAGCCGCAGCGCATCAGCTTCGGCCCCGGCCGTTACGGCACCCCGGTCTGGTCGCCGCGCGGCGACCTGATCGCCTTCACCAAGCAGAACGCGGGCCGGTTCCACATCGGCGTCATGCGCACGGACGGGTCCGAGGAACGTCTGCTGACCGCGTCCTTCCTCGACGAGGGCCCGACCTGGGCCCCGAACGGGCGTGTCATCATGTTCACCCGCGAAAGCCAGGGTGCCGAGGGTGCGCCGGGTCTTTACTCGGTCGACATCTCGGGCCGCAATCTGCGCCGCGTGCCGACGCCCGATGCCGCCTCGGACCCGAGCTGGGGACCGCTCCAGAACTAAGGAAAAGACCTGTGCGGCCCGATCTGATAGACTGGCCGCATTCGAGCAACGATAAACACGAAGGACAGGATTTCATGAAAAAGACCACCATCGCCCTCCTGATGATCGGCGCTGTCGCGCTCTCGGCCTGTTCGCGGGACCGCTACAACAGTGCGACCGACGGGGCCAACAACAGCGGCGTTGCAGGCAGCGTGAACGACCCGACCTCGACCGCCTATTTCAACCAGACCATCGGTGACCGCGTGCTGTTCATGGTGGATCAGTCGACCCTCAGCCCGCAGGCGCAGGGCATCCTCGACCAGCAGGCCCAATGGCTGAATTCCAACACCGCCTATTCCGCGATCATCGAAGGTCACGCGGACGAGCAGGGCACCCGCGAATACAACGTGGCGCTCGGCGCGCGCCGGGCCAGCTCGGTCCAGAGCTACCTGATCGAGCGCGGCGTTGCACCCGGCCGCCTCAAGACCGTAAGCTACGGCAAGGAGCGTCCGCTCGCGATCTGTTCGGACGAAAGCTGCTACCAGCAAAACCGCCGGGCGGTAACGGTGCTGACGACCGGCGCCGGAACCTGACCGACCGGCCTGACGGGGTGACATGACGCCATGAGGCTGAGAACGAGTGTGATGGCCGTGGCCTGCGTGATGACGCTGGCCACGCCGGGTCTTGCACAGGACCGCGAGCAGACGCTTGCGGATGTGCGGCAGGAACTGACCGTGCTGAACGTGGAACTGGCCAAGGTCCGGTCCGAACTCAACACGACCGGCGCGCCGAATCCGGTGGCGTCGGGGTCCACGCTGGACCGGGTGAACGCCATCGAGGCGGCTTTGACGCGCCTGACGAACAAGACCGAAGAGCTTGAATTCAAACTGAATTCCATCGCGACCGACGGCGCGAACCGGATCGGCGACCTGTCGTTCCGGCTGTGCGAACTGGAAAGCGATTGCGACATCATGAACGAGGGGATTTCCAAGCCTCTGGGTGGCGTCGAAGCGGCGGCTGTGTCGCAGTCGATGACCCCGACCACGCCGCAATCCGACACGTTCTCGGAAACCAACAACACCCAGCTTGCCGTGGGCGAGCAGGCGGATTTCGATGCCGCGATGGCTGCGATGGAAGCTGGTGACTTCGCCGGTGCCGCTAGTATGTTCCAGACCTTCGTCGACAATTACCCCGGCACGCCGATGACCGGGCAGGCGCTGTTTCTGAAGGGCGAGGCCCTGAACGCGCAGAACATGGTGGCCGATGCGGCCCGTGCCTATCTCGCGTCCTTCTCGGCCGATCCGACCGGGCAATCCGCGCCGAACGCGCTGGTGCAGCTTGGCACGGCCTTGGGCCAGCTTGGCCAGACGAACGAGGCCTGCGCGACCTTGGGCGAGGTGCCGAACCGCTTCCCCGGTTCGAACGCGGCGGCCGAGGCACAGGCAGAGCGGCAACAGCTCGGCTGTCTGTGACACCGGAAGAGGCGTTCGGGGCGGCGCTGGCCGCCGCGCAGACCGATCACACCATCGACAATCTGGTCGTCGCCGTTTCCGGCGGCGGCGACAGCATGGCGCTGCTTCATGTCGCGCAGGCTTGGGGGCGGACGCAGGGCAAAGCCGTCTCGGCGCTGACCGTGGACCACGGGCTGCGTGACGAGGCCGCGACCGAGGCCGCGCGCGTGGCCGAGATCTGCGCGGACCTCGGTGTCGCGCACCGAACGCTCGATTGGCCCGACTGGGACGGGCAGGGCAATCTACAGGCGATGGCGCGCGCCGCGCGTTACGACCTCATCGCCGATGCCGCGCCCGCCGGGGCGGCGATCCTGATCGGGCATACGATGGACGACGCCGCCGAAACCTTTCTCATGCGTCTGGCGCGTGGCTCCGGTGTCGATGGGCTGTCGCGGATGCGGTCAACGTGGACGGACCGCGGCCACCTCTGGCTGCGTCCGTTTCTGACCGTGCGCCGGGCCGCGCTGCGCGACTGGCTTCACGACCGCGAAATCGGCTGGATCGACGACCCGACCAATGACGACACGCAATACGATCGGGTGCGGATGCGGCAGGCGCTGGACCTGCTCGCCCCCCTCGGCATCGACGCCGAGCGGCTGACCATGACCGCTCAGGCAATGACCGAGGCGCGGCAGGCGCTCGAGCACTGGGCCGAACAGGCGGCACGCGGCACGGCATGGACGGAGGCGGGCGATGTGGTCTTCGACCAGGCCAAGGTGCAGGCATTGCCGCGCGAGACGCATGATCGCCTGATCGCCCACGCGATCGGCTGGGTCGCCAGCGCGGCATATCGTCCGCGCCGTGCCGCGCTGATTCAAGCGGTGCGCGATGTGACCGAGACCGGCCGGGCCACGCTGGGCGGTTGCCTGCTCACCGCGAAAGGCGGGACGCTGCGGGTCGGGCGCGAACCAAAGGCGGTGACCGATCTGCGGGTCTCGCCCCCGTCGATCTGGGACAATCGCTGGCGTCTGAGCGGCCCGGACGCGCCCTCTGGGCAGGTTCTTGCCGTCCGCGCGCTTGGGGCCGGGGGGCTGTCGGACTGCCCGGACTGGCGCGAAACCGGCCTTCCGCGCGATACGCTTTTGGCAAGCCCGGCGGTGTTCGCGGGCGACAGGCTGGTCGCCGCGCCGCTCGCCGGACACCCCGCAGGCTGGCGCGCCGAGCTTTGTCCGCCGCGCGGCGATTTCTTCACATCGCTTTTATCGCATTGAACATATGGTCACGTTCCCTATTTTAGAAGGAAACCAGTGTGACGGTGCGCCGTCACGCCCGGGCAGACCCGGACCCCCATCCGGCATCGTGAGGAGATAACCTTGGGTAACGCGCGAAATTTCGCCTTCTGGATCGTGCTCTTCCTGCTGATCCTGGCCCTCTTCAACCTGTTCTCCAATGGTCAGGGCTCCATCGCCTCGACCGCGGTGAGCTATTCAGATTTCATCGAAGACGTCGAGAACGGCGAAGTGACCAAGGCCACGCTGGATGGCGAGAACGTCACCTACGTCGGGTCCGGTGGTACCGTCTATTCGACCGTCGTGCCGCGTGACGCGGACGTGTCCGAACGGCTTCTGGCCGAGGGCGTCAACGTCGAGGCCAAGAAGCAGGAGCAGTCGGGCTTCCTGTCGCTGCTGTCGCTGCTCTTGCCCGTCATCATCCTGATCGGTTTCTGGTTCTTCATGATGAACCGGATGCAAGGCGGCGGACGTGGCGGGGCCATGGGCTTCGGCAAGAGCCGTGCCAAGCTTTTGACCGAGCGTGAGGGGCGCGTGACCTTCGACGACGTGGCGGGCATCGACGAGGCTAAGGAAGAACTGCAAGAGATCGTGGAATTCCTGCGCAACCCGCAGAAATTCTCGCGCCTTGGCGGGCAGATCCCCAAGGGTGCGCTTCTGGTCGGCCCTCCGGGCACGGGTAAGACGCTTCTGGCCCGCTCGGTCGCGGGTGAGGCGGGCGTGCCGTTCTTCACCATCTCCGGCTCCGACTTCGTCGAGATGTTCGTCGGCGTGGGTGCATCCCGTGTCCGTGACATGTTCGAGCAGGCCAAAAAGAACGCGCCCTGTATCGTCTTCATCGACGAAATCGACGCCGTGGGCCGCCATCGTGGCGCAGGCTATGGCGGCGGCAACGACGAGCGTGAGCAGACGTTGAACCAGCTTCTCGTCGAAATGGACGGGTTCGAGTCGAACGAGGGTGTCATCATCATCGCCGCGACCAACCGCAAGGACGTGCTGGACCCCGCGCTTCTGCGCCCCGGCCGTTTCGACCGCCAGGTCACCGTGCCGAACCCCGACATCAAGGGCCGCGAAAAGATCCTTGGCGTGCACTCGCGCAAGGTGCCGCTCGGCCCCGACGTGGACCTGCGCATCATCGCGCGCGGCACGCCCGGGTTCTCGGGTGCCGACCTTGCCAACCTCGTGAACGAGGCGGCGCTGATGGCCGCGCGTGTGGGCCGTCGTTTCGTGGTGATGGAAGACTTCGAGAACGCCAAGGACAAGGTCATGATGGGCGCCGAGCGCCGGTCGATGGTCCTGACCGACGAGCAGAAGGAACACACCGCGTATCACGAAGCCGGTCACGCGGTCGTGGGCCTGTCGCTGCCGAAATGCGATCCGGTCTACAAGGCCACGATCATCCCGCGCGGCGGTGCGTTGGGGATGGTGGTCAGCCTGCCCGAGATCGACCGCCTGAACTGGCACAAGGATCAGTGCGTCCAACAGCTTGCCATGACCATGGCCGGCAAGGCTGCCGAAATCATGCGCTGGGGCGAGGACGAGGTGTCGAACGGCCCCGCCGGCGACATCATGCAGGCGAGCCAGTTGGCCCGTGCCATGGTGATGCGCTGGGGCATGTCGGAAAAGGTCGGCAACATCGACTACGCCGAAGCCGCCGAAGGCTATCAGGGCAACACCGGGGGCTTCTCGGTCTCGGCCCACACCAAGGAACTCATCGAGGAAGAGGTGCGCCGCTTCGTGCAGGACGGGTATGAAACCGCCCGCCGCATCCTCGAAGAGCGCAAGGTGGAGTGGGAGCGTCTGGCCGAAGGTCTGCTGGAATACGAGACCCTGACGGGCGAAGAGATCAAGCGCGTGATGGCCGGTGACCCGCCGCATATCGACGAAGACGAAGATGGCGGCGCGGGCGAGAAAGCCGACGACAAGCCGTCGGTCGCCGCGATCCCCAAGACCAAGCCGCGCAAGAAGCCAAAGGGCGACGGCGGGCTGGAGCCGGAACCGTCGGCGTAACGTCAGCACCACAAGAACACGAGGCCGGGGTCCAAGCCCCGGCCTTTTTCTTTTGCGCGTGGTATCCAGACCGCGCAATTGCGCATAGGATCGAAGCGACAAGGAAAGGGACGCGCCGATGACCACCGCCGACTGGAATCCCGAAGCCTACCAACGCTTTCGCGGGTTGCGCCTGCGCCCGGCGCTGGAGCTTCTGGCACAGGTCCGCGACCTGCCCGACGGGCCGGTGGTCGACATGGGCTGCGGCGCAGGCGCGGTGGCCGAGGCGCTGTCGACGCGCTACCCGAACCGCGATCTCTATGGCATCGACAGTTCCGCCACCATGTTGGCCGAGGCCGAGGCGATGGGCCTTTATGCCCGGCTGACCCGCGACGACGCGAACGACTGGACCCCCGGCTACACCCCTGCGCTGATCTTTTCCAACGCGCTGGCCAACTGGCTTCCCGACCATGCCACGCTCTTTGCCCGCTGGGCCTCGGTTCTGCCGGACCGCGGTGCGCTCGCCGTGCAGATGCCGCGCCAGTATGACGAACCCTCGCACCGGCTGCTGCGCGATCTGGCGGAGGATATGTTTCCCGACCGCTTCGATTTCGCGGAGTGGACACCCCCCGTCGCCCCGCCGCAGGTCTATGCCGACATGCTCGCCCCCTTGGGTGACATCCGGGCGTGGGAAACGACCTATGTCCAAGACCTCGCCCCGGTGGCCGAGGGGCACCCGGTGCGCCACTTCACCCAGTCCACGGTGATGCGGCCCTTCGTGGCCGAGCTGTCGGAAGAAGAGGCCGCGCGCTATGTCGCGGCTTACGAAACGCTGCTCGCCAAGCACTATCCCGCGCGCGCCGATGGCCACGTGCATTTCCCGTTCAGACGGGTGTTTTTCGTGCTGACACGTGGGACGTGACCGTGACCCGCCGCGACCCAGCCCGGCGTGACCGCCCGCACCCGAATGCCCGTCATCGGGTCTTGAACGGGGCGACAAGGACCGCGCGTTGATGCAGGGGAGCCTGTTCCTCGACGGTCTCGGCCTGCTGGGTGCCGCGCTTTACCTAGGCTCCTACGCCGGGTTGCAGTTCGGGGTGATCCGGGGCAACTCGGCGCTTTACACCATCCTCAATCTAGCCGCGTCGCTTGCGGTCCTCACCTCGCTCTTCTCACAGTGGAACCTGAGTTCCGCGGTCATCCAGACAAGCTGGGTCGTGATCTCGCTCGTCGGGTTGACGCGGCTCTGGCTGCTTCAGCGGCGGCTCCGGTTCGACGATGCCGAGCAGGTGTTCTACGAAACCCATCTTGGGGCGCTCCGCCACATCGACGCGCGCCGTTTCATGGACGCGGGCGAATGGGTGGACCTCGCGGTGGGCGAGGGTCTGACGACCGAGGGCGCGCCGGTCGAGGCGCTGTTCTTTCTGGTAGGCGGCGAGGCCCGCGTGATGGCGGGATCGCAGGAGGTTGCGCGACTGGGCGAGGGCGCTCTCATCGGCGAATTCGGCGTGCTCACGCGCGCACCGGCCAGCGCGACGGTCGAAATCACCCGGCCCGCGCGGGCCTTTCGCATCACGGCGGATGCCCTGGAAACGCTCGGAGATCGCAACGGTGAACTGCTCCGTCAACTCAGCTTCGTCTTCGCCTTGTCGGGACAAGCCAAGCTTGCCACGTCGAACGCGCGCCTGCGGGGCTCGTCGCTTGACGCCGCCCGGTGATTGGGGTCGAGTGCCGCGACCGCAGCACAGGACCCAATGACCATGAGCGAATATTTCGACGAAGCGCCCTATGCGGCCCGGATCACATGGCTCGGCCATGTCGCGGATCGGGCGGCGGCGCTGGCCTCTGAAGGGCAGGCGCAGGCGGTCCTGACCTATGGCGGCATCGAGGGCGAGGACCATGGCGGCGTGACGCGGCCCGCGTGCAGCCGCGTGTCGATCCTGCATCCGCGCGACACGCAGATCCGCAACACCCGCCAACTGACGATCCTCGCCGCCGAACAGATCGACGAGATCGCGCGGAATATGGGGCTCGACCAATTCGACCCGGCGTGGATCGGCGTGTCCATGGTCGTCGAGGGCATCCCGGACTTCAGCTACGTTCCCCCGTCCTCGCGCCTCCAGACCCCCGATGGCGCGACGCTGACCATCGACATGGTCAACCATCCCTGCACGCTCTCGGGCCGTTCGGTCGAACGCTTCGCGCCGGGCTACGGGCCCAAGTTCAAACCGGCGGCCGTCGATCTGCGCGGCGTCACGGCGTGGGTCGAGCGCGAAGGCACGCTGACGGTGGGCGACGAGATCCGCCTTTTCGTCCCGAAACAGCGAGGCTGGCGGCCGGGCGTCTGACCGGACGTCTCCGAACGGGGGCGCAGGTTTCCGAAAGGTCACCGAGTTTCCGGCCCGGTGCCGCAAACCCGCGCATTTTCGTCGCGTATCGCGTTGTCCGATCGGCTATCCCTGCGCACATTCCGGGCGAATTCAGCCAATTGGTCCGGGGAGGACACCATGAGCCATAAATCCGATATCGAAATCGCGCGCGCCGCGAAGAAACGCCCGATCGGGGAGATTGGCGACAAGCTTGGCATCCCGTCCGACCATCTGCTGCCCTACGGCCACGACAAGGCCAAGATCAGTCAGGACTTCATCAATTCGGTCGAGGATCGCCCGGACGGAAAGCTCATCCTCGTGACCGCGATCAACCCGACCCCTGCGGGCGAGGGCAAGACGACGACCACGGTGGGCCTTGGCGACGGGCTGAACCGGATCGGTAAGAAGGCGATGATCTGTATTCGCGAAGCCTCGCTCGGGCCGAACTTCGGGATGAAGGGCGGGGCTGCGGGGGGCGGCTATGCGCAGGTCGTGCCGATGGAGGACATGAACCTCCACTTCACCGGCGATTTCCACGCGATCACCAGCGCGCACAATCTGCTGTCGGCGATGATCGACAACCACATCTACTGGGGCAACGAACTGGGCATCGACGAGCGGCGGGTGACGTGGCGCCGGGTCGTGGACCTCAACGACCGGGCGCTGCGCGATGTGGTGACCTCGCTCGGCGGTGTCGCCAACGGGTTCCCGCGCCAGACCGGGTTCGACATCACCGTGGCGTCGGAAGTCATGGCGATCCTTTGTTTGGCCAAGGATCTGAGCGATCTTGAGGCGCGGCTGGGCGACATCATCGTGGCCTACACGCGCGACCGCGACCCGATCACCTGCCGCGATGTCGGGGCCGAGGGCGCGATGACGGTTCTGCTCAAGGACGCGATGCAGCCCAACCTCGTCCAGACGCTTGAAAACAACCCGGCCTTCGTTCACGGCGGCCCCTTCGCCAACATCGCCCACGGCTGCAACAGCCTGATCGCGACGCGCACGGCGTTGAAACTGGCTGACTACGTGGTGACCGAGGCGGGCTTCGGCGCCGATCTGGGTGCCGAGAAGTTCATGAACATCAAGTGTCGCAAGGGTGGGCTGGCCCCCGCCGCCGTCGTGCTCGTCGCCACCGTGCGCGCGATGAAGATGAACGGCGGTGTGGCCAAGGCCGATCTGGGGGCCGAGAACGTCGATGCGGTCAAGGCGGGCTGCCCGAACCTTGGCCGCCATATCGAGAACCTCAAAGGGTTCGGCGTTCCGGTGGTCGTCGCGATCAACCATTTCGTTACCGACACCGACGCCGAGGTGCAGGCGGTTAAGGATTACGTCGCCGAACACGGGACCGAGGCGATCCTGTGCCAGCATTGGGCCAAGGGATCGGAAGGGACCGAGGCGCTGGCCACCCGCGTCGCCGAGATCGCGGATGCCGGCATGGGCAGCTTCGCCCCGCTCTACAACGACGATCTGAGCCTGTTCGAGAAGATCGAAACGGTGGCCAAGCGCATCTACCGCGCGGATGAGGTGCTCGCGGACAAGAAGATCCGCGACCAGCTGCGCGCGTGGGAGGCGGCGGGCTATGGCAACCTGCCGGTCTGCATGGCCAAGACGCAGTATTCCTTTACCACCGACCCCACCCGGCGCGGCGCCCCCACGGGCCATTCGGTGCCGGTGCGCGAAGTCCGGCTGTCGGCGGGCGCGGGCTTCGTCGTGGTGATCTGCGGAGAAATCATGACCATGCCGGGCCTGCCGTCCAAACCGGCCGCCCTGACCATCGGGCTGGACGACAACGGCGACGTGCAGGGGCTGTTCTGAGGCGGAGGCCGCGCGACCGGGCATCGAGCCCGGTCGCACGGTGCCTTCGGCGAAGGTATTTTTGGACCAGAGAAGCGGGCGAGCGCGCCCCTTCCCACAGACGAGGAGAGAGCGGATGAGCGCGACGATCATCGACGGCAAGGCTTTCGCCGCCGAGGTGCGCGGCAAGGTGGCCGAGCATGTGGCGGAGCTTGCCAAGAAGGGCATCAAGCCGGGACTGGCCGTGGTGCTGGTGGGCGAAGACCCCGCCAGTCAGGTCTATGTCCGCTCGAAGGGCAAGCAGACGGTCGAGGCCGGGATGGAAAGCTTCGAGCACAAGCTGGATGCTTCGACTTCCGAGGCCGACCTGCTCGCGCTGGTCGACAAGCTGAACAACGACCCCACGGTGAACGGCATTCTCGTGCAACTGCCGCTGCCCGACCACATCGACGAGGACAAGGTCATCGGCGCGATCGACCCGGCCAAGGATGTGGACGGGTTCCACATCTCGAACGTCGGGCTGTTGGCGACGGGGCAGAAGGCGATGGTGCCCTGCACCCCGCTTGGCTGTCTGATGCTGCTGCGCGACCATTTCGGATCGCTCTCGGGCAAGTCGGCGGTGGTCGTGGGCCGGTCGAACATCGTGGGCAAGCCGATGGCGCAGCTTTTGTTGCGTGACAGCTGCACGGTGACTATTGCCCACAGCCGCACGAAGGACATCGAAGACGTGGTGCGCGGGGCCGATATCGTGGTTGCCGCCGTGGGCCGGCCCGAGATGGTGACGGGCGACTGGCTCAAGCCCGGCGCCGTGGTCATCGACGTGGGCATCAACCGTCTGCCGCCCGCCGAAGAGGGCGGGAAGGGCAAGCTGGTAGGCGACGTCGATTTCGCCTCCGCTTCCGAGGTCGCGGGCGCGATCACCCCGGTGCCGGGCGGTGTCGGCCCCATGACCATCGCCTGCCTTCTGGCGAACACCCTGACCGCGACCTGCCGGGCCAACGGCCTGCCGGAGCCTGAGGGGCTGACCGCCTGAACCAATTCGCGCGCCCGGACCCGCGTGCCGGGCGCGCAATCGCTTGATCTGAACGAATGTTCAGTTAATCTTCACCCATGGCGCGAAAATCCGGCTCCCACGCCGACATCACTGGCCCCAAGGTGCGCGAGGCGGCATTGAAGCTCTTCGCACGCGACGGCTATGCGGCGGTCTCGATGCGCAAGATCGCGGCGGAGGTCGGCGTTCAGGCCGGGGCGCTCTATCTCTACACCCCCGACAAGCAATCGCTGCTCTACGACCTGATGAAGGTCCATATGGAGGAGTTGCTCGACGCTTGGGGACAGGCCGACACGGGCGGCACGCCGCCTGAACGGCTGGAGGCCTTCGCGCGCTTCCACATCCATTATCACCTCGACCGGCCCGACAATATCTTCATCGCCTACATGGAGTTGCGCAATCTGGACGACGCGAATTTCGCCGAGATCGAGGTGCTGCGCCGCCGCTACGAACAGGGTCTGATCGACATTCTGGAGGCAGGAAACGCCAGCGGCGATTTCGCCGTGCCGGACCCGAAACTCGCCGCGATGGCCGCGATTTCCATGCTGAACGGGGTGACCACGTGGTTTCGCGATGGCGGCCGCCTCAGCCGCGAAACGGTCGAAACGATCTATTGGGACATGCTGCGCAAATCCGTGGCCGCGTGAGGCCGCGCGCGTTAACCTGACGCCATTCCGTTTCAGGAGTTCTGCCATGCGCCTTGCCCTTGTCGCAGCCCTTACCACCGCGCCGGCCTTTGCCGAACCGATGGGCTGCTACCACCGCACCTATTCCGACGCCCACATCGCGGCCCATCCCGAACAGGTCGTCTCGGCGATCTCGGTCGCCTTCGGGATCGACGAGTACGACCAGTATTCCGCCTCCGTTGCGGTCAGCACGTCGAATGGCGGCCATGTGAAGGACACGGAGCTTGCGCTCAGGACGTTCGAGCAGGGGCTTCTGTGCTGGAACGACGGGGGCGAAGTGACCTGTTCGGTCGACTGCGACGGCGGGTTCTTCGAGGTCACGCGCGACACCGGCGACAGCATCGACCTGACGCTGACATACCTGTGGGTCGGCGAGACCGAGGAATGCGGGGGCGCGGTGGACATCGCCGAGGTGTCCGGCGAGCCTGTCGTCTACCGTCTGTACAAATCTCCGCCCGAGGCCTGCGTGGTCAATTGAGGCGGGCGCGCGGGCGGCCTATATTGGCGCCATGTCGTTGCCCCCCGGATTCTTGGATGAACTTCGCACCCGCACCTCGCTTGCGCAGGTGGTCGGGCGCAAGGTCATGTGGGATCAGCGAAAATCCAATCAGGGCAAGGGCGATCTCTGGGCCCCGTGCCCGTTCCATCAGGAAAAGACAGCCAGTTTCCATGTCGATGACCGCAAGGGATTCTACTACTGCTTCGGCTGCCACGCGAAGGGCGACGCGCTGTCCTTCGTGAAGGAAACCGAGAACGTCGGCTTCATGGAGGCGGTCGAAATCCTCGCCCGCGAAGCCGGGATGCAGATGCCGGAGCGTGACCCGAAGGCGCAGGAAAAGGCCGACCGGCGCACGCAACTGGCCGAGGTGATGGAGCAGGCGGTGCAGTTCTTCCGTCTGCAACTCAAGACCAACTCGGGCGTCGGCGCGCGGGAGTATCTCGACCGTCGGGGGCTGAAGGAGGCCGCACAGGACCGCTGGGACATCGGCTTTGCCCCGGACGGATGGCAGGGGCTGTGGGACCATCTGCGCGGCAAGGGCGTGGCCGACGACCTGATCCTCGGGGCAGGGCTCGCCAAAGCCTCGTCCAAGGGCAAGCAGCCCTATGACACGTTCCGCAACCGGATCATGTTCCCGATCCGTGACGCGCGCGGGCGCTGCATCGCCTTCGGGGGCCGGGCGATGGACCCGAACGACAATGCGAAATACCTTAACAGCCCCGAGACGGAGCTGTTCGACAAGGGCCGGTCGCTCTACAACCACGGGCCTGCGCGCGAGGCGGCGGGGAAGGGAACGCCACTGGTGGTGGCCGAGGGCTATATGGACGTGATCGCGCTGTCCGAGGCTGGGTTCGGCGCGACCGTGGCCCCGCTCGGCACCGCGATCACCGAGGATCAGCTGCGCCTTCTGTGGCGCATCGCCCCGGAACCGATCATCGCGCTCGACGGCGATACCGCAGGGCTGCGCGCGGCCATGCGTGTCATCGACACCGCGCTGCCGATGCTCGAAGCCGGGCAGTCCTTGCGCTTTGCGATCATGCCCGAGGGGCTGGATCCCGACGATCTGATCAAGGCACAGGGCGCGGGCGCGATGCAGAAGGTGCTGGATGGGGCGCGGCCCATGGTGAGCCTGCTGTGGCAGCGCGAAACCGAGGGCAAGGTCTTCGACAGCCCGGAGCGGCGCGCGGCGCTGGACCGCGACTTGCGGCAAGCCATCGCCAAGATCCAAGACCAGTCGATCCGCCAGCACTACGGCGAAGAGATCAAGCGCCTGCGCTACGAACTCTTCAATCCGCGCCGAGACAGCGCCCCGCGCCAAGGCGGCTGGCAGGGCGGCGGCGGGCGGCGTGGCCCGTGGAAACCCGCCGGGCCGGCGTTCCAGCCCGCCACCAAGGGTTCGCTTCTGGCGGCTGCGTCGGGGCAGGTCGAAGAGGTGCTGCGCGAGGCCGTGATCCTTGCCACCCTCGTCACTCATCCGCACCTGATCGAAAGCTTCGAGAGCGCCTTTGAGCGGGTCGAAATGGCCACCGATGAACATGCGGCGATGCAACGGGCGATCCTGTCGTTCGACGGCGAGGCGACGGAAGACCTGTGCGCGAAAATCGACGCCGAAGTCGGCACGCGCGCCCTTGAAAAACTCTTCGCCCTGAACCATGTGCAGATCGCACCCCCGATACGCCGCAAGGACGATCCGGAGCTCGCGGCGCTGTGTCTGGCCGAGGAGCTTGCCAAACTCGATGCCGCGCGTGGCGCCAGACACGAACTGGACGACGCGGTGGCCGAGATCGGCGCCTTGAGCGACGAGGGGCTTACATTCCGCCTGTCCGAGGCCGTGCGCTTGCTTGACGAGGCGCGGCGGGGGCAGGGCGACGACAAGGGACTGTTCGACCGCGCCGACAACGGCGTCATGGTCGCGCGCGAGGAGAAAGACGCGCTGGATGCGCTCTTGAAGCAGATCGAGGATCAACAGGGCGGACGCAAGAGACCCTGATCCATCACATTTTGAGAAAACACAAAGGTTTCAGGGCTACACGGGTTGGCGAATCAGTGATTCGAGTCGAAGATTCGCAAAAGCGAATCAGCCGAATCAGTCTCGATCCGCCAGATTCGATCCGAGACCGACCCGAGCGAAGGGAACACGCATGGCCGCGAAAGACGCAAACGACGACCAGAACAAGGACGAGCAGGACGACGGCTCCAACCCGATGGGGGATATGGACCAGGCCGCCGTCAAGAAGATGATCGCCGAGGCCCGTGAGAAGGGCTACATCACCTACGATCAGCTCAACAACGTGCTCCCGCCCGATCAGGTCTCGTCGGAACAGATCGAAGACGTGATGTCGATGCTCTCGGAAATGGGCATCAACATCATCGAGGACGAAGAAGCCGAGGACGACAACGACGACGCCAAGGGCTCGACCGAAGTCGTCGCCAAGAATCAGGGCGGCGCGGTCGCCGTGTCGTCCGGCGATACCGAGAAGCTCGACCGCACCGACGACCCGGTGCGCATGTATCTGCGCGAAATGGGGTCGGTGGAACTCCTCTCCCGCGAGGGCGAGATCGCCATCGCCAAGCGGATCGAAGCGGGCCGGAACACGATGATCGCGGGGCTGTGCGAAAGCCCGCTTACCTTCCAGGCGATCACGATCTGGCGCGACGAACTCCTGAACGAAGACATTCTGCTGCGCGACGTCATCGACCTCGACGCCACCTTCGGGCGCCAGATGGGCGAGGACGGCGAGGACGAGGATGTGGTGCAGGGGCTGGGCGAAGCCGCGGCCACGAACACCGAAAGCCAGAAAAAGGACGACGGCCCCGAGCTTGACGCCGACGGCAACCCGATCGCCAAGGACGACGACGACGAGGATGAGGACGATCAGGCCAACATGTCGCTCGCCGCGATGGAGGCCGCCCTCAAGCCCCGCGTGCTCGAAACGCTGGAACTGATCGCGCGCGATTACACCAAACTCAGCGAAATGCAGGATCTTCGGATGTCCGCCACGCTGAACGAGGATGGATCGTTCTCGGACAAGGCGGAAGCCGAGTACCAGAAGCTGCGCTCGGAAATCGTGCTGCTGGTGAACGAACTGCACCTGCACAACAACCGGATCGAGGCGCTCGTCGACCAGCTATACGGCATCAACCGCCGCATCATGTCGATCGACTCGGCCATGGTGAAGCTCGCCGATCAGGCGCGCATCAACCGCCGCGAATTCGTCGATGCCTACCGGGGCGAAGAGCTTGACCCGAATTGGCTGGAACGGATGGCCGAAAAGCCCGGTCGCGGCTGGCAGGCGTTCATCGAACGCTCGTCCGACAAGGTGGCCGAACTGCGCGGCGACATGGCCCAGGTCGGTCAGTATGTCGGCGTCGACATCTCGGAATTCCGCCGCATCGTGTCTCAGGTCCAGAAGGGCGAGAAAGAGGCGCGTCAGGCCAAAAAGGAAATGGTCGAGGCGAACCTGCGTCTGGTGATCTCGATCGCCAAGAAATACACGAACCGCGGTCTGCAATTCCTTGATCTCATTCAGGAAGGCAACATCGGCCTGATGAAGGCCGTGGACAAGTTCGAGTATCGCCGGGGCTACAAGTTCTCGACCTACGCGACCTGGTGGATCCGCCAGGCGATCACCCGGTCCATCGCCGATCAGGCCCGCACGATCCGTATCCCGGTCCATATGATCGAGACGATCAACAAGCTCGTGCGCACCGGCCGCCAGATGCTTCACGAAATCGGCCGCGAGCCGACCCCGGAAGAACTGGCCGAAAAGCTGCAGATGCCGCTCGAAAAGGTCCGCAAGGTGATGAAGATCGCCAAGGAGCCGATCTCGCTCGAAACGCCGATTGGCGACGAGGAGGATTCGCAGCTTGGCGATTTCATCGAAGACAAGAACGCCGTCCTGCCGCTCGACTCGGCCATTCAGGAGAACCTGAAGGAAACCACGACCCGCGTGCTGGCGTCTTTGACGCCGCGTGAGGAACGGGTTCTGCGCATGCGCTTCGGCATCGGCATGAACACCGACCACACGCTGGAAGAGGTGGGTCAGCAGTTCAGCGTCACCCGCGAACGCATCCGCCAGATCGAGGCGAAGGCGCTCAGAAAGCTGAAGCACCCGAGCCGGAGCCGGAAGCTGCGGAGTTTCTTGGATCAGTGAACGAAAGGGCGCCTTCGGGCGCCCTTTTCGTTTTCCGGTCCCTGTTCACGTGCGTCACTTGAAAACATGTACGCAAGCGCGTACGTTACCCGCATGAAATACGCATCCTCGACCGATCTTCGCAAGAACCTGTCCGCCATGATGGACAAGGTGATTGACGACCATGAGCCGCTCATGGTCACGCGCACGGGCGGCAAGCCGGTCGTGATGATTTCGCTTGAGGACTACGAAGCGATGGACGAGACGACCTATCTGTTGTCGAGCCCTGAAAATGCGAGACGGCTGCGGGCCTCGATTGATCGGTTGAACCGTGGTCTCGGCCAAGAGCATGACTTGATCGAAGAATGAGGTTGAGCTGGGACGAGGAAGCTTGGGACCACTACCTCTACTGGCAAAAAACCGACAAGAAGATGCTCGGCAAATTGAACGCTCTCATAAAGGAATGCCAGCGCCACCCGTTCCAAGGCACGGGCAAGCCGGAGCCTTTGCGCGGCGATCTGGCTGGCTTCTGGTCCCGGCGGATCGACCGTGAACACCGACTGGTCTACCGCGTGCGGGGTGAGACGTTGGAAATCGTGGCCTGCCGCTATCACTACTGATCTGGCCCTGTGCAAACCGGACTCACTCCCCTTTGTTTCCACCTGCTCACATCATTTCCCGCTACGCGAAATGAACGAAGCGGTGTAATCTGCCGCCACGGGGCATGGTGCCCCAGCGCCCGGCAAGAAGGCGCGAAACCATTGAGGAAGCAATTATGGCGACCAAGGCAAAGAAAGAGAAACCGGTGCTGACGCCGGAAGAGATGGCCCGCAAGAAAGCCGTCAAGCTGATCGGCTATCACGGCTGGCTGACCGACTGGAAACGCGACAACCCCGAGGCCGACGTGGAAGCCCGTCGTGCGGCCTGGGGCGAGGCCAAGGGCCAGCGGATGCGCGATGCGCGTCGCGTGGTGAAGCGGCTGGAAAAGGGCGGGTTGCAACTCGTCGCGGCCCCGACGCCGGAGGCCATCGCCGCCGAGTGATCCCCGGCAGATGACAGACACGACCCGCCCGGATCATCGCGAACCGGGCGGCGTCGCTTGCGCGTCTCACCCGCATTTGGCAGCGTGGCGCCATGCACACCGAATTCGAGATCGAAACGCGCGGGCAGGGCACCTATGAGTTCACCCGCGACGTGACGCGCTGGGTGGCGGACAGCGGGACGGGCGAGGGGCTGCTCACGCTCTTCGTGCGGCACACGTCGGCCTCGCTCCTCATTCAGGAAAATGCGGATCCCGAAGTGCAGGTCGACCTGCGCAACTTCTTCGCCCGCCTCGTGCCGCCGACGACGGACCCCAGCATGGCCTACCTGACCCACACCTATGAGGGGCCGGACGACATGCCGGCCCATATCAAGGCCGCGCTGCTCCCCATTTCTTTACAGATTCCAATCATAAACGGGACAATGACGCTCGGAACATGGCAGGGAATTTACCTTTTCGAACATCGCGACCGACAGCACCGCCGAAAAGTGGCGGCGCTCATCCGGTGATTGCGGCATAGGGGCCACAAAACGGCCCTGCTATATCTGGGCGCGACGCTTTGAACCTACCCAAAATGCGGCACTCTTCCTATAGTGCCTGTGGATAAGTGGGCAAAGACCCACGATCAGAGGTGACAGGCTAAGAAAAGGAAGTGGGATGCGGTGCCCGTTCTGCGGAAATATTGACACTCAAGTGAAGGATTCACGCCCGGCCGAGGATCATGTCGCGATCCGGCGGCGGCGGTTCTGTCCGGCCTGCGGCGGGCGCTTCACCACCTATGAACGCGTGCAGTTGCGCGACCTCGTGGTCATCAAGTCGAACGGTCGGCGCGAGGATTTCGACCGCGAGAAGCTGGAGCGTTCGATCCGGATTTCGATGCAGAAACGGCCCGTGGAGCCGGAGCGCATCGATCAGATGATCTCGGGCATCGTGCGGCGGCTGGAATCGATGGGCGAGACGGACATTCCATCCAAGACCATCGGTGAGATCGTGATGGAAAGTCTGGCCCGGATCGACACGGTTGCCTATGTGCGCTTCGCGAGCGTCTACAAGAACTTCCAGGCGGCGGACGATTTCGAGAAGTTCATGAGCGAGTTGCGCCCCGACATTCCGCCCGAAGAACAGGCGTGACCGACGAAAGGTTCATGGATCTGGCCCTGTCGCTCGGGCGGCGGGGCCTTGGGTCTGTCTGGCCGAACCCGGCGGTGGGCTGCGTGATCGTGAACGGCGCGCGGATCGTCGGGCGCGGCTGGACCCAGCCCGGCGGGCGGCCCCATGCCGAAGTCGTGGCGCTGGCGCAGGCGGGTGAGGCGGCGCGGGGGGCGACGGCCTACGTCACGCTCGAGCCCTGTTCCCACCATGGACAGACCCCGCCCTGTGCCGTGGCGCTGATTTCGGCGGGGATCGCACGGGTGGTCGTCGCTTTGGGCGACCCCGACAACCGGGTGAACGGACGCGGGATCGCGATGTTGCGCGCGGCCGGGATCGAGGTCGTGACGGGGCTGGGCGAGGCCGAGGCACGCGCCGATCAGGTCGGATTTCTGAGCCGGGTGGAGCGCGGGCGCCCTATGGTGACGCTGAAACTCGCCGCGTCGCTGGACGGGCGTATCGCCACGGCGACGGGGGAAAGCCAGTGGATCACGGGGCCGGAGGCGCGGCGACAAGTCCATGCCGAACGCATGATCCATGACGCGGTGATGGTGGGCGCCGGAACGGCGCGGGCGGATGATCCGTCGCTGACCGTGCGCGGTCTGGGTGCGCGGCGCCAGCCGGTGCGCGTGGTGCTGTCGCGGCATCTGGATATTCCCTTGGACAGCGTGCTCGCGCGCACGGCGAAAGAGGTTCCGGTCTGGCTGATCCATGGCGACCGGGCGCCGGACGGCGTGGTCGCGGCCTGGGAAGGGCTTGGCGCGCGATGTATCGCGGTGCCCGTCGTGCTGGGTCGCATCGACGTGGCGGCGGCGCTGGCCGCCTTGGGCGCGGCGGGGCTGACGCGCGTGTTCTGCGAGGGCGGCGGCGGGTTGGCCGCCTCGCTTCTGGCCGAAGGGCTGGTGGACGAATACGTAGGTTTCACAGCCGGGATCGCTCTTGGTGCCGAAGGCTGGCCTTCGATCGCCGCGATGGGCGTGGGTGCGCTGGCGGATGCGCCACGGCTGGAGCTGGTCGAGCTGCGCGCCATCGGGGGCGACGTCCTGCACAGGTGGCGGGCCGGTCCTAGCGGTGCGGGCTGACGCCCGCGCTTGATTTGCGCCGCCCTGCCGTTGGCAGGTCGTCGCGGTGGACGCGCCTTGCGGCGCGTTTGGAGGGCCAGCCCTCCAAACCTCCCGAAGTATTTTCGAAACAGAGAAGGGGACCGCGTCAGCGCCAGAATGTGGTGTAGGGCGCGAGCAGGCCTTGCAGCTTTGAGACGAGGCGCAGGGACGGTGAGCCGGGGCCGGTTTCCTGCGCTTCGATCCGGTCGAGGATGACCTCGACCGGGCAGGGCGTGTTCGTGACCGGATCGTGGTAGCGCGGGTAGTCGATGAGGATCGCGTGGACGAGGCCTGCGAGGCTGGGGCGCGCCCTGCGTCGGTCCGGTATGGTGCCCAGATCGCGGGTGAGACCCCAGCCCGCGTAGAACGGGGCGCCGAGGCAGGAGACGGTCTTGCCTCGGATGAGCGCCTCGAACCCGAGGGTCGAGGTCATGGTCCAGACCTCGTCCACCGCTTCGATCAGCGCCACGGCGTCGGTTTCGGTGGCGACCACGTCGGCATGGCGCGCGGCCTCGTCCAGCGGCATGTCGCCGTCGCGCAGGCCCGCTTCCACGTCCGGGTGGGGTTTGTAGATGATGACGGCCTCCGGGTTGGCCGCGCGCACGCCGCGGAGCAGGCCCCGGTTGTGGGTGACCTCGCGCGTGCCGAGGCGGACCGAGGCATCGTCTTCGACCTGACCGGGGACGAGGATGCGGTGGCCCGGCGGCAGATCGACCGGCGCGGCGCGATCGAGGTTGTATTTCGAGATACCGGAAGCGGTGAGCCGATGCATCAGGGCCTCGGCACGGTGAAGCGGGCCGGGGGCGAGGGTTTCGGCGGCGGAGACGAGCCGTTCGAGGCGGCTTTCGGCGTTCGGATCGTAGTAGATGCCGAGGTCGTCGCGCACGAGCGACAGGGGCGGGGTCAGTTTGGCGCCAAGGCCCCGCGAGCGGATGAAGCCGTCTTCGATGCGGATGGCGGGGGCGGTGAGCGTGTCGGCTTTTCCCGCCCAGACCATCATCGGGCGACCCGTCTTCGCCGCTTTCGCTTCGGCCTTGGGGCCGTCTTCGAAGATCACGCCCGCGCCGCTTCCGTAGAACTGCGACAACGGCTTGCGCTTCCACAGCCGCATTCCGGCGGCGACGTAGCCCGGCCCGTCTTCGCGCATCGCGCGGGCGCGCGCCTCCAACGTGCCGATCACGTCTTCGATCTCGCACAGTCTGTCGCGGTAGGGGTCGTACCACGTCGGATATTCGAGCATGGCCGCGGCGAACAATTGCGCGCGCGTCAGTTGACGTTCGCGGCGCGGCACGGGGTTTTCGTCCTTGGTCAGGCCCCAGCCGGCGTAGAACGGCTGGCCGAAGACGCGGGGCTTGTGGCCGGCGAAGATCGCTTCGAACCCCATGCCGGACGAGACGGTGTAGACCGCAACCGCGCCCTCCATCAGCGCCCAGGGGCTGACGGGATCGGTCAGAAGCGTGACCTTGCCGCCCGCGTGTTCCGGGCCGTAGTAGCCCGGCCGATGGCCTGCGGTGCTGTCCGGGTGGGACTTGATGACGATGCGCAGGCCCGGATTTTCTTCCTGCGCGATGACCAGCATTTCGCGGAAGGTCTGCGGTGTGGCCTTCGACGCCAGCACGGCCGCGTCGTCGCGGGTCTGGTCGATCACCAGCACGTAGGGCGCGCGGGGCACAGGGGCCTTGGGGTCGAAGCCGTTGTATTTCGACAGATGGGCGTGGCGGATACGGTCCACCGCGTCGCGCGCACGGCTGAGAAGCGCGTAGTCGTCCAGCGGCGCATCCGCGAGCATTCGTTCGAGGTCCGAGGGCACGGCGGGGTCGAAATGCACGCCGGAGCGGTCGAGGAGGAGGCCCAGAGGCGGCTCGCCGTCACGTCCCAGACCGACCGAGCGCAGGAAGGGGTCTTCGACGCGCATCAGGGTGGCACCCCGTCGTTTCGCGATGCCATCGCCCCGGTGCGCGGTGGGCGAGACGCCCCAGACCGCCACGGTATCTTCGGCCCTGGGCAGGCCGAAGCGAATGTCCCACCCGGCCAGCTTCAGGATACGCCGCACCCGGCGCTCCCGCAGGAAACCGCCCGAGTAAACGTAAAGCCGCCGCGAGGAGGGGGGCTCCGTCGCGGCGGCTGTGATCCTGTCGTAGGGGGTCATGCGCCCCAAACCTTACGGCGTCGCGCCGACGAGGCCGAAGGTGCTGCCTGCGTTGGCCAGCGACTCGGCCGCGCCGAGGGCACCGGTGAGCGCCGTGATGACCTTGGCCCACTGGACGTAGGGCGCTTCGGTCACATAGACGGTATCGCCGTCGCGGATCACGAAGTCGCGGGCCATGAACATGCCGTTGGGTTCGGTCAGGTTCAGCACGTAGATCAGGCGCTGCGCCCCGACCAGATCGCCCCGTGCCAGCACGACATTCGCGATCTCGGCGGGTTCGTTGCGGAACACGAAGATGCCCGTGGGGTCGGCCAGTGTCGGGTTCAGACCGCCGACCTGCGCGATGGCTTCGAGGGCCGAGAGGTTCTGGGTCTGGAAGTTCACGCGGGTCTGGGTGCCGGTGGCGCCGAGCGCGGTGAAGGCGCGGGTATCGGCCTCGACCAGAATACGGTCGCCGTTGCGCAGGGCGATGTCGAGGCGCGGGTCTTCGAACAGATCCTGATACCAGATCTGCCCGGTCTGACCGCCACGGATGATCTTGACCACGGCCACCTCGGGGTTCACGGCCACACCGCCTGCGGCGGCGAGCATGGCACCCAGCGTGCGGGTGGGGCGTTCGATCGGGTAGACGCCCTGACCGTTGACCGCGCCCGTGATCGACACGGTGGCGCCGTCGCCCGCGATCCGGGTGACCAAGACCTGCGGGTCCGGGGTCTGGGTGGCGAGTTGTTCGGTGATGATGCGGCGCACGGCTTCGGGCGAGTTGCCCGCGGCCTTGATCCGTCCCGCATAGGGGATGAAGATGAAGCCCGATCCGTCGACCTGCACCTCTTCGAGCGCGGCGGGGGCGCCCGCCGAGGCGAGGATGCCTTGTTCGACGTTCTCCCAGATCGCCACGCCCAGCACGTCGCCGGGGCGGATCGTGTCGGACCCGACCTGTGCGGCCGAGAGGAAGTTCTCGCCGAACCCGAGCGCCGGGGTGACGGCGGTGGCCCGCGTCACGTGATCGTTGACCGAGACGACGAAGGCGTCGCCCTGTCTCTGCACCGAACCGGAGTAGATTTCCTGCTTATTCGGGCCGCTTCTGGGGAGCACGTCACACGCGGCTACACCCATCACAAGCGCGAAAAGGAGCGCGATGCGCGCCCACGTAATGCCCTGATTTCTCACTGCCCGGGCTCCTTTTTGGAGTTCTGCCTCAGTTTCTTTTTTTGGCAGACTACTCGGGCTGTGGATAAAAATCCAGACGCGATTCCAAGGGTTACTTCACGAGTCTCAACTGTTGCCGGGGGGCCGCGGTGCCCTTGGCGAGGGCGTCGTAGGGGTCGTCCGGAGCCAGCATCATGTCGACGATCTGGCGCAGAAGCTGCCGCCGGCCCCGGGCCGAATAGAACCCGCCCGGGATTTGCGAGGTTTCCAAGAGGTAATGACGATAATCGCGGTAGGCGCGGCTGTCGGGGCGGGTCGGCTGGGCGAAGAATTCGGGCAGGGGCTGGGTCGAAACGAACTCCGGCTTGTCATAGACCGCCGCGCCGAAAACTTTGAGCGGAAGTCCGCGCCACAGCACCTGCTGTGCGGCCGTCGAGTTCACGGTCACGGCGCTGCGGGCATGATCGAGCAGCCGGGCAAGCTTGCCGCCGCGCACGTAATGCACCCGTCCCTCGACCCCATGCTGGGCGGCCAGACGACGGATTTCACGGCGCAGGGGCACACGGCCATCCTCCAGCGGATGCGCCTTGAACACGAGGTGATGGTGACGGGCCGCGCCATTCGCGAAGCCTTCGATCACGAGGTCGAGGAACTCGGTCACGCTTTTGAACGGGGAATGGTCGAGGAAACTCGCGTCATGGGCCAGTTGCAGAAGCGCGAGGTGATAAGGAAAGCCACCGTTTCGGATACGGCGCGTGGCGATGATCCGTCCAAGCGCCTGAAACGGCATCAGGATCAGGCGCTTGAGGTAAAGCTGGAATTCCTTGCCGACCGTGAGCGCGCGGTGCGGGCGGAAGCCCCGGTAACGCCGGTTCGCGAACATGACGAACCAGTGGTAGAGCGCGCCATAGAAGATGTGGTGGCGCATGTCGCCCCAGTGGGCGGGCGGCTCCGGAATGTCGAGTTGCGCGTCGGCCAGTACCTGCTGCATCTGCGTCACGTCCATGTCCATCAGGCGGGAGTGGCCGTTCGATCCGCCGCGCTCGTAGCTGATCCAGTAGGGGCGCAGGTAGCCTTCTTCGAAGACGTGGACCATGACGCCCGCTTCCTGCGCGGCGCGCACGGCCTCGGCATGTATGAACCGGGTGTCGCCGTAGAGCACCAGATCGGTCACGCCCTTTTCGGTCAGAATGGCGCGGATGCGCTCCGTCCAGACGTCCTGACTGTCGGTGAAGGGAATGTAGGTCCGCGCATCGTGCCAGAACACCTGATCGCCCATGTTGAACCCGACGCGCCAGACCTGAGCGCCCGAGGCCGAGAGCATCCGGGCCAGACGACGGACATAGGGGCCGTGTGGCCCTTGCAGGAACAGGAATGTCCGGTCGGTTCCGTCGATGGCTTTCATGCGCCTGATTTTACCCGTTTTTCTGGCCTCTGTCGCGAACTGATGCCGCGTTTCTTCAAGGAAAACCTTGCCATTGTCCTTGCGCAAGACACAAAACACCCGAACCGGGCTTTTTTGTGACGCTTGGGGTTTGGCTTGTCCCGCGCCCTGCTTGGCAAGGGGTGGGATTGGGCGTAGCCATTGGGGAAAGGAGTCAGCCATGTTCACTGGGATCATCACCGATATCGGCCGGATCGCCGAGGTCACCCGGACCGAGGATCTGCGCGCGCGGATCGCGACCGCATACGACACGTCGCGCATCGAGCTGGGTGCGTCCATCGCCTCCGACGGCGTGTGTCTGACGGTGACCCGGCTCGGCCCGGACTGGTACGAGGTCTTCGTCTCGGGCGAGACGCTGACCAAGACCAACCTCGGCGGATGGGAGGTCGGCAGACGCGTGAACCTCGAACGCGCCCTGAAGGTGGGCGACGAACTGGGCGGGCATATCGTCTCGGGCCATGTCGACGGCGTGGCCGAGGTGACGGATGTGCATGACGAGGGCGACTCGACGCGGATTTCCTTCAAGGTGCCGGGCGATCTGGCGCGCTTCATCGCGCCCAAGGGCTCGGTCGCGCTGAACGGCACGTCCCTGACGGTGAACGAGGTGGAGGGCGACACGTTCGGTGTGAACCTCATCACCCACACGAAAGAGGTGACGACCTGGGGCGACGTGCGCGTGGGCGACAAGGTGAACCTCGAGATCGACACGCTGGCGCGCTATGTGGCGCGGCTCGGCGAATACGCGGCATGACCCTGATCGGTCACAACGGCGGGCCGGGGATCGGCAATACCGGTTGGCACGGCTATGCGTGGCGCCGGGCGCGGGCCGATCTGGTGCCGACGCTGCCGCTGGAAGTGGTGCGGATGCGGGTGCGCCGGGCCAAGGAGCTTGGGATCGATTACAAGAGCTATGCTTCGATCCGGGCCGCGACGGGGCGCGACGTGATCGCGCTTCTGTTTTCCTCCAACGCGTTGAAATGCGGGCCGAAACTGGCCGCGGTGCCTGAGGCCGAGGCCACAAAACTGCGGGGCGTGGCCCGCGCAGAACGCCTTGCCGCCGTTCACCGCCCGCTCGACGCGCGTAGCTTTCACGGCGCCAACGCCGCGCTCATCGACTCGGCCATGCAGGCGCCGACATTGGCCGACGGCTGGTCCGCCACGCGCGAAAAGCTCGCCGACCTGACCGCGCGCCGGGGGGTGCCCACGGATGCGGTCTTGGTCGTCGGCGCGACCATGCTGGAGGCCGAATGGTCGGTGGCGGGCCGGATGGCCGGATACCTGCCGGCCGAGCGATATTTCACGACGCTTTAAATCATTCGCAATCGTGCATATGATTCCCGGATCGAACAGGGAGGAATCGATGCCGCTTTTGCGCCCCACACGCCGTGAGATGCTTGCGCTCGCCGCAGCTATGCCCGCCTTCGCCATGCCCGCGGCCCTTCGCGCCGAGCTTGGCCCGCCTGATGGCGAGAACCCCGCGCACTTTCGCTTCGCGCTGGGGGATATGAAGATCACCATCGTCTCGGACGGCTGGTTCCCGCAGCCTCTGACGGCCATGGGCATGAACGCCGACGAGGCCGAGAAGCTGGCGTTTCTCGAAGCGCATTTCCTGCCGACCGATGAACTCGTCGGGCATACGAACCACGTCTATATCGAGACCGGCGAGGCGAAGGTGCTGATCGATGTCGGCTCCGGCAACCGGTTCTTCGACACCGCCGGGCGGCTCATCTCGAACATGGAAGCCGCCGGGATCGACCCTTTCGCCACGACGCATGTCGTCGTCACCCATGCCCACCCGGATCACATCTGGGGCGTGCGCGACGATTTCGACGAGGCGATCATCCCCGACGCCGAATACGTGATCGGCGAGGCCGAACACGATTACTGGTTGCAGGACGGCCTCGTCGACCGGGTGGCCCCGGAGGCGCAGCAATTCGTGCTGGGCGCGGTCAACTCGATCAATGTCGATGGGGCGGAATGGACGCTTGCGGGCGACGGGCACGAAGTGGCGCCGGGCGTGCGGCTGATGTCGACCAATGGGCATACGCCCGGGCACATGTCGATCCTGCTGGAAAGCGGCGACGATCAGCTTCTGGTGCTGGGCGACGCGATCACCCACGCCTTCGGGCATTTCGCGCATCCCGACTGGTACGGGTCGATGGACAGCGACCCCGAGGCGACGGTGGCCACACGCCGCCGCATCCTCGACATGGCCGCGGCGGATCGCATCCCGGTCGTGGGCTACCATTTCCCGTTCCCCGGCGTGGGCCATGTGAAGGCCGAGGGCGAGGCCTATGCCTTCGTCCCGGCGCTCTGGCGGTTCTGAGGGGTTTCGCCCGGGCTGAAGCCC
>NZ_CH902578.1:925500-935647 GCF_000152805.1 Maritimibacter alkaliphilus HTCC2654 | reverse complement strand
CCAGATGTCGGACGCCAAGATCTATGACGCACCCGGACCGGTGGAACGCGAGTGGGGCGATGTGATCTCCTCGATCGAGGAGATCATCGAGGACGCGCGCAACGGCCGCATGTTCATCCTCGTCGATCACGAGGACCGCGAGAACGAGGGCGACCTGGTGATCCCCGCGCAGATGGCGACGCCGGATGCGATCAACTTCATGGCGACCCACGGGCGCGGTCTGATCTGCCTGTCGCTGACCGGCGAGCGGGTCGATGCGCTGGGCCTGTCGCTCATGGCCTCGCAGAACTCGTCGCGCCATGAGACCGCGTTCACCATTTCCATCGAGGCGCGCGAAGGCGTGACCACCGGCATTTCGGCGCATGACCGCGCGCGCACCGTTTCGGTCGCCATCGACCCGACCAAAGGGGCCGCCGACATCGCGACCCCCGGCCATGTCTTTCCGCTGCGCGCCAAGGATGGCGGTGTCCTTGTACGGGCCGGCCATACCGAGGCGGCCGTGGACATTTCGCGCCTTGCGGGTCTGAACCCGGCCGGCGTGATCTGCGAGATCATGAACGAGGACGGGTCGATGGCCCGGCTGCCCGATCTCGTGGCCTTCGCGCAGAAGCACGGGCTGAAGATCGGGACGATCAGCGACCTGATCGCCTACCGCCATCGCCACGACAACCTCGTGAACGAAAGCGCGGTGAAGCAGGTCACCTCGGCCTACGGCGGCGACTGGATGCTGCGCATCTTCACGGACGAGACGCAGGGGGCCGAGCACATCGTGCTGACCAAGGGCGACCTGACCACGGACGAGCCGGTGCTGGTGCGTATGCACGCGCTGAACCCCTTGGAGGATGCGCTGGGCCTTGGCCCGAACCCACATGACGAACTGCCCCGCGCGATGCAGATCATCGCCGACAAGGGGCGCGGGGCCGTGGTCCTGCTGCGCGACCCGTCGATGAAGCTCGCCACCGCCGAGGGCGAGGTCAGCCCGCAGGTGCTGCGCCAATACGGCCTCGGCGCGCAGATCCTGTCGGCGCTGGGCATCCACCGGATGCATCTGCTCACCGACAGCCCGCTGCCCAAGGTCGTGGGGCTGGACGCCTATGACCTGACCATCGAAGGCACCCATCCGATCCGGGGAGAGAAGTGATGGCCGGAACCGAGACGCATTACACCCTGCCGCGCCCGACTTTCGACGAGGCGCCCAAGCTGCTGATCGTCGTGGCGCCTTATTACAAGGACATTGCCGACGACCTGATCGCGGGCGCCAAGGCCGAGATCGAGGCTGCGGGCGCGACGTGGGAGATCGTCGAGGTGCCCGGCGCGCTGGAAGTGCCGACCGCGATCCGCATCGCCGACCGCACCGCCGATTTCGACGGCTACGTCGCCCTTGGCTGCGTGATCCGGGGCGAAACCACGCATTACGAGACGGTGTGCAACGACAGCTCGCGCGCGCTCTCGACGCTGGGGCTTGCGGGCCTGTGCATCGGCAACGGCATCCTGACCGTCGAGAACCGCGATCAGGCCGTGGTGCGTGCCGCCGTGGACCAGCAGAACAAAGGGGGCGGGGCCGCTGCCGCCGCGCTTCACCTTATCGCGCTCGGTCGGAAATGGACGGGCGGCGAGAAGCAGGTCGGCTTTCGTCCCGTCGGAGCGTGAGCGAATTTTCACGCTTTTCGCGGAAAACGGTTTCCCTTGGTCCGGCCTTGATCTAAGGACGCGGCCTGAGTTTGCCCGAGAGCCGACATGACCGACGAGACCCCGCAAGACACCGACCGCCCCAAGCGCAAGATGACGCCCGAGTTGAAGCGCCGGATGAAATCCGCGTCGCGGCTTTATGCCGTGCAGGCGCTGTTCCAGATGGAGGCGGCGGGGCAGGGCTATGACCGCGTGCGCAAGGAATTCGAGGACCATCGCTTCGGGGCCGAATACGAAGAGGGCGAATTCGAAGAGGGGAACGTGGACCTCTTCCGCGCCATTCTGGGCGAAGCGGTGGACCGGCAGGCCAAGATCGACCAGATGACCGACCGGGCGCTGGTCGCCAAATGGCCCATCGCGCGGATCGACCCGACGCTGCGCGCGCTGTTTCGGGCCGCCGGGGCCGAGCTGGTTCTGGGCGACACGCCGCCCAAGGTCGTCATCGTCGAATTCGTCGAGGTCGCCAAGGCGTTCTTCCCGGAAGGTCACGAACCCAAGTTCACCAACGCCGTGCTCGACCACATGGCGCGCGAGGCGCGGCCGGAAGCGTTCTGAGCGGTCGTCGGGCTGTCGTCTGCACGCGCGAGTTCGCGCTCCATCGCCACCGAACCTGAACGCCCGATCGGCCTGAACGCGCCGACCGCGACCCTGCGACAAATGGGCCTTTGCGGCTGCGGCAACCCGTGCCTACATTCGGATCAGGAGGTGCTGACATGCCCAAACTGATCTCGCTCTACATTCGTCACGTTCTGATCGGGTTCGGCCTTGCCGCCGTGTTCGTCGCGGCGCTTCTGTGGATGAACGTGGGCAACCTGTGGCACCTCGTGTCGACCTCGGATGTCGGGATCATGGCGGTCATCATGCTGTACTTCGGCAACGGGATCGTGTTCTCGGGCGTGCAGTTCGCCATCACCATCATGCGGATGGGCGAAGATGACGAACCGCGCGGGGGCAGGCGTATTCCGGTCGCGACCAATATCCCGGCGCGGATCGAGGCGACGGCGAACGCACCGCGTAAGCGTCAGTAAACCTTTAGAATTTCGCCCAGCGGCTTTTTCAGTTTCGCGACCGCGGGCACCGTGGCGTCCTCGGCCGGGTGGCCGACGGCGAGGATCATCACCGGCTTTTCCGAACCGGGCCGCCCCAATGCGCCGTTCAGGAACTTCATCGGGTTCGGCGTGTGGGTCAGGCAGGCGAGGCCCGCCTGATGCAGCGCTGCGATCAGGAACCCGGTCGCGATCCCCACGCTTTCGGGCACGTAGTAATTCTTGAACCGGGTGCCATCGTCGAATTCGCCCCAACGCTGGGCGAAAATCACGATGAGCCACGGCGCGATCTCGAGATGCGGCTTGGAGGCGTCGGTGCCGATGGGTTCCAGCGCCTTGAGCCATTCGTCGCCCGCGCCGCCATCGTAGAACTTTTCCTCCTCCGCCTCGGCCTCGGCCCGGATGCGGGCCTTCAGCCCCGCGTCCTGCACCGCGGCGAAGAACCACGGTTGGTGATTGGCTCCCGAGGGGGCGCGGCCGGCGGTGGCGACGGCCGTCTCGATGATGTCCTGCGGCACCGGGCGGTCCGAGAAGTCGCGCACCGTGTGGCGCCGCGCCATCAGGTCGAAAAAGCCGGTCACGCGGGCGCGTGCCTCGTCATCCGTCCAGTCGAAACGGTCGGGCAGGGGCAGGGGATCGTGCGGCAGGTTGGACTTGGAAAACATGAGGCTCCTCCCGGTGTTGCCGGAAGGAGCCTAGGTAGTGGCGGGACCACCTGCAACCGTCAGGGAAGCGCATTCCCGAGGACCTGATATTCAGGTGGGCGCCGGGTAACTCGGCCACGGCCGCGACAGAGCCAGCTCCCTCGGATTTGCTTAAGGCCACCGGAATGTTCCCGTGTAGACGAGAAGGGCAGACCGCCAAAACCCGAGATAGGCCCGGCAGTGGGTTCGCGCAAGGGGAATGATCGGGGGAATTTCGCGCGGGCGACTTGCGAAATGTTCACGAATTGTTCATTCTGGGCGCATGGACACCGCATTGCTTCAACCCGGCCAGTTGCTCGCCCGTGGCGTGGCGCGGCACCTGAGCCTGCACGATTTCGCCTGCGTGGAGGAATTCGTGCCGGCGCGCGGGTTGCGGACGGATGTCTATGCCGTTGGCCCCAAAGGGGAAATCTGGGTCGTGGAGTGCAAGTCCTGCCGCGCCGATTTCATGGCGGATCACAAGTGGCAGGGCTATCTCGAGTTCTGCGACAGGTTCTTCTGGGCGGTCGATTGCGACTTTCCGCTCGACCTTCTGCCGGACGAGACCGGGCTTATCATCGCCGATCCATACGATGCCGAGATCGTGCGCATGGGGCCGGAAACGAAACTCGCCCCGGCCCGGCGCAAGAAACTGACGCTCAAGTTCGCGCGGGATGCGGCGCGGCGCCTGCACGGCTACCGCGATCCCGGCGTCAGCCCTTTTTCGGACCCTTCGACTTTTTAGCGCCCTTATCGCCCATCTTCTGCGCCTGCATCGCGGCGGCGCGAATTTCCTCGGCGATCTCAAGGGCTTCGTCCGGCTCGAAGTCCATCGGCAGGTCGATGCCGTTGCCTTCGACATAGATGCGCACCATGCCGAGCGTGGTCGGCCCGATCTGGATGTTGGCGGAAACTTCGGTCTCGGAATTGATGCCCATGGCTGCGCTCCTTCAAGGATGCGGGTGAGTTACGCCGTGCCCCTTCGTTTTTCAAGCCCGGGCTATTGCATTGCACCGATGGGGGCGCTAAACGGCGCTCCAGTGCCGACATAGCTCAGTTGGTTAGAGCGCTTGATTGTGGATCAAGAGGTCCCCCGTTCGAGCCGGGGTGTCGGTACCATCCTTCCCATTTCGATGTTCGCGCCGCGCAGGCCGGTGCCGTGGTCAAGCTGCGACAGCCCGCGTCATTTCGCGCGGGCAGGGCTTGCCCCGTTCCCAAACGTCCCATAGCGTCCGATCAAGGGGCTAGAAGGGCAGAAAAAATGAAGCTGAAACTCAGCGGTCTCCTGGTGACGGCACTGGCTCTTTCGGCCTGTGCGACCAGCACGACGGGCGTGACCACGACCACCACGACAACGACGACGACCACCAGCGGATCGGGCAGCGTGACCACGACCTCGTCCGAAGTCGTCCTGTTCGACTCGCGTGAATTGCCGAACGCAGAAGCGCGGCGGACGTTGGCCTGGTCGAACGTGGAGTTCGGGGCGGTGAACGACACGACGCTCGGCGGTGTCGATTTCGTGGTCGGGACGCAGCGCGAAACGGCGCGGGGCTATACCGGCGTTCGCGCGGGCACCGACATCGGGGTCACGGTCGCGACCGGCACGGCGACCTACACCACCGATTACACGGTGCTTCAACTCGACAACCTCACCAGCGACGGAACCAACCTGTCGGGCGACCTGATCCGCGATTCCGGCCAGATCGTGCTGACCGCGGATTTCGACACCGGCGGGCTGACCGGCACCGACAAGGACCTTGTGGTCGCGGGCACAATCGCGGGCGACAATCTGGGCGGCGCGGTGACCTATCGCAGCACGGCCGGCATTCTGGGCGGCAACATCGGCGACAAGGGCGTCGCGGGCGCGTTCCACGGCAGCGGCGCGGACACGGTGTTCGCGGGCGGCTTCATCGGACCTCAGGACTGACGCCATGCTTCGCACCGCGCTCCTCCTCCCGCTTCTCGCCTTCCCGCTGTCGGGCTGCCTTCTGGTCGACGTGAACACGCGCTCGGGGTTCTATACCGGCGGCACCGTGTCATCGACCGTGACCACCACCGACACCATTCAGGAGTCCGGCGATATCTACGACGCGTCCATCGGCGGCATCGAGTATTTCTCGACCCTCGGCAACGGTCGCGCCGAAGCCTATTCCGCGATCCTTGCCGGGTCCGACACGGGCACGACGCCGACCTCGGGTCAGGCGGTCTACCTCGCCGACTACGAAGTCGCCGTGATTTCCAACCTGCGCTACTACGAGACCGAGCTGCGCGGGGTGTCGAGCCTCGATGACGGCAAGATTTCGATCGTCGCGGATTTCGATCAGGGCACGGTGACCGGGTCCGACGGCGCGCTCGTCGTCGATGGCGCGATCACCGGCCGCGCGTTCGAGGGCGGGGTGGTCTATGCGGGCCATGACGGCGACCTCGAAGGGCTCGTCGGCGATCAGGGCGTGATCGGTGCGTTCCACGGCAACAATGGCCAGATCGTCTTCGCCGGTGGTTTCGTCGGGAACTAGTCGACCGCGATTTCCTGTCTGAGCGTCTGGCCGGTCGTGTCGTAGATCAGGATGCGGTCGTCATCGGTCACCACGGCGATCCAGTCGGACCCCCGCGTGATCGCGGTGGCGGTGGCGCCGTCGGGCAGGGCGATCTGGTCCGGGAAACTTTGCCCCGGCGTTTCGTTCAAGCGCATGACAATGACCGCGATCAGGACTACAAGCCCCACGATCATGGTGACGGTCAGCGTCGTCACCAGCCATTTCAGGTAGCGCACGAGACCGGCATCGGGGCCGGTCAGGGGAGCTTCGTCCATGTCGTCCACGTCCGTCCTCGTCGAGATCGGGGCCAATCCGCCCAACCGGCTTGATAAGGCACTGGCCCGCGATGTGCCAGAGGCGGCGAACCTGTCGCGCTCACGTCTGGCCAAGTTGATCGCAGAGGGGGCCGTGATGCGGGCGGGCGAGGTGCTGACCGACGCCAAGGCCAAGGTCACCGAGGGCGAGGTGATCGAGATCACCGTGCCGGTGGCCGAGGAAAGCCACATGCGGCCCGAGGCGATCGCGCTCGACGTGGTGTGGGAGGACCATGACCTGATCGTCGTGAACAAACCAGCGGGCATGGTGGTGCATCCGGCGCCCGGCACGCCGTCGGGCACGCTGGTGAACGCGCTCTTGCACCATTGCGGCGACGATCTGTCGGGTGTGGGGGGGGAGAAGCGCCCCGGCATCGTCCACCGGATCGACAAGGACACCTCGGGGCTGCTCGTGGTGGCCAAGACCGATGCCGCCCACCACGGGCTGGCGGCCCAGTTCGAAAAGCACACGGTCGAGCGGCATTACCGCGCGCTGGTCTACGGTATGCCCGACCTTGCCGATCCGCGGCTCAAGGGCGTGCGTGGCGTGAGTTTCGAGCAGGGGGGGATCGTGAAGATCACGACTCAGCTCGCCCGCCACAAGACCGACCGCCAGAAACAGGCGGTCACGTGGTCCGGCGGGCGTCACGCCATCACGCGGGCCCGCGTGGTTGAAACATTCGGGCGGCCTCCTTCCGTCTCACTGCTCGATTGCTGGCTCGAGACCGGGCGCACGCATCAGATCCGGGTGCACATGGCCCATGCCGGTCACGGGCTTGTCGGTGATCCGGTCTACGGGGGGCGGCGTAAACCCTCTGAATCCGCTCTGGGGGCCGAGGCGGCCAAGGCGTTGTGGGGGTTCGAGCGACAGGCGCTTCATGCCGCCACGCTCGGGTTCGAGCATCCGGTGACCAAGGAACAGCTGCGGTTCGAGGCGCGTTTGCCTGATGACATGGCGGGGCTGATCGAGGTGTTGGGCGCTAAACCCGACTGAAATACTCAGCACAAAGGCGTGAGCCCGCTACCAAAACCGACGGAGATGGGTTCATACTTCGTTAAGTGTTCAAGGGCTCAATGCTCTTGAATGGTGGTACACGCGCCCTAAATAGAATGTTAATCCCCGAAACATTGGGGCGCGACAGTGGAGATGTAAACAGATGGCCAATTATCAGACTTTGCCTGCTCCGACGCCGGAAGGTGGCCTGAACCGCTACCTTCAGGACATCCGGAAGTTCCCGATGCTGGAGCCGGAGGAGGAATACATGCTGGCCAAGCGGTGGGTGGACCATCAGGACACCGACGCCGCGCACCAGCTTGTGACCAGTCACCTGCGGCTCGCAGCCAAGATCGCGATGGGCTATCGCGGCTATGGCCTGCCGCAGGCCGAGGTGATTTCCGAAGCCAACGTGGGCCTCATGCAGGCGGTCAAACGCTTCGACCCCGAAAAGGGCTTCCGCCTCGCAACCTATGCGATGTGGTGGATCCGCGCCTCGATTCAGGAATACATCCTGCGCTCGTGGTCGCTGGTCAAACTCGGCACGACCTCGGCCCAGAAGAAGCTGTTCTTCAACCTGCGCAAGGCCAAGGCCCGCATCGGTGCGCTGGAGGACGGCGACCTTCGGCCCGAGAACGTGGCCCAGATTGCCCATGACCTGAACGTCACCGAGGAAGAAGTGATCTCGATGAACCGGCGTATGTCGGGTGGCGATGCCTCGCTCAACGCGACGATCACGAACGACGGCGATTCCACGATGCAGTGGCAGGACTGGCTGGAAGACGAGGATGCCGATCAGGCGGGCGACTACGAACAGCGAGACGAACTGACCGTGCGCCGCGAAATGCTGGCACAGGCTATGGACGTGCTGAACGACCGCGAGAAGGACATCCTGACCCAACGCCGCCTGTCGGACGAGACGGTGACGCTGGAAGACCTGTCCGGTCAATACGACGTCAGCCGCGAACGCATCCGCCAGATCGAAGTGCGCGCCTTCGAGAAGCTCCAGAAGCGGATGCAGGAGCTCGCCTCGGAAAAGGGCATGGCCGAAACGGCCTGATTGCGCTAACGACGACACAGGACGCCCGGGCCAAGCGCCCGGGCTTTTTGTAAGGGGAAACCAATGGCCAACGACCTGCGGTGGGGCATTCTCGGGGCGGCGCGGTTCGCCGCCAAGGACATGGCACCGGCGATCCACGCGGCGCGCGGCAACCGACTGGCCGCACTTGCCACGACCTCGCCGGACAAGGTCGCGCCGTTCCGGGCGATCACCGACGATCTGACGGTCTACGACAGCTACGCGGCGCTGCTGGACGACGATGGGATCGACGCCATCTATATCCCGCTTGCCAATCACCTGCACGTGGACTGGACCTTGCGCGCGATCGAGGCGGGCAAGCATGTGTTGTGCGAAAAACCCATCGCGCTCGACGCGGGCGAGGTGGATCGCATCATCGCCGCGCGGGACGCGAGCGGGCTGCATGTCGCCGAAGCCTACATGATCCTGCACCACCCTCAGTGGGAGCGCGTCAGGGCGCTACTGGATGCGGGTGCGCTCGGCACGCTGGGCCATGTCGATGCCGTGTTCACCTACAACAACCCGGATCGCGCGAACTTCCGCAACCAGCGCGGCACGGGCGGCGGCGGCATCCGGGACGTCGGCGTCTATACCTATGGCTCGGCGCGCTTCGCCACGGGCGCGGAACCCGACGAGATATCAACCCGCATCCGGTGGGAGGATGGCGTCGATGTCTGGGCCCACACCACGGGCACGATGGCCGGGCCGAAAGGCCGCTTCACCTATTCCGGTCTCACATCGACCCGGCTCATGCGTCACCAATCCGTCACGTTCCACGGCTCGGACGGCCTTCTGAAGCTCACCGCGCCGTTCAACGGCGGCGTGTTCGCCGAAGCGCAGGCTCATCTCTTGCGCCCCGATCACTCGGTCGCGGTGGAACGCTGGCCAGGCGTGAACCAATACGTTCTGCAAGTGGAGAATTTCGCGGCAACGGTGCGCGAAGGCGCGTCCTATCCCGCGCCGCTCGAATTCAGCCGGGGCACGCAGGCCATGATTGACATGGTGTTTTCGCAGGCGACCGATATTACTTGAATAGGGACAGAACTGGGAGACGACGGGATGGCCAAGGAAGCTGAAAAACCGGATGAGGATGTCGATCCGACCGTGCTGGAAGAGCCGGGCGCAGAGATCGACGAGCGCGAGCCGGACAACATCTGGCTGCGCGGGCTGTGGATGGTGTTCTTCGTCATCGCGCTCTGGGTGGCACGCGGGCTGGTCATCATTGCGGGCCTGATCCAGTTCTTCTGGATGCTGTTCGGCAGCGAAAAGAACCACTACGTCGCCGAGTTCGGTGAGGATCTGGCCGACTGGATGGCGCGCGCCACCCTGTTCGTCACCGGAGTCACCGAAGATCGCCCGTTCCCCTTCGACCGCTGGGGCATTCCCGACTGATCCGTGGCCTTGCGGAGCGCGCCAAGGGCGCGCGCAGGGCAAGCGCCGCCCCGGCGCCGCCGGGACGGCGCGGCGGGCGCCTCAGTTCAGCCGGTCGCGCAGAACCCTGACCATGTTGCCGCCCGCGACCTTGCGGATCTGCGCCTCGGTCAGGCCGATGTCCAGCATCGCCTGCGTCAGGGCGGCAAGCTCGGCGGTGTCGAAGCCGGTGGTCACCGTGCCGTCGTAGTCGGAGCCGAGGGCCACGTGATCCTCGCCGACAAGGTCGATGGCGGCCTGAATGGTGCGGGCCACGCCCAAAGGGCTGTCATCGCACGTCACGTCTTCCCAGTAGCCGATGCCGATCACCCCGCCGGTGGCGGCGATGGCCTGCATCACGTCGTCCGGGTAATTCCGCTTCGTGTCGCAATGCGA
>NZ_CH902578.1:923784-925400 GCF_000152805.1 Maritimibacter alkaliphilus HTCC2654 | reverse complement strand
CATATCGGTCATCTCCATCACGTCGCGCGCGACCTGGGGCGAGGAATGGGCGAGGTCCAATATCATGCCCCGCGCCGCGACCTCCTTCACGACCTGACGCCCGAAATCGGTAAGGCCGGCATCGCCGACCCCGTGCAGCGATCCACCCAGTTCGTTGTCGAAGAAATGGTGCAGCCCGATCAGCCGGTATCCCGCCGCCTCGAGCCGGTCGAGATTGGCGATCTCGCCCTCGAGCGGATGGGCGCCCTCGATCCCGAGAACACCGCCCACGACCTCTTCCCCGGCGTCGCGCAGCGCAAGCACGGCGTCGAGATCCTTTTCGGTGCGGATGAGGCGCAGATGGCCGCCCGATCTGTTCGCCGCGTCCCTGAGCCGCTCGGCCTGATAAAGCGCACGCTCCAGAAGGCTGTTCCAGGTGCGTGGCGGCCAGAGCTGGCCCACGGCGAGAAGGGTGATGTTGTCGAACGTCTCGGCGGAGTTCTCTTCGTAATTCTGGCCGGAGGGGGATTGGGTGACGGCGGTGAAGACCTGAAGCGTCACGTTGCCCTCGATCAGACGCGGAATGTCCACATGCCCGCGGTCGGACCGCTCCAGCGGATCGCGCTTCCACAACAGCGTGTCGGCATGCCAGTCGCCGATGAGGAGCGTATCGTGAAACGCGGCACCCTCGGCGGTGACCGGGTAGGGGTCGTGTTCGACGACCACGTTCATGTCCCGCTCGGCGATCCCCGGCGCGAAGATGAAGAACCCCAAAAGCCCGACCACCAGGACGGTCAGTGCGATTCCAAGGATCCATTTCACGATGCGCATCCGCTCCTCCCTCGTTCTTGCGGGCAGGCTATGGCACACTACCTATGGTGAACAGACCCAACCCGACGGAAGGTGGTCATGGCCGGTGGATGGAGCCGCGACGGCGCGGTGCAGGAACAGATCGACGCGTCGCTTTCGGAAGAGCTGGAGCGCCTTCGCGCCCGGCGCGCGCCCGTGGGCGAAAGCCTCGCGGACTGCGCCGAATGCGGCGAAGCGATCCCCGAGGCGCGCCGCAACGCCTTGCCCGGCGTCAAGATCTGCATCGATTGCCAGCAGGAGCGTGACCAGACCTTCAAGGTGCGCCCGGGTTTCAATCGGCGCGGCTCAAAGGACAGTCAACTGAAATAGCCGCGTCTCCTGCGGCAAGCGCCGGGGGATTTATCCACCATCGGTTTGCCGGCCTCGGCGGCTTCCCCCGCGCAGGTGTCATAGGCGATGGCGATATCGCCCAGTTCCATGTCCTCGGGCGGGTAGGGGTCGCCCCCCGGCTGATCCGCGCCACGTTCCTCGGATGGCCATGACAGCACGTTGGTCGGCGTCGGCTTGTCCCGGAACTCGGTGTTGAGCGCGGCGATCCGGTCGTCGTCGCAGGCCAGCAGCGCAATCTCGGCACCCGCGATGCCCAGCTTTGCGAGCGTCGCCGCGCAGGCGGTTTCGGCGAGAGCCTCGAGCCCCAGCGCCACCCAGCGGTCGTCCTCATATACCACGTCCACGATCATGGGGCCGCTCTTACCCGGCTTCGGGCGTCACGGGAACGCTCATTGCGCCATCACGTCGTCTTGCCGCACCCCGGTCAGATCCTCGCT
>NZ_CH902578.1:917469-923684 GCF_000152805.1 Maritimibacter alkaliphilus HTCC2654 | reverse complement strand
CAACGGGTCGACGCGGGCGCAAGCCCGCGTCGAAACCTCAGTCTTCCATCGCTTCGAGTTCGTCGATGAAGCCCGAAATCATGCTCAGGCCCTTGTCCCAGAACTTCGGGTCCGAGGCGTCGAGGCCGAAGGGTTTGAGCAGTTCGGAATGGTGCTTGGATCCGCCGGCCTTCAGCATCTCGAAATACTTCTTCTGGAAGTCCGGGTCGCCCTCTTCGTAGACCGCGTAGAGCGCGTTCACGAGGCCGTCGCCGAAGGCATAGGCGTAGACGTAGAACGGCGAGTGGACGAAGTGGGGGATGTAGGACCAGAAGGTTTCGTACCCGTCCATGAAGGTGAACGCCGGGCCGAGGCTTTCGCCCTGCACGCTCATCCACAGCTCGTTGATCTGGCTGGTGGTGAGTTCGCCGCGGGTGCGGCGCGCTTCGTGCAGTTTGCATTCGAAGTCGTAGAACGCGATCTGGCGCACGACCGTGTTGATCATATCCTCGACCTTGCCCGCGAGCAGCACCTTTTTCTGGGCCGCATCGGGCGCTTCGGCCAGCAGTTTGCGGAAGGTGAGCATCTCGCCGAAGACGCTTGCGGTCTCGGCCAGCGTAAGAGGCGTGTCGGCCAGAAGCTCGCCCTGACCGGCGGCCAGCACCTGATGCACGCCGTGGCCCAGTTCGTGCGCCAGCGTCATCACGTCGCGCGGTTTGCCGAGGTAGTTGAGCAGAACGTAAGGATGCGCGTCGGTGACGGTGGGGTGGGCGAAGGCGCCGGGCGCCTTGCCGGGTTTCACGCCGGCGTCGATCCAGCCGCGGTCGAAGAACGGCTCGGCGATCGCGGCCATTTCCGGGTCGAAGCCTGCATAGGCCGACAGCACCATCTCGCGTGCCTTGGGCCAGTCGATGACACGCTCCTCCTCCATCGGGAGCGGCGCGTTGCGGTCCCAGACCTCCATCGTTTCGAGCCCGAGCCATTTGGCCTTGAGCGCGTAATAACGGTGCGACAGCTTCGGATAGGCGTCGACCACGGCGTTTCTGAGTGCCTCGACAACCTCGGGTTCGACATGGTTCGACAGGTGGCGCGCGGTCTGGGCCGAGGGCATCTTGCGCCAGCGGTCCTCGATCTCTTTCTCCTTGGCGAGCGTGTTGTGCACGCGGGCGAAGAGGGGGAGGTTTTCGCCGAACACGCGGGCCAGTTCGCGCGCGCCCGCTTCGCGGCGGGAGCGTTTCTGTTCGGACAAAAGGTTCAGCGTGGCCTCGAGCGACAGGTCTTCGTCCTCGCCTTCGGGTGAGAAGGTGAGGCGGGCCATCGTTTCGTCGAACAGCTTGTTCCACGCGGCGGAGCCGACGGCGGACTGGTCGTGCAGGAATTTTTCCAACTCGTCGGACAGCTGGTAGGGCCGCATCGCCCGCAGGCGGTCGAAGATCGGCTTGTAGCGGGCCAGATCGGCGTTGGCTTCGAACAGGGCGTCGAGCTTGTCGTCCGGAATACGGTTGATTTCCAGCGAGAAGAACACCAGCGGCGTGGTGTAGTCCGTCAGCTTTTCCTGACAGTTTTGCAGGAACTGCGCCCGTTCGCCATCGGTCGTGACCTGATAATACCGCAGACCCGCGTAGGACATGAGCCGCCCGGCGATGCGGTCGATCTCCTCATGCGCCGTGACGCAGGTGAGCATGCCCTGGGCGTCCAGATCGGCCAGTTTGCCTTCGTAGCGTTCGGCGAAGTCGGCGCAGAGCGTTTTCAGCCGGTCGAGGTCGCGGGTCACTTCCGGCGCGTCGGGGGCCGCGTAGAGGTCGCTCAGATCCCAGTCGGGCAGATTTCCCAAATCCTTGCCGGACCCTGCGGGGTCAGTGGCGGCGTCGAAGACGGGGCTGGGCTTGGTCGGGATGCGCATGAAGTCTCCTGTTCGTGTGTCGGTCAAGACATAGGACGTGGGCGGGTGGGCCACAACACCCGGTCCGGTCACGTCCGTATTCAGGTCATGGTTCGCTAACCCACGCGGAATTTTCGTGGCGGATTGTGCGCGACCGGGAAACGCTGGAGCGCAGCGGCGGCTCACTGTCCCGGAAAGCTGCATGGTGAGTTTCAAATATCAAACATTCGCCTCAATTCCGCCGTGGTTCTGAGGTCTCTGGATCGCGGTGAAATCCGTGTTTCGAACGCGGATGATGCGTTTTGACGCGGGAGACGGGACGATGGCGGATCACGGCCTGAAAGATCGGAAGACCACGCAACGGGTGGACAACCCCGAGGGGTTCCTGCGTGACGAGCGCGGGTCGTTCATCATATTCGGGATCGCCGTTTTCATGCTGATGTGTCTGGCGGGCGGGATCGCGGTCGACACGATGCGCTATGAAACCCACCGGGTGCATGTGCAGGGCACGCTCGACCGCGCGATCCTCGCCGCCGCGTCGCTGGATCAGGATCTGGACCCGGAAGAGGTGGTTCTGGACTACTTCACCAAGGCCGGTCTGGGCCATGTCATCAGTCAGGACGACATCGACGTCTTCGAGAACCAGACGAACGGCGAGGTGGCCGACGACGTGGCCGTGACCACACGGCGGGTCGAGGCCTCGGTCAGCGCGCTCATGCCGACCACCTTCCTGCGTCTGGCGCATATGTACGATCTGGGCCTCTACACCGAAGGCGGGGCCGAAGAGGCGCTGTCGCTGTCCGAGATTTCACTGGTGCTCGACGTGTCCGGTTCGATGGGCAACTCGTCCAGTTCCGGCTATTCCAAGATCTATGAACTTCGTCGGGCCGCCAAGCGGTTCGTCAACGTCATGCTGTGCAACCCCGCCGATGCGGACGAGACCGAGGATTGCACGCTGACCGAGGGCGACATCTCGATCAACATCGTGCCCTACGCCGAACAGGTGCTGCTGCCGTCGAACCTGTTGCAGCGGTTCAACCATACGAGCGAGCACACCGAAAGCCGGTGCATCACCTTCTACGAGGACGAGTTCGACACGGTCGCCGTTCCGACCTTCTCGCTCGACACCTTCGTGACGAACGGGCGCCCGCTGCCCGCGCTTTACGGCGATCCGATCCAGCTTACAGGGTATTTCGACCCGTCGGGCGGCACCAACAGCACCCCGAACCCCGGCTCGAATTCGCCCTGCTACAACGATTATTCCGGCAGCACGAACGACTACTGGCGCGAGATTTACCCGATGGGCTTCTCCGCCGAGGCCCTGCGCGACGAGATCGACGATCTGGGCGCGAGCGGCAACACCTCGATCGACCTCGGGATGAAGTGGGGCGCGGCCCTTCTGGACCCGGCGGCGCAGCCCGCGATCTCGGACCTCGTGGCCGCGAACGAAGTGAACGAGGCCTTCGATGGTCGCCCGTTCGAATACACCCAGCGCGGGATCGAAAAGGTCATCGTGCTGATGACGGACGGGGAAAACACCTCGCAGGACTACCTGCGGCGCGGGTATCACAGCGGGCCGTCGGGCGTTTACAAGGCCAACAGCTCGAACGATTGGTCGGTCTACGACGCCGACGACGATCGCTATTACTGGGTGAACGGCGGTCAGTGGCTCGACCACCCGTACGGCGAGGGCGAGTACGAGGAATGCCATTCGGTCCGGCAATACTGGGGGTACTGGTGGTGGCAGTACAACTGGGTCGAAGAATGCGAGATGGTGTACGAAGGCAACGGCGCCACGCAGCTGACCTTCCCGCAACTGTGGCTTCAGAAGACCGCCAACTGGTATGACCAGTGGAACTTCCTCGCGGATGCGCACGACTATTTCAACTACAGCGAAAAGAACGACAATCTGGACGAGATCTGCACGGCGGCGAAGAACGCGGGCATGGTCGTCTTCACGATCGGGTTCGAGGTGAGCGGCAGCCAGCACGACATCATGCGCAGCTGCGCGTCGGCACCGGCCTATTACTTCGACGTCGACGGTCTGGATATCTCGGCGGCCTTCGCGGCCATCGCAAGGGAAATCTCGAAACTGAGGCTAGTGTTCTGAAATGACACATCGGGCAGGCATACTTAAAAGAATAAAACAGGCAATCAGACGGGAAGACGGAACGGCCTCGATCGAGTTCGTCATCCTCTTCCCCGCGCTGATGACGCTGTTCCTATCGTCGTTCGAAATGTCCGTCCTGCTTCTCAGGTCGGTCATGCTGGACAAGTCGCTCGACACGACGGTGCGCGAACTGCGCCTCGGGCTGGTCGATACGCAGACCCAGGGGGCGCTCAAGACGACGCTGTGCAACCGGGCGCCGATCATCTCGAATTGCAATTCGAACCTGCTGGTCGAACTGACTCCGATCTCGACCGATACGTGGTCTTTTCCGGCGGGCAACACGACCTGCACCGACCAGTCGGCTGAAATCCAGCCGGTCGTCAACGTCACCTTCGGGCTGGCCAACGACATCATGATCGTGCGCGCCTGCGCCAAGGTCGACCCGTTCTTCGCCCCGTCGAAATGGGTTCTGGACCTCGCCCCGCTGGACGAAGCCGGTCAATACGCCGTCGTCGCCGCCTCGACCTTCGTGAACGAACCGTGAGGGGAGGGCGACAGATGGAACCACATTTTTCGATCCGCCGGTTCGTTCGGGACGAAGACGCCTCGCTCACCGTCGAGATGGTGCTGATCCTGCCGCTGCTGATCTGGGGCTTTCTGACGGTCTACACGATCTTCGATGTGTTCCGGGCCCGCAATCTGGCGCTGAAGGGCAATTACGCGATCTCGGACCTGATGTCGCGGGAAACCGCGTCGATCAACACGACCTATCTGAACGGCGTGCGCTCGGTCTTTCGCTATCTGACGCAGGGCGACAACGACACATGGGTGCGCGTCACCCAGCTTTACTGCAACGGCGATTGCGGCGATGCCGACAACCGGGTGCTGGTTCTGGACTGGTCGCGCGCGACCAATGGCGTGGACACCTACGAATCCGACGACCTCGACGCGTTGAATTCCGTGGTGCCGCTTCTGGGCTTCGGCGAGCGGATCGTCATGGTCGAAACCAGCGTCGACTATGTCGCACCCTTCATTCCGCCGATGCTGAAAACCGTATCGACGGAGAACTACGAGTCCGGCTGGGGGTTCATGAAGAACAACACGTTCATCGACACCGTGTTCACCGAGCCGCGGTTCGGCCCGCAATTGTGCTGGGAATACGTGAACAGCTGCCCGGCGCGGTCCTGATCTGCCCGGATCTGTGCCTGCGTGCACAGAAACTGCGCCGCCTCGAAGCGTGGCGGCGGATTGTTGCGGGCCACGTGCAAACCTAGATTACGGGTCGAAAGGAGACGCTCATGTCCATTCGTCCCGTTATCTCCCAGACCCCCGCCCAACCCACGATGGAAGGTGCCGGGGTCAAACTTCATCGCGGTTTCGGCTTCGGCGATCCCGAGGCCTTCGATCCGTTTCTTCTATTCGACGATTTCCGGGGTGAGATGCCTTCGGATTACATCAAGGGCTTCCCGTGGCACCCGCACCGGGGGATCGAGACGATCACCTATGTGCTCGAAGGCACGGTCGAGCATGGTGACAGCCTTGGCAACCGTGGCACGCTGGGCGCGGGCGACATCCAGTGGATGACCGCGGGCTCCGGCATCATGCATCAGGAAATGCCGACCGGGAACGCCAAGGGCCAGATGCACGGGTTCCAGCTTTGGGGCAACCTGCCGTCCTCGCTCAAGATGACCGATCCGCGCTATCAGGACATCGCGTCCAAGGAAATTCCCGAAGTCACCGATGACGACGGCACGGTGGTTCGTGTGGTCGCGGGCGAGTTCTGGGGCAAACGCGGCCCGGTCGACGGGATCGCGGCGGACCCGCAGTATCTGGACGTGACGATCCCTGCGGGGGTGAAGAAGACCTTCAAGATCGACACCTATCGCCGGGCTTTCGCCTATGTGTTCCAAGGGGCGGCGGCGTTCGTCGATGCGTCCAAGCCTTCGGGCGTTCTGCTCGAGAAGGAAGTGTTCGGGCAGGAGGTCAACATCCGTGATCTGTCCGGAAACCGCACGGTCGTGCGCTTTGGCTCGGGCGACGAGGTGACGGTGCAGGCCGGGGAAGAGGGGGTTCGGTTCCTTCTGATCTCGGGCGCGCCGATTTCCGAGCCGGTGGCGTGGCACGGGCCGATCGTGATGAACACGCGCGAAGAGCTGATGCAGGCGATGCAGGACCTGCGCAACGGGACGTTCATTCGTCCGGCGCACTGAGGCGTGTGACGGGTTTCGCCGCGGGCTTTGGCCC
>NZ_CH902578.1:849183-917347 GCF_000152805.1 Maritimibacter alkaliphilus HTCC2654 | reverse complement strand
AACATCGCGCGCGTGTCCGGCACTTCCATCATGATCTCGTGCTCGGCCTTGGGGACGACGACGAGTTCGCCGTTCTCCCAGTGTTCCATCACCTTGTGAACAGGCTCTGTCGCCACGATCCGTTCGTCTGCCCCCAGAAAAGTGAGCGTCGGGATCGCAGGCGGCGGCGTGCGGGCGAGCGAGGCGGTTTCGCGCAGGGCGAGGTAGAGCCACGTGACCGAGGGGCCGCCCAAGGCAAGCTCCGGGTGCGCGACGAGTTGGCGCTGCATGAAGGCCCACATCTCGGGGTCTTTGGTCAGCTGGTTGTCGTCGAACGGGGCGATCTGCACGTAGCCTTCGCGCTTGGTCGCGGGTGACAGCTTGGTGCCGTCGCCGAAGGAATGGGTGAGCCAGGACAGCGACCAGGCCACGGGCCGCAGCCATGTGGCGAGACCGATGCCCCACATCGGCGCCGAAAACACCGCCGCGTTCACGGGCAGGTTGCGATGCAGCGCGCGCAGGCCGATGCAGCCGCCCATGGAGTGACCGATGAGATAGTAGGGTTTGGGCAGGTCGAGCTCGGCCACCGTCGCCATGACCGTGTCGACATCGACCTGATAATCGTCGAAATCCGCGACATGGCCCAGAAGCTTGTCCTCGGCCACCCGATCGGCGATGCCCTGACCGCGCCAGTCCACCGCAATCATGCCATAGCCCTGTGCCGCGAATTCGGCGGCGGCGGGCCCGTATTTTTCCGCGTATTCCGTGCGGCCGGGGAACAGGAGCACCGTTCCCCGCGCCTTGCGCCGTCCCGATTTCGGCCAATGGGCCAGACGGATCTTCACCCCGTCGGGGCAGGTGAGCCAATAGGCCCGCCCGCCTTTCGGCCCCTCGGCCACATCGTCGAAGAGCGGCGCGTCATCCATCAGGCGAGGATCGCGCCCAGCTTCATGGCGGTGCCCATGTCGCCGTCCACGGCAAGCTTGCCGCCCATGAAGGCCGCCGTCGGGTTCAGGTCGCCCGACATCATGGATTCGAAGGTTTCGGCGCTGGCGGTCAGGGTCACGTCGGTGTCCTCGTCGCCGGCATGGGCGCCGTTGCCGTCGACCACGACCGAACCTTCGCCTTCGATCACGAATTTCGCCGTCGAGTCGAAATCCTGACCTTCCATCTTTTCGTTGAGTGCGGTCACTGCCGCGTCGATCACGTCGCTCACCTCAGGGTCCTCCGAATATTGGTTGAGATGCCAAGTTTACGTCCCCGTCAGGTTAGCAGGCACACGCAGGGCGCGAAACAGGGGATCGCGCCAAATGACGTGCGGTTAGCGCCATATATGGCGTGCGGTCGCGACATGGTGATGACAGCCGCGCGCGTCCGGCGCTAGGCTGTGGGCATGAGACGCATGATCCTGACGCTTTGCCTATTGGCCAACCCCGCATTCGCCGCGGATGCCGAGCGGTTGAACGAGTTGTTCACTTCGCTCGAAAACGCGGATGAGACCAGTTGGGAGCAGATCGAGAACAAGATCTGGTCGGAATGGTCCGAGTCCGGCTCGCCCGCGATGGACCTTTTGCTGCAACGTGGGCGCGAGGCGACGACCGAAGAGCGGTACGAGGAGGCGATCGAGCATCTGACCGCGCTGGTCGAGAACGCGCCCGACTTCGCCGAGGGCTGGAATGCGCGGGCCACAGCTTATTACGCGGCCGGGCTGATCGGCCCGTCGCTGCACGACATCGCGCGCACGCTGGAACTGGAGCCGCGCCATTTCGGGGCGCTGTCCGGGCTCGGTCGTATCCTCGAGGAAACCGGCAACGATCCTGCCGCGCTCGAAGCCTATTCCGAGGCGCTGTCTATACATCCCCACCGACCGTCGCTAATCAGGGCCGTGGAGCGGCTTGAGGGCGCGCTCGAAGGAAAGTCCATCTAGCGCGCCGACTTGCGCGACGGGGAGCGTGGATGCCGGGCATCACGGCCGTTCTCGGCCCGACGAATACGGGCAAGACTCACTACGCCATCGAACGGATGCTGGCGCATCGCACGGGAGTCATCGGGCTGCCGCTGCGCCTTTTGGCGCGCGAGGTCTATGACCGGATCGTCGCGCTGCGCGGGCCGAGCGTCGTGGCGCTGGTTACGGGCGAAGAGCGGATCGTGCCGGAGCGGACGCAATACTGGGTCTGCACGGTCGAGGCGATGCCGGAGGGACTGGGCGCCGATTTCGTCGCCATCGACGAGATCCAGCTTTGTGCAGACCCTGAACGCGGCCATGTGTTCACCGAACGCCTGCTGAACGCGCGGGGGCTGCATGAGACCCTGTTCATGGGGTCCGACACCATGCGCGGGGCGATTGCGGCGCTGGTGCCGAAGGTGCAGTTCATGCGGCGCGAACGATTCTCGTCGCTCACCTACGCCGGGTCGAAAAAGATCAGCCGGATGCCGGGGCGTTCGGCTATCGTCGGCTTTTCCGTCGACAACCTCTATGCGCTGGCCGAGTTGATGCGGCGGCAGAAGGGCGGGGTGGCCGTGGTCATGGGGGCGCTGTCGCCCCGGACCCGGAACGCGCAGGTCGCGATGTATCAGAACGGCGACGTGGATTACCTTGTCGCCACCGACGCCATCGGGATGGGCCTGAACCTCGACGTGAATCACGTGGCGTTCTCGGCGCTGTCGAAGTTCGACGGGCGGCGCATGCGGGGGCTTGCGCCGAATGAGCTGGCGCAGATCGCGGGGCGGGCCGGGCGGTATATGTCCGACGGGTCGTTCGGCGTCACGGGTGAAGCACAGCCGCTTGAGGATGAGGTGGTCGAAGCGATCACCAACCATTCCTTCACGCCGCTCCGAAAGCTCAACTGGCGCAACTCGGACCTTCAGTTCGGCACGGCGCAGGCGCTTATCGCCTCGCTCGAGGTCGGGACGGATGACGAATGGCTGATGAAGGCGCGCGAGGCGGACGACCTGATCGCGCTACGGGATCTGGCGGACGATCCCGTGGTCAGTGCGCGGGCGCATGACGGCAAGAGCGTGCGCCTGCTTTGGGACGTGTGCCGGGTGCCCGACTTCCGGGGCATCAGCCAGACCGAGCATGTGACGCTGCTTCACAGGCTTTTCACAGACCTGCACGAATATGGCCGCGTGAACGAAGATTGGTTCGCGCGGCAGGTCAAACGGATTGATCGGACTGATGGCGAAATCGACACCCTGTCCAAAAGGTTGGCGTATATCCGCACATGGACCTATGTGGCGCAGCGAAATGGGTGGCTTGCCGACGAAGGCCATTGGCGCGGCGAAACCCGTGCGGTAGAAGACCGCCTGTCGGATGCGCTTCACGCCGCACTGACCAAGCGATTTGTCGACCGGCGCACATCCGTGCTTTTGCGCCGGTTGAAGCAGAAGGAGGGCCTTGTGGCCGAGGTGAACGACAAGGGTGAAGTGAGCGTCGAGGGCGAGTTCGTCGGTCGGCTGGAAGGGTTCAGGTTCCGGCAGGACACGTCGTCGTCGCCCGACGAGGCCAAGACTTTGCGTCAGGCATCCGTCGCCGCGCTGGCCCCCGAGTTCCATCTCAGGGCGGATCGGTTCTACAACGCGCCCGATACCGAGCTCGATTTCACCGAGCAGGGCGGGCTGATGTGGGGCGACAACGCCGTCGGCAAGCTGGTCAAGGGCGACGACATCCTGCGCCCGCGCGTGCAGGCCTTCGTCGATGACGAGGCGGGGACCGAAGTGGCCGAAAAGGTCACGCGTCGCTTGCAGCATTTCATCGACCGCAAGGTGGCAGGCCTGTTCGAGCCGATGCTGGGAATGCAGAAGGACGAGGCGCTGACCGGGCTGGCCCGTGGCTTCGCGTTCCGTCTGATCGAGGCTTTGGGCATCATCCCGCGCGGAAACGTGGCCGGTGAGGTCAAGGAACTCGATCAGGACGCGCGCGGTAGCCTGCGCAAGCATGGCGTCCGGTTCGGGCAGTTCACGATCTTCATGCCGCTGCTTTTGAAGCCCGCCCCGACGCGCCTGCGTCTGGTGTTGTGGAGCCTGTTCAATGGGCTGGACGAATTTCCCGAAGCGCCGCCGCCGGGTCTGGTCACGATCCCCGTGATCGAAGGCGTGGGCGACGAGGTTTATACGCTGTCCGGCTATCACAAGGCCGGGGCCCGCGCGATCCGCATCGACATGCTGGAACGGCTGGCCGACCAGCTTCGCGCGCAGGATTCCAAGGCCGGGTTCGAGGCGAACCCCGACATGCTGTCGATCACCGGCATGACGCTGGAGCAGTTCGCGGACCTGATGTCCGGTCTTGGATACAAGGCCGAGAAGGGCGAGCGGCCCAAAGCCAAGCCGGTGAGCGAGGCCGAGGCGACGCCGGAGGCTGGCGAGGCCGAGCCGCAACCGATTCCCGAAAGCGAGGGCGCATCCGAGGCCGAGGCCACGCCGGATGCCGAGCCGTCGGCCGAGCCTGAGGTCGAAGTCTACTACACCTTCACCTGGGCCGGGTTCGCGCGCAAAGGCGGCGGCGCCCCGCGCGGCGGCGAACGTCGCGGACAGGGCGGCAAGCCGCAGGGTGGCAAGCCCAAGGGCAAGGGGCCGCGTCGCGAGGGCGACCGGGGCAAAGGCGGGCAGGGCGGCAAGCCCAAGACCTTCTCGTCCAGGCCGCCGAAGAAGGACAAGCCGATCGACCCGGACAACCCGTTCGCGCAGGCGCTCATGGGGCTCAAAGACAAGAAATGACCGAGGTGCCGGAGGGCCAGCCGTCCGCGAACGGGCCGCGCGCCACGATGCGGGCGGACAAATGGCTCTGGCACGCACGGTTCTTCAAGACACGTGGACTGGCGACGAAACTGATCGCCGCCGGACACCTGCGGGTGAACGGGACCAAGGTCGCCAAAGCTTCGCACGGGATCGGGGCAGGGGATGTGCTGACCTTTCCGCAGGCCCGGCGCGTGCGTGTCGTCCGGCTCAAGGCCTTGTCCGAACGGCGCGGACCGGCCCCCGAGGCGCAGGCGCTGTACGACGATCTGAGCCCGCAGGAAACGCACGTTCCGGCGAATCCCGGTTTCGAAGGAAAGGGTCGTCCCAGTGCGAAAGATAGACGCAACGCACGTCTTTACGATCCGTCCCGGCTTGAATGATTGCGCCGGGGGCGGTAGGCACAGCCGAAACGACCGGTATCTGGACCTGACATGACATATATCGTCAACGACAAGTGCATCGCCTGCAAATACACCGACTGCGTCGAAGTCTGCCCCGTGGATTGCTTCTACGAGGGGGAGAACATGCTGGTGATCCACCCCGACGAATGCATCGACTGCGGTGTGTGTGAGCCGGAATGCCCGGCGGACGCCATTCGCCCGGACACCGAGCCGGAAGCGGAGAAGTGGGTCGAGTTCAACCGCAAGTACTCGGAACTCTGGCCGGTCATCATCGAGAAGAAAGACCCGCTCCCCGAAGCCGAAGAGCGCGACGGGGAAGAGGGCAAACTGGAGAAGTACTTCTCCGAAGCGCCGGGCGGCTGATTCGCCCGATCCGCGCTGCGGCGCGGCGAAAACAGCGGCTTTCATAGGCCAAACTCCGCGGATTCAGGGGGGATTCACCCGAATCCGCCGTGAACCCTTTGAAATTCGGCGATTCTGCGCTATATAGAACTTCGCTGTGAACCATGACACCTGACCAGCGCCCATTGGGGGCCAAATCTGGGCGTGCCTGAATTGCGAAAAACAATCGCGACGATGTAAGGAAGCTTTCCTTGCACCGTGCGTTTTTGTCGCCCAGGTCGCGAGGTGCTGAAAGGAAGTACTTGAAGATGAGCAAAGCCAAGAAGCTTGATTTCCGCCCGAACGAATACGTCGTCTATCCCGCGCATGGCGTCGGACAGATCGTATCCATCGAGGAACAGGAAGTCGCCGGGCTTACGCTGGAACTGTTCGTGATCTCGTTCGAGAAGGACAAGATGACGCTGCGCGTTCCGACCAACAAGGCGACCGAAGTGGGTATGCGCTCGCTCTCGTCGCCGGATGTCGTGTCCAAAGCCATGGATACGCTCAAGGGCAAGGCTCGCGTGAAGCGTGCGATGTGGTCGCGCCGGGCGCAGGAATACGAACAGAAGATCAACTCGGGCGATCTGATCTCGATTGCCGAGGTCGTGCGCGACCTGCACCGCAACGACGACCAGCGCGAGCAGTCCTATTCCGAGCGTCAGCTTTACGAAGCGGCGTTGGAGCGTCTGACGCGCGAAGTGGCTGCGGTGTCCGGTGGAGACGAAGCTGCCGCGCAGGAAAAGGTCGACGGCGTTCTGACCTCGCGCGCCGCCTGATCCGCGCAAAACACTCAAGTTTCCAGAAAACGCCGCTCCGCTTGGGGCGGCGTTTTTTCATGTGCTGACGGCGACCAGCGCGCCAAGGGCTGCAATTTCGCAAAGCTGTTGAGCCGAGCCGAGGACATCGCCGGTCTGCCCCCCGATCTTGGCTTTCGCGATGGCGGCGATCGCGAGTGTTGCGAGCGACACCCAGAGGATCGGGGCGAGGGCACTCGTGCCGAGGCACAGGAAGCCCGCGGCAAGAGCGACGAGCACGCCGAGGGTCGCAGTGGCCTGAGACGGGCGGCCGACGCTTTGCGACAGTCCCGCGCCCCGCGCATTCGGCATGGCGGCCATCAGCACGGCCATTGGGGCGCGGCTGAGGGCGCCCGTGGCGACCAGAACCCAGAACAGGCCGCCGAAGGGCATGAGCGCGGCAAGCGCGGCCCAGCGTGCGATGAGCGAGAGCACCAGCGCGATCACCCCGTAACTGCCGACGCGACTGTCCTTCATGATGTCGAGGCGTCGCGCGACGTCATGCCCGCCCCAGAAGCCGTCGGCCACATCGGCCAGCCCGTCCTCGTGCAATGCGCCGGTAAGGACGATCTGGGTCGCCAGAACCAGTGCGGCGGCAAGCGCGGCGGGCAGGCCCAGCCACAGGGCGACTCCGCCAACGACCGCCGCGACAGCGCCCGTGACGGCACCGGCGAGGGGCCAGGCCCAGGACGCACGCGCGCCACGGGCTTGGTCCGCCGGGACCGGAAGCCGGGTCAGAAGCGCCAGCGCGGCGGCGATGTCGCCGGGGGTGGCAAGGGGGTCGGAACGGGCCATGACTTTCGCCTTGTTCTCGTTGATGAAACCTCGGTAAGCCTTCGCCCGCGACACATCAACAGGAGACGCCCATGACCGCCCCCTTCGAGACGCTCGACGCCTTTCGCGCCATCCTCGCGGACCTGCCGCAGCCGGACGCCAAGGCCGTCGCTGGGGCGCAGGCGCGCAATGGGCAACTGACGAAGCCGCCGGGGGCACTGGGGCGGCTCGAGGATCTGGCGATCTGGTATGCGGGATGGCGCGGTGACGCGCGTCCCGGCCTGAACGCGCCGCAGGTCATCGTATTCGCGGGCAACCACGGGGTGACGGAACAAGGCGTGTCGGCATTTCCGGCGGACGTGACCGTGCAGATGGTCGCGAATTTCGAGGCGGGCGGCGCGGCGATCAACCAACTCGCCAAGACTTTCGGCGCGAAGATGGACGTTCACGCGCTGTCGCTCGACACCCCCACGGCGGATTTCACGCAAGGCCCGGCCATGAGCGAAGCCGAGGTCATCGAGGCCTTGCAGGTGGGCTGGAACGCCGTCGATCCGCAGGCCGATCTGCTGGTCACGGGTGAGATGGGCATCGGCAACACCACGTCGGCGGCGGCCATCGCCCATGCCCTGTTCGGCGATTTGGCCGAGGATTGGGTGGGGCGCGGCACCGGGGTCGACGACGCGGGGCTGGCCAACAAGGCGCGCGTGGTGCGCGAGGGGCTGAAAGCCAACCCCGGCGCGTCCGCGGACGGGCTGGAGGCGCTCAGGTGCCTTGGGGGGCGCGAGGTCGCGGCGATGGCCGGGGCGATTGCGCGGGCGCGGGTGCTGGGCATTCCGGTGATCCTCGACGGGTTCATCTGCACCGCGGCGGCGGCCTGTCTTGAGCAGGCCGCGAAGGGCGCGCTGGATCATACCGTCGCCGGTCACGCCTCGGCAGAGGCCGCGCATGCGCGGCTTCTCGCGCTGCTGGGCAAGACGCCGCTTCTGTCGCTGGGAATGCGGCTGGGCGAAGGGTCGGGCGCCGCGCTGGCGATCGGCGTGCTCAAGGGTGCGGTCGCCACGCACAGCGGCATGGCGACCTTTGCCGAGGCGGGCGTGTCCGAGGGTTAGGAGGCTTTCGCCTCGTCTTCGTCATCCTCGTCGAAGTCGTCGTCACGCGAAGGCTTGGGGTCCTGATCCAGCGCCATGAGCTGTGTCAGCATCGCGCTTTCCATGTCCTTATCGAGCGCCATGGCGCGTTCACGGTAGGCCTCGTTCTCGTCGGCGCGCAGCTTGGGATCCCAGTAGTTCGCAAGTTCGCGGATGATGTGGCGGTCGTGCTTGTAGAACATGCGCTCGGCCTCGTGCGCCTCGAATTCGGACAGGCCGATGTTCTCCAGCACATAGCGCCCGACGCGCAGCGAGGAGTCGAACATCTCGCGCACAATGTCGTTGGCCCCGGCTTGATACAGGCCGTAGACATGCGTCCGGTCGCGGGCGCGGGCGATGATGTGGATGTCGGGGCGTTGCGCGCGGGCGTGCGCCACGATTTTCATGCAGGCTTCCGGGCTGTTGACGGCGACGACGAGGACTTTGGCCGACAGCAGCCCCGCGGCCTTGAGCAAGTCCGGGCGGGTCGGGTCGCCGAAGAACCCTTTCACCCCGAATTTGCGCATCATCTGAATGGTTTGCAGGTTGTTGTCGAGGACCGTGGTTTCGTAGCCCACCGACCGGACGAGCCGGTTCACCACCTGACCGAACCGGCCGATGCCCACGATGATGACGTCGGAGGTATGGTCGATCTCGTCCTCTTCGTGGTGCTCGGTCTTTTCCGACGCGCGTCGGTCGTAGAAATCGTAGGCGATGAAGGCGAGAGGCGTCAGCAGCATGGACAGCGCGATGACCGTCAGCACGTCCTGCCCGATGGCATTGGTGATGACGCCTTGCTGGGCCGAGAACGTCACCATCAGGAACCCGAATTCACCGGCTTGGGCAAGGCCGAGCGTGAAAAGCCAGAGGTTCCGTCCGCGCAGGTGGAAGAAGTAGCCGAGCGGCGCGAGCACCGCCGCCTTGGCCGCCATGAGCAGGACCGCGAGGCCGATCAGGCGGGCGGGGTCGGCGATGAAGCCGCGCACGTCCATCCCGGCGCCGACCGTGATGAAGAACAGGCCCAGAAGCAGGCCTTTGAAGGGCTCGATGTCGGTCTCAAGCTGATGCCGAAACTCCGAGTTCGCCAGCATGACACCCGCAAGGAACGCGCCGAGTGCGGGGGACAGGCCGACCATGTTCATGAGCGTGGCGATGCCCACGACGATCAGCAGGGCGACGGCGGTGAACATCTCGCGCAGGCGGGCGCGACCGATGAAGTTGAACACCGGGCGCACGAGGTAGCGGCCGCCGAGGATGATCGCCGCGATGGCCCCGAGCGTGACGAGGGCGACGCCCCAGCTTGGCAGGTTCTCGACGATGGACACGCTGGAATGTTCTTCCCCGCCGTGGTGCGCGCCGCTGGAGGCGAGGAACGGGAGGATGAGCAGCATCGGGATGACCGCGATATCCTGCGTGAGCAGAACCGAGAAACTGGATCGCCCGCCCGGCGATTGCATCAATCCTTTTTCCGTCAGCGTTTGCAGGACGATAGCGGTCGAACTTAAGGCGAGCATCAAGCCGACGGCGAGCGCGACCTGCCACCCTTCGCCAAGCACCATGACGCCCGCCGTGACGACCCCGGTGGTGAGCAGCACCTGAAGGCCGCCAAGCCCCATGAGCCTGTGTCGCATGTCCCACAGCGCGCCGGGGTCGAGTTCGAGACCGATGATGAAAAGCATCATCACCACGCCGAATTCGGCGAAGTGCATCAGCCCCTCGGTCTCGCCCCCGTCGATCCCCGTGATCGGCCCGATCAGGAGGCCCGCGACGAGGTAGCCCAGAACCGAGCCGAGCCCGAGACGGATGGCGATGGGAACGGCGACGACGGCGGCACCGAGGTAAATCGTGGCATTGAGGAGAAAGGTTTCCATGGGCCGATATTTGCAACCGCCTGTAACATTGGCAATGCACAGCGCGCGGCGGACAGGCGGAAAAGCGCGTTCAGCCCAGCCTGTCGCGTATTTCGTTTCCGAGGTGCATGATGCGATCAAGTCTTGTGCTGATCCTGTCTTGGAACACCTTCAACTGACCGATGATATCCGTCAGGCTTTCGCCCGATTGCGGCAGGCGCGCGCCTTCGATCTTGCACATGACGCGGGTGGTCGACAGGCCGAGCACATGACGTTCCATGGTGTCGCAGGCCGACAGGATGCGCCGCGCCTCGTCCTGCACGAGCGAGATGGCCTTGCTCGCCTCGACCTTGTAGGCGTCGACGAGGTTTCGAAGAATCTCGCGCTCGGTTTCAAGGTCGGTGTGGCCCAGCTTGCGCCGTTCGAAGGTCAGTTGCAGGTCGCAGGCGTTCAGAAGGCGCGAAAGCCCCTGAATCAGCAGGGTCTGGATCACCGAGGACTGGATCGACGAAAAGTTGCTGTCTTCGCCCAGAACATGCGCCTCGAACCATTCGAACATATCACGCGACATGATCCCGTAGTTCTTGGACAGGGTCGAGATCGGCCCGCCCGTGGGTTCCATCCGCGAGGCGATGACGCGCAGGTTGTGGGGCACGGTGCGCATGGCGTTGAAATCGCGGATCAGCCCCTCGGTCTCGGTCTTGAGCGCCTCGGCATGGCCCATCGTGTCGCGCAGCGCATCCATGCGGGGGTCGGTCGGACGACCGAGGCCGGTGTCGCGTGCGGTCAGCTCCTCGGACAGCGCATGGGCCGCGAATTCGGCATAGGTCGGAAAGCCGTGTTCGGCCAGTCGGGCCAGCAGGCGGCGTGCGCTTTCCTCCGGCTCGATCTTTTCGGTGAGTTCGACCTCGCGCAGCGCGGCGTATTCTTTCTCGACCGTACGAAAGAGCGGGCTCGTGGGTTTAATGCGGGCCGAAAGATAGCCGTCGCCATTGGGCATCACGACGGCGAACACCCAGTAATAAAGCCCGTCCTCGGCCCGGTTCTTCACATAGGCCCCGATGGGCCGGCCCTGTTTGATCGTGTCCCACAAGAGCCAGAAGACCGCGCGCGGCATGTCGGGGTGGCGGATGATCTTGTGCGGAGCGCCGAGCAGCCGGTCCCATTCATAATGGGCCACCCGGCGGAACACGTAGTTGCCGGATTCGATCACGCCGCGGGCATCGGTGCGCGAAAAGAACACCTCGTCCAGATTGAAAGGAGCTTCGCCCGAGGTGGGGCGGAACTCCTGTCGTCTATCCTGAATTGTCACGGCCCAAAGCTCCAACACGCGCCAGTCCGGCTGTCATGTCGGTCTTATCCGTGAAGAGTTGTCGGGCGGTTAATCCTGGTCAGCCCAGCGGCAGAACGTCGAGCGCGAATTGACGCCCGCCTTTCTGGTACACGAGCCGGGTGTCCGAGATCGCGACGACCTGTCCGCCGTCGAGCCGGTCACCGACCGACACCTTCACATAGCGCCCGTTGCCCATCCGCACGAGCGCCCGGCGCGACGAGGACGAGCCGTAGACGCCGATCAGGTTGACCCGACCGAGGTTGAGGGCGTTCTTCATCGTGGCGGTGCGCGCGACCGATGCCGACGACGGGATGATCGGCTGGTTCGATTGCACGGCGGCGGCCACGACGGTGGTGCCGTCGGAGTGGTCCTCGGCCTCGTCCGCCGCTTCTTCGTCGTTCTGGGCGCTCTGCACGGCCTGTTCCACGAGAGCCGCGAAATTCGACGGGCGCTGGCCCGGACGCATGGAGGTGAGCACGGCGAGTTCGGTCGCGTTTTCGATCACGGCGGTCTGCTCGGCCTCTGCCGTCGTCTCGGGCGTGTCCAGCGCCTCTTCCACGGCGTCCTCGAGCGCGGCGGTGCGCGTGTCGGGCGCGGCTTGCGTGTCGAGCCCGTCAGGCCGGGCGCGAGGGCGCAGTTCGGCCAGTTCGTCCCGGCTTAACCCGCCCAACTGCGCGCGTTCGGTGAGTTCCGCGAGGTTGTCGGGCCGGGCCTGCGGGGAGATCGTCGGGGTCTCGGCCGGCAAGTCGAGGGCCGCATCGTCCTGCGTCTCGGGCACGATGCCTTCGGGGCGCGGCGCGGGCACCACGGAGGGGCGGCCCCGAATGACGATCACGCCGGTGGGGGAAACGGCCCCTTCCGGCGTGGCAATGACGAGCCCATCTTCGTTGAGGTCGAAGGATGTCCCGGGTGGCGGTGGCGGTATCGGCGCATCGGTCGGAGCTTCGGCCACGGTGCCCGGATCGGGCAGGGCCAAAGCGTCGCTTGCCGAAATCTCGGGGTCGATGGAGGCGACATAGACATCGTCGCCGCGTGCCGTTTCGGGTTCGCCCAACGGATCGGGCGCACGCTGATAGACGCCTGTGACCGCGTATTGTGCTTCGGCCTCTTCGGCGGTGAGAACGCTGGCGGTGTCGACGGTCGGCTCGGGCTCTGGCTCAGGGTCGACGGCGGCTTCGGTCGTGGCAGCGGGGTCTTCCGTCGCCACCGGGGTCTCCGCCGGTGTCGTGGCCGGGTCCGGGTTGAACAGCGTCACCTCTTGGTCGTCGAGGAAGACGGTGGACCAGAGCGCCGCGGCCGCCATGAGAAGCAGCAGGACGAGGGTCAGGATCAGGCCCATGTAGCGCGGGCGTCCGCGTTGCGTGGACTGGGTGCGGCGCGCGCCGAAGACGGTCAGCGATTCCGCCTCCTTCGAGCGTGCGTCGAGTTCCTTGTCCTTCGGTTTTTCCTTGCGCGCACGCTTCGGCTTGTCCGCCTTGGCGGGCTTTGCAGGGGCCGGATCGGGTGTTTTCGCGGCGGGGGCCGGGGCGGGGTCGCCGAGGTCCGCAGGCGGTGCCGGGAGCGGGGCGAGCGGTGTCGCCGCCTCGTCCTTCGTCGGGCGGCGCAGGCGCGACCCGGCGGATGAGGACAGGCCGCTGATGCCGGAGGACACCCGCGACAACAGGCCCGGCTTTTCCTCGCCCGGCGTCGGTGTCGGTGCGCTGATGGCACGGGCCATCGCCTGTCGGCGCGTCTCGGCCTCGCCCGACAGGCCGCGCGGTGCGGGGCGGGTGTCGTCGATGACGAGGGGCTTGGGCTTCGGGGGGGCATCGTCACCCTTGGCGGGGGTCGATGCGCTGTCGTCGATGTCCGAGATGCGCGGCTCGGTCACCCCGACCGATGCGGTCGGCGCGGGGCGCGGGGCAGGAGCCGCCGGTGCCGGAGCGCCACGGCGGGACGTGAACGACGGCGTTTCGGGTTCGGTGGCCGGCGCGACGACACTGGGCGCGGGGGTCGGCGCGGCCTTGGAGGGTTCGGGATCGCGCGCCGGGGCGGGCACTTTCGGCCGGTCCGGTGCGGGGGCGGGCTGCGACCGCTGGATCGGTTTGTAGGCCGGCTTGGCGCTGTTTTCCGTGGGGTCGTCCGGCGTCGGCGGGAACGGCGCGAGCACGGGCGGGGCCGATGTAGCACGGGGCTTGCGCGCCGCCGCTGGCGCACGGGGGGCGGTGGCCTCGCCGGTTTCGTCCGCACCGGGATCGCGCGGGAAGGCATCCAGCGCCGGACGGTCCGAGGGGCGCGACGCGGGCGTCGGGTCCGGCATCGGGCGCGCGGGTGCGGATTGCTCGGCTTCGGCGGGCGTGGGTTCGGGTGCGGGCTGCGCCGTGACGGGTTCGGGGCGCGTCGTCGGCGCGGGCACGGACATGCCGCCCGGCAAGTCGATCTGGCGCGGATTGCGCGGCACCGGGGTCGCATCGGGCGTCACGCGCTCGTTGCCACCCAGAATGCGCGGCGCGGATTTGGTCTTGCCAAAGAACGGCTCACCCGAGAACGCCCCATTGGCCGGGCGCGCGACGAAGCTGACCGGGTTGAACCCGAATTGCGACGCGAAGCCTTCGGCCTCTTCCATCGTCTCATGGGCCAGAACGGCGACGCGGGCGACATCGCCCTCGGCCCGCCAGTCGAACACAAGCTCGGACACCGGGTAGGGCGTGCGCCCTTCGAGCGCGACGCGGATCTGCACTTCGCGCGCCACATCGTCGGGGCCGGGCGCTTCGAGCGTCGTATAGAGGATCTGGCTGTCGGGGATGATGAGCTTGGAGGTGACGGTGCCTTCACCCAGCTCTTCGGCCACCGCGCGCAGGGCCTTGAGATGCTCGGACATCTTCGGATCGTCCAGCGCCACTTCCCCGACATAGCCCCAGCCGCCCGCTGCGCGAAACAGGAGGCGGATGCCGTCATGGGTGAAATCAAGCGCGAAATTCGGCTTCATGGCCTGTGGTGTGCCCGGTGCAATGTCAGTCGATCTCGGGGCCAAGTCCCCGGAGTTTTTGGGAAACTATCGCAGGAGCGCGGGCTTGGGAAGGGAAAGCACGGGGATGGGTCAGGCGGTCGGCGGATTTGGTGTCCGAACGCGGGTTTTCGCCGATATGTGCCTGATTGTCGGCGATTTTCCGGGCGCGAAACCGGCGTCGGGGAGAGAATCACTTGTATACGTCCTAATTCGCCGTGCGGCGGGTTTCCCCAAGCGTCACCCGAATTCGCCAGACTGCCGGTCCAGAGCGCAACCGACCGAACCTGCGCCGATGCCGGAGCCGTCCATGACCGACGACAATACGCGATATGTGCCAGACCCGGACGATCCGTCCGACCCGGTTGCGATCCACAAGATCGCGTCGGACCAGTTCGCGCGGGCGCTGAAAACGATGAACGACCTGACCGAAGCGTTGAAGACGGGCGAGGTGACGGCGGCCAACGACACGGTGGACTGGTCGAAGTTGCTGACCAAGGCGGCGGTTGCGTTGCGCGATGAAAGCGCCCGTCTCGATGCCCTGTTCAAGGATACCGCCGATGACCTTTCCGAAATCGACCTCGACAAGGTCCGAACCGACCTTCAACGCCAACTGGCTCGCATCGCTGACTCCCTCGAAACAGATTGAGTTTCTGGAGACGTTGAACGACGCGGCGCTGATCGCGTTGCCTTACGTGTTCGAGTTCTGGGCGCTGGATCATCAGCTGCCGCCCGAAGGGGATTGGCGCACTTGGGTCATCCTGGGCGGGCGCGGTGCGGGCAAGACGCGCGCCGGGGCCGAATGGGTGCGCGCGCAGGTCGAGGGGCCTGCGCCCCTGTCGCCGGGACGGGCCGGACGCGTGGCCCTGATCGGCGAGACCTTCGATCAGGTGCGCGACGTGATGGTGTTCGGCGACAGCGGGATCGTGGCCTGCGCGCCGCCCGACCGCCGCCCGGCGTGGGAAGCGACGAAACGGCGGCTCGTGTGGCCGAACGGCGCGACCGCGACGTCCTTTTCCGCCTCGGAACCCGAGGGGCTGCGAGGGCCGCAGTTCGATGCCGCTTGGGCCGACGAATTGGCGAAGTGGAAAAAGGTCGATGACGCCTGGGACATGCTGCAATTCGCGCTCAGGCTGGGGGACCATCCCCGGCAGGTCGTTACGACCACGCCGCGCGACGTGCCGATTCTGCGGCGCCTGCTCACCCTGTCCTCGACGGTGACGACCCATGCGCCGACGACGGCGAACAGGGCCAATCTGGCGAAAAGCTTTCTGGAAGAGATCGAGGCCCGCTATGGCGGCACCCGGCTGGGGCGGCAGGAACTGGAGGGCGTTCTGCTCGACGACCGCGAGGGGGCGTTCTGGTCGACCGCGATGCTGGAGGATTGCCGGATCGACGGGCCGCCGCCGCTGTCGCGGATCGTGGTGGCGGTGGACCCGCCTGTCACGGGTCACGCGGGATCGGACGAATGCGGAATCGTGGTGGCCGGTGCTGTGACCGAGGGCGCACCGGGCGCGTGGCGCGCGGTGGTGCTGGAAGACGCGAGCGTGAAGGCCGCGAAGCCCATCGACTGGGCGCGCGCCGCGCTGGACGCGATGGAGCGATATGGCGCGGACCGGCTGGTGGCCGAGGTCAATCAGGGCGGCGATCTGGTCGAGACGGTGATCCGCCAGATCGACCCGCTGGTGCCCTATCGCGGTGTGCGGGCGGCAAAGGGTAAGTCGGCGCGGGCCGAACCCGTGGCCGCGCTATATGAGCAGGGGCGCGTGTCGCATCTGCGGGGACTGGGCGATCTCGAGGACCAGATGTGCCTGATGACCGTGCAGGGCTTCGAGGGCAAAGGCAGCCCGGACCGGGTAGATGCGCTGGTCTGGGCGCTGACCGATCTTGTCGTCGAACCGGGCGCGAAATGGCGGCGGCCGCAGGTGCGTACGCTGCTTTAAACCCTTCTTTAACCCTTTCTGCGAGGGTGTCCAAAGTCGGAATTCGCCGACGCCGCGCCGGGTAAGGTGCTGATCTTAAAAGGGAACGATCCGCCGTGACGGGGCAAGCGCCCCACGCGGACGGGACAGATGTGCGGGCAAGACCCGCGAACGGAACGAGGAGCACGCGCCGATGGCGGTATTCGATTTCCTGAAGAAGGGCCCGGTTGCGCCCGCCGAGACCAAGGCTTCGGCCACCGGTCCGGTGATCGCCTATCGCGGCTCGGGCCGCGTCGTCTGGGGCCCGCGCGACACCGTGAACCTGACGAAGAACGGCTTCACCGGGAACCCGGTCGGCTTTCGCGCGGTCAAGCTGATCGCGGAAGCCGCCGCTGCCCTGCCGCTCGTGCTTCAGGACACGTTCCAACGCTACGAGACGCACCCGGTGCTCGATCTGGTGACCCGGCCGAACCCGGCGCAGGGCCGCGCCGAGCTGCTGGAGGCGCTGTTCGGCCAGGTGCTGTTGTCCGGCAACGGCTATGTCGAGGCGGTGGGCGGCGATGTCGGCGTGCCGATGGAATTGCATGTGCTGCGCTCGGACCGCATGAGCCTCGTCCCCGGCGCGGATGGCTGGCCGGTGGCCTATGACTACACCGTGGGCGCGCGCAAACACCGGTTCAACATCGGCGAGGGCCTGTCGCCCATCTGCCATGTGCGCACGTTCCACCCGCAGGACGACCACTACGGCCTGTCCCCGATGCAGGCGGCGGCGAGTGCGCTGGACGTCCACAACTCGGCCACCGCTTGGTCCAAGGCGCTGCTCGACAACGCCGCGCGGCCTTCGGGCGCAATCGTGTATTCGGGCAGCGACGGTCAGGGGACGCTGACGCCGGATCAATACGACCGGCTGCTGAACGAAATGGAGGCGCATCACATCGGCGCGCGCAATGCCGGGCGTCCGATGCTGCTGGAAGGCGGGCTCGACTGGAAGCCGATGGGGTTCAGCCCGTCGGACATGGAATTCCAGAAGACCAAGGAGGCCGCCGCGCGTGAGATCGCGACCGCTTTCGGCGTGCCGCCCATGCTGCTCGGCATCCCCGGCGATGCGACCTATGCGAATTATCAGGAAGCGAACCGGGCGTTCTACCGCCTGACGGTGCTGCCGCTCGCCTCCAAGGTCGCTGCGACCCTGTCGCATTGGCTGTCGGGCTTCGCGGGCGAAACCGTGACGCTGAAACCCGACCTCGACCAGGTGCCCGCGCTTGCCGCCGAGCGCGACCAGCAATGGGCGCGGGTGACGCAGGCCGATTTCCTGACGAACGACGAGAAACGCAGCCTTCTGGGTCTGCCGCCGCTCACACCCCCCACCGAGGAGACCGACGATGAGTGATTATCACATGCCGTTCTGGCTGGAGCACAAGTTCGTCGCCCTTGGCGAGACGCAGGAGGTCACCGACGGCATCGCAATCGAAGGCTACGCGAGTTTCTTCGGCGAGGCCGACCGGGGCGGCGATATCGTGCAGAAAGGCGCCTATGCCGCCTGTCTGACGGCGCTCGCCCGTGACGGCGGGCACGTGAAGATGCTCTGGCAGCACGACCCGGCCCAGCCCATCGGGGTCTGGGACGAGGTGCGCGAGGATGCGCGGGGTCTTTATGTCAAGGGCCGCATCCTGACCGACATCGCCAAAGGGCGCGAAGCGGCGAGACTGATCGAGGCCGGGGCCATCGACGGTCTGTCCATCGGCTATCGCACCGTGAAGGCGGCGAAGAACGACCGGGGCCAACGGCTCCTCACCGAACTGGAGCTGTGGGAGGTGTCTCTCGTGACCTTTCCCATGCTGCCCAGTGCGCGGGTCGGGGCCAAGGGCGATGCGCCCGAGGACGCCGGCTTTCGCCAACTGGCGCACATCATCGACGATGCGCGCCTGATGCTGACCCGGCACGGCTCGGGCGGCGATCACACCCTCTCTCGCAACAGGACCGAATGATGACGAAAGAGACCAAGGCGCACGCGCCGTCGGACATGCCGCAGACGGCGGGCCCGGCTGGGGAGGTGAAGACCGCCCTGACGCGTTTCGTGAGCGAAATCAGGTCGTTCAACGACGACATTGAGACCAGACTTCAACAACAGGAAGAGCGACTGACCATGCTGGATCGTAAATCCCTTTCCCCCGCGCGCCCGGTTCTGTCCCGGACCGCCGACACCGAGGCCCCGCACCAGAAAGCCTTCGAAGCCTACGTGCGTTCGGGTGACGACGATGCCCTGCGCGGTATCGTGATCGAAGAGAAAAGCCTGTCGACCGCCGTTGCGGGTGACGGTGGCTATCTGGTCGACCCCAAGACGGCGGACGTGATCCAGAGCGTGCTGCGCTCGAACGCCTCGCTGCGCGCCGTGGCCAACGTGGTGAACGTCGAGTCCACGTCCTATGACGTGCTGATCGACCACGGCGACCTCGGCTCCGGCTGGGCGACCGAGACCGATCCGTCGTCCGAGACCGCGACGCCGAGCATCGAACGCATCACCATCCCGTTGCACGAGCTTTCGGCGCTGCCCAAGGCGTCGCAGCGGCTGCTGGACGACAGCGCCTTCGACATCGAAACCTGGCTGGCCAGCCGGATCGCGGACAAGTTCGCGCGTGCCGAAGCGGCGGCATTCGTTTCGGGCGACGGGGTGGACAAGCCCACCGGCTTTCTCACCCACCCGACGGTGGACGAGGATGTCTGGACCTGGGGCAACATCGGCTATGTCGTGTCCGGCGCGGACGGCACGTTCAACGGGATCGACCCGGCGGATTGCCTGTTCGATCTGATCTACGCGCTGGATGCCGAATACCGCGCGGGCGCGTCCTTCGTGATGAACTCCAAGACCGCGGGCGCGGTGCGCAAACTCAAGGATGCCGATGGCCGGTTCCTGTGGTCCGACGGTCTGGCCGCCGAGGCGCCTGCGCGTCTCGCGGGTTATCCGGTGCTGATCGTCGAGGACATGCCGGATATCGCCTCGGGCTCCATGTCCATCGCCTTCGGGGATTTCCACGCGGGCTATACCGTGGCCGAACGCCCCGACACCCGCATCCTGCGCGACCCGTTCTCGGCCAAGCCGCACGTGCTGTTTTACGCGACCAAGCGTGTCGGCGGCGACGTGAGCGATTTCGCCGCGATCAAGCTGCTCAAATTCGCGACCTCGTAAGTCAGCGGACCGTCGCATCCGTCCGGACCGGGCGGGTGCGGCGACGGGCGCGCGCCCGAACCTCCTTGCCGTCCTGCTGCTCCCCCTCCGTCCGGGCGGCTTGGAAGGCGCGCGCCCTACCATCGATGCGAGGGGCCCGAATTTCGGAGTAAATCCATGATGCTAGTCGAGCAGACCACGATCGAGAGCAGCGCCCTGCCGGTCTGGGCGTTCAAGGAGCACCTTCGGCTCGGCACAGGGTTCGCCGACGACGACGTGCAGGAAAGCGTGCTCGGGTCCTACCTGCGGGCGGCCATTGCGGCGATCGAGGCGCGCACGACCAAGGCGACGCTGACGCGGGCCTTCGCGTTCACGACGACCGCGTGGCGCGACCTTGCCTCCCAGACGCTGCCCATCGCGCCGGTCTCGGCGATCAATGCGCTGACCATCGTCGACCGTTACGGCGACGAAGAGGTGGTCGATCCGGCGCGCTATACGCTCGTGCCCGACACGCATCGGCCCCGGCTGGTGTCCACAGGGTTCCTGCTGCCGCCGATCCCGGTGAACGGCAAGGCGTTGATTTCGTTCGACGCCGGGTTCGGCCCGACCTGGGGCGACCTGCCGGGCGATCTGTGCCACGCGATCATCCTGTTGGCGGCCCAGTATTACGAGGATCGCGCAGATCCCGCCGCCGATCGTCTGCCGAGCGACGTGACCGCGCTGACCGAACGCTACCGCGACCTGCGTATCTTCGGCGGGGGGCGGGCATGAAGGCACCGGTACTCAATCGCAGGCTCACGCTGGAAGAGCCGGTCGACGTGGCCGACGGGGCCGGGGGCTTCACCCGCACCTGGGTCGAGCTCGGCGCGCTCTGGGCGAATATCAAGGCAGGCACCGGGCGCGAACGCGCGGTCGAGAGCATGACCGCCTCCACGATCTCGTGGAAAATCACGGTGCGCGCCGCCCCGCATGGGTCGCCCTCGCGCCCCAAGCCGGAGCAGCGGTTTCGGGCCGGAGCGCGGCTTTTCCGTATCGTCGCGGTGGCCGAGGCGGATCATTCCGCACGGTACCTGACCTGTTTCGCGCAAGAGGAGGTGTCGGTATGAGCTATGGCACGGCGCTGGCGCTGCAACAGGCTATTTATCAAAGACTTACGGCGGACAGTTCACTCGCGTCCCTCGTGGGAACCGCGATCTATGATGCGGTGCCGCCGGGACTGACCGGGGTGACCTACGTAGCACTCGGACCCGAAGATGTGCGCGATGCGGCGGATGGGTCTGACCACGGCGCGCTGCACGAGGTGACGATCTCGGTCGTCTCGGATGCCGCCGGGTTCACCACGGCGAAACAGGTTGCGGCGGCGGTGTCCGACGCGCTTGTCGATGCCTCGCTGATCCTGTCGCGGGGCAAACTCGTCTCGCTCAATTTTCACCGTGCCCGGGCGCGCCGGGTGCAGGACGCCGACATGCGGCGCATCGATCTGCGCTTTCGGGCGCGGGTCGAAGATAGCTGACCTCACACCAACGGAGACCTGTCATGACCGCACAGAACGGCAAAGACCTACTCATCAAGATCGACATGGACGACACCGGCAACTTCTCGACCCTCGCGGGCCTGCGGGCCACGCGGATCAGCCTGAACGCCGAAAGCGTCGATGTCACCTCGCTCGAAAGCCAGGGCGGCTGGCGTGAGCTGCTTTGCGGCGCGGGGGTGAAATCCGCGTCGATCGCCGGATCGGGCATCTTCAAAGACGATGCGACTGATGCCCGCGCGCGCCAGATCTTCTTCGACGGCGAAGTGCCGGACTTTCAGGTGATCGTCCCGGACTTCGGCATCCTTCAGGGCGCTTTCATGATCACAGGCATCGAATATGCCGGGAGCCACAACGGCGAGGCGACGTTCGAGATGTCGATGGCCTCGGCGGGCGAACTCAGCTTCACGGCGCTCTGACATGGCGAATCCGTGGACGGGTGAGGTGGCGCTGACCATCGACGGAGAGCGGCGGGCGCTCAAACTGACGCTCGGGGCGCTTGCGGAACTCGAAGACCGGCTGGGGGCCGACAGCCTTCTGGCCCTTGTCGAGCGGTTCGAGGGCGGGCGGTTTTCGGCGCGTGACGTGATCGCGGTGCTGGTCGCTGGCCTGCGCGGTGGCGGACACGGGGCGATGGACCTTGCCGCCGCCGAGATCGCGGGTGGCCCGATGGAGGCCGCCCGCGTGGCTGGGCAACTTATCGTGCGCGCCTTCAGCCTGCCGGAGGTGGAATGAGCGGCTTCGACTGGTCCGGGCTGATGCGGCTGGGGATGCGCGGGCTGGGCCTGCGCCCCCATGAATTCTGGGCGCTCACGCCCGCCGAACTCACGCTGATGCTGGGCCGGGACGGGGCGGCGGGGCCGCTTGACCGGGCGCGGCTGGAAGATCTGGCGCGGGCCTTTCCCGACACGCCCGCAGATACAGGAGAGATGACCGATGGCGGACATTGAAAGCCTTGATGCATTCGACGATCAGGTGGCGGCGCTGGAAGGCTCGCTTCAGGGGGCGACCGCGCTGACCGCGCATTTCTCGGCCGAGATCGAACGGGTGGGCGCGACGTTCGACAAGCTCAATACCGATGTGTCGGGGCTGTCGTCCGGCATGACACGGGGGTTGCGCAAGTCGCTGGACGGGCTGGTCTATGGGTCGATGAACGCCGAGCAGGCGCTGCAATCGCTGGGCCGGTCGATGCTGGACACGGTCTATGACGCCGCCGTGTCCCCGCTCGTCAGCCATTTCGGCGGCATTCTGGGACAGGGGCTGGGCACGGTGATGAACGCCTTTCTGCCCTATGCCAACGGCGGCGCATTTGCCCAAGGCCGTGTCATGCCCTTCGCGAACGGCGGAATCGTGAACGGCCCGGTGTCTTTTCCCATGCGCGGGGCCACGGGCCTGATGGGTGAGGCGGGGCCGGAGGCGATCATGCCGCTGACCCGTGGCCGCGACGGCAAGCTGGGCGTGCGCGCCGAGGGCGGGCGTTCGGTCAACGTCACCATGAACATCACGACGCCGGATGCGGAAAGTTTCCGCCGCTCACAGGGGCAGGTCGCCGCGCAGGTGAACCGGATGCTCGGGCGCGGTCGCCGGTATAGCTGAGGAGGGCGCCATGAGTTTCCATGAGGTCAGATTTCCCCCGAACCTGAGCTTCGGCTCGGTAGGCGGGCCGGAGCGGCGCACCGAGGTCGTCACGCTCGCCAACGGGTTCGAAGAGCGGAACACGCCATGGGCGCATAGCCGCCGCCGCTATGACGCGGGGATGGGGATGCGCTCGCTCGACGATATCGAGGTGCTGATCGCGTTCTTCGAGGCGCGGCGCGGGCAGCTGTTCGGGTTCCGCTGGAAAGACTGGTCCGACTACAAGTCCAGCCTGCCGTCGAAAGACCCGGAGTATCGCGACCAGCGACTCGGGACGGGGGACGGCGAGACGACGGTGTTTCAGGTCGTGAAGATCTATGAGAGCGGCACCAACACCTATGCCCGACCGATCCGCAAGCCGGTGGCGGGCAGCGTCAAGGTGGGTCTGGGCGGCGACCCCAAGATCGAGACCATCGACTACACCGTCGATCTGGCCACGGGAGTGGTGACGTTCATGAACCCGCCCCCCATCGGAGCCGAGATCACGGCGGGGTTCGAGTTCGACGTGCCGGTGCGGTTCGACACCGACCGCATCCAGACCTCGGTCGCCTCATTTCAGGCGGGCGACGTGCCGAACGTGCCAGTGGTGGAGGTGCGGGTCTGATGGCATTGACCGAGGACTTTCTGGACCACCTGCAATCCGGGCTGACGACGCTTGCGCGCTGCTGGCTGCTCAGGCGCAAGGATGGCTGGGTGCGTGGATTCACCGATCACGACACCGATGTCGCGTTCGGCGGCGTTGTTTACCGGGCCGATACCGGGCTGACGGCGCACGCGATCATGCAGACCACCGGGCTTGCCATCGACAACACCGAGGCGCTGGGCGCGCTGTCGGATGCCTCGGTCACCGAGGCCGACATTCGCGCGGGCCGGTTCGACGGGGCCAGCGTCGAGGCGTGGCTGGTGAACTGGGCCAACCCGGAGGAGCGGCTTTTGCAGTTTCGCGGCACGCTGGGCGAAATCACGCGCTCCGGCGGTGCGTTCCGGGCCGAATTGCTGGGGCTGACCGAAACGCTGAACCGTCCGCAGGGTCGGGTCTATCAATCGGCCTGCTCGGCGGTTCTGGGCGACGGGCGCTGTGGCTTCGACACGGAACAGCCGGGGTTTTCCGCGGAGCTGGCGGTGGTCGCCATCGAAGACGATGTGCGTTTCACCCTCGACGGGGCGGTCGAACAGCCTGAGCGGTGGTTCGAGAAGGGGCGCTTTGCCGTGCTGGACGGTGGCGCAAAGGGTCTTGTCGGTGTCATCAAGAACGATGGGATCGGGGCCGGGGGCCGGGTGGTCGAACTGTGGCAGGCCCTGCGTGCGCCGATGCGCGTGGGCGACCGCGTTCGGATCGAGGCGGGCTGTGACAAGCGCCATCAGACCTGCCGCGAGCGGTTCGACAACATCGTCAACTTTCGCGGGTTTCCCCATATCCCCGGCGAGGATCGGCTGCTGTCGGTGCCCGTGCAGGGCACCACGGTGGACGAAACCGGGGGCGGCAAGTGATCCGGTCCGATGCGCTGGCCGAGGCGCGGACATGGATCGGCACGCCCTATCGTCACCAAGCCTCCTGCAAGGGGGCTGGCACCGATTGTCTTGGCCTGATCCGTGGCATTTGGCGCGCGCTTTATGGGGGGGAGCCGGTGGCGATCCCGCCTTACACGCCCGACTGGTCCGAGCCGTCGCGTGACGAGGTGCTCATGCGAACCGCCACCGCGCTTCTGACCCGCGTCGAGCGCCCCGATCCCGGCGATGTTTTGTTGTTTCGGATGCGGGACAAGGGGGTGGCGAAGCACCTCGGCGTGCTCGCGACGTCCGAGACCTTCATCCACGCCTATTCCGGTCACGGGGTCGTCGAAAGCTCGCTTTCCGCCCCATGGCGCCGCCGCATCGTCGGCACGTTCCGTTTTCCCGAAAGGGGGTAGCATATGGCCACCATCGTTCTGTCCGCCATCGGCGCGGGTCTTGGCGCATCCATCGGCGGCTCGGTTCTGGGCCTGTCCTCGGTCGTGATCGGCCGCGCGGTCGGCGCCATCGCCGGGCGCATGATCGACAACCGCTTGATGAGCACCGGGTCCGAGCCGGTCGAAACCGGCAAGGTCGACCGCCTGCGCATCACCGGCGTCTCCGAGGGCGCACCCGTGGGTCAGGTCTATGGCCGCTACCGTACGGGCGGTCAGGTGATCTGGTCGGGCAAGGTGCGCGAGAACCGGACCATCACGGACGGCGAGGCGCAAGGGTCGGGCAAAGGCTTCCTCGCCCCCAAGGGGCCGACGGTGACCGAGTATTCCTACTCCGTGTCGCTCGCCATCGCGCTTTGCGAGGGCGAGATCACCCATGTCGGCCGGATCTGGGCGGACGGAAAAGAGGTGAAGCCCAAGCACCTGACGATGCGCGTTTATCCGGGGGACGAGGCGCAGATGCCCGATCCCACGCTCGAAGCCGCGCTGGGCGCGGGCAAGACACCGGCGTTTCGCGGCACGGCCTATGTGGTGATCGAAAACCTCGACATCACGCAATATGGCAACCGTATCCCGGTCTTCAATTTCGAGGTGTTCCGCCCCGAACAGCCCGGCGAGACCCCGGACCTTGCCCGCGGCACCAAGGCGGTCGCGATGATCCCCGGTTGCGGGGAATATGCGCTGGCGACGGATGTGGTGCATTTCGGCGGCGAGCCGGGAAAACGGACGCCCGCGAACAAGCACACACCGCTGGGCAAACCGGATTTCGAGGCGTCGCTTGGGATGCTCGAGGGGGAATTGCCCAACTGCGAGTCCGTGTCGCTGGTCGACTCATGGTTCGGCACGGACCTGCGTGCGGACCAGTGCGAGATCGCGCCGCGCGTGGATCAGAAGGACCGGGACGGGGTCAAGATGCCATGGCAGGTGTCGGGACTGGACCGGGACGGGGCGTCGCTGGTGCCCTATGAGGCGGACCGCGCGGTCTATGGCGGCACGCCCACGGATTTCTCGGTCTATCAGGCGATCACGCGGTTGAAAGAGGCAGGGAAGGCCGTCACGTTTTATCCCTTCATCCTGATGGAGCAGATGGACGGAAACGGGCGGACCGACCCTTGGACGGGTGCGGGCGATCAGCCGCGCCTGCCGTGGCGCGGGCGGATCACCACGTCAAAGGCGCCGGGGCAGGCGGGGTCGCCCGATGGGACGGCGGCGGCCGAGGCTGAGGTCGCGGCGTTCTTCGGCAACGCCCAGCCGCATCATTTCATCCCGGTCGAGGGCACGGTGACCTACATCGGCCCCTATGAATGGTCCTATCGCCGGATGATCCTGCACTACGCCACGATCTGCGCGCAGGCGGGCGGGGTCGAGGCGTTCCTGATCGGGTCGGAACTGCGCGGGCTGACCCAGATCCGGGGCGCGGGGAACAGCTTCCCCGTGGTCGAGCAGTTGCAGGCGCTGGCGAACGACGTGCGCCTGATCCTTGGGCCGAGCGTCAAGATCAGCTATGCCGCCGACTGGTCGGAATACTTCGGTTATCACCCGCAGGACGGGTCGGGCGACGTGTTCTTTCACCTCGACGCGCTCTGGTCCGATCCGAACATCGACTTCATCGGCATCGACAACTACATGCCCGTCTCCGACTGGCGCGAGGGCGAAGATCACGCGGACGCGCATTGGGGGTCGATCTACAACCTTAACTACCTGAAATCGAACGTCATGGGCGGCGAGGGATACGACTGGTATTACCACGCGCCGGAAGCGCGCGAGGTCCAGCTTCGCACCCCGATCACCGACGGGGCGCACAATGAGCCGTGGGTCTGGCGCTACAAGGACATCCGGGGCTGGTGGGAGAACGAGCATCACAACCGCATCGGCGGCGTGCGCCAAACCGCGTCGACCGACTGGGTGGCGGGGTCGAAACCGATCTGGTTCACCGAATACGGCTGCGCGGCCATCGACAAGGGCACGAACCAGCCGAACAAGTTTCTGGACCCGAAAAGCTCGGAAAGCTCGCTGCCGCGTTATTCCAACGGCCACCGCGACGATTTCATGCAGATGCAGTATCTGCGGGCGGTGCGCGAGTTCTGGGAAAACCCCGCGAACAACCCCGTGCACCAGCTGACGGGCGTCAAGATGATCGACATGGACCGCGCCCATGTCTGGGCGTGGGATGCGCGCCCTTTCCCGTGGTTCCCGAAAAAGCGGGCCGCCTGGGGGGATTGGGAGAATTACGAGCGGGGCCATTGGCTGAACGGTCGGGACTCCAACCGCTCGCTCGCCTCGGTCGTGTCCGAGATCTGCACGCGCTCCGGCGTCACGCATTTCGACGTCTCGCGGCTCTATGGTCTGGTGCGCGGCTACATGGTCGATCAGGTGACAGACGCGCGCACGGCGCTTCAGCCGCTGATGCTGGCCTACGGGTTCGAGGCGGCGGAGCGCGAGGGGGTGCTTGAGTTCTTCACGCGCAAGGGCACGCCTGACGGCACGCTCGACCCGGCGCGGTTCGTGGCGACCGACGAGATCGAGGGCGATCTGGAGTTCTCGCGCGCGCCCGAGGCCGAGATGGTGGGGCGGGTGCGGCTCAATCACACGGAATCCGAGTCCGCCTATGAGGTGCGGTCGGTCGAAGCGATCTTTCCGGACGAAGAGACGCATTCCGTCTCGTCCTCGGACCTGCCGATGATCCTGACGCAAGCCGAGGCGCGGGGGATCACCGAGCGGTGGCTGGCCGAGGCGCGGGTGGCGCGGGACCGGGCGCGGTTCGCGCTGGCCCCGTCCGACCTGAGCTGGCGGGCGGGCGACGTGGTCGAATTGGAAACCGCAGACGGCACCGGGTATTTCCGCATCGACCATGTCGAGCAGGCGGGCGTCCAGATGATTCAGGCGGTGCGGGTCGAACCGGGCGTGCTGACCCCCTCGGACGGAGTCGAGAGCGAGATCGAGCTGGCGGAGTTCACACCTGCCGTGCCGGTCTATCCCGTGTTCCTCGACCTGCCGCTTCTGACCGGGGAGGAGACGCCGCATCTGCCGCGCCTTGCCGTGGCGTCGGACCCGTGGCCGGGGCCGGTGGCGGTGTATTCCTCGGCTTCGGAGAACGGCTATTCGCTCAATCAGGTGATCCGCGCACCGGCCCGGATCGGTGTCACCGAAAGCACGCTGCGCTGGGCACGCCCCGGCCTGATCGACCGGGGGCCGGCCCTGCGCGTGCGGCTGCCGCAGGGCGCGGTGTCGTCGGCGGGTCTGGACGGTATCCTGAGCGGTTCCAACGTCGCGGCGATCGGCTTCGGCGACACGGACGGGTGGGAGGTGTTCCAGTTCTCGGACGCGGTGCTGGTCGAAGAGGACGTGTACGAGCTGTCGGGCCGCCTGCGCGGACAGGTCGGGAGCGACTGGGCGATGCCCGCCGAATGGCCGGTGGGATCGACGGTGGTATTCCTCGACAGCGCGGTGACGCCCCTCAACTTGCCGCTGTCGGCGCGCGGGCTGGAACGGCACTACCGGATCGGACCCGCGTCGGAAACCATCGACGACGAGACCTATGAGCACAGCGTGGTCACCACCTATGGCGTGGGGCTCAGACCCTATACGCCCGCGCATGTTTCCGCGCGGGCATCAGGCGGCGACTACGCGGTCACATGGGTGCGGCGATCGCGGATCGACGGCGATAGCTGGCAGGGGGTCGAGGTGCCGCTGGGCGAGGAAAGCGAATCCTACGTCTTACGGGTCATCGACGGCGGATCGGTGAAGCGCGAGGTCGTGGTGACGAGCGCCGCGTGGACCTATTCCGCCGCGATGCAGGCGGCGGACAGCGTGACCGCCCCCTTCGAGATCGAGGTCGCACAGGTGTCGCAAAGCTTCGGGCCGGGGCCGGGGGCACGGATCGTGGTGGGCGGATGATCGGGGTCAGGCGTCGCCGATGATGCGGTGGCGCCCCTTGGCAATCGGCTCGGCATTGCGAACCTCGTGCCCCATGTACCATTGCTCGGGCAGCGCGAAGATCCGGCGGCTTGCGATAAGGTCGATCCGGGTCACGGCCTCTTCGAGGCTTTCGTCGCTCAGGACGCTTTCGACGGGGATGTAATGCACTTCGAACCGGCAGCCCTTGAGCCGTTTCGCATGGGTCAGAAGGATCTGCGCCCCGGTCTTGCGCGCCATGCGCACCGCGAAGGCGATGTTGCCGTCGAAACGGACGCCACGTCCAAGCGACGGGCCGCGCACGCCGCCGTGGATGAATTCGTCCGCGAAAATCTGGACCGCGTTGCCTTCGCGCAGCCATTTCATCATCGGGCGGGTTCCGTCGACACCGGCCGGAAACACCTTGCCGCCGAAGCGTTCGCGCGCGGTGATGGCGAGCGCGTGGCGAAACCGGCTGTCGGGCGGCTCATAGACCCCCATGATGTTCACGCCGTGAGCGATATGGGTGGGGCCCAGAACCTCGAAATTGCCCAGATGCAGGCCTAGCAGGATCAGGGGCCCTCCCTTGACCGCTTCGAGATGGTCCAGCCCGTGAACCGTCACGCGGCCCATCGGGTAGATGCGGTCGAGCACGGAAAATTCGGTCATCAGGCGTCCGAAGTTCCCGAACCCGTCCTTGACCTTGGCTTCGACCTCGTCGGGTGACCAGTCGGGGCGGATCGCGGACAGAACCGCCCGGAACCGATTCACGGGAAGTTCGTAGTTGCGCATCCCGACGGTGCGCCCAAGCGCGTCACCGACGCTCGAGCACAGTTCGAGCGGGGCGAGGCGCAGGCCGTAGTGCATGATGTAGTCGACGATCCCGTCCCGTGTGTCGCGCAGCCAATAGCGCCGCCAACGCGCGCGTCTGCCGCCGCCTGCCTTGAAGTCTTCCCAGGTCGGCGGCGTTTCCGGGCGCCACCGGCGGGCGGCTTTCTTGACCGGCTTAGCCACGGTCCCGGCGCGGATGGATGGTCACGGGCAGTCCCCCGCGCGGACGCAGGGTCAGACGGCACTGGGGCACGACATCGGCACCCTCGGGCACACGCACCCGGAATTGCTGGGCGAGGGTGGCGAGGCACAGAACCGCCTCGACCTGACCGAAGGCGGTCCCGGCGCAGACGCGCGGGCCGACGGCGAAGGGCGTATAGGCGAAGGGGAACTTGGGCCGCTTGTCGAGGAACCGGTCCGGCTCGAAATTATGCGGGCGCTCCCAGAACTCCTCATGCCGATGCAGAAGCCACGGGATCACGAGGACGAGGCTTTTGGCGTCGATCGGGAACTCGCCGATCATGTCGGCTTCCTTCGCCTGCCGCCCGAGGATCGGGACGGGGGGATAAAGCCGTAGCGTTTCGTCGATGATGGCGCGGGTGTATTTCAGCCGGGGCACGTCGGCCAGCGTCGGGGCGCGCCCGCCCAGAACCTCGTCCAACTCGCGGTGAAGCTGGTCTTCGGCCCATTCGGCGCGCGACAGCAGATACCAGGCCCATGTCAGGGTGGCCGCCGTGGTTTCGTGCCCGGCCATGAAGATCGTCGCGGCCTCGTTTCGCAGTTCGACCGGGGTCATCGGCTTGTCCGTGCGCGGATCGACCGACTTCATCAGCATGGCGATCATGGAATTCGGGTCGCCGCGACCCGACAGGTGATGCGCGATCAACTCGTCGATCACCCGGTGCACACGCGCGATCGAGGCGCGGCGGCGGGGGCCGGGAAACAGCGGCCAGCCGTCGTCCGCGCCAAGGAAATAGGCGACGTTGATCTGGTTCACGACCTTCTGGTAGTCGGTGAAGCCCTGGATCACTTCGAGCGTCTTGTCGCGCCCCAGCTTGCTGCCGAACACGGCGCGCGCGATGATTTCAGCCGTCAGATCGGCCATTTCCACCAGCGCGTCGACCTGTGCGCCGTCGCCCATCTGGTGCCAGTGCTGCGCCAGTTCCTCGGTCGCGTCGACCATGACGGGCGCGAAGATGTCGAGCTTCCGGCGGTGAACGGTCGCCGCGACCTCGCGCCGCCGGAACTGCCACGTCTCGCCATCGGAGATGAACAGACCGTCGCCCAGAAGCTGCTCCAGCGCCCGGCGTTGCTGCGGGGCCTTGCGCTCGTAGTTGTCGTGGTTCTTCACCATCACATGCTGAATGGCATGGGGGTTGTTCAGGATCGTGACCTGACGCCCGAAAATGCGGGTCGGCATGATCTTGTAGTCGTAGGCCTCGTTCCACCACAGGCTCAGAAGGTCACGCCGGGCCAGACGAATGAATTCGGACGGGCGGGGCTGCGCGGGCGCGGGCCGTGGGTAGACGGGGATCAGATGGTCCGCGCCGATATGTTCGACAATCGCGTTTATGTGACGAGCCTTCCGAGTGGGCGGGGCTGAGGGGCGGACGTGGCGACCGCGTTTCGGAACCCCCGGGCAAATTTGGCGCTAGGTGCCTTTTTTCTGACCGGAAGGTCAAGCGTCACGCGGCGTTCCGGCCAAGGGGCGTGTCGTGTTCAGCCGCCTGTTGCGCAGGAAATACAGGTCGGCACGGCAGGGTCTAAATCGAGCCGGCCCTTCGCGATCTCCTCTCCACATTCGGTGCAGTATCCATATTCGCCGTCCTCCATCCGGGCGAATGCGGCGGCGATCCGGCTGCGCTGTGCGTCGCGGCGGGCGGCGGTCGCCCGCGCCATCGCCTGACCCTGAAGCGCGTCCATCCGGCTGAGGCGGCCCACGGACTGCTGGTCCAGCGTCACGGTCTTTTGCCCGTCCGTGCCAAGCCGATCCTCGGCGTCCAGCGCGTCGAGCGCCGCGATCAGCGCGTCGCGGTAACGGGCGAGGGTGGTCTCATCCATCTCGGTGAACCTTCGCATCACCTCTTTGCGTTTGGAATTGCGAGCCTATCTGGGGTAAGACGAGCCAGCAACATGATGGAGGCCCGCATGGCCGAAACGCGAACGAAACCCCGGGCGATCGACCCAGTCTGGGACCGGATCACCTCGGAAGCGCATGAGGCCGTGGCGAAAGAGCCGCTCATGGGCGGGCTGGTTCATGCCTGTATCCTGCACCACAAGACGCTGGAACGGGCGTTGAGTTACCGCATCGCGGCCAAGCTGTGTTCCAACGAAATGTCGATGATGGTCCTGCGCGAAGTCGCGAACGAGGCCTATGACGACGACCCGACGCTGGTCGAGGCGGCGCGCGCCGACCTGAACGCGGTGCTGGAACGCGACCCGGCGACGCTGCGGATGTTGCAACCCATCCTTTACTACAAGGGCTTTCAGGGGATGCAGGCGCATCGTCTGGCCCATTGGCTTTGGGCCAAGGGGCGCACCGATCTGGCCTATTTCCTGCAAATGCGCTGTTCCGAGGTCTACGGGATCGACATTCACCCGGCCGCCCGGATGGGCAAGGGCATCATGATCGACCACGCCCATTCCATCGTCATCGGCGAGACGGCGGTGGTGGGCGACAACGTGTCGATGCTGCACTCGGTCACGCTGGGCGGCACCGGGAAAGAGGAAGAGGACCGGCACCCCAAGATCGCGGACGAGGTTCTGATCGGGGCCGGGGCCAAGGTTCTGGGCAACATCAAGGTCGGCTGCTGCTCGCGCATCGCGGCCGGGTCCGTGGTGCTGGCCGACGTGCCGCCCGCGACCACCGTGGCGGGCGTGCCGGCCAAGGTGGTGGGCACGGCGGGTTGCGACCACCCGTCGGTGTCGATGAACCAGCTTCTGGGCACCCGCGGCGCAGAGTGACTGCGACCGAAAAGTTGACCGGATGCGGCCTCCTTTGTGGAGGCCGCTTTCATTTTTACAACATATAGTCGGATCGGGCGGGAACTTTCGCGCTGCGTTTACCGTTTCTTCAGGGACAGCCCGGCAGGATCGGGCATTCGAAACCCTGGGAGACCAAGTCATGAAGCCCTTTGCCCTCATCACCATCGGTTGGATCGCAGCCAGCGGTGCGCTGGCGATCATCATCTGATCGGACGAAACCTGACTTAAATGGAAAGACCCGCGCAGGCCGATGCGCGGGTCTTTCTGTATCCGGGGGGCTGTTCGGGGCAGACAGAGGAACGTCACCGAGAACGGCGATCGCTGTGCCCGGACAGCGGACCATGGGTCGTGAGTGGACGGAGCAGGTGAAGGCGCGACTGTTCGCGTTCGACCGGCAGACCGGCCTTGCCCCTCCGCCTGCGTAGGGTCCGGCAAGCGATTGAGTCTTCGTGATTTTCCGATAACCAGCCGGAACGCCGCGCCGCGCGAGACGCGGCGACAGACGAGTCGTCGAGTCTCATAGGCGAAACCTCGCGCACCCGTGATCTGTGTCAATGACACGCGGATCATTTTGTCTAAAAGTGTGGCCACAACGAAAAGGACAGGGGACAACACCATGCTTCGTTTGTGGATCGCCACAGTACTCGGTTTCGCGGCTCTTTATGCTGTTGCCATCGCGGCCTGAACCGGGCAGCACCGATCAAGGAAAATGGAGCGCTGGGATGGCAGTCCCGCGCTCCTTTCTTTTTGGGTCAGTCCCGCCCGGCCTGTTTCATCACCCGACCGAAATGGCGCGAGAGGAAGAGCGCCATGACAAGGCCACCGGCGGCGCCCGCGATCAGATGTCCGGTGCGCGCCGGGTCGAAGCCCGCCACGGGACAGAAGAGCGCCCATGCGGCCAGCGCATTCGCCGCCCCCCACAGGACATTCACGGGCGGGGCGGACATGCCCACGCCGGGCGGCGACGCAAAAGGCGAGGGGAACGCGCGCCCCTGAACGCCCGCCACGAAATGCGGGATCGCGTTCACGGCGAAGGCGGCTGCGAAGAATACTCCGACAAGTGACCACATGACAGGTTCCTCCTGCCTGCGATCCTGCCGGTGCGGGCGGCCCCGCTCAATGAAAAAGGCCGCGCAGTCGCCCGCGCGGCCCCAATTCCGGCTAGATGGCCCGATCAGGCCAGCATCATCATCGGGTTCTCGAGGTTCTGGACGATCTGCTCCAGAAGCTGGGCACCCAGCGCCCCGTCGATCACCCGGTGATCGACGCTGAGGGTCACCGACATGATCGTGGCCACCTCGATCTCGCCTTCGGCGTTCACGATGGGCTTCTTCACCCCGGACCCGACCGCGAGGATCCCGCCGTGGGGCGGGTTGATGACCGCGTCGAAGTTGTCGATGCCGAACATCCCGAGGTTCGAGATCGCGAAGCTGCCGCCCTGATATTCATGCGGCGCAAGCTTGCGGTCGCGGGCGCGGGCGGCGAGGTCTTTCATCTCGGCGGAGAGGGCCGAGAGCGACTTCATGTCCGCGTCCTTCAGAACCGGCGTGAACAGCCCGCCCTCGATGGCGACGGCGACGGCCACGTCGGAGGGCTTCAGCTTCAGCACCCGGTCACCGGCCCAGACGGCATTGGCATCCGGCACGGCCTGAAGCGCCAGCGCCGAGGCCTTGATGATGAAGTCGTTGACCGACAGCTTCACGCCGCGCGCTTCGAGCTGCTTGTTGAGCTGCGAACGGAATTTCATCAGCGCGTCCAGCTTGATGTCGCGGCGCAGGTAGAAGTGCGGGATCGTCTGCTTGGCTTCGGTCAGCCGCGCGGCGATGGTCTTGCGCATCCCGTCCAGCTTGACCTCTTCGAACTCGCGCCCTTCGTACATCTTGAGCACGGCATCGGTGGACGGTCCCGCAGGCATCGCTCCGCCGCCGCCACCAGCCGGGGCTGCCGCGGGCTTGGCGTCGTCCTTGGCCGGGGCGGCCGAGGGCTTGGCGTCCAGCACGTCGGCCTTGACGATCCGACCCTTGGGGCCAGAGCCCTTGATCTGAGCGAGGTCGAGCCCCTTGTCCTTGGCGATCCGGCGGGCAAGCGGCGAGGCGAAGATGCGCCCGCCCTTGTCGTCTTTGGGTGCGGGGATCGGTCCGGTGGATTTCGGGGCCGGGGAGTCCGCCTTGGCCTCCTCGGTCGCTTTCGGCGCCGCGTCGGCCTTGTCCGAAGACGGGGCCGGGGCCCCGGATGAGGCCTCACCGATGTCGTCGGCGCTTTCGCCCTCTTCCAACAAAACGGCGATGGGCGTGTTGACCTTCACGCCCTCGCTGCCCGCTTCGACGAGGATCTTGCCGATCACGCCTTCGTCGACGGCTTCGAATTCCATCGTCGCCTTGTCGGTTTCGATCTCGGCCAGCAGGTCACCGGACGAAACGGCGTCGCCCTCTTTCACCAGCCATTTGGCCAGCGTGCCCTCTTCCATCGTGGGCGAGAGGGCGGGCATCAGGATTTCCGTAGGCATCGCGCTCTCTCCTTACTTGTAGCAGACCGACTTGACCGCCTCGACCACCTCGTCGGTGGTGACCAGCGCCAGTTTTTCGAGGTTGGCGGCATAGGGCATGGGCACGTCCTTGCCGGTCATGTTCAGAACCGGGGCGTCGAGGTAGTCGAAGGCTTCCTTCATGATCGTCGCCGACAGGTAGCTGCCGATCGACGGTGTGGGCCAGCCCTCTTCGACGGTCACGCAGCGGTTCGTTTTCTTGACGCTTTCGATGACGGTCTTGGTGTCCATCGGGCGCAGGGTGCGCAGGTCGATGACTTCGGCGGAAATGCCTTCGCCCGCCAGAACCTCGGCGGCTTCGAGCGCGTATTTCATGCCGATCCCGAAGGACACGATGGTCACGTCGTCGCCCTTCTGCCAGATCCGGGCCTTGCCGAAGGGGATGGCGTAGTCATCCAGGTCCGGCACCTCGAACGACTGCCCGTAGAGCAACTCATTCTCAAGGAAGACGACCGGCGTGTCGCCCCGGATCGCGGTCTTGAGCAGGCCCTTGGCGTCGGCGGCGGAGTAGGGCATCGCCACGTGCAGGCCGGGGATCTGGGCATACCATGCCGCATAGTCCTGGCTGTGCTGGGCGGCCACGCGGGCGGCGGCGCCGTTGGGGCCACGGAACACGACCGGCACGCTCATCTGGCCACCGGACATGTAGCGCGTCTTGGCGGCGGTGTTGAGGATGTGGTCGATGGCCTGCATCGCGAAGTTGAAGGTCATGAATTCGACGATCGGGCGCAAGGTGCCCATCGCGGCCCCGGTGGCGAGACCGGCGAAGCCATGCTCGGTGATCGGGGTGTCGATCACGCGGCGCTCGCCGAATTCGTCCAGAAGGCCTTGGGTCACCTTGTAGGCGCCCTGATACTCGGCCACTTCCTCGCCCATGACGAATACGGCCTCGTCGGCGCGCATTTCCTCGGCCATCGCGTCGCGCAGGGCTTCGCGGACCGTCTGGGTCTTGAAGGTGGTGCCTTCGGGCACTTCGGGGTCTTCGACCGGCTCAGGCTCGGGCACGGATGCGCCGGGCTGGGTCGACATCGGTTTGGCGGTGTCGGTGTCGTCGAGCGCGTCGCCGGAGGGGGACGGCGCATCCGCCTCGGCGGCGGTCTTGTTCGATCCGGTGTCGATGTCGTCGGCGCTTTCGCCGTCTTCCACCAGCACGGCGATGGGGGTGTTCACCTTCACGCCTTCAGTCCCGGCTTCGATCAGGATCTTGCCCACGGTGCCTTCGTCCACCGCTTCGAATTCCATCGTCGCCTTGTCGGTTTCGATCTCGGCCAGAATGTCGCCGGATTTGACTTCGTCGCCTTCCTTGACGAGCCATTTCGCCAGCGTGCCCTCTTCCATCGTGGGGCTGAGGGCCGGCATGAGAATTTCGGTTGCCATGTCTTTTGTCTCCGTCCCTCGGTCTTATGCGTAAATGTCGGTCCAGAGCTCGTCGAGCGCCGGTTCCGGGCTTTCGCGGGCGAAGTCGGCCGCGTCGTTGACGATCTGTTTGATCTCTTTGTCGACCGCTTTGAGGTCGTCTTCCGAGGCGTGCTTGCCCTGGATCAGCAGGTCGCGGACGTGTTCGATCGGGTCCTTCTCGTCGCGCATTTTCTGAACCTCTTCGCGGGTCCGGTATTTCGCCGGGTCCGACATGGAGTGGCCACGGTAGCGGTAGGTCTTCATCTCGAGGATGTAGGGGCCCTTGCCCGCGCGGCAGTGCGCGATGGCCTTTTCCCCGGCGGCCTTGACCGCGAGCACGTCCATCCCGTCGACCTCTTCGCCTTCGATCCCGTAGGCCGCGCCGCGTTCCCACAGCGACGGCGACTTGGTCGCGCGCTTCATCGAAGTGCCCATGGCATACTGGTTGTTCTCGATGACGAAGATCACCGGAAGGTCCCAGAGTTCGGCCATGTTATAGGTCTCTGCGACCTGGCCCTGGTTGGCGGCGCCATCGCCGAAATAGGTGAAGGTCACGCGGTCGTTGCCGAGGTATTTGTCGGCGAAGGCGAGGCCCGCGCCGATCGGCACCTGCGCGCCGACGATGCCGTGGCCGCCGTAGAAATGCTTTTCGGTCGAGAACATATGCATCGACCCGCCCTTGCCCTTGGAATAGCCGCCTTCGCGGCCCGTCAGCTCGGCCATGACGCCCTTGGGGTCCATCCCGCAGGCCAGCATGTGACCGTGATCGCGGTAGGAGGTGACGCGCTTGTCGCCCTCTTCCGCGGCGGCTTCGAGCCCGACGACCACGGCTTCCTGCCCGATGTAGAGGTGGCAGAAGCCCCCGATCAGACCCATGCCGTAAAGCTGGCCTGCCTTTTCTTCGAATCGGCGGATGAGCAGCATCTCGCGGTAGTGCTCGAGCAATTCTTCCTTGGATGTGTTTGATTTCTTGGCGCTTTTGGCGGTCGCCATGGGCGTTATCCTCCGCGGTCCTAAAGATAGTTTAGCGTTAAACTATCTAATAAACCATTCTGGCGACGATTGCGAGTATCGATTTGACGGTGCGTCACATCGTCGATGCGCACGAGTATGGAGGCGTCGTGGAGGTTGTCAAATCGTGCGGCTTGCGCCGCGCATGTCAAACTTGTCCGCGCAGGGCGCGGCCAAGCGGAAAGGGGCGCTGCCCCTTCGGACGCGTTTGCAGGCAAACACGTCCACCCCGAGGTTTCCTGAAACGAAGAAGGTGTTAGCGCAGCACGACCTCGTCCGCGCGCACGAGGCCCAGAACGTCGCGGGCCTGCTGGTCGAGCAGGTCGAGATCGAGGAAATCGTCCGAGATGCGGCGGGTCTTGTTTTCGAGCGTCGCGATTTCGGCGGCGAGGCGGTCGCGCTCTTGCGCGAGCGTCTGCGCCTCGGCGTCGATACGCACGCGACGGAACAGCCCGTAATCCCCCTGCACGGACGCGAAGGTGAAATAGGTGCCAGCGGAAATCAGCCCCAGAAGGTAGAGCACGCCGCCGAAGCCGGATTGTCTGCGTGGACCGCGCAAGGGAAACCCCTCGGTATGAACGTCTGCCTCATGCGCCTCTGCCGGGCGCTGTAACTCTTTATGACACAGGTGATTCGCTCTGTGAATCCCCAATGATTCGGTTGGGCGATTTTCGGCGGATGCCGCGACGGGATGGCTTTTCCTGTGCGGGGGCTGGGCGCTAGGCTGGGGGCGAGGAGGACTTGCGATGACGGTGGAGCCACGAAGCACGCTCGCCACCCATGAGGTCGAGAACCAGCCGGGCGCACCGGCGGCGCGCGACCTTTGGGCGTCGGATGCCACGCTGCGCGATCACGTCTTGGCGGCAGGCGGGCGCGTAGATGCGGCCGCCACGGCCGGGGCATCTTTCGGGACCGAGGCCCTGCGTGCGGCGGGCGAGGCGGCGCGGGCGAACCCGCCGGAGTTGAAGCTCTTCGACCGGGCGGGGCGACGGCTGGACGAGGTGCATTTTCATCCGGGGTATCACGAGGTCATGCAGGCGGGCATGGCCGCCGGATATGCCGCCCTTGCTTGGGACGGGGCGCCCGGTGGGCACGCGACCCATGCCGCGATGGTCTATATGCTCAGTCAGGTCGAGCCGGGGATTTGCTGCCCTTTGACCATGACCTATGCCGCCGTGCCCGCGCTTGCCGCCGATCCGGCGCTGGAGGCGGTCTGGGCGCCGAAGCTGACCGGGACCGAATACGACCCGTCAATCGCGCCCGTGGGTCGGAAACGCGCGGCCACGATGGGCATGGCCATGACCGAGAAGCAGGGCGGCTCGGACGTGCGGGCGAATACCACGCGGGCGGAACCGGCGGGGGGGATGTGGCGGCTTACCGGGCACAAGTGGTTCTGTTCGGCGCCGATGTCGGACGGGTTCCTGACGCTGGCCTATACCGAAGCGGGGCTCACCTGTTTCCTCGTTCCACGCTGGACCGACGAGGGGCGCAACCCGATCCAGATCCAGCGGTTGAAAGACAAGCTGGGCAACCGGGCCAATGCTTCGTCCGAGATCGAGTATCACGGCGCGCTGGCGCACAAGCTGGGCGAGGACGGGCGCGGGGTCGCGACGATCATCGAGATGGTGCATCACACCCGGCTCGACACCGCCATGGCGCCCGCCGGGCTGATGCGGGCGGCGCTGGTCGAGGCGAAACACTGGGTCGAGGGCCGGTCCGCGTTTCAGAAGCGGCTGATCGACCAGCCGCTGATGCGGTCGGTTCTGGCCGATCTGGCGCTGGAGTGGGAAGGGGCGCTGGCGCTCGGGATGCGGGCGGCACGGGCTTTTGACGGTGACGCGCCCGAGGATCGGGCCTTCGCGCGGATTTCCGTGGCGCTGGCCAAGTTCCTGTCGAACAAGCGGTGCGGTCCGGTGATCCTCGAGGCGATGGAGTGCCTTGGCGGAATGGGATACGTCGAAGAGACGCCGATGCCGATGCTGTATCGCGAAGCGCCGCTCAACTCGATCTGGGAAGGGTCGGGGAACGTGATCTGCCTCGACATTCTCCGCACGCTGGCGCGCGAGCCGATGGCGGGTGCGGCGTTGCGGGCCGAATTGGAGGCCGCGACCGGCGCGGACCGTCGCTATGACGCGGCGCTCGCGGCGCATTTCGACCGCTGGCCTGCGTTGCCGGAGGAGGGCGAGGCGCGGTGGTTTGCCGAACGGCTTGCGGTGCTGCTGGCCGCCTCGGTTCTTCTGCGGGCCGGAAACGCGGCGGTTTCCGACGGCTGGATCGCGACCAAGGTGGACGGCGCGCGCGGCATGGTGCCGGGCGCGGTCAGCGGTCTGGACACGGCCGCCTTGATCGCGCGGATCTGACCGGGCAGACCCGCGCGCCCGGCTTTATTCCACGGTGATCGTGATGACGTCCGAGGCGACCGGCGGATCGAACGGCACGTGGTTCATGTCGCCCAGCACGAGTTGCAGCGTGTGTTCGCCCGGGGCGAGTTCCAGCATGGTTTCGGTCTGGCCGCCGCCGAAGTGCTTGTGGTTGTCGTCGGCGGGCAGGCCATAGGTCAATTCGCCCTCTTCGCCTTCCCCCAGCGGTGGGCGGTCGATCAGGATGTGGTGGTGGCCGGTGTTTTCCTTTTCGGTGCCCGCCGGGGCCACGCCCATGCCGGACAGGCCGAAGACGACCTTGACCGGGGACGACACGGTGTCGCCGTCCGACAGGTTGACGAAATAGACCCCGGCCCCCTCGGGCGCCATCATCTGGGCGGCGGCGGGGCTGGCGATGGCAAATCCGAGGGCGATGGCTGCGGCAATGGATCTTGTGAACATGGTTTCCTCCCAAAATGTCCAGGTGTTGTGATGGAAGGGTAACATGAAGCGGGCCGCCGCCAAACGAGAACGGGCCGCCCGGTCGGACGGCCGGTTTCAGACGTGGGGGCGGCGATCAGGTGATCGAGGCCCGATAGATGCCGTCGATGGCCTCGGCGATGGTCGCGTTGAATTCGTCGTCGGATTGCTGGGCCGAAAGCCCCTCGGTCAAGGCGCGCGAGAAGCTGGCGATCATGCCCTCGTTCTTGGCGAGGAGCGCGTTCGCCTCGTCGCGCGCGTAGCCGCCCGACAGCGCCACGACGCGGATCACGCGGGGGTGGGCGATGAGGCTGGCATACTGGTTCGCCTTGGTCGGAAGCGAGAGTTTCAGCATGATCTCCTGCCCCTCGTCCAGTGCGTCCAAGTGTTTGGTGATCTCTTCGAGCAGGATGTCTTCGGCCTCGGCCTTGTCGTCGATGGATATGGTCACCTCGGGTTCGAGGATCGGGACCAGACCCTTGGCGAGGATCTGTTTGCCCACCTCGAACTGCTGATCGACGATGTCCGCGATCCCTTCGCGGTTGGCTGCCGAGACGACCGAGCGCATCTTGGTGCCGAAAATCCCGGCGGCGACCGCACGGTCGAGCAGCGCGTCGAGGTCCGGCATTGGTTTCATGAGCTGCACGCCGTTCGCCTCGGCCCCGAGCCCTTTGTCCACCTTCAGGAACGGGACCACGCCGCGCTCTTCCCACAGGAACCGGGCCGAGGGCTTGCCGCCGATCTCGCGGTCCATCGTCATCTCGAACAGGATCGCGCCGATCACCTTTTCACCCGTGAAAGCCGGGGCCTGTGCGATCCGGGCGCGCATCCCGTGGATCAGGTCGAACATCTCGTCCTCGGACGAATAGGCGCTTTCATCGACGCCGTAGAGGCGCAGCGCCTTGGGGGTCGAACCGCCGGATTGGTCGAGCGCGGCGATGAAGCCCTTGCCGCTTGTCATCTGCTCGCGTTGTTTCGAATCCGACATCTCAATTCCCTCCGTGGTCGCGTGTCCGCCACTTGGTAAGGTGTCGCGCGGCGCTGCGCAATTCTGGTCGCGCTAACGCATCGCGATTGGGCGGGTCAGCCGCGACCGGACCAGAAAAAACCGTTCATGCGGGCCAGAAGACCGCGGGGCGTGATCTTGGCCGACAACACGACGAGCTTGGTGACGAAGCCGGGCACCTCGACCCGTTTCCCGGCCTTGAGGGCGCGCCAGCCGGCGCGGGCGATCACGTCGGGTGCGAGCATCGGCAGGAAACTGGTGAGCCACGCGCTGTCGATGCCCGCCGCGCCGAAGAAGTTGGTCTTGGACGGGCCGGGGCAGAGCGCGGTGACGGTGATGCCGTCGCGTTTGCATTCGTAGTGCACCGCTTCGGACAGGGTCAGGACGTAGGATTTCGTCGCGTGATAGATCGCCATGTTGGGCGAGGGCATGTAGCCGGCGAGCGAGGCGACGTTCAGAACCTTGCCTTTCGTACCCGACGCGCGGAACTGTTTGAGGGCGTTCTGCATCAGCTCGGTGACGGCGACCATGTTCACGGTCACCGATCCGCGTTCGCGATCGTCGCCGCAGGTGGCGAAACGCCCATGCACGCCGAAGCCCGCGTTGTTCACCAGGAGGTCGATGGAACGCCCGTCGTTCGCGGCCTGCCAGAGCCGGTCGGCGGCGCCGGGTTCGGCCAGATCGGCTGTCACCACCACCACTTCGGTCGGAAGGGTGTCGGCGAGCGCGCGCAACTCGTCTTCGCGACGGGCCGAAATCACGAGGTTCCAGCCATCGGCGGCGGCGAGCTTGGCGAACTCGAGGCCAAGGCCCGAGGACGCGCCGGTGATGAGCGCCCAGCCCACCGTTCAGCCCTCGAGCGCGGCGACGCCGGGCAGGGTCTTGCCCTCCATCCATTCGAGGAAGGCCCCGCCAGCGGTGGAGATATAGGTGAAATCATCGGCCACGCCCGCCTTGTTCAGCGCGGCCACCGTGTCGCCACCGCCCGCGACCGAGGTCAGGCGACCCTCTTTCGACAACGCGCCCGCTTTCTGCGCGGCGGCGTTGGTAGCGGCGTCGAACGGCTCGATCTCGAACGCGCCGAGCGGGCCGTTCCAGATCAGGGTCGAGGCGTTCTCGAACGCCTTTGCGATGGTGTCGACCGTGTCGGGACCGGCGTCGAGGATCATGGCGTCGGACGGGCAGGCGTCGGCCGCGACGGTTTCGTTCTCGGCCCCCGCCTTGAATTCGCGGGCCACGACCACATCCGTCGGCAGGATGATCTTGCACCCCGCGTCGTCGGCCTTTTCCATGATCTCGCGCGCCGTGTCGGCCATGTCGTGCTCGCACAGCGATTTGCCCACGTCGATGCCCTGAGCGGCAAGGAAGGTGTTCGCCATGCCGCCGCCGATCACGAGGTTGTCGACCTTTTCCACGAGGTTGCCGAGCAGTTCCAGCTTGGTCGACACCTTGGCGCCGCCGACCACCGCGACCACCGGGCGGACCGGGTTCGACAGTGCGGCTTCGAGCGCCTTCAGTTCGGCTTCCATCAGCCGTCCGGCGCAGTTCGTCATGATCCGGGCCACGCCCTCGGTCGAGGCATGGGCGCGGTGCGAGGCCGAGAAGGCGTCGTTGACATAGACCTCGCCAAGCGCGGCCAGTGCGGCGGCGAACGAGGCTTCGTTGTCGGTTTCTTCCGGGTGGAAGCGCGTGTTTTCAAGCAGCAGGACTTCGCCCGGCTCCAGCTTCGACACGGCGATCTTGGCGGGTCCGCCGATGCAGTTGTCCGCGAATTTCACCGGGGCGTCGAAGGCGGCGGCGAGCGCGGGAACCAGCGGCTTCAGCGACATCTCGGGCACCACCTTGCCCTTGGGCCGCCCGAAATGGGCCATGAGCACCGGCTTGCCGCCCTTGTCGAGAATGTCCTTCACGGTCGGCACGATACGTTCGATCCGGGTCGCGTCGGTGACGTTGCCCTGATCGTCGAGCGGCACGTTGATGTCCACGCGGACCAGCACGGTCTTGCCGTCAAGGTCCATGTCGTCGAGTGTCTTCCAGCTCATCGGTCTCTCCTTCGTGCCTCAACTCCACAAACACGCTCGTGTTCGGGAATTCAATGGCGATTTGCCGCTGGCCCGCCCGGGATTTCCGCTCTTGCGGGGGCGGGGGGCGGCGCCTAGTTTCCCCGCCAAACAGTCAAAGGAGCGCCAGATGGCCGATATCAAGGACCCCGAGAACACCATCCTCATGGAACTGAAGGATGGGACCGTCGTGATCGAACTGCTGCCCGACGTGGCCCCCAAGCATGTCGAGCGGATGAAGGAGCTGGCGCGGGCCGGGAAATACGACGGCGTCGTGTTCCACCGCGTGATCGAAGGCTTCATGGCGCAGACCGGCGATGTCGAGCACGGTCAGGCCGATGGCGGCAACGTCCGCCGCGCGGGCACGGGCGGTTCGGACCTGCCGGACCTGCCGGCCGAGTTCTCGAAAATCCCGCACGCGCGTGGCTCCATCGGTGCGGCCCGCACCCAGAACCCGAACAGCGCGAACAGCCAGTTCTTCATCAACTTCAAGGACAACGATTTCCTGAACGGGCAATACACGGTCTACGGTCAGGTCATCGAAGGCATGGAGCATGTCGATGCGATAACGCGGGGCGAGCCGCCTGCGAACCCGGACAAGATGATTTCCGTCAAGGTCGCCGCCGATGCGTAAGGCCACGTTGGTCGCCTGGCTCCTGTTTCTGGCAGGGGTCGGGCTGGTCGTCTGGTATTACTTCGCGACTGTGCCGGGGTCGGACCCGGCGGTCGTGAACGATGCGCCCGGTCAGGCCGGCGGTCCGCAGATCGAGATCACAGTCGCAGGCGAAGCGAACGGGAAGGTGCTGATCGAACTGTTCGACAACCTCGCCCCGCAGCACGCCGAGCGGATCACCCGTCTGGCCGACGAGGGGGCCTATGACGGCGTGGTCTTTCACCGCGTCATCGACGGCTTCATGGCGCAGACCGGCGACGTGGCCTTTGGCCTCGAAGGCGGTGACATGAGCCGCGCGGGCATCGGCGGATCGGATTACCCCGATCTGCCCGCCGAATTCTCGAACGAGCCGTTCGTGCGCGGTGTCGTCGGCATGGCGCGGTCGTCGAACCCTGACAGCGGCAACAGCCAGTTCTTCATCATGTTCGACGAAGCCCCGTTCCTCGACGGCGAATACACCGTCGTCGGACGGGTGATCGAAGGCATGGACGTGGTCATGGACATCAAGCGCGGCGAAGGGCCGAACGGCGCCGTCATCGGTCAGCCGGACGTCATGACCAACGTGGATGTCGTGAAATGATCGTGGTGGCCCGCCCCTGCGCGGGCCGTCACGCCCCGGCCAGCATCAGAATGAAGCCGAGGAACAATAGCCATTCCAAGGCCGGAGTCCGGTATCGTTTGAGCGTCGAAATCATGTGTGCCTCCCCAGGTCGACAGGCACTATGGTAATCCATACCCGGTAAACAAAGCGTTTTCGTGCGTTTTGGTGAAATTGCCTCGAAATACCCTCAAAAGATCATAAAAACCCCCCGATCCGCGTGAATTGTGTCGGAAACCGCCACAAAGGACGGATCGATGCAGTTGAGTGATGTGATTTTCTACGGGTTGGGCGCCGCCGTCGTGGTGGGCGTCTCGGGGCTTGTGGATTTCAGCGGCCTTTTCGGAGGCAAATCCGAGGACGGGGCGACGCCGGGCGAGGCCGACACACACAAGGCCGAGGCCGAACAGGTCAACCCGATCCAGAACGAATACCAATCGACACTCGCCTTCTTCCTCGACGAAGAACACGAAAACCTCGTCTCCGGGCGAGACGATGACTCCGGGGACACCGAGTTGGCCCAGACCGAAGCCTCGGAGCAGGTTGCCGAGTCCGATCTCGCGCACGCCGACGACACGGGGTTCGATGACGACAACATCTTCGGCGACGTGATCGCGACGGCGGAGGATTCGCTTTACGAAGCGGCCGAGGAGGCAAGGATGACCGCACCGATCGCGGTCTACGACCTGACCGATCCCGAGGCCGACATGCCGCATTGGGACGACTTCGATCCGCAGGCCGAAATGGTCCGTATCGAATACCTGCCGACCTTCGACCCCGAGACGGGGGAGCCGGTGGAGCCCTTGGTTTCAGTGACTTACGACCCGGACTTCGACCAGACGACCATCGCGTTGGACGACGCGGCGGTGGCGGAACTCGACGGCGATGCGGGGATCGGCGCCGAGGACATCGACCTCGTCCCGATGAGCGACGAGACCTACGCCGCCGCGTGACAGGTGCCCCCCGCGATGCCATGCTGACCCCATGACACGCCTGATCCTGTTCCTGATCGTCCTTCCCGGTCTGGCGCTTGCCGACCCGAAGTTCTGGAAAAACGAATTTCCGCTCACCGACTTCTCGAACCGCACCATCGAAAGCTGGACCGAAGTGCTGTCGGGCGGGCCGCCGCGCGACGGTATCCCGGCCCTGAGCGACCCCGACATGATCGGCGTGGCGGACGCATCCTTGCCGGAGCGGGAGCCGATCATCGCGCTGGAACTCGACGGGGAAACCCCGCGTGCCTATCCGATCCGTTACCTCATCTGGCATGAGATCGTGAACGATACCGTGGGCGACGTGCCGGTCGCGGTGACCTTTTGCCCGCTGTGCAATTCGGCGCTGACCTTCGACCGGCGGCATGATGGCCGCGTGCTGACCTTCGGCGTGTCGGGCAAGCTCAGAAACAGCGATATGATTATGTATGACCGCGAAACCGAAAGCTGGTGGCAGCAGGCGCTGGGTCAGGGGATCGTCGGCGACTATGCGGGCGACGACCTGACGCCCCTGCCGTCGTGGATGGAGGCTTGGTCGGTGTTCGCCGCGCGCAACCCGGACGGGCTGGTCATGGCCGAACCGGAACATCGCCGCCCCTATGGCCAGAACCCCTATGCGGGCTACGACGACCGGGCGCGACCCTATCCGTTCTTCACGGGCGAGATGCCGCCGCATGACATCCCGGCGCTCGCCCGCGTGGTGCGGGTCGGCGAGCGGGCCTGGCCGATGTCGCGGCTGGCCGAGGCGGGCACGATCACCGAAGCCGGGGTGATCCTGACGTGGGAGCATGAGCAGGCCTCGGCGCTCGGTGCCGCGGTGATGGGCGAGGCCGCGCCGGTCGGAGCGATCCGGGTGCGCAATGCGGCGGGCGACGATCTGCCCCACGATCTGATGTTCGCCTTCGCCTTCCACGCCTTTTACCCGGACGGGGACTGGATGCTGGGCGAATAGCCCCAGACGCGAAAAAGCCCCGGGCGCGAACCCGGGGCTTTCCAGTCAATTCAGGCGGTTGTCAGCTCTTGGCGAGGTTGCGCAGCACGTAGTGCAGCACGCCGCCGTTGGCCACGTAATCGATCTCGACCTCGGTATCGATCCGGCATTTCAGCTCGATGTCCTTGGTGGTGCCGTCCGGGTAGGTGATCGTGCAGGGCAGCACCGCAAGAGGCTTCAGATCCTCCGACAACCCGGTGATGGTGAAGGTCTCTTCCCCGGTCAGGTTCAGCGTCTTGCGCGTGTCGCCCCCGGTGAACTCGAACGGTACGACGCCCATACCGACGAGGTTCGAGCGGTGGATGCGCTCGAAGCTTTCCGCGATCACCGCCTTCACGCCCAACAGGTTCGTGCCCTTCGCCGCCCAGTCGCGCGACGAGCCTGCGCCGTATTCGATGCCACCGACGACGACAAGGGGCGTGCCGTCCTCCTGATAGGCCATCGACGCGTCGTAGATTGACGTCTGTTCGCCGTCCGGGCCCTTGGTGTAGCCGCCTTCGACGCCATCCAGCATCTCGTTCTTGATGCGGATGTTGGCGAAGGTGCCGCGCATCATGACCTCGTGGTTGCCCCGGCGCGAGCCGTAGCTGTTGAAGTCACGCGGCGCGACCTGCCGTTCGGTCAAATACTTGCCGGCGGGCGACTCCGCCTTGAACGACCCGGCGGGCGAGATGTGGTCGGTCGTGATCATGTCGCCCAGAAGCGCCAGAACACGGGCGTCCTTGATGTCGGCGATGGTGCCGGGGTCTTTGGACATGCCTTGGAAATAGGGCGGGTTCTGGATATAGGTGGACTGCGGCGGCCAGTCATAGGTTTCGCCGCCCGACACCTCGACCGCCTGCCATTTCTCGTCGCCCTTGAAGACGTCGGCGTATTTCTCCTGAAACGCCTCGCGGGTGACGACCTTTTCGACCAGTTCGGCGATCTCGGCGTCGCTGGGCCACAGATCCTTGAGGTAAACGTCCTTGCCGTCCGGCGTCTGCGCGATTGGGTCGTTGGCCATGTCGATGTTCATGTCGCCGGCCAGCGCATAGGCCACCACGAGCGGCGGTGAGGCGAGGTAATTGGCGCGCACGTCCGGGCTGATCCGACCCTCGAAGTTGCGGTTGCCCGACAGCACCGAGACGGCGATCAGGTCGTTGTCCGCGATCGACTTGGAGATCTCGGGCTGGAGCGGGCCGGAGTTGCCAATGCAGGTGGTGCAGCCGTAACCGACGAGGTCGAAGCCGATGGCGTCGAGGTCGTCCTGAAGTCCGGCAGCCTCGAGATACTCGGTCACGACCTGCGACCCGGGGGCGAGCGAGGTCTTGACCCACGGTTTGCGGTTCAGGCCCAGTTCGTTGGCCTTGCGTGCGACCAGGCCCGCGCCGATCATCACATAGGGGTTGGACGTGTTGGTGCAGGAGGTGATCGAGGCGATCACCACGCTGCCGTCCTTGAGTTCATAGTCCTCGCCCTCGACCTTGCCCGACTTGGCATAGACGGCGGGCTTGGTCGCGATGGGGCCTTCGGCGGCCATGTCCTGCGCGTCGTCCGACATATCCACGCCCCGGTAATCCGCAACGACGTTGTCGAAGGCACCGGCGGCCTGATCCAGCGCCACGTAATCCTGCGGGCGTTTCGGGCCGGAGATCGCCGGAACGATGTCGCCCATGTCCAGATGCAGGGTCGAGGTATAGACCGGATCGTAATCCGCATCGCGCCACAACCCGTTCTCCTTGGCATAGGCCTCGACCAGTTCGATCCGGTCCTTGTCGCGCCCGGTCTGTTCCAGATAGCGCAGGGTTTCGCCGTCGATGGGGAAGAAGCCGCAGGTCGCGCCGTATTCGGGGGCCATGTTGGCGATGGTCGCGCGCTGTGCCAGCGGCAGGTTGTCGAGCCCGTCGCCGTAGAATTCGACGAACTTGCCCACGACGCCGTGCTTGCGCAGCATTTCCACGACTTTGAGCACCAGGTCGGTGCCGGTCGTGCCCTCGACCATCGCGCCGGTGAGTTTGAAACCCACGACTTCGGGGATGAGCATCGAGATCGGTTGGCCCAGCATGGCCGCCTCGGCCTCGATCCCGCCGACGCCCCAGCCGAGCACGGCGACGCCGTTGATCATGGTGGTGTGGCTGTCGGTGCCGACAAGCGTATCCGGGTAGGCGACCTCTTCGCCGTTCTGGTCCTTGTCGGTCCAGACCGTCTGGGCGAGGTATTCGAGGTTCACCTGATGGCAGATGCCGGTGCCCGGCGGGACCACGCGGAAATTCTCGAACGCGGTCTGACCCCATTTGAGGAACTGATACCGCTCCATGTTCCGCTCGTATTCACGGTCCACGTTCATCTGGAAGGCGCGCGGGTTGCCGAATTCGTCGATCATCACCGAGTGGTCGATGACGAGGTCGACGGGCACCAGCGGGTTGATCTTTTCCGCATCCCCCCCAAGCGCCTTGATCCCGTCGCGCATGGCGGCGAGGTCCACGACCGCCGGGACGCCGGTGAAATCCTGCATCAGCACACGGGCCGGTCGGTATGCGATCTCGCGGGGGTTCTGCCCGCCCTTGTCGGCCCATTCCGAGAAGGCCTTGATGTCGTCGGTCGACACCGTGCGCCCGCCGTCTTCGAAGCGGAGCATGTTTTCCAGAACCACCTTGAGCGAGGCGGGGAGTTTGGAAAACGTGCCAAGCCCGGCCTCTTCGGCAGCGGGAATGGAATAATAGGCGACGGTCGATCCGCCCGCCGACAGTGTCTTGCGCGTTTTGGATGTGTCTTTGCCGACTTCGATGGGCATGTCTGGCTCCTCTCGCTGGACCACGCGGTGCCCCTCGAACGGGGGCATCCGGTTAACGTTTACTCTCCATGTGAGACTGTAGAGGGATTCCTGCAAGGGTTTGAGAGGCAGTTTTTGTATACCATTGCACACACGTCGCGAGGTGCGGGGTGTCTGCCTGCGGACATGGCACATCTGCCACGTTGCAGGACACTCTCAAAACCTTGATTGGCGGGTGAGAGGGGGGTGGTCTATCACGCTTTGCACGGACAGACGGAGAGCGCGTGATGAAATCTTGGATCGGGGCAGGGCTCGTTGCAGCCGCGGCGCTTACGGGTGGCGCTGGATATGCAGACGAGAAACCGCTTGTTCTGATCGAACTTTTCACCTCGCAAGGGTGCAATTCCTGTCCGCCCGCCGACGCCCTTCTGGCCGAGCTTGCGGTGCGCGACGATGTTCTGCCGCTCGCGCTTCACGTGGATTACTGGGACTACATCGGGTGGAAGGACAAGTTCGCCCGGCCCGAACATACGGCACGGCAAAAGGCCTATGCCCATGTCGCGGGCGCCTCGACGATCTATACGCCGCAGATGGTCGTGGGCGGCACTGATCACGTGGTCGGCTACAAACCGATGCGGGTCGCCGATTACATGAAGGCCCATGAAGCGACGCTTGCGGATGTCGAGGTCCGGGCCGAGATCGTCGACGGCAAGATGCGGATCAAATGCCTCGTCAAAGACGGCACGACGCTGCCCACCAAGATCAACGTCGATATCGTGCGCTTCAACCCGTCGGAAACCGTCGACATCAAGCATGGTGAAAACGCCGGTGAAACCATTGCCTACACGAACATCGTGACGGACTGGGAGCGCGTCGCGACCTGGGACGGCCGCGAAACGCTCGAACTCGATACCGCGATGGCTGGGGATGGGCCGATGGCGCTGATCCTGCAAGAACCGGGGCCGGGCCGCGTGCTGGCCGCCTATCGGATCAACTGACGCGATCACCGTAGCCGTTCATTGCCTGAAGCAATGGGCCGTATTGCTGGCGTCCGGGAAAATATCGTCGGATTTTGCCACAGCCCACCGCCGCGTCGGCGGCGCGCTATGTGGCTTTCAGAAAAGGACGACGACATGACGGACCCGACCGAGCGTATTCTCTTTGGCACCGGCAGCCCGAATGTGCGCAAGGTGGGGCTCTTGCTCGAAGAACTCGGGCTCGACTACGCCATGAAACACGTGGCGGTCTTCAGTGGTGAGCAGTTCGAGCCCGACTTCCTCGCCATGAACCCGATCGGCAAGGTGCCGGTCCTGACTGATCCGGGCGCCGATGAGCCGCTGTTCGAATCCAATGCGATCCTGATCTATCTGGCCGAAACCTACGGCCCCGACTTTCTGCCGGCGGCGGGCGCGGCCCGGCGCGACGTGATGCGCTGGCTCATGGTGCAAACCGCGCTGGTGGGGCCGATGCTGGGGCAATACAACCACTACCACCTCGTCGTGAAGCATGGCTCGGAACCCTATTCCGCGGCGCGCTATCGCAACCAGTCGGAAACCGTCTATCGGCACCTCGACGACCGGCTCGCGAGCCGCGACTGGATCGCGGGCGACGGCTATTCCATCGCCGATATCGCGATCTGGCCGTGGACGCTTTACCTTGAGCGGCATGAGTTTGCGCCGGAGGATTTTCCGAACTTGGCGCGCTGGCGTGCGCAGATCGCCGAACGTCCCGCGGCCAAGCGGATGACCCATCGGGTCGAAACCGAATACGACCCACGCAACAACCTCACCCGGCGGTCATCCTCGCCGGAATCGCTCGATCGGTTGTTCAACCGCAAACCGGACGGTCCCGAGGCGGATTTCTCGTTGATCGTCAGTGTCTGACCGGGCGTTCAGGGCGCCGCCCGTTCCCGATGCCAGATGTAGAGGCCCGAGGCGACGATGATCGCCCCGCCGATCCATGTGGCGAGGTCCGGATATTCGCCGAACACCAGCGCGCCCCAGATCGCCGCGATCAGAAGGCCGACGTAGGAAAACGGCGCGATGGCCGAGGCTTCGGCGAAGCGCACGGCTTGTATCAGGAACAGTTGCCCCAGTGCGCCAAGCGCGCCGATGGCCAGCATCAGCGCGATCTCTTTGGGGCCGGGGACGGTCCAGAAAAACGGCACGATGACGCTGGTCACGATGGCGCCGAGCAGGGCGGCATAGAGCAGCGAGGTGCGCGGGTCTTCGTCATGGCCGACCTTGCGTGTCAGCAGGATGAAGGTGGCATAGCCGGTGGCGGCGATCAGGGGCAGAAAGGCTGCCGGTGAAAACACCTCGGTCCCCGGTCGGATGATGACCAGCGCGCCGACAAGTGCCGCGACTACGCCGAAGGCCCGGCGCGGCCCGAAGCGTTCCCCCAGAAACAGCGCCGCGCCCAGCGTGATGAAGATCGGATTGATGTCCATGATCGCCGTCGCTTCCGCCAGACCGAGGTAGGTGAGCGACAGGAAGAACAGGCTGGTGCCCATCAGAAGCGACATGGAGCGCACGAATTGCAGGCCGGGGTATTTGGTGCGCGCGACCGTCTTCAGCGTGGGCAGGAGCCAGATCGTGACGATGATGGTCTGCCCGGCGTAGCGCGCCCAGATCGTCTGGGTGACATGCACCTCCTGCGACAGGATCTTGGCCAGAAGATCCATCGTCGCCATGCAGAAGATCCCGCTCATATAAAGCAGGATGCCCTTGCCCGGCTGGTTGAGGGGGGAGGCGATCGCGGTCATGGCGTCGCTCTATGCCCGGGGGCGGGGATTGGCAACGGGGCGTCTCAGCGGATCGGGACGAAGCCGGACCGCTCGCGGTGCCAGATGTAGATGCCCGAGGCCACGATGATGCCACCCCCGATCCATGTGGCGAGGTCGGGAACGTCGCCGAACGCGACATAGCCCCAGAAGGCGGCGACGAGCAGGGCGATGTAGGAAAACGGCGCGATGGCGCTGGCCTCAGCGTATCGTACCGACTGGATCATCAGGAATTGGCCCAATGCGCCGAGGATACCGATGGCGCACATGAGGCCGACCTGCCGCAGATCCGGGGTCTGCCAGTAGAACGGCACGACGATGGACGTGATGATCGCCCCGAGAAGGGCCGCGTACAGGAGCGATGTGCGCGGGTCTTCGTCATGGCCCACCTTGCGGGTGAGCAGGATGAACCCGGCGTAGCAGGAGGCCGAGATCAGCGGCAGAAGGGTCGCGGGCGAAAAGACGTCCGTGCCCGGCCGGATCACGATGAGCGCGCCGATCAGCGCCGCGCCGACCCCGAAGGCGCGTTTCACCCCGAAGGTCTCGCCCAGAAAGATCGCGCCGCCCACGGTGATGAGCACGGGGTTGATGTTCATGACCGCCGATGCCTCGGCCAGCCCGAGATAGGTGAGCGCGGTGAAAAACACGGCGGTCCCGATCAGAAGCAGCACGGACCGGGCGAATTGCAGGCCGGGATAGCGGGTGCGCACCACCTGACCCAGTTGCGGGAACAGCCAGACGACGACGATCACGGTCTGGCCCGCATAGCGCGCCCAGACCGCCTGTGCGACGTGCAGATCCTGCGTGAGCAGCTTTGCCATCAGCTCCATCGTCGACATGAAGAAGAAGGCGGCCATATAAAGCAGGATGCCCTTGCCGGGTTGGCTGGCGGGCTGCATCGCGGGTGTGACGGTCAAGGGAAGGGTCCGGTCGCAGTTTGGTCCCACCGGGCATAAGGCCGTTGTGGGGTCGCGTCCATCAATCTCGGGCATTGCTTACCGGCGGCATGGCACGCGGCGTTCCGGGTCAGTCGTCGTCGCCCGCCAGCAGCAGAACCTCGCCCGCCGCCTCCAGTTCCCGGATGGTCGAGACGATGGTGCCCATCGCCTCCTCCGCCTCCTTCGGTTTCACCTTGCCCACATTGGCGATCTCTTCGCGCAACTGATCCGCCATGCGTTTCGACATGGCGCCGAGGATGAATTCCGCCGCGGGTGCCAACGGGCCGCCCATCGCACCGGCGAGCGCGGTGATGAGAACGGCGGGGTCCACGTCGCGCGTGATCTTGGGCACGTCGCGCGCGTCGATCCGGTCGGGAATGTTGGCGAAGGTGAAGATCGCCTTGCGCACTTCTTCCGCAAATGCCTGATCCTCGGCATCCAGCCCTTCAAGCACATCGTCGCGGGTGGCGGCGGGCGAGAAGTTCAGGATCGCGCCGACCCGTTCGACCGGCCCGTCGCTGAACGCCTTGAGCGGCTGGGCGTCGAGTTGTTCGGCGATGGCGCGCCCGATCCGGTCGACCACGGCGGGTTCGACCGATCCGGTCAGCGATATGGCATAGGCTAGCTTGCGCGCGCGCGGGCCGGGCAGGCGGCCCAAAAGGTCGGCGGCGGTCGAGACCTTGAGTTTGGACAAAAGGACCGCGCCCACCTCGACGCTTTCCTCTTCGAGAACGGGGAGAAGGCGGGAGGGGTCCAGCCCGGCGATGGTTTCCCAAGGGTCGCCCGTGAAATTGAACCCCTTGGCCTTGCGGATGCGCGCGACGGTCGCGGGGCTAATCGTGCCGTCGAGCACGTTCAGCGCCCCTTCGAGCCCGCCGGGAAAAGACAGGCCGACGCTTTCGATTTCCTCGACGAATTCGTCGACCACCGACTTCAGCGTCACCCGGTCGATGAAGCGCATCGACGACATCTGCTGCGCCAGTTCGGTCTGCAATTCTTCCGGCAGGTCGGCGAGTTTCAGTTCGATCCCTTCGGCGAGCAGGAGCCGCACGATGACGGCCGCCTTCTGACGCTTGGTCAGGCGGCGCAGCGGCATGGGGTCCATGCCGAAATCCGAAAGGGCCATCTCCGTCGACACGTCTCACCTCTTCCCCGGTTCCCCGGAAACCATAGGGTCAAGGTGTTAACGGTTGGTTCCGCCGGATCAGTAGTTGGTGGTCACACCTGTGCGGATCGCCGTCTCAAGCGCCCGTGCGGGCCAGGAGCCTTCGCCGCCCCGCGCGCGGATTTCGACGAGCTGTGCATAGGCCTCGTCCACGCGACCTTCCACGACATAGCCCTGACCCATGTAGGACCGGGCGAGCAGGTTGTCGGGGTTGGCTTCGATGGCGGCGCGGTAGAACGCTTCGCCCCCCTCGAGATCGCCCGTGTTCCGCGCGACGAAACCGCGATAGGTCAGAACCCGGTCGTCGGACTGGTCGGACATGGCGGCCAGCACGTTCAGCGTGTCGGCATAGCGCCCGGCATAGGCCAGTTCGCGCACGGCCTCGTAAAGCGCATCATCGGTGAGCGAGCTTTCCTTGGGGGCGACGCACTGGCCGAGGTTCGCATCCCACACCATGCCTTCGGAACATTGGGTGGTGGTTTCGGTCGTGGTCGGCGTGCTGTCGTTGTCCGACCCGGCGGCGAAGGCCGCGGCGGGCAGGGCAAGGGCGGCCGCGAGGAATGTGGTACGCATGTCTAACTCCGAAAAAATAATCCCGTGACACGAGCCTAACATGCGCCGCGCGCAAGCCCGGTCACGATGGTGTCACAGGTCCGACTAGCTGGAAACGACGACGCAGGCCTTGGTTTCCGCGTCGTAGATCGTGCCTTCCTTGCAATTGGCATGGGCCTCTTCGCAGGACTGGCTTTCCTGCGCGATGGCGGCAAGGGGAAGAAAGGCGAGGATGACGGACGCGAGCAGGGTCTTGGCTTTCATGGCTGGACTCCGGGGTGGGGTGGACGCGAGGAAACACCGCGCAGCCATGCGGGCGACGCGGTGCGCAACAGGTGTTCGATCAGCCGGAAACGACTTCGACGCAGGCGCCCTTTTCGGCGTCCCAGGAATAGCCTTCCATGCAGGACGAGGCGGTTTCCTCATGGCCCGCGCACATGGCGAAGCCGGTGACGGGCAACAGGGCAAGGCAGGCGGCGGCGAAAAAGGTCTTGGCGTTCATGAATGATCTCCTGTTCGAGTGACAGGAGGGTATCACGGTTTTTCGCCGCCCGACTTCACGCGCCCGCGATCATGCGCCGAAGACGCGCTTGAAGATCGTGTCGACGTGCTTGGTGTGGTAATCCATGTCGAACTTGGCGCGGATACCGTCCTCGCCAAGTGCCGCCACGACCTCGTCATCGGCCAGCAGAAGCTCTTGGAAATCGAGGCGTTCTTCCCAGACCTTGAGCGCGTTGCGCTGAACCATGGAATAGGCGTCTTCGCGGCTGACACCTGCTTGGGTCAGCGCCAGAAGCACGCGCTGCGACATCACCAGACCCGGGAATTTGTTCATGTTTTCAAGCATGTTCTCGGGATAGATGATCATCTTGTCGACCACGCCCGCAAGACGGTTCAGCGCGAAGTCGAGCGTAACGGTGGCGTCCGGGCCGATCCCGCGTTCGACGGAGGAGTGCGAGATGTCGCGCTCATGCCAGAGCGCCACGTTCTCCATCGCCGGGATCACGGTCATCCGCACGAGGCGGGCAAGGCCCGTGAGGTTCTCGGTCAGGACCGGGTTTTTCTTGTGCGGCATGGCCGACGAGCCCTTTTGCCCCATCGAGAAGAACTCGGCCCCTTCCAGCACTTCGGTGCGCTGCATGTGGCGAATCTCGATCGCGACGTTCTCGATGGAACTGGCGATGACGCCTAGCGTGGCGAAGAACATGGCGTGACGGTCACGCGGGATCACCTGCGTCGAGATCGGTTCGGGGCTGAGGCCCAGCTTTTCGCAGACGTGTTCTTCCACCGCCGGGTCGATGTTGGCGAAGGTGCCGACCGCGCCGGAAATCGCGCCGGTGGCGACCTCGGCGCGCGCCGCTTTCAGACGGGCGAGGTTGCGGTCGAACTCGGCGTAGAAACGCGCGAAGGTCAGGCCCATCGTGGTCGGCTCGGCATGGATGCCGTGGCTGCGGCCGACGCGGACGGTCATCTTGTGCTCCATCGCGCGCTTTTTCAGGGCGGCGAGCACCTTTTCCACATCTGCGATCAGGATGTCGGCGGCACGCACGAGCTGGACGTTGAGGCAGGTGTCGAGCACGTCCGAGGACGTCATCCCCTGATGGACGAAGCGCGCCTCGTCCGACCCGACATGCTCGGCCAGATGGGTGAGGAACGCGATCACGTCATGTTTGGTGACCGCTTCGATCTCGTCGATCCGGGCCACGTCGAAGTCCACGTCCTTGGCCTTCCAGACCGCATCGGCGTTTTCGCGCGGGATCACGCCAAGGTCGGCTTGCGCGTCGCAGGCGTGGGCCTCGATCTCGTACCAGATCTTGAACTTGGTGGCCGGCTCCCAGATGTCGGTCATTTCTTTGCGGGCATAACGCGGGATCATGGGGCGGCCTTTCGGTTTGTGGGCGGGTCGCGCGCGTCATAGACTGACGTTCCGGAAGGGGCAAGGTGAGCATGGCAACGCTTTTCGACTTCGAGGGCCGCTGGCGCGTGGCGCGCCGGATCGACGACCGGATGGCGGGCAGGGCGGGCCGGTTCGAGGGCGTCGTGACCTTCGCGCCGGACGGCGTAGGGCTGACCTGCCGCGAAGTGGGCGAACTGACCTTCGAGGGCGGCACGCCGTTCGCCGCGACCCGCACCTACCTGTGGCGGCAGGGCGACGGGGGGGTCAAGGTCCACTTCGAGGACGGGCGCTTCTTTCACCGGATCGGACCCGATCAGGCCCCGGTCGCGCAGCATTGGTGCGACCCGGACGATTACCGCGTGGCCTATGACTTCACCCTCTGGCCCGACTGGCGCGCGACGTGGGAGGTCACCGGCCCGCAGAAGGATTATTCCATGGTCAGCGACTTCTTCCGGATCGCGCCCTGAGGCGGAGCCTTCAGGTCTTGAGATGGAGCCGGTTGCCCCGGTAACCGCCCCGGATGAGCCGACCCTTTTCGGTGACGAAGGGATAGCGGTCGGCCCAATCGCGGAACCGGTCGTTCGTCACGATCCGGGCGTTCATGTCGGCGGCCGCCCGCAGCAAATGACCGTCGGCCTGCGTGCCTTTCGGAACCACCATCACACGTTTCTCAGGCAAATTCAGATGCTTGGCGAAGGCGCGATCATGCGTGTAGCGCCCGAACAGCAGATAGCCTGCGTTGGCATCGAACATCACGCCGGGGCGAAACCCGTCCGCTTCGAGCCGCTTGATGACCTGCCGAACGGTGCGGATGTCCGGCGTCTCGCCGCGCCAATACATGACGTTCGATCCGTCGACCAATACGGCCGGGCGACGCGAACGGCGCACCCGCAGGACGAGTGCGCCGATGAGAAGTCCGAGGACGAAGACCCCAATGGCGAGGGGCGACATGGGCTTAGTAGCCGTCCGGCCCGCCGCCGCCCTGTTGCCACGGCTGCACGAGGTTGCCGAAGCGGGTGAAGCGGCCCTCGAAGCTCAGTTCGACCGTGCCGATGGGGCCGTGACGCTGCTTGCCGATGATGACCTCGGCCTTGCCGTGCAGACGCTCCATCCGTTCCTGCCAGGCCGCCATTTCGTCGAGCCGGTCGTCGGAGGGCTTTTCGCGCTCGGCATAGTATTCTTCGCGGAACACGAACATGACGACGTCGGCGTCCTGCTCGATCGAGCCGGATTCGCGCAGGTCCGAAAGCTGCGGGCGCTTGTCGTCGCGGCTTTCCACCTGACGCGACAACTGCGACAGCGCGATGACCGGGATGTTGAGTTCCTTGGCGATCGCCTTCAGCCCCATCGAAATCTCGGCGATTTCGTTCACCCGGTTCTCGGCGGTGCCGCGCACGAGCTGGAGGTAGTCGACCATCAGCACGTCGAGCCCATGCTCGCGCTTCAAGCGCCGCGCACGGGCGGCCAACTGAGCGATGGGGAGCGCGGGCGTGTCGTCGATGTAAAGCGGGCAGCTTTCCAGCGCCTTGGCGGCATCGACGAAGCGCCGGAACTCGGCCTCGGTCATGTCGCCGCGCCGGATCTGCTCGGACGGGACTTCGGAGGCCTCGGACAGGATACGGGCAGCGAGCTGCTCGGCGCTCATTTCGAGGGAGTAGAAGCCGACGACTCCGCCGGAAATCGCGCCTTCGGAGCCGTCGGGCTTCTTGCCCTTCTTATAGGCCTTGGCGATGTTGAACGCGATGTTGGTGGCGAGCGAGGTTTTCCCCATCGACGGACGACCGGCGAGGATCAGAAGGTCCGAGGGGTGCAGCCCGCCCAGCTTCTTGTCCATGTCGGTGAGGCCCGTCGAGATACCCGCAAGGCCCCCGTCGCGCTGATAGGCGGCGTTGGCGACCTGCACCGCATCGGTGACGGCGGACAGGAAGCTTACGAAACCGGATGAGGTCTTGCCGGTCTCGGCCAGCTTATAAAGCGACTGTTCGGCGGCGACGATCTGCTCGCCCGGCTCGTTGTCCTTCTCGAACCGCACCGCCCGCGCGGCGATGTCGGCGCCGAGGCGGATCAACTCGCGGCGCTGGTGCATTTCGTAGATCAGCTGCGCATAGTCGCGCGCGGCGAAGGACGAGATCGCGGCACCGGCGAGGCGCGCGAGATAGGCGGGGCCGCCCAGTTCCTTGAGCCCCTCGTCATCCTCCATGAACGCCTTGATCGTCACCGGCGAGGCAAGCGCGTTCTTCGAGATGCGCTGTTCGGCGATGTCGTAGATGCGCCGATGCACGGGTTCGTAGAAGTGCTCGGGCCGCACGATCTGCGCCACGCGGTCATAGACCTCGTTGTTCGTCAGAATCGCGCCGAGAAGCTGCTGTTCGGCCTCGATATTATGCGGGACGCTGTCCGTCGCGTCGTCTTTTCCGTCCGCCGGCTCGCCCGGCCGGAACGGTGACACCTGATTCATGATTTCCCCCAAAAGCGTTCAGTGGGAATAGCTTAAGAGCGGTTCTTGAGGCTAGGCCTTAAGAAGTCTGCGGATAACCCTGTGCATATCCGCGACCACCTGCCAAATCGCCCAACCGCATACCGCCCAGTGTAGCACGCCGCGCCGCGATATCTATATCTTGTTTCACGGTAAGCGGACGAACACGGAGTCGTCCACAAGCCCGACGAAACGATCCACAGTTCTATCCCCGCTTATTTTTCTCCTGCCAGTCGCGCGGCGCGTTCAGGAAGGCTTCGACCTCGGTCAGCGTCTCGGGCGCGAAGCTGCCGGAGGATTTCGCCTCGGCCAGAACGTCCCACCACGTGCAGAGGTGGTGGAGCTGAACGCCGTGATCGCCCAGCGTCTTTTCGGTCTCGGGGAAGATGCCGTAGTAGAAGATCACCGCCGTATGGCCGCAGGTCGCCCCGGTTTCGCGGATCGCGTCGACGAAGGACAGCTTCGAGCCGCCGTCGGTGGTGAGGTCTTCGACCAGCAGCACCCGCTCGCCCTCGCTCATCGCGCCTTCGATCCGGGCGTTCTTGCCGTAGCCTTTTGGCTTTTTGCGCACATAGGTCATCGGCAGGGCGAGGCGTTCGGCCACCAGCGCGGCGAAGGGGATGCCCGCGGTCTCACCGCCCGCGATGTTGTCGAAGGCCTCGAAGCCTGCATCGCGCATCACCGTGACGGCGAGAAAATCCATCAGCGTCGAGCGGATGCGGGGGTAGGAGATCAGCTTGCGGCAGTCGATATAGGTCGGGCTGGGCAGCCCGGAGGCGAGGATGAACGGATCCTCGGGGCGGAAGTTCACCGCGCCGATTTCCAGCAGCATCCGGGCGGTCAGGCGGGCGATTTCGGCCTTGTCGGGAAACGAGGTGGGGATCATCGGATGCTCCTGTTATGCCACGGACCAATGCAGCGGCCGGCCCGGATCGAACACCGTCACGGTGTCGGGGCCAGCGGTGATTTTGGTCGGAAGATCAAGGGGATCGCCCTTGGTGAGGGTCAGCGTATCGTCCGACACAGGCAGGCCGTAGAAGGCCGGGCCGTTGAGCGAGACGAAGGCTTCGAAACGATTGAGCGCGCCATGAGCTTCGAATACTTCGGCGATGCAGGACAGCGCGATCGGCGCGGTGAAGGCGCCCGCCGCGCAGCACTCGGCCTCTTTCTTGTGTGTCGGATGCGGGGCGCTGTCGGTGCCGAGGAAGGTGCGGGAAAAGCCGGAGGTGGCGAGTTTCACCAGCGCCTCGCGGTGGTCGCGGCGTTTGAGGATCGGCAGGCAGTAGTAATGCGGGCGCATCCCGCCCACCAGCATGTCGTTGCGGTCGAGCATGAGGTGCTGGACGGTGATCGTGGCCGCCAAGCTGTCGTCACCCGCCTGCACATATTGCGCGGCCTGCGCGGTCGTTATGTGCTCCATCACCACCTTGAGGCCGGGGGTGGCGCGGCGGATCGGGTCGAGCACGCGGTCGATGAACACCGCTTCGCGGTCGAAAATGTCGATCTCGGCGTCGGTGACTTCGCCGTGGACGCAAAGCGGCAGGCCGATCTCGGCCATCACGTCCAGCACGCCGCGCACCTTGTCGAAATCACGCACGCCCGAGGCGGAGTTGGTGGTCGCGCCAGCGGGATAAAGCTTGACCGCCGTGACGAGGCCCGAGGCGGCGGCGCGGCGCACGTCTTCGGCATCGGTGTCTTCGGTCATGTAAAGCGTCATGAGCGGCTCGAAGGTCATGCCTGCGGGCAAGGCGGCCATGATCCGGGTGCGGTAAGCGGCGGCATCGTCGCCGGTCACGACGGGGGGCACGAGGTTGGGCATCACGATGGCGCGGCCGAAATGGCGGGCGGTTTCGGGCAGGACGGCTGCGAGCATCGCGCCGTCGCGCAGGTGCAGGTGCCAGTCGTCGGGGCGGCGGATCGTGAGGCTCTGGGTCATGCGGGGGGGATTAGCCTGTCGGCGCTGGCTTCGCCAGAGGTTTTACGCCCTGCTGCGCAGGTCGCGGCGGGCGCGGCTTCGCCGCGCTGTGGGGTGCGGACCTCGGGCGGTGGTGCGGGGTGGCGGGGACGGAAAGGGGGCTGTCTGCCCCCTTGGACGCGTTTGCGGGGCAAACACGTCCGACCCCCGAAGGTTTTTGGAAACAGAGAAGATCAGGCGGTGTTGGTGGTCCGCTGGGCGTCGCGCTGGCCGTAGGTGATGAGGAAACGCGCGGCCTCCATCGAAAGCGGGCGGGCCGGGGGGCTCATCATCAGGCGGCCCATGAGGGCGCGGTTCGGTTCTTCGAGCATGAGGGCGTCGAACCGTTGGCGCCGCCAGAGCACAGCCTCGGCGTGAAACTCGGCCAGTCGCGCGTCGCCCATGAGGCGGTCGAGCCACGGGTCGCGCAGGGCGTCGGACTGGCGGATCGAGGTGTCGTCTTCGGAGACCCAGTTGCGCTCAGTCCAGTAGTCGAGGCCGAGCGCGTCGCCCTCATGGACCGCGCGGCCCCGGTCGCGTTTGAGGATGTAGCTTTCCATCGCGCCCAATGGGTAGTGGTTCAGTTGGACGAGGCCGTAGTTCGGGCGGCCATAGGGCGAGAAGATCGGACCCTTGCGAAAGCGCGGGCCCAGGTCGCGGCCCTCGCCGTCGAACCAGCGCGCGTCATCGGCCTTGGGGCCGGGGGCGCGGGGGCGGTGGACGCCGAGTTTGGCGTAGGCGCCGTCGTTGCGATAGAGCGTCTTGAACATGCTCGCGCGCCATGGCCAGTACATGATTTCGGGGGCGGCGCGGGTGAATTGTGCCGTCACTGGCAAATCCTCGAACCGCACGACGCCGCCATTGCCGAAAAGCCGCCAGGTGAGGGTGATCGCGTCGGCATCCGGGAGGGCGGCGAGGAGGGCGGCGAGCCTGTGGTCGCCGGTGTGGATGTTGACGAATTCATCCACGTCCAGCGCGCAGAGCCAGTCGGCGCCGGTGACGGCGGGGTGTTTGTCGGCGAGTTTCAGCGCGGCGAACTGGATGCCGCCTTCGTGCGGGCCGTCGTTGCGCACATGGTGGACGGGGGCGACCTCGGCCAGCCGGTCGAGCATTGTGTCGGTGCCGTCTTCGCAGTCGTTGGACAGCACCACGAGGTCGGTGAACCCGATGCCCAGATGATGCGCGACCCATTCGATCAGGAACGCGGCTTCGTTTCGGACCGTCAGGACGGCGGTGAAGCGCATCAGAAATCTTTCTTGAAGACCAGAACCTTGGCGACCGAGGCTTTCGGGAAATAGGTCAGCCCGTTGCGGTGCATCGCGTCGAACACGGCGCGCACGCCCGTTTCCCCGATCCACTGCGGATGCACCTCGATGATGGCGAGACGGATGCCGGAGAGCGTCGCCTTGTCGAACAGGTCCGCTTCGGCGCCTTCGATGTCGCAGACCAGAACGGTGGGCTTCAGATCCTTCCACACCGTGTTGATGTTCAGCACCTCGATGTCGTGCTCGGCCACCACCGGCACGTCGAGTTTCGCCGGGTTCGCCTCAAGCGATGAGGTCAGAAGGTTCTCGCGCTGGTAGAATGTGGCCTTGCCCTTTTTCGGGCCGACGATGGCGTTAACGACGGTCGCGTTCGTGATCCCGTTCAGCGCGTGGACGTCGCGCATATAGGCGACGGCATCCGGGTTCGGCTCGAACACGTGGACGTGGCTTGCCTTGCAGTTGCGGGCCATGACCGAGGACATGAAGCCGATGCCGCCGCCCAGTTCCAGCACAACGTCGTCGGCAGTGACCTGACTGCGGGCGGCATCCGCTTCGGTGCGCTCGTAATTGTTGCGCCTCAGCGCACGGCGCAGGCGGGGGGCGAGGATTTCGGGGCGGTCGGGAAACCTCAGGCCCCGGCAACGGATCATGTCCTCGCCGCCGTCCTCCGCCTCTGGCATCGGTGTCTTGGGTTTGACCTTCATCTGAAAGGCCCGGTCCTGTGCAAGCGCCATGTGACTGCTCCTGATCTGACTGCGGACTCTCCCGCTTTCGTCGGCTGGTGCTCTTGCGGCACCTCAGCTTTCCATATCCAGAGCGAGGGCGAAGGCCACACGCTCCATCTCGGTGAGTTTGGTTTCGAGGGCCTGCGCGTAAAGCTCCTGAAACTCCGGCGTCTCGTGCAATTCGTCGGCCTTGGCGCGGTGCCAGGCATATCCTTCGTCATGTATGCGCCTGAGCGTGGGGTCGGCCAGAAGCCGCTCCATCTCGGCCCGGACACGCGGCACGTTGCGCTTGATCGTGACATCCCGGTTGCCGCCCCAGTCCATCCGCACCCAGTAGTTGATGCCGATGGAGCGGTCGACGTGCAGCGCGCGCCCGCGCTGGCGTTTGATGAGGAAGCTTTCGGCGGATCTGAGCGCGTAGTGATTGAGCTGCAAAAGATCGTAGCCGATGGTCTTGAGGTCCGAGCGCCAGCCGTTGTCCTTGTACTTGTCTGTCATCACCTGACCGGAGCCGTTCACCCACTGCACCCGGTCGCGCAGGGTTTCGTCCAGCTTGTTGGGGCGGTGGCAGGAAAACTTCTCATAAGCCCCGATGTTCTTGGTCATCGTCTTGAATCCCCAGGCCGTGTGGGGCTTGGGGCAGTATTTCGGGGCGGCGTCGTCGAACTGTTCGATCACCAGATCGCGGTTCAATTCGGTCACGCCGTTGTGGCCAAACAGCCGCCAGGTCATCGCGACGTTGGTGGCGTCGGGGACGCGTTCGAAGAAATCCTCCAGCCGCCCGTTGCCGCAGCGGATGTTGATGAACTCGTCCACGTCGATGTGGATCACCCAGTCGGCGTTCTTGATGACCGGTTCCTTGAGCGATTTGTTCAGCGCGTATTGCTGGGGGGAGTTGCCCTTCCACTCGGTATTGTCGCGGTGCTGGAGCACGCCCATTTCCTGCAACCGGTCGAGAAGCGCGTCGGTCCCGTCGGTGCAGTCGTTCGTGTAGATCAGGAAGTTGTCGACGCCGATCATACGGTGATAGGCGACCCATTCGAGGATATAGGGCGCTTCGTTCTTCATGCAGCCGACGATGACGTTGCCGGAGCGGCCTTCGGGCAGGGTGCGGGGGGCGACCTCGGTGAAGGCCGCCGCGATTTCTTCTTCGTTCACGCGGCCGAGTCGGTTGTGCGGGGCAAAGCGGCCCGTGCGCAGGTGGTGGAAATTCTCCTTGGCGCGGGGCGACATGAGTTTCTCGGCGGTGGCCGACAGCTTGTCGGGCTGCGACATCTCGGTGCCGTTGATGTGGGCCTTCTGCGCTTCCTGCTGGCGGCGGCGCAACTCGGCCGTCACCATGTCGATCCGGGGCAGCGCAGCGGCGGCATATTGGGTCGCGCGAAAGCCATGCGTGACCTCGGCCTCGCTCCAGGGTTCGTCGGGCATCTCCGGGCGAAGGGCCGCTTCGATTTCCGGCCGGGCTTCTGCCAGCGCGGCATTGGCCGGCGCGAAATGTTCGGACAGCGCGGTGAGCGCGCCGGCGCCGATCGGTGACCCGTCGATCGACACCTCTTCCATGAACCGGGATTGAAGTTGGCGCGGGATGATCCGCCCCTGTGCCATCAGCTTCTCAAAGACGAGGTTCAAAGCGCGCCCTCTGGCGATGGTTTCGGCCGAGGGCCGTGGCGGCACCGGGGCCGGGTCCGCCTTGCCCAGCGGCAGGTCGACGCCGATCATGGCCGCGAGTTCTTCGGTCACGCGGTCCGAGGCGAAGAGCTCTTCGTCATAGGGACGCAGCCGCATCCGGCCGGGGCCGAAAACACCCTGCCAATGCGCCGTGAGCGCGGGCAGGTCGAGCCAGTGGGGCGCCGCCTGCACCTCGGGAAAGCCGTTCTGCATCGGGTCGATCCTGCCCCAATCGGCCAGCGCGGCCTTGCGCCAGTCGGAAGTGCCGATCAGGCCCAGTTCCTGACCCAGATCCGCGCGCCGCCCGTCCAGCACCGCAGCCTCGTAGTGGCGCACGAGCATTCGGGCCTGTTCGTCCACATGGGCGACCACCTCGATCTCGTCCGATAGCGGGGCGAGCAGGGCGCGCAGACGGCGCAATTCGCCTGCATTGGGCAGGGTCGACAGTTGCAGTGCGGACAGGACCAGCACATCCGGCGCAGCCCGCTTCACCTCGGCGGCGAGGTCTTCGGCCACGCGATCGCGCAGCGCCTCCTGCGTTCTGGACGAGGCAAAGCCACGGGCAAAGCGCAGCGGGTCGATATGGCCGGGGTCGCTGACGGCCATGTAAAGCTTGGTGTGGTTGAGCCGCCCGAGACCGGAATAGAGCACCCCCGCCTTGGCGAGCGCGCCGCGCTTGTCGTCGAGCACCGACTGAAGCCGGTCCGCGCCGCAGACCGGCAGGCCGATATGAAGGACGATCCTCATGACACGCCATCCTCGGATTCGAGGTCGCTGTCTTCGTCGTCCTCGTCGCGCGGCTTGTGGTTTTCGTTCTCGTTCGCCTTGCCCCACCACGGCAGATCGACGCCGGTGAACCGGGCGATCTTGTCGGCGGCCTCGGGGTCTTCGATGTCGAACTCCAGAAAATCGTCGGCCCCGTCGAAGACATGGCGGCAGAACTTGATGTGGCTCTCGATCCAGCGTTCGATCTCGCCGGGATTCTGACCGTGGAACTGCGGCAGGCCCGGCACATGGTTCGCGGGCAGCCGGGTCTTGCCGAGGTTCGACCAGCGCCGGATGCTGTCGGCATGTTTCTCGGGGTCGCGGGCCGAGAGCAGGAACCTCGCGCCGGGATGATGCGCGCGGATGCCGGAGATGATCGCCCAGTCGGTCTGGGGCCAGAAGTTCCGGCCCCGGCGGACCACGGAAATCTCGGTATAGGCGTCGAAATCGGGCATGGCGGACAACGGATCGCCGGTCTCGAAATAGCCCAGATACATGAGCCGACCGACGAACCCCATCTTGTCGCCCTTTTCGTCCCGCGCCATCCAATCGGCAACGCGCAACCCAGCCTCGGCAAAGGCGGTGGCGAGCGTCGTCGTGCCCGACTTGGGCAGCCCGAGGTTGATGATCTTGGGCACACTCACGCGATCAGCTCCATCAACGCGATTTCGGCGGGGCTTTCCTGCGGGGCCGCCAGCAGACGCGCGCGCAGATCCTGATAGCCGGGTTGCGCGATCAGCTTGTCGCGCTTGGCCCGGTGCGCGGCGCAGGCGGCGGCGTGCAGATCGGCGATCTCGGGGTCTGACATCAGCGCGGCCATCTCGGCCCTGAGGCGCGGCAGATAGCGCAGGATCGAGCGTTCCTCCCACGCCGCATCGTTGCGTTCGCGCCAGTAGCTGTCGTCGAACTCCCGGTTTTCCCGGTTCACGTCGCCCCGGTCGTTCTTGACGAGGTAACTGTCCAGCGAGCGAAGCGCATAGTGATTGAGCGTCGCGAACGCCCGCGCGCCTTTTGCCGGAAACTTGCGTTTGCGGTTCTTGTTGGCCGCGGTGCGGAACTTCCACGGCACGTCGCGGCCCGATCCATCGGTCCAGCCCGGTCGCGTCGCCTTCGTGATCCCGCCCTTCATAAAGGGACGGTGCGCGCCGAAGTACTGCACCGGAAAATCGTGGCGCGTCAGGGTCTTGACCTCTTGCGCCAGCTCGTCGCACCAGATGTCGGGGTTGTGGGTATAGGTGAACTGTTCGATCACCGGGCGATCCTCATAGGTCTCGATCCCGCCGTTCGCCATGAACTGAAACGTCACCGAAATCGCATGGGGGTCGCCGCAGGCCTCGATCAATTCCGGGATGGTCCCGTCGCCCACGTGGATGTTCAGAAACTCGTCCACATCCGCGATCCAGGTCCAGTCGGCCCCGGTCACGACGGGCTGGCGTGCGGCGTGTTTCAGGGCTTCCATCTGGTAATTGCGCCCTTGGGCGGGGTTGGGCAGATGCTCCACGATCCCGCGCGCGGCCAGCGCATCCAGCATCGCATCGGTCCCGTCGTCGCAATCGTTCGAGTAGAACAGGTGATCCGTCACCCCGATCACGCGGTTGAAGGCGATCCATTCGATCAGGAACGGACCTTCGTTCTTCACGCAGGTGACGGCGGTGATCCGCATCACCGCGCCTCCGACCGGATTTCGGGAAGCTGTGCCATCTGTCCGCCTGCTCGCTCGTGCCGGATTGATCCGGTCTGCCCCGCGTTGTCGTTGCCCGTAGTATGCGCAAACTGCGCCAAAATCGTCAACTTTTTCACAAGACGGTCCATTCGGGCGTCGCGAATCCGTGACAGCGCCTACGACCAATTGACGAGGGCAGGGGGCGTGCCGCCCTTGACCCTTTCGTGCGAGACATATTCCATGAGCCGAGTTTGAGGAGGAGCGGATGACGCAGGTACCCGAGGATATCGACGGGGTCGAAGAGATGCTGTCGGGCGAGAACTACGTGGTGGGCCGGGCGCTCGCCACCGTGACCTTTCTCGCCCTCAAGCTGGGGCGCCCGCTCTTTCTCGAAGGCGAGGCGGGGGTGGGCAAGACGGAACTTGCCAAGGCGCTGGCCGCCGCTCTGGGCCGCCGCCTGATCCGGCTTCAGTGCTACGAAGGCCTCGACGCCGCCTCTGCGGTCTACGAATGGAACTTCCCGGCCCAGATGGTCGCGATCCGCACCGCCGAAGTGACCGAAGGCACCGACCGCGAGGCGCTGACGGACGAGCTGTTTTCCGACCGCTACCTGATCCGCCGCCCGCTGCTCGAAGCCATGTCGCCCCAACCCGGCGGCGCACCGGTGCTGCTGATCGACGAGCTCGACCGCACCGACGAGCCGTTCGAGGCGTTCCTGTTGGAAGCCCTCAGCGATTTTCAGGTGACGATCCCCGAACTCGGCACGATCAAGGCGCCCGAACCGCCCATCGTGATCCTGACCTCCAACCGCACGCGCGAGGTGCATGACGCGCTCAAGCGCCGCTGCCTCTATCACTGGGTCGACTACCCGTCCTTCGACCGGGAAATGGAAATCCTCACCGCCCGCGCCCCCGAAGCCTCCGAGCGCCTGTCGCGCGAGATCATCGCCTTCGTCCAGCGCCTGCGCACGGAAGACCTGTTCAAGAAACCGGGGGTGGCCGAGACGATCGACTGGGCCAAATGCCTGCTCGCCCTCGATGTCATCGACCTCTCGCCCGCCGTCATCGCCGACACGCTCGGCGCGATCCTGAAATACCAGGACGACATCCAACGCCTCGCAGGCTCCGAGGCCACGCGCCTGCTCGAAGAATCCCGTCAGGCCCTCGAGACCGC
>NZ_CH902578.1:792255-849087 GCF_000152805.1 Maritimibacter alkaliphilus HTCC2654 | reverse complement strand
CGGCGCAAGCCGGTTCGAAACCTGACATGGAGGGCCTTCCCGACCTCGACCTGCCGGAAAACCCCAAGCTCACGGCGAACATCACCCATTTCGCCCGCGCGCTTCGCAAGTCGGGGCTGAAGGCCGGACCGGGCAAGGTGCTGGAGGCGACGCGGGCGGTCGCCGCCGTCGGCTTCACCTCCAAGACCGATTTCTACTGGACGCTCCACGCCGTTTTCGTGTCCCGGCCTGAGGAACGGCGCGTGTTCCATCAGGTGTTCCGGCTCTACTGGCGCGATCCGCGCTACCTCGAACACATGATGTCGCTCATGTTGCCCGCCGTGCGCGGGGTGCAGGAGGATCGCGCGGCGAAACCGGCCGAAAAACGCGCGGCGGAATCGCTTCTCGACGGGATCGAACCCGAAAGGCCCGAAGGCCAGGGCGAGGAGGAGACCGACGAGACCCAGATCGAGGTCGATGCCTCGCTCACCATGTCCGCCGAGGAACGGCTGCGCACGCTCGATTTCGAACAGATGTCGACCTCGGAAGTGGCCGAGGCCAAGCGCCTGCTCGCGCGCCTCACGCTCCCGGTCAAACCGCTTCAATCGCGCCGGACCAAGGCCGCGCTCGACGGGCGGTTGCCGGACTGGCGGCGCACGATGCGCGACGCGATGCGGCAGGGGGGCGAAATCCGCGATCTGGCCAAGAAGGAACGGCGCATTCGCTGGCCCAATCTGGTGGTGCTTTGCGATATTTCCGGTTCGATGTCGTCTTACAGCCGAATGGTCCTGCATTTCCTTCACACCGTCGCCAACCAGAAAGGCGCGGGCTGGGCCAAGGTGCATGGCTTCACCTTCGGCACGCGGCTCACCAACATCACCCGCCATCTGGCCACCCGCGACGTCGACGCAGCCCTCGCCGCCGCCGGGGCCGAGGCGCAGGATTGGGAAGGCGGCACCCGGATCGGCGAAAGCCTTCATGCCTTCAACCGCGACTGGTCGCGGCGGGTGATGGGGCAGGGGGCGGTCGTGCTCATCATCACCGATGGTCTGGACCGCGACGACCCGGACCGACTGGCGAAGGAAATGGAGCGTCTGCACCTGTCGGCCAAGCGCGTGATCTGGCTCAACCCGCTTCTCAGGTGGGAAGGTTTCGCGCCCAAGGCGGCCGGCATCCGCGCGATGTTGCCCCATGTCGACACCTTTCGCGCGGGGCACAACATCGCCTCGCTGGAGGCGCTGGCGCAGGCCTTGTCCCACCCCGACGACGCGGGCGAGAAGGCCCGGTTGATGGCCGCTCTCTGACGGGCGCATCGCCGCGATGGCGCGCGTGGATCAATGCCGCCAGACCCGAGGCCCGCGACGAAGTCGGGCGCGATGGAACATAAGCGCCAGCCCACCTGTTTCCGAGACGATCCATCTCGCAACAGGAAGGCGTTTCCATGACCAAGGACAAATCTGTCCCCCCGACCACCACCGATGCCGGTATCCCGGTGCAAAGCGACGAACATTCGCTCACCATCGGCTCCGACGGTCCCATCGTTCTGAACGATCATTATCTTCTTGAGCAGATGGCCAATTTCAACCGCGAGCGCATTCCGGAACGCCAGCCCCATGCCAAGGGCGGTGGCGCCTTCGGCTATTTCGAAGTCACGAACGACGTTTCGAAATACACGAAGGCCAAGTTGTTCCAGCCCGGGGCCAAGGTCGACACGCTGGTCCGGTTCTCGACCGTCGCGGGCGAGCGTGGCAGCCCCGACACCTGGCGCGACCCGCGCGGCTTCTCGGTCAAGATGTATACCGCGGAGGGCAACTTCGACATGGTGGGCAACAACACGCCCGTCTTCTTCATCCGCGACCCGATGAAGTTCCAGCATTTCATCCGCAGCCAGAAACGCCGCGCCGACAACGACATGCGCGACCACGACATGCAGTGGGATTTCTGGACCCTCAGCCCCGAGAGCGCGCATCAGGTCGCCTATCTCATGGGCGACCGGGGTATCCCGCGCACCTGGCGCGAGATGAACGGCTATTCCTCGCACACCTATTCGCTGGTGAACGACGCAGGTGACAAGTTCTGGGTCAAGTTCCACTTCCACACCGATCAGGGCGACGGCAACGCCTATCTGTCACAGGACGAGGCCGACAAACTGGCGGGCACCGATGGCGATTACCACCGCCGTGATCTGTTCAACGCGATCCGCGACGGGAACCATCCGAGCTGGACCCTGAGCTGGCAGATCATGCCTTACGAGGACGCCAAGACCTATCGCATCAACCCCTTCGACCTCACTAAGGTCTGGCCACATGCCGACTATCCGCTCATCGAAGTCGGCAAACTGGTGCTGCACCGGAACCCGACCGATTTCCATACCGAGATCGAACAGGCGGCGTTCGAGCCCAACAACATGGTGCCGGGTGTGGGTCTGTCGCCGGACAAGATGCTGCTCGCGCGCGGGTTTTCCTATGCCGATGCGCACCGCGCCCGGCTTGGCGTGAACTACAAGCAGATCCCGGTGAACGCGGCGAAAAGCCCGGTTCACAGCTATTCCAAGGATGGCGAGGGGCGCACCGTGAACGTGTCGGACCCGGTCTATGCCCCCAATTCCTACGGCGGCCCCGCCGCCCAGCCGCAAAAGCACGAAGCGGGGCTGTGGGAGGCCGACGGCGAGATGGTGCGCGAAGCCTACAAGCTGCGCCCCGACGATGACGACTGGTCACAGGCCCATGCCCTCGTGCGCGACGTGATGGATGACGCGGCGCGCGAGCGTCTGGTGTCGAACGTCTCGGGTCATCTGCTCGACGGGGTCAGCGAAAAGGTCCTGAAACGCGCCTTCGACTACTGGCGCAACATCGACGAAAAGGTCGGAAACCGGATCGAAAAGGCGGTGCGCGACGAGCTGGGCGGCGAATCCGACGCCGAAGGCCTCGCCTCGGCGGAAAGCATCGCCCACACCCGCGACGCGGCCGAATAAGCCGCCCTTGGATCACCACGGATACGCCGTCGCCCGCAGGGGTGGCGGCGTTTTTCGTGCCTGTCGGGGAATGGAGCGGGTGAAGGGAATCGAACCCTCGTCTTAAGCTTGGGAAGCTGACGGCAGAAACCACTTTCCCACTTTTTTTTCAATCGGTTCGCCCCAGCTCTAGATCGTTGCTATAGGCAGTTTGTAGGCGTCGGGCATGTCAAAAATCATCATCGATTTCATTGCCTTGAAAGTCCTCGGATAGCATCTGAGAAGCGGTTGATGCAAAGCTCGTGTTCGCACCTCTTATCGTTTGCGCAGCCCTTCGACCCTCTTCGTGGAAGCGCTGAAGCTGCTCTCTCAAGTCAGGTAACCGGTCGGTGTTGATAAGAAGTCTGACGGCTGTTCCCGGCATGTTGCCTGCCAAGTCCATCTTGTCGTTAGCGGTGAGCTGTAGGGCTGCGTTGCCGCTGCAAATCATGAACTTGCCGCCACTCCGACAGATCCTGTTTGTCATATAGAGACCATATCCCGAATTTTGCCAAACATCGGTACCCGTGCCAGCTAAGGGGTTGCCTGAGACGCCTGGCATGAGTGCTGTCTGAATAGCCTGCCGTTCGTCCAAATCCGCAAAACTCGGATTGCGCTGGAGGCCCCTCATAATACCGATGCCCGCGTCGGCGATACCGACCTCAACTTCGTTCCTGGTCGGCCAATACTGAGCACAAATGAGCAAGTCCGGGGCTTCACTGTGCTCGACGGTGTTACGGATGATCTCACGTATTGAATAGGACAGCGTGTCGAACAACGCGCCTTGATCCGTCCTCGTCAAAACTCCCGCAAGCTCACGCGCCTTTGCTTCTAATACATCGCCAACCTCAACCCAGCGATCGACAGCCTCTCTTCTGATCTCTTCGATGTCTAATCGTGTGATTGGCACGTAGTTGTCACTACCAGGCGCTGCGCCGGGTGAATTGCCATGTTGCAGGCCAAATGAGCGAAAGAAACCAAGATGCGCGGCGTAGGTGTGGTGTTCGTGATTCCGTGCACGGCAGCGGGATTCTGGGTGGGCGTCCCGAAAGCGCTTCAGGATGATGGCCAGTAGCAACATCGAAAAGGGCGGGAACCAACGCGAACGACCGAAGTCAAACTCGTAGAGTTCTGCCGCAGGCAAACCATCCAACTCTGCTGCGAAAGCCAGGATAGAAGGGGGCGCTAAGCTGTTGGGGATAGTCACTATCATCAAACGACCTCGGAGAAATTTTCTTCGCGGCTCGAGCGATGGAGCGGGTGAAGGGAATCGAACCCTCGTCGTTAGCTTGGGAAGCTACTGCTCTACCATTGAGCTACACCCGCGACTCGCTGGTTAATACCACCGTTTGTCAAGCCTCTTCAAGCACCTTTGCCCAAACCCATACGCGTTTTCGAACACTATTTCGACACATATTTGACGACATATTTTTCAGTTTTTCGACCGATACTCGTTGACATGTTCCTCAAAACCCCCACCTTTGGCGTGGAATAATTGAGGAAAGGCTTGCAATGGTCGCCAGTGAGAAGCGCGAGAAGTTTCGAAAGCTTGCGGAGAGTCGAACAAACAAGGCTCTTGAGGCGATTGGTCGGATAGCCAATCTTTCCAACCGTTCTCTCTACGAGTGGGAGGAGGACGAAGTGAAAAGCATTATCAAGGCCCTGAGAGCAGAAGTCAGCGAAGTTGAGGGGCGCTTTGCGTCGCCGCGATCGAAATCAGGTCAAAAGTTCAAGCTGTAGAGAGGTTGCATGGCGAGAAAAGTTCAAGATGCACCGAGTGAAGTCGGGAGACTTACTAATAGCCAGGTAGCCGTGCTCGCGGCGTATCTGGCTGGCGCTTCTAGAGCGCACGCTGATACCGAAGACATTGCTGTCAAGGCAGCGGAACTAGCCCCTGGACGCTTCAGCTGGCGTAAGTACCCCGAACAGATCAATATCGAAACCATTAGGAAGAGGTTGTGGGATGCCTCATCCGAAAAGATGGGGAGACTGCTAACGGGATCTGAACGAGACGGTTGGTTGCTAACCGAAGCGGGCTTGCAGTTTTGCCGTGAACACTCTGACCAGCTTGAGAATCCGGAAGAGGGGTCGATCCGACTGTCTCAAAAGGAGCAGGCGTGGGCGACACGCGAGAGAGGCCGTATGCAAGCTGAAACGGCCTTTAGGAAATGGAAAGACGGGCTCATTGATGAAATTCAGCCTGTCGAAGCGGAAAGATTCTTCCGCATCGATGACTATATCGTCGGTGAATTAAGGCGTTCGCGTGTAAAGCGCGCCAGGGATATTTTTGCTGCTGACCAAACAATGTCAGAGGCAATCAATGAAATTGCAAAGAAGGTGCGAGATCGTGACTAAGCAGACCCATGCACTAAAAGTTAAGTCGCATATTGGCAGAGACTTGCTGCAAAGCTCAGCACTGTTCAAGCACGAATGGCAGGTTGCTTGGGAGTATGTCTCCAATGGCCTTCAATACGTCGACACCAATGTCTCACCAATTGTCACTGTGAACATCGACCAAAGTCAAAAGCGAATGACGGTAAAAGATAACGGAAGGGGAATGAACCTAACCGACCTTGAAAACTATTTCACTATGCACGGTGAGAATATTGATACCAAGGCGGGGCGTCCTGGGCGAGGCATGTTCGGAACCGGAAAGTCGGCCGCATTTGGGATTGCCAATCTACTACGTGTCACGACGGTGAAGAACGGCAAGCGTTCGACCGTCGAGCTGCACCGTGCTGATATTGAGAGGCCAGAATCTGCAGAAACGGTACCGATCAGAGTGCTTGAGGAAGAAGTTCCGACGGACGAGCAAAACGGTACCGTCGTTGAAGTGTGTGATATAAATCTCAAGAGCATCGATACTAACGCAATCACACGTGAAATTGAAAAACACATTGCGTTTTGGAAGGGGGTTACCGTTTTTGTCGGCACCCACAAATGTGAATATGTGGAGCCGTCAGTTAGATTCGAAAAAGAATTCAAGGCGTCTGAATCGCCTTTCGCCAAACAACTTGGTGACGTGACTCTTCGGATAGCAGTCTCTAAGGCTCCACTAGCGAAGGAACAGCAGGGCATAGCGGTGACCTCTAATGGTGTTCTGCATGAATCCACTTTAGCTGGTCAGGACAAGCGACAGTTTACCAATTACGTTTTCGGAAACATAGATGTCCCCGACTTGGCGCACGACAAATCACCAATTCCACCATTCGATTTGTCCCGATCCGGGCAATTGAACCCGAAGAATGAACTCGTTCGAGCAATCATGGCGTTCGTCGGCATGAAGTTGGAGCTGGTTTTGCAGGAATTAGAGGAAGAAGAGCGTCTTAGAAAACAGAAAGAAGAAACCAAGCGGCTCCAAAAGGAAGCTGATGCTATTGCTGACCTAATAAACAAGGACTTTCAGCAATGGAAAGTTCAAATTCAGAACGTAATCGCTCACACTGCTGGTGCGAGGGACTACAAACCTTCGATCATCGCCGATGATGAAGATTTCGATATTCTGGCAGGCAAAGGCGATGAGCCAGCCAAAAAAATTTCTGATGAGGGCGGGCCGTCTGATATCCATGATGACAAGCCGAAACCACCAAACCCAGACCCAAATCCAGAGAATTCCGCCGCAACCTATGAAGCTGATCCGGACGGAGCAGAAAAGGCCGGAAAACGGAAGATGGACAGCAAGAAGAAGTCACGTGGAGGTGGTTTCAGTGTCGATTTCAGAGACATGGGAGAGCATGAACCTCGGGCCAAGTATGAGGCGTCGGAGCGAAGCATTTTGGTAAATGTTGAACATCCGCAACTTGCTGCCGCCTTGAAGGTTGGGGGTATCGAGGATCCGGCTTTTCGGCGCCTGGCTTACGAGGTAGCTTTTGCAGAGTACTCGATCGCACTGTCAGTTGAGATGGCCAATGATGGGCACTTCATGGACCCGCAGGATGCGATCACAGCGGTCCGTGAAGGGATGAACCGGATGGCAACCTTAGCGGCCAGTACCCTATACTCTTGAAAAGGGGGCAACGGACATTGTTCGAGGTTCCTTGGTCGGGTGGAAACGAAGCTATACTGGCAACACTCGGCGAGGTTGGCATGCCCAATCGCCTTAGGACCGCCATGGCAAAAGAGGGTATCGTGCTGGTCGGTTCCTTCGTTCAACTGACAGCCGGTGATATTCTTCGCAAGCAGGGTCTAGGGAAAAAGTCCTATCGCGAGGCAAGGGCGACTCTTGAAGCCCTTGGATTGTCGCTAGGTATGGAACTTTGCGGCTGGGATGAAGAGCTCGCCTTCGAAGCTCGAAAGGCTTTGGGGCGCAATGTGCAAAAGCGGGTATTCGAACTAATTCCGACCGAATGGCATGCCCATGATACTCTGGAAAGCGAACTGTTTGCGTTACTTCTTGAAGTCGAAGATGAACGAAACGCGGAAATGCTGAGCGTCTTCTACGGTTTCAATGAAGATGGGCCAAAGACACTCGAGTATTCCGGACAGCCGTATGGCTTGACGCGTGAGCGCGTTCGGCAAATTGCCGCCCGCACAGAAAAGAAACTACGTGAGCTGTGGCGTCCTTTGTGCTGCCTGGACAAGGCGGCCAAGATCATTACGTCTGAATTAGGCCCACTGTTTACTAACAAAGACTTCTTTGTGGCCGCGAGGAACGCGGGTATCTCTGAAATCGACTTTCATGTAGAAGGGGTGCTGGCAGCTTTGGACGTTCTGGGGGAGAAGAACTCCATTACGAAGATTCGTATCGGTCAGGTTGAATTGTATGGCACTGCAGACGAAGTATCGTTTCCAAAGCGGCTTCTTTCGGCTCTTCGGAAGGAGACCTCAGCCAATGGTTGTACCAATATTCAGCGCCTCGCACTAATTGTCGGCCTGGAACTTGATGATGCAGATCGGGTGCGTGATCTGTTAGAAATGTTCCCCGAGGTTGAGTGGCTTGATGCAGGCTCGACATGGCTGCTTTCCCAAAGATCGACCCGAAATCGATTGGCGAATATTGCGGAGAAGGTCTTTTCCGTGGCGCCATCTGTCGAAATAAATGAACTACGTGCGGCATTGCGGCGCCATATTCGAGTGAATTTTGTCCCGCCGCCGGATGCGCTTGGCAGACTGCTCGAATTTTATGGCATTGCTAAAATGGACAATAGAGTTGCTGTCGCAGGAGAAAACATTGGGCAGCCTGATCTCGGAATAAATGATCAAGGCCTTGTCTACGCATTTGAAGCGCTCGGCAGCCCGGCAACCAGAGAGCAGCTGGAAGATTTCTGCATTGATGGACTTGGAATGAATATCCATAGCTTCTATGTCTATTTGAGCTACTCTCCTCTTGTAACCAAGCTTGCAACCGGTGTGTTCGCGCTGGTGGGTCAAGACGTGGAGCCTGGCGCCATTAGTCAGCTCAAAGATGATATTAAGGAAAGTCGGTTTGAGGACACTACTGGGTGGTCAAAGGCCGGGACACTTTGGTGGCATTTTCAAGCGGACAGACCTACTGCCAAGGCCGGCACGCGGACGGTGCCAACATTTGTCCTAAACCTTACGTCCGGCGAGTGGAATGTTAAGACCGTTGACGGGTTAAAGCTTGGCGCGGCAAAGATTGAGAATGGGTTTATGTCGGGCTTCCGTGAAGCCTTCGCTGCGTTAGGTGTCGACAAGAAAGATTTTCTTCAATTTGACTTCGATATTTCCAATGGGGATGTTTACATCCGCCTTGTCGGCGATGAGCCGGAGGAATTTACATTTTCTGTGAAGGAAGATGAATTTGACGAGGAATCCGACATTGAGACTGAAGATAATTAGGCCTGCATTTCGATTTCGGAAATCTTGCGATGTAGGCAAAAATAAATGTAGATGAGTTGTAATCTGCGGGCAAGTTCACATCCTCGGCGTGACCGTCTGCGCGGTTAAACCGCGCCCGCTGCCGTTGCTGCGCTTCAGAGCCGCGAGAAGTTGGCAATAGCGGCTGAGTAACGTCGCCCAGAAAACGCAAGCGGGCGGCGCTTAGACGCGTCGTCCGTTGCGTTTCGGCTGGTGCAAAAGAAAAAGACCCGGACGCACAAACGCCCGGGCCAAGTCGCTGTCTGCGGCAGCGGCCCCGCCGTTCCACGGGCGAGAGCTTCGCGGCCTCGGCACACATAGTGTGGAGAAGATCCCGAGGCCGCTTCGATGGTGTCAGTCGATGCAGTACTGCTTCGTCTGCGTGACGATGCAGTCGCCGTCGCGCCACTCGAGATGGTAGTCCCATCCCTCGTTGTGGATGGTAGCCTCCTCGGCATGTTCGCTCAGGATGATGAGCAGGTCGCGGAAGTCGTTGGTCATGTTGTGGGTGCTCCTCTGTTTGCAATTCCCACACCCAGAAAGCCACATGCCACGGCGTCGCGCATTTTCTGCGTGTCCCATTGGCTTGCCAGTTGTCCCCGCGACTTGCAGAGGCGCGTGTAAACGTCCTGCCTAAGTGCTGATGGGCTGCACCACCCACGAAAAACGCGCGAGCGCTTCGGGGCAGAGGCTGCGCCCCACCATGATGCCCGAGACACACCAGTAACCGCAGAGCTGCCCGAGAGGCTGCGTCGCTCCTGTAAGCGCCTGGGCCGACATGGGCGCGGTGTCGAAGAGCTCGACGAGAGACGTGGGTCTAGCGCAGGATTTCCCAGAGAGCGTAGGCCATCACGACAACGCTGTCCCCGACGATCACGGCCTCCCACATCAGTCCCAGTAACCTTTGAGGCGGGTCTCCCCGACGTGCGCGCCGACCGTGCGGTGATCCGACAACCAGAGCGCCATCGCGACCGACATCGCGATATCTGCGTGCCCCGCTTTCGTCCCGCCCGAGAATGTCGAGCGCCCGGTGTCCGAGTGCTTGACTGAGAAGGATTCCAGTTCGCGTTGCAGCTCGTTCCGCAGCGGAAAGTTCCCGATCTTCAGGTCCCCGACGTGCAAGGCCGAGTTCATCGAGTTCAGCAGCAGCGATTTAGAGACATTGTTGAACGTGACGCCGCGTTCTTTCGCCTCGGACTCACCCTCACCGGACGTGATCTGCATCCGCGTGTGCTGGACAGAGCGCGCAAGCAGGAGGTCTGAGAATGCGCGACCGACACCTGAGCTGTCCACCACGAGGTAGCCCGCAGTCGCCAGCGGCTCCTGGCGCATCAGGTTGCGAACGACGACGCCAAGCTCCGTGTAGGACATCGCAGGCACGCGTTCTGCGCGAACGACCGTGCGGCGACGCGGCCCGAGCTCTTGGGCATATTCTGTCCAGTGCGGGATGCGTTCATCCTGGATGATGGCAAAGGCGTTCGCGTCGACTGTGGTGGCCGACTGCGCGATGTCGAACCCGACGAGGTAGCGGCGGTATCCTTTTGCAATCGTGACGGCGGGGTCGGATGAGGGCAGGATCAGGTCCTCGCCCTGTTGCACGAGTTCAGGCTGCATACAGTTCTCCCAGTTTCAGTTCGGGAATGTCCACGAAGGCGTTCTCGATGGTCTCCGATGCGAAAAGCGGATCGCCACCTGACGACCAGCGCAGTTCGTGTTCCGTAGCGAATTGGCGGGGCGGCATGTAGCGGCGGTCAAACGCCACCTTTTCTGCCATGCGCTCGATCTCGGTCGACCGGGCGGTGATTTTCTCGATCTCGTCGTTCTCGGTCCAGGCCGTGTGGGCGAACCCGCCGACGTTCCCAGGCGTCGTGATCAGCAGAATGCGGCCGCCGTCTTCGCGGATGGGGATCGTCGCGTCGTAAACGGCGTCCGCCAAGAAGGCACCTTCTTCGTAGATCAGCAGGCCTCCGTCCTTCACGCCATATCCGCGAGCGGACGAGCCGTCCTGACCAGCTGGCACACAGGCGACCACCGAGCCGTTCGCAAGTTCCATAGTGGTCTGCGTCAGGCGTGTTTTCTCGATGGGCAGGGACATCGCGGCCCACGCCTCAAGGATGCGTTTGAACAGGAGCTGGGACTGGCCGAGTGTGGGGCTGAGGACCAGCACCGTGCGGCCTGGTGCGCCGATGGTTTGAGCGGCAAGGATTGCTGTCGTCTGGGACTTGCCGATCCGTCGCGAGCACAGCGCCATGACGAAAGGCGACGCGGTGGTCAGGAACCGGCGCTGCCAGTTGTCTGGTGGCCCGCCCACGACGCGCTCGAACAGAGCAGTCGGGTCAAGCCGCTCCTCAAGCGTGCGGAGGTATAGCGACAGCGCCTCATTCAATGCGGAGCCTCCGCTCGCGGACGAGCTGTCGGAACATGTCGAACGCGTCCGGGTACTGTTCGAACACCTGGTATAGCACGTCCTGGAGCTGCTGCCAGTCGGGGCTCTCATTGATGGAAAGCGTGATCGTGGTCTTCTCCTTAAGGAGCGAGTACGACTTCAGGAGCCGCTCGTAGCTCTGGCCCTGGTCACGCAGAAGTTGGCTTAGTCCCGGCAGCACGTCCTCGATGTCGCGCCCATCACCGACCTTGTCGCGCAGGAGCCTGTAGAGCTCTTTCTGCTCCGTGATGATCGAGTTCAGGCCTTTCTCGACAGTGTCCTGCCCCGAGTTGATCTTTCGGTCGAGTTCGTCGTGGGTCGACTGGTCGGCCAGGATTGCCTTCTTGATGTCGTCGGTGACGAATTTGGCGAAGAAACGGTCGACCGTGTCGCGGTGGATGCCCGTGCGGCGTGACACCTCGGCCACCGTGCGGCGACCGAGTACCACGTCGCAGACGATCTCCCCGACGTCCGGGCGCAGGCGGATGGTGTTCTTCCGGCTCTTGCTCGGGTCCTTGGGGAGAAGTCGCTTGACCTTATCCGTCAGGCGCTCGTCAGCCATCGGCTGCGATCTTCAGCGCAACGCCTTGCTGCTCTGCCGCTGCCTTGGCGCGACGATACAGGGCCGGATCGCGGGCCTGTTCGCGCGTCAGGACGACGGGCTCCGGGTTCAAGGCATCGTGGACGGCTCGCGGCTCGTCGCCGCGCTCGAGCAGGGTTTTGAGTTGGTCGAAGCCGGCCTTCTGCGCCGCCGCGGCCTCGTCGCGTTCGCGCTTGTGGTCTTTGATCTCGTCGAGCATCTTCTGGCTGGCCTCTTTCAGCCCACCGATCTGGTCCTCGACCATCTTGCCGATCTGCTCCTGCATCGCCTCGAGCAGCTTGGGCGTTGCGGAGGCGATGAACTTGTCCATCATCTCCGAGTTCTTGTCGTCGTCTGACATGTGCATCTCCCACAAAAAGAAACGGGCCCCTGGTGGAGCCCGCTTCCTGAACGTGTGAGGATGCACGGCTCCCAGCCCTACGCGTCGAATATGCGGGGACGTGCGGGAGCGCGCGACCAGCCTATGCGGCAGCATCTTGCACGATGCGGTACTTAGGCCCGTCCTTCACGACGATCCCACTCTCGACCAGGCGGTCGAGCGCGCATTTCAGGGCGTTGAAGTCGAGTTGCACGTCCCATCCGATCTCGCGGATCGTCTCGCGCCCATCCTGCATCGCGGCCAAGATCGCCCGCTGTGTCGATCCGAGGCGCTCGTTCTTGTTGTCGTCGAAGCCAGAAAACGCCGTATGGGCCGGGGCCTCGATCAGTCGGACGTTCTCTGCGCGCCACTTTTCCTCGTAGTCAGGGTGGCAGTAGACGCCGCGGTCGAGCTGGACGACGCGCCCGAGACGTTTCAGGTGCTGCAATCGCGAGTGCACCTGGTCATGCCGCAGCCCCGTCAGATCGCAGATGTCGCCTGCACGGAACGCGCGGTCGCGCGGCATGTGGTCGCCGATCTCGTCGAACGTCCATTTCCGCATGGGGCGCTCGGGTGGCTCGAGCTTCTCGGTCAGGGCCTGGTAGACGGCCTCGTGATCGAGCCCCACAGCGTCGAAGAAGAACGCCCGCATGTCGGCGGACGGTCCCTTCGGTTGCAGAAAGAATTCGTGTGCCTCGAAGCGCAGCTGCTCGTCGCTCGATTCCAGGTCCTCAATCGCCTGCATGATCACGGCGAAGGCGAGCTCTTGCTCGGGCAGGAAAGGACGCGGCTGGACATTCGGGTCTGCCAGCATGTGTCACTCCTCGGGTTGCGGGCGCGGGATGATGGACGACACATCGCCACCATCCTCCTCGATGCGGTCCTTTTCGTCCTCCCATGTGACATCTGCGCGCATGACTTCGCCGCGTTGCAGGTTTTCGTGCAGCGTCGCACGGGAGATCATGCCGCCCAGGTAGAGCTTCATCTGCGCCTCGATCATGCGCGGGTCCATCGAGGCCTCGATGAAGTCGCGGGACAGGCTGATCTGGGCCTCGTCCTGGTTCGCACCGACCCATTCCGCTGCCGTGCGGACGATCTGGTTCAGCGCCGCCTCGACGTTGACGACAGCGCCGTGGAGCAGGGACAGCTCCGAGCGGGTGCGCTGGGACGCGGTCTCGTGCGTCTCGTTGCGGTTGATGGTGGTCGACAGCATACGCGCGCCCGCCGACACCATCTCGTTCTCGAGCTCTTTCATCTCCTCCTTCATCGCAGCGATGCCCGCGCCCGTGAATTCCAAGAGCCCACATTCCGCGCCCTCAGGCAGGCTCCACAGGGCACCCGCGCCGATGGCGGTCGGCACCTTGTCCGAGGCGATGCTGCCAATGATGTAGGGCGTTGGCGCTGCTGTCTGGTGCAGGGCGTGTCGCTTGTCGCAGGAGGTTGCTAGGTGGGCGAGTGCGGCCTGACACAGAGCGTAGAATGGCGGGGTCACGTCGTCCGGTTGCAGGCCCTCATGGCTGACCATCCAGAACGGGATGTAGTCGAGGCTGCGACCGTTGACCATCGGGATGACAGTCTCCCCGAAGTCGACGCGCGTCTTGTCCTCGTCGCGATAGAAGCGCTGGAACTGATAGACGCCAGTCTCCAGGGTCAGCTCATACTTCACGTCTCGCCCGTCGTAATCCTCGTCCGCACCCAGGATGACCTTGGTCAGGACCTTCTTGCCGTTGACGTAGGCGGTCGAGAAATCCTCGATGTCTTCCGCGCGGAACGTCGTGATGTGGGGCAGGGTTAGGGAGGTCGTGCCGTCGATGGGGAAGTCGAGCAGGATACCGTGACGGCCCATGCACAGAACTTCGCGTGTGATCTTTTCGATTAGGATCGACAGCGGCGCGTTGTCGTGTCCCGCAGCCAGGCGCCAGGGCTCGAGCCGTGACGGGAGCTTGATCACAGGGTCCTTGCGCAGTGCTAGCCCCGTCAGAGCGCGCAGGGTCATCTGGGGTGCGCCCGTGAAGTGACCGCGCTGGAGGTATGCCTGATAGTCCTGGGATTGCATCGCGGATGGCTTCGGGACGTAGAGCTGGCCCTGATCCTTCACGGCGTCGCTGCCCTCCAGGCAGTCGCGGATCGTTCGATATTGGTGCTGGAGTCGATCCCAGCGCGTGCGTCGATTGCTCATAGGTTACGCCTCGATGGCGAGTGCGATTGCGAACGGCCAGGACAGATGGAATTTGCCACCGCCCGCGTGCAGGAAGATGCCGTCGCGGTTCTGGGTGACCATGATGTCGTCGATCTGGGATTCCGTGACCTCGGGCTGGGCCAGGAAGCCGACGAGGCCGTCCAGGAGGACGTCTTTCGCGACGGGCAGGGTGAACGAAACCGACTGGGACGGGGTCGTCTGTTTCAGGGTGCAGGAGGCGTCTGTGGTGGCCTCGAGAGTGACTTGCATTGGTGTTCTCCAAGCTGTTGGCGGGCGGCCCTGAAAGGACTGGGGCGCGTGCGAGCCGCCCGCCGTTGAGCCAGCATGACGCGCAGGGATCAGCGTAAGTGGGGAGGGGTCGGCGGGAACACCGGTGTGTCTTGCAATGTCTGGTGGGAGGGGTGTGCCGCCCTACGATCCAGGATGCTGCGTGTATGGATCGCAGGGCGGCGCGAGGTGGTCACCTATGACTGCGGGCGCGCGACCACTCGGGCGTGAACGTAAGATGGCCAGGGCGGGGGTGTCGACCGGGAGAATTAGGTGCCGAGAGAGCGAGGCAGAGACGTGGGGTTGGGGTCAGCGGGCATCGTTGTGGGGCGATGGCCTTAGGGGCGCGGAGCTCGTGCGAGCTGCTGGGCGCTCTGATGCAGGACGGGGTGTCTGTATCTCTGGCAAAAATCTGCGCGACCCCGGTCCCAGGGCTCTGGCTCCAGAGGAGGGGGTCGATTGCGCGGATGCGCGCAGGATGGTCAAGATGATGTGCCTACCTGCCTCGGAACGTATAACGTAAGCTCAGACAACGTAGCACATGGCTTCAATAACAGGACGTTAGCGTGAAAGTGCAGTGAATTTGTAGGCGGCTGCGTTCGATCAGAATCAAACTACGTCAGCAATGTTGATATACCGAGGATGGACCGCCCCGACTGTGCGTCGGCAATGACCAGGATGGAGCCTGCTGCCATTGTTCGCGTAAGAGAAACAGAGCCCTGAGCAGCAACAATCGCCGCAACATCTCAGCACTATGCGTTCACTGTTTCGTTCAGCAGCGTCCTGGACGGACGGCTGTAGTAGCAACCCTGCCACCCTGCAATCCTGCCCCTAACACCATCACCGCAGAAACTACATCACCGCAGGACCGCACGGGTATCTGCCACCGTCAATAAATGACCGATGCACGAAACATGGCACCATGTTGCGATCATTGTTGCAGACGACCCTCGGACGTTTCTCACGCGAACACAGTCCCACCGCGTGGTTTCTCAGGATACTCCTGCGATCTCGGTCGTCCACCTAGACCCAGCCGCGATACAATGATCCCACCAACTGCAACACATGGAGACCCGACCCATGCCCCTGGACTTCCCGACCCGCGTGCCCGCACGCCTCCTGACCCGTCTCGCCCGTGCAAACGCACTGAACGATCCCGCAGCCTGCGACAACTGGCTGCGAGACCGTTTCGACGACGAGAAGCGCATCCCGATTATGCGTGAACTGTTCCCTTCGGCGCTCGTCGAAGGCTGCGCATGAACTTACGGCGGCGACGTTCGACCTCGCGCAGTTCGGACGTCGCGGCCACCTGATCAACAGACCCGAGCACACGCTCCTCGAACAACGCCACCGCCGCCTGACGCGGCACACCGTCCGGATAGTCTTCCTGATTCCACGGCGAACCCCAGGGCGTGGATCGGATGTTCTCGGCCCACGTTTCTTTCAGCCCCGCCCACGTTTCCTCGACCCACGCATCTTTGCGCGCGTCGAGCTCCTCGACTGTCTCGAACTTGCGGCGCATCCCCGTCATAAGTAGGACTCGGTCGGAAGGCGACGCCTCGACCCACTGATCCTTCGGCCCCATGCGCACCTGGGCGAACGGCTCGACGTCTTCAGCCTCGTAGCGGTCACCAGTCCAGTAGAAGCGGACGCGCCACTTTGTCTCGACGGCGTCCTGCCCGTGATATGGGTCACCATACTCGAGCTGTGGGAGCGCGTGTCGCTTGAACTCGAACCCCTCAAACGCGTCGCCCATGAACGGCTCGACGGGTTCGGATTCCCAGGTCTCTACATGCAGGGGCACGGGACGCGAGTAGGTCAGGCAGGCGCGTTCGATGTCGGGCAAAGGCATGCTTTCCTCGTCGAGCGCCATCGCCATGCCCACGTCCTTGAGCGAGCGACCGTGCAGACCTGGATTGCCGACGCGACCGCGACGCGTTTCCTCGGCTTGCGCATCATACCCGACCCACCACTCGCCATCGACCTTGCGGAACACCTGGTACTCAGGATCGTCGTCGGCTTCGAGTGCGCGGACAAGCTCGCGGTCAGCCTTGAACTGGTCGCAGGCCGCGCGCAGGCGGCGGTACCAGTCGTCGTATAGGCGCTTGACCAGCTGCTGGCGATCAGGATCGAGCGGGTGGGTCTTGAGGCGGCGCCACATCGACTCTGGGATCTCGTGCAGGCCCAGCGTTTCGTACCACCACATCAGCGGGGCATACTGGTCCAGGAGCTCGAGGCGATTGGGTGGTTCGCACCAGGTCCAGGGATCGTCGCGCATCTCGCTATAGAGGTCATTGAGGGCGCGAACGAAGTCGGCGGACACTGGGCGACCGTTCAACGCGTGGGAGATCGTCGTCGGGTGCATGGGGCCTTGTAGCCCGAGGCGTTCCCAGTTGTTGGCGATCCAGAGCTCCACGCGCTTGTTCTGGCCGAGTGTGAAACGTCGCACGGCGTCTGCGTGCGCGAATACTGCTTTTTCCATCACACCACCTCGCGCTTCGGCGTTACGACCTGCGCCTCAAGCCAGGCATCGAGGTCGCTCTGCTTGTATCGAACGCGGCGGTGCAGCTTGTAGTACTTCGGCCCCATGCTCTCGCAACGCCAGGTCTCGAGCGTTGACATCGAGTATCCGAGGTAGTGGGCGGCTTGGGCCGTATCGAGGAATTTGTCTTGGGCAGTCATAGGTCACACATCCCTTTCGGGTTGGTGCCTGCTGCCGCGCGGCCTGCGGTAACGGTGTCAACGGCTCACAGCGTCGGAGCCTATCCCGTTTGCCCCGTGCGTCATTGCACGTCGCAGGTCCTGACCCTCTCGGGCCACCGGAGCTTTCAGACCCTCACACGTTGATCTCTTTAGGTGGGTCGTCGGCGTTTCGTATCGGCAAAGTTAGTGCGACTTGCATCGACCTTCAAGTGGGAAAGCGGGTTATAAGCGAGTTATATCAGTCCCTTGCGTTTAAACGCGGACACGACCTGCTCCATCGGGGCCCGCAACTGCTCATGCCCAACCTTCACATAGTGCGCGCCCGTGACGCTCTGCGGCGTGTGGTTCAGAAGGCGTCCGATGGTCTCTTCCCAGAGCCCAGACTCCGCCGCGACCGTCGCGAAAGTGCGGCGGTGTGCGTGGGCTGACCACGCGATGCGCTCGGGCGACTTGAGGTGCAGTGCGTGACGCGTGCCTGGGAACACATAGTCGGAACGGTAGGCCTGCATGGGCTGCAAGATGCCGTGGTGCTCCGCGAGCAACGGCAGGTCGAACGGGCGACCGTTCTTGGTCAAGGGCAGATGCAGGTGGTCGGCATGAACCTGGTCCCATCTCAAGGACAGGGCTTCGCTTAGTCGAAGACCTGTCAGGAGAAGAAAGCGATAGAAGGCGCGGTGCACGTCGTTCTCGAGCCCATCGACCGCCTCTTTCCAAGCGTCGAGGTCGTCGATGATCTTGCCTGATGCGGGCTCCGGGAACCATTCAATCGCCATTGTCGGGCATTCAGGCAGGTCATGCACGCGGCGGGCATGGTTGTAGATCGACCGGAAGGACTTGAGGACGTGGTTCGCTGCGCGTTCACCATCGGCCCCGAGGCGCGCGTGCATCGCAACGCAGTCGGCCTTCGTGATCTCGTCCAGGCGAAGGTCGAGCCAGTCGGTCAGCTTGTTCTCCATCTGGGCGCGGACCTGGTTCTTATTGTGCTCGGAACGCAGCTTGGGGCGGGCAAGATAGGTGTCAGTCGCGTCACGCAGCGTCGGTATGCGTGACGCAGCCAGCCGCTGCGCGACCGCACCCGTTGCATGTTCCGCGCGCAACTGTTCGGCCTCAACGCGAGCAGCGGCGACCGTGATCTCGGGCAGGGACCCGAGCTTGTGGCGCACCGTCTTTCGGTTCACGTCTTTCTGGTAGTAGAGGGTCTTCTTGGTCTTTCCCGTGACCAGGTAGAAGCCCTTGATCTCGGTATCCCAAATCTTCTCGTTCGGGCCCGCCTTGTCGGCGACCGTTTGGGTCAGTTTCTTCTTCGTCGCAGCCATCTCACACGTCCTTTTGCAGTGAAATTGTAGGCGCGCAAATGCAACTCGCGCCAGTTCACTGAAACGACATGAGACGGTTTTTCGTTGTAAATCAAGCGTCTTGCAAGGTGCGACAAGATCCGCAAACTCGAAACGTAAGCTTGGGAAGCTCCTGCTCTACCATTGAGCTACACCCGCGTGACGGCTGAGATACGATTGAGTGCGGGGTCCGTCAAGGGGCTCTGCGTCTAGCAGGCCCCGCGCGTTCCATCGGGCATAAGCGCGTCGCAAAGACGGGCTTCGGTGAAATCCACCTCCGTCACCGTCGCCCCGGTCAGGTCCGCACCTGCCATGAGGGTGCTTCTGAGACTGGCGCCCGTCAGGTCGGCACCGGCAAGCGACGCGCCTTCGAGAAGGGCACCCGTGAAATCCGCGCCCGCAAGAGCGCAGCCCGAAAGATCGGCGTCCTTCAGCACCGCGCCGGTGAAGATCGCGCCCTTGGCCGAACAGCCCGTCATCGTCGCGTCGGTCAGCAGCGCACCGTCGAATGTCGCGCCGTCCACCGTCGTGCCGGTCAGGTTCGCCTCGCCCAGAAAAGCCCCGGAAAAGTCGCTGCCGGCAAGGTCCTGCCCGGACAGGTCCGCGCCCTTGAGCATGGCGCTGGAAAAATCCTCGGCGGTGGCGGCTTGGGTGAACAGGGCAAGGGCGAGCATGGCGCGGAGCATCAGGGGTCCTTTCGGCGGCGGCAGGGCCAGTCTTTCGGGATTTCGCCTTTCCGGCAACCCTCAACCCCGCCGCCTGCGCCGCCGCCCGCCGTCGCCGCTGCCGCCGGTGTTGAAATCGACCTCCGGCAGATCGACGACCGAGCGCAGGATCGGGAAAGGGTCGGCGGCGTTCGGCATGGCGGTGGCCGCGACGAAATGCTCCTGAAATCGCGGTTCGACGGCGGTTTCGATCTTTTCGATCCGGCGCACGAGCGCCTCGACCTCGCCCCGCGCCTCACGGTTCAGAAGCGCGATCCGCGCCCCGGTGCCCGCCGCGTTGCCCGCGCTCGTCACCCTGTCCAGCGGACAGTCCGGGATCATGCCCAGAACCATCGCGTGTTTGGGTGAGATATGCGCCCCGAACGCGCCCGCCAGCACCACCCGGTCCACGCGGTCCACGCCGCGCTTGTCCATGAGCAGACGCGCACCTGCATAAAGCGCGGCCTTGGCCATCTGGATCGCGCGGATGTCGCCATTGGTCACGGTGATCCGGCGGTCGCCATCCTCCCACAACAGGTAGGAATAGGTCCGCCCTTCGGGGATGCAGCGCGCCGTGCCCGTGGCCTCGGGCGCGCCGATCAGCCCGCCGGGGTCCACGATGCCCGCCATGCGCATCTCGGCCACCACTTCGATGATACCCGATCCGCAGATGCCGGTGATCCCGCTCGCCGCGACGGCGGTCCGGAACCCGTCCTCGGTCGACCACAGGTCGCAGCCGATGACCTTGAAGCGCGGCTCCCTGGTCACGGGGTCGATCTCGACCCGCTCGATCGCACCGGGGGCTGCCCGCTGTCCTGCGCTGATCTGTGCGCCCTCGAAAGCGGGGCCTGTGGGCGAGGAACAGGCGAGCACGCCAGTCTTATCCCCGAGCAGAATCTCCGCGTTGGTCCCCACGTCCACGACCAGCACGAGGTCGTCCGAGCGATGCGGCGCTTCCGACAGGGCGACGGCCGCCGCATCGGCCCCCACATGGCCTGCGATCAGCGGCAGGACATAGGCGCGCGTGCCGGGGGCGATGGTCAGGCCCAGATCGCTGGCCATCATCCGCTGGGCCGTTCCCACGGCAAGCGCGAAAGGCGCCTGTCCCAGCTCATATGGGTCGAGACCCAGAAACAGGTGATGCATCACCGGGTTCATCACGAAACTCGCGTCGAGCAGCGTCTCGGCGCCGATCCCGGCCTCGGCCACCAGCTCGCCGATCAGACGGTCCACGCCCTCGCGCACCACGCGCGTCATTTCGGCCGCGCCGCCGGGGTTCATCATCGAATAGGATACTCGGCTCATCAGGTCTTCGCCGAACCGGATCTGCGGGTTCATCAGGCCGGACGAAGCCAGAACCTCGCCGGTGACGAGGTTCACCAGATGCCCCGCGATGGTGGTCGAGCCAAGATCGACGGCCACGCCATGCAGCGGCCCCTCGAAGAAATCCGGCCAGAGCGCGACGACACGCGGGTCGCCGTCGACGTGGATCGCCGCCGTCACCGCCCACTTGCCCTTGCGCAACGTGGGTTGCAGGACGGGGAGGAGGTGACGGTCGATCCCGAGCCGCTCCAGCCCCACCTGCGCCTTGAGTGCATCCAGCAGCCGGTCGAGATCGCTCGACGGATGATGCATGTCCGGCGCGGCCACTTCGACATAGGCAAGGCTCAGGGGGGACGAAAGCACGATGTCGCGCAACTCCGCCCGCTTGCGCACCACCTGCTTGTGAACCTGGCTTTCCGGCGGCACGTCGATCACGACGTCCTTCATGACGCGCGCCTGACAGCCCAGCCGACGCCCATCCTTCAGGCCCCGGATACGATCATAGCGCGCTTCGACCTCGTTCCATGCCGACAGCGCGTCGCGGGCAACCGTCACCCCGTGCTTGGCGAACTCGCCATAGCCCGGCGCCACCTGACATTTGGAGCACTTGCCGCGCCCGCCGCAGACCGAATCGAGGTCGACCCCCAACCGGCGCGCGGCGTCCAGCACGGGCGTGCCTTCCGGCACCCGTCCGCGCTTGCCCGACGGGGTGAAAATGATGAGGGGGTCTTGGTCCGACATGGCGCCTGTCTCGCTCCCGAGGTCTTCTTCTTCGGTCTGAAAATACCTCGGGGGTCGCAATTGTCACGCCATTGGTCCGAGAGACAATGGCGACGGGGCAGAGTCCCCGATTGCGACGCCTCGCGGCGCAAAACGGCTACATCGAGAACGAGGTGCCGCAGCCGCAGGAGCTTGACGCGTTCGGATTGTCGATCACGAAGCGCGCGCCGATCAGCTCTTCGGTGAAGTCGATGGTGGCCCCGGTCAGGAACGGCAGGGACACTTCGTCGATCACGACCTTCTCGCCCGCGCCTTCGAGCACGAGGTCGCCGTCATCGGGCGCGTCCAGCGCGATGTCGTATTGAAAGCCCGAGCAGCCACCGCCTTCGACGGCCACGCGCAGCGCCTTGCCGTCCTTGCCCGCACCGATTTCGCCCAGCCGGGCGAAGGCGCGGTCGGTCACTTTGGGGGGCAGGTTGAGGTCCATGTTTCACCCGATGTTTCAAGTCCGTAGCAGTTGGAATATATGAGCCTTGGGACAGGGCAACAAGAGACGAGAAAGGCGCGGCGGCACCATGAAGGCCACATTCGCGTGTGATCCGGCGCAAAGCCGGGGCAGGCTATACCCCGAAGAAGAAAGCCAGTTTCGCTCGTGTTTCCAGCGCGACCGCGACCGGATCATCCATTCGTCGGCGTTCCGGCGGCTCAAGCACAAGACGCAGGTGTTTCTGGAGCACGAGGGCGACTATTACCGCACGCGGCTGACCCATTCCATCGAGGTGGCGCAGGTCGCGCGCACGATTGCGGGCACTCTGGGCATGTCCGGGCAATTGACGGAAGCCGTGGCGCTGGCCCATGACCTTGGACATACGCCGTTCGGTCATACGGGCGAGGATGCGCTGGACGCGCTGATGCAGCCCTATGGCGGCTTCGACCACAACGCACAGGCTTTGCGGATCGTCACCTCGCTCGAACGGCATTATGCCGAGTTCGACGGGTTGAACCTCACCTGGGAAACCCTTGAAGGCATTGCGAAACACAACGGTCCGGTGACGGGCGAGTTGCCTGTCGCGCTGGCCGAATACAATGCGGTGCAGGACCTTGAACTGCATACGCACGCGAGCGCCGAGGCACAGATCGCGGCACTGGCCGACGACATCGCCTATAACAACCACGACCTGCACGATGCGATCCGCGCCAAACTGATCGACGAGGAGGAAATCCTCGTGGTGCCGATGATCCGGCGGTCCTATGCGGCGGTCGATCAGGCTTATCCAAACCTCGACATGAAGCGCCGTCGGCACGAGGCGCTGCGCCGGGTGTTCGGCGTGATGGTCGAAGACGTTCTGGCGGCCTCGCGCGCCGCGATTGCCGAAGTGGACCCCAAGACCGCGACCGACGTGCGCATGGCCGGGCGTCAGATCATTCGGTTCTCGGATGAAATCTGGGAGGAACTCAAGCAATTGCGCGGGTTCTTGTTCCGCAAGGTCTATCGCGCGCCCTCAGTGGTAAAGATGCGTGAAGAGGTGACGACGATCATCGACGAGTTGTTCCCGCTGTTCATGGAACACCCCGATTACCTGCCCTCGGAATGGCGCGAGGACGTGGCGGAGGCCGCGGACGAGCGGGCGCTGGCGCGGATCGTTGCGGATTACATCGCCGGGATGACCGACCGCTTCGCGATCGAGACCCACTCGCGCTTCATCGGCGGCACCGACACCCGATCCCGGCTTTTGTCCAAGTAAGCGGTGCGGGCTGACGCCCGCGCAGAGTTTGCGCCTCTCCGCCTTCGGGCGGACAGGCGCGGTGGGCGCTCTTGCCATTGGGCTGACCCTTTGGCCGAGGTCGCTTCGTTTGCTGGGGAGGCGCTTGAGGGGGCGATCCGCCCCTCAAGGCGCCAGATCAAGGGTGATGCGAGTCGCCTGCGCGTCAAGGACAAGCGGCGGCAAGGCCGCCGTGCCTGCGGCATCCTTGACCCGCAGACGACTCGCGGGCGTTGACCTCTGCGCGGGGCGTGGTAGACCGCGCGGGGTTTCTCAGACAGGTGTGACATGAACCTTTTCGCCGATATCCGGTCTCTCGTGATTGCCTCGCTCGATGCGCTCGTGGCCGAGGGGGCGCTGCCCGCCGGGCTCGATTTCGCGAACGTCGCGGTCGAGCCGCCGCGCGATGCGGCGCATGGGGATATGGCGACCAATGCGGCGATGGTGCTGGCTAAGCCAGCAGGCGCCAAGCCGCGCGACATTGCCGACGCCCTGTCCGCCAAACTGGCCGCCGACGACCGGATCGCCTCCGCCGAGGTCGCGGGGCCGGGGTTTCTGAACCTGCGGCTCGAACCGGGCGTCTGGGCCGCATTGGTCGAGGGCGTTCTGGCCGATCCCGATTACGGCACGTCCGACATGGGGCAGGGGCAGAAGGTCAACGTCGAATACGTGTCCGCCAACCCGACCGGGCCGCTTCACGTCGGTCACACGCGCGGTGCGGTGTTCGGCGACGCGCTGGCGAGCCTTCTGGCCTATGCGGGCCATGACGTCACCCGCGAATACTACATCAACGACGGCGGCGCGCAGGTCGATGTGCTCGCGCGGTCGGTTTACCTGCGCTATCTGGAAGCCCACGGGCAGGAGGTCGCGTTCGAGGACGGCACCTATCCCGGCGACTACCTGATCGAGGTGGGCGAGGCGCTGAAGGCCAAGGTGGGCGACGCCTTCGTCGGCAAGGGCGAGCAGTTCTGGCTGGAAGACGTGCGCGATTTCGCGACCGATGCGATGCTCGACCTGATCCGTGCGGACCTGAAGGCGCTCGGCGTCGAGATGGACGTGTTCTTTTCGGAAAAGAGCCTTTACGGCACGGGCCGGATCGAGGCCGCGATCGAGGATCTCAGGGGCAAGGGCCTGATCTACAAAGGCACGTTGGAGCCGCCGAAGGGCAAACTGTCCGAGGATTGGGAACCGCGCGAGCAGACCCTGTTCAAGTCGACCGACTACGGCGACGATGTGGACCGCCCGATCATGAAATCGGACGGGGCCTGGACCTATTTCGCGCCCGACATCGCCTATCATTACGACAAGGTGACGCGCGGCTTCGATCAGCTGATCGACGTGTTCGGGGCCGATCACGGCGGTTACGTCAAGCGGATGAAGGCCGCAGTCGCGGCGCTGTCGGACAACAAGGTGCCGCTCGACATCAAGCTCACGCAGCTCGTGAAGCTCTACAAGAACGGCGAGCCGTTCAAGATGTCCAAGCGGGCCGGGACTTTCGTGACGCTCCGCGACGTTGTGGACGAGGTCGGGCCCGATGTGACCCGGTTCATCATGCTGACCCGCAAGAACGACGCGCCGCTCGATTTCGATTTCGACAAGGCGCTGGAGCAGTCCAAGGACAACCCGGTGTTCTACGTGCAATACGCCAATGCGCGGGTCCATTCAGTGTTGCGCAAGGCCGCCGACATGGGGGTCGAGCCGGGCAAGCCGTCGCTGACCGACGAGGCCGAGATCAAGGTGGCGCAGAAATTGGCCGAGTGGCCGCGTCTGGTCGAGATCGCCGCGCGCACGCATGAGCCGCACCGGATCGCGTTCTACCTGTATGAACTGGCCAGTGAATTTCACGCGCTCTGGAACAAGGGGAATGATCACCCCGAACTGCGTTTCCTTGCCGAGAGTGACTCCCAAGCAACAGCGGCGAAAATTGCCCTGCCGAAAGCCGTTTCCGTTGTGATTTCAGCGGGTCTTGGTATTCTTGGCGTGACGCCGCTCGAAGAAATGCGCTGACGAACAAGCGCCGCCGAGCAGTCAGGAAAAGCCCAGATCCCGGGTGAAAAACCCAGAAAAACAAGGGGCGGGCGAGGCACGAGACGAGGGGTGATCGGTCGGAAAGATCGGCGCTCCCGGAGTGAGGCAGGCAATGACGAACGCGAATTGGGGCGGTCCCCGCGCGGGACAATCCGGCTATCCGCAGCAGGGCCAACAGGGCCACTCTCATCACCCGCATGCGCAGGATCCGGCATGGCACGGCCAGCCGCCCGTGACGCGGCAGGAGCCACGGCTTCAGGCGCAGCGACCGGCGGCGCCGCAATCGGCGCCGATGCCTCAGCAGACCCAACAGCGGGTGGCGCAGCCCCAGCCGCAGCGGTCGCCTCAGCCGGCCATGCAGCGGCCCGCACAGCCGACGCAGCCCGCGCGCCAGCCTCAGCAGGCGGCGCAGGGCCGCGCGCCGCAACCGCAGATGCAGGCGCAACCGCAGCCACGCCAGCCGCAGCCGCAAGCACGCCAGCCGCAACCTCAGCCGCGTCAGATGCAGGCGCAGCCGCAGGTGCGTCGGCAGGCCCCGGCGCAGCCCGCGCCCCAGCCGCACGCTCAACCGTATCGGGCGGCCCCCGAGCAATACGCCAATCCCTATCAGCAGGCGCAGGCCCAGCCGCAGCACGGCTATGCCGCCTCGCATGAGGCCTATGGTCAGCCGCATTACGATCCCGCGCCGCAGTATCACGAGGCCGCCTATTACGCCGCGCCCGACGAAGGCGTGGCCGATCGCGGGCGCGTGGCGGGGTTCATGAACGGCGTCGGCGCGATCCTGTCGATCGCGCTGGTGGGCGGTCTTGCCGTCTGGGGTTACCAGCTTGCCATGCGCGACGTGACCGAAGTGCCGGTGATCGCCGCGCTCGAGGGGCCGATGCGTATCCAGCCCGACAATCCCGGCGGCGAAGATGCCGAACATCAGGGTCTGGCCGTGAACAACGTCACCGCGGAAGGCGCGGCGGAAGGGCCTGCGCGTCAGCTTGTCCTCGCGCCGCCTGCCGAACGGCTCGAAGAGAACGATGCCCCTGCCGTGTCCTCGTCGACCATCGAGGTGACGCCGACCGCCGAAGCCGGCGACAGCCAGCCCAAGCTGGGGACCGAACCGCTGGATGCTGCGGTGTCCGCCGATGATGCGGAAGCCGCCGCACGTGCGATGGCCGAGCAGATCGCGGCCGGGTCCGCGCCCTTGTCGGGCGATGAGGCCGACCTTTCCATGACGCCCGAGGCCGAGGAGCGGGCGCTCGCCGCCGCGCGGTCGGGCGACATCGTGCAGCCGAGCGTGCCGGGCGTCGCCGCCTCGCCGCGCCCGCGTGCGCGCCCCACGGACCTTGTCACCCGTGCCGCTGCGAGCCCGTCGTCGGATGCGCTTCTGGCCGCCACGCGCGAGGCCACGCGGGAGGTCGCGCCGTCCGACATTCCGGCGGGCACGCGGCTCGTCCAGCTTGGCGCCTTCGACACCGAGGACGTGGCGCGCGCGGAGTGGGACACGCTGAACGGGCGCTTCGCGGAATACCTCGAAGGCAAGTCGCGCGTGATCGAACAGGCCCAATCGGGCGGCAAGACGTTCTACCGCCTGCGCGCCATGGGCTTCGACGACCTGTCGGAAGCGCGGCGCCTGTGCTCGGCCCTGACGGCCGCCAAAGCCTCCTGCATTCCCGTCGTGACGCGCTGATCCAATGGGGGCGGGTGCCTACATCCTCGGGTGTGAGGGCCCGCGTCTAACTCGTTGGGAGCGCGACTTCTTTCGCGATGCGGATCCGTGGGGTTTCATCCTGTTCGCGCGCAATATCGAAGACCCGGAGCAGGTCGCGTGGCTGACCACCGAACTGCGCGAAGCCGTGGGCCGCGACGCTCCGATCTTCGTTGATCAGGAAGGGGGCCGCGTCGCCCGGATGCGACCGCCCCACTGGCGCGACTGGCTGCCACCGCTGGAACAGGTGAAGCTGACCAAGCGCAAGGCCGCCGAGGCGATGTATCTGCGCTACCGGATCATCGCGCACGAACTGCGCGCCGTCGGGATCGACGGAAACTGCGCCCCGGTGCTGGACCTCGTGCGCCCCGACACGCATGAGATCCTCGCGAACCGTTGCTACGGCGATGACGTGGTGCGGGTCGCCGACATCGCGGGGGCCGCGGCCACGGGGTTGGTGGACGGCGGCGTTCTGCCGGTCATCAAGCACATTCCGGGTCATGGCCGCGCGACGGCGGACAGCCATCTGGAACTGCCGGTCGTGAAGACCAAGGAAAAGGCGCTGAACGTGTCGGATTTCCTCGCGTTTCAGTCCGTGGCGGGTCTGCCCATCGCGATGACGGCGCATGTGGTCTATGCCGATATCGACCCCGACGCGCCCGCGACCACCTCACACAAGATGATTTCGATCATCCGCGACCGGATCAAGTTCGGCGGGCTGCTCATGTCCGACGACATTTCGATGAAGGCGCTCGCGGGCAGCTTCGAAGATCGGTGCCATGACGCGCTTCAGGCCGGGTGCGACCTGATCCTGCACTGCAACGGCGAGCGGGACGAGATGCAGGCCGTGGTGGCCGCCACCGGGCGACTGGCCGGGCAGGCCGCCGTGCGCGCCGAGGCCGCGCTGACATGGCGCAAGGCCCCCGACGATATTGACATTGCGGCGCTGGACGCTGAGTTTCATAGCCTGATGACGCACCGGGCCGGGTAACCCCTTTTCAATGTCAGACGACGACGAGTTTCAGGCAGACGTCCTGTCGGTCTCCGAGAGGATGGCCGCAGAAGCCCTGATCGTGGATGTCGACGGGTTCGAGGGGCCGCTCGACCTTTTGCTGACGCTGTCGCGCACGCAAAAGGTGGACCTGCGCAAGATCTCCGTGCTGGCGCTGGCCGAGCAGTATCTGGCCTTCGTCGAAAAGGCCCGGCATCTGCGCATCGAACTGGCGGCGGACTATCTGGTCATGGCCGCCTGGCTCGCCTTTCTCAAGTCGCGCCTGCTCTTGCCGCCCGATCCGACCGAAGAGGGACCGTCGGGCGAGGAACTGGCGGCGCATCTCGCGTTCCAGCTGGAACGCCTGCAAGCGATGCGCGACGTGTCGGCGCGGCTCATGGCGCGCGATCAGAAAGGGCGCGACTTTTTCGTGCGTGGACAGGTCGAGGTGGTCGAGCGGCGAAAGACGATCAGCTACACCGCCACGCTGCTCGATCTCATGCAGGGCTATGCCCGCATCCGCACCCGCGACGAATTCCGGCCTTTCGTCATGGACCGCGAAAGCGTCATGACGATGGAGGAGGCGCTGGACCGAATGCGCCACCTGATCGGTTTCGCCGGCGAGTGGACCGACATCATGTCCTACATGCCCGAAGGCTGGGGCAACGATCCCGTGCGCCGCCGCTCGGCCACGGCCGCGAATTTCGCGGCCTCTCTGGAGCTTGCCAAGGCGGGCGCAATCGAAATCCGGCAGGGCGAGACGTTCTCGCCCATCCAGATCCGCAGGAAACCGAATGACTGAAGAACACGACGCGGTGGAGCAGGAGGAAAGCCTGTTCGAAGCCCCTCCGATGGGCGAGCAGGAGCGGATGGTCGAGGCGATCCTGTTCGCCAGCGCCGAACCCGTGACCGTGGCCGAACTGACCGCGCGAATGCCTCATGGCTCGGACCCCGCCGAGGCGCTGGTGCATCTGCGTAAGCGCTACGAGGGGCGTGGTGTGCGCGTGGTGAGGGTTGGCGATGCCTGGGCGATCCGCACGGCGCCGGACCTTGGCTACCTCATGCAGAAGGAAACGGTCGAGACGCGCAAGTTGAGCCGCGCGGCGATCGAGACGCTGGCGATCATCGCCTATCACCAGCCGGTCACCCGCGCCGAGATCGAGGAAATCCGCGGTGTTTCGGTCAGCCGTGGCACCATCGACCAATTGATCGAGATGGAGTGGATCCGCTTCGGCCGCCGCCGCATGTCCCCGGGGCGTCCGGTGACCTTCGTGGTGACGCAAGGCTTTCTGGATCACTTCGGGCTGGAAAGCGCGCGCGACCTTCCGGGGCTGAAAGAATTGCGCGCCGCCGGGCTTCTGGAAAGCCGCCCGCCGCCCGCGATGGGTGGGGAAGAAGACGAAGACGAGGACGACGAGGGCCAGTCCGAGCTCTTCGAAGAGTGATTCCTTTTTTTGAACGGTTCTGTTAATCTGGCGAAAACAGGCAGAGGCAGGCCGATGAATATCGAACGAATGATCACGATGGTGGTGCGCATGGTCCTTGGGCGTCTCGTCCACAAGGGCGTGGATGCGGGCATCGACTATGCGGCACGGCGCGGCAAGCCGCAGGGTGAGATGACAGCCGAGGACCGTCAGCGCGCCAAGGCCGCGAACCAGACCGCGCGCCGGGCAAAGCAAGCGTCGAAACTGGTGCGACGCATCCGCTGATCCGAGCGTTTTCAAGCGGTGCGAGCATGCGCCCGCGCAGGTTTTGCGCCGCCCTGCCTTCGGCAGGTCGTCGCGGTGGCAGGCGGCTGGCGCCGCCTCTGGAGGGCTAGCCCTCCAGACCTCCCAAAGTATTTGTGAAACAGAGAAGGGGACGCGGGGTCAGGCTTTCGGGGCGCGGAAGTGCTTGGAAAGCTTGAGGCCCTGGCCCTGGTAGTTCGATTTCAGGTCGGCACCGTAAAGGGTTTCCGGGGTTTCCGACATCTTTTCATAGACGAGGCGGCCCACGACCTGACCGTGTTCAAGGACGAAGGGCGCTTCGTGGCAGCGCACTTCGAGCACGCCGCGCGACCCTGTGCCGCCGGCCGTGTCATGGCCGAAGCCCGGGTCGAAGAAGCCTGCGTAATGCACGCGGAATTCACCGACCATGGCGAGGTAGGGGGCCATTTCGGCGGCGCAGTCGGGCGGGATCGTCACGGCTTCGCGGCTGACGAGGATGTAGAAGGCGCCGGGGTCGAGGATGATGCGGCCCTCGGTTGTGTGAATCGGCTCCCAAAACTCGGCCGGGTCGTAATGGCCGATCTTGTCGAGGTCGATGACGCCGGTATGGGGTTTGGCGCGGTAACCGACGAGGTCGCCTTGCGCGGGTTTCAGGTCCACCGAAAAGCCGAGGCCGTTGTCGATGACAGGGGCCCCATCGACCAGCGGATCGGCGGCGTGACGGGTGCGCAGGTCGGCGTCTGACAGCACGGCCTGACCTTGACGGAAGCGAATCTGGTTGAGGCGCATGCCGGGGCGCACGAGGACCGAGAAGGAGCGGGGGCAAATCTCGGCATAGAGCGGGCCGGTGTAGCCCGGCGCGATGCGGTCGAACTCGACCCCGCCATCGGTGATCGTGCGGGTCAGAAGGTCGAGACGCCCGGTGGAGCTTTTCGCGTTCGCGACCGCCTGAATACCGTCCGGCAGGGCGAGGCGCTCCATCAGCGGGACGACGTAGACCGCGCCCTTTTCCAGCACCGCGCCGTGGGTGAGGTCGATGCGGTGCATTTCGAACTCGTCCAGACGGTCCGCCACCGTGCGCCCTTCGCCCGCAAGGAAAGACGCGCGCACGCGGTAGGCGACGGTGCCGAGCCGCAGGTCGAGCGAGGCGGGCTGGATCTGTTCGGGGATGATCACGGGATCGGCGGCAAGTGTGCCCGCGTCGATCATCTGGCGCAGCGTCTGCGAGGGCAGGACCCCCGTTCCGGTCATCGTCATTTTCCATCCCCCGGATACACGAACGCCCGCCCCTTGCGAGGGCGGGCGGTTCGGTGATTGGTCGGGCTAGCAGGACTTGAACCTGCGACCTTCCGTCCCCCAGACGGACGCGCTACCAGACTGCGCCATAGCCCGATGTGGGGTGCTACATACCAGTTTTCGCAGGCTGGGCAAGACCGGATTGGCATTCGGTTTCGCTTATCGCAACGCGCCGTCCGACGGGTCGCTTCCAAGCGTCTTCAGCCGGTCCGACAGCGCGCTGAGATGGGCGGGCGGCAAGGTGAGGCCGCGGGCCCGCAAACGCCTGAGCCGCGGGCCGACGGGCGCGATATCCGGGGGCAACGTGCCGTCCGCCGGATCGTCGTCGATATCGGGCATCACAAGAACCGGCGCGTAGTCTGAATATCCCGCATCCACGGGGATGTCGGTGTCGTCGGACCATGTCGGCGCGGGGTCTGTCGGGGTGTCGTCGGCCTCTGCCGCGACATCGGGTGCCGGGTTGTCCCCGGTCGGTTCCGCCGCGGTGGGCACGGCTGCGGGGTCGTCTATGTCCGAATAGGTTGGAGCGTCAGGCGCGAGGTCGTCGTCGTCCTGCGGTGCCGCTTCCACCTCTTGCCCATGTTCCTCGGGCTCGGGATCGGCGCGCGAGATATGCGGGTCTTCGGTGTGGGGCGGCGTATCCACGGTCGGGGCCACGATGTCGCTGTCGTCCGCGCCGGAGACTTCGACCGCCGGGTTCCATATGGGCGTGTCGTCTTCGGCCTCGTCCGACGGGTCGGACGCGGGCGTGACGGGTTCGTCGGAGGACAGCGCCCAAGGGTCGTCGTCGCCGGGCAATGCGCCGGAGGTGACCATTTCGACCTGCGGCGCGTCGTCCTCTTCGCCTATGGCTGCGTCGGCGGTTTCATCCTCTGCCCAGTCGTCTTCCTGCGTGGTCTCGTCGACCAGCGCGTCGTCGTTCACCGCGTCCACGGGCTGCGCGGTTTCCAGCGGGTCTGCGAACAGGTTGGCGTCTGCGGAGTCGTCTTCGGGCTGGGGTTCGTCGGCTTGCGCGATCACCTCGTCGGACAGGGTCGGCGCATCGGTTTCCACCTCGGCCGGTCCGGCGTCTTCGTCGGTTCCGAAGCTCACGGGCCGGTCTTCTTCCGGGTCGACGGGCGTGACCGCGCCGTCTTCCATCGCCTCGTCGACGGGCAGGGTGCCTTCGTCCTCGGCCAGGACCTCTGCATCCTCGACATCCGCTTCATTGGCGCGGCTGCGGGCCGACAGCGAGACCACATTGCTCGCCCCGTCGCCCTCGGCGTCCAGATCGAGCGCGGGCGACATGGCGGCGACGTGTTTCACGCCCTCTTCGCGCAGAAGCTTCTGCACCCCGCGGATCGTCATGCCGTCTTCGTGGAGGAGTTTGCGGATACCGCCGAGCAGTTCCATGTCGCTGGGGCGATAGTAGCGCCGCCCGCCAGCGCGTTTCACCGGTTTGACCTGTGTGAAGCGGCTTTCCCAGAACCTCAAGACGTGGGTGGGGACGCCGAGCCACTCGGCCACCTCGCTGATCGTGCGGAAGGCGTCAGGTGACTTCTGTTCCATGTCGATGCCCGTTCATTGACTGCTCTTGGTCGGGCTCAGCTCTTGTTGCCGGCTGCAACCCGTTCTTTCATGATCTGGGACGGACGGAAGGTCAGGACACGGCGCGGCGAGATCGGAACCTCTTGCCCGGTCTTGGGATTGCGCCCCACGCGGGCCGCCTTGTCGCGCACCGAAAAGGTGCCGAACGACGAGATCTTGACCGTCTCCCCCTTCACGAGGGCGTCCGAAACATGGCCCAGCACGCTTTCGACAAGCTGGGCACTTTCGTTGCGCGACAGGCCCACTTCGCGAAACACGGCTTCGCTCAGGTCCATGCGCGTCAGCGTCTTTTCACTCATACCGTCCCCCGAGATGGTTTCGGGCAGCATGGGGCGGTTCGATTTTCAAGTCAAGATCAATGGCTTGGCAGAAGGGTTTCACGCCGATCTGGCGCGAAAGCGCCGATTACCAGCGCAGAACGACGGCACCCCAGGCAAGTCCGCCACCGATGGCCTCGGTCACGACCACGTCGTTTTCGCGGATCTGGCCGCGTTTCTTGCCCTCGTAGAGTGCAAGCGGGATCGAGGCGGCCGAGGTGTTGCCGTGGTCCTGAACCGTCACCACCACGTTGTCCATGCTCATGTCGAGCTTCTTGGCCGTGCCCTGAATGATCCGGATGTTGGCCTGATGCGGCACGATCCAGTCGACGTCTGTATGGGTGAACCCCGCCTTGCCCAAGGCCGCATCGGCGGTCGCGGCGAGCTTTTCGACGGCCTGCCGGAACAGGGGATTACCCTGCATCCGCAGTTTGCCCGCCGTCCCGGTGGTCGAGACGCCGCCATCGACATACAGCATCTCGCGGTAACGCCCGTCGGAGTTCAGGTCCGAGGACAGGATGCCCCGGTCGGTGTTCTCGCCCGTGCCGGTCGCGGCCTCGATCAGCAGGGCGCCGGCCCCGTCGCCGAAGAGAACGCAGGTCGAACGGTCTTCCATGTCGAGGATACGCGAAAAGGTTTCCGCCCCGATCACCAGCACGCATTTGGACTGACCGGATACGATCAGCGCATTGGCGTTGGCCAGCGCGAAGACGAACCCGGCGCAGACCGCCTGAACGTCGAAAGCGAAGCCCTTGGTCATGCCGAGGCCTGCCTGAACCATCGTGGCGCAGGAGGGGAATGTCAGGTCGGGGGTCGAGGTCGCGACGATCACCGTATCGACCTGATCGACGCCCATGCCCGCGTCGCGCAGCGCCTCTTTGGCGGCGGCGATGGCCATCTGGGACGTGGTTTCGCCCTCGGCTGCGAAGTGGCGCCGTTCGATGCCGCTTCGCGACCGAATCCAGTCGTCCGACGTGTCGATCCGTTCTTCGAACCAGCTATTCGGGACGATCCGTTCGGGCAGGTAGTGCCCGACCCCGCGGACCACAGCGCGTATTGTCATTCTTCTGCGCTCGCCTTCTTCTCGATCAACGCTGGCGCATCTTGGGTGTCTCCGGGGGTATATGCAACCCGTGCCGCAAGCTTCTCGTTGAAGCCCGACTGCGCGAGGTCGAAGGCGAGCTTGATTGCGGCGGAAAAGCTGGTGGCGTCTGCCGAACCGTGGCTTTTCACCACCGTCCCGTTCAGGCCGAGGAACACGCCGCCGTTCGACCGGCGCGGGTCCATCCGCTTTTTCAGGCGGCGCAGCGAGGTGGTTGCGAGCAATGCCGCGATGCGGGACAGGGGCGTGGCGAGGAACGCGTCTTTCAGCGCCTCGTTCACCATCTTGGCGGTGCCTTCGCCGGTCTTCAGCGCCACGTTGCCGGTGAATCCGTCGGTCACGATCACGTCCACGCGGTCGGACAGCAGATCGCCCCCTTCGACGAATCCGATGTAGTCGAAATTCGCCACCGGGGCCGCGTCGGTGATGAGGTCGGCGGCGGCCTTGATCTCGGCCCGGCCCTTGTGCTCTTCGGTCCCGACGTTGAGCAGGCCGACGCGCGGGCGCTGGATGCCGTGGCCGTTGCGGGCATAGGACGCGCCCATCAGGGCGTATTGCAGCAGGTCCATTTCGTCGGCGCGGATGTCGGCGCCGCCGTCGAGCATGATGTTGAAGCCGATGGGGTTGCGCGAGGGCCAGAACACCGCGATCGCGGGGCGCGACACGCCCGGCAGCTTGCGCAGGCGCATCATCGACAGGGCCATCAGCGCGCCGGTGTTGCCGCAGGACACGCAGACCTCGGCCTCGCCGTTCTTCACGCTGTCGATGGCGGACCACATCGAGGTATTCTTGCCGGTGCGCAGAATCTGCGTCGGCTTGTCGGTCATCGTCACCACGCCTTCGGCATGGCGCACCTCGCAGATGCCCTTGAGTTCCGGGCGCTTGGCCACGAGCGGTTCGATCTCATCCTTGTCGCCGTGCAGGATGAACCCGATGTGCTTGTTCTTGCGCGCAGATTTACCAAGACCGGCGACAACAGCCGCCGGCCCGCGGTCGCCGCCCATTGCGTCGACCGAAATGATAATGCGTTGCAGCCCCTGTGCGGAGGCCGACGTCCGGGAACCGGGGTCCGTCGTTTCCGTCATGGGGCAGGCCTCGTGTCAGGCTTACGCCGCGTCTTCGTCGTCGAAGTCCACCTCGTCGGCCATCGCGACCACTTCACGGTCGGCGTAATGGCCGCAGGACGGGCACACGTGGTGCGGACGCTTCAGCTCGCCACAGGACGGGCATTCGTTGGGGTTGTCAGCCACGAGCGAGTCGTGCGAGCGGCGCATGTTGCGGCGCGACTTGGTGACTTTGTTCTGAGGGACAGCCATGTCTCAACCTCGATGTTTGCGGGGGCTTCGGTGTCGTTGCCCTGTTTCGTCAGGGGCCGAAGCCCGTTGTTCCAGTCTCATCTTTCGCGAGTCTGACCGCCTCTTACGCGCTTAAACGCACGGTTCCAACCCATCTTTTGAAAGAGGGCCGGAACATACTGCGATTCTCCTGTTTTGCAAGGGTTTTCGCGGGGGCCGGCTGCGCCTCGGACAAACCGGAGATATGCATGGGGCGCGCGCGTTTCAAACGCGGGCGCAAAGACCCGCGAAACCTCAGTCGTGGCCGCCCTCTCCGGTCAGCTTGTCGCGCAGGGCCGCAAGCCCGGCGAAGGGCTTTGCATCCTCGTCGGTCATCGCCTCTTTCCCCGGTTCTGTGAAGACCTGCTCGCCGATCACTTCCTCGTCGCCGCGCGGATAGTCGGGCAGGGCAAGGGCGAGCGCCTCGGCCAGCACCGTGCCCATGTCGATCTCGGTGCCGAGCGGTTCCTGATCCACGTCCTTGGGCGTTTCGCTTTCGTCGGCGGTCGTCGGCTCGAGCCCCGCGATCCATGTCCGCTCGACGTCTTCCTCGATCCGGGTCGTGACGGGATCGAGGGAAATGACGCTCATCTGGTCCACCGTGGCGCCGATGTGACCCGTGAAGCGCCAGTCGCGTTTGGACAGCGGTTTCAGCGTTCCGGTGAACCGGACCTTGCGCAGATCGTCGATTCCCAACTCGTCCGCCAGAGCCTTCAACTGCCGCTCATTCAGGCTCACTTCGATCTCACGCGGGCGGGATTTGTCCAAATCTGCCACGCGAAGGACCGGTCCATACTCTATCTTGCCGTCAGATGCCGTCATTTGCCTTTTCGTTCCTTGAACGCCGCGCAATCATTCAATATGAACTTGGTGCAAGAGAATAAGCGGCAAGGCAAGGGGGGCAGTATGACCGCGACCGGTACGAAGGCGGGGATCCTGCGCCTTATGGCTGCCCTGGCCATCACTGTGGCCGTTTCGGCCTGCACCCCGATCTATTCCAACCACGGGTATCTTCCGACCGATCAGGACGTGGAAGAGATCATGGTCGGCCTCGACACGCGCGAAACCGTGGCGGCCATCGTCGGCAAGCCGGGGGCTGCGGGTCTGCTCACCGAAGAGGCGTGGTATTACGTCCAGTCTCGGTTCGAGCAGGTCGGCTACCGCGAGAAGGAAGAGATCGACCGCGAGGTTCTGCGCATCACCTTCACCGAGGCGGGCGTCGTCGAGAACATCGAACGCTTCGGGCTGGAAGAGGGCAACGTCGTCGTGCTGTCACGCCGTGTGACCACGTCGAACACCCGCGGCATCGGCTTCCTGCGGCAGCTTCTGGGCAACATCGGCAAGATCAACCTCGACGATATCGTCGGCGGCTGACGGGGCCCGCGTCATGGGCGCGATCCTGTCCCGTGCGGGTCTGACGGTCCGGCTGGCGGAGAACCAGTCCGAGGTCGCCGAGGCGCAACACCTGCGCCAGCGCGCCTTTCGCGGCGGTGCCACGGACGCGCGCGACATCGACCCGTTCGACGCGGATTGCGACCATGTGCGCGTAGAGCGCGACGGCGCCCTCGTCGCGACCTATCGCTTCCAGAGCTTCGCGGATGGCACGGCGGCCCGGTCGGGCTATTCGGGCCAGTTCTACGACCTTGCGGGCCTCGCCACCATCGACGGCCCGATGATCGAGATGGGGCGATTCTGCCTTGCGCCCGAGGAACATGATCCCGACGTCGTGCGCATCGCATGGGCCGCCATGACCCGGATCGTGGACGGGGCCTCGGCCGCGCTCCTGTTCGGGTGTTCGTCGTTTCACGGCAATGACCCCGCACCCTACGCCGACGCGCTCGGCCTGCTGCGCGACCGGCACCTTGCGCCCGCGCATCTGAACCTCGCCGCGCAAGCGGGCGAGACAGTCGCCTTGCCCCACGGCAATTGGGACGCGGGGCGGGCGCAACGTCAGATGCCGCCCTTGCTCAGAACCTATCTCATCATGGGGGGATGGGTGTCGGACCATCTGGTCGTCGACCGCGCCATGAACACGCTGCACGTTTTCACGGGCGTCGAGATCGCCAAGGTGCCGCCGGGCCGGGCGCGCGCGCTCCGGCTGCTGGCGGGCGATTGACGAGGGCACGGGCCGGGACTAGGTGAGCGGCATGGCACGCGCACCGCTTCTTCAACTCAACGACATCTCGCTGACCTTCGGCGGCGATCCCGTCTTTCACGACCTTTCGCTGGTGGTCCAGCCCGGCGACCGGGTGGCCCTCGTCGGCCGCAACGGGTCGGGGAAATCCACGCTGATGAAGGTCATGGCCGGGATGGTCGAACCCGATCACGGCGAACGGATCCTGCCGCCGGGGATCAGCGTCGGCTATATGGAGCAGCACCCGGATATGTCGGCCTTCGCCACGCTGGGCGACTTCGCCGCGAGCGGGCTGGACGCGGGAGAGGACTACCGGGTCGAGCGTGTGGCCGAGGGGCTGAAATTCAACCCGGAGGTGGCCGTGGCGACCGCATCGGGCGGGGAACGTCGCCGCGCGGCCTTGGCCAAGTTGTTGGCCGAGGCGCCGGAGCTGATGCTTCTGGACGAGCCGACCAACCACCTCGACATTCAGGCGATCCAGTGGCTCGAAGACGAGCTTTCGACGGCCCGCGCAGGCTTCGTCCTGATCTCGCACGACCGGGCGTTCCTGAACGCGCTGACCCGCGCGACGCTGTGGATCGACCGGGGGCAGGTCCGGCGGCAGGAGGAAGGGTTCGCCAAGTTCGAGACCTGGCGCGACAAAGTCTGGGAAGACGAGGACATGCAGCGCCACAAGCTCGACCGCAAGATCAAGGCGGAAGCGCGTTGGGCGGTCGAAGGCATCTCGGCCCGGCGCAAGCGCAACATGGGCCGGGTGCGCGCGCTTGGCGATCTCAGGGCCGAGCGGGCCGCACAGATCAAGCGGCAGGGCGCTGCGGCGATGGAGTTGCAGGCGGGGCCGAAATCGGGCCGCAAGGTGATCGACGCGAAAGGTATTTCAAAGGCTTACGACGGAAAAGTGATCCTGAGGGATTTCTCGATCCTCGTGAACCGGGGCGACCGCGTGGCCTTGGTCGGCCCGAACGGCGTGGGCAAGACCACGCTTCTGAAAATGCTGATCGGGGAAGAATCGCCCGACAGCGGCACGGTGACGCTTGGGACGGGCATCGAAATGGCGGTGTTCGACCAGAACCGCGCGACTTTGGACGACGACGCGAGCCTGTGGGAGAACCTTGCGGGCGACCCCGAAATGCGGGTGTCGGGCAAAGCCGATCAGATCCTCGTGCGCGGGCAGCCCAAGCATGTGGTCGGCTATCTGAAAGAGTTCCTGTTCGACGAACGGCAGGCCCGTGCGCCCGTGCGTTCGCTGTCGGGGGGTGAGAAAGCGCGGCTGATCCTCGCCCGGATCATGGCGAAAACCTCGAACGTGCTGGTGCTCGACGAACCGACCAACGATCTGGACGTCGAGACGCTGGATCTGCTTCAGGAACTCATCATGGACTACGACGGCACCGTGCTTCTCGTCAGTCACGACCGTGACTTCCTCGACCGGACGGTGTCGACCACCATCGCGATGGAGGGCGATGGGCGGGCCACGGTCTATGCGGGCGGCTGGTCGGATCACCTGTCGCAGCGCACCGAGGGCGCATCGGCCCCGGTCGAGAAGGCGAAGCCTGCGGCCAAGCCGGCTGAGCCGAAGCCCGTGGCCAAACCGCAGAAGGCCGGGTTGTCTTTTACCGAAAAGCACCGGCTGGAGGCGCTTCCGGCTGAGATGGAACGGCTGGAGGCCGAGATCGGCAAGCTCGAAGGGCTGCTGTCTGACCCGGAGTTGTTCACGCGCGAGCCGGTGAAGTTCAAGAAGGCGACCGAGGCGCTGGTGGAGCGGCAGGAAAAGCTGGCGGCCTCGGAAGAGGAATGGCTGGTGCTCGCGGAGAAGGCTGAAGCGTAGCCGCCACAAGCCGCCTGTGGCGGCTCTGGAGGGCGCTGCCCTCCAGACCTCCCGAAGTATTTGTGAAACAGAGAAGGGGGCGCGGGGTGCGCCCCTAGCCGTTCAGGAGTTTCGCGGCTTCGGGGGCGAAGTAGGTCAGGATGCCGTCGCAGCCTGCGCGTTTGAAGCCCGAAAGGCTTTCCATAATCACCTTTTCGCCGTCGAGCCAGCCGTTCTGGATGGCCGCCTGCAACATCGCGTATTCGCCCGACACCTGATAGGCGTAGGTCGGCACGCCGAAGCTGTCTTTCACCCGGCGGCAGACGTCGAGATAGGGCATACCCGGTTTCACCATGACCATGTCGGCGCCTTCCATCAGGTCGCGCTCGACGAGGCGCAGCGCTTCGTCGGTGTTGCCGGGATCCATCTGGTAGGTCTTCTTGTCGCCTTTCAGCGCGCCGGACGCGCCGACCGCGTCGCGGAAGGGGCCGTAGAAGGCCGAGGCGTATTTGGCCGAATAGGACATGATCGAGACGTTCTGGTGCCGCTCGGCCTCGAGCGCCGCGCGCATTGCGCCAATGCGCCCGTCCATCATGTCGGAGGGGCCGAGGATGTCTGCGCCGGCCTCGGCCTGCGCGAGCGCCATCTTCACCAGCGCCTCGACCGTGCGGTCGTTCACAATCTCGCCGTCCACGACAAAGCCGTCGTGGCCGTTGATGTTGTAGGGGTCGAGCGCGATGTCGGTCATGATCGCGATGTCGGGCACCGCGTCCTTGATCGCGCGGGTGGTGCGGTTGGACAGGTTGTCCGGGTCCCACGCGCCTGCGCAATCCTCGGTTTTCACCGACTGCTCGATATAGGGAAACAGGCAGATCGCGGGGATGCCCAGATCATGTGCCTCGCGCGCGGCCTTGACCACGAGGTCGGTGGTCATCCGTTTCACGCCGGGCATCGAGGGGATGTCGTAGGTCTCGTTCTCGCCCTCCATCAGGAACACGGGCCAGATCAGGTCGTCCACCGTCAGCGTCGTCTCGCGCACCAGCGCGCGCAGGGCGGGCGAGCGGCGGTTGCGGCGCAGGCGGGTGGTCGGGAAGGGGGCGGTTGTGCGTGTCATGTCTGCATCCTTCTGGGTTCGCTTTCCTTGCCACGGCAAAACCCGGCCCTCAAGGGGTGGCGCCGCGCGGATCACGCGCGTATGGTCGCGCAAAACAACCGCCAAGACGGGACAGGCAGCACGGTGGACTGGTATTCAGCCGTTTTCGAGCTCATCGACATGAGGAGCTTTTCCAACCTCTGGTACTGGATCGCGCTGGCGGCCGTCTGGTCCCAGACCTCGCGTTACGTGCTCGGCGTGCCTTACGACATGATCCAGCGGGCCGGGCGTCATGGCGGCGAGGCCGAGATCGACCTCGAAGACATGGTGCGCATCAATTGCAACCGACTGCTTTACGTGGCGGGGGTGTCCGGCCTCTGGATCGTCGGCTTCGGCGCGATGCTGATGACCGGGCTGGCGATGCTCGGCTTTTACTATGACGTGGAGTTCGCGCAGGCGGTGTTCCTGCTCGGCGCGCCGATGATCGTGGTGGGGGCGCTGTCGGTGAATTCGGCGCGCGTCATTCGCGACACCGCCCTGTCTGGCCAGCCGCTGCGCAAGTTCATGCATCGCCACCGGATCATGACGCAGTTCGTCGGCATGATCGCGATCTTCGTGACCGCGCTTTGGGGCATGTATCAGAACATGACCTACGGCGCCTTGGGGCAGTAGCCGCCAATCGGGCATTGACACCGCTGCCGGGCGGTTTACCTCCCACCCACATGGCCAGCCGGGATCACATCACGCTATCGGGCGCGCCCGAGGGATTCGACGCCCTTCTTGTATCCAGAGAACTGGAAAAGTCCGGCGGCCCCGTGGTGCATGTCGCCCGCGACGACAAACGGCTGGCGGCGATGCGGGCGGCGCTGGGGTTCTTCGCACCGGAAGTCACGGTGCTGACCTTTCCGGGTTGGGATTGCCTGCCGTTCGACCGGGTGTCGCCCAATGCCGACGTGTCCGCCGCGCGCATGGCGACGCTGGCGGCGCTGGCCCACGGGATGCCGGGGCCTTTCATTCTGCTCACCACCCTGAATGCCGCCACGCAGCGCGTTCCGGCGCGCGAGGTTCTGGCCGAGGCAAGCTGGTCGGCCACCGTCGACAGCCGGATCGACGTGGACGGGCTGCGCGCGTTCCTTGTGCGCATGGGCTTCGCGCAGGCCCCGACGGTGACCGAGCCGGGCGATTTCGCGGTGCGCGGCGGGATCATCGACATTTTCCCGCCCGGAGAGGCGGGTCCGGTGCGGCTCGACCTCTTCGGGGATGTGCTCGACGGTGCGCGGCGGTTCGATCCGGTCAGCCAGATGACGACCGAGACGCTGTCGGCCATCGAACTGGCGCCGGTGTCCGAGATCATCATGGACGAGGCCGCGATCGCGCGGTTTCGGCAGAACTACCGCGTGGAATTCGGCGCGGGCGGATCGGACGACCCGCTTTACGAGGCGGTCAGCGCGGGGCGCAAGCATTCGGGGATGGAGCACTGGCTGCCCTTCTTCCACGAAAAGCTCGAAACCCTGTTCGACTATCTGCCGGGGGCGAGCGTGATGCTCGACGATCAGACCGGCCCCGCCCGCATCGCGCGGTGGGAAGGGATCGCGGACCAGTACGACACGCGCCGCGCCGCGATGCGCGACAAGAACCGCTTGGACACGGTCTATAAGCCGTGCCCGCCGGACCTGCTTTATCTGGACGAGGACGCATGGACCGCGGCCTTGGCCGAGATGCGCGCCATTCAACTGACCGAACTGCCGCGCCAGACCGGGCCGGGGGTCGTGGACGGCGGCGGGCGGATCGGCCGGAACTTTGCGCCGGAACGGCAGCAGGAAAAGATCAACCTGTTCGAAGTGCTGGCGGCCCATATCCGGGCGCGGCGGGACGAGGGACCGGTGGTCGTCGCCTCCTATTCTGAAGGGGCGCGCGAACGTCTCGGCGGGCTTCTGTCGGATGAGGATCTGACGGCGCAGACCGAGATCACCGATTTCCGCGACGTGGTGGCGGGCAAGGGCGGGCTCTACCTCGCCGTGTGGCCGCTGGAGCATGGGTTCGAAGCGCCGGGCCTGACGGTGATTTCCGAGCAGGACGTTCTGGGCGACCGCCTGATCCGCGCGCCCAAGCGAAAGCGGCGGGCCGAGAACTTCCTGACCGAGCATCAAAGCCTCAGCCCCGGCGAGTTGATCGTTCACGTCGATCATGGCGTCGGTATCTATCGCGGGCTCGAGACGATCACGGCGCTTGGTGCGCCGCATGACTGCGTGCTTTTGGAATACGCGGGCGGGGATCGGCTGTATCTGCCCGTCGAGAACATCGAGCTTCTGTCGAAATACGGGCATGAACAGGGGCTTCTCGACAAGCTGGGCGGCGGCGCGTGGCAGGCCAAGAAGGCGCGGCTGAAAGAGCGTATCCGCGAGGTTGCCGACAAGCTGATCCGGCTCGCCGCCGAACGGAGCCTGCGCAAGGCCCCGGTGATGGAGGCCCCGCATCACGCGTGGGAGGAATTTGCGGCGCGCTTCCCCTATACCGAGACGGACGATCAGCTTTCGGCCATCGCGGACGTGATCGAGGATATGTCGGCGGGCAGCCCGATGGACCGTCTTATCTGCGGCGACGTGGGCTTCGGCAAGACCGAGGTGGCGATGCGCGCGGCCTTCGTCGCGGCGCTGAGCGGCAAACAGGTCGCGGTGATCGCACCGACCACGCTGCTGGCGCGTCAGCACTACAAAAGTTTCGCGGAACGCTTCCGGGGCTTTCCCATTCAGGTGAGCCAACTCAGCCGTTTCGTGAGCCAAGGCGAGGCGAACCGCACCCGCGAAGGGATGAAGGATGGGACCGTCGATATCGTCGTCGGTACCCATGCGCTGCTGGCCAAAGGCACCCGGTTCAAAGACCTCGGCCTGCTGGTCATCGACGAGGAACAGCGCTTCGGCGTGAGCCACAAGGAACGGCTGAAGGAACTGCGCTCGGACGTGCATGTGCTGACCCTGTCCGCCACGCCGATCCCGCGCACGCTTCAGATGAGCCTGACCGGCGTGCGCGACCTGTCGATCATCGGCACGCCACCGGTGGACCGGCTGTCGATCCGCACCTATGTTTCCGAATTCGATACCGTGACGATCCGCGAGGCGCTCTTGCGCGAACACTATCGGGGCGGGCAAAGCTTCGTCGTGGTCCCGCGCGTGAAAGACCTGCGCGAGATCGAAGAGTTTCTGGAAACGCAGGTGCCGGAAGTGTCTTTCGTGACCGCCAACGGCCAGATGGCGGCGGGCGAGCTCGATCACCGGATGAACGCCTTTTACGACGGCAAGTTCGACGTTCTGGTCGCCACGACCATCGTTGAAAGCGGCCTCGACATCCCGACCGCGAACACCATGGTCGTCTGGCGGGCCGACATGTTCGGATTGGCGCAGCTTTACCAGATCCGGGGCAGGGTGGGCCGCTCCAAGACCCGCGCCTATTGCTATCTCACCACCAAGCCGCGCGTGCCACTGACGCCGGGGGCCGAAAAGCGGCTCAAGGTGCTGGGCTCGCTCGACAGCCTCGGCGCGGGCTTTGCGCTCGCCAGCCAAGACCTCGACATTCGCGGGGCGGGCAACCTCTTGGGCGAAGAGCAATCCGGCAACATGAACGAGGTCGGCTACGAGCTTTATCAGCACATGCTGGAGGAGGCGATCGCCAAGATCCGCTCGGGCGAACTCGAAGGCCTCACGGAATACGAGGAAACCTGGGCACCGCAGATCAACCTTGGCGTGCCCGTCATGATTCCCGAGGACTACGTGCCCGACCTCGACGTGCGGCTGGGCCTTTACCGCCGCCTGTCGGACCTGACCACCAAGGTCGAGCTCGAAGGTTTCGCCGCCGAGTTGATCGACCGTTTCGGAAAGCTTCCGAAAGAGGTGAACACGCTGCTTCTGATCGTGCGTATCAAGGCGATGTGCAAACGGGCCGGGATCGCGCGGCTGGATGGTGGGCCGAAGGGCGCGACGATCCAGTTCCACAACGACAAATTCGCCTCGCCCACGGGGCTGGTCGAGTTCATGCAGGCGCAGAACGGGCTGGCCAAGGTCAAGGACAACAAGATCATCGTCCGGCGCGACTGGAAGAAGGACTCGGACAAGATCAAAGGCGCCTTCGCCATCGCGCGCGATCTGGCCGAAAAGGTCGTGGCCGAGAAGAAAAAGGCGAAAGCCTGAACAACGCCCGGGTCAGGCTTTCCGCTCGCGCCCCATGTCGGTCAGCACCAGTGTCAGTGCAAGACACGAGCATCCCACCGCGCCCAGCATGATCGGCCGGGGCGTTCCGTCGAAGGCCTGACCGATGGCGGCGGCGATGGGCATTCCCAGACCCATACCGAAGGCCCCGATCACGGCCGAGGCGGTGCCCGCGACATGCGGCAGCGGCTCCATCGCGAGCGCGGTTACATTGCCCAGCGTCAGACCATTGATGAAGAACAGCGAAAGCGTCCAGGCCATGAAGACGCCGATCCGAACCGGATCGCTCGCGGTTTCCAGCCCGCCCAGCGTCCACAAGCCGAACGCAAGGGTGGCAAAGACGGTCTGCGACCCGAAGGCGGCGATGAGCATACGTCGCATTCCGACCCTCATGACCAGCCGGCTGTTGATGAACCCGGCGCCAGCGGACAACAGGGCGATAATCGCGAAGTAGACGGGAAACATGTCGCCCACGCCAAGCGCATCGACCCAAAGCTGCTCTGCCGCACTCAGATAGGCGATGAACTGGCCATACATCAGGACCTGCACGGCAAGGTAGCGGCGCGATACGGGCGTCGTCAGAACTTCGCGTGCGGCCGCCAGAATGGGCTTGATCCGAAAGGCGCGGCGGTGCGCGGGATCAAGCGTCTCCGGCTGGCGCAGAAGGAACCAGCCAAGGACGAGCAGCCCGAACAGGACATAGACACCGAACAGGCCCCGCCAGCCCACGAAAAAGATGATCTGCTGCCCCAAGAGGGGGGCGGCCGCCGGGACGACGACGAAGAACATGAATATGAGCGAGGCGATCCGCGCCTGCTCGGCCCCGGAAAAAAGATCGCGGGTCACGGTCTGGGAGACGATGCGGGCGGCGGCGGCCCCGAACCCCATGAAGAACCGCGACAGAATGAGAAGTTCGAGCGACGGGGCGAACACGCCCGCGATGGCGGCCACCACGTATGTCCCGATCCCGGCTGCAAGGGCGCCGCGCCGTCCGATGCTGTCGGCCAAGGGGCCGAACAGCAGCATCCCGGCCGCGCCGCCGAGCAGGAAGATACTCACGAGGTATTGCGTGCGCGACTTGTCGTCACGCGCCATCTCGGCGGCGATATCGGTCATGGCGGGCAACATGGAATCCGTGGTGAACGCCATGAGGGACATGAGACCCGCGAGGATCGCGACAAGCTCCAGCGTGCCGATACGTTTGGTGGGGGCGGAGGTGTAGGACATGTGCCTTCGGAATTTGTGTGCTATCGGCATATATCCGCGCGCGCGCGAATGCCAGCCCCGCCGATGCACGCACGTTGTGCGCTCAGGCCGTGCCCTGAACCTGCGCCGCGATTTCGTCGATCACCTTGAGCCACAGATCGGTGGGCTGCGCCCCCGGCACGACATGCTGGTTCGCGATCACGAAGGTCGGCACCGCGTTCACGCCTTTTTCGCGCGCGTCAATGTCGCGCGCCCGAATGTCGTCCGCATCGGCGCCGCTTTCCAGAAGCCGCAGGATCATCTCACGATCCATCTCCGCACCCTCGGCGATGTCGGCCAGAACGCCGTGGTCGCCGATGTCGCGCCCTTCAACGAAATAGGCCTTGAACAGCCGTGACACGATCGCGGTCTGCCGCTGTTCCAGCCCGGCCCAGTGGATCAGACGGTGCGCGTCCAGCGTGTTGGGCTGGTGGGCGATCGCGTCGAAATTGATGTTCAGCCCGCTCGCCTCGGCCTCACGGACCACCGGCATATAGGCCTGAACCGCGCCCTCCTTGCCCCCGAACTTGGCCTCGAGATAGGCGCGCCGGTCCATCCCGCCCGCCGGCATGTCGGGGTTCAGCATGAACGGATGCCATTCGATGTCGAACGGATGGTTCGGGCGCTGTTCGAGCGCACGGTCGAGCCGCGCCTTGCCGATGTAGCACCACGGGCAGACCGGGTCGGAGAAGATGTAAAGTTTCAGCATGTACGACTCCTACGCCGCTCGCGCCCGATTGTCACCTGCACGGGGGCGGTCCGGCTTTTGTGGTCCCGAAATACCGGACGCGTCAGCCTTTGCGACCGATGGCCCCGAACTCTCCCGCCTCGGCCTGTGCTCTCAATGCGCGCCTGAGCAGCTTGTTGTTCGCGCCCTTGGGAAGTGCATCGACGGCGATGAAGACCCGCGGGCATTTGTAATGGGCAAGGGTGTCGCGGGCATGGGCCGTAAGCGCCGTTTCATCCGGCGCGGCCCCCGGTTCCGGCACGTAAAAGCAGGCGATCACCTTGGCCGTGGCCGAGACGGACAGCTCGACCGCCGCCGCCTCGTGCACGTCGGGATGGAGGACCATGGCGCTTTCGACTTCGACCGGAGAGACGCGGAAACCGCCCGCGTTCATCATGTCGTCGTCGCGCCCGAGATACCGGATCGCGCCGTCTTCCGTCATCAGGACCGAATCCCCGGTGAGAAACCACTCTCCCTGATAACGCGCGCGGGTCTCGTCCTCGGCACCCACGTAGCCCAGCATCAGCCCCGGATCGTCCCGGTGGATCGCCAGCACGCCCGGCACGTCACGGGCCACCGGCCCATCGGCGCCCAGAACCGCGACCCTGCGGCCCGGCTGCGGGTAGCCCAGGCATCCCTCCGGCGCGGGCCGGGTGGGGGCGCCGGAGACGAAGGTGGAGCATTCCGACATGCCGAACGCTTCGTGAAGCGTGGTGCCGGTCGCCGCCTCCCACGCCGCGCGGATCGGGTCGGCGAGCTTCTCGCCCGCCGTCAGACCGTGGCGCAGGTCCGGCGCGTCCGGCATTTCCCCGCGCAGCATCTGCCGATAAACCCCCGGCGCGGCGGCGAAGATCGTCACCCGCTCCGCCGCGATGAGGTCGGGCAGGGCCTTTGAGTTCGTGCCGGGTGCCGGAATCAAGGCCGTCGCGCCGCGCGACCACGGGTCCATCAGCCCGGTGCCCAGCGTATAGGTCCAATTGAACGCGCCCGCGTGCATCAGCCGGTCCTCCGGCGTCAGACCATACCAACCCTCCCACATCATCCGCCGCGCCCAGATCGCGCGATGGGCGTGCAGCACGGCGCGCGGTTTGCCGGAGGTGCCGGAGGTGAAAATCGCATAGGCCGGGCGGTTCGGGTCGCCCATCGCGAACGCGGCCTCCGGACCCGTGGCAAGGTCGTGAAGCGCCGCCTCCGTCAGGACCGGGCAGGGCAGGGGATCGGGAAGGGCCACCCCCGCACCCGCCACGATCAAAGCGGGGTCGATCTGCGCGGCCATCCCCGTGATCTCGCGGGCCGTCAGTTGCGAGGAGGTCGGGACCGGAACCAGCCCGGCGGCGATGGCGCCGAGAAAGGCCAAGGGAAATTCCACCGTGTTTCCCAGACGCAGCAGCACCCGGTCGCCCGGAACCAGCCCTTGCGCGAGAAGGCCGCCCGCGATGGCGCGCACCGCGCGGGTCAGACGCGCATAGGTCCAGTCGTCGCGGGCTTCGCCCAGAACCGACAGCGCCAGCTTGTCGGGCGTCCCGGACCCGCCGGACAGAACATAGGCCGCCATGTTGAAGGCGTCGGGCGGCGGCGGAAGGTCGGGCTGTGAATGGTAGATCGCGTCCATGCGCACAGCTATGTCAGCCCGCAGGCCAGTTGCAATAGCCTGACCTTCCGGCATAAAACGGCGCATGGCCGAAAACGACCCAACCATGCCCAGCCTGATCCGCCTCGCCCGTGAAAGCGGCGGGTCCGCGCCCGATCCGCAACCGCTGGATCTGGGCGAACGGGTTCGCGACCTGCGCAAGTCGCGCGGCTGGACGCTGGAACAGGCCGCCAATCAGGCGGGGCTCGCACGCTCGACCCTGTCCAAGATCGAGAACGGCCAGATGTCGCCCACCTTCGAGGCGCTCAAGAAACTGGCGGTGGGGCTCGAGATCTCGGTGCCCCAGCTTTTCACCCCGCCGCAGGACGCGCGGGTGTCCGGCCGGATGACGGTGACCAAGACCGGCGAGGGGCAGGCGCATCCGACCGCCACATACGAGCACGAATTGCTCGCCGGTGCCCTGACCAAGAAAGCGATGCTTCCCTACCGCGCCCGTGTGCGCGCCCGCAGCTTCGACGAATTCGACGGCTGGGTGCGCCACGACGGCGAAGAATTCCTTTACGTCCTCACGGGTGAAATCCGCCTGATTACGGAATTCTACGAGCCGGTCGACATGCGGCGCGGCGACAGCGCCTATTACGACGCCTCCATGGGCCACAACGTCATTTCGATCTCGCCGGAGGATGCCCTGATCCTCTGGGTCACGTCGCTCTGACGCGAAACGCCGCCGAAGGGTCGCGCAAGGCTCGCACCCCGGCGTGATGGCTGTTAGTCGGGGGGCACCACCGGCAAGGAGCGTGCGATGATTCAGGTTCTATCCAGTTCTTGGGCCCTGCTACTGGGCATCATGTTCCTGATGGTCGGCAACGGCATTCAGGGCACACTTCTGGGTATTCGCGGCGGGCTCGAAGGGTTTTCGACCTTCGAGATGTCCGTGGTGATGTCGAGCTACTTCGCAGGCTTCCTGTTCGGGTCGCGGGCCGCCCCCGAACTGATCCGCCGCGTGGGTCATGTCCGTGTCTTCGCGGCGCTGTGCAGTTTCATTTCCGCCGTGCTCATCCTTTATCCGACGCTGACCAACCCGATCGCGTGGTCGCTCCTGCGCCTGTTCATCGGGTTCTGCTTCTCGGGCGTCTACGTCACGGCGGAAAGCTGGCTCAACAATCAGGCGACGAACGAGACGCGGGGCCAGTCGCTTGCCCTCTATCTCATCGTGCAGATGATCGGGGTCATCGCCGCGCAGGGCCTTGTCGTGCTGGGCGATCCCTCCGGTTTCGTGCTGTTCATCCTGCCCTCGGTGTTGGTGTCGATCTCGTTCGCGCCGATCCTTCTGTCGATCTCGCCGACACCCGCCTTCGACACCGCCCGGCGCATGACCCTGCGCGAGCTTTTCAACAACTCGCCGCTCGGCGTCATGGGGATGCTGCTGGTCGGCGGCGCCTATGCGGCCATGTTCGGCATGGCGGCGGTCTATGGCACCGAGGCGGGGCTGACGGTCGAGCAGCTCTCGCTGTTCGTGGCAATGTTCTATGTCGGCGGCATGGTCCTGCAATATCCCATCGGGTTCATTTCGGATCGGGTCGACCGCCGGCTGCTTATCATCATCACGGCGGGCGTGGCCGTCGCCGCATCGGTCGCGGGATACCTGTTCCCGGTCTATGCCATCCTGCTGGTCGCGGCGTTCTTCATCGGCGGGATGCTCGGCCCGCTCTATGCGCTCCTCATCGCGCATACGAACGATTTTCTGGACCACGAGGATATGTCGGCGGCCTCGGCCGGGCTGATGTTCGTCAACGGCGTCGGCGCGATCGCCGGGCCGCTTGCGGTCGGGTGGATCATGGGGCCGATGGGGGCCGAGGGCTTTTTCTTCGTCATCGGCTTCCTTCTGGCGCTCGTCGTCCTCTACGGCCTCTGGCGCACGACCCGTCGCCCGTCGGCTTCGGTGGACTCGACCGTCAGCTATGCGGCGCTGTCGCCGCAGGCCTCGCCCGTCGCGATGGAGGTGGCGCAGGAATTCTATGCGGACGCCGTCGAGGAAGCTGCGGAGGCAAGCGAAGATGCCACACATGCAGAAAGCGACATGCGTTGAGCCTAAGTCCCCTTGTCCGAACGTAAAAACTTTGTAACGTCGGGCTAGGGACAGGCGAGGGCGAGGAGGGTGTCATGGCCAACCCCGAGGACATACTCAGCTTCTGGCTGGATGAGATCGGCCCGAAAGGCTGGTACGAGGGAACGGACGATCTGGACGCCCTTGTGGTCGAGCGGTTCGGCGATGCCTGGCGCGAGGCGACGCGGGGCGCATATTCGCTCTGGCTGACCTATCCCAGCGGAACGCTCGCCTACATCATCCTGCTCGACCAGTTCCCGCGCAATATGTTCCGGGGGTCGGGCAAGGCGTTTTCGACCGACAAGGTGGCGCTTGCGGCGGCGAAATGCGCCATCGACAAGAATTGGGACATGAAGATCGACGAACCGGCGCGCCAGTTCTTCTACATGCCGCTCATGCATTCCGAGAACCTGATCGATCAGGATCGCTGCGTGCGGCTGATGCTGACGCGGATGCCCGAGACCGGGGCCGGGAACCTTCTTCATGCCAAGGTCCACCGCGAAGTCATCCGCCGCTTCGGGCGGTTCCCGTATCGCAACGACGCACTTTCGCGCACGACCACCGGGGCCGAGGCGGCCTTCGTCGAACAGGGCGGATACGGCGCCATGCTGCGCGAAATGTCCGCCTGACCCAACTCACCGAATCGTCTAGACTATACGGGTCCGCCGGTTTCGCTGGCGGACCTTGTTTTTGCTTGGCTTTCTGTGGCGATTGATCGTCCCGCAGAAATAGTTTAAGGGTAAACTACTTTTTCGCGAGGGAGATATCGATGGCTGAGACCAGCTTTGACGTGATCGTGGTCGGCTCCGGTCCGGGGGGCTACGTGGCCGCGATCCGGGCGGCGCAACTGGGCCTGAAGGTCGCGGTGGTGGAGCGTGAGCATCTGGGCGGTATCTGCCTCAACTGGGGCTGCATTCCGACCAAGGCGCTCTTGCGGTCGGCCGAGGTCTATCACCTCATGCACCGGGCCAAGGATTTCGGCCTGTCGGTCGACAAGGCGGGCTATGATCTGGACGCGGTCGTGCAGCGGTCGCGGGGCGTGGCCAAGCAGCTTTCCGGCGGTGTGGCGCACCTGCTCAAGAAGAACAAGGTGACGGTCGTCATGGGCGAGGGGTCGATCCCCGCCAAGGGCAAGGTCGCGGTCAAGACCGACAAGGGGTCCGAGACGCTGACGGCGAAGAACATCATCCTCGCCACGGGCGCGCGGGCGCGCACCCTTCCGGGGCTCGAAGCTGACGGGGATCTGGTCTGGACCTACAAGCACGCGCTCCAGCCCCCTCGGATGCCGAAGAAGCTTCTGGTCATCGGGTCGGGGGCCATCGGGATCGAATTCGCGAGTTTCTTCAATACGCTCGGGGCCGACACGACGGTGGTCGAGGTCATGGACCGCGTGCTGCCGATCGAAGATGCCGAGATTTCGGCCTTCGCCAAGAAGCAGTTCGAAAAGCAGGGCATGAAGATCCGCGAGAAATCGACGGTGACCAAGCTGGACCGCGGTAAGGGCAAGGTCACGGCCCATATCGAGAAGGGCGGCAAGACCGAGACGGAAGAGTTCGACACGGTCATTTCCGCGGTCGGGATCGTCGGCAATGTCGAAGGTCTCGGGCTCGACGAACTTGGGGTCAAGGTCGACCGCACCCATGTCGTGACCGACGAATACTGCCGCACGGGCGTCGACGGGCTTTATGCCATCGGCGACATCGCGGGCGCGCCGTGGCTGGCGCACAAGGCCAGCCACGAGGGCGTCATGGTCGCGGAACTGATCGCGGGCCAGCACGCGCATCCGGTGAAGCCGGAAAGCATCGCGGGCTGCACCTATTGCAACCCGCAGGTGGCAAGCGTCGGCTACACCGAGGCCAAGGCGAAGGACCTGGGCTACGACGTGAAAGTCGGCAAGTTTCCCTTCATCGGCAACGGCAAGGCCATCGCTCTGGGTGAACCGGAGGGGATGATCAAAACGGTGTTCGACGCCAAGACCGGCGAATTGCTGGGCGCGCATATGGTCGGGGCCGAAGTGACCGAGCTTATTCAGGGCTACGTGGTCGGGCGCCAGCTTGAAACCACGGAAGAGGATCTGATGGCGACCGTCTTCCCGCATCCGACCTTGAGCGAAATGATGCACGAGTCGGTGCTTGACGCCTACGGCCGGGCGATCCACTTCTGATCCGTGTCGGATCGGAGATGCAGGCGGGGGCGGCGACGCCCCCGTTCGCGTTTCAGGGCTTTGCGTAGCGCAGCATCTCGGCCCCGCGCTGGACCTCTTCGATGGCGTCGTTCAGAGTCTGGAGCGCATGGGTCATCGATTCGCGCATGAGCGTCGCGGCCCGGACATCTTCCGGATCGGGTCCGCCGGGCAGCGCCTGATCCCCCGCCACCACGGCCTTCGCCAGCGCGCGAAACGCCTCGTCCATCCGTGACAGCATTCGGTTGATGTCACGGGCCAGCCCGCCAAGGTGGGTCGCCTCATAAACCTCGTCGATCCGGTAGTTGAAAATGCCGTTCTCAAGGTTCTCGATCACCGTCCCGATGGCATCGCGCAGGTTCTGAAGGTCTTCCTGTTCGTCGGCCCGCAGCCGTTCCAAGGCCGCGCGTTTGGTCGTGTATTCCGCGCGTTCGGCCACCATGCGGGCGTGTTCGCGCAGCATGTCGTCACGTTCGAGGGACAGGCCGCGCAGATCCTCGGACTTGCGGATATTGTCCACCAGCGCCTCGCGAAACCGGCGCGACGCGCGGGCGATGCGCCCGATCTCGGTGTCGCTCGCGTAGGCGGACAGGTCGACATGGGTTTCGCCCGCCGCAAGGGCGCCCAGACCCTGCGCGATGGCGGCGGCGGGGCGAACGACGATGCGTTCGATCACGTAGTGAAGGCCAAGGCTGAAGCCGATCACGCCCAGACAGACGATCAGCGCCATTGCGACGGCCCCTTGCTTCAACAGCGCCATCTGCGCGTGCAGATCGGCCAGACAGGCGCGGTATTCCAACTGGATCTGCTTGCCGAGCGTGATGAACGCGGCATAGGCGGCATCCTTGGTCACACCGACGGCGGCGTCGAGTTCGGCGGCGGTCGCGCCTGCCGCGATCATCTCGGCGGCAATGTCCAGATTGACGCGGAAATCGACGATGACACCCGCCAGATCGTCGAGCGCGGCGGCTTCCGTCTCGTTCACCCCGAAGGAGCGATAGGCCTCGAGTGCGACGAGTGCCCTGTCGATGGCCGCGCGCGCTTGGGTCTGGTAGTCCGGCGACTTGCGCAGCACGTAGTTCTTGAAGTGATGGATCATGCCGTCGTAGCCGAGCGCGCGGCGCAACTCGAACAGCACTTTCCACTTGGTGCTTTCACCGTCCTCGATCACCGCCTTGCGCAGATTGTCCAGCGCGGCGGCGGCGTGGCTGTCATCGACGCGGACCACCCGGTCGATGGCTTCGACCTGATCGTCCATCGCCCGGATCCTGCGCACCACTTCGATCTGAGCGGCATAGTCTTCGACCATCGCGCGGACCGCTTCGATGTCCGCCTCATGCGCGGCGCCAAGCTGCCGTTCCAGCTTGTCGAGGTTCGACAGGATCGCCCCGGTGCTTTGGTCGAAGACCCGAATCTCTTCGCCGCCGCGCAACAGGTGGTTCTTGAAGGCATGGATCATGCCGCCGAAGCCGAGGTTTCCGACGATCTCGTTCATGGCGATCACGTTGGGGTCGGACTGCCGCTCGACCATGTCGATCTGGCGGTCCAACTGGCCGACCAGTGTGTAGAGGCCGAGAGAGGCGGCGGCGAACGCCACCGCGCAAACGAAACAGACGACCGAAGTCAGGTTGGAAAAGGCTTTGAGTGTGAGAGGTTTCATGGTCACGCGCGTCCGTCGAATAAGTGAACGCCGTGATGCTCGGACCAAGGGATTAAGAAAAAGCGGACGATCCCGGTGTGGAATCGTCCGCCTTTGTTTCAATTTCGAACGGACGGGTCAGGCCCGCACGATCTTGCCGCCCGCCATCTGCCAGTGACCAAGCCCGCCGATGTTCGACACGTCGAACCCGAAGGACGAGAACACCTGAGCCGCCATCGACGAGCGGGCGCCCGAGGCGCAGTACACCGCCACCGGCTTGTTCGTATCCAGCGCCGGGTTGAAATCCGGGCTGCGCGGGTCGGCCTGCATCCGGATGACCGCGAGCGGGATATGAACCGCGCCCTCGGCCTTGCCGGTCATGGCAAGCTCGTTGTGGTCGCGCACGTCGACCAGGGTGATTTCGCCGGCGGCGGCCTTTTCGACCGCGTCCTTTGGCGACAGGCTGGGCATGGAGCGCCCTCCGAACATGGCTTTCAGCATTGGAACACATCCTTCATTCGCGTTTGACGACGAATATATTCCAAAAATTGAATACGTCAAGGGTCTCCGATGCGCGTCACGGAACGGTGAAGGGGGTAGTGGCCAGGATGCGGTCGGTCGTGCCGTCCAGAATATAGCGCAACTCATAGGTGCCCGAGGCTTCGGGAACGTCCAGAACCGCCGGATTGCCGTTCGAAGTGTAGGCATAATCCTCATAGGTGCTCAGATTCGACTCCGGGGTCGCGATCGCCACGTAGTCGCGGCGATGACCGGGGCCGTCCCACGTCACCTCGATCTTGTCACCGACGAGGGCACCGCCAAGCGTGGCCGTCACTTCGCTCACCGTGATCGGTGTGCGGGTCAGCACCTTGGCCGGTCGCCCGGCCTGAACGTATTGCAGTTCATAGGTGCCAGCCACGGACGGAAGCTGGATGTCGAGCGGGCTGCCTTCCTGCGCATAGGTGTAGGTGATGTAATCCCCGGCGTCCGACCCGGTCTCGGCCACGGTCAGATAGTCGCCCTTGGTGGCCGGGCCTTCCCACGTGACCGAGATGTCGCTGCCTGCGGGGGCCGACGCAGCGGCCGACAGGGTGGCCGTCGCCGCCTCGACCGAGATCGGCGTGCTTCCCAGAATCTTGCTGCCCTGACTGGCGATATAGCGGATTTCGTAATCGCCTGCGTCGGTCGGCATCAGGATGTCGAGCGGGCTGCCTTCGTTCGTATAGGTGTAGGTGACGTAATCGCCCCCATCCGCGCCGACCTTGGCCACGGCAAGGTAGTCCGACTTGTAGTCAGGGCCGGTCCACTCCACCGACACTTCCGAGCCGCCGAGAGCCGAGGGCGGGGCGGTGATCGACGCGCCGACGGCGGTCAGGGTGATCGGTTCGGAATGCAGCACCGACTGGTCCTGCCCAAGGAAATACCGGATCTCGTAGTCGCCCGGCTCGATCGGTGCCTTCACCACCAGCGGGTTGCCCGCATTGGTGTAGGTATAGGTCAGGTAGGGCCGTTCATCGCGCCCCACGCGCCCGATCCCGATATAGTCGTTCTTGGCGTCCGGCCCGGTCCAGCCGATCTCGACATCCGCGCCCGCGACCGCTTCGTCCGGGCCGTCGAGCGTGACCATCGTCTCGCTGACCTCGAACGGCTCCGACCGGCCCGCGACGTGACGCGAAGCCGACAGGACATAGCGAAGTTCGTATGTGCCGGGTTCGGTCGGCATCGGGACCGCGAGCGGATTACCGTCGCGGGTGTAGGCATAGGTCTCGTAATACCCGTCGCCCTGATCCAGCGCGGCGACGGTCAGGTAGTCGCCCCTGTAATCCGGGCCGACCCATTCGATTTCGGGTCGCATCCCCACCGCCGCCTCGTCCGGCGCGGTGATCTGGATGTCGAGCGGCGTCACTTCGATGGCCGTCCGGGCAAGCACATCGCCGCCCCTGCCAAGCATATAGCGGATTTCGGCGGGGCCGGTGACGGGCGGCATCCGCACCATGACCACACCATCCTCGGCATTCCGGGTGTAGTCGTAGGCGTCGTAATATCCGTCGTCCTTGTCGGCGGTGGCCGAGGCGATGTAATCCCCCTCGGCGTCCGGCCCGGTGAAGCTCACCGGCACGAGCGACCCGGCGGGTGCCGAGGCGGGGGCTTCGACGGTCGCGTCCGGCAGGGGTTCAACATACGCGGGCAGGGCAATGGTGATGACCATGTCGCCGCCCCCGGTGGTGAAGCTGGCGGTTCCGGTGGCTTCGTCCGACAGGCGCAGCACCTCGGCGGTGCCCGCCGTTCCGGCCGCCATGCCATAGCTCAGGCTGTCGTCCTCGACCTTGTTGGCATAAACCTGCTCGCCCCCTTCGATGGTCCAGACCAGACCTTCGGGAATGATCGGCCCGTTCTCGCCATCGGTGGCGCGGAAGGTGATCGTGTGGATGACGGGTTCCGGCTCCGGCTCGGGTTCCGCGATGGCGACCTCTTCCAGCGCGCCGGACAATTCGCTCGCGTTCGAGGCCGACCGATACATGCCGCCCGTCTCTTCGGCCAGACACTGAAGCTGGGCCTGCGCTTCCGGCTCGGTCACGTCGAAACCGATGACATGGGCGGTGAAGCCGACGCCGGTTTCCTCAAGCTGCCGGCCGAGCGCGCAGGGGTCGAAATCGCAGGTCTCGATCCCGTCGGAGACGAGGATCACGGTCGCGGCTTCCTCGGTATACTTCAGGGTTTCGGCGGCTTGCAGAACGGCGGCTGAGAGCGGCGTTTTGCCTTTTGGATTCAACCCGTTGACCGCATCCGCAATGGCTTGGCGATCGGTGCCGGGTTCATATAGCAGTTCGATGTCGCCGCAGTCGCCCTTGGTCCGGTGCC
>NZ_CH902578.1:702883-792232 GCF_000152805.1 Maritimibacter alkaliphilus HTCC2654 | reverse complement strand
GTGCCGTGGCCGCGAGCGTCGTCGCGAGAAAAAGCAAAGCGGTGAAAATGGCGCGCAACATGACGTCCCCCGGAAATGATCTTTTGAATTACCGGAAGCGTAGCCCATAGGCGGGTGTTTGCGAAGAATGGATTTGAGAGCGAAAGTTCACACTTCGTTCTCATTTTCCGTTTGCGCCTGTGTCTGATTGCCTTATCTAATGGGCCTGTCCCTCCCGAGGTGTGAAATGCCCGAACAGAAGTTCATCGAAGTGCGCGGTGCGCGCGAGCACAATCTCAAGTCCATCGACGTGGATATTCCGCGCGACGAACTGGTGGTCATCACCGGCCTGTCGGGGTCCGGCAAGTCGTCGCTCGCCTTCGATACGATCTATGCCGAAGGGCAGCGCCGCTATGTGGAGTCGCTGTCCGCCTATGCGCGCCAGTTCCTCGACATGATGGAAAAGCCGGACGTGGATCATATCTCGGGCCTCAGCCCCGCGATTTCCATCGAGCAGAAGACGACGTCGAAGAACCCGCGCTCCACGGTGGGCACGGTGACCGAGATCTACGACTACATGCGCCTGCTTTATGCGCGTGCCGGGACGCCGTTTTCGCCCGCGACCGGGCTGCCTATCGAGGCGCAGCAGGTGCAGGACATGGTCGACCGGATCATGGAGATGGAAGAGGGCACGCGCGCCTATCTGCTGGCCCCCATCGTGCGCGACCGTAAGGGCGAATATCGCAAGGAATTTCAAGAGCTTCGCAAGCAGGGTTTCCAGCGCGTCAAGGTGAACGGCGCGTTCTACGAGTTGGAGGAACCCCCGGTTCTGGACAAGAAATTCCGCCACAACATCGACGTGGTGGTCGACCGGATCGTCGTGCGCGAGGGGCTGGAAACGCGGCTGGCGGATAGCTTGCGCACCGCGCTCGACCTTGCCGACGGGATCGCCATTCTGGAAACCGCGCCGAAAGAAGGCGAGCCGGAGCGTCAGACGTTCTCGGAAAACTTCGCCTGTCCGGTGTCGGGCTTCACCATCCCCGAGATCGAGCCGCGCCTGTTTTCCTTCAACGCCCCCTTCGGCGCCTGTCCGACCTGTGACGGTCTGGGGCAGGAGCTGTTCTTCGACGAACGCCTCGTCGTGCCGGACGCCGCGCTCAAGGTCTATGACGGGGCCATCGCCCCGTGGCGCAAGGGCAAGTCGCCCTATTTCCGGCAAACCATCGAATCCATCGCACGCCACTATGAATTCGACATGGCGACGCCGTGGAAAGACCTTCCGGCCCATGTGCAGCAGGTGTTCCTGCACGGCTCGGGCGAAGAAGAGATCAAGTTCCGCTTCGACGAGGGCGGCCGGGTCTATGAGGTCACGCGCCCCTTCGAAGGCGTGATCCCGAACATGGAGCGACGCTACCGCGAGACGGATTCGAACTGGGTGCGCGAGGAATTCGAGCGCTATCAGAACAACCGCCCCTGTGGCGACTGCGGCGGCTATCGCCTGCGGGAAGAGGCACTGGCGGTCAAGATCGCCGGGCTTCATGTGGGGCAGGTGGTCGAGATGTCGATCAAGGAAGCCTACGACTGGTGCCAGACGGTGCCCGAGCACCTGACCAAGCAGAAAAACGAGATCGCGCGCGCCATCCTGAAGGAAATCCGCGAGCGGCTGGGCTTTCTGAACAACGTGGGCCTCGAATACCTGACCCTCAGCCGCAACTCCGGCACGCTGTCGGGCGGCGAGAGCCAGCGCATCCGGTTGGCAAGCCAGATCGGCTCGGGCCTGACGGGGGTGCTCTACGTGCTCGACGAACCGTCCATCGGCCTGCACCAGCGCGATAACGGGCGGCTTCTGACAACGCTCAAGAACCTGCGCGATCAGGGGAATACCGTGATCGTCGTGGAGCATGACGAGGAAGCGATCCGCGAGGCGGATTACGTCTTCGACATCGGCCCCGGCGCGGGCGTGCATGGCGGTCAGGTCGTGTCCAAGGGGACGCCCGGCCAGATCGCCGCCGACTCCGCTTCGCTCACCGGTCAATACCTCGCCGGAACGCGCGAAATCGGCGTCCCGGCCGAACGGCGGAAGGGGAACGGCAAATCGGTGACCGTGGTGAAGGCCACGGGCAACAACCTGCAAAAGGTGACGGCGGAGTTTCCACTGGGCAAGTTCGTCTGCGTGACGGGCGTGTCGGGCGGCGGCAAGTCGACCCTGACCATCGAGACGCTGTTCAAGACCGCCTCCATGCGCCTGAACGGCGCGCGCCAGACCCCTGCGCCGTGTGAGACGATCAAGGGGCTCGAGCATCTCGACAAGGTGATCGACATCGACCAGCGCCCCATCGGGCGCACCCCACGCTCGAACCCCGCGACCTATACGGGCGCCTTCACCCCGATCCGCGATTGGTTCGCCGGGCTGCCGGAGGCCAAGGCGCGCGGCTACAAGCCCGGGCGGTTTTCGTTCAACGTCAAAGGCGGGCGCTGCGAGGCCTGTCAGGGGGACGGTGTCATCAAGATCGAGATGCACTTCCTTCCCGATGTCTATGTCGAGTGCGAGACCTGCAAGGGCAAGCGATATAACCGCGAGACGCTGGAAATTCAGTTCAAAGGCAAGAGCATAGCCGACGTTCTTGATATGACGGTCGAGGAAGGGCAGGAGTTCTTCAAGGCCGTGCCGACCATCCGCGAAAAGATGGACGCGCTGATGCGCGTGGGCCTTGGCTATATCAAGGTCGGTCAACAGGCGACGACGCTTTCCGGAGGCGAGGCGCAGCGGGTGAAACTGTCGAAAGAGCTGTCGAAACGGTCCACGGGCCGCACGCTTTACATCCTCGACGAACCGACGACGGGCCTGCATTTCGAGGATGTGAAGAAGCTGCTTGAAGTGCTTCACGAACTGGTCGATCAGGGAAACAGCGTGGTCGTGATCGAGCACAACCTCGACGTCGTGAAAACGGCGGACTGGATTCTCGACATCGGGCCGGAGGGCGGTGACGGCGGCGGCACTCTGGTGGCGACCGGCACGCCCGAAGACGTGGCGGCGGTCGAAGCGTCGCACACCGGGCATTACCTCAAGGACATGCTGAACCCGAAACGCACGGCGGCGGAATGACGGCCACGCAGGCTGCGCTCGCCGTGGTCCTACGGGAAGAGCGCGTTCTGCTGGTGCGCCGGGCCAATCCGCCGGATGCGGGCCTTTGGGGCTATCCGGGCGGCAAGGTCGAGCCGGGCGAAACGGTGGAGCAGGCGGCGGTGCGGGAACTGCACGAGGAAACCGGCGTGCGGGCGGAGGCGGGCGCGGTGCTCGTCACGCTGGAGGCTAGGGGCGAGGGGTTCCACTACGCGCTGCACGCGGTCGCTTGCCGATACCTGTCAGGGAAGCCCTGCGCGGCCGATGATGTCACCGATGCGGACTGGGTCCCTTTTCCCGATGTTCAGGCGGGTGTGCGGCCGATGAGCCGGGATGTGGGCCGGGTTCTGGAGATGGCTCTGAAATGGCTCGGTTAACCTCTTTCTTAACAATCGAGAATTTATGCGTTTGGCATCAAAGGCTTGAGGCTACCAGAATACTAGGATTCTTGTATCCTGGAATTCTGGTGCCACACCTACGGGATGCCGCATTCGCCGTGCCCCACCGGGGCTGGTCCGCCACGTCAAGCGGCGGCGTCGACCCCGTGCCGCGCGCGCCCGACGATGGACCGGACGAGGGCCACGGACAGCACCACAACGCCCACGCCTGCGGCCCCGACCACGATCCATACATCGCCCCAGTTCTTGACCGCGATGGCGAAGATCGCCCAGATCACGCTCAGGAAATACACCCATTCGTGGCGGCGCCCCGCGTGGATGAACAGGGCCACGCCCAATGCCATCGCGATACAGATCAGCGCCCAGCCGACTTCGCCTAGCACTATCCCGAACCCCGCGCCGGTCAGCCCGAGCGACGCGAAGGAGGCCGCCGTAAGCCAGCCGGTGTAGAACGCGACCGGAGCGGCAGCCCACCAGCGGTCGCGGTCCGGCGCGCGGTGCATCGCGATGGCTGCGGAGATCAACATGGTGAAAATCAGGATCGTCGCCCAGATCGGGGACACCATCGCGACCGGCAGCCAGATCGCCCCGATCACCAGCGAGACGAGCAGGGGAAGGCGCATCGGATCCCAATCCGCAACGTCATGGCGTTCCAGCAGGCCGAACCCGGTCGAGGCCACGAGCCACAGGTAGATCGGCCCCCAGATCGCGAAGGCATATCCGGCGGGCTGGACCGGCGGATCGATCTGCGGATTCGGGTAGAGGTTCGGATCGAACCCGCCGAATCCCGGCACGAGAAAGGGGCCGAGCGCAAAGGCGACGGCCGCGACGAAGAGAAGGATGGATTTGGCACGCATGGCTGACACCTCGTTTTGTCGAGGTAACGTGCCGGACAGCTTTCCGGTTCACTTTTCGGCGCCTGCGCGATGCCGCACTCAGGGTCAGCCGCGGTAGTGGCGCAGCACGTAAAGCCGGATCGCGGATGCCAGACCCGAGGACAGGCCGCGCGCCTCGTCGATCTCGGCGGTCAGCTCGTTCACGCCTTTGCCCTCGGCCTCGGCGATCTCGCGAAACGCATCCCAGAATTCATCCTCGAGCGAGATCGAGGTCCGATGCCCGCGCAGGGTCACCGAATGCTTGCGGGGGCGGGCGTCAGTCATCCCTGCGGTGCCGGTCCAGTTCCTGCCGCGCCTTGTCCGCTTGGGCCTGTTCCAACGCTTTCTGCGCCTTGGTGCGCCCGAATTTAGCGGCGTTCGCGTCGCCGCTCGCCCGTTTTTCGGCGCGAGCCTTTTGCTTTCGGATCTGGTTGAGGTTGGTGACCTTGGACATGCGCCAATTCTGACCGTCTGAATGAACGCCCGCAACGAAAAAGGCCGCCCGGTCGGGGCGGCCTTTGGTGTTCTGTGAGAACCGGATCAGCGGTTCTCGACGTCCACGTAGTCGCGCAGGGTCTCGCCGGTGTAAAGCTGACGCGGGCGGCCGATCTTGTGGCCCGGCTCCGCAAGCATCTCTTTCCACTGGGAAATCCAGCCGACGGTCCGCGACAGGGCGAAAATCGGGGTGAACATCGAGGTCGGGAAACCCATCGCTTCCAGAATGATGCCGGAGTAGAAATCGACGTTCGGGAACAGCTTCTTGTCCGCGAAATACGGGTCTTCCAGCGCCTGCCTCTCCAGCTCCTTGGCGACCTGAAGCACCGGGTTGTCCTCGATCCCAAGCAGGTCGAGCACTTCGTCCGCCGACTGTTTCATCACCTTCGCACGCGGGTCGAAGTTCTTGTAGACGCGGTGGCCGAAGCCCATCAGGCGGAAGGGGTCGTTCTTGTCCTTCGCACGCGCGATGAATTCCGGAATACGGTCGACCGAGCCGATTTCCTTGAGCATCTCAAGACAGGCCTGGTTCGCACCGCCATGTGCCGGACCCCAGAGGCAGGCGATACCGGCGGCGATACAGGCAAACGGGTTGGCACCCGACGAACCGGCCAGACGCACGGTCGAGGTCGAGGCGTTCTGCTCGTGATCGGCATGCAGGGTGAAGATCCGGTCCATCGCACGGCTGAGGATCGGGTTCACCTCATAGGTCTCGGCCGGCACCGAGAAGCACATGTGAAGGAAGTTCGACGCGTAATCGAGGTCGTTGCGCGGATACACGAAGGGCTGGCCGATGGTGTATTTATAGGCCATCGCCGCGATGGTCGGCATCTTCGCAATCATGCGGATCGAGGCGACTTCGCGCTGCCACGGATCGGCGATATCGGTCGAGTCGTGGTAGAAGGCCGACATCGCGCCGACCACACCCACCATGATCGCCATCGGGTGCGCGTCACGGCGGAAGCCCGAATAGAACTTGGCCATCTGCTCGTGCAGCATGGTGTGGCGCGTCACGCGGAATTCAAAGTCTTCGATCTCGGCGGCGGTCGGCAGGTGGCCGTAGAGCAGCAGGAAGCAGACTTCGAGGTAATGCGATTTCTCGGCCAGCTGGTCGATCGGGTAACCCCGGTGCAGAAGCTCACCCTTTTCGCCATCGATGAAGGTGATCGCGCTTTCGCAGCCCCGGTCGAGTATAGCCGGGATCGAAGTGAAGACGCCGCCTGCGCATAGAGCTTGGTGATGTCGAGCACGTCCGGCCCTGCGGTTGGCGAGTAGATCGGCAGATCCAACTCCTTGTCGCCGAATGTCAGCTTCGCCGTTCCTGTCTGGTTCGCCATTCCGATATCCCTTCGTTGGGGCCCGCCGGGCGGCAGGCTGGTTACTGGCTGGCCTCGTTGAGCCGGGCGATGGTTTCGTCACGCCCGAGGACCAGCATCATGTCAAACACGCTCGGGCTCGCTGCGCGCCCGGCGAGGGCGGCCCTGAGGGGCGCTGCCAGCTTGCCGAACTTGATGCCGTGGGCCTCTGCCAATGCGTTGAGAATAGTCTCCAATTCTTCGCGGTTCCAGCTAACAGTTTGCAGCTGCGGCGTCAATTCCGTCAGTATACCACGGGATACATCGTCAAGCGCGGCCTGCGCTTTCTCATCCCGTTCGATGGGCCGAGACGCGAGAATGAATCTCGCTTTTTCAATCAGTTGGGGCAGGGTCTTGGCGCCGGTGCGCACGAAATCGAGTGCTGCGCTCAGGCCTTCGACCTGCGCGTCCGTCAGCTTTTCCTGGGACGTCGCGTCAAGATAATCCTGCACCTGCAAAATAAGTTCGTCGGCCCCGGCCATGGCGATGTGCTGGCCCGAGACGTGGTCGAGTTTCTTGAAGTCGAGACGCGCGGCCCCCTTACCGATCCCGTCGAGGTCGAACCACTCTTTCGCCTGAGCATCGGTGAACACTTCGTCGTCGCCATGCGACCAGCCGAGGCGGACGAGGTAGTTGCGCATGGCCGAGGCCGGATACCCCATTTCCCGGTATTCCTCGACCCCCGCCGCGCCGTGCCGCTTGGACAGTTTCTTGCCGTCCGGGCCGTGTATCAGGGGAATATGTGCAAAGACCGGCACGTCCCATCCCATCGCGTCGTAGATCATCTTCTGCCGCGCCGCGTTGTTGAGGTGGTCGTCGCCCCGGATCACGTGGGTCACGCCCATGTCGTGATCGTCCACGACGACGCGAGCATGTATGTGGGCGAGCCGTCCGACCGCAGGCAGACCATGTCGTCGAGCTGGTCGTTGCGGAAGGTGACGTCGCCCTGAACCCGGTCCTCGATCACGGTCGCCCCGTCGCGGGGGGCCTTCACCCGCACGACGTAGGGCGCGTCCGGGTGCGTCGACGCATCGGCATCGCGCCACGGCGACTGAAAGAGCGTCGATTTGCCCTCGGCCCGCGCGGCTTCGCGAAACGCCTCGATCTCGTCCTGAGTCGAAAAGCATTTATAGGCCGTTCCCGCCGCCAACATCGCCTCGGCCACCTCGACATGACGCGGCGCGCGCTCATACTGGCTGATCGCCTCGCCGTCGTAGTCGAGGCCGAGCCACTCCATCGCGTCATAGATCTTGGCCGTCGCCTCGGCTGTCGAGCGTTCGCGGTCCGTATCCTCGATCCGCAGCAGAAACTTGCCGCCGCGACCCCGCGCGTAAAGCCAGTTGAACAGGGCCGTGCGCGCGCCGCCGATATGGAGGTATCCGGTCGGCGACGGGGCGAAACGGGTGACGACGGGGGTGTTGGACATCGGGTGTTAACCTTTTGGAAACCATCTCGGGCGTAGCGTCGGGGGAGGGATAGACGGGACGCGGCGGGAGAACAAGTGTGCCCATGGCAAGCGCGATCTCGGAACGGTTGGAGCGTCTGCGCGGACGGTTGATCCTGTTCGCGCCGATCTTTCTGGGCATCGGGATCGGCGTCTATTTCCTTCTGCGCACGGAACCGGGTGTCATTGGCTGGGCGGTCGTCGCCGGGCTGGCGGTCGGCGCGGCCATGGCGGGCTGGTTGATCGGGCGCAGCGCCCTGCCGGGCGTCGGCCTGCCGTTCCTTGCCGCGGCCGCCGTGATGACGGGCCTGATGCTGGCCGGGGGGCGCACGGCCATTGTGGCGGCCCCGGTGCTCGATTTCCGCTACTACGGCCCGGTCGAGGGGCGCATCGTCGTGATCGACCGAAGCCAGTCCGACGCGGTGCGCCTGACGTTGGATCAGGTCCGGCTGGACGACGTGGCGCCGTGGAAGGTGCCGGACCGCGTTCGCGTGTCCCTGCATGGCCAACAGGGGTTCGTCGATCCCGTGCCGGGGATGCGGATCGCCGTCACGTCGCACCTGTCCGGCCCCGAAGGGCCGGTCGAGCCGGGCGGGTTCGATTTCCGGCGCATGGCGTGGTTCAGGTCCATCGGCGCGGTCGGCTATACGACCAAACCGGCCCTCGCACTCGCGCCAGCGGAACGGGCTTTGCCGATCCATCGGCTCCGGGCCGCGATTTCTGCGGCGGTTCAGGCCGAAATTCCGGGCGAGGCCGGGGCTTTCGCCGCCGCCATCACCACCGGCGACCGGTCCGCGATGGGGCAGGAGACGGTCGAGGCGTTGCGCGCATCGAACCTTGCGCATCTGTTGGCGATTTCCGGGCTGCACATGGGGCTGCTCGTCGGCTTCGTCTTCGGCACATTGCGGCTTGGCCTTGCGCTGACACCGGGGGTCGGCGTGTCGATGGACGTGCGCAAGGTGGCCGCGGTCGTGGCGCTGGCCGCCGGAGCGTTCTACCTCGCCATGTCGGGCGGGGCCGTGTCCACCTCGCGTGCCTTCGTCATGGTCGCCGTCATGCTGGTCGCGATTCTCGTCGGGCGGCGGGCGCTGACACTGCGCGCGGTGGCGGTCGCCGCCCTCATCCTGTTGATCCTGAAACCGGAATCGCTCGTCGAGGCCGGGTTTCAGATGTCTTTCGCCGCGACGACCGCGCTCGTGTTCGTGTTCGGGGCGTTGCGCGACGTGCAGCGCGGCAAGCTCCCGAAATGGGCCCGGCCCGTGTTCGCGGTCGTGCTCTCGTCCCTCGTGGCGGGGCTGGCCACCGCGCCGTTCTCGGCCGCGATCTTCAACCGCGTGGCGCATTATGGCCTGATCGCCAACGTGGTGTCGGTGCCGGTGATGGGCACGCTCGTCATGCCGCTCGCGGTCCTCGCGGCCCTGCTGGCACCATTGGGGCTGAGCTGGATCGCGCTGGACCTGATGCGCTGGCCGATCGAATGGATTCTCTGGGTCGCCAAGAAGGTGGCCGCGCTCGACGGTGCGGTGGGCCACGTGATCGCGCCGCCAGATGCCGTGATGCCGATGATCGCGCTCGGCGGGCTGGCGGTGATCCTTCTGCGCGGCGCGGGGCGGGCGGCTGGCGCGGTCGTCGTCGTCGCGGCGCTGGCCCTGTGGACGCAGGCGACGCGCCCCGATGTGCTGATTTCGCCATCCGGCAGCCTGATCGGGGCGATGACCGCCGAAGGACGCGCGTTGACCAAGGCGCGGGGCGAGGGGTTCGCGGCCCGATCCTGGCTGGAAAACGACGGTGATTCCACGGATCAGGAAAGTGCGGCGGCCCGCATGGCGCAGGCGACCGATCCTCAGTTCGACCTGCCCGGACTGACGTTGAGACTGGTCAGCGGTCGTGGCGCGGCGGACCGGCTCGAGGGGGCCTGCGCGTCCGAGGCGCTGGTGATTTTCGCCGCCAAGCCGCTGGATCGCTACCCCGAGGGGTGCAATATGCTCGACCGCGCGGCGCTGGCGCGCACGGGCGCGCTGGCGATCACACTGACCGCTGACGGTCCGCGCGTCACATCGGTCGCTCAGGTGTCGGGCAACCGGCCCTGGACCCGTGCGGACCAGACGAAAACGCGGCGGACCCAGCCCGCCGCGTCCGACCTGCCGCTCCTGATCGCGCGTCAGTAGGTGCGGATCAATCCGACCAGCTTGCCCTGAACCTTGATCTGGCCCTGAGGCAGGATGCGCGTCTCGAACGCCGGGTTCGCGGCCTCGAGCGCGATCATGTCGCCCGCCCGGCGGAAGCGTTTCAGCGTCGCCTCGTAGCCATCGACCTGTGCCACGACGATGTCGCCGTTGTCGGCATGCGACGTCTCGCGAATGATGACCACGTCGCCGGAGTTGATGCCCGCGTTTATCATCGAGTCGCCCTTGACCTCGAGCGCGTAATGCTTGCCGTTGCCGACCATCGCGCCGGGGACCGAGACGTGGCTCTGCCCGTCCTCGATCGCCTCGATCGGTGTGCCCGCTGCGATCCGACCCAGAAGCGGCAGGTCCATCGCGCTGCCTTCGAGCGGCATGGCCTGCGCCGGGCGGCTGTCGGGCCTGTCGCCGTCGATCACGCGCGGTTCGAACCCGGCCTTGCCGGAGGGGTCGAGCGCATCGGGAAGCCGCGTCACTTCGATCGCGCGGGCCCGATGGGCGAGGCGGCGGATGTAGCCGCGTTCCTCCAGCGCTGTGATAAGGCGGTGGATGCCGGATTTGGAGCGAAGCTGAAGCGCCTCTTTCATCTCGTCGAAACTGGGCGGCACGCCGTCCCGTTGTATGCGCTTGTGAATGAATTCCAGCAGGTCCAATTGCTTTTTCGTCAGCATCGTTCGCCCTCCGGCTGCCCGTTATGTTCTCTGACCACACAGGTCTGTTCGGGTAAAGTTCTACCCGTGTTCTCGTTTCGTGTCAACGATATGCAATCAGAGGGGGAGGTATTCGACGATCTCGCCCTTCGCCCGTTCCGGGTCGTTCGGCGGGCGGACGATCAGGGCGTTCGCGGTGGCGAGGACCGACAGAAGGGCGGAATCCTGACGGTCCATCGCCGCGATCCCGGCCTCGTCCAGAACCGCGCGCATGTAATGCTGGCGCGGGCCGTTCGAGGCCAGATCGGCGGTGAGCGTCGCGGTTTGGGGCGTGACCGGCGCGGCGGGCAGACCCAGCATGACGCGCAGCGCGGGCAGGATGAAAACCGTTCCGCAAACCATTGCCGAGACGGGATTTCCCGGAAGTCCGATCATCGCGGCATCGCCCAGCTTGCCCGCCATCAGCGGTTTGCCGGGGCGCATGGCGACCTTGTAGAACGCCTGTTCCATCCCAAGCTCGGCCGCCACGGGACCGACGAGGTCGTGATCGCCCACAGAGGCCCCGCCGATGGTCACGACCAGATCGGCGCTCGCCGCGAGGCCCAGGACGAAGCGCAGGCTATCGGCATTGTCGCGCGCGATGGGCAGGAGGCGGACGGTCGCGCCCTCGGCCTCCAGCATCGCTTTCAGGCCGAAGGAGTTCGACGCGATGATCTGGTCAGGGCCGGGCTCTTCGCCGGGCATGACCAGTTCGTCGCCCGTGGCGATCAGCGCGATGTCGGGTTTTCTGGCGACCGTCACCTGCGGCACGTTCATCGAGGCGATCAGGGCCACGTCGCGGGGCGACAGGCGGCGCGGGGCCGTGACCGTGTCACCGACGCGGAAATCGTTGCCGGCGGGCCGGATGTTCGCGCCGGGGGACAGGTCGCGGTGCAGCGTGATGAGCGATCCGCGCAGGTCCACGTCTTCCTGAATGATGACCCTGTCGGCCCCCTCGGGCACGGGTGCGCCGGTGAAGATGCGCACGGTCTGACCGGCACCCACCTTGCCCGTGAACCGCTCGCCCGCCTTGGCCTCGCCGATCACCTTGAACTGCGCCTCCGGGTCGGCCTCGACCCCGCGCAGGGCGTAGCCGTCCATGGCGGAGGCCGGGAATGGCGGCTGGTCGCGCGTGGCGGTGACGGTCTTGGCAAGGATGCGGCCCGCGGCCTCGGCAAGCGGGACGGTTTCGGTGCCGACGGGGCCGACGAGGTCGAAAATCCGCCCCAGCGCCTCTTCGACCGAAATCACGGTTTCGCCTCGTAAGTGCCTGACTTGCCGCCGGTTTTGGCGAGAAGCTTGATCCCCTCGATCCGCATCCCCTTTTCGGCGGCCTTCAGCATGTCATAGACGGTGAGCGCGGCGGTCGAGACGGCCGTCAGCGCCTCCATCTCGACACCCGTCTGGCCGGAGGTCTTGACGGTCGCGGTGATGCGCACGCCGGGAAGCTCTTCGTCCGGCACCACATCGAGCGCGACCTTGGTCACGGGAAGCGGATGGCACAGGGGGATGAGGTCCGCGGTTTTCTTGGCCCCCATGATGCCCGCAAGCCGCGCCACGCCCAGCACGTCGCCCTTCTTGGCGGTGCCGTCCATGACGAGCGCCAGCGTGGCGGGTTCCATGATGACCTGTCCGGTCGCGATGGCGGTGCGGTCGGTGATCTCTTTCGCGGAGACGTCGACCATATGGGCCTGTCCGGCCTCGTCGAAATGGGTGAGCTTGCCGCTCATGCCGGCACCGGGTCCTTGAGGATCGCGCGGGTCGCGGCCTCCACATCGCCCTGCCGCATCAGGCTTTCCCCGATCAGGAAGGCGCGCGCGCCGACCTTGGCCATCTCGGCCAGATCGTCAGGCGTGAACAGGCCGGATTCGCAGACCAGAAGGCGGTCTTTCGGGGCGATCTTCGAAAGCTCGCGCGTGGTGTCGAGCGTGGTCTCGAAGGTCTTGAGGTTGCGGTTGTTGACGCCGAGGAGCGGCGACTTCAGCGCGGCCGCCCTCTCCAGTTCCTCGGCGTCATGCACCTCGACCAGAACGTCCATGCCCCATTGGAACGCCGCGGCCTCCAATTCGGCGGCCTGCGTGTCCGAAACGCTGGCCATGATGATGAGGATGCAGTCGGCGCCAAGCGCGCGGGCCTCGGCCACCTGATAGGTGTCGTACATGAAATCCTTGCGCAGCGCGGGCAGGGTGGTCGCGGCGCGGGCGGCCACGAGGAATTCGTCCGCGCCCTGGAACGACGGCGTGTCGGTCAGCACCGACAGGCAAGTGGCGCCCCCGGCCTCATAGGCTATCGCAAGCGCGGGCGGGTCGAAATCGGGGCGGATCAGGCCCTTGGACGGCGAGGCCTTCTTCACCTCCGCGATCAGCCCGTATCCGGTATCGGCGGCCTGTTGCAGGCGGGTGGCGAAACCGCGCGTGGGCGTGGCGTCGCGGGCGGCGGCCTCGACTTCGGACAGGGGCCGGGCGGCTTTACGCGCAGCCACGTCTTCGAGTTTGTAGGCCTTGATCTTGTCGAGCACGTTGGTCATGCGCACGGGTTTACGCAGGGCGCGGGACTTGGGCAAGTTGCTGTTGGCAAAATCTGCGCGGCCTGGCCCCCGCGCCTCAGACTTTGGTCGAAGGCTCGGCGCTGACCACAGAGAGGGACTTGCTCTTGTGCGGTGCGGGGGGCAGGGTCGGGGGTGAGTGGAGGACCATTGATGGACCGGTTTGACGATTTTCCCGAGGTGGCATTGGATTGGCATCGCGCCGGGAAGGGCGCGGTTCTTGCCACGGTCGTCCAGACCTGGGGGTCTGCACCACGGCCCGTGGGCAGCCAGCTTGCGGTGTCGGGCACCGGGGAAATTCAGGGCTCGGTCTCGGGCGGTTGCGTCGAAGGTGCGGTGATCGTCGAGGCCTTGGAAGCGGTCGAGGACGGCAAATCCCGGCTCCTGACCTTCGGCGTGTCCGATGACGAGGCCTTCGCGGTCGGGCTGGCCTGTGGCGGCACGATCCGGGTGCTGGTCGAGCCGGTGGGCCAAGCGGTGTCAGAGGAGGTTCTGGCGGACCTTGTCGACAAGCGCGCGGCGCGCAGGCCGGTGGGCTACGTGGTGAACACCGGGACGTGGGAGCGCAAACTTGTAGGCCGGGAGGACTATCCCGAACGGTTCCGGGGCGATCGGTCGGGGTTCGAGGAGGACGAGCAGACCTTCGTCGCCGTCCACAACCCGCCGCTGCGTATGGTCGTGGTCGGTGCCGTGCACATCGCGCAGGCGCTGGTGCCGATGGCACGGCTCGCGGGTTACGATCCGCTTATCATCGACCCGCGCGGGGCCTTCGCGCAGGAGCACCGCTTTCCCGGCGAGGACATCCGCGAGGATTACCCGGACGAGGTGCTGCCGGACTACGGTCTCGACACGCGCACGGCGGTGGTCACTTTGAGCCACGATCCCAAGATCGACGACCCGGCCATCGAGGCGGCGATTGCGTCGGAGTGCTTCTACCTCGGCTCATTGGGATCGACCCGCACCCATGCCAAGCGGGTGGATCGGTTGAAGGCGCGGGGGTATTCCGACGACCAGATCGCCAGAATTCATGCGCCCGTGGGGCTGGATATCGGGTCGAAAAGCCCCGCCGAGATCGCGATTTCGGTGATGGCGCAGATCACGCAGGCGCTGAGGCAGGGCTGATGGAGTTCGGCGCGGTCACGGTAGGCGAGGCCGCAGGTGCCGTTCTGGCCCATTCGGTCGCCTTGCCCGGTGGCAAGCTCAAGAAGGGCACCGTGCTGAATACAGATCACGTGGCGGCGCTTGGCGCAGCGGGCATCGCGCGGGTGACGGTCGCGCGGTTGGGACCGGGCGATCTGGGTGAGGACGAGGCGGCGATGACGCTGGCCCATGCGCTCGTGGACGGGGGCGAGGGGCTGCGGCTCTCGAAGCCTTTCACCGGACGGGTCAACATCCACGCGACGAGGATCGGGCTGGCGCATCTCGATGCCGACCGGCTTCACGCGGTGAACGCGGTCGACGATATGGTGACGCTTGCCACCGTCCCCAATTGGCGCCGGATGGGCGAGGGGGGGATGGTCGCGACGGTCAAGGTCATCGCCTATGGCGCCGCGCGCGCGTCGGTCGACAAGGCGGCGGCGCTGGGGCGCGGCGCGGTGCGGCTTGCCCCGGTGGTGACGCCCGATGCCACGCTCATCGTCACCACCCATGACGCCGGGTCCGGCGAAGAGACCGGCAAGGGGTTCAAGGCTATTGAGGGGCGACTCACTTCGCTTGGCATGACGCTGGCCGATACCGTGCAGGTGCCGCACGAAGCCCAAGCGGTCGCCGACGCCATCAGGGGGGTGAAGACGGCGATGATCCTCGTGCTGACCGCGTCGGCCACGTCGGACCCGGCGGATGTCGGCCCCGAAGCCCTCAGGCAGGCCGGCGGGCAGGTGACCCGCTTCGGGATGCCGGTCGACCCCGGAAACCTGTTGTTTTACGGGGCGCTCGGGGATGGGCGTCCCGTCATCGGCCTGCCGGGCTGCGCCCGCTCGCCCGCGATGAACGGCGCCGACTGGGTGCTGGAACGGCTTGCCGCCGGGCATCCGCCGACCAGCGCCGAGGTCGGCGCGATGGGAGTCGGCGGGCTGTTGAAAGAGATACCCACACGAAAACAACCCCGGGGAGGATGACACTTTAGGACTATAGCAATCGGTCACGGAAAATTGCCAAATCAACAGGGATTTACATCGAGATACCCGGTTCTCAGAGGCCGGGATCGGTGGTCTAGTACAGGTTCAATAGGGAGGATCTCATGACGAATGTAACCATGACGATCAACGGCCGCTCGGTTTCGGGCACGGTCGAGGGTCGCACGTTGTTGTCGACGTTCATTCGCGAAACCGCCGGGGCGACCGGCACGCATGTCGGCTGCGACACCGCGCAGTGCGGGGCCTGCACGGTGCACGTGAACGGCGCATCGGTGAAAAGCTGCAACATGTTCGCGATGGAAGCCGACGGGGCGGATGTGACGACGATCGAGGGTATGGCGAATGCCGACGGCTCGCTCGGCACGATCCAGCAGGCGTTTCAGGATCACCACGGGCTTCAGTGCGGCTTCTGCACGCCCGGTATGGTGATGACCGCCGCGGCGCTGCTGAAGGAAAACCCGACGCCCACCGAGGGCGAAGTGCGGGAATACCTGTCGGGCAACCTGTGCCGCTGCACGGGCTACCACAACATCGTCAAGGCGATCATGGCGGCGTCCGGTCAGGACGTGTCGTCGATCGCTGCCGAATAACGGCGCACAGCCAGCGACAATCCAGGGAGGATTACCATGCCAGCAGATGGTGGTATCGGCGCACCGATGAAGCGCCGCGAAGATGTGCGGTTTCTGACGGGAACCGGGCGTTACACGGACGACCTCAACCGGCCCGGACAGGCCTATGTCTATTTCCTGCGCTCGAGCGTGGCGCACGGGAAGATCAACAGCGTGAACACCGAAGCGGCGGCCGCCATGCCCGGCGTGATCCGCATCTTTACCGGCGCCGATTTCGAAGGCATCGGCGGGCTGCCCTGCGGCTGGCAGGTGACCGACAAGCACGGTCAGCCGATGCAGGAGCCGGGCCATCCGGTTCTGGCGCAGGGCAAGGTGCGCCACGTGGGCGACCCGATCGCCGCCGTGGTCGCGGATACGCTCGATCAGGCGCGTGACGCCGCCGAGGCGATCGAGGCCGACATCGAGGAGCTTCCCGCGGTCATCGACATGAAAAAGGCGCTCGAGGACGGCGCGCCCAAGGTGCACGACGATCTGACGTCGAACCTGTGTTACGACTGGGGCTTCGTGGAAGAGAACAAGGGCGCCGTGGACGAGGCCTTTGCGAATGCCGCACACGTCACCACGCTGGAGCTGAAGAACCAGCGCCTTGTCGCGAACCCGATGGAGCCGCGTGTGGCCATCGGCGACTATGACCCGGCGGGCGATAACTCGACCCTCTACACGACCTCGCAGAACCCGCATGTGATCCGGCTTCTGATGGGCGCCTTCGTGCTGGGCATCCCCGAGCACAAGCTGCGCGTCGTGGCCCCAGATGTGGGCGGCGGTTTCGGCACCAAGATCTTCCACTACGCGGAAGAGGCGTTCTGCACCTTCGCGGCGAAACAGCTTCGCCGTCCGGTCAAATGGACCTCGTCGCGCTCTGAGGCCTTCATGTCCGACGCCCATGGGCGCGACCACGTGACCAAGATCGAACTGGCGCTGGATGCGGACAACAACTTCACCGCGCTGCGCACGGAAACCTACGCGAACATGGGGGCCTACCTCTCCACCTTCGCGCCGTCGGTTCCGACATGGCTGCATGGCACGCTGATGGCGGGCAACTACAAGACGCCGCTCATCTACGTGAACGTCAAGGCCGTGTTCACCAACACCGTGCCTGTCGACGCCTATCGCGGCGCGGGCCGCCCGGAGGCCACGTTCCAGCTGGAACGCTTGGTGGACAAGGCCGCACGTGAGCTGGGCGTCGATCCCATCGCGCTCAGACGTCAGAACTTCATCACCCAGTTCCCCTACGCGACACCTGTCGCCGTGGAATACGACACGGGCGACTACGAAGCGACGATGGCCAAGCTGGAAGAGATCGCCGATCTGTCGGGCTTCGAGGCGCGTCTCGAAGAGTCGAAGAAGAAGGGCAAGCTGCGCGGTCTCGGCGTGAACTGCTACATCGAGGCTTGCGGCATCGCGCCCTCGCATCTCGTCGGCCAACTCGGCGCCCGCGCGGGTCTTTACGAATCCGCCACGGTGCGTGTGAACGCCACCGGCGGTCTAGTCGTCATGACCGGCTCGCACAGCCACGGGCAGGGGCATGAGACCGCGTTCCCGCAGGTCATCGCGGAAATGATCGGGATCGACCCGTCGATGGTCGAGATCGTGCATGGCGACACCGCCAACACCCCGATGGGCATGGGCACCTACGGCTCCCGCTCGCTCGCGGTCGGTGGCTCGGCGATGGTGCGCGCGACCGAGAAGATCATCAACAAGGCCAAGAAGATCGCGGCCCACCTGCTTGAAGCCTCCGAAGGGGATATCGAGCTCAAGGATGGCGCGTTCTCGGTCGCAGGCACCGACAAGTCGGTCGCTTGGGGGGATGTGACGCTCGCGGCCTATGTGCCCCACAACTACCCGCTCGAGGACATCGAGCCGGGGCTCGAGGAAACGGCGTTCTACGATCCGAACAACTTCACCTATCCGTCGGGCGCCTATGCCTGCGAGGTGGAGGTCGACCCGGAAACCGGCAAGGTCACCATCGAAAGCTTCGCGGCTGCCGACGATTTCGGCAACATCGTGAACCCGATGATCGTGTCCGGGCAGGTCCACGGCGGGATCGCGCAGGGCATCGGGCAGGCGCTGCTCGAGGGTTGCGTCTATGACGAAGACGGCCAGCTTCTGACCGGCTCCTACATGGACTACGCCATGCCGCGTGCCGACGACGTGCCGTATTACGCCGTCGATCACTCCTGCCAGACGCCGTGCACCCACAACCCGCTTGGGGTGAAGGGCTGCGGCGAGGCCGGGGCCATCGGGTCGCCGCCTGCGGTGGTGAACGCCGTGGTCGACGCGCTGCAACGCGCGGGCAAGACCGAGGTCACCCACATCGACATGCCGCTCAGCCCGTCGCGGGTCTGGGCCGCGATGAACCAGTAAGGAAGGACCGACACCATGTACGCATTCGAACTGGAACGGCCGACCACGCTGGCCGATGCGATCAAGGCTCTAGGCGGGGAGGAGGCGCAGCCCCTCTCCGGCGGTCAGACCCTCATCCCGACGTTGAAACAGCGTCTGGCGATGCCCTCGACCCTCGTGTCCCTGACGGGCATCGACGAGCTCAAGGGTATCAAGAACGAGGGCGGCACCCTCACCATCGGCGGGGCGACCTGCCATGCCGACGTCGCCAAGGACGGCTCCTACCCGGCGCTGTCCGACCTTGCGGGCCACATCGGCGACCCACATGTGCGCAACCGGGGAACCATCGGCGGCTCGCTCGCCAACAACGACCCCTCGGCCTGCTATCCGGCGGCGGCGCTCGCCTCGGGCGCGACCATCGTCACCAACAATCGCGAGATTGCGGCGGACAATTACTTCACAGGCCTCTTCGAGACGGCTCTGGACGAGGGTGAGATCATCACCGCCGTCAAGTTCCCGATCCCGGAAAAAGCGGCCTATGTGAAGTTCGAGCAGCCCGCGTCGCGCTTCGCCCTCGTCGGGGTGTTCGTGACCAAGGGCGCGAATGGCGTTCGCGTGGCTGTCACGGGGGCCTCGGAAGGCGGCGTGTTCCGCTGGACCGAAGCGGAAGAGGCGCTGTCATCCAACTTCGCCCCCTCGGCGCTCGAAGGGCTCTCGGTGCCGGCGGATGGCATGATCGGCGATTTGCACGGCACGCCGGAATACCGCGCGCACCTTGTGGGTGTCATCACCAAACGCGCGGTGATGAAGGCGGGCTGACGCCAGCCCCACATTTGAAAACGACGCCGCGTCCCATTGGGGCGCGGTTTTTCTTTGTTTCGCCTAAACGCGCGTGTTTTCAGCGGATTACCGCTGAGGTGTCTCATTTTCTTGCAGGTCGTCTAGGAACCCGACCCATACCTTCGACGTTGATGCGCCAACGAAGCCCAAGGCTCGGGCAGAACACGGAGATACCACAACATGCTCAAGAACGCTCTGAAATCGACCTCGGTCGTCGCACTGTGCACGGCGCTGATGACGCCGCCGGTGCTGGCTCAGGATGCCGAAGAGAACCTCGAAGAGTGCACGGTCACCGGACCGTTTCCCTGCGTGACCGAAAACGGCGTGCGGGTCGAAAGCGCAATGGAACTCGCCAAGGAAACCCTGATGCCCAGCGAGGCGGAGGAAGGCGAGCAGGCCGAGACCGCGCCGCAGGAACCGGAAACGCCCGCTGAACCCGCGACGCCGGATGCGCCGGGTCAGGACGTGGCCGATGAAACGCCCGCCGCCGATGCGCCGGGACGGGCCGACGCACAGGCCGAGGCCGAAGTGGAAGCGGAAGCCGAAGCGCAAGCCGACGATGAAGGCCTGGTCGAAAACCTCGCCAACGATCTGGTGGACGCGGGCGAAGAGGCTGCCGATACGGTTCAGGAAACCGCCGAACAGGCTGGCGACGCCGTCGAACAGACCGCCGAGGACGCGGCGGATGCGGCAGAGCAGACCGCCGAAGATGCGGCCGACACCGCGGAAGCTGCGGCGGACGCGGCTGAAGAGGAAGCCGGCGACGCGGCGCAAGAGCTGGCCGAAGAGCTGCCGGCAGACGAAACCGTGGAAGCCGAAGCTGAAGCGACCGCAGAAGCCGAAGCCGAAGCCGAAGCGGCGAGCGACGAAGACGCACTGGCCGACGCGCTTGAAGAAGACGCGAACGCCGAAGCCACCGCCGAAGCCGAAGCCGAAGCGTCGGACGAGGAAATGACCGCAGGTGAGCGGATCGAGGAAGAGACCTCGGCCGAAACCGCGCAGGCGCCGTCAGCCCCCGAAGAGCCGATGGAAGATCAGGCGCCCGAAGCCGCCGCCGCTGCGGATGCCGAGGCGGAAGCCACGGACGAAGACATGGCGTCGGATGACGATGTCGTCGTCGAAGAGGTGACCGAAGCCGAAGCCCGGTCCTCGGGTGAGGAATTCGAAACCACGGCGACCGTGACCGAGGAAGCTGCCGCGTCGAACAATGGCGGCAACAACAACGGCTCGGGCCTCAACCGCCAGCTGACCGATTTCGAAAAGCTCGTGCTTGCCGGTCTTGGCGGGATCGCCGTCGGCACCATCCTCGCCAATGGCAAGGAAATCGTGTCGAACTCGGGTGACCGCATCGTCGTTCAGAACCCCGATGGCACCTATCAGGTGCTGAAGAACGACGACACGATCCTGCGTCAGCCGGGCGTCGTTGTCTCGACCAAGTCCTACAACGACGGTTCGACCCGCACGGTCGTCGAGCGTGACAACGGCGTGCGCATCGTGACCATTCGTGCCGCGGACGGCACCGTGCTCAAGCGGACCCGCGTCATGCCGAACGGCGACCAGTACGTGCTGTTCGACGATACCGTCGAGGCGCAACCTGTCAGCCAGCAGGACGTGCAGGACTATGAGCCGATCGACGACATCCGCGCGTCGGATTCGGACGAGGCGGCGCTGCGCGAGGCCCTGATGGCTTCGATGGACCGCGATCCGGGCCGCACCTATTCGCTGCGTCAGGTGCGTCAGTTCTCGGGCGTGCGTGACCTCGCCCCCGTGATCGAGGTGGATGCGATCACCTTCGACACCGGCTCGGCCGTGATCCGGTCGGGGCAGGCGGAAGAGCTGGCCGCTTTGGGTCAGGCGATCCGCAGCGTCATCGAAGAGCGTCCCGACGCGGTCTTCCTGATCGAAGGTCATACCGACGCGGTCGGTGGCGCGGCCTATAACCTGGCCCTGTCGGACCGTCGTGCCGAAAGCGTGGCCCTCGCGCTGACCGAGTACTTCGACGTTCCGCCCGAGAACATGATCACGCAGGGCTACGGGGAAAGCGAGCTTAAGATCGTGACCTCGGAGGCCGAGCGGCAGAACCGCCGGGCCAACGTCCGCAACATCACGCCGCTCCTGCAATAAGCGGTTGAAAGATCAAGGATTTGGGCGCGAGGATTTGATCCTCGCGCCCTTTTCATGCGTAGTCGAATAAAGGAATTCAAACAGAGAGGTCAGCCAGATGGAAAAGGACGAGGTCCCGATCATCGCCGCTAAATCCCCCGCCGAAGTGGAGCTTGAAGAAGGCAAGGAATACTATTGGTGCCGCTGCGGGCGGTCGCAGAACCAACCCTTCTGCGACGGTTCCCACAAGGGCACCGGGATCACGCCGGTCGGCTTCACAGCCGAGGAAAGCGGCACGGCCTATCTGTGCCGGTGCAAGGCGACGGGGGATCAGCCCTATTGCGACGGCACCCATGCAAAGCTGGACGACGATCTCGAACCGGGCGACCCGTCGCCCGTGAACGACGGGGACGGCGCGCCCGAGGCGGAACCCACACCCGAGGAGCCGACCGTCGCGCGCATTCACGACATGGCGAAGAACGGGCTGAAGGGCCAACATGGCGAGGTCGGCGCGATGGGCGTTCCGCGCAAGGACTTGCCGCTCTGGGACGATATCCAGATCCTGCCCGCGCAACTGGCCCGAAAACCGCTGATGGACGACGCCCATGTGGCGACTGAAACGGTGATCGGCCCGCGCGCGAAAAAGCCGCTGATGCTGAACATCCCGCTCTTCGTCACCGACATGAGCTTCGGCGCGCTGTCGCCCGAGGCCAAGATCGCGCTTGCCAAGGGGGCCGAAGCCGCCGGAACCGGCATCGCGTCGGGCGAGGGCGGTATGTTTCCCGAGGAGCAGGCCGAAAACTCGCGCTACTTCTACGAATATGCTTCCGCCGGGTTCGGTTGGTCGCCCGAGATCGCCGAGATGGTTCAGGCGTTCCATTTTAAGGGCGGGCAGGCGGCCAAGACGGGCACCGGCGGGCATCTTCCGGCCTCCAAGGTCACCGACAAGATCGCCCAAGTGCGCGGGCTGGAAAAAGGGCAGGACGCGGTCTCGCCCGCGACCTTCCCGGACCTCGATACACCCGAGGACTTCAAAAAGATGGCCGACGAGGTGCGGGAACGCTCGGGCGGCATCCCAATCGGGTTCAAGCTGTCCGCCAACCATATCGAGGACGACATCGACTTCGCGCTGGCGGCCAGCGCCGACTACATCATCCTCGACGGGCGCGGGGGCGGCACGGGGGCGGCGCCGCTGATCTTTCGTGACCATATCTCGGTCCCGACAATCCCGGCACTCGCCCGGGCGCGGGCGCATCTGGACCGAAAGGCCGGGCGCGAAATCACGCTTGTCGTCACGGGCGGGCTGCGGGTGCCGGAGGATTTCGTCAAGGCGCTGGCGCTCGGGGCCGACGCCGTGGCGCTTGGCAATTCCGCGATCCAGTCGGTCGGCTGCGTGGGCGCAAGGATGTGCCACACGAACAACTGCCCGACCGGCGTAGCCACGCAGAAGGAGGAGCTCCGCAAACGGCTCGACGTCGAGGTCGGTGCCGCCAAGCTCGCCCGGTTCTTCGGCGCATCCACGCAACTCATGCAGGTGATGGCACGCGCCTGCGGTCACGATGCGCTCGCCAAGTTCTCGCCCAAGGATCTGACCACGTGGAAACGCGAGGTCGCGCAACTGACGCGCATCCGCTACGCGGGCCTCGCACAAGAAGGCGAATGACCAACGAAAAAGCCCTGCCGGATCGGCAGGGCTTTCTCACGCCATGATGGGCGGCGTTACTTGGTCAGCGGCCCGATCATCATGATCATCTGGCGGCCTTCCATCTTCGGCATGTTCTCGACCTTGCCGATTTCCTTCACGTCCTCGGCGACCCGTTCCAGCAGGTCGCGGCCAAGGTTCTGGTGCGCCATCTCGCGGCCCCGGAAGCGGAGCGTGACCTTCACCTTGTCGCCTTTTTCAAGGAACTTCACGACGTTCTTCATCTTCACGTCGTAATCGTGCACGTCCGTATTCGGACGGAACTTGACCTCTTTGACCTCGATGGTCTTCTGCTTCTTGCGCGCTTCCGCTTCCCGCTTCTGGGTCTCGTATTTGAACTTGCCGAAATCCATGATCTTGCAGACCGGCGGGGTCGCATTCGGAGAGATTTCGACGAGGTCGAGACCGGCTTGTTCGGCCAATTCCATGCCCCGCTGCGGGGACACGACGCCGACGTTTTCGCCTTCGGCACCGATCAGTCGAATTTCAGGGGCCCTGATCTTTTCGTTCACTCGGGGGCCGGTATCGCGCGTTGGCGGCGCGTTGTGGGGTCTACGGGCTATGGTTGAATTCCTTCGTTCGTTGGCAGGAAAGTTTGGGGCCAGAACCTAAGGCCGGCCCGGTGGGCTTTCAAGCCGATATCTGCGGGAAGAGGGCCAAATATTTTAGGAGCTTGACGGTTTTGCCCGCGACCCGCCTATCATGGTGTGCCGGAAGATGCCGGCTGAGAAAAGGAAGGTCGAAATGAACCGCAGTGTGATGGTGCTCGTCGTGGGCGCGGTGGTCGTCGTCGGCGGCTATGTCTGGAACGCGCAGCAGGGCGATCCGACGGGGGTCGAACAGGCGGCGCAGGATGCAGGCGACATCGTGGAGGAAGCGGTGGAGAACGCCACGGCGGACACCGTCGCCGAAGAACCGATGGACGAGACCGAGGCTGCGGCGACCGAGGCCGCCGAACAGGCGCGCGAAGCGGCTGCGGCAGCCGATGCCCCAAGCGACGCAGACGAGGCCGAACGGATCGCCACCGATGTCGAAGAGGCGATGGAAGCGGCGGACCCGGAAACACCCGCCGACGCGGCCGCGGACGGGACCAACCGCGAAGTCGAAGCGGCGCAGGACGCCGCAGACGCGGCGCTGGACGCCGCGCAGGAGGCCGAGGCTGCGGTGGAAGACGCCGAGAGTGCGGGTGACGTCGACGCCGCTGAGGCCGCCGAAAACGCCGCAGAGACCGCGCAGGAGGCCGCCCAAAACGCGCAGGACGCCGCAGAAGCGGCCCGGGCCGCAGCGGAAGACGGGGACATGAGCACGGCCCAAGACGCCGCCGAGAGCGCCCGGACCTCGGCTGACGTGGCCCAAACGGCAGCCGAAACCGCCGAGGAGGTGGTGGAGGAGAAAGCGACCGTCGCGCCCGACCCCGCGCCAGTGCCGCAACCCGCCCCGGAGCCTGAGCCGATGACGCTTGCCGACTACCTGACACCGGAGGCTTTCGAAGCGGACGCGGTAAAGGCCTTCATTCAGGACAGCGATCTGGACGACGTGCAGAAAGCCTCGCTCGCCACCAAGATCGACGCCGCCGCCCGTGACGACGCACTGGTCCCGGTCGTGATCGAGGAAATCGAGGCGGCGCTGGGGCTGGAATAAAAAACAAGCCGCCACAATTGCTTGCGGCGGATTGCTCATGTTCCTGTCGGGCGATCTCAGTCGAGGAATGCCTTTTCGACGACATAGTGCTTGGGGTCGGAGTTCGCCCCTTCCTCAAGCCCGTAGTCTTCGAGCATTTCCTTCAGTTCGAGGTTGAAGGCGAGGTTGCCGCAGATCATCGCGCGGTCGGTCTCGGGGTTGAGCGGCTCGACACCCAGATCTGTGAAAGCCTCGCCCGAACGCATGAGATCGGTGATCCGCCCCATCTTCGGGCTCTCTTCGCGGGTCGTGGTCGGGTAGTATTTCAGCTTGGCGAGGTTCTCGTCACCGATCAGTTCGCGCAGCAACTCGTCGTTCTTGATGCCCTCGATCAGCTCCGCGCCATAGACCAGTTCGCCCGCCTCACGGCAGGTGTGGGTGATGATGACCTCGTCATAATCCTCGTAGGTCTGCGGGTCGCGCAGGAGCGAGGCGAAGGGGGCGAAGCCGGTGCCGGTGGCGAAGAACCAGATGCGCTTGCCGGGCAGCAGCGCGTCATGCACCAGGGTGCCCACGGGCTTGGGACGCAAAATGATCTCGTCGCCCGGCTGGATGTGCTGGAGTTTCGAGGTCAGCGGACCGTCCTGCACCTTGATCGAATAGAACTCCAACTCTTCGTCCCACGAGGGCGACGCGATGGAATACGCCCGCAGAAGCGGTTTCTGTTTGCCGGTTTTCGGGTCCGGGTCGCCCATCAGGCCGATCATCACGAACTCGCCCGAACGGAACCGCATCGACGCGGGGCGCGTGCAGCGGAACGAGAACAGCCGATCGGTCCAGTGTTTGACCTCGGTCACGGTCTGGGCGTCGGGCAGGGTCGGGACGGGTTTGATTTTCTGGGCTTCGGTCACTGGGGTCACGTCATTCATAAGCAATGCGGGGGCCTGCGCCCCCGTCCTCTCGTCAGGCTATACAGGAGGTTCGGCTGCGCTTCTACCCGCGCAGCCGCGACTGATGGTCATAGGCCTGCCAGTCGGCCCGGAAAAGCCACTGGCCCTCGGGCTGGCGTTCGGCAAGCTCGTCCGTGATCTCGACTTCGTCGAAGCCCGCCCGGCGCGCCATCGCATACTGATCGGCGATCAGGCCCGCACCCGCCCGCAGCCGCCCGGTGTAGCCCATGAGGCGCAGCGACTTGGCGGTGGTGAAGCCGCGACCGTCGGCGAACGAGCCGAACGAAATGCGGATCGCACGGGCGTTCAGCAACAGGTCGCGATGGGCGTTCAGGTCGTCGGAGGGCGACAGGTCGATGCCGCAATCGTCACAGCCCGCGCCGGCCGAAATCCCTTCGAGCGCGACGAAGCCGCCGGTGAAATCGTCCTGGCCGAAGCCCTTGTCGGTTACGATCCGAGTCATCCGCGCACCGCCTTTCCGTCGATGAAATGAATTCCGCATTCTTCCTTGTCCGAACCGCGCCAGCGGCCCGCGCGCGGGTCTTCGCCCGGCTTGGTGGCCGAGGTGCAGGGCGCACAGCCGACCGACTGGAACCCCTTGGCCGTCAGCGGGTGGTTCGGCAGGCCGTGCGCCTTCATGTAGTCGCGCAATTCCTGCCCCGACCAATAGGCCAGCGGGTTGAACTTGAGCCGGTCGCCCTCGACCTCGGCAAGGTCGAGCTGCGCGCGCTGCCCGCCGTGGGCGCGTTTGCGGCCCGTGATCCAGCCGTCGAAGGGCGTCAGCGCCCGTTCCAGCGGCAGAACCTTGCGGATGTCGCAGCAGGCATCGGTGTTGCCGATGTGCAGGCGGTTGAACGGATCTTTCGCCGCCAGATCCTCGGGCGCCGGGCGCACGATCTGCACGTTCGTCAGGCCGAGGATCAGCGCCACGTCCTTCTGGTAGTCGAGCGTTTCGGCAAACAGCATCCCGGTTTCCAGAAACAGCACCGGCGCGGTCTGGTCGACACGGCTCACCATGTCGAGCAGCACGATGGATTCGGTGCCGAAGGACGACACCAGCGCGACATGGCCGTTTTCGGTCAGCGCGGCTTCGACGACGCCTTGCGCGTCCATCGGGTCGAACCTGTCATTGATCCGGCGGGCCAGATCGTGACGGTCGGGAAAGGCCAAGGCTTCAAGCGGCATCTCGGTTCCCCTCTTCTTCATAGAGCGCGGCCTTGAACGGCTCGGAGCCTGTCCGCGCGATGGTGTCCCTGAACCGCTCGCCTTCGGCCCTGAGGTCGAGATAGGCGAGGATCAGGCGCTCGATCGCGTCGGTCACCTCGTCATAGCCGAAGCCCGGCCCGGTCTTGTCGCCGATCTTCAGGTCGGCCCCGGCGTCGCCACCGAGCGTGATCTGGTAGTTTTCGACGCCGGCCCGGTCGAGACCGAGGATACCGATGTCGCCCAGGTGGTGATGACCGCAGGCGTTGATGCAGCCCGAAATCTTGATCGCCATTTCGCCGACCTCGACTTCGTAATCTTCCAGCCGTTCGGCGATCTGCTGGGCGATGGGGATCGAGCGCGCCGTCGCCAGCGCGCAGTAATCCATACCGGGGCAGGCGATGATGTCGGATGCCAGCCCGACGTTCGCGGTGGCGAGCCCGGCGGCCTTGAGTTCGGCGTGGAGCGCGGGCAGGTCGGCCTTGGCGACATGCGGCAAGACGAGGTTCTGTTCCTGCGTCACGCGGATTTCGTTGTTGCCGAACTTGCGGGCCAGAGCCGCGACGAGGCGCATCTGATCCGCGCTCGCATCCCCCGGCACGCCGCCGTGCGGCTTGAGCGAGATCATCGCGATCGCGTGGTCGTCCTGAAAATGCGGGCGCAGGTTGATGTCGCTCCACGACCGGAACACCGGATCGGCTGCGCGGGCGGCCTCATAGGCGTCGGTGTCGCGTGCGGGCAGGGCGGGCGGCTCGAACGCCACCTGAAGCTCGGCCAGCAGGTCCTGATCGGCGCCCTTGAATTCGGGCCGGATGCGGGCGAACGCCTCGTCCACCAGTGCCGAGAATTCCTCGAGCCCCATTTCGTTGACGGTGATCTTGATGCGCGCCTTGTATTTGTTGTCGCGCCGACCGGCGAGGTTGTAGACGCTCAGAACCGCTTCGAGATACGGCAGCAGATCGGCCTGCGGCAGGAAGTCCCGGATGACCTTGCCGACGACCGGCGTGCGGCCAAGGCCGCCACCGACGATGATCTGATAGCCGACCTCACCGTCGCGTTCGACGATGCGAACGGCCAGATCGTGCGCCTTGGTCACGGCGCGGTCGTTCGGGCTGCCGGTCACGGCGATTTTGAACTTGCGGCCAAGGAACTGGTATTCCGGGTGGTCGGTCGACCAGATGCGGATCAGCTCGGCCACCGGGCGCGGGTCCATCAGCTCGTCGGCATGGGCACCCGCCAGCGGATCGGCGGTCACGTTGCGGATCGTGTTGCCGGAGGTCTGGATCGCGTGCAGGTTCACGTCGGCCAGACGGGCGAGCATGTCCGGCACGTCCGGCAGCTTGGGCCAGTTGTACTGAATGTTCTGGCGCGTGGTGAAGTGGCCATAGCCCCGGTCCCACCGCTCGGAAATCTCGGCCAGCACGTCCAACTGATCGGCGTTCAGCGTGCCATAGGGGATGGCCACGCGCAGCATGTAGGCGTGCAGTTGCAGGTAAAGACCGTTCATCAGGCGCAGCGGGCGGAACTCGTCCTCGGTCAGCGAGCCGTCGATGCGGCGCTGAACCTGTGCGCGAAACTCCTCGACGCGGCGGTCGAGGTAGGTGCGGGTCGGGTTGCTTTGTGCGTCGAGCATCAGGCGATCCCCCAGGACTTGCGGGCCGGGGCCGAGGGGCCGGCGGCGCGGAAGCTTTCGCGGAAGTGATTGGGCACCGGGCCGTTGTCCGAGTTGTCGGCGGGCGCGAGGTAGGGGCCCACGGCGATCTCGGGCTGGCTTTCGGCGAGCGACAGGCGTTCGGCTGCGCGCTCTTCGTCGGTGATGAATTCGGCTCCCGACATGGTCGAGACCCACTTGCCGTCGGCGGCAAGGTAGATGACGGCGCCCGACAGCAGGTCGTTCGCGCTGACAATTCCGGGCTGGAAACGTTTGGCCATGTTATGCCTCGTCGTATCTTGGCTTTCGCTTATGCAGAATATAGGACATTGTCCCAATTCCGGGCCAGTAGGGCGGGCGAATAAGAACATTCGTTCCAAGTCCGAAGTCAGTCGGGATGATTGGCCCATGAAACGGGAGCATGGCAGAATGACGTTACGGCTGGATGACATCGACCGGAAAATTCTCAGCGAACTACAGGCGGATGCGAGCCAGTCTCTGGACGTGATCGCGGGCAAAGTCGGCTCGTCCAAGACCCCGGTCTGGAACCGGATTCGCAAGATGCGCGAGGCGGGGGTGATCGGTGCGCAGACCGTCATCGTGGACGCCGAAAAACTGGGGTTCGAGGCCTGTTTCTTCGTGCTGATCCGCACCTCCGAGCACGAGGCGCACTGGCAGGAAAAATTCCTCGCCACGCTCAAGGCGCGGCCCGAGGTGATGGAGGCGCATCGCCTCGCCGGTGAGATCGACTACATCCTGAAGGTCCGGGTCCGAAACGCACGGGCCTATGACGAGTTCTATCAGGCGCTGATTTCCGAGGTGAAGATCTTCAACGTCACCGCGCTTCTGTCGATGGAAGAGATCAAGTTCACCACCGAACTGCCGTTGACGTGACCGTGCCCGTCATTGGGCCGGCGAAGGTCAGCCCTTTGACACGGTTACCTTTTTCGGGGTCTTGACGGATGTGACCACCATGCCGCCCGCGATCTGCATAAGATGCGTACCGCCCTTGAGCGTCAGTTGGAACAACCGCATCGGCGCAGCGCCGGTCAAATGGGTGAAATAGGCCCCGTCGGCCATCTTGCGCGCCTCGACCAGAACGGCGGGTTTGCCGAACATCGCCTGCGCACGCCAGTCGCGGATCAGCACCTTCTGGCGCGCCGAAATGACCAGATCGCGCCCGTCGCCGACCTCGTCTAGGACCGATGGGCGGATGCGGACAAGGTCGCCCATGGGAACGGTCCTGACGGCGATGTCGGTCAGGTCGATCAGGCCCGCGTCGCGCGTCACGATGCGGTCGCCGGGGGTCAGGAACTCGACGGGAATGGCCCCGTCCGCCGTCATCACATTGGTGCCAAGGCCAAGGCCTGAACGGCACAGGGGAAGGGTGACGCGAAGGGGCTGTCCCTGCGCGACCCGAGACATGATCTGGGTCATGGTTTACCTGCTCAATTTTGCCTGTTTGTTTTCCCTCACCCTAACCAAACAAAGGGTTAAGCGCCAAGAAAATTTGTCGAAAAGGCGGCAATCGCCTCTCGCCAGCGCGAATGCGTGATGCTAAATCCACGCCCGTGCGGGTGTGGCGGAACTGGTAGACGCACCAGATTTAGGTTCTGGCGCCGCGAGGCGTGGGGGTTCGAGTCCCTTCACCCGCACCACTCAATTCTCATGCAAAGCAATGCGCCGGACCGGGCCCTCCGGCACTCGCCGTGTGTTCCAGCCTTGTGAAGACCTGCGTGAAAAATCGGCGGTCGTTCGCTGCGCGGCGCTGTCGGATGCGGCGGGAAAGTTCCGACCGCTCCGACAGGGCGAAATCGATAGGAACCCAAACCGCTCCCCCCTCATTGGCCCCTCACCAAAGGCGCAGCGATGCGCCCGAAGCAAAGGAGAAATCCAATGACCAACTCGAAAAAATCCATCACCCTCGCAGCCCTGCTTGCAGGCACCGTCGCGACCGGGGCACTGGCCCAGGGCGTCAGCGCGGATGTCGGCGGCGGCGTCTCGGCCGATGTCGGCGGCGGCAACGGGTCGATCTCGGCCAATGCGGGCGGTAACGGCTCGGTCTCGGCTGGCGATGCGCCGGGCAAGAGCGGCGTCGCGGGCGAGGTGACCGGCAATGCCGATGTGGTGGCCCAAGGCGGCGACGACATGGAGGCACCGGGCAAGTCGGGCGACTGGAACTACGGTCGCATCGTGTCCTCGATCCAGACCGGCGCCAACGCCGATGTGAACTTCGACGACATCGGCGAAGACGCCACGATCGACGTGATGGCCCTGTCCGAAATTCAGGGCAACGCCTCGGGCAACGCGCAGGCGCTCGACAATGCGATGGCGTCGATGGAGGGCGACTGGAGCGCCGACATCGAAGCCAACGAAGAGCTTTCGGCGGCCCTCGAAGAAAGCGGCTATGAGGCCGAGAATGTCATCGGCATCTATGCCAAGGCCGACGGCAGCTACGACGTGCTGGTCGACGATCGCGGCTGACGCCCTGTCGCATCGTGACCCATGGGGCCCTCGCCATTGGCGGGGGCCTTTTGCGTGTCACAGGTCCGGCGGCGAATTCGCGGGCAAACCGCTTGCACACCCCGCATCGCGCAAATAGAAGGGCGTGAAAATTTCCGGGGGCGCGTGCGCGCGCCCTGTTTGCCTATGAAGGAACCGAAGATGAGCGTTACCGAGACCCTGAACGAAGGCCTCAAGCGCGGCTACAAGATCGTGGTGCCTGCCTCCGATCTGGACGCGAAGGTCAACGAAAAGCTTGCCGAAGCGCAGCCCGAAGTGGAAATGAAGGGCTTCCGCAAGGGCAAGGTGCCGATGGCGCTTCTGAAAAAGAACTTCGGCCAGCGCCTGATGGGCGAGGCGATGCAGGAAGCCGTCGATGGTGCGATGAACGCGCATTTCGAGGAAACCGGCCACCGCCCGGCGATGCAGCCCGAGGTCAAGATGACCAACGAGGACTGGAAAGAAGGCGACGACGTCGAGGTCGAAATGACCTATGAGGCGCTTCCCGACATCCCCGACGTCGACCTGAGCGACATCAAGCTCGAGCGTCTGGTGGTCAAGGCTTCGGACGACGAGGTGAACGACGCGCTGAAGAACCTCGCCGAGAACGCGCAGAACTTCGAAGACCGCAAGAAAGGCTCGAAAGCCAAGGACGGCGATCAGGTCGTGCTCGACTTCGTCGGCAAGATCGACGGCGAAGCCTTCGACGGCGGTTCGGCCGAAGATTTCCCGCTGGTGCTCGGCTCCGGCCAGTTCATCCCGGGCTTCGAAGAGCAGCTCGTTGGCGTGAAGGCCGGTGAAGAGAAAGACGTGACCGTCTCCTTCCCCGAAGAATACGGCGCGGAAAACCTTGCGGGCAAGGAAGCCGTGTTCTCCTGCACGATCAAGGAAGTGAAAGAGCCGAAAGCGGCCGAGATCGACGATGACCTCGCCCAGAAATACGGTGCCGAGAACCTCGAAGCCCTGAAAACGCAGGTCACCGAGCGTCTCGAAGCCGAATACGCCGGTGCCGCCCGTCAGGTGATGAAGCGCAGCCTGCTCGACGCGCTCGACGGCAAGGTGTCCTTCGATCTGCCGCCGTCGCTGGTCGAGGCCGAGGCCAAGCAGATCGCGCATCAGCTGTGGCACGAAGAAAACCCCGACGTGCACGGCCACGACCACCCCGAGATCGAGGTGAGCGACGACGCCCAGAAACTGGCCGAACGCCGCGTGCGCCTTGGCCTCGTGCTGGCCGACATCGGTCAGAAGGCCGAAGTTCAGGTGACGGATGCCGAGTTCACGCAGGCCGTGATGAACCAGGCGCGTCAGTATCCGGGGCAGGAGCGTCAGTTCTTCGACTTCGTGCAGCAGAACCCGCAGATGCGCCAGCAGATTCAGGCGCCGCTGTTCGAGGACAAGGTCGTCGACCACATCGCGGAAAAAGCCGAGGTGACCGAGAAAGAGGTCTCCAAGGAAGAGCTCGAAAAAGCGGTCGAGGAACTCGACAACGAATGAGCGCAGCGTGACGTTGCGTGACGGGCCGCCCTTCGGGGCGGCCTTTTTCGTTCCCGGTGTTACGGTCGGGGCAGGGAGGATGACATGACCGATTACACTGGCTTCGAAGGCGATGCCTTCGCTGAGTTCCGAGGGATCGACCGCGACGGGCCGATCCACATGCTGAACCTCGTCAAGATGAAAGAGATCGCCACCTACGACGATGGGCGCACCTCGACGGGGTTCGAGGCCTACGAGGCCTACGGGCGCGAAAGCGGGCCGATTTTCAAACGTGTCGGTGGGCGGATCGTCTGGTCCGGGAAGATGGAATTCATGCTGATCGGGCCGCAGGACGAGCAGTGGGATTTCTGCTTCGTGGCCGAATACCCCTCGGTCGACGCCTTCGTCGAAATGATAAAAGACCCGGCCTATCGTGAGGCGATGAAACACCGGCAGGCCGGGGTCAAGACCTCACGCCTGATCCGCATGGCGCCGGGCGAGGCGGGCGAGCATTTCGGCTGAAGCCGCCCGAAAAGAACGCGCGTGGTCCCGTTCTTCTTCGTTTCAGAAATACTTCGGGGTGTTTGAGGGGCAGCGCCCCTCATTCCGCCTGAAATCTCCCGAGATTTCAGGCTCCCCAAGCGCGCGCCCTTGGGCGCGCACCGCTGGGTCACATCAGCCGCGCCGACGATTGCGGCCGCCGCGACGGCCCCCGGCGGCCCCGCCCGCGCCCTGATTGGCGGAGTTGAAACGGATCCACTCCGCGCCATGCGGGTCGTTGTCGAGCAGCATGTTGGCCGCGCGGATCGCTTCCATCTCTTTCCCTGGCTTGTGCCGGGTCGAGCCGAGACCGAAGAGGGTGACGAAGGTTTCGTCGTCCATGCCGTCGGGCAGGATGATCCCGGCGGCTTCCACTTCGGCCTTCTTCTCGGCGATCTTCGCCTGCGGGACGGGCAGGGCGAGCGGATTCATGATCGCCGAAGTCATGCCCGCCGCCGCCGCCATCGGCAGGAAGGCGTTGTTGATGCCGTGGCGGTTGGGCAGCCCGAACGAGATGTTCGACGCGCCGCAGGTCGTGTTCACGCCCAGCTCGTCGCGCAGGCGGCGCACGAGGGTGAAGACCTGTTTGCCCGCCGTCGCCATCGCACCCACGGGCATGACCAGCGGGTCGACCACGATGTCATGGGCCGGGATGCCGAAATCGGCGGCGCGTTCCACGATCTTCTTCGCCACGGCGAAGCGCACGTCGGGGTCTTCGGAAATCCCGGTGTCGTCGTTCGAAATCGCTACCACCGGCACGTTGTATTTCGCGATCAGCGGGAGGACGAAATCCATGCGCTCTTCTTCGCCCGTGACCGAGTTCACCAGCGGGCGGCCCTTGGTCACCTTCAGCCCGGCCTCGAGTGCGGCGGGCACCGACGAGTCGATGCAGAGCGGCACGTCCACCAGACCCTGCACGAGTTCGAGGATCGCCGTCATCAGCGGCGGCTCGGTCTCGTTCGGGTTGGGGTTGGAGTTGTAGACGACACCCGCGTTCACATCGAGCACGGTGGCCCCGCAGGCGACCTGCGCCACGGCATCGCGTTCCACGGTCGAATAATCGCCCGCCTCAAGCTCGGCGGCGAGCTTCTTGCGGCCCGTCGGGTTGATGCGTTCGCCGATCACGCAGAACGGCTCGTCGAAGCCGATGGTGACGGTCTTGGTCGCGCTTTCGAGAACGGTGCGTGTCATGGTCTGTCCCTGTCTTGTCCGGCCTCTGGGGCGCGGCCTGCGTTTGAAATCAAGGTCTTGAGGCGGTCCTGGTCGTACGCGGCGTCGAGTCTCGCGGCCTCGGCCTCCGCCACGGCCCGGTCGTCGCCATCGACCGAATAGGGTGCGGCACGGCGCCATTCGCCAAGGTAGTCGTCGGTTCCGGCAAGGCCCGCGCCCATCGCGGCCCGGTCGATCGCCTGTTCGAAGCGTTCGGGCAACGGCACCTTCGCGGCCTTGCGACCGCGGCCGACGATGACCTGCGCGGGAATGTCGCGCCAGTAGACGATTGTGACCTCGGCCATGTGCCCTCCGTTTCCCACCCGCTTAGACCGTCGGGGCAGGGGCTGCGGGCCAGTTTGCGACATATCCCCGCGTGATAGCGGCCCGCATCGGCATGTTCGCAGAGCGCCTGTGCGGTTTCACATAAGCATCTTCGCATATTAGGGCGCTTGCCAGCGCACCGCCCCCGCACTACCTTTAAGGTAACTCGATATGGAGGGCGTGTAGTTATGGCGCCCAAGCGTCCCGATGGTGCGGGCGCGTTCCCGAAAGCGGTCGAGCAGCCCGCGCCGGTCAAGCCGGATCCAGACAGCCTGTATGCGGCTCTGGACCTCGGCACCAACAGTTGTCGTATGCTGATTGCCCAGCCCAAGGGGAACCAGTTTCACGTCGTGGACAGTTTCTCGAAATCTGTCCAGCTCGGTCAGGGGCTTGGCGGCTCCGGGCGGCTGTCGCGCGCGTCGATGGCCCGGACCGTTCAGGCGTTGAAAATCTGTCAGCGCAAGCTTCAGAAGCACGAAGTCAGCCACATGCGGCTGATCGCGACCGAGGCGTGCCGACGGGCGACGAACTCGCGCGATTTCATGCGCTTCGTGCAGCGCGAGACCGGCCTGAAGCTGGAAATCATCCGGCCCGAGGAAGAGGCGCGGCTTGCCGTGATCTCCTGCGCGCCGTTGGTCGGGCGCAAGACCGAGCAGCTTCTGGTGGTCGATATCGGCGGCGGCTCGACCGAGCTTGTCTGGCTCGACCTCTCCAAGATCGCGCCGAAGGACCGGCAGAAGTCGATCATGCGGCTTCACGCCGGGTTCAAGGGCGATCCGGGGCCATTCCCGCTGGCCCGCGTGGTCGACTGGATCTCGGTCCCGCTGGGCGTGGCGACGCTGCGCGAGCAGTTCGACGACGTGGACGACGACGCCGCGCGGTTCGCGTTGATGAGCTGGTATTTCGAAGAGCAACTGGGCGAATTCAGCCCGTTCCACAAGGAACAGGCCCGCGAAGGGTTCCAGATCATCGGCACATCCGGCACGGTCACGACGGTCGCCGCGACCCATCTGGGCCTCCGGCGCTATGACCGCAACAAGGTCGACGGGCTGCGCATGACTTCGGACCAGATCGACAAGGTCATTCGCGGATACCTCGCTGCCGGGCCGGAAGGGCGCCGTCGCGACCCGCGTATCGGCAAGGACCGTCAGGCGCTCATCATGTCCGGGGCCGCGATCCTTCAGGCGCTGTTGCGGATCTGGCCCACCGACCGCCTGTCCGTGGCCGACCGGGGGTTGCGCGAGGGGCTGCTCTACGCGCAGATGTCGCGCGACGGCGTGCTGGAAGACGGACCCTACTGAGATGACCAAACCACCGGGAAAGAAGAACGCCTCCGGCCGGGGGCAGCGTGACCTTCGCGTGAAGGTCAAGTCGGCGCGTGGGCGCAAGCTGAGTTCGACCCGGTGGCTCGAACGGCAATTGAACGACCCCTACGTGAAACGCGCCCGCGACGAGGGTTATCGGGGCCGGGCGGCCTTCAAGATCCTCGAAATCGACGAGAAGTTCCGCTTTCTCGTTCCCGGCGCGCGCGTCGTCGATCTGGGCTGCGCGCCCGGCGGCTGGCTTCAGGTCGCCGTCGAACGGGTGAACGCGCTTGGCGAGAAGAAGGGCACGAAGGTCGGCACCGTTCTGGGCGTCGACTTGCAGGAGGTCGAGCCGGTGGCGGGGGCCGAAGCCTATCAACTCGATTTCATGGAGGACGATGCGGACGAGAAGGTGAAGGAATGGCTTGGCGGCAAGGCCGACGTGGTCATGTCCGACATGGCCGCCGCGTCTTCGGGCCACAAGCAGACCGACCACCTGCGCATCATCGCGCTGTGCGAGACCGCCGCCTATTTCGCCTTCGACGTGCTGGAAGAAGGCGGCACATTCGTCGCCAAGGTTCTGGCGGGCGGGGCCGAGGGCGATCTTCAGAAGCTGCTCAAGCAGAAGTTCACCAAGGTCGTGAACATCAAACCGCCCGCGTCACGGTCGGATTCCTCGGAAAAATTCGTGGTGGCCACGGGGTTCCGCGGTTAACCTCTCCTCACTTGTTTGAGGAGAGTTCCATTGAAGCCTTTCATCCTGTGTTCCGCATTCGCTTTGGCGGGCAATGCGGCCTCTGCCGATCTGTTGAAATTCACCTGCGAGCCTGAGTTCGGCGACGTCTATCAAGAGGTCTTTCTCGACACCGACGCGCCGGAAACGGTGACGCTCAAGCTGCGCGGCGGCTACGACATGACCGAGGATGAGCGCACCCATGTCATGAAGCGTGGGGTGCGCGGCTATCAGTATTTCGACGGCACTTACGGGTTCGACGTCGACGACATTCTGAACGCGGTGGTCTGGACCCACGAATACCCGGACGAAGCGACGACCTGTGCGACGCCCGAGGATGTCGCCGCGATCGAGTGACGGGTGAGTCGCGAAACACCTGAGCCGGGCGACTGTCCGGTTCATCGAAACAATCCCGCAATGCACCCGGCTACCTTGTCGCAACGCGCGACAAAGTAACGGCAAATACCTGAAATGTTTGGGTGATCTCGAAAACGTGAGGTAGGCTTGAGGGAAGGAATTTGCTCAAGACACATTGCGAGGGGATCGGATGAAACAGGGGTATCTTGCGGGGCTCATGTGCCTCGTCGCGGGGGCGTCGCTGGCGGCGCCCGACAATCTGCCTGACCCGGCGACGGCGGATATGTTCCCGAAGATCGACATTCAGCAGGCCATGCTGGGCCAGTCGCTGTTCTTCGATCCCATCCTCGCGGGCAACAAGAACATCGCCTGTTCGACCTGCCACCACCCGACGCTGGGCACATCGGACGGCATGTCGCTGTCCATCGGCGAGGGGGGCGTGGGTCTTGGCCCCGACCGGCGGCTGGGCGAGGGCGAGCATGTCTATGCCCGTATCCCGCGCAACGCCCCGGCGCTGTGGAACCGGGGATCGACCCTGTTTCACACCATGTTCCATGACGGACGCCTTCAGACCGATGCCGAGCGTCCGCAGGGGGTGCTGATGCCCGCCGCCCGCGACCTCGAACGGCCGGTCCTGAACCCGCTGGCGGCGCAGGCGCTGCTCCCGATCACCTCGGCCGACGAGATGGCGGGTCAACATGACGAGAACGAGACCGCCGCGCTTGTCGAAAAGATGACCTTCATGGGCGAGTCCGGCGCGTGGTCGACGATCGCCGCCAAGGTCGAGGGTGTCCCGGCCTATCGCGCGGCCTTCGACTGGATCATCGGGCCGGACGAGCCGGTGCACATCACCGACATCGCCAATGCGCTGGCCAGCTTCATGACGTTCGAGTTCCGCTCGACCGACAGCCCGTTCGACCGCTACCTGCGGGGCGAGGAAGACCAGCTTTCGGACCTCGCCATGGAGGGGATGGAGTTGTTTTACGGTGACGCGGGCTGTTCCGGCTGCCACGCGGGCACGTTCCAGACCGACAATAGTTTTCACGCCATCGGGATGCCCCAGATCGGGCCGGGCAAGGCCCATGTGGCCGACCGGATCTATGCCGACATCGGGCGCATGTCGGTGACGCAGGACCCGAATGATGCCTACAAGTTCCGCACGCCGTCCCTTCGCAACGTGACCCTGACCGCGCCATACGGTCACGCAGGCGCCTATGCGACGCTGGAGGCGGTGATCCGTCACCACATGAACCCGAGGGACAGCCTCATGGCCTATACCATCGACCAGGCGGTTCTGCATGACGTGGACACCGATCATCTGGACACCGAGGCGCTGGACGACCCGGAGGAAATGGCACGCATCGCGGCGGCCATCGAATTCGACGGGGTGGATGTGACCGAGGATCAGATCCCGGCGCTCATCGCCTTTTTGGAAGCTCTGGAAGACCCGATTGCGCTGACCGGGCGTCTCGGAGTTCCCGCCAGCGTGCTGTCGGGTCTCGCCATGGATCAGGTGCTGCCGCCGGGGCTTGTGGAAGCCCCCGCCGCGCCGCAACCGATGACACCCAACCGTGCCCGCATCATCCGGGCCGCCAATCCGGTGCCCGCCGTCGGCCCGGTGCGCCGCGCGGATATCACACCTGCCGAACTGGTGCGGGTGGACCGGGAAATCACCGCGCAACTGTTGGGGCGCTGAAGCCCTCGGCGGTCGTCGGAATTGTCGGCGGTTCGGGGCCGACCCCGAGCCGCCGGTGTGCGCTGACCCCGGCGCGGAACCGGGTCACTCCACCTGATCGGTGTAGGCGCCGTAGCCCTCGGCCTCCATATCCTCGAATGGGATGAAACGCAGGGCGGCGGAGTTGATGCAGTAGCGCAGCCCGCCACGGTCGGGTGGACCGTCGGGGAAAACGTGGCCCAGATGGCTGTCGCCGTGAGTCGAGCGCACTTCGGTCCGGATCATTCCGTGCGTGCGGTCCTGCAATTCGTTGATATGGGCGGGTTCGATCGGCTTGGTGAAGCTCGGCCAGCCACAGCCGGAATCGTACTTGTCGGACGAGGCGAACAGCGGCTCTCCCGACACGATGTCGACATAGATGCCGCGCGCCTTGTTATCGAGGTATTTGCCCGTGCCCGGACGCTCGGTCCCCGATTGCTGGGTCACGTAGAACGACATTTCGTCCAGCGCGGATACGGCGTCGGGGTTCTTTTCGTATTGTGCCATCTTGTCCTCCGTCTTTGGGGTCAACATGGCGCGGACGCAGGAAAAATCCAGCCCCGATCGGGTCACGTGATCGTCACGTGGGTCGGCAAAGTCCAGGAAAGCGCGCTTCGCACATCGGCGAAGTGGCGGAGAGACAGGGATTCGAACCCTGGGTGGGCTTGCACCCACAACGGTTTTCGAGACCGCCCCGTTCGACCACTCCGGCACCTCTCCGCGGGGGTCTGTGGCGGGCGATGTAGTGTAAGGCGCGGATGGGCGCAACCCATATCTTCACGAAAATTCGGGCGGGGCCCCGCCCATCCCCGCCATGTCACGGGACCGTTTCTTGAGCCATGGCGCGCGGGTGCTTAGGGTATGGAGCGTTGCCAGCAAGGAAAGGACAGCAAAGCATGACCTTCCAACGTGTTATGACCGGGGCCGCCGTGGCCGTGGCCGCCATCTGTTTCGGGGCCGCGCTCGTGGCCGCAGACCGCGAAACCTCGCGCGAATTTCTTGAAGTCACGGGATTCGATGTCGCCATCACCTCGATGCAGGAGGGGGCGATGAACGGCCCCGGCATCGCGGGGGCGGACCCGGACGCTTTCGGAAGCGAATGGGTGCGCCTGTCGGAACAGGTGTTCGACCCCGACGCGATGATCGAGGACACGCTCGACATGATGGAAGCGATCATGCCGCAGGAGCTGGTGGATCACGGCATGGACTTTTACGGTTCCGAGCTGGGTCAGCGGCTGGTCGAGGCCGAGAACGCGGGCCATGGCGTGTCGAACGAACGCCAGATGGCCGAGGGCGAAATGATCGTCACGCGGCTGGCCGATGAAAACCCCGACCGGATCAAGGAATACCGCAAGATGTCCGCCGCGATTGGCGGGGTCGAACAATCGACCCGCGCGATCATCGAGATTCAGGTGCGCTACATGATGGCGGCGATGGCCGCTGGCGCCTCGGACATCCAGTATTCCGAGGCCGAGTTGCGCGAAATCCTGAGCCAGCAGAGCGATCAGCTTGCCAACGCGATTTCCACCAGCGGCATTTTCGGGTCGGCCTACGTCTATCAGTCCTTCTCGGACGAGGAGGTGGTGGCCTACCGCAAAGCCCTCGAAGACCCGCAGATGCAGCAGGTCTACGAAATCCTGAACGGCATCCAGTATGAGATCATGGGCGACCGCTATGAAACGCTGGCCGCCCGGCTCGCCGATCTGTCGCCGCAGACCGACATCTGACCCCGGTCAGTCGTAAAGCGCCTCGTGCGTGTCGCGCAGGGTCCGTTTCAGGATCTTGCCCGCCGTATTGCGCGGCAGTTCGGATGCGAAAAGCACCCGTTTCGGAAGCTTGAACGGGGCGAGGTTGTCTTTCGCAAAGGCGATCAGGTCGTCTTCGCTCGCCTCGGCACCCTCACGCAGGACGACGACGGCCGTGACGGCTTCGACCCATTTCGGATGGGGCAGGGCGATTACGGCGACTTCGCTGACCGCCGGGTGGGTGAACAGCACCTCCTCCACTTCGCGGCTCGCGACCATCGTTCCGCCGGTCTTGATGATGTCCTTGGTGCGGTCGACGACGGTGATGTAGCCCGCCTCGTCCATCACGCCGACATCCCCGGAATGGAACCAGCCGCCCGCGAACGCCTCCTCGGTGGCCTCGGCCTTGTCCCAGTAGCCTGACAGAAGCTGGGGCGAGCGATGCACGATCTCGCCCTGTTCGCCGGGGGCGACGTCGTTCATATCCTCGTCCACCAGCCGCGTTTCCACGTTGTAGATCGGGCGGCCCGCAGAAGCCGGTCGTTCTTCGTGTTCGTGCGGATAGAGCACGGTGGCGAGCGGCCCGATTTCCGACTGGCCGTAACAGTTGAAGGGCCGCGCGCCCGGCAGGCGTTCGCGCAGTTCCTGAAGCACCGGCACCGGCATGATCGACGCGCCGTAGTAGACGTATTCGAGGCTCGTCAGATCGCGCGCCTCGAAGGCCGGACTGCGCAGGAGGCTGATCCAGACCGTCGGCGGCGCGAAGAACGACGTGATGCCGTGCGTCTCGATGAGTTCGAGGCACAGGTCGGGCAGGGGCGCCTCGATCAGCCACGTGGTCGCCCCGACGATGAACTGGGGCACCGTGAACACATGCATCTGCGCGGAATGGTAGAGCGGCAGGCCGGCAAGGGCGCGGTCCTTCGCGGACAGCTCCAGCTCGACGATGCAGCTTGTGTATTCGGCCAGCAGGGCGCGGTGGCTCATCATCGCCCCCTTGGGCGCGGCGGTCGTGCCGGAGGTGTAAAGAAGCTGAACCAGATCCTCGGCGTCGATCCCTTCGCCCAGATCGCCGGGCACGGACTGCGCGTCGTCCTGCGCCATCCTCAGCGCGTCCAGCCCGTCACCGGAATGGGTGGTGCCGACCAGTTTCAGCGGCTCCATCTCGGCCAGAACCGGGGACGCCATGTCCTGAAGCGCCGGATCGACGAACAGGGCGTCGGCACCGCAGTTGTCGAGGATATAGGCCAGTTCGCGCCCGACCAGAGCGTAATTGATCGGCACATGGATGAACCCTGCGCGGGCGCAGGCGAGGTAGAGCAGAAGGTAAGCGTCGGAATTGCGCCCATAGGCCGCCACCCGGTCACCGGGCACGAGGCCCGCCTCGAGAAGCCGCGCGGCGATCCGTCCGGCGCCATCGTAGAGCCCGGTGAAGGTCCATGTCCGGTCCGCGAAATGGAGCGCGGTGCGATCGCCGTAACGGCGCGCGGCACGGGTCAGCGCGTCGGCGATGGTGTTGCGCCCGGCGCGGGCGATGTTTCGGTCGGTCGTCGTGCTCATCCTGTTCTCCTCAATGTGCGCCCTACGGCTCGAACCGCCGCGCGATGTCGGCGCTCAGAAACGGGCCGCCGGATGCGTTCTGCGTGGCGATGATCTCTTTCACCATGTCGCGGTTGATCTCGCTCTCCGGCAGGTCGAGAAGGCGGCTCAGGTGAATGTCGTCAAGCCACATGACCTCGGCCCCCTTGCGGCGGGCCAGAAAGAACAGGATCGCCATGTTCGTCACCCGGTCGGCGATCACGTCGGACACTGCGGACGGATTGGGGCCGGTGCGCACCAGCGTCTCGGTGCCGTCGGGGGCGACCACATGATCGAAGGGCTGCATCGGTCGGCTCGCGTCCCAGGCGGGCATCTGTTCGATCAGCAGACGATTGCGCCGGATCGTGAACCGGGGCCACGACATGTAAAGCGCGCGGGTCGATTGGTTTTCGGGCGGCGGCACGCGCGTCGTGTCGTCGTGGGGCAGGTGGTAGACCGTCTCGGGGATCAGGTCGATCCGCTTCACCCGCGCCCGCATCAGCCGGTTGTAGAAATCGTCGTCTTCCCACCCGTAACCGATGGTGTATTCGTTCTGTCCCCCGATCCTTGCGATGTCGGCGCGGTGAAACAGCACCGTGCCGTTGATGTGGACCTGGCTTTGCTCGACGATCTGGTAGTTCCCGGCGACGAAGCTGTTCTTGGGGAGCCTGTTGCGCGTGAAGAAGTCGGGCTTCAGCACGATATCCCCGTCGATCCGCAGGATCTTGTCGTAACGCGCAAGCCGCATGGCGGTGTTGAAGGCACGCGGCCCATGCCACACCTCGTCCTGCACGGCCCGCACGACGCGCAGGCGCGGGTCCGAGATGCCCTTGGCCTCCAGCACGTCGCGCAGGGGCTCGTCGCAATCCCAGTCGACGATGACGATCTCGTCGATCTCGGGCCGGTCGATCCACGTCCTGAGCGCGGGGAGCATGTTTTCGGTGCGGTTCTTGTTGGCGGTGACCAGACTGATGCCCGGCACCTCGGGAATGTCGAAGCCGCCGAGGGGGCCGGAAACGGGGGCGGGGGCTGGGCGGCGCGGTCTGAGCGGGGCGGCGAGCGAACCGATGCGCTGGGTCAGGGAATTCAAGAACTTGGGCATGGAATCCGGTCAATGGGTCTGAAACGATTCGACGATCCCCGTGAGCCTTTCGCGAAGCGGTTGGGGGGTCAATGTCCGGCGGGCCGGTGGCTGGCCGTGGTTGCCATTGTTTTCCTTGACTTGGGGTCCGAATGCCCCGATATACGCGGCTCTGGCGCACGGGGGATTCCCGCGGGCCGGAATGCTATATGAAACAACGCCCCTAGCAGGGCGCGCTGTTCGAGGCCGGGGGATGCCCCCGCGAACGCCGGATCGCCGGGGCCACAGAACGCGGGAGAAAAAGGAAGACCCCATGTTTGCAGTCGTTAAGACTGGCGGCAAGCAGTACAAGGTTCAGACCGGCGACGTCGTCCGTGTCGAGAAACTTGCAGCCGAAGCCGGTGAAAAGATCCAGTTCAACGAAGTTCTGATGGTCGGCACGACCCTTGGCACGCCCCTCGTGGAAGGTGCCGGTGTGCAGGCCGAAGTGATCGACCAGATCAAGGGCGAGAAGCTCATCCACTTCGTCAAGCGCCGCCGCAAGCACAGCTCGCAGCGCACCAAAGGCCACCGTCAGCAGCTGACCCTGCTCCGCATCACCGACATTCTCGAATCGGGCGCGGACAAGTCGGGCATCAAAGCCGCCATCGGCGCAGGCTCGGCCCCGTCGGCCCCGGCCGCTGCCAAGCCCGCCAAGAAAGCGGCCCCCAAGGCCGAAGCCAAAGCCGCCCCGAAAGCGGAAGCCAAGACCGAAGCCCCGGCCGCTGGTGGGTCCGACGACCTGACCGCGATCAACGGGATCGGCCCGGCGATGCAGAAGAAACTGAACGAAGCCGGTGTGAATACCTACGCCGAGCTCGCGAAAGTCGACATCGAAACCTTTGACGCGGTCAACGTGAAGCCCGAATGGGTTGCCGAAGCCGCCGATCTGGCGAAGTAAGGAGAGAGCGATATGGCACATAAAAAAGCTGGTGGTAGCTCCCGCAACGGCCGCGACTCAGCCGGTCGCCGCCTTGGCGTCAAGAAATACGGCGGCGAAGCCGTGATTCCGGGCAACATCCTCGTCCGTCAGCGCGGCACCAAAGTGTGGCCGGGCGAAGGCGTGGGCATGGGCCGCGATCACACCATCTTCGCGACCGCCGAAGGCCGCGTGACCTTTGCGAAGGGCCTCAAGGGCCGCACCTTCGTATCGGTCCTCCCGGCAGCGGAGGCCGCAGAATAAGCCGATACCCGGCAAAGTAAGACAAGGGGGATCGGCTAGAAACCGGTCCCCCTTCGTCGTTTTAGGCGTGACGGAGAGGAGGCCGGATCGCCAAGAAGTGTTTACCGAACGGCCTTGGGGTGCAGGATTGCGCCCCCATATCGGGCCGGTGAACGCTTTCGAGGAGGAGAGCGTATGAAAGTCGAGACAGTCATGGATCAGGATCAGGTTCTGATCGAAACCGAACGGTTCGTTCTGCGCCCGCCGAAGGCATCGGACGTTGGGATGCTCGCGCATTACTCCGGTGACCGGCGCGTGGCCGAAGAGACGCGGTCGATCCCGCATCCTCTGGCCCCCGGCACCACGGACGCCTTCGTCAAACGCGCGATGACCGCGGACCGTCTGGAAGACGTCTGGGTGATGGACGGCTCGTCCGTCGAGGGCGGCGACCGGGGCCATGAGGTTCTGGGCGTCATCAGCCTGACCCGGATGGATCGCAACCAAAGCCAGCTTGGCTACTGGGTCGCGCCGCCGTTCTGGAACACCGGGCTTGCCTCGGAAGCCGTGCAGGCGTTGGTCGCCGCGAATCCCTTGGGCAACGACACGCTCTTTGCCGAGGTGTTTCAGGACAACCCGGCGAGCGCCCGGGTGCTGACCAACGCGGGCTTCGCCTATGTCGGCGACAGCGAGGCGTTCTCGGTCGCGCGCGATGCCAATGTCCCGACCTGGACCTATAGCCGAAAGATGCGCTGAGGCCATGACACAAGGGCAGGGCGCAGGCGACGTGATCGTCACGCCCCGCCTGCGGATCACACGACAGACCCCGGATGACGCCTGTGCGCTTCATGCGATCATGTCCGACTGGGACGTGGTGCGCATGACCGGGACATGGCCGCACCCCGTGTCGCTCGACTTCGTGCGCGACCGGATCGCAACGCGGATGGGCGAGGCGGCGTTCTTCGGCATCATTCGCGATGGCGACCTGCCCGTCGGCACAGGCCAGTTCGCGAACGGCGAAATCGGTTACCTGCTGGCAAAGACGCACTGGGGCCGGGGACTGGGCACCGAGGTGGCGCGGGCGTTGGTCGGTTACGGCTTCGACGCCGGGGATCACCCGGACATTCGCGCGCGGGTCTGGGCCGATAATCCGGCCTCGTCCCGTATCCTCACCAAGCTCGGGTTTCACGAGGTCGAGCGCACGCTGGACGAGAACCGGGCGCGTCAGACCCGGCTCGTCACCATCCACTATCGCCTCGCGCGCCCCTAACCGGCCCTTGAGCCACGCCCCGTTTCCCTCTATCGCAGGGGCCAACAGAAAGGCCTGAAACCCATGAAATTCCTCGATCTCGCCAAGGTCTATATCCGTTCGGGCAGCGGCGGGAACGGCTGCGTGTCGTTCCGGCGCGAGAAATACATCGAATTCGGCGGGCCTGACGGCGGTGACGGCGGGCGCGGTGGCGACGTGGTGATCGAGGTGGTCGAGGGTCTGAACACCCTGATCGACTTTCGTTACCAGCAGCACTTCTTCGCCAAGAACGGCCAGCCCGGCATGGGCAACCAGCGCACCGGGAAATCGGGCGACGACATCGTCCTGCGCGTCCCTGTCGGGACCGAAGTGCTGGACGAGGACGAAGAGACCGTCATCGCCGACATGACCGAAGTGGGCGAGCGTCTGGTGATCGCCAAGGGCGGCAACGGCGGCTTCGGCAACCTGCACTTCAAGACCGCGACCAATCAGGCGCCGCGTCGCGCGAACTCCGGTCAGCCGGGGATCGAGCGGGTGATCTGGCTGCGGCTCAAGCTGATCGCGGACGTGGGCCTTCTGGGCCTGCCGAACGCGGGCAAATCCACGTTCCTTGCGGCCACGTCCAACGCGCGGCCCAAGATCGCGGATTATCCGTTCACCACGCTGGTGCCGAACCTTGGCGTCGTGGGTGTGGACAACGTGGAATTCGTGGTGGCCGACATTCCCGGCCTGATCGAAGGCGCGCACGAAGGGCGGGGGCTGGGTGATACCTTCCTCGGCCATGTCGAACGCTGTGCCGTGCTCCTCCACCTGATCGACGGGACGGCCGAGGACGTCGCCACGGATTACGAGACCATCGTGGGCGAGTTGGAGGCCTATGGCGGCATCCTCGCCCACAAGCCGCGCATCACGGTTCTGAACAAGATCGACGCACTTCTGGACGAGGAGCGCGAGGAAAAGCGCGCGGCGCTGGAAGAGGCGTCGGGCGGCACGGTCTATGAGATGTCGGGCGTGGCCAAGGATGGCGTGACGCAGGTTCTGCGCGCCTTGAAAGCCGAGATCGGGGCGGACCGCTATCGTCAGAAGGCCGCCGAGGGCGGGGACGAGGAGAACGAGCCTTGGCAACCCTGAGCCTTGGGGCGGCACGGCGGCTGGTCGTCAAGATCGGCTCCGCGCTTCTGGTCGACAGCACGTCCGGCGCGTTGAAATCCGACTGGCTCATCGGGCTGGCCGAGGACGTGGCGCGGCTGAAGGCACGCGGGATGGACGTGGTGCTGGTCTCGTCCGGGTCCATCGCGCTGGGGCGCGGCGTGCTGGGCCTGCCCGCGGGCGGTCTGGCGCTGGAACAGTCGCAGGCCGCCGCCGCCGTGGGCCAGATCCGGCTGGCGCGTGCCTATGAAGAGGTGCTGGCGCCCAAGGGCATCACAACCGCGCAGGTGCTGGTGACGCTGGAGGACAGCGCGGATCGGCGGCGCTATCTGAACTCCCGCGCGACGCTGGAACAGCTTCTGAGTTTCGGTGTGGTGCCGATCGTGAACGAGAACGACACGGTCGCGACCGACGAAATCCGCTACGGCGACAACGACCGGCTGGCCGCGCAGGTCGCCGTGACCATCGGCGCGGACCTGACGGTGCTTTTGTCGGACGTGGACGGGTTCTATTCCGGCAACCCCAAGACCGACCCAGAGGCGCGGCATTATCCCACGGTCGACGAGATCACGCCGGAATTGATGGCGATGGCGGGCGACGCCGGAACGGGCCTGTCGAAAGGCGGGATGAAGACCAAGCTGCTCGCGGCCCAGACGGCGATGGCGGCGGGCTGTTCGCTCATCATCACCGAAGGCAGCACGGTCCAGCCGCTTTCGGCGCTGGAAGACGGTGCGCGGGCGACCGTATTCGTCGCGCGGGAAGACCCGAGTGCGGCGCGCAAGCACTGGATCGGGTCGATGAAGCCCAAAGGCACGGTCATGCTCGACGCGGGCGCTGTGGCGGCGCTCGGCAAAGGCAAGTCGCTGCTGCCAGCCGGGGTGACGCTGGTCACGGGCCGGTTCGGGCGCGGCGATCCGGTGGAAATCCTCGGACCGGGCGGGGCGCATATCGGGGCCGGTCTCAGCCGCTACACCTCGGACGAGGCCAAGTTGCTCGCCGGCAAGCGGTCGGACCAGATCGAGGCGACACTCGGCTATCCGGGGCGCGCGGCCTTGATCCACCGGGACGATATGGCGCTCTGATTTTTCGTGCTTCGGGCAGGGGTTATAGGCCCCTTGTTAACACTTTCGGATGAAAGGCGGCGCGCAAAGCGTTGATTTCAAATACTTGCTGTCCGCGCGAGATACCAGAATCCTAGGATTCTGGTTTCCGGCCTCGCGCCATCCCGACACCACATCGCACGATCATGTTTTGACCCACGCCCCGCTTGCGCCTATGTAAGCTCGGCGACAACGGAGGCTCCGATGAAAGACGCTGAAAACATCCCCGCGCTGATGCAGGAACTGGGCCGCAAGGCCAAGGCCGCCGCTGCGGAGCTGGCTTTCGCGCCATCGGATGCCAAGCGCAAGGCGCTGGACGCCGCCGCAGACGCCATGTGGGCGCGGCGGGATGAGATCATTGCGGCCAATGCCAAAGACCTCGAATATGGCCGTGAAAAGGGTCTGTCGCCCGCCATGATGGATCGGCTGATGCTGGACGAGGCCCGCATTCAGGGCATGTGCGACGGCGTGCGCTCGGTGGCGGCACAGGACGATCCCGTCGGCGCGGTGATGTCGGAATGGGACCGGCCCTCGGGCCTGCACATAAAGCGCGTGCGCACGCCGCTGGGCGTGATCGGCGTGATCTACGAAAGCCGTCCCAACGTGACGGCGGATGCGGGCGCCCTGTGCCTCAAGGCGGGCAATGCTGTGATCCTGCGCGGCGGCTCCGAAAGTTTCCACTCGTCAGGCGCGATCCATGCCTGTCTGGTCGAAGGTTTGAAGGCGGCGGGTCTGCCGGAGGACGCGATTCAGCGCGTGCCGACCCGCGACCGCGAGGCGGTGCGCGAGCTTCTCACCATGACCGACTATATCGACGTGATCGTGCCGCGCGGGGGTAAAGGGCTTGTCGGCCTCGTCCAGCGCGAGGCGCGGGTGCCGGTCTTCGCCCATCTCGAAGGCATCGTCCACGTCTACATCGACAAGGCGGCGGACCCGCAGAAAACGATGGACGTGGTCATCAACGCCAAGACCCGGCGCACCGGAATCTGCGGCGCGGCGGAATGTCTGCTCGTCCACAAGGACGCGCTGGATCTGGGCCAGACCGTGATCGACGCGCTCATAGCGGCGGGAGTCGAGGTACGTGCGGGCGAGGGCCTCAAGGGCTCAGTCGTCGCGACCGACGATGATTGGGGGACCGAATTCCTCGACTCGATCATCGCGGCCAAGGTCGTGGATAATCTGGACGCGGCGATCGACCATATCCGCACCTATTCCTCGTCCCACACCGATGCCATCCTGACCGAGGACGATGCGGCGGCGGCCAAGTTCTTCGAACGGCTCGACAGCGCGATCCTGATGCGCAACGCCTCGACCCAGTTCGCGGATGGCGGCGAGTTCGGCATGGGGGCCGAGATCGGCATCGCCACCGGCAAGATGCATGCGCGCGGGCCGGTGGGGGCCGAACAACTGACCTCGTTCAAATACATCGTCGAGGGTGACGGCACGGTCCGACCGTAGGCCTCGCCAAGATATCCGTTGCAGGCCGCCCGCTTCGGCGGGGCTCTGTGATGACGTGAACACCAAGCCTTCGGTTCTCTTTGGCCTGTGCCCGGACCGGACAGGTCAGACGGTCAGCCGAACCTCGGCTTCAAGCTGTGCCTGCGTGACCTGTCGGCCCTGAGCAAAGGCCTCTTCCGGTAGCAGGGCGAAGTGGATGTTGGCGGGCGTGGCCGTTCCGCGCCCGTCGATCAAGGCCCAGTCGTCGACTTCGATGCGAAACCGCTCGGCCCGCCCGGTCACGACAAGGCCGCCTGCGTCCCGCTCGACCGAAATCCGCCCGCCATAGGGCATCGCGCTCGCCAGACAGTTGAGCGCCAGAAGCGCGAGTTTCGCGTCGGTGCGGGCCATGTCGCCGGGAATACGCCACTCCACGACCGCCTTGGTTTCGATGCCGGCAACGGCCTCGGCCAGATCGCCCGCACGAACCACGGCGCCGCTGTTGGCCGCCCCGAACGCGATCCGAAAGAACCGGATTCGCCCCCGCGCATTCACAAGGCTTTCATTGACCAGCGCCATCTCGGGGGTTTCCTCTCCCCCGGTCAGCGTCATAAGCTCGATCCCGTTGCCGATGGCACCCAAGGGGCTGACGAGATCGTGGCAGATGCGCGATCCGACGAGGGCGACCAGATCCGGGGCCGGGGCGGTTTCGTCCTTGCTCATGCCGTGTCACCCGCCGAAAGGAACCCGATGAACCCGCTCGCCTCGCTTCTCGAACCCGGCCAGCTCGTGCGCTGCCCGACCCAGCCCGACTGGGGTCTGGGGCAGGTGCAGTCCAATGTCGGTGGCAAGGTGACGGTGAATTTCGAGCACGCGGGCAAGCAGGTCATTGATATCTCCACAGTCGATCTCACACCGGTTTTCGACGAAGGCTGACGGGCGCCTCATCCGTTTCTCCGACGCTATCACAACCTAGAATTGTGTCAAACCAACGCAGCGAACGCTGCTGTTGCCAATCTTCCGCGTGATCCCTAGAACCCCGGAAAACGAGGAGCCCGCCGTACCGATGTCAGACAGCAGTCCCGTCTACGAACTGCGCATCGCCGAGACCGAGGACGACATTCGCGACGCACAGCGTTTGCGCTATCAGGTCTTTGTCGAGGAATTGGGCGGTGACGGTGTCGACGTCGATCACGAAAACCGGCTGGAACGCGACGAATTCGACGACTGGTTCGATCACCTGATCCTCTATGACCGGGCCCGGCCCGAAGGCGATCAGGCGGTGGGCGCCTATCGCGTGATGCGCGACGATCAGGCCGCGAAACTGGGCCGCTATTACACGGATGCCGAATACGATTTGACCGCGCTCAAGACCTGCGGGCGCAAGCTTTTGGAACTCGGGCGGTCTTGCGTGCACAGGGATTACCGGGGTGGATCGGCGCTGCCGCAGCTCTGGGTGGGTTTGATGAACTACTCCGACGCCCACGGGATCGACGTGATGTTCGGGGTGGCGAGCTTTCATGGAACCGATCTCGACGCGATCAAGCTTCCGCTTTCGCATCTGCACCACAGCCATCTCGCCCCGCCCGAGCTTCGCACCCGCGTGCTCGACGAATTCTACACCTCGGCCGATCTGATGCCGGCGGATGAGATCGACGAGAAGGCGGCGATGAAGGCGATGCCGGCGCTCATCAAGGCCTATCTGCGCCTGAACGGCGTGATCGGGGACGGCGTCTATATCGACGAGCCGTTCAACACCTCGGACGTCTGCATCATCGTCGACATGGCCAAGGTGCCGCCGAAACAGCGCGCGATGTACGAAAAACTCGCCAAGCGCGAGGCGAAGGGGTGAGCGAGCCGTGGGATGACGGCTCGGCACAGCCCGACCTGTCCGTCGGCCCATTCGGCTGGATCGTGGCGATCCTGCGCGGCGTGCCGTTGGTGATCGTCCTGATCCTCGGCCTGTTCTTCACCTTTCTGCTGCGCCCGTTCGAGAAACTCCTCGCGGGCGAAGGGCGGCCGGTCACGCCGACTGTCACCCGGATCGTCTGCCTTTCGGCCCTGTTCCTGCTTGGCATCAGGCTGCGGGTGCGTGGCACGCCGATGAAGGGGCCGGGCGCGGTCGTGGCCAACCATTCGTCATGGCTCGATATTTTCGTTCTGAACGCGCCGAAACGGATCTATTTCGTTTCCAAGGCCGAGGTTGCGGGATGGGCCGGCATCTCGTGGCTCGCCAAGGCGACGGGGACCGTCTTCATCGTGCGCGACCGGCGCGAGGCGCGGGGGCAGGTCGAGGTGTTCCGGCGCCGCCTGTCGCTGGGCCACAGGCTGCTGTTCTTTCCCGAAGGCACTTCGACCGACAGCCGCCGGGTGCTGACCTTCAAGACGACGCTTTTCGCGGCCTTCTTCGACGCGGCGTTGCGCGACACCATGCGGGTGCAGCCGGTGAGCGTCGTCTACCACGCGCCCAAGGGCCGGGACGACCGCTTCTACGGCTGGTGGGGCGGCATGGACCTCGGTCCGCACCTGCTCGCCGTGCTGGCCGCGCTGCCGAACGGGTCGGTCGAGGTGGTCTATCACGAACCGGTCCGGGTCGCGGATTTCGCGGACCGCAAGACGCTGGCCGCCCATTGCGAGGCGGCGGTGCGCGGCCCGGTGCTCGACGCTCTGGTGGCCTAGGCGCGGGCGGCGGCCAGCGCGGTGAGGGCGGCGGTCGGGTCTTCTGCGGTCCAGATTTCCTCGCCGAACGAAAAGAAATCGGTGACCGGGGCGAAGTCGCGCACCAGTGCCTCGGTCAGCCCGCCTTCCGCGACGATCGGCACTTCGATCATCTCGGTCCACCACTGGAAAAGATCGCGCCCCGCGATTTCGCCGGTGCCGAGGTTCGACGTGCCGACGGGGCCGAAAGCGACGTAATCGGCATCCTGTTCGCCCGCCGTCATCCCGTCATGGCGCGAGGTGCCGCAAAAGGCGCCGACGATGGCATCCTTGCCCAGATCCTTGCGCGTCTTTCGCACCTGGCGCGACCCGTCGGTGAAATGCACGCCGTCCAGCCCGAGCCGTTCCACCATCAGCACATGATCGGCGATGACGATGGCGATGTCGCGGGCATGGGCCACCTCCCGGCAGGCATCGGCCGCGCGCGCGATCGTATCCTCGTCGCGGGTGGCGAGTTCGAGCCGCAGACAGGCGATCTCGACCGCGTCCAGCGCGCGGGCGAGCTGGTCGGGAAAGCTCGACAGTTCGAACTGCGGCGGCGTCACGAGATAAAGCTGGGGCAGGTCGGTTTCGGCCATCACGCGTCCTCGGTTGGGATTCGCGGCTTTCTACAAGCGTTTGGGGGGAAACGCTACTTCGGTGGAAGGCTCGCGGTGAAGGTCAGCGCCATGTCGAGCAGTCGGGTGCGCGTCAGGTCGTCGGCCAGCGCCTCGCGCGTCACGGCGACATATCCGCCCATGGTGCGCCCGCCCATGACCATCGGCGTCACACCGTCCGACGCCAGCGCCGCCTTCATGTTGTCCTTGCCGACCCGCATCAGCGCGCCGCCCTCGGCCGCCCGGCGCACGCCGCCGATCATGTTGCCGTTCTGAAAGAAACACAGGCCCCCGAACATGGCCTTTTCGGTCAGCCCCTTCAGGCCCGACAGGTCGGTGCGCAGGATCTCGGCCTCGCCCTCGTCAAACGCCATCCCCATCTCCTTGCCCGTCCGACCGCGCCACAGTAACACGGGGCCCATGAGCGACGAAGATCAAACAGGACCGCAGCCCGCCTTCGTGCTGGTGCGCCCGCAGATGGGTGAAAACATCGGCGCCGCGGCGCGCGCGATGCTGAATTTCGGGCTGGAGCGGATGCGGGTCGTCGGCCCGCGCGACGGCTGGCCCAATCCAAAGGCCGTGGCGATGGCCTCGGGTGCGGGGCGGGTGCTGGACGCGGCGGTGGTCTATGACGATCTGCCCGCCGCGCTGGCCGATTGCGATTACGTCTATGCGACGACCGCCCGGTCGCGCGAACTGGCGAAACCCGTGCGCACGCCGGAGCGCGCCATGGCCGAAGCCCGCGCGATGCGCGCCGAAGGCAAACGTGTCGCGGTGCTGTTCGGGCCGGAGCGGGCGGGGCTCGAAAACGAGGACGTGTCGCGCGCCAACGCGATCATCACCGTGCCGGTGAACCCCGAGTTCGCGTCGCTGAACCTCGCCCAGTCCGTGCTGCTCACCGCCTACGAATACGGGCGCCAGACCATCGACGCCGCGCCCGAGGTCATGAGCCTCGCCAAGACCGATTTCGCCACGCAGGTCGAGGTCGAGGCGCTAGCGGACCATTTCGAGCGGCGGTTGGACGAAGTTGGATTCTTTTTTCCCGAGACCAAGGCAGCGGGCATGAAGCTCGTCCTGCGCAACGCCTGGACCCGGCTCTCGCTCACCCGCGCCGACGTGCAGATGTTCCACGGCATGCTGCGCCAGATCTTTCGCAAACTGGGCGACTGACCGCTTCTTCTCTGGTCCGAAAATACCTCGGGGAGGTCTGGAGGGGCTGGCCCCTCCAGCGGGTCGGATCGGGCGCAGCCCGGTCCGAAATCAGGCGGCGGCGCGCCGGGCCGCGATGACCCAGATCACCGCGAGGGCGAGGGAAATCAGGGCGTTAAGGTTCGCCATCGTCACGCCGAACATCTCCCACGGAATCTCGTCGCAGCGCACCAGCGGCGCCGACATGATCTGATCCATGAGGTCGTCGGTCGACAGCCCCGCCGTGGACCCGCCCGTGCAGCTTGACGGACCTTCCCACAGGTCGCGTTCGACGCCGGAGTGGAACACGCCGATGCCGGAGGTCGTCAGCGCGGCCAGCGCCCCGAGCCAGGCCAGCCACCTGCGACCGAGCGCCAGCGCCACGACGCCGATCAGGATCGCCACGGCATGGGGATAACGCTGCCAATAGCACATCTTGCAGGGCGCATATCCCAACGCCTGGAACACGAAGGCACCGCCAAGCAGGGCGACGGACCCGAGGGTGGCCACGAGGACCAGTTGTTTCCAGTTCAGTGTCATATGAATTTCACCACGTAAAAGCCCGCGAGGAGGAGGACAACCAGCAGGACGAACATGAGCCCGAGCCGCTTTTCGATGAAGTCCCGGATCGGTTCGCCGAATTTCCACAACAGCCCGGCGACCACGAAGAACCGCAATCCGCGCGCGATGATCGACGAGATCATGAACACGCCGAAGTTCAGGCCCGTGGACCCCGACAGGATGGTGATGACCTTGTATGGGAAGGGCGTGACGCCCGCCATCAGCACCATCCACGCGCCCCATTCGTTATAGCGCACCGCGAATTCGTCGAAATAGGCGTCCTTGCCGTAGAACTCGAGCACCGGGCGTCCGATACTCTCGAACAGGCCCCAGCCGATGTAGTAGCCCAGCATCCCGCCCGCGACGGACGAGACGAGCGCGACGCCGGCGATCAGGAAGGCCTTGCGCGGCATGGCGATGATCATCGGGATCATCAGGATGTCGGGCGGGATCGGAAAGACCGAGCTTTCAAGGAATGCGACCAGCGCGAGACCCCACATCGCATAGGGTGATTGCGCAAGACCGATGGTCCAGTCGTATAGTCGTCTCAGCATGCCCGGCCCCTTTTTGCCGGATAAAAGCACTGAAAACGCAGCAAGGGTCAAGCAGATGCGTTCGGCGGGAACCGGCGGCACCATAAACAGGTTGTGAATTCCGAAGGGAGACTCGGATGAAATGGCAAGGGCGGCGCGGCAGCCGGAACATCGAAGATCGCAGGCGGATGTCCGGCGGCACGGCGGGGATCGGCGGCGTGGGCCTGCTGGTCATTCTCGCCATCGGCTATTTCGCGGGGATCGACGTGACGCCGATCCTGGACGAAGTGACCGGAACCCAGGGCGGGGGCGAGGTCACCGAAGCCGACGACCGCGCAGCCCAGTTCGTGTCCGTCACGCTGGCCGATACCGAGGAGGTCTGGGCGGGCATCTTCGACCGTCAGGTGGACGGGGCCTACGCACCGCCGACGCTGGTTCTTTACAAGGGCGTGACCCGGTCCGCCTGCGGTGGCGCCTCCGGTGCGACCGGGCCGTTCTACTGTCCGGGCGACCGCAAGATCTATCTCGACACCGCGTTCTTCACCACGATGGAGCGTCAGCTCGGCGCGGGCGGCGATTTCGCGGCCGCCTATGTCGTGGCGCATGAGGTGGCGCATTCGGTTCAGGACCAGCTTGGTATTCTCGGCGAAGCGAACCGGGTTCGCGCGCAGGTCAGTGCGGCGCAGTCGAACGAAATCTCGGTCCGGATCGAGCTTCAGGCCGACTGTTTCTCGGGCATCTGGGCGCGGCAGGCCGAGGCGCAGTTCGGTTCGCTCGAACGTGGCGACATCGCCGAGGCGATGAATGCCGCGAAACAGATCGGCGACGATACGCTGCAACGAAACGCGGGCCGCGTGCCGATGCCGCACACCTTCACGCACGGCACCTCGGAGCAGCGCCAGCGGTGGTTCGCCACCGGCTATGAGACGGGCGATCTGAACGCCTGCGATACCTTCGCCACCGACAGGCTCTAACCGCCGTTGACGCAGCCGCCGTGCAGGGCTAGACGAAGCGTCGTGCCCGAGTGGCGGAATGGTAGACGCAGGGGATTCAAAATCCCCCGGTAGCAATATCGTGTCGGTTCGAGTCCGACCTCGGGCACCATCCAGCCGATCCAGACCTTGCGAAGCGGCAAGCCTTTGCCGGAATGTGCGCCTGTGCCGATTTGGCCTCGCCCTGCGGATTACGCGTGTCGTTGATTCGGGTTTTGTTAAGGCCTTTCGGACGTTCGCTCGGAACAGAACCGGCGGTTTCGGCGGCATTGGTCTCATTTTGAGAACGTTAGCCATACCAATGATTTGGGCGAGTCTCTGTCGGCATTTGCCCGTTTGTTTCCACGACATCGATTTTGGCCAGTTGTCGTTACGGAAACAATAGAACGGGTAATATTCACCTAAATTCGCCCTGATCTGTGGATAAGTGTTACAGAAAAGGGCGTTGATAACCGAGACTGGTAGTTTCGCCTGCACGCGCGGGTTGAAATTGTCTCCGGTGGCGAAACAAACGGCTCATCCGGCGGATCGATCCGCGGATCGGATGTGATTGATTGTTAACGATTTCGGCGCGGCCCGACAGAAGTTTCCGCGAGAATTCCCTTTTTTGGACACGAGGTTGGGAGTAATTTCAAAGTGCCCAACTGGGGGGCGATGTCTGTAGGCCACGGGGGCGGCCGCACACGAGAACCACGGTATTTGCCGTGGGGTAGAGGTGTGTGCCGATCGCTGTGCGGCGGTCTGCAAGCTGGGCGAACGGTCGTGCGGACGGGGGGTCCTCATCGATTTTTCAGGTCCAGCCGGGTCCCAGTCGGGCCCGACCTCTCCTCACATGGCAGGTGTACCAAGGTGTGTGCGGCACATCCGTGGCTTCGCGGTGTCGCCCGATGCTTGGGTCAGGAACGAACGCCAAGGCGAGGGGACATAGAAGACGATGCTGTCTTTGACCGATAACGAACTCATCATCTGTGCGACGCGCACGGGTGCCTTCGGCGTTCGAGTGATTCAACCCAATGAAATCAGCGACTTCAGCACCGGTGCGGCAGGCGCCGGTAACGAAAACCATGCGTGCATGACGGTTACCGACGGCGCAGAGCGCCGCGGACTTGAGCAAGGGAAACAGTGAAATGACGTTCTATAGCAAAAACCTTTACGGCTACTTCAAGTACGGCTCGTTTTCCTACGGCAAGTGCGGCGGCGGCGATCGCAACAACGACCCGGACGCGGTCAATGACAGCGCGAGCACCTACGAAGGCGATCCGGTCACGGTCGGCGTTCTGAACAACGACAGCGACGTGGATGGCGACGCGCTCAAGATCGTGAGCACCGGCAACCCGAGCCACGGCACCGTCACGGTCAACGCCAACGGCACGGTGACCTATACGCCGGACGACGGCTACACGGGCAACGACAGCTTCACCTACACCATCTCCGACGGGAACGGCGGCACCGACACGGCGACCGTCTGCATCCGTGTGGAATGCGATCCGAACGAAAACAATGAAGACCCGGATGCGGTCGACGATGCGGCCAACACGACCGAGGGCGACCCGGTCCAGATCGACCTGACCGGCAACGACAGCGACCCGGACGGTGACACGCTCACCGTCATCGGCGGGACCGATCCGGCGAACGGCACGGTCACCAACAACGGCGACGGCACCGTCACCTACACGCCAAACCCGGGCTTCGTGGGCGAAGACACCTTCACCTACACGATCACCGACGGCAACGGCGGCCAAGACACGGCGACGGTGACCGTCTGCGTGACCGATCCCAACGGCGGCAACCAGGACCCGGACGCGGTCAACGATACGACCAACACCTTCCCGGACACCGCTGTGACGGTCGAAGTCCTCGCCAACGACAGCGACCCGGATGGCGACACGCTGACGATCATCGGCGGCACCGACCCGACGAACGGCTCGGTGACGGACAACGGCGACGGCACCATCACCTACACGCCCAATACCGGTTTCACCGGCACGGACACGTTCACCTACACCGTGTCCGACGGGAACGGCGGCACGGATACCGCGACGGTCACCGTCTCGGTCAATGACAACGGCGGCGGCAACAGCGTCGACGCGGTGGACGACAGCTACAACATCGACGAGGACACGACGCTCATCGTCGACCTGACGGCGAACGACAGCGACCCGGAGGGCGACGATTTCTCGATCACTTCGGTCGGCTCGGCCACCAACGGCACGACGACGCTGAACCCCGATGGGACCGTCACCTACAAGCCGAACGACGACTTCAACGGCACCGACACCTTCACCTACACGATCACCGACGATCAGGGCGCGACCGACACGGCGACCGTCACGATCAACGTGGGCGCGGTGCAGGACGATCCGGACGCCGAGAACGACGTCGAACTCACGGATGAGAACACGCCTGTCGACATCGACGTGCTGGCCAACGACAGCGATCCGGACGGCGACACGCTGAACGTGTTGAGCTACGGGCAGGGCACCAACGGCACCGTGACCGGGGGCGGCACCGGTCCGCTGACCTACACGCCGAACTCCGGCTTCACCGGGGTCGACACCTTCACCTACACCATCACCGACGGCAACGGCGGTCAGGACACGGCGACCGTAACGGTCGTGGTCGGCGACGTGGACGACAACTCGGTCGTCGCAAACGACGATTCCGCCACGACCACGGCCGGGAATCCGATCGAAATCGCGGTTCTGTCCAACGACACAGACCCGCAGGGCGATACCTTCTCGATCTCGGGCTTCTCGGACGGCACGAACGGGTCGGTCACCGCTGACGCGGACGGCAACCTGACCTACACCCCCGACGCGGGCTTCACCGGGCAGGACACCTTCACCTACACCATCGTCGATTCCCAGGGCGCGACCGACACGGCGACCGTGACGGTCACGGTGAACGCGGGCGGCCAGAACTCGGTCGACGCGGTGGACGACAGCTACAACATCGACGAGGACACGACGCTCATCGTCGATCTGACGGCGAACGACAGCGACCCGGAGGGCGACGATTTCTCGATCACCTCGGTCGGCTCCGCCGCCAACGGCACGACGACGTTGAACCCCGACGGGACGGTCACCTACAAGCCGAATGACGACTTCAACGGCACCGACACCTTCACCTATACGATCACCGACGATCAGGGCGCGACCGACACGGCGACCGTCACGATCAACGTGGGCGCGGTGCAGGACGATCCGGACGCCGAGAACGACGTCGAACTCACGGATGAGAACACGCCTGTCGACATCGACGTGCTGGCCAACGACAGCGATCCGGACGGCGACACGCTGAACGTGTTGAGCTACGGGCAGGGCACCAACGGCACCGTGACCGGGGGCGGCACCGGCCCGCTGACCTACACGCCCAATGCCGATTTCACCGGCACGGATACCTTCACCTACACCATCACCGACGGCAACGGCGGTCAGGACACGGCGACCGTCACGGTGTTCGTGGGCGACGTCGACAACAACACAGTCGATGCGGTGGACGACAGCGCCACGACGACCGCCGGAAACGCGGTCGCGGTGGCCGTGCTCGCGAACGACACGGACCCCGAGGGCGACAGCTTCTCGGTCACCGGGTTCTCGAACGGCACGAACGGCTCCGTCTCGGCGGATGCCAACGGTGTGCTGACCTACACCCCGGATGCCGGGTTCACCGGGGTCGATACCTTCACCTACACCATCACCGACGATCAGGGGGCGACCGATACGGCGACCGTGACGGTCACGGTGAACGCCGGCGGCCAGAACAGCGTGAACGCTGTCGATGACAGCTACGACATCGACGAGGACACGACGCTGATCGTGGATCTGACGGGGAACGACTCGGACCCGCAGGGGGACGATTTCTCGGTGACGGCGGTGGGCACGCCCACGAACGGGACGGCGACGCTGAACCCGGACGGGACGGTGACCTACAAGCCGAACCAGGACTTCACCGGGACCGATACCTTCACCTACACCATCACCGACGATCAGGGCGCGACCGATACCGCGACCGTGACCGTCAGCATGGCGCCGGTGAACGACAACCCGGATGCCGAGGATGACGTGCGCGTCACCGACGACACCGATCCGCTGCTGATCGACGTCATCGCGAACGACACCGACGTGGACGGCGATCCGCTGACCGTCACCAATGTCACGACGCCGAGCTTCGGCACAGTCGTGAACAACAACGACGGCACGGTGACCTACGATCCGAACGACGATTTCGTCGGCACCGACACGTTCGAATACACCATCTCCGACGGCAACGGCGGCACCGACACGGCGACCGTGACGGTGGTGGTGAACGGCGACGGCGGCATGAACTCGGTCGTGGCGCGCAACGACAGCGCGACCACCTCGGAGGACGACGCGGTCAACATCGACGTGCTGGCCAACGACAGCGATCCGCAGGGCGACAGCTTCTCGATCCAGAGCTTCGGGCAGGGCGCGAACGGCACCGTGACGGCCGGGCCGGGCGGCACGCTGACCTACACGCCGGACCCGGATTACTTCGGCACCGACAGCTTCACCTACACCATCGTGGACTCGCAGGGCGCGACCGACACGGCGACGGTGACGGTGAACGTGACGCAGGACGGCGTGAACACGGTGGATGCCGTGGACGACATGGCCCAGACCGATCCGAACACGGCGGTGAACGTGCCGGTTCTGGCCAACGACACCGATCCCGAGGGCGATACCTTCTCGGTCACCTCCTTCGGGCAGGGCACGAACGGGACGGTCACGACCGGACCGGGCGGCACGCTGACCTACACGCCGGACACCGACTTCACCGGCACGGACAGCTTCACCTACACGATCACCGACGATCAGGGCGCGACCGACACGGCGACCGTCACGGTCTCGGTCGGCATGGGCCCGATGAACTCGGTCGACGCGGTGGACGACGCCTACACGATCGACGAGGACACGACGCTGATCGTGGACCTGACGGCGAACGACTCGGACCCCGAGGGCGACGACTTCACGGTGACGAGCGTGGGCACCCCCACGAACGGCACCGCGACGCTGAACCCGGACGGGACGGTGACCTACAAGCCGAACCTCGACTTCACCGGCACCGACACCTTCACTTACACGGTGACCGACGATCAGGGCGCCACCGACACGGCCACCGTCACGGTGACCATGACCCCGGTCAACGACGCACCCGACGCCGAGGATGACATCACCGTCATCGACGAGGGAACCTCGGTCGATATCGACGTGCTCGCCAACGACGAGGATGCCGACAACGATCCGCTGACGATCACCTCCTACGACCAGCCGACCAACGGCACGGTCACGGATGGTCCGGGCGGCACGCTGACCTACACGCCGAACACCGATTTCACCGGGACCGACACGTTCGAATACACGATCAGTGACGGCAACGGCGCGACGGACACCGCGACGGTGACCGTGGTGGTGCAGGGCGACAACGGCCAGAACAGCGTGAACGCTGTCGATGACAGCTATGACATCGACGAGGACACGACGCTGATCGTGGATCTGACGGGGAACGACTCGGACCCGCAGGGGGACGATTTCTCGGTGACGGCGGTGGGCACGCCCACGAACGGGACGGCGACGCTGAACCCGGACGGGACGGTGACCTACAAGCCGAACCAGGACTTCACCGGGACCGATACCTTCACCTACACCATCACCGACGATCAGGGCGCGACCGATACCGCGACCGTGACCGTCAGCATGGCGCCGGTGAACGACAACCCGGATGCCGAGGATGACGTGCGCGTCACCGACGACACCGATCCGCTGCTGATCGACGTCATCGCGAACGACACCGACGTGGACGGCGATCCGCTGACCGTCACCAATGTCACGACGCCGAGCTTCGGCACAGTCGTGAACAACAACGACGGCACGGTGACCTACGATCCGAACGACGATTTCGTCGGCACCGACACGTTCGAATACACCATCTCCGACGGCAACGGCGGCACCGACACGGCGACCGTGACGGTGGTGGTGAACGGCGACGGCGGCATGAACTCGGTCGTGGCGCGCAACGACAGCGCGACCACCTCGGAGGACGACGCGGTCAACATCGACGTGCTGGCCAACGACAGCGACCCGCAGGGCGACAGCTTCTCGATCCAGAGCTTCGGGCAGGGCGCGAACGGCACCGTGACGGCCGGACCGGGCGGCACGCTGACTTACACGCCGGACCCGGATTACTTCGGCACCGACAGCTTCACCTACACCATCGTGGACTCGCAGGGCGCGACCGACACGGCGACGGTGACGGTGAACGTGACGCAGGACGGCGTGAACACGGTGGATGCCGTGGACGACATGGCCCAGACCGATCCGAACACGGCGGTGAACGTGCCGGTTCTGGCCAACGACACCGATCCCGAGGGCGATACCTTCTCGGTCACCTCCTTCGGGCAGGGCACGAACGGGACGGTCACGACCGGACCGGGCGGCACGCTGACCTACACGCCGGACACCGACTTCACCGGCACGGACAGCTTCACCTACACGATCACCGACGATCAGGGCGCGACCGACACGGCGACCGTCACGGTCTCGGTCGGCATGGGCCCGATGAACTCGGTCGACGCGGTGGACGACGCCTACACGATCGACGAGGACACGACGCTGATCGTGGACCTGACGGCGAACGACTCGGACCCCGAGGGCGACGACTTCACGGTGACGAGCGTGGGCACCCCCACGAACGGCACCGCGACGCTGAACCCGGACGGGACGGTGACCTACAAGCCGAACCTCGACTTCACCGGCACCGACACCTTCACTTACACGGTGACCGACGATCAGGGCGCCACCGACACGGCCACCGTCACGGTGACCATGACCCCGGTCAACGACGCACCCGACGCCGAGGATGACGTGCGGGTGATCGACGAGGGCACGACGCTGACCTTCGATCCGCGCACGAACGACGAAGACCCGGACGGCGATCCGCTGACCATCATCGACGTGGGCACGGCGACGAACGGAACCGTCACCGACAACGGCGATGGCACGGTGTCCTACACGCCGACGGCGGACTTCACCGGGACCGACACGTTCGAATACACGATCAGTGACGGCAACGGTCTGACCGACACGGCGACCATCACGGTCGTGGTGCAGGACGACGGCAACAACCAGAACACCACCGAAGCGGTGGACGACGCCTTCGCCACCGACCTGAACACGGCGGTCGCGGGCAACGTGCTGGCGAACGACACCGACCCCGAGGGCGATCCCCAGACGGTCACGTCGAACACCAACCCGTCGAACGGTTCGGTCGTCGTCAATGCGAACGGAGCGTTCATCTACACACCGGACACCGGGTTCACCGGCACCGACACGTTCACCTACACGATCGCGGACGATCAGGGTGCGACGGATACGGCGACGGTCACGGTTTCGGTGGGCGTGGATGCGCCGCCGCTGGCCAACGACGATACGGCGAACGTGCCGATCAACGCGACGGTCACGATCGACGTGCTCGCCAACGACACCGACCCGGATGGCGACGACGCCAACCTTCAGGTGATCTCGGCCGTGGCCTCGGAAGGCAGCGTGGTCATCAACCCGGACGGGACGCTCACCTATACGCCGACCGTCGATGGCTATGTGACCGTCGATTACACGATCCAGGATGAGGACGGGCTGACCGATACGGCCACCGTCACCATTCTCGTCAACGACGGCATCGTCGAGGGCACGGACGGCGACGATCTGATCGACACCGGCTATACCGGCGATCCCGAAAACGACATGGTCGACGCGGGTGACAACATCTTCCCGGGCAAAGGGCCGGACGATGACATCATCGAAGGCTACGACGGCGACGACACGATCTATGCCGGTGACGGCGACGACGATGTGCGCGGCGGCGACGGGTCCGATACGGTCTACGGCGAGGACGGGGACGATATCATCGACACCTCGGCCCCGACCGAGGCTTCGGACTACGGCTTTGCACCCGGCGAGACCGTGGCGGGCTGGCCCTTCGCGCCGACCACCCCCGATCAGTGGGTGCCGGACGATGCCGACGAGGACAACGACAAGGATACCGTCTTCGGCGGTGCCGGCGACGACACCATCACCACGGGCGACGACGACGATACCATCGACGGCGGAACCGGGGACGACACCATCGACGGCGGTCTCGACGACGATACGATCCAGGGCGGTGACGGTAACGACTACATCATCGGCGGCCACGGCTCGGACGACATCGACGGCGGTGCCGGGGACGACGAGATCTGGGGCGGTCTGGGGCCGGTCACGCCGGACATCCTGAACCTCGAAGACGACGCCTATCCGGTGGACGACTACGGCGACGCGGATACCAACGACCCGCTCAGCCCGATCCCGTCCTTCCTCGATCCGCGCCCGTCGAACGGCATGGACGTGATCCGGGGCGGTGACGGCAACGACACCATATACGGTCAGGACGACGACGACATTCTCTATGGGGATGCCGGAGACGACTTCATCGACGGTGGGATCGACGACGACACCATCTATGGCGGCGACGGCGACGACGAGCTTTATGGCGACAAGGGGCAGGATCTCATCGACGGCGGGGCCGGGGCGGATGACGCCTATGGTGGTGACGACCGGGATACCTTCATCAACGTCAACGTGGGCGACTTCGTCGACGGCGGCGAAGGCGGCGACGACTGGGATACGCTCGACCTGACCGGCACCAAGCCGACGGGTGGATCGCTCAAGGTCACCAAGGACGGAACGAACCCCGAAAACGGCTTCGTCGAGTTCTTCGACTCGAACGGCGTGTCAACGGGCACGATGAACTTCATCAACATCGAAGACATCGTTCCCTGCTTCACCCCCGGCACGCTGATCGCGACGCCGAAGGGCGAGGTGCCGGTGGAAGAGCTGGGCGAGGGCGACCGTGTCATCACCCGCGACAACGGTATTCAGGAAATCCGCTGGATCGGCCACAAGCAGATCGGGTGGCAGGAACTGAACCGCTCGCAGCACCTCAAGCCGGTGCTCATCAAGGCGGGCAGCCTTGGCAACGGCCTGCCGGAGCGTGACATGCTGGTGTCGCCGAACCACCGGATGCTGGTGGCCAACGACCGGACCGCGCTCTACTTCGACGAACGCGAGGTTCTGGCATCCGCCAAGCACCTGGTCGACTCGAAAGAGATCATGACGGTCGATGTGCGGGAGGTGACCTATATCCACTTCCTCTTCGATCATCACGAGGTGGTGCTCTCGGACGGCACGTGGTCGGAAAGCTTCCAGCCGGGCGACTACTCGCTCAAGGGCATCGGCAACGCCCAGCGTCAGGAACTGTTCGAACTGTTCCCGGAGCTGGAGACCCGCGAAGGGCTCGAGGATTTCACCTCGGCACGCCGGATCCTGAAGAAGCACGAAGCCAAGATGCTCCGCAAATAATGCAGCGGCCCGCCGGGGAAACCGGGCGGGCCAACCCGACCTGAAAGGGGAAGGGGCTGCCCCCGGTCCGATGTTTTGGGCCGCGAATGGCCGGATTGAACCGGTCCATCGTTTCAGTCGTCAGGAGGCAACCTCACGCGATTTCGTGGGGTTGTTTTCCGTTTGGGCGATGCGTTGTGAGTGAGTGATCGCACAATGTGGGACGCCATTTTGCTGCCATTGTTTCGCCACGAATGACAATTGGAAACGATGGCGATGATTGTTTCGGAACGGGGAACAATTCGTCCGTACTCTGACGCTGATCGCCAGTAAAACAAGGACTTTCAGAGCCTAGCGCGGGGGCCGAAGGCGTGGCAAGAGCCGGGCCGCGATGCGCCATGGAGTAGGGTCCGGATTTGTCCCGAATGTGGCGAAATGCGGCAATTTCAGGGCGGGTCGTCTAAAACCTTAAGAAAACAAGGGGATTCAATGGCGCGGTCCGGCAACATTTTCCCGAATAACTTCATAGTTTCGGCATGATTGCCCGATAGCTTGAAAGTCGACCTAATAGCGACCCCTGACCAAACCCCGAACGGACGCCCCGACATGCTGCATTTTCGCTCCCCCGCCGTCGACCGCGACCTTGACCCCGGCCTACTCGATGCGCGCGGCTCCTCGCCGCTCACGACCTTTTCCACCTCGGGCCTCGCCCCGTCGGCGGTTGTCGAGACCATCGATGGCCCGAAGCTGTCGCGCGATCTGAAAGCCGGCGATCAGGTCATCACCCGCGACAACGGCACGGCGACCGTGCGCTGGGTCGGTGAAAGCATGTCCGTCTACGACAACGAGAACGAGAACGCGCAGGCCGCGGAACGTGGCCCGGTGCGCATCAAGGCCGGTGCGCTCGGCACCGATCCCGAGGCGGGCAATCTCGTCCTGAACGCCGGTCAGCGCCTTCTGGTGCGCAACCCGGTGAACGAACTCTACTTCGGCACCGACGAAGTGCTGGCCGATGTGGGTGATCTGACCCATCTCGACGGCGTCGATTACGTGCCGCGCTCGGTCATGCGGTTCAAGCACGTGCTCCTGGACACCCATGAACTGATCCGCGCCAATGGCGTCTGGATGGAAAGCTTCGCGCCCGAGATGTGGTCGATCCGCGTCGGGTTCCCGGACCAGTGGGCCGAGATCACCGAATGCGTGCCGCGCCTGCGCTATGAGAACGGCGAAGCGAACTATATCGCGCCGCGCATGTCGCTGAACGGCCGCGAAGCCCGTCTGCTCGACGCGATCTGATTACCTGTCACCGCCGCGCCGCCACGCCGCCCAATCTTCGGGCGTGTCGAGGTCGGTGCGCGCGTGCGAATAGGGCAGGACGACGGGCCGAACGCGGTCGGCATTGGCTTCCATGATCGTCTTTGCGCCCTCGTCGCCTTCCAGCGACCGCAGCGCGGCGAAATCGCGGAACGGAAACACGACCGGATGGCCCAGCTTGCCGTCTGCCGTGGCGCCGCGCAGGATCACCTCCCCGTCGAACGCCGCCAGCACACGCCGCATATCCTCGGTCGTGACATCTGGCATGTCGGCCAGCAGGACCATGACGGCCACCGCCCCCTCGGGCAGCGCCGACACACCAGCGGCCAGCGAGCGCGCCATGCCGTCGGCGGCATCGGGAACCTCGACCACCGCAATCGGCTTTTCGTCCAGCAAATCCCAGCGGTCGGGCCGTTCGTCACGTGCGGGCAGGGTGACGATCACCGGCTGACCCGTGGCGAGCGCCGCTTCGACACGGTCGAGCAGAAGCGGCTTGTCCCCGACCTCTTCCATCAGCTTGTCACGCCCGCCCATCCGCGAAGACGTTCCCGCCGCAAGGATCAGGACGGGAACCGCGAGGGGCGTCATTTTTCCGGGATCAGCCCGCGCGGGCTGAACCTGAGGACGAGCAGCATGATAAGCCCCATGGTGAAGAGCCGCATATGCGCCGCCGAGCCAAGAAGGTGCGACTTGAGCGGACCCTCGGACATGCCGGCCGTCACCAGATCCATGAGGGCCTGACCCATCGGCTCCACCTGCACCCAGAAGAACCAGATCACCACGCCCCCCAGCACGGCGCCCCAGTTGTTCCCTGACCCACCGACGATCACCATGACCCAGACGAGGAAGGTGAAGCGGAGCGGCTGATAGGACGCGGGCGTAAGCTGGCCGTCCAGCGTCGTCATCATCGCGCCAGCGATGCCGACAACCGCCGAGCCGAGGATGAAGATTTGCAGGTGGCGGCGGGTCACATCCTTGCCCATCGCTTCCGCGGCGACCTCGTTGTCACGGATCGCACGCATCATCCGGCCCCATGGCGAGCGCAGGGCCATTTCGGACATCCAGATGAGAACGAGCAGCACGGCGAGGAACAGGCCCGCATAGCCCAGTTTGACCACGACCGCCGAGGTGGACACCGGATCGGCCCCGATGCTCTGCGCCCAGTCGACAAAGCCCGCCGATTGCTGGAGGTCGATCTCGTAGGGCACGGGCCGGGGCAGGCCGACGACGTTCTTCACGCCACGCCCCAGCCAGTCCTCGTTCTTGAGCATGGCGACGATGATCTCGGAAATCCCCAGCGTCGCGATGGCGAGGTAATCGGAGCGCAGGCCGAGCGCGGTCTTGCCGATGGCCCAGGCCGCCCCGGCCGCCAGCAGGCCGCCGACGGGCCAGGCGAGGATCACAGGCAGGCCAAGACCGCCAAGAAAGCCTTGCGAGGCCGGGTTCACGGCCTCGATGGCCTGAACCGCGGGGTCGAACAGCGCGCGGTAGACGAAGAATCCGACGATCAGGAATGCGAGCAGGGCCAGCGTGCGGGTCTTGCCGGGCGTCATGCGTTTGTAGATCTGCACCGCGCCGAGGATCACCCAAAGGCCCACGAACAGCGCGAAAACCACACGCAGGCCGCCCGCCGACCAAGCCTCGCCCACCGGCGCGATGGAGGTGACGACCACCGCCAGCCCGCCAAGCGCGGTGAAGCCCATGATGCCGACGTTGAACAGCCCGGCATAGCCCCACTGCATGTTCACGCCGAGCGCCATGATGGCCGAGATCAGCCCCATGTTCAGGATCGTGAGGGCGAGGTTCCAGCTCTGGAACACGCCGGTGCCGAGGATCAGCAGACCGACAGCCGCGAAAAGTCCGATGTTGCGCCAGTTGATGCTCATACCGATTTCCCCCGGAACAGACCCGTTGGTCGGAACAGCAGCACGATCACCAGAATTGCGAAGGAGACTGCGAATTTATAGTCGGTGGACAGAAGCTGAAGCAGCCCGTCCGGTGCCCAGGCTTCGGGCACGATGTAGGTCACGACCTTTTTCCACGCATAGGTCACCATGACCTCGGAAAACGCGATGACGAACCCGCCCGCGATCGCGCCCAGTGGCGAGCCGAGCCCGCCTACGATGGCCGAGGCGAAGATCGGAAGCAGAAGCTGGAAATAGGTGAAGGGTTTGAAGCTCTTGTCGAGGCCATAAAGCGTCCCGGCGATGGCGGCGAGGGCGGCCACGATGATCCAGGTGATCGCCACCACGCGCTCGGGGTTGATCCCGGACAGGAGCGCCAGATCCTCGTTATCCGAATAGGCGCGCATCGACTTGCCGGTGCGGGTGCGGTTGAGGAACCAGAACAGCAGGGCGACGACGATGGCGGCGGTGATGACGGTGATGAGCTGCGTGGATTTCAGCGCCAGACCTTCGGCCAGCCCGGACCATTCCTTGAAGTCGCGGGCGGTAAAGACGAACCGCGCCCCGTCGGCGAAGTTCTGGTCGCCCGGCCCGATAATCAGGCGCACGACCCCGTTCAGCACGAACATCACGCCGATCGAGGCCATGACCAGCACGATCGGTTTGGCTTTGACCCGCCGGTAATAGGCATAGACGACCTTGTCGGTGCCCAGCACCAGAAGCGCGGTGATCGCGATGCCGAAGGGCAGGGCGAGAAGCGCGACGGGCAGGGGGCCGAGGCTCAGACCCCAGCTTTGGAAGAGCCATGTGAACAGGATCACCACCATCGTCCCGAACGACATCGTGTCGCCGTGGGCGAAGTTGGAGAACCTCAGGATTCCGTAGATCAGCGTGACCCCGAGCGCGCCGAGCGCCAACTGGCTGCCATAGGCCATGGCGGGGATCAGCACGAAGTTCGACAGGGCGACGATGGCGTTGAGCAGGTCCATCAGCTTGGGGCCTCGCAAGTCAGTTTAGTGAGAGTCGAGGTTTGAGGGAAAGTATTGGTGTCAAGCGTGTGAAAAAGCATTGGAATGCCTTCATCAACAAGGGAACCATCAATTAGCAAGGTGTTGATTTTTCCATTGATTGACCAAGTCCATGGCCCCCAATACCCACCGGTCAAGCCAACAATAGCACTGCCGTTCACTTTGACACTTCCAGCCCCGCTGGAATCGGTATCGATAGGCGAAAAGGCAAAGGTGAAGTAGCCATTGGCTGAAGCGCAATTAATGTTGATGCGTGCGCCTTCGGCATGGACCGTGGCGGGCAGGGTGAGCGCGAGAAGGGCGAGCGTGCGGATCATCGGGCCATGCACCTCCCGGCGAAAGCGGTCCGCTCGGCGCCTTCGTAAAGGCCCATCGTGACGACTTCGACCACAGACCAGTCGGGGGTGAGGGTCATCAGGCCGACTTCGCCGGTCGCCATGTTGGCGGCGGACCATGCGGTGTAGCCTGCGTCCTCGGCCAGCAGCTCGTAACGCATTTCGCCCGCCATCGACGACATGAGGAGCGATCCGTCCTCCATCGTGCCGACCGTGAATTCCCAGTCGGACGAGGTGCAGGCATCGGTGCCGAAACATTCTTCGACCATCAGGCAATCGTAGCTGTCGGCCAGCGCGGGCGCTGCGGCGATTGTCAGGATGGTGGCGAAAAGTGCTGTCTTCACTGTGACTTACCCCCCGAGGAAACTCTGGCGCACTTCCGGGTCGGCGAGCAGTTCCTTGCCGGTCCCCGTATGCGCATTGGCGCCCTGGACGAGCACGTAACCCTTGTCGGCGATCTCGAGCGCCTGACGTGCGTTCTGTTCGACCATCAGGACCGGAAGGCCGGTGCGCGCCACTTCGATGATCCGGTCGAACAACTCGTCCATCACGATGGGCGAGACACCCGCGGTCGGTTCGTCGAGCATGAGCACTTTGGGTTGGGTCATAAGCGCACGGCCCACGGCCACCTGCTGCCGCTGCCCGCCGGACAATTCGCCCGCTGCCTGATAGCGTTTTTCCTTGAGGATCGGGAACAGTTCGTAGACCTGCTCCATCGTCGGGCGGATGTCGTCGGTGCGGATGAACGCGCCCATTTCAAGGTTCTCTTCCACGCTCATCGAGGTGAAGATGTTGTGGGTCTGCGGCACGAAGCCCATGCCCTTCTTCACCCGGTCCTGCGGGCTCAGGTCGGTGATATCCTCGCCGTCCAGCCGCACGGAACCGGACCGCACGTTCAGCATCCCGAAAAGCGCCTTCATCCCCGTCGATTTGCCCGCGCCGTTGGGGCCGACGATCACCGCGATCTCGCCCTTGTCCACGGCGATGGTGCATTCGTGCAGGATGTCGGGGCCGTTGCCGTAGCCGCCTGTCATGCTTTCGCCGATCAGGAAAGGGCCGCCCGGTGCCGGGCGCGCCTTGCCGTGCTGGGGGCCGGGCGTCATGGTCGCGCCGCCCTCTTTCGTGACCGAACGGTCCTTGTTGCCACGTCCGCTGTATGCGTCGCTCATAGGTCGTCCTCCACCAGCGCGAGGAGAGCCGCGCGATGGTATTCCATATGTTTATCAGTCATTTGCGTGCCGCCCTCGACCGTCTGGGCGAGGTGCGGGATGCCGGACAGGTCGATCACCGTCACGAGCGAGATCATGTCGGGCTGCACCATGTAGGTCAGCGTTTCGGCCGGGATGTCGCCGCCAAGCACGCTTGGTCGATCCATGATCCCGACGCTTTCCTGCGCCGGGAATGTCTCGGCTGCGCCCGACAGGTCGCCCGGGGTGGCGACCCAGACATCGTAGGCGAAGGGCGGCAGGGGGCCGGTCAACAGCATGACGGTGTCGGCCTGATAGAAGGTGACGCCCATACCGGGGTCGTAATCGCCCGCGATGCCCGCGAACGGGGTGTCGTCGGGGCAAAAAAGCACGCCGTCCCCCACGGTGTCGCAGGTCTGCGCCAGGGCCGGAGCCGCGGCGAAGAGCGATGCGATGACCAAGCCTCGGATCATGCGCCCACCTGATCCTTGTTCTTCAGCCCGGTGCCCAGATAGGCCTCGATCACCTGCTCGTTCGCCTTGATCTCGGCCAGCGTGCCCTCGGCCAGCACCTTGCCCTCGGCCATGCAGATGACCGGATCGCAGAGCTTTTCGATGAAATCCATGTCGTGCTCGATGACGACGAAGGTATAGCCACGCTCGACGTTGAGCCGTTTGATCGCATCGGCGATGGTGTAAAGCAGCGTGCGGTTCACGCCCGCGCCGACTTCGTCCAAGAACACGATACGTGCATCGACCATCATCGTGCGTCCGAGTTCCAGAAGCTTCTTCTGCCCGCCCGACACCTGACCCGCGCGCAGGTCCGAGATGTGTTCGATGGTCAGAAACTCCATCACCTCGTCGGCCTTGGCCCGAAGCGCGCGTTCCTCGTCCGCGATGCGTTTGCGGCCGAACCACGTGTCCCACAGCCGTTCGCCCGACTGTCCGCCCGGCACCATCATCAGGTTTTCGCGGCACGTCATCGAGCCGAATTCATGCGCGATCTGGAACGTTCGGAGCAGGCCTTTGTGGAAAAGCGTATGCGGCGGCAGGCCGGTGATGTCCTCGCCTTCCATCGTGACGCGGCCGGATGTGGGTTCAAGAACCCCGGCGATCACGTTGAAAAGCGTGGTTTTTCCCGCGCCGTTTGGGCCGATCAATCCGGTGATCGCCCCTTTTTCGATTGTCAGACTTGCGCCGTCGACCGCATGGAAGCCGCCGAAATGTTTGTGCAGGTTTTCGACCGTGATCACGGGAACCCCACCTCCGTATGAACCAAGCCCGGGGAGAAGTGTCCCCGGGCTTGGGCCGTTTGTCTAGGAAAAGGCGACTTAGCGGAACTGAACCGTCGAGTAGCCGTCGTCGGTGATCTCGTACTCTTCGTACGTGCCGGCGGCTTCGCCCGGCTCGATCAGCTCCACGCCCGAGGCGCCGACATAGTCGATTTCGCCACCGTTCGCGAGGATTTCGAGCGCCTTGCCAAGCTCACCCGGCAGGATCGGCTCGCCCGGTGCGTTGGCCACGTCCATGACGTTGGCCGCAATGGCTTCGCCGGTCGCCGCGCCGCCTTTGAAGGCCGCGAGGGCGAGCAGGGCGGCGGCGTCATAGCTTTCACGGGTGAAAGCGGACGAACCGTTGATGCCGGCCGCGTCGGTGATCGACACGAAGGCTTCCGCGCCTTCGCCTTCGGCGCCCGGAATGGTGCCGTAGGAACCGACGAGCATGTCGCCGAGGTCCGCGATCAGCGAGTCGGCATACATGCCGTCACCCATCGCGAAGGTTTCGAACGCGCCGGTGTCGATGGCCGACTGGATCACGCCCTTGCCGCCGGAATCGGCGTAGCCGAGCACGACCAGTACGTCGCCGCCAGCCGAGGCGAGCGATGCGACTTCGGCCGAGTAGTCACCCTTGCCGTCTTCGTGGGGCACCGTCGTGGTGATCGAGCCACCCATGCCTTCGAAGGCCGCCGAGAACGCATCGGCAAAGCCTTTGCCGTAGTCGTTGTTGGTGTAGGTCACGGCGACCGAGGTCACGCCTTTGTCCGACAGCACCTGCGCGAGGACTTCACCCTGACGGGCGTCCGACGGGGCGGTGCGGAAGAACAGGCCGTTGTCTTCGACGGTGGTGAGCGCCGGCGAGGTCGACGAGGGCGAAATCATCGGGATGCCGTTGGGCAGCGCCACGTTGGCCAGAACGGCGGTGGTGGAGCCGGAGCAGGCCGCGCCCATGATTGCGATCACGCCTTCGTTCGAGACGAGGCCTTCGCCCGCTGCCGTCGCGGCGGAGGCGTCGACACAGGTGGTGTCGGCCTGAACCGAGGTCAGCGTCACGCCTTCGAGGAACATGCCCGAGTCGTTCACTTCCTTCAGCGCGAGTTCCGCGCTCTGCGCCATGTGCGGTGTGAGCGATTCGATGGGGCCGGTGAAGCCGAGCAGAATGCCGATCTTGGCTTCCGACATATGGCTTTCGGCAAAGGCGCCCGTCGCCACAAGTGCGCAGGCGCTGCTTGCGAGAAGCAGTTTTTTCATGTGTTTTCTCCCTGTTGGATCGTTGTCCTGCACTCACCCTAGCGATGATTTCGGGAATGAAAAGGGGGGTGCTTGCGCGGCTCGCACAGGTTGTCGTTGGCTGACGTGCGGTCACGTTGTCGTGGGGCGCGATTGTCCAGCCTGTCAAAGCCCCCCATCGTCCTGTCTATGACCGCGATGAACCCCCTCCCGCTCGCCGCCGCGCTGACCCTGACGGTCGCGTTTCCTCTTCATGCCGCCACGGTCGAGACCGAAGCGGGCCCGATGGAGATCACCGAGATCGCAGACGGCTTCGACATGCCGTGGGGCGTCGATTTCCTGCCGGATGGCGGTTTTCTGGTGACCGAAATCGCCGGAACGCTGGTGCGCGTCGATGCCGAGGGCGGTCGCACCGAGGTGTCCGGCGTGCCGCAGGTGGTGGCGCAGGGGCAGGGTGGCCTGCTCGATGTCGCGGTCGCCCGCGATTTCGGCGAGAGCCGCGAAATCTTCCTGACCTATTCCAAACCGCAGGACAGCGGCGCGGGCACCGCCCTGATGGTCGCGCGGCTGAACGAGGCGGGAGACGGGCTGACGGGGGGCCGGGTGCTCTTCGAGATGGCCGAAGGCGGCAACACGACCCAGCACTATGGCTCGCGCGTGACCGAGGCCGCCGATGGCACGCTGTTCGTCACGGTGGGCGAACGGGGCAAGGCCGACCTCGCCCAGAGCCTTGGGCATCACAACGGCACCGTGGTGCGGGTCGCCCGCGACGGCACCGTTCCGTCCGACAACCCCTTCGTCGGTCAGGACGGGGCGCTCCCCGAAATCTGGTCCTACGGCCACCGCAACCCGCAAGGCGCGGCGATGGACGGTGAGGGTCGGCTCTGGGCCGTCGAACACGGCGCGCGCGGCGGGGACGAGATCAACCGCATCGAACCCGGCACGAATTACGGCTGGCCCGAGATTTCATACGGCACGAATTACAACGGCTCGAAAATAGGTGTCGGGACCGAAGCCGAAGGCATGGCGCAGCCCGAACACTTCTGGGATCCCTCCATCGCGCCCTCCGGCATGGCGATTCTGTCGGACGCGATACCGGGGTGGGACGGTCACTTCGTCATCGGCAGCCTGAAGTTCGACTCGCTTCACGTTCTCGACCCCGAGGACTGGTCGGAAGAGGTGATCCGCACCCGCGAAACCGCCCGCGTGCGCGACGTGGCCGAAGCGCCGGACGGGTCGGTCTGGTTCATTTCCGAGGATCGGGGCGCGATCTACCGGCTGGCACCCGCAGACTGAGCGGCCCGCGCGCCTAGGTGTCCGCCGATGCGCCCTGACTGCCGCGTTCGCGGTAGGGCGTCGTGCCGTATTGCGCGCGGTAGCATTTCGAGAAATGCGACGGGCTGGTGAAGCCGCAGGCCAGCGCCACGTTGATGACGTTCATGTCGGTCTGCATCAGCAGGTTGCGCGCCCGCCCCAGCCTGAGTTCCATGTAATACCGCTTGGGAGAGCGGTTCAGGTAGCGGCGGAAAAGCCGCTCCAACTGCCGGGTCGACAGGCCCACTTCGGCGGCGAGGGTCGCGGGGCTGATCGGGTCCTCGATATGCGCTTCCATCTTCTGAATGACCGTCGACAGCTTGGGGTGCCGCACGCCGATCCGGGTCGGAACCGATAGCCGCTGCGTGTCCCGGTCGGTGCGGATCGAGGTGTAGATCTGCTGATCGGCCACCGCATTCGCCACGTCCGCCCCCTGATCGCGCGCGATCAGCGACAGCATTAGGTCCATCGAAGCCGTGCCGCCCGCCGTCGTGATGATCTTGCCGTCCATCACGTAGATCGACTTGGTCAGGTCAACGTCGGGGAAATCCTCGAGAAAGCCGTCATGGTTCTCCCAGTGGATGGTGGCGCGTTTGCCGTCGAGCAGCCCGGCCTTGGCGAGCGCATAGGCCGCCGTGCACAGCCCGCCGATGGTCACGCCCCGCCGCGCCTCGCGCCGGAGCCATGAAATCAGCTTGGGCGAAGTGTGCTTGGTCACGTTGGTTCCGGCGCACAGGATCACCGTGTCGTCATGGCGCAACTCGTCCAGATCGCCGTCTAGCTGAAAGCTGGAGCCGGCCGAACAGGTGGCCGTTCCGCCGCCCTCACCGATAAGGCGCCACTCATAGGCCTTGTGTCCGACCTGCCGATTGGCCAGCCGCAGCGCGTCCAGCGCCCCCGCGAAACTCAGCAGGGTGAACTCGGGCATGAGCACGAAAACGAAGCGGCGCGTCGTGCTGTCGGTGCGGAGGGCGGTGGCTGGTGGCATCGTGACGTCTGTGTCTGGCTGGTCCAACGCGGGATTGAGTATTTAACGCACTTTTGCAATCCCCCGTCCAGCGGATCGGGGCAAGTTTGTTTTGCCTTGAGGCGGGTGCGTGGGTATACACCCCATGTTCCCCGGAAATGTTGACGCTAACATGAGCACGGCGCAAATCCCGGGGCCCGAGCGATGGAGAAGAAAATGACCAACTGGACGAAATCGGCATGGCGCGCGAAACCGCGGGTTCAGATGCCGGATTATACCGACGAGGCCGCGCTGGCCGAGGTCGAGGCCCAGCTGTCCAAGTATCCGCCGCTCGTCTTCGCAGGCGAAGCGCGCCGGTTGAAAAAGCAGTTGGGCGCGGTGTCGCGCGGGCAGGGGTTCCTGCTGCAAGGCGGCGATTGCGCCGAAAGCTTCGCGGAATTCAGCGCCGACAACATCCGCGACACATTCAAGGTGATGTTGCAGATGGCGATGGTGCTGACCTACGGCGCCAAGGTTCCGGTGGTGAAGGTCGGTCGTATGGCCGGGCAATTCGCCAAGCCGCGCTCGGCCCCGACCGAGACCATCGATGGCGTGGAGTTGCCCAGCTACCGGGGCGACATCATCAACGATCTGGATTTCACGCCCGAGGCGCGCATCCCGAACCCGCAGAAGATGCTTCAGGCCTACACCCAGTCGGCGGCTTCGCTGAACCTGTTGCGCGCGTTCTCGACGGGCGGTTTTGCCGACATCCACCGGGTCCACTCCTGGACATTGGGGTTCACGGAAAGCGACGAGGCCGAGAAGTATCGGGATATGGCTGGCCGTATTCAGGATGCGCTCGACTTCATGGGTGCCGCGGGCCTGACGTCTGACGTGAACCACGAACTGTCCACCGTGGATTTCTACACCTCGCACGAGGCGCTTCTGCTCGAATACGAAGAGGCGCTGGCGCGGGTCGATTCGACCTCCGGCAATGTCGTCGCCGGGTCGGGCCACATGATCTGGATCGGTGACCGCACGCGGCAGCCGGACGGCGCGCATGTCGAATTCGCGCGCGGGGTCATCAACCCGGTCGGGCTGAAATGCGGCCCCACCACGACCGAAGAGGACCTCAAGGTTCTGATGGAGAAGCTGAACCCCGAGAACGAGGCCGGGCGCCTGACGCTGATCGCCCGTTTCGGCGCGGGCAAGGTGGCCGAGCATCTGCCGCGCCTGATCGAGACGGTGAAATCCGAAGGCGCGAACGTTGTGTGGTCCTGCGATCCGATGCACGGCAACACGATCAAGTCGGCCTCGGGCTACAAGACCCGGCCCTTCGAACAGGTTCTGGCCGAGGTGCAGGAGTTTTTCGCCGTCCACCGCGATCAAGGCACCATCCCCGGTGGCGTGCATTTCGAGATGACCGGCAAGGACGTGACCGAGTGCACCGGCGGTCTGCGCGCTGTGACGGACGAGGATTTGTCGGACCGTTACCACACGGCCTGCGATCCGCGCCTCAACGCCTCGCAGGCGCTCGAACTCGCCTTCCTCGTGGCCGAAGAGCTTTCGGGGCGCGGCAAGATCGAAACGGCGGCTGCGACGGCCTGACCGGCACCCGATGCTTGAACAAGAAACCCCGCGCCTCGGCGCGGGGTTTTTCGTCTGGATGCACCGGAAAGCCGCCGTCCGCGATGGCAGGCGGCGGCTTCCCCGACGCGGACGTCCGCTACCCCTCGCTCCCGTCCGCGTCGTGCACGAGGCGCAGGAACGGGGCGGTTCCCGCCTCTGCGCCATCGAATGCCGCTGTCTGTTCCGCCGCTTGGGTCCGGGCCTGGGCGCGGTCTTCGGCCATCGGGTACTGCGGCCCGGTGTCGGACAGGAGCGGTTCGACCGACTGCGTGGTGATCCTGAACCGGCGTGGCCCGCGCCCGATCTTGCCCTTGGCCTGCAACGCCCCAAGGATGCGTGTCGGACGCCCCCGTTCGTCCTTGAGCGGCAGCAGCACCATCTGCGCCTCCAGCTTGGGCCGCGTCAGGCCCGAGTCGCTTTCAAGCGTCAGACGCGCCTTGGCCGGGCTTTCCAGCACCGATTCCAGTACCATCTGAAGCTCCCGCCGCCCTTCCGGCAGGAACATGGCGGTGATCGGCATACCGCGCACTTCCATCCCCATGAGATCGTTCAGGTGCATCCCCGCGAGCCGGGTCCGCGCCACGCCCGGCGCGATCTTTTCCAAGACGAACGCGTATTCCAGAACGTCCGAGATACCGCGCGGGTCCACGTCGCCACGTGTCGGCATCACCCGCCCGTTGCGCAGCGCGTCCCAATAGGCGTCCACGCGGGCGATGGACGGAAAATGCGCCTGCGCGCGCGCCGGAGCGATGGAAATGACGTTTGAACCCTTCAGATACTCGATCTTCATGACACTACCTGTTCGTGCTGCACGTTGCCCCGTCGTGCACCCTCTGTTAACGAATGACCGGCGTTCCTTACCGATGCCTTAATCTGCCACAATTTCGTCCAGATTGGGGCGAAACCTGAAGAAAGGGTTAACGCTTGACCCACTCGATGACCGGCTTCGCGGCGCTCAAGGGCGCATTGCACCCCTGGAGCTGGAGCTGGGATATCCGTTCGGTCAATGCCCGTGGGCTGGACATGCGGATTCGCGTGCCGGACTGGGTCGACGGGCTGGAACCCGCGGTCCGCAAGGCCGTGTCCGGTGCCGTGGCGCGGGGCAATGTGACCGTCGGGCTCAGGATCACGCGCGATGCGGACGAGGGGGCGCTGGCGATCAATCCCGCCGGGCTCGACCGGGCGCTCGCCATGCTGGCCGAAATCAACGCCGCCGCCGCCCGCAACGGGATCGAACTGGCGGGCACCAGTGCCGCCGATGTCGCCGCCATGCGTGGTGTCGTCGAAACGGCGCAGACCGAGGACGATACCGCGCCGCTTCTCAAGGCCTTGATCGCGGACCTGCCGCCGCTCCTGTCGGCCTTCAACGACATGCGCCTACACGAAGGTGCTGCGCTTCGCGACGTGCTGTCGGCCCAACTGGGCGAGATCGAGTCGCTGGTGGGCGAGGCCGAGACGTTGCTCGACGCCCGCAGCGAGGATCAGGCGACGACGCTGAAAGCCGCCTTCGCCCGCGTGATGGACAGTGCCGAGACGATGGACGGCACCCGGATCGAACAGGAACTGGCCCTGATCGCCGTGAAATCGGACGTGCGCGAGGAACTCGACCGACTGACCGCCCATGTCGCGCAGGCGCGCAGTCTGCTGACCGGAGATGAGCCGCGCGGACGCAAGCTCGACTTCCTGATGCAGGAGTTCAACCGCGAGGCCAACACGCTGTGCTCGAAGGCCGGATTCCAGCCGTTGACGCGGATCGGGCTGGACCTCAAGGCCCTGATCGACCAGATGCGTGAGCAGGTTCAGAACATCGAATGAGGCAGACATGAAACGCCGCGGCCTTCTCATCATCCTGTCGTCGCCCTCGGGCGCGGGGAAATCCACCTTGGCCCATCGCCTGATGGATTGGGACCCGACGCTGGCGTTTTCGGTGTCGGCCACGACGCGCACCCCGCGCGAGGGCGAGGTTGACGGCAAGGACTACCGTTTCATGGACGAGACCGGGTTCAAGAAGCTCGTGGCCGACGGTCAGATGCTCGAACATGCCCATGTGTTCGGCCATTTCTACGGCTCGCCCGAAGCCCCGGTGCGCGACGCGATCGAGAACGGGTGCGACGTGCTCTTCGACATCGACTGGCAGGGGGCCGAGCAGATCAAGGATTCCAGCCTCAGCCACCATGTGCTGTCGATCTTCGTCCTGCCGCCCTCGATTGCCGAGTTGAAGCGCCGTCTGATAACGCGCGGCAAGGATGCGCCCGAAACCATTGAAAAACGGATGCAAAAAAGCTGGGACGAGATCAGCCATTGGCACGGCTACGACTATGTTCTGGTCAACGATGACCTCGACGCGACGTTCGAGAAGCTGAAGGTGATCGTATCGGCCGAGCGGCTGCGCAAGTCGCAGCAACCCAACCTCACGCCCTTCATCCGCCAACTTCAGGCAGAATTCACCGAGGCAGACGCATGATCTATGAACTCGACGGCATCGCGCCGACCATCCACGAGGACACATGGGTCGCCCCCGATGCAAACCTGATCGGCGACGTGGTGCTGGAAGAGGGGGCGAGCGTCTGGTTCGGCTGCACCCTGCGCGGCGACAACGAACGCCTGACCATCGGCAAGGGCACGAACGTGCAGGAAAACTGCGTGTTTCACACCGACATGGGCTTTCCCCTGTCGCTGGGCGAGAATGTCACCATCGGCCACAAGGCGATGCTGCATGGCTGTACGGTCGGGGACGGATCGCTCATCGGCATGGGCGCGACGGTGCTGAACGGCGCGAAGATCGGCAAGGGCTGTCTGATCGGGGCCGGGGCGTTGGTGACCGAGGGCAAGGTGATCCCCGACGGGACGATGGTGCTGGGATCGCCCGGCAAGGTCGTGCGTGAGCTCGACGAGGCGACGAAACAGGGGCTGATCGCCTCGGCGCTGCATTATCAAGACAACATGCGCCGGTTCAGGTCGGGGCTGAAAGCCATCGGCTAAACTCCTGACCGCAAAAGAAAACGCCCGCGTATGGAGCCATGCGCGGGCGTCTGGTTTTCGTCTGGCGCAGCGGCCTGTCAGTCCTTGCCGCGATACGGCTCAACGTATTGCAGCGCCATGTCCCACGGGAAGAAAATCCACGTGTCCTGGCTCACCTCGGTGATATAGCTGTCCACCATGGGCTTGCCCTTGGGCTTGGCATAGACGGTGGCGAAATGCGCGTTCGGCATCAGGTCGCGCACGACCTCGAGCGTTTTGCCGGTGTCGACCAGATCGTCGACCACCAGAACGCCGGTGCCGTCGCCGCAGACGTCCATGTCCGGCGATTTGATGACGACCGGCTCGGTCTGGGTCTGGTGGTTGTAGCTTTTGACGCTGATCGTATCGACCGTGCGGATGTCCAGTTCGCGCGCGACGATCATCGCGGGGGCCAGCCCGCCGCGGGTGATCGCGACCACAGCCTTCCACCCGCCGTCGTTCGGCCCCTTGCCGTCGAGCCGCCAGGCAAGCGCGCGGCTGTCGCGGTGGATCTGGTCCCAGCTGACGTGGAAGCCTTTTTCATGGGGCAGGCGATTGTCGACCATGTCAGTCTTCCTTCTTCACGGTGACGTCGATATCCGGCGCATCGACAGCCTTCATGCCCACGACGTGATAGCCCGCGTCCACATGATGCGTCTCGCCCGTCACGCCGGAGCCGAGGTCGGACAACAGATACAGCGCCGATTTGCCCACGTCGTCGATGGTCACGTTGCGGCGCAGCGGCGAGTTCAGCTCGTTCCACTTCAGGATATAGCGGAAGTCGCCGATGCCGGAGGCGGCGAGGGTGCGGATCGGCCCGGCGGAAATGGCGTTCACGCGGATACCGTCCTTTCCGAAGTCTTCGGCCAGATACCGCACCGATGCCTCCAACGCGGCTTTGGCCACGCCCATGACGTTGTAATGCGGCATGACCTGTTCGGCGCCGTAATAGGTGAGCGTCAGCATCGACCCGCCATCGGGCATCAGGTCGGCGGCGCGCCGGGCGACGGCGGTGAAGGAATAGACCGACACGTCCATCGTCATGGTGAAATTCTCGCGCGTGGTATCGGCATAGCGCCCGCGAAGCTGGTTTTTGTCCGAGAAACCAATGGCATGAACGATAAAGTCGATCTTGCCCCATTTCTCTTTCAACTCGTCGAACAGCGCGTCGACCGAGGCTTCGTCCATCACGTCGCAGGGGACCACGATGTTCGAGCCGAGTTGTTCGGCCAGCGGACCCACCCGCTTTTTCATCTGTTCGCCCTGATAGGAGAAGGCGAGTTCGGCGCCCGCCTCGGCGCAGGCCCGGGCGATCCCCCAGGCGATTGATTTGTCGTTGGCGAGCCCCATGATCAGCCCGCGTTTTCCGTCCATCAATCCGCCCGACATTGCCTGTTCCCCGTCCCGTCGATTACGTGTTAGCCCGGTTTATGAGATTGCCACGGGGCCTTCAAGCCTGCTGGGCAGGCAAGTTGCCCAAGGGGCAGGCGGCGTCGGAACGGGGAGCGTCATGTCGGACAGGACTGGAATTTTCGCGGGCGACGACCCGTTTGCCATCACGCGGGCCTGGCTGGCCGAGGCCGAGGTGTCGGAGCCGAACGACCCGAACGCCATCGCCTTGTCGACCGTCGACGCCGACGGGATGCCCAATGTGCGCATGGTGCTTTTGAAGGATATCGAGGCCGAGGCGTTCGTGTTCTACACCAACTACGGCTCGGTAAAGGCGCAGGAGATCGAGCAGGCGGGGCGCGCGGCGTTCGTGCTGCACTGGAAGACGCTGCGGCGTCAGGTGCGGGTGCGGGGCACCGCGACCCGCGCGGACGGGCCGGAGGCCGACGCCTATTACGACTCCCGCTCGCTCAAAAGCCGTCTCGGTGCCTGGGCCTCGCATCAGAGCCAGCCGCTCGACAGCCGGACATCGCTCATGGCGGAGGTGGCGAAAGTGACCGCGACCCACGGCACGCATCCCAAGCGGCCACCGTTCTGGGGTGGCTTTCGGATCGTCCCGACCGAGATGGAATTCTGGGCCGACGGCGCGTTCCGGCTGCACGACCGATTCCGCTGGACGCGTGAGTCAGCACAAACATCGTGGAAAATCCAGCGTTTACAGCCGTGATTCTTTGGTGAAAAACGTGCGTCCTGTCGAAAAAGTCAGGGTCGGCCATCTTGTTTCATTTTGCACAATCGTCCACATTTGGAATTGGGGATGCTGGACAACAAGGTGTGCTTTGACATGGACGACGACACAGCGTCGGGCCGCTATGTACAGCGTGGCACGGTAAAGTGGTTCGACCCCGCCAAGGGGTTTGGCTTCGTGGTCGCCGATCAGGGCGGGCCTGACATTCTTCTACACGCCAACGTGCTTCGGAACTTCGGTCAAAGCTCGGTCGCGGACCGGGCCGGGATCGAGATCGTCGTGCAGGACACGCCGCGCGGGATGCAGGCGGTCGAAGTGCTCGCCATTCATGCCGCCGAAAGCGAAGAGACGATCACCAGCACGTTCACCGAGGATCTGGACCTGTCGCGCGCCGATCCGTTGGAACCGGCGCGGGTGAAATGGTTTGACAAGGGTAAGGGCTTTGGTTTCGCCAATGCCTTCGGTAAACCGGAAGACGTGTTCATCCATGTCGAGGTGTTGCGCCGGTCGGGTCTTGCCGACCTGCAACCGGGCGAAGCCATCGGGATGCGCGCGGCGATGGGCGAACGCGGGCGCATGGCGCTGTTGGTGACATCCTGGGACGCGGCCTTGGACGGAGAGGACTGACGTGAAAGTAACGAGTGTTTTGCTGGCCGCGTGTCTGGCCGGCCCCCTGACGGCCCAGACCTGTGACGAAGCTCAGGTCGATCTGCGGGGCACGTTCGGAACCGCCCGGTTCTCGGTCGAGATCGCGGATGACGACGCGGAGCGCGCGCAGGGGCTTATGTTTCGCGAAAGCCTGCCGTCCGGGCAGGGGATGCTGTTCATCTATGAAAGCCCGCGCCCGGCCTCGTTCTGGATGAAGAACACGCTGATCCCGCTCGACATGATCTTCGTCGGGGCCGACGGCGTCGTGCGCAACGTGCACGAGAATGCGGTGCCGGGCGATCTGACGCCGATCCGGGGGGGCGACGACATTCTGGCCGTGCTCGAGATCCGGGGCGGTCTGGCCGGGGCCATCGGGATCGAGGCGGGGGCCGAAATGCGCCATCCCGCCTTCGGCGACGCGGCCGCCTGGTCCTGCGCCGCGCAATAGGTCTTTCCATCACTCGTCGCTCTTTGTAGAGAGGCGCACGTCGGGGCGTAGCGCAGCCTGGTAGCGCGTCTGTTTTGGGTACAGAAGGTCGTGAGTTCGAATCTCGCCGCCCCGACCATTCCCCTCGTCCTGCATCCGTCCTCCCGCCCGCGTGGGCCGTCGACCGGGAATCGGCGGGATGCGATTCTGCGACCTATATCCTTTTGGACTACCCATATCTGGTGTCCGATTTGGTTCATTAACAATATATGTGGTGTGCTCTCGGCTCGAATCTTGTGCGAAACGATGCAGAATCGAACATTGAGTGCTGGACTGTGGCGCGCACGCAATATGTAGCGCCGCGACCCGAGTTACCCACAACACTCATCCTTTTTGACAGTTTGATGACAGAAAGGCCTGAAAATCCGACGCCTTTTTCGACGACTCTCCGCGGGCAGGTTGGGGATGAATCACCGCGCGTCAGCGTCAACGAAAAAAAGAGGTTAACGGGGCCTGAAAACGCGTTGACGGGTGCGCCCCCCTACGTCAGTTTGTTTGTGCTGGTCGGAAAGCCACAACATATAGTGGCTGTCGGCGGGTAGGGATAGTTAGCCTCACATCGGACCCCAACAAAGGGGCCGCGACAGTTGCCGGGAAACGATGTTCCGGCGACCGGGGCCGTTTTTCCCTTCGCGCCGGCCCCGCCAGCACGAGTTGAGACGTGGGTCAGCGTGAGCAGTGATCCATCCAGTGACCGGCATTGAGAGACACAGGGGCCAAAATGAAAATCGCACGCAAGTTCACCGAGGCAGGCAAAGACGCATACGACGCGATCACGTTCACCCGCGCGACCTCCGAGATCCGCAACCCGGACGGGACCATCGTGTTCAAGCTCGACGATATCGAGATCCCGGAAAGCTGGAGCCAGGTGGCCTCCGACGTCATCGCGCAGAAGTATTTCCGCAAGGCGGGCGTTCCCGCCGCGCTGAAGCCGGTCAAGGAAGACGGCGTGCCTGAGTTCCTGTGGCGCCACGTCCCCGACACCAAGGCGCTCGACGCCATGGACAAGGCCGAGCGTTTCGGCGGCGAAACATCGTCCAAGCAGGTGTTCGACCGTCTCGCGGGTGCCTGGGCCTATTGGGGCTGGAAGGGCGGCTATTTCTCGACCGAGGAAGACGCGCGCGCCTATTACGACGAAATGCGTTTCATGCTGGCCAAACAGATGGCCGCGCCGAACTCGCCCCAGTGGTTCAACACCGGTCTGCACTGGGCCTATGGCATCGACGGTCCGTCGCAGGGTCATTACTACGTCGATTTCGAAACCAAGGAGCTGACCAAGTCGGCCTCCGCCTACGAACATCCGCAGCCGCATGCCTGTTTCATCCAGTCGGTCGGCGACGATCTGGTGGGTGACGGCGGCATCATGGACCTGTGGGTCCGCGAAGCCCGCCTGTTCAAATACGGCTCCGGCACCGGCACCAACTTCTCGTCTCTGCGCGCCGCGAACGAGCCGCTGTCGGGCGGCGGCAAATCCTCGGGCCTCATGGGCTTCCTCAAGATCGGCGACCGCGCCGCCGGTGCGATCAAGTCGGGCGGCACCACGCGACGCGCGGCCAAGATGGTCATCGTCGATGCCGATCACCCGGATATCGAGGAATACATCAACTGGAAGGTGAAAGAAGAGCAGAAGGTCGCCTCGCTCGTCGCCGGCTCCAAGATGCACGAGCGTCACCTGAACGACATCTTCACCGCGATCCACGGCTGGGACGGCTCTATCGACGCCGCCACCGACCCGAAAGAAAACCCGCAGCTGAAAGACGCCGTGCGCGCCGCGAAAAAGGTCGCGATCCCGGAGACCTACATCAAGCGCGTTCTCGACTACGCCCGCCAAGGCTATGCATCCATTGAGTTTCCGACCTATGACACCGACTGGGACTCGGAAGCCTATGCTTCGGTTTCGGGCCAGAACTCGAACAACTCGGTGCGCGTCACCGACGCCTTCCTCAAGGCCGTCGAAGCCGATGCCGACTGGGAACTGATCCGCCGCACCGACGGCTCGGTCGCCAAGACCATCAAGGCGCGCGATCTGTGGGAGAACATCGGTCACGCGGCATGGGCCTGTGCCGATCCGGGCATCCAGTACCACGACACCGTCAACGCATGGCACACCTGCCCGGAAGACGGCGCGATCCGCGGCTCGAACCCGTGCTCGGAATACATGTTCCTCGACGACACGGCCTGTAACCTCGCCTCGATGAACCTGCTCACCTTCCTCAAGGACGGCACGTTCCAGGCCGAGGACTACATGCACGCCACGCGCCTGTGGACCGTGACGCTGGAAATTTCGGTGACGATGGCGCAGTTCCCGTCGAAGGAAATCGCGCAACTGTCCTATGACTTCCGCACGCTGGGTCTGGGTTACGCCAACATCGGCGGCCTGCTGATGAACATGGGTCTCGGCTACGACTCGAAAGAGGGCCGGGCGCTGACCGGGGCGCTGACCGCGATCCTGTCGGGTGTGGCTTACGCAACGTCGGCTGAAATGGCGGGTGAGCTTGGCGCCTTCGACGGCTACAAGCGCAACGCCGACCACATGCTGCGCGTCATCCGCAACCACCGCACGGCGGCGTATGGCGCCACGGACGGCTACGAGGCGCTGGACATCAAGCCGGTCGCCCTTGACCACGCAGGCTGCCCGGACAAGGCGCTCGTCGACCTCGCCATGTCGTCGTGGGACGAAGCCCTCGCGCTGGGGGAAAAGCACGGCTACCGCAACGCACAGGTGTCGGTGATCGCGCCGACTGGGACCATCGGTCTGGTCATGGATTGCGATACGACCGGCATCGAACCGGACTTCGCGCTGGTGAAATTCAAGAAGTTGGCCGGTGGCGGCTACTTCAAGATCATCAACCGCTCCGTCCCGGCAGCCCTTGAAAAGCTTGGATATTCTTCGGCCCAGATCGAAGAGATCATCGCCTATGCGGTCGGTCACGGCAGCCTTGGCAACGCGCCGGGGATCAACACCCAGACACTGATGAACAAAGGCTTCGGCAATGCCGAAATCCAGAAGATCGAAAAGGGCCTCGCGTCCGCCTTCGACATCCGGTTCCAGTTCAACCAGTGGACGCTGGGCGAAGAGTTCTGCCGCAACGACCTTGGCCTTGGCGACGAGCTGAACGACCCGACCTTCGACCTGCTCAAGCACCTCGGCTTCTCGAAGGGCGACATCGAAGCGGCCAACGACCACGCGCTCGGCACCATGACGCTGGAGGGTGCGCCGCACCTGAAAGAAGAGCACTACAAGGTGTTCGACTGCGCCAACCCCTGCGGCAAGAAGGGCAAGCGGTTCCTGTCGACGGATGCGCACATCTACATGATGGCCGCCGCCCAGTCGTTCATCTCCGGCGCGATCTCGAAGACGATCAACATGCCGAACGACGCGACCATCGAGGATTGTCAGCGCGCCTACGAACTGTCGTGGTCGCTGGGGATCAAGGCGAACGCGCTGTACCGTGACGGTTCCAAGCTGTCGCAGCCGCTGGCCGCCGCGCTGGTCGAAGACGACGACGAGGCCGAGGAAATCCTCGCCACCGGCACGCCGCAGCAGAAAGCCGAAGTGCTGGCCGAGAAGATCATCGAGAAGGTGGTCATCAAGGAAGTCGCCCGCGCGGGCCGCGAAAAGATGCCGGATCGCCGCAAGGGCTACACCCAGAAAGCCATCGTCGGCGGTCACAAGGTCTACCTGCGCACCGGCGAATACTCGGACGGGCAGCTGGGCGAGATTTTCATCGACATGCACAAGGAAGGCGCGGGCTTCCGCGCGATGATGAACAACTTCGCCATCGCCGTGTCGGTCGGCCTGCAATACGGCGTGCCGCTGGAGGAGTTCGTGGACGCCTTCACCTTCACCAAGTTCGAACCGGCCGGGATGGTGCAGGGCAACGACACGATCAAGAACGCGACGTCGATCCTTGACTACATCTTCCGCGAGCTTGCCGTGTCCTACCTCGACCGCACAGATCTGGCCCATGTGAAGCCCGAAGGCTCGTCCTTCGACGATGTGGGCCGGGGTCAGGAAGAGGGCGTCGCCAACGTCAAGGAAATGTCCGAGACCGCCGCGACCCGCTCGCTCGAGATGCTGAAACAGGTGTCCTCGACCGGCTACCTGCGCAAGCGTCTGCCGCAGGAACTGGTGGTGCTTCAGGGCGGTCAGTCCACGGGCACCGACGACGCGCTCACGGCGCTGAACACGCTGGTGCCCGCCACGTCGGGGGGCATGGCCGGAGGCTCGATGGTCGCGGAACCCGCAACCTCGCTCGGGACCGGGACCGTCATGACGATGGACGCCCGCGCCAAGGCGAAGATGCAGGGCTACGAGGGCGAGGCCTGCGGCGACTGCGGCAACTACACGCTGGTGCGCAACGGCACCTGCATGAAGTGCAACACCTGCGGCGCGACGAGCGGCTGTAGCTGAGGAGCGCGGACGATGGAACTGAGAGATTACCGGGGGTCTTTTCTGGTCGATGGTCACGAGACCGAGCGGATGGACCTTCGCATTCTCTTGACCATCGGAGGCGGCGAAACACACGGGTCGGGCGCGTTCCGCGTGCCCGCCGCGATGATCGGGTCGGAAAGCGAAGGGCCGCTCACCTTCGTGACCGACACCGGCGAGACGATCACGCTCCATGTGCGTGAATTCGACCTGACGCAGGGGGTGGCCTACTTCCTGACCGACGGGGCGGTGCCTGCGATTGCGCGGGCGCGCGACGCCGGATGAGACGAGACACGGGGCGGGTGCGCTCGCCCCTGACGCGGATAGGGCCGCAGGCAGAAAACAACCGGGCGGTACAATGACGAGCCTTATCAGCGAAACTGGGGAGCCATGGGCTCCCCTTTTTCTTTTGGTATCAGGCGGTTGTGATGGGCCGCGCGGCTAGGCGCCCTTGCGGATCGTATAGGCGGTGGCGGCACCGTCGTCGTCGGTCGAGATCAGCGTGTGCCCTTCCTCGGCGCAGAAATGCGGCACGTCGATCACGGCGACCGGGTCGGTGGCGAGCAGGCGCAGAACCTGACCGGGCTGCATCCCGCGCAGGGCCTTGCCTGCCTTCAGCACCGGCCAGGGGCACAGAAGCCCGATGGCGTCGATTTCCACGTCGTGATCCATGGCAAAGCACATACTGCCGAAGGTGTTACAAGTCCATCGCCCGGATGTGACGTTGTGGCAGGTGACGGCGGGCGCGGGGCCGGGTAGAGGGGGAGCATGTTCGGGATAGACCTTATCGACGCGAGCCTCTTGCCCGCGCTTCTCATCGCGCTGGTCGCGGGGCTTTTGAGTTTCCTCAGCCCCTGCGTGCTGCCCATCGTGCCGCCCTATCTGGCATATATGTCGGGCGTGAGCGTGACGGAGTTGTCCGAGGGCGCGAAATCGTCGCGCAAGGCGACGGTGGCGGCGCTGTTTTTCGTGCTGGGCCTGTCTACGGTGTTTCTGTTCATGGGATTCGCGGCCAGTGCCTTCGGCGCGTTCTTTCTGCAAAACCAAAGCATCTTCAACACCTTGGCCGGGATCGTGGTCATGGTGTTCGGCGCGCATTTTCTTGGCATCTTCACGATCCCCTTTCTGAACCGCGAGGCCCGGCTGGACGCGGGCGACCAAGGGGGGAGTGCCTTCGGCGCCTATCTTCTGGGCCTTGCCTTCGCCTTCGGCTGGACGCCCTGCATCGGCCCGCAACTGGGCGCGATCCTGTCGCTCGCGGCGTCCGAGGCGAACGTGGCGAGGGGCACCTTCCTTCTGGCCATCTACGCGGCGGGGCTGGGCATTCCGTTCCTGCTGGTCGCGGCCTTCTTCCCCCGGATGAAGGGTGTCATGGGCTGGATGAAGCGGCATATGGAGCGGATCGAGCGGATCATGGGGCTGCTTCTGTGGACCATCGGCCTTTTGATGCTGACCGGGGGTTTTTCGGCGTTTTCTTACTGGCTGCTCGAAACCTTCCCGGCGCTCGCGACACTGGGCTGAGGTTTCGCCGCGCCGGGGCGCG
>NZ_CH902578.1:597786-702783 GCF_000152805.1 Maritimibacter alkaliphilus HTCC2654 | reverse complement strand
CCCTCCGAGGTATTTTCGGACCGAAGAAGAGGGCGGGCCTGCGCCCGGATTGTCGCGTGAGGGGCTTATTTTCGCCGGAAACGGGGGCTATCGTTTCGCGAAAGAGGCAGTGAGCGATGACGGACGGGCAGGGACAGAGCGTGAGGCGGCGGCGGGTGTTCTACATCCCCGGCTACGACCCGATTCATCCCCGCCGCTACCGCGAGCTTTACCGCAGCGAAGGGGCCGCGCAGGCGCGGATCTCCGGCTACGAAATCGGGCTGGTCGGGCGGCAGGGCGGCGCGACCTATGGCTGGCAGGTCGATGGCGCGATCGAGGGCGGCGAGGTCGAGGCGGAGTTCGACGTGCTGGTCTGGTCCGACATCGTGCGCACATCGATGGAGCTGAACATTCCCCAGACCTATCTGCTGATGGCGCGCACGGCCTGGACCTATATCGGGTCGGGGGCGCTGTGGCGACTGATGCGGTTGCGCAAGGGGCCGGTGATGGCCGCGCTCTATCCGGTCGGTATGCTGATCCTGCAACTGGTCGTCGCGCTGCTCGCGGGCTGGATCGTAGGCGGCATTCTGAAATGGGCGGTGGGCGCGGTTCTGTCCGGCATCCTGCCGCATCTCGTGTTCTGGCTGGCGCTCGTCGCCGTGCTGGTGGTCGTGCTGCGCGCGTTCCGGCGTTACGACAACAAGCTGTTCGTCTATTACCTCATGCACGATTACGCCTATTCCGCACGCTCTCGGGGGGCCAATCCGCCGGAGCTTGAGGCGCGGATCGCCGCGTTCGCGGACCAGATCGCCGCCGCGCTTGCCGAGGACGTGGACGAGGTGCTGGTCGTCGGCCATTCGTCGGGCGCGCATCTCGGCGTGTCGATCCTTGCCGATCTGGACCGGGCCCGGCGCATTCCGGCGGACGGGCCCGGGCTTGGCTTTCTCACGCTGGGGCAGGTGGTGCCGATGGTGTCGTTCCTCAGCGATGCCGACCGGCTCAGACGCGATCTGCACGACCTGTCCACCAGCGACAGCCTGTTCTGGCTCGACGTGACCGCGCCCGGGGATGGCTGTGCTTTCGCACTGTGCGATCCGGTGGCGGTGTCGGGGGTCGCGCCCGAGGGGCAACGCTGGCCGCTTGTGATCTCGGCGGCCTTCACCCAGACCCTCAGCCCGGAACGTTGGAAGGAATTGCGCTGGCGGTTCTTCCGGCTGCATTTCCAGTATCTCTGCGCCTTCGACCGTCCCGGCGACTATGACTATTTCCGCATCACGGCAGGGCCGCTCACGCTGGCCGAGCGGTTCGCGGGGCGGGCCCCATCGCAAAGCGCGATCAGGGTGGCGGCGTCGAAATTCACGAGCATGGCGTCATGATGCAGCCGCCCAAGCCCGCCCCGCGTCCGGGCCGCGTATCGCTGCGCCGTTATGCGCGGCTCTTTCGCGAGGATATCCTGTCGGCCCAGCCCGGCCACCTATACCGTGCGTGGATGGCCGAGTTCCGCACACCGCTCTTCCGGTCCTATCTCTGCAACGACCCGGCGCTGACGAAAATGGTGCTGAAGGAGCGCCCCGACGATTTCCCGAAATCCGACCGCATCCGCGAAGGTTTGGCCCCGCTTCTGGGCAATTCGGTCTTCGTGACCAACGGCGAGACGTGGAAGCGGCAACGCCGGATCATCGACCCGGCCTTCGAAGGCGGTCGGCTGCGCGACACGTTTCCGGCGATGTGGGCGGCGGGGCAGGCGGCCGAGGCACGGATGGAGACGCTTGTGGGTCAGGCGGTCGATATCGAGCCCGAGACCAGCCATGCCGCCGCCGATGTGATCTTTCGCACCCTGTTCTCTGTCCCCATCGAGGATCGGACCGCCTCGCGCGTGTTCGAGAAATTCCGCGAGCACCAGCGCGCGCAACCGGTCCTGAACCTTGGCGCGGTGCTGCCCTTGCCGAAGTGGTTTCCCCGTTTTCACAGCCGGGCGACCAAACGGACGGCGGCCGAGATTCGCGCGCTCATCACGCAGATGACGGCGGACCGCATGGCGGCGATCGAGGCAGGCACGGCACCCGACGATCTGGCGACCAAGATTATGACGACCCGCGATCCGGTCACGCACGAGACCTTCGATACCGCCGAGATGGTCGATCAGGTGGCGATCTTCTTTTTGGCGGGGCATGAGACTTCGGCCTCGGCCCTGGCCTGGACGCTCTACCTGCTCGCCCTGTTCCCCGAGTGGCAGGACAGGGTGGCGGAGGAGGCGCGGGCCCATCTGGGCGACACGCCGGAGTTCGGGACCGTGTCGCGCCTGCGGATCGCGCGCGACGTGTTTCGCGAAGCTCTGCGGCTCTACCCCCCGGTGCCCATGATGGTGCGCGAAGCGGCCTGTCCCGAGCATTTTCGGGACCGTGACGTGCCGAAGGGCGCGCAGATCGTTCTCAGCCCGTGGCACCAGCACCGGCATGAGCGCTTGTGGGAGCGGCCGGACGACTTCGATCCGGGCCGGTTCGCGACCGAGAACGGCAAGACCTGTCTGCGTGAGGCCTATATGCCGTTCTCGGCGGGGCAACGGGTCTGCACCGGGGCCGGGTTCGCGATGGTCGAAGGACCGCTCCTTCTGGCCATGCTTCTGCGCCGGTTCCGGTTCGAGACGGTCGAGGGCAGACCGGCCATGCCGGTCGCCCATCTGACCGTACGCGGCAAGGATGGCATCTGGCTCAGGATCGAGCGCCGTTCCCCCTGACCGCCGGACGGTGTGACCCGAAGGGGTCAGCCGTCGTAGTCGACTTCCTGCGTGATGCGCAGCGCGTCGGGGCGCAGTTTGGCCAGATCCATCAGCGCCACATCATCGGCGGTGAAGCTGCCCCAGCTTTCGACCATCGGCGCGTTCGGCACTTCGGGGTCCACCGGGTATTCGTGCACGGCTTCGGCATAGATTTCCTGCGCCTTGTCCGAGGCGAGGAACTCCATGAACGCCAGCGCGTCTTCGCGGTGCGGCGCGGCCTTGGTCATCGCCATGCCCGAGACGTTGACGTGCGTGCCGCCACCTTCGAACACCGGAAACTCGATGCGAACCGAGTTGGCCCATTCGGTCTGTTCCGGGTCGTCCAGCATTTCGCCCATGTAATAGGTGTTGCCCAGCGAGATGTCGCATTCGCCGGCCCAGATCGATTTGACCTGCGCCCGGTCGTTGCCCTGCGGCTTCATCGCGAGGTTGGATTTCACGCCTTCGAGCCAGGCTTTCGCGCCCTCTTCGCCCATGTGGTGAATCGCCGCCGAGGTTAGCGCGACCATATAGGCATGGGTGCCGGACCGGGTGCAGATGCGCCCCTCCCATTTCGGGTCCGCGAGATCCTCGTAGGTCGTGACTTCGCCCTCGGCCACGCGCTCTTTCGAGGCATAGACGACGCGGGCGCGGGTGGTCAGTGCGAACCACTGGTTGTCGGGGTCGCGCAGGTTCTCCGGGATCTGCGTGGTGAGCGTTTCGCTGTCGACCGGCTGGGTCACGTCGGCGGCCACCAGTTCGGCAAGGCGCGAGATGTCGGTGGTCAGGATCACATCGGCGGGCGAACGCTGCCCTTCGGCCTGAAGCCGTTCGACCATGCCGGTGTTCAGGAAGGCCACGTTTACCTCGATCCCGGTGTCCTCGGTGAAGGCATCGACCAGCGGCTGAATGAGCTCCGGCTGGCGGTAGGAATAGACGTTGACCTCGGCGAGCGCCGGCATCGCGGTCGCGGCAAGGCAGGCGGCGGTGATGGTGGTGCGGAACATGGAATCCTCCGTATTGCGTTCGCCCGCGTTAAATCTGACTAAATTCGTCAGGTCAATACCGCACGGAAACAATCAGGAATTCGCGCCGGCCTTCTCCTCGGCCTTCACGGCCTCCCAGAGCGCATCCATCTCGGCAAGGTCGCTGTCCTCGGGGCGTTTGCCCATCGCCTGAAGCCGCGCTTCTATCCCCCGGAAGCGGCGCACGAATTTGGCATTGGTGCCGCGCAAGGCCGCCTCCGGATCGACCTTCAGATGCCGCGCCACGTTGGCCAGCACGAAGAAAAGATCCCCGATCTCTTCGGTCAGTTCCGCGTGCGACAGGTGATCCCGCGCCTCGACCACCTCGCGCGCCTCCTCGGCCACCTTGGCGAGCACCGGCTCGAGGTCGGGCCAGTCGAAGCCCACTCGTGCGGCCCGTTTCTGAAGCTTCACCGCCCGCAAGAGCGCGGGCAGGCCCAGCGCCACATCGTCGAGCACCCCGCCACGATCCCGCGCCGCACGCTCGGCGGCCTTGATCGTCTCCCAGTCCACGGTCTGTTGTTCGGCGGACTTGTCGCGGGTTTCGTCCCCGAACACATGGGGGTGGCGCGCGACCATCTTGTCCGACATGGTGTTGGCCACGTCGTCGATGTCGAACAGCCCGCGTTCGGACGCCATCTGGGCGTGAAACACCGACTGGAACAACAGATCGCCCAATTCGCCGCGCAGCTCACCCCATGCTTCGCGCTCGATCGCGTCGGCCACCTCATAGGCCTCTTCGATGGTATAGGGCGCGATGGTCGCGAAATCCTGCTCGATGTCCCACGGGCAGCCCGTGTCCGGGTCGCGCAGGCGCCGCATGATCTCGACCAACCGGGGGATGCCGCCTGCCGGGTCGTGCACGATGTCGTCCGAATTCGTCATGAGCGTCTCCTTCGTCCGAACCCGTAGCAAAGCGGGCCGCGCATCGCCAGAGCTTGCGGGGGATGCGGCCCGGTGGCACCCTGCGCGCGACCATTGAGGAGGCACCATGTCGCTCGAAGACGCACAGAACGAAGTCGATGTCGCATTCACGCGGGACGAGATGAAGGGACTCGCGTTCGAGAACACCTTCGCGGGCGCGACCAGTTTCCTGCGCCGCCGTTACACCAAGGATCTGACCCATGCCGATATCGCGGTCACGGGCATTCCGTTCGATCAGGCGGTGACCAACCGGCCCGGCACGCGCCTCGGCCCGCGCGCGATCCGCGAAGCCTCTGCGCTGCAAACCCCCGAACCTCCCTATGGCTGGGATTACGACGTGATGTCGACCTTCGCCATCGCCGATTACGGCGACATGGCCTTCGATTACGCGGCCCCGGTCGAGATCCGCGACCGGATCGAACGCCACATCGCGGGTATCCTCGCGCAGGATTGCGCGGTGGTGACGCTGGGCGGCGACCATTCGATCACGCTTCCGATCCTGCGCGCCCATGTGGCGAAGCACGGGCCCTTGGCGCTCATCCAGTTCGACGCCCACACCGACAGCTGGGAAAACCCGGACCCGACCCGCGTGGATCACGGCACCTTCGTCTACACCGCAGTCGAGGAGGGGCTGATCGACACCGCGCATTCCGTCCAGATCGGCATCCGCACCGTGAACGAGGACACCCTCGGCATCACCGTGATCGACGCGCCCGAGGTGCACGACATAGGTCCGAACGCGGTCGTCGAGCGGATCAAGTCGGTCGTGGGCGACGCGCAGGCCTATCTCACCTTCGATATCGACGGGCTCGACCCGGCTTTCGCCCCCGGCACCGGCACCCCGGTCTGGGGCGGGCTCACCTCGGCGCAAGCGGCGGCGATCCTGCGCGGGCTCAAGGGCACGATTATCGTCGGCGGCGATATCGTCGAGGTGTCGCCCCCCTTCGACCCCACGGGCGCCACGGCCATCGCGGGCGCGCATGTCGCGGTCGAGATCCTCAGCCTCTGGGGCTACACCCGCCGCTGATCCCTTCTCTGTTTCAAAAAAAACCTCGGAGGGTGGACCGGATTTGCCTGCAAATCCGGTCAGGGAGGCTGGCCTCCCTCCGCCCGCGCGGGCCCGCCCGCAGGCGGGCCCGTGCTGACAATGTGCGGGCGCAAGCCCGCTCCGCTTACTCGCAGCGGGCCCATTCGGCGACGAACCCGTCGCGGATGACATAGACCCCTTCACCCGAGTGCATCAGCATGACGCGCTCGGTATAGGTGGTCCCTTCGGCGGAACATTCCATATCGTAAAGCGTCGCCTCCATCCCCGTGACACCGACCGGGTTCATAAGGTCGCAGGTGTTCTCGACCCCCATCAACTGCCCGTCTTGGATGGCCACGGCGCCCCCGTCCATGCCGATGGTCTGACAGGACCAGCCGGTCATGCCGGACGGGTAATAGACCCCGTCGTATGCCTGGGCGAGCACCGCTGCGGGCAGGGTGGCCGCGATCACGAATATCCGCAAAACCATGGTCTTCCTCCGAAATGCCGTTAACCTGAGCCTAAGCTAACAGGTCGGAGGCCAAATGCTCCTGAAAATCATCGGCGTTCTCGTCGCGCTCGTCATCGTCTTCGGACTCTGGGTCCGGGTGTCACCGCTGCCGCAGGACCGCCTGAGTGCGAAGCCCGGCCCGGATGCCGAGGGCGTCCATCCCTCGATCGGCGGGATCAAGGTGGTCCGCCCATTGTCGGACCTGCCGGAAAACGCGCTGGACAGAATGGTCGAGATCGCGGCCGCCACCCCGCGCACCGAGCGGATCGGCGACGGCACCGACCCCGCCACTTTCGTTACGCGCTCAAAGCTTTGGGCATTCCCGGATATCGCGGTGATCTGGGTCGAGGACGGCAATCTGCATGTTCAGTCGCATCTCGTGTTCGGCAAGGGCGACATGGGGGTGAACGCGGCCAAGGTCACGCGCTGGTTCGACCGGCTCGAAGCGGAGGCGTGAGGACACGCACATCTCGCCCGTCGGTTTCCACGATGGCGTGTTCAGCGTCATCTCGCAGCGCGCCATGAAGGCGCGGCCATCGACCGTCATGCAGATTTCCTGCCCCAGTTCGACCCGCGCGCCCTCGCGATCCGTGCAGAAGCAGTCGGGATCGGCCAGGGCCGGCGCGGCGGTGAAAAGCAGGAGGAACAGGGCGCGCATGGGTTACGGTAGCCGATAACACGGGCTTGACCAAATCACGGCTTTGCGCGACGAGACCCGGATGGTGCCACTCGACAAACTCGACGCGATCACACAGCGATTCCAATTCCTTGAGGCGAAGATGTCTCAGGGCTTGTCAGGCGACGAAATCGCCGAGGTCGGGCGCGAATATGCCGAACTGAAACCTGTGGTCGAGGAAATCGCGGCCTTCCGCCAGCTTCTGTCGGACATCGAAGACGCCGAGGCGATGCTGTCGGACCCGGAAATGCGCGAACTGGCGGAAGACGAATTGCCGGGTTTGCGTGAGCGGCTTCCGGTCATGGAGCAGGCGATGCGGGTGGCACTCCTTCCGCGTGATGCGGCGGATGCGCGCCCCGCGATGGTCGAAATCCGGCCCGGCACGGGCGGTGACGAGGCGTCGCTCTTCGCGGGCGATCTGCTGCGCATGTACCAACGCTATGCCGAGGCGCGGGGTTGGAAATTCGACACGCTGGAGCAAAGCCTGACCGAGGTGGGCGGCGTGAAAGAGGTCGTGGCGCGGGTCTCGGGCGACGGCGTCTTTGCCCGGCTGAAGTTCGAAAGCGGCGTGCACCGGGTCCAGCGGGTGCCGGAAACCGAAAGCGGTGGGCGCATCCACACATCGGCGGCCACGGTGGCGGTGCTGCCCGAGGCCGAGGATGTGGACATTCACATCGACCCCGCCGACATCCGCATCGACACCATGCGCGCCTCCGGGGCGGGTGGCCAACACGTCAACACGACCGATTCCGCCGTGCGCATCACGCACATCCCCACCGGGATCGTCGTGACCAGCTCGGAAAAATCCCAGCACCGCAACCGCGAGATCGCGATGCAGGTGCTGAAAACCCGGCTGTTCGACGCCGAACGCCAGCGCGCCCATGACGAACGCGCCTCGGCCCGCAAGGCGCAGGTGGGGTCGGGCGACCGCTCGGAACGCATCCGCACCTATAATTTCCCGCAAGGTCGCATGACGGACCACCGGATCAACCTGACGCTCTACAAGCTGGGCGACGTGATGCAGGGCGATCTGGACGAGGTGATCGACGCGCTGATCGAGGCGGATCAGGCCGCGAAACTGGCGGAGCTCGAAGGGTGATCCTGTCGGGCGCGCTGGCGATGGGCACCACACGGCTGCGCGAGGCGGGGATCGACGGTGCGGCGCGCGACGCCCAGCTCCTCCTCGCTCAGGTCTTGCGGATTGAGGTCATGCGGCTTTCGTTGGAGCGCGACATGCAGGTCTCGCCCGCCGACATGCTGGCTTACGAGGATATGCTCGACCGCCGGATCGCGCGCGAGCCGGTGTCGAAGATCATCGGGCGACGGCAGTTTTGGGGCCGGGATTTCACGGTCACCCGCGACGTACTGGACCCGCGCCCCGAAACCGAGACGCTGATCGCCGAGGCTCTGACCGGCGCGCCGCCGTCGCGCATTCTCGACCTCGGCACCGGATCGGGCATCCTCGCCATCACGCTGCTCGCCGAATGGCGCGAGGCTTTCGCGGTCGCCACGGACCTGTCGGACCCCGCGCTGAAGGTCGCTGCGCGCAATGCGACGCTGAACGGGGTGGACAACCGTCTGACCTTCCTCGCCTCGGATTGGTTCGCGCGGGTTCAGGGCCGCTTCGACCTGATCGTGTCCAACCCGCCCTATATCGCCGCGGACGAAATGCCCTCGCTCGCGCCCGAAGTGCTGGGGTTCGACCCGCAGATGGCGCTCACCCCCGGTGGGGACGGGCTGGACCCATACCGCAAGATCGCGGCCGGGGCGCTGGCCCATATGGACCCGGGCGGGCGATTACTGGTGGAAATCGGGTTTCGGCAGGGCCGCGCCGTGTCCGACATTTTCGCGGCGGCAGGGCTTGACGACGTGCGGATTCACCCCGACATGGATGGAAGGGACCGGGTGATCGGTGCCCGCGCCCCGCTTTCCTAACGATTTCTCAGGGTTTTCACGTCACATAGTGGCAAAAATCCCCGGTTATCTTACGGAAACGACAAAATGCCCCTTGTCACGCCCTGACCTGCGTGTTTACTCAAGGATAGCACCTGATGAGGCCGTTCGCCTCTCGGTGCGACAAGCCGAAAAGCCGGACCGCAGAGACGCAGCGGAGGAGTTGCGCGGACCGAGAGCCAGAAAACAGGCTGGATACAGGAACTTATGAGATCTTCGAAATCACGTTCGCGCGGGAAGAACAACCGCAACCGCTCCCCCTCTAACAACATCAACCGGGTCTTCGACAGCTCCGGACCCGAGGGCAAGGTGCGCGGCACCCCGCAGCAGATCATCGACAAGTACACGCAATTGTCGCGCGATGCCTTCCTCGGCAACGACCGCGTGGCGGGCGAGAACTTTCAACAGCATGCCGAGCACTATGCGCGCCTGCTGTCCGAAGCCCAGAAGGACGCCGAGGCCAAGCGCCAGCAGAACCAGCCCCAGCAGGGCGGGAACAGCGGCGGCAACGGCCAGAACGACAATCAGTCGAACGGCAACAACGACGGCAACGGGAACAACCAGCGCAAGAACCGCGATGCCCAGCGCCGCGAGGAAAAGCAGAACCGCGATCGGTCGAACGACAATTACGATCCCGGTTCGTCGCCGCAGCCGGACGTGATCGAAACGGCGCAGGACGACGACAACGGTCTGGTCGAAACGCCGGAGAACGCGCAGAAGGCGGACGATACGCACGCCGAAAAGCCGAAAAAACCCCGCGCCCCGCGCAAACCCCGCGCCAAGAAGCCCGAAGGCGACATGGCCGAGGCCACGCAGGGCGCCAGCGACGGCAGCACGCCGGAAGCGGCGGAATAAGCCGCGGCGACAGTCGGGAAAACGGGCCGCCACGCGCGGCCCTTTTCATGTCTGGGCGCCCGGGCTACACGGGGGCGCAATTCCAGCGAAGTGACCCGAAATGACCCAGAACAAACGCATCGTCCTGTCCAGCGACCACGCGGCCATCGAGCTGCGCCAGACCATCGCCAAGCATATCGAGGCTGAGGGGTGGGAGGCCGTGGATATCGGTCCGACCACGCCTGAAAGCACGCACTACCCGCTGCACGGCCAAGCGGCGGCGCAAAAGGTCGCCTCGGGCGAGTGCGCGCTGGGGATCATCCTGTGCGGCACCGGGCAGGGCATCATGATGGCGGCGAACAAGGTCGCGGGCATCCGGTGCGGCGTCTGCTCCGACACGTTCTCGGCCCGGATGATCCGCCAGCACAACGACGCGAACATCCTGTCGCTTGGCGCGCGGGTCGTGGGCGAGGGGCTCGCGCTCGACATCGTGGACGCGTTTCTGAACGCCGAATTCGAAGGCGGGCGGCACGCGACGCGGGTGGAGATGATCGAGGGCTGAGGGCTCGTCCGCTCAGTCGTTTTCATAGGCCAGCAGCTTCACCTCGCCGGAGCGCAGCGCGACCGCGTAAAGCCGGAACGCGCCCGCATCCGGATAGGCCGGCCCTGACGGGCCCGAGGCCGAGACGAGCAGCCAGCCATCGCGCAACAGGTGCGGGACCAATGGCGGTCCGTGTTCGTTGCCGTAATCGAACAGATCGGTGAGCCCCGGAAATCCGATCGTCGGGACGAAGGTGGATGTCATGGCGCCGTCCTGCGTGAAGGCCCGGATATCCCCCGGCCGGGAAAAGGCTCCGGTCAGGATGACCTGCCCGGTGGCGGGATCGAAGAGCAGGGCGGAGGCGTCATAGTCGTTCAACTCCGCGATGACCCGCCAAGCGCCCGTGAGCGCGTCGACGGCATAAAGATACCCCGGCCCGCCATAACTCACCGCAAAGACGGTGTGCGAGGATGGGTCATACACGCTCGCAGCGGGCAGGAGGATGGCGGGCACATCCCCCGTGATCGGCAGGAACCGTAGGCCGGAAGGGTCCGACAGCGTCACCCCCGTCTCATCGAACCGCACGTCGGGACCGCCCGTTTCACCCGGCGTCTCGATCCATCCCCGCAACTCGGGGGGCAGGTCGCGCGGGTCTGCGAGGTGATCGGCAAGATAATCGCGCGACAGTCCCGGCGTCGCACGGTCCACCCGGTCGACCCTGAGGGCGGCCCGCCCGGCTTTGTGCAACGCGGTGAAGCTGGCGATGCGGTCGATCCCGAACCTGTCCCCAACGGTGTCGAGCATCGCGCGAAAATCCGCGCCCACAGGCCCGAAGACGAGGGGCAGGTCGGGGCCCTCTTCGATCTGCATGGGAATACCCGACAGGGTGACGCGGGCGGGCGCGTCGTCCGGCCCGTCCCTGACCACCTCAGTTATGTGGGTGCCCTCGGCGCCCTCGATCCGCCAATGCGCCTGGCCGCCGTCGATCAGAACCAGCGCCACATCCGAACCGGGGCGATCGACCAGCAGATTGATCTCGGGCAGAGCGTAGAAATCGTCGGTCTGGCGACCTTGTCCGACCGAAACCACGTGCACCTCGACATCGGCGAGGGCCGGCAGGCCCACGACGAAGGCCAGAAAAGCCAGCGCAAGGCGCGCGGATTTCCGTTTCGCTGACATGGTGCCCGGTCCACCCTCCCTGTCCTCATGGGGCCAAGACGAGTCTAGCGCCGGGCGGGGTGTCGGTCGAGTTGGCCGGGGGCACGAAAAAGGCCGCCCCGAAAGGCGGCCTTCGACGTTACGCAAGGGGCGCGATCAGGCCGTGGCCGTCGCGTTTTCCTTGAGCCATTTCAGCACGTTCTCGGGCGAGCTTTCGCCGTAGGGGTCTTCGCCGTGGTTGTCGCACATGCCCGGCTCTACAAAGAGCGCCTCGATCACGCCGTCGTTCACGATGGCCGCATAGCGCCACGAGCGGGCCCCGAAGCCGAGGTTGTCCTTGGCGACCAGCATCCCCATCGCCTTTGTGAATTCACCCGAACCGTCCGGGATCACCTTGACGTTGGTCAGGCCTTGATCGATGGCCCATTTGTTCATGACGAAGCTGTCGTTGACCGACATGCAGTAGATCTCGTCGATGCCCTGCGCGGCGAAATCCGAAAAGCCCTTTTCAAAGCCCGGAAGCTGGTAAGTCGAACAGGTCGGCGTGAAGGCACCGGGGAGCGAGAACAGCACGACGCGCTTGCCCGCGAAGTAATCGTCCGAGGTCATGTCCTGCCAGCGGAACGGGTTCGGGCCCCCGACGCTTTCATCGCGCACGCGGGTTTTGAAGGTGCAGGCGGGGATACGATCACCGACGTTCATGGGTCTCTCCTGAGTTCTTGTACAAACTTGATGCTTTCCGTCTGGAATCGCCGGAAAGTTTACAGGAGTTCTAAGATCATACTGCACGCGCAGAGACAATGCTGCGGCGCAACATGGCAGATATGCGGGCGGGCGCGAAGGCTTCGACGGTCGAAAATTTGCGCGTTCGGGGCGCGATTGCCCGCGCCGGTCGCGCATCTCAAACCGAATCCGGTGGCCAGCCATGACCCGGTTGCATAACGGACGCCCGGTTTTCGCGGTGACATTCAGGGCCGAATGGATATATGTGGGGCAGAACGGAGGACATCATGCGTGACCTGAAGATCCCGGCGAGCCGCCATCCCGAGAAAGCTCATCGCCCGGACAATGCCCAGCCCAAGAAACCCGATTGGATCAGGGTGAAGGCGCCGGGTGGCCAGGGCTATGCCGATACCCACAGGATCATGCGCGAGCACAAGCTCTCGACCGTCTGCGAAGAGGCCGGGTGCCCAAATGTGGGCGAGTGTTGGTCGCAGGGCCACGCCACCATGATGATTATGGGCGAGATCTGCACGCGCGGCTGCACCTTCTGCAACGTGGCCACAGGCCGCCCGGATGCGCTCGACGTGTTCGAACCGGGGCGGGTGGCCGATGCGGTCAAGAAGCTGGGCCTCAATCACGTGGTCATCACCAGCGTCGACCGGGACGATGTGGACGACGGCGGGGCCGAGCATTTCGCCATGACGATCCGCGCTGTGCGCAAGCAGGCCCCCGGCACCACCATCGAAATCCTCACGCCCGACTTCCTGAAATCCAGCCCCGGCGCGCTGGAAACGGTGGTCGAGGCCAAGCCGGATGTGTTCAACCACAACCTCGAAACCGTGCCGGGGCTGTATCCCAGCGTGCGGCCCGGTGCCCGGTATTTCCATTCGCTGCGGCTGTTGCAGCGGGTTAAGGAACTCGACCCGAGCATGTTCACCAAGTCGGGGATCATGGTGGGGCTGGGCGAGGACCGTCAGGGCGTCATGCAGGTCATGGACGACATGCGGGCGGCCGACATCGACTTCCTCACCATCGGGCAATACCTGCAACCGACGCCCAAGCACCACGCGGTCGATCGGTTCGTGACGCCGGACGAGTTCAAGAGCTACGAAAAGGCCGCCTACGGCAAGGGATTCCTGATGGTGTCGGCCACGCCGCTCACCCGGTCGTCCTATCATGCCGGTGACGATTTCGCGCGGCTTCGCGACGCGCGGAACGCCAAACTCGGCCTCGCGTGACCGACGACGACATCGAGGCGCTCGGGCGCGACATCATCGCCCGGCAGCCCTTCGCGGCTGAAATCGGCGTCGAACTCGTCGCGCTGTCGCTCGGAAAATCCGAACTGCGCCTTGGTCTGGAAGCCCGGCACACCCAGCACCTCGGCATGGCGCATGGCGGCGTGGTGGCGACACTGGCCGACATGGCGCTCGCCTTCGCGGGCGGTCCGCTCATGGGCGAGGGCAGCGTGACGCAGGAGTTCAAGATCAACTACTTGCGCCCCGGAAAGGGCGAGGCCTTGGTGGCGCGTGCCGAAGTCGTCGGTTCGGGCCGCAGTCAGGCCGTCGTGCGCGCGGACGTGTTCGCGGTGTCCGGCGGGACGGAAAAACTATGTGCGACCGCGCAGGGCACGATCATGCGTGCGGCGAGCAGGTCATAATCTAGCGGAATTCCTGCCTCTCCATCCACGCGCTGCGGGGCTATCCTTGATGCATTGATTGCAGAGATTGGAGCGCGTCGTGGATCTGAAAGTCCTGTCGTGGAACGTCGAACATTTCACTGGCGCAGGCACCGGAAGCCGGCGCGACCGGGTGGCGCGGGTGGCGGGTTACGTGGCGGGGGAAGCGCCGGACATCTTCGCGATCATGGAGGTGGAATCGGGCCGGGTGTTTTCCGAATTCGTCAACCGTATGCCCGGCTATGTCTTCGCGATCACCGAGGGGCCGCAGACGCAGGAAACGCTCATCGGCATCCGCCACGGGATCACCGCCTTCATGACCCAGAAGAACGAGTTCAAGCGCAACAACCCCGGTCTGCGCCCCGGTGCGCTGGTGACGGTCACCGCACCGGATGGAAGCCACCTGCCGATCCTGTTCAATCACCTCAAAAGCCTGCCGTCGCCCGAGGGCTTCGGTTTGCGCGACGCCATGTTCGAAAAGGCCTTCGGACTGAAAAGAACGCTGGACGGCGTGTCGGAGGGGTTGGGGCAGGAGGTGCGGTTCATCCTCGCTGGTGACCTCAACACCATGGGCATGACGTTGAAGGACAGCGATCAGGACATCACGGCGGCCGAGGAGATCGCGCGGCTCGATCGGCGGTTTCGCCGTTACGGGATGGTGCGTCTGCCCAAGACCCATGACACGACGTTCAACAATGGTTCGACGTCATCTTACGCGCCGGCCGACCTCGACCATGTGTTCGCGACCGAGACGCTGACCTTCGTCGATCAGGGGCAGGGCGCCAAGGTTCATGTCGGGGGATGGGCGGTCGAGGCGGAGGACGCCTCGCGCGACGACTGGATCGCCCGGTTCTCGGACCACGCGCCGCTCATGTTCACTGTCACGGGGCTGTGACGCTCACTCCAACGGCAGCGCCTTCACATAGGCCGCGACCGCTGCGCGATCCTCCTCCGACAGTTGGGAAAGGTTCTCGACGACCAGCGCCATGTGCCCGCCTGCCGAGTCGAACTCGGGCGTAAAGCCGGAGGTGAAATATTCCACCAGTTCGCCTTCGGACCACGACATTTCCGGCGGCGTCAGATCGGGGAACGATCCGCGCCCGGCGGGGTTCGGGGCACCCGTCATCCAGTCGGCCCCGGTCTTGAGCCCGCCCAGCGCGTTGCGCGGCGTGTGACATTCGGCGCAATGGGCCATGCCCTCGACGATCTCGCGCCCGCGGGTGAGCTCCGGCGACAGGTCGCCCTGCATCACCCAGTCGTCGGTCAGAAACAGCAGTTTCCACCCGCCAAGCGAGGCGCGGATGTTGAACGGAAAGCCCACCTCGTGCGGCTGGGACGGCGTGCCATCGGCGGGAAGCGTCTGCATATAGGCGTGCAGGTCGACCACGTCCTGCGGCGCCATGTGGATATACGCGCCGTAAGGCAGGACGGGGTAGTAATGCTGACCTTCGGGCGACGTGCCGTGATGCAGCGCGTTCCACAGGTCGATCGCCGCCCAGTCGCCGATCCCGGCCTCGGGGTCCATCGAGATATTGGGCGCGCGGAAGGTGCCGAAGGGCGAGGCGAAGGGTTGCCCGCCCGCCAGCACCAGCTTGTCCTCGGCATCCGCGTCCTCGGCCATGTGGCACGAGGCGCAGCCTGCGGCGATGAACACCTGCTCGCCATGCGCCGTGTCCGGGGTGAGGCCCGCCAGCAGCTCGGCATCGTCCGTTTTGGGCCGCGTCACCCACAGGCCGATGGCGGCCACGATGACGGCGAGCACGACAAGACGAACGATCCAGCGCATGAGGGTCTCCTTACATCAAAAAGACCGGGCCGCATCGGGCCCGGTCGTTCAGCAGCCGTGTCCGCCGCTTATTCGGGTTGCCTGTAAGCTTTGTGACAGTCACCGCAGGCCCCGCCAAGGGGACCAAACGCAGATTTGAGCGAATCGAGCCCTTCGCCCGCCGCCGCTTCCATCGCGACCGCGGCTTCGTTCAGGGCGACCGCCTTTTCGATCACGCCGTCCATGTCGGTCCAGATCGCGGGCAGGGCGCGGCTGCCGTCGACATCGTCCGCCGAGGTGCCCGGCGCCCACATCGGTCCGGCGGCAAGGCTGGACAGTTTCACGATGTTCGACGCGGCGGCGCTGGCGGCTTCGGCGTCATAGTCCATCTTGTCCTGCGCCATCGCGCCGAGCGTGCCGAGGTTGAAGGCGTAAAGCTGCATCTGTGCATGGCGCGCCTTCACCGCGGCGGGCAGGCCCTGCTCGTGGCTGGCTGCGGGCAGAACGGTGGCGAACGTGCCGGCGGCCGCGAGGCCCAGAAGCGCGCTGCGAATGGTAATCATGGCTGTCTCCCTGTGGATTTTGGCTTCTTGCGACGCTAGCTGTTGGAAAATGAAGGTGAAGTCGGGAAAATCGCAAAGGGTCTGTGCGAAATGAAACAGATGGACTGGGAAGATCTGCGCTACGTCCTTGCCGTGGCGGACAAAGGCTCGCTCTCGGGGGCGGCGCGCAAGCTTGGCGTCAACCATGCCACGGTTCTCAGACGGGTGAACGCCTTCGAGGAAAACATGGGGATTGCCGTGTTCGACCGCACCGCGCGCGGCTATCGCATCGCCCCGCGACGGCGCCGGGTGCTCGACGCGATGCAGGCGGTGGAGGAGGCGGCGCTCGGGGTCGAGCGGGCCATCACGGCGGCGCGATCACCGCTGGCGGGCGTGGTGCGCGTCACGTCGACCGACACGCTTTGCCTGGGCATCCTGCCGGAAATCATCGCGGCGGTGCAGCTTGGCGCGGAGGGGTTGGAAATCGAACTCAGCTCACAGAACCAGCACGCCGACCTCGCCCGGCTCGACGCCGACATCGCGGTGCGTCCCGCCGCCAAGCTGCCCCCGGAACTGACCGGCGTGGTCGCCGCCCGGCTGGGCATGTCGGTCTACGGCGCACCCGGAGGGCGGGACGCGTGGCTGGGCCTGTCCGGCAACCTTGCCCGCATCACGCTGGGCGAGAAGATCAAAGAGATCACCGGCGAGGCGCATATCGGGGCCCGCTGCGACAGTTTTCCCGTGTTGCGGGAAATGGCCGCCGCCGGGCAGGGCCGCGCGATCCTGCCCTGCATTCTGGGCGATCCCGATCCCCGGCTCGAACGGCTGGATGGGCTGATCGCGGCGACGGCGGTGGACCTCTGGGTCGCGTCCCACGTCGATCTGGCCGAAGTGCCGCGCATCCGGGCCGTTCGCGACCTTATCATCGCCGGGCTCGAACGCGCGGCCCCGCGGCTCCTCGGCGCTACCGGGTGATCTTTCCGCCCGGCGTGTTGTCCATCGTCAGCCAGTCTGGCCAGCCGACCAGGCGTTCGATCCCGAAGAGGACGAGGCACAGCGCGACCACGATAAGGAACAGTTTCACCTGTTTCTCGCCCGGCGGGTTGCGCGCCCATTTCGCCATGCGAAAGAACTGGCGCATGTTGAACACGGCTCAGGCCCCGTCGGTGAAGCGCACGGCCCCGATGAAGGGCAGGTTGCGGTTTCGCTGGGCGTAGTCGATGCCGTAACCGACCACGAATTCATCCGGAATTTCGAACCCGATCCAGTCGGCCTTCACATCCACCTCGCGCCGCGTCGGCTTGTCGAGAAGCGCGATACAGGACAGCCGTTTCGGCTCCCGCGATTTCAACAGGCCGATCACGTGTTTCAGCGTGTGTCCGGTGTCGACGATATCCTCGACCACCAGCACGTCACGCCCCGCGATCTCGCCGCGCAGATCCTTGAGGATGCGCACCTCGCGGCTCGTCACCGTGGAATTGCCATAGGACGAGGCTTCGAGGAAATCGACCTCGACCGGCAGGTCGAGCTCGCGCACCAGATCCGCGATGAACACGAAAGACCCGCGCAAAAGCCCCACGACCACCAGCTTGTCGGTGCCCTTGAAGCGCGCTTCGATCTCTTTCGCCAAGGCCTCGATCCGGGCCGCGATGGCCTTGGCCGAGATCATTTCGTCTATGACATATGGCCGCGACATGAACCCGACTCCCGCTCGCCCCCTTGCATCCGGGCCCTACCTTATGGAATTTGCGCCCCGAGTCACGGGCCGAAGGGGCGACATGCCGACACATAGCGAAAAACGGGTTCTGCCCTACACCGCGCAGCAGATGTACGATCTTGTCGCGGACGTTGGGAAATACCCCGAATTCCTGCCGTGGAACGCGGCGGCGCGGTTGCGCAAGGTCACGCCGCAGCCCGACGGGACCGAGGTGATGGAAGCCGACCTCGTGATCTCGTTCCGGGTGTTCCGCGAACGCTTCGGCAGCCGCGTGGTGCTGGACCCGGCAAACATGCGCATCGACACCGAATACCTCGACGGCCCCTTCAAATACATGAAAAGCTATTGGCAGTTCCGCGATGTCGAGGGCGGGTGCGAGGTCGAGTTCTTCGTGGATTTCGAATTCAAGAACATGGTGCTGCAAAACCTGATCGGCGTGGTGTTCAACCAAGCCATGCAGCGCATCGTGCGGGCTTTCGAGGACCGGGCCAAGGCGCTCTACGGCTAGGCACGCGCCCGGTCAGGTCACGCCGCCCTTTTTCGCCAGCGGATGATGGCTCAGGACAAGTTCCTTCAGCCGTTCGTCCAGCACATGCGTGTAGATTTCGGTCGTCGACACGTCGGCATGACCCAGAAGCGTCTGGATCGCACGCAGATCGGCGCCGTGGGCCAAAAGATGCGTCGCGAAGGCGTGGCGCAGTCGGTGGGGCGTGACGGTTTCGGGCGACACGCCGGCGGCCACCGCGATATCCTTGATGAGGCCGTGAAAGCGATGGCGCGTCAGGTGGCCGTCCTTGCCGGTCGACGGGAACAGAAAACGCGAAGGCTTCGCGCCCTTGGAACGGGCCGCGTCTTCGGCCGCGTCGCGCACGTCGAGCCAGGCGGCGAGCGCCGCGCGTGCAGGTGGCGAAAGCGGGACCATGCGTTCCTTGCCGCCTTTGCCCATGACGAGAAGCATCCGTGGATCGCCGCGCGCGGCCGAAACGGGCAGGGTGACAAGCTCGCTCACCCGCATTCCGGTGGCGTAGAGCACCTCCATCATGCAGGCGTTGCGCAGCCGGTCCGCATCGGTCCGCCCATGCTGCCTGGCCGCGTTCAGCAGGCGTTCGACGTCGTCCTCGGACAGTGTCTTTGGCAGGCGTCTGGCCTTGCCCGGCCCGGTGATGCGCAGGGTCGGGTTGTCTGTGCGCCAGCCTTCCTCAAACGCGAAACGGTAGATCTGCTTGATCGCGGATAGCCGCCGCGCGCGGGTGGAAACGGCAAGGCCCTGTGCCTCGCAATCGATCAGATAGGCCTCGACCGTGGCCCGGTCGGCGCCCCCGAAATCCTCACCCATCCGATCAAGGTATCCCGAGAAGTCCTTGAGATCACGTCCATAAGCGAGCAGCGTGTTCTGCGAGGCGTCCAGTTCGGCGGCCTGCGCCTCCAGAAACGCCGAAATCCACAGGTCCGGCGAGCGCGGGCTCATCCGCGCCGCTCCAGAATGAGGAAATCGAGGGCCGCGCGACGCGCCACATCCTCAAGCCCGATCGCGCGGAACAGGGCGAGCGCATCGGCCACCTCGTCGAAATCGCCTCGGGTGCCGACGGTGAAGTCGCTGATCGCGGCGAGGATCGCTTCGCCCAGCCGATCACCATCGACCAGATCGGCGTAGCGGCCCGGGATAGCGGTGGCCGAGAACCCGTCCGCCACCGCCCTAGCCGCGTCCGTGGGCGGGGTCAGGCCCGCCACATTGCCCTGAGCGACGCCCGCCAGAAACCGATCCATCGCGCCGGCGGGGTCCGCTTCCAGCGCGATGATCTCATACCGGTCGCCCAGCAGGCCCATGTGAAACGCGATGTCGGCGGCTTCGCCCTTCAGGTCCATCCCGGCGATGGTCTGCCCGTAAAGCCGCGCGATGGGCATGTCGAGTTCGGCGGCTTGCAGGGCGGACCATGCGCGCGGCAGGATCACCTCGACCGCGCGGGGATTGCCCTCGCTGACGGCGCGGTCCAGATCCTGCACCAGCCGAACACGCTCCCACACGCCGCCGGAGGCGGCCGGTTCGCGCAGCGTGTAGAGCCCCAGAAGCTGATTGTCCGAAAGGGCGCCCGCGCGGGCCAACCGTTCGCCCGCCTCGACCTGCGCCTTCCAGCCGATATTCGAGCGCAGGTCGGCATGGGCGAAGGCGCGTGGCAGATTGGTGGTCGGCACAGGTTCCCCGATGGCCTCGAACAGCCGAAAGGCCAGCGGCGTCATCGGGCGCGGCGGTTCGGGCGGCGCTTCGTCCTCGAACAGATCGGGGTCGAGGAAACGCGCGAGAAGCAGGTCTTCGTCCTCGGTGATCTCGCCCAGCGCGCGGGCGTTGCCCATGACAAGAACGGCACCGTCCCAGTCCCCGGCACGCGCCAGACAAAAGACACGGGCCGGGTAGGTGGGCGACAGGTCCGGCGCGGCCTCCATCGCGCGGCAGACCTCGTCCTCCTGACCGATCAGAAGGGCCGCGTCGAACCAGCGGCGCACGATATCGGGTGTCGCGGCCCCGGCCTGCGTGAGGAGCGCGTGGGCTTCCTCCACCGCGCCCATGTCCAGCAGCTTGTCAATCCGGGCGAGGAACACGGCCTGCCCGTCACCGCCGCCGGCCTGCGGCGGATCGAGTTCGGCCAGCAAAATCTCGGTCAGGAGCGATTGCAGGGCCGGGAGCATATCGGACCGCTCGTCGGAAATGCGGCGCACGACATCCTCGGGCTGTGATGCGCCCCACAGGTCGGCGGGCAACCCCGTCACATGCGGTGCAAGCAGACCGATGGCATCCGGGCGCGGTCCCGACGAGGCGTCCAGCGGAGCGACCGTGATCGCGGCGACCTCGGCCCCGGTCGTCTCACCCGCGCCATTCGACGGGCCGAGCGGCACGTCGGCGGGTTCGTTCACGCTGTCGGACAGCCAGTTGATCGCGGACATCGGCGCGCCCGGATCCTGCGCGAGGGCCAGCCCCGGCGCGATGAAAAGGACGAGGGCGGCGGCGGTCCTAGCCATCATCCAGCGTCACCGAGAGCGAATTCTCGGACGCAGGCGGCTTGAGGTCCCCGACGAGCGCATAGCCCGCGATGCCGATTGCCCCGAGTATCACGATTGTCGCGACGAACTTTATGAGCCGCCAAAGCATTGGGTCCCCTTTGTGCCTCTGTCTCTGCCCGATCTTGCCTGATCACGGGTTTGCCCCCGCGTGCAGTTCATATATGGCATGTCCGGCGCGGTCACGCCATGTGATCGCATTCACATTCCGGTCGGCAGACTGCTGCCGTTCGCAGGTGCAGGTTGAAGCAGGTGTTGAAAAAGCCAGTCACGGTGGTCGGCATGATGGGCGCGGGCAAGAGCGCGGTCGGCAAGGCCTTGGCGACGCGGCTGGGGGTGCCCTTCCTCGATTCGGATGCCGAGATCGAGGCGGCGGCGAACATGACCATCGCCGAGGTGTTCCAGCGCGACGGCGAGGCTTTCTTCCGTGATCGCGAGGCCGAGGTGATCGCACGGCTGCTTTCGACCGGCCCGATCGTGCTGTCCACGGGGGGCGGTGCTTTCCTTGCCGAACGCAACCGCGATGCGATTTCGGCCGCGGGCGTGTCGCTGTGGCTGCGGGCGGATCTGGACCTGCTGTGGCAGCGGGTCCGGCACAAGACGACCCGGCCATTGTTGCGCACCGCCGATCCGAAGAAAACGCTTGCCGAGATCTATGCGGCACGTCAGCCGATCTACGCGCTCGCCGATCTGGTGGCCGACGCGGACCCCAAGTATTCGATTTCCGATATGGCCGCCCACGTCATCGACGTTCTGAAAACGCGGCCCGACGTGCTCGAGGAGGTCTAGGATGGAAACCGTTCACGTCGCGCTTGGCGATCGCTCCTATGATGTGCGGATCGGGCCGGGGCTGCTGTCTCAGGCGGGCGCGCAGATCGCGCCGCTGCTGAACCGCCCGCGCGTGTCCATCGTGACCGAAGAGCGCGTCGCGGGGCTGCATCTGGCGGCGTTGCAGGCGGCGCTGAAGGCCGAAGGGATCGAGAGCGAGGCGTTGATTCTGCCTGCGGGCGAGGCCACGAAAAGCTGGGCGCATCTCACCGAAACCGTCGAGTGGCTGCTTGCCCAGCGGGTCGAGCGCAAGGATGTCGTCGTGGCCTTCGGCGGCGGCGTGATCGGCGATCTAGCGGGCTTCGCGGCGGCGATCCTGCGCCGGGGCGTGCGCTTCGTGCAAATGCCCACTAGCCTTCTGGCGCAGGTGGACAGTTCGGTCGGCGGCAAGACCGGGATCAATTCGCCGCGCGGCAAGAACCTTGTGGGGGCCTTCCACCAGCCCTCGCTCGTGCTGGCCGATATCGACGTGCTGGGCACGCTGTCGGAGCGAGACTTTCTGGCGGGCTACGGCGAGGTGGTGAAATACGGCGGCCTCGGGTCGCTCGACTTCTTCGAATGGCTCGAAGCGAACGCGCCTGCCATGGCGGCGGGCGACATCGCGCTCAGGACCGAGGCGGTGCGCCGCTCGGTCCAGATGAAGGCCGACATCGTGGCGCGGGACGAAACCGAGCAGGGCGACCGGGCGCTGTTGAACCTCGGCCATACCTTCGGTCATGCGCTCGAGGCCGCGACGGGCTATTCCGACCGCCTTCTGCATGGCGAGGGGGTCGCCATCGGCTGTGCACTGGCGTTCGAGACCTCGGCGCGGATGGGCTGGATGAGCCAGGAGGCGCCGAGCCGTTTTCGTGAGCATCTGTCGGCCATGGGAATGAAGCGCGACCTACGTGACATTCCGGGCGACCTGCCGGATGCCGAGGGTCTGATCGACCTCATGCGGCAGGACAAGAAGGTCGAGGCGGGCACGATCAAGTTCATCATGGCGCGCGGCATCGGCGAGGCCTTCGTCACGGACGAGGTCGACCTCGACCTCGTGCGAATGATCCTGTCCGAGGCGCTTTCGGCCCGTTAACGCCCGAGCCGGTCCATCACGGTCCGGTGGCTGATATAGCCCGCGACCTCGCCGGTCGCATCCGTCACCGCGACCGCCGGGGCGCTGTTCAGCAGGCGCAGAACATGGGCGAGCGGCGTGCCGTCCTGCACCACGGGCACGTTCGTGGCCATCACCCGTGTGATCGGCGCCTGTGCGCCCAGCGTGTGATACTGATCGTCCAGTTGCTTTCGCGCGAGCAGACCGGTGATGCGGCGGCTCGCGCTGTCGACCACGGGAAATTCCGCCACACGCTCCCGGTCGAAGGCCTCACGCGCCTGTTCCAGTGTCAGCGATGTGCCGAGCGCCTTGAACCCGGTGGCCATGACGTTGCCTGCGGTTTCGGTCTTCGCCATCGCGCGCAGGCGCACGTCGCGTGCTTCGGCACGGGCGGCCATGAAGATGAAGACGGCGATGATCGGGTAGATGAAGCTGCCGATATAGAAACCGTAGATGCCGAACCCCACGGCGAGCACCTGACCGACACCCGCCGCGATCCGCGTGGCCTTCACCCTGTCGGTGACCATCGCGAGGGTTGCGCGCAACACGCGGCCACCATCCATCGGGAAGGCCGGGATCATGTTGAACGCGGCGAGGATCAGGTTCAGCGTGGCCAGTTCGCGCGGCAGATCGGCGAAGGTCATGCCGCCGGTGAGGGGGGCCGCCTCAAAACTCAGCCCGGCGGTGATCCAGAGGACGAAGAAGATCACCACGTTCACGGCAGGCCCGGCGAGGGCGACGAGCACCTCTTGCCCCGGCTTTTCCGGGATACGCATGAGCCGTGCGACCCCACCGATGGGCAACAGCGTGATGTCCGGCGTCGGAATGCCGAACCGCCGCGCGGTCAGGGCATGGCCGTATTCATGGGCGATGACGCAGGCGAACAGCGCGAGCACATAGGCCACATTGACCAGCGCCGCGTCCAGCCCGCCGAACGAATAGGCGCTGCCGCCGACATAGGCGAGCAGGATCAGAAAGGTCGCGTGGACGCGAAGTTCGGAGCCGAGCAGGCGGCCGATGGGAAAAGACCAGCGCATATGTCAGAGATAGGACCGGGCAGGGGATGTGAGAAGGGGCGCCCGATGCGCCCCTGTCGTCGATCCTCAGAACGGGATCTCGTCGTCGAAGCTGCCGCCGCCCGACGCCGGGCCGGAGGGGCCGCTGTCATAGCCGCCGCGATCGTCGTAGCCGGAGCCCGAGGACGAGCCGCCACCGTAGTTGCCGCCACCCGAGTCGCCGCCGCGCGAATCGAGAAGCGTCAGTTCACCGCGATAGGGGCGCAGCACCACTTCGGTGGAATACCGATCCTGACCAGACTGGTCCTGCCATTTGCGGGTTTCGAGTTGGCCCTCGATATAGACCTTCGAACCTTTGCGCAGATATTGCTCGGCAATCCGGCCCAGAGGCTCGGAAAAGATCGCGACCGAATGCCATTCGGTGCGTTCGCGGCGTTCGCCCGTGTTGCGGTCTTTCCAGTTCTCCGACGTCGCGATGCGCAGGTTCACGACCTTCCCGCCATTCTGGAACGTCCGCACCTCCGGGTCGCGCCCGAGGTTGCCGACGATGATCACCTTGTTGACGGACCCAGCCATGAGCACCTCCCGAATCTGTAAAACTTGCTTCAAATCGTTACATCACCCGTGCCCGGTGAAGGAAAGGTTAAAATCCCCGGAACCGGGACGGCGGAGGCCCGCTGCCGGTCCGGGTGCGCGAGGCTGGCGAGTCACCGCAATTGACGGTATAGTCCGGTCAAAACGGAGAGCTGGGCGGTGATGAAGGGACTACTCGCAGGTGCGGTGGCGTTGTCGGTCGCGGTGGGCGCGCCGGTTGCGGCACAGACGTTTTCCTCGTCGAACGGACAACGCAGTTTCGAGAATGCCTTGAAGGTTCTCGACGGGCGGGCGCGTGAGCAATACGCAGGCTCGACCCGGTATCAGCCGCGCCCGAAAGAGCATGTTCCGGCGTTTCGCGGCAGCTACAAGGGCGAGTATCTGGCCCATGCCAAGGCGGCGGCGGCCAAGCACGGCATTCCCGAAGACCTGTTCCTGCGGCTCGTGCAGCAGGAATCGGGCTGGAACCCGTCGGCCAAGTCCCATGCGGGCGCCATCGGTCTTGCGCAATTGATGCCCGAAACCGCGTCGCTTCTAGGGGTGGACCCGGACGACCCGCTTCAGAACCTCGACGGCGGGGCGCGGTATCTCGCCCAGCAGTATAAGGCGTTCAAGTCGTGGAAGCTGGCGCTCGCGGCCTATAACGCGGGGCCGGAAGCGGTGACGAAATACAACGGTGTCCCGCCCTATAAGGAAACCGAAGGATACGTGAAAGCGATCCTCGGCGGCTGAGATCAGATGTCGCGGGCGACGAACCCCATGTGATCGGTTTCGAACCCGCTGCGCCAGATCGCGTGCCAGCGTCTGAACAACATGCGCCGTGAATAGCCCGGATAGGTGCGCACGCCGTCGGCGTGTTGGCCGGCTTCGACCCGATCCTTTGCATAGACCCTGAGCTCCGGGTCCGGGCGCGCCTGTTCCGGCACACGGTCCGCAAAGACCCCGACCCAGGGCCGCCCCTTGCGATCAAGATACATCGGCGTGCCACAGCAGGTGGCGATGACCCGGTCGGTCGGGCTTTTCGGGTCGAGCTTATGGGCGGCGAGCTTGTCGGAGCCGGACTGGCAGGTGAGCCTGTCCTTGCGCCACAGCACATGGAACGTCCCGCCCTCGGAATCGGCCACCGGCGCATTGAACCGACGCTCGAAGATCATCGCGGCGGTCTGGCATTCGGCACAATGGCAGATGGTCGCCCCGGACGGGCGACCGGACGCGCTCAGGCGCACCGTTCCACAACGGCAAGTGATGTCCTGACTGTCCATGGTGTCCAACCTCTCGTGAATACGAGACGCGCGGTTTCACTAAAAGTCAATTTATAATCGCCGAGAGTCTCATTTAGAGACGTCGGTTGGACTCACGTCATCATTGGGAAGGGGCTTCGTCAAGTGACCAATGGGTCACAAGACGATCAGGCGCCGCGCCGGAACTGCGACGGGGTGCGCCCCGTGTGATTCTGGAACGCCCGCGTGAAATAGGCCGCCGAGGCGAAGCCGAGCGACGACGCGATGTCCTTGATCGGCATATGCGTTTCGGTCAGCAGTCGCCGCGCCTCGTAATGCACGCGGTCGGCAAGGATCGACGAGGCCGGACGCCCGCAAGCCTTGTTGCACACACGACTCAGGTGCGTGGGCGTCACGCCCAGTTCCTTGGCGTAGTCGCGGACGGTCTTGGCGGAATGAAATTCCTGTTCGACCAGCGCGGTGTAGGCGGCGGCAAGGCGGGACGAGGCATCCTCGTCCGGCTCTTCGATGTCGAGCGCGCGCATCTGGCGTTCTATCCAGACCGACAGAAGGCCCGCGTGACACAGCATGGCGCGGTCCGAGGCAAGGTTGCCGCTTTCCAGTTCGGACTGAAGGTTCTCGATCAGCCGATTCAGTTCGATATGCTGATCGGCTTCCTGAAGGCGCAGGTGCACGGGGTCTTCGGGCAGGGAAAGCTCGTCTTCCACGCCGACCGGGAACACGACGATCATCCCGTGGACGGTCGAGTTCATCTCGAACCCGTGCATCGTGCCCGCAGGCACGTAGATCGCGTTGTGCGAGGTGTAGCCGGAGGTCTTGCCGTTCACCGTGATGCGGCCCTGACCGCGGGTGAACCAGAGGAGAACAGGGGCGCCGTAGCTGCGCATCGCCTCGGTTCGCCACCGTCCGCCGCTTGCGAGGCGGGCCAGAGGGATGACACGGAAGGGAGAGCTCAGCGCGTTCAGTTGGTCCATTTTTTATTGGTTCTCCCTGTCTGTCCCCGTTCGAACGACCGACTTTTGTTCGATTCGTCCTACCGCCATGTCGCCCCCTCATCGCGGTCCTTCAGCGGTAGACGATTTCCACAGACCTGTCGCCCCCGACTATCCACAGTCTGCGGGTTTTCCTGTGGATAACTCCGAGGCTTTTTGCCGCTGTCGCACAGGGGCCACATATTCGTGAACTAGCGGGAGTCAGGGTATCGTGACTTGCGTCCAGTCCGACATCCGCGACCGGAACCATGTGCGCTGACGCTTGGCATATTGCCGACTCGCGATGATCGCGGCGTCGCGTGCGGCGTCCAGCGTCATCTCGCCCTTCAAATGCGCGATAAGCTCGCGCGCGCCGATGGCCTTGGCCGAAGGCAGGTCGGGCGACCACGTGGTCAGATTGGCCTCGGCCTCGGCCAGCACACCCGCTGACAGCATCGCGTCGAACCGCCGGGCGATCCGGTCGGCAAGCCAGTCGCGCGGGGAATTGAGGACAAGGGGCAGGGCGTCGGCCAGTGGCAGCAGGGGCGGGGGCGTGTCGTCCTGCCAGGCCGCCAGACCCTTGCCGGTGGTGCGCTGAACCTCCCACGCGCGGGCCACGCGGGCGGGGTTGCGGGTGTCGATCCGGGCGAGCGTCTCGGGGTCGATGTCGGACATGAGGGCGTCAAGGCCCTTTTCGGCCAGCAGCGCCTCGCCTTCGGCGCGCACTTCCGGCGGTGTGGCGGGAATATCGGCGAGCCCTTCGGTCAGAGCCGAGAAATAAAGCCCGGTGCCGCCCACGATGATGGGCCGCTGCGGGCCGGACAAGAACGGCGCGACCTCGCGCAGCCAGTGCCCGACCGAATAGAACGTGTCGCCGGGCACGTGACCGTAAAGCCGGTGCGGCGCAACCTCTTCCTCCGAGATCGACGGGCGGGCGGTCAGGATACGCCAGTTGGAAAAGACCTGAAGCGCGTCGGCATTGACGATCACGCCGCCCGCCGTGCGCGCGATCGCCAGAGCCAGCGCCGACTTGCCGCTCGCCGTCGGTCCGGCGATCAGAACCGGGCGGTCCGGCGGCAGATCATCGAGAAAGGGGGCCGCAAGCTCCTCTGCCATCACATGCTTTCTTCCCAGCCCCCGGTTTTTCGCGGATTGCGCCCGCCGGGGATTTCCGACATTTTGCGCGCGATCCATACATGACCCCCGAGGACGACGCAAAGACATGACCGAGGCCGTGACCAACGCCCCCGCCGACGCTCGCCAACCGAAATACAAACGGGTGATGCTGAAAATCTCAGGCGAGGCGTTGATGGGCGACGGGTCATACGGCCTGAACCCGCCCACCGTCGCGCGTATCGCGCAGGAGGTGAAGTCGGTTCACGACATGGGCGTCGAGATCTGCATGGTGATCGGCGGCGGCAACATCTTCCGGGGTCTCGCGGGCTCCGCACAGGGGATGGAGCGCACGACGGCGGATTACATGGGGATGCTCGCGACCGTGATGAACGCGCTCGCCATGCAGTCGGCATTGGAAGAGCTTGGCGTCTACACCCGTGTCATCAGCGCGATCCCGATGGATCAGGTCTGCGAGCCCTACATCCGCCGCCGCGCCGTGCGCCACCTCGAGAAAAAGCGGGTCTGCATATTCGCCGCCGGCACCGGGAACCCCTATTTCACCACCGACACGGCCGCCACGCTGCGCGCCAACGAAATGGCCTGTGAAGCGATCTTCAAGGGCACCAAGGTGGACGGGGTCTATGACAAGGACCCCAAGAAGTTCGACGATGCAAAACGCTATGACGTGGTCAGCTATGACGAGGCGCTGGCGAAACGTCTGGGTGTCATGGATGCCTCGGCCATCGCGCTGGCCCGCGACAACAACATGCCGATCATCGTGTTCTCGCTGGACGAACCGGGCGGGTTCAAGGGCATTCTTGCCGGGCAAGGCACCTATACCACGGTCAAGAACGCCAAGCCTGCCGCCTGAGGTCGGGCCGGCAGACCCGAGGGCCCGCGTCTCTATACAGTGCGGCCCGATGAGAGTATATGAGCGCAAACAATGGACGCAGGTCCACGGTCAGGAGGATTGAGGCATGGCTGACGAAGAGCTTGAGATCGACATCGACGATCTGGAACGCCGTATGGAAGGCGCCATCGGGGCGCTGCGCACGGAACTCGCCTCGCTGCGCACGGGCCGTGCCTCGGCCGCGATGCTGGAGCCTGTCCACGTCGAAGCCTATGGTCAGCGCACGCCGATCAACCAGGTGGGCACCGTGAACGTGCCGGAGCCGCGCATGGTCACGATCAACGTGTGGGACAAATCGCTGGTGAACGCGGTCGAAAAGGCGATCATGGAGTCGGGCCTGGGCATCAACCCCCAGACCAACGGCACCATCATCATGCTGCCGATCCCGGAATTGAACGAAGAGCGCCGCAAGGAACTGGCCCGCGTCGCCGCGCAATACGCCGAAAGCGCCCGGGTCGCGATCCGCAACGTGCGCCGCGACGGGATGGAACAGCTCAAGAAAGCGAAAGCTGCGGGCATGTCCGAGGACGACAACAAGATCTGGCACGACGAAGTGCAGGAACTGACCGACAAATACATCGGCAATGTCGACAAGACGCTCGAGACCAAGCAGGAAGAGATTATGCAGGTCTGACCTTTCGGTCTGACCGGCGCGTGTCACGCGTTGCCTGACGAGGGAGCCGCCCCGTGAACGAGCAAAGCCAGATCGGAACCGGCAAGGGCCTCCACGTCGCCATCATCATGGATGGCAATGGGCGTTGGGCCAAGGAGCGCGGTCGACCGCGCCTGTTCGGCCATCATGCAGGCGCCAAACGCGCGCGCGAAGTGGTCGAGGCCTGCCCGGACCTTGGCGTGACGCACATCACGCTCTTCGCGTTTTCCACCGAGAACTGGAAGCGGACGCAGGCCGAAGTGGCGGGGCTGATGAGCCTGTTTCGCCGCTATATCAACAAGACCGCGCATGAGCTGAACGACGAGGGCGCTTGCGTGCGCTTCATCGGCGACCGCATCAAGCTGGACCCGAAGCTGCGCCGTCTGATGGACGATCTGGAAGACCTGACCAAGGACAACGACCGGGTGCATGTCACGGTCGCCTTGAACTACGGCGGGCGGGACGAGGTGGCGCGCGCCACACAGCGGCTGGCGCAGGATGTGAAGGCGGGCAAGCTGGACCCGGATACCATCGACGAGGAAACGCTGCCCAAATACCTCGACACCTGCATGTTGCCCGACCCCGATCTGGTGATCCGCACCTCGGGCGAGGCGCGGGTGTCCAATTTCCTGCTCTGGCAGTCGGCCTATGCGGAGTACGAGTTCATCGACACGCTCTGGCCCGACTTCGACCGGGCGAAGTTCGCCGAGATCCTCGATCGGTTCGCCATGCGCGACCGGCGTTTCGGCGCGGTGAAGAATGGCTGACACGTCCGCATCCGCCTCCAAATGGTCCGATCTGTCGACGCGGGTGATTTCCGCGGGCGTGATCGTGCTGATCGCCCTCGGCGCCCTGTTCGGCGGGCCGCTGGCGTGGTCGATCTTCGTCGTGATCGTCTATGTGCTGATGCTGCGCGAGCTTGCGAAACTGTGCGAGGTCGAAATCCCGACCTTGCGCCGTTGGATCATCGCGCTTCTTCCGGTGGCGGTTCTCGCGATCACCTTCGTCCTGCCGCTGGCCGGGCCGGAACCCGGCGGGGCCGAGGCGATCTGGACCGCCGTCACCTTCGGCGTCATGCGGGCACTTCTCGTGGCCTTCGTGCCGCTCGCGGTCGGTCTGCTTCTGATCCGCGCGGGCCATCGGACGTGGCTCGCCTATGGTCTGCTCCTTGCCGTCGCCGCGCTGTCTCTGATCTTCGGTCAACTCGTGGCCGGGCCGCGCGGTATCCTCGCCCTGATCGGGATCGTCGTGATTTCGGACATCTTGGGATATTTCGCCGGGCGTGCGTTCGGTGGGCCGAAGTTCTGGCCGCGTATCAGCCCGAAAAAGACGTGGTCCGGCACGGTGGCCGGATGGGTCGGCGCGGGGCTGTTCGGCGCACTGGTCGGGCCGGGGCTTCTGGACGTTCACTGGGCGCTTTGCGCGTTGGGCGCCGTCGTGCTCGCCTTTGCCGGGCAGATGGGCGACATCGCGGAAAGCTGGCTCAAACGCCGGGCAGGGGTCAAGGACAGTTCGGCCCTGATCCCCGGCCACGGCGGGGTGCTCGACCGGCTCGACGCGCTGGTGGCGGTCGCCGCACTGGCCGGTGTGGCCGCGCTGGGGTTCGGGATCTTCCCATGACCCGGCGGGTGTCCATTTTCGGTGCGACCGGGTCCATCGGCTGTTCGACCATAGACCTGATCGAGCGCGACCCCGAGGCGTTCGAGGTGGTCGCCCTGACCGGCGGGCGCAACGTCGATCTTCTGGCCCGGCAGGCCAAGGCGCTCGGCGCCGAGGTCGCGGTAACGGCACATGAGGAATGCCTCGCCGACCTGCGCGAGGCCCTGTCCGGCACCGGGATCGAAGTGGCCGCGGGCGAGGCGGCGCTGACCGACGCGGCGCGCCGTCCGGCCGATTGGGTCATGTCGGCCATCGTCGGAGCAGCCGGTCTGCCGCCGGGGCTGGCGGCGCTGGAACAAGGCGCGACCCTTGCGCTTGCGAACAAGGAGAGCCTCGTCACGGCGGGGCCTCTCATCCTCGGCACAGCGCGCGATCATGGCGCGACCGTCCTCCCGGTGGACAGCGAACATTCCGCCGTGTTTCAGGCGCTGGTGGGTGAAGACATGGCCGCCGTCGAGCGGGTCATCATCACCGCTTCGGGCGGCGCGTTCCGCGACTGGCCCATCGACAAACTGGCCTCGGCCACGCTGGAAGAGGCGTCGAGCCACCCGAACTGGGACATGGGACAGCGGATCACCATCGATTCCGCCTCGATGTTCAACAAGGCGCTGGAACTGATCGAGACCCGCGAATTCTTCGGGGTGCGCCCCGATCAGATCGAGGTCATTGTTCATCCCCAAAGCCTGATCCACGCGCTTGTCGGCTTCAACGACGGGGCGCTCATGGCCCATGTCGGCCCGCCGGACATGCGCCACGCCATCGGATACGCGCTGAACTGGCCGGAGCGCAAACCGCTCCCGGTCGAGCGGTTGGACCTTGCCCGGATCGGCCAGCTTGAATTCCGCGCGCCCGAAGATGCCCGCTATCCGGCCCTGCGCCTTGCGCGCGAGGTGATGGAGGCCGGCGGCATGGCGGGTGCGGTGTTTAACGCCGCCAAGGAAACCGCGCTGGACGGCTTCATCGCCCACCGGCTCGGTTTCATGGATATGGCCGGGGTCGTCGAAGGGGTGCTCACGGAACTGTCGGGTGACACGGGCCTCATGTCTGCCGCATTTACTCTTGATAACGTGCGCGCGGCCGACCACATGGCCCGGATACGAGCAGAAGAGATAATATCAGGGGCGAAGACCCCGAAAAGGAGTGCCACGTGGACCTGACCGCGCTGATCCCGTCTTTCGGCAACCTCGCCTTCACCCTGATCGCCTTCATCATCGCGCTGACGATCATCGTCGCGATCCACGAATACGGCCATTACATCATCGGGCGTCTGTCCGGGATCAAGGCGGACGTGTTTTCCATCGGCATTGGGCCGGTGCTGGCGAAAAAGACCGACAAGCATGGGACGCAATGGCAGATCGCGGCGTTCCCCGTGGGCGGATACGTCAAGTTCCGGGGGGATGCGAACGCGGCTTCAGCGGGCGTGGACGAGGGGGCGATGGCCGGCCTGTCGGATGAAGAACGGCGGCATACCATGCACGGCGCGCCGCTCTGGGCGCGGGCGGCGACCGTCGCGGCGGGTCCGATCTTCAACTTCGTGCTGTCGGCCCTGATCTTCTTCGCGATGGCGTTCCACACCGGCATCGCCACCGACCCGCTGACGGTCGAAGAGGTCGCGCCGGTCTCGGGGCTCGAGGCGCTGGAGCCGGGCGACCAGATCCTGTCCATCGCGGGCGAGGAAACCCCGTCGCTGGACGAATTCGACGGGTTCGTGTCGCGTCTGCCCAACGAAAGCCCGGTGGAATACGTGGTTCTGCGCGGCGGGCAGGAGGTGACGGTCGAGGCGCTGCATCCGTTCCCGCCCTACGTCAGTTCCGTCACGCCGCAGTCGGCGGCCTCGGACGCGGGGATTCGCGAAGGCGACCTGATCCTGACCGTCGACGGTGAACCCGTTTCGACCTTCGGTGACCTGCGCGCCATCGTGGGCGAGGGCGATGGGGCGGCCCTGACGCTTGGCATCGAACGCGACGGCGAAGCGATCAGCGTCGATCTGACCCCGCGCCGGGTCGACCTGCCGCTGCCCGAAGGCGGGTTCGAGACCCGCTGGCTGATCGGAATCGCTGGGGGCCTCGTGTTCGAGCCGGAAACCCGCGCGCCTTCATTCGGCGAGGCCGTTTCGACGGGCGTGGGGCAGGTGGGCTACATCATCTCGTCTTCGCTGTCCGGCCTGTGGCACATGATTACCGGGGCGATTTCGTCCTGTAACCTGCGCGGGCCCATCGGCATCGCCGAAACCTCGGGTGCGGCGGCGAGTCAGGGGCTGGACAGTTTCATCTGGTTCATCGCGGTGCTGTCCACCGCCGTGGGGCTTTTGAACCTGTTCCCGATCCCGGTGCTGGACGGCGGCCACCTCGTGTTCCACGCCTATGAGGCGGTGGCGGGCAAGCCCCCGTCGGACCGCGCGATGCGGGTTCTGCTCGCGGTCGGCCTGGCCCTGATCCTGTCGATCATGGTGTTGGGCGTGACGAACGATCTCTTCTGCCCATAGGCCCCGAGAGCCGGGCGCGCCCACCTGCGCCGTGAAGCCGATCGCAAATGCCTTAATCTTGCCGCAATTCGGATGTGGTCCCGCCCGAATCCCATGTGAGTTTCCCCTCCATAACGCTGGAGGTACGAGCGCATGGAACACATTCAACACAGCTACCGCGGGCTTCACCTTTTGATGGACCTGAACTGGGACCGTCTTCTGTATGTCGGCACGCTGGCGGCCGCCCTTGGCTGCGGGGCCTTGCTGGGCGCGTTCCTGCACTGATTTCACGGCGGGTCGCACCGCTCTGAAAACTTACACTTTTCGAACCTGTCGCAGGGCCGCCATAGCGCGGCCCTCAGTCGTTTGACTTGCTTTGACACCGCCCCCCAAACCCGCTAGTCACACTAGGGACTGGGATGTCTGAGCGGATGACAACAAGATGACGTATAACGAGCAGCGTGCCGCCCGCGCCAAGGGGCTGCGCCAATCCGTCTTTGCACCGGCTGCCACGGCGGTTTTCTTCGGGGTATCAGGGGCTTCGCTGATCGTGCCATCGGCGGCACTCGCGCAGTCCTACAATTTCTCCTCGGTGCAGATCGTCGGGACCGAAAAGATCGAAGCGGCGACCATCCTCGCCTACCTCGGATTCGGCAAGAACGAGACGGTCAGCGCGGCCCAACTCAACGACGCCTATCAGCGCCTTCAGGGTTCGGGCCTGTTCGACACGGTCCGGCTTCAGCCGAGCGGTCGCACGCTGGTCGTCCGGGTGCAGGAACAGGCGTTCATCAGCCGCATCAATATCGAGGGCAACCGCCGCGAGGACGACGAGGATCTGATCGCGATCATCCAGTCGCGCCCGCGTCAGGTGTTCTCGCCCGCCGTCGCCGAGCGCGACGCGCAGGTGATCGCGGAATACTATGCCCAAAAGGGTCGCTTGGCCGCCGAAGTGACGCCGCGCATCATCCGGCGCACCAATGGCCGCGTCGACCTCGTCTTCGAAGTGATCGAGGGCCGGGTGTCCGAGATCGAGCGTCTGTCCTTCTCCGGCAACCGCAGCTTCGCCGACTCCCGTCTGCGCCGTGTTCTGACGTCGAAACAGGCGGGCCTTCTGCGGGCCTTCGTCCAGTCCGACACCTATGACCCCGGCCGGATCGAGTTCGACAAGCAGGTTCTGACGGATTTCTACAATTCGCGCGGCTTCGTCGATTTCCGGGCCGAAGCGGTCGCCGCCGAAGCGGGCAGCAGCCGTGACGGCTATCAGGTGACATTCAAGATCACCGAGGGCCAGCAGTTCAGCGTCGGTCAGGTGAACACGATTTCCGAGGTCGACGGTGTCGACACCGCCGAATTCGAGCGCGCGGCCCGTCTGCGTCAGGGCGGCGTCTACAACCCGTCGGACGTGGACAACGCGATCGCGCGGATGGAGCGTCTGGCGGCCCAGAAGGGTCTGAACTTCATCACCGTCGAGCCGCGCATCGTGCGCAACGAACGCGAAGGCACGCTGGACGTGACGCTCGCCATCACCCGCGGGCCGCGCGTGATCGTCGAGCGGATCGACATCGAGGGCAACCAGACCACGCTCGACCGCGTGGTGCGCTCGGAATTCCGCACGGTCGAAGGCGACCCGTTCAATCCGCGCGAAATCCGTCGCGCCGCCGAACGTATCCGCGCCCTTGGCTATTTCGCGAATGTCGACGTGCAGGCGCGCGAAGGCTCGGCGTCGGACCGAGTCGTGGTCGACGTGGACGTGGAAGAGCAGGGCACCGGTTCCCTCTCCTTCGGGGCGTCCTATTCGACGGCCTCCGGTTTCGGTCTGAACGCGTCGTTCAGCGAATCGAACTTCCTGGGTCGCGGCCAGTACATCAGCGCCGAGTTCAACTGGGGCGTCGCCGTCCGCAACTACTCGTTCTCCTTCGCCGAACCCCGGCTTCTGGGCCGCGATCTCGAGCTTGGGATCAACGCGTTCTACTATGACACGCTGGCCTCGGCGAATGCGAACTACGACACCACCCGGCTGCTGGTGGAACCCTATCTGGAGTTCCCGATCAGCCCGTCGAGCCGCGTCGCGGTCAAGGCGGGCGTGCGTGGGTCCAACATCGCGAACGTCGATCCGGCCAGTTCCGCCGTGCTCATGGCCGAGGCCGGGCGCGGTTGGCAGATCGGCGGGCACGCGGGCCTGACCTACACCTTCGACTCGGCGATTTCCGGGCTCGACGATATGTCGCGCTTCTTCCTCGAAATCGACACCGAGGTCGGCGGTCTTGGGGCCGACAACCAATACCTGAAGGCGACGGCTCTGGCGCGGGCGCAGACCCGCATCATGAACGACGAGGTGACGCTGAGGGCCGAGGTCGAGGGCGGCGCGCTCTATTCCATCGGCGGCGCAGGTGCGCGCGTGACGGATCGCTTCACGCTCGGCCCGGAAAAGGTGCGGGGCTTCCGCTTCAACGGCACCGGCCCGCGTGACCTGACCGTCGCGAACACCGATGCGCTTGGCGGCAACTACTTCGTCGCGGCCCGCGTCGAGGCGCAGTTCCCGCTTGGTCTGCCCGAGGAATACGGGATCAGTGGCGGCGTGTTCGCCGATGTCGGTTCGCTCTGGGGCCTGGACAACACGCTGGGCGGCACCATCGACGACGCATTCTACCTGCGGTCCTCGGTCGGTGCGTCGCTGTTCTGGGACACGCCCATCGGCCCGCTGCGATTCAACTACTCGATCCCCGTCGTGAAACAGGGCTACGACCGCGAAGGCCGGTTCGAGGTGACGATCCAGACCCAGTTCTGATCAGGTTCGCGCCCCTTCGGAGGTTGCCATGCGTCTGATTGCCTTGATCCTGTCGCTCGTGACGGTCTTGTCCGTCACGCCGCCGGTGCTGGCCCAGAATCTGGGTCAGCTGGTGTCGCCCATCCTGACCATCGACCGCGAGGCGCTGTTCGAGCAAAGCCGGTTCGGCCAGCGCGTTTCGTCCGATCTCGACGCGGAATCCGCAGCCCTGTCGGAAGAAACCCGCAAGATCGAGCAGGAGTTGGAGGCCGAAGAGCAGGCGCTGACGGATCAGCGCGACTCGATGACGGCGGAAGAGTTCCGGGCGGCCGCCGATGCCTTCGATGCCCGTGTCGTTCAGTTGCGCAACGACCGCGACGCCGCCCAATCGGATTTCGTGCGGCGCTTTGAGACGGCGCAGCGGGATTTCTACAACCGGATCGGCCCGGCGCTTGGCCAGATCATGCAGCAGCGCGGGGCGGTCGTCCTGCTCGACAAGCGGTCGGTGCTGCTGGCCGCGAACGCCATCGACGTGACCGAAGAAGCGATCGCGCTGATCGACGAAACCTTCGGTGAAGGCTCGAACCTCGTTCCCGAAGCCCCCGCCGACCCGGACACGCCGGCCGCGCCCGAATAGCCCCGCGCCGCGCAAACCCTTGCGCCCGCGCCTGCCACGGGGCAAAAGGCGTGCCAGTATTCAAAGGATGTTCACATGACAGACGCGCCCCTTTCGGCTGATATCCACATGATCCAACGGTGCATTCCGCACCGCTACCCGTTCCTGCTGATCGACCGGGTCGAGGATATCGTGACAAACGAAAGCGCCGTCGGGGTGAAGAACGTCACCTATAACGAGCCGCATTTTCAGGGACACTTTCCGCAGACGCCGATCATGCCCGGCGTGACTATCGTCGAGGCGATGGCCCAGACCTCGGCGGTGATGGTGTCGATGTCGCTCGACCTCGTCGACAAGGAACCGCTGGTCTACTTCATGGGGATCGACAAGGTGAAGTTCCGGCGCAAGGTGGTGCCGGGCGACGTGCTGAAGATGCACATCAAGACGATCCGCGGCGGGTCGAAGATCTGGAAATTCGAGGGTCGCGCCACGGTGGACGGCGAAGTGGCCTGTTCCGCCGAGTTCTCGGCCATGATCGACCTGAGCCAGTCTCCGTCAGCCTGATCTTTAGACCTGATCTTTCGAAATGTGTGCGCCTGCGCGCACGCAGCTTTTGCGCCGCCCCGGCTGTGCCGGGACGTCGCGGTGGCAGCCGCCGTTGGCGGCTCTGGAGGGCCAGCCCTCCAGACCTCCCGAAGTATTTCGGAAACGAAGAAGGGGTCAGTGGCCCGTGTGAATCCAGCCGCCGCCGAAGATGCGGGAGCTGTCGGGGGCATAGAACACGCAGGCCTGACCGGGTGAGACGCCTTCTTCGGGCGTCAGCAGTTCGACCTCGGCTTCGGTTTCGCTAATCGGCCGGATCACCGCTTCGCGCGGCGGGCGCGTCGAGCGGACCTTGACGGACAAGTGCCATTCGCCTTGCGAGGTGAAGGGCGCGTCGCCGAGCCAGTTGATCTCGCGCACCGGGATCGTGCGGGTCGCGAGCATCTCTTTCGGGCCGACGACGACCTGCCGGGTCTCGGTGTCGAGGCGCACCACATAGAGCGGGTCGGACAGACCGCCGATCCCCAGGCCCCGGCGTTGTCCGATGGTGTAGTGGATCACGCCGTCGTGGCGGCCCAGCACGCGCCCGTCCGCATGGACGATCTCGCCTGGCTCGGCGGCGCCCGGGCGCAGCTTTTCGATCACGCCGGCATAGTTTCCGTCGGGCACGAAACAGATGTCCTGGCTGTCCGGCTTGTCGGCCACTTCCAATCCGAATTCGCGGGCGAGGGCCCGGGTTTCGTCCTTGGTCTTGAGGTGGCCGAGCGGGAAGCGCAGGAACGACAGTTGCTCCGGCGTGGTCGAGAACAGGAAATAGCTCTGATCCCGGTTCGCATCGGCCGCCCGGTGGAGTTCCGGCCCGGCGTCGCCGTCGAACCGCTGGATATAGTGCCCGGTCGCCATGCAGTCGGCGTCGAGGTCTTTGGCGGTCGCAAGCAGATCCTTGAACTTCACGCGCTCGTTGCAGCGGATACAGGGCACGGGTGTCGCACCACCGAGATAGCTGTCGGCGAATTCTTCGATGACCGCTTCGCGGAAGATGTTCTCATAGTCGAGCACGTAATGGGGAAAGCCCATTTCCTCGGCCACACGACGGGCATCGTGGATATCCACCCCCGCGCAGCAAGCGCCCTTCTTGGCCAGCGCCGCCCCGTGATCGTAAAGCTGGAGCGTGACCCCGATGACATCGTAGCCTTCGCGTTTGAGCTTGGCGGCGACCACGGAACTGTCGACGCCGCCGGACATGGCGACGACCACTCGGGTCTCGCTTTCGGGCTTGGCGAAGCCCAGCGAATTGACGCGGATTTCGGTGTCGAGGCTCATGGCACGCTCCTTTGAACGCGCGAATATATGAAAATTGCACATAACAACAAGGCCGGGTTTCACGCAACATTAAGCCCCTCGCGCAAAAGTGCTTGTGCCTTAGTTCGAGGGAAGACCGTGATGTACCTTAAGAAAGTCGATGGACCGCGCGCCGTGCGATTGCCGGACGGCAGCCATATGACCCGTGCCGACCTGCCGCCTGCGAACACACGGCGCTGGGTCGCCTCGCGCAAGGCCGCCGTGGTGCGCGCGGTCAAGTTCGGCCTCGTGACCCTGCCCGATGCGCTCAGGATGTACGCGCTGTCGGAGGAGGAGTTCGCGGAGTGGCAACATGCGGTCGAAACCCACGGAGAAGCCGCGTTGAAAGCCACGGCGCTTCAGAAATATAGACAACCCTAGGTAGAATGAGCTATGACTCACGCATGGGTAACGGGACGTTAACCATTTGGGGCGAGAGTGTGAACGAACGGAACGGGAACTTATCTGGAGACTGACCGATGCGAATCCTGCTCGTCGAAGACGATCCGACCACATCTCGCTCGATCGAGCTGATGCTGACTCACGCCAACCTCAACGTCTATTCCACGGATCTGGGGGAGGAGGGGGTCGACCTCGCTAAGCTCTATGATTACGACCTGATCCTTCTGGACCTGAACCTACCGGACATGAACGGGCACGAGGTTCTGCGCCAGTTGCGCCTCGCGCGGATCGAAACGCCGATCCTGATCCTGTCGGGCAACGACGACACCGAGAACAAGCTGCGCGGCTTCGGGTTCGGGGCCGACGATTACATGACCAAGCCGTTTCACCGCGACGAGCTGGTCGCGCGCATCCACGCCATCATCCGCCGGTCCAAGGGCCATTCGCAGTCGGTCATCCAGACGGGCCGGGTCGCGGTAAACCTTGACGCGAAATCGGTGGAAGTCGATGGGCGGCCGGTTCATCTGACCGGCAAGGAATACCAGATGCTCGAGCTCCTCAGCCTGCGCAAGGGCACGACGTTGACGAAAGAGATGTTCCTCAACCACCTTTACGGCGGGATGGACGAACCGGAACTCAAGATCATCGACGTCTTCATCTGCAAACTGCGCAAGAAACTCGCCGAGGCCACCGAGGGCGAGAACTACATCGAAACCGTCTGGGGCCGTGGCTATGTGCTGCGTGATCCGCAGCCGGTCGAGATGGACCCACAGGTGGCGATGGGGGCCTGAGGCCCACAGGTGCACATTGCCGGCGCGCGGGGCCGGCCGGAACGATTGCTGACAGGTTCGTCTTTCATTTCGATCCTCCCGACTGCCCGGCAGACCTGACTGCCGGGCCTTTCTTCCCCCGCCCGCCGTGACCGACCGCTGGACGATACCGGCGCCCGGTTCTATCTCTTGTCAGGCAAGCGAACGGGGGGCCACGTGACCGGACATTCGGAAACCGCTGTCGAAAAACTGGACGAGGCTGGTGCACGGGCGGAGCTCGCGCGGCTGGCCGATCTGCTCGCCTCAGCGAACACCGCCTATCACACCGAAGACGCGCCGGAGATGTCCGATGCGGCGTACGACGCGGCCAAGCGGCGCAACGCCGAGATCGAAGCACGGTTTCCAGAACTGAAGCGGGATGACAGCCCGACCGATCAGGTGGGGGCGGCACCGGCCGAAGGGTTTTCCAAGGTCCGACACCGGGTGCGGATGCTGTCGCTCGCCAATGCTTTCGACGACGACCACGTCATTGACTTCGACCGCCAGGTGCGCGCGTTCTTGGGCTTCTCCGCCGAAGAGCCGCTCGCTTTTACTGCGGAACCCAAGATCGACGGTCTGTCGCTTTCCCTGCGTTATGAAAACGGCGAACTGATGCAGGCCGCGACGCGGGGCGATGGCGGCGAAGGCGAAAACGTCACCGCGAACGCGCGCACCATTGACGACATTCCGCAGCGCCTGTCGGGCGCGCCGGATGTCCTTGAAGTGCGCGGCGAAGTCTACATGAGCCATGACGATTTCGCCCGGCTCAACGAAAGCCAGTCGGCAAAGGGCGGCAAGACTTTCGCCAATCCGCGCAACGCGGCGGCCGGATCGCTTCGTCAATTGGACAGCCGGATCACCGAGGCGCGGCCTTTGCGCTTTTACGCCTATGCGTGGGGCGAACTCAGCGATCCTCTGGCGGACACGCAAATGGGGGCCATCGAAAAACTCGCGGATCTGGGGTTTTCCACGAATCCGCTGACCAAGATCGTCGAGACGCCCGAGGCGATGTTCGACCATTATCACGCCATCGAAGAACAACGAGCGACGCTCGGTTACGACATCGACGGTGTCGTCTACAAGGTCAACGACCTCGCGCTGCAAAAACGGCTCGGGTTCCGCTCGACCACGCCCCGGTGGGCCATCGCGCACAAGTTCCCGGCGGAACTGGCCTGGACCCGGCTTGAAGCGATCGACATTCAGGTCGGGCGCACGGGCGCGCTATCGCCGGTCGCGCGGCTCAGCCCCGTCACAGTCGGCGGGGTGGTCGTGTCGAACGCCACGCTGCACAACGAAGACTACATCGCGGGCCGCGATTCCAAGGGCGGCGACATCCGGGGCGGCAAGGACATCCGCGTCGGCGATTGGGTGCAGGTCTACCGCGCCGGCGACGTGATCCCCAAGGTCGCGGATGTCGACCTCACGAAACGTCCCGACGACGCCGAACCTTACGTATTCCCCGACACCTGCCCGGAATGTGGCTCCGAAGCGATCCGGGAGGAGGGGGATGCGGTGCGCCGTTGCACCGGCGGCATGATCTGCCCGGCGCAGGCGGTCGAAAAACTCAAGCACTTCGTCTCGCGCTCGGCCTTCGACATCGAGGGGTTGGGCGCGAAACAGGTCGAGGCCTTCTATTTCGACGAGGGCCTTCCGATCCGCGAACCCGCCGACATCTTCACCTTCGCCCGGCGCGACGGTGCGGCGCTCGCCAAGCTGAAGAACCGGGACGGCTGGGGCGAAAAATCGGCGGCGAAACTCTTCGAGGCCATCGAAGAGCGGCGGCGCATTCCGCTCAACCGCGTGATCTTCGCACTCGGCATCCGGCACGTGGGGGAAAACTCCGCCAATCTGCTGGCGCGCCACTACGGCGACTGGCCGACGTTCGAGGCCGCGATGACCGGCGCGTCGCCCGAGGGCGGCGCGGCGTGGGAAGAGCTTTTGTCCATCGACGGGGTCGGGGAAACCATGGCCACCTCGCTCGTCACGACCTTCCATCAGGAGGCCGAGCGCGCCTCCATCGACCGGCTGGTGGCCGAACTCGACATCGAGCCGGTCGAGGCGCCGCAGACGGAGGGCAGCCCCGTCGCCGGCAAAACGGTCGTCTTCACCGGGACGCTGGAAAAGATGACGCGGGCCGAAGCCAAGGCGCGGGCCGAGGCGCTGGGGGCCAAGGTGTCGGGCTCGGTCTCGGCCAAGACCGATCTGCTCGTCGCTGGTCCCGGTGCCGGGTCGAAAGCCAAGAAAGCCGCCGAGCTTGGGATCGAAACCATTGACGAGGACGGCTGGCTCGACCTCATCAACGGCGCATGAGCACGCGACCCGAAATCCTCTTCCCGCTCTTTGCCGAGTTGGAGACATTGGGGGGCATCGGTCCGAAATCGGCCAAATCCTTCGCGGCACTCGACATCACCCAGCCGCGCGACCTGTTGTTTTCGCTGCCATATTCCGGGGTCGATCGGTCGTTTCGCGCCTCGGTCTCCGAAATTCGCCCGCCCGCCACGGTGACGGTCGAGGCGGAGGTGGGGCGCCACCTGCCGCCGTCGGCGCGCAACAGGCCCTATCGGGTCGAGATGACCGATGCGCTCACGACGTTTTACCTCGTGTTTTTCCACGGCAACCCGGACTGGATTTCGCGCAACCTGCCCACGGGACAACGGCGCATCGTGTCGGGCAAGGTCGAGGAATACGACGGTATCCGCCAGATGCCGCACCCGGATCATATCCTCAAACCGGGCGAGGCCGACCTGATCCCGGAGTTCGAACCGGTTTACCATCTGGCCCAAGGCGTGACGCAGAAGTTGATGTTCCGCGCGGTGGGCGAGGTTCTGTCGCGGGTCCAGCCGCTCATCGAATGGATCGACCCCGGCCTCAAGGCACAGGAACACTGGCCCGACTGGCACGAAGCGGTCCGGATCGCGCATATGCCGCAGGGGCCGGACGACCTGTCGCCACAGGCGCCCGCGCGGCGGCGGTTGGCGTATGACGAGTTCTTCGCGCATCAACTGACCCTCGCGCTGGCCCGCGCCCGGATGCGGCGCGGCAAGGGCCGGGCGAGCGTGGGCACCGGCATTTTGCAGGACAAGGTGCGCGCGGCGCTGCCCTTTCAACCGACCGGGGCGCAGGAACGCGCGGTGGCGGATATCGCCGCCGACATGGCCGCCGGACAGCGGATGAACCGTCTGCTTCAGGGCGACGTGGGCGCGGGTAAGACGCTGGTCGCGTTCCTTGCGCTTCTGGTCGCCGTCGAGGCGGGCGGGCAGGGCGTGATGATGGCGCCGACCGAAATCCTTGCGCGCCAGCACCTTGAGAGCCTGCGCCCGATGGCCGAAACCGCAGGTGTCGTCGTCGAATTGCTCACGGGCCGCGACAAGGGGGGCGAGCGGCGCGCCAAGCTGGAGGCGTTGAAACGCGGCGATATCCACGTGCTCGTCGGCACCCACGCGGTATTTCAGGACGATGTGGCGTATCACGACCTGCGCCTTGCCGTGGTCGATGAACAGCATCGTTTCGGGGTGACGGAACGGATGCGTCTGGGCAAGAAAGGGCAGGCCGCGGACGTTCTGGTCATGACAGCCACGCCCATTCCCCGGTCGCTGTCGCTTGCGCAATACGGCGATATGGATGTCTCGATCCTCGACGAAAAGCCGCCGGGGCGTCAGCCGATCACCACCTCGGTCCTCCCGACGTCGCGCCTTGACGATGTGGTCGCGCGGCTACGCGGTGTGGCCCAAGACGGGGGGCAGGCCTATTGGGTCTGTCCGCTGGTGGGCGAAAGCGAGGTGAGCGAACTGATCGCGGCCGAAGAACGGTTCAAGCACCTGCGCGCGGCCTTGGGTGAGGGTGTCGTCGGGCTGGTCCACGGCCAGATGCCGCCCGCCGAGAAAGACGCGGCGATGGCGGCGTTCCAGCGCGGCGAGACCAAAGTTCTTGTGGCGACGACCGTGATCGAAGTCGGTGTCGACGTGCCCAACGCCACCATCATGGTGATCGAGCGGGCCGAACACTTCGGTCTCGCGCAGCTTCATCAGCTTCGGGGCCGGGTCGGACGCTGCTCGAAAGCCTCGACCTGTCTGCTGCTCTACCAGTCGCCGCTCACCGAGACGGGCGAGAAGCGCCTGGGTATCATGCGCGAGACCGAGGATGGGTTCCGCATCGCCGAGGCGGATTTGGAAATGCGCGGTGCGGGCGACCTGATCGGCACCGCGCAATCGGGCCTGCCCAAATTCATGGTCGGTGATCTGGAACATCAGGCCGGGCTGATGGCCGTTGCGCAGAAAGACGCGCGCAAGCTACTGGCCGATGACCCCGATCTGACCAGCACGCGGGGCGAGGCGGCCCGTGTTCTCCTCTGGCTCATGCGGCAGGACGAGGCGATCCGTTTGATTTCAGTGGGTTAGCGTTTCGTTCCTGTCGGAATGCTAAAAAGTTCTCAGATGTTCTCAAAAAGTTCTTTACAGAACGTGAACGAATATGAGAACAAAGTGTTAACGAAGAACACAAATCGAACACGACAGAGCAGGAGAGCCGCCATGATCAAGGATATCCGTCAAGTCCTGAACCGGTCCCGCGCCACGCTGTGGCAGGATATGGCCGGAGGCGCCGCGCTCATGGTCGGTCTGATCGCCATGCTGCATCTGCCTGCTATTTTCTGAGTTTCTGCCTGCGGTAAAAGGGTCCGGCATCCCTGTCCCAAGCTTGATGCCGACGCTCCCCCAAGCGTCACCTGTCCCACCCGGAACTGCCTCTTTCCCCGGGTCCGACCCACACCGCTTACTGTCGCCGCCTCTTCCCGGAGGCGGCGATTTTTTTCGTCCGGTCTCAGGGATAAGTCAGGCGGCGGCCTGTGCCTCGTCCATCGCGGCGAGCGTCGCTTCCCAGGCCAGAAGGATCGAGGGGTGGCGGTTCTTGAATTCGCGCGCCGGGCGCAGAACCTCCAGCTCGTCGAACGGGGCGGGCGGGGTCGGCCCGTCTTCCTTCAACATCTTCACCAGCGCATCGCGGGCGGCGGCGATGGTGTCGCGATCCTGACCGATCACATGCGCGCCCAAGATCGAGGACGAGGCTTGGCCGAGCGCACAGGCCTTCACGTTCTGGGCGAAGTCCGCGATTTTGCCGTCCTGCATCTTGAGCGTGGCGGTCACGGTCGAGCCACAGAGCGGCGAGCGTTGCTTGGACGTGCCTTGGGCGCCGTCGAGCGTGCCCAGATGCGGGATGTCGGCGGCAAGCGCGAGGATGCGCTTGGAGTAAAGCTTGATGAGATCCGAATCCGACATGGTTCCCCCGGGGCTTTCCGTCTGGTCGCGTTTTCCCTAGATAGGCGAGCGAAACGCGTTTGGAAAGGAACGGCCATGGCTTTCGACCCTCAGACCTTGGTCTACGATCACAAGGGCTTGATCCCCTGCATCGCACAGGCCGCCGGGACCGGCGAAGTGCTGATGATGGCCTGGATGAATGCCGAAGCGGTCGCGAAGACGCTGGAAACGGGCCGCGTGACCTATTGGAGCCGCTCGCGGCAGGCGTTCTGGATCAAGGGCGAAACTTCGGGCCACGTGCAAAAGCTGGTGGACCTGCGGGTCGATTGCGACCGTGACTGCCTGCTGGCCGTGGTCGAACAGGAAGGCCCGGCTTGCCACACGAACCGCCGGTCATGCTTCTACACCGCCGTTCGCGACGGCGAAGAGGTTGAGTTGATGACGCCGATAGCGTGATCCCTCACAGCCGGTCGATCTCGGCGCTTTCCACCGCTTCGCCGCTTCTCTTGCGCTGGATTTCCTCCAGGAGCTTCGTCAGGCGTTTGCGTTTGCGGCGTGCGCGGATCTGACGGGCTTCGACCGAACGGGGGCGCACCGCAACCGCGTCTCCATCCCCCTCGATGTCGAACTCCCGGCTCGCGGCGACGATGTGCTTGGCCTGATTGGTCGCGGCGACCACGATCAGCTTCAGGCGCTTGCTGTCGTTCTCGACCGCTTTCAGCCCGTGGAATTCGGCCCGTTCCACCACGTCGCGAAAGCTGCCGATGTCTACGTAGCTGCCGCAGTTGATCGGACCCTGTCCCGTCACTTCGCTGGGCCGCTCGTTCTGCCCGTCGCGCAGTTCCTTTCGGTCCACCACGCTCGCAAGCGTCGGGGCGGTCTTGCCCTCGGTGGCCGCCAGAACGTCGAGCAAATAGATCGGCTGCGCCCCCATGTTCGAGACAAGACACCGGCTGTCGAGGTCTTCGCCGCCGCCGCGGTTGACGAGCAGACTGGACCTGCGTTGCTGGATGAAGCCCTGAAGGAAGATGTTCAGGTAGACGATCCAGACGATCGTGGTGGTCACGGACGCGATCAGTTGGACGACTTCGATGTTTTCGGTCAGCCAGTCGAACATGGCGGGGGCGCGCTCCTTGTGGTCGGTGTTGTCCGTCACAAACCAAGGACTCCGGCGCGATGTTCCCTGTGCGCGTTCAGAACCCGACGCGCGCGCGCAGGTCGTCGGGCGTCAGGCCGTCCTCACGATAGGCGCGGATGGCGCGGCTGTGCGCGATCTTGGCAAGCCGCGCTCCACCCTCGTCGCGGATCAGGTCGTGGTGGTGATAGGTGGGCACGGGCCAGCCCATCAGCGTCTGGATCACCACATGCAGAAAGGTCGCGTGCCACAGGTCCGCGCCGCGCACGACATGGGTGATGCCCTGTGCCGCGTCGTCCTGAGGACAGGCGAGGTGATAGGCCGGGTCGCCGGTTTCCTTGCGCCGAAGCACCGGGTCCCCGACATGCGCGATGAGCGCGGCGGGATCGGGGCGATGCGTCCCGGCGTGGAGCGGTCCGGTTTCGGTGAAGGCGGGCAAGGGGCCGGCCGCTTCGAGCGCAGCAGACAAGTTCAGGCGCAACGCATCGCCCGGTCGTGCCTCCGACATCGGGCGCTGGCGGCAGGTGCCCGGATAGACCAGCCCGTCCCACCCCGGCGTCGCGCCGGCTTCGGCGATCTGTTTGCGGGAGCAGGAACAGGGGTAAAGCAGGCCACGCAGGGCCAACCGCTCAAGCGTCGCCGCGTAGTCCGCGAGGTGCTCGGATTGCCGCCACACGGGCGCGGGCCAGTCGAGCCCGAGCCATCCGAGGTCTTCGTAGATCGCCGTTTCGTATTCGGCCCGGCAGCGCGTGCTGTCGGTGTCTTCGATCCGAAGAAGCGCCGTGCCCCCCAGATCCGCCGCGACTTGCCACACGGTCAGGGCAGAGAACGCGTGCCCCAGATGCAGCAGACCCGTCGGAGACGGGGCGAAGCGGGTGCGCACTCAGCCGATCTCCAGCACGTAGACACGGGATTTGGACCCGAGGCCGGGAATGTGATCGCCGACCGCGTCGAAAAGGATCGACGCGGTTTCCGTCACGCTGTCGAGCGCGTCCATATAGGCGGCGTCCTCCAGCGTATGATCGTTGTAGGAAAAGGCGAGCAGTGCGCCGGGCGACATGAGCCGCGCGATATAGGGCAGCATCTCGGCAGGTGCGGCCCCGGTCGAGATCACGCCGATCGCCGCAACCAGAGGATAGTCGGACAGATTGAAGGGCAGGCGGCCGGACTCGTCGGTCTGCCAGAGGTTGCGGTAGATGCCCTTCATCCGCGCTTCTTGAAGCATCCCTTCGGACACGTCACAGCCGTCGAGCGTGCGGAAACCGACAGCCGCCAGCGCCGCGCCGCCCAGCCCCGTGCCGCATCCGAAGTCCAGAAGCGGTGCGTTCTTGTCCTCGGCGACCGAGGCGAGCGCGCGGGCCAGCCGCCCCGGCGTCGCATATCCGTTGTCGATGAGTTCACCGTCGTAATCGCCCGCCCAGTCATCATAGAGATCGGTCAGGCGGTCGGGGTCCGTGTCGTAGACCTTGTCGAGAAACTTGTCAGCCATGGCCCAAGCGTAGGACGCTCACGGCAGGAGGTCCACCCGGAGGCTTATTCGCCCGCCGCGCGTTCGATCCGGCGCGTGCGTCGCTCCTCACCCGACTGATAGATCAGGATCCACGCGAGGATGATGAACATCGGATGCGTGAGCCCGCCCGAAAAGATGATCGCGGGCACCCAGATCAGGAAGATGATGATGGCAAGGATCGGCCGACCCGTCAGAAGGATCGACAGCGGCGGCAGCAGAATGGCGAGTAGATAGTTCATGCCGTCTCAACCGCCGAACCCGTCAACCAGTTCCGCCAATCGTCCTTCGCGCGGTCGGTATAGGCCTTGTAGCGGGCAGGCCGGTTCTTGCGCCCACCCTTGAGGTCCACGGGCGGGAACAGCCCGAAGTTCACGTTCATCGGCTGGAACGTCTTGGCCTCGGCCCCACCGGTGATGTGGGTGACGAGCGCGCCCATGGCGGTGGTGTTCGGCACCGGGGGCAGGCTGGCACCCGCCAGTTCGGCAATGGCGAAGCGCGCGGCAAGCAGCCCCATCGCGGCACTTTCCACGTAGCCCTCGACCCCCGTGACCTGACCCGCGAAGCGCACATTCGGACGGGTGCGCAGGCGCATCTGTTCGTCCAGAAGCGTGGGCGAGTTCATGAAAGTGTTGCGGTGGATGCCGCCCAGACGCGCGAAACTCGCGTTCTCCAGACCGGGGATCATCTTGAACACCTCGGTCTGCGCGCCGTATTTCATCTTGGTCTGGAAGCCGACCATGTTGAACAGGGTGCCGAGCGCATTGTCACGGCGCAGTTGCACCACGGCATAGGCTTTTTCGTCGGGCTTGTGCGCGTTGGTCAGGCCGACGGGCTTCATCGGCCCGTGGCGCAGTGTTTCGCGCCCGCGCTCGGCCATGATCTCGATCGGAAGGCAACCGTCGAAATAGCCCGCCGTCTCCCCCTCGTGAAACTCGGTCTTGTCGGCGGCCAGCAGCGCGTCGATGAACGCTTCGTACTGGTCCTTGGTCATCGGGCAGTTGAGGTAGGCTTTGCGCTCTTCCTCGGTCTCGCCCTTGTCATACCGCGACTGCGCCCAGACCACGTCCATGTCGATGCTTTCGGCATAGACGATGGGGGCGATGGCGTCGAAGAAGGCAAGCCGGTCCGCCCCGGTTTCCCGCGCGATGGCTTCGCCAAGTGCGGGCGAGGTCAGCGGCCCGGTGGTGAACAGCCAATGGCCTTCGCCGGGCAGATCGGTGATTTCCTCGTCCACTACGGTCACGTTCGGCAGGGCGCGCAGGGTGTCGGTGACGTGTTGCGAGAACGGTTCGCGGTCCACGGCAAGCGCACCACCTGCGGGCAGCCGGTGCTTGTCGGCCGCCGCCATAATCAGCGAATCCGCTTGCCGCATTTCCCAATGCAGGAGCCCGACCGCGTTCTGCTCGCTGTCGTCCGAACGGAACGAGTTGGAACAGACCATCTCGGCCAGCTTGCCGGTGTGGTGGGCGAAGGTTTCGACCTTGGGGCGCATTTCGTGGATGACCACGTCGAGCCCCGCGTTGGCAGCCTGCCACGCGGCCTCGGACCCGGCCATGCCACCGCCGACGATATGAAGCGTTTTGGACATGGTGGCGATTTAGGCGCTCGGTGCGCAAAAGAAAAGGCCCGCTTGCGCGGGCCAGTTTGCACCTTGAGGAGGCGGTATTCGGTTAACTTGCGGCGAGGGCGGCGGCCTGCGGGCTTTTCGGTCCCTTGCCATAGCCGATCAGGTCGAGGATCTGCGCATAGCGTCCGGTGGGCCGGAAATCGCGAAAGCGCGCCTCGGTCGGGCGGCGGGTCAGGTCGATGCGTCGATAGGTATAGGCCATGTGTCCGGTCCCTCTTGCGTTGATCCCAATAGGCCATCCGATTGGGGCAGGATCGGGGACGCGCCGAGGTGATTGTTCGGCATTTGTGGGAAATGAACGTGAATTGCCGCGACTGTTCGCGGACTGGAAACGCTAGGCGTCGTGTTCGCCAACTGGAGCGTAGAGTGCGCCCAGATGGTTCGAACAAGGCGCGTCATGCGGGTCGAAAATCACGTCGAACGACAGGTCTTCGCCGGTTTCCACATGGGCGATCACGGTGGTGGACGTGAGGAAGTGGAAGAAGGCACCGTCTTCGGGGAACAGGTCTGGACGATCCAGCGCATGTTCGGCATAGGCGGCGAGGAAGGTTTCCGTCGCGGGTTGCGCCATGACCGAGGCCGGGAAACTTCTGGCCAGATGGGCGCGGCAGCGTTCGACGAGGGCGGCGAGCTTGCGCCCCCGGAAGAGCTGCGCCTGCGCCGGGGTGGCTGCGACAAGCGCCGCCGCGCTGCTGGTGGCTATGAACGCGCGCCGCTTCATGAAACCTTCCGCCCGGCCCGAAGCGCCAGCGCCGATAAGGTGAGCGTCGGGTTGGCGAGGCTCGACGTGGGAAAGACGCCGGAGCCGAGAGCGAACAGCCCGTCAACGCCATGCACCCGCAGGTCCGGGTCCACCACATGGCGCGCGGGGTCGGAGCCGAAGCGGTGCGTGCCCATCGCGTGTTTCTCGGTCTTGACCGGCTCGGTCCAGCCCCAGAAATCCAGCCCGTCGGGCAGGATCGATTGCATCCGCTCCAGCCCCCATGCCAGCCCGTCCCAGGCATAGGCATCATGCCCGGCCCATTCGATCACGTAATCGTCGCCGTCCAGCACCACCCGGTTGTCGTCGCGCGGCAGATCTTCCGCGATGATCTTCATTCGGAGCCTCTCGGTCCATTTGCCGGGGTCCGGGCGCAGCTCCATCGGCGCGTTGTAGGTCTCCATCAACACGCCCGAATGATTGGCGCGGTGCGGCCCGTCATACAGCGCGTAGCCATGCCCGGTGACGGAGGTGCCGCCGAAATAGCCCAGCCCCGGCCCGTCGATCAGCACATTCTGCGCGACCTGTTCGTTGATCCCGACGCCGAGTTTGGGGTGATCCACGCCGGAGCGCAGCAGGATCACGGCGTTGAAAAGCGCGTTGGTGCCAAGTGCCACGGCGCTGCCCGAAATCTCGCCCTCGCCATCCGCGTCACGCACCAATACGCCCGTTGCGCGTCCGCCCTCGATCCGGGCGGCGCGCACCTCGGTCTCGGTCAACAGATACGCGCCGTCATAAGCGAGGCGGTCGAAACTGTTCAGCACCGAGTATTTCGAGTCGATCGGGCATTCGTCGCAGACCCCGTTGGCGCAACACTGCGCGCGCGGCCCGCCGTTGGCCCGCGCGGTCGGTTGCGCCCACCACAGGTCCGAATGCGCCCGCAGCACCTTGTCGGACCGCGTCGGCAGATGCGCGGGGTAAGGAAACGGCTTGTCGCGCGGCAGGACGTGATCCGACCCGCCGCCGTTCACGTCCATCGCCTCCTCGACCTCCTGATAAAAGGGCGCGAGGTCGTCGTAATTGAGCGGCCAATCCTCGCCCACGCCGTAAAGGCTCTGCATCCGAAAATCGCTGGGATGAAAGCGCGGGGTGCAGGCCCACCAGCAGTTCGAGTTGCCGCCCAGCAGGCTGTGAAACACCCATTCCTTGTCATGCCCGGAGCGATTGTTCATCGGCACGGCTTCGAGATTGCGAAACCCGCTGGCGATCTGCTCGGCATGGGTCATGTGGCGACCCTTTTCGATCACGAGGACCGAAAGCCCCTTCGGCAGACCCTGCAAAAAGAACATCGCGGAGAAGGAACTCCCCGCGATGATGATATCCCAATGGCGCGCCTGCGCCTCGGTGCGTGTGAGCGTCGGGAACATCAGGTTCGCCGCACGCCCTTAGGCATCCGTCGCCTCCTCGGCCTCGTCCTCGTCCGCCGATTCCGCGATCCAGGCCACCGACACGACGCTTTCGCCCTTGCCGGTGTTGAACACTTTCACGCCACCCGCGCCGCGCGAGCGGAACGAAATGCCGTTGACGGGGCAGCGGATCGACTGGCCCTTGGAGGTGGCGAGCATCACCTGATCCTCCATCCCGACCGGGAAACAGGCGACCAGATCGCCGCCGGGCATCGCCTTGGTAAAGGCGGTGACGCCCTGACCGCCGCGCCCGCGCACGGGGTAGTCGTGGCTTGACGACAGCTTGCCCAGACCCTTTTCGGTGATGGTCAGGATCAGCTCTTCGGCGGCCTGCATTTCCTCGAACCGCTCCTGCGTGATCGCACCTTCGACGGCCTCATCCTCGTCGTCGCTGTCGTCCGTCTCGTCGGCCCCGGCCATTTGGCGGCGCATCTTGAGATAGGCGGTGCGCTCTTCGGACGTGGCGTCGAAGTGGCGGATCACCGACATCGACACGACTTCGTCATCCTTGCCCAGAAGGCGGATGCCGCGCACGCCGGTCGAATTGCGCGAGTTGAACACGCGCACGTCCGGCACCGGGAAGCGGATCGCGCGGCCCTTGTTGGTCACTAGCATCACATCGTCGTTCTCGTCGCAGATGCGCGCGTTGATGAGGCGGGTGTTCTCGTCCTCGCCCTCGAACTTCATCGCGATCTTGCCGTTGCGCATGACGTTGGTGAAATCCGACAGACGGTTGCGGCGCACCGAGCCCTTCGACGTTGCGAAGACGATCTGAAGGTCGTCCCAATCGGCCTCGTCCCGGTCCACCGGCATGATCGCGGCGATGCCGACGCCCGTGGGGATCGGCAGGATGTTCACGATAGCCTTCCCGCGTGAGGTGCGGCCGCCCAGCGGCAGACGCCATGTCTTGAGCTTGTAGGCCATCCCATCGGTGGTGAAGAACAGAAGCTGCGTGTGGGTGTTGGCGACGAATAGCGTCGTGATGACGTCCTCGTCCTTGGTCGCCATGCCAGACAGGCCCTTACCGCCGCGTTTCTGCTCGCGGTATTCGGCCAGCGGCGTGCGCTTGGCCCAGCCGGACTGGGTGATGGTGACCACCATATCCTCACGCTCGATCAGGTCTTCGTCGTCCATGTCGCCGGACCACTCGACGATCTCGGAGCGGCGCGGCACGGCGAATTCGTCCTTCACCGCCGTCAACTCGTCCGAGATGATCGCCATGATCCGGTCGCGCGAGCGCAGGATGTCGAGGTATTCGCGGATCTTGCCCGCCAGTTCCTGCAACTCGTCCGTGACTTCCTTGACCCCGATCTGGGTCAGGCGCTGGAGCCGCAGTTCGAGGATCGCGCGCGCCTGCGTTTCCGACAGGTTGTATGTCCCGTCGTCGTTCATGGTGTGCGTGGGGTCGTCCACCAGACGGATGTAATCCGCGATGTCTTCGGCGGGCCAGCGGCGCGTCATCAGCTTTTCACGCGCTTCGGCGGCGTCTGCCGAGGCGCGGATGGTCGCGACCACTTCATCGACGTTCGACACGGCGACGGCCAGACCACACAGGATGTGCGACCGATCCCGCGCTTTGCGCAACAGGAACGCGGTGCGCCGCGCCACGACTTCTTCGCGGAAGGTGATGAAATGACGCAGGAAATCGCGCAGCGTCAGTTGCTCGGGCTTGCCGCCGTTCAGGGCCAGCATGTTGCAGCCGAAGCTGGTCTGAAGCTGGGTGAAGCGGAAAAGCTGGTTCAGCACCACCTCGGGCGTCGCATCGCGTTTGAGTTCGATGACCACGCGCACGCCCAGACGGTCACTTTCGTCCTGAATGGCGGCGATGCCTTCGAGCTTCTTGTCGCGCACGAGGTCCGCGATCTTCTCGATCATCATCGCCTTGTTCACCTGAAACGGCACTTCGTCGACGACGATGGCGTAGCGGTCCTTGCGGATTTCTTCGACGCGGGTCTTGGCGCGCAGGATCACGCTGCCGCGCCCTTCCAGATACGCCTTGCGCGCACCGGAACGGCCAAGGATCACGCCGCCGGTCGGGAAGTCGGGGCCGGGGATGATCTCCATCAGCCGTTCGTCTGAGATGTCGGGGCTTTCGATCATGGCGAGCGTCGCATCGACGACTTCGCCAAGGTTATGCGGCGGAATGTTCGTGGCCATGCCGACCGCGATCCCGCCCGCGCCGTTGACCAGCATGTTGGGGAACCGGGCCGGGAGCACCATCGGCTCGCGCTGCTTGCCGTCGTAGTTGTCCTGAAAATCGACCGTGTCCTTGTCGATGTCTTCCAGCAGCGCCTGCGCCGCCTTCTCCATCCGAACCTCGGTGTAACGGAAGGCCGCGGGCTTATCCCCGTCCATCGAGCCGAAGTTGCCCTGACCGTCGAGGAGGGGCAGCGACATCGAGAAATCCTGCGTCATCCGGGCGAGCGCGTCATAGATCGCGGCGTCGCCATGCGGGTGATACTGGCCCATCGTGTCGGCCACAGGGCGCGACGACTTCCGGTAGGGCTTGTCGTGCGTGTTGCCCACCTCGTGCATCGCGTAAAGGATGCGCCGGTGCACCGGTTTCAGCCCGTCGCGCAGGTCCGGAATCGCCCGGCTCACGATCACGCTCATCGCGTAATCGAGGTAGGAATTCCGCATCTCCTGCTCGATCGTGATCGAGGGGCCGGAATAGGTGGGTCGTTCGGGCGGCAATTCGCCACCGTTTTCAGGGGGTTCCGGGGTGTCGTTCAAGTCGTCCGCCGTTCGTTTGTTATGGGTCTTCCGCCTGTGATGTGTTCACCACATTTTGTTTCGTTCTCTATACCAACAACCAGCTATGGGGTGCAATCGGAAGCGTCCAAAAGTCGCCCTTAAAACCGGCATTCCGGCTTGGCATTTTCTGGGGCTTCCCCGATAGTCCCGCGAAACAAGACATGAGGACGCCGATGGCTCAACCAGGTCGCAGCATTTTCGAAGAGGTCGGACAGGATACGCCGACGCGCCAGACCGCCCAGACGGGCATGATCGAACGTGGTGGCGGGCGCGGGGCCCGGCGCGGCATCCGGGCCTGGCTGATCGCGCTCTTCGCGCTCATCACCGTCATGGTTCTGGTGGGTGGGATGACGCGCCTGACCGACAGCGGTCTGTCGATCACCGAATGGAACCTCGTGGGTGGCTCATTGCCCCCGACGAGCGGCGAAGTCTGGGCCTCGGAGTTCGAGAAATACCAGCAATCTCCGCAGTATAGGCTGATGAACGAAGGCATGAGCCTGTCGGAGTTCAAGTCGATCTACTGGTGGGAATGGGGCCACCGTCAGCTTGGCCGGTTCATCGGTCTGGTCTGGATCGCGGGCTTTCTGTTCTTCGCCCTCACCAAGCGTGTGCCGGGTGGCTGGAACGGGCGTCTGCTTACCATCGGCGTGATGATCGGGGTGCAGGGCGCCGTGGGCTGGTGGATGGTGCATTCCGGCCTTCAGGGCGAAATGACCTCGGTCGCCTCCTATCGGCTTGCGACCCATCTGGGACTCGCCTTCGCCATTCTCGCGCTGATCCTGTGGTGCATCCTGCTGCTTGGGCGCAGCGAGGCCGAAGTGATGCAGGCGCGACGCCTGCGCGAAAAGTCGCTGTTCGGCATGGGCACGGGCCTTATGCATCTGGCTTTCCTGCAAATTCTGCTGGGCGCACTGGTCGCCGGGATCGACGCGGGCCGCAGTTTCGTCGACTGGCCGATGATGGCGGGGCAGTTCTTTCCGCCGGACGCCTTTTCGATCGAACCGGTCTGGCGCAACCTCTTCGAAAACCCCGGCCTCGTGCAGTTCATGCACCGGATCGTGGGCTATCTCTTGGTCCTGTTCGCCATCGGTGCCTTTTTCCGGGGCCGCAAGGCGGCGGCACCATCGACACGCAACGCCTTCATGCTGGCGTCCGGCATGATCCTAGTTCAGATGGTGATCGGCATCGTGACCGTGCTGAACGCCTCGCCGCTGCACATCGCCATCGTGCATCAGGCGGGGGCTATCCTGACCTTCTCCCTCATCGTGACCGCGCGTTACCGTGCGGGCTATCCGAAGGCTCAATCCGTCAGGGGGTAATGGCGTGTCGCACTACGATGAATTGATGGAGTTCGAGCGCCAGACGCAGGCGCTTGGCCAGATCGCCGGCCGTCTGGGATGGGATCAGGAGACGGTCATGCCGCGCGGCGCAGGACCGCAGCGCGCCGAGGAAAGCGAGGCGCTTGAGCACGTCTTGCATGCCCGGCGCACGGACCCGCGCGTGGGCGACTGGCTGACGGCCATCGACGCCGCGTCTCTGGGCCCCGTGGCGCAGGCCAACGTGCGGCACATCCAGCGTCGTTTCGACCGCACCAGCCGGGTGCCCGTCAAACTGGCGGGCGAGATCGCGCGCGTCACATCGTCGTCTCAGCGCATCTGGGCCGACGCGCGGGCCGAGAACGATTTCAAGGCCTTCGCCCCCGTGCTTCAGAAAGTGGTGGAGCTGAAGCGGCACGAGGCCGAGGCGCTCGCGATTGGCGGCGATCCCTACGATGCGCTGCTCGACGACTACGAGCCGGGCGCGACGGCGTCCGAGCTCGAGGCTATGTTCGACGCGCTGCGCCCGAGGCTGGTGGACCTGCGCGACCGGGTCATGGGGGCCGATCACCAACCCGCGCCGCTTACCGGCACGTTCGACGAACAGGCGCAGATGAAGCTCACGCGCGAAATCGCCAAGGCTTTCGGTTACGACATGGCGCACGGGCGGATCGACAAGGCGGTGCATCCGTTCTCGTCCGGCTCCGGTCTCGACGTGCGCATCACCACGCGCACCAGTGCGACCGATCCGTTCGGCTCGATCTATTCGACGGTGCATGAGGTCGGCCATGCCTGCTACGAGCAGCACATCGACCGCGATTACCTGCTGACGCCTCTGGGCGCGGGTGTGTCGATGGGCGTGCACGAAAGCCAGAGCCGCATCTACGAGAACCAGATGGGCCGCTCACGCGCCTTCACCGAATGGCTGTTCGCCCGGATGAAGGACGTGTTCGGCCCGCTGTCGACCAAGGATGCGGATGCGTTCTACGGCGCGGTGAACCGGGTGACGCCGGGCTTCATCCGCACCGAGTCGGACGAGGTGCAGTATAACCTGCACGTCCTTTTGCGCTTCGATCTGGAACGCGACCTGATCTCGGGCAAACTCGCCGTGCGCGATCTGGAAGAGGCATGGAACACCCGGTTCGAAAAGGATTTCGGTGTGAAGGTCGACAAGCCGTCGAACGGCTGCCTTCAGGACGTGCACTGGTCGGTGGGTCTGTTCGGCTATTTCCCGACCTATTCGCTGGGCAACGTCTATGCGGGCTGTCTGATGAAGGCGCTGCGCGCGCAGGTGCCCGAGGTGGACAGCCATCTGTCGAAAGGCGAACCGGCCGAGGCGACGAAGTGGCTTGCCGACAACCTGCAACGCCACGGTGGGCTTTTCGAGCCGCGCGAGGTGGTGACGCGGGCCTGTGGCGGGGAAGAGCCGAGCGAGGCGCCGCTGCTCGAGTATCTCGAAGCGAAGTTCGCGGATGTCTATCGGTTGTGAGCGCCTGATGTTGCGCCGCGCCTAAGCGCGTCGCGGTGGCTACGCGCCTGCGGCGCGTCCGGAGGGCCAGCCCTCCGGACCTCCCGAAGTATTTCTGAAACAGAGAAGAGGTGCGCGTCAGCCGAGGCCCGCGACGATGTTGCCTGCGCCAAAGGCTAGTGCCGCGCAGAGCGCGCCGAGGATCAGGGTTTCGCCGACCGCGCGCGCGGCGCTTTCACGGGTGGCGCGCCATCTGAGGAGGCCCAGAAGGGCGAGGGCGAGCAGCGTGGCGGCGGCAGAGACCCAGGGCGTCGACGGGTGGTCGGGCGCGAGGAAGAACGGCAGGATCGGGATCAGGCCGAAGGCGAGAAAACTCGCGAAGGTGACGAGGCCGCGCAGGGCGGGCGGCGCGCCATGGGGCGTTTCGGCATTGTCGCGGTAGCGCAACGTCATGTCGCGGGCGAGGGCGGGCGAGGTCGCGATGGCCTCGGCCGCGCGGGCGGCCGCATCGGGCGAAAGCCCCTCGGTCATGAGGGCGGCGGCGAGATCGGCTTGGGTTTCGCGTGCCGACTGGCGGTCGATCCGGGCGGCGCGGCCGCGCCACAGGGCCCGTGTCGAGCGGTCCGACAGGAATTCGCCCAGCCCCATCGAAAACCCATCGGCGATCAGGTTGGCCATGCCGAAGATCAGGACCGCGACCGCCCCGACCTCGGCTACCCCTTCGGCCTGTGCGCCGGCGAAGCCCGCCACGATGGCGAAGGTGGTGATGATCCCGTCGTTGCCGCCATAAGTGATCTGGCGCAGAAACGTCTGGATCAGGTTTGGCGCGGCCACCGGCCCCTAACCGTTCTGGGTGCGCAGGGAAGCGAGCAGTTCCATCGCGCGCGCCTCGGCCCGGCGCACGCGGATCGCGGTCATGAACGCCTCTTCCAGTGTCTGGGACGAGGTGCCGATGACCTTCTTCACATCCTCGATGATGTCGGGATTTCCGGTTTCATCCACGAGTTTCAGCACCTCGATGGCCACCCGGTCCGCGACGTCGTCGATGAGTTGCATGGCGTTCCCTCAGCGCGTGGTCTCGGTCAGGCGGCGGCGGACGTATTCGTCGACCGCGCCCAGCATCGTGTTCATGTGGTCGCCTTCGTAGAAGTGACCGGCGCCCTCGACCTCGGTATGCGTGATGGTGATGCCCTTTTGCTCATGCAGCTTGTCCACCAGCGAATGCGTATCGGCAGGCGGGGCCACGCGGTCGCCGGTGCCGTTGATGATGAGACCCGAGGACGGGCAGGGCGCGAGGAACGAGAAGTCGTACATATTCGCGGGCGGCGAGACGCTGACGAAGCCGGTGATCTCGGGCCGGCGCATCAGAAGCTGCATCCCGATCCACGCCCCGAACGAAAAGCCCGCGACCCAGCAATGCTTGGCGTTCTGGTTCATCGACTGAAGGTAATCGAGCGCCGAGGCGGCATCGGACAATTCGCCCACGCCCTGATCGTATTCGCCCTGGCTACGGCCCACGCCGCGGAAATTGAACCTCAGGACCGTGAAGCCCATTTTGAAGAACGTGTAGTGGAGGTTGTAGACCACCTTGTTGTTCATCGTCCCGCCGAACTGCGGGTGCGGGTGCAGCACGATGGCGATCGGCGCGTCGCGGTCCTTCTGCGGGTGGTAGCGGCCTTCGAGCCGGCCTTCGGGGCCGGGAAAAATCACCTCGGGCATATGGGTCTGTCTCTCCCTCGTGCCCGGTTTTCTTGACTGGCTAGACCGGGCAAATTACAAGCATTGAGTTTCCGGCGCGACGGCGGCGCAGGGTTTCAAGTCACGTAAAGCGCAGGCGCGGTTTCGTCAATGTTTCGGGGGGATACATGAAGCTTTCCACAAAGGGACGTTACGCCATGGTCGCGCTCGCCGAGCTGGCGCTACAGCCCGAAGGCACGCGCATGTCCTTGACCGATCTGAGCGAACGGCAGAAAATCTCGCTTCCCTACCTCGAACAGTTGTTCGTCAAGCTGCGCCGGGCCGAACTGGTCGAAAGCGTGCGCGGCCCCGGTGGCGGCTATATGCTGGCGCGGCCGTCGTCGGAGATCCGTGTGGCCGAAATCCTTGCCGCAGTGGACGAAACGGTCAGCGCGATGCACACGGGCGCCGGGGCGTCGGGCGGCAAATCGGGCACGCGCGCCCAGTCGATGACCAATCGGCTGTGGGAAGGGCTGTCGGCCCATGTCTATGTCTTTTTGCACCAGACGCGCCTGTCGGACGTGGTGCATAACGAACTTGCCCCCTGTCCGGCGGTGCCCAGCCTGTTCGAAGTGGTGGACGAGGACTAGCGACCGCCTTACATCCCGCCTGCAACGATGCGAAGGGGGCGCCGGTGGCACGGGTCTATCTCGATTACAATGCGACCACGCCCTTGAGGGCCGAGGCGCGCGCGGCGATGGTCGCCGCGATGGACGTGGCCGGAAACCCGTCGTCGGTCCACACCGAGGGACGCGCGGCGAAGGGCCTGATCGAAAAAGCGCGGCGTCAGGTCGCGACCGCGCTTGGTGCGGACGGCGCGGATGTCGTGTTCGTGTCCTCGGCGACCGAGGCCGCCGCGCTCGCGTTGGCCGACCGGGGGATCGCCTGCGCCGAGATCGAGCATGAGGCGGTTTCGGCCTGGTGCGATCCACGCCTCGCCGTGGCGGCCGACGGCGGTGTCACGGTCACCGACCCCGCGCATTCTAGCCTTCAGATCGCCAATTCCGAGACCGGCATCGTCCAGACCTGGCCCGCGGGCCTTGCGATGAGCGACGCGACGCAGGCGTTCGGCAAGTTGCCCTTCGCCTTCAATTGGTCCGGAGCGGACATGGCCATCGTATCAGCCCACAAGATCGGCGGTCCCAAGGGGATCGGGGCGCTGATTATGAAACGGGGATTGGACGTGGACGCGCGGATCAAGGGGGGTGGTCAGGAAATGGGGCGGCGCTCCGGGACCGAAAACGTCATCGGCATTGCCGGATTCGGGGCCGCTGCCGAGGCCGCCGCCCGCGATCTGGATGCCGGCGTGTGGACGAAAGTCGCTGAACTTAGAAATATTCTAGAAAAAAGACTTTCAGAATCCGCGAGAGAGACTATTTTTGTCGGGAAAGACGCGAACAGGCTCCCCAACACGTCCTGTTTCATCACGCCGGGCTGGAAAGGGGAGACACAGGTGATGGTGATGGACCTCGCTGGTTTCGCAGTTTCTGCGGGCTCGGCGTGCTCCTCGGGCAAGGTCCGGGCCAGCCGGGTTCTGCGCGCCATGGGATACGACGACACGCAGGCGGCAAGCGCCCTTCGCGTCTCGTTGGGTCCGGAAACGACAGAGGGGGACGTTTCGGCATTTGCCGAAGCTTGGCTCCGCGAATACGAGAAATTCCGCGCCCGGCGCGGGGATTGAGAGGCGAAGATGGCCGACGACACGATGGTCGCCAAGGAAGGCGTCGAACAGGAAACGGTCGATGCCGTCAAATCGCTTGGCGACAAGTACAAATACGGCTGGGAAACCGATATCGAGATGGAATACGCCCCCAAGGGGCTGACCGAGGATATCGTTCGGCTCATCAGCCAGAAGAACGACGAGCCGGAGTGGATGACCGAATGGCGCCTGTCGGCCTATCGCCGCTGGCTTCAGATGGAAGAGCCCGACTGGGCGATGGTCGAGTATCCCGAGATCAACTTTCAGGATCAGTATTACTACGCCCGCCCGAAAAGCATGGAGACCAAGCCCAAATCGCTGGACGAGGTCGATCCCAAGCTGCTCGCCACCTATGAAAAACTGGGCATTCCGCTGAAGGAACAGATGATCCTCGCGGGCGTCGAAGGCGCGGGTGAGGTTCCGGCGGACGGCGACAATTCTGAGCGGAAGGTCGCTGTGGATGCCGTGTTCGACTCCGTCTCGGTCGGCACGACGTTCAAGAAGGAGCTTGAGCAGGCGGGCGTCATCTTCTGCTCGATCTCGGAAGCGATCCGCGAGCATCCTGAGCTTGTTAAAAAGTATCTGGGGTCGGTGGTTCCGCCGACCGACAACTTCTATGCGACGCTGAACAGCGCGGTCTTTTCGGACGGTTCCTTCGTCTACATCCCGCCGGGGGTGCGCTGCCCGATGGAGCTGTCCACCTACTTCCGCATCAACGCGGAAAACACCGGCCAGTTCGAGCGCACGCTCATCATCGCGGACAAAGAGGCTTACGTCTCTTACCTCGAAGGCTGCACCGCACCCCAGCGCGACACCGCGCAGCTTCACGCCGCCGTGGTCGAGATCGTCATCCTCGACGATGCCGAAGTGAAATACTCGACCGTTCAGAACTGGTTCCCCGGCGACGAAGAGGGCAAGGGCGGCATCTTCAACTTCGTGACCAAACGCGCCGATTGCCGGGGTGATCGGTCCAAGGTGATGTGGACGCAGGTCGAAACCGGCTCGGCGGTGACGTGGAAATACCCGTCCTGCGTGCTACGTGGCGACGAAAGCCAGGGTGAATTCTACTCGATCGCCATCACCAACAACATGCAGCAGGCCGACACCGGCACCAAGATGACCCATCTGGGCAAGAACACGCGCTCGCGCATCGTGTCCAAGGGTATTTCGGCGGGCAAGTCGAACAACACCTATCGCGGGCTCGTCTCGATGCACCCCAAGGCCACGAACAGCCGCAACTACACGCAGTGCGACAGCCTTCTGATCGGCGACCAGTGCGGTGCGCACACGGTGCCTTACATCGAGGTCAAGAACCCGTCCTCGCGCGTCGAGCACGAGGCGACGACATCCAAGGTGGACGACGACCAGATGTTCTACTGCCGCCAGCGCGGCATGGACGAGGAAGAGGCGGTCGCCCTGATCGTCAACGGGTTCGCCAAGGAAGTGCTGCAAGCCCTGCCGATGGAATTCGCGATGGAAGCCCAGCAACTGGTCGCCATCTCGCTGGAAGGCAGCGTCGGCTAAGCCCGGACGCGCCCAGACAAGGATTACGAAAATGCTGAAGATCGAAAACCTGCACGTCAAACTGGAAGAAGAGGACAAGCAGATCCTCAAGGGGCTGTCCCTCGAAGTGCCCGCTGGCGAAGTCCACGCGATCATGGGGCCGAACGGCTCGGGCAAATCCACGCTGTCCTACGTGCTGTCCGGTAAGGATGGGTATGAGGTGACGGATGGCACCGCCACGCTCGAAGGCAACGACCTGCTCGACCTCGAAGCGGAAGAACGCGCCGCCGCTGGCCTGTTCCTTGCTTTCCAATATCCGGTGGAAATCCCCGGCGTCGGCAACATGACCTTCCTGCGCACCGCCGTGAACGCGCAGCGCAAGGCGCGCGGGGAAGAGGAAATGTCGGCGGCCGAATTCCTCAAGGTGATCCGGGCCAAGGCCAAAGACCTCAAGATCGACGCCGATATGCTCAAGCGCCCCGTCAATGTGGGCTTCTCGGGCGGTGAGAAGAAGCGCAACGAGATCCTCCAGATGGCGATGCTGGAGCCGAAGATGTGCATTCTGGACGAAACCGACTCCGGGCTGGACGTCGACGCCATGAAACTGGTGTCGGACGGGGTGAACGCCCTGCGCGACCCGAACCGCGCCTTCCTCGTCATCACGCACTATCAGCGCCTGCTCGACCACATCGTGCCGGATGTCGTGCACATCATGGCGGGCGGCAAGATCGTGAAGTCGGGCGGCCCGGAACTGGCGCTCGAGGTCGAGAAGAACGGTTATGCCGATCTGATGGAGTCCGCGTAATGGCGGTCGCGAAGGAAAAACTGCTCGCGCGCAAGCGCGACGCGCTGGCCGAACGGCTGGGCGCGCTGACGCTGCCCGAAGGCGGCGCGTGGATCACCGAGGCGCGCAAATCGGCCCTTGGCCGGTTGGAGGCGATGGGCCTGCCCGCGCCGCGCGATGAATACTGGCGCTTCACCAAGCCCGATCTTCTCAACGCACCCAAGCCCGCCCCCGCCGCCGTGTTTGACCACGGCGACGAGATGCCGGTTTTCGGTGAGGTCGACCGGATCAAGATCGTCTTCGTGGATGGCGTGTTCGACGCCGCGCAATCCGATGACCTGACCCTCGCCGGGGTCGAGATCGACAGGCTGGCCGAGGCCGCGAAAGCCGACATCCACTGGGCGAAGGGCGTTTTCGGCACAGTCGAACTGGCGAGCCAGACCCCGGTGGAACGCCCGCTCGCCGCGCTCAACACCGCCTTCGCGACCGACGGCGTGCTGATCCGCGTGACCGGGAAGGCCGCAAAGCCCATCTCGCTCATCTACAAGCACGAAGACGACTGTTCCGACGCGATCCTGCACAACGTGGTCAAGCTGGAGCCCGGCGCGGAGCTTACCCTGCTTGAAAACGGCCCGGCTGCGGCGCGGTTCAACAAGTGCCTTGAGGTGGACATCGCGGACGGTGCGCGGTTCCACCATATCCGGGCGCAGGGGCGTGACCATGAACGTCAGGCCGTGACCGGTATGTTCGTGCGTCAGGGAGCCGAGAGCCTGTTCAAGAGCTTCACGCTGACGGCCAACGGTCGCCTCACGCGCAACGAAAGCTTCATCGAGATGAAGGGCGCCAATGCTTCGGCCCACATCGCCGGTGCGGCGCTCGGTCACGGTGACTTCCACCACGACGACACGGTTTTCATCACGCATGATGCGGAAAACTGCGAAAGCCGTCAGGTGTTCAAGAAGGTGCTCCAGAAGGGCGCCGTGGGCGCGTTTCAGGGCAAGATCCTCGTCAAGCGCGGGGCGCAGAAGACCGATGGATACCAGAAGTCGCAGTCGCTGCTTCTGGATGACGAAGCGCAGTTCCTCGCCAAACCCGAGCTTGAGATTTATGCCGACGATGTGGCCTGTTCACACGGCTCGACTTCCGGTGCCATCGACGAGGACATGCTGTTCTACCTGCGCGCGCGCGGCGTCGACAAAGGCACCGCGATGGACCTGCTCGTCATCGCTTTCGTGGCCGAAGCCATCGAAGAGATCGAGGACGAGAGCTTCCGCGAGGAAATCACCGAGCGGCTGGAAAGCTGGCTGCTGCGCAGGCGGGGATAAGCATGTCGGTCGTGCGTGACGTGATCCGCGCCTATCGTGCGCCGCGCGCGGTGTTTCTGCGCCGCCTCGGCGATACGGTGCGCGAAGATCGTGCACTGGCCGTGCTGATGGTCGCCTGCATGCTGGTTTTCGTGGCCCAAGCCCCGCGCCTGCAACGTATCTCGATCGAAACCGGGCAGGAACTGAACCCGCTTCTGGGCGGCGCGATGTTCGCCTGGCTCTTCATCATGCCGCTCGCCGCCTATGGCATCGCTGCGATCAGCCACCTGATCGCGAAGGTCGTGGGCGGGCAGGGCACGTGGTTCGCAGCCCGCTTCGCACTGTTCTGGGCGCTTCTCGTCGCCAGCCCCCTGTGGCTTCTCTGGGGCCTCGTCACCGGGTTCATCGGACCGGGCGTCGAAGAAAGCATCGTGGGTGCCATCGCGCTTGCGGCCTTCCTGATCCACTGGATCGTCAACCTCGTCAGCGCCGAGGCGGGTGTGGGAGCGGTTGCGTGAGGTTCGAGCCGGGATACCTTCTCGGAATGGCGATGCAGTCCATCCCGGAGCCGCGCAAGATCGCGCGGGAGCTGTTCGCGCTGAACCTCGACCGGGCGACGCTTTGGCAGATCCTGATCCTTCTCATGGTGATCGGCGCCATTCTGGGTGTCGGGTCGTCGGTCCTGTTCCCGCCCGCGCCGGAACTCGAAGGCACGATTTTCGCGATGCCGCTGATCGTCGCGATGGCCGAGGCGTCGATCGCCGTCATCACGGTTTTTCTGATCTACTGGCTGGGCCGGTCGGCGGGCGGAACGGGCCGGTTCGAGGACGGGATCGTCACGGTCGCCTGGCTGAACTTCGTGCTTCTGATCGTGCAGACCGTCGTTCTGGTCCTAAGCCTTTTCGCCCCGTCTCTCGCCGCGCTGCTGTGGCTCTTCGGTGGCTTCACCGGGTTCTGGATTCTGAGCCATTTCATCGCGGAACTGCACGGTTTCGCCTCGGCCCTGCGCGTATTCCTGACGATCCTTCTGACCAGTTTCATCGCCGTCGCGATCCTGTCGATCATCCTTGCGATCCTCGGGGTCGGCGGGGCCATGACCTCGGGAGAGCTTGGTAATGTATGATGTGAACAAGATCCGCGCGGATTTCCCGATCCTCGCGCGTGAGGTGAACGGCCAGCCGCTGACCTATCTCGACAACGGGGCTTCGGCCCAGAAGCCGCAGGTGGTGATCGATGCGGTGACGCGCGGCTATGCCGAGGAATATTCCAACGTCCATCGCGGTCTGCACTATCTGTCGAACCTCGCCACCGAGAAATACGAAGCGGTGCGCGGCATCGTCGCCCGTTTTCTGAACGCGCCGTCCGAGGATGAGATCGTGTTCAACTCCGGCACGACCGAGGGGATCAACATGGTCGCCTATGGCTGGGCCGCGCCGCGCATGGCCGAGGGCGACGAGATCGTCCTGACCGTGGCCGAGCATCACGCCAACATCGTCCCGTGGCATTTCCTGCGCGAACGGCAGGGGGTCAGGCTCGTCTGGGTCGAACCCGACGCGGACGGGTCGATCCCGGCGGACAAGGTGCTGGCCGCCGTGACCGAGCGGACCAAGCTGATCGCGGTGACGCAATGCTCCAACGTCCTCGGCTCCATCGTCGACGTGAAGGCGATCAAGGCCGGTGCGGGGGACGTGCCCGTGCTGGTGGACGGCTCACAGGGCGCGGTGCACATGCCGGTGGATGTCGCGGATCTTGGCGTCGATTTCTACGCCATCACCGGCCACAAGCTTTACGGTCCCTCCGGCTCGGGCGCGATCTTCGTCAAGCGTGAGCGGATGGACGAGATGCGGCCCTTCATGGGCGGCGGCGACATGATCCGCGAGGTGACGCGCGAAACCGTCACCTACAACGATCCGCCGATGAAGTTCGAGGCGGGCACGCCGGGGATCGTCCAGACCATCGGTCTGGGTGTCGCGCTGGAATACATGATGGGCGTCGGGATGGAGAATATCGCGGCCCACGAGGCATCGCTTGCGAAATATGCCGCCGAACGGTTCGAGGGGCTCAACTGGCTTAACGTGCAGGGCAAGGCGCCGGGCAAGGCCGCGATCTTTTCGCTGACGGTCGAAGGCGGGGCACATGCGCATGACCTGTCCACGATCCTCGACAAGAAAGGGATCGCGATCCGCGCCGGCCACCATTGCGCCCAGCCGCTGATGGACCACCTCGGCGTGCCCGCCACGGCGCGCGCGAGTTTCGGCATGTACAATACGACGGAAGAAGTCGACCGGCTCGTCGAAGGGCTGGAGTTGTGTCACCGGCTGTTCGGCTGAGGCGCGTCACCGCGCCCATTTGGCCTCGTTCGCTTCGATGGCGGCAATGCGCTGGTGCGTTTTCGGGTGGCTCAGAAGCCACGCGGGTTGACCGTTGCCCCGGCTCTTGGTGAGGTCTTCGAGTTTCTCGAAAAGCGACTTCTGCGCGGCGGTGCCGATCCCGGATTTCATGAGCAGGGCGGTGGCATAAGCGTCGGCCTCGTATTCGTCGCCGCGCGACAGGCGCGCCATGACCATCGACGACAGCGCGCCCGCGATCATCGGCCCCAGACCGGGAATGAACCGTCCCAGCAGCATGATAAGCGCCGTGCGCAGCGCGTTCTGCCCGGAAAAGTCGATCATCCGCCGTCGCGCGTGACCCAGCGCCACATGGCCCAGTTCATGCGCGATGACGCTCGCCAGTTCTTCGGCGGAAACCTTGCCTTGCCGATACTGGTCATAAAACCCGCGCGTGATGAAGATGCGTCCATCGGGCGAGGCGAGGCCGTTGACCGGCTCGATCTCGTAGATGTTCACGCGGATGCGCGGCAGGTCGAGCGCCTGTGCCATCCGCTCGGTCAGCGCGCGCAGCTTGGGATCGGCGAGCTCGGTCGATTTCGCGTCCAGTTCATGCCGCAGACGCCATGCCGAGAACCACCACAGGACGAACCCGTAAAGCAGCGCGATCAGGATGGGCGTGAACTTCAGCATGTCAGGAATATGGAGTTTGCCGCGTCCTCGCGCCAGTGCGTATGCGCGTCGCGGCGTTCACAAACTTGACCGCTCACGAAGAATCCATTCAACTTGGGATTGTGGGTGACAAGTGGAGATGAGGGGACACCAGAACGGGAGTCCCTTATGGACGATATTTCACGCATCTTGCCACGCATTCCGGGTAAGCGCGATTCCATCGCCAAGTTTCTTGCCGCCGGGTTTCCGGTGGAAACCGTGATCGACGTGGGCGTGCAGTATGGCACGCCGGAACTGATCGACACGCTGGGCGACCGCCGCCACATCCTGTGCGAGCCGATCGTCGAATACCATGACAGCATCAGGCGCACTTACACCGCGCGGGGCGTCGATTTCCTGCTCGATGCCCGCGCGGCCTCGGACAGCGACGGAACGGCGCAGATCGCGCTGTCGACCACATCGGACGCCAGCACGATCACACATGCGCGCCTGAACGACACGGATGCGCCGGGGCAGACGCTGCGTGCGGTCGAAACCGTCACGCTGTCGACGCTGGTCGAGGATCTGAACCTTACCGGGCCGTTCCTGCTCAAGATCGATGTGGACGGGGCGGAAGAGATGATCCTGAAAGGCGCGGCACCGATCCTGAGCCAATGCTCCGGCGTCGTGATGGAGGCGCATGTCGAAAGCTTTTTCGCGCGGTGTCAGCACCTTGTGGATGCTGGCCTCTCGCTCTTCGACATCATCGACCTGTGCTATTACGACAACCGGCTGTGTCAGGTGGACGTGTTTTTCATCAACCCGGCCTTCGCACCCGACGGGGCCGAAAAGCCGATCAGCGGCGCCTGGGACAATTCGAAGTGGTTCGACCTGATCCGCCACATCTGACAGGGCAGACGGATCAGCGCACCAGTTCGCGCATCCCCCGGTCGATCCCTTCAAGCGTCATCGGCACCATGCGATCCTCGAAGATCTCACGGATCATCTCGACCGATTGGGTATAGGGCCAATAGCGTTCCTGAAGCGGGTTGATCCACAGGTGATCGGGCCATTGTTCGCGCGCGCGTTGCAGCCAGACCGATCCGGCCTCGGGGTTCCAGTGCTCGTTGGCACCGCCCGGCATCGCGACCTCGTAGGGCGACATCGAAGCGTCACCGACGAAGATGCACTTGTAGTCCGACCCATAGGTATGAAGCACGTCCCATGTCGGGGTCTGTTCGGTCCAGCGCCTGCGGTTGTCGCGCCAGACGCCTTCGTAAAGGCAGTTGTGGAAGTAGTAGTATTCGAGATGCTTGAACTCGGTCCGTGCCGCCGAGAACAGCTCTTCCACCACCTTGATATGCGGGTCCATGCTGCCGCCCACGTCGAGAAACAGCAGAACCTTGACCGCGTTGCGCCGTTCGGGCCGGACCTTGACGTCGAGATAGCCATGCTCGGCGGTCGAACGGATCGTGCCATCGAGGTCCAGTTCCTCATGCGCCCCGTCGCGCGCCCAGTTACGCAGACGCTTGAGCGCGACTTTGATGTTGCGGGTGCCAAGCTCGACCGAGTCGTCGAGGTTCTTGAACTCGCGCTTGTCCCAGACCTTGACCGCGCGTTGATGGCGGCTTTCCTTCTGCCCGATGCGGACGCCTTCGGGATTGTAGCCATAAGCGCCGAAGGGCGAGGTGCCGGCGGTTCCGACCCATTTCGATCCGCCCTGATGCCGTTCCTTTTGTTCTTCCAGCCGTTTCTTGAGCGTTTCCATAAGCTTGTCGAAGCCACCCAAAGCTTCGATCTCGGCGCGTTCCTCGTCGCTCAGGTGCTTCTCGGCCATCTTGGTCAACCAGTCGGACGGAATGTCCACCGCCTCCAACACCTGATCGAAACTGATCGCCTCAAGCCCTTCGAAGGCCTGCGCGAAGGCGCGGTCGAACTTGTCGAGATTGCGCTCGTCCTTCACCATCGAGGCGCGCGCGAGGTAGTAGAAGGCCTCGACGTCATAGGTCGCAAGCCCCGCGCGCATCCCTTCCAGAAAGGTCAGGTATTCACGCAGCGATACGGGAACCTTGTTGTTCCGGAGCGTTTCGAAAAAGGGAATGAACACGGGCGGCGTGCTCCTGTTACAGGCCTCGGCTGAGGAAGACCGTAACAAACAGGCCGAGAATTGCAAAAGCCATGCCATAGGCCGCGCCGTATTGCGCAAGGTCGAGCCGCTGACCCCCGCGTTTGCGGGCCTGATAAGCGCCGAGAAGCGCGCCGAACACGGCGAATGCGAAAACGATCATGTGGCCTCCCGGGGCAAGTCGCTGCCCCGGAGGGTCAGCCTCGTTTGATGGGCGAGATCGCGGCGATTTCAAGCAGCCGCTGTCCCACCTCGGCGTCGGAACCGAAGCCATATCGTGCCCAGCCGAGGCTGTCGAGACGCACCAGATGCGCCTCAGCGTCGCGCCCCAGAATCTCGAGCCCTTCGGCCTTTATCATCAGGAGCGTCGACAGAAGCGCGGCATTCTGGGCCGAACGCACGGCGGGCATATGGTTGTCGACGATGCGGATCGCGGTATCGGCATTGCCGAGCGACAGGGCATGGGCGGCAAGCTGCACGCCCATATGCGCGGCCTGAAGCCGGGTGCCGGGCAGGGCGCCATAAATCGCCTCGGCCTCGCGGAAGGCCGCCAGTGCCACGTCCGAGTTGATGCCCAGATTGAGACGCCCGAGCGCGAAAAGCGAGAAGGCGAGGCGCGTGTCGTTCCAGCCATAGGCGCGGGCGAGGTCCACGGCCTGACCGGCGGCCTTGCGTCGCTGGGTGCCGCTTTCGTTGGCGCTGAGTGCGGTCTCGATCGCGGCTTTCCACGACCGCGGGGTCGGCGAGGTGGCGACCGGATACCCCATGCCGCCCGCCGGGTTGAGCCGCGCGAGCAGGCCGGGCAGGCGCGCCGCCACCTGTTCGCGGGTCATGCCGGAGCTGAGTTCGGGCGAATAGTAGGCCCGCAGGATCAGCATGTCGAAGCCGGTCAGAACAGTATGGAAATTGTCGTCGTTGAACACGCTGTCGGCGAGGCGGTAGAGGTCGTTCACCGGGCCCAGCGATTGCGCCACTTCCTCGTGCAGGCAATCGCGCATTTCCTGCGGAGCCACGTCGCCGGGGATGAACACCGACATCTGCGTGCGCACCTGCAACTTGGTCCAGTCCGTGCGCGGCGAGCGGCGGTTGGTCTTGTAGTCGCGCCAGCCGGAAACGTTCGGGGCCACGAAACAGGCCGCACCGGGCACGAGCGCCTGAAGCTGACGTTTCGGAATGACCTCGAGCGTGATCGAGGGCGTGCCCTGACCCGTGTAACGCGAGATGTCGATGCCCGCCTCGGTGCGCAGGCGCCCGATGAGCTGGTCCAGCTCGCTGTCGAGGACCGAGGCCTTGCGACCGGAGACCTTGACCGTCACCGGACCTTCGAAGCGCGACATGACGGGCAGGGCGCGCCCCGATTCAAGCTGGAACGACAGATCGAGAAAGTCCGACGCGACCTCGCCGTTCGAGCGGGCGACGGCTAGCGTCGGTCCCGAATTGAACGCCTTCATTGGTGGCAGTTCCGTGGGCAGGTTCAACTGCCGCGCCGTGACTTCTCGGGCGAACTCCGACGCTGGCGTTTGCAGTGCACCTGTGCAACCTGCCAGAACCAGAGCCGCCCCGGTGACCGCCCCCACGATCCATCTGTGCCCGTTCATGTGCGTATCCCCCGTTGGTACTTGATGAACGGTGTCTTCTCGGCGATCCGGTCATAAAGGCGTCGTGCCGTCGTGTTGAACTCCTGCGTGTTCCAATAGACCACGGGCGTGCCGTTCCGGTCGGCGGCCTCATAGACCGCTTCGATCAGCGCACGCCCCACGCCGAGGCCACGGACCTCGGGATCGGCATACAGGTCTTGCAGGTAACAGACGTCCTCGATCCGCCAGTTGTGGCGGTGATAGAGGAAATGGACGAGCCCCACAGCTTCGCCGTTCGCCTCGGCGACAAAGCAATGCTGCGGTTCGTTCCCCGAGAGAAGCCGTTCGAAGGTGGTCAGGTACACCTCCTCGTCGACCGCGCTCTCATAGAACCGCAGATACTCTGTCCAGAGGCGACGCCACTGGGGCTCGTCCGCACGCGTCAGTGCACGGACGGAGATCTGTGTAGTGTCTCCCAACACGCTACAGGCACACCGTTCCTTGCCCCCCCAGGCAGGTTCAATGGTTAGGTCACCCCGCCCGGATTCCCCAAGCGGAAAGTGGCCGAATTGGGGCAGAAAATGGATTGTCCCGTGTCGGGCAACAATCGCTCCGCAAGATGTGGTGGGCGTATCGCCGCACAGCACAATGCCGCGCTGCGGAATGTGGCGGAATTGCGGCGGCGAGAGCGTGGCGACTCGAATCATACTCATGCCCAACAGTCAGCCGCTCAACTGGTTCCGATTTTGGGCAAGGCCGGGACAATGCGCGGGCGAACTGCGGTTTGTTTCGGGCAGGCGCGCATGAAAAAGGCCCACGCCGGGGCGCGGGCCTGTCGCATCGTCAGGGTCTGCGTCAGCCGCGTTCGCGACGTGCGAGGAAGGCGAGGCGTTCGAACAGATGCACGTCCTGCTCGTTCTTCAGGAGTGCGCCGTGCAGCTTGGGCAGGGCGGTCGAGCCATCGCGTTTCAGGTCTTCGGGGTCCATATCCTCGGCCAGAAGCAGTTTCAGCCAGTCGAGCACTTCGCTGGTCGACGGTTTCTTTTTCAGCCCTTGCTGTTCGCGAATTTCGTAGAACTGCGTCAGCGCGGTGGTCAGCAGCGCCTCCTTGATGCCCGGATGGTGGACCTCGACGATCTTGCGCATCGTCTCGACGTCCGGGAATTTGATGTAGTGGAAGAAGCAGCGGCGCAGGAAGGCGTCGGGCAGCTCTTTTTCGTTGTTCGAGGTGATGATGACGACCGGGCGGTGCTTGGCGCGGATCGTCTCGCCGGTTTCGTAGACGTGGAACTCCATCTTATCGAGCTCCTGCAACAGGTCGTTCGGAAACTCGATGTCGGCCTTGTCCACCTCGTCGATCAGCAGAACGACCCTTTCGTCCGCCTCGAAGGCCTGCCAGAGCTTGCCCTTCCGGATGTAGTTCGACACGTCATGAACCCGCTCGTCACCCAACTGGCTGTCGCGCAGGCGGCTGACCGCGTCGTATTCGTAAAGCCCCTGCTGCGCGCGGGTGGTCGATTTGATGTTCCACTCGATCATCCTGAGGCCAAGGCTCTCGGCCACCTGCTTGGCGAGTTCGGTCTTGCCCGTGCCCGGTTCGCCCTTGACGAGCAGGGGGCGTTCGAGCGTGACCGCCGCGTTCACGGCGATGGCAAGGTCGTCGGTCGCGACATAGGTTTCGGTGCTCTCAAATCGCATCATCCACTCCCGGCTGGTTGGCACGAAGTAAACGGCAGCAAGGCTGACATGCAAGTGGGGCGCGCGGAAACGTGGCGGCACGGACGGGCGGCGCGCGTTAATGCAAAACGCGAATTAGAGGTTGCAGAATCAGGTGGCCTTCACCTATTTGAGCGCCAGAGATATGGTTATCTTTCAAAAACTTGCACGAGGATTTGGGTGTGCAAGACTGCGAAATGTGCAGCTTGGTCGGCACCATCGCCCAAAACGTGAACACGGCGAACGGTTTGTGTAGTGACATCCCCGGAGGGCTGGGATACACGACCCCACAGGAGAGCACCGAATGGTAAAAAGTAACCAAGTTAACGGGGCATCCGGGGTTGAAGAGGAGAGTGGGATGAAGGTGGAAAGCTTCCTGCCGGACAACTACACGCCGGCCGAAGACGAACCTTTCATGAATGACCGGCAGCTGGAATACTTCCGCGTCAAACTGTTGAAATGGAAAGCCGAATTGCTGGGCGACAGCAAGCACACCATCGAAGGCCTGCAAGACAGCACCCGCAACATTCCCGACATCGCGGACCGCGCCTCGGAAGAGACGGACAGGGCGCTTGAACTGCGCACCCGCGACCGCCAGCGCAAGCTCGTCGCCAAGATCGACAGCGCGCTGCGCCGCATCGACGAGGGCGAATACGGCTACTGCGAAGAGACCGGCGAACCGATCTCGCTGAAGCGCCTCGACGCCCGCCCGATCGCGACCCTGAGCCTCGAAGCGCAGGAGCGTCACGAACGGCGCGAGCGGGTTCATCGCGACGACTGATCGTCGGCGCAGGGGATGAGATTTGACCGGCACCGCGGCGGATGCGCCCCGGTGCCTTTTTTTGATGGGGCATCCATGTTGATCGGTCAGGACATCTGCATCGTCGGTGCGGGGATCGGCGGGCTTGCCGCCGCCTGTGCGCTGGCCATGCGCGGGGCGCGAGTGACGGTTCTGGAACAGGCCGACGCGGTGCGCGAGGTCGGTGCGGGCATTCAGGTCAGCCCCAATGGCCTGTCGGTGCTGGACGCGCTCGGGGTCGGGGACGAGGTGCGCGCGCGCTGCCCCCGGTCGAAAGCCGTTCATCTGCTCGACGGCCTGACCGGGCGCAGCGTCATCCGCATGGATCTGGAGCGTCTGCGACCCGATCAGGATTTCCGCCTCGTGCACCGCGCCGACCTGATCGACATCCTTCTGACGCGCGCGACCGGGCTGGGCGTCGTCGTCGAGACGGGGCAGGCAGTGACGGCGGCGACCATCGGCCATGACGACGTGACGCTGACGGTGAACGGTGTGGACCGGGATCTGCCCTTCGTGATCGGTGCCGACGGGTTGCATTCGGTCCTGCGTCCAATCCTGACCGGCAAGCGTGACCCGTTTTTCACCGGGCAGGTCGCGTGGCGCGCGCTGGTGCCTGCAACGGGTGGCGAACCCATGGAGGCCCGCGTGTTCATGGGGCCGGGCCGCCACATGGTCACCTATCCGCTGCGCGACGGCTCTCTCATCAACATCGTGGCGGTCGAGGAGCGGGATGGCTGGGCCGACGAGGGCTGGCACCACCCGGATGACCCCGACAACCTGCGCCGGGCCTTCGCCATGTTCGCCGACGCGCCGCGCGCACTGCTCGCCCGGGCCGAGACGGTGAACATCTGGGGGCTGTTCCGTCATCCGGTCGCGAACCAGTGGCACAAGGGGCCTGCGGTCATTCTGGGCGATGCCGCGCACCCGACGTTGCCGTTCATGGCGCAGGGCGCGGTCATGGCGCTCGAGGATGCCTGGGTGCTTGCCGATAGCCTCGCGGTTGCGGGGCTGGACGAAGGTCCGGCGCTCTATCAGGCCCGCAGACGCCACCGGGCCGAGAACGTGATCGAAGCGGCGAACGGCAATGCCCGCAACTACCACTACGCCAACCCGGTCCTGCGGTTCTTGGGCCACAATGCGCTGCGCTTCGCGGGCAACCTGTCGCCGGACAGCGTGCTCAAACGCTACGACTGGATCTACGACTACGACGTGACGACGGCCTGACCCGACAACAGCGCGTCGACCTCGGCACCGCTCGCCGCCGCGGTGAGGGGCGAGAAGTCGCCGCGCCCGAACATGGCGCGACCGGCGTTCAGGATCGCGGCCTGCGTCACCCGTGCCAGCGCGCCCCCGATGGAAATGCGCGCCACCCCGATTTCGGCGAACTGAGCCCGCGTCACCCCCGCGAAGGGTCCGGCGGCCAAGGCGTTCACCGGCACCGACACCGCGTCGCAGACCCGTTTTTGCGCGGCAAGGTCGCCCGGATGGGGGACATAGACGCAATCCGCGCCCACGGCCTCATAGGCCCGCACCCGCGCGATGGCCTCGTCCAGATCGTATTGGCCGTTCATCACGCCATCCGCCCGCGCCACCAGAACGAAGTCGCGGGGCAGGGCCCGGGCCGCTTCGACTGCCGCCTTGATGCGCGCGACCGCAATGTCGCGGTCGTAGGGCGTGGGGGACGGCAGCATCGCGTCTTCGATGGAAATGCCCGCCAGCCCCGCCTCATAGGCCAGAAGCACGGTGTCGAAAATATCCTCAGGGTCATGGACGAAGCCGTTCTCGAAATCGCCCGAGACCGGGACGGTGACCGCACGCACTAGCGTTTCGGCATGCCCCAGCGCCTCTTCCCGCGAGATGCGCCCCATGTCGGGGCGTCCGAGCGTGAAGGCATGGGCCGAGGACGAGGTCGCGATGGCCTCGGCTCCCAGTCCGACCAGCAGTTTCGCGCTCCCCGCATCCCAGGCATTCGCCAGAATGAACGGATCGCCCGGCCTGTGAAGGGCACGGAATTCGGCTCCGATGTCGCGTCGCATGGCTGATCCTCCCTCGTCCTGCCGTGAATCCTATCCACAAGCGGCCCGCAGGCAAACGGCAATCGTGACGGTTCGGCCCGGATCGAAAGACCTGCATGAGTGCTGCGGATTTTCGCCCCCGGACCCCTTTCCATTCTTCCCGGCCCGTGAAATAGGGAAGTGCCAAACGATCCCTCCAAAGGAGACCGCTCATGGAGATTCGCGAGGCGCTTACCTTCGACGATGTTTTGCTGGTTCCAGCCGAAAGCACGGTGCTGCCGTCCACGGCGGACACGACCACTTGGGTCACCAAGTCGATCAAGCTCAACATACCGCTTCTGTCCTCGGCGATGGACACGGTCACCGAAAGCCGCATGGCGATCTGCATGGCGCAGGCGGGCGGGATCGGCGTGATCCACAAGAACCTGACGGTCGAGGAACAGGCGCGCGAGGTGCGGCGGGTCAAGCGGTTCGAAAGTGGGATCGTTTATAACCCCGTCACGCTGACGCCGGATCAGACGTTGGCCGATGCCAAGGCGCTGACCGAGCGATACGGGTTCACGGGCTTCCCGGTGGTGGACGAAAACCGCCGCGTCGTCGGGATCGTGACCAACCGCGACATGCGCTTCGCCCAGCATGACGACACGCCTGTGCGCGTGATGATGACGGGCGACGATCTTGCGATCCTTCAGGAGCCCGCCGACCGGGACGAGGCGATCAGCCTGATGAAGTCGCGCCGGATCGAGAAGCTGCTTGTCACGGACAAGACCGGCAAGCTCACCGGGCTTCTGACCCTGCGCGACACCGAACAGGCCGTGCTGAACCCGACCGCCTGCAAGGACGATCTGGGTCGCCTGCGGGTCGCAGCCGCGACCAGCGTGGGCGACAGCGGGTTCGAACGGACCGAGGCTCTGGTCGACGCGGGCGCCGACATCGTGGTGATCGACACCGCGCACGGCCATTCGCGCGGGGTGCTCGAAGCGGTCGACCGGGCCAAGAAACTGTCCAACGAGGTTCAGATCATCGCTGGCAACGTCGCGACCGCCGAGGCGACACGCGCGTTGATCGACGCGGGGGCAGACGCGGTGAAGGTGGGGATCGGCCCCGGCTCGATCTGCACGACCCGCATGGTCGCGGGCGTCGGCGTGCCGCAATTGACAGCGGTCATGGAAAGCGCGCGCGAAGCGGCCAAGACGGGCGTCCCGGTGATCGCGGATGGCGGCATCAAGTTCTCGGGCGATTTCGCCAAGGCGATCGCTGCGGGGGCGTCCTGCGCGATGGTCGGCAGCATGATCGCGGGCACGGACGAAAGCCCGGGCGAGGTGATCCTGTATCAAGGACGCTCGTTCAAGAGCTATCGCGGCATGGGGTCGCTGGGCGCCATGGCGCGCGGTTCGGCGGATCGGTATTTCCAGAAAGACGCGGCGAGCGACAAGCTGGTCCCCGAAGGGATCGAGGGGCAGGTGCCTTACAAGGGGTCCGCGAATGCGGTCGTCCACCAGCTCGTCGGCGGGCTGCGGGCGGCGATGGGCTATACCGGCAACGCGACGGTCGAGGCGATGCGCACGAACTGCCAATTCGTCAAGATCACCGGTGCGGGGCTTAAGGAAAGCCATGTCCACGACGTGCAGATCACGCGTGAAAGCCCGAACTACCGGATCGGCTGAGATTTGAAGGGCTTGGCGGTCGATATTCACATTTTGGGTAAGGCATGACGCCCGCTGCCCGCCTCTCGGCCGCGATCGAGATCTTGGACAACTGGCTGGCTGGTGCTGCGCCGGAACAGGTGCTCACACGCTGGGGGCGCGCCAACCGCTATGCGGGGTCCAAGGACCGGGCCGCGATCCGCGATATCGTCTATGATGCGGTCCGTTGCCGACGGTCCTTCGCCACGCTCGGCGGCGGTGAAACCGGGCGCGGACTGGTGCTTGGCGGGCTGCGCGCCGCAGGGGCCGACCCGGATGGGCTTTTCACCGGCGACCGTTTCGCGCCGTCGCCCCTTACCGAAGAAGAGCGCACGGTGCTCGATCTGAGAAATGCCCCGCCTGCCGTAAGGCTCGACCTGCCGGACTGGGTATTGCCGTTGATGCAGGACAGCCTCGGCGCGGACTGTGAGGCGGTCGCGCACTCGCTGCGGCACCGGGCCCCGGTGTTTCTGCGTGTGAACACGGCCAAGGTCAGCCGTGCGGGCGCGCAAGCCGCACTTGCCGATGAAGGGATCGGCACGACCGAGCACACCCTGTCCGACACGGCCCTCGAAGTCACCTCCGGCGCGCGGCGCGTTCACATCAGCCGCGTGTATCAGGATGGGCTTGTCGAACTTCAGGATGCTGCCAGTCAGGCGGTGGTCGATCTGCTCGACGTGACGCCCGGTATGAGGGTGCTGGACTACTGCGCCGGGGGCGGCGGCAAGGCGCTTGCCCTTGCGGCACAGGGCGCTGCCGTGACCGCACATGACATTGACGCAGGGCGGATGCGCGATCTGCCGGAACGTGCCCGTCGCGCCGGGGTCGACATCGACATCTCCGCGCCGGGTCAGTCCGGCGACGGCTTCGACCTGGTTTTCGCCGACGCGCCGTGTTCCGGGTCCGGAAGCTGGCGCCGCGCACCACAGGGGAAATGGTCCCTGACGCGGGACGGGCTTGACGCACTGTGCCTAATGCAGGCCACGATCCTCGACGAAATCGCCGACCACGTGCGCCCCGGAGGGCGGATCGCCTACGCCACTTGTTCTCTGTTCGACGAAGAAAACATGAGCCAGATCAAGGCTTTCGTCGCGCGACGCCCGGAGTGGACCCTGACCGCCTCGCGCCGTTTCACACCGCTCGACGGGGGCGATGGGTTTTTCGTTGCGATCCTCGAAACTTCGCCCGGCACGCGCTAACTTACGCGAATAGCAACCCTAGATTGAATGTCGTTTCTCGATTAAGCTGACGTTAACGCTGACTAGGTTGACTGAGGCGCAGTCGAATCAACGCTTGGTAGGGTCTTGTCCCACGTTGTCCTTACACCTGGCCCGATGACCCGGGCGGCGCTTGGGTTGGCGCCGCGCCTGTGGGCGGTGGTGCTTGTGGCGCTCGTCGCGTTGGGTGGTTCGTGGTTCGTCGTGCCTCCGGTCGCCGCGCTGCTTCTGTTCCTGATCGGCCTCACGCTCCTGTCCGTCGCGCTTCTGACATTCGGTCTGAAGTTCTGGCACGACCGCGCGGCCGAAAGTCTGAGAAGCCTGACCGAGGCGCTCGTGGCCGAGGATTCGGCGCCCACGCTGATGACCGACCCCGACGGCGCGATCCGGTTCGCCAACGCGGCTGCCCGCACGGCGTTCGAGGCGCGCGAGGGTCAGACGTTGACCGAGGTGCTGGGCGATCTCTGGCTCCAGCCCGCGACATTGCTCTACCGCCTGCAAAACCGTGCATTGGCGCTGGGGGCGGCGCGCGAAGGCGTGGCGATCCGGGGCGGGCAGGTCAACGTGTCGGTCCATCGCGTCGGCTCGGAAACCTTCCTGTGGCGGATCGAGGAAGTCGGGGCGATGCGCCCGACGGGCCATTCCGGTGACGACATCGGCCTGCCGATGATGACCGCCTCGCGATCCGGCGCGATCCTTTCCATGAACGAAGCGTTGCGGCGCCTTCTGGGCGGGCGCGAATCCACGCTCGACCGGGTGTTCTCGGACCTCCCTCTCCGGCCCGGCGAAACCCACGTGATCCACGGCGCGCGCGGCGTCATGCCGGTGCTGGTGGCCGAGGTCGAACGCTCGGCCGGACGGCGGGAGATCTATCTGCTGCCCGAACCCAAATCCCCGATGCTCGAAGCCGCCGACTGGGGCGTGGTCGAAAGCCTGCCCGTTCCGCTCCTGCGTCTGGCGCCGAACGGACGCGTTTCGATGGCGAACGCACGCGCGCGCAAGCTGCTGGGCGTCGATGAGGTTGTGGGGCGTCTGTTCTCGGACCTTGTGGAGGGGTTGGGGCGGCCCGTGTCGGACTGGTTGTCCGAGGCTTGGGTGGGCCGCAATCTGGGTCGGACCGAAACCCTGCGCACGAGCGAGGGCGAGGAAGAGACCTTCCTGCAAATCTCGCTGGAAAAGGTGCGCGACGACGAAGGCGATGCGCTTGTCGTCGTCATGAGCGATGCGACCGAGTTGAAGACCCTCGAAACGCAATTCGTGCAAAGCCAGAAGATGCAGGCGATCGGCCAGTTGGCCGGTGGCGTCGCGCATGATTTCAACAACCTGCTGACGGCGATCTCCGGGCATTGCGACCTGCTGCTTCTACGGCACGACAACCCGGATGACGAGGATTTCCCCGACCTCAAACAGATCTCGCAGAACTCGAACCGGGCCGCCGCGCTCGTCGGTCAGCTTCTGGCGTTTTCGCGCAAGCAAACCCTGCGCCCGGACGTCATCGACCTTGCCGACAGCATGGCCGATCTCGTGCATCTCTTGGGGCGTCTGGTGGGGGAAACCATCACGCTCGACTACCTCCACGATCAGGACATCCGCCCGGTGCGCGCCGACAAACGCCAGTTGGAACAGGTCGTGATGAACCTCGTGGTCAATGCGCGCGACGCGATGCCCGGTGGCGGCACCATCCGTCTCGAGGTGCATAACGTGTATCTGGACCGTGCGCTGGAACGCGACCGTGTTCGGGTGCCGCGCGGGGATTACGTCACCATCCGCGTGATCGACGCCGGCCACGGCATTCCGCCCTCTAGGATCGCCAAGATATTCGAGCCGTTCTACACCACCAAAGGCGCGGGCAAGGGCACCGGACTTGGCCTTTCGATGGCCTATGGCATCGTGAAACAGTCCGGCGGGTTCATCTTCGTGGATTCGGTCGAGGGGTCGGGCACCACGTTCAGCTTGTATTTCCCCGTTTACGAACCGCCCGCCGACCACATGCTGTCTCCGACCATGGTGGCCGAGAAGGAGCGCACGGATGCGGTCCTTCGCGAAGCCGCCGCGCGGATGATCGAGGACAAGCGCGCGTCCGCGCCGGCGACGCTGGAGGATGCCGAGAAGGCGTCGGTGCCGAAACCGACGCATGATCCGAACCTCGAACGCAAGTCGGGCAATGTGCTGTTGGTCGAGGACGAGGCGCCGGTGCGCGCCTTCGCCTCCCGTGCGTTGGCGCTGCGCGGATACACGGTGCTCGAAGCCGACAGCGCCGAATCCGCGCTCGCCCTGCTCGAAGACCCGACGCTCAAAATCGACGTGGTAGTCACGGATGTCATCATGCCCGGCATGGACGGGCCGACCTGGGTGGCCAAGGCTCTCGAGGACCGGCCCGGGGTCAAGGTCGTGTTCGTGTCGGGCTATGCCGAGGAATCGGTGTCCGAACACCAAAAGCGCATCCCGAACTCGGTGTTCCTGCCCAAGCCGTTTTCGCTTTCGGAACTGACGGCCACAGTCGCGGCCCAGATCCACTAGGCCAAGCGTCTGAAATGACGCGGCTTTCCAAAAATCCACTCCGATCCTGACCGCGCTAAAGGTTTATTAACCAGGCTTGGCGCAAGGTGAATCCATAGAATTTTCTTGAAATGTTCTCTTTTGTTCTTCATGTAGAAAACCAGAACAAGAGGCGAACAAGAGCAACAATTGCTGCCCGGCTCCGGGTATGGAATAAGGATGGAAAACATGGCAACCGCAAACCTCCTGGACCTTGATATGAAACGCGACAGCGAGAAGCAGAAGGCGCTCGACAGCGCACTGGCGCAGATTGAACGCCAATTCGGCAAAGGCTCGATCATGAAGCTCGGCGCCGACAACCCGGTGGCCGAGATCGCTTCGACATCGACCGGCTCGCTCGGTCTCGACATCGCGCTGGGGATCGGCGGGCTGCCCAAGGGCCGGATCATCGAAATCTACGGCCCCGAAAGCTCGGGTAAGACCACGCTGACGCTGCATTGCGTGGCCGAGGAACAGAAAAAGGGCGGGGTCTGCGCCTTCGTCGACGCGGAACATGCGCTCGACCCGCAATACGCCAAGCGGCTGGGCGTCGACCTTGACGAACTCCTGATTTCGCAGCCCGACACCGGCGAACAGGCGCTGGAAATCGTCGATACGCTGGTGCGCTCGGGCGCGGTGAACATGGTCGTCGTCGACTCGGTCGCGGCGCTGACCCCGAAATCGGAACTCGAAGGCGACATGGGCGACTCGTCCGTCGGCGTGCAGGCCCGCCTGATGTCCCAAGCGATGCGCAAACTCACCGGCTCGATCGCGCGGTCGAACTGCATGGTCATCTTCATCAACCAGATCCGGATGAAGATCGGCGTCATGTTCGGCTCGCCCGAAACCACCACGGGCGGTAACGCGCTCAAATTCTACTCCTCCGTCCGTCTCGACATTCGCCGCATCGGCGCGATCAAGGACCGGGACGAAGTCGTGGGCAACGCGACCCGTGTGAAAGTGGTGAAAAACAAGGTGGCCCCGCCGTTCAAGCAGGTCGAATTCGACATCATGTATGGCGAAGGCATCTCGAAGACCGGCGAACTTCTGGACCTCGGCGTCAAGGCGGGCGTGGTCGAGAAATCGGGCGCCTGGTTCAGCTACGGCGACGAGCGGATCGGGCAGGGGCGTGAGAACTCCAAGACCTTCCTCAAGGAAAACCCCTCCATCGCGCTTGAGATCGAGGACAAGATCCGCGCGGCGCATGGTCTCGACTTCGATATGGGCGGCGCCGACTTCGACGACGCGGACGTCGTCGAGGACTGATCGGTCGGTGAAGGCCAACTCCGGAAAAGGCCCACGTGGCGGGTGAAACCGGTGCGGAGAATACCTGGGAAAGGGCAGGCCTCGGCCTGTCCTTTTTCGTCGTGGTGGACAGTGGTCGTGACCCCCGATAAACCGGGCGGACCGAAACACGAATGCCCGGACCCGCGCCATGGCCAGCCTGAACGATATCCGCTCCACTTTCCTCAGCTATTTCGAAAAGAACGGCCACACGGTCGTCGACAGTTCGCCGCTCGTCCCGCGCAACGATCCGACGCTGATGTTCACGAACTCCGGCATGGTGCAGTTCAAGAACCTGTTCACCGGGGTCGAGCACCGCGATTACACCCGCGCGACCACTTCGCAGAAATGCGTGCGCGCCGGGGGCAAGCACAACGACCTCGACAATGTCGGTTACACCGCCCGCCACCACACCTTCTTCGAGATGCTCGGCAACTTCTCGTTCGGCGATTATTTCAAGAAAGAGGCGATTCCCTTCGCGTGGGAGCTCATCACCCGTGAGTTCGGCATCCCGAAAGACAAGCTTTATACGACGGTGTATCACACCGACGACGAAGCGTTCGAGATCTGGAAAAAGGTCGGCGTGCCGGAAGAGCGGATCATCCGCATCGCCACCTCGGACAACTTCTGGCAGATGGGCCCGACCGGCCCCTGCGGCCCCTGCACCGAGATTTTCTATGACCACGGCGACCACATCTGGGGCGGCCCTCCGGGTTCGCCCGAAGAGGACGGCGACCGGTTCATCGAGATCTGGAACGTCGTGTTCATGCAGAACGAGCAGTTCGAAGACGGCTCGATGCGCGAACTGGACATGCAGTCGATCGACACCGGCATGGGGCTGGAGCGGATCGGCGCGCTGCTTCAGGGCAGCCACGACAATTACGACACCGACCTGTTCAAGGCGCTGATCGAGGCATCGGCCCATGCCACCGGCGTCGACCCCTATGGTGACCACAACGTGCATCACCGCGTGATCGCGGATCACCTGCGCTCGACCTCGTTTCTGATGGCCGACGGGGTGATGCCGTCGAACGAAGGGCGCGGTTACGTGCTGCGCCGGATCATGCGCCGCGCCATGCGCCATGCGCATCTGCTGGGGGCCAAAGACCCGGTGATGCACCGTCTTGTCCCGGAACTCGTGCGGCAGATGGGGCAGGCCTACCCGGAACTCGGGCAGGCGCAGTCGATGATCGAGGAAACCCTGCTGACCGAGGAAACCCGGTTCCAGGCGACGCTTGATCGCGGCCTGAAACTTCTGGACGAGGAACTGGCCAAGCTGCCCGAAGGCGCGGCGCTTCCCGGCGAAGCGGCGTTCAAGCTTTACGACACCTTCGGGTTCCCGCTCGACCTTACGCAGGATGCGTTGCGCGAAAAGGACCGGCTGGTGGACACTGAAGGCTTCGACGCTGCGATGGCCGAGCAAAAGGCGAAAGCGCGCGCCGCATGGTCGGGGTCCGGCGAAGCGGCGGATGCGACCGTCTGGTACGACATCGCCGAAGAAAAAGGCACGACCGAATTCCTTGGCTACGACACCGAAAAGGCCGAGGGCCAGATTGTCGCGCTTGTCGCGGACGGCGACAAGACCGACAAGGTCGATACCGGCAGCGTTCAGATCGTCGTGAACCAGACGCCGTTCTACGCGGAAGCCGGGGGTCAGGTCGGCGATACCGGCACGATCACGACCGAGACCGGCAAGGCGCGTGTCACCGACACCAAGAAGGTGGCGGGCGTCTTCATCCATTTCGCCGAGGTGGTCGAAGGGTCGATCGAACGCGGGCAGGGCGCGGAACTGACGGTCGAGCATGACCGCCGTTCGGCCATTCGCGCCAACCATTCCGCCACGCACCTGTTGCACGAGGCGCTGCGCGAGGCGCTTGGCGATCACGTGGCGCAGCGCGGCTCGCTCAACGCGCCCGACCGTCTGCGGTTCGACTTCAGCCACAACAAGGCGCTGACGGCGGATGAGATCGGGCGGGTCGAACGCGATGTGAACGCCTACGTCCGGCAGAACACGCCGGTCGAAACCCGCATCATGGCCCCCGACGATGCCCGTGCGCTTGGCGCGCAGGCGCTCTTCGGCGAGAAATACGGGGACGAGGTGCGCGTCGTGTCCATGGGCCGCGCGGCGACCGGCAAGGGCGTCGACAAGGAAACCTATTCCATCGAATTGTGCGGCGGCACCCATGTGAAACGCACGGGCGACATCGGCGCATTCGTTCTGACAGCTGAATCGGCCTCCTCGGCCGGCGTGCGCCGGATCGAGGCGCTGACAGGCGAGGCGGCGATGGGGGAATTGCGCCGTCGCGAAATGCTCATGTCCGAGGTCGAGGGACTTTTGAAAGTGTCCGAGCAGGACGTGCTGACGCGCCTTCAGGCTCTTCTGGACGAACGCAAGACACTAGCCGGGCAGGTCGACCAGTTGCGCCGGGAACTCGCCATGTCCGGTGGCGCAGGGGCCGGGCCGGACGCGGAACAGGTGAACGGCGTGGCGTTCTTCGCCCAGTCGCTGACGGGCGTTTCCGGTCGCGACCTTCCGCCTTTGATCGACGAGCACAAGGCGCGGCTCGGCTCCGGTGCCGTCCTGCTGATCGCGGATGTCGACGGCAAGGCGGCCGTGGCCGCGGGTGTGACGCCCGACCTGACCGATACGGTATCGGCCGTCGACCTCGTGCGCGCGGCGGTGGCCGAACTTGGCGGCAAGGGCGGCGGTGGCCGCCCCGACATGGCGCAAGGCGGTGGCAAGGATGCCGCCAACGCAGATGCCGCGATCGCCGCGGCGAAATCGGTAATTGGAGGATAAGATGCCCGCACTCTGGATCGCTCACGTCACGGTCACCGACGCCGACGCCTATGGGAAATATGCCGAGCTTGCGGGCCCGGCCATCGCCAAGCATGGCGGTGCTTTCATCGCGCGCGGCGGGCGCTATGTGCAGCTTGAAGGCACGGATCGCCCGCGCAACGTGGTCGCGAAATTCCCGTCCGTCGAGGATGCCGAGGCCTGCTATATCTCGCCCGAGTATCAGGCCGCACTCGACCACGCGCGTGGCGCGTCCGAGCGAGATCTGGTCATCATCGAGACGACCGAGTAACTCCCCGGCAAGAAACCGCCAAACAGACCCGAAACCGAGCGACTGGGCCTTTTCCAGCCGACCCGGTGATTCGGCAAAATTGTGGCATTGTTTCCGGCCCGGAAACGCGACGCTGGCTCTCATCACGCTGTTTCCAAAGGGGAAACCTAGCATGTTTCGAACATGCCACAGGATTGGTGCCAAAACTGAACCGATTCAGCCGGATTTGGGGGATTTTACCTAAAACCAAGGAATATCGGGGGTTTAACGGGGTGGAAACGAGAATTCCTGTCGCGCAACTGTGAAAAACTTAGTTAAGGTTCATTTACCAACAATTCATTTGGGAGATCGATCAATGAAAAAACTGATTGCTGGCGCTGTGCTCGCTTCGGCCTTCGCTGCCCCGGCTTTTGCCTGGGAAGGTCAAGTTGTGGCTTGCTATGACAAAGTCTGGGTACCGGCCTCGTACGCCTACTCGAAGAAGCTGATCATGGCGGCTCACACCGAGTGGGAGCACAACAAGAAAGGTCAGATGGTCAAGGTGCATTACCCGGCCGTCTACAAAGAGATCAAGACCATGACGGCCCCCGGTCACTACGTCGCCAAAGCGGCGAAGTGCAAGTAAGGGCTTAAGTCCAAGCTGCCATGGCAAGCCTTTGGGCGTGGGGGGCGATCTCCACGCCCTTTTTCGTGCATTAACCTTAACGCCCGCCCGCGACCTGCCGGAAGAATTCCGGAGCGCGGGCATAATTGTGCCGCATTTGTCGACAATGCTTCGGTTTGAACAAGACTGAGGAACGAGCAATGCGCAGGGCAATCCTGACACTCTTTTTCGTCGCCGCCGCCGGGTCGGCGTCGGCCGAGGAGCGCTATATCAACATCGGCAACGACCGGGTGAAATTGCTGGCTTGTTTCAACGAGGTGATGGTTCCGGCCAAATACTCGGTGAAAAAGGTTCTGATGGAACCCGCACGGCAGGCCTACGTCAAGCGGTCGACGGGCCGGGTCGAGCTGGTCGAATATCCGGCGGTCTACCGCGAAGAGCGGACGCTGCTCGAAGCCTCCTACAAGCTGATGAAACCCATTCCCTGCAACTGAGCAGGGCCGCGCCATGAAAAAAGGCCGGGCGGGAAACCGCGCCGGCCTTTCGTCGTGTTCGATTTTTCGCGATCAGGCCGACTTGGCCGCGCGCTTGCGCTCATGCGGGTCGAGGTGGCGCTTGCGCAGGCGGATCGCGTTCGGCGTGACTTCGACCAGTTCGTCGTCGTTGATATAGGCGATGGCCTGTTCCAGCGACATGCGGCTGATCGGGGTCAGGCGCACCGCGTCATCGGTGCCCGAGGCGCGCACGTTGGTCAGCTTCTTGCCCTTGAGCGGGTTCACCTCAAGGTCGTTGTCGCGCGAATGCTCGCCGATCACCATGCCCTGATAGACCTTTTCCTGCGGCTCGACGAACATCTTGCCGCGCTCTTCGAGGTTCCACAGCGCGTAAGCCACGGCCTCGCCATCCTCCATCGAGATCAGAACGCCCGCGCGACGGCCCGGGATCGCGCCCTTGTGCGGGGTCCAGCCGTGGAACACGCGGTTCAGAACGCCGGTGCCGCGCGTGTCGGTCAGGAACTCGCCGTGGTAGCCGATCAGACCGCGCGACGGCACGTGCGCCACGATGCGCGTCTTGCCCGCGCCCGCCGGTTTCATCTCGACCAGATCGCCCTTGCGCGCGCCGGTGATCTTTTCGATGACCGCGCCGGAATAGTCGTCGTCGACGTCGATGGTGACTTCCTCGACCGGCTCCATCCGCACGCCATCCTCTTCGCGCATGATGACCTGCGGGCGCGAAATCGACAGTTCGAACCCTTCGCGGCGCATGTTTTCGATCAGGACGCCCATCTGGAGTTCGCCGCGCCCCGACACTTCGAAGGCCTCGCCGCCCGGCGTATCCTTGATCTTGATCGCGACGTTGCTTTCGGCCTCTTTCATCAGACGGTCCCGGATCACGCGCGACTGCACCTTTTTGCCGTCACGACCGGCAAGCGGGCTGTCGTTGATGCCGAAGGTCACGGTGATGGTCGGCGGGTCGATCGGCTGGGCTTCGAGCGGTTCTTCGACCGCCAGCGCGCAGATCGTGTCCGACACCGTGGCCTTGCCCATACCGGCGAGCGAAACGATGTCGCCCGCGACGGCCTCGTCGATCTCGGTCTGGCCGAGACCGCGAAAGGCGAGGATCTTGGACACCCGGAATTGTTCGATCTTCTGCCCGATGCGGCTGATCGCCTGCACCGTGGCGCCCGCCTTCAGCTTGCCGCTCTCGACGCGGCCGGTGAGGATGCGCCCGAGGAACGGGTCGGCACCCAGGGTGGTCGCCAGCATCTTGAAGTCCTCGCCCTGATGGGCAAGCTGACGGGGCTTCGGAACATGGTTCACGATCAGCGCGAAGAGCGCCGACAGATCCTTGCGCGGCCCGTCGAGGTCGGCATCGGCCCAGCCGGAACGGCCCGAGGCGTACATATGCGGGAAGTCGAGCTGGTCGTCATCGGCGCCGAGGTTCGCGAACAGGTCGAACACCTCGTCCAGCGCGCGGTCGGGCTCGGCATCCGGCTTGTCGACCTTGTTCAGCACCACGATCGGGCGCAGACCCAGCGCCAGCGCCTTGGAGGTGACGAACTTGGTCTGCGGCATCGGGCCTTCGGCGGCATCGACCAGCAGGACAACGCCGTCGACCATCGACAGGATACGCTCAACCTCGCCGCCGAAATCGGCGTGGCCGGGCGTGTCGACGATGTTGATGCGCGTGCCCTTCCATTCGACCGAGGTGGCTTTCGCAAGGATCGTGATCCCGCGCTCCCGCTCGAGGTCGTTGGAATCCATCATCCGCTCGGACGTGGCCTGGTTTTCGCGAAACGCGCCCGACTGCTTCAAAAGCTCGTCCACGAGGGTCGTCTTGCCGTGGTCGACGTGGGCGATGATGGCGATATTGCGAATTTCCATTGCGGGGTCCTTGTCCTGCTCGCGGGTCGCTTACAGGCGGACGGGCGGAATGGCTAGGGGCAAAGCGGCGTCAAAGCGTGGCGAGCCAGTCGATGAGCGCCTTGTTGACCGCTTCGGGCGCTTCCTGCTGGGTCCAGTGGCCGACACCGGGCAGGCGGTGCACGCCGCGCAGGTCGGCCAGCGTCTTGGGCAGAAGATCCTCGGGCGGGGTGCGGAACATGGTCAGCACCGGGTCACGGTCGCCATAAAGGAACAGGCTCGGCTGCTGGATGATCGGGTTCGACGGATGCGCTTTGAGAAACGCGTGATCCTCCCGCTGATTTCGGTATCGGTTGAGCGGGCCACGAAACCCGGAGGTGCGGAAATCTGCGGCGTAGCGGTCGAGGTCATCTTGCGTCAGCCACGGCAGCGGCAGATCGGGCCGGGGCAGGCCCTTGAGCACCGGGTCGCCGTGCGCCTTGTCGTTGGGCCATCCGTTCGGCGGGCAGTCGCCGGACCACGCGTAGTAAAACTTGGCGAGGCTGTCTTCGACATCCGCCTCCAACTCGGCTTCGGCCACGCCCTCGTCCTGAAAATAGACCTGATAGAAGAAGCGGCCCTTGTCGGTGAAAAGCTTGTGGTAAAGGTCGATCGGCGCGACGTCGCCAGGTGGTGCGTAGGGCACGGAAAGCCCAGCGACGGCGCGAAACTGCTCAGGGAAGAGCCGCGCGGTGTTCCATGCCAAGGGCGCGCCCCAGTCATGCCCGACAATGACGGCGGGTACTTCCGACAACGCCTGCGCGAGACCCAGAAAGTCGCGCGTCATGACCTCCATCGCATAGGCCGAAACGGCCTCCGGCGCGTCCGAATTGCCGTAGCCGCGTACATCGGGAATACACACGCGGTAGCCCGCTTCCACCAGCGGCGACGCCTGCTTGCGCCAGCTATACGCGGTCTCGGGAAAGCCGTGGACGAGGATGACGAGCGGCCCGTCGCCCTCGATGCGCGTGGCCAGCCGAATGCCGTTCGTCTCGATAAAGGTCTTGTCGTTCATGTCGTCCTCCCGCAGCCATTGGGCGCCTGCGCGGGCCGGCTGTCAAAACCTCCGCTGCGTCAGCCTTTGGCGATGTAGCGGTCGCGACGGTGGTTGAGCGCGATCAGGATGTTCAGGAAGGCCGCGCCTAGCAGCGACCAGATCACCACCTTCGGCTCGAACAGGAAGAAGGCGACGATGAAAACACCCGCATCGAAAATGAGCTGCGTCAGGCCCGCCCGAAAGTCGAACCGGTCCTGAAGATACAACGCAAGCATCCCGATCCCGCCAAGCGATGCCCCGTGACGAAAGAAACTCAAAAGCCCCATACCGGCCAGAACCGAACCGATGATCGCCCCGTAGGCGGGATGCGGCAGGTCGAGCGTGATGGTATCTGCGAAAAACTCCGACACGGTCGACATCAGGATGACCGCGATAAAGCTCTTGATCGTGAACATCCAGCCCATGCGCAGGGCGGCGAAGACGTAGAACGGAAGGTTCAGGAGGAAAAAGACCAGACCGAAGGGCCAGCCGCCCAAGTAGGACAGGATCAGGGCGGTTCCCGCGATCTGGCCTGTGAACAGCCCGGCGGTTTGCAGGAACACGATGCCGAGCGCGACGAGTGTCGTCGCGATGACATATGCGACGGCGTCCTCGACCAGCGAGTGTCGGTCAGGCGGGGCGGAAAGCAGAAGCATCTAGTGCGGGGCCGTCTTGGAAAACAGGTGAATGACGAAGATCCCGCCAAGGATCATCGCCATGCCGAAGATCGCGGCGGGGTCGAGCCGCTGACCGAACACGACGAAGCCGATGAAGGCGATCAGCACGATGCCCAGCCCCGACCAGATCGCATAGGCGATACCGACCGGCAGGAACTTGAGCGCCCAGCCGAGCAGCGCGAAGGAAATGCCATAGGCGATCACCACGACGATGCTGGGGGCGAGCCGCGTGAACTGCTGGCTTGCCTGAAGCGCGGTGGTCCCGATGGTCTCGGCGACCACGGCGAAGAAAAGGATGAGATAGGGCATCAGGCGTCCACGTTGTCGGTGATCCAGTCGAGGTAATCCTGCGCCCCCCACACGATCGGGAGCGCGGTGATCTGCGGCACGTCATAGGGGTGCGTTTCGCGCACCTTGTCGGCCACCACGGGCAGCGCCGAGGCGAGCGTCTTGCCGGTGAGAAGCCATTCGGACTCGCGCTCGATCTCGTCGTTCCAACGGTAGACCGATGTGACCGCGCTGACTTGCCCACAGGCGATGAGCCGCGCGTCGACCAGCGCCGCGGCAGCCGCCTGTGCGGTCTCGGCGTCCGGATAGGTGATGTGAAGTTCGACCGCGTCGACCATGCGCGCCTCCTGCTTCGGGTCAGGCTAGGCGCGGGCGTCGGGGAAGGGAAGAGGCCGCGCGCGTTCAGACCGTCACGTCGCATAGGCCGATGACGGCTTGCGCTTTGCGCGCACGTTTGCGCAATCGCCGGGCATGTCGTGCCGCTTCGGCGCAGGTGACAAGCGGGCGGGCAGGGCGTTCGTGCCGGAGCCCTGGCGGAAGGCTGTTCCCCAACGCGCGCCGGGTCATCGGGCCAAGGTGCAGGCTTTCGCAAGGGGCACCATCCGCGATCAGGACTTCGTGGTGCGCGAGCAGAAGATGAACATAGGTCGCGCCCGAACGCCCATGCAGAACGCGCGCGCCCGGCAGATCGGTCAGGCCGATCGCCGGGGCCAGAACCTCATCCACCCCGAAACTGCGCCGAACCTCGCCCCCGCGCAGAAGCACACGGTGTTGGGGGGACACGACGAGGGTGCGGCGCGGCCAGCCGCCGCCAAGACTGCCGGGCGCGAAGGACACCGGGCGATTTCGGTTGGGGAACCGTCCCAGCGTTACTCGGCGCGCCCCCGTCCAGCGCAAGACCTGCGCGCCATGGTCGAGCGTGCGCACGAGGTCGCCGGGCCCAAGACGCTCCGCCGGCACCGGACCGGACGGCGTGTCGATCATCGTGCCCGCCGTGAAACAGACCACGCCCGCATATGCGACCGTGTTCGTGTCGCCCGTGCTGCTGCTGTTCAGCGCGACATCGCTGCTCGCCTTCGGATAGAACGTGGCCCCCTTTGGCACGTAGTAATAAGGCACCTGAGGCGAGAAGCCCACGTTGGTGCCGTCGATGGTGATGATCCAGACTTCGGCGCCGGAACCGTCGACCAGCGAAAATTCCGAGTAGACCGTGCTGCCCGCCGCATAGGTGACGCCGTTCAGGGTGACGTCTTCGGCAAGCACCGCCATCGCCCCCGTCTCGGCATTATTGTCCTCGAGCATCCCGTCATCGTCGATGACCTTGAGATGCACCGGGCCAGCGCCGGTATAGGTATAGGTCTGCCCGATCCAACTCGGACTCGAGGGGTCGTAGTTCAGGGCCCCGGGATCGTTGGCGTCGAGGTCGGTGTCGCGGTGATCCGGTGTAAGCGCCGCCGGAATCGACACGGCGGACCAGTCGTAGACTCCGATGATCGGCATGGCACGCTCCCCTTCTGCGCCGAAACGCGGGGCGAAAGGTAGCGGGCTTGGGTTACGGAAGGGTTGAGGGCCTTAGCCCAGCGCCTTTTGCAGGTTCTCATCCACAGCGTCGAGGAAGCCGGTGGTGGTGAGCCATCCCTGATCCGGGCCGACCAGAAGGGCGAGATCCTTGGTCATCTGTCCGCCCTCGACGGTCGCGATCACGACGGCCTCTAGCGTGTCCGCGAACGCCTTGAGCTTGGCATTGTCGTCCAGCTTGGCGCGGTGCTTCAGCGCCCCGGTCCAGGCATAGATCGACGCGATCGAGTTGGTCGAGGTCGCCTCGCCCTTCTGGTGCTGGCGATAATGGCGGGTGACGGTGCCGTGGGCCGCCTCGGCCTCGACGATCTTACCGTCCGGGGTCATGAGTTGGCTGGTCATCAGCCCGAGCGAGCCATAGCCCTGCGCCACCGTGTCGGACTGCACATCGCCGTCGTAGTTCTTGCAGGCCCAGACATAGCCGCCCGACCATTTCAGCGAGGAGGCGACCATATCGTCGATCAGCCGGTGTTCGTACCACAGGCCCAGCTCGTCGAACCGGTCCTTGAATTCTTCGTCGAACACCTGCTGGAACAGATCCTTGAAGCGCCCGTCATAGGCCTTGATGATCGTGTTCTTGGTGGACAGATACACGGGCCACTTGAGGTTGAGGCCGTAGTTGAAACTGGCCCGCGCGAAATCGATGATGCTCTCATCGAGGTTATACATCGCCATCGTCACGCCCGCGCCGGGGGCGTCGTAGACCTCACGCTCGATCACGGTGCCATCCTCACCCTCGAACTTCAGCGTGATCTTGCCCTTGCCGGGGAAGGTGAAATCGGTGGCCTTGTATTGGTCCCCGAAGGCATGGCGCCCGACGACCACCGGCTTGGTCCAGCCCGGCACGAGGCGCGGCACGTTCTTGCAGATGATCGGTTGGCGAAACACCACGCCGCCCAGGATGTTGCGGATCGTGCCGTTGGGCGACTTCCACATCTTCTTGAGCCCGAATTCCTCGACCCGCGCCTCGTCCGGCGTGATGGTGGCGCATTTCACGCCGACGCCCACCTCCTTGATCTTCATCGCCGCGTCCACGGTGATCTGATCGTCGGTCTCGTCGCGCTTCTGGATCGACAGATCGTAATAGAGCAGGTCGATGTCGAGATAGGGTTCGATCAACTGCGTCTTGATGAGATCCCAGATGATGCGGGTCATCTCGTCCCCGTCGATATCGACGATGGGGTTGTCGACCTTGATCTTGTCCATGAGGCGCGCTCCTGTGGGATGAGAGTCGCGGGAAGCCTAGCGCCTTTGCAGGTGCAGCGAAAGCGGGGTGGGTGTGTTCGTGCGTGGCGGGTGTGGATGGGGCGGGAGCGAGGGGCCAGCCCCTCGCGCTCCCCGAAGTATTTATGAAACAGAGAAGATCAGGCGGGCCAGTCGGGTTTGCGCTTTTCGATGAAGGCCTGAATGCCCTCGGCGGTGTACGTGTCCATCATGTTGTGGACCATGACGTCGCCGGTGAAGGCATAGGCGGCATCCAGTGGCATCTGGAGTTGCTCGTAAAAGGCCTGTTTGCCGATCTTGACGGCGGAGGCGAGTTTTTCGGCCACAGTGATCGCGAGCGCGGTGGTTTCGGCTTCGAGGTCTTCGGGGGCGACGACACGGTTGACGAGGCCCAGATCGCGGGCGCGGCTGGCGTCGATGAATTCGCCCGTGGTCAGCATTTCGAACGCTTGTTTGCGCGGCACGTTGCGGCTGAGGGCGACCATGGGCGTGGAGCAGAAAAGGCCGATGTTCACGCCGTTCACGCCGAACCGGGTGCCGGTCGCGGCGACCGCCATGTCGCAGGAGGCGACGAGTTGGCAGCCGGCGGCGGTGGCGATGCCGTGTGCGCGGGCGATGACCGGCTGGGGCAGGGTGGGGATCATCTGCATGACCTCGCCGCAGCGGGCGAACAGGTCCGCGAAATAGGCGCGCCCGCCGTCCTCGCTTTGCCGCCCGGCCTGCATTTCCTTGAGGTCATGGCCCGCGCAGAACGCCTTGCCCGCGCCCGCCAGAACCACGGCCTTGATCGAACGATCCTCGCGCAGCGCCGCGAACTCGGCCTTGAGCGCGGCCAGCATGGCGTCGGACAGCGCGTTCAGCTTGCCCGGATCGTTCAGTGTCAGCGTCGCGATTGACGCCACGTCCTCGCGCAGCAGGATATCCGTCATCTTGTCCTCCCTTGTCCGTTGACCAACGATAGGCGCGACATGAAGGAGGATAAAGATGCAGTTGAAGATGTCGCTGGACGAGTTGAACGTGTTCCTCGTCGAGCATTTCCCGCAGGTGGCCGGCGATTTCGAGGTGCTGGACGTGTCCCCGATGCGGATCACCACCCGCGCGCTGGTGGATGACAAGCATCTCAGGCCCGGCAACACCGTGTCGGGTCCGACCATGTTCGCGCTGGCGGACGTGTCGGTTTACCTCGGTATCCTCGCCATGATCGGGCCCAAGGCGCTGGCGGTCACGACGAATTGCGCCATCGACTTCATGCGTAAGCCCGTCGCCAATGCGAACCTGCGGGCCGAGACGCGGATTCTGAAGCTCGGCAAAGTCCTCGCCGTGGGCGATACGCTCATCTACTCTGAAGGTCAGGATGCGCCGGTCGCGCGGGCGGGGCTGACCTATTCGATCCCGCCGGAGCAATGACGGCCCGTTGATTTGGGTCAAGGTTTGGCGCCGGGAACACATGCAGTATCCGTAATGTGAACGGATCGGGAGAGACAGGATGACCGAGGCAACGGGCGACGCCATTGCGGGAAACCGGCTGGAGCATTTTCCCATCACCTTCTTCGCCATCGTCATGGGGCTTCTGGGCCTGACGCTGGCCTTGCGCGCCTCGGCCCCCGTGCTGGGGTGGACCGAAGCGGTGGCCGAGGTCATGGTCTGGGTGGCCGTCGGTGTGATGGTCACTATCGCCGCGTTCTACCTCGCCAAGCTTCTGCGCCACCCCCGCGCCGTGATCGAGGAGTGGCAGCATCCGGTGCGGATCGCGTTCTTTCCGACAATGACGATTTCGCTGCTTCTGCTGGCGACCGCCCTGCGCGACACTCATCCGGCCCTGTCCGAGCCGCTCTGGATCGTCGGGGCCGCCGGGCAGGCGGTGCTGACCATCGCGGTCGTGACCGGCTGGATCAGCCATCGGTCGTTTCAGGTCGGGCACCTGACGCCCGCGTGGTTCATCCCGGCCGTCGGCAACGTGATCGTCCCGGTGGCCGGCGCGCGCATGGGCTATATCGAACTGTCGTGGCTGTTCTTCGCGGGCGGCATGATGTTCTGGGGTGTGCTCTTGACCCTCGTCATGAACCGGCTGGTGTTTCACGACCCGATCCCGGCCCGGCTGTTTCCGACCATGGTGATCCTGATCGCGCCGCCGTCGGTCGCCTTCGTGGCCTATATCGCGATGGTAGGGGCCGTCGACGGGTTCGCGCGCAGCCTGATCTACATCGCCTATATCTTCGCGGCCCTCGTGGTGGCGCAGATCCCGCGCCTCGCCCGGATTCCTTTCGCCCTGAGTTGGTGGGCGCTGTCGTTCCCGCTGGCCGCGCTGTCGATCGCGTCGTTCCTGTTCGCGCGTCTGGAAGGAACGGCGGCGCATCAGGCCATCGGCCTTGGGGTGCTGGTGATCCTGATCCTCGTCGTGATCGGTCTGGTCTACCGCACGGTTCTGGCCACGTTGCGGGGCGAAATCTGCCGTCCTGAGTGACGCGGCGGGGTTTGCCTGCTCCGAAAGGATTCGGGCGGCTACGGTTTGCGTGCGGGCGATGCGGGGGCGTGGTCCGGCCGCGCCCCTTTGATCGTATGCAATCGGTGGTCAATGTGTGAGGCTGACGCATGATTGTCTCCGCCACGGTAACGAGACAACGTGTTTCTTCTACCGGCTCTTAACTTTCGCTCGGAGATTGGACCATTTCGGTTATTCTGGAATCGCAAGGAACGAGCCGCAAGTCCATGAAAGAACATACGAAAGCGGTCTTGGAGGCCTGTACGGGGCAACTCGTCGCGCTGGGGCTTATGCGCCGGCGCCGTGGCCTTGCCGTCTGGCAGATGAACGACGAGATGTGGGGGGGCGTCGGGATGCAGGCGCAATTCCTGCGCTCCGGCGCGATGCGCGTCATTCCGGTGCCGCAGGTCGTGTGGGATCCGGTCGAGCAACTCGTCGCACATGGCAAGGGAACCGGGTATCGCCCGTGGAGCGCGACGGCGATCACGCGGTCCCGTGTCGTGCTGCCCGAAAAGCGCATGGGGCCTTTCGAGTTCCGCGATCCCGAAGTGCAGGGGGCGATGCTGGACAAGTTCGGCGTCTTCGTGCGCCAGCGTCTGATCCCCACGATCCTCGAAATGGCGGATGAGCGCGAGATTCTGCGCCATTACCGTGCCGAGGCCTACAAGGGGCTGGGGCGCGCTGAACATGCGCTGGCGATCCTCGCCTGGACGCACAAGAGCCTTGAACTCGAAGATGACTTCGGGTCGCTCCTCAGACAACAGACGCAGGACGAGACGCGCGCGAGCCTCGAGGCGTTTCACCACCGTCTGCGCGGGTCCGAGGAGGCGCGGGCGCTCATCGCACCGGAAATCAGGCCCGAATAGTTGGGGTAAAATAATACCCAAATTGCAAGTCATTGAAATTGCTTGCATTTGCCGGAAACAAAGCCCTTGACCGGGCGCGCGAAATCACTAAAACCGCGCCATCCGACAACCCACCAAGGGCCGAATGACATGAAAACCTTTTCTGCAACCCCTGCAGATATCGACAAGAAATGGGTCGTGATCGACGCCGAGGGCGTTGTTCTGGGCCGTCTTGCCTCGATCATCGCCATGCGTCTGCGTGGCAAGCACAAGCCCAGCTTCACCCCGCACATGGATTGCGGTGACAATGTCATCGTCATCAATGCCGACAAGGTGCAGCTGACCGGCAAGAAGCGTGCCGACAAGATCCATTACTGGCACACCGGTTTTCCGGGCGGGATCAAGAACCGCACCGCCGGCCAGATCCTCGAAGGCGAATACCCCGAGCGTCTCCTGACCCTCGCGGTCAAGCGCATGTTGCCGGGCAACCGCCTGAGCCGCCAGCAGATGACCAACCTGCGCGTCTACGCCGGGGCCGAGCATCCGCATGAGGCCCAGTCGCCCGAAGTGCTGGATGTCAAATCCATGAACAAAAAGAATTCGCGTGAGGGCTGATCATGGCTGAAGAAATCAAATCGCTTGATGAGCTGAACTCGGTCGTCGAAGGCACCGAAGGCGAAACCGTCATCGAAACATCGGCGCCGCGCGAACCCGTTCGTGACGAGCTGGGCCGTTCCTATGCCACCGGCAAGCGCAAGGACGCGGTCGCCCGCGTCTGGATCAAGCCGGGCTCCGGCAAGGTCACCGTCAACGGCAAGGAGATGGACAAGTACTTCGCCCGTCCCGTGCTTCAGATGATCCTGCGTCAGCCCTTCACCGTCGCCGGTGTCGAAGGTGAATTCGACGTGATGGCGACCGTCGTGGGCGGTGGTCTTTCGGGGCAGGCCGGTGCGGTCAAGCACGGCATCTCGAAGGCGCTGCAACTGTACGAACCGTCGCTGCGCCCGGCGCTTAAGGCCGCGGGTTTCCTGACCCGTGACAGCCGCGTCGTGGAACGGAAGAAATACGGCCGTGCGAAAGCCCGCCGCAGCTTCCAGTTCTCGAAGCGCTGATCCCAAGGGATCGTTTATGTCGGAAGGGCCGCTCGTTGGAGCGGCCCTTTCTCGTTTGAAATCAACAATTTGAAAGATGTTCCTAAATCTGCGCCGCAGGGTTTGAGGGCCATTAACCGACGAGAAAGACAAGCCGCGTAGGGTCTCGCACCATGTCCCCGATCCCGGGGGAAATGTCCTGCAACGGAGACCCGACATGAAATCACTTCTCGCCACCGCGCTGGCCCTGGGCCTCGCGACCCCCGTTCTCGCCGACGATGCCTCCACGGCGATGGGGGCCTTTCTCGACGAAAATGTCGCGCCCTGGGCGACGGACCCGGTTCTCGTCGATGCGATCCGCGCCCAGAACGAGGCGCACGCGGGCCTGACACAGGCCAATATCGACGCAATGGATCAGGCGTGGCGAAACGAGGTGGGGCAGGCCGACACCCCGACGATCTCGCGCGTCATCGACAGCGCGGCATCGGATTTCCTGCGTGCACGTGTCGATGCCTCGGCCGGGGCCATCACCGAAGTGTTCATCATGGACAATCACGGGCTGAACGTCGCGGCTTCGGCGACGACGTCCGACTTCTGGCAGGGCGACGAAGCCAAGTTCTCCGAAACCTACGGTGTGGGTGCCGACGCGCGCCATTTCTCCGAGATCGAGAAAGACGAATCGACCCGCTCCTATCAGGGCCAAGCGTCCTTCGCGATCACCGACCCGGACAGCGGCGAGGTCATCGGTGCGATGACCGTCGGCATCAACGCCGAAGCCCTGTTCTAATCCAAGACGACCAACTGGAGACGCAAGGTCATGGACAAGACTGAGAAATCCCAAAAGCGCGGCGGTGTCCGCATCAATTCGATCTTCTTGAAGCTCGCGGGCGTCATCTTTGTCATGTCGACCTTGCTGACCGCCCTGACGTCGTGGCTTTACACGGGCGCGGCGGTCTACGAGCTCGAAACCGTGTTGAAGCATTCGGCGCTGGAAATCTCCGAGATGACGGCTGACTCCTTGGGCGGCGCGATCGCCTTCGGCGACGCCGAAGACATTTCGGCGCAGATTCACGGCCTGACCGATCACGAAAATGCCGAGACGGTGCATGGCCTTGCAACGAAAGCGGACGGAAGCGTGATTTCCGCGGGAGGGCAAGCACCGGACCTCGAAAGCGAACTCACGACATTGGCGGAACGCGCGGTCGGGACCGGTGAAACGGTCGTGTCCGAAGACGGCTACAACATCGCCGTGCCCGTGTTTTACGGCGAACGCGACAGTGCCGTGGGCGCTGTGGCCTTGGCCTGGACGGCTGAACACCTTATCGCCGAGGCGCGACTGGTTCAGAACCGCGTCATCCTGATCTCGGCCGCTGTCGTGCTGGCGGGGCTGCTCCTCATGATGGCCGGAATCCGCGCCTGGATCACCAAGCCTCTCGTCGGCGTCTCCAGAATCGTCGACGAGGTGTCGCGCGAGAACTACGACATCGACATCAAGACGGCGCGGCGCGGCGACGAACTCGGCGATCTCGGGAAATCCGTCGACAGCCTCCGCACGACCTTGAAAATGGGCACCGAACTGGCGCAGGAAAACCGGTTCCGTGGCAAGGCGTTTGAGGCCTCCTCCGCCGCCATCATGATGGCGAGCGCCGACATGCGCATCATGTCCGCGAACAACTCTGTCATGGAAATCATGCGCAAGTTCCGGACCGATTTCGAAAAGGCCGCGAAGGGGTTCGACCCCGAGAACGTCGTCGGAACCGACATGGATTTCTTCCACCCCGGCGCGTTGAAGGACAAGGTGCGCCGACTGCTCGGTGATCCCGCCAACCTTCCCTACAAGGCGAACATCAGCGTCGGCGAAGGCCGCTTCGAACTGGTCATCAGCAGCGTCGAAAACGATGACGGTTCTCTCGAAGGCTACGTAATCGAATGGTCCGACAAGACCGAGCAATACATGAACGAGGCGATCCTGACGGCCATCGAATCGAACCAGATCAAGGCCGAATTCGGCGTCTCGGGCGAACTTCTCGACGCGAACCCCCTGTTCCGCTCGGCCTGCAACATGGGAACCGGAGACCTTCGTGGCGTCCGCACCGACGAGGTGTTCGACTTCGACACGACCTTGGCCGAAGAGCGTGGCACCGTCTTTGACCGTCTTCGCAAGGGCCAAACCGTCTATGGATCGTTCAAGCTGAAGCGGCGCGGGGGCGGCGTCACGATCGTGGACGGCGGTTTCACACCCGTCCAGGATGTCCACGGGAAGCTTCTGCGCATCATTCTGGTCGGAAACGACGTGACCGAAGATCGTGAAGCCCTCGACCGGGCCGACGCGGAACGCCAAGCGGCCAAGGTCACCCAGGACAAGGTCGTGGACGCGCTGCGCGAAGGTCTGGAAGCTCTGGCCGAGGGTGATCTGATGACCCGGATCGACGAGGCCTTCACCGAGGATTATGAACAACTGCGCAACGACTTCAACAAGGCGGCCGACAAGCTGCTGGAGGCGATGCGCGGCGTGATCGAGAACGCCGATCTCATCACCGGCGAGGCGGCCGAGATTTCCACCGCCGCCGACGACCTGTCGGCCCGGACCGAGAAACAGGCCGCGACGCTGGAGGAAACCGCCTCCGCGCTCGATCAACTCACCTCGTCGGTGCGGTCGGCGGCCGATGGCGCGACCCATGCCAACGAGATCGTCGACAAGGCCCGCGAGAACGCGGAAGCCTCGGGCGAGGTCGTGCGCGAGGCTGTGACGGCGATGGGCGAGATCGAGAACTCGTCGACCCAGATCTCCAAGATCACCGGCGTCATCGACGACATCGCGTTCCAGACGAACCTTCTGGCCCTGAACGCGGGCGTCGAGGCGGCACGGGCCGGCGAGGCCGGGCGCGGCTTCGCCGTCGTCGCCTCGGAGGTCCGGGCGCTGGCGCAGCGGTCGTCCGATGCCGCCCGTGAAATCAACGAGCTGATCTCGGCGTCGGGCGGTCAGGTCAAACGCGGCGTGGACCTTGTCGGACAGGCGGGCGAGGCGCTGAAAGGGATCGTCGAAAGCGTGTCGGAAATCTCCAAACACGTCTCCGAGATCGCCGTAAGCTCGCGCGAGCAAAGCTCGGGTCTTGCCGAAATCAACGCGGCGGTGAACCAGCTCGATCAGGTGACCCAGCAGAACGCGGCGATGTTCGAGCAGACGACCGCAGCGAGCCATGCGCTGACCCGCGAAGCCGAAACGCTGGCCCGGACCATGGGCCGCTTCCAGACCGGCGCCCCGGCCAGCGACGCGGCGGCCCCCGTGGCCTTCACGACCAAACGCGACACCGCACCCGCGCGACCGCAAGCCAGCGCGGCCCGGGCGACCGGAACCACCGCTACCGCCGTGGCGCAGGCGCCCGACGATGATGGGTGGGACGAATTCTGAGGGACGCGGCGCAAATGACCCGTCCCCGCCGCGTCCTGATCGTGGACGACTCCTCAACGATGCGAAAACTGATCCGCACCGGCCTCGAAGGAGACAATCGCCTTGAGATCGTCGGCGAAGCGTCCTCAGCGCGCGACGCGCGAGATATGGTAAGAGCCTGAGCCCCGACATCATGACGCTCGATATTGAAATGCCGGGCATGGACGGGCTGCAATTCCTTGAAAGGTTGATGCGGTCCCGGCCTATGCCGGTCGTCATGGTATCTTCGCTGACGGCCAAGGGCAGCGAAGCGGCTTTACGCGCCCTGTCCCTCGGTGCGCTCGACTGTGTGGAGAAACCTCGGTTCGGCGCAACGCAGTCCACCCTCGCGCATCTTGCTGAATTGCTCTTCGAGCTTTCAACCTCGAGCATAGCGCCGCGACGGGACAGGCTGCGCCCCAAAAAGGTCCCGCAAGCGGATGATTTCCGATGGAACGGAAAAACCATCTTGATTGGGGCGTCTACGGGAGGTGTCGAAGCGTTGGAGAGTGTCTTCTCAGAGTTTCCTGAGAATTGCCCGCCGACGATGGTGACCCAGCATATGCCCGAGAATTTTCTGGCGAGTTTCGCGGTTCGGCTCAACGCAGCCGTTGTCCCGCGGGTCCGCCTAGCCCGCGATAAAATGCGCGTACAGCAGGGCGAGGTCGTGATCGCACCCGGCGGCCACTATCACTTGCACATCGACGCGGATGAGCCATTCCAGACAAACCTCGTCACCGCGCCGAAGCGTTCCGGCCATCGCCCGTCAGTCGATGAGATGTTCTTGTCCGCAGTCCCTCATGCGTCATCGATTGTGGCGGCGCTCTTGACCGGGATGGGCCGCGATGGTGCAGAAGGCCTCAGGTCGCTACGAAATGCCGGCGCCACCACCTTTGGCCAGGACGAAAACACATGTGTCGTCTACGGGATGCCCCGTGTCGCAGCCGTTATGGGTGGTGTTCAGGAAGCGGTGCCATTGCCGAAGATTGCCACGCGTCTGTTACGGGAAACGTCGAAGCCGGATTCTAGAGTTCGGGAGGTCGAACGTGAGTAGCCTGCAACAGAAAAAGTCCGGTCGGACCTATATATCCCAAGGCGATTTCGCAATCGACGGGGGACCCGATGCCGTCATTGCGACCCTGCTGGGGTCCTGCATCTCCGCCTGCATATGGGATCCGGGTCGAGGGATCGGTGGAATGAACCATGTCCTGTTTGTCGACGATACTCGATCGGCCGATGCGGCCTTTGGATTCGGCGTCAATGCCATGGAACTTCTCATAAACGGCCTGCTCCGTCTTGGTGCGGACCGGCGGACCCTCCGAGCGAAGGTGTTCGGTGGCGCGCGGATGATCGACGGCCTGTCGGATGCGGGCCTTCGGAATGCAGCTTTCGTGCGAGATTTTCTCGAGACAGAAGGCATCGTCGAAGTCGGAAACGACATCGGAGGCACCAGCGCGCGCCGCGTCGAGTTCTGGCCGGGGACCGGGCGTGCGAGATTGAAGTACGTGTCGCAAGAGGTGCCTCTGCGCTCTCCGGAACGCACCGAGAAGAAGGATGTCGAGCTTTTCTGAGTTGCCTAGCCCTTCATTACAATCGAAGCGTCACAGGATGTCGCTCGACCTAGAAGAACGTGACCTCATTCTCGTCAGACGGATCCATGTTGGAGAGGTCCGGAAACAGCCGATGCCGAAGGCTGGCCAACTTCAAAAGGCTGGCCAGAGCCTTGTCGTCAGGAGTCAACTCCTGTGAGGCCCGACCAATTTCATTCAACAGGCAAGCCAAGTCGGCGAGGACCTGATGAAGCCGATCCAGATCCTGGAGCATATGGAATTCCCCAACGAGATCCGGATGGTCGGTCTTGTCCAAGAGTGACGACACCAGAACTTGTAGACGTCCACAATCTTGTGAAGCGTTTTTCAGTTCGTCGCCGACCCGCCGTACCAAATTGAGTTCGGCGCGCCGAGGGTCTGAATCAAATCGCGCAACGCCCCGGTTGTCAGCCATCGTCAAAGGCGTCCGACGATAGCTTCGATCGATTTGCGAAGATCGTCCGGCTGAAAGGGTTTCGGGAGGAAATTGTTCATCCCGAGCTTTTTACCGGTCTCGATGATTGTCTTGTCGGCTTTGCCGGTGATTAAAAGGAAGCCGACCCGGCGCGTTTGTGCGCCGGACCGGAGAGCGTGAAGCAGCTGCAAACCGTTCATACCGGGCATGTTCATGTCCGAAATGACAAGATGAACCGGCCACTGCGCGATTTTCTGGAGCGCTGACTGACCGTCTGCGGCCGTTTCAACCTGCCGTACCCCGAAACCGTCCAACGCCTGTGTCAGGAGGCCGCGGCTTGTCGACATGTCGTCAACGACAAGAATTCTGATCTGGTCTCTGAGGGGCATCAGCTTTCCTTTCCCGTGGCCGTGATCGGGACATCGGTCCGGCGATAAGTGGTGACACTCGATTTTGCGAAGTAGGCTTCTGCGCATGGCGAGATACGCTCGCTATGGCCCAGAAAAAGCCAGCCGCCCGGCCGGATGCGTTCGGCGAATTTCGACCACAGCCGCGACTGGGTCTCTTTATCGAAGTAGATCACAACGTTGCGGCAGAAAACGGCATCGAAGCGACCAGTCATTGGCCAAGGTTTCAGGAGATTGCGAACACGAAACGTCACCGCATCGCGCAAGGCACCTTTGGCATTGAACGTGCCCGATCCATCGGCTTGGAAATAGCGCGACAGATGCTCGTCCGAAAGCCCGCCGAGCATTTGCTTCGGATAGGCGCCGGTTCGTGCGAACGAGATCACATCCGGATCGATGTCAGTCGCAAGGATCTTGCAACCGTTTTCTGGTCCCAGCCCAACGCCGTTGAGCACCATCGCGATCGTGTATGGCTCTTGCCCATTTGCGCAGCCTGCAGACCAAATCCGTGTGGGCTGCCCTGCGCCCGCTCTTTCCAATAGGTCTTTCGCGACATCCGTGGCGAGGAGATCGAAGTGATGGCTTTCGCGGAAGAAGTGAGAAACGTTCGTCGTAAGCGCGGAAATCAGTTGACCAAGTTCGTCCGCGCCTTCTGGTCGCTCGACAAGATCGCAATACCCTTCGTAACTGGACAGGCCGAGGTGCCTGAGCCTGCGGGCGAGGCGTGTGCGGACCATGTCGGATTTGTTATCGGCGATGGCGAGGCCCGCCTCCCGCATGGCAATGTGGGCGAGGCGACGAAACGAGTCGGGGGACATGACCGGCCCCTGGAGCGCGAAGTCATGAGAGCGCCCGCCCTTTACGTGGTGGAGGTCAGAGGTCACGCGGCTTCCTCGTCCGAACGCGGGATAACGGCGCCGAGGTCGAGCACGCGGATCATGCGGTTGTCCATAATCGTCAGCGCGGAGACGAAGCTGCGTTGCTGATCCGCGGGAAGGTCGGGGGGCTGCTGAAGATCGCCTTCAGATATGGCGAGAATGTCGGAAACCGCATCGACCATAAGGCCGACGACCCGCTCACCGATGGCCACCACGATGATGACGTTCCGCTCGCTGTCCGTCTCCGTACCCAGTTCAAGGCGCCCCGCGAGATCCATGATCGGAAGGACCGTGCCGCGCAGGTTGATCACGCCGATCATGTAGGGTGGCGAATGAGGAAGCGTCGTTGCCTTGGCCCCGCCACGGATTTCGCGAACCTGCATGATATCGACGCAGTAATCCTGCCGTCCTACGAGAAAGGACAGATACTCGCGGACCGAGCCATCGGTCGTCTTGTCTGCCAGAGTGTCAGGATCGGTCATGTGAAGTCTCCGTGCGAAGAGGAACCTGAAAGCGATTTTGGCCCGCTGACGGCGGATGAGATCTTGGTCAGCCCCGAGGCTTGGGCGATCAGGTCGATGGGGTCGAGGATCAGAGCGATCTGACCATCGCCCAAGATGGTGGCCGCCGCGATTCCGGGCACACGGCCATAGGATTCCTGAAGGCCTTTGATGACCACTTGCCGCTGGTCTTCGATGGCATCCACGACCACTGCGGCGGACAGACCGTCTTCTTGCCCGATGAGCAAAACCACGCCGCCGGTGTAGTCGTCGAGGGGTGTCCGGTAGCCGAGTTCGGCGCCGAGATCGATGAGTGGGACAAAACTGTCGCGGATATTGATGACGTGCGTGGATGGCCCGAAGGCGCGCAGATCCTCTTGCGTCACGGCAAGGGTTTCGAAAATCGCGTTGAG
>NZ_CH902578.1:585248-597746 GCF_000152805.1 Maritimibacter alkaliphilus HTCC2654 | reverse complement strand
GCGACCGCCGAGGGACTGGATCGAACTGCGGACAACGTCCATGCCGACGCCGCGACCGGACAGGTTCGAGATTTCATCGGCCGTCGAAAAGCCGGGCAGGAACAGGAGGTTGTCTATTTCGCTGTCCGAAAGCTGGCTGTCGGCGGGGATCAGATCCTTTTCGATCGCCTTCTTTAGAACCTTCGGGCGATTGATGCCGGCCCCGTCGTCGGCGACCTCGATGACGACGCGACCGGAACGGTGGGTCGCCGTGAGATAGACGGTGCCCTCGCGCGGTTTGCCCGCCTTTTCGCGCAGGTCGTTCTGTTCCAGACCGTGATCCACGGCATTTCGGATCATGTGGGTCAGCGGGTCGGCCAGCCGTTCGATGACAGTCTTGTCGACCTCGGTATTCTCGCCCTCGGTTCGCAGCCGGACGTCCTTGCCGATGTCGGCGGAGGCTTCGCGCACGATGCGCGACATGCGTTGGAACAACGATTTGACCGGCTGCGCCCGGATCATCATGACGCTTTCCTGAATGTCGCGCGTCAATTGTTGGAATTCCTCGAGCCCGGTGCGCACGGGGGAGTTCGGGGGTATCCCCGCCGCTTCGACGCTTTGACTGAGCATGGCTTGATTGATGACGATTTCGCCGACGAGGTTCACCAGACGGTCGATGCGGTCCAGATCGACGCGAACGGTGGCGCGCGGCGTGGCGGGGGCAGGGGTTGCCGGTGGGGATACTCGTTCCGGCGCTGGAGCGGCGGAAGGTGCAGCTATCTTCGGAGCGGCGTCCATCTGCGGTTCGTCCGGGGCTTCGGCATCTTCAACGAGATCCGGATTTGCCGTCGGTGCGGTGTCGACGGTTTCGGCCTCCTCGACGTCGTCGATCAACGCGGAAAGGGCGGCGAGGTCCGCAAGGGCCGGGGCGCCGTCAAGCGGCTGGATTTCGAGCGCACACAGCCCTTCGACGAATTCGAAGGCTTCGGCAATCGCCGCGCGATCCTCGGACGTCGTCAGCGACAAGTCCCAACCGAGATGTGCGTGTTCGCAATCCAGGTCCGCCAGCGGGGGGAGGTCGTTGTCTTGGCAGGTGACGTCGAGTTCCCCCAGATCGCGCAGGGCGCGAAAGAGAAAGAGTGGCTCGTTGCCGTTCGCGTAGAGCATGGGGCCAGGTTGGAAGCGAACGCGCCACGTCGGGTCCGTGTCCGGGTCGGTGTCCGTCAATCCGAGATCGAGATCGAACGCGAGGGTCGTGACTTCGAATTCGATCGCCTCCTCGGGCGAAGCCTCCGCTTCGACCGGGCCGCCCAGAAGCGCGTCGAGTTCCGCAAGCACCGGATCGGTGCGTGTTCTGTCATGGTCGATCCCGTCGCGGCTTTCCCGCACGAGGTCGCCCAGAATGTCGTTGCAGGTGAAGAACAGTTTCAGGACTGCGGCATCGGCCACCAGATTGCCGCCCCGCACCTCGTCCAAAGCCGTCTCGAACCGGTGGGCGAAGCTGACGAGGCCGTCCAGCCCGAATGCGCCCGCGCCGCCCTTGATCGAATGCACCGCACGGAACACGACATTTACCGTCTCGCCGTCGCCTGCGCCGTCATACATTGTCTGCAGGCCGTCTTGCAGGGCTTCGAGCAGTTCTTCGCATTCGATGAAGAACGAGGCCCGGATTTCCGCCATCGGATCGGACATGACCTTACCCCGCTACCATTCTGAGCGCCTTGACCAGCTTGGCCGGGTCGAACGGCTTCACGATCCAGCCGGTCGCCCCGGCATCGCGCGCCCGCGCTTTCATGTCGGCCGCGCTTTCGGTGGTCAGGACGAGGATGGGGATCGAGCGATATTCCTCACGTGCGCGCACGGCGTCGATGAACCCGAAGCCATCGAGCCGCGGCATGTTGATATCGGTGATGATCGCGTCGGGCGGTGCCATGTCATCCAGCACTTCGAGCCCATGAACCCCATCTTCCGCCACGTGCGTTTCAATGCCTTCCGCGTTCAGGGCGAGACGGACCATGTCGCGCATCGTGCGGCTGTCGTCGACGGCAAGGACGTGCATCGTCATGTCTCGGCCTCCCACGTCGTCAAGGTGTCCGGGTTGAAACCGAGAAGCGAAAGCTGGTCGCAGACCGTGGTCGAGGCATTCTCGAACGTCAGCGACCGGCCCGCTTCGGCCCAGCTGCGCGCGGCGGCCCGGATCACCTGAAGCGCGAGGCCGCCGATCTGCGTCACATGCGTGGCGTCGAGCACCACGTCCTGATCCGCCTGCGCGAGCAGATCGTCGCGCAAGGGTCCGGCGGCTCTGAGGTCGAGTTTCGGTTGCAGGGAAATCGTGGCGCTCATTCCGCTGCCCTCGCGCCTGGGCGGTCGTCAATCATCACATGCGGCCCCTTTGTCGATCCGGTCACGTCACCGGAATAAGGCAGGGGTCGTTAAGATTGGCTTACCCCGAGACGGATTTTCCGGGGGCGAGTTTCTGCGCCAGATGGCGGGCGCAGCCGGTCAAGGCGGCGTAGTCGTCGGATACGAGGTAGACCGGGAAATTCTTCATGAACCCGGCGAAGCGGCCCTTGTCGCGCATGGCGTCGTCGAATCCCATCTCGACGAGGTATGGCCCGACGGCCCGCGCGACACCGCCGATCAGGAAAACACCGCCGAAGGGCAGGTGGATCAGCGACAGGTTGCCCGTCACGGTGCCGAGGATGCGCACGAAGAACGCCAGCGCCTCACGTGCGAGGTCATCGCCGGTTTCGGCCAGTTCCATGACCTGCGCCGCGGAATATTCGCGGGCATGTCCGGCGCGGCGGCTCATCCAGTTCGCGACATGGGCGAGACCACGGCCCGACAGCACGTCCTCGACCGCCGGAAAGCCATGGGCGGTTTCGAAATCTCGGCAGAGGTCGAGTTCCTCGGTCGAACGGATCGGCAGGTTCGCATGACCCGCCTCGGACGGAACGACGAGTCGCCCGGCAGGGGTTTCGTGGACCGGGGCGCAGTTGAACCCGGTGCCGACCCCGATCACGAGCTTGGCCGCGTGGGAAGGGGCGGCCGGTCCGCCGACGATCGTCTCCAGACACCCATCGGCAATATGGTCGAGCGCATGACCCTGTGCCTGAAGGTCGTTGATGACATCGACCGTTTCGGCCTGTGCCGCACGCCCCACGGTTTCGGCGTCGATGGTCCAGTCGAGGTTCGTCATCGTGCCCACGCCGTCGCGCACGGGGCCGGCGAGCGCGACGCAGGCACCTGCGCAATCGGGCCGCCCATGCGCGTCGAGATAGGCGTTCAGCACCGTCTCCAACCCCGGATAGTCCGCGTTCTTGAACCGCTCGACCGTGTCGGTGAGCACGCGGTTCCCCTCGGCCAGAGCGACGCGGGTGTTCGTGCCGCCGATATCGGCGACGAGGGTGAGGGCGTTGGCGGTCATGGGCAGGGTCCGGTCGTTCTGAAGGTGTCAGGTGCGCGACAGCGCACGGGCCATGTCTTGGTAGGACGCCTTCGGGGTGCGATCAAGGCTGTCGAAATCGACATGCACCAGCCCGAACCGTTTGCCGTAGCCCAAGGCCCATTCGTAGTTGTCCAGAAGCGACCATGCGAAATAGCCCTTCACCGGCGCACCCTGCGCGATGGCTTCGCGAACGGCGCCCAGATGCGCGTCGAGATAGGTGATGCGCGCGTCGTCCTGCACCGCGCCTTTGTCCAGCACATCCGGGGCCGCCATGCCGTTCTCCGTCACGTAAAGCGGCAGGTCACCGGAATAGGACTTGGCAACATGTGTCAGGAAATGGGTGAGGCCGTCTGGAAAGATCTCCCACCCCATGTCGGTCTTGGGCAGGGGGCCGGGAATTTCCTCATGCGCGGGGAAGGGGCCGGGGACCGGCTTGATGATCTTGCGCGTGTAATAGTTGATCCCGCACCAGTCGAGCGGTTGGCGGATCGTGGCCATGTCGTCCTGCCAGCCCACGGGCAGATGCGGCTCCAGCCCCGCTAGCATCTCGCCCGGGTAGGTGCCGTGGAACGCCGCACCAAGGAAGGTGCGGTTGAAGATCGCGTCATAGGTCGCGGCTGCGCGTTTGGCCTCGTCGGTGTTCTCGGACGGCATCGTGTATTCGAGGTTGAAGACCGCGCCCAGATTGTCATGCCCTGCCGCGCGCATTGCCTCGATCCCCATGCCATGCGCCTTCAGCACATTGTGGATCGCCCGCGCGCCCGCGCGAATGTCGCGCAGGCCCGGCGCGTGGATGCCGAGAAAATGACTGAGCCAGCTGACGCACCAGAACTCGTTGATCGTGGCGGTGGACCAGATGCGGTCGCCGATCCGGTCCATCAGGACAGTGGCATAATCGGCGAACCATTTGGCGACGTCGGGGTGGGTCCAACCGCCCCTGTCGGACAGCGCCGAGGGCAGCTCCCAGTGATACAGGGTCAGCGCCGGTTTGATCCCCCGTTCCAGCATCCCGTCGACCAGCCGGTCGTAGTAGTCCAGACCGTCGGCATTGGGCGTCCCGCGCCCCTCGGGCAGCACCCGCGCCCAGCTTGCCGAAAAGCGGTAGACGTCGAAATTTCCGTCCCGGATCAGGTCGAGGTCTTCGGGCCAACGGTGGTAGTGATCGCAGGCCACCGCGCCGTCCTCGGCATTGACGACATTGCCGGGGGTGGCGGCGAAGGTATCCCAATGGGTCGACCCGGCGCCGCCGAATTGGTGCCCTTCGATCTGATAGGCCGAGGTCGAGACGCCGAAGAGGAAGTCTTCGGGAAAGTCCTTGCGGGAATGCGAAAGCGTCATACGGGGTCCGTCGTTCTGGCGTGGGCCGGGGCAGGGCCGGTGGACTGGCCGATCAGCAGTTCGGCCTCCATCAGCGAGGTGCGGGGGGTGTCCGAGCCGTTGGCGATGATGTCGAGCAGCATGGTCGCCGCCCGCCGCCCGGCCTCGCGCACCGAAGACCTGGTGGCAGTGAAGATCGGATCGTCGCGCCCGTTGGGCAGATAGGACAGGTCGTCGTCATGGATGATGACCGACACGTCGCGGCCCATTTCAAGGTTCGCCTCGCGGATCGCGCGTCGGATGCCGATGGCGGGGATCATCGACGAGGTGATGATCGCGGTCGGCGCGTCGGGGCGCGCAAGTAGCGCGGCGGTCGTGTCATGCCCGAATTTCTCGGTCATCTCGCCCGAGAACATCAAGCTTTCATCATGGGTTATCCCGCGTTCCTCATGCGCCGCCTCGAACCCGGCGCGGCGGCGGATCGCGAAATCCATATCCTCGAGCCCGTTGATAAGTGCGATGCGGCGGTGTCCGAGATCGAGGAGGAAGTTCGTGGCGCGCTGAAAGGCCCTGAGGTTGTTCATATCGACCCAGGAATACGCCTCGTCGCTTTTCGAGGCGCGACCGTGGACGACGAAGGGGATGCCGACGGCTTTCAAAAGCTTGATCCGCTGGTCGCCCGACCGTGGGGCGTGAACGATGATCCCGTCCACCGACGCCTTGTGCTTGAACTCTTCGTAAGCGCGTTCCTGTTCGGCTTCGGGCACGATGGAAATCAGCATGTCGTATCCCGACTTGGAATAGACCTCGCCCGCACCCGCGATGAAATCCGCGAACACCGGGTTCACCATCTCATGCTCCGAGGCCAATGGGATGACGTGCCCGATCGCCATGGCGCGGCCCGTGGCGAGTGATCTGGCGCGCATGTTCGGGCGGTATCCATAGGCATCGGCGGCGGCCTGAACCCGCTTACGCGTCGCCTCGGACACCTCCGGGAACCCGTTCAGCGCGCGGCTGACGGTGGTCGGAGACAGGCTCAGGGCCTTGGCGAGCTCTTTCAGGGTCATCGCTTTCAAACCGCTTTGGATTTTGCCGACGGTAACGATTCACGCGGCTCCCGTCAAAGGTCTGCATTTGTGATGCGCAGACGTAAGGAAAACAAGCATAAATGGTGTGCATCACGGGAATCCGCATTGACACATGGCAGGTCATACGCAAGTTTCAGGCATCCAAAACGGTTTGGAGCAGGCGACTCGCGCGTGCCGGACCCTTTGAAATCAAAGCCAAAAAACGCGCCCAAGGCGCACATTCTGGGAGGATTGCATGAAACGGAAACTGATCGCGAGCGCGGCCGTTCTGGCGTTGAGCGCGGGCTTTGCCCATGCCGCGAGCCACGAAGGCGGAATGTTCACGCCCGGCGAAGGCCCCTATGACTGGGAGGGTCTCGATGCCTTCGCCGCCGAGCACGACTATTCCGGGCAGGAGGTGACGATCCTCGGCCCGTGGCTGGCCGGAGAACAGGACAGCTTCAACAACCTGCTCGATTTCTTCGAAGAGGCGACCGGGGCGAGCGTGTCCTATGTCGGCTCGGACTCGATGGAGCAACAGATCGTTGTCGATGCAGAAGCCGGATCGGCCCCGAACATCGCCGTGTTCCCGCAGCCGGGTCTGGCCGCCAACATGGCGTCGCGCGGGTTCCTGTCGCCGCTGTCCGACGAAACCGCGGCCTGGATCACCGACAACTACGCCGCCGGGCAATCTTGGGTTGATCTGGGCACCTATGAGAACGAAAGCGGGGAAGAGAACCTTTACGGCTTCTTCTTCAACGTGAACGTCAAGTCGCTGGTCTGGTACATCCCCGAGAACTTCGAGGACTTCGGCTACGAAGTGCCCGAGACGATGGAAGACCTGAAGGCGCTGACCGATCAGATGGTCGAGGACGGCGAAACCCCGTGGTGCATCGGCCTTGGCTCCGGCGCCGCGACCGGCTGGCCCGCGACCGACTGGGTCGAGGATCTGATGCTGCGCACGCAGGAACCGGCGGTCTATGACCAGTGGGTGACGAACGAAATGCCGTTCAACGACCCCGCCGTCATCGAAGCGATCAACGAATTCGGCTGGTTCCTCGACGGTGACCGGGTGTCCGGCGGGCGCGAAGCGGTGGCTTCGGTCGATTTCCGCGACTCGCCCAAAGGTCTGTTCGACGCGCCGCCGCAGTGCATGATGCACCGTCAGGCGTCGTTCATCCCGGCCTATTTCCCGGAAGGCACCGAAGTCGGTGCCGACGTCGATTTCTTCTACTTCCCGGCCTATGCCGAAAAAGACCTCGGCACCCCGGTCCTGGGGGCGGGCACGCTCATGGCGATCACGGACGACAGCGAGGCCACGCGCGGCCTGATGCAGTTCTTCCAGACCGCTTTCGCGAACGAGATCATGATGTCGCAAGGCGCGTTCCTGACCCCGCTCAAGAGCGCCAATCCCGAAGCCTATGCGGATGACACGGTGCGGGCACAGGGCGAGATCCTGACCAACGCCACGACCTTCCGCTTCGACGGGTCCGACCTGATGCCGGGCGGTGTCGGTGCCGGGTCGTTCTGGACCGGCATGGTCGATTTCGCCGGCGGCAAATCCGCCGAAGAGGTCACGCAGGAAATTCAGGACAGCTGGGACGCCCTGAAATAAGCTGATCCTGTGCGAATACGGGGGCGGGCCGCATGACGGCCCGCTCTCCCGTCCTTAGACTTCAGGGGGGAGCAAGATGCATCCAGCCATTCAGGCCGTGCTGACCGTCGGTGTCGCCGTCATCGCCGCCATCGCATATTTCTATCTCTCCAACCTGTTGCTCGACCGGGTTCTGTTCCCGGCACGCGGCAAGAATGCCGGCCGCAACATCAACCGCGCCAACATGATCCGCCCCTGGCTGTTCCTGTTTCCCGCGCTCTTCGCGCTCTGCCTCTACCTCGCCTATCCCGTCGTCGAAACCATCCGCCTGTCCTTCACCGACCGGGTGCCGGGCGGCTACGAATGGGCCGGAACGTCGAACTACCAGCAAATGCTGCGCGAACCGAAATTCTGGGAGGCGTTGCGCAACAACTTCTTCTGGCTCCTCGTGGTGCCGGGTCTGTCCACGCTGTTCGGCCTCATCATCGCCCAGCTTACCGACCGGCTGTCGTGGGGCAATATCGCCAAGTCGATCATCTTCATGCCGATGGCGATCAGCTTCGTCGGCGCCTCGGTGATCTTCAAACTGATCTATGACTACCGCCCCGCGGGGGAGGAACAGATCGGCATCCTGAACGCGGTCTATCTGGCCTTGGGCGGGGCCGAGCCGCAGACGTGGCTGACGATCCCCGGTCTGAACAACTTCCTTCTCATGGTCGTGCTCATCTGGATTCAGACCGGGTTCGCCATGGTCATCCTGTCGGCGGCGCTGCGCGGTATCCCCGAGGAAACCATCGAAGCCGCCATCGTCGACGGCGCGAACCCGTTCCAGATCTTCTTCAAGATCAAGGTGCCGCAGATCATGCCGACGATCATGGTGGTCTGGACGACGATCACGATCCTCGTCCTCAAGATCTTCGACATCGTCTTTGCCATGACCAACGGCCAATGGGGCACGCAGGTCTTGGCGAACTACATGTACGACAAGCTTTTCCGCGCGAACGACTGGGGCGTGGGATCGGCGAGCGCGATGGTCATCATGCTGCTCGTCCTGCCCATCCTCGTCTGGAACGTGCGCCAGGCCCGTAAGGAGATGCGCTGATGGACAATATCGCGGGCCGCAAACCGGCGCTTGGCTGGGCCGTCAACATCAGCGTCATCCTGATCGTTCTGCTGTGGATTTTTCCCACCGTGGGTCTGCTCGTGTCGTCCTTCCGCACGGCCGATCAGATTTCGTCTTCGGGGTGGTGGAAAGCCTTTTTCCCGACCGAACAGACCGAACAGTTCCGCACCGCGGACCCGGATGGCCGTGTGCAGGACGGAGACGTCTTCGTGGTGGAAGGCGTCATCTTCGAGAATGCCGAGGCCAATATCGCCTCGTGGGGCACGTCGAGCCGGGACGTTTCGGCCTATGCGCCCGGCGAAACCGCCGATCTGGGTGACGGGGAAACGCTGACGCTCAACGAAGACGGCACCTATCGCTGGACCGGGAACGACGAGCAGATTTCGGGCCGGGGGCAGCGGTTCTTCGTCACCGCCACCCAGCCGCCGGAATTCACGCTCAGAAACTACGACAACATGCTGTTCGGCGGCTCGTCCGACAATATCTCCAAGGCGTTCTTCAACACGCTCACCGTGACGATCCCGGCGACCATCATCCCGATCCTGTTCGCGGCCTTCGCCGCCTATGCGCTGGCTTGGATGGACTTTCCGGGTCGCGCGCTGCTGATCGCCTTCATCGTGGCGCTGCTGGTGGTGCCCCTTCAACTCGCCCTGATCCCGCTTTTGAAACTCCACCTCTCGATCGGGATCGGAAAGGGCTATCTGGGGGTCTGGCTGGCCCATACCGGCTTCGGGCTCCCCCTCGCGGTCTATCTCTTGCGAAACTACATGGCCGGTTTGCCGCGCGACATCATCGAAAACGCGCGCGTCGACGGGGCGACGGATTTTCAGATCTTCATAAAAATCATCCTTCCGCTCAGTTTTCCGGCACTGGCGAGCTTCGCCATCTTCCAATTCCTCTGGACATGGAACGACCTGCTTGTGGCCATCGTCTTTCTCGTGGACTCGTCGGGGGACACGACCGTCATGACACGCCACATCGTCGAGCTTCTCGGCACCCGTGGGGGCAACTGGGAAATTCTCGCCACGGCGGCCTTCGTGTCGATGGCGGTCCCGCTGCTCGTCTTCTTCTTCATGCAACGCTACTTGGTCCGGGGCCTGCTGGCCGGATCGGTAAAATGAGGTTCTCGTGAACGTAACGACCCAAGCCGCACCGAAAATGACCCATCTGGAAAAAGACCCGGACTGGTGGCGGGGTGCGGTGATCTATCAGATCTATCCGCGCAGCTATCAGGATTCGAATGGGGACGGGATCGGCGACCTTCTGGGCATCGTCGGGCGTCTACCCTACATCGCCTCCCTCGGCGTCGATGCGATCTGGATTTCGCCGTTCTTCACCTCGCCGATGAAGGATTTCGGCTACGATGTGTCGGATTACTTCGATGTCGATCCGATGTTCGGCACGCTGGCCGATTTCGACGCGGTGATCGAAACCGCGCATACCCTCGGCCTCAAGGTGATGATCGACCTCGTCCTGTCGCACACCTCGGACGAACACCCCTGGTTCAAAACCAGCCGCGCGAGCCGGGAAAACCCGCGCGCCGACTGGTATGTCTGGGCCGATGCCAAGCCCGACGGCACGCCGCCCAACAACTGGTTGTCGATCTTCGGGGGCAGCGCATGGCAGTGGGACAGCACCCGCCTGCAATACTACCTCCACAACTTCCTGACCTCGCAGCCCGACCTCAACTTCCACAACGACGAGGTGCAGGACGCGCTCTTGGGCGTGGCCCGGTTCTGGCTGGATCGCGGCGTCGACGGCTTCCGGCTCGATACCATCAACTTCTACACCCACGACGCCGAACTCAGGAACAACCCGCCGCTGAAGCCCGAAGAACGGCAGGCCAAGACCGCGCCCGCCGTGAACCCCTATACGTGGCAGAACCACCTTTACGACAAGTCGCGGCCCGAAAACCTGATCTTCCTGCGCAAGCTGCGCGACCTGATGAAGCACTACAACGCCGCCGCCGTGGGCGAGGTGGGCGACGACCAGCGCGGGCTGGAAATCCTTGGGGAATACACCAGGGGCGATGACCTGATGCAGATGTGCTATGCCTTCGAACTGCTCTCAGGTTCCACGCCCTCCGCCGGCTATGTTGCCGAGACGCTTCAGGCGATCGAGGATTATGCGCCCGACGGATGGGCCTGCTGGGCCTATTCCAACCACGACGTCGTGCGCCACATCTCGCGCTGGGATCTGTCGCCCGCCGCCGCGCGCGGCTTCGCCACCCTCATGATGTGCCTCAAGGGCTCGGCCTGCATCTATCAGGGCGAAGAGCTAGGGTTGCCGGAAGCCGAGCTTGCCTTCGAAGACCTGCAAGACCCCTACGGCATCGAATTCTGGCCCGAATTCAAGGGCCGTGACGGCTGCCGCACCCCGATGGTCTGGGACCACGACCGCGCGCTTGGCGGCTTCACCAACGGCGGCAACGCGTGGCTTCCGGTGCCCGCCGAACACCTCGCGCTCGCCGTGGACAAGGCCGATGCCGACCCCGGCGCGCTTTTGCACCATTACCGTCGCGCCATCGCGTTCCGCCACAGCCATACCGCGCTCAAAAAAGGGCGTCTCGAGGATCTGCGCGCCTATGGTCAGGTGCTGTCGTTCCGCCGCGTGTCGGACACCGAGGAAATCTTTTTCGCGATCAATCTGGGCGAAGTCCCGGTCAGCATCACGCCGCCCAGGGGAGAGGGGTGGCTTGAGATCGGCGCGGAACTCAACGCCGCACACCCGCGGCTCGACGGCGAGATCCATCTGGCCCATTGGCAACCGTCGATCTTGCTCAGGCCAATCGAACAAGAAGAGGCCTGACAAGGGCCGGGGAGGAGAACATGGCTGATCTGAAACTGACCGGAGTGGGCAAGACCTACGGCGGCAAGGTCGAAGTGCTGAAAAATATCGACCTCGACATCAAGACCGGGGAACTGATCGTTTTCGTCGGCCCCTCCGGCTGCGGCAAGTCCACGCTTTTGCGCATGATCGCGGGGCTGGAAAAGATCACCTCCGGCACGCTCGAAATCGACGGGCTGGTGGTGAACGACATTCCGCCCAGCGAACGGGGCATCGCGATGGTGTTCCAAAGCTACGCGCTCTATCCGCACATGACGGTCTACGACAACATGTCCTTCGCACTGAAGATCGCGAAGAAGTCGAAGGACGAGATCGACGCGAGCGTCCGCCGCGCGGCCAAGATCCTGCAACTCGACCCGCTTCTGGACCGCCTGCCGAAAGAGCTCTCCGGCGGCCAGCGACAGCGCGTCGCCATCGGGCGCGCCATCGTGCGCGACCCCAAGGTCTACCTCTTCGACGAGCCGCTCTCGAACCTCGACGCCGCGCTACGCGTGGCGACCCGGATCGAGATCGCGCAACTCAAGGAATCGATGCCGGATAGCACGATGATCTACGTCACCCACGATCAGGTCGAAGCGATGACGCTTGCCGACAAGATCGTAGTGCTCGCCAACAAGGGCATCGCTCAGGTCGGCAGCCCGCTCGAGCTCTATGAAACCCCCGACAACGAATTCGTGGCCCAGTTCATCGGCTCGCCCTCGATGAACCTGCTTCCGGGCAAGGTCGAAGCGACGGGCGCCGAGACCACCGTGAACGTCACGGGGCACGGCATGGCCCGCTCCAACGTCCCGACACAGGAGGCGGACAAGGGCCGCGCGGTCAACATCGGTATCCGCCCCGAAGATTTCCGGATCGCGCAGGACGGCGAGAATTACATCATCGAAGCCACGGTCGATTACGTCGAACGGCTGGGCGAGGTGACGCTGCTCTACTTCGTGGCCGAAGAGGGGGCGGAACCACTCATCGCCAAGCTCCCCGGCATCCACAAGGACCTGCGCGGAAACACCGTGCGCCTGACCGCCGAGGCCGAAAAGGTCCATATGTTCTCGAATGGTCAGACGATGCGCACCTGACCCGTCCTCTTTCCGGTCCAAAATATCCCGGAGAGGGGTTTGGGGAGAGG
>NZ_CH902578.1:261172-585148 GCF_000152805.1 Maritimibacter alkaliphilus HTCC2654 | reverse complement strand
GGCGCAAGCCGCAGCGCAACACCTTGCAGCCCACACGCCCCCCGGATAAACCCGGCGCTTCCCGAGGAGCGCCCCCATGTCCGACCCACACCGCACCCTTGCCATCGACTTCGGCACCTCGAACTCGGCCGCCGCCGTGCTGATGGGCGGCAAAGCCTTCCGCGTGCCGCTCGAGGCGGGGAACGACACGCTGCCCACGGCGGTCTTCTTTCCCACCGGCGGCGCGATGCGGATCGGAACCCAGGCGGGCGAGGCGCTGATCGCGGGCACCGAAGGGCGCTATATGCGCGCGCTGAAAAGCGTGCTCGGCACGTCGTTGTTTCACGAAACCCGTCTTATCGGCGGCAAGCGCCGGACCCTTGCCGACATCGTCACCGCGTTCCTGACGGAAGTGAAAACCCGCGCCGAGGATATGACGCGGATGACCTTCTCCACCGCGGTTTCGGGCCGCCCCGTTCATTTCCACTCGAACGACCCCGAGCGCGACGCCCGCGCGCAAGACGACCTCGCCGCCTGCTACCGCGCGGCGGGCTTCGAGCACCTGCGCTTCGTCTATGAACCCGAGGCCGCGGCCCTCGCGGCGGGCAAGGGCGAGGGGCTTGGCCTCGTCGTCGATATCGGCGGCGGCACCTCGGATTTCTCGGTTTTTCGCGAGGGTCCGGAGGGCGCCGAAATCCTGTCCTCCAATGGCATTCGTCTCGGCGGCACCGATTTCGACCAGTCGATCTCGCTCACCCATGTGATGCCGCTTCTGGGCCACGGCAGCCAGCTTACGCGCGACATGGGGGCGGGCCGTCTGCCCATGCCCAAAGCGCTCTATGTCGATCTCGCCACATGGGCCAAGATCCCGTTCCTGTACAGCCCCGAAACCCGGCGCACGATCAAGGACTACCGCAAGCACGCGGTTGAACCGGTCCTGATCGAACGCCTCGCCACCGTGATCGACGAGGAACTCGGCCACGACCTCGCCTTCGCCGTGGAGCGGGGCAAGATCGCCGCCAACGGGCCGCACGGGGCAGGGCGCGTGGCGATGGGGCTGGTGGAGCCGGGCCTTGCCGCCGAAATCACCCGCGCCACGATGGACGCCGCACTGGCCGACCAGACCGCCACGCTCACCCAGGCGATCCGCGAAACGCTCGACCTGGCAACGGTGAAACCCGCCGACATCTCCCGCGTCGTCCTCGTCGGGGGCTCGTCGCTCATGTCGCTGGTCGAAGGCGCGGCGCACAGCGTCTGCCCGGCGGCCACGCTCGAGCGATCCGAGGCCTTCACGGCGGTCGTCGACGGGCTGGCCCTTGCCATCGACCGGCGTATCGGCACGCCGGTTTGACCGCTCGCACCTTGCCGCGTCCCCGCACCGTTGATAGGTAGACGCGGATAACGCGCAGAGGAACGACCATGCGGGCAGAGGCTCAGAACAACGTGGACGCCATCGAGAAATCGCTGGCCCTTCTTCGGCAACGGATCGGCTGGGAAACCGCCGAGCACCGGCTGGAAGAGCTGAACGCGATGACCGAAGACCCCGAGCTTTGGAACGATCCCGACCGGGCGCAGAAACTTATGCGCGAACGCCAGTCGCTGGTGGCCCAGATGGATGGCTACAAGGCGATGGAGCAGGAAAAGAACGACAGCGTCGAACTGATCGAACTGGGCGAGATGGAGGACGACGACGAGGTCGTCAAGGACGCCGAAGCCGCGTTGAAGGCGCTCAAGGAACGCGCCGCCGCCGCCGAGATCGAGGCGCTTCTGAACGGCGAGGCCGACCCCAACGACACGTTTCTCGAAGTCCACTCGGGCGCGGGCGGCACCGAAAGCTGCGACTGGGCGTCTATGCTGGCGCGCATGTATGTCCGCTGGGCCGAGGCGCATGGCTACAAGGTTGAGCTTCAGTCGACGACACCGGGCGAAGAGGCGGGCATCAAATCCGCCACCTACAAAATCTCAGGCCACAATGCCTATGGCTGGCTGAAATCGGAAAGCGGCGTGCATCGTCTGGTGCGCATTTCGCCCTACGACAGCGCCGCCCGTCGCCACACCTCGTTCTCGTCGGTCTGGGTCTACCCGGTCGTGGACGACAACATCGAGGTCGAGGTCGCGCCGAACGACATCCGCATCGACACCTACCGCTCGTCCGGGGCGGGCGGCCAGCACGTGAACACCACCGACTCCGCCGTGCGGATCACGCACATCCCCACCGGGATCGTCGTGACCAGTTCGGAAAAGTCCCAGCACCAGAACCGCGACATCGCGATGAAAGCCCTGAAATCAAGGCTTTATCAGATGGAGCTCGACCGCCGGAACCAAGCCATCAACGAGGCGCATGAGAACAAGGGCGATGCGGGCTGGGGCAACCAGATCCGGTCCTACGTTCTCCAGCCCTATCAGATGGTCAAAGACCTGCGCACGTCGTTCGAAACGTCCGATACCCAAGGCGTGCTGGACGGCGACCTCGACGGGCTGATGGCCGCGACGCTGGCGATGGACGTGGCGGGCAAGAGCCGGGCCGAAGCCAACGCGGAAGACTAGGTCGCACCTGAGAGCCGCGTCGAAACGCGCCAACTGGATTGTTTGAATGCACGCCGGATGCAGCCTCCGCATTCGGCCGCTTGACCGAAACACATTCATCGGATCAAATCTGAACCGCGCGACAGGTGACAACTTTCGTGCGGGAGGGACATTTGACAGACATCACCGCGACCGAACCGTCGCCGACCCCCAAGGTCGCGACCGTTTCCGCATCCGTGATCGGCGAGGTGCTCAGGGCCGGCTGGCGCGATTTCACGCGCGTCCCGCTGATCGGCCTGTTCTTCGCGGCCTTTTATGTCGTGGGCGGCATCATCCTCGTCCTGCAACTGCAACGTGCCGATCAGAGCTATTCGATCATCCCCGTCGCGCTGGGATTCCCGCTCCTTGCCCCGTTCCTCGCCGTTGGGCTTTATGAGGTATCGCGACGGCTGGAACTGAGGGATGCGAACCTGCAGGGCGGCATGGGCTGCCGCTGGTCCGAGATTATCGGGGTGGTGTTCCGCCAGAAAGACCGCCAGATCCCGTCGATGGCGGCGGTCATCATCATGATCTTTCTGTTCTGGGTGTTCATCGCTCACATGATCTTTGCGCTCTTTCTCGGCCTAATGCCGATGCAGAACATCCTGACCGACTGGCAGCACACGATCTTTTCCTTCAACGGGATCAAGATGCTTGGCGTCGGCACGCTCGTCGGGGCGGTGACGGCCTATGTGCTGTTTTCGCTGACCGTGGTCAGCTTGCCGCTGCTTCTGGACAAGGAACTCGATTTCATCACGGCGATGATCGTGTCGTGGCAATTCGTGGCGGCGAACCGGGGGGTGATGATCCTTTGGGGGATCGTGATCGCTGTGATCCTTTTCGCCGCGATGATCCCGGCGTTTCTGGGCCTGTTCATCGCGTTGCCGGTGCTGGGTCACGCCACCTGGCACCTGTATCGCCGCGCGCTCGTCCATCCGGAATGAAAAAGGCCGCCCGGTCGGGGCGGCCTTCAAAATCGGATCAAATCCCGATCAGTTCTGCGCGGGCTTCGGCGCGGGCTGCTGGGCCGGGGCCTGCTGCTGCGGCGCGGCGGCCTTGGGGCGCGGGGCGCCGCCGTTGTTCAGCGGGTCTTCCTGACGCTGAACCGAGCCTTCGAAATGCGCGCCGCTTTCGATCGCGATGGTCTTGTGGATGATGTCGCCTTCGACACGGGCGGTCGAGGTCAGGCGCACCTTGAGGCCGCGCAGACGGCCCACGATCCGGCCGTTCACGACCACGTCGTCGGCAACCACTTCGCCCTTAACGGTGGCGCTTTCACCGACCGTCAGCATGTGGGCGCGGATGTCGCCCTCGATCGTGCCTTCGACAAGGATGTCGCCGGTCGAGCGCAGGTTGCCCACCACCGTCAGGTCCGACGACAGGGTCGAGGCCGGGGCTTTCGCCTTGGGCGTGCTCGGCATCGGGGCCGACGAGGAGGCGCTGGACGCCGGAGGTTTCGGCATAGACGTTTCCCCTGCCGGTTTGGTTTCAGACTCGCCCGCCTTGGGGCCCGGTTCGTTGATGCGGCTCTTAGAAAACATCTCGTCCTGCCTTGATATATGTCATTGGATTCACAGCCTTGCCGCCCACGCGCACTTCGTAGTGGAGATGGGGGCCGGTGGACCGTCCGGAATTGCCCATATCACCAATCAGGTCCCCGCGCGAGACCCTTTGGCCTTTCTTGACCCGGATGCGCGACAAATGGGCATAGCGGGTTTCAAGCCCGAACTCGTGCTGCACTTTGATGAGCCGACCATAACCGGACTGCCAGTCGGCATGGGTCACGACGCCATCGGCGGTCGCGTAGATCGGCGTCCCGACCGGCCCGGCCATGTCGGTGCCCGCGTGCAGGCGGCCCCAACGGGTGCCGAAGCCCGAGGTGTAGCGGAAGGTGCCCGGACGCACGGGCATGTAGAACGGCAGCTTTTCAGCGGCGATCCGGTACATGTTCATGCGGTCCAGCTCGTTCAGGATCTGGTTGGCGCGCTCCATGTCCTCGCTCGGCTCTTCGCCTTTGGTGGACAGGATCATCGGCATCAACGGTCCACCCTGACCGGAATAGCCGCGCCGGACCTGTGCAAGGATATTGTCTGTGGACATGCCCGCGGCCGAGAACATCTTGTCGAGCGGTTCGAGGCTGACGGTCACCGCCTCTTCGAGCTGGCTGAAGATCTGGTTGTTGCGCTCGTCGCGCAGCCGCGCCTCGTAGATCAGGTCGTCGGTGGCGGTCTTGGCCTCGGCGGCTTCGGCCAAGGCGGCGTCACGTTCCGTGGCGGTCGCTTCCAAGGCGGCGGTCAGCACGGCGACGGTCTGGCTCATATCCTCGCCGCTGACCATGACGGGGGCTTGGCCCGAGCCGTCTTCGCCCCGCGCCTCGGCCAACATCGCTTCGAGCGACCCGCGCGCATCGTCGCGTTCATTCATCGTGCGCCGCAGCGTCGATTGGATCACGTTGATCCCGGTTTCCAGTTCGCGCCGATGCTCTTCCGACGCGAGAAGCTCGGACTGCATTTCGGAAATCTGGGCGAGGGCAAGGTTGAAGCGTTCCTGCGCCGCAACCGCTTCGGCCGCGCGGGCGTCGCGCTGGTCGGCAAGTGTGCGAAGGCGCTCCTCATACAGGCGTTGCTCGCGCTGCGATTGCTCGCGCACGCTACCCGATGACACGGAATCCATCAGAAGGACGGCGGTGGCGATAATGGCCCAGGCGACGAAGGCGGCGCTGACGACCCAAGCGACCAGTTGCACGGTCGGCGTCAGGATCACGAAGCGGGTTCCCTGTTCCGAGCGCAGAAAGAGCCGCTGCTCAGGAAAACTCTTTTCGAGCCGTCGGTTAAACCTGTAGGCCACTGTGTTCAGCACGCTGTCACCGTCTGATTGCCCCATCCCAATTCTTGCGCGTCTGTTCCCCAACGGCGCGCTTGTCGGTCCTTACCGTGCGATACTGCATAAGTGCAACAATTTATCACCCTTTTGGTCGGGTCAGGGGGTCGCATCGGGCAGGAACCTGCCGATTTCGCGGGGTCAGCGCGCGGGTTCCGATGCTAGCGGCCAATAGAAATCCGGGGGCATCCCGGCCTCGGCGCGCTTTTCCTCGTTGAAGGGCGGTTTCAGCCCGCCGTGGAAGTAGCGACGCACGAGATCGTGGAAGGCATCCTTGGGGTCGGCCTCGTGCCGCCCGCACAGAAAGTGAAACCATTTGGACCCATAGGCGACATGCGCGACTTCTTCGGAGTAGATCACCTCCAGCGCGGCCACGGACTGCGTGTCCTTCGCCTGACGGAAAATCTCGATCATGCCGGGCGTCACGTCGAGCCCGCGCGCCTCCAGCACCATCGGAACGACCGCGAGCCGGCCCATCAGATCCCGCGCCGTATCCTCGGCCGCGCGCCACATGCCCGCATGGGCGGGCAGGGCGCCATAATGGCTTCCCTGCGCTTCGAGCGCATCGCAGACGAGGTTGAAATGCTTCGACTCGTCATCCGCCGCCTTCACCCAGTCGTCATAGAACCCGGCGGGCATCGGCGTGTCCGCGAAGCGCGGGATGATGTCCCAATGCAGGTCCACCGCGTTCAGCTCGATATGCGCGATCGCGTGCAGGATCGCTTTGCGCCCCTCGGGGCTGCCGGGTCGCCTGCGCGGCACGTCGCGCGGGTCGAGCAACTCCGGTCGTGCGGGTCTCGCCGGAAAGTCGGGGGGATCGGCCCGCCCGACGGGCAGCGGATCGCCCGCCGCGCGGGCGGCGAACCATGTGGCCGCATGTCTGCGCGACAGGGCTGTCTTTTCGCGCCCGTCGGCGGTGGTGAGAACCTCCACCGCCATTTCGGCAAGCGTCTGGCTCAAAGCGCCTTGACCGCCGCCAGCACCTCGTCCGCGTGACCCGGCACTTTCACCTTGGGCCAGACCTGCGCGATCTTGCCGTCCGCGCCGATGAGATAGGTGGTGCGGGTGATGCCCATGAAAGTCTTGCCGTACATCTTCTTCTCGCCCCAGACGCCGTAATCCTCACACAGCGTTCCCTCGGCATCGGACAGAAGCGGCACGGTCAGCTCTTGTTTGGCCGCGAAATTCTCCTGCTTCTTCACGCTGTCCTTGGACGCGCCCAGAACCACGGCCCCCGCATCGACGAACGCCTGATGGAGCCGGGTGAAATCCAGCGCCTCGTTGGTGCAGCCCGGGGTCGAGGCTTTGGGGTAGAAAAACAGAACCACGGGTTTGCCCGCGAAATCGTCGAGCGACACGGTATCGCCGCCATCGCGGGGCAGGGAAAACGCGGGCGCTTTCGCGCCGATGTCCAAAAGCTGATCGGCCATATTCTTTCCTTCCATTGGGCTTTGCCCTAATCACGGTTCAATCACACGAGCCCCCGGATGGAAAGCACCGGCCAGAGATGACCGAACCGACTGAGCACGAGCCGCCTTCGCGTCCCACGGACGCGTCGTCCCGTGCCGCGCGGTGGCGACCGCGTCGGCTGCATTTTCACCTCGGTATCTGGTCCGTCCTCGCCATCGCCGCCGTGGGGCTGTTTCTGACATTGGCCTCGATGTCGCTGACCGGCCGGGCCATTGCCTTGCCCGACTGGGTCGCCGAACGGGTCGAGACCGAACTCAATACGGCGATGCCCGAAGGGTCGATCACACTCCGCCGCATCGAATTGGGGGTCACGCCCAAGGGCCGGCCTAGGCTGCGTCTGGTCGATGTGGGGCTCAGGGACGCCTCCGGCCTCGACATCGCGCAATTGAACTCGATCGAAGGCGGCGTGCGCCTTGCACCGCTGTTTCAGGGTGAATTCGTGCCGCGCACCGTGATCCTGTCGGGGGCGCAGGTGACGTTTCGGCGGCTGGCGGACGGCAGCTTCGCGCTGCAATTCGGGCAGGGCGACACCGCCACCGGGAACCTCGCCGACGTGCTCGACGAATTCGACGCCGTGTTCGACGGCGGTATCCTTGCCGAAGCGGTTCATGTCGAGGCGCTCGGCCTGACCATCACGCTGGAAGACGCCCGGACGGGCCGCATCTGGCAGGTGACCGACGGACGGCTGGTGGTGGGGCAGACCGACAAGATCGTCGAAACCGAAGTGAGCTTCGACGTCTTCAACCAGACCGACGAACTGGCCGAGGTCGAACTGGGCCTGCGCACCGCCAAGGCCGATAGCGCCGCCACCCTGTCGATCAGCTTCCGCAACGCCGCCGCGCGCGACATCGGCGCGCAATCGGCGGCGCTGTCGTTTCTGAACCTGATCGACGCCCCCATCGACGGGGCCCTGCGCACGACCATCGCGGGCGACGGCACGATCTCGGACCTCGCAGGCGCGATGGAGATCAAGGAAGGCGCGATCAAACCAAACCCGACCTCGCATCCTGTGGGCTTCGGCGGCGCCAAGGGGTATCTGGACTACGACCCGGAACAACAGGCGCTGCAACTGTCCGGTCTTACCTTCACCTCGGATCTGGGCGAGATCGAGCTGGACGGCAAGCTCATGCTCGCCGACTTCCAGAACGACTGGCCGCAATCGGTGATCGGGCAGATCCGCGTGAACCGGGCCTCGTTCACCACGCCGGAGGTCTTCGACGCCCCGGTGACCATCGACCGGGGGTTTGCCGATTTCCGGGTCAAGCTTTCGCCCTTCTCGGTGGATATCGGGCAGGTCGTCCTGTTTCGCGGATCGACGCGCTTCAACCTCGACGGACGGATCACGGCGGCGGGCGACGAATGGGCGATGGCACTGAACGCGCATATCCCGTCCATCGACGTGCCGAACCTGAAACAGGTCTGGCCCAAGACGGTGGCCCCCAAGCCGCGCGACTGGATGTTCCGCAACGTCGAGGCGGGCGCGCTGCGCGACGTTCACATGGCGCTGCGCGGCCCCTCGCTGAAATCGGCGGTTCTGATGATGGGGGCCGAAGCCACGGGCGCCCAAGTCCGCGTGATGAAGCAGATGCCGGTCGTTCACGATTCATCGGGCCATATGTCGCTGGCGAACCAACGCTTCGTCGTCGGGGTGGATCAGGGCACCATGACGGCGCCCAACGGGATGGACATGGACGTCTCGGGCAGCAGCTTCACCGTGCCGGATGTGACGGTCAAGCAAGGCCCCGCGCAGGCCGACGTGAAGATCGAGGGGCCGGTGCAGGGCGCCTTCGCGCTGCTGGAGCTGCCGCCGTTCGAGGTCTTCAAGAACAACGATTTCGGGCCGGACGTCGCCACCGGCAGGGTATCGGCCCACGGCACGGTTAATTTCCTCCAAAAACCCGTGATCCCGATCGAGGATATTCAGTTCGACGTGGCCGGGTCGGTGTTCGACGTGCGCACGGACCAGATCATCAAGGGCAGCACCCTGACCGCGGAGCGGCTCGATTTCACCGCGCGGCCCGAGGCGATCGAGGTCACGGGGCCGGGCAAGATCGGCGATGTCGACGTGCGCGCGACATGGGTGCAGCCCATCGCGCCCGAGACCGCAGGGCAGGGGTCCACGGTCGAAGGCACGATCACGGTCGGTCAGGCGCTGGTCGAGGAATTCAACCTCGGCCTCTCCTCCGCCATCCTCGACGGTGCCGCGCCCGCGCAGTTCACGGCCCGTATCGTGCCCAATCAGCCGATCACGCTGACGGCCAGTTCGACCCTCGTCGGGGCACGTCTGGCCATTCCCGGCACCGGGTGGAGCAAGGCCGCAGGCACCTCCGGCCAGCTCGACCTGACCGCCACCCTCGGCCCGACGCCGACGGTCGAAACCCTGTCGCTCACCGCGCCCGGCCTGTCCGCATCCGGCACGATCACGACCAAGTCGGGGGGCCTCGACCGCGCCAGTTTCTCGCGCGTGCGGCTTGGCGGCTGGCTCGACGCCCCCGTCACGCTCACCGGGCGGGGGAACGCGCCCATCGCCATAGCCGTGCGGGGCGGGCGTGCCGACCTGCGCAACGCCGGGCTTTCGTCCGGCGGGTCGTCCGGAGGCGCGCGCGGCCCCGCGTCGCCGCTCGATCTGACGCTGGATGAACTGGTGATCGCCGAGGGCATCGTCTTGCAAGGTTTCCGGGGGAACTTCGATCTGTCCGGCGGTCTGCGCGGCACGTTCACGTCACAGGTAAGCGGCGGCGCGCAACTCACCGGCACCGTGGCCCAGACCGAGAACGGTGCGGCCTACCGGATCAACGCGGCACAGGGCGGCGAGATCCTGCGCGGTCTCAACCTCTTCACCAAAGCCAGCGGTGGCGCGCTCGAGGTCGTGCTCGCCCCGACCGGCCAGAAGGGCACCTTCGAAGGCTCCGTCACCCTCACCGACACGCGCCTCGTGGAAGCGCCCGCGATGGCCGAGCTTCTGTCCGCGATCTCGGTCGTCGGTCTGCTCGACCAATTGGACGGCCCCGGCATCGGCTTTTCCGAAGTGAAGGGGCGCTTCAACCTCTCGCCCGAACGCCTGACGCTCTATTCGTCCTCCGCCGTCTCCGCCTCGCTCGGCCTGTCGATGGACGGGTATTACAACTTGGGGTCCAACACGCTCGACATGCAGGGCACGCTGTCGCCCTTCTACCTCATCAACTCGCTGGGCCGCGCGGTGAGCGCGCGCGACGGCGAGGGCCTTGTCGGGTTCAACTTCACGCTGACCGGCCCCGCGAAAAAGCCGAACGTGGGGATCAATCCGCTTTCGATCCTGACGCCGGGTGTGCTACGCGAGGTTTTCCGCAGGCAAGCGCCGCAGCAACCCACACCGTGAGGCCGACATGACGACCGATGCCATTGGCACCCGGCTTTCAGATTACGATTTCGACCTGCCCGAGGATCTGATCGCGACCCGGCCGGCCCGGCCCCGGTCCTCGGCCCGTCTGCTGGTCGCCGAGCGCGCCCGGATCACCGACGGGGTGGTGACCGATTTGGTCGATTGGCTTCGCCCCGGCGACCGGCTCGTGCTGAACGACACGCGGGTGATCCCGGCCCGGCTCGAAGGCACGCGGACGCGGGGCGAGGCGCAGGCGCGGATCGAAGTGACGCTACTTGCCCCGGATGCGCAACCCGGCGCGTGGTCGGCGCTGGTCAAGCCGTTGCGCAAGGTGAAGGATGGCGAAACCATCGACTTCGCTGCGGGCCTGAGCGCCACCGTGCTGTCACGTTCCGAAGGGCAGGCGGTGCTGACCTTCAACCTGACGGGCGCGGCATTCGATGCGGCACTGGCCGAGGCCGGGCGGATGCCGCTCCCGCCCTATATCGAGGCCAAACGCCGCGCGGATGCGCAGGACCGCGAGGACTATCAGACCGTCTGGGCGCGCCAGACCGGCGCGGTCGCGGCCCCCACCGCTTCGCTCCATTTCGACGATGCGCTGCTTGCGGCGCTGGACGCGCGAGGTGTGGCCCGCACCCATGTCACGCTTCATGTCGGCGCGGGCACGTTCCTGCCGGTCAAGGTGGACGACGTGTCCGACCACAAGATGCACGCGGAATGGGGCGAAGTGACCGAAGCCGCCGCCGCCGAAATCAACGCGACCCGCGCTGCCGGAGGCCGGATCATTCCGGTCGGCACCACGGCGCTCCGGCTGATCGAAAGTGCGGCGGCGGCTCCGGGCCGGATCGAGCCGTGGCGCGGCCCGACGGATATCTTCATCCGGCCCGGCTATGCCTTCAAGATCACCGACGGGCTGATGACCAATTTCCACTTGCCGAAATCGACGCTGATGATGCTGGTCTCGGCGCTCATGGGCATGGAGCGGATGCGCGAGGTCTATGCCCACGCCATCGAGAACCGTTACCGCTTTTTCAGCTACGGCGACGCCTCATTGCTTCTGCCCAACGGCTAGGTCTTTCCGGTTTCGACATAGCGCGTGGGTGCGCGAGGGGCAGCGCCCCCCGCCAGCGCCGCGCAGTCACTCTTCGTACCACCAAAGCTCCGGCTGGAAGCCCAGCCAGTCGCCATACATCGGCAGCGTCTCGGGGTAGTGCAGTTCTTTCACATGGGCCACGCGGGACACGTCGGAATACCAGATCGGGATCACGTAGCGCCCCGCCGTGAGCACCCGGTCCAGCGCCTTGGTCGCGGCTTGAAAATCCTCCTGACTGTCCGCCGTCAGCATTTCCTCGATCAACCCGTCCACGGCATCGGATTCGACACCCATCCAGTTGCGCGACCCGTTCTCGCCCACCATGGCCGAGCCCCAGTACAGGCGTTGCTCGTTCCCCGGCGACAGCGACAGCGACCGCCAGTAGGGGGCCATGTCGAAATCGTAGCTGTTGGTGCGCTCGGTATATTGCGCCGAGTCCATCGCCGAGATCGTCGGCGTGATCCCGATCCGGGCCAGCGACGCGGCGTAGATGTCGATCACCTGCCGGTCCTGCGTCGCGCCTTGATTGAGCACGATTTCAAAGGTGAACTCCTCGCCCGCTTCGTTCTTCATCACGCCGTCCTGCACCGTCCATCCGGCCTCGGCCATCAGGTCCAGCGCACGGGCGACCCCGGCGCGGTTGCGCTCGGACCCGTCCGAGGCGGGCAGGGCGTATCCCTCGAGCGCGCCCGGCGGCAGGTCGTCATAGGCGCTCAGGTATTCGGCCACGCGGCCCGTTGCCGGGGCGCCCACTTCCATCCCCAGAACCGAGTTATGGAAATAGGACTGGATGCGCGGCTCGCGACCGCCGTTCAGGGTCTGGTTGATGAATTCGAAGTTGAAGACCTGGATCATCGCCTCGCGCACCCGCCAGTCCTGAAATTGGGGGCTGCGGGTGTTCATGACATAGCCCTGAATGCCGGTCGGGCGCTTGTGCGGAATCTCCGACAGCACCACGTCGCCCGATTGCACCGCCGGGAAGTCGTATTGCGTCGCCCATTTCTCGGCATTGGTTTCGCGGTAGGTGTTCGCTTCGCCCGCCTTGAACGCCTCGAACACCACGTCGCCGTCGCCGTAGAATTCATACCGGATCGTGTCGAAGTTCATCTGACCCTGCATGAACGGCACATCCTTGCCCCAATAATCGGGATTGCGTTCGAGGTTCAGATATCGCCCCGGTTCGAAATCCCCGATCACATAGGGCGACGACCCGATCGGGATGACGTCGATGCCCGACGCCTGAAAGTCATGCCCTTCCCACTGGGCCTTCTTCAGGATGGGCCGCAACCCCATGATGAGCGGTAGTTCGAAATCGACCGTGTTGAAGGTGAACCGGACCGAGCGCGGGCCGGTCTGTTCCATCTTTTCGATCTTGCCCCATGCGCCGAGATAGCGCGGGTGCCCCTCGGTCCCGAGGATTTCGTAAGACCACATCACATCCTCGACCGTCACCGGCGAGCCGTCCGAGAACGCGGCCTCTTCGCGCAGCGTGAATTCGACCCATTCGCGGTTCGGCCCGGTTTCTACCGTCTCGGCCAGAAGGCCGTAAAGCGTGAACGGCTCGTCATAGGACCGGCCCAGCAGGCTTTCGAAGATCATGTAGCGCAACTGCCAGGGCGGATTGCCCTTGGTGATGACCGGATGCAGGGAATCGAACGACCCCGATTCGGCAAAGACGATCTCGCCCCCCTTGGGCGCATCCGGGTTGGCTTGCGGCAAGTGCTTGAAATCCGCGGGAAGGGCCGGTTCCCCATACATGGCGATGCCGTGCTTGGGTTCGGCATGTACCATTTGGGCCATCCCGCCAATTGTGCCTGCAAGAGCGATCCCCAACATATGTTGGGCGAATCGGCGATGAACTGCGAATGTCATTGGAAACGGTCCCCCGTACTGCGCCTGTTTGTGGCGAGCCTAGTGGGCGTTCCTTGGCTTTTCAAACTTTTAGCTTGGACTTTGAAGTTGCTGCCTCTATATTGAGGGCACTGCTCGATAGGTTTCTTGCCTGTATGAAACCTGCCTCAATGACTGAACGCCGGCCCTAGTGCCGGCGTTTTTTTTGGTGTCCGGTCGGGGGCGCGGCAATCCGCCGAGCGGGTCTATCTTTCGGACAGGCTATGGGGACGGGTGGCTTCATGAAGCCTTCGTCGCCAAGCCCGCCCGTCAAAGAACGCCCGCGATCAACTTCGCCGCAATCGCCAGCATCGTCAGCCCGATCACAAGGTCGAGCACTTGCCACGCCCGCGCCGAGCGCATGATGGGCGCGAGGAACCGGGCGCCGTAGCCAAGGCCGAAGAAGAAAACGAAACTCGCGATGACGGCCCCGGCGCCGAAGGTGATGCGGGTGGGCCAGTCGGGGTATTGCGTGGACACGGCACCGATCAGGCCGAGTGTGTCGAGGTAGACATGCGGATTGGCCCAGGTGAACGCCGCCGCGATCGCCAGTGTCTTCCACAGCGAATGGTCCGCGCCGCCGATCTCCATCGCATCGCCGCCGCGCCATGCCGCGATGAGCCGGGTGAGGCCGTAGACGATCAGGAACGCAGCACCCCCGAGGCTCATAACAAGCGGCAGCCAGGGTGCCGCCGCGACCATCGCCCCGAAGCCCGCGACGCCTGCGGTGATGAGGAGCGCGTCGGACGCCGCGCAGAACAGGCACAGCCAGAACACATGGCTGCGCAAAAGCCCTTGGCGCAGGACGAAGGCGTTCTGCGCGCCGATTGCGAGGATCAGGGAAAAGCCGGTCGCGAACCCGGTCAGCGCCGCCGTCATTCCGCCGGTTTGGGCAGCGGCGTGCCGCCTTTGTTTTCCACCGTGTCTTTCTTGTTCGGATAGACGAGGCCCGCCGAAATGACGAGTTTCGCCGCATCCTCGACCGTCATGTCGAGTTCGATCACCGAATGGCGCGGCACGAAGAGAAGGAAGCCCGAGGTCGGGTTCGGCGTGGTCGGCAGAAACACCGATATGATCTCTTCATCCACCGGAATGCGCTTGGCGATCTCACCCTTCGCGTTCGTCGAAATGAACGCGATGGCCCACAGCCCCTTACGGGGATATTCGACCAGACAGGCCTTGTCGAACTTGGTGTCGGTCTGCGCGAACACCGTCTCGGCGATCTGCTTGATCCCGTTGTAGAGCGAGCGGACGATGGGCATCCGATCGACGAGGTTTTCGCCCCATGCGATGAACTGACGTCCGAGAATCCCCTTGGCGATCCAGCCCACGAAAATCGTGAACAGCAGGAAGATGACGACGCCGAGGCCCCGGATGTTCACCGTCACGTTCTCGCCGAAGACGGCGATGAACCACTCCTTGTCGCCAAGGTAGCGTTGGATCAGCATGTCCGGGTGGTAGCTTTTCGGCACGAAGGGCAGAACCCAGCCGTCGATCCAGCCGATGAAGGTCCAGATCAGCCAGATGGTCAGCGCGATGGGCGCGACGACGACCAGCCCCGTGAGAAAATTGTTCCTGAACCCTGCGAAGAAGCGACGGCGTCTGCGCGGATGGTCGGGCGGGGTGGGCTTGGCGTTCATAATGGTCCGGGGTTCGGGCGTTACACGCTATCTAGGCGCTGCGGCGCGGCACGGCAATGGTGAGGTTCCGCCGTGGTATCACTTTCCTGCAAGCGCCCGCGCAATCCCCGCCCCAAGGCGCGCATTGTTCAGAACGAGGGCGATATTGGCGGTGAGCGAAGCGCCGTCGGTCGCCCGGAAGATATGGTCGAGCAGGAACGGCGTGACCGCTTTGCCCTTGATCCCCTGCGCCTCGGCTTCGTCCAGCGCGGCCTCGATGATCGGGCCGATCACCTCTTGTGCGATCTCGTATTCCTGCGGGATCGGGTTGGCGACGAGTTGCCCGCCTGACAGGCCCATCGCTGTGCGCGTCTCGGCGGCCCGTGCGATGTCTTCGGCGCTGTCCATCCTGAGCGGTGCGCCAAGGCCGGACGCACGCGACCAGAACGCCGGGAAGTCGTCCTGACCATAGGCGATGACGGGCACCCCGTTGGTTTCCAGCACTTCCAGAGTTTTCGGCAGATCCAGAATGGCCTTGGCCCCGGCTGCCACCACGGTCACGGGCGTCGTGGCCAGTTCGATCAGGTCGGCGGAGATGTCGAACGAGGTTTCGGCGCCCCGATGCACACCGCCGATCCCGCCGGTCGCGAAGACCCGGATGCCCGCCAGGTGCGCGGCGATCATCGTCGCGGCCACGGTCGTGGCCCCCGTGCCGCCTGTGGCGATACAGGCCGCGATATCGGCTCGTGACAGCTTGGCCACGTCCTTGGCCTGACCCAGCGTCTCGAGCTCGTCGTCCGTCAGGCCCACGTGCAGGCGGCCCGACAAGACCGCGATGGTCGCGGGCACGGCCCCCTCGGCGCGGATCGTCGCCTCGACCTCGCGCGCGGTTTCCACGTTCTGCGGCCACGGCATCCCGTGGGTGATGATGGTGCTTTCCAGCGCCACGAGGGGGGCGCCGGATGCGCGCGCGTCGGCCACTTCGGGCGAGTAGTGAATGTCGATCATGCGGGGTCCTCTCCCGATACATAAGTGGCGGCGGCGTTCAGCGCCGTGCGCAGCGCGACCGCACCGCTTTCGCCGCGCCTTTCCGCCGCGATATGGGCTGCCATGAAGGTGTCGCCTGCGCCGGTCACGCGTTTTTGCGGAACCCGTGGCGGGGTATCGCTGATCGTGCCGGCATATTCGCCAAGCGCCGCCGACCGTGCGCCATCCGTCACCAGTGCGCGCGTCGCCCCGGCGGCGACCAGCGCATCGGCGGCGTGGAAGGCCGCGTCGAAGGTCCGGCCAAGGATCAACCCGGCCTCTTCGAGATTGACGTAAAGCGTCGCGCCGGGATGGGCGAGCAGCGGGGTCAGCCGCGTCGCCTTGCCGGGGCTGGCCGGGGCGATCCTGAGATCGGCTTTGCGCAGGGCAGGGTGCTCGGCCACGTCGATAAGCAGCGCCTCGGTCAGGTTCCCGTCCAGCGCCACCGGGCCGCTGTAGGGGGCCTCGGCGCTCCCCAACCGGCCGTCGAACAGGGGCGCGAGGATACGGTCGCCCGCCGCCTCCAGCGAATGCGCGTCGCACATCGCCGCGACCAGCCCGCCGTTATCCTCGATGGCGATGTAGCTGTCGGTCGGCAGCCGCGCATCGCGCAGCAGAAAGGCGGTAATCAGCCCCATGTCGTCGCAGGCGGTGACGAGTTCGTCGCCCTCGGGGTCCGAGCCGACGATGGACAACAGGGCAGGGGTCAGCCCGAACCGTTTCAGCGTCATCGCGATGTTCAGCGCCACGCCGCCCGGCAGGCGCGTGATCCGTCCCGGCACGTCATTGCCCTGCCGCATCGACGCGTCGGTGCGCCCGATCACGTCCCACAGCACGCTGCCGATGCAAAGAATGTCGCTGGTCCCGTTCATCACCCGCTTTTGGCAACCCGCCGGGAAAACCGCAAGCCGGGTTCGGGCCGATCAGGCGCGCAAAGGATACCGATCCGCTTCCTCGAACACGTCGATAGCGGTTGTCCCGGCCTTGATACGCGCACTATGCGGCACGCCTGTCGGCAGGTTCCATGTGTCGCCGGGACCGCAGGTCTGCACCTCGCCGTCGATGGTCATTTCGATCTCGCCCGAGACGAGCGTGCCCCATTGCCACTTGTGGCTGTGCTCCGGGATCTCGAAATCCTGATGAAAGGTGAAAAAGACGACGAGGCCCGCGTCGGATTGGATCGCGCGCGCCGAAACCACATCCTCGGGAAACGGGATGTCGAGGGCGGGGAACGCCTGTATGAAGTCGGGAAATGCCATTGATCCTCCTGTCCCGCCCGCCTGATTGCGGGCCCTTTGATCCGACCCTACGCCAATTTCAGCGAAAACAAGCTGAAAAACCGCGAAACCCCTTGCCAACAGGGCCAAAGCCCCGTAATGGCCGCCCTACTTCACAGGCGGGGTCGGGCCTGACGGGGAGAAATCCCGTGCAGGTCCACCGGTTGGTGAGGACGAAGCTTTCGTCCAAACCTAGAAGCCCCGCCGAGGCGCAAACCGGAAAAGGAACTTGGACATGGCGCTCCCTGAATTCACTCTGCGTCAGCTTTTGGAAGCTGGCGTTCACTTCGGCCACCAGACTCAGCGTTGGAACCCCCGCATGGGCGAGTTCATCTACGGTGAGCGGAACGGCATCCACATTTTCGACCTGACCCAGACCGTCCCGATGCTGGACGCCGCCCTGAACGTGATCCGTGAAACGGTCGCGAAGAACGGCCGCATCCTGTTCGTCGGCACCAAGCGTCAGGCGTCGAAGCCGATCGCCGAAGCCGCCGAGAAATCGGCCCAGTACTACATGAACCACCGCTGGCTCGGTGGCACGCTGACCAACTGGCAGACCGTGTCGCAGTCGATCAACCGCCTCAAGGCCTATGACGAGCAGCTCGCCGCCGGTGCCGAAGGCCTGACGAAGAAAGAGCGTCTGGGCATGGAACGCGATCAGGAGAAGCTGACGCTCTCGCTCGGCGGTATCCGCGAAATGGGCGGCCGTCCCGACCTCCTGTTCGTCATCGACGTGAACAAGGAAGACCTCGCCATCAAGGAAGCCAACAAGCTGGGCATCCCGGTCGTGGCCGTGGTCGACTCCAACTGCTCGCCCGATGGCGTTGACTACATCATCCCCGGCAACGACGACGCCGCCCGCGCCATCGCGCTGTACTGCGATCTGGCCGCCCGCGCCGCGCTTGACGGCATGTCCGGTCAGCTCGAAGCCGCCGGCATCGACGTCGGTGCGCTGGAAGGAGGCATGGTCGAGGAAGCTGTCGCCGAAGAGCAGGCCGAAGCCTGATCTTCGTCACAGTCCTGTAACCGAGGGCGGGCACACCGCCCTCGGACCCGTTTCTAACGGACCCCGTACATTACGAAGGAGAGCCAAGATGGCGATCACCGCTGCACAAGTGAAAGAACTCCGCGAGAAATCCGGCGCGGGCATGATGGATGCCAAGAAGGCGCTGACCGAGACCGATGGCGACATGGACGCCGCGATGGACTGGCTGCGCACCAAGGGTCTTGCCACCGCCGCCAAGAAATCGGGCCGCACCGCTGCCGAGGGCCTCGTCGCCGTCGCCGTGTCGGGCGACACCGGCATCGCGGTCGAAGTGAACGCGGAAACCGACTTCGTCGGCAAGAACGCCGAATTCCAGGGCATGGTCACCAAGATCGCCGCCGCCGCGCTGAACGTGGCCGACGTGGACGCGCTGAAAGAGGCCGACATCGACGGCAAGCCGGTTTCGACCATGATTACCGACGCTATCGCGAAGATCGGCGAGAACATGGGCGTGCGCCGCATGGAGAAGATCTCCGGCGAGACGGTCGTGACCTACGTGCACAACGCCGTCGCTGACGGCCTCGGCAAGATCGGTGTCCTCGTCGCGATGACCGGCGGTGACGAAGCCTTCGGCAAGCAGGTCGCGATGCACGTCGCCGCCGCGAACCCGGCTTCGCTCGATCAAGCCTCGCTCGATCCGGCCATCGTCGAGAAAGAGCGTCAGATCCAGATCGAGATCGCCCGCGAATCCGGCAAGCCGGAGCAGGTGATCGAGAAGATGATCGAAGGCCGCATGAAGAAGTTCCTCTCGGAAGTCACGCTTCTGGGCCAGAACTTCGTGATCAACCCGGACCTGACGGTCGAGCAGGCCGCGAAAGAAGCGGGCGCGACGATCACCGGCTTCATCCGCATGGAAGTCGGCGAAGGCATCGAGAAGGTCGAAGAAGACTTCGCCGCCGAAGTGGCCAAGGCCGCCGGCGCCTGATCCGGATAGGATCGGGTCGGGCAGGGTGCCCGGTCCCACATGACAGAACCCGGTGCGCCGACGCGTGCCGGGTTTTTCTTTGGCCGACAGCGGCCTGGCGATTGAAACTGAGATGAAGCAGAGATCGGCAGGGGGTGAGACGGGAATGGAGCGATCCCGAAATCGCGAGTGCCCCATCCCCAGTTCCAAAGGCATCAATTGCCACCACTCACGGAACAGAGACACAATCTCGCATTTCTTCGCGAGATACCAGTAAGGTTTTCCTTACTTTCTGCTGGTTTTCCTTACCCTTTTGGACGTGTTTGACAACCGTCAGTAGTCCTCGTCCGCGCGGCGCAACCGGCGGCTGACATAGGACGATCCGTCATCCACATCGTCGTTCAACTGTACCGCGCCACCTTGCGAGCTGCGCACGTGGATCTGGTTCAGGAAGGTAATCTTGGCAATGGCTTGCGCGGTGGTGTCCACGCCCAGCTTTTCGCGCGCGAGGCGCAGGTGCTTTTCGATGGTCGGAACCGAGACGTCCATGATCGTCGCGACATCCTGGTTCGATTTGCCTTCCGAAACCCATTCCAGCACTTCCAACTGGCGCTTCGACAGCTTGGGGCGGTTGGTCTCGATCGGCAGCGAGGCGATCTTCAGGTGAACGATGTTGCATAACACATCGATTTCCTTGCCGTTTTCCGCCCAGATCTCGTCCAGATCCTGCTGGGTCAGCCCATGCGCGCCGGTCAGCGCGAACAGCGCATGAGACCGATCCGACGCGGTCGGAACTGCCACTGTATATCCCGCGGTCACGTTCATCGCGCGGTTGAAGGCGATCACCTCCAGCTCTTTCTCGGTCAGATCCTCAGGCCGCGTCCAAAGCGCACCCCAGGAGCAGTATCCGCTTTCATTCTCACGCGCCCAACGGGTGAGGGGCGCGTGCAGGAACATGCGTTCCTCGATGAACTGCCGAAAATAGGTTGGATTGTGGTTGGTCAGAAACAGCGCGTCGATCAGCTCGCCAACCGAGTTGGGCGTCGCGAAGCGCGTATATCCGTAAATCAGCCTGTCGAACCCGAATGTCGCCATCCTGTCGCAGTGCAATTGCCAGACTTGTTGGAGCGTTCTTGCTCGCACGATGTGTTCGAGCACATCAAGCATCAGTACCTCATCCCGTCGCTTGCACTCCGTCGTCCCACTTTCGTGAACGCCCCTTGACGGCAGAGTGTCATTTGAGCCCGAAGAAAGCCACCATTCGTATGGGTTGTCGAGTGTATATGCACACAAAATGCGAATTTTTTGCTATTTGCGAGTGTGGTAGTGCGACAGGAGGTCTTGGTAAGGTATTGGAAAGTTTCGTTTAATCCGGCGTGCGGTTATTTTACATAATACTGATTATACGCATAAACCACATTAGCCGCCCGAAACTATGCATTTAGGAAACCTGCGCTCCCCTCGAAGCAATAAACGCAAACGCGCCCTAGCCAAGCGCGTATCCCGTGCCCCGAACCGTGCGCAACGGATCGTCCCCCCCGGTCTTGCACAGCGCCTTGCGCAGCCGCCCGACATGCACATCGACGGTCCGCGTATCGACATAGACGTCACGGCCCCAGACCCGGTCCAGAAGTTGTTCACGGCTCCAGACGCGGCCCGGTTTTTCCATGAAGGTCGTCAGAAGCCGGAATTCGGTCGGACCCAATTTGATCGGATCGCCGCCGCGCGTAACGCGATGGGTCTCGCCGTCGAGGATGATGTCCTCATAGGCAAGCTGCTGCCCGACACTCGCGGGGCGCGTGCGGCGCAATTGCGTGCGGATGCGCGCCATAAGTTCCTGCACCGAGAACGGTTTGACCATGTAATCGTCGGCGCCGGTTTCCAGCCCCCTCACCCGGTCCATCTCGTCCGACCGGGCCGACAGCATGATGACGGGAATATCCGTCGTCTCGCGTCGCGATTTCACACGGCGGCAGATCTCGATCCCCGAAACCCCCGGCAGCATCCAGTCCAGCAGGATCAGGTCCGGCCCGATTTCCTCGACTAGCACCATCGCGTCGTCGCCGTTCTCGGCGATCGACACGTCATAGCCTTCGGATGCGAGGTTGTAGCGCAGGATTTCCCGTTGCGCCGGTTCATCCTCGACCAACAGCACGAGCGGCTTGTCGGTGCTCATTCGTCCGCCTCTTCGAACCCCTCGACCTTGTAGATGGACTGGTTGTCCTTGGGTCGCTGGTCATCCGGGAACTGGCCCGTGGACAGATAGATCACCTGATCCGCGATCGAGGTCACGTGGTCGCCCATCCGTTCGATGTTCTTGGCGATGAAATGCAGGTGCATACAGGCGGTGATGTTGCGCGGATCTTCCATCATGAACGTCAGGAATTCGCGGAACAGCGCGTTATACATCTGGTCGACTTCCAGATCGCGGTGCCGCACATCCTCGCCCACCGTCGCATCCCGGCGGATATAGCTGTCGAGCGCATCGGACAGCATCGCTTCGACCTCTTTGGACATGCGTCGAATCGCGCTCGAGGCCCCTTCGATGGGCTGCATGTGCGACAGAACCTCGGTCCGTTTCGCGATGTTCTTGGCATAGTCGCCGATGCGTTCGAGGTTGCCGGCGATCTTCATCACCGTCAGCACGGTGCGCAGGTCGGTCGCGGCCGGCTGCCGGATCGCCAGAAGCTGCGCGCACTGGGTGTTGATGAGGTCTTCAAGCTCGTCGATCTTGCGGTCGCCCTGACGCACCTTCTCGGCACGCTCCGTGTCGCGAGTCTTGAGCGATTTGGCGGCTTCGCGGATCGCTTCTTCGACCAGCCCGCCCATTTTCATGACCAGCGCCTGAATGGCTTCGAGATCGCGGTCGAAGGCTTTTGCGATATGGGGATCGTTCATGTCTCTGCCCTCCTCAGCCGATACGGCCGGTGATGTAGCTTTCCGTCCGCGTGTCGCGCGGATTGGTGAAGATGGTGGTCGTGTCGTCGTATTCGACGAGGTTGCCCAGATGGAAGAACGCAGTCTTCTGGCTGACGCGCGCGGCCTGCTGCATCGAGTGCGTGACGATCACGACCGAATAGCTGGCCTTGAGCTCGTCGATCAGTTCCTCGACCTGCGCCGTGGCGATGGGGTCGAGCGCCGAACAGGGTTCATCCATCAGCAGAACTTCCGGCTCGGTCGCCACCGCCCGCGCGATGCACAGACGCTGCTGCTGACCGCCGGACAGGCCGGTGCCGGGCGCGTCGAGGCGATCCTTCACCTCGTCCCAGATCGCGCCGCGGCGTAGGGATTTTTCAACGATTTCATCGAGTTCCGCCTTGTTGCGGGCCAGCCCGTGAATGCGCGGGCCGTAGGCGATATTGTCGTAGATCGACTTGGGGAACGGGTTCGGCTTCTGAAACACCATCCCGACCTTGGCGCGCAGTTGCACCGGGTCCACCTGCGGCGCGTTGATGTCTTCGCCGTCCAGCAGAATGTCGCCCTCGACCCGGCAGATCGGGATCGTGTCGTTCATCCGGTTCAGGGACCGCAGGAAGGTCGACTTGCCGCAGCCCGACGGGCCGATGAAGGCCGTTACGGTCTTGTCGAGGATGTCGACGTTCACGTCCTTGATGGCGTGGTTGTCGCCATAATAGACCTGCACGTCCCTTGCTGAGAACTTCACGTTCATCGCATCCACCCCGACTTTGTTTTCCACATTGTCTTTCATCATAAGTTCCCCCTGCCCGCGATTACCAGCGGCGCTCGAAACGACGGCGCAGGATCACCGCCAGGATGTTCATGGTCATGAGGAACACGAGCAGGATGATGATCCCGCCCCATGCCCGTTCGTAGTAAGCCGGATCGGCACGCTTGGCCCATTCGTAGATCTGCGCGGGCATGGCCGAGTTCGGGTCGAGGAACCCGCTCGCCACCCCGTCCGGGTAGTTCGACGCGATATAGCCGACCATCCCGATCAGAAGCAGCGGCGCGGTTTCCCCAAGCGCCTGTGCCAGCCCGATGATGGTGCCCGTGAGGATGCCGGGCATGGCCAGCGGCAGGACATGATGGAACACCGTCTGCATCTTGGACGCGCCGATGCCCAGAGCCGCCTCGCGGATCGATGGCGGCACGGCTTTCAGCGACGCGCGGGTCGAAATGATAATGGTCGGCAGCGTCATCAGCGTCAGGACCAGGCCGCCGACCAGCGGGGCCGACTGCGGCAGATGCATGAACTGGATGAAGACGGCCAGACCCAGAATACCGAAGACGATCGAAGGCACGGCGGCGAGGTTCGAGATGTTCACCTCGATGATGTCGGTAAAGCGGTTCTGGGTCGCGAACTCCTCCAGATAGATCGAGGCCGCGACTCCGATGGGCAGCGACAGGCCCAGCACCACGAACATCATGAAGAGCGAACCCAGCATCGACACCCCGATCCCCGCCTGCTCCGGCCGGCTTTCCGAGGCATCCGCCCCGGTGATGAAGTCGAAGTTGAAGCCCTTTGCGATGATGCCTGCGTCGCGCAGCGCATCCACCACGTCGAAATGGGCCGCATCGATGTTGTTGTCACGCGCCACGCTTTCGCGCGTCACTCGGCCCTTGAGGTAGCCGTCCACCCGGCTCGCCGCCAGAATCTCGAACGTATGGGTCGTGCCCACCAGTTCCGGGTTCGCCAGCACCTCGTCCCGCACGACGGCGGCGGCCGACGAGGACAGGATCGGCTTCAGCCCCTTGGCGTCCTCGAACGGGTTTTCGATGCCATTCGCGTCCAGCGCGTCGGCCAGCGCCTGTTCGATGAGCGGATTGTATCCGAAGGTCGACACCTTCTTCATCACCTCGATGTCGCGCACGCCGGACTTGTCGAGCGTCTCTTCCGGCAGCGCGATAGGCAGCGTCAGCTTGGTCTGCTGGAACGCCGGGATGCCGCGCACGACGATGGTGGACAGCAGCGCCACGAGGAACACGAGGCCCAGACCGATGGCGATCATGCCGTAGATCCTGAACCGTTTCTCGGCCGCGTTGCGCTTTTTCGTGCGCGCGTCGACGTCGTAGAGCGAGCCGGTGTTGGTCGCATCGGTCATTCGTACTGCTCCCGGTATTTGCGCACGATGTAGAGGGCGAGGACATTTAGGGCGAGGGTCACGACGAAGAGCGTCATGCCCAGTGAAAAGGCGACCAGCGCCTCGGGGCTGGCGAAGTCCGCGTCGCCGGTGAGCTGGCTCACGATTTTGGCGGTCACCGTCGTCATGGCGTCGAACGGGTTCAGCGACAGGCGGGCCGCGGCCCCTGCCCCGAGCACGACGATCATCGTCTCACCGATGGCGCGCGAGGCGGCCAGAAGGATCGCGCCGACGATGCCCGGAAGGGCGGCTGGCATGACGACTTGACGGATGGTTTCGGACTGTGTCGCGCCAAGCCCGTAGGAGCCGTCGCGCATCGCCTGCGGCACCGCGTTGATGATGTCGTCGGACAGCGAGGACACGAAGGGGATCAGCATGATTCCCATGACGAGCCCGGCGGTCATCACGGCGGTTCCGCCCTGCATCCAGCCGACGCCCAGAATGCCACCGTCCCCGAAAATGCCGACCAGAAGCGGACCGACGGTCAGCAGCGCGAACAGGCCGTAGACGATGGTGGGAATGCCCGCGAGCACCTCGAGCATCGGTTTGGCGATGCTGCGCACCTTTGAGCTTGCGTATTCCGACAGATAGATCGCGGCGAACAGGCCGATGGGCACGGCCACCGCCAGCGCGATGAGCGAAATATAAAGCGTGCCCCACAGAAGCGGCAGGATACCCAGTTGCGAGCCGCCACCGAACGAGGGCGACCATGTGGTGCCGAAAAAGAACTCGTCCGCCGGGTAAAGGCCGAAGAACTCGATTGTATTGAACAGAAGCGACAGCACGATGCCGAGCGTCGTCAGGATCGCGATAAGCGCGGCGGTGATGAGCAGGATCAGGATGCCGGTCTCGACCCGGTTGCGCGCCCGCAGCGTGCCTGAGGTGCCGAGATAGGCGTAAAGAAACCCGGCGACCGCGACGACGAGCACGACGACGGTGCGCACCCAATCCCCGGTGTTGGACGTGGCGCGATAGTCGAGCGCGGCAGCCAGAACCTCTTCGCTCACGTCCGAGCCGAGCGCGACGCCGACACCGCCCAGCGTGTCGCGGACCGTGGTCGCGTCCAGCCCTTCGATATCACCCGGCGCGAGCACGCCTTGGGCGATCGCGGTGTCGAGGCCCGAGGCCACGCGCTGCACGTCCGACATCACGAGGCTGAGTTCGCCCCGCGTCTCGTAAAGCGTATCGGGAATATCGCCGCGCACCTGCCCGGCGACGACGAGCGGCTGCACGATGACCCAGATGGCAAGCAGCAGGACGGCGGGGACGAAGGCGAGCATCGCCACGTTCATCCCGTAGAAATTCGGCAGACTGTGCAGCTTTCGCACGTCATCGACCGAACCGACCGCGCGCTGGCGGCCCATGACATAGCCTGCGACCGTGAGCGCAAGGACGATGGCGAGAAGGATCAGAGGGGACATCGGCGGGCCACCTTTAGGTTCGGGAAACGCACCGTACGTCTTTCCCGCGGTAAAGATCGGCGCGAGGTCACCCCCGCGCCGACCGATTTCGAAGGTCTGAAAACCTTAGTTCATGGTCTCTTCGTTCGCGATCATGGCCTGCGTGGCGGCAAGCTCGGGATCGGCGACGAGGCCGTAGTTCGACAGCGGGCCGTCGGGGCCGGCGATCTCGTCAGCGACAAAGAACTCGGCGTATTCCTTCAGGCCGGGGATGACGCCGATGTGGGCCTTCTTGATGTAGAAGTAGAGCGGGCGCGACACCGGGTAATCGCCAGCGGCAATGGTCTCGGTGGTCGGCTCGACGCCCGACATGGTCGCCACTTTCAGCTTGTCGGTGTTGTTCTCATAGAACGCGAGGCCGAAGACGCCGATGGCGTTGGTGTTGGCATCGATGCGGGCGAGCGTTTCGGTGTAGTCGCCGTCGATGTCGACCGACATGCCGTCGGTGCGCACCATCAGGCAGGCGTCTTCGGCGTCGTCTTCCGACATGCCGCCAGCGATCATGGCTTCCATCGCGCCGGTGGCTTCGCAGCCAGCCGCGATGACTTTCTCTTCGAACACTTCACGGGTGCCGTGCTTGGTGCCGGGGATGAAGGCGAGGATTTCGGCGTCCGGCAGATCGGCGTTGAAGTCCGACCACTTGGTGTGCGGGTTGTCGACCAGCTCGCCGTCGACCATGACCTTCGGCGCCAGCGCGTTGAAGATGTCGCTTTCGGTAAACGCGGTGAACTCGGGGCCGTTCAGCTGCGAGGCGAACACGATGCCGTCGTAGCCGATGCGCACTTCGATGATGTCCGTCACGCCGGCTTCGGCGCAGGCGGCGATTTCCTTTTCACGGATCGCGCGCGAGGCATTCGCGATGTCGATGGTGTTTTCACCGACGCCTTCGCAGAAGCGCTTGAGGCCAGCCGAGGAGCCGCCCGATTCCACGACCGGGGTCGGGAAGTCGAAGTTTTCGCCAAAGGCTTCGGCGACGATCGAGGCATAGGGCAGCACGGTGGACGAGCCAGCCACCTGGACCTGGTCACGCGCGACGGCAACGCCGGTGGTCATGGCAGCGATCGCCAGGGTCGAGGCGGTCAGTTTCGCAAAGGACATGAGTGTCTCCTGGTTTGGTTTGCAGCAGGCGACACGTTCCGCGTCGCACTGGGCGCCTCACTAGGGTGAGTCCGCTATGGTTTTGCGACAGTTTTGTAACAAGCGTGTAACACAGTCCAAATCAGATGTGGACAACTCGCGCGGGTTGTCTAGCGCGTCGGCAAGGCCACGCTGAACGTGCTCCCCTGCCCCGGCGTGCTTTCGATCCGCAGACGCCCGCGATGGCGGTTCACGATATGCTTGACGATGGCAAGGCCCAGCCCGGTGCCGCCCATCCCGCGGGAGCGGTGATCGTCGACCCGGTAGAATCGCTCGGTCAACCGGCCGAGGTGCCGCTCGTCGATGCCCTCGCCCTTATCCGTGACCGCGACGATCAGGCCCGGCCCGCGCAGACGGGGATCGTGCTGAACCTGAGACAGGGTGACCGTGACCTCGCCGCCGCTGCCACCGTATTTGATCGCGTTCTCGATCAGGTTCGTGAACACCTGCGTAAGCTGATCGGGGTCCGCCGGAGCCATGACGGGCGCGTCGCAACCGCGCACATGAAGCTGTACCAGCCGATCATCCGCCTGCCCCTGCAAGTTCAGCGCGGCGTTCAGCAGGAGTTCCGCCACATCCTGCTGCTCGGTCGGTCGCAACCCCTCGGTGTCCTCGACCTTGGCCAGCGACAACAGATCGTCCACCAGACGGTGCATCCGCCGCGTTTCGCTCTCCATGATCTTCAGGAAATGCTCGCGCGCGGCGGCATCGTCGCGCGCCGGGCCGCGCAGGGTCTCGACGAAGCCCGAAATGGCGGTCAGCGGCGTGCGCAGTTCGTGGCTGACGTTGGCCACGAATTCCGACCGCATCTCGCCCGCTTCTTCCAGCGCCGTCACATCGTCGAAGGCCAGAATCGTGCCCATTCCGGCGTCGAGCGGCGTGATCGATACGTCGTAAAGCCGCTCCCGCGCCTCGCCCGATGCGATATGGCGCGCCTGCGCGGGCACGCGGGTCTGCATGACGGTCTCGATCCGGTCGAGAAGGGCTGGCTGACGGAACACCGCCGCGTAGTGCCGACCCAGAACGGCACCGCCGAAAAGCCGCTCCGCAGCGGGATTGAGCGCCGCGAGTCTCTGGTCCGCACCGATGACGGCGCAGGGCATCGGAATCGCCCTGATGAAAGTATCCGCATCCATTTCGTTGCCGCTTTCGCCTTCGCCTATCCCTTTGAATGTGGCCGCGCGACCGCACCCGCTAAGTTACTGATCTATTCGGTTAAATGCCCAAAGGTTCACTTTGCAATCTATCAATACTTCTCTCATACTACAGTGGCGTGACTTGGACAGGGACTTACCCTGATAACTCCTAGGGGGTTTAGCCGAGCAATGAGTCAACCGGATAAAACCAAAAACATTGATTGGATCGACGCATCGACAGGCACAGGTGCCGAGGCGTTGCGCGTGCTCGCCGTCGGCTCATCGAACGCGGCCAACACGAACGACAAGGTCGGTGACCTTCCCGGAACGCGTTTCGTGGATTTCGCCGAACTGACGACCGAGTTGATGGAGTTGCATCGGCCCGACGTGGTGCTTTCGCCGCTCATGTCGAGCGGGTTCGATTGCGTGGAACTCGCCTATCGACTGGTGGACAGCGGATTCGGCGGGCGCTACCGCGCCTTTGCCGAGGACATTCCGCGCCCCGAGATGGTCAAACGTGAAATCCGGCGCAGTTTTCCCGGGCTGGATTTCGACGTTTTGGTGGTGGCCCGCACGCCGGAATCGCGTGCGGTCTGAACGCCGGGCGGCGCAGGGTCAATAGATCAGATCGTGACCCTCGTCGCCCACCGTTTCATAGTGGCGCACCAGCGTATTCAGCGCGATCCGCAGAACGATCTTGCCCGACCGTGCCGGGAAATCGAGCCGGTCCTCGATCTCTTCCATGCCCGTTTCGTCACAGCATGACAGGATGACGGCCTCGGACAGCTCCGGGCCGAGCTTGTCGATCGCTTTGGCGAGGCTTTGGAACGCCGTCATGTGGCGCGGGATGGCGAGCGCGGTCGCGCCGCCACCCGACGGCATCGCCGGGCGGACATGCCCTTCGAGCAAGGCGCCCAGATCATCGCCGATGGCGCCCCCGGTGCGGGCGATTTCGTAGCTTTCGCGAAACCGTTCCGCCGCACGCACCATGGGTTTGGACAGAAACGCCGATCCGTCGCCGCGCTTGCGCCGGGCCAGAACCCGCAGGGGCGGCTCCGCACCCGCGGTGCGCGGCTTCTTCTGCGCTCCCTGCCCCGGTTTCGCGGTCGTTTTCGTCACCTCCGAGATCGAGGCGACCTTGCGCGACTCGTTCTGGGCCATCAGCCGGCCAAGCTCGGTCCGGCCCGACGGCGTGATCGAATAGCGGCTCAGGCGGCCCCGCGTGCGCCCTTCGATCCATTCTTTCAGGGCGAGGATTTCGGCCACGTCGCGCGGCACCACCGCGCGGCGGACGGGCCGGTCGTCTTCGACATGCGCGACGACGACGGCGTCCTCGACACCCTCGGCGATGATAAGCAGCGCGCCCGGTTCGGTCAGCGCCCGGAGCGCGCGCAGGGCTTCCCGGTCGATGCGGTCATGGTCGTTCGGTATGCGGGTCATGGTCTTCGCGGTGCCTCCGTGGCGGTCCGGTCCGCTGTCGCGGCCCGAGCCATGCCAAAGCGTTTCAAGTGACCTGAGAGCCGCGTCCGCCAGCGGATCGTCCCGCAATCCCTCGCACCGCCTGACCTGCCGCATCACCGTCGACGCATGAACGCCGGTTTCCCGCGCGATATTGCGCAGCGACGTGCCGTCTTCGACATGTGCCAGATAGGTCCGAACCGTTTCCGGCACCCAGGCCGGAAGTCGTTGGCGCGATCCGAAAGACTGCTGGGCATGTGTCCGCATGTTCTGTCCTCATCCCGTGTCGAACCGTTTCCAATCTGGAAGCGATACAACCTTAACGCGAGTCGTTATCCACAGACAATCCACAATTTGACGGTTTATCCACAGGCTCTCAACGATGCGGTCACAATGTCGCCGCATCGAATAAAGCCTTCTAAAGGCATCGCACGCAGCGCGGGGCCACGACGCAACACTCGTCTAGGTTGTGCGACAACGGCATCGAATCACGCTCAACGGAGGATACGATGCGACCCGCGATCACCCGACTCAGCCAGATGAAACGCCCGAAACTCTTGATGAAGGCCGCCCGCTTCGCGCTGGAAGGTTATGACCGCAAGCGGGCCTTGCCGCGGATTCTGGGCAAGACGCCCGCCCGCCATGACCACACCATCGACGAGCTGCTCCTGCACGAAGAACAGGTGGAAAGCCTCCGCCGGAGCGGGGGCGCGGATTATTCCCCCGCGCGGCACATCGAGTTGCTGACCGCGATCATCGCCGAGGCCCGCAGCCTCGCCGCGCCCGATCAGGTTCAGCTGTAGGCGTCGGGCATCTCGGCCTTGCGGCGCGCCACGAAGGCTTCGATGGCCTCGCGCACCGCGGGGTCCATCGCCGGTGCCTCGTATTGGCCGAGCAGCTTGCGCACCCGGACATTGGCGAGCGTCGACGAATCCCGTGCCCCTTCTTCGAACCAGGTCTCGTAGGGTTTGTAGTCGAGCACTTCAGAGCGCCAGAACGCGTCCTTGAAATTGGCCTGCGTGTGGGCGCAGCCAAGGTAGTGCCCTCCCGGCCCCACTTCGCGCAGCGCGTCCATCGCCTGCGCGTTCTCGTCGATCGCGACGCCGGCCGCGAATTTGTGGACCGTTCCGAGCTGATCGGCATCCAGCACGAATTTCTCGAAGCTCGACACCAGCCCGCCTTCGAGCCAGCCACAGGCGTGCAGCATGAAGTTGACGCCCGCATTCATCCCCATCTGAAGGCTGTTCGCGCTTTCATAGCCCGCCTGCGCATCCGGCAGTTTCGAGCCGGTGAACGCGCCGGACGAGCGGAACGGGAGCCCCATGCGGCGGGCAAGCTGCCCCGCGCCGAGCGTGATCTGCGTGGCCTCGGGCGTCCCGAAGGTCGGCGCGCCGGAGTTCATGTCGATCGAGGTCACGAAGGCGCCGAAGATCACCGGCGCGCCCTTGCGCACCAGTTGCGAATAGGCGACGCCCGCCATCACCTCGGCCAGCACCTGCGTCAGCGTGCCCGCCACCGACACGGGCGCCATCGCACCACCGACGATGAAGGGCGACACGATGCAGGCCTGATTTGCGGCGGCATACGTCTCCAACGTGCCCATCATGACGCTGTCGAAGGTGAGCGGCGAGTTGATGTTGACCAGCGAGGTCATCACCGCGTTCTGGTCGACGAACTCGGCCCCGAACAGGATCTTGGACATCTCGACGCAATCGGCGGCCCAGTCCTTGTCGGTCACGGCACCCATATAGGGCTTGTCCGACAGGGTCATGTGGGCATGGAGCATGTCGAGGTGACGTTTGTTCACCGGAACGTCCGTCGGTTCGCACAGGGTGCCGCCCGACAGGTGGACCCATTTCGACATATAGCCCAGCTTCACGAAGGTTCGGAAATCTTCGATCGTGGCGTAACGGCGCACGCCGTCCAGATCGCGCACGAAGGGCGGGCCATAGACCGGCGCGAAGACGAGATTGTTGCCGCCGATCTCGACCGACCGCTCGGGGTTTCGGGCGTGATGCGTGAAAGACGAGGGCGCGGTCTTGCACAGTTCGCGGGCGAGGCCGCGCGGTATATGAACCCGCTCCCCCCGCACGTCCGCACCCGCCGCGCGCCAACGCTCGAGCGCGCCGGGGTTTTCGGCGAAGACCACCCCGATCTCTTCCAGCACGGTTTCCGCGTTGGCTTCGATGATCGCCAAAGCCTCGTCGTTCAGAATGTCCAGCGTCGGCGTCTTGCGCACGATCACGGGGGCCGAGTCGAATCGCGGGGCCGTGCGTTCCGCGCGTCGTGCCGCGCCGCCTCCGCCCCGTGCCCGCCTTTTGCGTTCGCCGGTCGCCACTTCTTCGGACATGTCTTTCTCCGCGCTGATCCTGCCACCTGATAGCCCGCCCCAGACGCCGGGTCGGGAGGGTTTGCGACATTTGACGCGCGAAAACGACGCGGGGCCGAAGCTGGATCAGGCGGGGCCCTGAAACCGGGGGCCCCGCCTGCCCCGGCTCAGGCCGCCTGACGGTTCAGGCTGTCCTCGCCCAGTTTCGACAGTTTGCGGTCGGCGTCGTATTCCTGATCGAGATTCGCCTGCAACAGCTTGCCGACCTCGGGGTCGAGCCCAAGGGTCTTGGCCCAGGCGATCAGGGTGCCGTAGCGCGTGATCTCGTAATGCTCGACCGCCTGCGCCGCCGCGATCATGCCCGCATCACGGGTATCGGGATCGTCGGCTTCCTCCATGATCTCCTTGCCTTCGTCGAGGATCCCGTTGATCGCGTCGCAGGTGACGCCACGGGCCTTGAGCCCGAGATGCTCGAACACCTTTTCAAGGTTCTCGATCTGGGTCTCGGTTTCTTCGCGGTGATCTTCGAAGGCGGTCTTGAGGTCGTCCGAGTCGGCCTTGCGGGCCATTTTCGGCAGCGTCTTCAGCACCTGCTTTTCGGCATAGTAAATGTCGCGCAGGAAATGTTTGAACAGGGCATCTAGGGTGTTCATGGTTAGCCTCGCTAATGTTGGGGTTGGACCCGTCCGGGGGTCTGCGGCTCTAAACGAGACTGCCGGCCTCAGGGTTCCCGGCGCGTGTGTCGATTGTGGCGGATGGGCGCTTGCGCGCCTGTGGCGCGGCGCGTATTTGCTTTGCCCATGAGCATCACGGACCCGCAGCGCGATCATCAGCGCCTTCTCATCATCGACTTCGGCAGCCAGGTGACGCAGCTCATCGCGCGGCGTCTGCGCGAGTTGAACGTCTATTGCGAAATCCACCCCTACCAGAACGTGACCGATGCGTTCCTTGCCGAGTTCGCGCCGAAAGCCGTGATCTTCTCGGGCGGTCCGGCCAGCGTGATCGACGAAGGCTCGCCGCGTCCGCCGGCAAGCGTTTTCGACCTCGGGGTTCCGATCCTCGGCATCTGTTACGGCCAGCAGGTCATGATGCACATGCTGGGCGGCGAGGTTCTGCGCGGTCACGGCACCGCCGAATTCGGGCGCGCCTACGTGACCCCGACCGAAGAGCGGATCGACGCGCTGAACGGCTGGTTCATGGACGGCACGGGGCGCGAACAGGTGTGGATGAGCCACGGCGACCACGTGTCCAAGATCGCGCCGGGCTTCAAGGTCTACGGCACCTCGCCCAACGCCCCCTTCGCGATCACCGCCGATCTTGAGCGCCGGTTCTACGCCGTGCAGTTCCACCCGGAGGTGCATCACACGCCGAACGGCAAGACGCTTTACGAGAACTTCGTGCGCGACGCAGGCTTCAAGGGCGACTGGACGATGGGCGCTTACCGTGAGGAAGCGATTGCCAAGATCCGCGAACAAGTGGGGTCGTCCCACGTGATCTGCGGTCTGTCCGGTGGCGTCGACTCGTCCGTGACGGCGGTCCTGCTGCACGAGGCGATTGGCGATCAACTGACCTGCGTCTTCGTCGATCACGGCCTTCTCCGGCTCAACGAGGCCGAGGAAGTGGTCACGATGTTCCGCGACCACTACAACATGAAGCTGATCCATGCGGATGAAAGCGATCTGTTCCTTGGCGAGCTTGAGGGCGTCTCGGACCCCGAGCAGAAGCGCAAGACCATCGGCAAGCTTTTCATCGACGTATTCCAGAAATACGCGAGCGAAATCGAGGATGCCGATTTCCTCGCCCAAGGCACGCTCTACCCTGACGTGATCGAAAGCGTCTCGTTCAGTGGCGGGCCGAGCGTCACGATCAAAAGCCACCACAACGTCGGCGGTCTGCCCGAGAAGATGGGTTTGAAGCTGGTCGAACCGCTGCGCGAACTCTTCAAAGACGAGGTTCGCGCGCTTGGGCACGAGCTTGGCCTGCCTGCCAGCTTCATCGGCCGCCACCCCTTCCCCGGCCCCGGTCTCGCGATCCGCTGTCCGGGCGAGATCACGCGCGACAAGCTCGACATTCTGCGCAAGGCTGATGCGGTCTATATCGACCAGATCCGCAAGCATGGCCTTTACGACGAGATCTGGCAGGCCTTCGTCGCGATCCTGCCCGTGCGCACCGTGGGCGTCATGGGCGACGGGCGCACCTATGATTACGCCTGTGCGCTGCGCGCGGTGACCAGCGTCGACGGGATGACGGCGGATTACTATCCGTTCAGCCACGAATTCCTCGGCGAAACCGCGACGCGGATCATCAACGAAGTGCAGGGCATCAACCGCGTGACCTACGACATCACCTCGAAACCTCCGGGGACGATCGAGTGGGAGTGATGACGGTCATGCGTGATATGGCCCACACCCGGTTCAATACGTTGAAATGAACTATCGCCCCGAGATCGACGGCCTGCGATCCGTCGCGGTGGTGCCTGTCATTCTTTTCCACGCCGGCGCCTCGCTTTTCAGCGGGGGCTTCATCGGCGTCGATGTCTTTTTCGTCATCAGCGGCTACCTGATTACGACGATCCTTCTGAACGACATCGAAGCGGGTCGTTTCAGCCTCGTCACCTTTTACGAACGCCGGGCGCGGCGCATCCTGCCCGCGCTGTTCGTGGTGATGCTGGCCTGCATTCCCTTCGCCTGGGCATGGATGCTGCCCGAACAGATGGAGGAATTCGGTCGAAGCCTGATCGCGGTCGTCCTGTTCGTCTCGAATGTCCTGTTCTGGCGTGAAGCCGGGTATTTTTCCCCGGCGGCCGAGGAAAAACCGCTTCTCCATACGTGGAGCCTTGCGGTCGAAGAGCAATACTACCTTCTGTTCCCGATCCTCCTGTTTTTCGCATGGCGGCTGGGGCGCAAGGCGGCGTTCACGATCATCGGGGTCATCGCCCTTATCAGTCTTGGCCTGAGCGAAGTAGGTTGGCGCAAGGCGCCGACGGCGAACTTCTATTTGACCATATTTCGCGCGTGGGAGTTGTTCGCGGGGTCGCTCGTGGCCTTCGTGATGAGCCGCCGGACTGTCGCACCGAACCAGCTTTTTTCGCTGGCCGGGCTGGCGATGGTCATCGTCCCGATTTTCGCGTTCGACGACACGACACCCTCTCCGGGGCTCATCACGGTCGTTCCGGTCGCAGGCGTCGCGCTCATCATTCTGTTCGGCTCGGGCGACACCTTGGTGCGTCGGTTACTGGGGTCGCGCATTCCGGTCGCGATCGGTTTGGTGAGCTACAGTGCCTATCTCTGGCACCAACCCTTGTTCGCTTTCACAAGACTTCGGTACGCCGAGTCATTCGATCTGGCTTTGGGTGGCGCGCTCGTCGTGATGACCTTCGCGCTGGCGTTTCTGAGCTGGCGATATGTCGAGCGGCCCTTCCGCGACCGATCCTCCAAGACATGGACGCGACCGCGCATTTTCGCGTGGTCGGCCCTTGGGATGGTCGCACTGGCCGCTGCCGGTTTGGGCGCTCACCTGACCCAAGGGTTCGCCTCTCGCCTCAGCGAGACGGAACGCGCTTTCGTCGCGGCGCTCGACAACAGGCCGGATGACGATTTCCGGCAGGTGGCGTCACGGGCCGGATTCGGATCGGGCAAACCCAAGCTCCTCATCATCGGGGACAGCTTCGCCAAGGATCTGTACGAGGGCCTGCGCGCATCTTCGGCCGCCGATCTTTCCCGGCTCGACGTGGTTCTGGTCACCATTCCGCGTAGGTGCAAAAACGTGCTCCGCGACACCCCGGACCTTGCCGCGTTTCTCGACCCCTCGGACAAACAATGCCAGAACTGGAAGCCGCGCGTCGGTGATCCGGACCTCGATCCTCTCGTGCGCGAAGCCGATCTGACCCTCGTGCGCAGCGCATGGGATGTTCTGCCGACCCGCGAGTTGCCACGAACCTACGATCATCTCGATGCACTTGCGCCGGGGCGGGTCGCGTTTCTGGAAGCGACCACCTTCGGCGATGTGAAATACAACTCGCTGAGTGCCCTGCGCGCGCACCGAGCGGGTCGCGGATATCGACACGAACGCGTCATACACGGTGGTCGAACCCGCTCCGCCCATGATCGACCTTATCCATCAGGCCCGCTCGCGCATGACCGGGCGCGCGTATTTTCTTGTGAACGACGCCTTTTGCGAGACCGGCAAAGGGTGCCGGGTCATAGACGAGGACGGAGCGCCTTTGACCCCGGACGGCGGCCACACGACGGCGCGGGGCGAAACGATCATGGTCGAAAAGCTGTTCGACACGCCCGATTTTCGCAGGATGTGGGACACGAACCTGGGCTCACCCTAGGCAAGCCCCGGCATTTTCATTCTGCACAAGCTCTGATCGAAACCGGCCTCACCCGCTGCCTGCCGCAAAAAAATGATGCGACCCAAAGCGTTTTGGGACCACGGCGCGCAAAAGGGACCGTCGCCCGCACAACTCACTTTGTCATGTGGAAATAGCATGTTAACGAGTCGCCGACGGGCACTGGCTCCGTCTTGATTCAGACGGTGCGGAGAGGCTGCTTCGACCGTTAAGGACTTTTGTATATAGCCTGCCGTGGGGACGGAATGGCAATCAGGATTTTCAAATGCACCGCGTGCGGGCATCGTATGCGGCTTGCGAGCAATTACTGCGGATCGTGTTTCAACGAAAAGCCGGGCTGGCAGAAGCCGGGGTCGCTGATCGCGATGGCGGCCATTCCGGCCATCGTCGTCGTCGGATTTTTCGCGTTCATTATGCTTGCGGTTCCCACCGGCTGACGGCAGGGTCGCGCCATGATCGATGGCGCGAACGAGCAGGGTCTGGCCCCGACAGTGAACCCGATCCTGAGCGCCTCGCTCTGGATGCTGGGTGCGATTGCCTGTTTCACCACCATGGCCGTGGCGGGCCGCGAGGTGAGCCTCGACCACGACACCTTCGAGTTGATGTTCTACCGCTCCTCCGTCGGCATCGTCATCGTGGTGTCCGTGATTTCCGCGCGCGGGCTTTGGGGCAGCGTCGGGCGTCGCCAACTGGGCCTGCATTTCGTGCGCAACGTGTCCCATTTCACCGGGCAGAACCTGTGGTTCTACGCCGTCGGGGTGATCCCACTCGCACAGGTCTTCGCGCTCGAATTCACCTCGCCGCTCTGGGTGCTTGCGATGTCGCCGATCTTTCTGGCCGAGCGCATCACCGCGCCGCGGGCCCTGGCGGCCTTTGTGGGCTTTCTCGGCATCCTCGTCGTGACACGACCCTTTTCGGTGCAGCTCGAGCCGGGCGTGCTGGCCGCGCTGGGTGCCGCGATCGGCTTTGCTGGCTCCGCCGTGTTCACCCGCAAGCTGACCCGCACCCAAAGCCTTGCCTCGATCCTGTTCTACCTGACGACGATGCAGGCGGTCTTCGGCCTCACACTCGCGGCCATCGACGGCGACATGGCGCTGCCGTCCGCGGCCTCCGCGCCGTGGCTCGTCATCATCGGTTTCGCGGGCCTCGCCGCGCATTTCTGCCTGACCTCGGCGCTCAAACTGGCACCTGCAACGGTGGTCATGCCCATCGACTTCGCCCGCCTGCCGGTGATCGCCCTAATCGGGTGGCTGCTTTATCAGGAGCGGTTGGAGATGGCCGTGATCCTCGGCGGTGCACTGATCCTGACGGCCAACTGGATCAACATCCGGGCCAGCGTGCGCGAGGCGCGGGCGCGGGTCGGATGAGCGGTGGCGCGGGCGATCTTCGCGCCGCATACGAGGCCGAGGTTCACGCGCTCAAAGGCGAGGCACGGCGGATGCGGGCCGACGGTCACGCGCCCGAAACAATCGCACGCCATCTTCATGCCCGGCGCCGCGCGCTTGCCACTGCGTTCAAGGCGCGCACGCCCGAACCGATGCGCAGCCTGATCGAGGCCCGGACTCTGCGCGCACATGGCGACGTGGGCGGGCCGAGTATCGCCACGCTGCGCGCCCGGGGCTGTTCGTGGGAGGACATCGCGCAAAGCGCCTGCCGCCCCGGCCGCCTGACCTTCGACCCCGAACGCGGCCCGGTCCCGGCGCAGGAGCGTGACGACCGGGGTTGATCTTGCCCTGCCCGCGCCCGCCCGCTACCACACGGGGCAAGAACCACGGCAGGGACGGCGATGATCTACGAGACCGCGAAAGACTGGCGCGACGCGACGGCGAAGCGCGTGCTGCTGTTCGGCATGTCCGGGCTGGGCAAGACGCACCTGTCCAACATGCTGCGCGACGGCGGCGCGTGGTTTCATTACTCGGTCGATTACCGGATCGGCACGCGATACATGGGCGAGCTCATATCGGACAATTTCAAGTCCGAGGCGATGAAGAACCCGTTTCTGCGCGAGCTTCTGTTGACCGACAGCGTCTATATCGCGTCGAACATCACCTTCAACAACCTCGCGCCCCTTTCGACCTATCTCGGCAAACCCGGCGATCCGTCGAAACACGGATTGCCGTGGGACGTCTACATGCAGCGGCAGGCCGAGCATCGCGACGCCGAGATCAACGCCCTGCTCGACACGGTGCGTTTCGTGCGCCGCGCCAAGTCGCTTTACGGCTACGACAACTTCGTCTGCGACAGCGGCGGCTCGATCTGCGAGGTCGTGGACCCGCACGATCCAACGGACCCGGTGCTCACCGCCCTGTCGGACAATCTGCTGATGGTCTGGATCGAAGGGTCCGAGGCGCATACCGAGGAACTCGTCCGTCGGTTCATCAAGGCGCCCAAGCCGATGTATTATCAGCCCGCGTTTCTCGAAGCCTGCTGGGCCGATTACCTTGCCGAAAAGGGTCTGCGCGAAGATCAGGTGGACCCGGACGACTTCGTGCGCTCGACCTATGCCAAGGCGCTGCACCACCGCCACCCGCTCTATGCCGCGATGGCCGAGAAATGGGGGGTCAGGGTCAAGGCCGACGACGTGGCGAAGGTCCGGTCCCCCGACGACTTCGACGACCTGATCGCGGCGGCCCTTGAGGCCCGGTGATCAAAGGCTTATCTCACCCGAACCTTTCAACCGGAGCTTCCGATGCCGATCAAGATCCCTGCCGACCTGCCTGCCGCCGACGTGCTTTCGCGCGAGGGCGTCATGGTCATGTCGGAAAATCAGGCGGCGCGACAGGATATCCGGCCGCTGAAGATCGGGCTTTTGAACCTGATGCCCAAGAAGATCCAGACCGAGACGCAGTTCGCGCGTCTGATCGGGGCGACCCCGCTTCAGATCGATTTCACGCTCATCAAGATGACCGAGCACGCCTCCAAGAACACGCCCGAGGAGCATCTGGGCATGTTCTATCGCGACTTTCAGGACGTGAAGGACGAGAAGTTCGACGGGCTCATCATCACCGGCGCCCCGATCGAACATCTGCCGTTCGAGGACGTGACCTATTGGGACGAGATGGTCGAGGTCATGGACTGGACCCAGACCAATGTGCATTCCACCTTCGGCGTCTGCTGGGGCGGCATGGCGATGATCTATCATTTCCACGGGGTGCAGAAGCATATACTGCCGGAAAAAAGCTTCGGCTGCTTTCCGCAGGAAAAGCTGAAACCAAATTCGCCCTATCTGCGTGGCTTCTCGGACAGCTTCGTCATTCCCGTAAGCCGGTGGACCGAGATGAAACAGGATGAGATCGACGCAGCCGACGGGCTGACCACCCTTCTCGGGTCGCCCGAGACGGGGCCGTGTCTGGTCGAAGACCCGGCGCACCGGGCGCTCTATATCTTCAACCATTTCGAATACGACTCGGACACGTTGAAGCAGGAATACGACCGCGACACCGCCTCCGGCACGCCGATCGAGGTGCCGATCAACTACTACCCGGACGACGACCCGACCAAGCCGCCCAAGAACCGTTGGCGCAGCCATGCGCATTTGCTTTACGGCAACTGGATCAACGAGATTTACCAGACGACGCCCTACGATCAGAATGAAATTGGCACTTAGCCTTCTCCTGATCCTCGCGCTGTTCGCCTGCGCGACGATGATCCGGGTGGAAAACCGTCGGCTTGCCGCCTACCGCGCGCATCCGCCCGAGGGGCAATTCATCGTCGTGGACGGGCACCCGGTGCATTACGTCCAGATGGGCGAAGGGCCGGATCTGGTGCTGCTTCACGGCGCGTCCGGTTCGACCCGCGACTGGACCTTCGACATCGCGCCGGTGCTGGCTGAAAGCTACCGCGTCACGATCCTCGACCGTCCGGGGCTGGGCTACACCCCGCCGCTCAAACCCAATGGCGTGACCCTGTCGGAACAGACCACACTTATGGTCGAGGCCGCCCGCGCCCTGGGGGTCGAAAACCCCGTCGTCGCGGGCCAGAGCTTTGGCGGGGCCCTTGTGATGAACTGGGCGGTCTATCACCCCGACCATATCTCCGCCGCCGTCTCTATCGCCGGGGCCACGCATCCGTGGCCCGGTGGCCGCGATACGCTTTATGCCCTGCTCGCCCAACCCGTGATCGGGCCGATCATGGCGCATGTCATCTCGGCATGGCTGCCCGAAGCCTATCTGGAAGCCCAGATCAACGCGGTCTTCGCGCCGAACGATCCCCTGCCCGGATATGCCGATTACATCGGTGCGGGCATGATCCTGCTGCCCGAGCAATTCAAGGCCAATGCGCAACAGCGGCACGAACTGCTCCACCACCTCGAAGAGCAGCAGCCGCGTTATGCCGATGTCGAAATCCCGGTCGAGGTGATCCACGGCGACGCCGACACCACGGTCGGGTTGTCGGTCCATTCGGAACCGCTGGTCGAAGAGGTGCAGAACGGAAACCTGACGGTTCTCGACGGCGTTGGACACATGCCCCATCACGTCGAGATGGCGGAAACCATCGCCGCCATCGACCGCGCGGCGTTGCGCGCCGGGGTCAAATAGCCATACTGGCCTGACTGGACACGGGAGACGGCGATGGACCTGCCTTTCGACGGCGCAATCTCGAAATTCTATGCGGACGAAGCGCCCGAGGATGTGCGCAAGGCCATCGAGGGTGCGGGCAAGGACGATATGCTCGACCCGTCCTATCCTTATGCCGAAGAAATGGACAAGGACGATTACGAGGACGAGCTGGAGGCGCTTCAGCTTGAACTTGTGAAGTTGCAGGCCGATGTGAAAGCGACCGGCAAGCGTGTCGTCGTCGTGTTCGAAGGGCGCGACGCCGCTGGCAAGGGCGGCACGATCAAGCGGATGCGGATGAACCTGAACCCCCGTGTCGCGCGGGTCGTCGCACTTCCGAAACCCTCGAACCGCGAACAGGGCGAATGGTATTTCCAACGCTATGTCAGCCACTTGCCGACCGAAGGTGAGATCGTGCTCTTCGACCGCTCGTGGTACAACCGGGGTGTGGTCGAAAAGGTGTTCGGCTTCTGCGACGAGGCCGAGCGCGCGGCGTTCTTCAGGCAACTGCCGGAGTTCGAACACATGCTGGTGGACGAAGGCATCTATTTCGTGAAGCTCTGGTTGAACGTTGGCCGCGCGGAACAACTCCGCCGCTTCATGGCGCGTGAGCAGGATCCGCTAAAGCATTGGAAACTCTCATCCATCGACGTTCAGGGGCTCAGCCGTTGGCAGGCCTATTCCGATGCGATCTCGGAAACCTTCGCCAAGTCGCATTTTCCCTATGCGCCCTGGACGATCATCCGTTCCGACGACAAAAAGCGCGCCCGGCTTGCGGCCATCAAGACCGTGTTGCAGGGCATTGATTACGATAAGAAAATCCACGACGTGGCCTGTGCCCCCGACCCCAAGATCGCGGGCGGGCTGGACATCTGGGAAAGCTGACGCCGGTGCCCACGAAAAAGCGCGGATATCACCACGGCAATCTCCGGCAGGCGCTGGTCGAAGCCGCCTTGACGCTGATCGAGGAAAAGGGACCGACCGGGTTCACGCTGTCGGAAGCGGCCAAGCAGGCTGGCGTGACGCCCGCCGCCGTCTATCGCCATTTCGACGGGCGCGAAGACCTGATCGCCGAAGCCGCACGTCAGGGGTATGAGATTTTCGCGGACCTGATGGAACATGCCTATGCCAAGGGCCAGCCCTCGGCGCTGGCCTCGTTCGAGGCGACGGGGCGGGCCTATCTGGCATTTTCCCGCCGCTTTCCGGGCCATTACATCGCGATGTTCGAGTCCGGGGTGTCGATCAACAAGTCCGCCGATCTGGCCCATGTGGCGAACCGGGCGCTCGGCGTGCTCGACATGGCGGCGAACGAACTGCTGAAAGACGTGCCGCCCGAAAAACGGCCGCCGGCCCGGATGGTCTCGGCCCATATCTGGGCCATGTCGCACGGTGTCGTCGAACTTTTCGGTCGTGGCTCGCCCGGCACCAAGTCGCCGTTTCCGCCCGAGGATCTGCTGGAAAGCGGGATCGGCGTCTACTTGCGGGGCCTCGGGCTTATCAAGGCCGATAGCTAGAACGTGCCCGAGGCTTCCAATGCCTTGCCGAGTCTTGGCAGGCGGGCTTTCTTCATCAGCTTGCGGATCGTCCAATCTTCGCCCGACAGCCGGATCGCCTCGTCCAGCACGGCGCGGGCGACGGTTTCGATCGCTTCGGGTGCGTCTTCGTAAAGCCCCAGCAGAAACGGATCGGGACTTGCCAGCACCAGCCCCTCTTCGCCCAGCAATTGCCGGGGGAAGTCCTTGATGTTCAGCGTCATCAGCACGTCCGCCGAGGATGCAATGGCCGAGGCTAGAACATGCACGTCGTCGGGGTCGGGCAGCGACAGGCGGCTCATGTCGCCGTCCTTGGGCCGGAACGAGGCGCGGGGCCAGTCGGCCTCCAGCGTCGCGATTTCACCGCGCGCAAGCGCCTCCTGCCCCGGACCGAGTTTCGCCGCCGCCCGCGCCCATTCTTCGAGGATGCGGGGGCTCCACTTCGGCTCGAACAACCCCGCCTTGGCTACGCCGATCACCATCTCGCGCATCACCGTCGGGTAAAGCACGCAGGCGTCGATCAGAACCTTCATGCGGTCAGCCGGAAGAACAGCGCCTTGAGGTAGCCGCTTTCGGCAAGCGCCGGATGTTGCGGGTGGTCGGGGCCGGCAAAGCCCGTGTGGATCAATTGCGCCGCGCGTCCGCCGCGCCCGATACCCCGCACGCTGGACTTGCGGAAACTGTCGAGGTCGGCGGCGTGGGAGCAGGAGCACAGGCCCAGATAGCCGCCGGGGCCGACGAGGGGGGCCGCCAGCCGGGCGATGCGCTCATAGGCCCTGAGACCCGCGTCGAGCGCCTGTTTGTTGGGCGCAAAGGCGGGCGGGTCGCAGATAACCATGTCGAACACCTCGCCCGCTTCGCCAAGCGAGGTCAGCACGTCGAAAGCGTCGCCTTGGCGGGTGTCGAACCGGTCCGCCACGCCCGTGGCTTCGGCGCCTTGTGTGGCGAGGTCCAGCGCGGGTTGCGAGCCGTCGACGGCCAGTGCGGTGGTGGCGCCGTTCGCCAGTGCGGCGAGCGAGAAGCCCCCGACATGGCTGAAGACATCGAGCACGCGTGCGCCGTTCGAAAGCGTCGCGGCGAAGGCGTGGTTCGGACGCTGGTCGAAGAAAAGGCCCGTCTTCTGCCCGCCCAGAAGGTCGGCCATATAGGTCGCGCCGTTCATCGGCACCGGGATCGGGCCGTCGACCGCCCCGCGCTCCACCAGCGTCTCCTCGTCCAGCCCTTCGAGCCCGCGCGCCCGGCCGCTGGCGTTCTTGACCACCGTGCTCACGCCCGTGACCTCGGCCACCGCCGCCGCCAGATCGTCGAACAGCACATCGGCCCATGCCGCATTGGGCTGGATCACCGCCGTATCGCCGAAGCGGTCGATGACCACGCCGGGCAGCCCGTCGGCCTCGGCATGGATCAGGCGATAGAACGGGTCGGGGAAAAGCCGTGCACGGTGGGCGAGCGCCAGTTCGACCTTGGCGGCGAGCCACGCTTTGTCGATCACAGCGTCCGGGTCGCGGTCCAGCATCCGCGCGAAGATGCGGGAATTCGGGTTCACCGCGACAGTGCCCAGGGCCGCACGGTCCGCGTCCTCCAAACGGGCGATGGTGCCCGGCGCGATGCCCTTGGTACGCCGGTCCGTGACCAGTTCGTTGTCATAGACCCACGGTGCGCCGTGACGGATCGCGCGCGCGTTGGCTTTCGGCTTGAGGCGGATGGACGGGCGATTGCCCTTTTGCGTATCGATCATGCGCACTGCCTATCCCGTTCGCGTCCGGGCGGGAAGAGGCTGCGCACGTGCCCGCCTGCGGACGGTTTCGCGCCGTTTGCACGGGACGCCGGGGAAAGGCATGCTAGCCTCCGACGAGGGCGCCCTGCCCGGCCAGATGCGTTCGCCGGGTTGTTAGCGCTATCACGACATGATAAGCGGTCGCCAGAACGCGCGATCAGAATAGGACTTCCCATGGCTCTCAACAGCGAGATCGAACGGGTCACCCAACGGATCATCGACCGCAGCGCCGCACGGCGCGCCTCCTACATGGAGGGGATTCAGGCGCAGATCGACAAGGGGCCGAAGCGCGGCCATCTGAGTTGTTCGGGTCAGGCGCATGCCTATGCCGGGGCTGGCCCCGATCAACACGCACTCGCCACCAAGGATGCGCCCAACATCGGGATCGTCACCACCTTCAACGACATGCTGTCGGCCCACCAGCCGTTCGAGCGGTTCCCCGACCTCATCAAGGCCGCCGCGCGGGCCGAGGGCGCGACGGCGCAGGTGGCGGGGGGCGTGCCGGCCATGTGCGACGGTGTCACGCAAGGCGAGACCGGAATGGAGCTGTCGCTGTTTTCACGCGACGTGATCGCGCTCGCCTCGGGCGTGGCGCTCAGTCACAACACCTTCGACGCCGCGCTTTATTTGGGGGTCTGCGACAAGATCGTGCCGGGTCTGGTGATCGCCGCCGCCACCTTCGGCCATATCCCCGGCATCTTCATGCCGGCAGGGCCCATGACCTCCGGCCTGCCGAACGACGAAAAGGCCAAGGTGCGCCAGAAATTCGCGGCGGGCGAAGTGGGCCGCGACGCGCTCATGCAGGCCGAGATGGAGGCCTATCACGGCCCCGGCACCTGCACCTTCTACGGCACCGCCAATTCGAACCAGATGCTGATGGAGTTCATGGGGCTGCACCTGCCCGGCGCGTCCTTCGTGAACCCGAACACGCCGCTCCGCGATGCCCTGACGATGGAGGGTGCGCGCCGCGCGACGCAGATCACCGCATTGGGCAATGCTTTCACCCCGGTCGCCGAGGTGCTGGACGAAAAGGCCTTCGTGAACGGGATCGTCGGGCTGATGGCCACGGGCGGGTCCACGAACCTGCTCATCCACCTGCCCGCCATGGCGCGGGCCGCCGGGATCGAGCTGACGATGCAGGATTTCGCCGACATCTCGGCCGTCACGCCGCTCATGGCGCGGGTCTATCCGAACGGTCTGGCCGACGTGAACCATTTCCACGCCGCGGGCGGGCTTGGCTACCTGATCGGCGACCTGTTGGACGAAGGCATGTTGCACCCCGACACCCGCACCGTCGCGGGCGGCGGGCTGGAAGCCTATACGCAGGAGCCCAAAGTAGATGGCGACCGGGTGAAATACGAACCCGGCCCGCGCAAGACGCTGAACGACAAGATCGTGCGCCCCTATGCCGATCCGTTCCAGAAAACCGGCGGCTTGTCGCAGTTGGTGGGCAACCTCGGTCATGCGGTCATGAAAGTGTCGGCGGTCGATCCCGCGCGCCACGTGATCGAAGCCAAGGCGCGGGTCTTCACCGATCAGGCGTCGGTCAAGGAAGCGTTCAAGGCCGGCGCGTTCACCGAGGACACGGTGGTCGTCGTGCGCTTCCAAGGCCCCAAGGCCAACGGGATGCCTGAGCTTCACGGGCTGACGCCGACGCTCGCCGTGTTGCAGGACCGGGGGCTGAAGGTCGCGCTCGTGACCGACGGGCGCATGTCCGGTGCGTCGGGCAAGGTGCCCGCCGCGATCCATGTCTCGCCCGAAGCGGTGGACGGTGGCCCCATCGCCAAGGTGCAGGACGGTGATCTGGTGCGCGTGGATGCCACGAACGGCACCATCGAAGTGCTGACCGAAGGATTCGACGCGCGCACGCCCGCCACGATGGACCTGACGGCCAATGCCCGTGGTCTTGGCCGCGAACTGTTCGAAATGTTCCGCCAGAACGTCGGCCTCGCCACCGAGGGCGCGGGCGTGGTTGTGTAAGGAGATGACGATGACCCCTGCCGAAGCGTCTGCCAAAGCCGCCGAAATCTGCGAATTGGCCCCCATCGTGCCCGTGCTGATCGTCGAGGATGTGGCCCATGCCGCACCCCTCGCCGCCGCGCTGGTCGCGGGCGGTTTGCCTGCGCTGGAGGTGACCTTGCGCACCGATGCCGCGCTCGAGGTGATTGCCGAGATGGCCCGTGTCGAAGGTGGCGTCGTGGGGGCCGGCACCCTGCTCACTCCGAAGGACGTGCAACGGGCGGTGGAGGCCGGCGCGAAATTCGGCGTCTCGCCCGGTGCGACGGACACGCTGCTCGACGCTTGCGAAGAGGCGGGGCTGCCGCTGCTGCCGGGCGCGGCTTCGGCGACCGAGGCGATGCGCCTTCTGGAACGCGGCTACACCATCCAGAAATTCTTTCCGGCCGAGGCGGCAGGCGGTGCGCCCTTCCTGAAATCGCTCGCCTCGCCCTTGCCGCAGATCCGGTTCTGCCCCACGGGCGGCGTAAGCCCGAAGAACGCGCGCGATTACCTATCGCTGCCCAACGTGATCTGCGCGGGCGGGTCGTGGGTCGCGCCGAAAGAGATGTTCAAATCGGGCGACTGGGCCGGGATCGAACGGCTCGCAGCCGAGGCGGCGACGCTTCCCCGCTGACCCGCGTCGCGCGAGGGCGTCGACTTCGTCTCACTCGCTGATCCGGTCAGCGCCGCGCGCGGGCCCCGCCCCGGCGTCTGGGCGCGGTGGTGATGCTGTCTTTGCCCTCGCGCAGCACCCGTGTCATCGGGTGATCCGGCGCGACCCCGCCATACAGGTCGAGAAGCGCCGCCACCTCCGCCGCGCCGATCCGGCGCTCGCGATGGCCCAGCACCCAATCGAAAAAGATGCCCCGGCAGTCTTCAAGCGACACGCCTTCGATACGATAGGCCTCGCGGATCAGTCCCTTCGGGTCGATTTCGTCGGGTGTCATGCCGCCTCTCCCGGTCTGCGTGCAAGGATAGCTTCGATCGCCTTCGTCGCCGTTTCGGCGCAGCCTGTCACGCGGTCGAGCAGCGCCTCGCCATCCTCGACCTCCATCAGTCGGAACAGGAAGGCGCGGCCACCCTGCCCGACCGTGTCCAGATCGAGTGTGCCGTCGGTGATGAGCTTGGCGCCGCTTTGCAGCCGCCGCATCGTGTCATAGGCCGCGTTGAGCGCCTGGGCCTCGTCCCGCGTGATCCAGCCGATCTCGACTCCGATGGCGATCTGATCCTCGGTCAGCCGGGGCGTTTCGGGGGCCAGAACCGCGGCGCATTGCGCGACGAGTTCGATGTCCTGCAACCGCCCCGGCCCGATCTTGGGGTCCAACGGCCCGGTGTCGCCCTTGGCTTCGGCGATCCGGGCGCGCATCTCGACCACGTCGGCGATGGTGCGGGCCGGGTCGCGGTCGCGGCCCAGCACCTCGGCGCGGACCTCTTCCACCGCGTCGCCGATGGCCATATCGCCCGCGATGGGGCGCGCACGGGTGAGCGCCAGATGCTCCCACGTCCAGGCCTCGTCCCGCTGGTAGGCGGAAAACGCGGCGAGCGAGGTGGCGACCGGACCCTGGCGGCCCGAGGGGCGCAGGCGCATGTCGACTTCGTAAAGCCGCCCTTCGGGCATCTGGGCCGAAAGCGCGGTCACCATCGCTTGCGTGAGGCGTGAATAGTAAGCCCTTGACCCAAGGGGCCTTTTGCCGTCCGACTCCGCGTCGCCCGGCGCATCATAGATGACGATCAGGTCGAGGTCCGAGGCCGGGCCGACGGTGCGCGCACCGAGGCTGCCCATGCCGAGCAGAACCGCCCCGTTGCCCGGTGGCGTCCCGTGTTTGCGCGCGAATTCTTCCGCCACCAGAGGCCAGATCACCCGGACCACGGCATCGGCGAGGTCGGCATAGTCCAGCCCCGCCTCGGCCGGAGGCGTCAGGCCGCGCAGCAGGTGAACGCCGATGCGGAAATGCCATTCCTTCATCCAGCGCCGCGCCCCGTCGAGCTTGGCTTCGTAGTCCGGGAGCGCGTCGAGCGTTTCCTGAAGATCGGCCCGCAGGCCGCTTTCACCGGGCCATGCCGAAAAGAAGTCGCCCCCGATCACCGCGTCCAGCACCTGCGCGTTGCGGCCCAGATAGACGGAAAGCGCGGGCGCGGTGGCGGCGATGTCGACGATCAGATCGACCAGCGTCGGGTTCGAATCGAACAGGGAAAACAGTTGAACGCCCGCAGGCAAGCCGCTGAGAAACTTGTCGAAATTAATGATCGCCTCGCGAGGGCGCGCGGCCCCCTTGAGAGCCGCCAGCAGATCCGGTTTCAGGCGGTCGAAGATGGTGACCGCACGCGATGAACGCAGCGCCGGATAGGCCTTCCACCCCTCGACGATCTCGGCCTCTTCCTTGTCGAGGTCCGCAGTCGGGGCCGACGCATCGCCGGGGGCAAAGAAGCCCTCGGTCAGGTCATGCACTTCGGTCAGCGCGGTCGTGAGGTCGGACACGAGGTGCGCGCGGTCCATGTCCATCATGCAGGCCAGCCGCCGGAAGCCCTCGTCCGTGCTGGGCAGCTTGTGCGTCTGGGCATCGCGCACCATCTGGACGCGGTGCTCGACATCGCGGTGGAAGCGGTAGTGCCGGGTCAGCGTCTCGGCCACATCGGCGGGCACCCAGCCCTTCTCGACCAAAGCGGCCAGCCCTTCGACCGTGCCGCGCAGGCGCAGTTCGGGATCGCGCCCGCCAGCGATCAACTGCCGGGTCTGGGTGAAGAACTCGATCTCGCGAATGCCGCCGCGCCCGAGCTTCATGTCGTGCCCCGGCAGCGTGATCGGACCGCCCAGCCCCTTGTGCTCGCGAATGCGCAACCGCATGTCGTGCGCGTCCTGAATGGCCGCGAAATCGAGGTGTTTGCGGTAGACGAAGGGCCGCAGCACCTCAAGATACCTGTCGCCCGCCTCGATATCGCCCGCACAGGTGCGCGCCTTGATATGCGCCGCCCTCTCCCACGTGCGGCCGAGGCTTTCGTAATAGCGTTCGGCGGCATCGGTCGAGATGATGACGGGCGTGACGGAGGGATCGGGACGCAGGCGCAGGTCGGTGCGAAAGACATAGCCGTCGGCGGTGTTCTCGGACAACATCGATGACATTTTCCGCACCGCCCGGATCAGGCTGGCGCGGGCGTCGTGGTAATCGTCGTCGTCATAGCGCGTCTCATCGAACAGCATGATAAGGTCGATGTCGGAGGAGTAGTTCAGCTCCCCGGCCCCCATCTTGCCCATCGCAAGCGCGAAGGCCCCGCCTGCGGTCGCGATGTCGTCCTCGGTCGCGCCGGGCAGCTTGCCGCGGGCGATCTCACGCCCGACGTGGAACTTCAGCGCCTTGTCGGTGGCGATATCCGCAAGCCGGGTCAGCGCGCCCGTGACCTTTTCCAGCGGCCAGACCCCGGCAAGGTCGGCCAGCCCGGTGTAAAGCGCGACGCGGCGCTTGGCCTGCCTGAGCGCGGCGGACAAATCGGCCTCGCTTTCGCCCTCGATGACCAGCGCCCTGTCGATCGCCTCGTCAGGGTCCATCGACAGGGCATCACGCAGCCACGCGTCCTCTTTCGTCATGAGGCCCTTGAGATAGGGCGAACAGCCCGCCGTGCCCGACAGAACCTCGACCATCTCTGGGGCAAGGTCATCGAACGATGTGGCGATTTCCCTGGCCGGGTCGGTTTCGAACGGGCGCGGGCAACGGGTGATATGGCTGGCGAAGGACATGGCGCGGAGATTGGCTGCGCGGTCGGGGGTGGTCAAGCCGATCCGCCCGTGCATGATGCCGCCATGAGCAAGTCATTGAAACGCGTCGAACGGGCGGCGGCCGAGGCCGGGCTGGACATCACCATACTCGAAATGGCCGAGGGCACGCGCACGGCGGCGGATGCGGCCCGCGCGGCTGGCTGCGAGATCGACCAGATCATCAAGTCGATCATCTTTCGCGGCGAGGACGACGGGCAGGCGATCCTGTTCCTGACCGCAGGCGGCAACCGGGTGGACGACGCCAAGGCCGGCGCGGCGGCAGGCGAAGTTTTGGGCAAGGCCGATGCGGGCCTGATCCGGTCGCAGACAGGCTTTGCCATCGGCGGGGTCGCCCCCATCGGGCACCTGAACCCGATCCGGGCCTTCATGGACCCCCGGCTCTTCGATTTCGACGTGATCTGGGCCGCAGCAGGCACGCCACGGCACATCTTCTCCGTGAATCCCCGCGATATCGAGCGGCTGACGGGCGCGCAAGTCACTGATTTCATTGCCTGAACGAAATTAATGTGAAGACCTTTCACATTTTTCCTTGAAAACACGGGGCGTGGTGCCGATCTTGGTAATGTGAAAGGAATTCACATCGCACCGACACCGCACATTCCGTGCAGAAAGGAAACACTATGACGACGATGAGCGAAACCGCCCCTCCGAAGTCCGAGGGCTGGTTCAACAAGACCGAGGCCTGGCTCGACGAACGGGGCAAGGGCGCGTGGATCGCGCTCATGGTCCTCGGGTTCGTCTTCTTCTGGCCCGTGGGCCTCGCCCTTCTGATGTACATGATCTGGAGCAAACGCATGTTCTCGAAATCCTGCAACGGCCCGCATGGCCGTCACCGCCACGGCCGCCGTCACGGCCATGACACCTACGCCTATGTCTGGGACAACGGTCGCGGACGCAGCTTCAAAAGCTCGGGCAACACCGCCTTCGATTCCTACAAGGCCGAAACCCTGCAACGCCTGATGGACGAGCAGGAGCAGTTCGAGGCTTTCCTCGACCGCCTGCGCCAAGCCAAGGACAAGTCGGAATTCGACCAGTTCATGAACGAACGCGCCGATGCGGCCCGCAGCGGTCGGATCGAAGACAGCTCGGACGACGAGGACGGCGACGACGATGCCGTCGTGGCGAAAGAGCCGAAATAAGATCGCGCGGCCCCGCTTGTCGGGGCCGACCGCCTTTTCCATATGGGGACCATCATGAACACCGCCACCTATACCGGACTACCCGATCCCGACTACCAGTCGGAGTTCTATGCCGATGTGCCCGCCAAGCGCGCGCTGGCTTGGGTGTTCGATACGCTGATCGTGGTCGGCCTTGTTCTGCTTTTCATTCTGTTGACCGTCGGGATCGGCTTTTTCTTCGCGGGCTTCCTGTGGCTCGTCGTCGGGTTCGTCTACCGTGTGGTGACACTCGCCAACGGGTCGGCCACGCTGGGGATGCGCCTGATGTCGATCGAGATCCGGCGGCACGACGGCCAGCGGCTCGACCTCGGGACCGCCGTGATGCACACGCTGGGCTACACCCTGTCGATGTCCTTCGTCCTGCCGCAGATCGCATCCATCATCCTTATGATGACCGGGGATCGGGGTCAGGGCCTCACCGACCTCGTGCTGGGCACCGCCGCGATCAACCGCTCCGCGCGGATGTGACCGGCGGTGATTTACCCAAATGCCCTGCGGGGCTTGGCGGGTTAAGGTTTCGTTGATAGGTTTCGTGAAACTGGGTCCGAAACCACCGAACACTTCGCGTCTCTATGCGTCACACTCTTCCCCTCGCCCCGCAGTTCTATGTGACTGCGCCGCAGCCCTGCCCTTACCTCGAGGGTCGGCTGGAGCGGAAGTTGTTCACGGCGCTTCAGGGCGAACAGGCCGAGGCGCTGAACGACACCCTGTCCAAGCAGGGGTTCCGCCGGTCCCAGAACGTGCTTTACCGTCCGTCATGTTCGGATTGTAACGCCTGCCTGTCCGCCCGGATCAGGGTTAAGGATTTCACCGAGTCGAAAAGCCAGCGGCGCACCGAGAAGAAGAACGCGCAGCTCGCCCGCCGGACCCGTGCGCCCTGGGCGACCGAAGAACAATACGAGCTTTTCCGCAAATACCTCGACGCGCGCCATGCCGACGGCGGCATGGCCGACATGGATGTGTTCGAATTCGCCGCGATGATCGAGGAAACCCCGATCAAATCGCGGGTGATCGAATATTCCGTCCGGTCCGAGGATCGCCGGACCCGCGATCTGGCCGCCGTCTGCCTGACCGACGTGCTCGATGACGGGCTGTCGATGGTCTACAGCTTCTACGATCCCGCCCGCCACGCCGACAGCCTCGGCACCTACGTGATCCTCGATCACATCCGGCTCGCGCAGGAGGCGGGGCTGCCTTACGTCTACCTCGGCTACTGGGTGCCCGGATCGCCCAAGATGGATTACAAGGCCAAGTTCGCGGCGCTCGAGGTCTATGTCGGCGGTCAGTGGACCCCGATGGAAGACGCCGAGAATTTCGACACGCGCCAGCATCCGCTGTCCAACGATCCGATCGCCGAACAGGTCGCCCAGATCGCCCTGCCCGGCGCGCAGCCGGTCAAGAAGCGCTAGTCAAACGCCCCCCAGACGCTAGACTGATCCCGCATTTTACTGAACGGGTTCGTTTTCGACGTTTTTTCGGGGGACAGCCATGTCAATACGTGGGTCATTACAGCGCAATTACGCAGCGCAACGGTCGGCCAAGGTGGCCGATCCATCGTTCAAGCTCGACATGGACGAGGTCATGGGCCTCGCCCGCCTTGCCCGTGACAATGGCGAGAGCGTCGAGACTCTGGAAGCCCGAATCGCCGCAGCCGCCGCGCAAGAGCCGAAGCCGGATGCCGACGCCGATCCCGGCACCGCCAAGGCCAAGGTCACCTCGGCCCTCGACGTGCTGGGGCAGTATTTCCCGGCCGAGATCATGGCGTTCTACATCACCGGGCTTGCGATCTTCAACGGGCTTGGCCAGACCGATGGCGCGGTGTTCTGGCCCTACCTGTTCGTGGCCTGCCACCTGCTGATCTGGCTGTATGTCGTCGTGGACTACAAGGTTGAAAAACGGGCGGAGGACGCAGCCGCCGCGGCCCGCGAAAAGGCCGGGAAGCCTGCGACCCCGTCGGTCCTCACCTTTCCGATGTGGCCGTTTTTGTCTTCGGTCATCGCGTTCTGGGCCTGGGCCGCCGCGACCCCCGGCGACCCCATCGTCACCAGCCCCGCCGCCACGGCCATCGCCGCCGTCGTCGCGATTTTCGTCTCGCTCCTCCTGCCGCAACTTGAGGTGCTCTGGGGCCCGTCGCGCAAGGCCGAGCCGGAACCCGATAACGCCGACTGATCTGCTCCGCTCCAAAAAACAGGCGCCTCCCGTGAGGGAGACGCCCGACCGTCATCAAATGCGTTGGATCAGCCGACCGGGGCACCGTCCGTGCGCCAGACCTGAATGATCGACGAGCGCGGCTTGCCGTTGCCATCGGGCCACGAACCGCCCGGATGCTGGATGCCGACGAAGGCGACCGTGTTGTCTTCGTTCCAGCACAGGCCCGTCACTTCGGCCCCATTGGGCGCGGTAAGGAAGCGGGCGATTTCGCCGGTTTCGGTGTTCCCGACGAGCATCTGGTTGTTGCCCTGCCCGGCGAAGTCGCCCTCGTTCGAATCGTCGCCATCGGTCTGGATCCACAGCATCCCCTTGCTGTCGAACGCCATGCCGTCGGGCGAGTTGAACATGTTGCCGTCGGTGACGTTCTCGGACCCGCCGTAAGCGTTGTCGTAAACCGCCGGGTTGCCCGCCATCACGTAGAGATCCCACGCAAAGGTGTCGGCGCCGTGGTCGTCGCCCGCCGGAGCCCAACGCACGATCTGACCGTATTCGTTGGTCTCACGCGGGTTGGCCGCGTTCACCGGCATGGCGTCACCGCCGCGCTTGGAGTTGTTGGTGAGCGCGCAATAGGCCTCGGCCTTGAGCGGGTTCGCCGCGATCCATTCCGGGCGGTCCATCGACGTCGCGCCCACAGCCGAGGCCGCGATGCGCGAGAAGACCAGCGTTTCTTCCAGCGACATGCCGGTGGCTTCGGGGGTCAGCGCGATCCATTCGCCGGTCATGTCGTCGTTGAACTTGGCGACGTAAAGCTGACCGTCCGACAGCAGACCCTCGGTCGAGCCGCCTTCGGCATAGGTGCCGTTCGAGACGTAGCGATAGATGAACTCGCCCCGCTCATCGTCGCCCATGTAGACAACGACACGGCCATCGGCGGCCTGCACCATCTCGGCGTTCTCGTGCTTGAAGCGGCCAAGGGCGGTGTGTTTGACGGGGGTGCTTTCGGGATCGGTCGGGTCGATCTCGGTGATCCAGCCGTGGCGGTTCGGCTCGTTGGGCTCGGCGGTCAGGTCATAGCGCGGGTCGAACTTTTCGTAAGCGTAGCGGCCCTCGCCTCCGATGCCGTAGCGCGACAGACCGTCGGTTTCGTCATAACCGCCGGTCGCGCCGAAGTAGCCGTTGAAGTTCTCTTCGCAGGTCAGGTAGGTGCCCCAAAGCGTCTTGCCCGAACCGCAGTTGTTCATCGTGCCTTTGGGGCTCATGCCCTCGGGGTCGGCGTTCGTCTGCACCAGCGCGTGACCGGCTGCGGGGCCGTCCATGGTCATCTGGGTTTCATGCGTGATGCGGCGGTTGTAGGGGCTGTCCTTCACCACCTCATAGGTGCCGCCGTTCATCGCGACCTCCATGACCGTCACGCCCTGAAGGTTCTTCAAGAGCATCACCTCGTCCGCATTCTGCGGCGTGCCGTCCGAGGCGGCGGGAAGGTTGATCTTGGGGTTCACGTATTCCGAGTTCACGGCGATCAGTTCCTTGCCATCGACAAAAAACGTCTCCATCCCGTCCGTGTTCTCACCGAACACCTTGTCCGACATGGCGGGCGAAACGCCGGTCTCGGCGTCATAGGCGCCATCGGCTTCGGACCAGAGCGCATCGCCCCAGCGCACGAGCGTTTTCCATTCGTAGCCTTCGGGCACGTGGATGTCGAAATCGGTGGCGATGTCGATCGGCTCGAACCCGAAGCCCCCGTGGGCCGCAGCCTGCGCGCGGCTTGAGGTCAGCATGGCCGAACCGAAAACGGTCGCGGCCGAGCCGAAGGCCAGCGCCCCACCCAGAAAGCCGCGGCGGGTGATGGCACGTTCCACGACGGCGTCGAAATCATTGGTCGCCGGGCGCGGGTCGCGCATCTCGTCGAATTCGTCCCACGACAGGTTCGAGGTGTCTTGGTCTTTCACGGGGCTTGCTCCTTATTGGCTGGCTGTTCGGGTGCGCCGAGTCGGCGTCCGTGCGCGAGCCTCGTTTCGAGCTGTGACAAAGCGGAGTCGCTTCCATGACAGCCGTGTAAAATCCGACCGAACCCTAACACGGATGCGTTTCTTCCCGCCTGAAAACACCCGAGTCGGCCTCTCGAGCACGCTCACATTTTCACAATCCCCCTTCAGGCCCGCCAAAAGGAAAGAAAATGTCGCCAAAAACCGCTGGTGCGACACTTTATTCAGCCATTTGGCGTTGACGCCCCGACAGCCGACCCATAATGTCCCCGCACCACAAAGGAGAGCGGTCGTGGAAAGCCTTGTAGTCATCGTAGGATATAGGCGCATGGGACGGTAACGGACCCCTGAAGGTTCCCCATGCGCCCCCGACAGAAAATCGGGGGCTTTTTTATGACCGGAGATACGGGCGCGACGCCCACACGGAGAGAGACATGACACGTCAGATGACCGGCGCGAAAATGGTGGTTCAGGCCCTAAAGGATCAGGGTGTGGACACGGTATTCGGATATCCCGGCGGCGCCGTTCTTCCGATCTATGACGAGGTGTTCCAGCAAAACGACATCCGTCATGTTCTGGTGCGCCATGAACAAGGCGCGGTCCATGCCGCCGAGGGCTATGCCCGTTCGACCGGGAAACCCGGTGTCGTGCTCGTCACCTCCGGCCCCGGCGCGACCAACGCGGTCACGGGTCTGACCGACGCGCTGCTCGACTCGATCCCGATCGTCGTGCTGACGGGTCAGGTGCCCACCTTCATGATCGGCACCGACGGGTTTCAGGAGGCCGATACGGTCGGCATCACCCGCCCCTGCACCAAGCACAACTGGCTGGTGAAGGACACGAACAAGCTGGCGGACACCATCCATCAGGCCTTCCACGTCGCGACCACGGGCCGCCCCGGCCCGACGCTCATCGACATCCCCAAGGACGTGCAATTCGCCCAAGGCACCTACGTCGAGCCGCAGAAGGCGCGCACCGAACATTACCAGCCGCAGGTGAAGGGCGATATCGACGCGATCACCCGTCTGGCCGAGATGATCGAAGCGGCCGAGCGCCCGGTGTTCTACACCGGTGGCGGGGTCATCAACTCCGGCACGGCGGCGAGCCAGCTCTTGCGTGAACTGGTGGATGCCACGAACTTTCCGATCACCTCGACCCTGATGGGTCTGGGCGCCTACCCGGCATCCGGCAAGAACTGGCTCGGAATGCTGGGGATGCACGGGCTTTACGAAGCCAACATGGCGATGCACGACTGCGACCTGATGATAAACGTCGGCGCGCGGTTCGACGACCGGATCACGGGGCGCATCGACGCGTTCTCGCCCGGCTCGAAGAAGGTGCATATCGACATCGACCCCTCGTCGATCAACAAGGTGATCCATGTCGACCTGCCCATCGTCGGCGACGTGGGCCACGTGCTCGAAGACCTTCTGCGCATCTGGAAGTCGCGCGGGCGCAAGACCAATGTCGAGGCACTGGGGAACTGGTGGAAGCAGATTGACGCGTGGAAAGAGGTGAACTGCCTCGACTACAAGAACTCGACCCAGACCATCAAACCGCAGCACGCGCTTCAGCGGCTGGAAGCGATCACGCGTGGCATGGACCGTTACGTGACGACCGAAGTGGGCCAGCACCAGATGTGGGCCGCGCAGTTCATGGGCTTCGACGAACCGGGCCGCTGGATGACCTCGGGCGGTCTGGGCACGATGGGTTACGGCCTGCCCGCGAGCGTGGGGGTGCAGATGGCGCACCCGGACAGCGTGGTCATCAACGTGGCGGGCGAAGCCTCGTGGCTGATGAACATGCAGGAAATGGGGACGGCGGTTCAGTTCCGCCTGCCGATCAAGCAATTCATCCTGAACAACGAACGCCTCGGCATGGTGCGCCAGTGGCAGGAGCTTCTGCATGGCGAACGCTATTCCCATTCGTGGTCCGAGGCGCTGCCCGACTTCGTGAAACTCGCCGAGGCCTTCGGCTGCAAGGGACGGCTGGTCAAAGACCCCGCCGAACTGGACGACGCTATTCAGGAGATGCTGGACTACGACGGTCCCTTCATCCTCGACGTCATGGTCGAGAAGCACGAGAACTGCTTCCCGATGATCCCGTCGGGCGAGCCGCACAACAAGATGCTTCTGGGTGAAGCCTCGACCGCCGATGCGATCGGCACGTCGGGCGCGGTGCTGGTGTAAGGGGGACAGGATATGAACGCTCTCAAGATCAAAAAAGGCTCCTCCAAGAAGTCGGCCTATGACCTGCGCGATCCGAATTCGGATATCGTCGAGACGCATACGCTGGCGGTGATCGTGGACAACGAACCGGGTGTGCTGGCGCGCGTGATCGGGCTGTTTTCGGGCCGTGGTTACAACATCGACTCGCTGACCGTGGCCGAGGTCGACCACACCGGGCACCAGTCGCGCATCACCATCGTCACGGGTGGGACACCTGCGGTGATCGAACAGATCAAGGCCCAGCTCGGGCGGATCGTGCCGGTGCACCGGGTGCATGACCTGACGGTCGAAGGTGCTTCGGTCGAACGGGAACTCGCGCTCTTCAAAGTGGCGGGCACTGGCGAAAAACGGGTCGAGGCCCTGCGCATGGCCGACATTTTCCGGGCCAATGCGGTGGATTCCACGCTGGAAAGCTTCGTCTTCGAACTGACGGGTGCGCCGGACAAGATCGACGCCTTCGCGGACCTCATGCGCCCGCTCGGCCTGGTCGAAATGGCGCGCACCGGGGTCGCTGCCCTGTCGCGTGGGGCCGAGTAAGACCCTGCCATAGAACAAGAAAGGGCGGGTCGCTTGACCCGCCCTTTTTGTTTGTCCGGTGCCCGGGGTCTTACCCCCGGTTCCACCACCCGCGCCGCTTGGGCTTGGATTTCTCGTCCGCCTCACCCTCGGCCATCGCAGGTTCCGGTTCGGGCTGCGGCGCCGGTTGGGCAAGGGTTTCTTCCACGACCGGGTCGCTTTTCTGCGACGGGGCTTCGGCTTCGGACGGCATGTCCTCGGGATCGTTGCCCGTGGGCGTGGCTTCGGGTTCCGGCGTCGCGTCGGCCTCGGCCATCGCCGCATCGACAGGCGCGGGCGTTTCGTCCGCAACCTCCGGCGCGACCTCGGCTTCCGGGGCGGTGGCTTCAGACACCGTTTCCGGCGCTTCCGTGACCGGCTCGGCCACCGCTTCGGTCACAGGCTCGGTCGGCGTGTCCGCGACCGCCTCGACCGTCTCGTCGGTCTTCTTCTTGCGCGGGGCGCGCTTGCGCTTGGGCTTTTCGGCCTCGGCCGGTTTCTCGGCCTCCGCCTCGGCAGGCGCGGCTTCGGCCTCGTCGGTTTTCTTCTTGCGCGGCGCACGCTTGCGCTTGGGCTTCTCGGCCACGTCCGGCGCGGCTTCGGCTTCGGCAGCCTCGGGCGTCACGTCGGCCTCGGCGGGCGCTTCGGTCGCGGCATCCGCGCCTTCGCTCTCCGCAGGGGCCTCGGCGGCTTCGCCCTGCCCTTGCGCCTCGTCACCGCTCTCGTCGCCATCCTCATCGGACCGCGACTTGTTGCGGCCTCGGCCACCGCGACGGCGGCGGCGGCGGCGCTTTTTCTTCGGCTGATCGTCGTCCTCGTTGGTCTCGGACGCTTCCGAGGTCTCTTCGGACTGATCCTCTTCGGTTTCGTCCTCGATATCCTCGTCCAGATCTTCCATCAGCGACGCATCGACCGAGACGACCGGCGCGGTCACTTCGGCCACGCTGCGAGTCGCGGTCTTGAACTTCTCGATCTCGAAATCGGGCGAGATCAGGAAGGGATCGGCCTCAAGCCGGATCGCCATGCCATAACGCGCCTCGATCTGCGCGATATGCTCGCGCTTCACGTTCATGAGGAAGTTCACGATGCCCACCGGGGCCTTGAGCAACACCTCTTTCGAGCGGCCCCGCGTGCCCTCTTCTTCCAGCTGACGCAGGATGTTGAGCGCGAGGTTGTCGTCGGACCGGATCAGACCCGTGCCGTGGCAATGGGCGCAGGGCTGCGTCGTCGCCTCGATCATGCCGGGGCGCAGGCGCTGGCGGCTCATCTCCAACAGCCCGAAGCCCGAGATGCGGCCCACCTGAATGCGCGCGCGGTCGGTCTTGAGCTTGTCTTTCAGCTTCTTCTCGACCGCGTTGTTGTTCTTGCGCTCTTCCATGTCGATGAAGTCGATCACGATCAGACCGGCAAGGTCGCGCAGACGCAGTTGGCGCGCCACTTCTTCGGCGGCCTCGAGGTTGGTCTTGAGCGCCGTTTCCTCGATCGAGCCCTCTTTCGTGGCCCTGCCCGAGTTCACGTCGATGGCGACCAGCGCCTCGGTCACGCCGATGACGATGTAGCCGCCGGATTTCAGCTGAACGGTCGGGTTGAACATCGACGACAGGTAGCTTTCGACCTGATAACGGGCGAAGAGCGGCAGCTGGTCGTGGTAATTCTTCACGTTCTTGGCGTGGGACGGCATGATCATTTTCATGAAGTCCTTGGCGATCCGATAACCGCCCTCGCCCTCGACGAGCACCTCGTCGATGTCCTTGTTGTAAAGGTCGCGGATCGACCGTTTGATGAGGTCGCCCTCTTCATAGATTTTCGCCGGCGCCGTTGATTTCAGCGTCAGTTCGCGGATCTGTTCCCACATGCGCTGAAGGTATTCGTAGTCGCGCTTGATCTCGGTCTTGGTGCGCTTGGCACCCGCCGTGCGCACGATCAGCCCCGCACCCTTCGGCACGTCGAGCGAGGTCGCGATTTCCTTGAGCTTCTTGCGGTCCACCGCGTTGGTGATCTTGCGCGAAATGCCACCGCCACGGGCGGTGTTCGGCATCAGCACGCAGTAACGACCCGCCAGCGACAGGTAGGTGGTGAGCGCCGCACCCTTGTTGCCGCGCTCCTCTTTCACGACCTGAACCAGCAGGATCTGGCGAACCTTGACGACTTCCTGAATCTTGTACTTGCGCGGGCGCGGCTTGCGCGGCGGGCGAATATCTTCGTGGTCGTCGTCGTCGGCCACGGATTCGATGGTGTCGTCCTTTTCGGCCGCATCGACCGGCTTGGCGTCTTCCTCGTCGCTCGGGCGCGATCTGGACCGCGACCGGGAGCGCGACCGCGAGCGGCGCGACCGGGACGGTTTCGCGTCGGTGTCGTCGTCGCCGGAAGCCTCGGCCTCGTCGGAGGCTTCGGCACCCTCTTCGGCGTCGTCCACATCCTCGCCCGTCTCGTCCGACGGTTCCTCGACCGGCGTATCCGCGACCCGTTCCATCGGGGACGAGGCTTCGTCAGCCTCCCCACCTTCGTCGAGGTCGATCACGTCCATGCCCTGCGGCTCGGCGTCCTTGGTCACGACCTCGTCGTCCGAGCGGGTTTCCTCGGCTCTGGGCGCGCTGCGGCGGGACTTGCGCCCCTCTTCCTCACGCTCGAGCGCCTCGGCATAGGCGCGCTCTTCCTCGAGCAGCGCCTCACGGTCGGCGACCGGGATCTGGTAGTAATCCGGGTGAATTTCGGAAAACGCGAGGAAGCCGTGACGATTTCCGCCGTAATCGACAAAGGCCGCCTGAAGCGAGGGCTCCACACGGGTGACTTTGGCGAGGTAGATGTTTCCGGCTAGCTGGCGTTTGTTTTCGGACTCGAAGTCAAATTCTTCGACTTTGTTTCCGTCCACCACGACAACGCGGGTTTCTTCCGCGTGCGTGGCGTCGATGAGCATTTTCTTGGCCATTTGATCTCATTGCACCCGCATATGCGAATGCCGCCCCCCGGGGGAGCGGTCGTCGATTTGGGGTGTCTTGTCTGGGCGAGCGTCGGTGCGGTGGCACGCAGGCTGCGCACGGGCTCTTGCCCCTGCGTCATGTCCCATCAGTGCCGCGTCGCGCCTCATCGCGTTTCTTCTCCGACCCCTTGATGGGGCCCGTTCGGGTCCGGACGGGTCTGTGCCCCCGGACGAATGTCTGGCGTTCGGGTTTTGTCATGCCCGCCTGCCCTGGCCTTGCGGCCAACTCGGTCTGCTCCCAGCCTCCTGCGCGATCCTCGCGCGGTGCGGCGTGCAAGCAGCGAAACTTTCGGGTCATCCGGCAAGCGGACCACCGCCCATTGAACATAGTGGTCCGGGGGGTGTCATGACAATGGCGAAAATGATCCGAGGATCGGATTATTCCGGTGATCGCATGAACAGGTGACCCACAACCCTTTGTTCAGGTTAATAAAGTCCACCTGCGGACAGGGACGAGGAATTCGCGCGGTCGGGAATGACCACGGTTTCGCCCGTCGAGGTCTGGACCTGCTGCTGGCCGCCGAAACCGCTGTCTGGATCGCCGAAAAGCGGCAGGTTCGACCCCATCGCGAAGCCCCCGTCGAACACGATGCCGAAGATCGGTTCTTCGCCGTCACGGAAATATTCCGCCACCACGCTCGGCCCCGACGCGCTGTCGGGCAGACGGGCGCCGGAATAGCGGTCGATCTTCACGAAGTGACCGCCCGGCGGGATCTTGAACTTGCCGCCACCGTATTTCTTGACCGCTTCGACCATGAAACGCTGGAACACCGGGCCGCAGGTGCCGCCACCCGACGCGCCACCCAAGGGGCGCGGTCGGTCGAAACCGATGTAGCAACCCGCCACGATGTTCGAGGTGAAGCCCACGAACCAGACGTCTTTCGAATCGTTGGTGGTCCCTGTCTTGCCCGCGGTCGGCACCGGAAGGCGCACGGACCCCGATGCCGTGCCGCGCTGAACCACGCCCTGCATCATCGAGGTGAGCTGATAAGCGGTGATCGCGTCCATCACCCGTTCGCGGTTCGAGGTGATCTGCGGCGCTTCGCCCGACGGCAGACGGGCCGCCTTGCAGTCGGCACAGTCGCGCTGGTCGTGACGATAGATCGTGCGCCCCCAACGGTCCTGCACGCGGTCGACGAGCGTCGGTTCCACTCGCTCGCCGCCGTTGGCGAACATGGCGTAGGCAGACACCATCTTGAACAGCGTCGTTTCCGCCGAGCCGAGCGCGTTGGCGAGATAGGGGTCGAGGTGGTCGTAGACACCGAACCGTTCGGCATAGCGCGCGACGGTCTGCATCCCGACCTCCTGCGCCAGACGCACGGTCATCAGGTTGCGCGACCGTTCGATCCCGGTGCGCAGCGGCGTGGGCCCGTAGAACTGGTTCGACGCGTTCTTGGGCCGCCAGATTTCGCCACCCGTGTCGATCTCGATCGGCGCGTCGATGATGATCGAGGCGGGCGAGAACCCGGTGGAAAGCGCCGAAGCGTAGACGAAGGGTTTGAAGGACGAGCCGGGCTGGCGCGTGGCCTGCGTCGCGCGGTTGAAGGTCGAATGCTCGTACGAGAACCCGCCCTGCATCGCGATCACGCGGCCGGTGTTCACGTCCATCGCCATGAACCCGCCCTGCACCTCCGGCACCTGACGCAGCGACCAGCGCACGAAGTTGCCCTCGGACCCCTCGCCATCGGTCATGCGGCGCACGTGGATCACGTCGCCACGCTCGAAATTGTCGGCGAAGCTGCCCCGGAACCACGAGGTATCGCTGCGCGGAATGACCCAGGGCTGCGGCTCGGGCTGGCCTTCGATCTTGACCGTCATCTCGTTCGAGCCGATCTGGTCCACGACCGCGACATACCATTGCCCGTTCAGGTCGATGTCGCGCGCCACGCGCAGTTCCCCCAGCGCCTCTTCCCAAGTGCCGTTGTCGATGGTGGCCGGGTCGATGGACTTGCCGGTCCCGCGCCACGGCGAGCGGGCGCGGTCATAGTCTTCTAGCGCCTTGCGCAGCGACCATGCGGCGATTTCCTGCATTTCCGGGTCAACGGTCGCGCGGATCGTCAGACCGCCCCCGAAGAATTCCTCTTCCCCGAAATCGCGGCTCAACTGACGGCGGATCTCGTCGGTGAAATAGTCGCGGCGCGGCATGGCCGACCGGAAGCTTTCGAAATCGCCGTTCTGGACCGAGCGAATGGGCTCCTGCCGTTCGGACAGATACTGATCCTCGGTGATGTAACCGTTCTCGTACATCTCCTTGAGGATGAAGTTCCGGCGGTTGAGCAGCCGGTCGTAGTTGCGCACCGGATGATAGTCGGACGGTGCCTTTGGCATCGCCGCCAGCGTCGCCGCCTCATGCGGCGCAAGCTCGTCCAGCGTCTTGTTGAAATAGGTCTGCGAGGCCGCCGTGACCCCGAACGAGTTCTGGCCCAAGAAAATCTCGTTCAGATACAGCGCGAGGATGTCTTCCTTGTCGAGCGTGTTTTCCAGACGGCTCGCGAGGATCAGTTCCTTGATCTTGCGCTCCGCCGAACGGTCGGACGATAGAAGGAAGTTCTTCATCACCTGCTGGGTGATCGTCGACGCCCCGCGAAGCCGCCCGCCTCGCGCGGCCTCGACCGCTGCCGCCAGCATCCCGCGCGGATCATAGCCCTTGTGGGTATAGAAATTCTTGTCCTCGGCCGAGATGAAGGCGTATTTCACTAGGTCGGGGATCTGCTCCGGCGGCGTATACAGACGACGCTCGCGCGCGAATTCGTCCATCAGCTGCCCTTCGCCCGAATAGATCCGGCTGATCGTGGCGGGCTGATAATTCTCGAGCTGCTCGGTCGACGGCAGACCCTGCCCGTACATCCAGAAGATGCCACCGATGGCAAGGGCGGCCATGAGCGCACCAAGGGTCAGCCACGAGAAGATGGCGCCGAAAAATCCCAGTATGAATCGGATCAAGACTGCCTCCGAGGTTGAGCCAAAGGGTATAGGGTCGATCGTTGGCCGGGTCAAAAAAGAACGGCATGACATGGCCTGCACGAATGCGCGATGGGCAGGATTTCGCCCGCCGTTCAAATGCCTTCTGGACATGCGGGAAGTTCCGCCCCCTTCTCGCCCGCATGAGACCCGACGACATCCTTCCCACATACGACCGAGTCGCGCGCGGATTCGCCCGGTCCCGCGACCGGACGCTTTTCGAACGCCGATGGCTGGACCGTGCGTTGAACCATGCGCCGGGGCGTCGGGTGCTCGACCTCGGCTGTGGCCCGGGCAAGCCGATCGCGGCCTATTTGCAGGAGCGCAATGGCGAGGTCACGGGGGTCGACGGGGCCGGGTCGATGCTGGTCCTGTTTCGCGACAACCTGCCCCGCGCCCGCGCCGTTCACGCCGATATGCGCGGGCTCGATCTGGGCGAAACCTTCGACCTGATCCTCGCGTGGAATTCGATGTTCCACTTGTCGGCGGACGACCAACGCGGCATGTTCGCCACCTTCGCGGCCCATGCCCGCCCGCGCACCGCGCTTCTCTTCACCACCGGGCCGGCGGCGGGCGAAGCGATGGGCCGGGTCGAAGGCGAAAGCGTCTATCACGCCTCTCTGGACCCGGACGAGTATCGCAAGCTCCTGAACGAAAACGGGTTCGACGAGGTCGCCTTCGTGCCGGAAGACCCGACCTGCAACGGCCACTCGGTCTGGCTTGCGCAATATCGCGGGCTGAACGCCTGACCTACTGCCTCAGCCGGTCCTGCGCCGCCGTGTCTTCGAGCGCCCAGTCGAGGATCGCGTTGCGAATGCCCTCGGCGGCCTGACGACGCCATTCGGGGTCGACCATCTTTTCGCGGTCCCGCTTCGACGACAGGAACCCCAGTTCGATCAGGACCGACGGGATGTCGGGCGCCTTGAGAACCGAGAACCCGGCCTCCAGCCGCGGCGTCTTGTAGGTCGACCCGGTCGCCTCGCGGATCCCTTCGACGATCGCATCCGCAAGCGCGTCGGACCGGGGCCGGGTTTCGACGCGCGCCATATCCATCAGAACCAGCGCCACCTCGTCGCCCGTCTCGCTCAGGTCCACTCCGGCCAGCAGGTCGGCCCGGTCATGGCGTTCGGCGAGCTTCTGCGACGCGATATCGGTCGCCTCTTCGGCCAGCGTATAGACCGTCGCCCCGTTGGCCCGGCCTTCGGCCAGAGCATCCGCATGGAGCGACAGGAAAATATCGGCCCCGGCGGCACGCGCCATCGACACCCGCTCCTCGAGCGGGACGAACACGTCCTCGTCGCGCGTCAGAACGACCTCGACCCCGTCCTGCCTCAGCAGAACCTCCTTCAATTCGCGTGCGAAGGTGAGCATGAGATCGGCCTCGCGAATGCCTTCGCGTTCGGCGCCCGGGTCGATCCCCCCATGGCCGGGGTCGAGCATGACCACCAGCGGCCCCTCGCCCCGGCGCACCGGCGGCGGCGCGTCGGCCATCCTGAACTCCGCGCTCGGCGGTGCCCCGACCGTGCGCGCGAAGGTCGCCGCATCCGTCGGCACCGTGCGCACCGACACCTCGGACCGGGTCTCGCTCACCTTGCGCATTCCCGCGCTCTCGACAAGAAACGGGCCGTCCAGCGTCACGACGATCCGCGACCAGCCGGGCCGAAACAGCCCCGTGCGCACCTCGCCCACACCGTCCACGGTCGCGAGCGCCGCCTCGTCCACGCCAGTCCAGTCCAGTTCCGAGAAATCCATCACCAGCCGCGCCGGATCGGCGAGTGAGAACACGCGCCACGGCACCGCCCGCGTCAGGTCGATGCGCAAGGCGACCCCGCCCGAGTCCTGCGACAGAACGACCCCGTCGCCGGTCAGACGCGCCAATGCCGACATCTGCGCCTGTGCCATCCCGGCCCAGCACGTCATCACGATCAGAAAAATCGCCCGTCTCATGCACCACCCGCTCGTTTTGCGCAGATCATAGCAAGGGCGCGCGCCTGCGCCCATCCCTTCTCTGTTTCAAGGAAACCTCGGGGTGCGGGGCTGGCCCCGCATCGCGGCGTCCCGGCGTCAGCCGGGGCGCTGCACATCCTGCGCGGGCGCAAGCCCGCACAATCCGAAATCGCTAACGTGCCGCCATGAACGCCTGAAGGCGTGAAAGCCCCTCGCGGATGTCGTCGGTGGACCGGGCATAGGAAAATCTGAGCGTCCGCGCCCCTCGGACCGGATCGAAATCCAGCCCCGGAGTGACCGCGACCCCGGCCTTGTCGAGGATTTCGCGGGCGAAGGCCCGGCTGTCGTCCGTATGATCGGACACATCGGCATAGACATAGAACGCCCCGTCCGGCGGCGCGATCCGGTCGAATCCGGCTTTCGGGAGACCTTCGAGCATCAGGGCGCGGTTCGCGCGATAGACCGCGCGGTTCGCCTCCAGTTCGTCCACCGCGTCCAGCGCCGCCAGCGCGGCCACTTGGCTCGCATGGGGCGGGCAGATGAACATGTTCTGTGCGATGCGTTCGACCGTGCGCACGTGATCCTCCGGCACCACCATCCAGCCGACGCGCCAACCGGTCATCGAGAAATACTTGGAGAACGAGTTGATGACGTGGACGTCGTCGGACAGTTCCAGCGCACTCACCGCGCGATCCTCGTAGTGCAGACCGTGGTAGATCTCGTCCGAGATGAACGACACGCCCCGTTCGGCGGTGGTGCCGATGAGCGCGCCCAGTTCGTCGCGCCCCAGCATCGTGCCGGACGGGTTCGCGGGCGAGGCGACCATGAGACCGTCGATCCCCTCGGGCAGATCCTCGGGCACGGGCTGATAGCGGTTCTCGGGCCGCGCCGGGAAGCCGACGGGCGTGAGGCCCAGGGCTTTCAGGATCTGGCGGTAGGACGGGTATCCGGGGTCGGACAGGCCGATCCGGTCGCCGGTGTCGAAGAGCGTCGTGAAGGACAGAAGGAACGCCGCCGACGAACCCGAGGTCACGACGACCCGATTCGGATCGAGCTCCACGTCATACCAGCGCCCATAGAGCCCGGCGATCCCGCGCCGCAGCGCCGGAAGGCCCAGGGCGACGGTGTATCCCAGCGCGTCTGTGGACAGTGCCGCCTCGACCGCGCGGCGGGCCGCCTCGGGTGCGGGGGTCGAGGGCTGGCCCACCTCCATGTGGATGATGTGACGCCCCGCCTCTTCCGCCTTCCGCGCGGCTTCCATCACGTCCATGACGATGAAGGGGTCGACCTCGCTTCTCTTTGATTTGCGCATCCTGTCCTCGACGGTTAGTGCCTGTGACATCCCGCGTCGGCGGTAAAAGGTCAACCTTACGGACCCGGTGCGCTTGGGGATTGAACCCCGACCGCCACCCCCGTAGCGTCTGGCCAACCTGATTTTGGAGTGACCATGACCCGCATCGTTTCCGCCGCCGCCCTCGCTCTGGGCCTCGCCTCGACCCCGGCCCTGTCGTTCGACATCGGCGCAATGACCGAGGACGAGCGTGCGATGTTCCGTGACGAGGTGCGCGGGTATCTGCTCGAGAACCCCGAAGTTCTGATGGAAGCGATCGCGGTTCTCGAACAGCGGCAGGCGGAACAGGCCGAGGCCAACGACGTGGCCATGATCGCGGCGAATGAAGAGAGCATCTACAACGATGGATACAGCCATGTCGCAGGGAACCCGGATGGCGATGTGACGCTTGTCGAATTCGTCGATTACCGCTGCGGCTATTGCCGCAAGGCCTTCCCCGAAATCAACGCGCTGCTCGAAAGCGACGGCAACATCCGCCTGATCTACAAGGAATTCCCGATCCTCGGGCAGGAAAGCGTCACCTCGGCCCGCTTTGCCATCGCCACCAAGCTTGCCCATGGCGACGAAGCTTACGGCGAGATGCATGACGCCTTGATGACCCTGCGTGCCAACGCGACCGAAGAGGTGCTTGCACGGATGGCCGATGACATGGGCTACGACAGCCAGGAAATTCTGGCGAAGATGGAAGACCCGGAGGTGAACCGGCAGATCGAGGAAAACCACCTGCTCGCGCAACGTCTCGAAATCTCCGGCACGCCCACCTTCGTTCTGGGCGGCCAGATGATCCGGGGCTACGTGCCGCTCGAAGCGATGCAGGAAATGGTCGCGGCCGAACGCGAGGATAGCTGAGGCGGGCTGCGCTCAGGGGCGCCCGTCGGTGAATTCGACAAGATCCCAGAGCGTGCCGTACAGGTCCTGAAACACCGCGACAGTGCCATAATCGGCCTCTTTCGGCGGGCGGACAAACGTCACACCTTTGGCCGTCAGCGCGTTGTAATCGCGCCAGAAATCATCGGTGCGCAGGAACAGGAACACGCGACCTCCGGCCTGATCGCCGATGAACGCCGCCTGCCGGTCGTTCGACGCGCGCGCCAGCAGAATCGACGTGCCGTCGGGGCCGGGTCGCACCACGACCCAACGCTTGTCCTGTTCCGGTTGATAGCTGTCCTCGACCAGTTCGAAACCGAGCGTGCCGACGTAGAATTCGATCGCCACGTCATAGTCCCGCACGACGAGCGAGACATGGGCGAGGCTACGGGTCACTGCGCCGCTTCTTCCGCGGCGGCATTCTCCGCCTCGATCTCTTCGGCTTTCTTTTCGACCAGTTCGACGATGTGATCGATCATACCCTCGTTGCCGATCTTGTGGTCCTGCTTGCCGGCCATATAGACCATGCCGTGCCCGGCCCCGCCGCCGGTGAAGCCGACGTCGGTCATCAGCGCCTCGCCCGGCCCGTTCACCACGCAGCCGATGATCGACAGGCTCATGGGCGTCTTGACGTGCTCCAGCCGTTTTTCCAGCGCCTCGACGGTCTTGATGACGTCGAACCCCTGACGCGCGCAGGACGGGCACGAGATGATGTTGACGCCGCGATGGCGCAGGCCGAGGGACTTGAGGATTTCATAACCCACCTTCACCTCTTCCACCGGATCGGCGGAAAGCGAAACGCGGATCGTATCCCCGATCCCGGCCCACAGCAGGTTGCCCAGACCGATGGACGACTTGATCGTGCCGGAGGTCAGCCCGCCCGCCTCGGTGATCCCAAGGTGAAGCGGCGCATCGGTGACTTCGGCCAGCGCGTGATAGGCGGCGGCCGACAGGAATACGTCCGAGGCTTTGACGCTGATCTTGAAGTCGAAGAAATCGTTGTCTTCAAGGATGCGGATATGCTCCAGCCCGCTTTCCACCATCGCTTCGGGGCACGGCTCGCCGTATTTTTCCAGCAAGTGACGCTCCAGCGACCCGGCATTCACGCCGATGCGCATGGAACAGCCGTGATCGCGGGCGGCCGCGATGACCTCGCGCACGCGGTCCTCGGACCCGATGTTGCCGGGGTTGATGCGCAGGCAGGCCGCGCCTGCCTCGGCCGCTTCGATGCCGCGTTTGTAGTGGAAATGGATGTCGGCCACGATCGGGACCGGGCTTTCCGCCACGATCTCTTTCAGCGCCTTGGACGACGCCTGATCGGGGACCGAGACGCGCACGATGTCGGCACCCGCTTCGGCGGCGGCCTGCACCTGCGCGATGGTCGCGGCCACGTCGGTCGTGACCGTGTTCGTCATGGTCTGGACCGAGATCGGCGCGTCGCCCCCGACGGGGACGTTGCCGACCATGATCTGACGGGATTTGCGGCGCTCGATCGAACGCCAGGGGCGGATCGGATTGTGCGACATGCGGCCTCGCAAACGTTGGAACGCCCGACCGATACCGCGTGTGCGGCAGCGCGGCAAGGCACTAGACTGTGAGAGGGACTTACTGGCTGGCGTCCGCGACGGCGATGAAATTCGCCAGATCCTGATCGGCCTGCACATCGGCGACCGCGAAGCTTTCGTGGATCGCCGTCGGCGCGAGGGCCACGTTCGACACGACGCTCGCCCCCTCGCCCGCAGGGCCATAGGCCTCGCCGTTCACGGCGAAATAGACCGAGCCCGCGTTGCCGGTGCGCAGGACCGGCGGTTGTTCGGACTTCGGCAACACATACCGTTCGCCCGCGTCGAGGATCTTTTCGAAAAGCGTGGTGCCGTCAGCCGATTGCACGCGCACCCAGCTTGGGCGCACCGCGAAAATGGCGACTTCCGGCGCGTCGGGGCCGAATACCGTCACGGCGCCGGAGGACGCGGCGCCCGCATCCGCAACCGCTTCGTTCACGGCCTCGTCGATCGCCTGTCCGGGGCGCGGCGCGGTGCGCGCGATCCGGTCGTCGCCGCTGCGGTCGGGCATCGTGCCCACTTCGCGCGGATCGAGAGTCGAGATCGGGCCGTCCCGCGCGATCAGCACGGGAACGTCAAGCGCCTCGGGCCGATACATGCGGTCCATCGCCTCGACCGACGGGGGCGAGTTCAGCCCGGCCACGTCGCGCGGCGCATCGCCATCGGTCGGGCCGATGGGCGCATCGAGTTCCGGCAGGTCTTCGAGCACGCCGACGCTTTGTTCGACGGGCGCGAAATCCACCTTTTGAATTTCCTGAAGAAGCGACCAGCCGCCGAAGCCGAGGATACCGACGATGCCGACCAGCACCGCGACCGATCCCACGGCGCCCGGCTCGATCCCCTCGAAGATCGACGAGGGGCGCGGCACATAGCTCGCATTCGGATTGGCCAGCGGATCGGGTGCAGTCTCGCGCACCTTTTCCGGCTTGGCGACGACCGAGGCCGAAGGCGACAGCCCATGCGCGGGTTCGAACCCGCTTTCGGCGCAGAACGCCTTGAACGCCCAGTCCGGATCCATACCCAGATACCGGGCGTAGGATCGCACGTATCCGGCGATGAAGCTGGGGGTTTCGAAGGTGGTGATGTCGCAATTCTCGATCGCCGCGATGTAGGTCGCCTTGATCTTGAGTTCACGCTGAACGTCGAGCAGGGATTTGCTCAGGGTGGCGCGTTCCCCGCGCATGATGTCACCCAAGCGCAACTCGAAAGAGTCAAAACCAGTCGGTTGCTCTTCTTTCGTGACCTGAGGCGTGATCCAACGCCTGATCATGCAGCCTGCCCCTATTACTCGTGGCCGTACCTTCGGCGGTTTCGTTAGTCCCGTAACGATTCCGAACCGCTATGGGTTCCTTAACCGATATTTAGCAGCCTGCAACGATTCTTGCACGAGATTAAGTGGTTAAGCGGAAAGCTCGGCGCGATTCAGCGCACAGTGCGACCAGAGTTCGTCCATCGCCTTGACCAGCGCGTCCATCTCTTTCGGGCCGTGAACGGGCGACGGCGTGAAGCGCAGACGCTCGGTCCCGCGCGGCACGGTCGGGAAGTTGATCGGCTGCACGTAGATGCCATAGCCGTCGAGCAGCATGTCCGACAGTTGCTTTGTATGAACCGGGTCGCCGACGATGACGGGCACGATGTGCGAGCCGTGGTCGATGATCGGCAGACCCAGCCCCTTAAGCCGGGTCTTGAGGATCTTGGCCTGCGTCTGGTGCTGGTCGCGCAGGGTCTGATCGGTCTTGAGGTGACGGACCGAGGCCGCCGCACCCGCGGCGAGCGCCGGGGCCAGCGACGTGGTGAAGATGAAGCCCGGCGCGTAAGACCTTATGGCATCGACCATTTTCGCCGATGCCGCGATATAGCCGCCCATCACGCCGTAAGCCTTGGCCAGCGTGGCGTTGATGATGTCGATCCGGCCCATCAGTCCGTCACGCTCGGCCACACCTGCGCCGCGCGGGCCATACATGCCGACCGCATGAACCTCGTCGATATAGGTCAGCGCGTTGAATTCGTCGGCGAGATCGCAGATCGCTTCGATCGGGCCGAAGTCACCGTCCATCGAATAGACCGACTCGAACGCGATCAGCTTGGGGGCCGCCGGATCGTCGGCGGCGAGGAGTTCGCGCAGATGCTCGACATCGTTATGGCGGAAGATGCGCTTGGCCCCGCCGTTGCGCCGCACGCCTTCGATCATCGAAGCGTGGTTCAGCGCGTCGGAATAGATGATGAGACCGGGGAACAGCTTGGGCAGCGTCGACAGGGTCGCGTCGTTGGCGATGTAGGCCGAGGTGAACAGAAGCGCCGCTTCCTTGCGGTGCAGATCGGCCAGTTCGGCTTCCAAACGCTTGTGATAGACGGTCGTGCCGGAGATGTTGCGCGTGCCGCCCGACCCCGCGCCGGTGGCGTCGATGGCCTCGTGCATCGCCTCAAGCACGACCGGGTGCTGGCCCATGCCGAGATAGTCGTTCCCGCACCAGATCGTGACGGGGCGTTCCGTGCCGTCTTCCTTGCGCCATGTCGCGTGCGGGAAATTCCCCATCTCACGCTCGATGTCGATGAAGACGCGGTAGCGCCCTTCGTCATGCAGCCGTGTCAGTGCCGCATCCAGTTTGGTCTCGTAATTCACGCGCTTCCCTCCCGGGCGTCCCGATTCTCCTGTTCACGTTCTGCACAATACCTATGCACATCCAGTAAACATATGCAAAAAACCTGATACACTCTGTCGCAGCCCGCGCGTTGACGTGGATCAAACCTGAGCGGGTTTTTCACATTTATTGGTCTGCGATGGCAACCACGCAGTCCGACTCCTTGCAGCTTTCGATCGCGGTGCGCGCGCTCGCCGTCGGTCCCTTGGCAATGCCCCAGGCATGGGTCGTGGGCGAATAGGCCAGGAATTTCGGCATCCCGCCGTCGTCCCACCCGTCCACGACGCGCTTGGTCGCGGCCTGACTGAGCGTCAGATCACGGGCCTTGTACCCGCGCGGCAGAAGCAGCGCAGCCACCGCGCATTGCCCGCCGTTCGCCTGCTGACAGGCCGCGACAGCCGCCGCGCCCGCCGCATCCGGCGTGTTCAGTTGCGCGATGATCGTCGGCGGCACCTGCCCGTCGCCGGACACCGGAAACGCCACCGCGCCATAATAGCCATAGCCCGCCTCGAGGAACTTGGCCATCTGGCTCGGCGCCTTCATCTGGTCGAGCGTCAGGTTGACCGCCTGTTTCATGCCCGCGCCGAACTGGCTCAGATCCGCGATGTGCATGATCATCTTCGACGGCGAGAACAGCTGTTTCTTCGCGGCATCGCCCGTCATCGGCTCGGCCTGTGCCGTGCCGGCGGCCATGAGGGCTACAGCGATGCCTGCAATCGCTTGGCGCATTTGTGGAATCCTTTTCAGACTACTCGTTCGGCGGGACCATAGTCCCTGACCCCGGGGCTGACCAGTGTGGCTGGACGTCGCTCACGACAATGCTACGGTCCACGCCGATGACAGAAGGAGTTCCCATGTCCCTCGATACCGTCCTGCACAAGATCGACGGCGAGATCGACCTCGCACTCGACCGCCTGATCTCGCTGCTCAAGATCCCGTCGATCTCGACCGACCCCGCCTACAAGGGCGATTGCCGCACCGCTGCCGAAACCATCGTGAACGATCTGGCCACCATCGGCTTCGACGCGCAGGTGCGCGACACACCCGGTCATCCGATGGTGGTGGCCCATGGCGGCCCCGATCCGGTCGACGGCCTGCCGCACCTGTTGTTCTACGGTCATTACGACGTGCAGCCGGTCGACCCGCTGGAGCTTTGGAACACCCCGCCGTTCGACCCCGTCATCGAAGACACGCCGAAGGGCAAGGTCATCCGCGCGCGCGGCTCGTCCGACGACAAGGGCCAGCTCATGACCTTCATCGAGGCCATGCGCGCGTGGGAGGCGGTGAACGGCGCCCTGCCCTGCCGGATCACGATCTTTCTCGAAGGCGAAGAGGAATCCGGCTCCCCGTCCCTCGTTCCGTTCCTGAAAGAGCACGCCGGGGAACTGACCGCCGATATCGCGATGATCTGCGACACCGGGCTTTACGACGGGCGCGTCCCCGCCATCGTCACGCAGCTTCGCGGGCTTCTGGCCGAGGAGATCACGCTGAAGGCCGCCAACCGCGACCTCCACTCGGGGTTCTACGGCGGCCTTGCCCAGAACCCCATTCACCTCCTGACCCGGATCGTCGCGGGCCTGCGCGACGACACCGGCACCGTCACCCTGCCCGGCTTCTACGACGACGTGCCGGAGCTTTCCGACGAATTGCGCGCCCAGTGGCAGGGTCTGAACTTCGACCACGCCCGGATGCTCGAAGACGTGGGCCTTTCGGTGCCTGCGGGCGAACAGGACCGCACACCGCTCGAAAAGGTCTGGTCGCGCCCGACCTGCGAAGTGAACGGGATCTGGGGCGGCTACACCGGCGACGGGTTCAAGACGGTCTTGCCCGCCGAAGCCCATGCCAAGATCAGCTTCCGCCTCGTCGGGCAACAGGACCCGGACAAGATCCACGCGGCCTTCGTCGATTTCGTGAACGCCCGCCTGCCCGATGACGTCGAATGCGTGTTTTCCAACGGCCACGGCGCGCCCGCCTCGGTCATGTCCACCGACAACCCGGCGTTCGAGATCGCGCGCGGGGCGCTGTCGGACGAATGGGGAGTCGAAGCGGCTTTCGTGGGCGCGGGCGGCTCCATCCCCGTCGCGGGGCATTTCAAGGAGGTGCTCGGCATGGACGCCATGCTGATCGGCTTCGCGAAAGAGGATGACGCGATCCACTCCCCGAACGAGAAATACGACGTCCAGAGCTTCCACAAGGGGATCCGCAGCTGGGCGCGCATCCTCGCGGCGCTGGCGGAGCGGTCGTGACACCGCAGGGCTTTTCGACCCGGACCTTCGACCACGACGGGATCGAGATCGCCTACGACATCGGGGGGAGCGGCCCGCCGCTCCTCCTCCTGCACGGCTTTCCGCAGACGCGTGCGCTGTGGTGGCGCGTGGCACCGGCGCTGGCCGCCAACCACACGGTGATCGCAGCCGACCTGCGCGGCTACGGCGCCTCGTCCAAGCCCGACGATCCCGCGCTTTATTCCTTCCGCCACATGGGCGGCGACATGCTGGCGCTGATGTCCGACCTCGGTTTTAAGCGTTTCGCGGTCGCAGGCCACGACCGGGGCGCGCGCACGGCCTATCGGATGACGCTGGACGCGCCCGACCGCATCGCACGCCTCGCCCTCATCGACGTCGTGCCGACCGAGCTGATCCTCAACGGTCTCACGCATCCGGTCGCGCGCGCCTATTACCACTGGTTCTTCCTGTCGCAGCCCGCCCCCTTCCCCGAAACGATGATCGGCCACGATCCCGACGCCTATTTCGAAAGCTGCCTGCTGGGCTGGGGCGCGGCGAACCTCAGCGATTTCGCGCCGGATCAACTGGCCGCTTACCGGAAAAGCTGGCGCGACCCCGCCTGCATCCGCGCGATGTGCCACGACTACCGCGCCGCCATCGACATCGACCTCGCGCAGGACGAGGCCGACCTTGGCCGGACGGTCCGCGCCCCGACTCTCATCGGCTGGGGCATGGACGGCGCAATGGGCCGCGCTTACGACGTGCCAGACACTTGGGCCGATCGGATCGAAACGATCACCCCGGCGCCCTTGCCGGGCGGACATTTCATGATCGACAGCCACCCGGGTGCCGTGACGACGGCACTCGCCGATTTCTTCGCCTGACCCTGCCCCTTCTCTGTTTCAGGAAACCTTGGGGGGTTTGGGGGGCTAGCCCCCCAACGGGTCGCGCCAGCTTGCTGGCGCGAAACCTCACACGATCCCGAAGAACCGCTCGGGCAGCTCATGCATATGGGGGTAAAGCCCGCGCGGGAACTGCCACATGCCGTGCCCACGCTCCTCCCACCCGTCATGCATCTTGCGCCGGTATGGCGACATGTCGAAACCGCGCACGATGGGGCGCGTGTTGAACTGGGCGAACACCTCGTCGTCCGACCCACGTTCATCCGCGAACCAATGCCCGCCGATGCCGGTCTCGCCCTTGGTCACCCCCGCCGCCGCCACCGTCGCGTTGCGTCGGTCCATCACGCCCGAATACTGGGCCGAGTCGCAGAACTTCATGTGAAAGAGATACAGCGCCTCGGGCGTGAAAAGCTGATCGTATTCCGCGAAATGCCCACCGCGCGACAGCTTGCCGGGAAACCCCACCACGCAGGGTTTGGAGTAATGGAAATTCACCCGCACGAACCGGCGCGGGCCGAGGATCGGGCCGGTCACCGGGTCGCGCTCCTGCATGGTGCGATGCGTCACCTCCAGCCCGAGAGGTGTCAGGATCTTGCGCCCCGGCGCCTTCTTCAGAAACCCGAGCAGGTCCAGCCCGGCGTTCGGATCGACCACGACGAATTCGTCGACGTCCCCCACCACGACGTATTTGAAATACGATCTGAGCCCGGTCGATAACCCGTTGAACAACCGCCAGCGGCGCTGGTCGAATTTCTCGGACGTGTCAGGAATGGCGATCAGATTGCAGCCCGCCGCGATCTCGCGCACCGAGGCTTGGTTGCCGTGATTGACGACATAACAGTTCTCGCGCCCGAACAGCCCGCCGTAGTACCGCACCCAGCGTTCAAGAAAGAAATCGTCGTCGCGCACCATGGTCAGCGCGGCGGCTGTCGTCTGCATCGTCTGTCCCCGATCCGGCCTCTCTGGACCCGTTTCGCAAAGGTTACACGGGCGCCGACGACCCGCCTAGCCCCTTTGGGCTTTCCAAGCCGCGGGTCACACGGCACTGTCGGCGCAAAAGGGTAAGGCATGACGCTGGCAGAGACGGGCATCGGGATCTATCGCAGGAACGGGGCCACCCCCGACCATCTTCAGGTGTTCGGCGAGCGCTCGTCGGGCACGAATTTCGTGAACCGCCTGCTCGCCAAGAACACGACGCTGACCCCGACCGATGCCTATGGCTGGAAACACGGCTTCGCCCAGATGACCGGCATCGGGCAGCGCGCGCTGATCGTGGGCGTCCTGCGCGAACCTCTGGGCTGGGTCCGGTCGATGTATGCGAAGCCTTGGCACTGCCCGCCCGACATGCAGTCCCTGACCTTCTCGGACTTCCTGCGCGCCGAATGGGGCACGATCGTCGACCGCAAGCGGTATTTCCCGCGCTCGGGCGAACTTGGCACGGTGGGAACGCCCCTCCAGCAAGACCGCCATCCCATCACCGGCCTGCCCTTCGCCAATATCGCCGATCTGCGGGCGATGAAGGCCGCGTATCTGCTGGGGCTGCGCAACCGGGGCTGCAACCTCGTCCTGTGTCGGCTGGGCGATGTTCAGGCCGATCCCGAAGGCTTCGTCGTGAAGGTGAGCGAGGCGTTCGATCTGCCGCCGATCGACGTGTACCGACCCGTCACCAAGCGGCTCGGGTCCAAGTTCCTCGCCAACGTCGAAGACCGCCCAAGCCCGCCCGAGACCGTCAGCGATGCCGACAGGTCGTATCTCGCATCGGCGCTCAACTCCAAGGTCGAGGCCGCCTGGGGCTTTCCTCTGCCCGCCTAGGCCGTCACGCGGCGCTGCACCAGACGCGCGAGTTTCACGATCAGCACGAGCCACGGCGCCCCGTGCATGACCAGATCGAGAATGTCGATCGGCTCGGAAAGCGTGCCCGCGACCAGCATTTGCAGCTTTTCCCACACATGCGGCGGCGTGAACGGGGCCAACCCGATGGTCGCGCAGAAAATCAGGATCGTGGTCAGTGGAATGGAATCGAGCAGGCGCATCTTCGGTCCTCGTTTGCCCTGAACGTAAGATGGCCGCGCAAAGGTTCAACGCGCCAAACTGGCGCACCGCCCAAGGCCCGGACGCGAAAAAGGCCCCCGGTCGGAGGCCTTTTCACCCGAAATTCGGGATCGCAGCAGTGGCGCGGTTGACGGGGCTCGAACCCGCGACCCCCGGCGTGACAGGCCGGTACTCTAACCAACTGAGCTACAACCGCCCGCTGCGTGAGGGGCCTTCTACGGCCCTGCGCCGGGGGCGTCAAGCGGTTTGGACCGGGTTTTGTGACGATTTTTTCGCGCGGGTTTCAGGGCGCGATCCGGCATCCTGCGCGCCGGGGGTGCGAGAGCGGTTCGGGGGCATGAAAACGGGGAATATGGTGGGTGGTGAGGGGCTCGAACCCCCGACATCCTCGGTGTAAACGAGACGCTCTACCAACTGAGCTAACCACCCGTGAGGCGGGGATTTAACGGGCCGATGGGCGGGTGGCAAGAGGGTCGGTGCACTTCAAGGCGAGACCTGCGGCGAACCGGGCATTGCGTCGACCACGACACACGTGTCCCGCCGGGACCGGCCGAACTGCGAGATGTGAGGGAATGGTGGGTGATGAGGGATTTGAACCCCCGACATCTTCGATGTGAACGAAGCGCTCTACCACTGAGCTAATCACCCGCCGTGGCGCGGCTTTTAGCGTCACTCCGCAGCGGCTGCAAGGGGATCGTCGCCTTCGGGCGTGTCCTTTTTCCGCTTCACCTTGGTGATGATGACTTCGCCATCCGTGACGTCCTTGCGACGCTGCACTTTCACGGTGCCAAGCGGTTGAAGTTGCATGGTTTCCGCTTCTTCCAGCATCTCGCCCAACTCGACGAGCAGCGCGTCGACCACGGGGCGGACATAGCGCGGCTTGACCCCGGATCGTGCGATCACCCGGTCGATCAGGTCTTTCTTGACGATCTTGCCGTCGCTTTCGCCCTCGGCGGTCGGGACCGCACGGGTCACCCCCTGCACGGCGGTCGTCGGCGCATCCGCCACGGGCGCGTCGGCCTCGGGTTTGGCGGTGGTCGCCTTGCGGGTGCCGGTGGATGATTTGGTCGCAGATTTCTTGGTGCTCGTGGCCATAATGGATTTGCCTGTATGATGCCCGGCTTCTCTGGCCGGTTCTGATGAAAGCGATGCCCCGGCGCATCCGGGCACACATCACCCCGAAGCGTATAACGAAATGGTTAACAAATAAAGGGGCATGACCGGAGCGCCCCGCAAAATCTAGGGCCGGACGCTAGATGCAGCGCCCGGCCCCAAATGTCTCTGACGGTCGGAAATCAGTGCGCGATCTGCGCCGGCTCTCCGCTCGTCTTGGCGGCTGCGGCGGCCGCAGCTTCCTCGGCCGCCTCGTCCCATTCGATCGGTTCCGGTTCGGACACGAGCGCCTGTTTCAGCACGTCGCGCACATGGGTGACCGGAATGATCTCGAGCCCTTCCTTCACGTTGTCCGGAATGTCGGCCAGATCCTTGACGTTCTCTTCGGGGATGAAGACCGTCTTGATCCCGCCGCGCAGGGCCGCGAGCAGCTTTTCCTTCAACCCGCCGATGGGCATGGCATTGCCGCGCAGCGACACCTCGCCCGTCATGGCGATATCCTTGCGCACCGGGATCTGCGTCAGCACAGACACGATCGAGGTCACCATGGCGAGGCCCGCGGACGGACCGTCCTTGGGCGTCGCCCCGTCCGGCACGTGGACGTGGATGTCCCAGCGGTCGAACTTCGGCGGCTTCACCCCGATCTCGGGCGCGATGGACCGGACATAGGAGCTTGCGGCGTCGATCGATTCCTTCATCACGTCGCCCAGTTTCCCGGTCGTCTTCATCCGGCCCTTGCCCGGCAGGCGCAGGGCTTCGATCTGGAGAAGATCGCCGCCCACGCTGGTCCAGGCCAGCCCGGTCACAACGCCGATCTGGTCTTCCTTCTCGGCCAGACCGTAGCGGTGTTTGCGCACGCCCAGATAGTCTTCCAGCGACTCCCGCGTGATCTTCACCTGCTCCTCGTCTTTGCGCACGATCTTGGTCACGGCCTTGCGTGCCAGTTTCGCGATGTCGCGTTCGAGGTTCCGCACCCCCGCCTCGCGGGTGTAATAGCGGATGATGTCGGTCAGGGCGCTGTCGGTCACCTCGAACTCGCCCTTGCGAAGCCCGTGGTTCTTGACCTGCTTGTCGACGAGGTGCTGCTTGGCGATCTCGCGCTTTTCGTCTTCGGTGTAGCCCGCCAGCGGAATGATCTCCATCCGGTCCAGAAGCGGGCCGGGCATGTTGTAGGAGTTCGCCGTGGTCAGGAACATCACGTTCGACAGGTCGTATTCCACTTCGAGATAGTGGTCCACGAAGGTCGCGTTCTGCTCCGGGTCGAGCACTTCGAGCATCGCCGAGGCCGGGTCGCCGCGGAAATCCTGCCCCATCTTGTCGATTTCATCGAGCAGGATGAGCGGGTTCGTGGTCTTGGCCTTTTTCAGCGCCTGAATGATCTTGCCGGGCATCGAGCCGATATAGGTCCGGCGGTGACCGCGAATTTCGCTTTCGTCACGCACGCCGCCCAGCGAGATGCGAATGAACTCGCGCCCCGTGGCCTTGGCGACCGATTTGCCCAGCGACGTCTTACCGACACCCGGAGGACCGACGAGGCACATGATCGGCCCCTTCAGCTTTTTCGAGCGTTGCTGCACGGCGAGGTATTCGACGATCCGTTCCTTGACCTTCTCAAGCCCGTAATGGTCGTCGTCCAGAACCTTCTGCGCGTTGTCGAGGTTCTTCTTCACGCGGCTTTTCACGCCCCACGGGATCGACAGCATCCAGTCGAGGTAGTTGCGCACGACCGTCGCCTCGGCGCTCATCGGGCTCATGTTCTTGAGCTTCTTGAGCTCCGCATCGGCCTTTTCGCGGGCCTCTTTCGACAGCTTGGTCGCGTTGATGCGGTTTTCCAGTTCCTGAAGCTCGTCCTGGCCTTCGCCGTCCTCGCCCAGTTCCTTCTGGATCGCCTTCATCTGTTCGTTCAGGTAATACTCCCGCTGCGTGCGCTCCATCTGGCTCTTCACGCGCGTCTTGATCTTCTTTTCGACCTGAAGAACGGACATTTCGCCCTGCATCAGGCCATAGACCTTCTCAAGCCGCTCGTCGATCGGGAGGGTTTCCAGAAGATCCTGCTTCTGGTCGACTTCCACGCCAAGATGACCGGCCACGAGGTCGGCGAGTTTCGCCGGTTCGCGGGTCTCGGACACCGCCGAAAGCGCCTCTTCCGGGATGTTCTTCTTCACCTTGGCATAGCGTTCGAATTCCTCACGGACCGACCGCACGAGCGCCTCGGCGGCGGCTTCGTCACCGATGGTTTCGATAAGGATTTCGGCCTCGGCCTCGAAGAAGTCGGGGTTGGACAGGAATTCGTTGATCTGCACCCGCGCCTGGCCTTCGACCAGCACCTTCACGGTGCCGTCGGGCAGTTTGAGCAGTTGCAGGACGTTTGCCAGAACGCCTGTGCGGTAGATGCCGTCTTCGTCCGGGTCGTCGACCGACGGGTCGATCTGGCTCGACAGCAGGATCTGCTTGTCGTCCGCCATCACCTCTTCCAGTGCCTTCACGCTCTTCTCGCGACCGACGAAGAGCGGCACGATCATATGCGGAAAGACCACGATGTCGCGCAGCGGCAGGACAGGATGGATTTGTGTTGATTGCTCGGTCATGACTGTTCCTTATCTGGCAAGGTGCCCCGGTCCCGATCGTCGGCAACGCGCAGCACCCCCTGTTCGCCTGAATGATCTGGGGGTCTCGCGCCCCGGTTTCAAGCAGACCTGTTTGCCCCGTTCCAGACATAGTGCCCGCGCCCCGAACCGACGACAAGACCTAGAGTGCTTCAAACTGGCCACAATTCGGGGGACTGTCCCGGATCGCGCAACGGATGGGCAAAACAGTGAGGGCAACCCTACCGTATTGTCAGCCACAGACGCACAAAATCCCCCCGAATTTCACAAATCCGACCCAATTCGCCCAACTCCCGCCCGCATTCAAAAGGATAACGAAGGGTAACCAAGGACGGACAAGACCATGTTCACACGGATACTACGACGCCTGCACAGGGACCGCCGCCGGATCGCGGTCAGCTTCGCGCTGCTCTTCGGCGCGGGCGTGGTCGAGACATGGAACAAGTCGGACCTGTTCCCGCCGGGCGTGATGGAGGTCGGGGCAGGCCTCGGCCTCCTCGTCTTTTTCGGTGCCTTCATGATCGCGGGCGGGCTTGCCCTGCCCTCGCTGCGTCATGCCTATGTGCCCATCGGCCTCACGCTCTTCGGTGCCGCCGTGCTGGGCCGTATCTTTCCCGGCTCGTCCTTTTCGCTTTTGACCATCACCGAGGGCGGCACGCGCTCCATGGCGGGCCTCATCACCACCGGCCTTTTCGTGCACTTCCTGTTCTACGGGCGCTGGTCCGACAAGCTTCTGGTCATGCGCCGCTCGCGCAACACGACACGGCTGGTCACCTTCAAGCTGGAATCCGACCAGCTTTGGCACGGCTTCGTGCCCACGCCGGGCCGGCGCGAAATGCTGCACGACCCCGATATCCTGTCGGTGGACTGGGTCGACCGGGATCGCTCCCGCATCCGGGTGATCCGCTGGGCCCCGCCGTCCAAGAAGATCGAGGAATACCTTCAGGTCGAGGATTACCTGCCCGGCGCCTATATCGTCTATCGCTGGGTCCGGCAGGACGAGGAGAAGAAGGACAAGCTTCAGCGCGGTCTGAAAGCGGTCAAGATGATCGACATGGTGGACCGCCGTGTTCTTTACATCACCGAGTTCAACCACAACCGACCGCTGCGCCGTGTCCTGTTCGACTGGGTCGACGACAGCCTTGGCCGGAAAGAGGACGAACGCCTCCTGAAGCTGGAAGCCGCCATTTCGAACTCCCGCGCCAAAGAAGACGCGCGGCGCGAGCAGCTGGCCGTCGGCGGGGTGCTGCGCCCGAAGGCGAAAACGCCGCTGCGGACGATGCGCCCGGAACCGCTCCTGTCCGCCGCCGAGTAACCCGGCCTTTACCACGACACACGAAACAGGCCGGGCGGTCACATTCCTGCCCAGCTTCACGCGCATCTCCATGGTCCGGCCAAGGAGATTTGCCATGCGCAACCTGTATCGCCACATCTTTCGCGACCGTCGGCGGCTGTCGTTCACGGCCCTGATGCTCGCCCTGTCGCTGACCCTCGGATGGAACACGGCATCCACCGACCTGCCCATCGCCCGCGACGTGGGCACCGTTCTGCTCCTGCTCGTCGTGGCGGGCGGCGTCGCGATCGCGGCCCCGCGCCTTCGCTTCGCGGTCGAAGTGGCGGCGGTCTCCAACTTCGTGTTCGTGGGTCTCGGGCACCTTCTGCCCACCTCGAACTTCAACCTCGCCAACCCGCATCTGAACGCGGCCTCGGCGGTACTTCTGTATCTCTTCGTCATCGTCGTGATGCATACGGCGCTGAACGGGCGTTGGTCCGACCGCTTCACCCCGATCCGCCGCCGCACCGTCGCCCACGCGTCCTCGTCCCTCAGCGCGAAAGACCTGTGGTATGGTCTGGTGCCGACGCCGGGCCATCTGGACGAGATACCCGATGCCGATGTCGTGTCGATCGACTATGCCGACCCGTCGCGCCGGGTGATCCGCCTGTTGAACTGGCGCCCGCCCGGTCGGTCGTCCGAGCTTCTGCTGCATGTCGACGAAATCGACGCGCCGCATTTCGTCCGGCTGCGCATCGAACGGGTCGACCCCGAACGTGGCAACACCTTCGAAGGGACGACATCGTTCCGCATCACCGACCAGGGGGCGCGGAGGCGCGTCGAAATCTGTCACGTCGCCGATGCCCTGCCGATCCGCCGCCACGCCCGGGGCTGGCTTGACGACACCCTCGGTCGCTGGCTCGACCTGCGGCTGTCACGGGTCGAAGAGACCACGCAGGCGCTCTGCCACAGCGCGGGCGGCGTGCGCATCAAATGTCCCGAAAAGATCTCGTCCGCCGACTATTTCAACAGCGTCTATGCGCAAGCGAAACCGCACACAGGCCCGGACCGCAGGCGCGCCCCCTTGCCGCAATGGATCTCATCGCTGCCCCGGACGGAACGCTAGAGCGGGTCGATATCGCCCTCGGCCCGCAGGGCGTGGAACTGCGCCTCGAACGCCGTGAACCGCCCCTCGGCGATCGCCGCCCGCATGTGCGACATAAGCTCCTGATAATAATGCAGGTTGTGCCATGTCAGGAGCATCCCTGAAATCATTTCCCCCGCCCGGAACACGTGGTGCAGGTAGGCGCGCGAATAGCCGGTGCAGGCCGGGCAAGCGCAGGCCTCGTCCAAAGGCCGGGGATCGTCCGCATGGCGCGCGTTCTTGATGTTGACCTGACCGCGCCGCGTCCAGGCTTGCCCGGTGCGCCCGGAGCGGGACGGCAGCACGCAATCCATCATGTCCACGCCGCGCTTCACCGCCCCCACGATATCGTCGGGCTTGCCCACGCCCATCAGGTAACGCGGCTTGTCTTCGGGCAGCATGCCCGGCGCATAGTCGAGCACGCCGAACATCGCCTCCTGCCCCTCGCCCACGGCCAGACCGCCAATGGCGTAGCCGTCGAACCCGATGGCGGTCAGCGCCTCGGCACTTTCGCCCCGCAAATCTTCCGTCACGCCACCCTGCTGGATGCCGAACAGCGCATGGCCCGGCCGATCCCCGAACGCATCGCGCGACCGCTGCGCCCACCGCATCGACAGACGCATGCTTTGCGCCACGGTCGTCTCATCCGCGGGCAACGCGGGGCATTCGTCGAAGCACATCACGATGTCGGACCCAAGCTGGCGCTGTATCTCCATGCTCGTCTCGGGGCTGAGGACATGTTTCGATCCGTCCACATGGCTGCGAAACGTCACGCCCTCCTCGGTGAGCTTGCGCAATTCGGCCAGGCTCATCACCTGAAACCCGCCGCTGTCCGTGAGGATGGGTTTGTCCCAGTTCATGAACCGGTGCAGCCCGCCCAGACGCTCCACCCGTTCGGCCCCGGGCCGGAGCATCAGATGATAGGTGTTGCCCAGAAGAATATCCGCCCCGGTCGCCGCCACGCTTTCGGGCAGCATCGCCTTCACGGTCGCCGCCGTGCCCACGGGCATGAAGGCGGGCGTGCGGATCTCGCCACGCGGGGTCGAGATGACGCCAGTGCGGGCCTTGCCGTCGGTGGCGTTCAGGGAATAGGAAAAGCGTTCTGTCATGGCGGCGCTCATAGCCCTGCCATGACACCAGAGCAAGCGGCGCACCCTGTCTTTGTGACATGCGGAGATGTTAGGGCTGGGGTCCGCGCACCGAGAGAATCACAAGAGGCGAGGCACGTTTTGACCGGCACACCAATGCATTTCGGGTGGGAGGAATGGCTCTCTCTCCCCGACCTCGGCGTCCCTGCCGTCAAGGCCAAGATCGACACCGGCGCGCGCACCTCCGCGCTCCATGCCGACGATATCGAAACCTTCGGGCCTTCGAACCACCCCAAGGTGCGCTTCACGGTGCGGCCCGTGCCGGGGCGCGACGACATCGTGATCCCCTGCTCGGCCACCGTCGTCGACCGGCGAGAGGTCACGTCGTCCAACGGCGAAAGCGAGAACCGGGTGGTGATCCAGACGACCCTGTCGGTCGGCGGCCAGAGCTGGCCCATCGAAGTGACCCTGACCAACCGCGAAACCATGGCCTCGCGGATGCTGCTCGGGCGTCAGGCGCTGCTCGACCACATCACGATCTCGGCCCATGACCGTCTGCTTCAGCCGGAACTGGGCTATGACGTCTACCACACGTCCGAGGTCGCCAAGGCCCAGCCCCGCCGGGCGCTGCGTGTCTGCGTGCTGTCGCGCGAGAACAACTACTCGACGAACCGGCTGGTGGAAGAAGGCGAAAGCCGCGGCCACACGGTCGAGGTGATCGACACCACGCGCTGTTACATGGCGATCAACGCGCTCGCCCCCGAAGTGCATTACGACGGCAAACGCCTGCCGGTCTACGACGCGGTGATCCCACGCATCGGCGCCTCGATCACCACCTACGGCACCGCCGTTGTGCGCCAGTTCGAAACCATCGGCACCTTCTGCCTCAACTCCTCCGCCGGGATCGCCGGATCGCGCGACAAGCTTTTCGCCCATCAGCAGATGGCCAAGGCGGGGATCGGCATGCCCGACACCGCCTTCGCCGCCTCGCCCAAGGACAATGCCAACCTCGTGGGCCTCGTCGGCGGCGCACCGATGATCGTCAAACTGCTCGAATCCACCCAAGGGCGCGGCGTGGTGCTTGCCGAAACCCGCAAGGCCGCCGAATCCGTGATCGACGCCTTCCGGGGCCTCAAGGCCAACTTCCTCGTCCAGCATTTCGTCAAGGAGGCGGCGGGCGAGGATATCCGCTGCTTCGTCATCGGCGCGAAAGTCGTCGCCTCGATGAAGCGCACCGGGGCCGACGGCGATTTCCGCTCGAACCTGCATCGGGGCGGCAAGGCGGAAAAGGTCCGCATCTCGGCCGAAGAACGGCGCACGGCCCTGCGCGCGGCCCGCGCTTTCGGGCTTTCCGTGGCGGGCGTCGACCTGCTCCGGTCGTCCACCGGCCCGAAGGTGCTCGAGGTCAATTCCTCTCCCGGTTTCGAAGGCATCGAAACCGCCACCGGCAAGAACATCGCGGGGCTCCTTTTCGACGAGGTCGAACGCCGCGCCCGCCCGGTCCCGAAACGCCGCCGCAAAAGCGGGGCGGCCTGACCGCTTCTCTGGTCCTCAAATACCTCAGGGGGTGAGCCGCGTTCGCCCGCGAACGTGGCGAGGGGGACTGGTCCCCCTCCCGCCGCGCGTGTCCGCCACAGGCGGAAACGCGCAAAACCTGCGCGGGCTTCAGCCCGCTCCTTTTGCGAAATCGTCAGTGCGTTTCGAGCACCAGCGCCGCGACGCCGTCCGGGTCGGCCAAACGGCGGACGGGAAAGCGGTTCGCATAGCGCCGCGCGGCCACCTCCGCGCGTTCGACGACGGCACCGTGGCCGGGCACCACTCGGCCCGCTCGCCAGTCCTGAGTCTCCTGAACCCCGTCGCGCAGGGCGATCATGGCGCCCAGAAACGCCTCCCCGTCCGGCACCGACAGCCGCGCCACGACCGGCCCCCGATCCCAGCGCGTGCCCAGAAACGCCCGAAGGCTCAGGGGGGTGTCGCGCCAGACGTGACCGTCCGGGCGCCAGGGCACGACCCCCGGCGGCACCGGGCGCCATGCGCCGATCTGCACCGCGCGCACCTCGATGTCCCGGCGGAACAGATGTTGCATGTCGCCGATCACCCCGGCGGCCCCGCTGAGATACCACGCGAAGGTCAGGCATCCGCCCCCCTCGAAGCGGCGCGGATCGGCCAGCAGCCCGAAATTCCGCGCGGGCTGCGCGGGATGCGTCACGAAGTCCTCCAGCGCCCGCCGAAGCCGCGTGCAGCTCGCCCGGTCCACCTCGACCGCCGTGACAACGCCTTTGCCCTGCCGAAAGGCGAGGTCGTGACGCGGGCTGAACCCGGCTTCGGTGTAGAGATGTCCGTCCTGAAAGGTGGACAGAAGCGGCACGATCCCCCAGCCCGACAGCATCATCCGTGTCGCCTGCAACCGGGTCTCTCCGGTCATCGATGTCACGCCCTGATGCGCGCCGCATTGCCATGCGACGATCGTATGCCCGATCTTGGTCTTGGCCTCGGCCAGCGCCGCCAGGTCGCTCAACCCCGCCCTGAGCGTCGCGCGCATCGTTTCCGGTGTGCGTAGGTCGAGCGGCACGGCGGGCGGCAGGTAGGACAGGATCACGTAATCCCGGTCACGCGGCAGTGCGAGGTCGGTCAGGTACCTAGGCCACGCCGCTGCCTCATAGGGTGCCAGAACATCGTCTCCGGCGGCGCGCGAAACGTCCGGCACCTCGCCGCAGGACACCAGCGCGACCAGCGCCAGCGCGGCAAGGCGCCAAAGCCTCACCCGGCGAGGCCCATGGCGTCGAGCTTGGCCGCGCAGATGAAGTCGTTTTCCGAAAGCCCGCCGACGGAATGCGTCGTGAAGCTCACTTCCGCATAACCCCAGCCCAGCTTGATGTCGGGATGATGCCCTTGGGCCTCGGCCAGATAACCGACCCCGTTCACCAACATCAGCGCCTTGGCGAAATTCTTGGTCTCGTATCTGCGGGTCAGCACCGTCTCGTCCACCTGCCATGCTGGGTCGATCTGGGCCTTCAGCGCCTCCAGTTCATCGGCTTTCAGCGCAGGCGTGCCTTTCGGCAGGTCGGTGCAGGATTTTTCGGTCAATGCTGTCATCGTGTCCTCCAGTCTGTCAGGTCGTGCCCAACGCGTGAGGCCGCATTCGGGTTCAGACCCGATCCGCACCGCCCACAGCGTTCAGAATCCGGCGCGAATCCGCATCCGTCAATGCGACACGCCATCCCCACTGGATCGCAATAGCGTGAAATCCGCCCTCTCATCGCCCATGCAGGGCTGTGCGCCCCCTAGACCTCACCTGCCGAAAATCCTATATGTTCAGTCAGGAATTCGAAGGACGAACGATGAACACCGAAAGCCCCGAACAGATGGAAGGCGCGCCCCTCATCAAGCCGTCGAGCACGGAACACCCGCTCTACGATCAGGTGGTCGAGGCGTGCCGGACCGTCTACGACCCGGAAATCCCGGTCAACATCTACGACCTCGGGCTTGTCTACACCATCGACATCAATCCCGAGAACGACGTCTACATCATGATGACGCTGACCGCGCCCGGCTGCCCGGTGGCAGGCGAGATGCCCGGCTGGCTGATGGACGCGATCGGGCCCGTGGACGGCGTGAAATCCGTCGACGTGGACCTGACGTGGGATCCGCCCTGGGGCATGGACATGATGTCGGACGAAGCCCGACTCGAACTCGGATTCATGTGAGGAAACCATGTTCGCAATACCCGGAAAACAAGCCGTGACCATCACAGACACCGCCGCCGTGCAGATCGCTCGGCTGATGGATAAGGGCGGTCACAAGGGCCTGCGCATCGGCGTCAAGAAAGGCGGCTGCGCGGGTATGGAATACACGATGGACTACGTCGACGACGTGGACCCGAACGACGAGGTCGTGGAACAGGACGGCGCACGCGTGATGATCGCGCCGATGGCGCAGATGTTCCTGTTCGGCACCGAAATCGACTATGAGACCTCGCTTCTGGAAAGCGGGTTCAAGTTCCGCAACCCGAACGTGGTCGATGCCTGCGGGTGCGGCGAATCGATCAAGTTCGACGAGACCATCGGTTCGCAGAAGTGAGCGTCTCGGACGACGAGATCGCCCATGTCTACGAAGTTTTCGACGCAATCGGGGGCCTCTCCCATCGCAAGATGATGGGCGGGGCCTCTTTCTATTGCGAGGGGCAGATTTTCGCGATCCTGTCCTCGGACGGTCGGATTTTCCTCAAGGCCAAGGGGCCTTTCGCGGAAAGCCTCGCCGCCGAAGGGTCCACCAAGTTCGAGATGGAGGGCGGGCGCGGGATGCATTACTGGACCCTGCCCGACGCGGCCCTCGACGACCCCGACCTTGCCGCCGACTGGGGCCGCCGCGCGCTTGCCGCGCTCTGACCCCTTGCCCTCCCGCCCCTGCACGTTACGGTTTCCCGCACACTGACGAGGGAGACGGAAATGCGGCGCAAACTGGCGGCTGGCAATTGGAAGATGAACGGCACGGCGGCCGATCTGGCCGAGGTCGAAGGCATCTGCAAAGCGCATAAGGGCGCGGGCGTCGACATTCTGATCTGCCCCCCGGCCACCCTGCTCTCTCGTCTCACCGACGCCGCCGGCGACGTGATCGCAACCGGCGGTCAGGACTGCCATGCCAAGGACAGCGGCGCCCATACCGGCGACATCGCCGCCGGGATGCTGGCGGATGCGGGCGCGACATATGTGATCCTCGGCCATTCGGAACGGCGCGAGGACCATGAGGAAACCGATCAGGACGTTCGCGAAAAGGCCAAGGCCGCGCTGGCCGCGGGCCTCAAGGTCGTGATCTGCGTCGGAGAATCGCTGGAGGAACGCGAAGCCGCCAACACGCTGGACATCATCTCGGGCCAGCTCGCCGGTTCGATCCCCGATGCCGTGACCGGAGAGACGCTTGTCGTGGCCTATGAACCCATCTGGGCCATCGGCACCGGCAAGATCCCGACCCTCGACCAGATCGGCGAAGTGCACGATTTCATCCGCGCACGGCTCGAGGAACGCTTCGGCGCGGGCGTGGGCCGCTCGACCCGCATTCTCTATGGCGGGTCCGTCAAACCCGGCAACGCGGCCGAAATCTTCGCGGTCTCGAACGTGGACGGCGCCCTCGTGGGCGGTGCGAGCCTCAAGGCCGCCGATTTCTCGCCCATCATCTCGGCCCTTGAGGATGCGTGACCGGACCGCTACTACTTAACACGTTAAGTAAGGGAGGACGGCATGGATCACGACGAGCTGGCGCATTGGTCGAAACGCGCGGCGGACTGGGCGCGCGATTATCACGCGGGCCTGCGGGACCGTCCGGTGCGCCCCGACCTCGCCCCCGGTGACTTCCGCAAGCTGATCGACGCCCCGGTTCCGGAACAGCCCGAAGCGATCGAGACCATTTTCGACGATTTCGCCCGCCTCGTCCCCGATGCCATGACCCATTGGCAGCACCCCCGGTTCTTCGCCTATTTCCCGGCCAATGCCGCGCCCGTGTCGATGCTGGCCGAGCAACTGGCGAACGCGATGGCCTCGCAGGCGATGCTCTGGCAGACCGCCCCGGCGGCGAACGAGATGGAGGCGCTGGTCGTCGACTGGATGCGCGATGCGCTGGGCCTGCCTGCGGATTTCACCGGCACGATCCACGATTCAGCGACCACCGCGACCTTTTCCGCCGTGACGACGATGCGTGAGAAAGCATTGGGGTTTCAGGGTATTGGCGAAGGGCTTTCAGGTGCCCCGACACTGCGTATCTACGCATCCGCCCAGACGCACAGTTCGGTGGACAAGGCGGTGCGCCTGTCGGGCATCGGCCAGAACAACCTCGTCAAAGTGGCCGGGAAGCCGGACGATCCGCGATACTCCATGGACCCCGCCGCCCTCGACGCGGCGATCCGCGCCGATCTGGATGCGGGCCACAGGCCTGCGGGTGTCGTGCTCGCCACAGGTGGGACCGCAATCGGGGCCTGCGACGACATCGCGGCCTGTATCGACGTGGCGCGCGCCCATGACCTGCCGACACACGTGGACGCGGCATGGGCCGGATCGGCCATGATCTGCCCTGAATTCAGGGACTTGTGGGCCGGTGTCGAGAAAGCGGATTCGGTCGTGTTCAACCCGCACAAATGGCTCGGCGCACAATTCGACTGTTCGATCCAGTTCCTGCGCGACCCCGGCCCGCAAATTCAGGCGATGGGGTTGCGCCCCGATTACCTGCAAACCCCCGGCGCGGACGAAATCGTCAACTACAACGAATGGACGCTGCCGCTGGGCCGCCGTTTCCGGGCCTTGAAAATCTGGTTCCTCCTGCGATCCGAAGGGCTTACGGGCCTGCGTTCACGTATCCGCAATCACGTCGCCTGGGCGAACGAGGCACGCGACGCCATCGCCGCCCTCGACGGGTTCGAGATTGTGACCGAGCCGATCCTGTCGCTCTTTTCCTTTGCCTACCGCGACGATGCCACGACCGCGCGGCTGCTTGACGCCGTGAACCGCGACGGGCGCATCTACCTGACCCAGACCACTCACGCGGGCCGGTATGTCATCCGGATGCAGGTCGGGCAGTTTGACGTGACGCGCGAGGATGTCATGATGGTGCCTGACGTTCTGAACGAGATCGCCGGGAGCCTGCCATGATCCGCCTCGTCGCCCTTCTCGCCCTCCTTTGGCCCGCACTGGCCACGGCGCAAAGCTGGCCGGTCTACGAAAACATCTACGTAAACGACTATGCGCGCATCCTGCCGGAGGATGTCGAGACGCGGATCAAGCGACAGCTCGAAGTGCTACGCGAGGAGACCGGGGTCGAGGCGACCGTGCTGACGCTCAACACGCGCGGCGGCTTCACACCAACGGACACGATGGAAGACTTCGCGACCGGCCTGTTCAATGAATGGGGCATCGGCGACGCGGGCCGGAACGACGGCATCCTGATCCTCGTCCTGCGCGACGACCGTCAGATGCGGATCGAGTTGGGGTCGGGCTACGGCAGCGCCTTCAACCGCGAGGCGCAGGACATCATCGACCGCGTGTTCCTGCCGGAGTTTCGCAACGACAACTATGCTAAGGGGATCGAAGACGGCACCGACGCGGTGATCCAGCGCATCGCCCGCGCCCACTGGAACGGCGAGGAACCCCCGGAACGATCCGGCGGAGACGGGAGCCCGCTGGGTTGGGTGCTGGGCACATTGGCGGTGATCGGCGGCGTCGTGGCCGCGTTTTCGCGCAAGATCATCGACCGCTTCCGCACCTGCCCCCAGTGCGGCGAACGCGGGTTGCACACCACCCGCCACCGCCTGCTGGCCCCGACCCGCTCGCGCACCGGCAAGGGGGAAAAGGTCACGGATTGCCCGCGCTGCGGCTATCACTCGGTCGTCCCCTACACGATCCCGATGATCACCTCATCCTCCTCCTCGTCCGGCGGTTCGTTCGGCGGCGGGTCGAGTTCCGGGGGCGGCGCGTCCGGAAGCTGGTAGGCGAGCGATTGCCGAAACGTGACCGAAGTGACCGCCACGTCAACTGAACTTTATCCGTTCCGTGCGTTACTTTAGAACCATGACCCGTTTCGTTCTGTCAGATAGCCCCAAGGAACACCTCGCGGATGGCGTGCTTCACGTCATCGGCGTGATTGCGGCCGTCGCCGGTGCCAGCGTCCTGCTCACCTGGGCGGCGCTGTCGGTCGAGGGGGCGCATCTGGCCGCGCTCGTGCCCTATGCCATCGGGCTGATCGCCACCTTCGCGTTCTCGGCCGCCTACAACATGACGCTTCATGCCCCGATCCGGGCCGTGCTGCGGCGGTTCGACCATGCCGCGATCTACCTGATGATCGCAGGCACCTATACGCCCGTGGCGCTGATCGGCGTGGGCGGCGGCTATGGCATCGCGCTGGCCGTGGCGAGCTGGGCCATCGCGCTGACCGGCGTGGTGCTCAAGGTCGTCTGGTTCGACCGGATCGAAAAGCTCGGCTTCTGGCTCTACATCGCGCAGGGCTGGCTCTGTCTTGCCGCCATCGGCCCCATCGTCGCCGCGCTGCCGCTGGCCGCGCTGGTGCTGCTGGTCATCGGCGGCGTCGTCTACACCGTCGGCACGATCTTTTTTCACAAGGCTCTGCCCTATGCCCGCGCGATCTGGCACGGACACGTCCTTGCCGCCGCCGCGACGCATTACGCCGCCGTCCTGCTGGTCGTCCGCTTCGCCTGAGGGCCGCGCGGTTTTCCGCCTGCGGATCACCCTTGCGTGACAGGCCCGCCCAACTCGCGTAGACTTGCCCCCAATCCGGGCGAAGACCCGGCAAGCCACAACACAGAGGCGACGGGCATGAAAACATACACCAGACGTGGGGTCCTTCTGGCCGCCGGGGGCGCGGGCGCGAGCCTCGCACTCGCTGGCTGCGACAACGGCATGGGCTCGAACGCGGCGGGCACGATCGACGCGCGGGTCGACAGCACGCTGAACTATCTCTTCTCCACCTATCCCGAGGCGCAGGATCTGCGGTCGAAATCGGTCGGTATGCTGGTCATGCCGCTGGTGACCGAGGCCGGCATCCTCGTCGGCGGCGCCTATGGGCGCGGTGCACTTCGGGTCGGCGGCGCGACGGTGGATTACTACTCGCAGACCAAGGCGAGCCTCGGCATTCAGGTCGGCGCGCAGCAATATGCCCACGTCCTGTTCTTCATGACCGAGGATGCGCTGGGCGAGTTCCGTTATTCCCCCGGCTGGGTCGCGGGCGCGGACATCAAATACGCGGTTCTGAACGAGGGCGACCGGTTTTCGGCCGACACGCTGGCAGGCACCACGCCTGTCGTCGCGATGGTGTTCGGGACCGCAGGACTGATCGTGGGCGCGACCGTCGAAGGGTCGAAATACACCCGGATCATTCCCTAAGCCGCGGGGCCAGCCACGGCGAAGGCGAGATAGAGCACGAGGATCGCGGCCAGCCATGACGCCGCGATCCGCGCGCCGATGCGGGCCACCTGCCCGTCCCATCGTTCGAGGATCACACGCACGACACCGGCCAGCGCCGCCGTGGCGATATTCGCCGCGACGAAAAGGCCCAGCCGGATCGCAACCCCGATCTCGGTGAAGCTGTGCCCCTCAAGCGCCGCAGCCATGACCGCGGCCCCCGTGAGACCGGCAAAGACCGGCATCGCCGGGCCAAGACGTTCCAGCGGCGCAATGGCCGACAGCGCGCCCAGCACCAGCCCGAAGGCGAGCGGGACGAGCGCGATCCATATCCCGACCAGCGGCGCAAGCGCCATGCCGATCACCTGACCGATCAGGAACGCGGGCCAGGCGGCCACCATCCCCTCGGTCTTCCATAGGGCAAGGGCGACGGCGAGCGTGGCGAGCGGCAGGATCAGCGCGGGATAACCAAGAATGACCCCGGCCCCCTCCAGAAACGCGCCATAGGCATCGGCCCCGGTGCTGAACGCATGGGCGTTCGCCGCGCCGGGGACGAGGATCAGAGGAAGGACGAGGCGCTTCACGCGACGCCGAACAGGAACGCCGCACCGACCGCGGCGATCAACGCACCCGCCGCACGCACGACGATCCGGCCAGCGGCGGAACCGACCAGCAGCCCCAGCGCGATCCCGCCAAGGTGCAAAAGCCCGGTGCCGATGACAAAGCCGATGCCGTAAGCGAACGGATTCGCCGCATCAGGCAGTTCGGTGCCATGCGCATGGCCGTGGAAAATCGCGAACACCCCGACGATCACGCCCGCGACCCAAAGCGGCGCGCGCACGGCGAAGGCGATCAGCAGGCCAAGCACCACGCCCGACAGCGCGATCCCCGCCTCGACCGCTGGGATCGGCACGCCGATCACCCCAAGGGCGCCGCCGACGGCCATGACCAGCGGAAAGACCACGGGCAGGATGTAGATCGCAGGCTTGCCGAGGAACGCGCCCCACAGGCCGACCGCGACCATCGCGATCACGTGGTCCCAGCCGAGGATCGGATGGGTGAAGCCCGAGATGAACCCGCCCACGTCGCTGTCGGTATGGGCCGCCGCGACCGAGGCGACGAGCATGAGCGGCAGCGCCGCCGCGAAGGATTTCGTGATACGCATGATCTCTCCCTGTCCGGCGGTCTGTCCGCCGCTTCTATATAAAGTCACGCTAGCGGGGGCCGGTCAGTTTCACCAGACGCGCTTTTTCGCGCCTCACCGCAGCCGTTTGATCAGCGACGAGGTATCCCAGCGGTTGCCGCCCATGTTCTGCACGTCCTTGTAAAACTGATCGACCAGCGCCGTGACCGGAAGCGCCGCCCCGGTCTGTTCGGCCTCGGCCAGACAGATCGCCAGATCCTTGCGCATCCAGTCGACGGCGAATCCGTGGTCGAACTTGTCGTCCAGCATGGTTTCGTGGCGGTTCACCATCTGCCAGCTTCCGGCCGCGCCGCCCGAGATCGCCTCGACCACCGCGCGCCCATTGAGCCCGGCCTTTTCGGCAAAGGCCAGCCCTTCGGACAGGCCCTGCACCAGACCGGCGATGCAGATCTGGTTCACCATCTTGGTGAGCTGCCCCGCGCCCGTGTCGCCCAGCCGTTTGATTGAGCGGCCATAGGCGGCCATCACCGGCTCCGCCTTGGCGAAGGTTTCCTCGGCCCCGCCGCACATGATGGCGAGCACGCCGTTTTCGGCCCCGGCCTGACCGCCCGATACCGGCCCGTCGACGTAACCGATCCCGGCCTCGCCCGCGACCTCGGCCATGTCCCGCGTCACCATCGCCGACACCGTTGTGTGATCGACGAAAATCGCGCCCTCGCTCATGCCCGCGAACGCGCCGTCGTCGCCGGTGCAGACCGCCCGCAGATCGTCGTCGTTGCCGACGCAGGCCATCACGAATTCGGCACCCTCCGCCGCTTCGCGCGGGGTGGCTGCCGCCCGCCCGCCATGCTCGGCGACCCAGGCCTCGGCCTTGGCGCCCGTGCGATTGTAGACGGTTACCTCATGCCCCTTGGCCGCAAGGTGGCCCGCCATCGGGTATCCCATCACGCCAAGCCCCAGAAATGCGCATTTGGCCATCTCGCTCTCCCTTCATTGCACCTGTTGTTTGGAGCCTTTAATGAACGGGGGCAGCGGACAGGTCAACAAAGGGTCCCATGGCGTCTCTCTTCAAATGGATGGTGCGCGGTGTGAGTGCCGTATTGGTGCTCGCCGTTCTCGCGCTCGCCTTCGTCTACTACCTCGCATCCCGGTCTTTGCCGGATTACGAGGCCGAGCGGAGCGTGATCGGGCTGGAAGCTCCGGTCGAGATCGTGCGCGACAACCACGACGTGCCGCATATCTTCGGCAAGACCGACAATGATGTCTACTTCGCGCTCGGCTATGCCCATGCGCAGGACAGGCTCTGGCAGATGGTCACGATGCGCCGCACGGTGCAGGGCCGCCTGTCCGAGATGTTCGGGGAGCGCACGCTCAAGACCGACGAGTTGATGCGGCGGCTCGACCTTTACCGGCTCGCGCAAGCCTCGGTCGAGGCGCAGGACGACGCGACCAAGGCCGCGCTCACCGCCTATGCGCGCGGTGTAAACGCGTGGCTCGACCGGGTGAACGACGAGGCGCTGGGGCGCGGCGCGCCGGAATTCTTCCTGTTCGACAACGCGATTTCCCCGTGGGTGCCCGCCGATTCCATCGCGATCCTCAAGCTCATGGGCGTGCAACTCGCCGGGCATATCGAGGAGGAGGTGCTGCGCGCCCGCGTTTCCCTGTCGCTGGACGAGGACCGGGTGGCCGACATCCTGCCCGACATGCCGGGGAGCGGCGTGGCCGCCCTGCCCGACTATGCCTCGCTGTTCCCCGACCGCCCGGACGCCACGCAGTTCGCGGCCTATGACGACAGCCCGGAGGATGCGCTGCTCTACCCGGCGGCGGACCGGGGGCTGGGCGGCGCGTCGAACGCATGGGCCGCCGCGCCCGATCGCTCTGCGGCAGGCGGCACGCTTCTGGCCAACGACCCGCACCTTGGCTTTTCGGCCCCGACCATCTGGTATCTCGCGCGGTTGGAGCTGGCCTCCGGCGCCGTCATCGGCGGCACGCTGCCCGGTGTGCCCGCGGTCCTTCTTGGCCGGTCCGCCGATTTCGCATGGGGCCTTACCTCGTCCTACCTCGACGATCAGGACGTGTTCATCGAAAAGGTGAACCCCGAGAACCCCGCCGAGGTGATGACCCCGCTTGGCTACCAGCCCCTGACGCAGCGGTCGTCGATCATCCGGGTCAAGGATGCCGCGCCTGTCACGATCAACCTGCAATGGTCCGACAACGGCCCGATCATCCCCGGCAAGCACTACAACCTCGCTTCGGTCACCCCGCCCGGTCACGTCGCCTCGCTGGGGTGGACGCTGCTGGCCGGCAACGACCGCTCCATGACCGCCGCGATGAAGCTGATGCAGGCCAAGTCTGTCGTTCAGGGGATCGAGGCCGGTCGCGATTTCGTGGCACCCAGCCAGAACGTCACGATGATCGACCGCGACACCATCGCGCTCAAGACCATCGGCGCCATGCCGCGCCGCGACGCCGATCACATGACCTTCGGTCGCCTGCCCGCCCCCGGCTGGCGGGAGGAGAACCGTTGGGTCGGGCGCGAAGCCTATGCGGCCAATCCGCAGTTCGTCTCGCCCTCGGGCGGGATCGTCGGCAACACCAACAACAAGCTGCTCGAGCGGCCTTTTCCGCTGCATGTGAGTTACGACTGGGGCGACAGTCAGCGCATCCAGCGGTGGGAATTCCTGATGCAGAACCGCGAGGTGCACACCCGCGAAAGCTTCATCGAGGCCCAGCTCGACATCGTGTCGCCCACCGCGCGCAACCTTCTGCCGCTCGTTGGGGCCGACCTTTGGTTCACGGGCGAAGCCGCGCCCGAGGGCACGCCCGACCGCAAGCGGCAACAGGCGCTGGACCTGCTTGCCAACTGGAACGGCGAGATGAACGAGCATCTGCCGGAACCGCTGATCTACATGGCGTGGATGCGTGCGCTTCAGAACCGCCTGATCCGCGACGAGATGGGGCCGCTCGCCACCGTGTTCCACCATGTCGAGCCGATCTTCATCGAACGGGTCTATCGCGACGTGGACGGCGCGAGCGTCTGGTGCGACGTGGTGCAATCCGCGCCCACCGAGACCTGCACCGAGATCGCGCGCGAGGCGCTGGACGACGCGCTCCTGTGGATCGACGAGCATTACGGCAGTTCTTATGAAAGCCTGCGCTGGGGCGACGCGCACGAGGCCACGCATGACCATCAGGTGCTGGGCGATCTACCCGTGTTGAAATGGTTCGTGAACATCCGTCAGTCCACCTCGGGGGGCGACAACACGCTGTTGCGCGGCAAGACCTCGGGGCGCGACCCTGACCCGTTCCTGAACGTGCATGGTGCGGGCTACCGGGGCGTCTATGACTTCGCCGACCCGGATTCGTCGCTGTTCATCACCTCGACCGGGCAATCGGGCCATTTCCTGTCGCGCCATTACGACGATCTGGGCGATCTGTGGCGGCGCGGCGAATATGTGCCGATGTCTCTGGACCCGGATCTGGCCCGCGCCGCCTCGGTCGGGACGACGGTTCTGACCCCGGCCGGACCCCAGAACTGAACACTTGGTCATTTATGACGCTACGTCACGGAAAACGGCGTTTTCGCAGCGCCGCGTCTTAGCGGTTTGATCTTGTTCCGTTTTAGACCAACTGGTCAGACGAAGAATGATTCAGTCAGCAATTATTGGCCTATCCGCGATTTCGAAGGGGTAGGCAAATCGTCACGCAATCGTCATATAGCGCCTCGGTTGATCCCGAACGCTTCGCAACGCGAGGGCAACCTGCCGTCACTCACGGTAATAGGCTGGCCGTCGCCGAACGCCCTCTGGCGGCGGCCGGTCTATGCGTGGGACTTGTGGAACTGATTGGCCTGCTTGTCAGTCCAGCGCACGGTGATTTCCCATCCGTCCTCGGTCTGCACCTCGTCAAGCACCACGCCCGTTTCATGAAGCGAGGCCCGCTTGCGCCCCTCGGAAAACGGGATCAGCAGATCTTCCTCACGGGTCTCGACACTCAGCGCCGCGTCGATGGCGGGATAAAGCGCATCGACCCCTTCGCCTGTCCAGGCCGACATCGCCACCACCTCGTCCGTGCGGTCGGCCTGTGTGAGATAGGCGGCGCGGGTCTGGTCGTCGAGCTTGTCGATCTTGTTCCAGACCTCGATCAGCGGCACGTCCTCGTCCACGCCCAGATCTTCGAGAATCGCGAGCACGTCCTCGGCCTGTTCCTGCGTTTCGTCATGGGCGATGTCGCGCACGTGCAGGATCAGGTCCGCGCCCAGCACCTCTTCCAGCGTCGCGCGGAAGGCGGCGACGAGTTGCGTGGGCAGGTCCGAAATGAAGCCCACCGTGTCCGACAGGATCACCGTGCGCCCGCCGGGCAGATCGACGCCGCGCATGGTCGGGTCGAGGGTCGCGAAGAGCATGTCCTTGGCCATGACCTCGGCCCCGGTCATGCGGTTGAACAGCGTCGATTTGCCCGCGTTGGTGTATCCCACCAGCGCGACCACCGGGAACGGCACCTTGGCACGGGCGGCGCGGCGCAACTCGCGCGTTTTCACGACCTTCGCCAGTTGCTTGCGCAGCCGGGTAAGCTGTTCGTCGATCGCGCGCCGGTCAGCCTCGATCTGCGTTTCGCCGGGACCGCCGACGAAGCCGAGCCCGCCGCGCTGACGTTCAAGGTGGGTCCATGCCCTGACCAGTCGCGTGCGCTGATAGGACAGCGCGGCCATTTCCACCTGAAGCACGCCCTCGCGGGTCGCGGCGCGGTCCGAGAAAATCTCGAGAATCAGCCCGGTCCGGTCGAGGATCTTGACCTTCCACTCGCGTTCGAGGTTGCGCTGCTGCACCGGCGACACCGGCCCGTCGATCAGGACGAGCTCGATTTCGTTGGCCTTGAGCAGCGCGGCCAATTCATCGGTCTTGCCGGTGCCGAACAGGTGACCGGGGTGCGGCTTGGGCAGGCGCACGATCTGGCTGCCCACGACCTCGAGCCCCGGCAGGGCCAGCGCAAGGGACACGGCCTCCTCGAGCGCGGGCCCTGCGTCCCGCCGCTCCTGATCCGAGGTCAATTCAGGATGAATGACCCAGGCGCGCGTCGCGCCCGGCTCGCCCGTCGGTTCCAAAATCAGTTATCGTCGCCGTCGTAGAGGTTGATCGGCTGCGACGGCATGATGGTGGAAATGGCGTGCTTGTAGACAAGCTGGCTCTGCCCGTCCCGCTTCAGGAGCACGCAGAAGTTGTCGAACCACGAGATGACGCCCTGCAACTTGACCCCGTTGATAAGGAAGATCGTCACCGGCACCTTGGCCTTGCGGACGTGATTCAGGAATGCGTCCTGAAGGTTTTGCTTGTCAGCAGCCATCGCTTATTGCCCTTGTTTTATCGTGCTGCCGCAAGACGGCAGGTATCCCTAACTCTTTCAATAGTAATGAAGGCGTTAGGAATTTAAACCCCCCAAAAATAATCGCTCTGCCGAAATCTTTTGCACCCCGGTCCCCGGCTCACCGTCCGCGCCGTTGCCAGACATCCGGCGACAGAAGTGCAACGATGGCGAGAAGTTCGAGACGGCCCAGCACCATCGCCGCCGACAACACCAGCTTGCCGGAGGTCGACAGAAGCCCGTATCGGATCGGTTCCGAGGCGGCGAGTTCCGCCAGTTGCCCGGTGGTGGTCAGCGACGCGACCGTCAGCACGACGGATTGCTCGAAATTCTCGCCGGTGAAGGAAAACGCCATCATCACGACCGCGACCGAAAGCGTCATGAGCATGAAGAACACCCATGCCATATAGGCCCCGCCGCGGCGGATATGGCGCGCCTCGCTCCCCGATCCCGCGACCGAGTTCGGATGCACGAGTTTGTCGAGCTCGCGCCGCCCATGCTGGTAAAGCGCCCAGACGCGCAGCAGCTTGGCCCCGCCCGCCGTGGTGGCCACGCCGCCACCGACAAGGGCCAGCCCCATGAGGATCAGGCCGGGCGTCGACAGGCCCGACCAGGCCTGGCTCGTGTTCCATGCGTTCGAGACGAAGCCGTTCGTGGTCAGGAACGACAGCACGGTGAAAACGGACCCCCAGAGCGACGCGAGGCCGGACCACAGCGTCATCTCGCTCGCCACCTCGTAGGCGCCCATGAAATGCCGGGCGAACAGAAACAGCGGCACGACCACGACGATGATCGTGGCGAGTCGCACCTCCGGGTCATGGATGAACCGCGCCATTTCCGACCCCTGCCCGTCCCGCGAAAACGCCAGACGGGACACCGCGAAGACCATGAAGATCGCGATCATCACTTCGCCTCCATAGCCCGACGCGCCGTTCGCGACCCCGCCCACCGGGGAAATCCCCGAGGTCGACAGCGTCGACATGGCGTGACACAGCGCGATGAGCGGCGTCTCACCGGCGAGGATCAGGCCGAGCCACAGGGTCGCCGTCAGCCCGGTGTAGATCGGGAACAGCCGGATCGCATAGGTCCGCACACGGGCCGAGAGGTCGGCGACCTTTTCGATCTGCGTGATCTGCGCGCCCTGCGTGGCGATACGCCGCGCCCGCACCTCGAACCCGCCAAGCGCCATCGGCGCCAGCACAGCGATGGCGCTGACCCAGACGAACAGGCCGCCCAGCCAGCCCACGGTCGCCCGCCACAGGTGGATCGAGGGCGACAGCCGCCCCGGCTCGTGAAACAGCGTGGCCCCGGTCGAGGTCAGGGACGACACCATTTCGACATAGGCGTTCAGAAACGAGGTGTTGCGCACCGCCTGCTGGAACGGGATCGCCAGCAGCAGCGGCAGGACGGTGAAGATGAACAGAAGCCCGATCAGGTGACGACGCGGCCGGTCCGAGCGGCTTTGCCCCGCCATGGCGATGGCGAGCATCAGCGCGAAAACCAGCGACAGCATCGACCACAGAAAGAACGTCCCCGCCACGTGATCGTCTTCCATCACAAGCGCATGGGCCGCCGGGAGCAGCATGGCCAGCGCGCACAGGCCGATGACCGTGACCAGAAGCGGAAGCTTGGCGAGCGTCTCGAACATCGCGCGCGGCTAGAAGTAGTCGATCGAGACCTGAAGCAGGCGCTCGACCTCGGGCACGTCCCCGGCCATGGCGAAAATCACCACCACGTCGTCTTCGTCGATCCGGGTGGAGCCGGCGGGCTTCACGTAGCGATCGCCCTTGAGCACGCCGCCGACCAGCACGCCCTCGGGAAAATCGATGTCGGCAATCCGGTTCCCGGCCATGGGACTGGTCGACAGAACCTGCGCTTCGATCACCTCGGCCTCGGCATCGCCGACCGAATAGACGCCGCGCACCCGGCCATGCCGGATATGGCGCAGGATCGAGGACACCGTGGTCTGGCGCGGGTTGATATAGGCGTCGACGCCCAGAGGCTCCATCAACGGCACCAGCGATGGGTCGTTCACCAGACAGATCGACATCGGGCAGCCCATGTTGCGCGCGCGCACGGCGGCCAGCATGTTCACCTTGTCGTCCGAGGTGACGGCCAGAACCGCGTCGGCCCGGCTGATCCCGGCCTCTTTCAACAGTTCTTTGTCCATCCCGTTGCCGTGCAGAACCACGGTCCGTTCCAGCGAATCCGCCGCTCGTTCGGCCACACCCCGGTCAAGCTCGATGATCTTGGCGCGCACTCGGTCGGTCCGGGTTTCCAGCGCCTCGGCCACGGCGCGGCCCACGTTGCCGCCGCCAAGGATCACGACGCGCTCCTGCCGTTTCACCTGCTTGCCGAAAATCTCGAGCGTGCGGTTCACGTCCTTGGTTTCGGAAAAGACATAGATCTGGTCGCCGGGGAACAACTGGTCATTGGCTTCGGGCGCGAACAGCGTGCCCTCGCGCCGCACCCCCACGACGATGGCGTTCAGGGTCGAGAACAGATCGGTGAGCTGCCTGAGCGGGGTGTTCACCACCGGGCAGTCCTCCTCCAGCGCGATCCCCAGAAGGGTCGCCCGGTCGTTCAGGAACCGCTCGGTGTCGAAGGCGGTCGGGGCCTGCAACCGGCGCAGCGCGGCCTCGGCCACCTCGCGCTCCGGGCTGATGACCACGTCGATGGGCAGATGGTCCTGCCGGTAGAGGTCGCGGTAAATCGCGGTGAGATAGCTTTGCGCCCTGAGCCGCGCGATCTTGCGCGGCACGGCGAAAACCGAATGCGCCACCTGACAGGTGACCATGTTCACCTCGTCCGAATGGGTGGCCGCGATCACCATGTCGGCGTCACGCGCGCCTGCGCTGTCCAGAACGTCGGGATACGAGGCGAAGCCGGTGATCCCCTGCACATCCAGCGTTTCGGTCGCGCGGGCGACGAGATCGGGGTTGTTGTCCACGACGGTCACGTCGTTGCGTTCCCCCGACAGGTGGCGCGCGATCTGCCAGCCGACCTGGCCCGCGCCGCAAATGATGACTTTCATTCGGACATCCTGCTTTGTCGTCGCTCAACCCTTGGCAGGAACCGGGCCAAGGGTCAATCAGGAGGCCTCGGCCTGATCCTCGCCATCCTCGCCCTCGGCCACGTAAGCCACCCGCGCACCCGACTTGGTGCCGGTCACGATCCCAAGGCTCTTGAGCTTGCGGTGCAGCGCCGACCGTTCCATCCCGACGAAATTCGCGGTGCGGGAAATGTTGCCGCCGAAGCGGTTGATCTGGGTCATCAGATACTCCCGCTCGAAGGCCTCGCGCGCCTCGCGGAGCGGCAGGGTCGCAAGCGCGGTGGGCAGAATGATCCCGCCCCCCGGCGCGACGCCCATGTCGCCCCCTTCGCTGCCGGGCAGTTCGCCCGCGTCGATCGGGCCGGTGCCGTCGCCGAGGATCAGCACCCGTTCGACCACGTTCTTCAACTGGCGCACGTTCCCCGGCCACGGCATCGACTGAAGCACGGCCACGCTTTCATCCGTCAGATCGCGCAGCGGCAGACCCTGGGTGGCGTTGAACACCTTGATGAAATGCTCGGCCAGCACCGGGATATCTTCGCGCCGGTCGGCCAGCGGCGGAACGTGGATCGGCACCACGTTCAGCCGGTGATACAGTTCCTCGCGGAACCGCTTGGCTTCGATCTCGGCCTGAAGATTGCGGGTGGTGGACGAAATCACGCGCACGTCTACCTGTATCTTGTCAGACCCGCCGACACGGGTGAAGCTCTGCTCGACCAGCACGCGCAGGATCTTGGATTGCGTGCCGGGGGGCATGTCGGCCACCTCGTCGAAATAGATCACGCCACCGTTGGCCTGCTCCAGCAGCCCCTCTTCGATGCCCCGCTCGGGGCTTTCCCTTCCGAACAAAACCTCTTCCATGTGGTCTGGCTCAACCGCGGCGGAGTTCACGATGACGAAGGGCGCGCCCGAGCGATCGGACCCTGCGTGGATCGTGCGCGCGGCCAGTTCCTTGCCCGATCCCGCAGGCCCGGTGAGCAGAACGCGCCCGTTCGAGCGCATGACCTTTTCCAGATTGGATTTCAGGGATTTGAACGCGGCAGACGCCCCGATCATGTCGACCGGCCCGGTTCCCTTGCGCTTCAGTTCCACGTTCTCACGACGCAGGCGCGAGGTTTCCATCGCCCGCGCGATCACCACCATCAACTGGTCGATGTTGAACGGCTTTTCGATGAAGTCGTAAGCGCCCTGCTTGATCGCCGCCACCGCGATCTCGATATTGCCGTGGCCCGAGATGATGACGACCGGCACCTCGGGATAGTCGCGCTTGACGGCCTTGAGGATGTCGATCCCGTCCATCGCGCTGTCTTTCAGCCAGATGTCGAGGATCATCAGCGCGGGCGGCTGGCTGGTCACCGCCGCCATCGCCTCGTCCGACGTGCCCGCCTTGCGCGTCGTATATCCTTCGTCCTCAAGGATATCCGAAATCAACTCACGGATATCGCGTTCATCGTCGACGATCAGGATGTCGGTCATAGGTCCCTCAATTCGGTCATTCGGCAGCGCGGGAGGCCCCCGCGGCAGCCGGAAGTGGCAGCGTAATGACGGCCATCGCACCGATCTGACCCGAGCCGAAATCCGGTGCATCGGTCAGGGCGAGTGTGCCGCCGTGTTCTTCGATAATCTTCTTCACGATGGGCAGGCCAAGGCCGGTGCCCTTATCGCGGGTCGTCACGTAGGGTTCGAACAGTCGGGCGCGGTCGACCGGAAGGCCGACACCGTTGTCGGCAATGGTGATTCGCGCGTCGATCTCGTCGGTGGTCAGCGCGATGCGGATTTCGGGCACATGCCCGTCCGGCGCGCCTTTTTCCTGAAGCGTCTCAATCGCTTCGCCCGCGTTCTTGATAAGGTTGGTCAGCGCCTGTCCGATCATCGTCTCGTCCAGTTCGGCGGGCAGTTCGCCGCGCGGGATGTCCACGTCGAACGTGACCCCCTCCTGCCCGGCTTCCTGCAACACCACCGCCTCACGCAACAGTTTCGCCAGATCGGTGGGCCGCTTCTCGGGCTCCGGCATCCGCGCGAATTTCGAGAACTCGTCGACGATCCGGCGCAGAATGTCGGTCTGCCGCACGATGGTCCCGGTCAGCTCTTCGAGCTTCTCGGCATCCTCGTCCTCCATCGTCCGCCCGAACTTGCGGTTGATGCGTTCGGCGGACAGCGCGATGGGCGTGAGCGGGTTCTTGATCTCATGCGCGATCCGGCGCGCCACGTCGCCCCAGGCCGCGACGCGTTGGGCGGAAACAAGGTCGGTCACGTCGTCGAACGCGATCACGTAGCCCTCGAGCGCGCCCTCGTCGGAATAGCGCCGCGCGATACGCACCAGCAGGCGTTCGGCCTTGCCCATGCGCGTCAGCCCCAGCTCCTCCTGCACCTGACTGCGCGCCTCGCTGCGCAGACGGTCGAAGAGCGGTCCGAATTCCGGCACCAGAAGCGACAACGGCACATTCGATGGATCGGGCCCGGCGAGGTCGAGCAGTTTGGCCGCGGCGCGGTTGAGGAACGTCACCTTGCCCTCGGGGTCCAGCCCCACGACGCCCGCCGTGACGGACGACAGCACGCTGTCGAACAGACGCCGCCGCGTTTCGATCTGGTCGGCGCTGGCGATCAGCGTGTCGCGCTGGCCCTTGAGTTGCCGGGTCATCGCGTTGAACTGACGGCCCAAAGTGGCGATTTCGTCATCGCCGTCCTCTTCGATCACCTGAACGTCGAGATCGCCCTCGCCCACCCGTTGCGCGGCCCCTGCGAGTCGCCCGACCGGCCGCGACAGGCGTTCGGCGAACCACATGCCCAGCCAGGTCGCGGCAAGGATCAGGATCGCCGCGAAACCAAGGTAGATCAGGCCGAACTCGAACAGGACGCGGCCCCGCTGGTTCTCAAGCTGTTGATAGAACAGGACGGTTTCCTGCGTTTCGTCCAGCAGGCTCAGAACTTCGCCATCCACGCTGCGCGAGACGTAAAGGAAATGATCGGGGAAGCTGTTCAATTGAACCAGCGCCCGGAATTCGTTGATGTCCCAATCCTCGATCACCACGACCTCGCCCTCGGACGCGCGCGCGATATCCTCGGGGTCGGGTTCCTCGTAGTCGAACAGATAGGATCGGTCGCCGCGCACGCGAATGTCGCCGCTGCTGTCGATCACGAAGGCTTCGCGCAGCCCGCGCTGGATCTGGTTCTGCGCCTGCTGCAACGCCTGTCGAAGCTGCGCGTCAGTCAGAAAGCGGTTCGCCTCTTTCGACAGGTTCAGATAGGCGGCGAGCGCATTGGCGTCCTGCACGAGCCCCTGACGGTGCTCCTCCTCATAGGCCTGCGCGGCTTCGAGGCTGTTGCCCACCACCCGACTCACCCGGTCGGAGAACCAGCCTTCCAGACCCACGTTCACGGTGAGAACGGCGAAGACCGCGACCAGCACGGTCGGAATCAGCGCGATGATCGCGAACACCCCGGTCAGCCGCAAGTGGAGCCGCGACCCCGCCGACTTCGCCCGGCGCGCCGCGATCATCCGGGTGACCCCGGACAGAACCAGCGCCGCGACGGCGAGGATGTAGATGAAATCGCCGAGCAGAACGAAGCGCAGCGTGTTGCTCGCCACGCCCTGATCGAGCGGCCCGAGAATCAGGTAGGTCGCGAGCGCGAGGATCGGGCCCAGAACGACGATGCCGACGGTGATGACCGACTGCATCCGGCGCCAGCGCCTGAGCCGCGCCAGCCGTTCCAGTGTCCATTGTCGCTTTGCGCCGCGCGCCGCCATCACTCAACTGCTCCGAGGTCGGTCCGGGCCTGCTCGTATCGCGTCACGCCCGTCGCTCAGCCCGCCTGTGCCCGAAACGACACCACCGACGGCCCTGCTGTGGCAGTTTTACATCAACTTGCGCCGCCGTGTCACCTCGATTTCCAACTCGGTGATCTTCTTGCGCAGCGTATTGCGGTTGATGCCGAGAAGGTCGGCGCATTTCGCCTGATTGCCGCCCGTGGCGTCCAGCGCGATCTCGATCAGCGGCACCTCGATTTCCTTGAGGATGCGTTGGTAAAGCCCCGGCGGCGGCAGCGTGCCCCCGTGCAGATCGAAGTAGCGTTTGAGGTGGCGCGCCACGCTCGTCGACAACTTCTCGCCCTCGTCCGCGGCGGGCACCGGCCCGCCCGACGGCGCGCCCAGCGTCGCCTCGACCTCGGCCCGGCTGATCTCGGCCTCCGACCCCGTAACCATCAGGCGTTGCACGGTATTTTCAAGCTGGCGCACATTGCCCGGCCACGGATAGGCGCGCAGAACCTCGGTCGCGTCTTTGGACAGAGCGCGCGGTGTCATGCCGTCACGCTCGGCCCGCGCGAGGAAGTGTTCGGCAAGCGACGGAATATCCTCGAGCCGCTCGCGCAGCGCCGGAACCGGGATGGTGACACCGCCCAGACGGTAATACAGATCCTGCCGGAACCCGCCCTCCTTGATCCGCCCCGACAAGTCGCCCTGCGAGGTGGCGATGATCCGCGGACTCGGGTCGGTGAGGCTGTCGAGCATCCGGGTGATCCGGGCCTGCGCATCCGAATCGAGATCGCCGATCTCATCGAACAGGATCGTGCCTTGGCCGGCCTTCGACAGCACCCGCGCCGGCCCGTCGATGGGCGTCAGATCGTCGGGCGTCACAACCACGAACGGCAGGTTGCGCCGATCGGAAAAGTCGTGGATCGCCCGCGCGATCAGGCTCTTGCCCGTTCCGCTTTCACCCGTGATGAGCACCGGAAGTTCCGTGTTCATCACCCGCGCGACCAGCCGGTAGAGCGATTGCATCGCGGGCGTGCGGCCCACCAGCGGCAGGTCGTCGCCCCCCTCCTTCGCCTCGGCCCGTGGCGAGGGCGCGCGCCGTTTCTGCTCCAGCGCACGCGAGGCGCGTTTCATCAGGTCCGGCAGGTCGAAGGGCTTGGGCAGATAATCGAACGCCTCGGCCTCGGCCGCCTGAATGGCGGTCATGATCGTGTTCTGCGCCGAAATCACGATCACGGGCAGATCGGGCCGCATCTGCGCGATCTCCGGCAGCGCCTCCAGCCCGTTTCCGTCCGGCATCATCACGTCCGAGATCACCAGATCGCCGCGCCCCTCTTCGACCCAGCGTTTCAGCGTGACCAGCGACGAGGTGGCGTGCACCCGGCAGCCCGCCCGCGTCAGGGCCTGCGTCAAAACCGTGCGGATCGTGCGGTCGTCGTCCGCAACCAGTACCGTCCCGTCCATCGTGGATTACTCCTTGTCCTTGGGTGCGACGGGTAGCGAAATCCGAAACACCGTCTTGCCGGGGACCGAATCGACGGACACCCATCCGTCGTGGTCCGAAATGATTTTCGAGACGAGCGCGAGGCCCAGTCCGGTGCCGTTTTCGCGCCCCGATACGAAAGGCTCGAAGATCTGATCGACAATCTCGGGCGGAATGCCCGGCCCGTTGTCGATGATCTCGACCTGAAGCGGCAGGCGGTTGCCGGTGCCGTCGGTCCGCCTGAGCCGCAGCGAGTGGTCATAGAACGTGCGGATCTTGATCGTTCCGCCTTCGTCGCCCGCGACTTGCGCGGCGTTCTTCAACAGGTTCAGGAACACCTGCATCAACTGGTCCGGGTCCACATAGGTCGGCGGCAGCGACGGGTCGTAATCTTCGTGGATCGACATTTTCGCCGCGAATCCGACCTCCGCCGACTTCTGCGCCCGGTCCAGAAGGTCGTGCACGTTCACCTCGCGCTTTTCCGGCGGACGCAGGTTTCCGAACTGTTCGACCTGCTCCAGAAGCGCCACGATGCGGCGGCTTTCGGCCACGATCAAATCGGTGAGCTCAAGATCGTCCGCCGACAGGTTCATCGACAGAAGCTGCGCCGCCCCGGTGATCCCGGCGAGCGGGTTCTTGATCTCATGCGCCAGCATCTCGGCCATGCCGATGGCGGAACGGGCGGCCGATTTCACCCCGTGCGCCTTGCCCATCCGGTCGGCAAGTTTGCGCGGCTCCATCAGCATCAGAAGCTGGTCTTTCGTGTGCATCATCGGCGCGATCTGGATGTTGCATTCGACCGGCGCGGTGGTGCCGGTGCCCACGTCCACCGAATTGATGAACATCGCCCCCTGATCGCGCCTGACCCGCGCGAAGGCCCCTTCCATGTTGGTCGCGATGGCGAGCTGATCCAGCACGGCCTTGCCCGCGAGGCTCTTGGACGAGCTGTTCAGAAACGCCTCCGCCGCTGAATTCGCATCCACGATCTCGTCGTTTCCGTCGATGATGAGCCCCGGCACCGGGAGCGAGTTCCAAAGGATTTCGTCGTCGGTCATGCAGCTTCCTTCGCGGCGTTCAGGGCTGTCGGGATCAGGTCGAGGACGCGCGCGGGCTCCGGCTCGGACAACACGCGACGGCGCAGATCGGGCGGTGTTCCCGCCTCGTCCATGTACCAGCCAAGGTGCTTGCGGATGACCCGTTTGCCGAGCGCGTCGCCATAGAACCTGAGCGAGGCCTCGTAATGGCCCTGCACCATGTCGATGAGTGCCGCACCCTCGGGCACGTCCGGTGCGGGTGCGTCGAAAAGCTCGGAGGCGATTTCGGCGATCAGCCAGGGCCGCCCGCCGGTCCCGCGCCCGACCATCACGCCATCGGCCCCCGAAGCATTCAGGGCGGATCGCGCGTCCGGCGTGGAACAGATGTCGCCGTTCGCGATCACCGGGATGTCCACCGCGTCCTTCACCGCCCGGATCGCGCCCCAGTCGGCCCGCCCCTTGTAGAACTGGCAGCGGGTGCGCCCGTGGATGGTAATCATCCGAATCCCCGCCGCCTCGGCCTGCGCGGCGAGCGTCGGCGCGTTCATCAGATCGTCGTCCCAGCCGAGCCGGGTTTTGAGCGTCACGGGCACCTCGACCGCCTCGACGACCGCCTCGATCAGGCGGAGCGCCAGCGGCAGGTCGCGCAGAAGCGCCGACCCCGACAGGCCGCCGACCACCTTTTTCGCCGGGCATCCCATGTTGATGTCGATCATCCGTGCCCCGTTCGCTTCCACCATCCGCGCCGCCTCGCCGATCCAATAGGGATCGCGGCCGGCAAGCTGGACGGCCGTATTGGCGACCTCGATGCCCAGCTCGGCCCGTTCGCGGGTGCCCGGCTTGGCCTGAACCATCTCCTGGCTCGCCACCATCTCGGACACCACAAGGCCCGCACCGAAGGACGACACGAGGTCGCGAAACGGCAAATCCGTGATCCCGGCCATCGGGGCCAGAAAGACGGGTGGGTCTAGGGTCAGGTTTTCGGACAGGCAGATCGCCACTGCTTAATCCTTGTGCGTTTGCACTCGATATAGGACGACAACCAAAAGAGCGCAAATTAGTGGCGTTCAGCTTGGGAATTATTCCGCATATGCCTGTTATTTGTGCAATTTGCCCTGCGGGAACCTGTGCCATTGTCCTCCAATCGGGCAAAGCGTAAACGAACACCATGGAAATCGCCGCAATCATCGTCGCCGCCGGACGCGGAACGCGCGCGGGCGGGGACGTGCCGAAACAGTGGCGCAGCCTCGCCGGGCGGCGCGTGGCGGACTGGACGGTCGATGCCTTTCGGACTCACCCCCGCATCGGGCGGATCGTCATGGTGCTGCACCCGGACGACATGGGTCAGGCGGCGGGCTTTACCGACGTTCTCGTCGCAACGGGCGGCGCCTCCCGCCACGCCAGCGTCGCGGCGGGGCTCGAGGCGCTGGCGGGTGATCCCCCTGACGGCGTGCTCATTCACGACGTGGCCCGCCCCCTTGCGACCCACGCCCTTATCGACCGGGTGATCGACGCGCTGGAAACGACGGGCGGGGCCGCGCCCGCGCTTGCCGTGACCGATGCGCTCTGGACGGGCGAGGACGGCCACGTCACCGGCACCCGCGACCGGACCGGGCTTTTCCGCGCCCAGACGCCGCAGGGCTTTCGCTTCGCCGCCTACCTCGACGCCCACCGCGCCCATGACGGCGACGCGATGGATGACGTCGCGGTGGCCCGGTCTGCCGGACTTGACGTGACCATCGTGGCGGGCGACGAGTCCAACCTGAAAATCACCGGCCCGGACGATTTCGCCCGCGCCGAACAGCTTTTGGGAGGTCGCGTGGACATACGCACCGGAACCGGTTTCGACGTGCATGCCTTCGAAGACGGCGATGCCGTCACGCTCTGCGGCGTCACGGTCCCGCATGACCGGGCGCTCAAGGGCCATTCCGACGCGGATGTGGGGATGCATGCCCTGACCGACGCGATCTACGGCGCCTTGGCCGAGGGCGACATCGGCCAGCACTTCCCGCCCTCCGATCCCCAGTGGAAGGGCGCCGCCAGCGACATTTTCCTGCGCCATGCGGTCGAATTGGCCGGCTCGAAAGGCTTCGCGATCTCGAACTGCGACGTGACGCTTATCTGCGAGCGCCCCAAGATCGGCCCGCACGCGGGCGCCATGCGCGCGGAACTGGCCCGGATCATGGGGCTGGACGTGGACCGGGTGAGCGTCAAGGCGACCACCTCGGAACGTCTGGGCTTCACGGGCCGGGAAGAGGGAATCGCGGCGCAGGCCGTCGCGACGCTGGTGCGCGCATGAGCCGCGTGATCGCCACCTTTCTGTTCACCGGCTACCTCAAGCCCGCCTCCGGCACCTGGGGATCGCTCTTCGCCCTGCCCCTGATCTGGGCGCTGCACCAGCTGGGTGGTCCGCTCGCCATCGCTATCGGCGCTGTCGTCCTGTTCGCCGCCGGCCTCTGGGCCACGCAGCAGATGACCGCCGAGCTCGGTATCGAAGACCCGTCCGAGATCGTCATCGACGAAGTGGTCGGTCAGGCGCTCGCCATCCTGCCCGTGTCCATCGGCGCGATGGGGGTCGGAGTCGATGTGCTGAAACTCTGGCCCGGCTGGGTCGCGGGCTTCCTGCTGTTTCGGCTGTTCGACATCTGGAAACCGTGGCTCGTCGGCTGGGCCGACCGGCGCGGCGACCCGCTGGGTGTCATGCTCGACGACGTGATCGCGGGCGTGTTCGCCGGGATCGGTGTCCTGATCCTCGCCGCGCTGTCGCATCTCATCATTCTGGTCTGACGATGGAGCCTGCCGAGCTTCTCACCCTGTGCCGGTCCAAAGGCGTCACCATCGCCACAGCCGAGAGCTGCACCGGCGGCATGGTCGGCGCCGCGCTCACCGACATCGCCGGATCGTCGGACGTGTTCGAGCGCGGCTTCATCACCTATTCCAACGGCGCCAAGATCGAGATGCTGGGCATCCGCCCGGAGACGCTCGACGCGCACGGCGCGGTTTCGGAAGAGATCGCGCGCGAAATGGCCGAGGGGGCTTTGGCGCGGTCCGATGCAAGCCTCGCCGTGTCGATCACGGGTATCGCGGGGCCCGGCGGATCCGAGCACAAGCCCGAAGGCCGGGTCTGTTTCGCCATCGCCGGACATGGGCCGACCGAGGCCGAAACGGTCGAATTCGGCGCCCTCGGGCGCGGTGCGGTGCGCGACGCGGCCATGCGCCACGCGCTCGCGCTTCTCGCCGCACGCGCCACCGCCGCCTGAGATTCACTTCCGCCTATTTTGGCGTCATCTTTTCGACTCATGCGCGTATTTCATGCGCATTGCGAGAACTGCGCGCAAATTAATCACGCCGCACAGGAATGAGGCTTGCCCTTACCTCCCACGCCCGCAACACCCCGCCCACCAATTCAAGAGGAGGGGACAATGAACGGGGCAGATACCGCCTGGATCATCGTAGCGACCGCGCTGGTGCTTTTCATGACGCTGCCGGGGCTGGCGCTGTTTTACGGGGGGCTGGTACGGGCAAGGAACGTGCTCTCGGTCTTCATGCATGTCTATGCCATCGCCGCGCTGATGAGCGTGTTGTGGCTGGTGGCGGGCTATTCCATCGCCTTCGGCGACGGCAACGCGATCTGGGGCGGGCTCGGCAAAGCCTTTCTCACCGGCATCGACGCCGACACCCTGTCGGGCACGATCCCCGAAGTGCTGTTCTTCGCCTTCCAGATGACCTTCGCGATCATCACCCCCGCGCTGATCGTCGGGGCCTATGTGGAGCGGATCGGCTTCGGCTTCGTCCTCGCCTTTTCCGGTCTCTGGATGCTTCTGTGCTACGCGCCCGTCGCGCATTGGATCTGGGGCGGCGGGTTCCTGTCGGACGGCGGGATCTTCGGTGACACCGGCGTGCGCGATTTCGCGGGCGGCATCGTGGTGCACGAAACCGCCGGCCTCGCCGCGATCATGATCTCGGTCTTTCTCGGCCCGCGTCGCGACCAGAAGAAGCCGCCGCATTCGCCCGGCTTCGTGATGATCGGCGCCTCGATGCTCTGGGTCGGCTGGTTCGGCTTCAACGGCGGGTCGCAATTGGCCGCCGACGGGGGCGCCGCGATGGCGCTGACGGCCACGCATCTGTCGGCCGCCGCCGCCTCGCTCACTTGGGCGCTGTGGGAGAAGATCAAGTTCGGCCGCGCCTCGCTCGTCGGGATCGTGACGGGAACCATCGCGGGCCTCGCCTCGGTCACGCCCGCCTCGGGTTTCATCGGCCCGGTCGAGGCGCTCATCATCGGCGGTGTCGCTGGCATCCTGTGTCAGGAGGCCGTGAACCTGATCCGCAACACGCTCAAGATCGACGACACGCTCGACGTGTTCGCGGTGCATGGCGTCGGCGGGATCTTCGGCACGATCATGATCGCGGTCTTCGGTGCCGGAACCTGGGCCGCGCAACTGGGCTCGCTCGCCATCGTTGGCGTGTTCACCATCGTCGTGACCTTCGTGCTGATCAAGCTGGTGGCCGTCGTCACCCATCTGCGCGTGGACGAAGAGACCGAGACCAACGGGCTCGACATCACGGTGCATGGAGAGCGGGCCTACGACACCGTGTCGTAGTCGGATCAAGGCACAGAAATGCGAATGCCGCCGGCAATGTGCCGGCGGCGTATTGCGTTTTGGAAGGTGGCTCGGAGGGATGGGCCAGATTGTGGAAATTAACCTTTGAGGGGGTGAGTGGAGCGCGAGTATCTAAAAATTCGGGATAGTATTCCCACTAGGATACTAGAATCCTAGTATTCTGGTATCTTGGCCGCACGAACACCCCGGCCCCCGCCCACACGATCCTTATCCGCCGCTTTCCGCCTTCAACTGCCAGCGCCCGGTTTCCTGCGACCAGTATTTCGCGACCACCTTGGCGCCGGTCATCGTCCGCCATTGCTCGCGCGCGCGTTCGACCGCCCCATCGTCGTTTCCGTCGAACAGGATCATGACGCGCGCCGCCTCGCCCACCTCGTCCGGCGCGACCTCGGCCCCGTCCATCGACACGACGCAGTCCGCCGTCGCCGTGCCGGTCGTCAGCAGGATCGGCTGATCGTCGTCATGCGGCCCACCTGAAATGCCGTGCGGCAGAAACCCGTCGCCCATCCACAACTTTTCGTCGAGCCACCTGAGCCGCGCTTCGCTGCGCCCGCGCACCACCACCCGCCAGCCCTGCTCGCGCGCGCGGCCAAGCAGGACCGGAAGCGTGTCTTCCAGCGGGGTCCGGGTCATGTGGTAGAAATAGGCCTCGCCCACCTCAGCCCTCGTAATTGTCCGCGATCAGACGGTTCAGCGCGCGCACGCCCCACCCCGTCGCGCCTTTCGGCGCCAGTGCCGTGGGCGATTTCACATCCGCGACGCCCGCGATGTCGAGGTGAATCCACGGCACGCCGTCCTTCACGAAGCGTTGCAGGAACTGCGCGGCCGTCGTCGCGCCGGCCGGGCGGCCACCGACATGCTTGAAATCGGCCTTGGCGCTTTCAAGCGCCTTGTCATAGGCGGGCGACAGCGGCAGACGCCATGCGCCCTCCTCCTCCGTCTCGGCCGCCTTCAGAAAATCCCGGCAGAAGTCGTCGTCGTTGGAAAACACACCCGCATTTTCGTGGCCGAGTGCGATCACGCAGGCCCCGGTAAGCGTGGCGAGGTCCACCATCGCCACGGGGCTGAACCGTTCCTGCGCGTACCAGAGCACGTCGCACAGCACCATCCGCCCCTCGGCGTCGGTGTTGATGACCTCGACCGTATCGCCCTTCATGGTCGTCACGATATCGCCCGGACGCTGCGCCTTGCCGTCCGGCATGTTCTCGACCAGACCAATGAGCCCCACGACATTCGCCGCCGCCTTGCGACCTGCGAGCGCCTTCATCACGCCGGTCACGGTGCCAGCGCCGCCCATGTCCATCGTCATGTCTTCCATGCCGCCAGCGGGCTTGATCGAGATGCCGCCGGAATCGAAGCAGACGCCTTTGCCGATCAGGGCCACCGGCGCGTCGCCGTCCTTGCCGCCCTTCCATTGCATCACGACGACCTTCGACGGGCTTTCCGACCCCTGCCCGACGGCCAGAAGCGCGCGCATTCCGAGTTTTTCGAGATCGTCCTCTTCCAGAACCTCGACCTCGACACCCAGCTCCTTCAGCCCCTCGGCCCGTTTGGCGAATTCGGTCGTGGTCAGCACGTTGGAGGGCTCGTTCACCAGATCACGGGTCAGGAAGACGCCATCGGCCAGTGCCTTGATCCCGGCCACGGTCGGCGTCCACTGGTCGGGCTGTGTGGTCAGAAGGGTCAGCGCGCTGTCCTTGACCTCGCCCGCCTCGCCGGTCTTGTGCGCGACGAAGGCATAGGCCCGCAGCATCGCGCCAAGCGCCAATTGATCGAGGTTGCGGTGCGACCCTGCGATCACCGTGACGCTCTTGCCGTTCAGTTTGGCCCCGATCGTGGCCCCGACCTTGCGCGCAAGCTCGGGCGTCAGGCGCTTTTCGATCTTCACCACGTCGACCGCCTCGGCGGCCATCCCCACGGGCCAGGCCAGCGACATCGCCTCGCCCGCCTTCAGCTTGTCGAACCCGTCAGAACCCAAAAGCCGCTCCAGCGCGCCCTTAGTCAGGCGGTTCACCCGGCGCGCGCCCTTGTCCATACTCCCCTCGTCCGGGGCGAGCACGACGACACGGCCCTCGGCGGCGGCGAGCGTTTCGATGTCGAGCGGTTGAAATGCGGGGGTGATGACGTCGGTCATGGGGTCTCCTGTCGGGGTGTAGGGGTGCGGGCCTTGGCCGCGCGTTCTGTCCACGTAAGCACCAAGCCGGGGGCGGTGCAACCAGTCCGCCACGTCCGCCTGACGGGGAATCGCCCGCGCCAGATATGGTGGAGGATCGCGCCCGGACCACCGCATCTCGCCGCATGCAGGCGGCAATTCGCAGCCAAAACGCGGGTTCGGGGCGAGATTTGCACTCGCACCGCGCGGCAAGTCCGACTATTGTGGCGCGTGAACCGGGGGGTGAGACAACACCCCCGGCCCGTGACGAAGACACGACAAGGTTGGGCGGTATGAAGACATTCACGGCATCGACGCGGCGAAACGGCTGGGCGGGACGCATTCTCACGCTCTGTGCCTCGGCGGCCCTCGGCATGATGATGGCCGGATCGCCCGCAACGGCACAGGGTCAGTTCGTCCCGGTCGCCAAGGTCAACGATTCCGCCGTGACGGTCTATGAGCGCAATCAACGCATGGCCTTTCTGCGGATCCTAAACGCGCCGGGCGACATCACGCAGCTCGCGCTCGACCAGCTTATCAACGAACGCATCCAACTGGCCGAAGCCGAAAGGATGGGGATCACCGCCGATCCCGAGGCCGTCCAGAACGGCATGGCCGAGTTCGCCGCGCGCGGCAATCTCGACGTCGAACAGTTCGGGGCCTTCCTCGCGCAGGCCGGGATCGCGTTCGAGACGTTCCGCGATTTCGTCACCGCCGGGATCGTCTGGCGCGAAGTGGCGCGCGCCAAGTTCCTGCCGCAGGTCTCGATCACCGAGAGCGAGATCGACCGCGCTTATGCCGAGGCCGAGCCGCAGCCGGGCGAAAAGTTCCTGCTGACGGAAATCGTGCTACCGGCCTCCTCCGATCTCAGCCTCAAGGCCTCGCGCGCACGCGCCGACCGGCTGTCCAAGATCACCACCGCCGAAGAATTCGCCGATGCCGCCAAACGCTTTTCGGTCGTCCCTTCGCGCCTGAACGCGGGCGAACGCGACTGGGTCGATGTGCAGGCGCTGCCGCCGCAGGCACAAAGCGCGGTGCGTGCGACCCGCGAAGGCCGCGCAAGTCGCCCGGTCATCATCCCGGACGTGGGCGTCGCCGTCTATTTCGTGCGCGACCGCGAAACCATCCGCTCGACCAAGGTCGGCGAGCTTCTGGAATACGCCGCCTTTTTCGTGCCCGGCGGTCAGGAAGAGGCGAACCGCATCCGCGCCGAGGTGCAGATCTGCGACGACCTTTATCCGATCGCGCGCGGCCTGCCCGCCGATCAACTCGTGCGCGAAGAGCTACCCACCGGCGCCGTGCCCGCCCGCTACCGCGCGGAACTGGCCAACCTCGACCCCGGCGAAGTTTCGACCCGCCTGACGGCTGGCAACGGAACGCTGGTGTTCCTGATGCTGTGCAACCGTCGCAACGACGTGCCCGACAGCGTGAGCCGCGCCCAGATCGCCGATGCCCTGCGCAACCAGCGGATCGGGGCCTATGCCAACGACCTGCTCGCCGACCTGCGCGCCAATGCGCATATCGAATATCTGCGCTGATCGCGGCCACGACCGCCCCGCTCTGCCGTTCACACGCGAGGTGACCCATGTCCCGCGCTGATCTGCCCATTGCCCTTTCCATCGGCGAGCCTGCCGGGATCGGTCCCGAAATCATCGCGAAGGCGTGGGAGCGTCTGGGCGCCGAACTCCCCTTCTTCGTGATCGGGGACGCGCGCCATATCGACGGCCCGGTCGAGACGATCTCGCACCCGTCCGAGGCGCACCGCGCGGTGCATCGCGGCGTTCCGGTGCTGACCCGCGACTTCGGTCCCCCGCGCCGTCCGGGTGAGGCGCAGGCCGCCCATGCCGCGCATGTGATCGCTGCGATCCGCGACGGGGTGGCGCTGGTCATGCAGGGCGAAGCCGCCGCGCTGACCACCGCGCCGATCCACAAGAAGGCGTTGAAGGACGGCGCAGGGTTTTCCTTTCCCGGCCATACCGAATACCTCGCCCACCTTGCAGGCGTCGACGACGTGGTGATGATGCTCGCCTGTCCCGACCTGCGCGTCGTGCCCGCGACGATCCACATTCCGCTGGCCGATGTGCCCGCCGCGCTGACCCGAGATCACCTTACCCGCGTGATCCGCATCACCCATGCGGCGCTGCAATCGCAGGGCTACGGCAATCCGCGCATCGCGGTCGCGGGGCTCAATCCCCATGCGGGCGAAGGCGGCGCGATCGGGCGGGAAGAGATCGAGACGATCATCCCCGTGTTGGGCGATCTGCGCGCCGAAGGGCTGGCGCTGGCCGGTCCCCTGCCCGCCGACACCATGTTCCACGCGGGCGCGCGCAAGGGCTATGACGTGGCGATCTGCATGTATCACGATCAGGCGCTGGTCCCGATCAAGACCATCGACTTCGCGGGCGGCGTGAACGTGACGCTGGGCTTGCCCTTCGTGCGCACCTCGCCCGACCACGGCACTGCCTTCGACATCGCGGGGTTGGGCCGCGCCGACCCGACATCGCTCATCGCCGCGCTGCGCATGGCGCGGGAGATGGCGGTATGAGCGCCATCGACGGCTTGCCGCCCCTGCGCGAGGTCATCGCGACCCATGGGCTTGTGGCGAAGAAGTCGCTGGGCCAGAACTTTCTTCTCGACCTGAACCTCACCGCCAAGATCGCGCGGCAGGCGGGCGACCTGAGCGCCTGCGACGTGCTGGAGGTCGGCCCCGGCCCCGGCGGTCTGACCCGTGGCCTGCTGGCCGAAGGGGCGCGCCGGGTGCTCGCGGTCGAGAAGGACGCCCGCGCCATGTCGGCGCTGGCCGAAATCTCGGAAGCCTATCCCGGTCGGCTCGAGGTGCTGAACGCCGACGCGCTGGAGATCGACCCGCTGGCGCATCTGACACCCCCGATCCGCATCGTCGCGAACCTGCCCTACAACGTGGGGACCGAGCTTTTGACCCGCTGGCTCACGCCGCCCACATGGCCGCCCGCGTGGTCGTCACTGACGCTGATGTTCCAGAAAGAGGTGGCGGAGCGGATCGTGGCGAAACCGAAATCGAAAGCCTACGGACGGCTGGCGATCCTGTCGCAGTGGCGCACCGACGCGCGCATCGTCATGGAACTGCCACCCGAAGCCTTCACCCCGCCGCCCAAGATCCGTTCGGCGGTGGTCCATCTGACGGCCCTGCCCGAGCCGCGCTATCCGGCGAACGCGGCGACGCTACAGCGGGTCACGGCAACCGCGTTTCAGCAACGCCGCAAGATGCTGAGGGCGTCCTTGAAAGGCCTTGCGCCGGGGATCGAAGCCTTGCTGGAAAGCGTGGACATCAAGCCGACCGCGCGGGCCGAGGAAATCGACCTCGAGCATTTCTGCGCTCTGGCGCGGGCGTTGGACGCCGCGTGAATTTCGAATTTCGCTGAAGCGAAATCCGATCCGAGCGGGGGCGCTGCCCCCCGCACCCCCCCGAGGTTTTTAAAACAGAGAAGAGGCAGCGTCCGGGTCGTTCGGTGCGGAGAGGCGGCCACCACCGACGTTGGCCGCGACGCCGGTCGTGGACGGGCAGGACGTGGCGAGGCCCCGGGCCACGCGCACGGCGAGATAGGCGAAAGCCTGCGCTTCGAGCATATCGCCGTCGAGGCCGACCTCTTCGACCGAGATTGCGGGAATACCGGAGCGGGCGGCGATTTCGGAGACGAGCTTTGCGTTCTTGCGCCCGCCACCGCAGAGAAGCAGGCGGTCGGGCGGGGTCGGGCAATGCTCAAGCCCGCGTGCCACGGCCGCAGCGGCGCAGGCGGTCAGGGTCGCGGCGGCATCGGCATCGGCAAGGTCCGCAACGGCAGAGGCGAGGGTCGTGAACGCGTCACGGTCGAGCGACTTGGGGGGAACCCGGTAGAAATACGGGCGGTCGAGGAAAGCGTCGACGATCCCGTGGTCCGCCGTGCCGGAAGCGGCCAGCGCCCCGTCCGCGTCGAACGCCACGCGCCGGCGCGCCCACATCAGGTCGTTGATCGGGGCGTTCGCGGGGCCGGTGTCGAAGGCCAGAAGCGCGCCTTCGTCCTCGGGCTTGTCGAAGGCCGGATCGACCCATGTGATGTTTCCGACCCCGCCTAGGTTCAGGAACGCGACCGGCGTCGTCGCTTCGATCCACTTGGCCAGCGCGAAATGGTAGAACGGGGCGAGCGGCGCCCCCTCGCCCCCAAGCGTCACATCCGCCGTTCGGAAATCCCACGCCACCGGCAGACCGAGCGCCTGTGCCAGCCGGTCACCGTCGCCCACCTGATGCGTCTGCCCCCGCCCGCGCGGATCATGGGCCAGCGTCTGGCCGTGGAAGCCCACGATCTGTGCACCGTCGAACCCCGCAAGCGCAGCGATATGGGCCGCGTGGATCACCTCGGCGGCCTCGGCCACCCCCGGCTCGCCCGGCCAGCGGCCCAGAGCCGCGCGCAGCACGCCGGACTCGTTCTCGGAATAGGCGGAATAGCGCGCCGGGCCGAACGCGGAGATCGTTTCGCCATCGGTCAGGACCATCGCCGCATCGACCCCGTCGAGCGAGGTGCCCGACATCGCCCCGAGCGCCCAGATCGCGCGCGCCTCCATCATGGCTTTTCCTCCGCCCATGCCCCCGATATAGAGGCAGCACCCGCAGACAATGGACAGAAAACCGATGACCTACCACCCGAAATCAGACTTCATGCGCGTGATGATCGAGCGCGGCTACCTTGCCGACTGCACCGATTATCAGGCGCTGGACGAGGCCCTGACGAACGGCGTGGTGACGGCCTATATCGGCTACGACGCGACGGCGAAATCGCTGCACGTCGGGCATCTTTTGAACATCATGATGCTGCGCTGGCTGCAAAAGACCGGGCACAAGCCGATCACGCTGATGGGCGGCGGGACGACCAAGGTGGGCGATCCTTCGTTCCGGTCGGACGAGCGGCCCCTGCTGGGACCGGAGCAGATCGACGCGAATATCGACGGGATGAAGCAGGTGTTCGCGAAGTACCTGTCCTATGGTGACGGGGAGTCCGATGCGCTTATGCTCAATAACGCGGAATGGCTCGACGGTCTGAACTACCTCGAATTTCTGCGCGACATCGGGCGGCATTTCTCGGTGAACCGGATGCTGAGTTTCGAGAGCGTGAAGTCGCGGCTCGACCGGGAGCAGAGCCTGTCGTTTCTCGAATTCAACTACATGATCCTGCAAGCCTACGACTTTCTCGAGCTCAACCGCCGCTATGGCTGCACGCTCCAGATGGGCGGGTCGGACCAGTGGGGTAACATCGTGAACGGGATCGACCTGACGCGCCGGGTGCTGGACCACGAGATCTATGGCCTGACCTCGCCGCTTCTGACCACCTCGGACGGCAAGAAGATGGGCAAGTCGCAGGGCGGGGCCATGTGGCTGAACGCCGATATGCTGTCGCCTTATGAGTTCTGGCAGTTCTGGCGCAACACGACCGACGCGGACGTGGGGCGGTTCCTGAAGCTTTATACGGAGTTGTCCGTCGAGGAGTGCGAGCGGCTTGCCGCCCTGCCCGGCAACCGGATCAACGAGGCCAAGATCGTGCTCGCGAACGAGGTGACCACGCTTTGCCACGGGGCCGAGGCGGCTGCGGCAGCGGAAGCCACGGCGCGCGAGGTGTTCGAGAAAGGTGGCGCGGGCGACGACCTGCCGACACTCACGCTCACCGCAGATGAGATCGGGGACGGAATCTCTATCACGCAGCTCATCACGCGGTCGGGCCTCGCCAAGACCGGCAAGGAGGCCAAGCGGCTGATCGCGGATAAAGGCGCCAAGTTGAACGACGCGGATGTGACCGACGCGGGGCTGATGATTACCGCCGCCGATCTGGACGCGCCGATCAAGCTGTCGGCAGGCAAGAAGCGTCATGCGCTGGTGACTTTGGGGTGAGTTTCGCCGCGTGCTGACGCCCGCGACGACCCGCCGGGGGCTCTGCCCCCGGACCCCCGAGGTTTTTGGAAACAGAGAAGAGGATCGAGGACGGTCGGGTGGAACGGTATCGCACGATCATTCTTGGCGCGGGCGCCGCGGGCCTGATGTGCGCGGCGCATGCCGGGCCGGATACGCTGGTGCTGGATCACGCGAAGAAGCCGGGCGAGAAGATCCGGATTTCCGGTGGCGGGCGCTGCAATTTCACCAATCTCGACGTGACGCCCGCAAATTTCCTGTCCGAAAACAAGCATTTCCATAAGTCGGCCTTGGCGCGCTACACCCAGTGGGATTACATCGAACTCGTCTCGCGCCATGGCATCGCGTGGCATGAAAAGACGCTGGGACAGCTTTTTTGCGACGGGAAATCCACGCAGATCGTGGAAATGTTGCTGGCCGAGATGCGGGCGGCGGGCGCGGAATTGCGGTTGGAGGTCGCGATCACCTCGGTGAGCCATGCCGACGGGCGGTTCACGGTAGAGACGGACGCGGGCGCCTTCACGGCTGAGAACCTCGTGCTCGCCACGGGTGGCAAGTCGATCCCCAAGATGGGGGCGACGGGGCTGGCCTATGACCTTGCGCGGCAATTCGGGCATGACATCGTCACGCCGCGCCCGGCGCTGGTGCCGCTCACCTTCGGTGACCATTTCGCGCCGATTTCGGGTGTGGCGACGCCGTGCCGCGCCTTCAACGAGCGGATCGCCTTTGCCGAGGCGCTGCTTTTCACCCACCGTGGTCTGTCCGGTCCCGCCGTGCTGCAACTGAGCAGCTATTGGCGCGAGGGCGAGGCGATCACGCTGGACATCTGCCCGCCTGGCTTGCTGGACACGCTCAAGGCCCAGCGGCAGACACAGGGGCGCCATGCGCTGACCACCGAGCTGTCGCGCCACCTGCCCGCCCGGCTGGTGGAGTTCCTCGCGCCCGATCTGGGCCTTTCCGGCAACCTCGCCGACCAGTCCGACGCGCGGCTCGCCGAGATCTGCGCGGCTCTCGCCCACTGGACGCTCACACCCACAGGGTCCGAAGGCTACCGGACAGCCGAGGTGACGGCGGGCGGCGTGTCGACCGCGGGCCTGTCTTCGCAGACCATGGAATCCGCTCACCTGCCCGGCCTGTACGTGATCGGCGAAGCGGTGGATGTGACCGGCTGGCTGGGCGGCTATAACTTCCAATGGGCCTGGGCCTCGGGCGTGGCGGCGGGGCGGGCGATTGCGGCGCGGGGCTGAACCTCCTGCCGATTTCCCGCTTTCGCCCCGGCGCCCGCACCGCTAGGTTTTCGCCAACCAAGGGGGTGCGCCATGAAGATCGCCAGTTACAACATCAACGGAATCAAGGCCCGCCTGCCCGCCGTCACCGACTGGCTGACCGAAGCCCAGCCGGACGTGGTGATTTTTCAGGAGATCAAGTCGGTGGACGAGAACTTCCCCCGCGAGCACTTCGAGGACATGGGATACAACGTCGAAACCCATGGACAAAAGTCGTTCAACGGGGTCGCGATCCTGTCGAAACGCCCGCTTGAAGACGTGACGCGCGGCCTGCCGGGGGCGGAAGGCACCGGGCGTGACGGCGAGGATGACGAACAGGCGCGTTATATCGAGGCGACGGTGTTGGGCGACCGGAACGCGGTGCGGATCTGCGGGCTTTACCTGCCCAACGGCAATCCCGTGGGCGACGAGAAATTCGCCTACAAGCTTCGCTGGATGGAACGGTTGGAAAAGCGCGCGAAAGAACTTCTCGCGCTCGAGCAACCCTTCCTCATGGCCGGCGATTACAACGTGATCCCGCAAGGCATCGACGCGCTGCACCCGGAAAACTGGCGGGACGACGCGCTGTTTCAGCCCGAAAGCCGGGGCGCGTTCTGGCGGCTTCAGAACCTCGGGCTGACCGAGGCGTTCCGGGCGCGCAATCAGGCCGCCGAACAGTTCACCTTCTGGGATTTTCAACGCGGCGCGTGGCAACGCAACGATGGCATCCGGATCGACCACTTCCTGCTCTCGCCGCAATGCGCGGACCTGCTTGAGGATTGCCAGATCGACAAGGAGGTGCGCGGGCGCGACAAGCCGTCGGACCATGTGCCGATCTGGGTCGAGCTTGCCGCGTAACCCATGACGCAACCACGCAAAATCATCATCGACACCGATCCGGGTCAGGACGATGCGGTGGCCATTCTTCTGGCGCTCGCCTCGCCGGAGCTGGAGGTCTTGGGGATCACCGCCGTCGCCGGAAACGTGCCGCTGGGCCTGACCCAGAAGAACGCACGCATCGTGTGCGAGGTTGCGGGGCGTCCCGATGTGCGGGTCTTCGCCGGGTGCGACGCCCCGATGAAGCGCAAGCTCGTGACCGCCGAGCATGTCCACGGGCGCACCGGGCTGGACGGGCCGGAGTTGTTCGAGCCGACCATGCCGCTGCAATCCCGACACGCGGTGGATTTCATCATCGACACCCTGCGCGACGAGCCGCCGGGAACCGTGACACTCACCACGCTGGGGCCGCTCACCAATGTCGCCACCGCTTTCCACCGTGCGCCCGACATCGTGCCGCGCGTGGCCGAGGTCGTCAGCATGGGCGGGGCCTATTTCGAGGTGGGCAACATCACGCCCGCGGCTGAATTCAACATCTATGTCGACCCGGAAGCCGCTGAAATCGTGTTTAAATCCGGCGCACCCGTCACGATCATGCCGCTTGATTTGACCCACAAGGCGCTGGTGACGAAACCCCGCAACGATGCGTTCCGCGCTTTGGGCACCCGCACGGGCACCTTCACCGCCGAGATGACCGAATTCTTCGAACGCTTCGACAAGGAGAAATACGGCTCCGAAGGCGCGCCGCTCCACGATCCCACCGTCATCGCCTATCTGCTGGCGCCCGATCTGTTCACGGGCCGCTTCATCAATGTCGAGGTCGAGACGACGTCCGACCTCACGCTCGGGATGACCGTTGCGGACTGGTGGCGCGTGACGAACCGAGACGAGAACGCGACCTTCATGGGCGATATCGACGCCGACGGGTTCTTTTCGTTGCTGACCGAACGTCTTGCCCGCCTGCCCTGACGACCCTACCTTTTGGGTATGAGTATCAGTTTCGACAATTCTTACGCGCGCCTGCCCGAGGGCTTCTTCGCCCGGCAGGCCCCCGTTCCCGTGGCGACGCCCCGCATCGTCGCGCTCAACAGTGACCTCGCCGTCGAGTTGGGGATCGACCCGGATGCGCTGACGGCCGAGGTTCTGGCGGGCAACGAGGTGCCGGAGGGGGCCGAGCCGCTGGCGCAGCTTTATGCCGGCCACCAGTTCGGCAACTTCGTGCCGCAACTGGGCGACGGGCGCGCGATCCTTCTTGGCGAAGTCATTGATACCAAAGGCAATCGTCGCGACATCCAGCTTAAGGGTTCGGGCCGCACGCCGTTTTCACGCGGTGGCGACGGGCGTGCGTGGCTTGGCCCGGTGATGCGCGAATATGTCGTGTCCGAAGCCATGCACGCGCTCCGCATCCCGACGACACGTGCGCTGGCTGCCGTCACCACGGGCGAGGACGTGATCCGCGAGCGGGTGCTGCCCGGCGCGGTCCTGACGCGCGTGGCGGCGAGCCATCTGCGGGTCGGCACGTTTCAGGTCTTCGCCTCGCGCGGCCAGACCGATGCGCTGCGCGACCTGACCGCCCATGCCATCGCCCGGCATTATCCCGATGCCCAAGGGCCGCTCGACCTCCTCTCCGCCGTGGTGGAGCGGCAGGCGGAACTGATCGCGGCGTGGATGTCGGTGGGCTTTATCCACGGCGTCATGAACACGGACAACATGGCGATCTCGGGCGAGACGATCGACTATGGTCCCTGCGCCTTCATGGATGCCTACCACCCGAACACGGTGTTCTCGTCCATCGACCAGATGGGCCGTTACGCGTTTCAGAACCAGCCGAACATGGCGGTCTGGAACCTCGCGCAACTGGCCTCGGCGCTCCTGCCGCTGATCGATGAGGATGACGACAAGGCCATCGAACTGGCCGAAGATCGGCTGCACGCCTTTCCCGATCTCTTCGGCGCGGCATGGGCGCGGCGTTTCCGCGCCAAGATCGGCCTGACCACCGAAGAGCCGGGCGATGGCGCGCTCATTCAGGGGCTGCTGTCGCGCATGGCCGCGTCGCAGGCCGATTTCACCAATACCTTCCGCGCCTTGTCGACCGGCGACGCCTCGTCCCACCTGACCGATGCGGGCGCGTGGGACAGCTGGGCCCCTGACTGGCGCGCGCGGCTGGAGCGGCAAGGGTCGGACGGTGGCGCGGTGATGCGGGCCGCGAACCCCGCCGTGATCCCGCGCAATCACCGGATCGAAGAGGCTATTCAGGCCGGTGTGGCGGGCGATTTCGCGCCGTTTCACAAACTGAACGACGTTCTCGCGCGCCCCTTCGACGACGGACCGGAAACGGCGGACTTCGCAAAGCCGCCCAGACCCGAAGAGCGGGTCATGCGCACCTTCTGCGGCACCTAGTCGTCGCTGCGGCCCACGCCCATGGTGCGCGAGTGAGTCTCAAGCCGGTCGAGATGCGTTTCGGCTTTGCCGTCGGTCTCGATCTCGCGCGCTGCGCGCCGGAAGAACCGGCGATTGCGCAGAATGAACTCGGATATGATGGCCGAAAGCCCGTAGCGCGAGCGAAACTTGAGGAAGGCGTAGCCGGACATCGCCGCCAGCCCCGCGCCGAAACAGTCGACCATCAGGTCCGTCATGGTATCGACGAGGCCGGATTTCTGCATGTTCATGCCGAACAGCTGATCCATGCCGAACTCGAAAATCTCCCACACCGCGCCGATGGTGACGGCAAAGGAAAACGAGATGCCCGCGACCGCATAGGGCGGGGCCGCGTATTGATCGCCCTCGAACATCAGAAGCGTCAGGACGACGCCCACGATCCCGAACCCCATGGCGGAAGTGCCGTGCAGGAACAGATCCCACCACCAGAATCGCTCGTAAAAATTGAAGGCTTCGCCAAGAAACACGGTGCCGAACAGAAACAGCACGATGCCCGAATAGAAGTAGACCGGGATCTTGAGGTGCCAGCGTTCGGCCATGAAGGCGGGCGCGAAGGACAGCGCAAGCGTCGCCAGACCCACCGCACCGATCATCAGGTCGCCCAGCACGAATGCGGCGACACTGGCCACGATGAGGATCGCCCAGACGGTGTATGTGATGAAGGAGTGACCGCGTAGCATCCGGATCATTTAGTCGCAGGGCAACATCCGTTCAATTGGCGCGTTGAAATCCCATATGATCGGATGAGACATGAAACTTGCAAGCTACAATATCCGCAAGGCCGTGGGCCGGGACCGGCGCCGTGATCCGGGCCGGGTGATCGAGGTCATCAACAGCCTCGCCGCGGATGTCGTGGTGTTGCAGGAGGCCGACCGGCGCTTGGGTCAGCGGCCCACCGCCCTGCCCCGCAGGATGATCGAGGACCATACCGACCTGATCCCCGCCCCGCTCGCCACCAACGACGTCTCGCTCGGCTGGCACGGCAATGCCGTGCTCGTGCGGCGCGGGCTGGCGGTGACCGGGGTCGAGCGTTTCGACCTGCCCTCGCTGGAGCCGCGCGGCGCGGTCGCGGTCGAGATCGAGGGGCGGTTTCGCGTGACCGGTGCGCATCTGGCCCTCATGCGCCGCTATCGCCACCAGCAGTTGCGCGAACTGCACCGGGTTCTGGGCGACCAGGCGCTCGCTACCGTGGTCATGGGCGACTTCAACGAATGGTCCCTGCGAAACGGGATGGAGGAACTGTCGCGCGGCTTTCACCTTCACGCCCCCGGCGCATCCTATCCCACGATGCGCCCGGTCGCGCATCTGGACCGCTTCGCCTTTTCGCACGATCTGGAACTGACGGGCAGCGGCGTTCACGCCACCGAACTGGCGCGCATCGCGTCCGATCACCTGCCGGTCTGGGCCGAGGTCAGGACGACCGACGCGGCGGCATCGACGCTCCCGTCGGCGGCAGGGGCGAACGCCGCACGCGGTTGATGAGGATGATCCCGAGCACGACGAGGCCAAGTTGCGCGAGCAGCGCCCATGTGACCCGTTCGCCAAGGATCAGCCACCCCAGCGTGACCCCGATCACAGGCGACAGAAAGGCGAAGGAGGCGATGTTCGACGCCTTGTAGCGGTTGAGAAGCCAGAACCACGCAAGGAACGACGCGGTCGCGACGAAGAAGATCTGAAACGCCAGTCCCGCCCAGTGCCACGGCTGAATGTCGCGGATCGCCGGGCCGAAGAAGCTGGCCGCGATCAGCAGAACGGGGCCGGAGACGAGCACCTGCCAGAACATCTGCATCTCGGACGACACCTCGCGCACGCGCGTGGTGCGCGCGACGAGCGCCAGCGCCGTCCAGCCGAACGCGCCGAGCAGGGCCAGCAGGTCACCCTTGAGCGACGCCGTGCCGCCGCCGCCCTGATCCGCGATCGCCCAGGCCACCCCGCCGAAGGCCAGCGCAAGGCCGACCGCTTTGGGGATCGTCAGCCGCTCCCCCGGCAACAGGAAATGCGCGGCGAGCGTCAGCCAGATCGGCATGGAGTAGAAAATCACCGAGGTTCGCGTGACCGTGGTCAGATCTAGCGCAAGGAAGAGGCCGAGGAATTCGACGGTGAAACACAGACCGATGGCGATGCCCGGCAGGATCGTCCCGCGCTTGAAGTCGAGCTTCTGTCCGCGAAACCTGATCCACATCCAGACGAGGATCGTCGCCCCGATCGATCGAAGACCCGCCGCGAACACAGGCTGCAACCCCTCGTTCACCAGCTTGACGATGACGTGGTTGAAGCCCAGCACGAGCGAAACGCAGATCAGCATTCCGGCGCCCAGAAGCGTGAGATTTGATTTCTCCTCCATGGCCGCGACAGGACGCTTAACATGTTCGGAAGTCAACCGATGACGCGGCGTTTGTGTGCTAGGCGCGCAAGGGGGTGCGTGTTACCGTCGGCCAAAACCGCGCAGTGGGACAGTCATGAATTTCCTTCAGATCGCCTCGCTCCTGATCGTGCTCGCCGGTGCGTTCGGGGCCATCAACTACCTGTTTTTAAAGCTGCCTTCGGCCATCGGCATCCTGATCGTGTCGCTGGTATCGTCGATGATAATCCTGCTGATCGAACTGATTACGCCGCAGACGGTTTTCGCGGAAACGGTCACGGAAGTGGTCAGATCCGTCGATTTCTCGGACACGCTGCTCGAAGGGATGCTGGGGCTTTTGCTGTTCGCGGGCGCGTTGCACGTGAAGATCTCGGACCTGCGGGAGCAGTGGCGGGTCGTGTTCCTCATGGCCACCATGGGCGTGGGGCTGTCCACCCTGATCGTGGGCACCGGGTTTTCCTACATAACAGGTATGCCGTTCCTGATCGCGCTGGTCTTCGGCGCGCTGATTTCGCCAACCGATCCGGTGGCTGTGCTGGGCGTGCTGCGCGACGCGAGCCTGCGCAAGTCGCTGGAGACCAAGATCGCGGGCGAATCGCTGTTCAATGACGGCGTCGGTTATGTCGTCTACCTCGTCCTCGTCGGCCTCGCCTTTCCCGTGGTCGCGGGCCATGGCGCGGATAGCCATGCGACGGGCGGCCTCGCAGATGCGGCCAAGCTCTTTTTCGTTGAGGCGGGCGGCGGTGTGCTTCTGGGTCTCGCGCTCGGATGGCTCACCTTCCGGCTCATGCGGCTGATCGACGACTATTCGCTTGAAGTGCTCATCACGCTGGGCCTTGCCTTCGGTGGCTATGAACTGGCCGTGGCGCTCCATGTGTCGGGGCCGATCATGGCGGTGACCGCCGGGCTTCTCATCGGCGACGTGGGCGCGAAACACGGGATGAGCGAGGAGACGCGCAAATATGTCGATGCCTTCTGGCGGCTGATCGACGAGATCCTGAACGCGGTCCTGTTCCTGCTCATCGGGTTCGAGGTGTTCATCGTGCCGTTCAACGGCGACACGGTGATCGCGGGGCTGCTGGCCATCGTGCTGGCGCTGGTCGCGCGGCTCGCCGCCGTGGCGATCCCGGTCGTGATCCTGAAACCGTTTCGCGATTTCTCGCCCGGTGTGATCCCGATCATGACGTGGGGCGGATTGAAGGGCGGCATCTCGGTCGCTCTCGCCCTGTCACTGCCCGACAGCGAATGGAAGCCCACGATCCTCGCCGCGACCTATATCGTCGTCGTGTTCTCGATCATCGTGCAGGGGTTGTCGATCAAGAAGGTCGCGACCAAGCTGGGCCGCGAACCGGAACTGGTGTGATCGCATGACCGACTATCTCGTCTACGACGTCTTCACCGACCGCCCGTTCGGGGGCAATCCGCTGGCGATCATTCCGAACGCGGCGGAGCTGCCCGAAGAGCGGCTTCAGCGCATCGCGCGGGAGTTCAATTTCTCGGAAACCGTGTTTCTTTACCCGCCCGAAGGCGAAGGCGTGGCCAAGGTCCGCATCTTCACTCCGATGTCCGAAGTGCCCTTTGCGGGGCATCCGGTGATCGGGACCGTCGTCATGTTGGGCGAGGCCGGGCTTGGCCCCGACTTCGTGCTGGAACTGGGCGTCGGGCCGATGGCGGTGCACGTCGAAGACGGCCACGCCTCGTTTCAGAACCGCGTGCCGCTGGAGCATGTGGCGACCCCGGACAAGGCGCTGGTCGCCCGCGCGCTCGGCACGCCCGAGGCAACGATCCTCGGCGAACCGGTCATGGCGGGCGTCGGCCTGCCGTTCACCTTCACCGAACTGGTGGATCGCGCCGCGCTGTCCGACCTCGTCCCCGACACGAGCGCCTTTCGCGAAGGGGCGACGCGGTATCCGTCGGGGCTGGATTTCGCGCAATGCGCCTATACGCGGGTGGACGGGCGGGTTCACATGCGGATGTTCGCCCCGCTCGACAACGTGCCCGAAGACCCGGCCACCGGATCGGCGGCCGCCGCGCTCGGCGCGCTTCTGTGCCGCGAAGCGGGCGGTCCCGTGAGCCTGACGATCCATCAGGGCGAGGATATGGGGCGCCCGTCCGTGATCGGGGTCGAGGCCGAACCGGGCCGCGTCACCGTCAGCGGGCGCGCGATCCGGGTCATGGAGGGAAAGCTGGTCATATGAGCGTCTGGGTGCTGCTTCTGCGCGGGATCAACGTGGGCGGCACCGGCAAGCTGCCGATGGCCGACCTCAAGACGCATATGGCGGCGCTGGGGGCCGAAGCCCCCGAAACCTACATCCAGTCCGGCAATGCGGTGTTCGAGGGCGACATCGACCCCGACGCCTTCGCCACCGCCCTGACCGAGCGGGTCGAGGCCCTGCACGACCACGCGCCCCGTACGCTCGTCCTGCCGGGGCAAGACATCATCGACGCGCGGGACGCCTATCCTTTTGCCGAGGGGTTCGATCACCCGAAGTTCGCGAACATCTGGTTCTGCACGGACGCCCCCGACGCGCCGGACCTCGCCCGGCTCGAAGACCACGCCACCGCGACCGAACGCTTCGCGCTCAAGGGGCGTTGGTTCTTCCTCGACGCGCCGGACGGGATCGGACGGTCGAAACTGGCCGAACGGGTGGAAAAGGCGCTGGGCGTGCCCGCGACCGCGCGCAACCTCAACACCGTGACCAAACTCGCCCGGATGGTCGAAGCCCGTCAGACGCCGGGCCAGGCGTAGTAGACGATCTCGTGCCCGAACTCCGGGTGCGCTTTGGTGTGGGTCACCTGCATCCCGCCCCGCTCATAAAACGCCCGCGCGCGCCTGTTGGCGGCCGGGGTGTAGAGCGTGAAGCCATCCGGCATCCGGTCCTTGGCCATCCGAAAGAAGGCAGACCCCAGCCCCTGCCCGATAAAGGCGGGCGCGAGGAAGATCTGCCCCAGCACACGGTCGCCGGGATGGACCGCGAGAAACCCCGCGAGCGTGCCCGCCTCGAACGCGAGCGTCACCGACCACCCTTCCCCGAAGTCCGCCGCCAGCCGCCCTTCGAGGTCCGGGACCGGCGGCAGAAACGCCTCGCCCAGCCCCATGAGCGCGGCGCTTTCCCGCCAGAGTGCGGCCACGGCGGGGTGGTCGGACGCCGCCATGGGCCGGAACTGGAAGTCTGCCATGCGGCCCCCGCTCTTTCACTGTCGCCAACCGCGCCGCGCGAAACCTGTATCCACGCGACCCCTTTCCGCCGCCGCAAGCGCACGATAAGGAGGCCGGACCATTTCACCCCGGGAGGCTCCCATGGACAACATCCGCGGCGCATTGTTCATGACGCTCGCCATGGGGCTTTTCGCCTCGGAAGACGTGCTGATCAAGATGGTTCTCGACTGCGTGCCGATGGGGGTCGTGCTGATCGCCGTGGGTGGCGTGGGGGCGATCGTCTTTGCACTGATGGCTCAGATGCGCGGGCATTCGGCCTTTACCCGCCAGTTCTTCCATCCGGTCATCGTCATCCGCAATCTGGGCGAGCTTGTGGGCACCGCCTGTTTTGTCATCGGCCTGACGCAGGTGCCGCTCGGCCTTTTGTCGGCGCTGCTTCAGGCCAATCCGCTGTTCGTGAACATCGGCGCGATCCTGTTTCTCGGCATGACCGTGGGCTGGCGGCGTTGGCTCGCGATCGGTGTGGGGCTGATCGGTGTCGTGGTCATCCTGCGCCCCGGCTTCGACGCCTTCCAACCCTCGGCGCTCTTGGGGCTGGGCGCGGCCATCGGGCTGGCGGTGCGCGACGTGGCCACGCGGATCACGCCGCCGGGCATCCATACGCTTCAGACGTCGAGCTGGGGGTTCCTGATGGGGACGATTTCGGGCGCGCTGCTTTTGGTCGTGGACCCGCCCGTTCTGCCCTCAGTCGGCGATGCGGGCATTCTGATCGCCGCCACGGCGCTTGGTATGGCCGGCTACTACCTGCTGACGCGCGCCATGCAGACGGGCGACGTGCCCGCCGTCACCCCGTTCCGCTATACCCGTCTGGTCTATGCGATGATCTTCGCGCTGGTGTTCTTCGCCGAGGTGCCGGACGCGCTGACGCTTCTGGGCGCCGCCCTGATCGTGGGGGCCGGTGTCTATACGCTCCTACGCGAGGCGCGCGTCAGCCGCGCGGCGCGCCGCGCGAAACCCGTCGCCTCGCCCGTGCGCCCGACTTGATTATTCGGCGGGCGTGAGGTCCGCCGCCCTGGCCCCCGGCTGGATCGTCGGCGGCGCGGCGTTCAGCGCATCGCGGGCAAACCCGGCGGCCGCCTGATAGCGCGCCATGAAGTCGCGCCGTTCGGCTTCGGGAATCACGTCGTCGATGTCGTCGAATTCGCCGCCGCAGCGTTCGTCGACCATGTTGAGCAGACCGAAAGGCCCCGCGCCCCGGTTGCGCAGCACCACTTCGCCGATAGGACCGGCCATCTGCGCGTCATAGGCGGCGAGCGCGGCAGGCGTCGGCCCGTGCGCAACGATCATGGCCCCCAGAACCCGCGCGTCGATCACCGCCTGCGACGCACCGTTCGACCCGGTGGGATACATGGCATGGGCCGCATCCCCCATGAGCGCCACGTTCCCGTCGATCCAGCAGTCGATCGGATCGCGGTCGATCATCGGGTTCTCATAGGCCACATCGGCCTTGGCGAGCAGATCGGGCACGTCCAGCCAATCGTATTTGAACCCGTCGAAATGGTGGGCGAACGCGTCGATCTCGACGGGTCGAAACCAACCCGACTTTTCCCAGCCGGACGCCGGATCGACCGTCATCTCGGCGATCCAGTTGATGAGCGCCAGCCCCGTCTCGGGGTCCGGATGGCTGATCGGATAGATCACCATGCGGTGCTTGTGCGTGCCGAGGCCGACGAAGGACGACCCCGTGCGGATCGGCTCTGCCAGCGTCGTGCCGCGCCACATGATCGCGCCGCCCCAATTGATCGGCGGCTGATCCGGGTGCATCTGGGCGCGGATCGCCGAGTGGATGCCGTCGGCCCCGATCAGGAGCGTTCCGGTTTCCTCCTGCGTGCCGCCCTCGGTCTCGACGAAGGCCGTCACGGTCCCGTCGTCATTGTTGCGATACCCCGTCACACGGGCGCCGAGGCGCAGCGCATCGGCCCCGGCCCGCGCGGTGAACGTGTCGGCCAGCAGCATGTGGAACTGCCCTCGATGCACGGCGTATTGCGGCCAGTTGTAGCCCGCCAGTGTGCCGCGTTCTTCGGAATAGATGTCGTTGCCGTTCAGACCCACGAGCGCCCATTCCTTTGCCGGAACACCGACACCGTCCAGCGCCTCGGCCCCGATCCCCAGATCGTAAAGCTCGCGCACCGCATTGGGTTGCAGGTTGATGCCGACGCCAAGGGGGCGAAGTTCGCGCACGCCCTCGAACACCACGCAATCCACACCGATCTGGTTCAGCGTCAGTGCGGTGGCCAGCCCGCCGATCCCGCCGCCTGCGATCAATACCCGTGGTGCCATCGTCCCCTCCCCGAAAAAAGCCCCGTGTGAATAGCACGCGAAACCCGAACCACAATGGTTCAATCGCCGCACCGTTGGCGCAACCGCCCTTTTCCTTGCCTTCCGTGGCCGTTAGAACCCGCATCAAGCAAGTCATTCAGACGGGGACAGCCTCATGAGCATCATCATCGACATTTTCGCCCGCGAAATCCTCGACAGCCGGGGCAACCCGACCGTCGAGGTGGACGTGATCCTCGAGGACGGCACCATGGGCCGCGCCGCCGTGCCTTCGGGCGCATCCACCGGCGCGCACGAAGCCGTGGAAAAGCGCGACGGAGACAAGTCGCGCTACATGGGCAAGGGCGTGCTGGAGGCGGTGAACGCCGTGAACGGCGAGATCGCCGAAGAACTGGCTGGCATGGACGCGACCGAGCAGGAGATGCTGGACCGCGCGATGATCGAGCTTGACGGCACGCCGAACAAGGCACGCTTGGGCGCGAACGCGATCCTCGGCGTGTCGCTGGCCGCCGCAAGGGCCGCCGCCGATTTCTCGATGCTGCCGCTTTACCGCTACGTGGGCGGCTCGTCGGCGCGGGTGCTGCCGGTGCCGATGATGAACATCATCAACGGCGGCGAGCACGCCGACAACCCGATCGACATTCAGGAATTCATGATTATGCCGGTGAGCGCGGGCAACATCCGCGACGCCGTGCGCATGGGGTCTGAGGTGTTCCACACACTGAAGAAAGAGCTTTCGGCGGCGGGCCTGTCCACGGGTCTGGGCGACGAAGGCGGCTTCGCCCCGGCGCTGGGTTCGACCAACGAGGCCCTCGATTTCATCCTGAAATCCATCGAAAAGGCGGGCTACAAGCCGGGTGAGGACATCTACCTCGCCCTCGATTGCGCCTCGACCGAATATTACAAGAACGGCAAGTACGAGATGGTGGGCGAAGGCAAATCGCTGACCTCGGAAGAAAACGCCGACTACCTCGCAGCGCTCTGCGACGCCTACCCGATCATCTCGATCGAAGACGGCATGTCGGAAGACGACTGGGACGGCTGGAAGCTGCTGACCGACAAGATCGGAGATAAGGTGCAGCTTGTGGGCGACGACCTGTTCGTGACCAACCCGGCGCGGCTGGCCGACGGGATCAAGAAGGGCGTCGCGAACTCGATGCTGGTCAAGGTGAACCAGATCGGCTCGCTCTCCGAGACGTTGAAGGCGGTCGATATGGCCCACCGCGCGCGCTACACCAACGTGATGAGCCACCGTTCGGGCGAGACCGAGGATGCGACCATCGCGGACCTCGCCGTGGCCACCAACTGCGGTCAGATCAAGACCGGCTCGCTGGCGCGGTCCGACCGGCTCGCGAAATACAACCAGCTGATCCGCATCGAGGAAGCCCTTGGTGAAACGGCGGAATACGCGGGGCGTTCGATCCTGAAGTGATCCACGTCACATGAACGAGCCAAGGCCCGCCCACCCGGCGGGCCTTTTTCGTTGCGATCACCGTCCAATCCGACAAGGGTTGCCCCATGATACGCACACATGCCGACCTTATGGATCTGATCGGGAACGCGGCCTACGGCCGCGAGCCGCGCCTTGTCCGCGACAAGACCGATTTCGCGCCGGAGTTCTGGAATCTCCGCTCCGGGCTTCTGGGCGAACTCACCCAGAAACTCACGAATTACGGTCTGACACTGCACCTGACCGGGGATTTCAGCGGCGAGGCCGCCGGGTCGCGCGCGCTTCACGATTTCTTCGTCGAGACGCAGCGCACCGGCCCCGTGACGCTGGAGACGCCGATCCGATGACCGCAGACGACATCATCGCCGCCCTCGACCTCCAGCCCCATCCCGAAGGCGGCTGGTTTCGCGAAACCTTCCGCGCAGACGGAACGGGCGGCGGCAGAAGCCCCGGAACGGCGATCTATTTCCTGCTGAAAGCGGGCGAGACGAGCCATTGGCACCGCGTCGATGCCGCCGAGACGTGGCACTTCTACGCGGGCGCGCCGCTGATCCTGTCCATCGCCTCGACCGATGCGGGGCCGGCCGTCCCGCACAAGCTTGGCCCGGCGCTGGCCTTGGGTGAGGCGCCCCAGATCACCGTGCCGCCGCACCATTGGCAGTCTGCCGACACGACAGGCGACTATACCCTCGTCGGCTGCACCGTCAGCCCCGGGTTCGAGTTCGACGGCTTCACCCTCGCACCCCCCGGGTTCACGATCCCCTGAGCCTTGCACGGGCGAACCTGAAGCAAACGCCGAAGAACCCGCGCGCGCCCCTTGGGGCGCACTCCGATAGACGGCATCCGTTACTGGTTCGCGCGTTCCGCTTCGATCTCGCGCCAGCGCGCGACGTTGCGGTTGTGCTCTTCCAGCGTCTGCGCAAAGGCATGGCCGCCCGTGCCGTCCGCCACGAAGAACAGATAGTCGGTCGTGTCCGGGTTCAGCGCCGCCTCGATCGAGGCCATGCCGGGGTTGGCGATGGGCGTCGGCGGCAGGCCGGAGATGACATAGGTGTTATAGGGCGTCTCGGCCCGCAGTTCCGACTGACGCAACCCACGGCCCAGCACGCCTTGCCCCCGCGTGATGCCATAGATCACCGTCGGGTCGGTTTGCAGGCGCATCCCCTGTTCCAAGCGGTTCACAAAGACGCTGGCCACCTGACCGCGTTCTTCCGGCACGCCGGTTTCCTTTTCCACGATCGACGCCATGACGAGCGCCTCTTCCGGGCTTTCGTAGGGCACGTCGGGATCGCGGGCCTCCCACGCGGCGGCGAGGCGTTCTTCCTGCGAGGCCCGCATCCGGGCGATGAGGTCGGCACGGTCGTCGCCGGGCCGCATTTCATAGCTGTCGGGGGCCAGCATCCCCTCGGGCGGCACCTCTGTGATCTCGCCCGACAGGAATTCGACCTTGTTCAACGCATCCACGATCTGCCACGAGGTCGCGCCTTCGGCGATGGCGACGCGGTAGCGCGTGTCCGGTTGCCCACGCACGCGGGTGTAATCGGCGGGCGCTTCCACATCCGGGTCGAATTCGGCGACGAGGTTGAAGCTTTGCGTGGCCGGGTCCAGTTCGCGCACCTGATACTCGGCCGCGTTCACGCCGATGCGATAGACGACCTCAGTCCCGCAGGTCGAAGCGCCACCGCGGGTGACGATATCGACGATCTCTTCCATCGAGGCATGTTCTTCGACAAGGAAGGAACCGGCCTTGAGCTCGGTCGCCTTGCCGGAATAGTCCGCGCCCATGCGAAAGATCGAAGGGCTGGAAATCGCGCCCTGCGCGTCCAGCGCCTCGGACACGCGGGTGAAGTTCGACCCCGTCTCGACCTTGAGACAGATCGCGGTTTCAAGCGGCCCCTCGGCCACGTATTCGCGCTTGCCCCAGCCGATCACACCGCCAAGGACGATGAGGGCGACGATGGACAGGGACAGCGCGTTGGAGGCGATGTTTCGCCACATCAATCGGCCACCTTACCCATGATGAGACAGGCATTGGTCCCGCCGAACCCGAAGGAATTGGACAGGGCCACCTCGATCTCGCGTTCCTCGGCCTTGTTCGCGGCCAGCGACAGCTTCGGCTCGATGGCCGGATTGTCGAGGTTGATGGTCGGCGGCGCGATCTGGTCGCGCAGGGCGAGCAGCGAGAAGATCGCTTCGACCGATCCCGCCGCGCCCAGAAGGTGCCCGATGGAGGATTTGGTCGAGGACATGGTGGCCTTGGCCGCATGATCCCCGAGCAGACGCTCGACGGCGGCCAGTTCGATCACGTCGGCCATGGTCGAGGTGCCGTGCGCGTTGATGTAATCCACGTCGGACGGCGTGAGACCCGCCGATTTCAGCGCGGCGGTCATGGCGCGGAAGCCCCCGTCGCCGTCTTCGGACGGCGCGGTGATGTGATAGGCATCGCCCGACAGGCCATATCCGAGGATCTCGCCATAGATCTTGGCGCCGCGCGCCTTGGCATGTTCGTATTCTTCGAGCACGACGACGCCCGACCCCTCGCCCATGACGAAACCGTCGCGGTCCGTGTCATAGGGGCGCGAGGCGGTTTCGGGGTTGTCCGCACGTTTCGTCGACAGGGCCTTGCAGGCGTTGAAGCCCGCGATCCCGATCTCGGAAATCGCCGCTTCCGCACCGCCCGCGACCATCGTATCGGCATCGCCCAGCATGATGAGCCGCGCGGCGTCGCCAATCGCATGTGCGCCGGTCGAACAGGCGGTGACGACCGCGTGGTTCGGCCCCTTGAAGCCGTATTTGATCGAGACCTGACCCGAGATGAGGTTGATGAGAGCGCCGGGGATGAAGAACGGCGACACACGGCGCGGACCCTTTTCCTGTATCATCACCGCCGTTTCGGCGATCGAGTTCAGCCCGCCGATGCCGGAACCGATCATGACGCCGGTGCGCAGCGCCTCTTCTTCGTCGAGCTCTCCGATGCCCGCGTCTTCGACCGCCTGGGTCGCGGCGGTCATGCCATAGAGAATGAAATCGTCGACCTTGCGCCGGTCGCGGGCTTCCATCCAAGCGTCAGGGTCGAAAGTGCCGTCGGAGCCGTCGCCATAGGGAATTTCGCAGGCATAGTTCGTGACGACGCGGGAGGCGTCGAACCGGGTGATCGGGGCAGCGCCCGATTTGCCTGCCAGAATACGCTTCCAGGTTTCCTCAACCCCGCAAGCCAAGGGCGAAACCATGCCCAGACCGGTTACGACGACGCGACGCTTGTCCATGTAGACAGCCCTTTTTCGTTTGTCTTTGCCGGGGGCTGGATAGCCTCTCAAACCCCCATGTGGCAAGCGCGAAACGCCCCTTTCGTCCGGTGACGGCGGGACTTCGCGATCTCCTCCCCAAAATGCAAAACGGCGCCCGAAGGCGCCGTCCGCTTAACACTCTCCGGTGGCTCAGGCCGCTTCGGAGATGAACTTGACCGCATCACCGAAGGTCTGGATCGACTCGGCGGCGTCGTCGGGGATCTCGATCCCGAACTCTTCTTCGAAGGCCATGACCAGCTCGACGGTGTCGAGCGAGTCGGCGCCGAGATCGTCGATGAACGAGGCCGATTCAGTGACCTTGTCCTCTTCAACGCCGAGGTGCTCGACAACAATTTTCTTCACGCGATCTGCGACGTCGCTCATATCATATCCTCACAGTTTTCAGGCCACTGGCCCTTTCGTTTGCCCCTTGCGGAGCTGCTTGAACTGTCCCCGTCGGTGCGAGGCGCACCCCGGAGTCCCATTTATCCCGGGGTCGAAACTGCGCCCCCTTTAACATAAAGCCGGTCGGGGGCAAACGATTTGTCCCGCGCGCCGCACGCGCCGTCAAGGTATCGTTTACCAACCGGACAAAGACGCTCTCAGAGCATCGCCATACCGCCGTTCACATGCAGGGTCGCGCCGGTGACATAGCCCGCCTCGGGCGAGGCCAGATAGAGCACCGCAGCGGCGATTTCCTCGGGCGTGCCCATGCGCGCGGCCGGGATCTGGGCGTTGATCTTTTCTTTCTGATCGTCGGTCAGTTTCTCGGTCATCGCCGTGGCGATGAAGCCCGGCGCCACGCAGTTCGCGGTGATCCCGCGGCTGGCCACCTCATAGGCGATCGACTTGGTCATGCCGACCATACCGGCCTTGGACGCGGCATAGTTCACCTGCCCCGGATTGCCGGTCGCACCAACGATGGACGAGATGTTGATGATCCGGCCCCAACGCGCCTTCATCATCGGACGCATCACGGAACGGCACAGACGCATGGTCGCGGTCAGGTTCACGTCGATGACGTTCTGCCAGTCCTCGTCCGACATACGCATGAAGATCTGGTCCTTGGTGATCCCGGCGTTGTTCACGAGGATGTCGAGCCCGCCCATGACCTCGGCCGCCTGTTTCGGCAGCGCATCGACCGCCTCGGGGTCCGACAGGTTGCAGGTCATCACATGCACGCGGTCCCCCAGCGTGGCCGCGAGGTCGTTCAGCGGTCCCTCGCGGGTGCCCGAAAGCGTGACGGTCGCGCCCGCACCATGCAGGGCCGTGGCGATGGCGCCGCCGATGCCGCCCGACGCGCCGGTCACCAGCGCGGTTTTTCCTGTCAGATCAAACATATCTCGTCCTCTGTTTATGTGCGCCGCTCAACCGGCGGCCTGTTCTGCGGCGACCTTCACCTCGTCCGGTGCGCCGATGGTGAGGGTGTTCAGGCTCTTGTCGATCCGCCGGATCATGCCGGTCAGCGCCTTGCCCGCGCCGATTTCCCACGTTTCGGTCACGCCGTTCGCGGCCATCCATGCCACGCTTTCACGCCAGCGGACCGAGCCGGTGACCTGTTCGATCAAAAGCGCGCGGATCGTATCCGGGTCGCTCACCGCTTCGGCGCGCACGTTGGCCACGACCGGCACGGCGGGCGCGTTGATGGTGACGCCCGCAAGCGCCTCGGCCATCACGTCGGCGGCGGGCTGCATCAGGGCGCAGTGGAACGGGGCGGACACGGGCAGCATCACCGCCCGGCGCGCGCCCTTTTCTTTCGCGATCTCGACGGCGCGTTCGACGGCGGCCTTGTGGCCCGACACGACCACCTGCGCCGGGTCGTTGTCGTTCGCGGCCTGACAGACCTCGCCCTGCGCGGCCTCTTCGGCGACGGCCTTGGCCGCTTCGAAATCCAGACCCAGAAGCGCGGCCATCGCGCCGACACCGACCGGGACCGCCTTTTGCATCGCCTCGCCCCGCGTGCGCAGCAGGCGCGCGGTATCCGATACCGTCAGCGCCCCCGCAGCCGCGAGCGCGGAATATTCCCCGAGCGAGTGGCCCGCCACGAACCCGGCGGCGTCCATCGTCACGCCCTCGGCCTCGAGCGCGCGCATCGCGGCCAGCGACGTGGCCATGAGCGCGGGCTGGGCGTTCTGGGTGAGCGTCAGCTCGTCCTGCTCGCCGTTCCAGATGATGTTGGACAGCTTGATCCCCAGCGCCTCGTCGACCTCGTCGAACACGGCGCGGGCTGCGGGATAAGCCTCGGCAAGGTCACGCCCCATGCCGATGGTCTGTGCCCCTTGTCCCGGAAAAACGAATGCGCGGGTCATGTCCCCTCCCGATTTATCATGCCGCCTTTCCGATAGCCGTTGGCCCCGCCAATCGCAACCGTCGCAGTCGCCCGGCGACATTCGCGGCGACTTTGGGCGCAGGCAGATTGACAAGGGGGCGAGCAAATGGTCCTCAGAACCCGCTTGATTGTCGTCTGAGTGCATTTGCCATGAAATACCGTAGCGAGATCGACGGATTGCGCGCGTTCGCCGTTCTGCCGGTCATCCTGTTTCATGCCGGTTTCGGCCTGTTCGGCGGCGGTTATGTCGGGGTCGACGTGTTCTTCGTCATCAGCGGGTTCCTCATCACCGGCATTCTGGCCGACGATCTGGACCGGGGCACCTATGCCATCCTCGATTTCTACGAACGGCGCGCGCGCCGTATCCTGCCCGCCCTGTTCTTCGTGATCGCCGTGTCGATCCCGGTGGCCTTCGCCGTGATGATGCCGCGTCAGGCTCTGGACTTCGCGCAGAGCATCATCGCGACCGTCACATTCACCTCCAACATCCTGTTCTGGGTCGAGGCCGATTATTTCGCCCCCACCGCCGAACTCAAACCCCTGCTCCACACCTGGAGTCTTGCGGTCGAAGAGCAATACTACATCGTCTTCCCGCTGCTTTTAGCACTCCTGTGGCGCATCGGGCGCGGCGCGACCGTCTGGGTGATCGGCGCGGTGGCGGTGGCCAGCCTGATCGCCTGCCAATGGGCGGTGACCCGGCATCCCGAAGCGGCCTTTTACCTGTTGCCCTTCCGCGCGTGGGAGCTGTTCGTCGGCTCGCTGTGCGCCTTTTACATGCGTGCCGGCCCCCGGACGGGGCATGACGCGCCGGCGCTCGCGGGGCTCGCCCTCATCCTCGGCTCGATCTTCGTGTTCGACGATCACACGCCGTTTCCCTCGGTCTATGCGCTGGCCCCGGTTCTGGGGACCGCCCTGATCCTCGTCTTCGCTCAGAGCGGAACCCTGACCGCGCGCGTTCTGTCGTTCAGGCCCTTCGTCTGGGTCGGGCTGATCTCATACAGCGCCTACCTGTGGCACCAGCCGCTGTTCGCCTTCGCCCGCATTCCGATGATTTCGGCCCCCTCCCCGGCGCTCATGCTGGGTCTCAGCGCCGCGTCGCTGGGTCTCGCCTATCTGTCATGGCGCTTCGTCGAGGGACCGTTCAGGAACCGTTCGGCGCCGGTCTTGGGGCGTCGCGGCGTGTTGTTCTCGGTGGTCGGGGTTGCGGCGCTGGCGCTGCTCGCCGTCGGCGGATACGGGCAGGTCAGTCGCGGCTACAAGGCGCTTCTCGGCCATCTCCATCCCGCCTACCTGACCTCGGGCGCCACGGTGGAACGCGCCATCGCCTCACATGCCAACACATCCGATCCCGCGCCGGATGCGCCCTGTATCAGGGGGTTCAAGCGCCTGAACGACGCCGCACGCACGATGGCGCAGGACTGCGCCAAGGCGCACGGACCGGGGGTCATGGTGCTGGGCGACAGCCATTCCATCGACCTGTTCCGCCTGCTGGCCCGCAGGCAGCACGTGCCGTTCATACTGGGGATCAACAGTGCCGGATGCCGCCCGGCAGCGGCGGGGAACTCGTGCAGCTATCAGGACGTGGTCGACCTCGTCGCCGGAAACCCCGACCTGATCCGCGTCGTGATCTTCGAGCAGGCCGGGTTCTACCTGCTGCGCGACATGGCGGGCGACCCCGGATCGCGCGAGATGTTCCAGCGTGTCTCGGTCTACGACACCGTGCCGGACTTTCCATTCGACGCGGGCGCGATCGACGCCATGATCGGCTATCTGGCGGAGTTGAACGCGCAGGTTCCCGTCGTCGTCTTCGGGCCGCGGATCGAACCGCACCTGCCGCCGGAGACCATCATGCGTGGGGATTGCGGTCAGCCGATCCCGATCCGCGACGGGTTGATCGGGGTGTTCGAGCGGCTCGATACGGAACTCGCCCGGCGCGCAACCGCGGCCGGGCTGGTCTATGTCTCGCAGAACGAGATGATCGGCTTCGATTTCAGCCGGGATTTCGGGGATTGCGACCGGCTGTTCTGGTCGGACGGCGACCATTTCAGCGACGAGGGCGAAGCGTATTTCGGGGATCGCGTCACGCTGATCCCCGAGGCACTGGCGCTTACCGCTGACGCGTGGAGCCGTAGGTCAGATCATAGGTAAGCCGCTGCCGCACGCGTTCCAGCGCGTTCCGTTTGCCCTTGGCGATCTCGATGGCGATGTTCTCGCCCAGCCGCAAGTAAAGGCGCGAGGGCGAGGTCTTGTCGGTCCCGCGCAGCATGAAGACCGACTGCACCTCGTCGAAGCGCAGAAGGTCGGAAAGCTGGAAGTCGCCGGTCAGGCTGCGGTTGCCCAGACGGATCACCTTGTGCTTGAGATCGACGTGCATTTCGATGCCCGGACGTTCCCGCCCGGCCCGGAAAAGCACGGCGCCCACCAGCATGAAGATCACCATGCCGCCAAGTTTCATGGCGATCAGCCCCGACCCGGCCGCGCCGTCCGGCAACAGGCCGAGCGTCAGGCCCGACATGAACAGGACGATCCCGAAGAACCGCGCCAGCGATTGCCGCAGCATCAGGCTGCCGTCGGTGTTGCCCGTGCCGATCACGTAGCCCCAGGGCGTCATCGTGGTGAGGCCGTCGTTGGCCCCACGCACGTCTTTCCACATTTCGTTTTCGATCTCTGCGTCCGGCAGAGAGAGGCCAACGATTGCGTTCATGTTCGTTACCCGCGTCCCGATTTGCAGTTCCGTTAGTAGAAACTTCTTAATCAACTGGGGCGGGAATGCGGCATGTGCCGGGTGTTTTGGCGGCATATTCCCTTGTTAATAAGGGTCAGCGGTAGGTTAACCATACCTTTGCGCGGCGGCGGACCGCCCCATCGCTCAGGTCGGTTTTTCTTGCAATCGGACATGATCCGTGTAGGTAGGCGCTTCCTTCCGTGACTGAGTGAACCGCGTGGCCTCTCGTGAACGGATGCGGAAGGGTGATCCGTTCTTTGAAGCGCGCCTGAAAAAACTGGAGACCCCATGCCGCTTTACGAGCATGTGATGATTGCGCGTCAGGACCTGTCCAACGCGCAAGCCGAAGGCCTTGTCGAGCACTTCTCGACCGTCCTTTCCGACAACGGTGGCAAAGTCGTCGACTCGGAATACTGGGGCGTCAAGACGATGGCCTACAAGATCAACAAGAACCGCAAGGGCCACTATGCCTTCCTGAAAACGGACGCGCCGTCGACCGCCGTTCAGGAAATGGAACGCCTGATGCGCCTGCATGACGACGTGATGCGCGTTCTGACCATCAAGGTCGACGCCCACGAAGAAGGCCCGTCGGTTCAGATGAAAAAAGACGAACGTGGCGATCGTGGCGACCGCCGCGAGCGTCGTGACCGCTAAGCCGGGAAGGAGCTAAACCATGGCCGCGAAACCGTTTTTCCGCCGTCGCAAGGTGTGCCCGTTCTCTGGCGATAACGCACCGAAAATCGACTACAAGGACACGAAACTCCTGCAACGCTACATCTCTGAGCGTGGCAAGATCGTGCCCAGCCGCATCACCGCCGTTTCGGCAAAGAAGCAGCGTGAACTCGCCCGTGCCATCAAGCGCGCCCGGTTCCTCGCCCTGCTTCCCTACGCCGTGAAGTAAGGGAGAGGTCCAATGGAAGTCATCCTTCTCGAACGTGTGGCCAAGCTTGGCCAGATGGGCGAAGTGGTCGACGTAAAGCCCGGCTTTGCGCGCAACTACCTTCTGCCGCAGGGCAAGGCGCTGACCGCGTCGAAAGCCAACATCGAACACTTCGAAACCCAGAAAGCGCAGCTGGAAGCACGCAATCTGGAAACGAAGAAAGAAGCTGAATCGCTGGCGTCGAACCTCGACGGCAAGCAGTTCATCGTGATTCGCTCCGCCTCGGACGGCGGCAACCTTTACGGCTCCGTCACCACCCGTGACGCCGCCGACGTTGCCACCGAAGAGGGCTTCACGGTCGACCGCAAGCAGGTCCTGATCCGCGAACCGATCAAGACGCTGGGTCTGCACGAGGTGGAAATCCACCTGCACCCCGAAGTCATGGTCACGATCACGCTGAACGTGGCCCGTTCGCCGGAAGAAGCCGAGATTCAGGCTTCGGGCAAGTCGATCCAGGAACTGGCCGCGGAAGAAGAAGCCGCCGCCGATTTCGAGATCGCCGAGCTGTTCGACGATCTGGGTGCCGCCGCTTCGGACGACGAAGAGCTGGCGGAAGCCGCCGGTGTCGCCGACGAAGCCCCGGCAGAAGAATCGGACGACGAGTAATCGTCAGTCCAATCTCCGGAAAGGGCCGTGCGGCGTGTCGCGCGGCCCTTTTTCGTGCCCGGACCTCATCGCGTCAACGCGGCTCGAACAGGTCCACCGGCACCTTGAGATACGACCGCCCATCCGCCTCCGGTTCCGGCAGCCGCCCGCCCCGGATGTTGACCTGAAGCGCGTAGAGCATCAGGTCGGGCAACGGCAGGGTCGCATCCCGTGCGTCGCGGGTGGTGCGGTAGTCGGCCTCCGACACATCGCCGCTCAGATGCTTGTTGCGGGCCTTGTGCTCGGCCACCGTCGCGCAACAGGCCGGCTCGCGCCCATCCGGTCCGTAGTCATGCCCCACGAACAGGCGCGTCTCGTCGGGTAGTGCCAGAATGCGCTTGAGGCTCGCGTAAAGGTCGGCTGAATTGCCGCCGGGAAAATCGGCGCGGCTGGTGCCCGCGTCCGGCATCATGAAGGTGTCGTTCACGAAAGCCGCATCGCCTACGACATAGGTGATCGTCGCCAGCGTATGCCCCGGCGTGAACATCACCGAAACCTCCAGATCCCCGACCATGAACGTCTCGCCATCGGCGAACAGCCGGTCCCAGGCCGAACCGTCCACCGGCTGATCCGGCAGGTGATAGTAGTCGCGCCAAAGCGCCTGAACGCCGGTCACCTTCTCCCCGATGGCCGTCGGCGCACCGAGCTTTTGTTTCAGATATTGCGCGGCCGAGAAGTGGTCGGCATGGGGATGGGTGTCGAGAATCCAGACGACCTCGATCCCCGTCTCCGCGATGTACTCCAGAATCCGGTCGGCGTTCCCATGCGTCACGGCACCAGCGCGGCGGTCGAAATCCAGAACCGGGTCGACGACCGCACCTTTCAGGGTGACCGGGTCGTGAAAAACGTATTGCCAGCTTCCGGTGGTTTCGTCGTAGAAGCTTTTGACGATCGGGCGTTTCATGCTGCCTCCTGTGTCGTTGCTCACCGGGACAACACAAGCGAACGCATTCTGTTCCATGAATTTGTTTTTCGGGTCGGACGGCGGATTTCCAGCGCCCCCTGAGCGCCCTTCCGCTCATGCGCAAAATCCCGCGTTCACAGTGCATTAAGCATCTTGCCGAGCGCCACGATCTCGCCGTATTTCCGCCACGCTCTGACCCGATTGCGCGCGCAGCGTCATCGGACAACCCCCGAAAAAGAGGGGTGTCAGGGTGGATCAACCCACCGGCTCGCACGTTGGACGTGCGCAAGCCAACACAAAGGAAGAGGCAGATGGCAACCTACAAGGATCCGCGCATCGAGCAGCGCGAACCCGCCGCGAGCCGTGATACCAAAGCGAAACAGACCGAGCGCAAGGCCGAAGCCGAAGCGCCCAAACCCAAGCCGGTCATCACCGACTGGGCCGCGATCTGAGACTCGCACACGTAGCGGATTGACCCGCCGCCCCTGCCCTCGCAGGATCGGCGGATGGCGACGCCCGTAACCTCCATTCCGAATCTCGGTCCGGCGACGGCCGAGGGGTTTGAACGAGCCGGCATCGGCTCGGCGGAAGCGTTGCGTGCGCTGGGGGCGGACGCCGCCTATGCGCAATGGCTGGCGGCGGGTGAACCTGCGCATTTCATCGGATATTACGCCCTTGTCATGGGGTTGCAGGGCCGTCCCTGGAACGACTGCAAGGGCGCCGAGAAAGACGCGTTGAAGCTGCGCTTCGACGCGCTCAAGGCCAGTGCGTCGCGCAATCTGACCGGCATCGAAGCGATGCTCGACGAAATCGGAGTGAGGGCCCCACGATGATCCGACTTTTCCTGCTGATCCTTCTTCTCCTGCCCGGCTCGCTTGCCGCAAGCGAGGTGCGCTTCGAGATGGAGGGCTTTCCGCGCCGGTTTCAGGTCTTCGCGCCGGACGAGCCGCAGGGCGAGATGCCGCTGGTCCTCGTGCTTCACGGCGTGTTCCAGACCGACAACCGGATGATCGAAACCACGCGTGGCAAGTGGGGGGAATTCGCCAAGAAGCACAACTTCGTGGCCGTGTTCCCCAATGCGGTGAACCGGGTCTGGGACATCGGTCAGGGCACGGGCACCTTCGAACCCAGCCCCCGCCGCGACGATATCGCCTATCTCGATCAGGTGATCGGGCTGACCGCGCAGCAATACCGGATCGACCGCGACCGCATCTTCATGGTCGGCTTTTCGCTGGGTGCCCAGATGAGCTTTGCCTATGCCTGTCAGCGCGGCGGTATCCGGGGGATCGCGACGGTTTCGATGCCGCTGCCCAAGGCGCTGCTCGACGATTGCGCGCGCACCCCTGCGGTGCCGCTTCTGTCGATCCACGGCACCAACGACCCGGTCATTCCCGCCGAGGGTGGCGACCTGCCGATGCAGGGCGACACGGTTCTGTCGCTCATCAGCCAGCAGGACACGATCGATATGTTCGCGGGCAAGGCGGGCTGCACCGGGCCGGGCGAACTCAAAAGCTACGACCGGCGCGACGACGACACCAAGGCCAATTTCACGCGCCTCGCCGGATGCAGCGTGCCGATCTGGACCCTGTCGATCGAGGGGCTGGGCCACAAATGGCCGGGCGGTGGGCCGGACCTGCCCGTCGCGGTGCTTGGCCGGGGCACGGAAGAGGTCGAAGGCACCGCCTTCGTCTGGTCGTTCTTCTCGTCGATCCGGTAAGGGTCAGGGCGTCATCCCCTGCGCGTAAAGCGCATAGACCGCCCCCCTGTCGCCGCCGCGCGGGACAAGCGCGCTGCCCGCCGCCTCCATCCCGATGTCTTCCAGATGCACGAGCGTCTGACCCATCGGCAGCGCGGTCGCGAGGATCACCATCGGCTCATCGAATTCGTCGGTGACCTCGCGCACATCGAACCGCTGCGCGAGGGCGCTTACAAGGTCAGCGTGGGCGACGGAAATGGCATCGACTTCAGGCATGGTACATGACTCCCGGATACGCATTCAGCGTGGGAGCGGACCGGTTAATTTGGGGTTAACACCTGGCGAGCCGCCCAAAAGAAAAGGCCGCGTCGGTTAACGCGGCCTTTCAAAGTGTCATGGGACGGGCGGATCAGCCGACCAGTTCGAGACCCGAGAAGAAATACGCGATCTCTTCGGCGGCGGTGTCTTCACCGTCGGAACCGTGGACCGAGTTTTCACCGATCGACAGGGCGAATTCCTTGCGGATGGTGCCTTCGGCGGCCTCTTCCGGGTTGGTGGCGCCCATGACTTCGCGGTTCTTCAGGATCGCATTCTCGCCTTCGAGAACCTGAACCACGATCGGTTCGGACGACATGAATTCGCACAGCTCGTCGTAGAACGGGCGCTCTTTGTGGACGGCGTAGAACACACCGGCCTGCTCTTTCGACAGCTTGATGCGCTTCTGCGCCACGATGCGCAGGCCCGCGCCTTCGAGTTTGGCGTTGATCGCGCCGGTCAGGTTGCGCTTGGTGGCGTCCGGTTTGATGATGCTAAACGTGCGTTGAATGGCCATGTCGGTCCCTCTTTCGTGTCGCGGGCAAAGCCCGGTTGCAATCGTCGCGCGGCGGATAGCATGGGGCGGTTTTGGGGGAAAGGGGTTTCGACGCGCTTCTGCACGCCGATCAGGTTGGGGGGCCAGCCCCCCAAATCCCCCCGGGATATTTCAGGACCGGAAAGACGGAATTGACGCGCCTTTGGGGTTCGGGCAGTAGGCGGGCATGTTGAGGATCGACGATATCTCTTACTCGGTCGAGGGCCGTCCGCTGATCGACCACGCCTCCGCCGTGATCCCCGAAGGGCACAAAGTGGGGCTGGTGGGGCGCAACGGGACCGGCAAGACCACGCTCTTTCGGCTGATCCGGGGCGAGCTGACCTTGGAAACCGGAACGATTTCCGTGCCCCGTGGGGCCAAGATCGGAGGGGTCGCGCAGGAAGCGCCCGCGAGCGACGTGTCATTGCTCGATACCGTGCTGGCCGCCGATACCGAACGTGCCGCGCTTCTGGCGGAAGAGACCGAGGATGCGGCGCGGATCGCCGAGATTCAGGCGCGGCTCACCGACATCGACGCCTGGAGCGCCGAGGGGCGCGCGGCCTCGATCCTGAAGGGTCTGGGGTTCGATGATCCCGACCACGCCCGGCCCTGTTCGGATTTCTCGGGCGGCTGGCGGATGCGCGTGGCGCTGGCCGCCGTGCTTTTTGCCGAGCCCGATCTGCTGCTTCTGGACGAGCCGACCAACTATCTGGACCTCGAAGGGGCGCTTTGGCTTGAAAGCTACCTTGCCAAGTATCCGCACACGGTGCTGGTCATCAGCCACGACCGGGGGCTTTTGAACCGCGCGGTCGGGTCGATCCTGCATCTCGAGGCCAAGAAGATCACGCTTTACAAGGGCGGCTACGACACCTTCGCCGAAACGCGCGCGGCGCGTCTGGCCGTGGCCGAGGCCGAGAACCGCAAGAACGCGGCGCGGCGCGATCACCTGCAAAGCTTCGTGGATCGGTTCCGCGCGAAGGCGACCAAGGCCAAGCAGGCGCAAAGCCGTCTGAAGATGATCGAGAAGCTGAAGTTCACGGTGACGCCGCAGGAAGCGGCGTTGCGCAAGTTCACCTTCCCGGAGCCGGAGGAGTTGTCGCCGCCCATCGTGGCGATCGAGAGCGGATCGGTGGGCTATGACGGCAAGGCGGTACTGTCGAAGCTGGACCTGCGCATCGATCAGGACGACCGGATCGCGCTTCTGGGCAAGAACGGCGAAGGCAAGTCGACGCTGTCCAAGCTGATCTCGGGCCGGCTGGCGTCGATGGGCGGGCGTGTCACCACGGCCTCCAAGCTGCGTATCGGCTATTTCGCCCAGCACCAGATGGACGAGCTTTACCCGGACGAAACACCCATCGATCACCTGCGGCGGCTGCGCCCGGACGAAACCCCGGCCCGCCTGCGCGCGCGGCTGTCGGGCTTCGGGCTGGGCGCCGAGCAGGCGGAAACGGTCGTGGCGCGGCTGTCGGGGGGGCAGAAGGCACGGCTTACGCTGCTGATCGCCACCATCGACGCGCCGCATCTTCTGATCCTCGACGAGCCGACCAACCACCTCGACATCAAAAGCCGCGAGGCGCTGGTCGAGGCGCTGACGGAATACACCGGCGCGGTCGTGTTGGTGAGCCACGACATGCACCTTTTGTCGCTGGTTGCCGACCGGCTCTGGCTGGTGAAGGGCGGGCGCGTCACGCCGTTCGAGGAAGACCTCGAAGCCTACCGCAAACTGCTGCTCACCTCGGACAAGCCGGAGAAGCCGGCCGAGGAGAAGCCAAAGCCCAGAAAGGCCAGCCGTGACGAGGTGCTCGCGCTGCGCTCCGAGGTGCGCAAATGCGAGGCGCGGGTCGAAAAGCTCGAGGATATGCGCGAGAAGCTGGCCAAGAAGCTGGCCAACCCCGACCTTTATGACAAGTCCAAGGTCGGCGAGATGGAAGTCTGGCAGAAGAAATATGCCGAAGTGATGGACGGGCTCGACCGGGCCGAGGCGCTTTGGATGCAGGCGCAGGAAAAGCTCGACAGGGCGCAGGCCTGACGCGCAGGGTGACCCCATGAGTTTCGACGCGCTCCTGCCCGCCTTCGTCACGCTGTTCGTGATTATCGACCCGATCGGGCTGGCGCCGGTGTTTCTGGCGCTGACCAAAGATATGACGGCCCCGCATCGCCGGGTGGTGGCGGTGCGCGCGGTTCTGGTCGCCGCCGTGATCCTGATGATCTTCGGGCTGGCGGGTCAGGCGGTGCTCGACCTTTTCGGTATCTCGATGGCGGCCTTTCGCATCGCGGGCGGCGCGCTGTTGTTCCTGACCGCGCTCGACATGCTGTTCGAGCGGCGCAAGCAGCGGCGCGAGAGCCAGTCCGAGGCGAGCGTGCTGGACCCCGCCGACGATCCCAGCGTGTTCCCGCTGGCCATGCCCCTGATCTCGGGGCCCGGCGCGATGGCGACCATGATCCTGCTCATGGGCGGGGCGGACGAGGTGGTGGGCAAGCTGGCCATCGTCGGTGTCATGGTCGCCGTGCTGGTCTGCGTCTTCGCCTTCTTCCTCGCCGCGGGGGCGCTGGGGCGATACCTCAAGGACACCGGGATCAACGTGGTGACCCGCCTGCTCGGCATGTTGCTGGCGGCGCTGGCGATCCAGTTCATGATCGACGGGCTGGCGCAGACCGGGCTGTTCGGCTGATCCGCCGCATGGAAACCGCCCTGCCGCGTGCCTATGTGATACGGCATGGATAGCTACGAAATCGGTCGTCTCACCTACCTCGTCCTGCTCGGCGCCGCCGTGATCGGGTCGTTCTTCATGATGAACAAGGCCAATCTCGGCAAAAGCCTGCAACAGCTAGCGATCTGGGCGCTCATCTTCGTGGGCGCGATCGGCGCCTATGGGCTGTGGAACGACATCAGCCGGGATGTGATGCCGCGCCAGTCGGTCGTCTCGCAGGGTGTGGTGGAGGTACCGCGCCGCCCCGACGGGCATTTCTATCTGACGCTGGAGGTCGACGGAACGCCGGTGAATTTCGTCGTCGACACCGGGGCCAGTCAAGTGGTTCTCAGCATGGACGACGCGCGCCGGGTCGGGCTGAACCCCGACGACCTGCCCTTCATCGGCACCGCCATGACCGCGAACGGCGAGGTGCGCACCGCGCCGACCACGGTCGACGAGATGGTGCTGGGCGATATCACGGAACGCGACGTGCGCGTTTACGTGAACGAGGGGGCGATGGATATGTCGCTTCTGGGCATGACCTATCTGCGCCGCTTCGACCGGATCGAGATCGCGGACGACATGCTGATCCTCACGCGGTGAACCGTCAGAGCGGGAAGAACAGGCTGATCGCCACCACCGCCGTCACCCCGACGATCAGGTTCATCGGCACGCCCATCTTCAGGAAATCCGCGAACTTGTAGTTGCCCGCACCGTAGACCAGCGTGTTGGTCTGGTAGCCGATGGGGGTCGCGAAGCTCGCGCTGGCCGAGAACATGACGGCGACGACGAAGGGGCGCGGGTCGACGCCCATCTGGGTCGCGAGCCCGACGGCGATGGGGGTGAAGATCACCGCCACCGCGTTGTTCGTCACCACCTCGGTCAGGATCGACCCGACCACGTAGACCGCAAGCAGTGCCATGAACGGGGATAGCCCGTCGAGCCACGGGACCAGCATCTGAACGATCCGTTCGACCGCGCCGGTCGCCTCCAATCCGAGGCCGATGATGAGCATGGAAAAGATCAGGACGAGGATCGAGGCGTCGATGGAGGACCACGCCTCGTCGTTGTCGATGCAGCGCAAGACGAGGATCAGCGCGACGCCCAGCAGTGCGAGGATGCCGATAGGCAGAATGTCGAAGGCGGCGAGGCCCACGATCCCCACCAGCGTCAGCACCGCGATTGGGGCCTGACGGCGGCGGAAGGCGCGCCCGCCGGGTTCCGTGACCGAGATCACGTCGCCGGAGCGGGTGAGTTCTTCGAAACCCTCCGCAGTGCCCTCGAGCAGCAGCTTGTCGGCGGGGCGCAGGCGCACGCTCGACAGATCGGCACCGGCAATGTGGTTCGGGCGATAGGCGCCCAGCACGCGCATCCCGGCCCGGCGCCCGAGCGCGAGGTCGGCGATCCGCACCCCGGAGGACCGGCGCGAAGGTGTCACGATGGCCTCGGCCACGCGGACCTTGGCGCTTGCGTCCAGTTCGATGGACCGGCGCAGACCGACGCGCAGACCGGATTGCTGGGCCAGTGTCAGAAGCTCCGAGGTCGGAGCGAACAGGATGACCGCGTCGCCCTTTTGCAGGACGATGTCCGGCAGGTCGCGCCGTTCGATCTGCGGCCCGCGCCGGACCCCGGTGATCCGGATGCCGGCCCGCTGAAAATCCGCGACCTTGCCCAGAGCCTCGCCGATCTGGGGATAGTCGGCGCGGATGGTGATTTCCGACAGGAACGCCGTTTCTTCGCTATCCTCCGGCAGGTCGGATGCCCGGTCGGGCAGCAGGAAACGCCCGAGGATCAGCATGGACAGACCGCCGACCACGGCCACGACGATGCCGACGGGCGCGATTTCGAAGATCGAGAACGGCTCCAGCCCCGCGTCGCGGGCCACCCCGTCGACAAGGATGTTGGTGGAGGTGCCGATGAGGGTGCAGGTGCCGCCGAGGATCGCGGCATAGGACAGCGGGATCAGCAGCCGGGTCGAGGCGAGGTTCAGGCTCGCCGCCAGCCGGATCACGACCGGGATCAGGACCAGAACCACCGGGGTGTTGTTCATGAAGGCCGAGGCGACGATTGTGGCGAAGACGAAGATCAGGACCGCGAGCACGGGCCGCGTCTGCGCCCGCCCGATCACCAGCCCGGCAAGGCTGTCCAGAACGCCGGTGCGCACCAGCGCGCCCGACACGACGAACATCGCGGCGATGGTGATGGGGGCGGAGCTGGAAAACACGCTCATCACCTCGTCGGTCGGGGTCAGCCCCAACACGATGAACAGCGCGGCACCCCCCGCCGCCGTGACCTCGGGCGGGTATTTCTCGATCGTGAACGCGATGAAGAGGAGGAGCAGAAGGCCCAAGGCGACGATGGCCGGGTCGACTCCGAGGAATGAGGTCATGATTGCCCTGATCCAATCCGAACGTCCGGGGGAAACGCATGGACGCGCGCCCGTGTTCATGGGCACTGGAGTTATTTTTCCTGCCCGATGCAAGAATGAAATCGGCCCGCGTGACGGATGCACGCGGGCCGGCTGGTATCAGCGTCGAAAGCGGGCGGAGACCCGCCTGAACCGGCTTATTTCGGGGCCATCCGGATCGCGCCGTCCAGACGGATCACTTCGCCGTTCAGCATCGAGTTCTCGACGATGTGGCGGGCCATGGCGGCATATTCAGACGGTTTGCCAAGGCGCGACGGGAACGGAACCTGCGTGCCGAGGCTTTTCTGCGCCTCTTCCGGCAGGCCTTCCATCATCGGGGTCAGAAACAGGCCCGGCGCGATGGTGCAGACGCGGATGCCGTCGCGGGACAGTTCGCGCGCTAGCGGCAGGGTCAGGCCCGCGACCGCCCCTTTGGACGCGGAATAGGCCACCTGACCGATCTGGCCGTCGAAGGCCGCGACCGACGCGGTGTTGACGATCACGCCACGCTCGCCGTCTTCGGTCAGCGGTTCGGCCTGCATCATGCCGAGCGCGGATTGCGACGCGCAATAGAACGTGCCTGCGGTGTTGACCATCAGGGTCTTGGCGAATGCGTTCGGGTCGTGGACGACCCCTTTGCTGACCGCCTTGCCGATGGTGCCGATCCCGGCGCAGTTCACCATGATCCGCTCCTGACCGTTCTTGGCGCGGACGGTTTCGAACCCGGCGGCGACGCAGTCGGCATCCGACACGTCGACCTTGGCGAAGGCCCCGCCCAGTTCTTCGGCGAGTTTCGTGCCCGCCTCTTCGTTCAGATCGAAGATGCCGACGGGCGCGCCCGCTTCGGCCATGGCACGGATCACGGCGGCACCGAGGCCCGAGGCGCCTCCGGTGACGACGACGGGGGTCTCTTTGGAAATCTGCATGCTGTCCTCCAACTTGGTTGCTTGGTGGGTAGCAGCCGCTGCACACCTGCGCAACGTGATCGGTATACGAGGCGGGGCGCGCCGCGCCGGGTGACGTAACGTTCGCGGGCGGGCGCCTATTTCGCCATCACCTTTCGCCGCATCTCGCCCGGCAGGATCTCTTCCGACGGCCACCGGCCCGTGGTGAGGGCATCGTCGTAACCTTGCGTCAGACCGGCCCGCCGCATGGCTGCGACCGAGGGCGCGGGGTCGTAGGACAGCCGCCGGATATGGGCTCCCTTCGGGTCGAGCCGCACGTATTGCCCGCCCGGCACCCCGTTGTTGGGCGGCATCCCGATGACGCCCGCGTTGATCCAGCGACGCCCCGCCACGACGCGCTGGAACCCGAAACCGCAATGGCCCGCCACCACACCGTCCACCGGCCCGACCTCGGCTTCGATCGCACCGATTTCCTCGGCGAACTCCGGCTGGCGCGACACGGGCCACAGGAAGCGCGAGACGTCGGTGACACCGCCGTGGATCACGGCATAGCGGCGGTCGGCATGTTCGAAAACCGCCAAATCGGGGAGACCCGCGAACCAATAGCGGCTCGCGGTCGACAGCGTCGCGTTGGTATGCGCCCACCATTTGACCGACAGCGTGTCGCAGACCGACCCGGCCGCGAACCCGCAGCCGCAATCGGCGCCCCCGTCCGCCAGTTGCTTTTCGATGTTGCCCGCGATGCCGCGCCAGCCCAGCCGGCGCACCATGTCCGCACAGACCTCGCCCTCGGCGCAGTAGCCCGCGAGATCGCCGGTGAACAGGATGTTCGCGCCCGCGATCCCCTCGTCCCGCGTGACGTCGCGCAGCGCCAGAAGCGCGGACAGGTTGCCAAGCGCCCCGCCCCACAGCACCACCGGGCCTTCGAGGCGGCCCAGATCGGTGATTTTCATGGTGTCCTCCCAGACACGCCCACTTGAAACGGGCGCTTCGGAGAACCATAACACGATCATTCCAAAGAGACGCAATCACAATGACCCCAGCCGACACCGGCACGCTGCTCGACACCGCCTTTTGGACGAGTGTCGGCGCCATCCTCCTCCTCCTGATCCTGTCCGGGTTCTTTTCCGGGTCCGAGACGGCACTGACCGCCGCCTCGCGCGGGAAACTGCGCGCCAAGGCCGACAAGGGCGACAAGAAGGCCGAGCGGGCGCTGGTCATCACCGAAGACAACGAACGCCTGATCGGGTCCGTCCTTCTGGGCAACAACTTCGTCAACATCCTCGCCTCGGCGCTGGCGACCGCGCTGTTCACCCGGCTCTTCGGCGACAGCGGCGTGGCTTATGCGACGATCATCATGACGCTGCTGGTCCTGATCTTCGCCGAGGTGCTGCCGAAGACCTATGCCATCACCCGCCCGGAAAGCGCGGCGGGCTGGGTGTCGGCCCCGATCCGTATCGTCATCTTCGTCCTCGCCCCGATCGTGAGCATCGTGCGGGGCCTGGTCCGGCTGATCCTGCGCGCCTTCGGCGTTCAGACCGACCCCGACAGCCAGATCCTTGCCGTGCGCGAGGAGATCGCGGGTGCGATCACGCTGGGCCACCACGAAGGCGCGGTTGAGAAAGAGGACCGCGACCGCCTTTTGGGCGCGCTCGATCTGGGCGACCGGACGGTGGAGGAGATCATGCTTCACCGCAGCCAGATCGAGATGATCGACGCCTCGAAATCGCCGACCGAAATCCTCGAACAGGCGTTGTCGTCGCCCCACACCCGCCTGCCGATCTACAGCGAGGAGCAGGAGAACATCGTGGGCGTGATCCACGCCAAAGACCTGAGCCGCGCCATGTATGCCGCAGGTCAGGCCGCGGGCGAGACGGGCCGGACCGAGGCGTTCGAAACCTTCGACATCCTCAGCGTGGCGATGAAGCCCTATTTCATCCCCGAGACAACGACGCTCGACGACCAGATGCGCGAGTTCCTGAAGCGTCAGACCCACTTCGCCCTCGTCGTGGACGAATATGGCGCGCTTCAGGGCCTCATCACGCTCGAGGACATTCTCGAAGAGATCGTGGGCGAGATCACCGACGAATTCGACACCAACGACGCCGGCGACAACCGGCTGTTGTCCGATGGCAGCTATTCGGTGGATGGCGGCATGACGATCCGCGACCTCAACCGCGCGAACGACTGGGCGCTGCCGGATGAAGAGGCCAACACCATCGCGGGCCTCGTCATTCACGAGGCGCAGACGATCCCGAACGAGGGTCAGGTGTTTTCCTTCCACGGGTTCCGGTTCGAGGTGACCAAGCGCGTCGACAACCGGATCGCGCGCCTGAAAATCCGCAAACTCGGCGCCTGACGCAAGGTCCGGTCTTTCCGGCGAACCGCCCGGTTCATAGGGTTCGCAAAACGGAGGGGTCATGCGCGAACGGATCATCGACTGCGGAAACGGGTTCTGGAACATCCGGGGCAGCTTCAAGCTGGGCGGGCTGATCGAAATCGGCACGCAGGCCTCGCTCGTGCGCCTGTCGGACGGTCGGTTCGTCATGCTGGACAGCTACACCCTGTCGCCCGACCTGCTTGCCGAGGTCGACACCATCACCGGGGGCCGTGAGAACGTGGTCGCGGTGGTGAATCTGCATCCGTTCCACACGCTTCACAGCGAGGCGATGCAACGCGACTTCCCCGATGCCACGCATTACGGAACGCCGCGCCATGTGCGCCTGTTTCCCAAGCTGAAATGGGGCAACCTCACGGCGAACGACCCGGCGCTCTGGGCGACGTTCGCCCCCGATCTCGAGTTCACGACGCCCGACGGGGTCGAACTGATCCCGGCGAACGAGAAAATCCATTGCGGCTCGGTCCTCGCCTATCATCCGGCGAGCGGCACGATCCATGTGGACGACACGTTCAACTATCGCCCGCCCCGCTCCGAAGGCAAATCCGGCAAGCTGGGCGTGCATCCGACCCTGTCGATGGCGCTGGAAAAACGTGCCGGGGCGGCCAGCGCCTTTCGCGACTGGGGCGCCGGGATCGTCACGCGCTGGAACGGGGCCGAGCGGCTCTGCGCGGCCCATTCGGGCGTGCTGACCCCCAAGCGGCTTGGCACCACCAACCTGTCGGACGCGATGCGCGACGCCTTGGCGGGTGCCGAGAAGAAACTCGCCCGTCACGAGCGAAAGCATAGCTGAGACTTCCGGTCCGGCGCCACGTGCCGCTAAGATCGCAGCGGATCTATTTGGGCAGGGATGCGGATGCGGCGTGTTTTGAGTTTCGTGGCGATGTCCGCGGTGCTGACGGGGTGTCTTGCGCGCGGCCCGGGAACGGCGGTGCCCTATCCGCCCCATGTCGCCGCGATCCCCGTGACGATGCCCGCGACGGCCCCGGCCATCGCGCAGCAGTTCATTCCCCTGACCCCCACCGGCCAACCCGGCCATATGGGCATCGACGTGGCCGACGCGACGGGAACGCCGGTGATCGCCGCCGCGCCGGGTGTCGTGACGATCAGCCTGTATGAACCGGCATACGGCAACCGGATCGTCATTGACCACGGGAAGGACTCGACCGGGCGGCGCGTCCAGACGCTGTATTTCCACCTTGCCGCGCGTCAGGCCGAGGTCGGGCAGCGCGTCGCGCGGGGCGCCCCCATCGGCACGCTCGGGGAGACCGGGCTTCTGTCGTCCTATCCCCACCTGCATTTCGAGTATCACCGCGAGGTCGAACCGGGCGCGCGGGTCAGATCCGGCAACAACTGGTGGCAGGGCATGGTGCAGGAGGACCCGAACGGAAACTGGGTCGACGGACCGGGCCGTGTCACCTGCTACCGGGGTCAGAGCGCGCCTGCCGACAAGATCACCTATCCGGTCGTCTGCCGGGGAAGCTCGTCGCCGGGGCTCACCGCGCCTTGAAGATGGTTCCGAAGATGCCGCGCACGATCCGGCGGCCCGTGGTGCCCTTGAGCTCCTTGATGATGACCTTGGTCACCTCTTCGCCGACCTGACTGCCGAACGAGCGGTCGTCTTTCTTCGTGGTCTTGCGGGTGGTCCGGCTTGGGCTGCGGCCCCCGTCATAGCGGCGGGCGTTGTTGAATTCGCGCGGGCCTGCTGCGTCCTCGGGTTCGGCAACGGCGGCTTCCGCCGCTTCGGCCTCTTTCGCCGCCGCTTCGGCGCGGGCGGCGAGGATTTCCGCCGCGGATTCCCGGTCGATCAGGGCTTCGTATTTGCCCGCGATGGGCGAAGTATCGATCACCGACTTGCGCAGGGCCGGGTCGATCGAGCCCAGATACGAGGACGGCGGGCGGATCAGCGTGCGCTCCACCACCCCCGGCGCGCCCTTGGCTTCGAGGAAGGATGTCACCGCCTCGCCCACGCCGACCTCGCGGATCGCGTCCTCGGTCGAAAAGCGGGGGTTGTCGCGATAGGTTTCCGCCGCCTGCCGCAGATCCTTGCGGTCCTTGGCCGTAAAGGCGCGCAAGGCGTGCTGGATACGGTTGCCCAATTGACCCAGCACGTCCTCTGGCACGTCCGCCGGGTTTTGCGTGACGAAATAGACGCCCACACCCTTTGACCGGATGAGCCGCGCAACCTGTTCGACCTTGTCGACCAGCGCCTTGGGGGCGTCATCGAACAGAAGGTGCGCTTCGTCGAAGAAGAACACCAGCTTGGGTTTGTCGGGGTCGCCCACCTCGGGCAGTTCCTCGAACAGTTCCGACAACAGCCAGAGCAGGAAGGTGGCGTAAAGCTTGGGCGACGCCATCAGCTTGTCGGCGGCAAGGATCGAGATGCGCCCCTGCCCGTTCGGCTCGGTCCGCATCATGTCGGACAATTCCAGCGCCGGTTCCCCGAACAGCCGTTTACCGCCCTGGTTTTCGAGCACCAGAAGCGCCCGCTGGATCGCCCCGACCGAGGCCGTGGCGACGTTGCCATAGCGCAGCGACAGGTCTTCGGCGTTCTGGCCGACCCAGACCAGAAGCGCCTGAAGGTCTTCGAGGTCGAGAAGCGGCATGCCCTGTTCGTCGGCGACCCGGAAGGCGATGTTGAGCACCCCTTCCTGCACGTCCGTGAGCTCGAGGAGACGCGAGAGCAACAGCGGCCCCATCTCGCTCACCGTCGTGCGGATCGGGTGGCCCTGTTCGCCGTAGATGTCCCAGAAGGTGACCGGGAACGCCTCGTAGGCGTAATCCTCGAAGCCGATGATGCCTGCGCGTTTCTGGAATGGCTCATGCAGCTTGTGGTCGGCGCTCATGGTCGCGGCGAGACCGGAGAGATCGCCTTTCACGTCCGAGACGAAGACGGGAACCCCGGCCTTGGAGAACCCTTCGGACAGGATCTGGAGCGTGACGGTCTTGCCGGTCCCGGTCGCGCCCGCGACCAGACCGTGCCGGTTCGCGTATTTCAGGAGCAACCCCTGCTTGGTGGCGTATTCCTCGCCGCCGCCACCCACGAAAATCGCCCCGTCCAGTCCGCCAACCATGCCCCGAATACCCCTTAGTCCTGCAACGTTCTCAGGTGACAATACATTTTTAACCCTTTCCTGCCAGAGTGATCCGCATCCGGGCGCATGTCCATTTGGGTCCGGATGACTTCCTCCCTGTCAGACTGCCGCGCCCCTTGGGGCGCGGTCTTTTTGCGCCCGGTCCCGCGCATCGCGGTGAAGAGGGGATCACCAGAGGCGAAGTCCCTTGTTTTCATGCGTCTGCGGCACGTCTTCACGATCCGTTACGGGTTCCATCACAGATCGCGAATGGGCTGTTGACGGGTCTCATCTTTCATCGTAGCGTCCTGCCCATAAGTCGGCCAGTCCGGCAGGGAGAACAAAAAAACGAGAAAGGGTTCGCAGTTTGCGGGCCCTTTTTCTATCGTGGCGACCCCTTGTCCGGACACCCGACGCCCCCGGCCCGCATGGGCGGAAATCTGCGCGGACCAAATCGGGGGCTGACCTCATCCAAGGCTCATGTTAGTGGGTCCTTCGACAACTCCGGACGGAAACAGGGAAACCACAATGGCAACGATCCTGAAACCTCTTGGCCTTGCCGCGCTGATCGCGCTGGGCGGTGCGGCCTATGCGCAAGACACCAACGAAGGCGACGCACCGGCCGCCGAAGCGCCTGCCGCCGAAGCGCCTGCCACCGACGCCCCCGCAACCGAAGAGGCCCCGGCCGCCGCTGACGAAGCGACCGGCAACCCGGACCTCGACATGGGCGAAACGACGGAAGCGCCGCAGGTCGAAACCTATGTCGACGAAGTGTTCGACGACTGGCAGCGCGAATGCCTGCGCATTCCGGGCAACGACGGCCCCGCGCCCTGCCAGATCACCCAGTTCCTGCGTGAAGAGCCCGAAGGCGCGCCGGTCGGCAAAGTCTCCATCGGCAAGCTGCCGGAAGGCAACGAGGCCGCAGCCGGTTCGATGATTATCGTGCCGCTCGGCGTTCTACTGACCCAGCAGATGACCATCGGCGTCGACAGCGCCGCGCCCAAGCGCTACCCGTTCCGCTTCTGCGATCCGAACGGCTGTGTCGCCCAGATCGGCTACACCTCGGCCGAAGTGGCGGCGTTCAAAGCGGGCGGCTCGGCGACCCTGACGGTGGTGCCGGTCGCGGCCCCCGACCAGAAGGTCGAACTGCCGCTGTCGCTCAAGGGCTTCACCGCCGCCTATGACTCGCTCGAGCAGCCGGCAGCCCCCGAGGCCGCCGCACCCGCAGCGGAAGCCGCGCAGTAAGCTTGGCTGACATCGAACGATCGAACCGCCGCGCCCACCGGGTGCGGCGGTTTTCGTTTCAGGAGCCGGTTTTCAAGGTGCGGTCAGCGCGAGTACGGCGTTCATGCCCCCGAAGGCGAAGGCGTTGGACAGAACCGCTTCGACCCGTGCCGTTCGCGCCTGTCCGGTGACGAGGTTCAGCGCGATATCCGCATCCGCCTCGCGCCATCCGACGGTGGGTGCGATGACGCCTTCGCCAAGCGCCAGCAGGCAGGCGATCAGCTCGACCGCGCCGGCCCCGCCGATCAGGTGCCCGTGCATGGATTTGGTGGAGGACACCGCGACCCGGTCGGCCTCCGGCCCGAACGCGGCGCGGATCGCCGCCGCCTCGGTCCGGTCATTGGCCGCCGTGGCCGTGCCGTGGGCGTTGATGTAGCCGATGTCGCCCGGCGTCAGGTCCGCGGCCCGGAGAGCCCCCGTTATCGCCGCCGCCGCCCCGGCTGCGTCCGGCAGAACGATGTCGCGCGCATCCGAGGTCATGGCGTGGCCCGCGACATGGGCGAGGATGGTCGCGCCACGGGCGCGTGCGTGCTCCTCGGCCTCGAACACGAAAATCGCCGCGCCTTCGCCCTGCACCATGCCGTCGCGGCTGGCGCAGAACGGGCGGCATCCGGTTGCCGACATGACGCGCAGCCCCTCCCACGCCTTCAGCCCGCCGAAGGTCAGCATCGCCTCGGTCCCGCCCGTCAGCATCACGTCGGCCTGCCCGCTGGTGATCAGGCTCGCCGCCTGCCCCATCGCGTGATTGGACGACGCGCAGGCGGACGAGACGGTGAAGGACGGCCCCCTGAGGCCGTGGCGCAGCGTCAGATGGGCGCTTGGCGCATTGCCCATGAGCCTGGGCACGGTGAACGGGTGAACCCGCGCCTTGCCCGCCTCATAGACCGCACGGAAGCCGTCGTCCTGCGTTTCCATCCCGCCGCCGGAATTGCCGAGGACCGCACCGAACCGGGGCGCGAGGTCGGGATCGGCGGCAAGCCCCGCCTGCCCCATCGCCTCCTCCGCCGCGACGAGCGCGAACTGGCTGAACCGATCGGTGAGCGAGATCGTCTGACGGTCCAGATGCGCCGCCGGGTCGAAGCCCGCGACCTGCGCCCCGATCGGGGCTGTCAGCCGGTCCGCGTCACGAATGTCGAGCGGGCCGATGGCGCATCGGCCGGCTTTCATCGCCTCGAAGGTCTCGGAAACGCTTGCGCCGAGCGGGTTGATCGTCCCGGCCCCGGTGATGACGACCCGCCGCATGAGGTGGCTCAGGCGCCCCGCGCCCCGACCAGTGCGCGCACCGCGTCGATCACCCCGTTCACGGTGGTCAGATCGTAGCCCCCCGCCTCGGGCGCATTGGCGTTGAACGGCACCGACACGTCGAAGGTTTCTTCGATGGCGAAGATGATCTCGACCAGCCCCATGCTGTCGATCCCGAGGGTTTCGAGCGCGGCGTCAGGGTCGATGTCGGCAGGATCGCGCACCGCCTGGCGGGCGAGAATGTCGATCACCTGTCCTGCGATATCGTCGGTCATGTCTTTCATGGTCGCCTCCATCCTGTCTCATTTCCCGGTCCCCTGCCACCGAAATGCAACGCCGGGATGACGGCGCAAGAAAAAACCGGCGCAGGCAAGGCCCACGCCGGTTTTCAGGATCTCGGCCCCGGTCAGCTGTCGAGCATACGCAGATCGACGCCGGCGGCCTGAAGCGCGGCCCAGATGCGGGCGTCGCGGCCATACATGTCGTTGCGATAGTTCATCTCGCCACGCGTATCGGTGAAGGCCGTGCGGTAGACGAGGTGCACCGGAACCGGCTCGTCCAGCTCGACCTTGGTTTCCTGCCCCGTGCGCAGGATCGACTGGAAGAACCCTTCGGGGTCGGCCTCCTGCGGCGCGAGCATGGTGTACGCGAAGTCGAACGGTTGCTGGAGACGCACGCAACCATGACTGAAGGTCCGCACTTCACGCCCGAACAGGCTCTTGGACGGAGTGTCGTGCAGGTAGATGTTGTATTGGTTCGGGAACATGAACTTCACGTAGCCCAGTGCATTGCCCGGTCCCGGCGGCTGACGCATGTCGAACGGGAAGTTGCGGGCCGAATATTGCGAAAAGTCCGTCGCCCGGCTGACCGTCCTCCCCCGCGCATCGGTGATGAGCAGGTGACCGGCCGCACCGCTGTTGGCGCGCAGGGCGGGCAGATATTCGTTCACGATGATCGAGCGCGGCACATACCACGACGGGTTGATGACCATGTGCTCCATCATGTCCGAGAATTCGGGCGTGCGGTGGGTCGACAGGTTCTGGCCGACGACCGACCGGGTTTCGAACGTCACCTTGCCACCGTCGACGACGCGGGCGGTGAAGGTGGTGAGGTTCACCCAGACGTAGCGGTCGCCGCGTTCGATATTCATCCAGCGTTCGCGTTCCATCGCGACGATGATGCGCTCCAGCCGATCCTCGACCGGCGTGTTGATCGCCTTGACCGTGTCGCCACCGGCGACCCCATCGGCGGTCAGCCCGTGGTTGGTCTGGAACCGCTGCACCGCCCGCTGGATATTCTCGTCGTATGTCTGCGTTGCCGAGCGATCCATGTAGCCCATAGTGACCAGACGGTTGCGCAACTGGATCACCGCCTGCCCCTGATCGCCGGGGCGCAGCGAGCCGGCCTGAACCGTCGGACCCCAGCCCCCCTCGGCCCGGACACGCTCCAGCCGCAGCTTTTCACGCATCAGGCGGGCGTATTCCTCGGATTTCGGGGGCAGCGTGCGCAGGAACGGCGCGGGCTGCGCCTGCGAGAACGCCTTGAGCAACTCGGTGCGATCCTTGAGCGGCACTTCGCGCTTGATCCCGTCGTCGACGGCCGCGGGCGTCAGAATGCCGGTCTGGATGTATTTCGCATAGGTCAGGAAGAGCTTGGAAAGATCGACTTCGACGCGGCCCAGATCGCGGGGGCTGTCGATGGCCCGCATCGCGTTTTCCAGTGCGGCGGTGTCGAAGGCACGCTCCGGCAGCCCGTGGTCGTCGGCATGCTGGATCGCCTGAAACAGCGCCATGATCCGCGCCTGATGCTCGTCCGAGCCCGAGGTCCAGATCGGCTGATAGCCATTCTCACGATAAAAGCCCGCGATATCCTCGTCGTCCGAGGCCGCTTCGGCGATCGCCTGTGCGAAGGTGGAAATCTTGATCTGCGCCGTCGCGGGCAAGGTGGCGACCGCGGTGGCAGGCACGGCAAGTGCGATAGAGAGCAGGATCGGGCGGAATAGGCGGTTGAGCTTTGTCGTCTTCATGGTCCCCGGTTCGTCAAATGGCGTTTCTTCCCTAACTCCCAAGTCTTGCCACAGGGTCCATCCGGGGGAAATCACAAAGCCGACAGGTCCGGGCGTTTCGGGCCGTCGCCCAAGGGGTGCGACAGTTTCACCACGCTTTAAGGCAATGTTTGGGCTTTTCAGCGAGATTTTGCCCAAACCCCTTGATTCGTTCCGAAGGGCAACAAACTGGGCTTTTCCCACGAATCGAGTTGTGTCATATTCCCCTCATCGCCTGGGGACTAATGGCGAAATATCCCGCTGAACGGAGTGGGTAGGCAAGAAACTGGGACGTTTGGGACAATGACGATGTCGAGCTCCAATGGCATGAGCCGCCGTGCTCTGCTGGGTGCCTTCGCGGCAACCGCAGTAGCAGCAGCACCGACCTTTTCAAATGCAGCAGGGTTCCTTCGTGGCGCGGGTGACGTGCGGCGGATCGCGATGTACGCGGGCCGAACCGGCGAAAGCATCAACACGATCTACTGGATCGAGGGCGAGTACATCAAAGAGGCGCTCGCCGAGATCAATTACTTCATGCGCGACGCGCGGGTCGACAAGCAGATTGCGATCGACACGCGGACGCTGGACATCACCGCAGCCGCGCACGCGCTGCTCGATTCCACCGAACCCTACATGCTGCTTTCGGGCTACCGTTCGCCGGAAACCAATGCGATGCTTCGGTCCCGCTCGCGCGGCGTGGCGAAGAATTCGCTTCACCTCAAGGGTCAGGCCGCCGACCTTCGCCTGAACTCCCGCTCGGTGAACCAGATCTTCAAGGCCGCTCAGGCCTGCCGCGCCGGCGGCGTCGGCAAATACTCCGGCTCGAATTTCGTGCACATGGATTGCGGTCAGGTCCGCTCCTGGGGCAGCTGATTGCGCCCGAGTGCGACAAGGAACCACCCCGGCCCGCGCGCCGGGGTTTCTTTTTGCCCGCACGCGACCGAATGCGCGATAGACGGCCCGGCCCCGCGCGGCTAAGTCCGGCCCCATGAAACCGTTTCTGATCCTTCAGCTTCGCCCCGAAACCGACGCCGCGGACGATGAATTCGCAGCGATACTCGCCAAGGGCGGTCTGGACGAGGGCGAGGTGCACCGCATCCGTCTGGATCAAGAGGATTTGCCGGACGATCTGGACCTGACCGCCTATTCCGGCGTGATCGTCGGCGGCGGTCCGGGCTGCGTTTCGGATGCGCCGGAGACGAAAGACCCGGTCGAGGCGCGGATCGAGGCGTCGATCCTGTCGCTCATGCCCGAAATCACAGAACGCGACCTGCCGTTCCTCGGCTGCTGCTACGGGATCGGCATTCTGGGCCACCACCTCGAACCCGGCTCGGTGTCCAAGGCCCGCTACGGCGAGCCTGTGGGCGCCACGACCTGCACCCTGACCGATGCGGGCAAGGCCGACCCTTTGCTCGCCGGAATGCCCGCCAGCTTCAAGGCTTTCGTCGGGCACAAAGAAGCTCTGCAACATCTGCCCGATGGGGTCGTCCACCTCGCCCAATCCGCGCCGTGCCCTTTTCAGATGATCCGGCTCGGCGCGAACGTCTATGCCACGCAGTTCCACCCCGAGCTTGACGGACACGGGCTGGAAACCCGGATCAACATCTACAAGCACCGCGGCTATTTCGCGCCCGACGAGGCCGAAAGTCTGATCGCGAAGGGTCATGCGGAAACGGTCGAAGCCCCGGCGCTGGTCCTGCGAAACTTCGCGACCCGCTATCGCCGGTAAGGGCTTATTATCAACGCTTTACCCCGTGTTTCGCACTTAAAACCTGAAGCTCACGCAATCCCGCTGTAGATCAGCCGCACGGCAAGCACCGCGAGGATGACGAGGACCGCGCGCTGGAACATCACCTGCGGCAGCCTGCGCCCGAGCCATGCCCCCACCGGCATCCCCAGCATGAGCGGGATCAGGGCCAGCGCGCTCAACAGCACGAGGTGCGGGTTCGTCACGCCCAATGCGAATTGGGCCGGCAACTGGACCACCCCAAGCGTCACGAAGAACAGCGAAATCGTCGCGATGAAGGTCTCGCGTTTCAGGTCGAGCGCGTTGAGGAAGGTGATCGAAACGGGCGCGGACAGGCCCGTCGCCCCCTGCAAGACCCCGGCCACCAGTCCCGCAGGCACCGCGGCGCGCCATCCGGCCGCCATGGTCAGTCGCCAGCGCGGATTGAGCAGCCGGAAAACCACATAGGCCGCAAGCACCAGCCCGACGCCGAACACCAGTAGGTCGGGCTCCCATCCCGCTAAGGCGACGGTTCCCAACCCGACGCCGACCCCGCCCGCCGCCGCGAAGAACACCGCGAAGCGCGGCGCCTCGAGCGCGCGCCGGTATTGCAGGAATTGCCAGAGGTTCGGCACGATGTTGGCCAGCACGAACACCGCCACCGCGAACTGAATGTCGCGCTGCATCGCCATGAGCGGGACCGCGAACAGCGGCGCACCCGCCCCGGTCGCCCCTTTGACGATTCCCCCGGCGGCGAAGGCGAGACAGACGAGGATGACGGCTTGAATGTCCATGAGCGTCCCGTGTTGTTTTGCGGTCCCATACCACGCGGGACGGGCGAGGAAACCTGCGGAACGTCACGAACGCCTGATTTTTGGGCAGCGACCCGCGTTTGTCAGGTTTCGCGTGAAATGAGGGTGTTACACCCCGGCCCATCCCAATAACGTGGGGGAGACAGACAAACGGAAGGCCCCAAATGGCGATCCATGCGAGCATCTATCACCTGACCCATTACAAGTATGACCGGCCCGTCACGTTGGGGCCGCAGATCATCCGGCTCAGGCCCGCGCCGCATTCACGCACCCGCGTCATCTCGCATTCGCTCAAGGTCTCGCCCGGCGGCCATTTCGTGAACCACCAGCAAGACCCGTATGGCAACTGGCTGGCGCGTTTCGTGTTTCCCGAGCCGGTGACCGAGTTCAAGATCGAGGTCGATCTGGTCGCCGATATGTCGGTCTACAACCCGTTCGATTTCTTCGTCGAAGAATATGCCGAGGAATGGCCCTTCGACTATCCGGCCGAGCTGACCCCCGATCTGGCGATCTACCGCACCCCGGAACCCGAGGGGCCGGGGCTTGCCAAGTTCATCGGCTCGCTGGACTTGGGCGAAAAGCGGACGGTGGATTTCCTCGTCGGGCTGAATGCCGCGATCTCGAAGCATGTCGAATACACCATTCGGATGGAACCGGGGGTGCAGACGCCGGACGAGACGCTTCGGATCGGCTCCGGCTCCTGCCGCGATTCAAGCTGGCTTCTGGTGCAGGTGCTGCGCCATCTGGGTTTCGCCGCGCGGTTCGTGTCGGGCTACCTGATCCAGTTGGAGCCGGACCTGAAATCGCTCGACGGCCCGTCGGGGACCGACCACGATTTCACCGATCTTCACGCCTGGTGCGAGGTGTTCATCCCCGGTGCGGGCTGGATCGGGCTGGACCCCACATCGGGGCTTCTGACGGGCGAAAGCCATATCCCGCTGGCCGCCACGCCGCATTACGTGAACGCCGCCCCCATCGCGGGCGGCTATTCCTCGGCAGGCACACCGCAGGTCGATTTCGCCTTCGACATGCAGGTAAAGCGCGTGTCGGAACATCCCCGCATCACCAAACCCTTTTCCGACGAGGCGTGGGAGCGGCTGAACAAACTCGGCCAGCAGGTCGACGCGAGCCTCGAGAAAAACGACGTGCGCCTGACGATGGGGGGCGAGCCGACCTTCGTCTCCATCGACGATTTCGAGAGCGACGAGTGGAACACCGCCGCCGTCGGCCCGCAGAAACGCGCCCTCGCCGATCAACTCATCCGCCGCCTGCGCGACCGTTTCGCACCGGGCGGGTTCCTGCACTACGGGCAAGGAAAGTGGTATCCGGGCGAAAGCCTGCCGCGCTGGACCTTCTCGCTCTACTGGCGGCGCGACGGCAAACCCGTCTGGCGTGACGAAAGCCTCATCGCGCATGAGGGCGACGACACCGGCGCGGGGGCACCGGAGGCCGAGAAACTGCTCGATGGGATCGCCGCGCGGCTGGGGCTCGACGGCAAGTTCACCCATGCGGTCTATGAAGACCCGGCCGAGTGGATGCTGAAGGAGGGCAAGCTGCCCCCGAACGTGACGCCCGAGGACAGCAAATTGAAAGACCCCGAGGAGCGCAGCCGGTTCGCCCGCGTGTTCGAGCGGGGGTTGGATCAGCCGGTGGGCTACGTCCTCCCCATCCAGCGTTGGCAGACCAAGGCGACCGGCGCGCGCTGGCTGTCGGAAGTGTGGAAGACCCGGCGCGGCAAGCTGTTCCTCATTCCCGGCGACAGCCCCGCCGGTTTCCGTCTGCCGCTGGGGGCGCTGCCGCATGTGCCGCCCGCGCAGTATCCCTATCACTACGTCACCGATCCTTCGATCGAGGTCGGCGACCTGCCCGACTATCACGAGGAGCTGGAAAAGCGCGCGCCCGAGACCGACAGGTCGCGCGCCCAGCCGGTGAGTGAGGCGCAGGGCGCGGAGCCGGCACAGGAGATCGTGGAACAGGTGCTCGACACCGTTGGCGGCGTGGTGCGCACCGCGCTGTCGGTCGAGCCGCGCGACGGGCGGCTTTGCGTCTTCATGCCGCCGACCGAAAGCGTGGACGACTACCTCGAGCTTGTCGCCGCCGCCGAGGAAAGCGCCCGCGCGCTTGGCATCCCGGTCCATATCGAAGGCTACTCGCCCCCGCACGATCCACGCCTGAACGTGATCCGCGTGGCCCCGGACCCCGGCGTGATCGAAGTGAACATTCACCCGGCCCATAGCTGGGACGATTGCGTGGCGACCACCGAGGCGATTTATGAAGAAGCGCGGCAATGCCGTCTCGGCGCCGACAAGTTCATGATCGACGGGCGCCACACCGGAACCGGCGGCGGCAATCACGTCGTCGTGGGCGGCGGCACGCTGAATGACAGCCCGTTCCTGCGCCGCCCCGACCTGCTCAAGTCGCTGATCCTGACGTGGCAGCGCCATCCGTCGCTGTCCTACCTCTTCTCCGGCCTCTTCATCGGCCCGACGTCTCAGGCCCCGCGCATCGACGAGGCGCGCCACGACACGCTTTACGAGCTGGAAATCGCGTTGTCCCAGATCAATCCGCCCGCAAACGGCAGCGTCCCGCCGCCGTGGCTGGTGGATCGACTGCTGCGCAACATGCTGACGGACGTGACCGGCAACACCCACCGGGCCGAAATCTGCATCGATAAGCTGTTCTCACCCGACGGTCCCACGGGCCGTCTGGGGCTGGTCGAGTTCCGGGGCTTCGAGATGCCGCCGCATCCGCGCATGTCGCTGGCCCAGCAACTGCTGCTGCGCGCCATCATCGCCCGCTGCTGGGATGCGCCGGTCGAGGGCAAGCCCGTGCGCTGGGGCACGGTGCTGCACGATCGCTTCATGATGCCGCATTTCCTGTGGGAGGATTTCCTCGACCTGCTCGCCGATCTGCGCCAGCACGGCTTCGACCTCGACCCGGTCTGGTTCGAAGCACAGGCCGAGTTCCGGTTCCCGTTCTGCGGTCAGGTCGACGCCGAGGGCATCAACCTCGAAATCCGGCAGGCGCTGGAGCCGTGGCACGTGCTGGGTGAAACCGGCGCGATCGGCGGCACGGTGCGCTACACGGACAGTTCGGTTGAGCGGCTTCAGGTCAAGCTCACGACGCTCCATCAGGACCGCTACCGCGTGATGTGCAACCGCCGCCCCGTTCCCCTCGCCCGGTCCGGCACGTCGGGCGTGTCGGTGGGTGCGGTCCGGTTCAAAGCCTGGCAACCTGCAGAAGCCCTGCATCCCACTCTGCCCGTCAACGCGCCGCTGACCTTCGACATCTACGACGACTGGACAGGCCATGCGCTGGCGGGCTGCACCTATCATGTCGCACACCCCGGCGGGCGCAATTACGACACCTTCCCGGTCAACGGGAACGAGGCCGAGGCGCGGCGACTGGCGCGGTTCGAGGCGCATGGTCATTCGACCAAGGCCTATCGACCGGAACCCGAACCCACCCATCCGGAGTTTCCGATGACCCTTGACCTGCGCCGCCCCGTCGGGCTGGTCTAAGTCAATCGCGACGCGCTCGGAGACGCAATGGAACAGCAAGCGGGGGTCCGCGTGACCCCGCCCTATCTCGAAGGCTACGCGCCGCAGTCGGGCGTGTCGGACGAATTGTTCGGCACGACAGGCGAGATGCGCCCGGTCTGGCAACCCTTCGTGGATGCGTTTTCACGTCTGACGCCCGCGCAGGTCGCCGGGCGGTTCGAGCGCGGCAACCAGTATCTGCGCGATGCCGGGGTCTATTTCCGCCAGTATTCCAACCAGCCGCTGTCGGAACGCGAATGGCCCCTCAGCCATGTGCCCGTGATCCTGCACGAGACCGAATGGAACGGCATCTGCACTGCCCTGTCGCAGCGCGCCGATCTGCTCGAAGCGGTGATGGCCGACTTGTATGGGCCGGGCAAGCTGGTGGCGGACGGGCATCTGCCGGTCGATCTAGTCGCGAACAATCCGGCATGGCTCAGGCCGATGGTCGGAGTCGAACCGGCGGGCGGGCATTACCTCCACTTCCTCGCGTTCGAGATCGGGCGCTCCCCGGACGGGTCGTGGTTCGTCCTGGGCGACCGGACGCAGGCCCCGTCGGGGGCCGGGTTCGCGCTGGAAAACCGGATGGCCACCAGCCGCATTTTTCCCGAAAGCTTCTCGGGCGACCGCATTCACCGGCTCGCAGGCTTCTTCGGGGATTTCAGACATGCGCTGGACACGCTCGCCAACCGGCGCGAGGGGCTGCCGCGTCGCGCGGGCATCCTTACCCCCGGCCCCGCCAACGACGCCTATTTCGAGCACACCTATATCGCCCGATATCTGGGCCTCATGCTGCTCGAAGGCGAAGACCTGATCGTCAAGAACGGCGAAGCGATGGTGCGCACGATCGAGGGGCCGCAGCCGCTTGGCGTGCTCTGGCGCCGGATCGACGCGCAGTTCGCCGATCCGCTGGAGTTCGAACCCGACAGCCAGATCGGAACGCCGGGGCTGATGGAGGCGGTGGCGACCGGAAACCTCGCCCTCGCCAATGCGCTGGGATCGGGCGTGCTGGAAACCCGCGCGCTGATGGCGTTCCTGCCCAAGATCAACAGGCTTCTGAACGGCGAACCTCTGGCGATGCCCAACATCGCGACATGGTGGTGCGGCAGCCCGAGCGAGCGGGAATACGTGCGGTCGAACGCGCAAAACCTCGTCATCGGTCCGGCCCTGTCGGTGGACCTGCCCTTCGACTGGGGCGCCAACGCCATCGTCGGCGGCGACGTGCGCGACGCGGCGCGCGGACCGCTGGACACTTTGCTGGCGACCGAGGGCGCCTCTCTCGTCGGGCAACAGGCGGTGAACCTGTCCACCACGCCGGCCTGGGTCGGGGACGGCGAAACCGGCCGCCTGCGCCCCTGCCCGATGACCGTGCGCGTCTTTGCCGCCCGCACGGACAAGGGCTGGAGCTTCATGAAGGCGGCTATGCCCGGATCGGCCCCGAAGGCGACGCCACCGCGCTTGCCATGCAGCGCGGCGGGTCGGTGGCCGATGTCTGGATCGCATCCGACGGCCCGGTGCCGCAGCCCACGCTGACGCCGACCGACGACCAGCCCTATCGGCGCATCACCTCGGGCACGCTGCCGTCACGCGGGGCCGACAACCTGTACTGGCTCGGACGCTACCTCGAGCGGGCCGAAGACCTGATCCGGCTCGTGCGCGCCTATCACCTGCGCCTTGCGACCACCGACGGGCCGGACGATCCGCGCCTCAGGACGATACAGGCCTACCTTGCCCCGTTCGGCGTCGACCCGACCGAAGCGATGCCTGCGGCGCTGCTCGACCGGCTCGCCGCCGCGCAGACCTGCGCGTCGAAGGTGCGCGACCGCTTCTCGACCGACGGCTGGCTCGCGCTCAAGGATCTGGACAAGACCATGCGCGCGATGCGCGAGACCGCGACGCCGGGCGACGATGCCGCCCGCGCGATGAGCGTTCTTCTGCGCAAGATCACCGGGTTCGCGGGGCTGGTGCACGAGAATATGTATCGGTTCGCGGGCTGGCGGTTCCTGTCGCTTGGACGCGCGATCGAACGGGCCGACGGGCTGCTTGCCATGCTTGCGACGTTCACCGATTCCAAGGCGCCCGCGGGCTGTTTCGACATCGCGGTCGAGGTGGCCGACAGCGTGATGACCCATCAGCGCCGTTACCGCATAAACACGAACCGCGACACGGTGGTCGACCTTCTCGCCCTCGACGCCGACAACCCGCGCGCCGTCCTGTTTCAGGTGAACGAGATGAAGCGACTGGTCGAGGGCCTGCCCGACATCATGCCCGACGGCCGCCCCGGCCCGCTTCTGCGCGCGATCCTGCCGCTCAAGACCCGGCTGGAAGTGGCCGACCCCATTGCGATCACGCCTGCCGTCTTCGGTGAACTGCGCGGCGATCTGGCCGCGATTTCCGAGCAGGTCTCGGCGGCTTATCTGAGGTGACGCAATGCTTTATGACGTGAAACTGCGCATCGCCTACAGCTATGAAACCCCCTCGGACCAGTCGCGGCTCGTGCTGCGTCTGTTGCCCAACGACATTCCGGCGACGCAGAAGGTGCTCGCCCGCCTGCTCACCCTCGACCCGATGCCGGCCGAGCGGCGCGAGCGGGTGGATTTCTTCGGCAACACCCTGACGAGCGTGGTCTGGCACGAGCCGGTCGAGGCGATCACCATCGACCTCGCCGCCCGGTTCGACCGGCGCCCCGACCCCAAGTTTCTGGACTTCTCGCCGACGGTCGAGGCGCTGGGGGCCGAGATCGACATGCAACGCGGGCTGTCGCCCATCGCCCCGCAGCATTTCACCGCGCCCTCGTGCCGGGCCGGGCCGCAACCCGACATGACCGCCTTCGCACAGGCGCATGTCACGCCCGGCATGACCACCTTGCAGGCGGTCGAAACGGTGGGGCGCGCGCTCTATTCCGAAATGCGCTTCGATGCGACGGCGACCGATGTGGCGACCCCCGCCGCCGAGGCCTTCGCCAAGCGGCACGGGGTCTGTCAGGATTTCACCCATATCATGATTTCCTGCCTGCGCGGGCTGGGCATTCCGGCGGGCTATGTCTCGGGCTTCCTGCGCACCGATCCGCCCCCGGGCGAGCCGCGTCTCGAAGGGGCCGATGCCATGCACGCCTGGGTGCGGGCCTGGGTGGGCGTGGAACTGGGCTGGGTCGAATACGACCCCACCAACGCGCAATTCGCGGGCGCCGACTACGTCACCGTGGCCCACGGGCGCGACTATGACGACGTGGCCCCGGTGCGCGGCGCTTTGCGCGGGTCCGGCGGTCAGGACAGTTCGCAGGCGGTTGACGTCATCCCGGTTGTCGCGTGAATTCCCCATGCATTCCGCGGGCATCGGTCCGACCACCTATTCTCACGCAAGGGACCGTTCCCGACAAATGACTGACAGCCCCACGATCCGCGTCGCCTTCGGGTCGGTTCCGAAGGATGGCGGAACCTTCACCTTCTACCGCAACATCCGGCCCGAGCTTCTGAAACATGGCATCGACATGCGCTGCGTCAGCGTCGGGCGCGAGGATGCGGACTTGTGGGAAGCGGCCTATGCCGATGACGGCTGCCACCTGCTTGTGCCCGACGTGTCCAACGCGAAACGGCAAGCGCGCGCCTTCGTCGACTGGTGTGCCGAGGAACGCATCGACATCGCGCTCGGCATCAACTCCTTCGCGATCCTTTCGGCCATCCCGCATCTGCCGCAAAGCGTGCGTGTCATGTCGCGCTGCGCCAACGCGTTCGACCACGGGTACCGGATCACCATGTCGCGGGCCGAACGGCTCGCCCGGATCGTGGCCCTCAGCCCCCGTCTGCGCGACGATCTGATCGCCGACTATGGCGCGGACCCGGACAAGCTCGTGCTCATCCCGAACGGCCATGATCCGGCCCCCTTCGATGCGGCCGCCGCCCGTGTGCGCGGCACGGGTGCGCGGTTGGAACTGGGGTTCGTCGGGCGCCTTGAACACGGCCAGAAAGGCGTGCTGCATATCCCCGCGATCCTGGCCGAACTCGACGCGCTCGGCTGTGACTACCGCCTCAGGATCGCGGGCAAGGGCCGCCACGGCGACCGTCTGCGCACAGAGCTTGCGCCCCATATCGCGGCGGGCCGGGTCGAATTTCTCGGCGCCCTCGGTCCGGGCGAGATCCCCGACCTGTTGGGCGACGTGGACATCTACCTGTTCACTTCGAAATTCGAAGGCATGCCGAACGCATTGATCGAGGCGATGATGGCGGGCGCGGTGCCTGCCTGCTTCAACATCGAGGGCATCACCGATTTCATGGTCGATCACGACCGCTCCGGCCTCCTCGTCCCGCAGGAGGACGCCAAAGCCCTCGCCCAAGGCATTCACAGGCTCGATCAGGATCGCGACCACCTGCGCGCGATGAGCGCCGCCGTCGCCGCCACCGCCCGCGAACGGTTTTCCAGCGCCGGAACCGCACGGGCCTATGCCGACCTGTTTCGCGCGGTGATGGCCGAGCCCGCGCCGGAGTGGTCACCGAAGGCGTGGTCGTCCTTCACCCCCGACCCGAACTTTCCGCGCACATGGCGGCGGTTCATCCCCAAGGCGGTGAAGGAGGCGATCAAGTCCCGCCGCTGACGGCGCCGCCTGGCACGTAGCTGGCCGAGGTTTCCGAACTGTCCGGCAGGTCGTGCCTCAGGAACGGCGCACGGGTCCGGGTGAAAATCTCGCGCGTCACGTCGAACCAGAACGTCGGCGGATCGAACGTCCCCCCCGCGATCCCGACCAGATCGGGAAACACCTCGAGCCGCCAGAACACGCTGGTGCCGCACGTCGTGCAGAACCGCGTGGTGAAGGCGCGCCCGCTTTCCGTGTGGAACGTGTAATCGCGCAAAGCCCCCGACAGTTCGGTCACGTTGTCCTGCGCGAAATAGACCGAAACGCCGAATGCGGACCCGGTGCGAAGTTGGCAGTATCGGCAATGACAGACACCGGCCCTGACCGGCTGCCCCACGGTCCGGTAGCGCACCGCGCCGCAGGCACAGCCCCCTTCGTGCAGTTCACTCATCATCCGGCCCTCCTTTACGCACCACTCTGGCGCAAACGCGCGCGGCGTCAAAGGTCACGTCGGAGAGGAAGGATGTTGGCGCGCCGAGAAGGGTTTCCTTCGAACGCGCCAAACAGGCGCTCAAGTAGCGAAGCGGTGGCGCAAATAAATGTGGCGCACCCGATAGGATTCGAACCTATGGCCTCTGCCTTCGGAGGGCAGCGCTCTATCCAGCTGAGCTACGGGTGCGTCGTTCGCGCGGTATAGGGCAAGGCTGGCGGGCTCGCAACAGGATTTGCGGTCTCACGCAGGGCGCAGGTATCCGAAGGCCGCGATTTCCGAGGCACAGGCTTCGGCCACCATCTCCAGCGCCTCGGGATGGGCGCGATAGACCTCGGCGACACGGGCCTCGCGTGGGCGGAGGCCGCCCTTGGGCCGGATGCGCGCGACGAGCTCCGCGATGTCGGACAGGTCGTTGTCGCGCAGATCCTGAAGCAGGCAGGAATAGCGCAAATGCAGGTCCACTTTGTCCGGCCCGCGATGCGGGGCGATCCGGCTGTTGGCGTCCAGCCGATGCCGTCGGGCCGCGACGAACCCGCCGAAATCCATATCGTCCGGGAGCGCCCCCCGCGAGCGCCGCCAATGGTAGCGCGAAATCGCCACGTCGAACGGATCACGTGTGATCGCGATCTTTCGGTATCCGGTCCAGGTCGCCTCCGGCACCTGCGCGCGGACCTGGGCGGCGGTGGAATGATTGCGAAATGCGACCCGCCGGGGCCAGAGCGTGCCGGGCCAGCGCGCCCGGTCGTGGTGACACGGCCCCCGCCCGCCCACGTCGCGGCGCAGGGCCTCATCCTCGGGCGTGAGCGGAGTTATGACGTCGCGCGGCCCGCAGACGGTCGACAACGCGATTTCGAGCGCGGTCCCGCCGACCTTGCGGCCTTTGAGGAAGATAAGACGTCTGTCGTGGCAGATAATCATGTCGCCCACCGCTATCGCACTCGGCCGCCCGTCACACAACGGCGGCCGGGTCTCCTCGGTCGACCCTCCGCCCGCCCCAATGCGAGCGCGCCGTACGGGGCACCGCCCGCAGGGCAAGCCACAGGCACCGCCCTAGCCCAGTCGGTTGAACACCCGCTCCAGCAGCATGTCCAGCACGAGCCGTTCGTCCTGCGACAGCCCCGCGAAGGCCTGCACATAGACTTCATCCGCCACGACGCGCGCCTTGGCCGCGAGTGCATCCCCCTTTCCGGTCAGCATCACCTCGGTTACGCGCGCGTCGCCAGCGCGGTCGCCGGTCTCGACCAGCCCCTCTGCCAGCATCCGGTGCACGATCTTGGTCGCTGTGTTGGGTTTCAGGATGCATTGCGCGGAAATCTCGGAGACCGAGAGCCCCTTGCCCTCACCAAGGGCCATCATCACGCGCCAATAGGTCGGATCGACGCCGATCGTCTTGAGCCGCGCCTCCATCACCTGCGTGTAGCGATGCGCCGTCTGGGTGATCCAGAAAAACGGCCATTCCGCGTCTCGCAAACCGGCCTGATCGAAGGCGTCGTCGTCGTTCACTGAACATTCACCCGTCTTGGAGGCCCTGAACCAAGGATACTAAGCCGACAAGCGCGCCGTGCACGTGAAAAACGGGTATGGATCACCGCATCTGCGAAGCGTCGCCTGTGTCGCGGACGAACACGCGAAAGGCGTTCGGCGAGGCAGGACCGTTTTCACAGTGCTCCGCAGAGATCGCGCCACGCGGTCACAGCGCCGACTGAACGTCTTCGCTGCCCGACCAGCGCACTGACGCACCAGACCTCACGACGCCGACGCCGCCGCCTTCAACAGCGCATCCGCGCCCTCGGACGGATCGTCGCCGCTCCATGCCACGTAGTGATCCGGGCGCACGAGGATCAGGGACGCGCCGTAGTCTGTCGGCGCGCCGTCCTCGACCACCGTCAAAGGAATACCTTCTCTGGACGCCGCCGCGACGACCTCATCCACCGTTCCGGAAGGCGCGAAATTCAGCAGTGTGTATCCGGCCCCGAGGCGGTCGAAGACGTTCGCGCCGTCCGACAGGATCTGCGGTGCGAGATGGTGCCCGGCGCGGGCCTCGAACCTGTGATCGCCCCGCGCACTCGGCGCACCGCCTTCGCTCGCGACGATCGGCGACCCTTCGTAGTTCGGCTCGAAATTCGCGACCTCTGCGGCGGTGGCGTTGCGCTTGTTCCACGCGGTCTCGAACGCGTCCCGGTCCTTGCGGGGGTCGTAGGTTTCAAGGAACTGCCGGTCGTCTTCGATGAAGAACTCGATGAAGTCACGCGCCGTCGATTCGAACACGGGCCGCCGTTCGGCATCGTAACTGTCGAGCAACCCCTCGCCCCCCCAGCCCTGAAGCCGCGCCGCGAGCTTCCAGCCGAGGTTTCGGGCATCCTCGAACCCCGTGTTGATGCCGTATCCGCCGTAGGGCGGATGGCTGTGGGCCGCGTCGCCCGCGACGAACACCCGCCCCGCCCGGTAATGCGACGCGATGGAAACGCGCAGATCCCAGAAGCCCACGTAGTCGATGTCGAGCGCGAAGGGACGCCCGACCACCTCATGAAGCAGGGCCTCGAAATCGTCTGTCTCGGTCGTGCCCGCCGGGACCGGCGCGTGGAAAAAGAAGCTCCCCACGTCGACGCGGCCGAAAAAGCGCCAGTAGCCCTTGAGGTCCGGGTGCAGGACATTGAAGAACGCCTTGCCCGGATAGCGTTTCAACAGGTCGTTCAACTCCATCGACCGGAACACCAGAAGCACCATCAGCTTGTCATGGTCCGACTGGGTCTGCGGGATACCGCCCGTCGCGCGCACCACGGAGCGGCTTCCGTCGCACCCGACGACATATTGCGCCGTGACCGTATCGCGCTCGGCCCCGTCGCGGCGGGTCGCCGTGGCCGAAACGTGATCGCCGTGATCCGTCACGCTTTCGACCGTCCAGCCGTAGCGGATGTCGATTGACGGGATCTGTTCGGCCCGCGCCCGCAGCACCTTTTCCGTCTCATACTGAGGAAGCCGTTCGTTGGTCGTGAAATAATACTCGTTCACGCTGGAGCGGTTCAGCCAGTCGTAATGATAGTCGCTGAGGAGGTGTTCGTAGAGCGTAAGCCCCCCGATGCCGACCTCGTCGGGGATCGACCGGGCCGCGCGAAGTTCCTTTTCACAGCCCCAGAAATGCAGCGTTTCGGTGGTGCGCTGAGTCAGGTTCTGGCCCTTGGGAATGGGCTGCGGTTCGGGGTAGCGTTCGATCACGAGCACCGGAATGCCGCGCTGCCCCAACTCGATGGCGAGCCCCATGCCGACCGGCCCCCCGCCCGAGATAACGACGTCGTAATCCGTTCGTGCCTTCATCCGCCGATCATTCCCTGTTCGAGGTAGATATGTTTCGTTTCCATGAAGTCATGCAGCCCTTCCGGCCCGTGCAGCCGCCCCAGACCGGACTGGCCGAAGCCGCCCGTTTCGGCCTCGGCGGCAAGGCGCATGTGGCTGTTGAGCCAGACGGTCCCCGCCCGGATCGCGCGGCTCATGCGCATGGCGCGCGACAGGTCGGTGGTAAAGACGCTGGCGGCAAGCCCGTAGCAAGTCGCGTTCGCCTTCGACACCGCCTCGCTCTCGTCCGTGAAGGTCTCGAGCGAGACGATCGGACCGAAGAGTTCCTCCTGCACAAGCGGCGATGCCACGTCGTCGATCCGAAACAGCGTCGGAGTCAGGAAGGCCCCGGCATTCAGCGCCTCGCCGCGCAGCACCATCTCGCCCTCGTCGCCCGCCCGTTCGATGATCGTCCTGAGCCGGTCGAGGTTCGCGCGGTCGATCAAGCTGCCCATCTCGCTTGCCGGGTCGTTGCCCGGTCCGACGTGGACGGCGGCGAAGCTTGCCTTGATCCTGTCCTCGAAGTCCTTCGCGATGCTTTCATGCACGAGGAACCGGGCCGCCGCGACGCAGATCTGACCGGCCATGGTCAGCGCCCCATGGGTGAGTTCAGCCACGGCCTTGTCCAGATCGGCATCGGGGAAGATCACGGCGGGCGCCTTGCCGCCAAGCTCCAGCCCGACACGCTTCAGCGTCGGCGCCGCCGCGGCCATGATCGCTTTGCCCGTGGCCGATGACCCGGTGAACGAGATCGTGTCCACCAGCGGCGAGGACACGATGGCCTGCCCCACCTCGATCCCGCTTTCGTTGATCGAGTTCACGACGCCCGGCGGAAGCGACGGGCAGTCGGCAAGGCATTGCATGACGCGGGCATGAACCAGCGGTGTCTGGTGCGCGGGTTTGATAAGGCAGGTGCAGCCGGCCGCGAGCGCCGGGCCGAGCGAGCGCACCAGAAGCGTGACGGGCGCATTCCACGGCACGATGATCCCCGCCACACCCGCCGCCTCGCGGTGAAAGAGCGACATCTGGCCGGGGCTGATTTCCTGCATCGTTCCCCTGAGGTTGCGCGCCAGTCCGCCGTAATAGCGCACCTCGGAAATCGACCCCATGGTTTCGCCCATCGCCTCGGAGCGGAGCTTGCCGTTCTCGGCGACGATCAGGTCGACGATCTCGTCCCGCGCGGCCTCCATCCGGTCGGCGAATTCGAACAGCGCCTGCGCGCGTTGGCGTGGCGCGTGCGCCCAGTCGGTCGCGAAAAACGTCTCGCGCGCCGTTTGCGCGGCCTGTTCGACGAGGGCGGCGGACCCCGCATGATACTGGCCGAGCACCGTGTCGTCGGCCGGGTTCACGCTTTCGCCCATCGCCCCGTCAGACACCCATGTGCCGCCGATGAAATGCCGTGCGGTCGGATACGTCATGGCGGACCTCAGAGCGTCAGGCCGAGCAATTTCGCCGCGTTGTCCTGATAGACCTTGCGACGTGTCTCGTCGGAGATGTCGAGTTCGTCCAGAATGCGGATCGTCTCGCGGATATACATCGGCCCCGCCTCGGGATCGAAGGGCGCGTCGGAGGCGAACATGACGTGATCCTCGCCGAAGAACTCGATGGCGTGCTTGATGGCCGTGGCCGAGCCGAAGGTGGCCGTGTCGGCGTAAAAATCCTTGAAATACTCAAGATGCGGCTTCTTCAGCGCCTTGCGGACGGCGGCCAGATCGCGGTCGGTGGTGCGAGCGCCCATCTGGTCCCAGCCCGGTCCGACACGACCCTCGAAGAACGGCACCATGCCGCCCGCGTGGTGTGTCACGATGTTGAGGCCCGGGTTCCGGTCGAAAAGCCCCGAGAACACCATCCGCGCCATGGCGGCGGAGGTTTCGTAGGGCCACCCGAAGGTCCACCAGATTTCGTATTCCGACTGTTTCTCGGTCAGGTAGTCGGGGAAATTCGCACCCCGCGCCGGATGCAGCCAGACCGCCTTGCCGCTTTGCGCCATGTATTCGAAGAACGGCTCGAATTCCGGCAGGTCGAGCGGTTTGCCCCCGACGTTGGTGAAAATCTGCATCCCGACGGCGCCGAGCTCTTCGATGTTGCGCCGCGCCTCGTCCACCACCGCGTCCGGGTTGTTCATGACGGCGGACCCGATGAAGCCGGGGAAGCGGTCGGGATATTTCTGGCACAGCTCCGCCATGCTGTCCGACGCGATCTTGCCCAGTTCCAGCGACTTCTCGGGATCGGCGTATTTCTCGAACGGCGGCGAGGCGAGCGACAGGATCTGGCAGTAGTCGTCCCCGAACATATCCATCACCTCGAACCGGCGGTCGAGGTCGGTCATCATCGGCACGGCCTCGGACCGGCGGGTGATGTCCGTCGTCTCGCCCACATGGGCGATCAGCGCCTCGTGAAAGGGCTTCGGCCAGATGTGGTTGAAGATGTCGATCTTTTTCATGGGCTGCCTCGTTTCTCGAAGGTCAAAGTTCCCCGAGGACCATGTCCTCGGAACGCATGTGTGTCAGGGCGTCGCTCAGGCGCGTGCTGGCCGCCCAGATCGTGTCGGACAGGTCTTTCACCTTGGCGTCGTCCAATGTGTCGCGGTCGATGGTCAGGCAGAGCACCGCGATGGGTGCGCGGCTTGCGTCGAACACGGGCGCGGCGATCCCCACCACCCCGTCGGTAACCTCGCCGCGCGCGACGAGGGCGCCGCCCTTGCGCATGTGGCGCAGGGTCTCGGCAATCTCGTCCACGGTGTCGCCCAACCCAAGCTCGCGCAGGTCCGCGAAGTTCTCGTTGATCTTCGCCAGCATCTGACGGCGTGGCAGATGCGCTAGGATGGCGCGGCTGATCGCGCCACGGGCCAGCGGCATGGGCCGCCCGCGCGGGTAGCTCGATTTGGGCTGCGGGGTCGAGACCTCCGACGCGACGCACAGAAGCTTGTTCCCATACCAGCGCACCAGAAGCGCGGTCGAGGGATGCCGTGCCGCAAGCTCCTTGAGCACCGCACCCCCTTCGAGCAGGAGCGCGTCGGACTTGCGCATGAGGTAGTCGAGTTCCACGACACGAGGGCCGAGCGTCAACCCATGCGGCCCGTTCTGGCTCAGAAAGCCCGCATCTCCCACCTTTCGAACGCTACGGCGCGGGCGTTCTCCGGGCGGTGGACCATGCGGGCAAGGTTGCCGGAAACATCACCCGCGATCTGTTCGATGCGGCCGAGATCGGGGCCGATTGGACGAATCGGCTGGTCGATTGCCTGTGCCAGTTTCTGAACTATGCGATGCCTTTGGTCACGCCGCCCGAAGCACCGGATGCGCGGCTCGCGGCCGCCATGGCTATGGCACGGGACCGGCTGGACGACCCCGATCTGCGGTTGAACGACCTCGCGCAAGCCGCAGGGATAAGCGCGCGCAACCTCAACGCCCTCTTCGCGCACACGGGTCAGACGCCGATGCGTTGGCTGATGAACGAACGGCTCGCTGCGGTGGCGCGCGACCTTGCCGACGATAGCGCGGCAACGGGCACCCCGCGCCAGATTTCGAATATCGCCGAGGCCCGCGGGTTTCGCGACCCGGCCCATCTGAGCACGGCGTTCCGGCTTCGCTTTGGTATGTCACCTCGCGAATACCGCGCGCAAAGACAAGCCCGCTGCCAGCATCCACAAGATTTTCCGCGCACCGGCCCATAGCGTGACCTTCGAGGAAGCAGCCTGACCCGCCCCCAGAGCATGGGACCAGACGGGGCGGGCTTCATAAGGGAGGACCACATGACCACTTTGACATCCACTTGGACCGAGGCCCAAGGCGGCTGCCCAGCGTCGGCGCTGGGCCAAGCCTATCGCCCGCTGGAGCATGACGGCTTCTACGACTTCATCGCCAAGGCTCAGGCCGAAGAGCCGGTGTTTTTCAGCGAGGCGATCCGCTACTGGGTCGTGACGCGGCGCGAAGATGTGCTCGCCGTGCTGGCCGATCATGACAGCTTTTCGGCGGCGATTACGCTGGCCCCGGTGCGTCCGTTTCCGCCCGATTTCGTGGCGGCCTTGCGCGATGGCGGGTTTTCGTTCGAGCCAACGCTGGTGAATTCGGACGCCGACATCCACAGCCGTCTGCGGCCCAAGGCGCAGCGCTTCCTGAACGCCAAACGCTATGCGACCTATGCCGAAAGCATCCGTGCCATCGTGCGCGACCATATTGCGGCGATCGGCACGGCAAAGCGCGTCGATGTGGTGGCCGCGCTGACCTATGAGGTCCCCGCCAAAGTGCTGGCCCTGCTTCTGGGGGTCGAAGACATTTCGCCCAAACAGATCAAGGTATGGGCGGACCATCGTCTGGGCATGACATTTGGCGCGCTCGAAGGCGAAGAACTGGCCGAGGCCGGTCGCCAGCTACTTGATTACTGGAAATATTGTCAGCGTCTGGTGGCAGACCGGCAGGACAATCCGCGCGATGACTATGCCTCGATGCTGCTTGACCTGCGGGGCGGTGACGATGCCGTTCTGACGATCACCGACGTGGTCGGGCTGGTCTTTGGCGTGATGGTCGCGGGGCATGAGACCACGACCAATGCGACCGGCAACCTGATCCATGCTCTTCTGTCCGAACGGGACCAATGGGAACGGCTCAAGGCCGACCCCACGCTGATCCCCAACGCGGTCGAAGAGGGCCTGCGACATTCGTCTTCGGTCGTGAACTGGCGGCGGCGCACGACGCGGGCCGTGACCATCGGCGGCGTCGACATTCCCGAGGGCGCGAATGTGCTCATCTCGCTCGCCGGTGCAAACAACGATCCCGAGGTCTTTGACAATTCGCGCGCGTTTGACGTGGGGCGGGCCAATGTGCGCGACCATGTGGCCTTTGGCAAAGGCCGGCACTTCTGTCTGGGCGCGCCGCTCGCCAGGCTCGAAATGACGATCATCATGGAAGAGATCCTCGCGGCCTTTCCCGACATGGAACTGGCCCCCGGTTTTCATCCGGACTGGGTGCCGACCGTGACTTTCCGTGGCCCTCTGACGCTCGACGTGCTGCCCTTTGGCGGATCGGAGGCGGCATGAAAATCGCGTTTCTGACCGCCGACGGGAACAGGATCGAGGCGCAGGCCCAGCCCGGCGCAAGCGTGATGGAGATCGCGACGGGCGCGGGCGTGCCCGGCATCATCGGGGAATGCAGCGGGTCGATGGCCTGCGGCACCTGTCATTGCAAGCTTACGGACGACCGCTATGCCCTGGTCGGACCGCCCGGTGACGACGAGGCGGCGATGCTCGAATTTTCCGACACCGAGCCGACAGCGACCTCGCGCCTGTCCTGTCAGATCGCGCTGACCCCCGCGCATGACGGTCTCATCGTGCACGTCCCGCCGTGGGCCTGACGCCTTCGCCCAGCTCCGGGGCGCATTGACCCACAGGGCGGCGCCGGTTGTCGGTGACTGCGTTCCCGGCCAATCGGCGCACTCGCGGACAAGTCCCGTCGCGCACAGATGCCAGACAGAACCGCGCCCGGTTTGGCAAAGTCACCCGAAAAATGGAGGAGTCCGATATGGCGGAAATGTCCGGCCCGAGATCGCTCGAAAACGCGAAAGAATGGATGCTTGGGAAACTCGATGCGCGGGTTCATCCCTTTGCGCTGACCGATGTCGACCAGACGCGGGTTGTGATCGAGGGCCTGCAAGGGCTCGACGGGGAATCCTGGGCCGCCGCCTGGGCCGGTCAGGGCGACGCCTATGCCGAGAAAGCCAACGCCGCCGAGGCCGCTGGCGACACCGACAGCGCGCGGGACAACTGGTATCAGGCCTACGGCTATTACTTCCTTGGCCGCTTCCCCTGCCCCAACCATCCCGACAAGCTGGCGAGCTACGAGAAAGAAGTCGCGGCCTATCAGTCGTTCGGCAAATACGCCCAGCCCGCGATCGAGGTCGTGACCGTGCCCTTCGACGGACGCGAGGGCGAAGGCGAAGAGATTACCTTTTACGTCCGCATGCCCGAGGGCATCGACAACCCACCCGTCATCGTCATGTGGGGCGGTGTCGACGCTTGGAAAGAGGAAATGACCATACTGACCGAAGGCCTCGCCGCACGCGGTTTCGCCACGGTCGCGCTCGACAACGTCGGCACTGGGCAATCGCCGATCAAGGCAGGCCCGGACGGCGAGCGGCAGTTCATGCCGGTGTTCGACTGGGTCGAAAGCTGCGGCAAGTTCGACGCAAGGCGCATCGCCATCGTCGGGCGCTCTTTCGGCGGTCACTGGGCCACGAAGCTCGCTCACCTCATGCCCGAACGGTTCCGGGCTGCGGTTAATTGGGGCGGCGGCGTGCATTACATGTTCCAGCCCGACTGGATCGAAAAATCGCGCCATCCCGACAGCTATCTCATGGAACTGGTCGAAACTCGATCGCGCATGCTCGGCGCCACGAACGATGAGGAATACATCCAAGGCTTCAAGGTTCTGTCGCTCTTGGAACAGGGCCTTCTCGATCAGCCCTGCGCGCCGCTTCTGCTGATCAACGGCAAGAACGACACGCAATGCCCGATCACGGATATCGAGCTTCTCACCGAACATGGCGACCCGAAATCGGTGCGCCTGTTCCCCGGCCGCGGTCACATGGGCTTTGGCCCCGGCACCGTCGACGCGATCATCGACTGGCTGAAAGCCCGTCTCGCCTGACCCGCTTTCCCAAAGGGAGGAACCTATGGCCAACTGGCAAGAAATGATGCCAAGCACCCGGGCCTATCTGATGGACAAGGTGCTTTATGAACTGCACCACAAGCCCGATCACCTCGAAGCCTATAACGCCGATGCCGACGCTTATCTTGCGCGGTTCGGTCTGCCCGAAGAGCTTGCCACCGCTATCAAGTCGAATGACGTCGCAGGCATGTATCTGTCGGGTGTGAACCCCTACCTGCTGCGCGCTCATTGCATCGGGGTGAAAATCCCAGAGGCCGAGAGCCTTGCCGCCCTGCGCAGCCTTCTAGATCACGAGGACTATAACGATGGCTGAGATCACTGGGATCTACACGGCGTCGCATACGCCCGTCATGCTCAACTTTCCCGACAGCATCCCCGCTGCCCTGAAGGACGAGATTTTCGCCGCATACAAGGCGATGGGCGACGATTTCATGGCCGGAAAGCCGGACGCGTTGATCGTTCTGTCGAACGACCACCTGCACAACTTCTTTCTCGACAACTTCCCGGCCTACTGCATCGGTTGTGCCGAAAGCTATGAAAGCCCAATCGAACATTGGCTGCACGCCACGCGCCGCACCTTTGCTGGCGATCAGGCGTTCGGCTCTTATTTGCTGAAAAATGCGCTGGAGGCCGAATTCGATCCGTCTTTCTCGATGGAGATGGTGCTCGATCACGGTTCGCTTACTCCGCTCGAACTGGCGGGCGTAGACCCGGACCTTCCTATCGTGCCGGTCCTCATCAACTGCGTGCAGCCGCCAATGCCGACGATGCGGCGGAGCTATAACCTCGGCAAGTTTCTGGGTCAGGCAATTGCTAATTATGACGGCGTGGACCGCGTTGCGATCCTTGCCACCGGCGGGATCAGCCACGACATCGCAACGCCGCGGATGGGCATGGTGAATGAAGAGTTCGACCAGACGTTCCTTGCACATATGGAGAGCGGCGACGTTGACGCGACGATCCAATACGCCACCGATTTCGTCCATACGGCAGGAAACGGTTGCGAAGAAATCCGCATGTGGATGGCGGCGATGGGTGCGGCCAATGGCGCGACGTATGAGCGGACCTACTACAAGGCGGTCAACGACTGGTATACAGGGATCGGCATCGGCCGGTTCAAGGTATCCTGATGGTAGCCGCATTCGAAACCGCGCTGATCATCGGCGGCGGGATAGCGGGCATGTCGGCGGCTTTGTCACTGCATGAAGCGGGCGTAAACGTCCGGCTCATCGACCGGGACGCCAAATGGGGCGTGTCGGGGGCCGGTATCACCATCACCGGGCCGACGCTCAGAGTGATGAAGCGTCTGGGCATCCTTGACGATGTGCTCAAGGCGGGCTGGACCTCGGACGATATCCGCGCCTGCGATGCCGAGGGCAACGTGCTCGCAGATATCGAGGGCCGCACCTCGGGTGGCGAAGGCATCCCAGGCGCGGGCGGCATCATGCGCCCTACCCTGCACCGCCTGCTTGCCCAGCGTATCCGCGACGAGGGGATCGAGGCATCGCTTGGGTTGACCGTCACCTCCATGTCCGAGGGCAGCCCGAAAGTGGTCAGCTTTTCGGACGGGACCGAAGCGAGTTATGACCTCGTGGTGGCCGCCGACGGCATCTTCTCGGAAACCCGCAAGACGCTTTTTCCCGAAGTTGAAGGGCCGAAATACGTGGGTCAGGTATGCTGGCGTCTGATGGCCCCTCGCCATCCGGGCATCGACCGACGCACCTATTTCCTAGGTGGCCCAATGAAGATCGGCATGAACCCGGTGTCGCCTGACGAGATGTATATGTTCCTTCTGGAGCCCGTCGAAACCGTCGAGTGGATCCCAGAAGACGAACTGTCGACCCGATTGGCCAAACTGATGGAGAGCTACGGCGGCATCGTGGCCGACGTGCGCGAGGGCCTGACGGCTGACAGCAACATCGTCGCGCGTCCGCTTGAGACCGTGGTTTGCCCTGCGCCGTGGTATCGTGATGGCGTGGTCCTGATCGGGGACGCCGCCCACGCCACCACGCCGCAGCTTGCGTCGGGGGCCGGGATGGCGATGGAGGACGGCGTGGTTCTGGGCGAATGTGCCGGCGCCGCTGCGACGCTCGACGACGCGCTTGATGCCTTTATGAAGCGACGCTTCGACCGTTGTGCGTTCGTCGTCGATAAATCTCTGACGCTTGGGCGTCTGGAAAAGGCAGGCTCCTCCCCCATCGACCAGATCAAGGTCGTGGAAGAGGCGCTCGCAGAACTGAACCAGCCGTACTGAGGACGCGATGTTTCTGACCGTTAACGACCACAACCTGCATGCGACTGTCGCGGGCGATCCCAAAGCCCCGGTTCTGGTGCTCCTGCATTCGCTGGGCACCGAAGCCGCGCTTTGGGACGCGCAGGTCGCCGCCTTCAGCGCCACGCATCGGGTCATCTGCCCGGAGTTTCGCGGCCATGGCGCGAGCGAGGAGAGCCAGACACCGCTGACCTGCGAGGCGCTTGCCTCCGACATTCTGGAGATGCTCGACCAGATGGGCGTGGGAGACTTCACTCTCTCGGGCTGCTCACTGGGCGGCGTCGTCGCGCAGCTTGTCGCGGCCGAGGCCGGGGCGCGAGTGAAAGGGCTCGCCATCTTCAACAGCTATGTCAAAAGCCTCGATCCGCAGATGTGGCGCGACCGCGCGGCCAAGATCCGCGCCGATGGGCTCACGTCGATCGCTGGCGGCGTGCTGGGCATCTGGATGACCGAAGCTGACCGGATGACGCCGGAAGGCAAAGGGCTGGCCCGTATCCTCTCCCGAGCCACCGACGAAGGCTACGCCGCCGCCTGCGACGCGCTCGCCGTCGTCGATTGCCGGGACGCAGCGGCCAAGATCACCGCGCCGACCATCGTCGCTTTTGGGTCCGAGGACAAAGCCGCCCCGCACACCGCATCCGAGGCTTTGGCCGACGCCATACAGGGGGCCAGCCTGCGCGCCATTGAAGGTGCCGCGCATCTGCCGCTTCTGCATTATCCTGACGCCTCATCGGCCATACTCAAGGAACTGACCTGACCCTGCCCCGAAAGGGGCGGGCACCATCACGGGAGGAGGATGGTCGTGGACAAGACAAAACGGAAACACGTGGCCATGGGGGGAGCAAACAGTGGCAACGGTCATGACTGATACGACAAAGGTGCGGCGCATCGCGCTAAACGCCGAACAGGGCACGCGTTACCTTGCCGCCGTTGGCGTGGTGACGATCGTGCTCATCGCCTTCCTCACCCTTTTCGACGTTGGGCTGCGATCGCTGTTCTCAACGACGATCCGGGGTCTCAACGAAATCCTGATCCTCGCCTTGGGCGTGGCCATCGCGGCCTGCCTGCCGTCGGGTGCCGCGCGTGCGGTCCATATCAGCCTCGACCTCGTCACTGCGCGTCTGCCCGGACATGCGGCGCGGGCGCTTTCGCTCATGGGCACGGTGCTGCTCACGCTGTTTCTGATGCTCGTGGGGATCGAAGTCTTTCAACTCGCCACCACCTACGACAGCCGCGACCAAGCGTCGATCATTCTGGGCTGGCAGATCGCGCCCTTCTACTACGCGATGGCCACTCTGGTTCTGATTTGTATACCGATCCAGATCGTCCACGCCGTGGACGCAGGCGTCGAGATCATGCGCACGGATCGCGGGCTTTGGCGGCCCGTCGAATTCGTGCCGTCGATCCTGATCCTCGCCGTTGCCTGTCTGGTCTATTTCGATGCGCTCGATCTATTGCCTGGCTACGATTGGTTCCGGTCGCTGCAAGCCGGGGTCGCGGCACTCGTGTTCTTTGCGATGATGTGGGCGCTTATGGTCATGGGCGTGCCGCTGGCCGCATCCATGGGGATCGTGGGCTTTCTCGGCACCGCGATCCTGCTGGCGGTCGGTCCCGCCGGCACTGTGGTGGGCAGCGAGGCAGGCAAGTTCTTTACCAGCGAAACGCTGGCGGTGCTGCCGCTGTTTCTGCTCATGGGCAGCTTTGCCTCGGTCGCCGGGCTGTCCGCCGACATCTACCGTTTCGCCAACGAGCTGATGCGCCCGATGCGCGGGGCGCTGGCCCACGCGACCATTGCGGGCTGCGCGGGATTTGGCGCGCTGACGGGGTCGTCGTTGGCCACCGCCGCCACCTTTGGCAAGGTCGCGCTGCCGGAGATGCAGAGCCGCAACTATGACCAAGCGCTTGCCACCGGCAGCGTCGCGGCAGGCGGCACCTTGGGGAGCCTCGTGCCCCCCTCGACAGCGCTCATCCTCTTTGCGCTCCTGTCCGAGCAATCGATCGGGCAGCTTTTCGTGGCCGCGATGATCCCCGCCGCACTGGCCATCGCGCTTTACCTCGTTGCGATCAAGGTGCTGCTCACCCTGCGTCCGGGTCTGGCCCCCGAAGGGTCGCCCATCGACGGCAAGGCGCTGCTTGCGGCCGCAAAGGGCTGCATCGGGGCCTTTGTCCTCTTCGGTGCCGTGATCGGCGGCATTTACACCGGGATCGTCACGGATGCCGAAGCCGCGTCGGTCGGCGCGGTCGGCGCGTTCCTCTTTGCCCTGTTCCGGGGGCGTCTGGGCGGCGGGCAGCTTTGGAACGTGATGGCCGAAACCACCACGACCATCGCGCTCATCTACACGCTGATCTTTGGCGCGGTGACGTTCTCGTTCCTCATCGCCTTTACCCAAGTGCCCGCTATGCTGTCGGGCTGGATCGTGGGGATGGAGATCGGACCCTATGGCGTGATCGCGCTACTGGTCGTCGTTTACCTGATACTCGGGATGGTCATGGACAGCTATGCGATGATGGTCATCACTGTGCCGATCTTCCTCCCCCTCGTCACCCAGATGGGCTTCGACCCAATCTGGTGGGGAGTGGTCACGGTGATCTGCGTCGAGATGGGGATGATCACGCCACCCTTCGGCATGAACATCTTCATGCTCTCGTCCATCGCCAAAAACGTGCACATCACGACGATCTATCGTGGTGTCGCGCCCTTCGTTCTCGTCGACCTGATCAAGGTCGGTGCCCTCATCCTCTTCCCCGCCCTCGCGCTGTGGCTTCCGAGCCATATGTGAGCGGCCATTTGAAAGGAGCAATCATGAAAGATACGCCTGAAAAGCCGTTCAAAGGCCGGCTCGAAGACCGCAGGTTCCTGACAGGCAAGGGGCGCTACGTCGCCGATATAACGCTGGCGCGCCAGTGCTACATGGGTCAGGTCCTGTCGACCCATGCCCATGCGCGCATCCTGTCAGTCGATACCTCCGAAGCCGAGACCATGCCCGGTGTCATCGCCGTCTTGACCGGGGCCGACTGCGCCGCGGATGGGCTGGGCACCGTCCCACCCTTCTTCATGCCGTCGCTCTGGGGCGGGCCCGAGGGCTACGCCACCCAGCGCAAAATCCTTGTCGATGACCGGGTGCGTTGCGTGGGCGAACGCATCGCCATCGTGATCGCGGAAACCGCCGACGACGCCCGTGTCGCTGCGGAGACGATCATGGTGGACTATGCCCCCCTGCCCGTCGTCACCGATGCCCGTGCCGCGACCGAAGCCGACGCGCCGAAGCTGTGGGACGACAACGAAAACGGCAATATCTCGGTCTCGATCCCGATGGGGGACAAGGCCGCGACCGAAGCCGCCTTTGCCGATGCTGAGGTGACGATCAAGCGCCGCCTCTTATCGCCACGCATCGCGCCCTTCTCGCTCGAACCGCGCGTATCGGTGGGTAATTATGACGAGGCGGACGACCGCTATACGCTCTACACCTCGTCGCAGGACCCGCACGGTGTCCGCTCCAACATCGCGCGCAATGTGCTGAAGATCGCAGAAAGCCGTCTGCGAGTGGTGTCGCCCGACGTGGGCGGTGGCTTTGGGCTCAAGGCGCACATGCACCCCGAGGACGCGCTGGTCCTTTGGGCGTCGAAACACGTTGGTCGCCCGGTCAAATGGCTCGGCACCCGGTCGGAATGCATGCTCACCGACACCCAAGGCCGCGGTCAGGAGATCGAGGTCGAGATCGCCGCGACCAAGGCGGGCAAACTCACCGCCATTCGCGCCGAAGCCTGGACAAACCTTGGCGCCTACTTCTGGGGCACCGCCACGCCGCCCCTGTTCTTTGCCATGCAGCTGATCCCCAACATCTACGACGTAGGCGCAGTCGATCTGACCAACCACGCGGTGTTCACCAACCTGCCCCCGATGAGCGTCTATCGGGGCGCGGGACGGCCAGAGGCGACATACCTCGCCGAACGGATGATGGACGAGCTGGCCGCCGAACTGGGCATGGATCAGGCCGAGATCCGCAAGATCAACGCAATCGCCCCGGATGCGATGCCCTATACCACTGCGACCGGTATGACCTATGACAGCGGCGCCTTTGCCGACATGATCGACGCCGCCGCGCGCGTGTCGGACTGGTCGGGATATGACGCACGGGCCGAGGAGAGCCGCGCCAAAGGTCGCGTGCGCGGTCGGTCGCTGATTTCCTATGTCGAAGTTGCGGGCGTGATGAACGAACGCATGGAGATCAAGTTCGAACCCGATGGCACCGTCACCATCGTCGCAGGCACCCATAGCCACGGCCAAGGCCACGCGACGGTGTTTTCCGAGATGGTCGCCGACTGGCTGTCGGTGCCGGTCGAAAACATCCGCTATGTTCAGGGCGACACCGACAAGGTTCTGATCGGGCGCGGCACCTTTGCGGCGCGGTCGTCCATGCTTGGAGGCACCGCGCTCTTACGGGCCAAGGATGCGCTGATCGAACGGGCGAAACTGATGGCCGCGATCCTTTTGGAGGCGGACAAGGACAGCCTCGACTTTGCCGATGGAATGTTCAAGGTACGCGACAGCAACAAGGCGATCGCGCTCACCGAAGTGGCCAAGATGTATTACATCCCCGCCGGTCCCGCGAATGCGCTCGGCCTTGGTCTGACCGGCGAGGGCACGTCGGCAGGCAAACCGGGGGCTGCGCCGAACTACCCTAACGGCACCATGGTCTGCGAGGTCGAGGTCGACCCGCGCACGGGTGCGTTAACCGTCGACCGGCTTGCTGCGCTCGACGATGTGGGGAGGATCCTCAATTCGACGATCTGCGAGGGTCAGATCCACGGCGGCATCGCGCAGGGCATGGGTCAAGCTCTGATGGAAGAGATGGTGTTCGACGAGGATGGCCAGCTGACCTCGGGGAGCCTTATGGATTATTGCCTACCACGGGCCGAACATATGCCCGACATCGCCTCGGAACTCAGTGAGGTGACCTGCACCACGAACCCGCTGGGGGTGAAAGGGATCGGCGAATCCGGGGCCATCGGCGCCCCCGTCGCCATCGTCAACGCCGTGCTCGATGCCGTCCGTCCGCTGGGCGTCGCGCATATCGACATGCCGGTGACGCAGGCCAAGCTGTGGTCTGCCCTGCGCGATGCGGAGGCGGCACAATGAAGCTCGAAGGCACTTTCACCGTTGACCGTCCGCGAGACGAGGTCTGGCAGGTTCTGAACGACGCAGAAGTTCTGCGCGACGCGATCCCTGGCTGCACGGCGCTGGAGCCGACCGACGACGGCTATGAGGCAACCGTCCAACTCAAGGTCGGCCCCGTGAAGGCCAAGTTTTCCGGCACCGTCACGATCAAAGAGGCAACCGCACCCGACCTGCTCGTCCTCGCGGGCGAAGGCAACGGCGGCGTCGCGGGCTTTGCCAAGGGCGAGGCGCGGGTCGTGCTGTTGGACGCGCCTGGCGGCACCGAAGTGGCCTATGAGGCCGAGGTGTCCATCGGCGGCAAGCTTGCTCAATTGGGCAGCCGGCTCATCGCGTCGACGTCGCGCAAGCTCGCCGATCATTTCTTTACCCGACTGAACGAAATCATGTCGGGCGAACAGCAAAGGGAGGCATCGTGATGTCCGAGATCACGCTTCGCATTAACGGAAAACAGCGGCGGGTCACGGTCGAAGGCCGCACGCTGCTTGTCGATCTTATCCGCGATCAGATGAACCTGACCGGCACACATGTGGGCTGCGACACGTCTCAATGCGGGGCCTGTGTGGTGAAGCTCGACGGTGACACGGTGAAGTCCTGCACCGTTCTGACAGCCACCCTGCCCGAAGGCACCGAGATCACGACGATCGAGGGCGTGTCGACCGGCGACCTGCACCCGATGCAAGAGGCGTTCTCGAAATGCCACGGCCTGCAATGCGGGTTCTGCACGCCGGGTCTGGTGGTCACGGCCATCGACATCGTCGAGAGGAGCCCAGACGGGCTATCCGCGTCGCAGGTTCGGAAGGCTTTGAAGGGCAATCTGTGCCGCTGCACGGGGTATCAGAACATCGTCGCCTCGGTGCTCGAAGGCGCCCGCGCGATGGGTGTTCAGGTCACCGAAGAGAAGGAGACGGTCTGATGCATAGGGTTGAGATCAAGCAGCCCACCACGCTAGCCGATGCGGTCGCCAACTTCCGCGATGCGGGCGACGCGATGTTTTTGTCGGGCGGCATGACGCTGGTCCCGTCGATGAAGGCGCATCTGGCAGCGCCAGAGGTTCTCGTCGATCTGAGCCGCGTGGCCGAGTTGACCGGGATCACCGACCAGGGCGACAGCCTGCGCGTGGGGGCCTTTACCCGGCTCGTGGACATCGAACGCTCGGAGGTGGTTGCAAGTGCGATCCCGATGCTGGGCAAAATCGCAAGCATCATCGCGGATCGTCATGTGCGCAATCGCGGCACCATCGGCGGCAGCATCGCCAACAACGACCCGGCGGCGGATTTCACGGCGGCGGTTCTGGTGCTGGGCGCGACGCTCGTCACCGACCGGCGCGAGATTTCGGCGGACGACTACTTCACCGGGCTGTTTGAAACGGAACTCGAAGAGGACGAAATCCTCGTGGCAATGGTGTTTCCGAAGCCCGAAGCCGCCGCCTATGCCAAACACGCGCATCCCGCGTCGGGCTATGCCGTGGGCGGCGTCTGCGTCGCGCGATTTGGCCAGGGCTGGCGGGTGGCAGTGACAGGATCGGGGGCGGACGGCGTGTTCCGCATCCCAGAGCTCGAGACCGCGCTGGCCGACAAGTCCGCGTCCCAAGCTATCGCGGCGGTCGATTTCTCGGCCCTCGACGTGGTCGACGACGCGGTGTTTCCGGCACCGTTCCGGCAAGCGATGATCAAATGGCTGGCCGAGGATGCGCTTGCCCAGATTGGGTAAGCGCGAGGTCGGGTCAGGTTCAGTTCAGCGAACCGACCCGGCCACCGTTCGACACATGATGTTCCCGGTATTTCGCCGGGGGCATCCCGAACTCGGCCTTGAACTGACGCGAGAAATGCGCGGCTTCGTTGAACCCCCACTCGAACGCGATGGTCGACACAGGCTTGTGCGACAGGTTCGCATTCGCCAGATCGGACGCGATCCGCGACAGGCGGCGTTTCCAGATGTGACGCATGAGCGTGGACCCGGTGCCGCTAAAGACCGCATGGACCTGACGCACCGACAGCCCCACCTCTTCGGCAATCCGAGCACAGTCGAGATCGGGATCGGCGAGATTGCGCAGGATCGCTTCATGAATGCGCTGGAGCGTCTGTTCGTTCGACCCCAGCCCCGTGCGCTCCAACGGATTGCTCGTGACCATCGACACGGCGAGCAGGTTGGCCAAGCATCCGGCAAGCCGCTGCATGGCGCGGTCCTGAATATCCCATTCCATGCCGAACATCTCGTCGATCATGGTCTTGCAGGTGTATCCCATGCCCCGGTCGCAATCGAGCGCGGTAGCGGTGTAGAGTTCACGCTCCGGAAAGATTTCCTGCCAGAAATGCGAGTCGAGATAGATCGACCGAGTGCGGATGTCGTCGGTTTCGATCTCGAACGGCTGCGTCGTGTCGATAAAGAAAATCTGGTTCGGCCTGATGACGGCTTCGCGCCCGCCCTGACGCACACAAGCGTGGCCTTCGATCTGATGCGACACAAGGAACGACCGACCCAGCCGCGACGATTTGCCCGCTTTCAACCGGGTGGAATGCGGTGTGAAACTGATGTCTGCAAGACGCACATGAGGCGAGACGTACGACTTGCGAATTTCGCCGTCATAGCTGCGCGCGCCATCGGACCGAAGGTCAAAGCGCGTGCGCAGAAGACCGTTCATCTGGCGTTCGAAAGATGCGCCCGATGCCCGCACAACCGGCGTGCTCATATCGTTCATGTATCCTCCCTCAACCCGGTCCTCTCCACCGGGTTTGGTGAGTTTAGGGCACAAGAAAACCTGCGTCCAGTGAATCGCGCAGGGACCACATCACAACAGGAAACACGATGACTGACCTTTGCATCATGGTCGCGCCTAATGGCGCGCGGCGGACGAAAGCCGATCACCCCGCACTGCCAATTTCACCCGCCGATCTGGCCGATACTGCGCGCGCATGTCACGCCGCTGGCGCGGGGGCCATTCACCTGCATGTGCGCGACAATGCGGACAAGCATTCGCTCGACCCCGACCGTTACCGAGCGGCGATTGCAGCGGTCGAGGCCGCCGCCCCCGGCATGGCCGTGCAGACGACGACCGAGGCGGCAGGGGTCTTTGATCTGTCTGAGCAGATCGCGAGCGTCGAGGCGCTAAACCCGGCCTGCGTGTCGTTTTCGATCAAAGAGATGATGCGCGACGGCCGCGACGTGGCGGATCGGTTCCTCGCAGGCGCAGCGGCGCGCGGGACGGCGATCCAGTTCATTCTCTATGACCCTGACGAGATTGCGCTTTTCGCGGATCTCTACCGGGAACGCGCCCTGCATCTGCGCGATACGCCCCGCGTGATCGTGGTGGCCGGGCGTTATGCCGCCACCCAAAATTCGGATCTCGCGGATTACAAAGCGCTGCATGCGGCGCTCAAGGCCGAGAAGCTCACCGACGAGGCAATCTGGATGACCTGCGCCTTCGGAACGGGCGAAATGGCCTGCCTTGCCCAAACCATCGACCACGGCGGCCATGTGCGCGTGGGCTTCGAGAACGCCATCGTCGATGCCAGCGGCAAGCCGGCGCGCGACAATAACCAGCGCGTGGCCATGGTCGCCGCGCTGGCGCGTGATCGCGGGCGACAGTTGGCGGACGGTGACGGCGCTCGTGCGATCTTGGGGACCAACAAGGTGACTGCACTGCTCTGAGCGCCCGATTAGGCAAGAGCCTATGCACGGATGGGCAAGACGATCTCTGCCCATCCCACATACTGGTCGCGGAGAGCCGCCGGTCGTCGGCGGTGTCGTCGGGCCAGTTGCCCGGCGAGGGACCATCAGGGAGGATACCATGAAATATACCGTGATCTGTGCCGCTGCCCTTATCGTGGGTGCATCCAGCGCCTTTGCGCAGACCAAGCTGACCTTTGCGTCGCCCGCCCCCGCACCGACCCCGCTGCACGCCGCCGTGCTGGAAGGCTGGGCGCAGAAGGTGACCGAGGACTCGAACGGCACACTGGAAGTTGAGCTTGTTACTGGCGGAACGCTGGCGGCCCATGGTCAGGTGCTCGACCGCGTGACCCAAGGCGTCGTTCAGATAGGCTGGGACATTCAGGGATACTACCCCGGCAAGTTCCCCAAGACCGAAGTGGTCGCGCTGCCCTTCGGCTTTGACACCTCGGAAAACGGCACCGTTGCAATGAACAAGCTGCTCGAAGACGGCACCATCGCGTCGGAATATCAGGACGTTAAGGTTCTGAACCTCTTCACCTTCCCGAACGGCTATCTGCTGAGCTCCAAGCCGACCGCATCACTGGCCGATGCGGCTGGCCAAAAAATCTCGGGCATAAACCCGACCCGTCAGTCCATCGCGGGCGCAGTGGACGGCGTGCCTGTGTCTCTGTCGATCACCGACTGGTATCAGGGACTGTCGCGCGGCACCATTGATGGGGCAATCGAAAGCTATTCGGCTGTTGCCCCCTTCCGCCTGCAAGAGGTCACTGGCAACGCGCTCGAAGTGCCGCTGGGCGGCAACGCGGCTTTCATGTTCATGAACCAAGACGTCTTCGACGGCCTGCCGGACGAAGCAAAAGCCGCGATTGAGAACAATAGCGGGGCTGAGTTCGACCGTCAGATGGGCGCGTTCTGGGATGGCGCGGCTGGCTACGGTCGCAAGCTGATGACCGATGCGGGCGCCACGATCACCACCCCGGACGAGGCGCAAATGGCCGAGTGGGAAACCGCGCTTCAGCCGATCATCGACGCTTGGGTCGAAAGCGTCGACGGCGGTGAGGACATCCTCGACAAGTTCCACGAAGCCGCTTCCGCCGACATGTAATCCGATCGGCGGCGCAGGGTAGTCCTGCGCCGCCTTTCTTTTCCGGGCTTCCATCCATGACAGACATTTTCACAGACAAGGTCGCGCTGGTTACCGGCGCGGCGGGCAGTATCGGCTTGGCCACCGTCCAGCGGTATTTGAACGGCGGCGCTCGCGTGGCGCTGGTCGACCGCAACGGCCCGGCGCTCGCCGCCGCCGTCGCCGCCCTGCCTGACGACCAGCGCGCCCGCACCATCACGGTCGAGGCCGACGTGGCCGACGAAGCCGATGCCGCGCGCTATGTGGCACAGACGGTCGCGGCCTTTGGCGGAATCGACATCCTTTTTAGCAACGCCGGCAACGATGGCCCGCTCCTGCCCGTGCAGGACTATCCTATCGACACTTTCGACCTGATCCAGCGCGTCCATGTGCGCGGCACTTTTCTGGCGCTCCGCAACGCCGTGCCGCATCTGCCCGATGCCGGGCGGATCGTCATCACGTCAAGCGTCGTGGGCGTGTCGGGCGTGCCGGGCAACATCGCCTATGTGTCAGCCAAACATGCGCTCGTCGGCATGGTGCGCGGCGTGGGCAAAGAGCTTTCCCATCGCGGGATCACCGTGAACGCTGTCTGCCCTGGCCCAGTCGACAACGAATTCATGCGCGCCGCCGAGCGCTCAATGTCCGACATGCTGGGACGCGACGCGGGCGAGATGTTCGACCGCGAGAAGATCCCTCTGGGTCGTCATGTGACGCCCGAGGAAGTGGCCGACGCGGTCGTGTTCCTGTCTGGGCCAACTGCAAGCGGGACCACCTGTAGCTGCCATATGGTCGATGGCGGGATGGGTTCCTGAGATCGTTAACAACGAAAAGTCTGGGAGGACAACTGTTGAAAAAGACACATAAAACCACGCTGACGACGGCGGCTCTGACGCTCACGATGACTGCGGGCGTCGCAGCCCACGCGCAGGACTTCGTCGTCACCACACTCGGTACCGGAACGCCGACACCGGTTGCGGACCGTACGCCGCTTCTGCAACAGATTGGCTGCCCGGTCATGTCCGAAAGGACGCCGGATGCCTCCATCGAACGGATGAGCGCGGACCGGAAAGGACAATACGCCCGGCACGAAACCTCGTTTGTTTACCGCGGAAAACACCTTGAAGGTGAAATACAAACCATTCGAAACGGCCTCACGCGGCGCGCGGAGTAACTTCGGTCCAGAGCTAACAGTCGGCGCCCATGCTCGCCGCATGGCGGCACTCAAGAAAGCCGCCGCTCGAACACTTCAGCAGCGAAATCTTGGCCATCATGATAGGGATGGGTGACAAACCGGCGGGGTTCAGAATGCGCAAGTCTGACCTGGAGGTCGATCGGTAGCCTCATGGGGTTCAACTTGAATAATAACCAGGCGGCCATAATTGATCTGGAAGGTCTTCCTGATGGGTATTCTGGATTGCTGTTCGTCGTCGGGCCGGGCTTCGAAGCTGGGATCTACCAGCCCATGAATGAGTTGATCGCTCCCAGTTCGACTGCTCATGGAAAGGATCACGAAACGATTTGGGTGTTCGTTTGGCCTAATGACAAGCAATACGAATGTTGTGGGTGGTTTAGCTTTGACTGTCTTCCAGACAGGGTAATTCCCGACAATGCGGATGTCGCCCCAGCACACCAACGGCAAGGGATTGCCTCATCTGTCTATCGCTTCATACGACGCGTGACTGAACTTGATTTGGTTCCCAGCTCCGTTCAGTCGGCTGCCGCTGTCGCGCTATGGAAAAGCTTGGCACGACATGTGGACCGACTCTAGTTAAACTGTCCACAGGCTGGTGTTTCTCTCTAGAGCAGTCCTTCGGGCGACGGCAACGGAGTCCGAGCAGGTGTTGCGGGGCAGTGAGTGACAGGCGTGGCACAAGCACCGGTCCCCCTCGGAAAGGAAGGGGCGGCCCAAAGCCGACTTTCGGCTGCGGTCAACATGTTGCGTCGAAGCAATGTCTCGGCGGATGATCGTTGTCAGCGCCCGATCTTAGAGCGTCATGAACAGGCAGTGTTGGTCACCAGAAGAAGCTCCATTCAACACGAGCCGAGAGCTTCTTTTCAGGCAATGAAAGCTGATGGCCGGCTTGGCCGTTACAGATAGGGAAGGCGCCGTGTTTTTCGAGGAAGTCGCTCAAGAAGAAACTCTCGACGTCAAACAGATTGTCGTTTCCGTAGTTGCGCAAGACTTCGGTTGAGTAGGTCGTGAATTTCACTTTGTGAGATTTTGCATAGTTGGCAATCCCCAAATTGCCCGACTGGCCCGTCAGGTGCCCACGCAGGCGCATCGCAATACTATTCTGCTTTGACTCGCTCATCCCGATATAGATCAGGCCCGAGGATTGAAACGGGTAAGCAATGCGCAGGTCTGCCAGGAAGATGAAATAGATTCCTGCCACTCCCTGAACAAACTTGACCTCCTGCTCCCGCAAATTGTACGTTCTTGTAAAAATAATATTCATATACAAAAGTTTAGCGGAGCGGTCGACCGATGGCCATCGAGAAAATACAGTCCGCCAGCGAGGTGCTGGACACCTTCATGAGCGAACAAGCGCAAGATGAGAGCCTTGACCTCGCGACCGTCGCCGTCATTGTCGGTCTTCGCGGCGATGACAAGCTCACCCGTACCAACCTCCTGCGAAAGCTCGACGAGGCCCGCAATGCGGCACTCAAAGACGGCGACATGCAAGGCGAAGGCGGATCATGACCAAGCTGCGCAAGCTCTCCGTCTCGGGGTTTCGTGGTGCGCGCTTCGCGCTACCGGTCGATTTTACGAACAAGAGCAGAAGCCTTGCCATCTTCGGCGAGAACGCCGCCGGAAAGAGTACCATCACCGACGCGCTCGAGTGGTTCCTGACCGACCGTGTCGGCCATCTCTGGCGGGAAGACTGCAAGCAGGAGGCCTTGCGCCACGTCCTGATCGCAGAAGAAGATGACAGCACGGTCGCGGTGGAATTCATCGGAGATAATCTTACAGGCGAAAAGCGCCTCTCCTCCGCTCTGAAGACAAATACAGACCTCGCCAACGACAACACACGCGCCCTTGTCGAAGGGCTTCAGCACGACCGCATTATTCTGCGCCACGCCGACATTGTCGCCTTTCTCGATCAGCAAAAAGGCGCAAAACGCAAGGCCATCGCGGATATCATCGGTTATGAAGAGATCAACAAATTCCGGGATGCCATCCAGGGCACGCTGAATGCGCTCAAGCGCGAACCAGCCTATACCGGGGCAAAGACGAACGCCGAGACACTCGCGGGCGACATGGTCCGTGACGTGGGCCAGATCGTGCCGGATCGACAAGCATTCCTGGCCATTTCTCAAACCATCGCCGCACCATTCAAACTCGGCACTGAAATCACGGACGAGGTCACCTTTGCAGGGGCCGTGAAAGCGCTGAACGCCCTCGGCAACAGTGAAGAAAAGATCAAGAAGGCGCAGCGTCTCGATCAGCTCGCCAAAGCATGCACAGCTCTGGCGACCGAGATCAGCACCTTCGTCTCGGACGCCGAAGCCTTCGTCGCCAGCTACAATGCGCTCGCCAAGGAGCGCGAGAGCGTAAACCAGCTCCGGCTGAGTGAATTTCTTGGCAAAGGGCACGCCGTCATTGAGTCCAACGACTATGTCGATGACGCCTGTCCTTTTTGCTTGAGCGAATACGAACTTGGCACCTTGCAGGGCGAAGTCGCAAAACGCATTGAAGCCATGAGCGCAATTCAGCAGCGTCTCGACACCGCCAAGGCCCAGAAAGATGAAGTGCTCAAGGCCATTCTTGCTATTGGGATGCAGGCCAAGACCATCGGCGAGACCTACACCGACCTCACAGGCTTCGATGATCTGATGGTCGCAACCACGACCGCGCGGAAGCTCTTGTGGGCGGCGCATCAAGGCATCACGGCTGCCTTCGACAGTCTCACGGTCTATGACGCCCCCCGATGGCTTCGACGATGACATTATTCGTCTCCGGCATTGCTGCGAAACCGGCGCTGCCAAAGCTGAAGAAGAGGCAGGCAAACTCGGGCTTAGCGAGCAGGAACAAAAAGTTGCGATCGCGCTATCGTATATCAGGACGTTAGAGGGCCAGGTCCGGGATTATGAACGCGCACAGCGCGTCATAGATGCCTATGAAGCGCAGATACTGACGCTGGATGCGATCTTCGAGCGCTTCGTCGCCGTCCAGAACGCTGCCCTTCAATCGGTTCTTGATACGATCAGTGCCGATGTCGGGAAGTTCTATGCTAAGCTCCATCCCGAAGAGAGCGTCGACAATGTCCGCCTGACGATGGTGGGTGAGGAAGGGGTTGAGTTTCAGTATGCCTTCCACGGCCAGGAGGTTCAGCCACCGCGGAAGTATCTGAGCGAAAGCCATCTGAATTCTCTGGGCGTGGTGCTCTTCCTCGCCAATGCCCGGATCTTCAACAAACAAGCGAAGTTTTTGGTGCTTGATGACATCGTCACCAGCTTCGATACCTCCCATCGCCGACGGTTGTTGCGCCTGCTGCGGGATGAGTTTTCCGACTGGCAGATCATCATTCTGTCGCATGAGAGCGTCTGGTTCGAGATCATCAAGAAGGAGATGGCCCAGCACGGCTGGAAGTTTCACGAAGTCCGTGCGGACGGTCCCAACGGCATTGTGTTGGACGCCTCCCCCGCCAGCCTCAAAGAGATCATTGCACAGAAGAAGGGCAAGGATGACGTCACCAACGATCTTCGCAAGCTTCTCGAAATGGTGCTCAAGGAAATCTGCGCCTCACTGGAGGTGAAGGTTGCCTTTCGTTTCAACGATTGGAATGAAAAGCGCATGGCCGACGAGTTGATCAACCAGCTTCGGTCCACACTCGGTAACAAGTCGCCCGATCTCAAAAAGCATGCTGTGTTTTCTGATATGGCGGGGTCCGCGCTCGTGGCTAATCTTGTATCGCATGACAACACAGACAATATTGTGGGTGAGGATATTGATGTGCTCCTGGAGGACATCGAGAAGCTGGTTTCACTATTCACCTGCCCAGAATGCGAACGCTACATTTCCGCGAAGATTGAAGTGCCCGGCGAAAAAGCAATTTCCTGCAAGTGTGGGAAAACGCGGATTCCCTGGAATTAGGGTTTCGGCCCAGTCCTTTGCTGAAAAACACGTTGGTTCGCTCTCGAAAAGGCGAGTATTGAAGTTTCCGATCTCCACTGATCACGGATCTCGCCGAACATGATCAAACTCGGATCGTGCCTCAAGAAGGGGCCGCTGAAATGTCGGCTTTCGAGCTCCGTTCTCCGCCTGTTCGCACCCGCAACGAATGACCGCGCTCCGCCCACCTATCACTTCCTTAAACACCCGTTTCCCACTGGACTACCCACGCGAACAGAGCGTCACTGCCCCCACGCCCGGCCGCTTCCCGGGCGCGCCTCGGTACCGGGGGCGGCATTGGACCGGCCCGGCAACCAGAGGAGAAGACAATGAGCAAACCCAAACAAACGAAGAAGGCCAAGGTCCGCGCGATGCTGGAGCGGGCGGACGGGACGACGCTGGACGCGATCTGCAAGGCGACCGGGTGGCAGGCGCATTCAGCGCGGGCGGCGCTGAGCGGCTTTCGCAAGGCGGGCCACACCGTTGAACGCTCCACCCCGAGCGACGGCAAGGGGGGCGCGGCGCGCTACCGGATCACGGCGTCGCCCGCGGCAACCGAATGATCCGCGTAGAGGAACTGGAGACCATGGACCGGGCCGCGCTTGTCGCGGTCTGGTCGGAGGTTTTCCAATCCCCTGTCCCCAAGGGGATGAGCCAGAACTTCCTCCGCCGTTTTCTCGCCTTCGAAGTTCAGGCGCGACAGATGGGTGGCCTGCCAAAACATGTACTGGTCAGGTTGAACGCACGTTCGGGAGAGGCCAAGCGCAAGGCAACCACGCCCGGCCTCAAACCCGGTGGGCGGCTCTTGCGGGAATGGAACGGCGTCACCCATGTGGTCGATGTAACCGAGGAGGGCTTTGTCTGGAACGGCAAAACCTGGCGGTCGCTCTCGGTCATCGCGCGGGAGATCACCGGGGCACACTGGTCCGGGCCGAGGTTCTTCGGCCTCACGGGGAAAGGCCGGTCATGACCAGGACTACGATCCGCTGTGCCATCTACACCCGGAAGTCCTCGGACGAGGGGCTAGATCAGGACTTCAACTCGCTCGATGCCCAGCACGAGGCCTGCGCGGCCTATATCGCCAGCCAGCGCCACGAGGGATGGAAGAGGCTGCCTGCCCGTTACGACGACGGCGGGATCTCCGGGGGCACACTCGAGCGCCCTGCCCTGCAGCGGCTCTTGGACGAGATCGACGCCGGCCGGGTCGATATGGTCGTCGTCTACAAGATCGACCGCCTGACACGTTCGCTGGCGGATTTCGCGAAGTTGGTCGACCGGCTCGAGGCCGCAGGCTGCTCCTTCGTGTCCGTGACGCAGGCCTTCAACACATCGTCGTCGATGGGAAGGCTGACCCTCAACGTGCTCCTGTCCTTTGCCCAGTTCGAACGCGAGGTCACAGCCGAGCGCATCCGCGACAAGATCGCTGCCTCGAAGAAGAAGGGGCTCTGGATGGGGGGCAACGTGCCTCTTGGGTATGATCGACCTCCTGACGGTGCCACGCGCGTACTCAAGGTCAATCCCGAGGAATCCCGAACGGTCCGCCGTCTCTTTGAACTCTATTCCGACCACGGTTGCCTGCGCCGGGTCGAAGACGCCGCGAGGCGTGAAGGTCTTCGGTCCAAGGAACGCAAGAGCACCAAAGACGTGGTCACAGGCGGCAAGCCGCTTTCGCGCGGGCAGATCTATCACATCTTGCGCAATCCGCTTTACTGCGGCCGGATCCGGCACAAGGACAAGGTCTGGCCCGGACAGCACGACGCCCTCATCGACGACGCGCTCTGGGAGCGCGTTCAAACCCTATTGCAGACACGCTCCGGCCGCTCCCGCACGCGAGGCGGTCATTCGGACACCAATGAGACCACGTCCCCGTCGCCGGCCTGGCTCACGGGCAAGCTGCGCGACGAGACCGGCGACCGGCTTACGCCGACCCACACGACCAAGGCCGGTCGTCGTCTGCGCTACTATGTCTCCAACCGCCTGGTCTCGGGGGGCGCGGACCCGACCGGCTGGCGCCTGCCGGCCACCGCGCTCGAGGCGCGCGTCCTGGCCCTGCTGATCGCGCACCTGGAACGGGCACGCAGGGAGCATCGGCTGCTTGCCCGGCCTGATTCCGCCATGGCCGACGAGATCGGGAGAGCCATCGCCAGCTTGCAGCAGGGTCTCGAAGGCACCCGTGGTCAGGTTGCGGCGGCCCTGGTCGACCACGGCTATCTGACGCGTAGCGAGATCCGGATCACCCTCGACCTCACGGCGCTGTCAGCGAGGCTGGGCATTCCCACCGATGATCTCGATCCGGCGTTGGGTACTCTGTCCGCGCCGCTTCAGATCCGACGCCGCGGTGTTGAGACGAAGATCGTGGTGGGCGAGGCGCAATCGGACCCAGATCGGCATTTGCAGGCCATGTTGATCCGCGCACACCGATGGACGCGCGCGCTTGCCGCTGGCACGTCCCTCGCGGAGATCGCGCGGGCCGAAGGATGCTCGGAGGCCTTCCTGCGCACGCGCTCAAAGCTCGCCTTCCTCTCTCCGAAGATTCAGGCCGCCATTCTCGACGGCACACAGCCCCCGGACTGTACCCTCACCAAACTGGTGCGCCTGCCGCTCCCGCTCGACTGGCAGGCGCAGGAACGCGCCCTTGGGGTCTGATGCGCGGCGTACTGACGCTATTGCCGCGAGAAAGGAAGCTGCCGTGACTCAGAGCAATGCTTCCATGCCCGTGCGGCCGGCGGATTACTTTAAGGTTAGATCATCGATCACGACCTGCCAGTAGCTTTCATGCCATATACGGAGTTCTGTAATACCCGACCAATTGGGAGCGAAACGTTTCGGTGAGATGTGTGACCCACGAAAGCGGTCTTCACTTACGAGCACGCCATTGCGAAATGCCTCGACGACGATTTGTGCGTCAAGACCTGCAGGCCAGGCGATCGTCAGGTTTACCGACACAAGATCAAACGGACTGTCGGACCACATGCGGGCCGTATGTCCCGACGACGTGTAGGCGGCAAATTCTCCCGATGTGGTGCCGTTGATGTATCCTGCGCCCTCGTAATACATCCGGTGAGTCGCAACGAAGTTTTGCCAGTGCATGTCAGCGACACCAGTCGGCACTTCGACGAGCGTGTTTGACGTAATCAGGTCGTCGAAATCGATGATCGTGAGGGGCTCCCCAGAGGGGATAGCATCTTCGATGGGCTTTGGCACTCGTAGGGGCCAATGGTCGACCTCGACTTGCACTTTTTTGATTTCTGCCCGGTTACGCCAGCGGACCGTCCACCTCCCAGGCGAAACGGGGCAGTGTCGACCATCACTGGCCTCGATGGCCTGCCATTCGATGCCCTCTTGAGAAGTGCAAGTCACCTCGTCATTCGCATCGGCTGCAATCGACAGACCAAGGCGTGGGGCCAGCCCGACGAAGGGCGGTGTTTCCTCTGCTACTAGTCCGCCTGGGGCGGCTGGTAGCGCTAGGATTTGCGTCGAGTATGGGATCGGGTCAACCGGATACATCAATTCGGTGGGCAACAGCACCTCTATGCTGATTTCGCCGGGGCCGGAAATATGGCCCCTACCCGGGGACATGAGGAAATTTGCGAAACCAGCGAGATTTGTCTCGACGATCACCGGCTCAGCGCCAGGCCGCGTCAGACGAACGGGCACGCCAGAGATCGGCGGCTCGCCCAACTCGTAAACACCATCACGATCAATATCCCGAAACACGAACTGCGAGAGTACCATTTCCCCCGCCGTAAGCGGCACCGGCATGGTTGTTGCGGTGGCAATGGCCGAGAGGCAGATGCACACCCGCGCCTTCAAAAGGCGGAGGTGATGTCTCAAACGAAGGGTCCCGGTCAAGATATCATTTTGCACACAATACGCCGGCCACGATAGGTCTTTCAGGCTAGGGGAGCCGCCAGTTAAGGCAGCCCCCCCTATTAGCCCGGCACGCGGAAGAGAGGGCGCATGCGCAAGGCTGGCCACGCATTCAATAAATGCCCCGCGCAAGGTATTCGCTGTGGTTCTGGAGCGCCACAGTGACGGCCATCGCGATGCACGCACGTCCATCGGCTCTGCGCAGCGAGGCGTCACAGATCGTGCGCCTTTCGCCGGTGAAATCGTTGCGCGCCAGTTCGGGGCAGATGAGCACAACCGCAGCCTGAGGAAACCGGCACCGGAATTCCTCAAGTCGGTCGATCGCCCCCATCAAGTCTCGGACCTGAAAAATGACGAGTTGGCGGGAGGCAAAAGACCGGTTCAGGTATGCCGCCACGTCACGTTGCGTGTCGAACGTGCGGAACGTGCGGCCATAGGCACCGATATCGGCGATGTGGCTGCGCTCAGTGTCGTCGAACGCGCCACAGGCGACGACGTCTGACTTCTCAAGCCGTTCGATCGTGTGAAGCGAGAGATGCTTGCCCCAGCGTTCTTCGACGAAATGCGATGGGACCCCAGCATGACGCACACCATTGACGTCATCAGCCGATGTGGTTGTGATCGCTCGCAACAGCGTGGCGATCCAGCCGCCCGGAACGTCGGTAGTTGGCGCAATGGGACTGCGACCACGTTCTTCGAAGTGGGAAACGTTGAAATCCTTCATCCTTCTTGGCCCTTCCTTGTGCCTCGTTCCGCAGAGCATGGTGCCCGGCAGCGTCTGAGTGATGGCTGGCAGCGAACTCCGCCCGAAGGTCTCGGCGCGGGGGCGCCGGGGGGCGATGTCTTTTGGCTGTTCCGACCTATCGCCCGAGCCCTGAGGCGTGCTGGGGTTCGGATGCGGCGCAGCCTTGCCGTTCATTGATTGGGGAACATCGCGTTTCGAGGCCCCCGGGCCGAATTGGGGTCCACCAATCCAGCCATCACCTGAACGCATCTTCGCTGTTCACGTTAGCGAAACAATCAGCATTGGGTTGGATACGCCGCGTGTAGAACCGAAGCGCTACGGACTATGCTGGTCGGCCAAAGACCTATCCATCCTAAGTACTATATTTTCATCGGGAGAGTATATCGGCCGTACCCCTGTCAAAAAAGTGGAGCGCAGTCCAATGACTGCGCTCCCAGGTGGGGCCGGGCAAGGCGGTTGCCCGGCGATGGATACCAATGTCAGCCGCCGATTTGCGCAAACAGCTGGGCCTGCGATATCGGGAGGACGATGCTGCTGCCCCGCGCTGCGATCTCGCCGCTCGAGATCGTGATGCAGCGACGGGCGCCGAAAATCGCACTATTCGTCAAGAAGCGGGCTTTGACGATCCGGTCACCTTGCAGTTCGACGCCTTGGATCTGTCCCACCGGTGTGCGCGAGCTGTCGACCGCGGCAAAGCTGTTGAATGTGGTCATGCCCATCGGTTGACAGGTGGTCGCATAAAGCCGGCCGGTTTCCGGATCTCTCAGCGGGACACCGCCGGGCCCGGAATTGGCCACACCGCCCGACTTCGAACCGCCGGTGCTGTCGCCACCATTGCTGCCCCCGGTCGATCCGCCATTTGATCCACCATTGCTGCCACCATTCGAACCGCCATTCGTGCCGCCATTAGATCCGCCATTCGATCCATCTGAGCCGCTAAGTGCAGTCCCAACGCCGCTTACGGTCCCGCCGACGACGTTGCCAACCGCATTGCCTCCTAGGGCAGCGCCAATGTCATTTCCGAGCCCGCCATCGGTCGAACCGCCATCCAGGACATCGCCAACACCCGTGACCGCGCTGCCGACGGCTCCTACGGTATTGCCGACGACATTGTCGCCAAGGGCACTGCCGACATCACCGACAAGTCCGCCCAAACCACCCTCGGCCCATACCAAGACCGGACTCATCGTCAAAATGGTGGTCAGCGCAAGTCGCTTGCCCAAGCCGACACCCCGGTGTCTTTCGTTCGAGTTATTATGTTTCGTCATTTTAGGGATCCCTTCTCGAAGGTAGCGACGGCTGTTGGGGTCCGGCTGGCAATCGACGGTGTCCGCGAGCTGCGGACATTGGGAAAAACCATTCTCCGCACCTTGAACTTATGATCCAATACAAATCTCTTTCATGCCTGTGCCGGCGGAATTGACCGCTCGTTTTTTTCGCGGACGGTTCCAGGCGCCCCCACCCAGTGTTCCATCGCTGTTTGCTACCACACCCTTCTCGGGTGGCAGTTCAAGCTTCGGGCGTTGTTCCCTGAAGGCACATCGGACTTCGGTCGGAAAAGGCCGCTTATGGACCCAAAGGAGTATCCGGGTCGTACGACCGACCCTGATAGGGTGACTAAACACATGGCGACCATCCGCCCCTCAATCCGTGGGGGCCGTGTCCCATTTGAGGGTTGAGTGGTGAAAGTGAAGCCGACAAGACGCAAGTGGGCGTGGGCCCTAGCTGTTGCATGTCTGATGGCATGTTCGACTCCGTCTGCGCTGCAGGCACAATCGGGCAACACAACTTGGTCGACCGCACAGCGCGACCAGAGGAACGCCTATATCCAGACAATCAACATGCTCGACGCGGATGGTTACCGCATCACGCGGGTCGACCGGACCTTTCTCAATCGGATCATGGTGCAGGCGACCAAGGGGCAGATCAGGCGTGAGATCGTCATTTCGCAGGCGACTGGAATGGTCTTGAGAGACGTCATATTCGGGGAATGAATTTATGGAATACAGGCGGATCGCAGCGCCCGCAGAGGTCAAGGCAGCTCCCAAGCCGAAGTCCGGTTCCAAGTCGGCGTGGAGAAACCATGTCGCCGCGCTTCAATCCATCGTTATCTTTCAGGTGTTCTGCACTGTCCTGTTCCTGGGCAAGACCCTGTCGGACCTTTTGGGTATCCCGCTCTATTTCCTGCCATGGTCAGTGCTCGAAACGATCGAACTGCTCGCCGCTCTCGGCATGCTCCTCGGTGTCATCAGCGGCATGCTGCTGTTTCGCGAAGGCCATAAACGGATGATGGAGGCTGAGCGCCGAATGAATGCAGCCGCTGGCGAGTTCCACGAGCATCTATTGAGCCAATTCGACGAATGGGAGCTTACGCCGACCGAGAAGGATATCGCGCTCTACGTCGTCAAAGGATTTTCGAATCTGGAGATCGCATCTCTGCGTGGCACCACGGAATCCACGGTGAAATCCCAGGTTTCAGCTATCTTCCGAAAATCCGGAGTGAACAGCCGACAGCAACTGGCAACATGGGCGGTCGAAGATCTTATCGAAGCGCTCACACCTACGACGGAGCCCGACTCCGCCGAACAGGTCTGAACCTTCGAAACTAGGCGTCCTATTCGCCGGCCGAGCGGGAAGCGGACAAGCCAGCAGTTATCGCTTCATCGTTCACATAGGCAATAAGCTGAAACCGGTTCTCCATCCCCGATTTACGGTAGACGCTACTAAGCTGCTTTTTAACCGTTGCGATGCTCGACCCGCGAAGCTCGGAAATTTCTTTGTTGGAGAACCCTTTAACTGCGAACAAGGTCACTTCGGTTTCCGCGTTTGACAGTCCCCAATCCTCTTGCAGATCTGAAAGTATCTGGCCCTTCTCCTCCTCTTGATCGACCGGGCGCGCAACCCGCTGCATATCCGGGGCCGAGATGCGACGATCGATTCCTTCGGGGGAAAGCACGAGCAAATAGATCAATAAGGTGGTCGCGGTGGACCCAACGAGCATTACGGTTGCGGCCTGACCGGGTGTCAGGAAGCCTCCGTTTCGGTAAATCCAGACGACGGAAACCACTTCGAAAAGTAGCGTCAACGCAGAGATTCCCACGAACCGAACGCGAAGACTTCTATCTTGATCACGGGTCGATCGCATGGCCTGGCTCCTCGACAAATTCACGCAGTATGGCTTTCTTGGGCAACGAAAAACTCGATAATTGACGCCCTTCTGGAGGGGCCTAGCAATTCTTCTATTCTTGATTGAGGTTTAGAAAAACCGTATCCAAGAAAGCTTGTAAACCCCGCTGATGGTCATGGATTCCTGACCGATTGGAAGCAGTCAAAGTGGAAAACGTTTAATTTCAGGGCCTTGGCACGTTCGACCAATCCTTCGCATTATCCGAAAGATCATGAAGTTGCGGGAGGAAGGAGTGACGACCGGCCCACCTGATTGGTCAAGCCTTAGGGCTCGGGATCGGAACTACGTTGCCCGTCAGGAATGGCCCGGGTTGAGTGGTAGCATATGCCGCTTTCGCTGGCTTTGACCATTCCGTTCAGCCCTTTTCGGCGCGGAGGGATGCGCCGACGTCTCGCCCGCTCCTTTTGCCCTGATCGAACCGGTCGTCACGCGTTCAGCAGACAGTGCGGGCCGTAACTAATCAATCGGCGACTCGTGCCATTCAGGGCCATTCGTATGGCGGCTGAAACCCTTCCAACCAAAGCACTACAACTTTCATCGAGTTGAGCTTTCGGGAACGAGCAGGCCCTTCATTTTAGCCGAAACCTTAGAACGGAAAACGGCGCGCCCACTTAGGCGCGCCATCGCTTGTTGTCCGAGTGGCCAGTGCGGCATCTTAACCGGGTTAGCCGCCGAGTTTCTGAGACAACTGAGTGCGCGACACTGGCAAGACCACGCTGCTACCGACAGGGGTGATGGACCCGCCAGAAATCGTGATACAGCGCGATACTCCGAACACGCCACGGTCGGTCACGAACCGAGCACTGACAATGGTGTCACCTTGTAGAACAACACCCTGAATTTGGCCAATTCGAGTCCGGGAAGCATCCACGGCCGCGAAACTGTTGAAGGTTCCTTCCCCCATGGGCTGGCAATTTGAGCCGAAGTTTCCGGTCCCGTTCCGGGCATTCGCCCCGAGGACCGCACCTGAATTCGTGCCGGTCGTGCCGTTGTTGGTGAAGCCGCCCGTCCCGCCGTTCGAGCCTTCGTTCGACCCGCCGTTCGAGCCTCCGTTCGACCCGCCGTTGGAGCCTCCGTTCGACCCGCCGTTCGAGCCTCCGTTCGACCCGCCGTTGGAGCCTCCGTTCGACCCGCCGTTCGAGCCTCCGTTCGACCCGCCGTTGGAGCCTCCGTTCGACCCGCCGTTGGAGCCTCCGTTTCCCGAGGTTGAGCCGCTGAGGACGGCGCCCACGGTATTGACAGCGCCACCTGTGACCGCGCCCAGTCCACCGCCGATCGCGTCGCCGAGGCCGTTGCCCAAACCGCCGCTTCCGTCCGACGTGCCGCCGTCGAGAACGTTGCCAACCCCCGTTACTGCGCTACCGACGGACCCGACGGTGTTACCGACAGCATTGTCGCCAAGTGTATTGCCTATGTGTCCGACCAAGCCACCCAAGCCGCCTTCCGCGTTTGCACCTCCCGACGTCAGGACAAGGCAGGTCGCCACCATGCCCACGAAGGGCAAAGAGCTCGCATTGAGCCTGCTCAGGGCCGTTTTCGTTTCGATCCGCATATTCCGTTCCTTCCGAAATCAAACCGGACCCATGATGTGTGACTGCCGAACAGACGAAAGGTCGCCAGCTCCATAGCGCTATCCCCGCAAACATCGCCGCCACCCCGAAACAGCCCGGTCAAGTCCAGGCCCCTCGGTCGTCTACCGAGCAGTTGCCCTGACTATTGCCACGTCGGATCCAGTGTTTGGTTGCTACCGCATCCCTTTGATGCTGAACGAAGGATGCCGCGCACGGCACTTCTGTTCATCGGCCATTGGGGTGAGAGCCCGAGGTATGGCTCGAAAGTTTGAAGAGGTGGTACGGGATGGGACCGGCATCACCTCGCAACTCTTTTCGCGCCACTTCAGATCCGACGGCGCGGGTTGGAGACGAAGATCGTGGTGGGCGAGGCGCAATCGGACCCAGATCGGCATTTGCAGACCATGTTGATCCGCGCCCACCGATGGACGCGCGCGCTTGCTGCTGGCACGTCCCTCGCGGAGGTCGCTCGGGCCGAGGGATGTTCGGAGGCCTTCCTGCGCACGCGCTCAAAGCTCGCCTTCCTCTCTCCGAAGATTCAGGCCGCCATTCTCGACGGCACACAGCCCCCGGACTGTACCCTCACCAAACTGGTGCGCCTGCCGCTCCCGCTCGACTGGCAGGCGCAGGAACGCGCCCTTGGGGTCTGATGCGATTGCGCGCGCGTCTCAGCCCAGCAACCGATCCATGATCGCAAGAGTCTTCTGCGTTCGTCTGAGGTCCTTCTCGATGGCAGCTCGCACGGCTTCGTCACTCTCGGCTTCAAGCAACCGCTCCAGACACTCTACCTCGCGCAGCCACTCCTCACGTCGCGCCCACAAGACCTCCAGTTGCGCCACCTGTTCCTTTGTGGCGGGCCCGTCGATCCAGGCGCGCCCCGTCTCCATGTCGATCTTCACCTGATCCGGATGCGGCAAGGGCGCGGGCAAATCCGTGATCCCGAGCCGCTCACGGCGGGCCAGTTCCCGGTCCCATTCGACCTTGTAGGTGATGGCCGTCTCGAGCCATTCATCCGCCAGGGCTTTGTTCTGCCGTTCTGTTGCCGCAAGCATCTCGGCGAACAGGCGTTGGGCCCGGTGCTGCCCCTTTGCCGCGTTGACCGCCATCGCACGCACGATCGCCTGCGCCATCGGAACTGTTACGCTGCGGCCCCCGTCGCGGACGGTGATGTCGCGGTAAGCCTCATCCAGAATGATGTCCTTGAGACGCTCCTCGTTCAGGGCCGGCCGCTTCGACTTCGCCCCGCGGGGTCGGCCCTTCGGGTTGCCGGACTGTCCCTTCGCAAAACGCGAGGCCACCGGCGGCTTGCCATAACCCACCTCGTATGACGCGCCCGGCCGCACCGCCGGAAGTGTCTGCTTGCCCCTGATCATTCCGCGGCCTCCAGCCGTGCCGCAGGCGCAGACCAACCGCAGACCACCTGCTCTGCTTCATCCTTGGCATAGGCTTCCCAACGGGCCACGATCCGGTCGCAATAGATCGGGTCGAGCTCGCACAGGTAGCCCCGCCTCCCGGTCTTTTGCGCCGCGATCAGGGTGGAGCCCGATCCGCCGAACAGGTCGAGCACGATCTCGCCCCGCCCGGAGACATCGCGGATCGCGTCCGCGATCATCTGGACGGGCTTCACGGTCGGATGCAGGGCCAGCTCTTCCATCCGGCCGGCGCGCAACGTGTTCACGCCGCGGTATTGCCAGACATTTGTACGGTACCGCCCGTGCTGTCCCAGCTCGAACGTGTTCACGTGGGGCGCCGTGCCGTTCTTGAACGCGAAGATCAGCTCGTGACGCGAGCGGTAGAACGTCCCCATGCCCCCGTTGTCCTTGGCCCAGACGATAAGGTTCTTCAGCTCGTCATAGATCGCCTCTCCCGCGGCCAGCATCTCGCCCATGTGGCGCCAGTCCATGCACAGGAAGTGGATCGACCCCTCCACCGCGTGGTCCGCCATGTTGCCAAGCGCGGTCGTCAGGAATCCGGTGAAGGCCTCTGAACTCATCTCGCCTGACGCCATCGCGAACTCCCGATGCTGCACCTTGCCGGAGTTGCCCACGTGCCCGTCGATCGGCACGTTGTAGGGCGGGTCCGAGAACACCATCCGCGCGACCTCACCCGCCATCAGGTCCCCGACCACCACCGGGTCCAGCGCATCGCCGCACATCAGGCGATGGCGCCCAAGCTGCCAGACATCGCCGGGATGCACCCGCCGCGACGCTTCCTCCGGGATCACCTCGTCCACCGGATCGTCCGGCTCCTGTGGTGCCACGGCCTCCAGGATCCCATCGATCTCCGGGATCGAGAACCCCGTCACATCCATGTCGAAGTCGAGCTCCACCTCCATCAGGGCCCCCAGCTCCGCCGCCAGAAGATCCTCGTCCCAGCCCGCATTCAGCGCCAGCTTGTTATCCGCCAGTACATAGGCGCGCTTTTCCGCCTCACTCATGTGATCCAGCCGTAGGCACGGCACCTCGCCCAGCCCGAGAAGCTGTGCGGCCGCGACCCGGCCATGGCCTGCAAGGATCGTGCGTCGCTCGTCGATCAGAACCGGGTTGGTGAACCCGAAGGTCTCGATGGAGGCCGCGATCTGGCGCACCTGCTTCCTTGAATGGGTGCGCGCATTGCGCGCCCATGGCGTGAGATCGCCCAGGGCGACGTATTCGATCTTGTCTCGGGTCATTCTTGACCTCCGTTTACTGCTCATTCGACAGAATCGGCTCTGCCTGCCCATGTCGTTCGATATATCTTACATTTGCACTCCGGTCAATCTGGGCGTATACCACCGTCAGACACGGTGAACGGAGGGAGCCATGGAGATCGGGGAACGTCTCATGAGACTGCGTCAGTCCTCGAACCAGTCATTGCAGCAGGTCGCGGACGCCGTCGGCGTCTCCAAGGCCCATGTCTGGGAGCTGGAGAAAGGCCGTAGCCGCAACCCGTCCTTCGAGCTCGTGCGCAAACTGGCTAGCCATTATGGCGTGAGCATCGACGTCCTGACCGGCACGGCGCCCGAGCCCGCGCCCGAAGACATCAAGGTCGGCCGGATGCACCGCGACCTGGAGAGCCTCTCCAAGCGGGACCGGGCGATCGTCGAAGAACTGATCGCGTCGATGAAGGCCAGGTCCTCGGAAGGCTCCTGAGCCTTGGCGCTCGACCGGATCGACCTCGCGGACATCCACGCGCCTGAGCGATTGGCGGCACGCCTGCACGCCCAGCTGGGCCCGGTGACCACGGCGGTTCCGGTCGTCGAGATCGCCCGGGGTCTCGACATCTCGGAGGTCCGTATCGACAGGTTCGACGGGTTCGAGGGCATGCTCCTGACGGACCGGGTCCGCAGCGACGGCGTGATCCTTGCAAACTGCCGCTATGGACACCAACGCGCCCGTTTCACGATCGCTCATGAACTCGGGCATTTCTTGCTCGAGCGCCACGAGGTCTCAAGCGAGACCGGCTTTCGCTGCACGCCCCGTGACATGCGCGAGACCCGCGAAGGTCGCAGGGAGCTGCGTCAGGAGGCCGAGGCCAACCGGTTCGCGATCGAGCTCCTGGCCCCGCCCGCCATGTTCGACCGGCACCTCTCTCGCGACCCGGACCTGCAAGACGCTCAGCACTTGCGCCGCGCCCTCGACCTCAGCCGCGAGGCCTGTATCCGGCGCATGGTCGAGCGCCGGGACGAGCCCCTGGCCGCGATCTGGTCGCAAGAGGGCCGGGTGCGCTATTCCATTCGAGGAGACGCGTTCCCGTACCTCGCGCTCAATAAGAACGATCCTCTGCCAAAGATCAGCCAGGCGTTCAAAGTGGTCTCGAAAGGGGACCGGGGCATTACGACGTTCCGGGAGACCCACGCGGCAGCCTGGACGCGTCGCCCGGAGATCGAGATGTTCGAACAGACCCGCGTCGGTCGGGACGGTCATGCGGTGACCCTGCTTTGGGCGGACCTCCCCCCCGATGCCGACGAAGAGGACGATGGCGGTTTGCCCGAGCTGGGTGCGCCCGGCTTCCGCTGAACCGGTGGACGAGCACCGGGTTCCCTGTTTACCCAGCATCGTTCCCTGTTTCCACCAAGCGCATTCCCTGATCGCCGGATTGGAATTCCCTGTTCCTCGAAAAACAGGGAACTGCCCCGCAAGACCCTGAAAACACGCGCCAATCCAAGCCGAGAATCCGCGGAATCGCCCGAAATCAGGGCCAGAAACGGAGAATTCCCTGTTAATTCCCTGTTAACAGCCAAATCCAGCCAAAACCGAACCCGCGAAAAGGACGAACAGAGACACCGGCGGGAATTGGGACGGGAATGGTCGGACAGGTGCGTCTCAGATAGGGCAGCGCGCAGGCAAACGCCCGAAATAGCGCGGGAAATCGGTGCAAGGCGTCACTGGGGGAATGAGACGGGGGTGGGTGGCGGAGAGACAGGGATTCGAACCCTGGAGACGGTTTCCCGCCTACACACTTTCCAGGCGTGCGCCTTCGACCACTCGGCCACCTCTCCGTGCCGGGGTATCTACCCGGACCCGGCCCCGGCTTGCAAGGGGCGATTTCGCATGTTTTTCGGGGGTCAGTCGCCGTCGAGCCCGTCTTCGGGCGTGACGTCGCTGTCGGGGTCGAGCCGGGGGTCGTCCGGGCGGCGGATCGTGACGCCGGTCGCGTCGCTCGATGCCGCTACGGGGCGCAGCGCCTCGGGGTTGCGCAGCCAGATGTCGCGCTGTGCGAACGGGATCTCGATCCCCTCCTCTGCAAAGCGGCGCGCGATCTCGTGGTTCAGCTCGTCGCGCACCTTGAGGATGAAGAACACGTCCGACAGGATCGCGCGGATCTGAAACTCGAGCGCATCGGCGCCGAAGTTCATGAACCCGACCTGCGGCTCGGGGTTCACCGTGACCATCGGGTGATCCATCACGATCTCCATGAGGATCTCGGACACACGGTGAGTATCCGAGCCGTAGCCGACGCCGATGTCCATCACCAGCCGCCCGACCCGGTTGCCACGGGTGTAGTTCGTCACCACCCCGGAAATCAGGTCCGAGTTCGGGATGACCACGTCGGTCCGGTCGAAGGTTTCGATCCGGGTGGAGCGCACCGAGATGTCCTTGACGATCCCCATGCGCCCGCCAACGTCGATCCAGTCGCCCTCGGAAATCGGACGTTCGATCAGAAGGATGATGCCCGACACGAAGTTCGACACGATGTTCTGAAGGCCGAAACCGATGCCGACCGACAACGCACCGGCGACGACGGCGAGCGAGGACAGGTTGATCCCGACCGAGGTGATCGCGATGACGGCAGCAAGAAAGATGCCGATGTAGCCGATGCCCGACGTGATCGCGTTGCGCCCGCCGATGTCGATCCGGGTCTTGGGCAGAACCGTCTGCTTGAGCATCCCCTGGATCAGACGGGTCAGCCCGATGCCCAGCAGGAAAACGACGATCAGAAGCAGCACGTCCGAGGGAGAGATCACCGTATCCCCGAATGTGATGCCGCGCATCATCGTGCCCCAGATCTCGCGCAGGTCGTTCTCCCGCGCGCCCCAGATCAAGGCGAAGAACGGCAGCGACAGGATGATGGCGACGAAACTGCCCAGCACCGGGACAAGCGCGTTCTGTGCGTCCGCCGTCGTGGTCTTGCGCACCATGCCGTAGAGGTCGACGAAGAACCCGTGCAGCACCAGGAGGAAGCCGATCAGCGCGAAGGACGAGGCCGTGTTGAACACCGCCGTCCCGGCAAGTTGGGAATAGCCGAGCACGGCGAGGATCGGGCCGACGATGCCGACGATCATCAGAAGCCGCCCGGCCAGCGACAGGGTCCGGTCGATGAAGTTCGGCCCCTCTTCGTCCTCGCCCGTTTCGATCGACTCGCGGTGATTGCGCAGGAGCCTGCCCATGCGCACCATCAGAACGCCCGCCAGCACCAGCACGGGGAGTTCGAGAACGGCGCGCGTCGCGTCCGGGTAGCCCTCGAATTCCGCGAGTTGGAAGACGAAGACGTAAAGACCGAAGGACAGGCCAAGCATCGTCGCCTCGAACCGCCCTTCGGCGCGGGCGAGGTTGCCGAGGTTCAGCACCTGACTTTCCGCCCCCGGCATCCCGAAGACGCGCACCCCGAGCCAGCGGGCGAGGATGAGGTTGATCCCGATACTCAGCATGAGTTGCGCGATAAGCTGGGCGCGTTGGGCCATCAGGCCCGACAGGCTGAGTGCGAGGATCGCGGCGAAGAGACCAAGAAGCGGGACGATCACCTGACCGAGCGAGATCAGGAAGCTCCAGACGCCGCGCGCAGGCCCGTCACCGCTCGACCGGACGCGGTTGCCCGCGTTGATAACCCATTTTCGCCCGCGAAACAGCAGCACGAAGGCGATGACGAGCAGGATGATCGCCGGGACCAGCGCCTGCCGGAATTCCGCGCGCTGCGTTTCGGTGTCGAGCGACGACCGCGTGCCGTTCCACGCATCGCGCATCGTCGCGCCAAGGTCGGACAGGGCCTGCGACCAGTTGGCGGGGTTGAGCGGGTTCGGTCCGGCCGACAAAAGCTCTTCCGTCTGGCGGGTGCGCAGCAGGTCGTCGATTTCGGAAATGATCGTATCGGCGCGGGCAAAGGCCACTTCGGCGGCCCGCACCGGGGTTTCGATCTGGGCCAGTTGGCTGGTCAGTTGCTCGCGTTCCCGCGCCAGCGCCGGGCTTTCGGTTTCGCCATCGGCGGGCGGCTCGGGAAGCGCCGCGATCTGATTGCGCAGCGTGGTGATGCGCACCTTGTTCTCGTCGCTCGCCGCCGCGAATTGCGCCCGCCAGCCGTCGATCTCGTCGCGCAGCCCTTCGAGCACCTGGTCCGAGGCCCGGCCCGCTTCCAGCGCCCGTTCGGCCCGCGCGGCCACCTGCGACCACGCGTCATAATCCGGCGCGCCATCGGGGGGCTCGATCCCCTGCATCATCTGCTCGGCGGCGGACACGGTGGGATCGTCGACGATCGGCGCGTCGATTTCGGGTTCGGGGGCCGGGTTCTCCTGCCCGGCGGTGTCCTGCGCGGTGGCGAGGACCACGCTCACACACAGCGCGGCGAGCGCCAGCCAGAGTGTTTGTGCGGTCCGCTGGATCATGCGTCCTCGAACACCGTCGGCAGGTCGCGAGGCTCGCGGGCGAGGAACGCGGGCACCGGCAGGCCTTTGTCGCGCAGGAACTCGGCGTTATACAGCTTCGCCTGATAGCGCGTGCCATAGTCACACAGGATCGTGACGATGGTCTTGCCCGGCCCCATTTCACGCGCCATCTGCACCGCGCCCGCCATGTTGATCGCCGACGATCCGCCGACGCACAGACCTTCGTGTTCGAGCAGGTCGAACGCATAGGGCAGCGCCTCGGCATCGGTGGCGCGGTATGCCATGTCGGGGGTGAAGCCTTCGAGGTTCGCGGTGATGCGCCCCTGCCCGATCCCCTCGGTGATCGAGGAGCCTTCCGAGGCGAATTCGCCCGTGGTGTAGTAGCTGTAAAGTGCCGCGCCCTCGGGGTCGACGATGGCGGCCTTCACGCCCTTGGGCTGAAGCGCCATGCCAAGGCCCGCAAGCGTGCCGCCGGAGCCGACCGCACAAACCACGCCATCGACGCGGCCGTCGGTCTGGTCCCAGATCTCCGGCCCGGTGGTTTCGATATGCGCCTGACGGTTCGCCACGTTGTCGAACTGGTTGGCCCAGATCGCGCCCTTGGGGTCGGTCTTGGCGATCTCGGCGGCCAGACGCCCCGAATATTTCACGTAGTTGTTCGGGTTCTTGTAAGGCACCGCCGGCACTTCGACGAGTTCCGCACCGGCGATGCGGATCATGTCCTTCTTTTCCTGGCTCTGCGTTTCGGGGATCACGATGATGGTGCGAAAGCCCATGGCTGCCCCGACCAGCCCGATGCCGATCCCGGTGTTGCCCGCCGTCCCCTCGACGATGGTGCCGCCGGGGGCCAGCTCACCGCGCGCGATGGCGTCGCGGATGATGAACAGCGCGGCGCGGTCCTTGACCGACTGCCCGGGGTTCATGAACTCGCATTTGCCGTAGATGTCGCAGCCCGTCTCTTCGGACACTTTTTTCAGCTTCACCAGCGGGGTGTTCCCGATCAGATCCACCAGATCCTTGCGCGTGTCCATGAGCCTGCCTTTTTATGTCGTCACATTCCCTCTTCTTGGTATGTGACCGGGGGGCGGGTATCAAGCATCCCCGCGCAATCGTGCGCGGTTGAGTGCCAGCCAATAGGCCGAGGTGACGAGCGGCCCCGCCGCCACTTCGCCCGTCTCGACCAGTTGCATGAAGTGATCGAAGGATATGACGTGCGAGCGGATGTCCTCCGCCTCGCTCGCCAGCCCCGCGACGGTGCCATCCTTGGCCGACAGATCGGCCTCGGCCACGTAGGCATAGATGAACTCGGTCACCGCGCCCGGGCTGGGATAATGCCCGCTGACGTAATGCAGGTTCGTGACATTCAGATCGGCCTCTTCCAGCGCCTCGCGCCGGGCCGTGGTTTCGACCGCCTCTCCGGGGTCGACGCGGCCCGCGATGGGTTCCAGCAGCCAAGGCTTCGGATCGCCGCGCATATAGGGCCCCATGCGGAACTGCTCGACCAGCAGGACGGTATCGGCCACCGGGTCGTAGGGCAGCACCGTCACCGCATCGCCCATGCGAAAGGCCGCGCGGGTCACAGGCGCGCTCATCGTGCCGTTGAAACGGCGGAACGTCAGATCGACCTCGCCCACGGCGAAATAGTCGATATAGGGCTGGCGGGTGGCGAGCACATCGATGTCGGCGGACCTGTCCATGTCGGAGCGCAGCGTGGCGGGAAGCGACGCCTCGGCCCGCACCCGCGCCGCGGCCCGAAGCCGGATGAGCGGCATCCGCGCGGCAAGCTCGGCCCCGGTGACCCGGCCGAAATATCCCATGGCCTCGCGCGCCGCCGCGACCCAGAGCGGCGCGTGCAGATCGGCCCAGTCTGACAAGCGCCAAGCCACACCGGGCCGCGCATCGTGATCGGGCTGAAACCGCAACGCTTTCCGGGTCTCGCCCCCCGAGGTGACGTCGACCTCGTTCAGGTCATAGCCGAACCCGCCCTCGAAAAAGTCCAGTCTCGCACGATGGGTGTCGGTCAGACCGTCGAGGATCAGACCATCGGCCTGCGCGCCCGGCGTGGGCACCAGCATGGGATAGTCCTGCCCCTCGACCCAATGGGTCCGGTAGTCACTCAGACAGGCGGGCACGGCCACAACAGCGGATGCGTCACCCAGCACCACATCGCGCAGGGCATCATGGCACAGGGTGCCGAAAACGAAGATCGGAAGGTCGCTCACCGTGTCCGCCGTGCGACCCAGTTGGTGATGAAGCCGACCAGCACCCCGCCCAGAAGCGTGGCGACGATCACGTCGGGCTGCGCAACCCGTATGCCGTAATCCATCATCGCTTCGAACACGCCGGCGACCGCCTCCATCACCGTGCGGTAGGAATTGCGCAAGGCCCGCGTCAGCATCAGGTCCGAGGCGAAGATGAACATGGTCAGGAAGGCCTGCACGATCGAAGAAGTCAGCCCGATCGCAACCGGTTTGCCCTTGCGCTTTTGCAGCTTCGGTCCGGTGAAGAACCAGCCGACGAGCAGCCCCATCGCAGCCGCGACCGGGTGCAGCCACGTAAGCGGCGTGCCTTCGTCGAAATAGGGCCGCGTCAGTTCCGAAACGCCGACGCCAAGCACGGCAAGCAGGATCGCGGCCACGAGACCCGCGAAAGTCGGCAGTCGTCTGGCATTCATCCGGGCCATGTCTGGCTCCTCAGGCGGGTTTTCCCACGGTGACCTGCACCACGTCGCAGTTGCCGGTGTGGAACGCCGCGGCGCAGCCTGCAAGGTAGAAGTTCCACATCCGCCGGAACCTGTCGTCGAACCCCATGGTCTGAATCTGGTCCCATTTCGCGTTGAACGTATCGAACCAGCGCCTGAGCGTCACGCTGTAGCTTTCCCCGAACGCGATCTGGTTGCGAAACGCGAGTCCCGCCTTGTCGATCTCGGCCCGAAGCACCGTCTTCGAGGGCAGCATCCCACCCGGAAAGATGTATTTCTGGATGAAATCGACGCCCTTGCGATAGCGTTCATAGCGCCGTTCGGTCAGCGTGATGATCTGGAGCGTCGCCTGTTTGCCGGGCTTCAGGCACTTCTTCAGCGTCTCGAAATAGACCGGCCAGTATTTCTCGCCCACCGCCTCGAACATCTCGATCGAGGCGATGCCGTCGTATTGGCCGGTTTCGTCGCGATAGTCTTGAAGCTTGATCGTCACCCGGTCGGAAAGCCCGGCCTTTTCAATACGCTCCACGGCATAATTGAACTGTTCCTGACTGATGGTCAGGCAGGTCACCTGTAGCCCGCGCTCCTTCGCGGCATATTCGGCGAAACCGCCCCAGCCGCACCCGATCTCGAGCACATGGTCGCCGGGTTGCGCGCCCATCTCGTCGATCATGCTGGCGTATTTCTGTTCCTGAGCCTTTTCAAGGCTTTCCTGCCCGGTCTTGAAGTAGGCGGAACTGTAGGTCATCGTGTCGTCAAGCCAGAGCGTGTAGAAATCGTTGCCCAGATCGTAATGGGCCGAGATGTTCTTTTTCGCCTGTTTCTTGGTGTTGCGTTGCAGCCAGTGGCGGAACCGTTCATAGGCGCGAATGATGCCGCCGCCGTTGAAGCCCGCGTAAAGCACATCGTTCCCGTCCTGAATGAAGTCGAGGAAGGATTGCAGGTCGGGCGTCGACCAGCCGCCTTCGATGTAACTGTCGCAAAAGCCCAGATCGCCCTCGCGCACCAGACGGGCGAAGACGTCGTCGGAATGGATATGCACCTCGGCCACATGCCCGGGTTCCTTCCCCTCGGCGCGGAACGTCCGGCCATCGGGCATCACGAAATCGACACGGCCTTTGCCGATTTTCTGAGCGATGAAGAAGACCTGCGGAAAATAGCGGGGCAAGTCGGATTGCCCCTTGGTCGAGGTGTGGATCATTCGGTCGTCCCTGTCTTTTTGGATAGGTGAGCGGATTTTTCCCGCTCTCGCAAGGGTTTCTTAACTGTCTGAGGCTTTCGGACGCGCCTCGTATGCGGCGAGCGCGGCTTCGCGTCCCTCCTTCAAACCCACGACAGGTTCGCGCGGATAGTTTCCGCCCGGCTCCATTTTCCAGCTTCGCGGGATCGCCTCGAAATAGTCGGTGGCGGTCTCGGGCGGGCTGGTCTGACCCTCTGCGATCCAGCGTTTCTGATAGGTGCCCTTGGGGTCGAACTTTTCGCCCTGCGTCTCGGGGTTGAAGACGCGGAAATAGGGGGCCGCGTCCGGGCCGCAGCCCGCCACCCACTGCCATCCCATCGCGTTCGAGGCCGGATCCCAGTCCGTCAGGCAATCGTCGAACCACGCCTGCCCAACGCGCCAGTGGATCATGCAGTGCTTGGTCAGGTAACTCGCCACGATCATGCGGGCGCGGTTGTGCATATAGCCGGTGACATACATCTCACGCAGCGCCGCATCGACGAAGGGCACGCCCGTCCGCCCCTGCTTCCACGCCTTGACCTCGGCCAGTCGTTCATCCTCGCGCCATGGAAAGTCATCCCACCCCTCGCGCCAGTTCTCGGTCAGCATCTGGGGGAAGTGGTAAAGCAGATGATAGGCGAACTCGCGCCAGACAACCTCTTTCAGGTAATGCTCGGCCCCCGCCTTGCCCGCGTCCATCGCCCGCGCCCCGGCGGCCCAAAGCTGGCGCGGGGAAATCTCGCCATAGGTCAGATATTCCGACATCCGGCTGGTCGCATCCTCGGCCGGCAGGTCGCGGTCGGCCTTGTAGGCGTCGATCTTCTGCGCCACGAACGACCCGAGGCGCGATGTCGCCGCGCGTTCGCCCGGATTGCAGTATTTCGCGAGCACCCCGGCCCCACGGTTCATATCCGCGCCAAGCGCCCAGTCCGCCAGATCGTCGCTGTCAGGCCAGCTCTCAGGCCCGGTCAGGTCGGGCGTCGGCAGCGGCTCATCGACGTCGCGGTCCTTCACGGCGCGCCAGAACGGCGAATAGACCTTATAGGGCCCGCCCGTCTGCGTCTCGACCGTCCACGGCTCGAATATCAGGTGGCCGGGGTGGCTTTCGGCCACGATACCCGCCTCCTTGAGCGCGGATTTCACGTCCGTATCCCGTTCGATCGCTTCCGGGTCGTATAGCCGGGACCAATGCACTTCGGTCGCCCCGGTCTCTTCGATCACCTCGCGCAACACGTCGCGCGCGTTGCCGCGCCGCAGGATCAGCTTCAGGCCACGGTCTTCCAGAGCCTCGCCAAACACCCGCAGCCCCTCGCCCAACCGCCATTTCGCGGCGGCGCCCAGGCCATCGACGGACTGGTCACGGATGAACAGGGGAATGACAAGGCCGGCATTGGCGGCAGCCCACAGGGCGGGATGGTCGGACAGCCGCAGATCGCGGCGAAACCACAGGATGACGGTTGAAGCACTCATGCAGAGTCTACGCCCCGTAACCCCGCCCGGTTCAACCGTTTTCGACGAAATCCCGGAACGCGTCCATGTTCTGCCGGGTCTGCTTTCGGAACATCCCCGGCATCAGCGTCGCCATCACCCTGAGCATAAGGCTGCTGGGCCGGAATTCGCACAGCATCGACCACTCGGTGTTGCCCTCGTCGGTTTCCTCGAAGTGGTTTTCGTTACGGTTCCACATGCCGTCGGCCTCGTAGATCGCGACGAAGCGGTCGGGCAGCGCGTTCTCTTCGATGATTTCCACCATCTCGATGGTCCGGCTGCCCATCTGGTAGACGAGTTTCGACTTCGCGCCCGCCTGCCCCGGCGTGCCGGACAGATGCGTCATCGACACCAGCCCTTCCTGCCATTTCGCGAGGTTCTCGGGATTGTCGAATTTCGCGATCACGCGGTCGCGGGACCGGTCGATGGTGGTTTGTTCGACATAACGCATGGCAGCCTCCGTTTGCGCCAGAGTGCGCGCATGATGTGGACTGTCAAGCGGTGTGAACCCCCGGCGACACGGGCCGCCGGGGGCTTGGGTCACTCTGCGGCCAGAGCCTCTTTCACCGTCGTGCGCTCGGATGCCAGACCCTTCCAGATCGCGTAGCACATGAGCAGCAGGATGATCGTGAACGGCAGGCCGGTCGAGATCACCATCGCCTGTAGCGATGACAACCCACCCCCGACAAGGAGCGCGATGGCGACGGCCCCCTCGAAGGTGCACCAGAACACGCGCTGCGGGACAGGCGCATCGACCTTGCCGCCCGCCGTGATCGTGTCGATGACCAGCGAACCGGAGTCCGACGAGGTCACGAAGAACACGATGACGAGCACGATCCCGATGGTCGAGGTGATCGCGGTAAGCGGCAGGCCCTGAAGCATCGCGAAGAGCGACAGTTCCGGCTTGTAGCTGTCGATCACGTTCGCCTTCACCGCCGAGGCTTCCGGGCTCGCCACCATATCGGCGATAGCGGAGCCGCCGAAGGTCGCCATCCAGAACACGCAGACGAGCGACGGGATGATGAGGACGCAGGTGACGAACTCGCGCACCGAACGACCACGGCTCACGCGGGCGATGAACATGCCCACGAACGGTGACCAGGAGATCCACCAGGCCCAGTAGAACGCGGTCCAGCCTTCGCGGTAGCCGTCATCCGTCCGTCCGATCGGGTTCGACAGGGGAATGATCTCCTGAAAATACCCGAGAAGCCCGGTGAAGAAGTTGCTGAACACCTGCACGACGCCCGCCGTGATGACCACGAAGAGCAGGAGCGCGACCGCGACCACCATGTTGATCTCGGACAGGATCTTGACGCCCCCGTCGAGACCCCGAAGCACCGAGACGAGCGCGATGGCGGTGATCCCGCAGATCAGGATGACCTGAACCGTGGTGTTGACCGGCACGCCGTAGACGAAGCCGAGCCCCGCATTGGCCTGCTGTGCGCCGATGCCAAGCGAGGTCGCCAGACCGAAGAGCGTGGCAAACACCGCGAGCACGTCGATGATGTGGCCCCACCAGCCCCAGACACGGTCGCCGAGGATCGGGTAAAAGGCCGAGCGGATCGAAAGCGGCAGGCCCTTGTTGTAGCTGAACAATGCCAGCGACAGCGCCACGACCGCGTAGATCGCCCAGGGATGCAAAGCCCAGTGATAGGATGTGGCGGCCAGCGCCATCCGTTTCGCCTCGGCCACGTTCTCGGGGATGAGGGCGCCGTCTTCGGTGAAGGGACGCACGGCGCCGAGCGGCTCGTCACCCCAAGGCGTGCCGAAGTAATAGGCCGGTTCCAGCACCCCGAAGAACATCAGGCCGATGCCCATGCCGGCAGCGAACAGCATGGCGAACCAGCCAGCGTAGCCGTAGTCCGGCTTGGCGTCGACGCCGCCGAGGCGCACATTGCCAAGGGGCGTCACGATGAGCAGAAGGCAGAAGATCACGAAGATATTGGCCGCCGACAGGAAGAACCAGTCGAAGCCCGAGGTGAGATAGGCCCTCAGCCCCACATCGCAGAACGCGCCCGCTTCGCATCCCTCGACCGCCGAGGCATCGACGCCCGAGAAGAAGTTCGCGGTCGTCGTCGGCGCGATGAAGGCGAACAGCACGAACGCCACGATCGCAAGGCCGGAGATCAGGAAGACCGGGTTGTGAATGTCGAACCCGAAGGGCCCGATCGAGGACTCGATATTGTCCTGCCCGATCTCGTATTCGGTTTCGATCACGTCGGCATGACCCGTGGGTTGGGGTATGCCCTGATCGTCGGTTGTTTCCGTCATGTGTTATCCTTCCTGTTCGCTTAGGCGCCGCGCACGACCATGACCGAGACCTTGGCATGGCCCGCGATCTTGCCGCCGTTCGACGGCCAGATGTAGTCCATCAGCCCCGGCACGTGGCTTTGCATGACCACGAGGTCGGCCCCGGTTTCGTCCACCGCTTTCAGCAGCGCATCGTCCATTTCGGTCGTCGGATCATGCGACGTCATCGCGTGGTGTTTGGTCCGGACCCCGTGCAATTCACCTTGCGAGGCCGCGAATTCCCCCAGTTTCTGCGCGAATTCCTCGGGGTTGTGCCCGAGGCTGCCCGGGGTCGATGCGCCGACGGCGACATATGTGACGTCGCAGTCGTAAAGTTTGGCGAGATCGGCCGTCACCTTGAGCGCATGTTCCAGCCCCTCCAGATGACCCAGATCGACCGGCGCCATGATGTGTTTGAACATGGTCCCCCTTCTCCGTGCAGGTCGGGACCCTAGGGCGCCGCCCGCATCTTCTTGACGTTTCGGGGGGCGATGCGGCGTCTCCGCAACGCGTCCGCCCGTAAGTGAAGGTTAACGTAGGATATGGATTTCGCAAACGAGTTTCCCCATTTGCGACATCAGCGTCGCAAACAGGCGATCAAGCGACGTTGGCGCAGGCTGAAACGGCACGGGCCGGATGTCGGGCGCGGCGGCGAGTGCCGAATCGAGGGGTCGATTCCCGGCGGCGTGGCGGCCTGCCACACGCCACACTGCCCGATCCAGACCTGCACCACATTCGGCCCGCCAAGGCCGCCATTCATGTGAACTCGTCCGCGACGCCCAAGAACGTCGTCTTGTCGCCCCCACCTTGATCGCGCGAATTCGAACCGGAATCCGCACCGGATTTCGCCCGCACCCCCTTCTCAAACCCCAAGGTCCGGCCTATATCTGTCCTGTCCCTTTGGGGACTATGGGCATAAACGCGCTCGTAATAAGCGGATCGGACCCGGGGGCGGTACCCGGCGGCTCCACCAAACACCCGTCGTTGGGGGGACATGGGGCCGAAACAGGATCGACGAACGTGTAAAGGTGTTGCTTTGTCCCGGTGAGATACCACCGTTATCGGTTCACAATGCATAATTGCCAACGACAATCGTGCTCCGATCGCTCTGGCTGCCTAAGCAGTCCGAAAGATCGAAATTTAAGCCCTTGCGCCTAGCAGCGTAAGGCGGGGTTCGCAGGTACCTGGCAACAGAAACCTGCACTAATCCCCTATCACGAACGCTCTTGCGCCGCTCACGGGTTGCTGGCCCTATCGCGCCATGCAGCCACCCAGCCTGAGCCACCTGATCCGCACCTTCGCCAAGATCGGCCTTCTGTCCTTCGGGGGGCCGGTGGCGCAGATGGGCGTCATGCACCGCGAACTCGTCGACCGGCTGGGCTGGCTGAGCGAGGCGCAGTTCACCCGCGCCCTGTCCTTCGCAATGCTCCTGCCCGGCCCCGAGGCGATGCAGCTCTGCACCTATGCCGGATGGCGTCTGCGGGGAACGCTGGGCGGGCTGATCGCCGGGGCGCTTTTCGTGCTGCCCGGCGCGGTCGCCATGGCGCTCATCACGCTGGCCTACCTGCGCTGGGGCGATCTGCCGGGGGTCGAACCGGCGTTCATGGGCATCAAGGCCGCCGTGATCGTGGTGGTGGCCACGGCGCTTGCCCGGCTGGCGCGCAAGGTTCTGACCACATGGAGGGCCCGCGCCCTCGCCCTCGCCGCCTTCATCGCCCTCGCCCTGTTCTCGCTTCCGTTTCCCGTCGTCGTCCTCGTCGCCGCGCTTACGGGCGCGGCCTTCGGCAGCGGAACGGTCGAGCATGTGGCGGCCCCGGCCCCCGTCGGGCGCAGCGTCAGGACGGCAGCACTCTGGACTATCCTCTGGCTCGCACCGCTCGCGATCCTTTGGCTGATCGGCGCAGAGCATCTTGCGCAGATCACCGCCTTCTTCTCGCGCCTCGCGATCTTCAGCTTCGGCGGCGCCTATGCCGCGCTCGCGTGGATGGCGCAGGCGCTGGTCGAAACGCAGGGCTGGCTCACCCCCGACCAGATGGTCGACGGGCTGGGGCTGGCCGAAACGACGCCCGGCCCCCTGATCCTCGTCACCCAGTTCGCGGGCATGGTCGCCGCCGCCCCGATGGGCACCGGAGCGGCCCTTGGCGCAGGCGTGCTGACGCTCTGGGCGGTGTTCGCGCCCTGCTTCGGCCTCGTCTTCACGCTCGCCCCGCATCTGGACCGGCTCACGGCGCATCCCCGGCTGGCCGCAGGGCTGAGCGCCGTCAGCGCGGCGGTCGTCGGCGTCATCGCCGCCCTCGCGCTGTATTTCGCACGCCATTTCCTGTTTCAAAACGGTCGGTTATCGTCCGGCGAACTGTCATGGGGCGCGGTCGGGTTGACGGTGCTGGCGGCTGTCTTTCTCACGCTCTTCCGCCTGCCGCTTCCCCTCGCCCTCGTGCTTCTGGCGGGGGCCGGATGGCTCACCGGCATGGTCCCGTGAAATGTGAACACGCCGCCTTTTCATCCCTTCCGAATCCCGTATGGTGAGGGCAGGAGACCATGGGAACCAATATGTCGCGGTCCATCGACTACGGAAACCTGATGCACGACGCCATGCGCAGCCTGATCCGTCAGGTACTGTCCGACGTGGCCGAAAACGGGCTGCCCGGTGCGCATCATTTCTTCATCACCTTCGACACGATGCACCCCGAGGTGGAACTGGCCGACTGGCTTTCGGACCGGTTTCCCGAGGACATGACGGTCGTCATGCAGCATTGGTTCGAGGATCTGGACGTCACCGAAGACGGGTTCGCGGTGACGCTGAACTTCGGCGACAACCCCGAACGCATGTACATCCCCTTCGACGCGATCCGCACCTTCGTCGACCCGTCGGTCGAATTCGGCTTGCGGTTCGAAACGCAGGACGATGACGACGACGAAGAGGACGGTGTAGCCGATATCGAGGACGCGCCCGCGCGTCCGGTCCGCGAAGCGCGCGAGGCCGACAAGGGCAAATCCGCGCCCAAGGATGCCGAGGTCGTGAGCCTCGACAGCTTCCGCAAGTAAGCCGTCACAAAACCTTCAGACTGTCGACACGGGCGCGTTACGCAACTGTCGTCTCTCTCCCCCAGCCAACAGGGGGATCCCATGTCGAACGTCACGCTTTTCCTGAAAGAGACCCTGCGCAAACCCGGCGAAGTGGTCGCCATCGCGCCCTCGTCACAGGCGGTGGGCCGCAAGATGACCCGCGGTCTGGAAAACGTGCGCGGCCCCATCGTCGAAATCGGGCCGGGCACCGGCAGCTTCACCCGCGAAATCCTCATGCGCGGGGTGCATCCGTCTCGCCTGACGCTGCTCGAGACGAACGAGAACTTCTGCGCCATCCTGCGCGACCGCTTCCCCGGCGTGCGCGTGCTCAACCGCCCGGCGCAGGACATCCAGAAGATCGGCCTGACGGGCATCGGCGCTGTCGTCTCGGGCGTGCCCGTGCTGGCGCGACCCCAGATCCAGCGCGAGGTGGTGGGCCGCGCGCTGGACGTCATGGCACCGACCGGCTGGTTCAGCCAGATCACCTATTCGCCGCGCGCCCCCATCGGGACGGCGATGCAGGCGGAACTGGGTGTTACCGCTACCTATCGCGGCATGGTCTGGGCCAACCTTCCCCCCGCCCATGTCTTTGCATTCCATCGTATACAGCATTGACGTTGATCCTTGCGAAACACTTGGTATGAAGGCGCCAGATTCCATTCGGAGGCGCTTTTGACATGACCGAGACCCGCACAGAAACCGACAGCTTCGGCCCGCTCGAAGTGCCCAGCGACAAGTATTGGGGTGCACAGACCCAACGCTCGCTCATGAACTTCCCCATCGGCTGGGAAAAGCAGCCCGTCGCCATCGTGCGCGCGCTCGGCGTCATCAAAAAGGCCTGCGCGCAGGCCAACACCAAAGCGGGCGCGATGGACGCGGGGATCGGCGAGGCCGTCATTCAGGCCGCCGGCGAAGTGATCGAGGGCAAGTTCGACGACAACTTCCCGCTCGTGGTGTGGCAGACCGGGTCCGGCACCCAGTCGAACATGAACGCGAACGAGGTGATCGCGAACCGCGCCATCGAGATCATGGGCGGCGTGATCGGATCGAAAGACCCGGTTCACCCGAACGATCACTGCAACATGGGCCAGTCGTCCAACGACACTTTTCCCACGGCCATGCACATCGCCACCGCCATGTCGGTGCGCGACGTGCTCCTGCCGGGTCTGGAAAAACTCGCCGCCGGGCTGGAAGCCAAGCGTGACGAGTTCAAGGACATCATCAAGATCGGCCGCACCCACACGCAGGACGCGACGCCGCTGACGCTGGGTCAGGAATTCTCGGGCTACGCCCAGATGATCCGCAACGGGATCGAACGCATCAAGCTGGCGATGCCCGGGATTTACGAGCTGGCGCAGGGCGGCACCGCCGTCGGCACCGGGCTCAACACCCGCCCCGGCTGGGGCGAAGAGGTCGCGGCGAACATGGCCGAGATCACCGGCCTGCCCTTCGTCACCGCGCCCAACAAGTTCGAGGCGCTGTCGGCCCACGACGCCATGGTGTTCCTGTCGGGTGCGATCGCGACCACGGCGGGCGCGGCCTACAAGATCGCCAACGATATCCGCTTCTTGGGCTCCGGCCCGCGTTCGGGTCTGGGCGAGCTGATCCTGCCGGAGAACGAGCCCGGCTCGTCAATCATGCCCGGCAAGGTGAACCCGACGCAGGCCGAGGCGCTCACTCAGGTGGCGGCGCATATCATGGGCAACGACGCGGCGATCAAGTTCGCAGGTTCGCAGGGCCACTTCGAGCTCAACGTCTACAACCCGATGATGAGCTACAACCTGCTCCAGTCGATCCAGCTTCTGGGCGACGCGGCGGACAGCTTCACCGAGCGGATGCTGATGGGCATTCAGGCCAACGAGGCGCGCATCGACAAGCTGATGAAGGAAAGCCTGATGCTGGTCACGGCGCTGGCCCCCACCATCGGCTACGACAACGCGACGAAGGTGGCCAAGACCGCACACAAGAACGGCACCACGCTGAAGGAAGAGGCCATCGGCCTTGGCTTCGTGGACGAAGAGACCTTCGACCGCGTGGTGCGGCCCGAGGATATGATCGGCCCCAAGGACTGATCGTTTCGACCAGATCGGAAACGGCGCGACCCACCCGGGCCGCGCCGTTTTCTTTTGTCCGTCTGGCCCCTCGGCGGGCGAGGTGGTAGTCGGACGGGGAACAGTTCACGGACCCGAAACGTGCTCCTCCTCACCATCTGGCCCCTCTTCGCGCTGATCTGCTTGGGCTTCGTCCTGTCGCGGCGCGGGTTTCCCGATGCCGGCTTCTGGCCGGCGGCGGAGCGCATAAACTACTTCGTCCTGTTCCCCGCGCTGCTCGTGCGCAACCTCGCGGGCGCGCCGCTGGACGACCCGGCCATTCTGCGGCTGGGCGGTGCGATGGTTGCGGTGATCCTCATGGCCTTCGCCGCCCTGAGCCTGATCCGCCTCGTCCGCCCCATGCCCGCCGCCCGCTTCGGCCCGACGGTTCAGGGTGTCATCCGGTTCAATACCTATCTTGGTCTCGCCGTGACCTCGGCGCTCACCGGGCCTGCGGGGCTGGAACGCGCGGCGGTCTGCCTTGCCATCGGCGTGCCTTTGGTGAACGTGCTGTCGATCATGGCGCTGACCGAGGGCAGCGCGTTTCGCAACCCGCGCCTGATGTTGCGCACGGTGTTCGCCAACCCCCTGATCCTCGCCTGCATCGTGGGTATCGCGCTGGCCCTTCTGGGCACCGGCCTTCCTTTCGGGATCGAAAGCTTCCTGACCCTGATCGCACAGGCCAGCCTGCCTCTGGGTCTTCTGTGCGTCGGCGCGGCACTCCGGCCCTCGGCGCTCGGTCAGGACGGGCTCGCCCTGACCGGCACCCTCGCCCTACGCCTGTTGGCGATGCCCGCACTCGCCTGGCTGATTGCGGGGTTGATCGGCCTCGGCACCACCGAGACGCTGGTGCTCACCGTGTTCGCGGCAATTCCCACGGCGCCGACCGCCTATGTGCTGACCCGCCAACTGGGCGGCGACGGCACCTATATGGCCGGCCTCATCACCGCGCAGACCATGGCGGCGGTCGTCACGATCCCCGTCATGTTGGCACTTCTCGGACTGGCCTGACGCCCGCTCTTTCTCTGTTTCAAAAAACCTCGGGGGTGGGACGCATTCCCCGAATGCGTCCAAGGGGGCTGGCCCCCTTTCCCCGCTTACCGCCCCTCGAACAAGGCTTTCCGTTTCTCGCGGAACGCCAACACACCTTCCTTGAAGTCGCGCGTCTGCCCGCATTTGCCCTGCAACTTCGCCTCCAGCGACAATTGCGTATCCAGATCGTTCTCAAGCGAGGCCCGCATCGCGGTCTTCACCGCGCGGTAGGCTTGCGTCGGACCGGCGGCGAGCTGTTCGGCGCGCGCGCGCCACCCCGCCTCGAACGTGTCGTCGTCGAACACTTCCCAGATCATGCCCCAGTCGGCGGCCTGCTCGGCCTCGATCTTTTCGGCGAAAAGCGCGGCCCCCAACGCGCGCGGCAGGCCGACCTGACGCGGCAGCGCCCATGTGCCGCCCGCGTCGGGGATCAGCCCGATCCGGGTGAAGGCCTGAAGGAAATAGGCCGAGCGGGTCGCGATCACCACATCGGCAGCCAGCGCGAGGCTCGCCCCCGCCCCCGCCGCCGGGCCGTTGACGGCGGCGATCACCGGCACCGGCACCGTGGCGATGGCCCGGATCACCGGCTCGTATTCGTCGCGCAGCACGCGTTCCAGATCGACCGCCGCCGCCGTCGACCCCTCGCCCAGATCCTGACCCGAGCAAAAGGCCGCACCGGCCCCTGTCAGCACGATGACGCGCGCCGTGGTCCCGGCCTTTTTCAGCGCCTCGGCCAGTTCGGCGCGCATCTGCGGCGTGAGAGCGTTCATCTTGTCGGGGCGGTTGAGCGTGATCGTCGCGATGCCGCCGGCAAGGTCATAGAGAATCGTATCGTACTGCATTCCGGGCCTCCTCGGTTGCGGGAAGACTAGAGCCTGAGGTCCGGTTGGAAAGGGGAACGCAACGACAGGCACCCGAATTCGGATGCGAAACCCGCAGCGGGTTTCGCCGCTGTCAGCGGTTCAGGAGTTCGTCGAGCCGTGCCTGCTCTGCATCCGACAGACCATCCGCCCCCGGCGCCTTCGCCGTCGAACGCCCGCGCAGATAGATGATCGCGCCAGCCGCCGCGATGAGGAACAGCGCGGGGCCCGCCCCCCAGAGCAGAATGTTGGCCCCGCCGGTCGTGGGTTTCATCAGGACGTATTCGCCGTAGCGGTCGACCACGAAATCGATCACCTCGTCGTTCGTATCGCCCGCCACCAGACGTTCGCGCACCAACAGCCGCAGGTCGCGCGCGATCGCGGCATTGGATTCGTCGATATTCTCGCCCCGGCAGACCACGCACCGCAGTTCCGCCGAAATCGCGCGGGCGCGGGCCTCCATCGCCGGATCGTCGAGCACCTCGTCCGGGTTCACGGCGAGGGCCGGCGCGGCGGCAAGGATCAGGGCGAGGATCAGTCGCTTCATTCCGCAGGCACCCCCTGAACGGGTTTCTGTTTCGCGGCCCCGGCGGCGACGCGGTAGCGGCGGTCCGACAGGCTCAGAAGTCCGCCCAACGCCATGATGAGCGATCCGGCCCAGATCCAGTTGGCGAAGGGCTTGATGAAGGTGCGCACGGCATACCCACCGCTGTCCTGCGGGTCGCCGATGACCACGTAGATGTCGCGCCAGAACCCGTTGTCGATCGCCGCTTCGGTCGTCGGCATCGCCTGCACCGGATAAACCCGTTTCTCGGGTTGCAGCAGGGCGACCTCTTCCCCGTTTTTCGAGACGACGATATCGGCGGTGGTCGACAGGTAGTTCGGCCCCTCGACCTGCCGGATCTCGCGGATCATCAGCGTCAGGTCCGCGACCTCGAAGGGTTCGGCGGAATTGGCGACGCGGATGTCCTCGACCTGCCACGCCATCAGCCCCGAAATGCCCATGAAGATGACGCCGAGCCCGGCATGGGCGGTCACGCGGCCCCAATCGGCGCGCGGCAGGCGCAGCATCCGTCCGAAGCGCCCCGACACCGGGCCGCGGCCAAGCCGGGACCACAGGTCCGTGGCCGCCCCGCCCACCAGCCAGACGCCAAGCAAAAAGCCCACCGGGCCAAGGATCGTGCGCTCGGTCTGGATCGACCAGGCCAGAAGCGCGACCGCGACGGCAAGCACCATCGCCGGCACCAGCGGACGCACCAGTTTACCCAGCTTCGCGCGTTTCCAGGGCATCAGCGCCCCGAACGGCAGGATGATCGCAAGCACGACCATGAAGGGCGTGAACGCGGCCTCGAAGAACGGCGCGCCGACCGACAGTTGACGGTCGAAGAACATCTCGGCCACCAGCGGCCAGATCGTCCCGATGAAGACGACGATGGCCGACACCGCAAGCAGGATATTGTTGAACACCAGCGCCGATTCCCGGCTCACCATCCCGAAGATGCCCTTGGCCTCCATCGCGCTGGCCCGAACGGCGAACAGCGTCAGCGCACCGCCGGTGAAGACGCCGAGGATCATCAGGATGAACACCCCGCGTTCGGGATCGTTGGCGAAGGCATGGACCGAGGTGATGACACCGGAGCGCACGAGGAACGTGCCGATCAGCGAGAAGCCGAAGGCCAGAATGGCGAGCAGAATGGTCCAGCTTTTGAGCGCCTCGCGCTTTTCGACCACGATGGCCGAATGGAGCAGCGCGGCGGCGAAGAGCCACGGCATGAACGACGCGTTCTCGACCGGATCCCAGAACCAGAAGCCACCCCAGCCCAGCTCGTAATAGGCCCACCACGACCCCAGCGCGATGCCGATGGTCAGAAAGATCCACGCGGCCAGCGTCCACGGGCGGACCCAACGGGCCCATGCCGCGTCAACCCGCCCTTCGATCAGGGCGGCGACCGCGAAGGAGAACGCCATCGAAAGACCGACGTAGCCCAGATAGAGGAACGGCGGATGGAAGGCCAAACCGGGATCTTGCAGAAGCGGGTTCAGGTCCTGCCCGTCGAACGGCGGCTGCGCGAGGCGCAGGAACGGGTTGGACGTGAGCAGGATGAAGGCCAGAAACGCGACGCCGATCGACGCCTGCACCGCAAGGGCGCGCGCCTTGAGCTTCGGGGGCAAACCGCCGCCGAACCAGCTCGCCATAGCGCCGAACAGGGCCACGATCAGCACCCACAGAAGCATGGACCCCTCGTGATTCCCCCACACGCCCGAAATCTTGTAGAGCATCGGTTTCGCGCTGTGCGAATTGAGCGCCACGAGCCGGACCGAGAAATCCGAGTTCACGAATGAATAGGTGAGCGCCGCGAAGCTCGCCGCGATCAACAGGAATTGGAGCGAGGCCGCCGGAACCGCCATCGCCATCCAACCCGACCACCCTTTTTGCGCCCCGACGAGGGGCACGACTGTCTGCACGATCGCCACGCCGAAGGCGAGCACCAGTGCCAAATGTCCAAGCTCTGCAATCATGCGATGTTTCTAATGTGTTTTGCCTGCCCCGCCAATCGCCTGCGCGCGCATGTCGCGCATTTGTCACCGGCAGAGTTCTGCCGGGCTGTCCCTGCGGCATGGGCGGCACGATGCCAAATTTCCTGATCCCGAAATGGAACACGGGACATCCCGCAGCATTGGGCCCACACGAGCGACGGGACAGTTGACCAGCACGCGGGCACGAGCACCCGCAAAACGACAAACCTGAAGGAGGTCACATGCACCGCTTTGTCAAAACCACGGCCCTTGGACTGGGTCTCGCCATCGGCGCCACCGCAACCGCCGCCACCGCCGGCGACTTCGACGGCTTCTACCTGGGCGGCTACGCCTCGGGCGATTTCTTCACCAACCCCAACACCTACGGTTTCGGCGCGCAGGCCGGTTACCTCTATGAGTTCACGCCGGGCGGCTATGCCGGTTTCGAAGCCGACGCCTATTTCCCGAGCGGCAGCGCGAACATCTACACCGGCGCCGCGCGTCTTGGTTACGACTTCGGTTCGCCCTTCATGGCCTATGCCAAGATCGGTGCCGGTGCGGACCAGACCGGCACGCGCCTGTGGACCATCGGCGGCGGCGGCCAGTACGACATCGGCAACGGTGCCTCGCTGCGTCTCGGCATGGACCGGTATCAGGACTTCGCCGGCGGCGCGGCCGACTATGTCGCCAAGGCCGGTATCAACTACACGTTCTGATATCCGCCTATCGACAGAATGTGAGAGCGGCAGGCTGGCCCTGCCGCTCTTTGCATGTCAGATTACCAGTATGAAACGGATCGCCGCCCTTCTCGCCCTCTGCACGACGCTTATTCCCGCGTCGGGCATTGCGCAGGACGGACAGGCGCGCGGTTCGAGCGAGCCGATTTTTTCATGGCCCGACAGGCCGTCCGTCACGGCACGCGAGGAATCGCTCACGAATCCGCGCTCGCGCGAGGCGAAACCCAATCGCGCACCGCACAACCCATACGTGAAAGAGACTCCTGACGGTGACCTCGAATTCGGTATCGAGGGATACGTTTGGGCAGGCGTCGTGATGAAATTGTAGCCTTTTAACCACCCTTCGACACGTATTTGACAAGAAATAGACCTATTCCCTTTGCGGGTTTCGCCGTAACGCAGCATACTGGCGGTGACATGCGTGGGACAACTGCGCTTGAATCACAGGAGATAAAAATGGGCAGTACGATCAAGAAATTTGCCATGGCAGCTTCGGTTGCCGTTGCGTCGCTTGCGGGCGGCGCCGCTCAGGCACAATCCGCATTCGACGGGTTCTACCTGGGTGCATTCATTCAGAACGATTTCGCCAAGGCGGCGGGTCTTGACGGTGCCGTCGGCGCTTGGGCCGGTTACAACTACGGTTTCGGAAACGGGTTCATCCTCGGTGCGGAAGCTGAAGTGCAGTACGACTGGGCCACGAGCCAGGTTCCGGCGGGTTCGGCCTTCACCGGCCTCGTGAACGCGCGTGCGGGCTATGCCACCGCGAGCGACTTCATGATCTACGCCAAGGGCGGTGCCGGCTTCATGTCCGGCGCGGGCTTCATCTACGACTTCGGTGCCGGTGCGGAATACGCGCTCGGCGGCAAGTACCTTGTGCGCGGCGAAGTCGTCCGCGTGATGGGTGCTGGTCTTGCCCGTCCGCGCACCGACTTCAAACTCGGCGTCGGCTACAGCTTCTGAGCTTTGTGATGAGGCCCCCTCGGGGGCCTCACACCACCACGACGTATACGGCGATGGACAGCCCGACCGCTCCCGCGAGCGGCCATAGGAAGTGCATCCCGTGATACCCGAAACTCCTCTGGATGACGGCGAAGTGCAGAACCGATCCGACGATCGGCAGCGCAAGCACGCCGAACATGCCCGGGTTCTGGTGCGCCCAGTCGGGTGACCCCGTGAGGTTGTAGACCCACCACCATCCCGCAAGGCACGCCATGCCGAACCAGCTGACCACCATCCCGATGGCGAGCGGCGTCGTCCGTTCGAACCAAAGCCACAGGAACGTGGCCGCGATCATCACGGCCATGAGCGCGATGGCCCCATAAACGATGTTCGCGACCGGCACGTAGCCCAGCAGCAGAAACCCCGCCTCAAGCGCGAGGACGGTCAGAAAGATGAGGAAAATCGCCTGTTTCATGCCCAAGGACCTCTCGCACGGCATGGTCCAGTTCTCGTGCCGCCCGTTGGTGCCGCTCCAACGCACGGTTGAATTCTCGCCCCGCCAGAAAGGCTCTGAGCGTGTGTCCGATTCTGCGCCAATGTCGGGTCACAGATCCCTGCCCCGGCTTGGAAGCCGCTCTCGGATGATGGTGGTGATCTCGATCAGGATCGCCGAGTTCTTGTCGAGCACGGCGCGCGTCGCCTGATCCTTCTGCACGTCGCGCCAGAGCAGGTAAAAAACGAGCAGAACCCAAGGCCCGTGATCCGTGAGGATCTGAAGCAAAACCTCACTGGCCATCCCGCCTCCACGCGTCGAGCGCCGGGTTCGGGTCGCCCTGCGACCGGCTTCCCGCCTCGAGGCTGTCGAGGGTTTCAAGGTTTTGAACCACCGCGCCCGTCGAGGCGATGGTGGTCGCGACCGACCGCTGGAATTCCTGCGATTTCACCTGATGGCGCGCGCCGAAATAGAAGCTGACGATCGCGCCCATGAGCCACCAGAGCGGCTCCGGCACCAGCGCAAGCCCGTTCATCCGGGCCGCGAACCAGGTCGGGTCGACCATCGCCGAAACGAACAGTCCGATGGTCCCGAGGGCAAGCGCCGGGCGCGGCACGCGGTTGATGCCGTCGATGAAGCGGTCGAAGAAGCCCTTTTTCGGCAGCGCGAATTCGCTGGAAAACTGCTCCAGCGCCGAGGATTGCAGCATCGCTTCGCGTACCGCGCGCTGTTCAGCGTTCTCCATGAAGACGCCCGCCGTTTCGCGCACGATGTTGCGCCCGCCGCCGAAGACGAGGTTCATGGCCCCGTCGATCAACCCCATTGCGCGACCCGAGCGCGATGCTCGGCCTCCGACAGGTGATATTTGGGCGAAATGAACTCTTCCGCGCGCACGATCCAGCCGCCCTTGCCGCCGTCACGCCGCCGCGCATATTTGCGGCTCGCGGGTCTGCGGTCGGCAAGCCGGTAGTAATAGTTGCGCCGCTCGATGCCATAGGCGTCGGCGATGTGATCAGGCGCCTTGGCCGCCGCCGCCTTGGCCGCGCCTGCCGTCTGCGGCCCGATGGCCCCGTCCACGGCACAGGGAAAGCCCATCCGGGTCAGCATCCGTTGCAGGATACGCACGGCATTCCCGCCCGCGTTCACGTACATATCGAAGACCGACGGTTGCAGCGCCTCGGGCAGCGATGCGATGCCCGGCCCCTCGAAATAGTGCTTGATGAAAATCTCGGTCGCCTGCCCCCGGCTCAACCGCTTCACGTCTTCGGCCGTCACGCGCCCGTCGCCGTCGAGGTCGAGCCCCAGCCGCCGCATGGTCCCGATCGTGACGCCGAAATTCGTCGCACCGCCCGGATCGTCCGGGTCGTTCACATAGCCGCCCTCGCGGGCGACGATCGCGGCTGCGATGTCCTGAACGCTCTGCATCTGCCTTGGCCTCCGCACATGAATTGCGGGACCAAGGCTGGTCTCAAATGGTTAATGCGCCCGAAATCAGGAGTTCGGATCGACGTAGGTGCCCTGTTCCTTCAGCGCGTCCAGCACCTCTTTCGGCATGTATTCCTCGTCGTGTTTCGCAAGAATTTCAGAGGCTTGAAAGACGCCGTCGATGTAGCTTCCGGTGCCCACCATGCCCTGATTCTCGCCAAACAGGTCCGGCAATACCCCGGTGTATTCCACCGGCACCGTGTTGGCCCCGTCGGTCACGGAAAAGCGCACGGTTTCGCCCTGACCACGCACGATGGAGCCTTCTTCGACCAGCCCGCCGATGCGGAAAATCTCGTTCGGCGCGGGCGGTTCTTCGGCCACCTGCGTGGGCGAACGGAAATAATTGATCCCGTCGCGAAACGCATAGCCGATCAGACCCGTGGCCAGCGCGAGCGCCACGAAGGCAACGACGATGATCTGCACCCGCCTTTTCTTTTTCAGGCCTTTCATGCCCGCCATAGGGTGTCCTCCACTTCAAGGCGCCTCGTTATAGCGCGACACGCCGGGATTTCGTTGATCACGATCAAGGGAACACGGGGGCCAGCATCAGCCCGGTTGTCTCATCCTCGCCCAGCATCAGGTTCGCGTTCTGCATCGCCTGCCCGCTCGACCCTTTGCACAGGTTGTCCAGCGTTGCGACGACAAGCGCCCGGCCCGGCACCCGGTCCCCGATCACGCCGATGTGGCAGAAGTTCGAGCCCATGACATGCCCCATCCCCGGTGCTTGCCCGAAGGGGAGCACTTCGATGAACGGCTCGGCCTCATACCGCGCGACCAGCGCGTTGTGGATCGCCTTGGGGTCGCCCTCGACATAACAGTCGGCAAGGATACCCCGATTCACCGGCACCAGATGGGGCGTGAACATGATCTCGACCTTGCGGCCCGCGATGGCGCTGAATTCCTGATCGAATTCGCCCAGATGCCGGTGCTTGCCGCCTTGGGAATAGCCCGTCACATCGGTCGACCGCTCGGCGAACAGCATGTTTTCCTTAAGCGACCGGCCCGCCCCCGAAATCCCGTTCTTGAGGTCGCAGATGATCCGGTCGAGGTCGATCAGGCGTTCCTCGATCAGAGGGCGCAGTGCGAATTGCACCGTGGCGGCATTGCACCCCGTGCCCGCAACCAGACGCGCCGATTTGATGTCGTCGCGATAGAACTCGGTCAGGCCATAGACGGCGGACGGCTGCAAGTCCTTCGCCACATGGTCGTTGCCGTACCACTTGGTGTAGTCCTCCGGGTTGCGCAGCCGGAAATCCGCCCCAAGATCGACCACCTTCACGCTGTCCGGCAGATCGCGGACCAGCGCCTGAGACAGCCCGTGGGGCAGCGCCGCGAAACACAGATCGACCTGAGCAAAGTCGATCTCGTCCATCGTCACCAGCTTGGGCAGCTTGAGGTGGCGCAGTTGCGGATAGACCTCGGCCATCTCCATCCCGGCCTTTCGGTCCGCCGACAGCGCGACGATCTCCATCGACGGATGGGTCGCGATCAGCCGAACGAGTTCCGCGCCGGTGTAGCCGGACGCACCGAGGATGGCGATCTTGTGGGTCATGGTCCCCTCCGAATAGTCGTATGGGATTTAGGGCTTTTCGCGCCCCCGTGCAATTCAGGCCTGTTCGAACGCGATCTTGCGTCGCAGGAACCGGGTCGCGCCCGCCGACACCTTTTCGGGTTTGCCGGTGGTCAGGAATTTCGATTCCGTGCCCGACCCGATCATCTTCGGGTGCCGTTCGAGGTAGTCGGCCAATGAAGCCGCCACGAGGCTCGCCTGAGAATAGACGGTCACCTCCGGCCCCAGCGCCTCCTGAAAGACGTCCTCCATGATCGGATAATGCGTGCAGCCGAGGATCGCGGCCTCGGGATTGGGCATCTTGCGCTTGAGCGCATCGACGTGAGAGCGCACCAGCGCATCGGCAAGGATCATGTCGCCCTCTTCGATCGCATCGACCACACCGCCGCAGGCCTGTGCCTCGACGTCCACACCGATGGCGCGGAACGCCAGCTCGCGTTGAAAGGCGCGGCTCGCCACGGTCGCGGGCGTCGCGAACAGTGCCACGTGTTTCACGGCCACCTCGCGCGGCGGGCTGTTGTCGCCCCATTTGCGCTCGGTCAACGCCTCGATCAACGGGACGAAAACGCCCAGCACGCGCTTGTCAGGGGGAATCCAGCTTTCCTGCATCCGGCGCAGCGCGGCGGCCGAAGCTGTGTTACAGGCCAGGATCACAAGATCGCAGCCCTCGTCCCACAGCCGCGACACGGCCTTGGTCGTGAGGTTGTAGATATCGTCGGCGTCGCGCACGCCATAGGGCGTGTGGGCGTTGTCGCCGAAGTAGACGAAGGGCACTTCCGGCAGGCGTTTGGTCACGGCATCCAGCACCGTCAGCCCGCCAAGCCCCGAATCGAAAATCCCTACTGCCATCGCCCCACGCCTTATGCCCGGCGCCGTTCCTCGAATTCATACCCGGTGGCGCGCCAATCCACCGGCGTTGGCGACAAGGCATAGGTCCGTTCCCTGAGGAAATCCATCATGGATTTCGGGTCCGCGCGAAATTGCGCAAGCGTGTCCGGGGCGATGGGATCGCCGATGATCGCCTGCACCGGGCGATCCACCCGCGCGCGGAACTCATGCATGAGCAGCCCCATGCGCAAGGGCACCGACAGATGGCTCGCCAGTTGAAACAGGCGGGAGTTCTGGCCGTCGAAATAGATCGGCACCACCGTCGCCCCGGATCGCGCCACCAACTTGGCGGTGAAACGCCGCCACTCCGGGTCCATCGCGCGGCCAAAGGGCGTGGCGGCAGTCGACGCGGTGCCGCCGGGAAACACCCCGATCGCCCCGCCCGCCGACAGGAAATCCTGCGCATCCCGTCGCATCTGGATCGTGCGCCGCGCAGCCTCCGGCGTGCCCGCGAAATCGACGGGAAGGATCACGTCGCGCAGTTCGGCCGCCCGCGAGAACACCTCATGCGCCAGAATGCGGAACCCCGCACCCCGCGCCCGTTGCAGGATCACGCCCATCAAAAGCCCATCCAGAACCCCGAACGGATGGTTCGCCACCAGAACGACCGGCCCCGTGACAGGGATCGCGGACAGGCCAGCGCCGCCCAGCACCGGATCCAGCCCGTAGCGGGCCGCCATCAGCGACCAGAACTCGGCCCCGCCCGCAAGCTCGGCCTCATATCCCATCGCGCGGCGCATGAGCCGCCGCCGCCCGGTCGCATCCTCGATCACACGCACGGCAAACCGCGCCAGCCGCCCTTCGATGGTGGCCGCATAGGAAATATCGCGCGCCGCGCCCTGCATCACCTTGCCTGCTCTGCCGTTCCCGCCTCGATGCCACAACAGCATGAAGATTTGATGAAGGCGCGCCCATCCGCGACTTCTCCGGTCGCAAAATACCTCGGGGGAGGATGCATTTGCCTGCAAATGCAGCCGGGGGCAGCACCCCCAGACCGCGACGCCCCGCCTCAGGCGGGGCGGCGCAAGACCTGTGCGGGCGCAAGCCCGCTCCGTGTGGAAACGCTACTCCGCCGCCTTCGCCTGCGCCTGAGGACCGTCCCGGAACGCCGCCAGCAATTCCTCGCGCCGTTTGGCGGCCTTTTCGGCGTTCGACTCCTTCACCGGGCCGAACCCACGGATGTCGAGCGGCAGGCGCGCCAGGGCCTGCGCCGCGGCCTTTTCGCCGCCCTCGTAGCCGTTCAGCACCATGTCCATGTCGCGCTCGTACTCCGCGATCAAGGCACGCTCCATGCGCCGCTCCTCGGACCGCCCGAACGGGTCGAGCGGGGTGCCGCGCAGCACCTTGAACCGGGGGAGCAGGCCGAGCGCGTTCACGAAGCCTTCGCCGAAGGCGCGCTTCTTGGGTCGCCCGTCCGGCGCCGTGCCGTTCATCACGGGCGGAGCGAGGTGCACCTTCAGGGACAGATCCCCCTCGAACGCCGCCTCGGCTTTGGCGCGGGTGTCACGCAAGAGCCGCGCGACCTCATACTCGTCCTTGTAGGACAGGAGTTTGTGATAGCCCAAAGCCAGCGCCTCGCGCATCGCATCATCCGGCGCACGATCCACCAGTTTGCGGTATTTCTTGGCAAGACGCGCGTTCTGATAGGCGGTCAGGTGACGCTCTCGGAACGCGATTTTCTCATCCAAGGTCAATGGCTTCTGAACCACTCTTGAACCCGCCGCGCGCTCGGCGGCCTCGCGGTCCACGATGACCCAGCGCCCGGCCTCGAAGGCGCGTTTGTTGCGCTCGACCGCCTGACCGTTCAGCTCGATCGCGGTCATGATCGCCTCATACCCGATCGGGATAAGGCCCGCCTGCCACGAGGCGCCCATGACCATCATGTTGGAATAGATCGTGTCGCCCATCAGCCCTTCGGCCAGTTCGGTGGCGTCGAACAGGGTCACCCGGTCCTTCAGTCGCGCTTCAAGAGACAGCGCCAAACGGTCGCCCGGAATACGGAAATCGGTGTCGCGGGTGAAATCACCCGTGACGGTTTCGTGGCTGTCGACCACACCCCCGGTGCGCCCCGTGGACATCAGCCCCAGCGTCTTGGCATCCGCGGACACCACGAGTTCGCCCCCGATGAGCGCGTCCAGTTCACCCGTCGCGATGCGGATGGCCGAAATGGCCTCGGGCGTTTCGCCGACACGCAGGTGCACGGCAACCGCGCCACCCTTTTGCGCAAGGCCCGCCATCTCCATCATGCCCGCGCCCTTGCCGTCGATATGCGCGGCCTGCGCCAGAACGGCCCCGATGGTGACGACACCCGTGCCGCCGACGCCGGTGACCACCATGTTCCACGTCCCGTCAATGGTCGGCAAGACCGGATCGGGCATGTCGGGCATGGTGATGTTCGGCGCAGCCTTTTTGCGCGGCGTGCCGCCTTCGACCTCGATGAAGCTGGGGCAGAACCCTTTGAGGCAGGAGAAATCCTTGTTGCAGGCCGACTGGTCGATGGCGCGTTTGCGCCCCAGTTCGGTTTCCTCCGGCACGATGGCGACGCAGTTCGACTGCACCCCGCAATCGCCGCAGCCCTCGCAAATGTCGGTGTTGATGAGGATGCGCTTGTCCGGGTCGGGAAACTTGCCCTTCTTGCGCCGCCGCCGTTTTTCCGCCGCGCAGGTCTGCACATAAAGAAGGACGGTTACGCCTTTGATTTCGCGCAGTTCCTTTTCCGTGTTCTCAAGCTGATCGCGCTCGCGCACCTCGACACCCTTGGGGAAGCGCGCCGGATCGACCTCTTCCTTCGGGTCATGCACGACGACCAGCCGTTTCACACCCGCTGCGGTCATTTCGGCGGCGATCCGGTAGGGGTCCAGCCCGCCCTCGTTCGCCTGCCCGCCGGTCATGGCGACCGCGTCGTTGTAGAGGATCTTGTAGGTGATGTTCGTGCCCGCCGCGATGGCCGCGCGCACCGCTTGGATGCCTGAATGGTTATAGGTGCCGTCGCCAAGGTTCTGAAACACATGCTCGCGGGTCGAGAACGGCGCTTCCCCGATCCAGTTCGCGCCTTCGCCGCCCATATGCGTGAAACCCAGCGTCGAACGGTCCATCCACTGCACCATGTAGTGACAGCCGATCCCCGCATAGGCGCGCGAGCCTTCGGGCACCTTGGTCGAGGTGTTGTGCGGGCAGCCCGCGCAATAATACGGCAGGCGCGCCGCGATCTGCTCGGCATTGTCCGCCTTGCGCGCCTCGGCGATCTTCGCGAGGCCCGCCTTGATGTATTCGGTCTCGCGCCCCTCTTCGATCAGGATGTCGCCCAGCTTTTCCGCGATCATCACCGGGTCGAGCGCGTAGCGGGTGGGGAACAGCTCCAGCCGACGCCCATGCTCCCACGTGTCGCCCTTGTGCCAGCCATAGACGCGGCGCCCGCGCCGGTCGTCGAAGATCGCTTCCTTGATCTGCACTTCGATCAGCTTGCGCTTTTCCTCGACGACGACGATCAGATCGAGCCCTTCGGCGAATTCGTGGAAGCTGTCCATATCGAGCGGCCAGGTCTGCGCGACCTTGTAGGTGGTGATGCCCAGCCGCTCCGCCTCGGCCTCGCCGATCCCCAGAAGCGACAGCGCGTGCACGAGGTCGAGCCAGTTCTTGCCGGCGGCGACGAAACCGATCTTGGCGCCGGGATGGCCCCAGACGCGGCTGTCGATGCGGTTCGCGCGGGCGAACGCCTCGGCGGCGAAACGCTTGTAGTCGATCATCCGCGCTTCCTGCACGATCCGGTCATCGACGAGCCGGATGTTCAGACCGCCGTCAGGCATCACGAAGTTCTCGGGGGTGACAAGGTTCATCCGGTCCGGGCGACCGTCCACGACCGACGTCGCCTCAACCGTGTCCTTCATCAGCTTCAGCCCGGCCCACAGCCCCGAAAACCGGCTGAGTGCATAGCCATAGACGCCGAGATCCAGAATTTCCTGAACACCGGCAGGCGACAGCACGGGCATATAGGCATCGACCATCGCCCAGTCGGACTGGTGCAGAACCGTCGAGCTTTCGCCGGTGTGGTCGTCGCCCATCGCCATCAGAACGCCGCCGTGGCGCGACGATCCGGCCATATTGGCATGGCGCATCACGTCGCCGGTGCGATCGACGCCGGGCCCTTTGCCGTACCAAAGGCCGAACACGCCGTCGTGGGTGCCCTCGCCGCGCAGTTCGGCCTGTTGCGAACCCCACAGCGCGGTGGCCGCGAGATCCTCGTTCAGCCCCGGCTGGAACACCACGCCCGCATCGGCCAGATCGCGCCCCGCCTTCATCATCCAGCTATCGACGCCGCCCAGAGGCGAGCCGCGGTAGCCGGTGACGAGACCGGCGGTGTTCAGACCCGCCGCCTTGTCGCGCGCGGCCTGAATCAGCATCAGGCGCACCATGGCCTGCGTGCCGTTCAACAGGACCGGGCTTTTTTCCAGGTCGAAACGGTCGTGAAGTGATACATCTTGCCGCATTGGCGCGCTCCTCCGGCTAGCTCTTGGGCAAGGTCAGGCTAGGTCAATTGTTTTGACCTGTAAAAGTCTTATGTTGTTTATCAGGGCCTTGGCATTTCACGGTTTGATGATGATAAGAAGCCCACAAAATTCAGGTTTGTAGAGCAACAAGCGACACCGATGGACTGGGACAAGCTAAGAATATTTCACGCGGTTGCCGACGCCGGAAGCCTCACCCATGCGGGCGATGCGCTCAACCTGTCGCAATCGGCGGTATCGCGCCAGATTCGCGGGCTCGAAGAGAGCCTGAACGCGACGCTTTTCCACCGTCATGCCCGCGGCCTGATTCTCACCGAACAGGGCGAGCTTCTGTTCGACGCGACCCGCGCGATGGTCCAGCGGCTCGACGCCGCCGTGGCGCGCATCCGCGATTCCAAGGAAGAGGTGTTCGGAGAACTGCGGGTGACGACGACCACGGGCTTCGGGTCGCTTTGGCTCGCCCCACGTCTTGCGAAACTCTACGAGCAATACCCCGACCTCAAGATCGACCTTATGCTCGAAGAGCGTGTTCTCGACCTTCCCATGCGCGAGGCGGACGTGGCGATCCGGCTCAAGGAGCCGTCGCAAGCCGATCTCATCCGCAAGAAGCTGATGGGCGTGAACATGCGGCTCTATGCCACCCATGCCTATCTCGATGCCCATGGGCGACCGGAGCGGATGGAGGATCTGTCGAAGCACCGGATCATCTGTCAGAACACCAACTCGGCGCAGGTCAGCGCGGGGGCCACGTTCACGCAGGAAATCCTGACGCATAACGTGGATTCGCTGCTCACCGTGAACAATTATTTCGGCGTGCTTCAGGCGGTCCTGAACGGGCTGGGCATCGGCATTCTGCCCGATTACATCCTTCAGGACTTTCCCGAGATCGAGCGTGTGCTTCCCGAAGAGGAAAGCCGCGAGATTCCGGTGTTCCTCGCCTATCCCGAAGAGCTGCGGCATTCTAAGCGCATCGCGGCCTTCCGCGATTTCGTGACGGAAGAGATTTTCGAACACCGCAAGCAGGCCCTCGAAAGCGGGAACGTTTGACGGCATAGCCTGCCGCGACCATATCCCCGCAATGCCCCCGACCCGAACGACCAGACAATCCCGGCGCCTCGTCATCCATGCCGGCCAGATCAAGACCGGCAGCACCTCGATCCAGACGGCGCTGGCGCGGGGCGACCTCGTCGTGCCCGGCCATACATGGGCCTATCCCCGCCTGCCCGGATTTCTGGATCACGTCTCGCTCGACCCGATCCTGCGCCGCGCCTACCGCGAGGGGAAACGGCGGGACCGCTGGGTCATCGACGCCCTGTCCAACCTGCTCTCACTCACCCGCGCCGAGACGGTCATCCTGTCGGCCGAGCACTTCGCGAACCTGCCCCCCGACGTGCTGGCCAAGGCGGTGGATCGCGCGCGCCGCACGTTCGGAACCTGCGAGATCGTGGTCTATATCCGCCCGCATCTCGGCGCGCTGACGTCGCTGTTCGTGGAGTTGATCAAACAGGGCAGCACGCAATCGACCTTCGATGCCTTCGCCGCCGACGCGCATCGGCAGTTCATCTACATGCGCAAATACACGGGCTGGAAAAAGAACCTGTCGCCGTCGGTGAAGGTCACGCTGCGCCCGTTCGTCCCGTCCGCCCTGATCGGCGGCTCGACCGTCACGGATTTCGCCGCGACGGTGTTTCCGGGTCAGGATGCACAGGTCGACGGCGGCGCGTCGGACCGCAAGAACGCGCCCTTGGGCGTTCGCGACCTCATGCGGCTCAAGGTCTGGCACCGGAAATTCAAGGCCATCGGGTTCGACGGCTCGAACCAGATCGCCTGGCCGCTGGCCGATGTCGTGGCACGCGGTGGCGCCGATGGGGGACCGAAGCTGCGGATGCACCGCGCCCTCGCCGACCGCATGGCCGAGGTCTATGCGAAAGACGCCGCCCGTTTCGACGCGACATGGTTCGGCGGCACGCCCTATCTGGCCGAGGCGCTGGAGCGCGAACGCGAGACCGCCATAGCTGCGCCGATGTCGGTCGAACCTGAGGACTGGCTGAACCCGGATGAGATCGCGATGCTGGAGGCGATGGCGCAGATGTTCGCCGAGGCGCAATCGCGCCACAGCCTCTGGCCCGCACGCCTGCGCCATGCCCATGTCAAACGCCAGATGCGGGAAGCCTGAACAAGCTATGCACAAAACGCATAGCAGCATTGTTCACACTCTGCTTGCTCAATGGGCGCTGCGCCCATAAATCCCCCCTCGAAGCTGGTCATCGAGACTTCTCTGGCCAGTTTCACCTCCCTGTTGGACTTAGGCCGGGCCTCGTGCCCGGTCTTTTTTTGTCCGCCGTAGCCCGCTCCCTCCCTTCCCCCCGCCCGCGCCTTCCCTTATGAGGCAGGCAATTGCCTTGAAGGGGACCCGCGCATGACCACCGAGCCTGAGATCACCGAAGAGATCATTGCAGCGCACGGGATCAAACCGGACGAATACGCGAACATTCTGCGCATTCTGAATCGCGATCCGAATTTTACCGAACTCGGCATCTTCTCGGCCATGTGGAACGAGCATTGCTCCTACAAGTCGTCGAAGAAATGGCTGCGCACCCTGCCCACCGAAGGCCCGCAGGTCATCTGCGGCCCCGGCGAGAACGCAGGCATCGTCGATATCGGCGACGGTCAGTGCATCGTCTTCAAGATGGAAAGCCACAACCACCCGTCCTACATCGAACCCTATCAGGGTGCCGCGACCGGCGTGGGCGGCATTCTGCGCGACGTCTTCACCATGGGCGCGCGGCCCATCGCGGCGATGAACTCGCTGTCCTTCGGCGAAGTCACGCATCCCAAGACCAAGCGCCTCGTGCATGGCGTGGTCGAGGGCATCGGGGGCTACGGCAACTGTTTCGGTGTGCCGACCGTGGGCGGCGAGGTGCGCTTCCACCCGGCCTATAACGGCAACTGCCTTGTGAACGCGTTCGCCGCTGGCCTCGCCGACACCGACAAGATTTTCTACTCGGCCGCATCCGGCGTCGGGATGCCTGTCGTCTATTTGGGTGCCAAAACGGGCCGTGACGGCGTAGGCGGGGCCACCATGGCGTCCGCCGAATTCGACGACACCATCGAAGAAAAGCGCCCCACGGTGCAGGTGGGCGACCCGTTCACCGAAAAGCGCCTGATGGAGGCCACGCTGGAACTCATGGCCACGGGCGCCGTGATCTCGATTCAGGACATGGGGGCCGCGGGCCTCACCTGCTCCGCCGTCGAGATGGGCGACAAGGGCGAGCTCGGCATCAAGCTCAACCTCGACGACGTGCCGCAGCGCGAAGAGAACATGACCGCCTATGAGATGATGCTGTCCGAATCTCAGGAACGGATGCTTATGGTCCTGAACCCGGACAAAGAGGCCGAGGCGCGCGCGGTGTTCGAGAAATGGGATCTCGACTTCGCCATCGTGGGCGAGACGATCCCCGAAGACCGCTTCCTCATCATGCATCAGGGCGAATGCCGTGCCGACCTGCCGCTGCGCGCTCTCTCCGGCAACGCGCCGGAATACGACCGCCCGTGGGTGGAAACGCCGGAGGCCGCGCCGCTGGCAGACGTGCCGCAGATCGACCCGATCGACGGGCTGAAGGGCCTGATCTCATCCCCCAACTATGGCGCAAAGCAATGGGTCTATGAGCAATATGACCACATGGTCATGGCCGACACCGTGCGCCGCCCCGGTCTGGGCGCGGGCATCGTGCGTGTCCACGGCACTGAAAAGGCCGTGGCTTTCACCTCGGACGTCACGCCGCGCTACGTGAAGGCGAACCCGGTCGAGGGCGGCAAGCAGGCGGTGGCCGAAGCCTACCGCAACCTGACCGCCGTGGGTGCCACGCCGCTGGCCACCACCGACAACATGAATTTCGGCAACCCGGAAAAGCCCGAGATCATGGGGCAATTCGTGGGTGCCATCCAAGGCATCGGCGAAGCGGTCAAGGCGCTGGACATGCCCATCGTGTCGGGCAACGTGTCGCTTTATAACGAAACCGACGGCACCGGCATCCTGCCCACCCCGACCATCGGCGCCGTGGGTCTTCTGAAAAACCTCGACGAAGACCTGATCGGCGGCGAAGCCCGCGAGGGTCACGTGCTGCTGCTCGTGGGCGAGACCGGCACGCATCTGGGTCAGTCCGCGCTGCTTTACGAAGTGTTCAACCGCGAAGACGGCGACGCGCCGCATGTGGACCTCACCGCCGAGAAGAAGAACGGCGACTTCATCCGTGCCAACCGCGCCTATATCCGCGCCTGCACCGACATCTCCGACGGCGGCCTCGCGCTTGCGGCCTTCGAAATGGCGGAGGCGGCCGGCGTGGGCGTGCAGATCGATACAGACGAGACCCCGGCACTTTTCGGTGAGGATCAGGCGCGCTACCTCGTCGCCTGCAACTTCGATCAGGCCGAGGCACTGATGACCGAAGCGGGCAAAGCGGGCGTCACGATCTCGTCCGTCGGCAAATTCGTGGGCGACACGGTCAAGTTCGGCGGCTCGGAAGCCCCGCTTGCGGACCTCGCCGCACTCTACCGCTCCAGCTTCGCCGAGAAAGCCACCTGATCCGGCGTCTCGGACCCCGCGCCGTGGCGGCCACGGTCGCATTGCTCGTGCTCTGTGGCGCTGGATATGTCGCGCTCACGCCGGAAAATCCCGAGACTTCGGCGCCCGAGGCCGCCATCGCCGCGACCGAAGCGTTCCTCGGCGTGACGCTGGCCGGCGATCCGACCCAAACCCGCGTGATCCTCATCCGCGAGGACAGGCCCCTTGTCCGCGTCATGATGGTCCTGCCCGACGCGGCCTATACCCGCCTCGCCCAAGACCTGAACGACGCCCACAGGCACGACCCGCGCCGCGAGGTGCAGGGCCTGCCCGGCCCGGATGCCCAGCGGGTTCAGACCCACAGCCCGTGGCGGGCGAGCTATTTCACGGTGGACGGTCCGGATGCCGGGCTGATCTGGATCTACGCCCGCCCCCTCGAACAGGATCTGACCGAGGTGCAGATCCTCGCCTATGACCCGGACCCCGAGGCATTGGAGGGCACGCCGTCCCTGACCGGGATCACCGCGCTGCTGCGGCCTTGATCGCGGCAGGCAACCACTGGCTGAACCCGGGCGACAGCGCCTCGTATCGGGCGATGAAGTCCGGGTGCGACAGATACATCTCGGCCAGCCCGGCATGGGCCTCGGGGGAACAGGGCCTACCCCACATGCCAGCGACCCAGTCGCGGTGCGCGGCCACATCGGCGCGGCCGGGGGGCACCCCGCCCTCATAATCCGCGACCAGCGCCCCCTCGATCGCGCGCAAGGCGTCCATCTTGCCGTCCATCCCCATCGGCGCGTGGGCCAGATGCGCCTTCGACGCCGCGATCGCCTCGGCCACCCAGTCGCCGTAAGTTTCGACCAGCCATGCCTCGTGGTCGGCCTGCTCTTCCGGCGCGGGCGGCCAGTATAAGTTTTCGAGCGCCATTCTGCGTCCTTTCCTCTCGGTTTCGATCGTCGCATCGAGCGTCTCGATCATGCCGGTGACCCGCGCCGCCTCGGCCTCCAATCGCGCCCGGTGCGCGATCAGCCGCGCCAGCCGGTCTTGACCGTCCAGCATCGCGCCGATCTCGTCCAGCGGCACGCCGCCCGCCTTCAGGGCGAGGATTTCCTGCAACCGCTCGGCCTCGGCCCGCCCGTAGTAGCGGTATCCGTTGGCGGCCACATGGGCCGGACGCAGCAGGCCGATCTGGTCGTAATGGTGCAGAAGCCGCACCGTCACACCCGCGACCCTAGCCAGTTCGCCCACCGTCATCTCGTCGATTCGCTCAGTCATGGCGCTTTCATGGGGCCTCACCCTGCGTGAGGGTCAACACCCCTTGCACGGGCGTGCGGCCCGCGTCACATATCGCCCATGGCCCTGATCCCCGATATGACCTCCGACTGCGCCAATTGTTCGGCGCTGTGCTGCATCGCCCTTGCCTTCGACGCGGGCGAGGATTTCGCGATCGACAAACCGGCGGGTCTGCCCTGCCCCAACCTCAACGGGAAACTGGGCTGTTCGCTCTACAACCACCTCGAAGACGCGGGCTTTCCCGGCTGCGTCGCCTATGAATGCCGTGGTGCCGGCCAACGGGTGACTCAGGAGGTGTTCAAGGGCGACACGTGGGCCAGAACGCCGGACATCACGCAACCGATGCTCGCGGCCTTCGCCACGATGCGCCAGATCCATGACGGGATCGAGCTTTTGCTGGTCGCGGAACGGCTCGACCTGCCCGACAGCTACGAGGCCGAGCGCGAGGCCTTGCTCGACCTCTACGCCCCGGACGAGGGCTGGACCGAAGAACAGCTCTCGGCCTTCGCGGCCTCGGAGGCGCCCGCCCGGCTCAAGGCCTTCCTGCCAAGGCTTCGCGACTTCGTCTGAGCGCCAGCGCACAGCCCCCGCCGGACCTCCACCCTTGCAGCGCCCGCGCACGCAATCTACATCATGGATGAGAAACACCGCTGGGAGACAGAACTTCATGGCCATGGAAGGATCGGAAATCGAGGCGCTCATCCGTGAGACCTTTCCGAACGCAAAGATCACGATCACCGACCTTGCCGGCGACGGCAATCACTGGGCGGCGGAAGTGATCGACGAAAGCTTCAAGGGCATGAACCGGGTGCAACAGCAGCGGGCCGTCTATGCCTCGCTCAAGGGCAAGATGGACGGGCCGAACGGCGACCTCCACGCGCTTGCGCTCACCACCAAGGCTCCCGCCTGAGACGCGCGACAAGGACAGACAACATGACCGCAGAAGACACCATCAAATCCACCGTCACCTCGAACGACGTGGTGCTCTACATGAAGGGCACCAAGGAAATGCCGCAATGCGGGTTCTCGTCCCGCGTGGCCGGGGTGCTTAACTTCATGGGCGTCGAATTCACCGACGTCAACGTGCTGGCCGACGACCAGATCCGTCAGGGCATCAAGGATTACTCGGACTGGCCGACGATCCCGCAGCTCTACGTGAAGGGCGAATTCGTCGGCGGCTGCGACATCATCACCGAGATGACGCTGTCGGGCGAGTTGGACAAGCTTTTCGACGACGAAGGCATCACCTACTCGAAAAAAGCCGCCGAAAAGATCCGCGAAGCGAACGGCTGACCGAACGCGAGACCCGTGAGTCGATGACGGGTCAAGGATGCCGCAGGCACCGCGCCCCGGCGCGGCTTGTCCTTGACGCGGCGGCGACTCGCACCACACTCGACATCGCGCCTTGAGGGGCAGATCTGCTCCTCAAGCGCTTCCCCAGCAAAATCCACGACACATCCGCACGCAGAACGCGGGGGGCAAGAGCGCCCGCCGCGTGTTTCTGCCGCAGGCGGAGACGCGCAAGACCTGCGCGCGGGCCAGCCCGCGCACAGCTTGCTTCATCCGATCGGGTAACCGTGTTCAGCCGATCTTTTCGTCGACCTGCGCCGCGATGGCCTCGGCCCGCGCGGCGAGTTCGGCCAGCGTGTCGCGCACCGAGGCCGGGCCCTCGCCCGCGGCCGCCCGCGCTTCGATGAGTTCCGCCTCGAGCGCCGCGATCTTCTTTTCCGCCAGCCGCAGATTGTCCTCGAACCCGGCGGTCTTGTCGGCGAGCAGAAGCCCGGCCATCAGAAGCATCCGGCTTTCGGTCAGGTGGCGGATCTGGCTCACCATGACCTGCGCTTCGTTGTCCAGCATGGCGGCGGCGGACTTCAGGAAGTGCTCTTCGCCCTCGGCACAGGCCACTTCGAATTCGCGACCGCCCACGGTGATGTTCACGTCAGGCATCTCAGGCCCCTCCCGTCTCGGCTGCGTCGATCATCGCGTCCAGCTCGCCCAGAACCGAGTCGAGTTCTGCCCGATCCGCCGACTGCGCGGCCCGCAGCGCGTCGAGTTCCGCCATCATCGACTTGTTCACCAGATGCGGCTCCGCCACGCCCGCTGAAATCGCCTCGCGCAGGGCCGCGTTGTTCGACCTGAGTTCGGCATTGACCCGCGCCAGCCGCGCGACCGTCTCTTCCTGCGTGGCGAGAAGGCGCGTCAGGCGCTCCACCTCGCCCGCCAGCGTCTCGACCGTCGAATCCTGTTTCTCCCGGATCGACCGCACGCGGTCTTCGAGTTGCGCATTCGCCGTGCGTTCCTCGTCCAGCTGCGCGCGCAGGGCCAACACCTCGGCCGTGTCCCCTTCGCTTTCCGGCGCCGCCTGCCCGAGATAGTCGAGCCCCGACCCGATCCGGTCGAGCGCATTGGCGATGCGGGATTGAAGCTCGGAAATATCGCTCATGCTCCGCCTGTCCTTGTTTGTCCTGTTGGAGACTTTGCCTGCCCGCGTCCTGTCACGCAACCGTGCCGCGAATCGCGTATGGCCCAGCCTCGCCTCGATCCTATCGCAACGATTGGCCGATTGCGCCCCCTTTGGCGTCAACCACTTGGGATGCGCGCTTGATCTTGCCCCGAGGGCTGCTAAGAGAGCCGGACAGCGCTAACGACCAGCAAAGGATGGCCGACGTGGACATTCCCGCCCTTCGCGAAAAACACCCTGACCACTGGATGAAAGCCGCCGCCCTGCGGATGCTTGCCGTGGATGCCGTCCAGGCGGCGAACTCCGGTCACCCCGGCATGCCGATGGGCATGGCCGACGTGGCGACCGTGCTGTTCGAAAAGCACCTGAAATTCGATCCCTCGCGCCCCGACTGGCCCGACCGTGACCGGTTCGTCCTCTCGGCAGGCCACGGCTCGATGCTGATCTACGGTCTTTTGCACCTGACCGGCTACGCCGACATGACGATCGACGAGATCAAGAATTTCCGCCAGTGGGGCGCCAAGACCGCCGGCCACCCGGAATACGGTCACGCCAAGGGCATCGAGACGACGACCGGCCCGCTGGGTCAGGGTCTTTCGACCGCCGTGGGCATGGCGATGGCCGAAGAAATGCTGCGCGCGCGCTTCGGCCGCAAGGTGCAGGATCACTACACCTACGTCATCGCCGGTGACGGCTGCCTCATGGAAGGCATCAGCCAGGAAGCCATCGGGCTTGCGGGCCGTCAGAAGCTGTCGAAGCTGATCGTTCTTTGGGACAACAACAACATCTCGATCGACGGCGAGATTTCGATGTCGGACATCACCGACCAGAAGGGCCGCTTCAAGGCGTCGGGCTGGCAGGTTCTCGCCTGCGACGGCCACGATCCCGAAGACATCGACCGCGCGCTGACCGAAGCGAAGAAGTCGAAGAAGCCCACGCTGATCGACTGCAAGACCCACATCGGTTTCGGCTCGTCCAAGCAGGACAGCGCCAAGGCGCATGGCTCGCCGCTGGGGGATGAAGAAATCGCGAAGCTGCGCGACACCTACGGCTGGCCGCATGCCGCCTTCGTCATCCCGAACGACGTGGCCGACCAGTGGAAAGCCATCGGCGAGCGCGGCGCAGCGGATCGGCGCGACTGGGAAGGCCGGGTGGCCGAACTGTCCGAGCAGCGGCAAAAGGAAATCGCCCGCGTCTTCGCGCTCGAAGCCCCGAAGAAGCTTTCGGCCCGCATCAAGGCGCTGAAAAAGCAGATTTCCGAGGAAGCGCCGAAGGTCGCGACCCGCAAGTCGTCTGAAATGGTGCTCGAGGTCGTGAACCCGATCATGCCGGAGAACATCGGCGGCTCGGCGGACCTGACGGGCTCGAACAACACGCTCACCGCCGACCTCGGCATCTTCGACGAGAAGAACCGCAAGGGCCGCTACGTGCATTACGGCATCCGTGAACACGGCATGGCCGCCGCGATGAACGGTCTGGTCCTGCACGGCGGCATCCGCCCCTATGGCGGCACCTTCATGGCCTTCACCGATTACGCGCGCGGTGCGATCCGCCTGTCGTCGCTGATGGGCATTCCGGTGACCTACGTCATGACCCACGACTCGATCGGTCTGGGCGAAGACGGTCCGACCCACCAGCCGGTCGAACATCTGGCGATCTGGCGTGCGACGCCGAACACCTGGACCTTCCGGCCCTGCGACACGGTCGAGACCGCCGAGGCCTGGGAACTGGCGCTGACCTCGCAGAACACGCCGTCCTGCATGGCGCTTTCGCGTCAGGGCCTGCCGACGCTGCGCACCGAGCACAAGAACTCCAACCTCACCGCCAAGGGCGCCTATGTGCTGGCCGAGGCCGAGGGCAAGCGTCAGGCGATCCTGATGGCCACGGGTTCGGAAGTCGAGATCGCGATGAAAGCGCGGGATCTGCTGCAAGAGGCCGGGATCGGAACCCGTGTGGTTTCAGTGCCTTGCATGGAACTCTTCGCAGCGCAGGACGAAAGCTATCGTCGCAAGGTGCTGCCTGCCGGTCCCGTTCGCGTGGGCATCGAAGCTGCGCTGCGCGACTGTGGTTGGGACCGCTGGCTCCTGGGCGAGCGCGGGCGTGAAAACCGTCAGGCCTTCGTCGGGATGGAGGGCTTCGGCGCTTCCGCCCCCGCCCCCACGATCTACTCGGAAATGGGCATCACCGCCGAGAACGTGGTCGAGAAGGTCAAGGCGCTCATCGCCTGATCCGGCCCCGTTTCCGAGACGATCCAACGCCCCCGCAGTCCGCTGCGGGGGCGTTTTCGTTCACAGCACGCGCACGCCCGCAGGCTCACGCGATGGCAGAACCTCGACATCCGCGCCGTGAACGGCCTTTTCCTGCAAATGGATCACGTCCTGATCGAGCATTCGGATGCAGCCGGACGACACCGCCTGCCCCAACTCGCGCGCCGAGGCGTCGCCGTGGATGCGGTAGAGCGTATCGACCCCGTCATCGAACAGGTAAAGCGCCCGTGCGCCCATCGGGTTGCCCGGCCCCGGCTCCATACCGCCCTTTCGCCATGAATATTGGGCAAGCTCCGGTTTCCGCTCGATCATTGCGTCCGGCACCTTCCAGCGCGGCCAGTCGCGCCAGAACTGAAGCCGTGCGATGCCCGCCCACGCGAAGCCCGCCGCGCCGACACTGACGCCATAGCGCGTGGCGGTCTCCGGCGTGTCGACGAAGTAGAGCCGCGCCTCGTTCGGGTCGACCACGATGGTCCCGCGCGGGCGGTTGGGCCACGGATTCGCGACCTCCTGCCGCCAGAGCGACGGGTGAACGACGCCCTCCTCGACGGCTGGGATCGGATAGGGTTCGTCGGTGATCGGACCGTAGAAGTCCGGCAAGGGCGGGATGGTGGGCTCGGGTGCCTCGAGGACGGTTTCGGGTCGCGCGCAGGCGGCAAGGCCAAGCGCCGCGCTCCCCGTAAGGAACATGCGTCGGGTCAGCATGAAAATAACTCCGTAAGATTGGGTCAGAAGACGTGCAGGCGCACGTCGGCTCGGCAATCAGACGAAGCGTGGGGGGCCGGTGTCGGGGGCATCCGTGGGCCGGGCGGCGATGCGCGCTGAGTCGGGACGGATCAGGCCCCGCTGGCCTTCGGGCGTGGAAATGTCGGTCTCGTCAGGCAGCGTAGCGTGAAAACAGGGCGCACCCGGCAGGGTCGCCGTCCGGCATTTGTGGGTCACCCCGCTCGCGCGGGCGACGGTGCTTTGCTGGTGACTGACCGCGACCGCTTGAACGGTCGCGACCTCGCCCGCCCCACGCGCCTCGGCCAGCCGCAGCGCCGCCCCCCATGGAAGGACGAGCACGACCATGAGCATCAATGCGATATGGCGGGCGAACGACATGCCCCTTCCTTTCGCCTGAGTCCGTGCCTGTCCACCCGTCCGCGCGCGTTTTTCGCTCTGTTCACGGCTTTTTGCCCTGCCCCCGCGCAAGGCCCCATCCTGTGCTATGCTCGGCGAGAGACACCGCAGCGGGGACCACAATGCGCATTGCCGACAAGACCGAGACGAAGCTCGTCCTCTATGACGATCAGCGCGACAAGAAGGTCGGGCTGATCGCGGCGAGTGTCGTGCTTGCTGGCGGCGCGCTGGTCATGGCGTGGGAGGGGTTCTGGGAGCCGCTGGGGGTCGTCGCCGCGCTTATCGTCGCGGCCTACCTCTACTGGCGGCGTACGCGTATGACCTCGACCTTCACGCTGGACCGGGAGGCCGACTGCGTCGATCTGGTGGTCACGGACCGCACCGGGACGAAAAACTGGCATTGGCCCCTCAGCGACGTCGAGACGGCGCAGATCAGCACCGTCGGCGCGCAGGGGACCGACACGGGCACCGCGCGGCCCAACCTGATCCTCAAGGACGGCACCCGCGTTCCGATGCGCCCCTACCACGCGGCGGGCGGCCAGAACTGGCACGCAGTGGCGGCGGTGAAGCTGTTTCTGGGCCAGGACCTCGACGATGCGCCCGTCGGATGGATCACACCGACCGCGTTCGACGAATTCTTCGCCGAAGAGCTGAAGCGGCACTACTAGTGACGTGATGCTTTAGTGCGCTTCGGCCTTGTTGCCCGTCACGGCCCCGATCAGCGGGCCGACGATGCGCGTGGCGACCGGGATCAGGATCAGACCGAGAAGGAACCCGATCACCCCGTCCTGCGCTGCCGTGGCGATCCATTCGACCGCGCCGCGCCAGCCCTCCGACACCATCGCGCCCACCGCCACCGCATTGTGATGAACGAAGTCGTAGGGCACGTGCCAGCCCATCTCGTGCAGCCCGTGGACGATGATGTTGCCCCCGACCCAAAGCATCGCGGCGGTGCCGACAATGGTCAGTGCCTTCATGAACTTGGGCATCCCCTTGACCAGCCCGCGCCCCAGCGCACGGGTCAGCCCCAGACGGCCGTTGGACGCCATGGTCAGGCCAAGGTCGTCGGCCTTCACGATCAGCGCGACCGAGCCATAGACCGCCACGGTGATCCCGATGGCGACCACGGCAAGCGCGGCGGCCTCCATCCACACGTTCGACTCGGGCAGCGCAGAGAGTGCGATGGTCATGATCTCGGCCGACAGGATGAAGTCGGTCTTGATCGCGCCTTGCACCTTTTGCTGTTCCAGATGCGCCGGGTCCGGGTTTTCGTGCTGTTTCGGGTCGTGGACGATGTGTTCGCCGGGAAAAAGCGCGTGCCAGATCTTCTCGGCCCCCTCGAAACACAGATAGGCCCCGCCCAGCATCAGAAGCGGCGGGATCGCCCACGGAGCGAAGTTCGCGAGCAGTAGCCCCACGGGCAGAAGGATCAGGAGCTTGTTGCGGATCGACCCCAACGCGATCTTCCCGACGATGGGCAATTCGCGGCTCGCGTCGAAGCCGGTCAGATACTTGGGCGTCACCGCGGCATCGTCGATCACCGCGCCCGCGGCCTTGGACCCCGCCTTGAAGGCCTGCGATGCCACATCGTCCACCGACGAGGCCGCGATCTTCGCGATCCCCGCGACGTCGTCCAAGAGTGCCAGAAGTCCGCTCATACCGCCTCGCCCGTTGTCATTGCCCGGAAAACGTAGCGCCCGGACCCGAAACCGCAAGTCGCGAATCCCCCTCCGGGTTCCCGACCGATCCGCATACAATTGCATGCCGCGTTTGCGTTAACGGTTCCGCTAACGCCCTATCTGAGACATATGTTTTCGCTAACACGCTGGCGGATAACACGAATTTAGGTGGCCGGAACCGCCCCCCTCGCCTATATCAACCGCAGGCAACGGGCCCCTTCGGGCGCGAAGGATCAGGATCGAGTGCAAAGGGGATCAGACATGACCGTCACCGTCGGCATCAACGGCTTCGGGCGCATCGGGCGCTGCACGCTCTCTCACATCGCCCAGTCGGGCCGCAACGACATTCAGGTGGTGAAGGTCAACGCGACCGGCCCGCTCGAGACCGCCGCGCATCTTCTGAAATACGACAGCGTCCATGGACGTTACCCGGACGAGATCCGCATGAACGGCACGACGATGGACATCGGCCGTGGCCCGATGGAAATGATGTCGACCTACGACATGGACGAACTCGACTGGTCCGGCTGCGACGTCGTGCTGGAGTGCACCGGCAACTTCAACGACGGCGAGAAGGCCAAGAAGCACATCGAACGCGGCGCGAAGAAGGTCCTGATCTCCGCCCCAGCCAAGAACGTGCAGAAAACCATCGTCTTCGGCGTGAACGACGAAACGCTGGCATCGAGCGACTACATGATTTCGAACGGGTCGTGCACCACCAACGGTCTCGCCCCGCTCGCCAAGGTGCTGAACGACGCGATCGGTATCGAACGCGGCGTGATGACCACGATCCACAGCTATACCGGCGACCAGCCGACGCTGGACCGCCGCCATTCCGACCTCTATCGCGCCCGCGCGGCGGCGATGGCGATGATCCCGACCACCACGGGTGCCGCCAAGGCGCTTGGCGAAGTCCTCCCCGAACTCGCCGGCAAACTGGACGGGACCGCGCTGCGGGTTCCGACGCCCAACGTCTCCTGCATCGACCTGACCTTCGAGGCCGGAAAGGACGTGACCGTCGAAGACGTGAACGAGGTCGTGCGCGCCGCAGCCGAAGGCAACATGAAAAAGGTTCTGGCCTACGATCCCGAGCCGAAGGTGTCGGTCGATTTCAACCACACCGAGTTCAGCTCGATCTTCGCACCCGACCAGACCCGCGTGGTGGGCCGCACGGTCCGCGTTCTGGCATGGTACGACAACGAATGGGGCTTCTCGGCGCGTATGGCCGACGTGGCCGCGACGATGGGCCAGCTCTGATCCGACGCCTCTACGCCTGACGAAGAAGCCCCGGTCCTGCGCCGGGGCTTTTTCGTTGTCCGACCTCAAGTGGGACGCTCGCCCACCTCTCATCTCGCCTGCTCTTGGAAAATCCGATGGTCTCGTCGATAATGCTGCGATAGACCGCGCATTCCGGGGGGCGGGAACCCAGAGGGATCGGGGGCCGAGATGGCGAAGAAAAAGCTGCGATTGTTCCGGTGCAAGTGCAACCACGCATTGCGCTATGGCACGTCGACCTGTTCGTACTGCTTTTCCCCGACACCGTGGCGCAACCGGATCTGGTTCCCCGTGCTCCCGGTCGCGCTCGTCGCCCTCGCGGTGCTGTACCTATCGCCGCTCGGCTGACCGACGTCGGTTTTTTCTTGCCGCGCAACGCCCTTTCGGCAACAACCACAGCGATGACGAACCGCCTTGCCCTGATCCTGTTCCTGCTGATCGTCGGCTGCATCGTCGCGGATTTCACGCTGAACGACGGTGACGCGACCCTGTTCCTCGGCAAGGAAATGTTCGAATTTCTCGACTGGATCGCCTTCTGGCGGTGAATTTTCAGGCAGGTCGCCTGCCCCACCCTTGACCTTTGGATTCAGATGTTGATGTTAGCGGTAACGGCGCGATAGCGTTCGCGTCACTGTGCCTGACCCCTGAGTCCCTCGTTTCGGACCGCCAAAATCGGGAGAATTCCATGACCGTCAAAGTCGCCATCAACGGTTTCGGCCGCATCGGCCGCAATGTCCTGCGCGCGCTCTACGAACAGGGCCGCACCGATATCGAATGCGTCGCGATCAACGACCTCGGCCCGGTCGAAACCAACGCACACCTGCTTCAGTTCGACAGCGTGCACGGCAAGTTCCCGAACGAGGTCAAGGTCGCGGGCAACACCATCGACGCAGGCGCCGGCCCGATCGAGGTGACCGCGATCCGCGACCCGAAGGAGCTTCCGTGGGGCGACGTGGACGTGGTGCTGGAATGCACGGGCATCTTCACCGGGGACAAGGCCAAGGTGCATCTGGAAAACGGCGCTTCGCGTGTGCTGGTCTCGGCCCCCTCGTCGGGTGCCGACAAGACCATCGTCTATGGCGTGAACCATGACACGCTGACCAAGGACGACCTGCATGTCTCGAACGCGTCCTGCACGACGAACTGCCTCGCCCCGGTGGCCAAGGTGCTGAACGACAGTTTCGGCATCAAGCGCGCGTTCATGACCACGATCCACAGCTACACCGGCGACCAGCCGACGCTGGACACGATGCACAAGGATCTCTACCGCGCCCGCGCCGCCGCGATGAGCATGATCCCGACCTCCACGGGTGCGGCCAAGGCGGTGGGGCTCGTCCTGCCCGAACTCAACGGCAAGCTCGACGGCGTGGCGATCCGGGTTCCGACCCCGAACGTCTCCTGCGTCGATCTGACGGCGGAACTGGACCGCGACGTGAGCGTGGACGACATCAACGCCGCGATCATGGCGGCGGCGGACGGCCCGCTGAAGGGCGTGCTGGGTTACACCGACAAGCCGCTGGTGTCGGTCGATTTCAACCACAACCCCAACAGCTCCACCTACGCGCTGGATCAGACCAAGGTGATGGACGGCAACTTCATCCGCATCCTGACCTGGTACGACAACGAGTGGGGGTTCTCGAACCGGATGCTCGACACCGCCGCGGAAATCGGCAAACGGCTGTAATTCACACGAAGTTTCGGCTCGGGTGCTGGACGTCCGGGCCGAACCTGCTATCCGGTCGGAAACCCGCGAACATCAGGACCGACCTTGCCCGACTTTTCCGTCATCCTTCAGGAATTCATCACGTTGTGGGTCGTCATCGACCCCATCGGCACCCTGCCCGTGTTCATTGCGGCGACCGCCGCCATTCCGGCGGCAAAACGGCGCGGCGTGGCGCTGCGCGCGGTGCTAGTGGCGTTCGTCGTCCTGCTCGCCTTCATCATCGTCGGACAACTGGTGCTCGAAGGGCTGGGGCTGGACCTGCAATCGTTCCAGATCGCGGGCGGCATCGTGCTGTTCCTGTTCGCGCTGACCATGATTTTCGGCCCCGGCAAGCCGGAAGCGGAAATGGAAGAGGCCGATCTGGCGCGCAACGTGGCCGTGTTTCCGGTCGCCATGCCCTCCATCGCGTCGCCGGGCGCGATGCTGGCGGTGGTGATCCTGACCGACAACGACCGCTTTTCGGTCGCCCATCAGGTCATGACCTCCGCGCTCATGGCGCTGGTGCTCGCGGTGACGCTGGTGATCCTTCTGGCCGCCGGTCCGATCATGCGCGTGATCGGCCAGACCGGCGCCGCCGTCATCAGCCGTGTCATGGGCATGATCCTTGCGGCCGTTGCCGTGGACGCGGTGCTGAACGGTCTGGTCGGGATCGGCGTCATCGATGCGTTCTAGGCGACGTGGCGTCACACCCGCGAAACGGCGTTCCGCAGAACGGCACCGCCCGCTAGGCTGGCCTGAGGGAGGCCCGCCATGGTTCAAGTCGTCGTCATCATCCTCGCGATCATCGGGGCCGCCATCGGCCTGTGGCTTCTGGGCCAGATGAAACGCACCCGCGTGCTTGCGGCACAGGCCGAGGCGGCGGTTCCGCCCGTGGGGAAATTCCTGACTATCTCGACCGGGCGGCTGCACTATACCGACACCGGAGGAGACGGGCGCCCCGTGATCCTGATACATGGTCTGGGCGGGCAGTTGCGCTCGCTGACCATGACGCTTGCCGAACCGCTTTCACACGACTTCCGGGTGATCGCGCTGGATCGCCCCGGCATGGGCTATTCCGACAGGCCCGAAAGCGCCTCGGCCCGGATCGACGATCAGGCGGGCTATGTCGAGGAACTGATCGACGCGCTGGGGCTGGAGAAGCCGATCCTCATGGGTCATTCGCTGGGCGGCGCGATTTCCTGCGCCACGGCGCTTCGCGCGCCCGACAAGATCGGCGGGCTGGCCCTGATCGCGCCGCTGCTGCGCCCGTCCGAAATGCAGGCGAAAAGCTTCGCGGCCTTGGGGATCACCAATCCAAGGATGCGGCGCTTCGTGGCGCATACGGTCGCGGTGCCGACGAGCGCCAAGAACGCCGACCTGACCCGGACCGAGATTTTCGGCCCCGACCCGGTTCCCGACGGCTACACCGTCAAGGGGGGCGGCCTGCTGTCGCTGAGACCCAAGAGCTTCATCAACACGTCGCGCGACTATTGCGCCGTGGGCGAGGTCATCGTCAAACAGTGGAAACGGTATGACGAGATCACCTGCCCCGTGCGCGTGCTTTATGGCACCGAGGACCGCATCCTCGACTATCGCAAGCAGGGTGTGGAAATGGCGGACCGCTATCCGCATTTCCACCTCGACCTGATTGAGGGCGCGGGCCATATGCTGCCGCTCACGCAGGTGGACAGGACGGTCGAGACGATCCGGGCGGTCGATCGCGCGATCTGATCCGGGTTGCACGTGGATCATGGCGGTTATCGCTAACCGTCATTTGTGCCGCAGCGCGGCATGCCTATCTTTCGGGTGAACGAAACACGCGAACAGGAGGCACCGATGACCGCCTATACCAAACTCAAGACCGCCCTCAGCCAGCACGCCAACTACCGCCGCACGCGCCGCGCCATCGCCGCGCTGCCGCCGGAACTCGCCATCGAAGATCTCGGGCTGAACCCCTACGACGCCAAAAGCATCGCACGGCGTGCGGTTTACGGCTGATCAGCTCCGGCCGAGCTTCTGGTAAAGCCGCTGCTTCACGTCCGGCGTGACGAATTTCGACACGTCGCCGTCGAGCCGGGCGATTTCCTTGACCAGCTTCGAGGCGATCGCCTGATGCTTGAGGTCGGCCATCAGGAACACGGTCTCGATGCTGGCGTCGAGCGCGCGGTTCATGCCGACCATCTGGTATTCGTATTCGAAATCGGTCACGGCGCGCAGGCCGCGCACGATGATCGAAGCGCCGACGTCATAGGCGCAGTTGATGAGCAGGTTCTCGAACGGGTGGGCCACGATCTCGGTCCCGGTCTGCTCGGACAGGGCCGCGCATTCGGCCTCGACCATCTCGACCCGCTCTTCCAGCGTGAACATAGGCCCCTTGTCGCGGTTGATCGCGACGCCGATCACCAGACGGTCGACGAGCGCGCAGGCCCGCTTGATGATGTCGATATGCCCGATGGTGATCGGGTCGAACGTCCCGGGGTAAAGTGCAACACGCATGATCGGCCTCCCTGTCCCGGTGGCACGCAACAATATTGCGCTGGGGAATGCAAGCCGGAAGCGGGACAATCCGGCGCGGGTCGCCGCGAAGCGACCCGATCCTTTTCAAACGCGCCGCCGAAACGCCGGTCCTGCCCCGGAAATCGCCCGGTCAGTAGCCCATAATCATCGATTTGAGGCTTTCGGCCTGCTGGCCCAATTCCTCGAGTCGGGCCTTGACCACGTCACCGATTGACACGAGGCCGACCATTTCGTCGCCATCCATCACCGGCATGTGGCGAAAGCGCCCCTCGGTCATCTTCTGAAGCACCGCGATGGCCCGGTCGCCCGGCACGCAACCGATGAGTTTCTCGGTCATGATCGCCGACACGGGATCGGTCAGGCAGCCGGTGCCCCGCGCACCGAGTTCCCGCACGATGTCACGTTCCGAGACGATGCCCTGCGGATGCACGCCATCCTCGGACACGATCACCGCACCCACCTTTTCCCGCGACAGGATCGCGGACGCATCCGCAACGGACGTATCCTTGGTCACCGTCAGAACACCCTGATTGGCCTTGTCCTTGAGAATCTGGCTGACGAGCATGATTTCCTCCGTGCTGCGGTGTTGGCGCTAACTCCCTGATTTCAGGGTCCTACCGCCACGTCAGCTTGTCAAGTCAGACCTTCGAGCCGCGCCACTTCCGCCTTGAGACCGCTCATGAGCATGTCGGCCACGCGGCTCATCCGTTCGATCCGCGCGTCCCCGGCGTGACGCACGAGATAGAAGCTGCGGGTCAACGACACCTCGTCGGTCAGAACCTTGCGCAGGTTACGGGCGAACGGCAGTGCGAAATCGTGCGCGATGCCCAGCCCGCCGCCTTCGCGCAGCATTCCAAGCTGAACCGAGACCGAATTGGAACCGAGCGTCACCCGGTCGGCCCCGATCTCGGACAGGTAGTCGAGTTCCTTGTCGAAGATCATGTCGGGGATATAGCCGACAATGGGCCGCCCTTCGAGGTCGGCCAGCGTTTCGACCGGCCCGTGTTCCTTGAGATACAGCCGCGCGGCAACGAGGTGCAGGTGATAGTCGGTGATCTTCTGCACCGTCAGTCGGCCCGTGGCGGGGGGCGAAACCGCGATGGCCAGATCGGCCTCCCGTTTCGACAGGTTGATGACGCGGGGCAGCGCGACGATCTGCAATTCGATCTCGGGATGCTCGGCGGCGATCTGGGCGCAGACCTGCGGCAGAAGGAAGTTCGCGCACCCATCCGGCGCGCCGATCCGCACCTGCCCCGACAGCCCCCCGGTGGTGCCCGCCAGCGCCTCGGCCCCGCGCGTGACGGCCTGTTCGGCCTCTTCGGCATGGGCGAGCAGGCGCTGCCCGGCGTCGGTCAGGCCGTAGCCCTGCGGCGACCGGGCGAAAAGCGGTGCGCCCACCACCTCCTCCAGCCGCGAAACGCGCCGTCCGACGGTGGCCGGGTCGCGTTTCAGCACCCTGCCCGCCGCTGACAGACTTTCCCCGCGCGCCACCGCCAGAAAGATGCGAAGATCGTCCCAGTCGAGATCCATGCCCACCCCTTGCAGAATTGCAATACGTTTTGAAATGTTGCCGCTTTGCGCCGCAAAATTGCAAGGATATTCTCGCGCCAGCTTTAGAGGAGGACTCTCATGTACGAAGTCGGAAACTGGATCAACGGTCAGAACGAGGCGTCGTCCTCTTCGCGCACCAGCGATATCTACAACCCCGCCACGGGTGAAATTCAGGGCAAGGTGAAGCTGTCGACGGCTGCCGAGCTGGATGCCGCCGTGGCGAAAGCCGCCGAAGCGCAGAAAGCCTGGGCCGCGACCAACCCGCAGCGCCGCGCCCGCGTGATGATGAAGTTCGCCGAACTCATCAACCGCGACATGGACAAGCTGGCCGAAAGCGTCAGCCGCGAGCACGGCAAGACCCTGCCCGATGGCGCCGGTGACGTGCAGCGCGGCCTTGAAGTGATCGAGGTCTGCATGGGCGCGCCCAACCTGCTCAAGGGCGAGTTCATGGATTCCGGCGGCCCCGGCATCGACCTTTACTCCATGCGTCAGCCGCTGGGCGTGGTCGCGGGCATCACCCCGTTCAACTTCCCGGCCATGATCCCGCTGTGGAAGATGGGCCCCGCGCTCGTGTCCGGCAACGCGATGATCCTGAAACCGTCCGAGCGTTGCCCGACCACGTCGATGATGCTGGCCGAACTGCTCAAGGAAGCCGGGCTTCCCGATGGCGTGCTTCAGGTCGTGAACGGCGACAAGGAAGTGGTGGACGCGATCCTCGACAACGAAACCATTCAGGCAGTGGGCTTCGTGGGTTCGACCCCGATCGCGCAATACATCTATGGCCGCGCCGCCACCAACGGCAAGCGCGCCCAGTGCTTCGGCGGTGCCAAGAACCACATGATCATCATGCCCGACGCGGACCTCGACAAGGCCGCCGACGCGCTGGTGGGTGCCGGTTTCGGCGCAGCGGGCGAACGCTGCATGGCGATCTCGGTTGCGGTTCCGGTCGGCAAGGACACCGCCGACAAGCTGATCGAAAAGCTCACCCCCAAGGTCGAGGCGCTGAAAGTCGGCCCCTACACCTCGGATAAGGATGTGGACTACGGCCCCGTCATCACCGCGCAGGCGAAACAGCGGATCGAAAGCCTGATCGACTCGGGCGTGAACGATGGCGCGACGCTCGTCACCGATGGCCGCGACTTCAGCCTGCAAGGCTATGAGGACGGCTTCTATGTCGGCCCGACGCTGTTCGACAACGTCACCGAGGACATGGACATCTACAAGGAAGAGATCTTCGGCCCGGTGCTTTCGACCGTCCGCAAGGACAGCTACGAAGAGGCGCTCGATCTGGTGATGAAGAACCAGTACGGCAACGGCACCGCGATCTTCACCTCCGACGGCGACACGGCGCGCGATTTCGCAAGCCGCGTGAACGTCGGCATGGTCGGCATCAACTTCCCGATCCCGGTGCCGCTGTCCTACTTCACCTTCGGCGGCTGGAAGAAATCGGCCTTCGGTGACCTGAACCAGTACGGCCCCGATGCCTTCCGGTTCTACACCCGGACCAAGACGGTGACCGAGCGTTGGTTCTCGGGCATCAAGGAAGGCGGCGAATTCGCCTTCAAGGCGATGGACTGATCTGATACGAAAGTGGGGGAGGCTTCGCGGCCTCCCCTTCCTTATTGTTTACTTATTTCCAGTGCATCCGTTTCTCCGAACGAACCCAACCGGGACACCCCAATCTGAATGAGCATATCGCTGGACCACTTTTCGGGGTCGGACGTCATCTTCGCGCGCTGCGCCGATTCAGTGACGGTCGAACAGGTTCTGGCCAACACGGCGATGCTGGCGAGCACGGAGTTCCGGTCGAGCCAGAAGGTCGTCGTCGATGCCCTTTCGGTGCGCGAAGTCGACCTTTCGGTGCGCGAATTCCGCGACTGCGTGGGCTTCATGAAGGCGACCATCCGCGAGCGCGGCCTTCCGCTTGACCTCTACATCGCCGCTCGTGGCACGATCACATCGAATTTCATCCGCCTTTACGCGCTTTTCGCACCGCAGGACCGGCCGGTGAAAGTGTCGGCTTACGGAACCGTCGCCGCGGCCATCGAGGCGGCGAACGTCGATACCCAGAACCTGACGGGTTCCGTCCAGATGCATCTCTACTGAATTCCACCTCACGTTGCGGTGAAACTCCGCCGGCTCTCAAACGCGTGAATTGCGTCGGCTGAATATCTTGCTAGCTCTCGGGGAAACACGAGACAGACATACAGGTATCTCATGGCTTCCAAGATGACGCGCCGCGGCCTTCTCGCCGCAGCCTCCGCCCTTCCGCTCTGCACCCCTGCGCTGCTGCGCGCCCAGTCCGCCCCGCCGCAGGTGATGGGCGCGGATGACGAGACGGTGCAGGAGTTTTCGCGCCGCAACGCCTCGTCCTTCCGCACGATGGAGTGGCGCGATCATTTCGACAGCCTCGGCAAAGGCGCGATCGTCTGCGACACGACCTCGAAGGCCCTGCATTACTGGAACGCCGACGGCTCGATCTACCGGCTCTATCCGACCTCGGTGCCGCGCACCGACGAACTGACCAAACGCGGGTATTCCGAGATCGTGCGCAAGAAAGTCGGCCCGACCTGGACGCCGACGGCGTCGCAGATGGAACGCTTCCCGGATTGGGAACCGATCGGTGCGGGCGACCCGGCCAACCCGCTGGGCACCCATGCCATGTATCTGGACTGGCCCGCCTATCTCATCCACGGCACCCACGACACGCGCAAGATCGGGCGCCGTTCGTCCGACGGCTGCATCGGTCTTTACAACGAGAAGATCGCGGAGCTGTACGAACTGACCGAGATCGGGACGCAGGTCCGGCTGGTGTGACCTTTTCGGCGCGGTGACCTTTTGGCACCTTCCCTCACGCGCCAGGCAAGTTAAGGTGAGGCCCGGCGGATCAGTTGACCGCCGGGACCGGACCGAGGATCGACGCGCATATGCCGGGAAGTTACCAGATCTTGCCTGAACGCGGGCTCGTCTACGTGCGCTACGAGGGTTTCGTGCGTCTTCAGGAAGCTCAGGACCTGTTCGCGGACTATCAGACCAAGCCCGACGCCCACCCCGGCCAAAAGCAACTCGTCGACCTCACCCATGTCGAGGATTTCGAACGGGACTTTCCGACCCTGATGGCCATGCAGGCCGAAAAGGCGGACACGTTTCTGTCCAAGGGTCACCAGTTCTTCATGGTCTTCGTCGCGCCCACCGAAAAGGCGCAGGCAATGGGGCGCATCCTCGTCGCCCCGTGGAAGGGTGTGAACGGCGTCGTCACCTCCATGCAGTATGACGAGGCGGGCGCGCTGGCCATTCTGGGGCAGCCGGAAACCTCGATCGCGGACATGCTGCGCTCCACCGTGTGACCCGTCCAAAGACGGCCTTCCTGAAACCCGCATATTAGTTTACCATTTGGTCAAGACGGGTCGAACCCGTCCGACGAGGTAAATCGAGGGGACGGGCGATGCCCGGTGGATACAGGATCCTGCCCGCACATGGGCTTGTTTACGTAGAATACGAAGGGTTCGCCACGCTGGCCGATGCGCGCGGGCTGTATGGTGCCTATATGGCCGACCCGGAGCGCAGGCCGGAGCAGAAGCAGCTCATCAACCTAGCCCGTATCGATGACTGGGAACGGGATCTGGTCGGACTGATGCAGTTTCAGGCCGACGCCGCCGCCGGCATTTATGTCGAGGAACAGTCCATGATGATGGTCATTCACGCGGCGCCCGGCCCGTCTATGAAACTGGCCCGGCATTTCGTCGACGCGTGGAGCGATGTCGCGGGCATGGTCGTCACGCTTCAGACCGACGAGGCCGCGGCCCTTTCGATCCTCGGCCTGCGCGAAGAAAGCATCGCCGAACTGCTTCATTCCGTCGCCTGAGCCGCGCTTGCGCCCCACGCGGGTTTTGCGCAGGCTGAACCCGCACAGGCGGAGGGCGCGAGATGGTCAAGGGAAACCCCAGCTTCAGCATCGGGATCGAAGAGGAATACCTGCTCGTCGACCGCGAGACCGGCGACCTGGCCGAAGCGCCCGAGGCATTGATGGAGGCTTGCAAGGCCGACCTCGACGAACAGGTGAGCCCCGAATTCCTGCAATGCCAGATCGAAATCGGCACCAATGTCTGCGCCGATGTCGGGCAGGCCCGCGAAGACCTGATACGCCTGCGAAGCGCGGTCGCCCGCCATGCCGCCGACCACGGTCTGGCCCCCATCGCGGCGGCCTGTCACCCGTTTTCCGACTGGAAGGAACAGCACCACACCGACAAGGACCGCTACAACGACCTGCGCCGCGATCTGGGCGGCGTCGCCCGCAGGCTGCTGATCTGCGGGATGCACGTTCACGTGGGTATCCCCGATCAGGAAGATCGGATCGACGTGATGAACCAGCTGTCCTACTTCCTGCCGCATCTTCTGGCGCTGTCGGCGTCCTCCCCGTTCTGGCAGGGCGAGGATACCGGGCTCGCCTCCTACCGGCTGTCGGTGTTCGACAACCTCCCCCGAACGGGTCTCCCGCCGCAACTGTGGAGCTGGGCCGAGTTTCAGCGTTCGGTCGATGCCATCGTGGACCTCGGCCTGATCGAGGACGCGTCGAAGATCTGGTGGGATCTGCGCCCGTCTGCCAAGTTTCCGACCATCGAGGCCCGCATCTGCGATGTGTCGCCCAAGGTGGAAACGGCGCTGACGATCGCCGCCCTCGTCCAATGCCTCGCCCGGTTCCTGTGGCGGATGAAGGGGCGCAATCAACGCTGGCGGATCTACGACAACTTCCTGATCTCCGAGAACCGCTGGATGGCGCAACGCTATGGCGCGACGCGGGGGCTGATCGACTTCGGGCAGCGCGAGATCATTCCGGTCGCGCATCTGGTCGAGGAACTGATCGACCTGCTGGCGGAGGACGCAGAGGCATTGGGATGCACGGCGGAACTGGAAGGCGCGCGCGACATCATTCTCGGCGGGACATCCGCCGAACGACAGCGCCGGGTCTTCACCGACGCGGTCGAAGCGGACCTGTCACGGGACGAAGCCTTGCGGGAGGTCGTGAGATCGTTGATCGCCGAATTTCACGAAGGTCTGTGAGGGGCGCCAAGGGCGTTGCGCGCGAGGGGATCGTGCGTGCGTTAACCTTTTGAGGGTCGGATGACTACTTATGGCATTGATATGAAACGCTTTCACGAGAACCAGGATACTAGAATCCTAGTATTCTGGTATCGCGCAGGACGATGCCAACAGGGCCAACAGACACCCCTCATCGCACACCTTGGCTTTGCAGAAACACAAACCCCCTTTGGCCAATTCCCCCTTGTGCTTTGCACCCATGCTGCGCCACTCTGTTAAATGAACCAGCGTTCATTTCTGCTCGGGAGGAGAGAATGGATTTCGCGCTTTCAGAGGAACAGGAAGCCATCTTCGATATGTCCCACGGTTTCGGCCAGGAACATATCGCACCATACGCACAAGACTGGGAACGTCAGGGCACGATCCCGAAAGACCTCTGGCCCAAGGTGGCCGAGCTTGGTCTGGGCGGCATCTACGTCTCCGAGGAATACGGCGGCTCCGGTCTGAGCCGACTTGACGCAACCCTCGTGTTCGAGGCGCTCGCCATGTCCTGCCCCGCCGTCGGGTCGTTCCTGTCGATCCACAACATGTGCGGCGGCATGATCGACAAGTTCGGCACGGACGAGGACAAGGCGCGTTGGCTGCCCGCTCTCACCAGCATGGAAAAGGTGTTTTCCTACTGCCTGACCGAACCCGGCTCCGGCTCGGACGCCGCCGCGCTGCGTACGAAGGCGGAAAAGACCAACGAGGGCTGGAAACTGAACGGGACCAAGGCCTTCATCTCGGGCGGCTCCTATTCCGACGCCTATCTGACCATGGTGCGCACCGGCGACGACGGCCCCAAGGGCATCTCGGCGATGGTGATCGAAGACGGCGCGACGGGGCTGTCCTTCGGCGGACTCGAGGACAAGATGGGGTGGAAAGCCCAACCCACCGCACAGGTGCAGTTCGACGATTGCGTCGTCCCGCACGAGAACCTGATGGGGGAAGAGGGGCGCGGCTTCGTCTATGCGATGGCCGGTCTCGACGGCGGGCGCCTCAACATCGCCGCCAGTGCATTGGGCGGCGCCCAGAACGCGCTGAACCTGACGCTGGCCTACATGGGCGAGCGCAAAGCGTTCGGTAAAACCATCGACCAGTTTCAGGCGCTCCAGTTCCGTCTCGCCGACAACGAGATCAAGCTTCAGGCCGCCCGCACCTTCCTGCGGCAGGCGGCATGGAAGCTCGACAACAAGGCGCATGACGCGACCAAGTTCTGCGCCATGGCCAAGATGTTCGTCACCGACGTGGCCTTCGACGTGGCCAACGACTGTCTGCAACTGCACGGCGGCTACGGCTACCTCGCCGACTACGGGATCGAAAAGATCGTCCGTGACCTGCGCGTACACCAGATCCTCGAAGGCACGAACGAGATCATGCGCCTGATCGTAAGCCGTCAGATGCTGGCGGATCGGGGCTGAGATGAGCGAAGTCTCGACCCGCATCATCGGCAAGGCCGGTCGCATCACGCTGACCCGCCCCAAGGCCCTCAATGCCCTGTCCTACCAGATGTGCCTCGACATCGAGGCGGCGCTGGATGCCTGGCGCGACGACGACACGGTCGAGATCGTGGTGATCGACGCCGAGGGCGACAAGGCATTCTGCGCCGGCGGCGACATTCAGGCGATGTATGAGCATGGGCTGAAAGGCGATTACGACTACGGTCGCACCTTCTGGCGCGACGAATACCGGATGAACGCCAAGATCGCGGAATACCCGAAACCCATCGTCGCGCTTATGCAGGGCTTCGTCATGGGGGGCGGCGTCGGCGTGGGCGGTCATGCCGGCATCCGCGTGGTCTGCGAAACCTCGCAGGTCGCCATGCCCGAAACCGGCATCGGCCTCGCCCCCGACGTGGGCGGCACCTACTTGCTGTCGCGCGCACCGGGAAAGCTGGGCGAATACCTCGGCGCCACCTCTCTGCGCATGAACGCGGGCGACGCGATCCATGCGGGCTTCGCCGATCATTATATCGAGCGGGAATACTGGCTCGACCTCGTGTCCGAGCTGGAAGAAACCGGAAACGCGGGCCTTGTGGCCACGATGGCCGCGACGCCGCCCGAAAGCCCGCTGGCCCGCGCCCAGACCGAGATCGACAACCTGTTCGACGGAACCCCCGCCGACATCGCCGCGAAATGCGACGCGGGCGACAGCGAAATCGCTCGGGCCTCGGCCAAGGCGATCCGGCGCGCCTCGCCCCTGTCGGTCTGCTGCACGCTCGCCAACATCACCCGCGCGCGCAACGCCGAGAGCGTGCGGCAGGTGCTGGCCTACGAATTCGAATTCACCTATCGCGCGATGGAGCACGGGGATTTCCTCGAAGGCGTCCGGGCGCAGATCATCGATAAGGACCGCAACCCCACATGGCGCCACGCCAGCATCGAGGAGGTGCCCGAAGAGGACATCGCCCGTATGCGCGCGCCGCTGGGTGACGAAGCTTTGAGCATCTGAGGGAGGATGACATGAAGATCGGATTTATTGGCCTCGGCAACATGGGCGGACCGATGGCCGCCAATCTCGTCGCCGCCGGGCATGAGGTGACGGGCTTCGACCTCGCCGCCCCGATGCCCGAAGGCGTGACCAAGGCCGACACCGCGGCAGAGGCCGCGAAGGGCGCCGAGGTGGTCATCACCATGCTGCCCAACGGCAAGATCCTGCGCGCCGTGGCGGACGAGATCGTGCCGGCGATGGACAAGGGTGCGCTTTTTGCCGATTGCTCCACCGTCGACGTGGAAAGCGCGCGCGCCGTGGCCGATCAGGCGATGGAAGCCGGGCTTCTGGCGATCGACGCGCCGGTTTCGGGCGGGATCACGGGCGCGGCGAACGGCACGCTCACCTTCATGGCGGGCGGATCGGAAGAGGCGTTCGACAAGGTGAAACCGCTGCTCGACATCATGGGGCAGAAGGCCGTGCATTGCGGCCCGTCGGGCAATGGTCAGGCCGCCAAGATCTGTAACAACATGATCCTCGGCGCGACCATGATCGTCACTTGCGAGGCTTTCGCGCTGGCCGACAAACTGGGCCTCGACCGGCAGGCGATGTTCGATGTCGTCTCGACCTCGTCCGGCTACAGCTGGACGATGAACGCCTACACCCCTGCCCCCGGCATCGGCGCGACCAGCCCGGCCGACAACGGCTACAAGCCCGGCTTCGCGAGCGAGTTGATGCTCAAGGACCTGCGCCTTGCCATGCAGGCCGCCGAGGCAGCGGATGCAGACACCCCCATGGGCGAAGCCGCGATGAAACTCTACGCGCAATTCGTCGAGAACGAAGGCGGCGAAGGCACCGATTTCTCGGCCATGCTGCCCCGGTTCGAAAAGCGCGGACGCGGCTGACGTGTCCGGCTGGGTCGACGCGGCTCAGGAGCTTGCGGCCCTCGAGCCGCCGGCCCGGACCGCGCTCGCCCGGCTGAAACCGCTGGAGGTGCCCGAAGGCGCCGTTCTGTTCTCGCCGGGCGAAACGGTGAAAGGCTATGTCGTCGTCCTGACCGGCCATGTGGGTGTGCACCTCGTCGGCCCGAACGGCCGCGATATATTGCTTTACGAGGTCAAGCCCGGCGAAAGCTGCATCCAGTCGACGCTCGGCCTTTTGGGCGGCCACGATTACTCGGCCGAGGCGGTCGCGACGAATGCCACGCGCCTCGTCCTGATCCCGCGCCCGGTCTTTCTCGAACTGGTCGACAGCTCGCCCGCGTTTCGCAAGGTGGTGTTCGCCGCTTTCGCCGAGCGGATGCAGGCGATGATGCAACTGATCGAAACCATGTCGTTCCTTAGGGTCGAAGCGCGGCTGGCCGCCCTGCTCATCGAACGGGCGGAGGACGGCGAGGTGGCGATGACGCAGGCCGCCATGGCCCGTGCGATCGGATCAGCGCGCGAGGTCGTGTCGCGTCGGCTCGACCGGATGGCCCGCGCCGGGATCATCACGCACGAACGGGGCCGCGTGCGGGTTCTGGATATCGCCGCGCTGGAAAAACTGATCGACAGCCCCGCTGTGTGACCACGTCACATGCAATGTCCTGAAGGTGAGAGTAGACTCACTCCATCAGACACGCATGGACTGGAGGTCATCATGTTCAAGACCAACGAAAGCGGCATGGACCGCATCATTCGCGCCGTGATCGGCATCGCCGCGCTGGTGGTTTTCTTTCTCAACCAAGGCACGACGCTGGGCTGGGTCGCGCTCGTCGTGGCGGTGCTCGCCCTGTTCACCGCCGCCGTGGGCTGGTGCGCGCTGTACACCGTTTTCGGGATCAACACCTGCAAGATGAAGACCTGAGAGGTTTCGCGCCGGCTTGCGCCGGAGCGACCGATGCGAGGGGTGCTGCCCCGTCGCCATTGTCGCTCGCACCTATGGCGCTGAAATGGCGACCTCCCCGAGGTATTTTCGGACCGGAGAAGGTCAGACGCCGAGGGCGCGAAACACCTTCGGCAGTTCTTCGGGGAGGTCTTCGGCAATGAGACCGGGGCCGAAGCTGAGGGCGGCTTCGGTGTGGAGCCATGCGGCGGTTTCGGCCGCCGTCACGGGGGCGTAGCCGCGTGCCAGAAGTCCCGTGACCAGACCGGCGAGCACATCGCCCGACCCGGCCGTCGCCAACCACGGCGCGGCGCGGTCGTAGCAGGCCGCGTTGATGGCCGCGTCGCCCGTTTCATCCGCGATCACCGTGTCTGAGCCTTTGAGAAGCACCGTGCAGCCTGCGCGTTCGGCGGCGTCGCGCGCGGCGTCGACCTTGGAATAGGCCGGGCCGGTCATTGCAGGCGCGTTCAGGCGGGCGGAGAGGTCGGGGAAAAGCCGCGCGAATTCGCCCGCGTGGGGCGTGAGCACGCACCCGTCGTGCAGCATCGTGAACAGGTCGACGGGATCGTCTGCGAAGGCCGAAAGCGCATCGGCGTCCAGCACGACGCCGCTCACATCCCGATCCCGCGTCGCATCCAACGCCACCGGGACAAGGTCACGGGCGCGCGCCTGCCCCAACCCCGGCCCCAGACAGATCGCGTTCAGGCGTTTGTCACGTAGCAGGTCCGCAAGCGCCGCGGCCCCCTCGGCCTCGCGCAGCATGATCGCGGTCAGCTGGGCCGCGTTCTCGGCCATGGCATCGCGCGGCGCGGCCACGGTCACCAGCCCAGCCCCCACGCGCAGGGCAGCCCGCGCGGCAAGCCGGGCGGCCCCCGTGCGCCCGGCCGGCCCCGACAGGATCACCGCATGGCCGTGGCCGAACTTGTGGGAGGCCACGTCCTTTGCAAGCTCAAGCGCCTGAAGGCTGATATCCGGCCTGCCCAGAAGGTCGATATGTCGGACCGCCGCGAGGTCGAGGTGTTCGACCACGTTCCATGTCAGGTAGGCGCGGGCGATGTCGTCCTCGACCCCGATGGGGGCGACCACCAGCTTGTGCCGCGTGTCTCCCGCATGAGGCAGGAGCATATGCCCGACCTTCGCCGCGCCGAAGGTGACCGTCAGAGCGGGCCAATACGGCAGCTCGTCCCCCTGCTCGTCGCCGCCGATGACTCGACCGCTGTCGGCATCCACACCCGAGGCGATGTCGACCGCCACGATAGGCGGGCGTTGGGGCGCCGCCGCGTTGGGGCGTGTCGATGCGAACATCAGCGCGTTCAGCACCTCGGACGGCAAGGGCCGGGTCAGGCCCGTTCCGAACAGGGCATCGACGGTGACGGCCGCGTCGCTGAAGGTGCTATCATCCAGCGCGGTCAGAGGGGCGCAGCCGCCGACCCGGCACCACCGCTCGTAATTCGCCCGCGCATCGGGCGGCAGTCTGGCCGGATCGCCGTAGGCGAAGACCGCGACCGACCAGCCCCGCGCCGCCAGAAGCCGCGCGACGACATAACCATCGCCGCCGTTGTTGCCCGGACCGCAGAGCACGACGGCACCGTGGGCCCCTATGGTAAGCTCCGGCCATGTCTCGCAAATCGCTTGGACGACGCCTTGCCCCGCCCGCTCCATCAGCGCGAGCCCGGTGACCTTGCCCGACGAGATCGCAGCCTGTTCGATGGCGCGCATTTGGGCGGCGGTCACGAGTTCCGACATGGTTTCTGCCCCAATTTTTCGCAAACCGCCCGAAAGTCGATCAGATTGCATAAATATTGTGCGAAGCGTCTGGAATCCGGCCCGCGCCCCTGCTACCGAAACCCTATCCAATTGTGGCCCCGGATGAGAAGTGGTCTGTGGGCCTCGAACCTGATTTCCGAGGGGGGACAGCCATGAAAAAGATCGAAGCCATCATCAAGCCGTTCAAGCTGGATGAGGTGAAGGAAGCACTCCAGGAAATCGGCGTGCAGGGCCTTTCCGTGATCGAAGTGAAGGGGTTCGGGCGGCAGAAAGGCCATACCGAGCTTTATCGCGGCGCCGAATACGTCGTCGATTTCCTGCCGAAGGTGAAGATCGAGGTCGTGCTTCCCGCCGATCAGGTTGACGCGGCGATCGAAGCGATCGTGGGCGCGGCCAAGACCGACAAGATCGGCGACGGCAAGATCTTCGTCTCGCCCGTCGAGCAGACCATCCGCATCCGCACCGGCGAAACGGGTCACGACGCGATCTGACGTCGCCCTCGCCGGACCGAAAATTCTCAACCGTATCAACTTAGGGGAAAGAGAAGCACAATGAGCAACAAAGACGTTCTCAAGCTTATCAAGGACGAAGATGTCGCCTATGTCGACATCCGCTTCACCGATCCGCGCGGCAAGATGCAGCACGTGACGGTGGTGGCCGATCTGGTCGACGAAGACTTCCTGGAAGAAGGCTTCATGTTCGACGGGTCGTCCGTGGCCGGCTGGAAGTCGATCGAAGCCTCGGACATGAAACTCATGCCCGATCCGGACTCGGTCTACATCGACCCGTTCTACGCCGAAAAGACTCTGGCCGTGCATTGCTCGATCGTCGAGCCCGACACCGGCGAACCCTATGAGCGCGACCCGCGCGGCACGGCGCAAAAGGCCGAAGCCTACCTGATCTCGTCGGGCATCGGCGACGCGTCCTATTTCGGCCCGGAAGCGGAATTCTTCCTGTTCGACGACGTGCGCTATTCGGTTACCCCGAACAAGGTGGCCTATGAGGTCGACGCCGACGGCGCCGCCTGGAACACCGACACCGAGTTCGAAATGGGCAACCTGGGCCACCGTCCCGACTACAAGGGCGGCTATTTCCCGGTGAACCCGTCTGACGACAGCCAGGACATCCGCTCGGAAATGCTGACCACGATGAAGATGATCGGCATGAAGGTGGACAAGCACCACCACGAGGTCGCGACTTCGCAGCACGAGCTGGGCCTGATCTTCGGCTCGCTCACCAAGCAGGCCGACGAACTTCAGAAATACAAATACGTGATCCACAACGTGGCCCACGCCTATGGCCGCACCGCGACCTTCATGCCGAAGCCGATCAAGGGCGACAACGGCTCGGGTATGCACGTGAACATGTCGATCTGGAAAGACGGCAAGCCGCTTTTCGCGGGCGACAAGTATGCCGACCTGTCGGATGAGGCCCTGTGGTTCATCGGCGGCATCCTGAAGCACGCGAAAGCGCTCAACGCCTTCACCAACCCGTCGACCAACTCCTACAAGCGTCTGATCCCGGGCTTCGAAGCCCCGGTTCTGCGCGCCTACTCGGCCCGCAACCGTTCGGGCTGCGTGCGTATTCCGTGGACCGAAAGCCCGAAGGCCAAGCGTGTGGAAGCCCGCTTCCCCGATCCGGCGTCGAACCCGTATCTGTGCTTCGCGGCCCTGCTCATGGCTGGCCTCGACGGTATCAAGAACAAGATCGATCCGGGCCCCTCGTCCGACAAGAACCTCTACGATCTGCCGCCCGAAGAGCTGGCCGGTATCCCGACCGTCTGCGGCAGCCTGCGTGAAGCGCTCGAAAGCCTCGCCGAGGATTACGAGTTCCTGACCGCTGGCGACGTGTTCACCAAGGACCAGATCGACGGCTACATGGATCTGAAGTGGGAAGAAGTGTACGAATACGAGCACACCCCGCACCCGATCGAGTACAAGATGTACTACTCCTGCTAATCCCCTCTGGGATCAGCGAAAATTCAAGGGCGTCCCGGTCGGGGCGCCCTTTCTTTTTATAGACCGATCCTCAATTGTGTCGCGTTCGGCATGAAATGATACGAAATCGGCCCCAGTGTTTCCCCAACGTCGCCGCGGCCAAGGGTAAGGATAACCACCATCCGAAAGGATAATTCCAACGAACCACAGAGCAGAACCATGTTGAGCAACACATTCTTCAAGACCCTGGACGCGCAGGATTTCCAGCGCGCGTTCTACGAGAGCCGCCTTGCGCTCGCCTTTCGCAGCACGCGGGAAGCGGGCGAATCCACCCGGACGCATATTCGGCGCTGGATCGACGGGAAATTCGTTTCCGTGCCCGTCTGACCTGCGTCCGTTCCACCAAATGTGACGAAACCGGGGTCTCGGCCCCGGTTTTTTCGCCTTTAGACGGTAGGGTTTCCCCAACCTGTGACGGAACTGGGGCGGCAACAATCCGTTTCCGCCCGGTTTCGGGCAAAGCACGACCACATGGCTGGAGGATAACCAACCTGTTCGAGAGAACATGGTCAGGAGGGCGACGCACCTCGCCACGGTAATCCCACAGGTCCGTGGCTGGCGCACCCTCATTCTTAGGGCGATCCGCACCCGGCGTGCTGGATCGCCCCTTTTTTTCAGCCCTCGCCCAAGGTGTATTCCGCCCAGACGCCCCAGTGGTCCGAGCCGAGTTTCGGCAAGGCGCGGGTCACGCCCCGTCCACCCGTGGCGAGGATGTTGTCGATCTGGACCCGCAAGACCCCGGCCACGGCATAGGTGACGACGGCCCGCCCGACGCGCTCGGCCCCGGCCGCCTGCGCGATCCGCTCGACACTCGCGGCCCAAGGCACGACGTTGAAGTCGCCCGCGATGATCTTGGGGCCGTCGAGCGCGGCAAGCTCGGGCACCATGCGATCCGCGTGGAAGGCGTTCATATAGGGCCACACCCAGCGCAGGTGGGTCGAAATCACCCACACCGGCCCGGTCGGCCCTTCGACCTGAACGCCCGCCATACGTGTGGCGCAAAAGGCGGTATCGGCGACCGGCGGGTAATCGGCAAAGACCGCGAGACCGATGGATTCGGGTGTGTCGCAGGCCACCCCCGCCGGATAGCGGTCGAAGAGGTCGTCGAGGATCAGCGCGCTGCTTCCCGCGGCCTCCTGCAAGGTCACGACCGTGGGATCGCGTGCGAGAATATCGTCCAGCACCCGGCGCGGGTCGTCGTTGTGATAAAGCATGTTCTTTTGGTAGTGCCGCACGACGGCAGCACCCTCGCCCGGCGGAAACTGCCGCCCGAACGGCAGAACCCCGGCCATGACGATCACGCCCAGCCCAAGCCCCAGATTGACCAGTCCCTGATTGCGCACCCCCGCCTGAAGCTGGAGCGCACCGACAAGCGCCAGCGCCCCCGCGACGTAAAGCCGAAAGACCGCAAAGGTATCGCCCACGGGGTGAAGGTCGCCGAGAAACCCGGCGAGCACGGCGACAAGCAATCCGCCCGCGACGATCCGCAGGGCCTTGGGTGAAAGCATCTTCATGCCCCTTCCATACGCATTGGCCTGAACGAGGTAAAACGCCAACACCCGGATGCCCGCGCGAAAGTGAAGCATTGGCAAACATCGCCTGCGCCTCCATCTCTGAACCATCACGACGGAGGGACAGGTATGACGACCGAAAAGTTCGAGTTCGAGGGCCATGACGGGTCGATGCTGGCCGCACGGCTGGACCTTCCTACGGGGCGCGTGCGGGCGACGGCCCTGTTCGCGCACTGTTTCACCTGCTCGAAAGACATCCTGCCCGCGCGCCGCATCGCGCAACGCCTGAATGCCGCCGGGATCGCGGTGCTCCGGTTCGACTTCACCGGGCTGGGTCACAGCGAAGGGGAGTTCTCGAACACCACCTTCACCTCGAACGTGGAAGACCTGACCAAGGCGGCACAGGCCCTTGCCGCCCGCGACCTTGGCCCCGCCCTGCTCATCGGACACTCGCTTGGGGGTGCCGCGGTGCTGAAAGCCGCCGGGCAAATCGGCGGGATCAAAGCGGTCGTCACCTTGGGCGCGCCGTTCGCGCCCGATCACGTCACCCACAACTTCGCCGACAAGCTGGACGAGATCACGCGCGACGGGTCGGCCGAGGTCAATCTGGGCGGGCGCACCTTCACCATCGGGCGCGACTTCGTCGAGGATATCCGGGCCGAGAGCCTGAAACCGGCGATCCGCGACCTGCACGCCGCGCTGCTCGTCATGCACGCACCGCGCGACGCCGTGGTGGGCATCGACAACGCGGAATCGATCTTCCGCGCCGCAAAACACCCGAAGAGTTTCGTGACGCTGGACGACGCCGACCACCTGATCTCGCGCGGCGAAGATGCGGAATACGCGGCATCGGTGATCGCGGCTTGGGCCGAACGCTATCTCGATCTGGGCAGTGCCGAAACGACCGAGGCGGTGCCCGAAGGCGTCCTCAGGGTGCGTGAAGCCGATGCCGAGGGGTTCTTGCAGGACGTAAGCCACGGGCCGCATCACCTTTACGCCGACGAGCCGGTGGATTTCGGCGGGACGAACCGGGGACTGTCGCCCTACGGCTTTCTGTCGGCGGGTCTGGGGGCCTGCACCTCGATGACGATCCGGATGTATGCGCGCCGCAAGGGCTGGCCGCTGAAAGACATTCAGGTCGACGTGACCCATGCCAAGGTTCACGCCAAGGACGCCGACCCCGACACCCCGCCGCAGAAGGTCGACGAGTTCATCCGCAAGATCACGCTCACCGGCGATCTGGACGCAGAACAACGTCAGCGCCTGCTGGAAATCGCCGACAAATGCCCCGTCCACAAGACGCTGCATCAGGACAACCGGATCGTGACGGAGCTTACCCACACGGCCTGACGGCTTTGCGCTTGACGCGGCCCGCGCGCGCGGACAAACCACGCCGCATGGGAACCGGACGTCTACAGATCGATCTCGATGCGATCGCCGCCAACTGGCGCGCGCTCGACGCGAAAACCGCCTCCTCCGTGCAGACCGGCGCGGTGGTCAAGGCCGACGGATATGGCCTTGGCGTGGACCGTGTGGCCAAGACGCTGGCCGCCGCCGGCGCGCGCCGCTTCTTCGTCGCGGCCGCCGAGGAAGCCGCCGATGTGCGCACCGCTCTCGGCCCCGGCCCGGCGATCTTCCTGCTGAACGGGCACATGGCGGGTGACGCGGACATGATCCGCGACCTGAACCTGATCCCGCTACTGAGTTCGGTGGAACAACTGACCCGCCATGTCGAAACCCTGCCCGGACAAAGTTTCGGTATCCAGCTCGACGCGGGCATGAACCGGCTGGGGATGGAGCCTGCCGAATGGGCCGCCGTGCGGGACATCGCGCTCACCGCCGGGCCGACGCTCATCATGTCGCACCTCGCCTGCGCCGACGAGCCGGAGCATGAGATGAACGCGATGCAGCTTCGCATGTTCACCGAGATGACCGAAGGCTGCGACGTGCCCCGTTCGCTCGCCGCGACCGGCGGCATCCTGCTTGGCCCCGACTACCACTTCGACCTCACCCGCCCCGGCATCGGGCTTTACGGCGCGCGGCCTTTCGAGGAGGCGACGCCCGTGGTTCACCTCGACCTCCCCGTGATCCAGACGCGCGAGATCGGGCGGGGCGAGACCGTGGGCTACGGCAACAGCTGGACCGCCGACGCGCCGACCCGCGTGGCCACCGTGTCGGGCGGTTACGCCGACGGGATCACCCGGCATCTGTCGAACAAAGGCGTGCTCTTCGACAGCGCGACCCCCTGCCCGATCCTTGGCCGGGTCTCGATGGATTCGATCGGCATCGACATCGGCCATCTGGACACCGTGCCCGAATGGCTGACGCTGATCGGCCCGCATCAGAGCGTCGATGACATCGCCGACACCACCGGCACCATCGGCTACGAAATCCTGACGCAACTCGGCCACCGCTACACCCGCGACTACACCCGAGGCCAGTCGTGACACGCGCCCTGCTGCCCTTGACCCTTCTGGGCCGGGCAGCACTTGGTATGCTGCGCCGCATCGGCTCGGTCACGCTGTTCTTCCTGAACGCCGTGATCCGGTTCCCCGCAACGCTGCGCTACCCCCGCGAACTGGCCCGCGCGTTCCTGCAAATCGGCTGGCTTTCGCTCCCCGTCGTGGGGCTGACTGCCGTGTTCACCGGCGCGGCGCTGGCGCTTCAGATCTACGCGGGCGGCTCGCGCATCTCGGCCGAGGCCGTGGTGCCCCAGATCGTCGCCATCGGAATCGTCCGTGAACTGGGCCCCGTCATGGTCGGCCTGATGATCGCGGCGCGCGTGACCTCGTCCATCGCCGCCGAACTGGCCACCATGAAAGTGTCCGAACAGGTCGACGCGCTCACCACGCTGTCGACCGACCCGATGACCTACCTGACCGCGCCGCGCGTGCTGGCCGGGCTGGTCACGGTGCCGATCCTCGTGGGCCTCGGCGACATTCTGGGCCTCTTCGGCGGCTTCGTGGTCGCCACGCAGGGTCTGGGCTTCAACGGACCGTCCTATGTGACGACAAGCTGGAACTTCCTCGACCCCGTGGACATCGTGCTGTCGCTCACCAAGGGCGCGGTCTTCGGCGGTATCGCCGTGACGCTCGCCTGTCATGCGGGGCTGAATGCCGGGCGCGGCGCGCAGGGCGTGGGGCTAGCCACCAAATCCGCCGTGCAGGCCGCCGCGATCCTCGTGCTCGCCGCCAACGTCGCGTTGACCGGGCTGTTCTTCGGCCAATGATCGAACTTCAGCATATCTCCAAGTCCTTCGGCACCAAGGAGGTGCTTGACGACATCTCGCTGGCGCTGGACAGCGGCACGAGCCTTGCGATCCTCGGACGCTCGGGCACCGGGAAATCGGTGCTGACACGGATCATTCTGGGCCTCATCACGCCGGATGCAGGCCGGATCCTGATCGACGGCCAGCCGATGACCCGCCGCGTGCGGCGCGCTTTCCTCGAACAGACCGGGGTGCTGTTTCAGGCCTCGGCCCTCTTCGACAGCCTGACGGTGTGGGAAAACGTGGCGTTTCGCCTGCGCAACGGGCGCGCCCGCGTGGGCCGCACCGAAGCGCGCGAGCGGGCCGAAGTCGCGCTGGGGCGCGTGGGGCTGGAACCGCGTGTGGCCGACCTCTTCCCCTCCGACCTGTCGGGGGGCATGCAAAAGCGTGTGGGGCTCGCCCGTGCGATCATCGGCACGCCGAAATACCTCTTCTTCGACGAGCCGAACTCCGGCCTCGACCCGGTGACCTCGACCGACATCGACGCGCTGATCCGCGAACTCGTCACCGATCTGGGGGCGACGGCGATCACGATCACACATGACATGGCGTCGATCCGCACCATCGCCGACGAGGTTCTGCTGCTCGACGCCGCCCGCGCCCGCTGGCACGGCAGGGTATCCGACCTTGCCAGCGCAGATGACCCGCTTTTGGCCCGGTTTCTCGCCCGCTAGGACCGGTTTTTCGTCATTCGCGAAACCGCCAAGCAACTTTTTGCCGACGACCCGCGTTGACGGTGAAATGCGCATCAAGCCGGTGCGCGGACATACACCAAGCGAGGGGTGAAGACATGACCCGTTCCACAGGGCTCTTTCCGGCTGCCCAGACGCAGGCACAGGCACTTATCATGGGCGCGATCTGCGCCGTCACCGCCGGGTTGATCGTCGCGACAGCGGGCGCGGCGCTCGGCGTTTTTCCGTGGCTCGAACTATACGCAGGATTCAACGGCGCGCCGGTCGCCAACGCCGGGATGATCGCCCAGATCGCCGTCACGGTGCTGTTCGTGCTCTTGTCGCTCTACCTTCCCGCCAACCGCCGGATCATGCAACTTGAAACCAGCCATCGCCAGTTCAACCTATCGATGGATGACGTGATCCGCGCCTACCGTGCGAGCCACGAAGCCGACCGGGCCGGGGCGTTCAAGCTGCGCGGCGAATTCGACGCGGTGCGGGAACGGATCAACCACATGCGCGAACATCCCGATCTGGGCGCGCTGGAGCCTCAGGTTCTCGAACTGGCCGCCCAGATGAGCCACACCTCGCGCGACATCGCCGAAGTCTACTCCAACGAGCGGGTCGAACGCGCGCGCACCTTCCTGCGTCAGCGGCAAGAAGAGATCGAGGCGTTTCAGGAAAACGTCGCGATGGCGAAGCGCACGACCGAGGAACTGCAACAGTGGCTTCAGCAGATCGAGACCGAGGAACATATCGTCGATGGTCAGGTGTCGGCCCTGAAAAAAGACCTCAAGGCGCTGCTCCCCGAGATCGGGTTGGACCTCGAAGACACGCGCACGACCCCGGCCCCGACCGTGGTGCCGATGACGCACAAATCGCAGCTCTCCTCGGGCCGGCCCGTGGTGCCGCAAAAGCCGGATCGCTGACACCGGCGACAATTGTCGCGAAACATGAAACAGTGGTGTCCCATCGGCGCCACTGTTTTTCATTGAGCCGCTTATCATCCCCCAACATTCTGTTTACGCTGGATTTTATCGGCGCAGCCTGCCTTGGGGGCTAGGTGGCGTTTCGCTTGGGGGTAAAGGTATGAATTCCGTTACGGGGCTATTTTCGGCCGCGCAGCGACAGGTGCAGGTCATCGTCATGGTCCTGATCGCCGTCGCCGCGCTGGCGCTTGTCGTCGCCACGGCCGGGGCGTTTCTGGGCCAACTGCCCTGGGTCGAGATCTACGCGAGTTTCGGCGGCACGCAATTGGCCGAAGCCGGGAAATACCTTCAGATCGGCCTCACGGTGCTTTTCGTGCTGCTTGCGTTCTACCTGCCTGCCAACCACCGGATCATGCAGCTTGAAAACAGCCACCGGAACTTCGCGATTTCGATGGAGGACGTGGCCCGTGCCTACCGCGCGAGCCACGAGGCCGACCGCAAGAAACTGTTCCGGATCGGCGGCGAGTTCGATTCGGTGCGCGAACGCATCCGGCATCTGCGCGACCACCCGGATCTGGGCGCGCTGGAGCCAGATATCCTCGACCTCGCCGCGCAGATGAGCCACACGTCCCGCGATCTCGCCAGCACCTATTCCGACGCCTCGGTCGAGCGCGCCCGCGGGTTCCTGCGCCAGCGGCAGGAGGAGGTGGACAGATTCCTCGAAAACATCGCGCTGGCGAAGAAGACGACGGAAGACCTGCGCCACTGGATGCAGCAGATCGAGACCGAAGAGCGGGTCGTGGACAAGCAACTGGCGGCGCTGGAGGCCGACCTGATGTCGCTTCTGCCCGAGCTGGGCTTCGAGGTGGACGACAAGGTCGAGGACCCCGACCAGATAGTCGTCCCCCTGCCCCAGAAAGCTCGCCAGCCCGTCACCCCGCGCCGCCCCTCGAAACCCGAGGTCTGAGCGCCTAGATCATTCCGATGGCGTGGCTTCGGTATCTCAACCTGTCCCTGATCGTGCTCTTCCCCCTCGCGTGGGTCGCCCCGCTGTTGCGAGCCGGACTGAACCTGCCGCTCCTGGGATTGAAGGAGGTGAGCGTCATCTCGGGCCTCGCGGCCCTTGTCGAGGAGGACCTGTTCCTCGCGCTCATCGTGTTCCTCTTCGCGATCGTGGCCCCGGCGGTGAAAGTGGTCGGCATGGCGCTGATCCAGTTCGGCAGGATCGGCGACCGCGCGAAGCCGGTGTTCGGATTTCTCGGCCGCCTCGCCATGGCCGACATTTTCCTGATGGCGCTCTACGTGGTCATCATCAAGGGCGTGGCGATGACGCGGGTCGAGGTGGGATGGGGGCTGTATCTGTTCACCTTCTGCGTGCTGGCCTCGTTGCTCGTCACCCTGATGGAGCGCAAGCGTGACTGAATTTCGCGGCGGCTAAAGCCGCCACGACTCGTGCGAGGGGCGCTGCCCCTCGCGCTCCCCGGGATATTTCGGACCGGAAAGAGGACGGTCGGGCGCTTGCCTCGCGGGGCGGCGCGAGGCACAAGGCGTCATGGCAAAATCCTCCGCGTCCTTCGTCTGTCAGAGCTGTGGTGCATCCACGTCCAAGTGGTCGGGGCGCTGCGAATCCTGCGGCGAGTGGAACACCATCGTCGAGGAAAAGCCGCTGTCGGCGGGGCCTGCGTCCAAGTCACTCGGGGCCGCGCGCGGCCGGGCGGTGGCGCTGACCGATCTCGCCTCGACCGAAAGCCCGCCACCGCGCACCGTCTCCGGTGTGGCGGAGTTCGACCGGGTTCTGGGGGGCGGGCTGGTGCCGGCGAGTGCGGTGCTGGTCGGCGGCGATCCGGGGATCGGGAAATCGACGCTTCTGTTGCAGGCCGCCGCGCATTTCGCGCGCCAGGGGCTGAAGACGCTTTACGTGTCGGGCGAGGAAGCCAGCGCGCAGGTGCGGATGCGCGCCCAGCGGCTTGGGCTGGCCGATGCGCCCGTGAAGCTCGCCGCCGAGACCAATCTGCGCGACATCCTGACCACGCTGGAGGAGGAGCGTCCCGGTCTGGCGATCATCGATTCGATCCAGACCATGTGGGCCGACAATGTCGACAGCGCACCGGGCAGCGTAAGTCAGGTGCGCGCCGCCGCGCATGAGCTGGTCACCTTCGCCAAGCGGCGCGGCATGGCGGTGATCCTAGTGGGCCACGTCACCAAGGAAGGCCAGATCGCCGGACCCCGCGTGGTCGAGCACATGGTCGATACGGTCCTCTATTTCGAGGGCGAGCGCGGGCATCAGTTCCGCATTCTGCGCGCGGTCAAGAACCGCTTCGGCCCGGCGGACGAGATCGGGGTGTTCGAGATGACGGGGGGCGGGCTGTCGGAGGTCGCCAACCCTTCGGCCCTGTTTCTGTCGGATCGTGAAGACCCGGCGCCGGGCGCGACCGTCTTCGCGGGCATCGAGGGCACGCGCCCCGTGCTGGTCGAGTTCCAGTGCCTCGTCGCGCCCTCGCCCCTCAGCCAGCCGCGCCGAAGCGTGTTGGGCTGGGACGGCGGCCGGCTCGCCATGATCCTCGCCGTGCTCGAGGCGCGCTGCGGCATCCCCTTCGCCGGGCTCGACGTCTATCTGAACGTGGCCGGCGGGATGCGCGTGTCCGAACCGGCGGCCGATCTGGCCGTCGCCTGCGCGCTGCTGTCGGCGCGCGAGGATGTTGCGATCCCGCGCGATACCGTCGTTTTCGGTGAAATCTCGCTGTCCGGGGCCTTACGCCCCGTCGGCCAGACCGAAAACAGGTTGAAAGAGGCGCAAAAACTTGGTTTCACAACGGCCATCGCGCCCGCACGATCCAAGGCCGGTGAAAAACCGGGGCTGGCGCTCAAGTCTTACGCGGGCCTTGCCGGGTTTGTCGGGGATATGTTCGGCGCCGGATGAGCGCCACTTGTAGAGGGACGGATAGATGGACGGGTTCACGATTGTCGACGGTGTCGTCGCGCTGGTCATTCTCGTCTCGGCCATCCTCGCCTATTCCCGCGGCTTCGTGCGCGAGGGCATGGCCATCGTCGGCTGGGTCGCCGCCGCCGTCATCGCCTATCTCTTCGCGCCCCGTTTCGTGCCGCTCATCAAGGAAATCCCGGTTCTGCGCGACTTCATCGCCGACAGTTGCGAACTGTCCGTGATCGCGTCTTTCGCCGCCGTTCTGGCGCTTGCGCTGGTGGTCGTGTCCCTGTTCACGCCGCTGTTTTCCAGCGTCATCCAGCGGTCGGCCTTGGGCGGTGCGGATCAGGCCCTTGGCTTCGTCTTCGGAGTTCTGCGCGGCATCCTCCTCGTCGCGATCGCGCTGATCGTCTACGACAACGTGGTGACCGCCGACACGGTGGCCGCGGTCGACAATTCGCGCACCGCCAAGGTGTTCGCGCGCACGACCGACAACCTCGACGAGCAGATCCCGGACGATGCACCGGGCTGGATCGTGGCCCGGTACGAGGAACTGGTGTCCACCTGCACCTCGGGCACGCCCTCGACCACGCCGACCGAGTAAGCCTCGCTTACATAATATCATTACAAACCGCGCAGCGACCCGTGACACGGGCCAGCCCCTGCTCTATGCAGGGGCCATCCTGCCACCGGATTCGGACAAGCTGCTCATGTCTGCTGCTCGCCAGCCCGCCATGCCGCCCGCGCACCCCTTCGACTTTGACGCCATCCGCGCCTCCGGCGACGAGGACAAGCTGAAAGAGGAATGCGGCGTTTTCGGCGTCATCGGCCTCTCGGATGCGGCCAACTTCGTGGCCCTCGGGCTGCATGCCCTGCAACATCGCGGGCAAGAAGCGGGCGGTATCGTCGCCTATCACCCCGAACACGGGTTCAACTCGGCCCGCCGCTTCGGCTACGTGCGCGACAACTTCACCAAGCAATCGCTGATGGAAACGCTGCCGGGGCCGCTGTCGATCGGCCACGTGCGCTATTCCACCGCCGGGTCCAAGGGCGCGGCGATCCGCGACGTGCAGCCGTTCTTCGGCGAGTTTTCCATGGGCGGCGCGGCCATCGCGCACAACGGCAACATCACGAATGCCGAAGAGCTGAGGCGCGAACTGATCGAGCGCGGCTCGATCTTCCAGTCGTCGAGCGATTCCGAATGCATCATTCACCTGATGGCGCGGTCCTTGCAGAAGCAGGCCGCCGAACGGCTTGAAGACGCGCTGCGCCGGGTCGAAGGCGCTTTCTCGGTCGTCGCCATGACGCGCACCAAGCTCATCGGCGTGCGTGACCCGCTGGGCGTGCGGCCTCTGGTGCTCGGCCAGTTGGGCGACGGCTGGGTGCTGTCGTCGGAGACCTGTGCGCTCGACATCATCGGCGCCAAGTTCGTGCGCGAAATCGAGCCGGGCGAGATGGTGGTCATCACCGACAAGGGCGTCGAAAGCCGCCAGCCGTTCCGCCCGCAGAAGTCGCGCTTCTGCATTTTCGAACACGTCTATTTCTCGCGTCCCGATTCGATCATCGGCGGCCGCTCGGTCTATGAGACCCGCCGCCAGATCGGTGTGGAGCTTGCCCGTGAGAACCCGGTCGATGCCGACCTCGTCTGCCCCGTGCCGGATTCGGGCACGCCCGCGGCCATCGGTTTCGCCGCCGAAAGCGGGATCGAGTTCGGACTGGGCATCACCCGCAATCAATACATGGGCCGGACCTTCATCGAACCGACCGAGCAGATCCGCAACATGGGCGTGCGGCTGAAGCTGAACGTGAACCGGGCGCTGATCGAGGGCAAACGCGTGATCCTCGTGGACGACTCGGTGGTGCGCGGCACGACGTCGCGCAAGATCAAGGACATGATCCTCGACGCCGGCGCGAAGGAGGTGCATTTCCGCATCGCCTCCCCACCGACCGCTTGGCCGTGCTTCTACGGCGTGGACACGCCGGAGCGCGACAAGCTGCTCGCCGCGAACATGAGCGAAGACGAGATGTGCGAACACCTTGGGGTGGACAGCCTCAGGTTCATCTCGCTTGACGGGCTGTATCGCGCCGTGGGTGTGGCCGCGGGTCGCGACCCCAAGTCTCCCGCCTATTGCGACGCCTGCTTCTCGGGTGAATACCCGGTGGCCCCGCGCGACATGGTCGCCAAGGGTTTCGAGCTCAAGACAGCGGCGGAATAACGCCGCTACAGCCGCGCCGAGGCCCGCAAAACAAGGCGATCGGCGTGTTTTTGCCGCATTGCAGCATGCCGTTCGGCGCTTCCCGGCCCATGCCCGGCCACCCCCCTTTCCCCGGAAATGAACCTGTTGTTTACCGCCAGCCGCTAGTTTTGAGCGAGGCCCACTCCCTCGCGAAACCAGAGGTGACAACATGGCAGAATCAGGCGCGTTCCCGGTGGGGAACGGGACAAGTCCGATCGTCTCGCTGAATGCGACGAAGCGTGACGAAATCAGGCTCGATCAGGTGCAGCTGGTCGGGATCATGGGCAAGCCCGACGACATGACGGCGCTGTTTCGGATGACGCGGGGCAACATCCTGCGGGTCAAGACCGGCGACCAGAGCCAGATCGGCCGCATCTACGAGATTTCCGAGGCGGGCGTCGTGGTCACACGGTCGAACGGCAATTCGATCTTCATCCCGCCGATCCCGGTCGGATGACGCTGGACGGATCATGTGCCCCGCCGCATGATCCGGCCATGACGGACCCTTTCGCGCCCTACATTGCCCAACAGCCCGACGAGTTTCGCGCGGCGCTGGACGATTTGGCGAAGCGGATCGAGGCGCGGCTGCCAGCCGATGTCGAGCGGGTCATTAGCTACGCCATGCCCGGCTGGCGCGTGAAGGCCCCCAAGGGCACCAAGATGGCCGCCGGGATGGCGGGGTTCGCGAAACACATCGGCCTGTATCCCCATTGCGGGACCGTCGTGCCGAAGATCGCTGACCGCCTGCGCGCCGAGGGCATCGCGCATTCGAAATCCGGCATCACCTTTCGCCCCGACACGCCGCCCCCCGACTGGGTTCTGGATGAGATCATCCGGCGCAGGCTGGACGAAATCGGCTGAACCGTGGCACGGTGCGCCATGATTTTTCAGGTATCGCATTTGCGCCCGCTCATTTTCTGTGCCGCGTTCGCCGCACCCGCTCTGGCCGCCGCGCAAGAGGTCGATATTTCGATGACCCCGACACCCTGGGGTTCGCAGGTGCTCCAGTCGGACGCGATCACCCCCATCGACAACGCGCTGCCCGGCCAGTGGCGCCTGATCCGGGTCGGCATGACCGACGGGGCGCGAACGCTGGTCGTTCCGGTCGTCGATGCGCAACTGACCATCGGCAGCGACGGCAGCTTCGCGATGGACTACGCCCCCGCCCGCCTGCCCGACGGCGCCATGACCGAAAGCGTGCTGCTGGAACTCGACGGCGTGGAGCACGAAATCGCCCCGCCGCCCGACCTCTCGCTGCCGCATGGCTGCCCCGGCGAGGCACAATTCGCCGGTCGTGTCCCCGGCCTTCTGTCGGTCGCCTATGACGTGGACCTCGACACCTACGCGCCGACCGAAGCCGAGACCATGACCGAAGACGGCGACGTGAACCTCGACGTGGTCGACGACATCGGCACGATCCTTGGCGTGAACCTGCGCCTCAGGATGTCCACAGACCGCGAGGCGGCGGAGAAACCCACGATGACCTGCGCGGGCGCGGCCTCCAGCACGACCGTCACCGCCGGTCCGCCCTTCGGCTTCATCCCCGGCGAATACCCCTATGCGCTGAACAGCACGCACGACATCCTCGTGATCCAGATGCCCAGCCCGGCAGGACCGATGACGACGTTCGTTTTCACGCCGCTCTGACCCGGCCCCGCGCCTCTGGACAGGCCGCGCAACGTCTGAGATACCGCGACCGACCCGAAGCGGAGTGAAACATGCCCGATAAGATCGCCCTCATCACCGGCGCCTCGCGCGGCCTTGGCGCGGCGCTGGCCGTCGAACTGGCCCCGACGCATCACATCGTGGCCGTGGCCCGCACCACCGGCGCGTTGGAAGAGGTCGACGACCGGATCAAGGCGGTCGGCGGCGAGGCGACGCTCGCCCCGATGGACATCACGAACGCCGACGCCATGGCCCAGCTTTGCCGCGCGACCCACGACCGCTGGGGCAAGGTCGACATCTGGGCACATACCGCGATCGAGGCGCAGCAACTCATGCCCACCGATCACGTCGCGCTGGCGGAAAAGGACTGGGCCAAATCCGTCGCCGTCAACCTCGACGCCGTGGCGCGCCTGATCGCCTACGTGGCTCCCCTTTTGGGCTCTGTCGGGACCGCCGCGTTCTTTCACGACGATCACGCGGGCGAGGCGTTCTTCGGCGCCTACGGCGCGACAAAGGCCGGGCAGATGGCGCTGGCGAAAAGCTGGCAGACCGAGACCGCGAAGATCGGGCCGAAGGTGCGCATCGTGACGCCCCGGCCGCTCGCCACCGCCATGCGCGCCCGTTTCCACCCCGGCGAGAACCGTGAAACGCTGGTCAGCCCGTGGGATGAGGCGAAACGGCTGTTGCCCGAACTCATCGGTTGACGGCGCGCCGTCCGGGCCGCTTGTGAGCCCCCACAGGCTCCCGTATTGAAAGGGAAAGCTGTGGGGTAAACATGCGCATTCTGGTCACCAACGACGACGGCATCAACGCACCGGGGCTGAAGGTGCTGGAGGCGATTGCAGCAGAGGTCGCAGGCCCCGATGGCGAGGTCTGGGTGGTCGCCCCTGCCTTCGAGCAATCCGGCGTCGGCCACTGCATCAGCTACTCGCGCCCCATGATGGTGGCCGAGCTTGGCCCGCGCCGGTTCGCGGCCGAAGGCAGCCCGGCCGATTGCGTGCTCGCAGGCATCGGGGACATCCTGCCCGAACCGCCTGATCTGGTGCTTTCTGGCGTGAACCGGGGCAACAACGCCGCCGAGAACGCGCTGTATTCCGGCACCATCGGCGGCGCGATGGAAGCCGCGCTTCAAGGCCTCCCCGCGATTGCGCTTTCGCAATTCATCGGGCCCGAGAACTACGCGCTCGACAACCTGTTCGAAGCGGCTGCCGCGCACGGCGCCGACACGGTCCGCACCCTGATCGAGCGCGCCCCTTGGCAGGAAACCGCCGACTACCGTCTGTTCTACAACGTGAATTTTCCGCCCGTTCCCGCCTCTGCCGTTCGGGGGATGCGAGCCGGCGCTCAGGGCTGGCGCGAGGATACGTTCTTCGGCACCGAGCCGACCACCTCACCCTCGGGCCGCCGGTTCATCTGGATCAAGGGCGGGCCGCAGCACAAGCCGACGGCCCCCGGCACCGATGCCGCGCTGAACCTCGACGGCTATATTTCCGTCACGCCCATGCGCGCCGATCTGACCGCGCATGACGCCCTGTCCGAGTTGGAGCGCGCGCTGGCATGAGCGACCCGAACGACCCCATCGCCGCGCGGAAGATGCAGTTCCTGTTTCACCTGCGTTCGAAGGGCGTCACGAATACCCGTGTTTTGCAGGCGATGGAGGCCATCGACCGCGGCCTTTTCGTGCGCGGCGTCTTTGCCGACAGGGCGTATGAGGACATGCCGCTGCCCATCGCGAGCGGCCAGACCATCAGCCAGCCGTCCGTCGTGGGGATCATGACGCAGGCGCTGAACGTGCAGCCCCGAGACAAGGTGCTCGAGGTCGGCACAGGCTCCGGCTATCAGGCCGCGATCCTCGCCAAGCTCGCCCGCCGGGTCTATACCGTCGACCGCCACCGGGGCCTTGTCAAAGCCGCGCGCGAGGTGTTCGACGAGCTGGGCCTGCACACGATCACCGCGATCACCGGCGACGGCAGCTTCGGCCTGCCCGAACAGGCGCCCTTCGAACGCATCATCGTGACCGCCGCCGCCGAGGATCCGCCCGGGCCGCTCTTGGCTCAACTGGCCGTTGGCGGTATCATGGTGCTACCGGTGGGCCAGTCGGACCATGTGCAAAGCCTCATCAAAGTGACGCGGAGCGATGACGGGTTCGACTACGAAGAAATCCTGCCGGTGCGTTTCGTGCCGCTTGTGGAAGGTCTGGGACAAGACTAGAGCGGCCAGGGCAAACCCCGGGAACAGGGGTGAAAGAGACGAGGTCGGCAGTATGGATTTGGCGAACACGACGATGACGCGCGCGGTGCGGGGGCTATTGCTTGGCGGGAGCCTGCTGGCGGTCGCTGCCTGCTCCGACGGCATGGGGCGGCCCCTGAACCTCGATTTCGACCTTCGAGGCATCGGCGGCAACAACTTCACCACTGCGGACGCGGCGCGCGAGGCCCGCGCGGCGGCCCGCCCGACGCCCGACGCACGCGGCATCATCTCATACCCGACCTATCAGGTGGCCGTGGCCCGGCAGGGCGACACGCTCTCGGCGCTCGCCAGCCGTGTCGGTCTGCCCGAGGCGGAACTCGCCCGTTACAACGGCCTGAACGCGGGCGCGACCTTGCGCGCGGGCGAGGTCGTCGCCCTGCCCCGGCGCGTCGATGCGGGCAGCGTGGACGTGACCGCCGTGGCGGGTCAGGCGCTCGACCGGATCGGGCCGAACCAGCCGTCCAACAACGCGGGCGCCACGAGCCAGCAGGGCGCGGAACCCCTGCGACATCAGGTGGTGAGCGGCGAAACCGCCTATTCCATCGCGCGACTTTTTGGCGTGTCGGTGCGGTCGCTGGCCGAATGGAACGGGCTGGGCGGCGACCTGTCGGTGCGTCAGGGCCAATACCTGATGATCCCGCCCAAATCCGCCGAGACCGCCGCGCCCAACACCAATTCGGCCCCCGGTGTGGGCACGCCCACACCCCTGCCGCCGTCCTCCAGCAACCCCCTGCCGGAAGGGTCGAACCGCACCGCATCGCAAGGGCCGGCCGACACCCCGGCCTCGCCCAACCTCGGGGCGCAGCGCACCTCGGGCGCGGCCATGTCGATGCCTGCGGATGGCCGGATCACGGGTGCCTACGTCAAGGGCAAGTCGGACGGGATCGACATCGCCGCCGCCGCCGGCAGCCCGGTGAAGGCCGCGCAGGGCGGGACGGTCGCGGCGATCACCCGTGACACCGATCAGGTGCCGATCCTCGTCATCCGGCACGAGGGCAACCTGCTGACGGTCTATGCCGGGATCGACAATATCTCGGTCGCCAAGGGCGCGACCGTGAGCCGGGGGCAGACCATCGCGCAGATCCGCGCCTCGGACAGCCCCGCGCTCCACTTCCAGGTGCGTCAGGGCACGTCGTCCGTTGATCCGATGCAGTATCTGAATTAACGGTTTCGCCCGGCATAGCCGGGCGACCCACCGGGGGGCGCTGCCCCCCGGACCCCCCGAGGTATTTTCGGACCAGAGAAGACCTATTCGTCGGCGCGTCCCTTGCCGAGATGCTTGCGCAACCGTGAGGGCGTCGATTTCGTCTTGTTCTTGTAGGGGTTCTTGTCGGCCTGCGACCGCATGTGCAGCCGGATCGGCGTGCCCGGCATGTCGAAATTCTCGCGCAACCCGTTCACGAGGTAGCGCGAATAGGCATCGGGCAGCTTTTCCGGGTTCGAGCACATGACGACGAAGCCGGGCGGGCGGGTCTTCACCTGTGTCATGTAGCGCAGCTTGATCCTGCGGCCCGACGGCGCGGGCGGCGGGTGCTGCGCGATCATTTCGGCCAGCCAGTCGTTCAGTTTGGCGGTCGGGATGCGACGATTCCAGACCTCGTGCGCGCGCATCACGGCGGCATGGAGCCGGTCCATACCGCGACCCGTCTTGGCGGAAATCGTCACCAGAGGCGCGCCGCGCAACTGTGGAAGCAGTTTCTCAAAACCGTCGCGCAGGTGCTTGAGTTTCTGTTGTTTTTCCGCCTCGACGTCCCACTTGTTCACGGCGACGACGACCGCGCGCCCTTCGCGCTCGGCCAGATCCGCGATGCGCAGATCCTGTTGTTCGAACGGGATCGCGGCGTCGAGCAGCACGACGACCACCTCGGCGAATTTCACCGCGCGCAGACCGTCCGCGACCGACAGCTTTTCAAGCTTCTCTTGCACCTTGGCCTTCTTGCGCATCCCGGCGGTGTCGAAGATGCGGGTCGGCGTTCCGTCCCAGTCGAAGGCGAGCGAGATCGAGTCGCGGGTGATCCCGGCTTCCGGTCCGGTCAGAAGCCGTTCCTCGCCGATCAGCCGGTTGATGAGTGTCGATTTGCCCGCGTTGGGCCGCCCGATCACGGCGACCTGCAAGGGCTTTTCGCGGGTCGGAATGCGCGGCGCGCCTTGGTCCACGTCCACGTCCGTTTCGGGTTCGGGCGACGGGCGCGATGCCATTTCTTCGGCCACGGGCGCAAGCGCGGCGGCCAGATCGCCCATCCCCTCGCCATGTTCGGCGGAAAGCGCGATAGGTTCGCCCAGCCCCAAGCCCCAAGCCTCGATCATCCCGGCCTCGCCCGCTTTCCCTTCGGCCTTGTTGGCCGCGAGGATCACGTGGGCGTTCTTCTTGCGCAGAATGTCGGCGAAAATCTCGTCCGTGGGCAGCACGCCCGCCCGCGCGTCGATCAGGAACAGGCAGGCATCGGCCATCTCGACCGCGCGCTCGGTCAGGCGGCGCATCCGCCCTTCGAGCGAGTCGTCGGTGGCATCCTCGAGCCCGGCCGTGTCGATCACGGTAAACCGCATCTCGCCCAGCCGCGCCTCGCCCTCGCGCAGGTCGCGCGTGACGCCGGGCTGGTTGTCGACGAGCGCAAGGCGCTTGCCGACGAGCCGGTTGAACAGCGTGGATTTGCCGACGTTGGGGCGGCCAACGATGGCGAGGGTGAAGGTCATTTCAACTCTCCGGACGTGAAGGCGCCCGCATAGAGATTTCGCGCCCTCAACGCAAGGCCATCAGCGAGCCCTTTTCGCTGACGATATAAGCGATCCCACCAACGATCACGGGGCGCGAGGCTGCTCCCGCAGGCAATTCGACGGCCCCGACGAGCGACCCGCTGGCCGGATCGAAGGCGCGCAGCATCTTGTCGCCCGACGCGACCCAGAGCCGCCCACCGGCCAGCGTCGGCCCGTAGCTCGGATAGATCGCCTTGAACCGGCGCGGTTTCTCGTTCTCGTAGCCCGGCAGCGGCACGCCCCAGACCCGTTTGCCGGTCGAGGCGTCGAGCCGCACGAGTTCGAGGTTGTCACCCACCATGAACAGCGAGCCGCCGGCCACGACCATCGGCCCGGTCGCCCCTTCGAGCGCGGTCCAACGCAGCTGACCGTTGGTCGAAACGCCCACGCTGGCCCCGGCCACGGTGCCGGCGTAGATCATCGAGCCGTTCACGACCGGCGCGCCGGTGATTTCCGACAGGATGTTATAGGCCTGACCGTTGCGCTTGCCCTTCACGGGCACGACCCAGCTCGGCTCGCCCTTGTTCGCGTCGACGCCGACGAGGCTTTCAAGCGAGAACGGCATCACGATGGTGTTGCCCGAAACGGCGGGCGACGAGGCCCCGATCACGCCCGGCGCCTGCGGGGTGCCGGGAAGGCGCCAGACGAGGCGACCGTTCGAGATATTGACGGCGTAGCCCACGTTCGCGGTCGACATGACATAGGCGGTGTTGCCCGAAACGGTCGGTGCGCCGGACCCCGGCGAGCCCAGATCCTGACGCCAGCGGACCGCGCCCGAGCCTGCGTCGATCGCGACGAGTTCACCATATCCGGTTGAGGCGAGCACAAGCCCGTTGGCATAGGCCAGCCCGCCGCCCGATGCCTGCCCGGCCCGCTCGCCCGGCGGTGTCAGGTCCGATGTCCAGAGCCGTTCGCCCCCCGTGGTGAGCGCGGCGACGGTGGATTGCGAATCCATGACGAAGACCTGCCCGCCCGCGATGACGGGTTCGGCGGTGATCTTGTATTTGCGGGTGCTGCCCTGTCCGAAATCGGTATTGAAGATCACCTGCGGCGCAGAAGAAAAAGCCACGTGCGGCACGTTGTTCTGGGCGTTCGCGGCGACCTGCGTCCACGATCCCAGCGAGCTCATCCCCGGCAGGGACACCGCGCGGGTGACGTTCGCCTCGGCCTCGGCCTGTTCACGGACAAAGGCCGCGGCAGCGTCCTCGCCCACGATGGCCGGGTCCGGCGAATAGATGTTTTCGCGTTTGCCTTGAAAGATGACGTCCCTGTCGCAGGCGCTCAGGGCGCCGACGGCCCCCACCAGTGCCAGTGCGATCAAACCTTTGCGTGTCACGCGCGTGTCCCCCAAGATCTGCCCGTTCTTTTCGCGCACGCGGTCCGACCGCGCCCGCCCTGTCATTCCACCGTGCCGCCGAGCGCCACGATCAGTTGCGACGCCCGTTCGCGCAGGGAATCCCCCGCCTCGGCATCGTCCATCAATGCATTCAGCCGCGCAAGTGCGGCCTCGGCGTCGCCCGCCTCGATCTCGGCCAGCGCCAGTTGTTCCTCGGCCAGCACCCGGAACGGGGCACCCGGCCCGAGCAGCGGATCGAGGGCGGCGACCTTTTCGTCCGCCGTCATCGGCGAGCCCGGCAGCATCACGCGCTTGAGCGTGGCGAGGTCGCGATAGAGCGCGGGATAACTCGTGTCGCTCTCGATCGCCGCCAGCAGTTCGTCGGCGCGCTCCGGCGCTTCGGCTTCCGCCGCCTTGATGAGCCCGATCACCGCAGCCGCATCCCCCTCGGCGGCGACACCGTCGAGGGCCGCCAGCCGGGCCTCGGCCCCGTCGGCATCCTGCGCGGCGAGCACCGCGTCGCCGGTCGCCTGCGCCTGACGTTGTTCGCGCGCTTTCAGGAATTCGTTCACGGCGGCCCCGCCGACGATGACGACGACCAGCAGAACGCCGACCCAGCCCCATTTGCGAAACAGCGCAAAGAGCTTGTCGCGACGAACCTCTTCGGTCACCTCGTCGATGAAACTATCGGGATTGCTCACGTGCTCGGCCCCCAGCGCCTTTTTGCGTCACTTTTGACCACTTCTTTACCGGAAAGGCGCGAGGTTTGCCAAGGGGCGCGGCAAAAGTGATCCAATATCTTGTCATATACGCATAGAGTGATGCCAAACCCTTGTTGCAAAGGGTGGTGCGGGCTATGTGAAACGAATTAACGACTTGGGACATGAGGACAGCATGAGACCCATTCCGATCCTGACGGCGCTGCTGACGGTCGCAGTGCTGTTCATGCTGGTCTTTCAGCGCGAAATGGTGCGCGATTTCGTCGGACTCGGCAGCGATGCCGAAGCCGCGGTCGAGGAAGATACCCCTACCGAAGAGACCACTGACGCCTCCCGGATTTCGGTGATCGCCATGCGCTCGGCCGCGCAGGAGATCGACAGCGCCGTGGTGGTGCGGGGCGAGACCGAGGCGACGCGTTCGGTCACGCTGATGTCCGAAGCCTCGGGCCGGGTGATCGCCGCACCGGTCGCCAAGGGCGATGCGGTGGCGGAAGGCGACGTGCTTTGCAGCCTCGACCCCGGCACCCGCGAAGTCGCGCTGAAACAGGCGCAGGCGCAGTTGACCGAGGCGGAGCAGAACCTCAATGCCGCCGAAAAGCTGTCGGAGGGCGGGTTCGCCGCCGAGACGCGCGTTCTGTCCGCCCGTTCCGCGTTCGAGGCCGCGCAAAGCGGTGTCGAACAGGCCGAGGCCGCGCTTGACGACCTCGACATCCGGGCACCGTTCTCGGGCCTGATCGAAGACGACCCCGCCGAAATCGGCGCGCTCCTGCAACCCGGCAGCCCCTGCGCGACGGTCGTTCAACTCGATCCCCTGAAGCTCGTCGGCTACGTGGCCGAGCTTGACGTGAACCGCGTGTCGATGGGCGCCCCGGTCGGCGCGCGCCTTGCCACCGGCGATCAGGTGCAGGGCCGGATCACCTTCATCGGTCGCGCCGCCGACCCGGTCACGCGCACCTTCCGCGTCGAGGCGCAGGTGGCCAATCCCGATCTTGCGATCCGCCACGGCCAGACCGCCGAAATCCTGATCCAGTCGGCCGGGCGCACCGCGCACCTTCTGCCGCAATCCGCGCTCACCTTGAACGACGCGGGCGATCTTGGCGTGCGGGTGGTGGGCGAAGGCGACGTGGCCCGCTTCATGCCCGTCGACCTCGTGCGCGATTCGACCGATGGGGTCTGGGTCGCGGGCCTGCCGGACGAGACGGCGGTGATCGTCGTCGGACAGGACTATGTGATCGACGGTGTCGCCATCGACCCGACCTATCGGGAGTCCGGCACATGAACGGCGTCGTCGATTGGGCGGCCTCACGGGCGAGGATGGTCCTCGCCTTCATCATCCTGTCGCTGACCGCCGGGATCGCCGCCTATGTCGGCCTGCCGAAAGAGGGCGAGCCGGACATTGAAATCCCGGCCCTGTTCGTCTCGGTTCCCTTCCCCGGCATTTCCGCCGAGGACAGCGAAAACCTGCTCGTGCGCCCGATGGAGCAGGAGCTTGCGGATATCGACGGTCTTAAGACCATGACCGGGACGGCGGCCGAGAATTATGCGGGTCTCGCGCTCGAATTCGAGTTCGGCTGGGACCGCACCAAGGTCATCGCCGACGTGCGCGACGCGATGAACGCCGCCGAGGCGAAATTCCCGTCGGGGGCCGACAAATACTCGGTCAACGAGATCAACTTCTCGGAATTCCCGATTCTGGTGGTGAATTTCACCGGCGCGGTGCCGGAACGGATGCTCGTTCGACTGGCCCGCGAGGTGCAGGACGAGGTCGAGGGCATCGAGCCCGTGCTCGAGGCGCAATTGACCGGCGCGCGCGACGAGATGATGGAAGTCCTGATCGACCCCCTGAAACTCGAAGCCTACAACGTGACGGCGGGCGAGCTCATTCAGGTCGTCACCAACAACAACCAGCTGATCGCGGCGGGCCAGATCACAACACCGTCCGGCGCCACGTCGATCAAGATCCCGTCGTCCTTCGACGATGTGCAGGACATTTACGGCCTTCCGGTCAAGGTGAACGGCGACCGGGTGGTGACGCTGGGCGATCTGGCCGAGATCCGGCTGGCGTTCGAGGATCGCGCAGGCACGGCACGCTTCAACGGCGACACGACCGTTGCCCTACAGGTGGTCAAGCGCAAGGGCTTCAACCTGATCGACACCGTGGCCGAAGTGAAGGAGGTGGTCGAAGCCGCCACCGAGGAATGGCCCGACGAGCTGAAACAGGCGGTCGAGGTCCGGTATTCCAACGACCAGAGCCACGTCATATCGTCGATGGTCAGCCAGCTTGAAGGTTCGGTCATCACCGCCATCGCGCTGGTGATGATCGTCGTGCTCGCCTCGCTCGGGATGCGCTCGGCGCTGCTTGTTGGTTTCGCGATCCCGACCTCGTTCCTTTTGACCTTCGCGCTCTTCGCGGTGCTGGGCGTGGCGATCAACAACATCGTCATGTTCGGCCTGATCCTCGCCGTGGGGATGCTGGTCGACGGGGCCATCGTGGTCGTCGAATATGCCGACAAGCGCATTTCGGATGGCGTCGGCCCGATGTCGGCCTATACCGAGGCCGCCAAGCGGATGTTCTGGCCGATCATCTCGTCCACCGCCACCACCCTCTGCGCCTTCCTGCCGATGCTCTTCTGGCCCGGCATCCCCGGCGAATTCATGGAAATGCTGCCGAAGACGCTGATCTACACGCTGACCGCGTCGCTGCTGGTCGCGCTGATCTACCTGCCCGTCATGGGCGGGGTTGCGGGCCGGTTGTCGCGCTCGCTCGAACGCGCCTCGCACGGGCTGCGGGGCTGGCCGTGGGTGGTGCGCGCCGCGCTGGTCCTCCCGGCCTTCGCGCTTCTGTTCGTGGCCGCGCTTCAGATCGCCAACCCCGACTTCCTGTTCGGGCGGGGTTCGAACCCGTTGGATGGCGCCGTGGCCATGCTGCCCGGCATCGTGCTGTTCGTCGTCATGGCGCTGGTCACCACCATCCTGCTCGACGCGGCCAAACCCAAGCGCAAGCCGAAGAAGGTGACGGGCACCTACCGTCGCACGGGCTTCGGCGTCATCATCAACGCCATCGTCGGCAATCCGGTCATGCCCATCGTGACCATTCTGGGCGTCATGGCGCTCGTCGCCGGGATCGGCATGGATTACGGGCGCAACAATCAGGGCGTCGATTTCTTCGCCGACACCGCGCCGGAACAGGCCATCGTCTATGTCCGGGGGCGCGGCAACCTGTCGATCGAAGAGAAGGACGACATGGTGCGCCGGGTCGAAGAGGTCGTGCGCGCCGTGCCCGGCGTGAAGAACGCGTTTTCCTTCGCCGGCGAAGGCGGTCTGAACCAGAACACCGGCGGCGCGGCCGGACCGCGCGACACCATCGGACAGGTCCAGATCGAAATCGCCACCTTCGAGGATCGCCCCGCCTACGATGTGGAGGACAAGCTTCTCGGGATCATCCCCTACACCCGCACGGTGCGGGACGCAGATTACGACGGCAAAGTCGTGGTCGAGCGGCTGAAACGCGATCTGGCCGGGCTCGAAGGCATCCCGACCGAGGTCGCGGGCATCGCCGGCGGCCCCGCCTCCACCAAGCCCGTGAACCTGCGCCTCAAGGGCGACGACTGGGACACGCTTCTGGCCGCCACCGAAATCACCCGCCAGTTCTTCGAGGGTCTGACGGGCCTTGCGCAGGTCGAAGATACGCGCCCCCTGCCCGGCATCGACTGGCAGCTCAACATCGACGTGGAAGAGGCGGGACGCTACGGCACCGACGTCGCCACAGTGGGCGGCATGGTGCAACTCGTGACCACCGGGCTTCTGCTCGACACGATGCGCGTCGACGGCAATGACGAGGAGATCGAAATCCGGGTGCGGTTCCCGGCCGAGGACCGCGTGCTGTCGACCCTCGACACGCTCAAGGTCCGCACCGCGCAGGGCCTCGTGCCGCTGTCGAATTTCGTCACCCGTGAAGCGGTGCCGACCCTCGCCCAGATCGACCGGATCGACCAGTCCCGCTATTTCGACGTCAAGGCCGCCGTGGACCCCGGGCTGGTGGTGCTGACCGGCCCCTCGGGCGACACGCGGACGCTTGCCGTGGCCGAGGCCGACCGGATCATCGCGAACGCCGCCAATCCGGACGATTACCGAAAGACGCCCGTGACCTCGACCGAACGGATCGAACGGATCACCGAATGGCTCGAAGCGGGCAACCTTCCCACCGGCATCGACTACGAATGGGCGGGCGACTTCGCGGACCAGTCGGAATCGACCGCCTTTCTGGGCAAGGCCTTCGCGGGCGCGCTGTTTCTGATGTTCATCATCCTCCTGGCCCAGTTCAACTCGTTCTACAACGCAGTGCTGGTCCTGCTGGCCGTCGTCCTGTCCACGGCGGGCGTGTTGTTCGGGATGCTGGTGATGGGTCAGTCCTTCTCGGTCATCATGACCGGCACCGGGGTCGTGGCGCTTGCGGGGATCGTTGTGAACAACAACATCGTGCTCATCGACACCTATCAGGAATACGCCCGCTACATGCCCCGGATCGAGGCGATCACCCGCACCGCCGAGGATCGCATCCGCCCCGTGCTGCTGACGACGATCACGACGATGGCGGGCCTCGCGCCGATGATGTTCGGCCTGTCGCTCGACTTCATCGGGGGCGGCTATTCAGTGAACGCCCCGACCGCGCTCTGGTGGGTGCAACTCGCCACCGCCGTGGTCTTCGGCCTCGGCATCGCGACGATTCTCACGCTGGTCTTCACCCCCTCCATGCTGGCCCTGCGCGTCTGGGTCGGCGTCGGCGCCTACCGCAGTGCGGCGGGTCTCAAGGCAATGACCTGGGGCCGCGGCTCACGCACCGCCCGCGACCTCGCGCTTCAGAAACAGGCGAAAAAGACCAGCGTCGACGAGTTCGTGTGGGACTTCGACTCACCGGCCATCGAAGAGGACGAGGGCGAAGCGGAACCCACCGCCGACGAACTCGACTACCTCCTCACCGCCCGCCGCTCGGCAGGCGACGGGATCGACGCGGACGTGGCCGAAGAGGCGGTCGAGGCCGAGGATGAACACGACGAAACCCGTCGAGGCCCGGACATCAAGGCCGCCGAATAACCGCGCCCTTCTTCTTCGTTTCGGAAATACTTCGGGAGGTCTGGAGGGCAGCGCCCTCCAGACGCGGCCCCGGCCGCGTCCCACCGCGACGACCCGCCAGCGGCGGGGCGGCGCAAACCCTGCGCGGGCGCACGCCCGCACGATCAGGTCACGCCGCTTCGTCCTCTTCCTCGGCAAGCTGGCGCGCCCACATCGAGGCGTATTTGCCGCCCTTGGTCAAAAGCGCGTCGTGACGGCCCTCTTCGATCACCTCGCCGTCCTGCAAGACGACGATCTTGTCCGCATCCGCGATGGTCGACAGCCGGTGCGCGATGGTGATGACGGTGCGCCCCACGCCCATGGCCTTCAGGCTCATCTGGATGTCGCGCTCGGTTTCGGTGTCCAGCGCGCTCGTCGCCTCGTCCAGAAGCAGGATCGGCGGGTTCTTGAGGAGCGTGCGCGCGATCCCCACCCGCTGCTTCTCGCCACCCGACAGCTTCAGCCCGCGCTCGCCCACCTGCGTGTCGTAGCCTTCGGGCAGGCTCATCACGAAGTCATGGATCTTGGCCGCCTTCGCCGCCGCCTCGATATCCGCGAACGTCGCACCATCGCGCCCGTAGGCGATGTTGTAGCGGATCGTGTCGTTGAAAAGCACCGTGTCCTGCGGCACCACGCCGATGGCGTCATGCACGCTTTCCTGCGTCACGTCGCGCAGGTCCTGCCCGTCGATGCGGATCGCGCCCCCGGTGACGTCGTAGAACCGGAACAGAAGCCGCCCGATGGTGGATTTGCCCGATCCCGACGGGCCGACGATGGCCACCGTCTCGCCCGCCTCGGCGGTGATCGTGACGCCATGCAGGATGGGCCGCGCGGGATCGTAGCCGAATTCGACAGCATCCAGTTCGACCTTGCCGCCCTTCATGTCCAGCGGCTTGGCCCCCGGCTTGTCCGTCACCTCGGCGGGCTGTTCGAGCAGGTCGAACATCTCGGCCATGTCCACCAGCGCCTGCCGGATCTCGCGATATACCGAGCCGAGGAAGTTCAGCGGCATGGTGATCTGGATCATGTAGGCGTTGACCATGACGAAATCGCCGGTCGAGAGCGTGCCGTTCTGCACCCCGATGGCCGCCATGACCATGACCGCGACCAGACCCGCCGTGATGATGAAGCTCTGCCCCGCGTTCAGGAACGCGAGCGACTGCGACGTCTTGATCGCGGCCCCCTCGTAGCCCTCCATCGCACCGTCATAGCGCCGCGCCTCGCGCTTCTCGGCGCCGAAGTATTTCACGGTCTCGAAGTTCAGAAGGCTGTCGATGGCCTTCTGGTTCGCATCCGTATCCTGATCGTTCATCAGCTTGCGCAGTTTCACCCGCCACTCGGTCACGGCGAAGGTGAAGCGGATATAGACCGCGATGGTCGCCACGACGGCGGCCAGATACCAGACATCGAAGAGCACGAAGAAGATCACGCAGACCAGCCCCAGCTCGATGAATAGCGGGATGATGTTGAACAGAAGGAAGCGCAGCAGGAATTCGACGCCCTTCACCCCGCGCTCCATGATCCGGCTGAGGCCCCCGGTCTTGCGCGTGATGTGATAGCGGAGGGACAGCGCGTGGATGTGCTGAAACGTCTGAAGCGCCATCGACCGCAGCGCGCCCTGCGCCACCTTGGCGAACACGGCGTCGCGCAATTGTTGAAAGCCCACGGACAGGAACCGGGCGACACCATAGGCCACCGTCAGGCTCACCGCACCAAGCGCCAGCATCCAGGCCGCGCTGTCGCTCGCCTCGCCGGTCAGTCCATCGACGGCGGCCTTGTAGAACAGCGGCGTCGCGACCGCGATCAGCTTGGCCCCGATCAGGAGCGACATGGCGACGACGACCCGCCACTGCGTGTCGCGGTCGCCCTTGGGCCAGAGGTAGGGGATAACGCGTTGGATCGTGCGTAGCCCGGTGCCCTCATGCGCCCCCGACGCCCGCGCATCGCTCACCGTCCGTTGTCCGCCACGTCTCATGCCGTTCCCTTTCCCTAAGGTCCTATCACCTAGGGTCTCGGACCGGAAAAGGCCAGTGGCCTAGTTGCCGCTCACATCGGCCGGAAGCTCGAACACCTGACCCGGATAGATCAGGTCGGGGTCACGGATCTTGTCGCGGTTCGCCTCGAACACCTGCACGTAAAGGAGCCCGTCGCCGTAGCGTTCGCGCGAGATCGCCCAGAGGGTCGATCCCGGCTGCACGGTGATGGCCGAAATCATCGGCTCGGCTGCCGGAGCCTTGGGGTCGCTGTCCGCCGGGGGCATGTCCGGCGCTGAGGCCGTGTCGGGCGCGTCGCTGTCCATGGCCGCCGTGACGGTATCGCCCGCCTCTGGGGCGTCCGGCGCGGCCTCCATCGGTGCCTCGGCGGCCTCCGGGGCGTCTCCTGCATTCGCGGGCGTCGCGGCCTCGCTTTCAACGCCGACCTCCGCTGCGGGCGTATCCGGCGCGGTCGGAGCCTCGCCCGCCTGCGCCGCGTCTGCGGTCTCGGCGGGCAATTCGGGCGCCTCGTCTTCGACGGCGGTCTCGGTGACCGCCTCAGCGGTTTCCGCAGGCACAGGCGTCGGTTCCGGGTCGGCCCCGATCCCGTCCGCTCCCGCCACATCCTCGGTCGTCGCGGTCGGCGCAGGGTCCGCCATGTCCGCCTCGGCCATCTCGACCTCATCCTGCGCCGCCGCCTCGCCTTCCCGCGCCTCGCTCGCCCGGCCCAAAGCGGCGGCCAGCATCTCGCGGTCCTCACGTTTGAAGGGAGATTCGACGCGCGCCATGACGGTGCCGTCCTCGGCCACCTCGTCGACCCGCAGGGTGTAGATCCCCGCCTCGACGCTTTCGGGCAGGGTCATGCGCCACTGGCCAGCCGGAGCGACCGGCACGTCGCCCACCAGCCCGTTGTCGAGATAGAGCCGGACGGTGCCGCCCGGCTGACCGCGACCCGAAATCGTGACCTCGCCCGCGTCGTCATAGGCAATCGCGTCGAGCGACAGATCGGGCGCCGCGCCGTCCTGCAAGACGGTGATCCCGTCACGGTCGGCAAGCAGAACCCGTGGCGCCTCGGCCTCGGCGGTGACCTCGGGCGTTTCCGGCGCCGCGTCGGCCTCGGCCATGTCCGCGTTTTCGCCCGCTTCGGGCGCGTCCGGCGCGGAAACCTCCGGCGCTTGCGCGACCTCGGTCGGCGTTTCGACGGGTTCGGGCGCGGTTTCCGGCGCCTCGTCCATAGCCTGCGCCGCATCGGCCATCTCCACCGGGGCCGTATCCTCAGCCGCTTGCGCCACTTCCGCGTCCGCCTCGGCGGTCTCGGTTGGCGCGTCCGGGGTCGTCGTGGCCTCGTCCCGCGCGACTTCCGTCGTCTCAGACGGCGCTTCGCTCGTCGGAGTCCCGGTGTCCGCCTCTGCGACCTGAACCGGCAGGTCGCGCGGCTCGACGATCACGGATTTGTCCGACATCATGTCCTCGCCACCCAAGGCGGCCATCAGTTGCATGATGCGCGGCGTATCCGAGAGCGGGAGGTCGAACATGGCGACGAAATTGCCGCCCGCATCGGCGGTGACGGTCATCATCTTCTCGCCTTCGACCATGACGGTCACGTCCGATCCGGGCGCGGCATGACCCGCGATCAGGGCCGATCCGTTCGGATCGACCCGCACCACGTCGAATTCAGGCGGGGCCATCGCGGGCGTGTCGGTATCGGTCGCCTCTTCGGCACCCGCTTCGGGCGCGGTTTCCGCGGTCTCGTCCGTCTCGCCGGTTGGCGTCTCCTCTGCCGCTTCGGGCAAAGCCGCGACCTCGGCGGGTGCCTCGGGCACATCGGGATCGGACCGTGGGAAATCCCCGGTCGTCACGACGGCAGCCACGACTGCGACACCTGCTGCAACCGCACCAAGCGCCCAGCCCAGCCAACCTCTCAGCAAGCCGATCATTCTTACCCTTTCGCCGTCCCCCAAACGCCCCGTATCCCCAAGGCTTGAGGGACATTAACAACGCGGTTATCACGGGTCAAAACACTTTCCCGAAAGGCTAACCCATGCCCGCGCCACAAGCTTCTGTCTGTGTCTTTTGCGGCTCACGCTTCGGGGCCAGGCCGGAGTACGTGGCCGAGGCGCGCGCCGTCGGCGCCCTTCTGGCCTCGCGCAACTGGCAATTGGTCTACGGCGCCGGGGACGTGGGCCTCATGGGCACCGTCGCGCGGGCGGCGCAGGAGGCAGGCGGCGCGACCTTCGGCGTGATCCCCACGCACCTACTGTCGATGGAAGTGGGCAAGCGCGACCTGACCAGTTTCGTCGTCACCGAGAACATGCACGAACGCAAGAAGGTCATGTTCATGAATTCGAACGCCGTCGTGGTCCTCCCCGGCGGGGCGGGATCGCTGGACGAGTTCTTCGAGGTGCTGACGTGGCGCCAATTGGGCCTCCACGACAAACCGCTGATCGTGCTGAACACGCAAGGGTATTGGGACCCGCTTATCGCGCTGATCGAGCATACCATCGATCAGGGGTTCGCGGATCGGTCGCTCTTGGATTTCGTTCAGGTCGTGCCCGACGTCGAAACCCTCGCCGCGAGGCTGGACTCCGCCCTGTCCTGACGTAGGCTGACCCATGAATAAAGGGCAAGCGCGACCCAGATGATCGGCAGCGCGATCATATGCCAACGGGTGACGAGTTCGCCGAAAATCATCGATGCGACAAGGAATTGCAGCGTGGGGTTGATGTATTCCATCAAGCCGAGCAACCCGTATCCCAACCGTCGCGCGGCGTAGGAGAACAAGATCAGCGGCGTGGCCGTCAGCACGCCCGAAAAAGCCAGCAACAGGCTGTCGCGCAGGTCGTCACCGAACACGGCGAGGTTGCGGCCCGTGATCCCGGTCCAGCCGAACGCGTGGACCCCGACGAGCCACAGGACCGCCAGCGGCAGGAGAAGCGTGACCTCGGCCGTCACACTGGCCACCGGCCCGGCATCCAGCCCCTTTTTCACGACACCATAGAACCCGAATGTGGTCGCCAAGAGGAGGGAGATCCAAGGCGCCTGCCCCAGCCCCCAGGTGAGGATCGCGACGGCGAGCGCGGCCATGACCACAGCGATCCCATGCCCGAACCGCAAGCGTTCGCGGAAGATGACCACGCCCAGAAGCACGGCGACGAGCGGAAAGATGTAATAGCCCAGCGATGCCCCCAAGGCCCGGCCGGTCTGAACCGAATAAATGAAGAAGAACCAGTTGGTCGAGATCATGACGGCGGCCAGCAGCACCTGCCAAACACGCCGCGACCCGATAAGTCCGCGCAGGGCCCCAAGCCGCCCCTGCACCGCCAGAACGCCCGCGAAGAACACGAAGGACCACAGGGTGCGATGCGCCAGCACCTCTTCCGGCGGCACATGCGCCAAAGCCTTGTAATAGATCGAGGACAGACCCCAGATCACGCAGGCACCCGCGATGGCCGCGATGCCTTTGCCCGTCTCGCTCATCCCTGTCCGCTCCTGCCGTTTCGAACCGGGGGTGGCAGAGGCGCGCGGCGGGGTCAAGGCCGCGCGCCTCGCCCGATCGGTCAGGCCGCTTCGAGGTCTTCCTTGACGATCTTCTCAATCTTGTCGAGCGGATGGTTGGTCAGGGTCTTGTCGACCTCCCCCACGATCCGCTTTGTGACCTCCTGATGCAATTCGTCGCGCAGGGCGCCCAGCACCTGCGGCGAGGCGGCGATGACGATTTTCTCGAACTCGCCGCGATGCGCCTTCTTGTAAAGGATGTCCGCCAGTTGCGAGGCAAAGCGTTCCTTGGCGAGTTCGTGCCAGTCGGTGTCGTCCAGCGCCGAGCGTTGGCCCACCCCGGTGTCCTGCATCCGGCCCGGACGGTTGGCCGATTGTTCGCGGTCGGACGGGTTGTCCTGATGCTCTTCACGGGTCACCACCAAATGCGGGTTTTCGGCATCCGCGACATTCTCGAGAAACAGGGCCTTTTCGCTGTCGGCGACCAAAACCCAGGTCCCGGTATCGATCTGTGCCATTGCATATCCTCCTTAAGTGTCAGTGATTTAGGAAGAAACGCCCGGAACTTGGCGGGGGTTCCCGCCTACTCGGCGACCCGGATCGCGGTGGCGGGCCGCCCATCCTCGGCCACCTCGGCCTGCACCCACGTCCGAAACGCGGCGATCATCGGCTCGTCCATGCGGGCTTCATCGCAGGCGACTGAATAGATCACGAACGGCATTGTCACGGTGTCGAATAGTCGCATGAGCCGGCCCGAGGCCACCGTGTCGCGCACCATCATGTCATAGGCCAGCGCCACACCGCCCCCCTGCTCCGCCGCCGTGGTGGCGAGTTCGCAATTGGGAAATTCCGGGCCTGCGGGCATCTGCGGCGGCGGGCATCCGGCCAGTTCGAACCATTCCGCCCACATATCCATCGTCTCGTCATGCATGAGCGTGGCGCGCGCCAGATCGGCGGGGGTCTCGATCCCCAGCCGCGCCTTCAGATCGGGCCGGATCACGGGATAGCGGGCCGAGGCCATGAGCGGTTCCACCAGCACACCCGCGACCGGGGCATCGGCCCAATGGATCACGATATCCGCATCGTTCGTGGTGAAGTCCGTCGAGGGCGCACCTACCGACACCCGCAGGCGCAGCCGGTCGGCATGGGCGAACCGCCCCATGCGCGGCACCATCCAGCGCGCGGCAAAGCCCGGCGTGCAAAGCACCCGCAGCACCTCGGGATCGGCCCCGGCCCGCGCCGCCCGCGTGGCTCCGTCGATCCCGTCGAGCAGGGTTTCGAGCCGCCCCGCATAGGACTCCCCCGTCAGGGTCAGGTGCATCGCGTTCCCGCGCCGCTCGAACAGCTTGGTATCGAGGAACTCCTCCAGCGCGCGCACCTGATGGCTGACCGCGGACGGCGACAGGCACAGCTCGTCCGCTGCGTCCTTGAAGCTCAAAAGCCGCGCGGCGGCCTCGAAGGCGCGCACGGCGGCGAAAGGGGGCAACTTGCGGCTCATCGCGCATGAATCCCGTTCATCGGCAGTTGAAGAACCGTCTTTTGCGACCGGTGCCCTCAGATCCTAGCATGATTTCAGGCTCACAACCAAATCCACGCTATCCGGAGTGATCTGATGAACCTCCCGTCCCAAGCCGGCCGCTGGCTGGCAACAATCCCGCTTTGCCTGTCCCTGAGCACGGCGCCCGTGTCCGCCGCCGAGCCGCCCGTTGTCGGCAGCGATATTCTGGGGATGTTGGAGCACTGGCTGGATGCGAACACCGACCTGCCCGCCCGCTCCGATTTGCCCGAAATCAAGGTCGTGTCCGCGCAACACGCCGCCCTGATCGCGGGTCTTCCCGGTCGCGGCCACGGCGCCACGCGCGGGCTTTACGATGCCCAGTCCGAAACGATCTATCTCGTCCACCCCTGGGCCGCCGACGACCCCGAAGACCTGTCCGTGCTGCTGCACGAACTCGTCCACCACCGTCAGGCCCCGCGCCATTTCTACTGCCCAGCCGCGCAGGAAGAGGGCGCCTATCGGGCGCAGTCGGCGTGGCTGGCCGAACTCGGTCTGAAAGCCGATGTGAACTGGATCGCCGTGATCCTCGATGCCGGGTGCACGCCGCGTGACATCCACCCGGACTGACGAAAGGCCCCGCGTTCGCAGGGCCCTCCGCACGCAGGTCAGACCTTTTCCTTGTCGCCCGACCCGTTCTGATCCTGCGCAAGCGGCCGGGTGTTGCCCGCCGAAGTCTCGTCGACCCGCTTTTCTTCGTCACGGGTGCCGACCTTGCGCTGAAGGTTTCCGCCCGACGCGCCTTCCTGCGCCGTCTCATCCAGCTTCTCGGGCTTTCCGCCAAGGATCGCTTCGGTTTCGCTGTGCCCGTCTTTGGAGCGTTTGCGCTCGGCCATATCGTCCTCCTGTTTGCCGTTTCCCTAAAAAACGCCCGCACGCCGCCCGCTGTTCCTTTGCGGCGGCGGACACGCCGAAAAAGGACATCCCAAACCAAAAGACCGCGACACTCGAAACCGCCGGCGCAGTGCCCTGCCCCCTGTGCGCCCAAGGACCACCTCACCGGAACACCCCCTCCGACCGAAGCTTGCTTCGGAGCCGCCGTCGCCTGAGACCCGCAGGACGGGCGGCGGTCCGAACGCCAAGGAGAATCGCCGAGGGGCCCCGCCGCAGGTGGGGATACGGCGATTGTACTTGGTGGGCGGTCCGGCGGCTGTCAGGCGCGGGATCGGGGGATGGCGGCTCCGGGGCTTGCTTTGGTGAGCCCGAGCCCCCACCGCATCGCTTCATCTGCCCCGCAGATGTGGCGATGAAAACAAAGCGGCCGCCCCTTGGGGCGGCCACCATTTCACATCATTCGGGCGTCGGATCACATGCGCGAGGCGACGTTTTCCCAGTTCACGAGGTTGTCGAGGAAGTTCGTCAGATACGCCGGGCGCTTGTTGCGGAAGTCGATGTAGTAGGAATGCTCCCACACGTCGCAGCCCAGAAGCGCGGTCTGACCGAAGCACAGCGGGTTCACACCGTTCTCGGTCTTGGTCACCTTGAGCGATCCGTCGGTGTCCTTCACGAGCCAGGCCCAGCCGGAGCCGAACTGGCCGGCGCCCGCGGCCGAGAAGTCTTCCTTGAACTTGTCGACCGAGCCGAAAGCTTCCGTGAGCGCCTTTTCCAGCTCGCCCGGCATCTTCTTTTCGCCCGGACCCATCATTTCCCAGAACTGGTTGTGGTTCCAATACTGCGAGGCGTTGTTGAAGATACCGGATTGGGCGACCGCTTTCGGGTCATAGGTGCCCTTGATGATCTCTTCGACCGACTTGCCTTCCCACTCGGTGCCGGCAATCGCCTTGTTGCCGTTGTCAACATAGGCCTTGTGGTGGATGTCGTGGTGATACTCCATCGTCTCCTTCGACATGCCGAGATCGGCGAGCGCGTCGTGGGCGTAGGGAAGGTCGGGAAGTTCGAAAGCCATTGGGATATCCCCCTGTTCTTCTGGTGTCAGTTGCCGCTTAGATGGGCCTTGGTCGCGCCCGAGGTCAAGGGGCGCAGGCCGGGTTTCCGGGTTTGCGGCGAATAATGAGCGGCACACGGGATGTGCACGGAACCCGTCTGCGCGCGGGCGCGTTGTCGCTTTTGGGCTGGCGTCACGGCTATCGGGCCGCGACGTGGAAAACAAAAAGCGGGGCATTCCGGCCCCGCTTTCGGTCGCAACGTACTGGCCGCCTATGGGTTTACAGGTCGAGTTCCGAGCCGGGCCGCGCCGCATTCGACAAAAGGTCGAACACGTATTGCGCCTGACTGCGGAAGCACATGATTTCGAATGTCTGTGCATCCGTCATCCAGAACGCGCCGGCGACTTGGGCGAGCCGCGTGCGCCGGACCTGTCCGGGCGCGAAGCCGTCGAGCGGCGCGGGGGTGAGCTTGCGCAGCACCTGATCGGCCTTGTCCCCCTTCACCCGGAACACCGCGCGGGCGTCGGAGACCACGGCGACCAGCGCGTGATCGCCTTTGACGGCCCCCTGCACCTTCTCCGCCAGCCCCGGCGCGTCGGCATAGTCGCACAGCACCATCGCCTCGTCCGGCGACATCCACGCGAGCGACAGGTCGCCCTTGCTCGTCAGACCCAGCGTCTCCGGCACCGCAAGCCCAAGCGCCTTTGCCATTTTCGCCAGCACCTCCGGCGCGCCACGCAGGGTAATCATTCCGCGCGGGCCGGTGTCGGAGACCTGCGCGAAGCCGTCGAAGGCCGCGCCATTCAGAACGGAAACCGCATCAGACATCGGCCTTGGCTCCTTCCTTGTCGTAAAAACAGGTCTCGACGATCTTCGCCTTGATGACCGTGCCGGTGCCGTCCAGCGTGGCGAAATCCACGACCTCGCCCATCCGGTCCGGCCCGTGCTGGATCAGACCCATCGCGATCCCCTTGCGGATCGTGGGGGAGTAGTAGGTCGAGGTGACACGCCCGATCATGTTGCGCTGACCGTTGGCGTTAAAGCCCTCGCCCACCGCATAGGCCCCATCGGGGATCACGGACCCGTCGAGCGTTTCGAGCCCCACGAGCCGCCAGCGATCCGGGCTTGCCATGTGCGACCGCTCCTGCGCGCGCTTGCCGAGGTAGTCGGTTTTCTTCTTCGAGATGATCCAGCCCATGTTCAGGTCCTGCGGAATCACGGTGCCGTCGGTTTCGTCCCCGATCATTACGAACCCCTTTTCGGCCCGCATGATGTGCATGGCTTCCGTGCCGTAGGGCTGGATGCCATGCGCGGCCCCCGCCTCGGCCACCTTCGCCCAAAGCTCGGCCCCCCGGTTCGCTGGGACCGCGATTTCATAGCTGAGTTCGCCGGTGAAGCTGATCCGGTAGACGCGCGCCGGGATGCCCGCGAGCGTTCCGTCGGCCCATGTCATGAACGGCATCGCCTCTTTCGAGACGTCCATGCCGCCCAGAGCCTCAAGCACCTTGCGCGCCTTGGGGCCCGCGACGGCGACCTGCGCGTATTGCTCGGTCAGGTTGGCGGTATAGACTTTCCAATCCCACCATTCGCACTGGAGCCAGTCTTCCATGTGGCCGTGGATCCGATCCGCGCCGCCCGTAGTTGTGTGGCAGAGCCACGTCTGCTCGCCGATACGCGCGACCACGCCGTCGTCGGTGACGAAGCCGTTTTCGGTGCACATCAGGCCGTAGCGACATTTGCCCACCGGCAGGCTCGACATCACGTTCGTGTAGAGCATGTCGAGGAACTTGCCCGCATCGGGTCCGGTCACGAGGATCTTGCCCAGCGTCGAGGCGTCGAGCATCCCGACGTTGTCGCGGGTGTTCACGATCTCACGGTTCACCGCCTCCATGTCGGTCTCGCCCGTGCGCGCGAAACAGAAGGGGCGGCGCCAATGCCCCACAGGCTCCCACACCGCGCCGGCGGCGTCATGGGCCGAATGCATCGGCGTGCGGCGGATCGGCTGAAAGAGTTCGCCGCGCGCCTCGCCCGCGATGGCCCCCATGCTGATCGGTGTATAGGGCGGACGGAACGTGGTCGTCCCGGTCTGCGGGATCGCCTGACCCAGAGCATCGGACAACACCGCCAAACCGTTGATGTTGCTCAGTTTCCCCTGATCCGTCGCCATGCCGAGCGTGGTGTAGCGTTTTGTGTGCTCGACGCTCGCATAGCCTTCGCGCGCGGCAAGCTGCACGTCCGACACTTTCACATCGTTCTGGTAGTCGAGCCACATCTTCATCCGCTTGTCCGGGCCTGCCGACGTCGGCATGATCCAGACCTGTTTGAGCGGCTGACGCTCGGTCTCGGGCGCTTTGGGTGCGGCTTTGCGCGTCAGCGTGCCGCCTGCGGCTTTGGCCGCCTGCCGCCCGGCCTCATGCCCGTCGGCCAGCGCCTCGGCCAGACCCATGGCGCCCGAGGCGTTCCCGGCAGTCAGGACGAACCCCTGCCCGTCGGCGCCCAGTGGCGGACGAGCCGGATCGGGTTTGAACATCGCCTCGGCATCGTCCCAGTTCAGTTTGCCACCGCAGTGCGACCACAGGTGCACCACAGGAGACCAGCCGCCCGACATGGCGACCGCATCGCATTCGATGGCGTCCGGCGTCGACTTGCCGTCGAGGTCGGCGACCATGACGCCCGTGACCTGTTTCTTGCCCTTCACCCCGACCACGGCCTTGCCATGCATCAGCTTGATCCCGGCCTTGCGCGCCCGGTCCGCGAGCGGCCCCACGAGGGTCGCGCGCACGTCGATGATCGCGGGCACCTCCAGCTTCGCCTCTTTCAACGCGAGCGCGGTCAGGTAGGCATCGTCGTTGTTCGTCACGATCACCGTGCGCCGGCCCGGCGCGACGCCCCAGTTCACCACGTAGTCGCGCACGGCAGAGGCCAGCATCACGCCCGGCACGTCGTTGCCGGGGAAAGACAGCGGGCGTTCGATCGCGCCGGTCGCGGTCACGATCTGCTTGGCGCGGATGCGCCACAGGCGGTGACGCGGGCGGTCGTCGCCCGGAGTCGCGTCAGCCACACGCTCATACCCCAGCACGTAGCCGTGGTCGTAGACGCCCGCGCCCATCGTGCCGAGGCGCAGCGTCACATTTTCAGCAGTCTCAAGCTCTTGGACCGCGTTGTTCACCCACGTTTCCGGGTCGAGACCGTCGATCTGCCCGCCATCGACCGGGGCACGCCCGCCCCAATGGGCGGTCTGTTCCAGCACCATGACCTTGGCGCCGCCCGCCGCAGCGGCCCGCGCGGCCGCGAGACCCGCCACACCGCCGCCGATCACCAGCACGTCGGTGTGGTGATAGACATGCTCATAACGGTCCGCATCGGGTTCCTTCGGGACCTGACCCAGCCCCGCGGACTGGCGGATGAACGGCTCGAACAGGTGCTTCCACGCGAAACGCGGGAACATGAAGGTCTTGTAGTAGAACCCCGCCGGCAGGAACCGCGCGGCCAGATCGTTCACCGCGCCGATGTCGAACTCCAGCGACGGCCAGTGGTTCTGGCTGGTCGCGGTCAGACCGTCGAAAAGCGGCGTCGTGGTGGCGCGCTGGTTCGGCTCGAACCGCCCGCCTTCGCCGAGGTTCATGAGCGCATTCGGCTCTTCCACGCCCGAAGCGACCACGCCGCGCGGACGGTGATATTTGAAGCTTCGGCCCATCACGGACTGGCCCGATCCGAGCAGCGCCGAGGCGAGCGTGTCGCCCGCATAGCCCGTCATCGCCTTGCCGTTGAAGGTGAAGCGCAGCTTTTTGGAACGGTCGATCAGCCGCCCCTTTCCGTCGAGACGATGGCTCATCCCCGACCCTCCCACTCCGGCAGGCGTTTCTTGATGGCGGCGACGATCTCTTTCGTCGGTTCCGGCGTCTGGGCCTTGTAAGTCCCGTAGACCTCCAGCGTCACGGTGTGGCGGGCCGCGAGGAACCATTTCCCGCAGCCATAGGCATGACGCCACCGCTCGAAATGCACGCCCTTGGGGTTCGCCCGGTCGAACAGGTAGGCCTCGAACGCCTCGTCGCTGTCGCCCACGGTGGCACGCTTCAGATGCGCTTCGCCCCCCGGTGCCAGTTCGGTTTCGTCGGCCTCCACGCCGCAATAAGGACAGGTGAGGATCAGCATGTCGCACCTCCGGTCAGGGTGGCAGAGGCGCCACGCATGCGACCGGCCCGCACGCCAAAAGGCGGCAGGCCGGTCAGTCTGGTTGTGATGGTCGTATTATTCGGCTGCGGGTTCGGCGCTTTCACCAAAGTCGCTGGTGGCACTGCCGATCCGGTTTTCCGCACCTTCGATTGCGCCGTTGTCCCCTGCGCCTTCGATGGTGACGTTGACCTGATCGCCCGCACCGGACGGATCGCCCGCGAAGACGAACCATGCGATGACGGCGACGACGACGACAAGGATGCCGACGACGAAGGCCAGTCCGGTATTACCACCGCCGGATTGCACGACGGTGTGGTCAGGGGGCGTGTCGCTCCGATCTGCCATTTTCGATCTCCTGTGCAATTCTCAGTTGCACAGCCAACGCGCTGTCCGGCAGCGAGGTTCCAAGCCCCAGCCAAGTGAGGCATCACTCGCGCAACGCGCGCAACCGGCACGGTTTTTTTGGCTTTCGGATGTATGTTTCCAACCGTCCGCATCAGTGCGCAACCCCGGCGGCGACGGACTCGTCGATGAAGCGCCCCTCGCGGAAGCGATCCACGCCGAACTCGGCCGCGAGCGGCCCCGGCTCGCCCTTGGCCACAAGCTCGGCCATCGCCCAGCCGGAGCCGGGGATCGCCTTGAACCCGCCGGTGCCCCAGCCGCAGTTGACGAAGATGTTGCCCACCGGAGTTTTCGAGATGATCGGCGAGCGGTCCCCGGTCATGTCCACGATCCCGCCCCACTGGCGCAGCATCTTGAGCCGCGAGATCATTGGGAAGGTCTCGACCAGCGCGCGCACGGTCTCTTCGATGTGGTGGAAGCTGCCGCGCTGGGTGTAGTTGTTGAACCCGTCAGTGCCGCCGCCGATCACCATCTCGCCCTTGTCGGACTGGCTCATGTAGCCATGAACGGTGTTGGCCATCACGACCACGTCCATGCAGGGCTTGATCGGCTCCGACACCAGCGCCTGAAGCGCGACCGACTCAATCGGCAGGCGGAACCCGGCCATTTCGGCCAGATCCGAGGAGTGCCCCGCGACGACCAGCGCCAGCTTGCCGCATTCGATCCGGCCCTTGGTGGTGTTCACCGCCTTGACCTGACCGCCCTCGGTCTCGACCCCCTGAACGGCGCAGTTCTGGATGATGTCCATCCCCATGCCCGCGCAGGCCCGCGCATAGCCCCAGGCCACCGCATCGTGACGCGCGGTGCCGCCGCGCGGCTGCCACAGCCCACCCAGCACCGGATAGCGCGGGCCGTCGATGTTGATGATCGGCACCAGTTCCTTGACCTTCTCCGGCCCGATGAACGTCGTATCGACCCCCTGAAGCGCGTTTGCATGAGCCGTGCGCTCGTACCCGCGCACTTCGTGATGGGTCTGGGCCAGCATGATGACGCCGCGCGGCGAGAACATGACGTTCATGTTCACGTCCTGGCTCATCGTCTCGTAAAGCGAGCGCGACTTTTCATAGATCGCCGCCGAGGGGTCTTGCAGATAGTTCGACCGGATGATCGTCGTGTTGCGGCCCGTGTTCCCGCCGCCGAGCCAGCCCTTTTCGATCACCGCCACATTGGTGATGCCGAAGTTCTTGCCCAGATAGAACGCGGTGGCGAGCCCGTGGCCCCCGGCCCCCACGATGACGACATCGTAGCGTTTCTTGGGTTCGGGATTGCCCCAGGCGCGCTCCCACCCGGTGTGGTAGCGCAGCGCCTCACGCGCGATGGCAAAGGCCGAATATCGTTTCATGCGAATCCCCGACGTCGTGGTTCGCCCCGTTCATATCAACCCGACGATCCGCGCCAATGCGGCGAACGGCACCACCTGCACCAAATGCGACATCAACTTGTCGTCGGTTTCCGACACGCGATGTCGCAGGGGGTTTTGCAGGACACGGCAAATGGGTAGATGAGGGGGAACTTTTCGGGAGGGACCATGGGGTTCTGGATGCTGGCGGCGCTCGCCGCGATCTTCATCGTGCTCATTCTGGGCTACGCGCTGTTCGCGCCCGCCCGCACGACGGCCCGCGCCAGCGCGGAATTCGACATGGCGGTCTACCGCGACCAGCTCAAGGAACTCGACCGCGACGTGGCGCGCGGTGTCGTGTCCGAAGCGGATGCCGAGCGCACGAAGATCGAGATCTCGCGCCGTCTGCTGGAAGCCGACAGGGCCGCGCAGGCGCAAAGCGGCGCGGGCCGCGCGCCCCGCTCCGCCAGCATCGCCGCCGTCGCCGGGATCGCGGTGCTGCTGGTCGGCGGCGGCTGGTATCTCTATTCCGATCTGGGCGCGCCGGGTTACCCGGACCTGCCGCTGGACCTGCGCAAGAGCCTCGCCGCCGAAGCACGCGAAAACCGACCGGACCAGAAAGCCGCCGAGGCCGAGATGCCCGCGTGGGAGGGCCCCGCCGCCGACGTGCCGCAGGATTACGTCGAACTCGTCGCCCAGTTGCGCACCGCCGTCGCGCGCCGCCCCGGCGATGTTCAGGGCCTCGCCCTGCTGGCCCAGCACGAGGCGCAGCTCGGCAACTACCGCGCCGCCCACAACGCGCAATGGTCGCTTATTCAGGCCAAGGGGGACGAAGCGACGGCGAACGACTATTCCGACCTCGCCGAGCTTCTGATCCTCGCCGCCGGTGGCTATGTCTCGCCTGAGGCGGAAACCGCCCTCTCGCGCGCGCTCCAGATCGAACCGGGCAACAAGGTCGCGCGCTACTATTCGGGCCTGATGTTCGCCCAGAACGACCGCCCCGACCTCGCCTTCCGCATGTGGCGCGCGCTGCTCGAAAGCTCGGCGCCGGAAGATCCGTGGGTCGGCCCGATCCGCGAGCGCATCGAACTTCTCGCCTCAGCCGCAGGCGTCAACTACACCCTGCCCGAAAGCGGGGCGGCCCCCCGCGGCCCCTCGGCGCAGGACATCGAAAACGCCGCCGAAATGACCGAGGGAGAGCGGCAGGACATGATCCGGGGCATGGTCGCGGGCCTGTCCGACCGTCTGGCGACCGAGGGCGGCCCCGCCTCGGACTGGGCCCGCCTCATCCGTGCGCTCGGCGTGCTGGGCGACATGGAACAGGCGCAGGCGATCTGGGCCGAGGCGCAGGCGCGGTTCGAAGGTCAGCCCGGCGAACTCGACATCGTGCGCGCGGCGGCCCGTGACGCGGGGGTGGCCGAGTGATCTTCGACGACATCGCCGCCTTCGCCGCCGCCCTGCCCGCGATGACGGCGCTCGCCGGCCTCGACTACGGAGACAAGACCATCGGCGTGGCCGTATCCGACGGGATGCGCCAGGTGGCGACGCCGCTCGACACCATTCGGCGCGGCAAGAAATTCACGCAGGACGCCGAGGCGCTCATGGCGATCCTCGACGAACGCGCGATCTCCGGCCTCGTCCTCGGGCTGCCGCGCAACATGGACGGCACCGAAGGCCCGCGTTGCCAGAAAACCCGCGCCTTCGCCCGCAACCTGTCGCGCCTGACCGAACGCCCGATCACCTTCTGGGACGAACGCCTCTCGACGGTGGCCGCCGAACGCGCCCTCCTCGAAGCCGACACCTCACGCGCCAAACGATCCGGCGTGATCGACCATGTGGCCGCAGGCTACATCCTGCAAGGCGCGCTCGACCGCATGAGGCACCTGTGACCGACGACGTCTGGATCCGCGACGAGCCACTGTCGCCCTGCAACAAGGTCTGCCAGATCCATCCCGAAATGCGCATCTGCATCGGCTGCTACCGGACGATCAACGAGATCGCCACATGGTCGCGCCTCACCGACATGGAACGGCGCGAGATCATGGAGACGCTGCCCGACCGCGCGCCCATGATCGCCAAGCGCCGCGGCGGCCGCGCCCGCACCCGCTGACACGCGAAAAGGGCGCGAACCCCTCGGCCCGCGCCCCTCTTTCCGGTCCGAAATATCC
>NZ_CH902578.1:156673-261072 GCF_000152805.1 Maritimibacter alkaliphilus HTCC2654 | reverse complement strand
CCGCTCGGTCGGATGACGCAAAAGCGTCATTCGACATCAGAGATAATCCGCCCTCTGCAACCCGTATTTCGCCATCTTCTCGTTCAGCGTCCGGCGCGGCAGCGACAGCTCTTCCATGACCCCCACGATCGAGCCCTTGTGGCGGCGCATCGTATTGTCGATGAGCATCCGCTCGAAGGCTTCGACGTATTCTTTGAGCGGCTTGCCCTCCGTCGTCACCACCGGCTGCACGTCGTCATGGTCGTTCATCAGAAGCGACGCGATGGTGCCCGTGCCGCGACGGCTTTGCAGCACGGCGCGTTCGGCGATGTTGATGAGTTGACGGATGTTGCCCGGCCACGGGGCCTGCAACAGTTGCGCGGCCTCCTGCGCGGTGACACTGGGCGCGGCGCAGCCGTATTCCTCGGCGAACTGGTCGGCGAAGCGCGTGAACAGCATGAGGATGTCCTCGCCGCGCTGGCGCAGCGGCGGCAGCGTGATCGTCATGGTCGCGAGGCGGTAAAACAGGTCCGGGCGCAGCGCGTCCTCGCAGGTCTTGCCGGCTTCCTGAAGGTTCGACACCGCGATCACGCGGGTCTCGGGCGGGGTGCCCTGATCGTTGATCCAGCCCAGAAGCTTGGCCTGCAACCCGTCCGGCAGCGCCTCGATGTCCTCGAGCACCAGCGTCCCGCCCCGTGCCTCTTCGACGGCGGGCAGACGCCCGCCCTCTTCCATCGGGCCGAAGATGCGGCGGCTGAGGTCGTCTTCGTCCTGCCCCGCGCAGCGGATCACCACGAACTTGCGCCCGGCCTTGGCCCCGACCGCATGCAGCGCGTGGGCCACCAGCGTCTTGCCGGTCCCGGTTTCGCCGTCGATCAGAACGTGTCCATCGGATTGGCCGAGGTCGAGAATGTCCTCACGCAGCCGCTCCATCAGCGGCGAGGCGCCCACGAGTTTCTTCATGATCGTGGTGCCGTCGCCCAGTTCGCGGCGCAGGATGCGGCTGTCGAGCGTGACTCGGCGAGACTGCGTGGCCTTTTTGGCGAGTTCGGTCATCCGGTCCGGGTTGAACGGCTTTTCGAGGAAATCGTAGGCACCCACCCGCATCGCTTCGACCGCCATCGGCACGTCACCGTGCCCCGTTATCATGATGACGGGAAGCGCCGAGTCGACGCTCATCAGTTTCTTCAGGAATTGCATTCCGTCCATGCCGGGCATCCGGATGTCGGAAATGACCACACCCGGGTAGTCGGTGCCGACGTTCTTCAGCGCCTCTTCAGCGGAGGGAAAGGTTTCGGTGTCGAACCCGGACAGTGCGAGCCATTGGCTGATCGACTGGCGCATATCCTGTTCGTCATCGACGATCGCGATTTTCATTGCCTGTGCCATTCTTGATGTACCCTCCGGCCCCCCTTTCGGGCCAATTCAGTACCGGACCTATCCCGTCCGGTCGTGCGCGTGTCGCTATTCTGCGGCTTCGACGCCCGATGATTTGTTTTTGGTCGCTTCCTTGTAGATAGGAAGTTCCACCTCGAATACAGCCCCCCCGGCGGTTCCGTTGCGCGCGGTCAGGCGCCCGCCGAAGTCGCCGACGATCCCCGACGAGATGGCGAGGCCAAGGCCTACGCCGTCCCCCGGTGCCTTGGTGGTGTAGAAAGGCTCGAACAGTTGATCGAGGTCTTCGACACCCGGCCCGTTATCACGCACGGAGATCACGACTTGTTCCCCGCCGGTGAGCAGAATGTCCACTTGCGGATCGTCCACCGACTTGGTCGCGTCGATGGCGTTGCGCAGAAGATTGATGAGAACCTGCTCCAGCCGCACGTTGTCGCCCATGATCATCACCGGCTCGCGCGGCACGTTGCGCGTGATGCGCACCTGACGGCGTTTGAGCTGCGGTTCCATCATCGACAGCGCCATCGACACCGACTGGCGCACATCCATCGGCTGAAACGCGTCGCCGCCCTTGCGGGCATAGGATTTGAGCTGTTTCGTAATCAGCCCCATCCGTTCGATCAGGTCGTCGATGCGCTGGAACGACGAAAGCGCCTCTTCGGGCCGCTTGCGTTGCAAAAGCAGCTTGGCCCCCGCGAGGTAGGTTTTCATCGCGGCGAGCGGCTGGTTGAGTTCGTGGCTGACCGCCGCCGACATCTCGCCCAAAGCGGCGAGTTTCGAGGATTGCGCCAGCGTCTGCTCGGCCACTTGAAGGTTTTTCTCGGCCTTCTGCCGCTCGGCCACTTCGCGGCTCAGGGCATCGTTCAACTCACGCAACTGCGCGCTTTCGCGTTGGAAAAACCGGCTCGCCGTCGTGGCGCGGCGGCTGACAACGTAGAAACCGACCGTCAGCAGGATCGCGAAGCCCATGATTTCCAGCGCCAGAACGCCGTTCACCCGCTCGCGGACCGAGGCATAGGTGGTGAAGCTGGTCATCTGCCAGCCCTGGAACGGCACCCGGCTGGTCTGGCGGATCACGTCGTCGCCGGCGAAGAACGCCTCGGACGGCAGCGCCGCCCATTGCGCCGTGCGCTCCAACGCCCGTTCGATCGCGGTCGCGGGGGGCAGCGTGTTCATCGCATCGCCTTCCGGCAGCCCGCGCCAGCGCGGCTCGGTCGTCAGGATCACCCGGCCTTCGCTGTCGGTCACATAGACCGCATCGGAAATCCGCGCCCAGCTTTGCTCGAACTTGGCCAGATCCACGACGACGACGATGACGCCGATCAATTCGCCCCCGTTCAGGATCTTGCGCGCATAGGTGAAATCATAGCCCCCCGCCTCGGTCTGCGAGACGGTAAAGACCGTGTCGGACGACCGCAGCGCATTCACGAAATAGGGCTGCGCGCGGTGGTTCGACCCCAACCGCTCGCGGTCGGTCGAGGCCACGGCACGCCCCGTCTGGTCGAGAAGCAGAAGCGATTGCGCCCCGATCTCGTCCCGAAACGAGATCAGGCGTTGCGAGGAATTGACGTAATCCTCTGAATTCAGGGCCGAAATGAACGCCGGGTCGCGCGACAGCAAGAGCGGCACGACCGAATTTCGCTGCAACTCGGAAATCAGGTTCCCGGTGTAAAGCGCCATGCGAAGCTCGGCCCGCGAGCGGGTGCTTTCGGTGTAGCGTTGGGTGAGCCACTGGTTCGAAATCCACACGACCGCGATGGCCGCGGCGACGAACAGCACCAGCACCACGCGGCCCACAAGGCCGAATGCCGGAGAACGCGGGGGGCGGTGCCCCTCGCCGTTGGTGTCGTCGTTCGTCATGGATCGGTTTTACGCCCCGCGCGGCGTGCGCTCAAGTCAGGCGGTTTCGAGCGAGGCGGTGAGCGAGCGGAACATTGCCACCCCGTCGGTGCCGCCATGCTGCGCGTCCACGGCCCGTTCCGGGTGCGGCATCATGCCGAGCACGCGGCGGTTTTCCGACAGAACGCCCGCGATGTCGGCGGTGGACCCGTTCGGGTTTTGGTCGTAGGTGAAAGCAATCCGATCCTCGGCGCGCAGTTTCGCCAGCGTCTCGTCATCGACGGTATAATTGCCATCGTGATGGGCGACCGGGATCGAGATCATGTCACCCGCATTGTAGCCGCTGGTGAAATCCGACTGCGAGGTCTCGACACGCAGGTCGAGCGCCCGGCACACGAACTTGAGGTTCGCGTTGCGCATCAGGGCGCCGGGCAGAAGGCCGGTTTCGGTCAGCACCTGAAAGCCGTTGCAGACACCCAGAACATAGCCGCCCCGTTCGGCATGGGCCTTGAGCGAGGCCGTGATGGGCGAGCGGGCCGCGATGGCGCCGCAGCGCAGGTAGTCACCGAAGGAAAAGCCCCCCGGAACGCCCACGATATCCACGTCGCCGGGCAACGCGGTGTCCTTGTGCCAGACCATCGTCACCTTGGCCCCGGCCCGTTCGAAGGCCACCGCCATGTCGCGGTCGCAGTTGGATCCGGGGAAGACGAGAACGGCGGCTTTCATGGTGGAAAATCCCTCTGGCGCGGTTGGTTTCGCTCATAGTCGCAGGCCCCCCGAGGGTCAAGCACAGGCGAAACGGTGCCTGAGTCTCATTTCGCAATTGCATGGCACGACCACCGCACATAACGTGTATCCGAAATCAGTATCTGGACGATCACTCCCACCATGACCGACAGGCCCCCGCTGCCGCCGACCCCGGCGCATAACGAGGAACGGCTGGCCGCGCTCGGCGCGCTCGGCCTGCTCGACACTCCTGCCGAGGCGGGGTTCGACAGCGTGACCGCCTTCATCTGCCGTGCGTTGGACGTCCCCACCTCGCTCGTGTCGCTGGTGGACCGCGACCGCCAGTGGTTCAAGTCTGCCAAGGGGTTCGACGAGCCCGAGACCGCGTTGGAAAGCTCGGTCTGCGCCTATGTGGTGCTCGAAGACGACCTGTTGGAAATCCGCGACCTGACGCAAGACCCGCGAACGGCCCGCAATCCGCTGGTGGCCCAGACGGACGGCATCAGGTTCTATGCCGGCGCCCCCCTGCGCCTGTCGGACGGTCAGGTCATGGGTGCGCTCTGCGCCATCGACGTCAAACCCCGCGAACTCACGGATATCCAACGCGAAACCCTGATCGTGCTGGCCGATCAGGTGGTCGCACAGATGGAATTGAAGCAGGCGCTCGCCAATGCCGAGACCCTGCGCAAGGAAATCGACCACAGGGTGAAGAACTCGCTCCAGTCGATCTCGGCGCTGACCCGTATTCAGGCCCGCAAAGCCGAGGAACCCGCGGTCCGCGAGGCGCTGAAACAGGTGCAGGCGCGGGTCGAGATGGTCGCGGCCCTTCACGAACAGCTCTATCGCTCGTCGGCCACGCACGACGTCGATCTGGCCGATTTCGCCGGCAAGGTCGGCGCGATCCTGAACGGCACGAGCCCGCCGGAAATCGAGGTGCAGGTGGCTTTCGACCGCGTCCGTGTCGATCCCGAACAGGCGTCGGCCATCGGTGTGATCCTGAACGAATTCGCCTCGAACTCGATCAAGCACGCCTTTCCCGAGGGGCGCATGGGGCTTGTCCGGTTCTCCGGCAAACGCAAGGGCGGGTCACTGGTGATCGACCTGTCGGATGACGGCGTCGGGATGGGGCCGATCTCACACACATCGGGCATCGGGCTGGCGGTGATCGAAGCCTCGGTCGCACAACTGGGCGGCGCATGGGAGCCTTTGCTCGACCGCACAGGCACCGCTGCCCGCCTGACCATTCCGCTTTGAGGCCGGCGCGTAAGGCCCTATGATCGCTGGCAAATCCTGACAAGGGCCGCGCCGTGCAGATCACATCCTTTTTGACCGACCGCTACACCGTCCGCCCTTGGCGCAGCGCGCTTTCGGACCCCGCCGCGCGCGCCGACCTCGAAACCGCTCTCGCGCGCACCCTGACACCCGAGGTGCTCGCCCACCTGCCGCCCTCCCTCACGCTCGGCCCCGGCGATCGCGTCGCGGATTGGATCGACGCACGGGAGGCCGAAAGCGATGTCCTGACGGTCACGACCGCGTCGGACGGGGAATTGATCGGGTTGGTCATTCTCGCCCAAGACCCGGACGCGGCCTTGCCGACCGTCCACCTCGGCTACCTGTTCGCGAAATCGGCCTGGGGTCGGGGTGCCGCGTCGGAGGTGGTCACGGGCCTTGTGCAATCTCTTCGGGCCTCTGCCCCGATCCGGCTGATCGGCGGCGTGGACCCGGCCAACCCGGCCTCGGCGCGGGTTCTGGAGAAGACCGGATTCGCACGCGACCCGGCCCGGTCGTCCGCAGACAGCACGATCTACACAAAGGACTTGGCCTGACCCTTTCGGATCAGGCGCGACTTCGGTTCTGACTGTAAATCGGTGAAACGGGCCTCAGCCCATATGAACCTGGTAGCTTTCGATCACGGTATTGGCGAGCAGCTTTTCGCACATGTCCCGGATCGTGTCCTCGCTCGTGCCCTCGGCCACGTCCAGTTCGATTACCTTGCCCTGACGCACGCCTTCGACGCCCTCGAAGCCAAGGTTGCCCAGCGCGTGACGCACAGCCTCGCCCTGCGGGTCCAGAACACCGTTCTTCAGCATCACGTCGACGCGCACTTTCATCGCAGGTGTCCCTTTCAGTTGATAAGCGTGGGCTTGGTGGCGTGCGTCACGTTGGTGGGCAGCACGCCCAGACGCTTGGCCACCTCGGTATAGGCGTCGGACAGGCTGCCCAGATCCTGACGGAACACGTCCTTGTCCAGCTTGCGCCCGGTTTCGATATCCCACAGGCGGCAGGAATCCGGGCTGATCTCGTCCGCCACGATCAGCCGCATGAAATCGCCGTCCCAGACGCGCCCGATCTCGATCTTGAAGTCGATCAGCTTGATACCGACACCGTGCATGACACCGGCCATGAAGTCGTTGACCCTGAGCGCCAGCGCCACGATGTCATCCAGATCCTGCTGGCTCGCCCAGCCGAAGGCGATGATGTATTCTTCCGGCACCAGCGGATCGCCCAGCGCGTCGTCCTTGTAGGAGAACTCGACGATGGGGCGCGGCAGCGCGGTGCCCTCTTCCAGACCCAGACGTTTGGCCATCGACCCTGCGGCAAAATTGCGCACGATCACTTCCAGCGGCACGATTTCGACCTGACGGATCAGTTGCTCGCGCATGTTGAGCCGCTTGATGAAGTGATTGGGCACCCCGATCGCGGTCAATCCGGTCATGAAGAACTCGGACAGGCGGTTGTTCAGCACACCCTTGCCCTCGATCACGTCCTTCTTCTGCGCGTTGAAGGCGGTCGCATCGTCCTTGAAATACTGGACGAGCGTCCCGGGTTCCGGGCCTTCGTAGAGAATCTTCGCCTTGCCCTCGTAGAGCTTCTTGCGTCGTGCCATGCGTGTGGGCCTTTTCCGGCAGCGGGCCACCTGCCCGCCATTTGTCGCGCTATAGTGCATCGGCCCCTGTCCCGCAAGGATGCGCAAGGCGCTATCCCGATCTCGCCCGCACGGCGCGCGCGCTCTGTGCACAGGGGTTGCGGGATGGGCGGCGAGCGGGCATATGAAAGGAAACAGGCCATATCTGGGACCACGGGAACATGACCACTTTCGACGACCGCGAAAACGCTTTCGAAAACAAGTACGCCCACGACGAAGAGATGAAGTTCAAGGCGGAAGCCCGCGCGAACAAGCTTCTCGCGATCTGGGCCGCGGGCCTGATGGGCAAGACCGGTGCGGACCTCGACGCCTACATCGCCGCCGTCATCAAGGCCGATTTCGAAGAAGCGGGCCATGAGGACGTGGTGCGCAAGGTCGCGGGCGATCTGGGCGACAAGAGCTCGGCCGACGAAGTTCGCGCGCAGCGGGTCGTCATGCTGGCCGAAGCCAAGTCGCAGTTGATGGGCGAAGCTTAAGCCCCTCATATTCCAAGAAGAATTTACGGAAAGGCACCTCGTTTCGGGGTGCCTTTCTTGCATCATGTGACGTGACGAAACCGGGTTTTTGGAAACCTCGGGCCGGTGATCGCGTTGTAACTCCAACTGAGAATTGGAGTGAAACAATGCATACGGCTGGCCAGACAGTACATGTCGGCGGGGCGGCGCTACACGTCCAGACGATGGGCGATCCCGACGCCCGGCCGCTTCTCTTCCTTCATGGCGGGGGCGGATCCCTCGCCGATTTCGAGGCGATCTTTCCTGCGCTCGACGAATTCCACTGCGTATTCGTGGATACGCGCGGTCACGGTCGCTCGACCCTCGGACGCGCGACCATGTCCTATCCGCGCCTCGCCGACGACATCGAAGCGGTGATCGATCATCTCGACCTCGACCGCCCGGTGGTGTTCGGCCACAGCGACGGCGGCACGGTCGCGCTGGAGCTTGCCTCGCGTGCACATACCGAGCTTGCGGGTATCATCACCCTCGGCGCGAATGCATGGCGCCCCAGCGACCGCGTGTTCGAGACCTTTCTGGGCCGGATCACCCCGACCCTCTGGCGCCACAGGTTCCCCGGCAGCGTCGAAGACTACGAGGCGATGAACCCGGACGGCAACTTCGACCGGTTCTTCACCCAGCTTTCGGGTATGTGGCGCAACGTGGCAGACGGTAACTATCCGGGCGAGCGCATCCGGCAGATCCGGTGCCCCGCGCTGATCCTCGGCGGCGAGCACGACCACCTCGTAACGGTGGACGAGACCATCGAGATCTACCGCGCCATACCGAACGCGCATCTCGGGGTCATTCCCTATGCGAGCCACATGATCCACGCCGAAGAGCCGGATCACATCAGCCCGTTCATCTGCGACTTCATGCTGTTTCTGGACGACCGGGAGGCCCCGCAGGGCGCGGCCCTTATCCCGCAGACGCGTTAACCAGCTTGAACGAAATCGGGTCGGTCGCCCAATTTGCGCGCGATTTGAACTGTTAATCGCCCCTTATGGGGTCGGGTTCTAGTCTCGCCCCTCCGAACATGAGGGGTGAGGCATGAGGGGACACGACCGCGAACCGGGAAACCGGACCGCCGCGCTGACGACGGATATACCACGGCTGGCCGTGGGCCGCGTGCTGGCGCGCCAACTCGTGCCGCTTGGCGTCTTCGCCCTGCTCGCACTCGTCCTGCGCCACAGGATCGCGGAACTCGACATCGCGCATATCCGTTCGGCGCTCGCCACGGTCGGGCCGGTGCAATGGGCGCTCGGGCTTGGGCTGACCGCCGTCAGCTTCTGGGCCCTCGGGCGCTATGACGTGGTCGTCCATCGGCTGATCGGGCGCGATACGGAGCCGAAACGCGCCGCGATCACCGGGATGACCGCCATTGCGGTCGGTCAGACCGTCGGCATGGGCGCTCTCACCGGCACCTTCGTTCGCTGGCGGCTGTTGCCGGACCTCGGCCTTGGCGACGCCACACGGATTTCGGCCATCGTGACGGTGTCGTTCTTCGCGGCCTGGGCGGTGGTCACGGCCCTTGCCGTTCTGACGGCCGGCGCGGCCCTGCCCCATTCCAGCCTGTTGGCCGGTCTCGTGCTCGCCGCTGCCCTCGCCTTTGCGCTCCTTTCCTTATGGCGTCCCGGGCGCCTCGCCCGCTGGCCGCTGCCACCGCTGAAGGCGATGGGGCTGGTCCTTGGCTTCACCGCCATCGACACGCTCGCGGCGGGGGGCGTGCTGTGGGTCATGCTGCCGGACGGGGTGCAGGTCGCCCCCGGCATGCTCATCACCGCCTACCTGCTCGCGCTCGGTGCCGGGCTGGTCCTGACCACCCCCGGCGGGGTCGGCCCGTTCGAGGTCGCGTTACTCGCCTTGCTGCCCACCGTACCCGACGAGCCGCTTCTGGCGGCGGTTCTGGCCTATCGCGCGATCTACTACGCGCTCCCCGCGCTGATCGGCGGCCTTGTCCTCCTGCGTCGTCCCGACAGCGCCCCTGCCCCCGAACCGGCCCGCGTGGCACTTGCCCCTGTCGATCTTGACCACCTTCCCCTCGTGGTCGAGGCCGCATTGACGACCGCCCCGCGCGCGGAGGCGGCCCTGCTTCGCCATGGCCGCTTCCAATTGCTCGCCAACGCCCGTCTTTGGCCCGCTGCCCTTGTCGCGCGGTCCGGTCAGTCGCTCATCATGCTGGGTGACCCCCTGACCCCGGATCGGCGCGCAGACGACGTGGTGTCGGACCTTGCCGACCGTGCCCGCGCCACGCTGACCAGCCCTGTGATCTACAAATGCGGCGCACGTCTTGGCGTTCTCGCCCGCAGGAGGGGTTGGGCGCTCCTCCCCGTCGCGCGCGAGGGTTGGGTCGATCCGGGCGGTTTCACGACCGATGGGCCGGCGCGCCGCCAACTGAGGCGCAAGCTGCGCAAGGCGGAAGCCGCCGGAATCACGGTATCGGCCATCGCCCCCGGCGACCCGGTCCCGATCCCCTTCGACGAGATGGACGCGCTCGCCGCCCGATGGTCCGCTGCGCGGGGCGGCGAGCGTGGGTTTTCCATGGGGGTCTGGAGCCCGGCCACGATGCGAAACGCCGCCATCTACATCGCGCGGGACGGTGACGGGCGGATGCAGGGGTTCGTCACGGTCCACGCGAACCGGCGCGAACATACGCTCGACCTGATGCGGCAAGGCGACGATGCGGTGGACGGATTGATGCACCTGCTCGTCACCCATGCCATCAAGGGCGCTGCTGTCGCGGGTGTGCCGCGCTTTTCCCTCGCCGCCGTGCCGACCGGCGACATCGCGGGCGAACCTGCGCTTTTCACCCGGCTGCGCGCCCTGCTCGACCATGCCACGGGTGCCGCGGGCCTGCGCCAGTTCAAGTCCGCCTTCGCCCCGGAATGGGAAACGCTTTACCTCGCCGCCCCCACGCGCACGGCCCTCGCCCTCGGCGCCCTCGACATCACGCGGGAGATTCTTCGCGACGCCTGAGCGCGCCGCGCCCCCCTTGGCACGGGTCCGCATTTCGTGGCACATCACGGCGAACCAAACGGACAAAGGCCCGGATCATGTCGCAGGACGCGCTTTCAACACTCCTTTCCGAACGCGACTGGCTGCTCGCCGACGGTGCCACCGGCACGACGCTTTTCAACATGGGCCTCACCTCGGGCGACGCGCCCGAGATGTGGAACGTGGACCACCCGGATCGCGTGCGCGCGCTCTATCAGGGGCCGGTCGATGCGGGCTCGGACATCTTCCTGACCAACAGCTTCGGCGGCACCGCGTCGCGCCTGAAGCTTCACAACGCACAGGATCGGGTGGGCGAACTCAACCGGATCGCCGCCGAACTGGGGCGCGAAGTGGCCGACAAAGCCGGACGCACCGTCATCGTCGCCGGGTCCATGGGGCCGACGGGCGAGATCATGGAGCCGATGGGCCCGCTGTCCTTCGATGCCGCGGTCGAGATGTTCCACGAACAGGCCGAGGCGCTGAAGGCGGGCGGTGTCGATGTCCTGTGGGTCGAAACCATATCCTCGCCCGACGAATACAAGGCCGCCGCACGGGCGGCCGCGCTGGCCGACATGCCGTGGTGCGGCACGATGAGCTTCGACACCGCCGGACGCACCATGATGGGCGTGACCTCGGCCGCGATGGCCAAGCTTGTCGAAACGCTGCCCAACCCGCCCATCGGCTTCGGCGCGAACTGCGGCGTGGGCGCGTCCGACCTGCTGCGCACGATCCTCGGCTTCAAACAGACCGGAACCGAGCGTCCCGTGATCGCCAAGGGCAACGCGGGCATCCCGAAATACGTCCATGGCCACATCCATTATGACGGCACGCCCGAACTCATGGCCGACTATGCCGTGATGGCCCGCGACTGCGGTGCCCGGATCATCGGTGGCTGCTGCGGCACGACGCCCGAGCACCTTGTCGCGATGCGCGAGGCGCTGGAAACCCGCGCGCCGGGCGCTGCGCCCGCCCTCGAACGGATTGCCGAGACCTTGGGCGCCTTCTCCTCGACCTCGGACGGGACCGACGACAAAGGCCCCGCCCCGCGTGAACGGCGCGGTCGGCGCCGGGGCTAACCCTCAGGCGAACAGGTCGAGTTGGTCGCCCGCTTTCGGCGGCACGCGAAACAGGTCGGTGCGCAGGTCCGGCAGGTGCTTGTTCAGCCCCAGCCGTTTCAGCGCGACCCGGAACCGCATGTCGAGCATTTCGGCATACGGCCCCTCGCCCCGCATCCGCCGCCCCCAATCGCTGACGTAGAGTTTGCCGTCGTGCATGTCGCGCAGGTGCCCCAGCACCCGGTTGGCCCGGTCCGGGTAGTGCTCGACGAGCCAATCCTGAAACAGATCGGCCACTTCGCGCGGCAGGCGCAGCATGATCCAGCTGGCCGCCGTGGCCCCCGCCTCGGCGCTGGCTTCCATGATCCGCTCCATTTCGCTGTCCGACAGGCCGGGAATGACCGGCCCCAGCATCGCCCGCACCGGAACCCCGGCCTCGTACAAGGCCCGGATCGTGGCGAGACGACGGGCGGGCGCCGGCACGCGCGGCTCCATCCGACGGGCGAGCCTCGGGTCCAGCGTCGTCACCGAAACGCCGACATGCACCAGCCCGTCACGGGCCATGTCGGACAGGATGTCGATGTCCCGTTCGATCAGCGTCCCCTTGGTCACGATCCCGACCGGATGGCGGAAATCGCGCAGCACCTCGAGCACCTCGCGCATCGCCCGGAACCTGCCCTCGATCGGCTGATAGGGGTCCGTGTTCGTGCCGATGGCGATGGTCGCGGGCTTGTAGGACTTGCGCGACAATTCCCGCGCCAGAGCCCCCGCGATGCCGGGCCGCGCCACGAGCTGAGTCTCGAAATCGAGCCCCGGCGACAGGCCGAGCCAGGCATGACTGGGCCGCGCGAAACAGTAGATGCAGCCATGTTCGCACCCCCGGTAGGGGTTCACCGAGCGGTCGAAGGGCACGTCGGGCGAGGAATTCCGTGTGATCGCCGAGCGCGGCGCTTCCAGCCTGACATCCGTGCGGATCGCCCGCTCCGGCTCCTGCCACCAACCATCGTCGACCGCGACCCGCGCATGGCGTTCGTAGCGCCCCGAGGCGTTGGTCGCGGCCGCCCGCCCCCGGCGTCGGTCAGGTTGAATCTGCGGTCTTTCTTCCATGATGAGAACATTAGTAGAACATTAATCCGCGCCTGCAAAGGTCGCTTCGATATTTCCAGATGTCGCAAATGGTCTGCACCGAACGGCGAAAATGGCGCATTCAGGCGGTAAATCTGCGCGAACCGCCTGAAAGGAAAGGCCTATGGCCGAGGAAGACGACGACATCATCCTGTCCGAACTCGACGACGAGGAACTCGTCGCTCAGATGATGGACGACCTCTACGACGGTCTCGCGGAAGAGATCAGCGAAGCGACCCATATCCTGCTGGACCGTGGGTGGGCGCCCTATGACGTCCTGACCAAGGCGCTGGTCGCGGGCATGACCATCGTCGGACACGATTTCCGCGATGGCATCCTGTTCGTGCCCGAAGTGCTGCTTGCGGCCAACGCGATGAAGGCTGGCATGGCGATCCTGAAGCCGCTTCTGGCCGAAACCGGCGCGCCCACCATCGGGCGCATGGTGATCGGGACGGTAAAGGGCGACATTCACGACATCGGCAAGAACCTCGTCTCGATGATGATGGAGGGCGCCGGGTTCGAGGTCGTCGATCTGGGTATCAACTGCGAAGCCGAGAAATACCTGAACGCGCTCGAAGCCGAAAAGGCCGACATCCTCGGCATGTCCGCGCTGCTGACCACCACCATGCCCTATATGAAAATCGTCATCGACGAGATGGTCGCGAAGGGCGTGCGCGAGGATTACATCATCCTCGTCGGAGGCGCGCCGCTGAACGAGGAATTCGGCAAGGCGATCGGGGCCGATGCCTACTGCCGTGACGCGGCGGTGGCCGTCGAAACCGCGAAACAGATGATGGCGCGCAAGCACAACCAGCCCAACGCGGGCTGAGTTTGGCCGACGCTCTGCCACGAACCCCGCCGCCGGGTCTGGCAACCCGGCGCGGGCACGCTTAGGTTCAGGGTCTTCAAGGAGTGTCCTTCATGACCCCACGCCGCATTTTCCTGGCCCTCATGGCCCTCGCTACAGCGGGCCTTGCGATCTACGTGCTGGTCGAGGCGATCATCACCGATCACCTCACGCAGCAGGTGTTCTACGCCATTCTGCCTCTCGTCCTGTTGTTCTCCGTCGCCTGGAACGGGCTCACCAACAAACGCGACTGATCCGATGTATGGCCCCGCACTCGCCCTGATCCATGCCGAGGCCTTTTCCGACACGTTTCGCCCAGCTTTCGACTGGCTGACCGAACAGGTCTACGCCGGTCCGCGCCCCGCCCGCCTGTTCGATCTGGGCTGCGGCGATGGAGCTTGGCTCGATTTCGCCCGCTATCACGGCATCCCCGGCGCGGGTCTGGATGCCTCCGAGGCCTTCGTGCAGCTCGCCCTCGCCCGCAAACTCGCCGTCACTCTGGGCGATGCCGCGCGACCACTGGTTCCGCGGGGGACGAGCGCCATCACGGCCCTTGGCGAAGTGCTGGCCTATGCCCCGGCCGGGCTCGCCGGTGCGACACAGGCGGCGGCACAGGCGCTGCCCCCGAACGGTCTGTTCCTGTTCGACCTGATCGGCCTCGATGTCGAAGGCGGCGAAACCGAGCGGCACGGAAACGGATGGACCATCGTGGCGAAGACCCGGATCTCGGGCGCCCGACTGATCCGCGACATCACCGTGACCACGCCACAAGGCACGACCCAGGAAACCCACGAACAACAGATCTTCGACCCCAGGGCGGTCACCCGCCTCGTCGCCGATGCCGGGTTTTCCTGCGACCTTCTGGCAAGCTATGGCCCCTGCCCGCTTCTGCCCGGACGCTTCGCCATCCTCGCGCGAAAACTTGCGTGATCCCGGCCCGACCCCCATCTTCTCGTCAAAGGAGATCGCCATGCCCCTCGACCGTTTCGTCCTGATCCTCGTGATCGTGATCGCCGCCGCAGGCGTCACCGTCTGGCTCGGCACAATGATCGCCGCCTCGGCGCAGATTCCTGCAGGCTGGCTTTCGGTGATCCCCGTGGCTCTGATCGGCTATGTGGTCTGGCGCGTGATCTCGGACCGGCTGAACAATCCCGACGACGACCACTACGACAGGATCGAAAAATGATCGTCCTGACCACCGACACCTTTCCGGGGCGCGAGGTCGAACCGCTCGGCATGGTGCGCGGCTCCACCGTGCGCGCCAAACACATCGGCTCCGACATCGTGGCGGGCCTGCGCAACCTCGTCGGCGGCGAGGTCAAGGAATACGCGGCCCTTCTGGCCGGCGCGCGGGAGCAGGCGATGGACAGGATGATCGCCGAGGCGCGCAGCCTAGGTGCCGATGCGATCATCGCGGCGCGGCTCGAAACCTCGACCATCGCGCAGGCGGCGAGCGAAATCCTCGCCTATGGCACGGCGGTGAAATTCAGGTGATCCCCGACGACGCGGCGCTGACCGAAACCGGCCTGCCCCCGACCGGCGCGGGCCGCGTGCTCATCATCGGCTGCGGCGCGCTGGCGCGTGAAATTCTCGCCATCCTCCGCCTGAACCGCATGGATCATGTCGACCTGACCTGCCTGCCCGCGATCCTGCACAACCGGCCCGACCGGATCGCCCCGGCACTGGAAGCGGCCATCGCTGCCCATCGCAATGCCTACGACCACCTCTTCGTCGCCTATGCCGACTGCGGAACCGGCGGAGCCGTGGCCGACCTGTGCGCACGCGAAGGGATCGGGATGATCGCGGGCCCGCATTGCTACAGCTTCTTCGAAGGCAACGCCGCCTTCGCGGCACGCGGCGAGGTGACGGCGTTCTACCTGACCGATTTCCTGGCCCGCCAGTTCGACGCCTTCGTGACCAAACCTCTGGGCCTCGACCGTCACCCCGAACTGCGCGACGCCTATTTCGGCAATTACGAAACGCTGGTCTATCTCGCCCAGACCGACGACGCCGCGCTCGACGCCAAAGCCCGACAGGCCGCGAAAGACCTCGGCCTCGCCTATGAGCGCCGGTTCACCGGCTACGGCGACCTCGCAACCACGCTGTCGCGCCTCTGATCTTCTCTGTTTCGAAAATACTTTGGGAGGTCTGGAGGGCTAGCCCTCCAGAGGCGGCCCCGGCCGCCTGCCACCGCGCCGGCCCGCCGCAGGCGGGACGGCGCAAAACCTGCGCGGGCGCCAGCCCGCACCGCTTGGGAGCGGGGGTCAGGCGGCTTCGACCGCCAGCTTGTTGATCCGTTGGATCATGGCCTTGAGCCCATTGGAGCGTTGGGCCGACAGATGCTCCTCCAGCGATAGCCGCCCGAGCTCGGCCTTGGCGTCGATCTTGGGCACGTCGGAAACGGCGACACCGTTGTAGAGCGCCGACAGCACCGCGATGATCCCGCGCACGATCAGCGCATCGGAATCGCCCCGGAACCGAAACGTGCCGGCTTCGATCTCGGGCATCAGCCAGACCTGACTCGCGCAGCCTTCGACCTTGGTCGCGGGCACCTTCAGCGCGTCTTCGAGCGGGTCCATGGCGCGGCCCAGATCGATGACATGGGCATAGCGGTCTTCCCAGTCGTCGAGAAACTCGAAATCTTCCACGATGTCTTCGAATGCTTCGGTTGCCATCGGCCTCTCCTTTGCCCTCCACCTAGGCGCGCATGCCACAAAGGTCCAGCCCCTTGGACGCGACATGACGATCCGGGTTTTCAAAGCGCGCGGATTCGGCTAACCCAAGGCAAGCACAGGGGGACGCACATGATTTTCCGCATCATCGGCGCATGTCTACTAGGGGTGGTTCTGACAGGGTGTTCCGGCGCCAGCCTGAACCCGCTCGACTGGTTCGGCCCCAAAGACGATATCGAACTGGTGACGCTCGAGCCGAAGGACGGCTGGGATGCGGTCGATTACGACTATCGCGGCCCCATCGCGCAGGTCACGCAACTGAGTGTCGAGCGGGCCTCGGGCGGCTACATCATCCGCGCGGTCGGCAACCCGCCGCGCCTGGGATACTGGGAGGCCGAACTGGTCCCCGAGAACGACGAAGTGCCGGTGAAGGGCGTGATGACCTACAATTTCATGGTCGCTCCCCCGCCCTGGGCCACCGCGACCTCGCGCCCGCAGGCCCGGCAAATTCACGTCGCGCATTACGTGTCGGACGTGAAACTCGGCGGTGCCCGGTCGATCCGCGTGGTCGGCGCGAACAACTCGGTCACCGCCCGGCCCTGATCGCGATAACGGAGCGGGCTGACGCCCGCACAGGATTTGCGCCGTCCCGCCTGCGGCGGGTCGTCGCGATGGGGGAGGCCAGCCTCCCCCTTGCGCCGGAGGCGCAATTCACCCTCCGAGGTTTCCTAAAACAGAGAAGCCATCAGGTTTCGATGACCTGAACCGACTGGCCCTTCACGCCGAGCGCGAGTTCGCCGTCGCACAGGCGCAGGGCGTCCTTGCCGAACACCTCCGCCCGCCAGCCCTTGAGCGCGGGAACCGAGCGTTTTCCGGCGGCGAGCAGGTCGAGGTCGGCGGCGGAGGCGATGAGCTTCTGGGCGACGCCGGTTTCTTCGCAACGCGCTTTGAGGAGCACGCGCAGCAGATCGGCGAGCGCCGGGTTCACCTGCAGTTTATCGCGCCCGTCCTTTTCGACCTTCGGCAGATCCTCTTGTGGGCAGTCGAGACCGGCTTGCACGGCCGCGAGGATACCCTCGGCTACCTCGCCCTTGCGTGCTTCGCGCAAAAGCAGGCGGGAGCGGCCCAGTTCGCCCATGTCCTTTGGTTTGGTCGAGGCCAGTTCCATCAGCGCATCGTCCTTGTAGACGCGGCTGCGGGGGATGTTGCGCTCTTGCGCATAGGTCTCGCGAAAGCGGGCAAGCTCGCGCACGATGGCCAGAAACCGGGCCGAGTTGGTGCGGGTCTTGACCCGTTTCCAGGCCTCGTCCGGGTCCACGGTATAGGTGTCGGGGTCGGTGAGGACCGAAAGCTCCTCCTTCACCCACTTGGCACGGCCCGTCTCTTCGAGCTGGGCCTTTAGGAATTCGTAGATCACGCGCAGATGCGTGACGTCGCCGATGGCGTATTTCTTCTGCGCATCGGTCAGCGGACGGCGCGACCAGTCGGTGAAGCGCGAGGATTTGTCGAGCTGCGCCTTGGCGATCTTACGCACCAGCGTCTCGTACCCGGCCTGATCGCCGAAGCCGCAGACCATCGCGGCCACCTGCGTATCGAAGAGCGGCGACGGGATCAGCCCCGCATCGACGTAGAAGATCTCGAGGTCCTGACGCGCGGCGTGGAACACCTTGACCACGCCTTCGTCGCGGAAAAGTTCGTAGAGCGGTTCGAGCGACAGACCATCGGCCAAGGGGTCGACCAGCACCGCGTCAACCTCGTCGTCGTCGCCCATCACGGCGAGCTGAACGAGGCAGAGTTTCGAGTAATAGGTCCGTTCCCGCAAAAATTCGGTATCGACGGTGACGTAGGGAAAGGTTGCAGCGCGGCGGCAGTAATCGGCAAGCGCTTCGGTCGTTGTAATCGTTTTCATTCTGCTTGTCTGTTTGGCGCGTCGCCCTCCCGTCTATCGGGAAATTTTCCCGATAGGAAGGGGTCAGGGCAAAACCACCGGGGTCCGGTCGCCCGTGGCGAAGCGGGCGAGCACGGCCGGGTAGAGCCGATGCTCCATCGGCAGCACGCGGGCGGCCAGATCGTCGGGCGTATCCCCCGGCAGGATCGGCACCCGGGCCTGACCGAGGATCGGCCCGCCGTCGAGTTCCGCCGTCACTTCGTGGACCGAGCAGCCCGCTTCGTCGTCCCCCGCCTCGATCGCGCGGGCATGGGTATCGAGGCCCTTGTATTTGGGCAGGAGCGACGGGTGGATGTTCAGCATCCGTCCGGCGTAGTGGTTGATGAAGGTCGGCGTCAGGATGCGCATGAACCCGGCGAGACAGATGATATCCGGCCGGGCCGCGTCCAGCGTTTCGATCAGGGCGGCCTCGAAAGCCTCGCGATCCCGACCGAACGGCTTGTGCTCGACGACCGCGGTCGCGATCCCCATCGCCTGCGCCTTGGCGATCCCGCCTGCTGTGGCGACGTTCGACAGGACCAGCACCGGGCGCGCCGGATGGTCGCCCGTCATGCTGTCCGCCAGCGCCACCATGTTCGAGCCGGAGCCGGAAATCAGGATGGCGACACGCTTCACACGATGGACCCCAAGAACTGAACGCCCTCGCCCAGCCCCATGCGGCCGATCTGAACCACCTCTTCCCCGGTCGCCTCGAGCGCCTCGGTCACCGCGCGCGCGCTGGCTGCATCGACGACGAGGATCATGCCGATCCCGCAGTTGAAGGTCTTGAGGATCTCGGACTGGCTCATCCCGCCGGTCTCGGCGAGCCATTTGAACACCGGCGGCAGATCCCATGCGTCGAGGTCGACCATCGCCTGTCCGCCCGCAGGCAGCACCCGGGGCAGGTTCTCGGTCAGACCGCCGCCCGTGATATGCGCCAGCGCGTGCACGCCGCCCGCCCCGATCGCGGCGAGCGCCGGTTTGACGTAAAGCTTGGTGGGGGCCAGCAGCGCCTCGCCCAGCGTGCCGTCGCCCCAAGGACAGTCGGCATCCCAACCAAGGCCCGACACCTCGACCAGCTTGCGCACGAGGCTGTAGCCGTTGGAATGCACGCCCGACGAGGTGACTCCCAGCAGCACGTCGCCCTCGGACACGCCTTTGGGCAGGTCCGTGCCACGCTCCATCGCGCCGACCGCGAAGCCTGCGAGGTCGAAGTCGCCATCGGCATACATGCCCGGCATTTCCGCCGTTTCCCCGCCGATCAGCGCGCAGCCGGACTGAAGACAGCCCTCGGCGATGCCTTCGACGATGCGTGCCGCGTCATCCACCGCCAGCTTGCCGGTCGCGAAATAGTCGAGGAAAAACAAAGGCTCGGCACCTTGGCAGACCAGATCGTTCACGCACATGGCGACAAGGTCGATCCCGATCGTGTCCACGTTGCCGGTGTCGATCGCGATGCGCAGCTTTGTGCCCACGCCATCGGTGGCCGCGACGAGGATCGGGTCGGTGTAGCCCGCCCCCTTGAGGTCGAAGAGCGCCCCGAAACCGCCCAGCCCGGCCATCACGCCGGGGCGGTTCGTCCGTTTCGCCGCCGGTTTGATCCGCTCGACAAGCGCGTTGCCCGCGTCGATATCGACGCCCGCATCCGCATAGGTGATCCCGTTCTTCCCGTCCGTCATGGCAGCCCCCGTCTGGTTGCCTCGCGCCTAGCGCAGCGGCGCGGGAAAGGCAACGGCGCTTGACGCCCCGCGCCGCCCCGACTACTCAAATTGCCACGGTGGGCCTGTAGCTCAATTGGTTAGAGCAGAGCGCTCATAACGCTTTGGTTGCGGGTTCAAGTCCTGCCGGGCCTACCAGACACCTCCACCCTTCAGCGTTCGACGTGCCGCGCGAGTTTGTCGAGCGTCTGGCCGCCGAACTCGACCGCCCCGAATCCGATGACGATGCCGCGCCGTTCGGGCGTGGGATGCATCTGGCGCAGGGTCACGACGGTCTTGCCGTTGTCCTGTGCGTCGAAGGTGACGAGCAGACGGAACCGGTCGGGATCGTCGTCGGCATCGGTGCCGTGATCGGCCTCGATCAGGCGCGACGGCTCGATCCGAAGAAAGGTGATCCGGTTGGAAAACGCCGTGCCGTCCGGCGCGATCATGTCGAAGCGCCAGCGCCCGCCGGGACGAATGTCGATCTCATGGGTGTCGAGCGTGAAGCCCTCCGGCCCGAACCACTGCACGATCTGCGCGGGATCGGCCCAGGCCGCAAACGCACGGTCGAGGCCGGCGGCCACCACGCGGGTCACGATGACCTCTTTGTCGAGCTGGGCCGCGGGCCACGCGGAAACGAAACCTTCAGTCATCCTCATTCTCCTGTTGTGTGCGGGCCAGATGCGCTTCGAACCGGTCGAACCGCGCCTCCCACTCCCGCCTTGCGTGTGCCAGCCAATCCTCCGCCGCCCTGAGCGCCTCGGAGTTGAGCGAGACGTGGCGCGCCCGACCCTTACGCCGCGAGGTAATCAGACCCGCCTTTTCCAGCACGCCGAGGTGCTGGGTGAAGGACGGCAGCGCCATGTCAAAGGGCCGCGCGAGGTCGGAAACCGTCGCCGGCCCCGCACAGAGCCGCGCGATCACGGCCAGACGCGTGGGATCGGACAGCGCGGCGAAGGACGATTCGATGGAGCGGGTTTGGTTAGGCATGTGGCTAACTAAAGTCGGAGTCACGGTTAGGTCAACACCTAAGTTACGCCGCACTAGGGCCCGACCGCCCTGTTCTGACCTCCACCCTGCCCTGCCCGGCCATTGCCGACCGGGTTCGGGCATCGGGGCCTTGCCAAACGCCGGGTTGCGGGGTTTCGTGCCCGGCATGGAAATGCCCGCCGACATGCCCGCCCACGGGGTGATGGAAGCGATGGAACCCGGCCTGCGCCGGATCATCGCCCCGAACCCGTCGCCCATGACCTATTGGGGCACCAACACCTTCGTCCTCGGGGAAGGCGATGTCACGGTGGTCGACCCCGGTCCCGACCATGCGGCGCATCTGGAGGCGATTCTCGGCGGTCTCGCGCCCGGCGAACGCGTGGCCCGAATCCTCGTTACCCACAGCCACGTCGATCACTCGCCACTCGCGCGCGGTCTGTCGCGGGCGACAGGGGCGCCGGTGATCGCGTTCGGCACTTCGCTCGCCGGACGGTCGCAGGTCATGGCCGACCTCGTGGCGCAGGGGATGACATCGGGCGGTGAAGGCGTGGACGCGGATTTCGTGCCCGACGAAGAGATGGCGGATGGCGACAGGCTCGACATCGGCGGCGGTCTGACGGTCGAGGCGATCTGGACCCCCGGCCATTTCTCGAACCACCTGAGTTTCGCCGTGGGCGACATCATCCTCGTCGGCGATCACGTCATGGCCTGGGCTTCGTCTCTGGTCTCGCCGCCGGATGGCGACCTGACGGCGTTCATGGCGTCCTGCGAACGCCTTTTGGCCCGCGACGCGCGCATCCACTACCCGGCGCACGGCCCGGCCATCGATGACCCGAAAGCGCGCCTGCGCTGGCTCATCGAGCACCGCAAGGGCCGCGAAGCGAGCATTCTGGCCCAGCTCGCCACCGCACCCGCCACACCCGAGGCGCTCACCCGCGCGATCTACACCGACACGCCCCCCGCGCTCCTCCCCGCCGCCGAGCGCAACGTCTTCGCCCACCTCATCGACCTCTGGACACGCCAAAAGGTCACGGCCACCCCGACCCTGTCCCCCGGCGCGATGTTCACGCTGACGTAAGACGAAAATTTTGTGACGATTTCCTCTGGACGGGCCAAAACACCGTTGCTATATGCGCCCCCGTGTTCCGGCGTAGCTCAGCGGTAGAGCAGTTGACTGTTAATCAATTGGTCGTAGGTTCGATCCCTACCGCCGGAGCCAAAAATCCCTGATATCTCAGACTATTGGCGACCTGCCTTGCCGCGCCGAGGCATATGGCGCCGCGCTCCGTCCCCATCCCATCGCCAGTCCACCATCCGCCCCCCGGCGTTCACAATTGCGACCTCGCCCCAAGGGTAACTTTTCATCCCCGGCAAAACCCGTCAGGGTAACCGCATGTCTGCCGTGTCACACCCTGAGTCTCAGTTCGAGGATCTGGAGGGCCTTCTGGCCTGTCCGTCCTGCGACATGCTGTTGAACGACCGGAACGTGGCGGCGAACGAGATTGCGGCCTGCCCCCGGTGCCATACGGTGATCGAAGCGCCGCGCCCGCTTGCCATGACGCGGATCATCATGCTGTCGTTTGCGGCGCTTATCCTGCTGTTCGCGGCGCTGTTCTTCCCGTTTCTGGAACTCCAGGCCGCCGGGATGATGCGCCATACGACGCTGCTCGACACAATCGCCGCCTTTTCGGGCGGGCTGACCGCACCACTCACGTTGCTGATGGGCGCGCTGATCGTGTTTCTGCCGCTCGTGCGCTTCGTGTCGCTGGTTTACGTGCTGGCGCCGATGGCCTTCGGCTGGGCGCCCCTGAAACACGCGATCCCGGTCTTTCGGCTGGTCGAGGCGCTCAGGCCGTGGGCGATGATCGAGATATTCATGGTCGGCGTCGCGGTGGCGCTGGTCAAGGTGGCGGGACTTGCGCATATCACCATCGGCCCGGCGTTCTGGGCCTTCGTCGCGTTGGTGATCGTCACCGTCTTCAAGGACAATTTCATGAGCAGGGTCACGGTGTGGAAAACGCTCGAAGCCAGACGCCCGTCCTGACCGCGCACGAGGCGGGGCTGATCGGCTGCACAAGCTGCGGCAAGGTCCACCGGACCGGGACCGACAGGTGCGCGCGGTGCGGGGCGACCCTGCATGCGCCCGACGGCAAGAGCCTGCAAAAGGTCTGGGCGTGGCTCGTCGCGGGGCTGGTGGTCTATGTGCCCGCCAACGTCTATCCGATGCTGCGGACGACGACGCTAGGCCAGACCACGGACAACACCATCGTCGGCGGCGCCCTCGACTTGGCCCGGCACGGCGATTACGGCGTCGCGCTGGTCGTGTTCATCGCTTCGATCGTGATCCCGATCGGCAAATTCGCCGCCATCGCCTATCTCGCGCTGGCGGTGTCGCGGAAGGTCCGAATGGGGCCGCACGCGCGCCATATCACCTTCGTGATCGTCGAGTTCATCGGCCGGTGGTCGATGATCGACGTCTTCGTCGTGGCCATTCTGGCGTCACTGGTGACGCTCGATTTCGCAGCGACCATCCGCCCCGGCATTGCGGCGATCAGTTTCGCCTTGTCGGTTGCATTTACCATGATTTCAGCGTTGAGTTTCGACCCAAGGCTGATTTGGGACACCAAATATAGATGATGAGTGAGCAACAACCCCAATATGAGTGATCGCGGACCCTCCGACCTCGAGATTGAGACCCGGACCCGTTCGGCGTGGCGGAACCTGTCGTGGGTCTGGCTCGTGCCGCTTGCCGCCCTTGCGGTGACGCTTGGCGTGGCGTGGAAAACATGGGCGGATCGCGGGCGGCCCATTGAAATCGTGTTCGAAAACGCAAGCGGCGTCGTCGCCGACGAAACCACCGTGCGTTACCGCGACGTGGTCATCGGGTCGGTCGAACGCGTCGGATTCGTGGCCGATCTCTCGTCTATCGTGGTCACGGTGAGGGTGGACCGCACCATCGCCGATTCGCTGCCCGAGAATGCGCGGTTCTGGGTCGTGCGGCCCGAGGTCTCGACCTCCGGCGTGACCGGCCTCACCACCGTGTTGTCCGGCGTCTATATCGAGGCGGCGTTCGAGCCGTCTCCGGGCGCGCAGGCGGAACGGTTCGTGGGGCTGAAGCAGGCCCCGCTCGTCGCCCCCGGCACGGCGGGCACCACGATCACTCTGCGCACCGACGACGCGGCCCAACTGACCGCAGGCGCGCCGATCTTTCACAAGGGGATCGAGGTCGGGCGGATCGAGCAGCCCGAGCTTCTGTTCACCCGCGACGGCGTGGTGTTCGACGCCTTCATCGAAGAACCCTACAACGAGCTTCTGAACTCGGCGACGCGGTTCTGGCTGACCTCCGGCTTTTCGCTCAGCCTGGGCACCGGCGGTCTGGACCTGTCGGTGGGCTCTCTCGCCAACCTCGTGCGCGGCGGCCTGTCGTTCGACACGGTTTTTTCCGGCGGTGTGCCGGTGACCGAGGGTCAGGTGTTCGAACTTTACGAAAGCGAAGATGCCGCGCGGTCGAGCGCCTTCTCGAACCCGTTCGAAAACGCGGTCGAACTGGTTGTCGAATTCAAAGATTCGGTCAGTGGCCTGTCCGCCGGATCGCCCGTAAACCTGCGCGGCGTGCGGATCGGCTCGGTTTCGGCCATCAACGCCATCGTGCGCGAAGGCGACAACGGGCGCGAGGTGCGGCTGCGGGCCACCCTGTCGATCGACCCCAGCCGGCTTGGTCTGGGTGACGACGATGTCGAAGAGACGACGGTGATCGACTTCCTATCCGAAGCGGTGCGCGAAGGTCTGCGCGCGCGGCTGGGGTTCCAGAGCCTGTTCAGTCAGGCGCTCGTGGTCGAACTGGTGCGTGTGCCCGAGGCCGAGCCGGCCGCGCTCGTCCTCCTGCCCGACCTGCCGCCGCAGATCCCGTCGGTCCAGTCGGAACTGCCGAACCTTGGCGCAACGGCCGAGGGCCTTCTGGCCCGGATCGACAACCTTCCGGTCGAAGAGGTTCTGGATCAGGCCATCGCCACCATGGCGGCCATCGAAACCTTCGCGGCGGACGAGGGTCTGCGCGAAGCGCCCGATGCGCTCGTGTCGCTGCTGGACGACGCGCGCGGGCTGGTGGGGAGCGAGGACATTCAGGCGCTGCCGGGCGAGATCAACGCGGCCGTCAGCGATCTGCGCACCATCATCTCGACGATGGAACAGGCCGGCGCGGTCGATCAGGTTCTGTCGGCCTTCAAATCGGTCGATGATGCCGCCAATTCGGTCACGGCCTTCGCGGGCGACGTGAGCGGCGCGGCAGACGAGGTGACCGAGCTTATCAAGCGGTTGCAGGCGCTGACCGACAAGGCCAACGAATTGGAACTGAACGAATTCCTGACCTCGGCGCGTGAACTCGTGGAAAGCGCGGACCGGCTGATCGACAGCGATGCGACCCGCGACCTGCCCGCCAGCCTGACGGCGGCGCTGGACGAGGCACGCGGGGCGCTGGCGGACCTGCGCGAAGGTGGCGCGGTCGAGAACATCAACGCCACGCTCGCCTCGGCGGGCGACGCTGCCGAAGCGGTCGAGGAAGCCGCCGGATCGCTGCCCGAGATCGCGAACCGGATCGACCTTCTCGTGAACGAAACCCGGTCGGTCGTGGCAAGCTACGGCACCAACTCCAACTTCAACCGCGAAACGCTCAATTCGCTGCGCGAGATCCAGAATGCCGCCGAGGCGTTGTCGAAACTCGCCCGTGCGCTCGAGCGCAATCCCAACTCAATCCTCTTCGGACGGTAGGTATATGTATCGGCTTCTCCCCTTCGTTCTCGTGCTTCTGGCGGCCTGTGGCAGCAATGGCCCGCGCTATCTGCTGGACCGGGCCCCTGTGGACGAGGCCGCCAAGACCCGCGTGAAGGCCGGGACGCTCGAGGTGATGGACGTGTCGCTCCCCACCTATGCCGAGGATGCCGAGATCATGGTCGAGGATGGCAACGGGGCGCTGTCGCCGGTGAAAAACGCGCTCTGGGCCGATGATCCCGGCCGCGCGATCACGCAACTTCTGGTGGACCAGATCGGGCGCACCTCGACCGCGACGACCGCCGCCGAGCCTTGGCCGCTGGAAAGTCCGCCGCAGGCCGCCGTGCATGTTCGCGTGTCCGAAATGGTAGCGAGCGCCAGCGGGAGCTTCGATCTGCGCGGCCAGTTCGCGATTTCGTCCTATGGCTACGTGGTGCGCGAACGGATCGAACCCTTCGCCGTCTCGGTCCCGCTGGCCGACACCAAGCCCGGCACTATTGCCGCCGCGTCGAGCGCGGCGTTGCGCGAATTGTCCGCCGTGATCGTTCGTTCGCTCGCCCGCTAAGTCGCCTTGCCCGGCCGTGGCCCCGCGCGTAGGGTCGCCGGACCAGAGGAGGAGACGGGCATGGACGGCGCAGACCTGCGGTTCGACATCAACGAAATCGGCCGCGATTTCATCGACGACCCCTACCCTACGCTCGCCCGTCTGCGCCGCGAAAGCCCGGTGCATGAAAACGCTGACGGGTCGGTCTTTCTGACGCGTTATGCCGATGTTCAGAAGGTCTATCAAAGCCGCGACATGCTGTCGGACAAGACCGTGGAATTCGGCAAGAAGTTCGGGAAATGCCCGCTTCACACCCACCACACCACCTCGCTCGTCTTCAACGATCCGCCCAAGCATACCGTGGTGCGCAAGCTGCTCGCCGGTGCCTTCACCCCCCGCAAGCTGGCCGAGTTCGACCCCCTGATCGACCGGATCGTGGACCGGCTGCTGGACCGGGTCGAGGATATGGGCAGCTTCGACATGATCGACGATTTCGCCAAGGTTCTGCCGACCGAGATCATCTCGTTCATGCTGGGGGTGCCCGAGGATATCCGGCCTCAGTTGCGCGGCTACTCGCTCGCGATCCTCGGCGCGCTCGACCCTGTGGTCCCGCAGGAGAGGCTGGATGCAGGTAATGCCGCCGTAACCGAGTTTTCGGCGGTCTTGAACGACCTGATCGACCGCCGCCGCGCCAACCCCGACGGCGCCGCGCAGGGCGAGGTGCTGGAGGCGCTTATCTTCGGCGAGCACGACGGCGTGCGCCTGAGCCAGGATGAGCTGATCCAGAACTGCATCTTCCTTCTGAACGCCGGGCATGAGACGACCACCTCGCTTGTCGGGAACGCGGTCGGCACCCTTCTGGACAACCCCGGCGAGCATCGCCGCCTGATCGACGACCCCGACCTCATCACCACGGCGGTCGAGGAATTCCTGCGCGTGGAAAGCCCGCTTCAGATCGGGAACCGGCTGGCGGGCGACGACATCGAACTGACGGATCGCGTGCTGCCCAAGGGCACCTATGTCCACACCTCCATCGCGGCGGCGAACCGCGACCCCGCGCAGTTCGACGACCCCGACCGCGCGGATCTTGGCCGCAAACCCAATCGCCAGATCGCCTTCATCACCGGCATCCACGTCTGCCTCGGCGCGACGCTTGCCCGGATCGAGGGGCGCATCGCCATCGGCAAGCTGGTGTCACGCTTCCCCCGCCTCGCGCAGGCCGGGGAACGGGAACGGCTGCCGCTGGCGCGCTTCCGGGGTTTCACCCGCCTGCCCGTGTCGGTCAGGTAGGCGCCAAACCGCTGTCATCGCGGCATTTTCGCGGGGTCGCTTTCACCGCTTGGGGAATCGTCGCATTGTTCCGGACGGGACATTCGGAGACCACCATGCACAGTTTCACGCGCCGCGCGGCCCTTGGTCTTGGCCTCATGGCCTTGGCGGGTTGTGCGCAGGTCGGGATTACCGCCGGCACGATGTCGCGCGGCAACCGAAAGGGCTTCAACCCGCCGCTCTACCCGAACGAGACGCCGGAACTGCGCGCGCTCATCAACAAATGGGCCGACCATTACGAAATCCCCCGCGAACTGATCCACCGGCAGGCGATCCGTGAGAGCACGCATAACCCGGCGGCCCGCAATGGCCCTTACTATGGCCTGCTCCAGATCCACCCGCAGACGGCGCGCACCATGGGGCATCGCGGCCCGGCCTCGGATCTTCTGAAAGCCGATGTGAACCTGAAATACGCGGGCAAGTACCTGCGCGGCGCTTATCTCGTCTCCGGTGGCGACATCGACGGCGCGATGGGCTGGTATGCCCGGGGATATTACTACGAAGCCAAGCGCATGGGGCTGTTGGAGGAAACCGGCCTCAGAAGCTAAGGGGCGGTCAATCCCAGACGAAATCGGTGCCGATGAGCGTGCCCGTCGCGTCGAAGGTGCGCGTCAGCGTATCCCAGTCCTGGCTGTCGCTGACGTCCTCGAACACGATCCGCTCACGGGTTCCGTCTTCTCGGAACGTAAGCGTCATCACGTCGCCATCGGCCTCGGTGAAGATGCGTTCGGATTTCACACCGTTCACGTAGTTCAGCACGCTGGTGCTGCCGTCGTCGTAGTCCACGGAAAGCTGCGAGCGTGACCCATCCGGCCCGAACACGTGTCTGAAAACGCTCCAGCCTTCACTGTCGCTGATGTCCTCCCGGACGATGCTCTGCCGGGTTCCGGTCGCGTCGAAGACCGAGGTGGTGATGTCCCCGTCCGCCTCGGTCCGGACCCGTCCCGTGACGATGCCGTCGGTGTATTCGATCACCTCGCGCGTGCCGTCGGCCCACGTGATCTCACCCGAAACGGGCGCTCCGTCCGGCCCGTAAATCGTCGAGATGACCTGCCCCGTCGGCTTCGAGACCGTCCGGTCCGACATCGTGCCGTCGTCGAAATTGTTCACGACATGGCGCCCATCGTCGAACAGCCGCTCCACGCGCTCCCGATTGCCCGAGGTATCGAAATCCACGGATTGCGAAGTCCAGACCTGCGTGTCGCTGCCGTCGTAGAACGTGAAGGAGTCGCATTCGCCGAAGGCATCGTAGGTTTCGGTCCGTATGTCGCCCGATGCGTCTTCGGCCCGGCTGGCCACGATCCGGGCGTTCTCGAAGCTGAGGCGTAGCGAGCCGCCGGTGTCGAAGAGGGTTTCGTAGGTCGTGACCGGGTTGTCGAGGTCGAGCGCGCGGAAATCGGTCACCGGGGTCCAGACCCCGCCCTGAGACAGATCGCTTTCTTCGAGGTTCAGGTCGTAAGGTTCGAGCCAGCCGAAGGATTCCGTGCGGAAATGATGGAAGCGACCGAGCAGCGTCAGGTTCTCGCCGTAAACACCATGGCTGTCCTTGACGAAGAAGATCTTGCCCCTGTCGCCTGCGAACACGGAATCGCGCACGGTGATGTTGTGGATCGTCCGCCAGTCCACGTTCTCGGGCGTGATCGTGCCATCGTAATCCGTGGTCGTCAGAACGATGTTGTTTCCGTGGTCGTAAAACTCCGTGTTCTCGATCAGGATGTTGGTGTTCATCTGCTCGTCGAGAAGCGGCCTGTTCGCCTTGTAGGGCGTCTTGAAGTCCATCGCGGACACGCCGTTGCTTACGAAGAAGCTGTCGCGCACGACACTGTCGCGAAACCCGCCCGTCGTATCGATCCCGTCGCGCGCGTTGTCGATGAAAAGCGACGCCTCCACGGTCACGTTGCGGGTGCCGGTCGCGTCGCCCAAGGCGGTCTTGATCCCGTCGCCGAGCGCGTTCTGGAATACGCTGGATTTGATATTGGCCCCGTCGACGCCGCCCAGACGCACCTGCCAATAGGCCCCGTCGAACACGGAGTCTTCGATGGTGATGTTGGTCGTCTGGTGAAAGGCGACGAACATTTCGATGTTGCCTTCGAACCGCGACCCGACGATCCGGCTGTCGTCGCTATACGCGCCTCTGAACCCGTGGATGTTGGAGATGACGCCTTCGGGTTCGGTGTCGATCCAGATCACGTCTAGATCCTTGAGCGTGTTTCGCGCGCCCAGATGGAAGGTGAACGGATACAGATCGTTGTCGTCACCGATCAGGAAATCGAGCGAGTCGTCCACGATCAACCGGGCGCCGTTCACCGCAGACAGGGTGAAGTCGTCGGGAAACTGGAGACTGTGCCACTTGAAGACGACCGAGTCCTCCAGCCGGAATTCGACACCACCGGACAAAAGGCCGCTGTCGATGATCTGCTGGAACCGCGTCGTGATGTCTTCGTCGGCCTGCCAGTTCAACTGGCGCGAGGTCACGACACCCCCCGCCGAGGGGCTGGTGTAGAGCTTCAATCCGTTGGAAAGTTCGACGTGGAAATCGGCGGCGGCGGTATCGGCGACGACATAATCATAGGTGCCGACCGTCAGCACGTCGTCCACGGAAAAGCCGGTGGACGGCAGCGATTCCAGATCCGTGAAGGCAGCAAAAGACATCGGCATCAACGCCTGTCGGAAAAAATGATGAAAACCCCAGTTCTCTCAGAGCTTATCGTGGCCGCCGCGGTGCGGCAAGGCGAGCGTGTCGGGAGGGGTGAGAAACTGATGGGCCCAGAATGACCGTCAGGCCAGTTCCGCCATCGCATCCTCGATCAGTCGCGCATCGGCGTCGGGCCTGTGGGCGTTTTCGGACAGAACACGCCGCCAGTGGCGCGCGCCCGGGCGGCCTGCGAACAGGCCGAGCATATGGCGCGTGACCTGCGAAAGCTTGCCGCCGTTCGACAGGTGCCGCTCGATATGCGGGATCATGGCCAAGGCGACCTCACCCGGATCGCGCATCGGGTCGGCGGCGCCGAAAATGCGGCTGTCGGCCGTCAGGAGGATATCGGCCGGCTGCTGATAGGCCGCCCGCCCGATCATCACGCCGTCCATCCCCGCTGCCAGATGTTCCTCGGCTTGGGTCAGCGAGGTGATGCCGCCGTTGATCGACAGGTGAAGGTCGGGCCACTCGGCCTTCATCCGGTGGACCAGCGGGTAGTCGAGCGGCGGAATATCGCGGTTTTCCTTGGGGCTCAGACCTTGCAGCCACGCCTTTCGGGCGTGGATCGTGAACCGGCGCACACCGGCGTCCGAGACGCGGTCGAGGAAATCCGGCAACACCGCTTCCGCGTCCTGATCGTCGACGCCGATCCGGCATTTCACCGTGACCTCGACCGGGCCTGCCGCGCGGATCATCGCCGCCGTACAGCGCGCGACGAGGTCCGGGTCTTTCAACAGCACCGCGCCGAAGGTGCCCGACTGAACCCGGTCCGACGGGCAGCCGACGTTCAGGTTCACCTCGTCATACCCGCGATCCACCGCCATGCGGGTCGCCTCGGCCAGTTCCTCCGGGTCCGAACCACCCAGTTGCAGCGCGACGGGATGCTCCGACGGGTCGAAATCCAGCAGATGCGTGACCCCGCCCCTCACCAGCGCGGGCGCCGTCACCATCTCGGTATAAAGCAGCGTCTCGCGGCTCATCATCCGATGGAACACGCGGCAATGGCTGTCGGTCCAGTCCATCATCGGAGCGACAGAGAGGCGCGCGGCGCGGGAGAGTTCGGGTAAAGGGGTGGTCATGGTCGTCATCCAAGTCTGAGCGCGTCCCTTATCAGGCGAAACCGTTCCCGGCAAACCTCGGCGCGTCGGCCCGGACGGAACGAAACCGGCCCCATCGTCGTTTCTGCCCCATAGCGACCAAGGACTGACCCAGATGTTTCGCCCGACGATCCCGGCCGCCTCGGACCCGGGGACCGATCCCATAACGACCCCGGACCCGCTTGGGCGGCCCGTCCGTCGGATGACCGTGTCCGCAACCCGGACGCAGCCCCATCTGGATTCCGGTCAGGCCAAACGCCCGAGCCGCCATCGGCGGCGCAAGCGGCGCAGGCTTGAAGGGCCGGACGCGATGCCCGTGCTGGTCGACCGCTTGATCGCACTGACCGAGGGGCGCGAGCGCATCTCGCTTGACCTCATCGCGCGCACCATCGGCGCGCAGGGTCACGCGCCCCTGCTGCTGGTCGCGGCCGTGTTCATGGTCCTGCCCACCGGCCTTATCCCCGGCATCGGCGGCGCGCTCGGCCTGCTGGTCGCCATCGTCGGCCTTCAGATGATTACCAAGCGCGAGGGGGTATTCCTGCCCGACTTCATCGGGAAACGCGAACTGCCCGCCGACCGGGTGCGCGGTCTGGTCGAGCGGATCAGGCCCGGCGCGGAATGGCTGCGCCACCGGCTGCGTATCCGGTGGGAGCTGTTGTCGCGCGGCCGCGCCTCGATGGTCCTGATCTCGCTGATCCTGATGGTGTCGGGCCTGTCGCTGCTCGTGATCGGTGCGATTCCCATCGCGACGCCACTGATGGGCGTGCCGATCGGGCTGTTCGCCTTCGGCCTCTTCGCGCGCGATGGCGTTCTGGTCGCGCTGGGATATAGCTCGCTGGTTCTCGTCGTCGCTCTGGCCGTCTATATCCGAATGCAGACCGGCTGATCAGTCCGTGGCCTTCGCCGCGTCCAAAGCCTGCGACAGCGCCTCGCGGTCGCCGATGTGGTTGGCGAGGATGAGGATCAGGCGGGCGTTGAAGGCATCGCTTTCCTCTTTCGACAGCCTCTCATGCGCGGCGAGGAGATCGGCGTAGAAGTCATCGCCACCGGGGATGTTCGGGGTCAGAGTCAGATCGGCCATCGTCACACCTCCTGTCCGCTGGCGCGTTTCAACGCATCGGCCACCGCTGACGGATCGAAGGCGTCCCACCGGGCCACGACATGCTGGTCGGGCCGGATCAGGTAGACGGCTGAACCGCCCGTCCCCACGAAACGTTCGCGGATCGCGCCGGTGGTGTCGTCTTCGGCGGTCAGCGCGACGCGATGCGCCGTGATCGGACCTGCCGTAAAGGTGTCCGGCGCGTCGGCCTCGTATGTCAGAACCGTGAACCGACCGCCGAGTTTGGCGAGCAGATAGCCGTTTCCGACCGGCGCATCGGGGCAAGGCGCGCCCGGACGCGTGCGGGCCGGGCCGCCCGGCAAGGCATCGACGCCGTTCAAGGGCGATCCATCGTGCACGCAAGGCACCGACAGGCGCCCGGAATTCACCAAGGGCCGCGCGAATTCGTAATGTTCGGACAGGTCCAGCACGGCATCGCGGAAGATGCGGCTGGTTTCGGACTTGGGCGTGATGAAATCGGTGGAGCGCGAGGAATTCAGGATATTCTCGTCCGCGCCCTGCACCCGTTCGACATCATAGGTGTCGAGGAAGCTTTCGGGCGCGGTCCCGTCGATCACCAGCTTGAGTTTCCAGCCAAGGTTGTCGACATCCTGAAGCCCGGAATTCGCGCCCCGCGCCCCGAACGGCGACACCTGATGCGCGCTGTCACCTGCGAAAAGCACGCGGCCATGACGGAACTCTTCCATCCGGCGGCACTGGAACGTGTAGATCGACACCCACTCCAGCTCGAAATCCACATCGTCGCCCAGCATCGCCTTGAGCCGCGGGATCACGTTCTCGGGCTTTTTCTCTTCTTCCTTGTCGATGTCCCAGCCCAGTTGCAGGTCGATCCGCCACACCCCGTCGGGCTGCTTGTGCAGTAGCGCGGACTGCCCCCGGTTGAAGGGCGGATCGAACCAGAACCAGCGTTCGGTCGGAAAGTCGGCCTCCATCACCACGTCGGCGATCAGGAAGTTGTCCTCGAACACCCGGCCCACGAAATCCAGCCCCATCATCGAACGGACGGGCGACCCCGCCCCGTCGCAGGCGATGAGCCAGTCGGCCTCGAGCGGGTATGGCCCCTCGGGCGTCTCGACGGTCAGGGACACATGGTCGCCCTTGTCCTCGACCGACGACACCCGGCTTCCGCCACGCAATTCGACCGGCGCGCCCTCGGCCTCGATCTCGCGCAGGCGATCCACGAGGAATTGCTCGAAGTAATATTGCTGAAGGTTGATGAAAGCCGGGAACTGGTGCCCCTCCTCCGGCAGGAGGTTGAAGTCATAGACCTTGCGTTCGTCGAAAAAGACCTTGCCCAAATTCCAGACCACGCCCTTGTCGACCATCGGCTTGCCCGCGCCGAGACGGTCGAGGATTTCCAGCGGCCGCTTGGCGAAACAGATCGCGCGGGAGCCGAAGGACACCTTGTCGTTGTCGTCGAGGATGACCGCTTCGATCCCCTGCTGGGCCAGATCGAGCGCCATGGCGAGCCCAACGGGCCCGGCCCCCACGATCACCACCTTGCGACGGACGGGCGTTTCGGCGTCCTGATCCGCGTGTCGCGTGTAAGGGTAGAGCGGCGTTTCGAAAATCGCGTTCATGGTCACCTCCTCCGTGGTCTCGCGGACCATAATCTCAATTCATTGCACTTGCAACGATATTGACGGCCCGGCCGTCACCCGTGATAGGCCTGCGCCAGTTCGGCACGGTCGTAATCCAGGAAGAACTCGTCCAGTTGCGGCGGTTCGATGCCCGCATGGGACAGTTGCACATGCGCCTGCCCCCGGTGATGCACCTGATGCTGAACGAGATGCGGCAGGATCGCCCCCACCGCCTCCAACCGCGCGCCTTCGGGCCGGTGAGTCGTCACCTCCCGCGTAAGCGCCGCTTCGTCCAGTTTGGAACAGAAGCTCGCGAACCGCATGTCGGCCTCGGCCTGAAGCTGGCCGAGCGCCGCCACCTCCTCCACCGGATCGCGGTCATAGACGGTCAAGCCCAGCCCGCCCTCTTCCAGCGCGTCGAGGTAGTAAAGATCCACCTCGTAGATGTGGTTCATGGTCGCCGCGAGACTGCCGAAAAACCCCGGACGCGGCGCGGTGAATGCGTCGCTATCAAGTTCGCCGAGTGCCCCGAAGAGCACCCGGTTCGCGTAGGCATTGTTCAGCGCGAAGCCGATCCATGGGTTCACAAAGGCCATCAGTCGCCCTGAAGATCGTTCCACATCTGCTGATCGCGCTCGGCGGTCCAGATGCGGGGCGTGTCGATGCCGCGCGCTTCGTCATAGGCGCGGCCCACGTTGAACGGCAGGCAATGCTCATAGATCGCGTAGTCCGCGAATTTCGGGTCGCATTCGGCCCGGATCGCATCCCACGTTTCCTTGAGCGTGCCACCGCGCGCCGCGACTTTCAGCGCGGGTTTGAAGGTCGAGGTCACGAAATCGGCGGTGTTGTCGAGTGCGGCATTCACCATCTCGCGCCCCACGAGCGCATCGCCCCGCCCCGGCGCGATGGCGTCGAGGTCATAAGCGCGGATCGCGTCGAGCGTCGAGGGCCAGTCGGCCAGATGCCCGTCACCGCAGTAGCAGGCGGAGTGATATTCGACGATGTCGCCGGTAAACATGACGTTCTGATCCGGCACATAGATTACCGCGTCGCCTGCGGTGTGGGCGCGGCCCAGATGCATGATCTCGACCTTCCGGCTGCCCAAATAGACGGTCATCTTGTCTTTGAAGGTGGTGGTCGGCCAGGTCAGGCCGGGGATCTCTTCGTGGCCCTGGAAAAGACGTGGGAAGCGGCCGAATTCGCTGTCCCAATCCTCCTGCCCGCGCTCGACGACCTGCGCCCGGGTGGTGTCGGTCATGATGATCTCACGCGCCCCATAGGCCGACGCCCCCAGCACGCGCACCGCGTGATAATGCGTCAGCACCAGATGGCTGATCGGCTTGTCGGTCACCGAGCGCACACATTCGATCACCTTGCGCGCCAGACGCGGCGTCGCCTGCGCCTCGACGATCATGACGCTGTCGTCCCCGATGATGACGCCGGTGTTCGGGTCGCCCTCGGCGGTGAAGGCATAAAGCCCCTCGCCCACTTGCGTGAAGCTGATCTTCTTTTCTTCCATGTCGCCTTGCGACGCGAATGCCTTGGCCATGCGTGTTACTCCTTCGCCCAGTCGGGAATGTCGTTCGCGGGCAATACTTTACCCACGCAATCGCCGAACCCGATCGTGTATCCATCGCCCCGCGCATTGGCGCGCAGGGTCAGCGTATCTCCGTCTTCGAGGAAGCTGCGCTCCTCGCCCGTGTCCAGCTTCACCGGCTCCTGTCCGCTCCAGCTCAACTCCAGAAGCGACCCGCGGCTGTCTTTCGTCGGCCCGGAAATCGTGCCGGAGCCGAGCAGGTCGCCCACGTTCATCGGGCAGCCGCTCGTCGTGTGATGGCACAGCTGCTGCGCGGCGGAATAGTAAAGCCGGTCGTAATTGGTCCGGCTGATCGTGGTCGCGGCCTTGCCTTCGGGGGCCAGCGCGACCTCGAGCGCGATGTCATAGGACATGGGGCCGGGTTCGCGCAGGTAAGGCAGCAGTTCGCGCTCGCGCTCCGGGGTCGACGTGCGGAACGGCTCCAGCGCCGCCTTGGTCACGATCCACGGGGAAATCGTGGTCGCCGTCGCCTTGGCCTGAAACGGCCCGAGCGGCTGGTATTCCCACGCCTGAATGTCGCGCGCCGACCAGTCGTTCAGGATCACGTAGCCGAAGATCGCGTCGTCGGCCTGTTGCACCGAAATCATGTCGTCCGAGGCGCGGCCCACGATGGCGCCGAACTCAAGCTCCAGATCGAAGCGCTGCGAGGCACCGAAGCGCGGCAGATCGTCGTTCGGCCCTTTCAACTGGCCCAGCGGGCGACGCACATCGGTGCCCGAAACGACGACCGAGGACGCGCGACCGTTATAGCCGATGGGGATCGACAGCCAGTTCGGCGGCAGCGCATTCTCCGGCCCGCGAAAAATGCTCCCCACGTTGAACGCGTGGTTCTTGCCCGCGTAGAAATCGGTGTATTCCATCACCTCGAGCGGCAGGTGCATGGTCGCGTCCGCCCGCGCCACGAGGTAGTCCGCGAACGTCACGGCTTTCTCAGACCCTTCACCCAGCGACTCGATCAGCCAGACCCGGAACTCGGCCCAGATGTCGGCCCCCAACTCCATGAAATCGTTCCAGCTTTCGCAATCGAACACCGGATGCTCACCGAGTGAGATATGCCCGTCTTCCTCAAGCCGCGTCAGGTCGAGGATCATCTCCCCGATCGCCACGCCGCACCGACCTTCGTCGCTATCACCGACCGAGAACACGCCATATGGCAGGTTGTTCAGGGGAAACGGGCAATCGGCAGAGTTCGCGCTCTCCACCCAGCTTCTCATCAATGCCAAAAGGCACCTCCATCGGGGCCACCGCCCTCTTCTTCGTTTCAAAAATACTTCGGGGGTGCGGGGGCTGGCCCCGCCCGGTCGCCCGAAGCCTCGCTTCGGGCGAAACCTACTTGGTCCCCGGCGTCCCGTCGAACTTCTTCTCGAGACTGTCCCAGCAGTCGATGTAATCGTCCTGCAACGGCGCCTTCTTGCCCGCGAATTCCGTCAGGTGCTGCGGGAACCGGGTTTCGAACATGAAACTCATGGTGTTCTCGAGCTTATGAGGGCCGAGGTTCGAATTCGACGCGCCCTCGAAGGCGTCCCGGTCCGGCCCATGCGGCAGCATCATGTTGTGAAGCGACATGCCGCCGGGCACGAAGCCCGTCAGCTTGGCGTCGTACTGGCCATGGATGTTGCCCATCAGCTCGGACATGATGTTCTTGTGATACCACGGCGGGCGGAAGGTGTTCTCGGCTACCATCCAGCGGTCGCGGAACAGGACGAAGTCGATATTGGCCGTTCCCGGCACGCCCGAAGGCGCGGTCAGGACGGTGAAGATCGACGGGTCCGGGTGGTCGAACAGGATCGCGCCGACCGGACAATATGTTTTGAGATCATACTTGTAGGGCGCGTAGTTGCCGTGCCACGCGACCACGTCGAGCGGGCTTTGCGCGATCTTGGTCTCGTGAAACTGCCCGCACCATTTGATCGTCAGGGTCGACGCCACCTCCCGGTCCTCGAAGGCCGCCACGGGGGCCTTGAAGTCGCGCGGGTTGGCGAGTGCGTTGGCCCCGATCGGGCCGCGGGCGGGAAGCTCGAACTTCTGGCCGTAGTTCTCGCAGACGAAGCCGCGGCAGGGGCCGTCGAGCACCTCGACACGGTACACCAAACCGCGCGGAAGGATCGCGATCTCCTGCGGCGCCACGTCGATCACGCCCAGTTCGGTGGCGAAACGCAGCCGCCCCTGCTGCGGCACCACCAAAAGCTCGCTGTCGGCGGAGTAGAAATATTCGTCCACCATCGATTTCGTGACGAGGTAGACATGGCTCGCCATGCCGACCTGCGTGTTCACGTCGCCCGCCGTGGTCATCGTGCGCATGCCGGTCAGCCATGTGAGGTCGCCCTCGGCCTGAACCGGGTCCCAGCGATACTGGCCCAGCGAGGTCACACCCTCGGGCACATGCGGCGCGGTTTTCCAATACGGCAGGTCGATGCGCTCATACCGCGCCGAATGTTTGACCGAAGGCCGGATGCGGTAAGTCCATGTCCGCTCCGGCGGATGCGCGGTGAAGGCGGTGCCGGACAGCTGCTCGCCATAAAGCCCGTAGTTGCACTTCTGCGGGCTGTTCATGCCCTGCGGCAGAGCGCCCGGCAGCGCCTCGGTCTCGAAGTCGTTGCCGAAACCGGGCATGTAGCCCTCGGTCGTGCCGGCCCGGTCGGGCGCACGCACCATGCCTTGGGGTAGGTCGTGACGGGTCATTGCGGTCCTCCCGATTCCTGTTCGCTGCGGCACACCTATCAAATAATCGTTGCATACGCAACGACAGGGGCGCAAAGGTCCGATTGACAGCGGCGGCTTGCCGGGGTCCCTGTCGGATCATGCGCCTTCTCCTTGCCACCGCCCTCACCATGATCGCTTTCGCGGCGAATTCCATCCTGAACCGTATGGCGCTGGCCGCCGTGTCCATCGACGCGCTCAGCTTCGGGGCGATCCGGCTGGCTGCGGGCGCGGTCATGCTGGCCCTGATCGTGGCGGTCACGCGCGGCGGGGTCCGGCTCACCCGCACCGGACGCTGGGTCGGGGTCGCCGCGCTCCTCGCCTATGTCTTCGGCTTCTCGTTGGGTTACGTGTCCATCGACGCGGGCCTCGGCACCCTGATCCTGTTCGGCACCGTGCAGATCACGCTCTTCACGGCCGCGATCCGGGGCGGCGAAGCGGTCTCGACCAGACGCAAACTCGGCGCGGCCCTTGCGCTCTTCGGGCTTGGGCTGGTTCTCTGGCCTTCCGGCGCGATCGACATTTCCCTCGTTGCCGCCGCCGGGCTTGTCGTGGCCGGGATCGGCTGGGGGTTCTACACCCTGAACGGGCGGCGCGCGACGGATGCGCTCGGCGCGACGATGACGAGTTTCGTGCTGGCCGCCCCGGTGGGCATCCTCCTCGCCCTCGCCCCGCTTCTGTTCGACCAGACCATGCTGGTCACCCACTATGGCGTCGGGCTCGCCATCCTATCGGGCGCCGTCACCTCCGGTCTGGGCTACGCCGTCTGGTATTCGGTGCTGCCGCATCTGGCGACCACAACGGCGGCCATCGCGCAAATCTCGGTCCCGATCATCGCGATGGCGGGCGGTATCCTGTTTCTGGGCGAACCCCTCACGCCCCTTTATCTCGCGGCCACCGTCCTCGTGATCGGCGGCGTCGCCCTGTCGCTCCGGCGCTGACCCCTTCTTCGGACCGAAAACACCCCGCAGCGGGGTGTGGGGAAGGCTGGCCTCCCCCACCCGGTCCGCGCGGGCGCAAGCCTGCGGCGAAGCCCTCAGTTTCGCTTGCGGTCGTCCAGCCCCAGTCCCCGCCCGATGATCTCGCGCATGATCTCCGAGGTGCCAGCATAGATCCTGCTGATCCGGGCGTCGCGATACAGGCGGCTGATCTCATACTCTTCCATATACCCCGCGCCGCCGTGAAGCTGGACGCATTCGTCCACCACGCGCCCCTCGACCTCGGAGGTGAAAAGCTTGGCTTCGGAGGCCATCTCGGCGGACAACTCGCCCTTCAGATGCTCGCGCACGCAATGATCCACCAATGCCTGCGCGGCGTCGATCTCGGTCCGCATCGAGGCCATCTTGAAGCGGGAGTTCTGGAAGGTGCCGATGGGTTTGCCGAAAGCGCGGCGGTCCATGATGAATTCCATCGTGATCTCGAACGCCCGCTCGGCACGCGCGACGAAGCCGACGGCCCCGTTCAGGCGTTCCTCGGCAAGGTTCAGCATCATCGTCTTGAAGCCGCCCTTGGGGTCGCCCAGCACATTGGCCTTGGGCACTTTGACATCGTCGAAGAAAAGCTCGGCCGTGTCCTGACTTTCCAGCCCCATTTTCTTGAGGTTCCGGCCCCGTGAAAAGCCCTCCATCCCGTCCTCGACAAGGAAGAGGCCGACCTCGTGGCTCGCATCCGGGTTGGTCTTGGCGGCGACGATGACCAGCCCGGCGAGGAAACCGTTGGAAATATAGGTCTTGGACCCGTTGAGTACCCAGTGATCGTCCATCTCGACCGCGCGCGTCTTGATCCCGGCAAGGTCCGACCCGGTGCCCGGCTCGGTCATGGCGATGGCGAGGATCGTGTCGCCGGAAACGATGCCGGGCATGTAGCGATCACGCTGTTCGTCGTTTGCGTAGTGCTGCATGTAAGGTCCGGCGATCCGGTTGTGCAGGCCAAGAAAGAACCCCGCCTCGCGCGTCCCGATCTCTTCGATCAGGATCATGTCGTAGCGGAAGTCTTCAAGCCCGAGGCCGCCGTATTTCTCGTCGGCATACATGCACAGAAAGCCCTCTTCCCCCGCGCGCTTCCAGATCTCGCGGCTGACGCAGCCCTCTTCGCGCCATTTCTCGGAGTTCGGAAAGACCTCTTTCTCGGCCCAGGCCCGAACGCTCTTGCGGAAAATTTCGTGCTCTTCGTCATAGATCGTGCGTTTCAGCATCGGACCCTCCGGCTGATTGGTTGATTTTCGGTTGTAAGGTCAATGTGTTGGCGGGGCGACTGACGCCCCGCCGTGGGTCAGATCACTCGAGCGTCTGAACCAGAACCCATGAGCCGTTTTCGATGCGGCTCACGAAGACTTCGTCGGCGCCCACGTGGTCGTCGGCGGAATAGTCGACCCGGTTGCCCCCGATGGGGTCTTCGTAGTCGAGGCTTTCCATCGCCGCGATGAAGCTTTCATGGGTCAGGTCCGGCCCGGCCGCTTCCAGCGCCTTGACCATGGTGGTCGCCCCGCCATAGCCCAGCAGCGCCCCGGTCGAGGGGAAGTCTTCGCCGGTCGCTTCCTTGTAGGAGGCGATCCACTCCTGCACTTCCGGCTGCCCGGCCCGTGCTTCGAGGTCCTGCCAGCCCGCACCGGCATAGACGCCGCCCATGACGCCCTGCGCGGCAAGGCCCTTGGCGACGACGGTGTGGAAGCCCGCGCCCGACAGCATGAAGCGCACGTCCATGCCCAGCTTGTTCGCCGTGGTGATCGCGTTGATCTGCTGGCTCACGCCCAGCGCCATGCCGACCGTGTCGCAGCCCGATTCCTTGACCTTGCCCAGCGCGCCGGTGAAGTCGGATTCATCGGGCTTGTGGGCGATCTCGGCCCCCATTTCGATGGTCCCGGCCTCGGCCATTTCATGCACCGCCGCTTCGATTTCCTTGCCGAAGTCGGTGGGCAGGATCATCAGGCAGAACTTCGAGGCGCCCTCTTCGGCCACCATGTATTCCGCCGTCGCCTTGATCGCGTCGTAGTAGGACGAGGTGCCGGCGAATTTCCACGGCGCGGGCGGCTCGATCATCTGGCGCGCGGCCGTGATGGGCGAGACGTTCGGAATGCCCTTCGGCTCCATCAGCTGGAACATGGCGAGGTTGTGCGGCGTCCCGAGGTTCAGGAGCATCGCGAACACTTCGTCACGGTTGATGAGCTTGTTGGCGGCCTGCGCGGCCTTGGGCACCTGATAGCCGTGATCCTCGACGATATAGGTGATCTTGCGCCCGTGGATGCCGCCGTTCGCGTTCACTTCCTCGAACACGAGGTTGGCGGCGGTCACGGCCGGAACCGAGAACGGCGCGAAGATGCCCGACAGGTCGTGCGCCCCGCCGATCTTGATCTCGTCGTCGGTCACACCGGCGGTCTGCGCAAATGCGGCCCCCGGCACCGTCATGGCAGCGACGGCTGCCAAGGCTTTGACTTTATTCATGTCTTTCCTCCCTGTTTGAACTGTTGTCTTCAGTACATCTGGTCAATGAGCGCCGCGTGGCGTTCGTTGACGAAATTCCGCTTGAGCTTCATCGTCGGCGTCAATTCCTCGTCCTCCGCCGTCAGAAGGATGTCGATCAGTCGGAAATCCTTGATTTGTTCGACCTGTGCGAACTGCTTGTTGGTGTCCGCCACCACCTGCCCGATCAGATCGCGCACCTCCTGCGCGCGGGTGAGCGAGGCGAAGTCCGAGAACGGGATCTGGCGGTCCTGCGCGAATTTCTCGACATTCTCCTGATCGATCATGATGAGGCAGGTCAGGTATTTGCGCCGATCCCCGATCACCACGGCGTCCGAAATGTAGGGGCTGAACTTCAGCTTCGACTCGATCTCAGCGGGCGTGATGTTCTTGCCCCCCGCCGTGATGATGATGTCCTTCATCCGGCCCGTGATGGTGAGCGTGACGTCATTGCCAATCCGCCCGATGTCGCCCGTATGCAGCCAGCCGTCATCGTCGATGGTCTCGGCGGTCTTTTCCGGCTTCTTCCAGTAGCCCCCGAACACGCACGGCCCACCCACCAGCAATTCGCCCGTGTCGGCCAAGCGAAGCTCGACACCGGGGAGCGGTTTGCCCACCGTGCCGATGGTGTTGTCGTCCACCGTGTTCACGGTCGCGACGCCCCCCGTCTCGGTCATGCCGAAGCCTTCGACCAGCGGCACGCCCAGCGCCCAGAACCAGTCGATCAGATCGGGCGAAATGGGCGCAGCACCCGAGGTCACGCGCCGGGCGTTGCCCAGCCCCAACATCCGGCGCAGGTTCCTGAGCACAGTGACCTGTGCCAGCCAATGCGCCACTTTCAGCCCGACACCGGGCTTGTCCGCCTTCGAATAGCGGTGCCCGATGGCCATCGCGGCGTCGAAGGCGCGTGCGCCTATGGGTCCGGCTTCCGAGCGCATGATGGTCACGCGGGAATAGATCTTTTCCCAGATGCGCGGCACGCCCGCGAAAGTGTCTGGCGCGACCTCCTGCAAGTTCTCGAACACGGTTTCCGGGCTTTCCGCGAAATTCACCGTGCAGCCGTTGGCGATGGGCGCGTCGACCGAGACGAGCCGTTCGAGCACGTGACAGAGCGGCAGGAAGCAAAGCTGATTGTCGGTCTCGTGAAAGTCGAGCATCTGCTCGCCCGCCACAAGCTGATAGACCATGTTGCGATGCGTCAAGATCGCGCCCTTGGGCGGCCCGGTGGTGCCCGAGGTATAGATCAGCATCCGGGGGTCTTCGGGCTTCACCGCGTCGAGTGCCGTCTCGAACCGGTTCGGGTCGGCGGCCTTGCCCCCCATCTCGATCAATTCGTCGAGGAACATGACCTTGTCGTTTCGGAACGTCGCAAGCCCCTCGCGGTCGAACACGATGACATGCTCGATCCCCGGCATGTCGCCGCGCGCCTGAAGCCATTTGTCGAGTTGCTCGTCGTTCTCGACAAACAGCACCCGCGCCCCGCTGTCATTGGCGAGATAGGCAAGCTGGCCCGCGCTGTCGGTGGTGTAGACGCCCGCCGGGATCGCGCCGATCGAAGCCGCCGCAAGGTCGCAGTAAATCCATTCGCGCCGGTCCTCAGCCAAGATCAGCACCGGCTCGCCCTTCTGCACGCCAAGGTCCATCAGCGCGAGGCCGATCTTCTTCGTGGTCTCGTAATAGTCGCGCCACGAATAGCTTTTCCAGATGCCCAGTTCTTTCTCGCGGTGGCAGGTCCGGTCGCCATACTTCGCGCAGCGGTCCGCCCAGAGCTTGACGATGGTGTCGAAGCCCTCGAATGCGATGGGGTCGCCCGTCTTGATCCGGCTCATCTCCATGTCTTGCGCCTCTTCCAGCGTTTCTGCCCGCGCTCGGTTTCCTCGGTGCGCCCGAGGTAGAATTCCTGAATGTCGTCCGAGGCCTTGAGCTGTTCGCACGGCCCGGTCATCACGATCCGACCCATCTCCAGGACATAGCCCCGATGCGCGGTTTCCAGTGCGATATGCGCGTTCTGTTCGACGAGGAGCATGGTCACGCCCTCCTCGGCATTGAGCCGCGCGATGATCCCGAAAATCTCCTGCGTCAGAAGCGGCGAGAGGCCAAGCGACGGCTCGTCCAGCATCATGAGCTTGGGTTCGGCCATCAGGCCCCGCCCGATGGCGAGCATCTGTTGCTGCCCGCCCGACAGGAACCCCGCGGCTTGACGCCTGCGCTCTTTGAGGATTGGGAAATAGGTGTAGACGAGGTCGAGATCGTTCGACAGGTCGCCCCGGCGGGTGAACGCGCCGAGTTTCAAGTTCTCTTCGATGGAGAGATAGGGGAACACCTCGCGCCCCTCGGGGACGAGGCTGATGCCCTTGGACACCACGCGGTCGGGGTCGAGCCCGGCGATGGCGTCGCCCATGAAGGTGATCTGACCTTTTTCGGGGTCCATCAGACCCGCGATGGTCTTCATCAGCGTGGTTTTCCCGGCTCCGTTGGCGCCGAGGATGGTGACGATCTCGCCCTGCTCGACGTCGATGGAGACCCCGCGCAGGGCCATGATCGCGCCGTAGAAGGTCTCGAGGTTGCGGACGGACAGGACGGTCATGCCGCATCCCCCTTATTGGGCGCGATCCGCACCGTTTGCTGGCCCGGGCGACCAGCCCGGGCCGCGCCCGACCCGCCCCCCGGGCGGGCGCATGGCAAAGTTGGATGCCGCACAACCATCGTCAGGAGCTTTTGAGATAAAGCGCCGACCACAATCGGGGCAAAGCGCCCACCCACGGGTCGGGCGCGTCCCTTATCGAACTGGATACCCGTCATGCCGCATCCCCCACAGCGGTTCCCAGATAGGCCGCCTGCACGTCCGGGTGCGCCTGCACCTCCTGCGGCGTGCCCATCGCCAATGGTTTGCCGTTGGCCACGGCCAGCACCCGGTCGGACACCTGATTGACGAGGCTCATGTCGTGCTCGACCATCAGAACCGTCAGCCCCATGTCCCGGCGCATGTCCTCGATCCAATATGCCACGTCCTGCGTTTCCTCGACCGACAATCCGCTTGCAGGCTCATCCAGCAGGATCAGCTTCGGCCCCAAGGCCAGTGCGCGCCCGATCTCGACCACCTTGCGCACGCCGTAAGGAAGACCTGCGATCATCTTGTTCCGGTAGGCTTCGAGTTCGAGAAACTCGATCACCTCCTCGACCCGGTGACGATGCTCACGCTCCTCGCGCCGGACCTTGGGCAGAAACAGGATGTCCTGCACGAAGTTGGTCGACTTGTGCGTGTGCCGGCCCATGAGCAGGTTCGCCAGCACCGTCGAGTGATCGAACAACTCGATGTTCTGGAACGTGCGCGCGATGCCAAGCTGCGCGATATCATGCGCCTTGAGCCCGGTGATGTCCTGCCCGTCGAAGCGGATAGTGCCGCGCGTGGGTTCGTAGATGCGCGAGATCAGGTTGAAGATCGTGGACTTCCCTGCCCCGTTCGGGCCGATGATCGCGAAGACCTCGCCGGGATCGACCGAAAAGGACACGCCGTCCACCGCCTTCACACCGCCGAAGTGAACGGCCAGATCGTTGACGTCGAGCAGGCTCATTTCATCCGCTCCGTTTTCAGATAGCTCTTCTGGCGGCGGAACATGTCGCGCCGGGCGAGTGGGAAAATCTCGAACCAGACCCGGATCTTGAGCCAGCGGCCATAAAGCCCGGTCGGCTCGAAGATGATGAACAGGATCAGGATCACCGCGAAGATCATCGTGTCGAGGCCGGGAACCGACCCGAGGTCGATGCCGAAATTCGCGTTCAACCCGTCGCGCGCGATGGCGATGGCCTGTGGGACGGCGGTGATGAGGATCGCGCCCAGGAACGCCCCCTGGATGAAGCCGAGCCCCCCGATGGTCACGACGAGCAGCAGGTTGATCGAGATGAAGATCGAGAAAAGCTCGTAGTTATAGAACCCGATGTAGTGCCCCATCAGCGCACCCGCCAAACCCGTCACGCCGGTCGACAGGCCGAAGGCCAGCGACTTGGTCCGCGTGACGTTGATCCCCAGCGCCCGCGCGCTGACTTCGCTGTCCCTCACGGCAAGGAAGGATCGGCCGGTCGGGCTGCGCATGAGGTTCGCATACCCCCAAGCGACCAGCGCGACGACACCGAGGATCAACCAGTAGAAGTTCTGAAGCGCGCCGTAGCGGTCAAAACTGATCCCGAAAATCTGGATGGAGGGCGCCATGATCCCGCCGACGCCGCCGGTGATCGGCTCCAGCATGATGACCATCTCTTCGACGATCACGAAAACCGCGAGCGTGGCGATGGCAAGATAGATGCCCGACATGCGCACCGCCGGAATGGCGATGATCGCACCGAAGATACCGGTGATAAGGCCCGCAATCGGGAAACTCAGCAGAAACGGCAGGCCCGCGTTCATCAGCGCCGAGTCGGCATAGGCCCCGATGGCAAGGAACGCGGCGTGGCCGAGGCTCACCTGTCCGGTATGTCCCACGGCGACCATCAGGCCCATGCCCGCCAGCGCCCAGATCAGGGTGTTGGTCGCTTCGGCGAGGTAGTATTCGCCCACGAGGAACGGCAGCACGATCATGATCCCCGCCAGAACCGCGATCTTGGCGCGGCTCCAGCCATGTTCGTGCAGGTCGATGTCGCGGTCGTAGCTTTTCTTGAACACGATGCGCATGGATCAGACCTTCTTCATCTGGATCTGCGCGAACAGCCCGCCGGGGCGCGTGACCAGCACGACGAGCATGATGATGTAGGGCGACATCTTGGCCAGTTCACCGGGCGCATAGCGGCCCGCGATGGGTTCGACGACCCCGATGATGAGACCGCCCAGAAGCGCGCCGGGCAATGAGCCGAGGCCGCCGATGACCGCCGCCGCGAAAGCTTTGATGCCCAAAAGCCCGATGTTCGGGTCGATCGCGCCCTTGGTGGCGTAAAGCACGCCCGCCACGGTCGCGACGACCCCCGACAGACCCCAGATCAGGCTGTTCACCCGCATCACCGGCACGCCGACGATATAGGCCGCCATCTGGTTCTGGCTCGCCGCTTGGGCCGCCAACCCGATCTTGGTGAACGCGAAGAACGCCCAGAGCGCGAGCGTCAGCGCGATGGTCACGCCGATGGTCACGAGGTCGGCAAGGCCCACGACGATCCCGCCGGGGTAAAGGTTGCGCCCCGCGAAGGGTGTTTCCAACACCAGCGGTGAATACCCCCAGATCGACCCGGCGACGAAGCGGAACACGAAGCCCATGGCGATGGTCAGGATGACGAGCGCGAATTGCGGCTGCCCGAAGATGCGCCGCACCACCACCCGCTCGACCCCGTAGCCGACGCCGAACATGACGACCATGGCCAGGATCATGGCGACCCCGAAGGGCAGCCCCATCTGATCCGAATTGCCAAACCCCAGCGCCACGAAGGCGCCCAGCATCATCATGTCGCCTTGGGCGAAGTTCACGCCTTCGCTGGCCTTGTAGATGAGCACGAAACCGAGGGCGACGAGGCCGTAGATACAGCCGTTTGCCAACCCTCCGATAATAAGCTGCAAAAGCTCCATCAGCGAAGCCCGGACGCAATCGCGCCCCTCATGCAGTCCTTCATGGCCGTCTCCTCCCATCGGCAATGAACGCTGTTGACACGATTTAAACACTCGTGTTCAATTTCAGTCAACAACGTTTTTCGAGGGACCGCCGGAAAAATGAACACCGCCACGCTGCGCATTCATCAGGCCGCCATGCGGATCTTCGCCGTGGAAGGCGGGACCACCGTGGCCGTGAGCGATCTGGCCCGCGAAGCAGGTCTGTCGCGCGGTACGATCTACAATAACCTCGATGACCCGCAGAGCCTGTTCACATCGGTGTGTGAAACCGTGGCCGCCGAATTCCGCGACTCGATCAAGGCCGCGACAGACCACATGGACGACCCGGCCGAGAAAGTGTCGGCCTCGATTCGCCTTTGCGTGCGGCGGGTCCACGACGACCCGCATTGGGGCCGCTTCATCGCGCGCTACGCGATGATGGAGCCGAGCCTTGGCAGCTTCTGGGCCGAAATGCCCGCCGAAGAGTTGCGGCGCGGCCTGATTTCGGGCCGATTCACCTTTCACCGCGATCAGGTCGCCTCGATCACCGCCACGGCGGGGGGCGCGACATTCGGCGCGATGAGCCTTGTCCTCGACGGGCGGCGGACCTGGCGACAGGCCGGTTCCGACACGGCCGAGGTCATTCTACGTGGCGTCGGTATTGACCGGGCCGAAGCAAGAGACATCACTCAAACGGAACTGGACCCCCTGCCCCGACTGGCCGTGTTCGACGCGGCCTGAACCGGGCGGGATACTGGGAGGAGAGACCTATGGCTGAAACGGCCTATATCTACGATGCGATTCGCACGCCGCGCTCCAAGGGCAAGGCGGACGGCACTTTGCATGAGGTGAAGCCCATTCACCTCGTCACCACGCTTCTGAACGAGATGACGGCGCGCCACGACTTCGACACCGGGCTGGTGGACGACGTGATGCTGGGCTGCGTGGCCCCGGTCATGGAACAGGGCGCGGTGCTGCCCAAGATCGCGCTGCAAAAGGCGGGCTGGGACGAGAAAGTTCCGGGCGCGCAGCTCAACCGTTTCTGTGCGAGCGGTTTGGACACGTTCAACACGGCGGCGGCGAAAGTCGCTTCGGGCTGGGAAGACCTGGTCTGCGCGGGCGGGTTCGAATCGATGTCCCGCGTGCCGATGGGGGCAGACGGCGGCCCGTTTGCCGAAGACCCCGAAACCGCGCTCGACACCGGGTTCGTGCCGCAGGGCATCGGGGCCGACCTGATCGCCACCATCGAAGGGTGGAGCCGCGACGACGTGGACGCCTTCGCGCTGGAAAGCCAGAAGCGCGCGGCGCACGCCCGCGACAGCGGCTGGTTCGACCGCTCGGTCGTGCCGGTGCGCGACGAGAACGGGCTGATCGTGCTTGAAAAGGACGATTTCATCAAACCCGACACCGACATGCAGAAGCTGGGCAGCCTGCGCGCCTCGTTCGAGGGGCCGGGCAAGATGGGCTTCGACGCCGTGGCGCTGTCGAAATACCCCGAGGTCGAGCGTATCAACCACGTCCACACCCCCGGCAACTCGTCGGGCATCGTGGACGGGGCCTCGCTCGTCATGGTCGGGAACGAGAAGATCGGCAAGGACATCGGGCTGGACCCGCGCGGCCGCGTGCTGGCCATCGCCCTCACCGCCACCGACCCGACGATCATGCTGACCGGCCCCGGCCCCGCGTCGAAAAAGGCGCTCGCCAAGGCGGGGCTGACAATGGACGACATCGACCTTGTCGAGATCAACGAAGCCTTCGCCTCGGTCGCCCTGCGCCTGCAACGCGACCTCGATGTGCCGGACGAAAAGCTGAACGTCGTGGGCGGTGCCATCGCCATGGGTCACCCGCTTGGCGCGACCGGCGGCTGTCTGGTCTCGACCATGCTGGACGAGCTGGAACGGCGGAACCTGAAGCGCGCGCTCATCACCATGTGCGTGGGCGGCGGCATGGGCATCGCGTCCATCATCGAACGGCTCTGAGGGGGAAAGACATGGAAGATTTCATCTACGAAAAAGACGCCGACGGTATCGTCACCGTGACCATGGACATGCAGGGTCAGGGCGCGAACACGATGAACGCGCGGTTCGAGCCGGGGATGCGCGACCTCTGCGACAAGCTGGAGGCCGAAGAGGGTCTGACCGGCGTGGTTTTTGCCAGCGCCAAATCCACCTTCTTCGCGGGCGGCGACCTCAAGGACATTCTGGCGACGATGGAAGCGGGCCAGCGTGAATTCGAGTTGATCGAGAACTCCAAGGCCACGTATCGGCGGCTTGAAAAGCTTCCGGTCCCGGTCGTGGCCGCGATCAACGGGGCCGCGCTTGGCGGCGGGTATGAGCTGTGCCTGTCGTGCAATCACCGCGTCGTGGTGGACGACCCCAAGGCCATCGTCGGTCTGCCCGAAGTGACCCTTGGCCTCCTGCCCGGCGCGGGCGGCGTCGTCCGCATGACCGCCAAGCTGGGGCTGGAAACCGCTCTGCCGCTGCTGCTGGAGGGCCGTCAGGTCAAACCGCAAGAGGCGCTCAAGATCGGCATGGTGGATGAAATCGTCGCGACCCGTGACGACTTGATCCCGGCTGCCAAGGCGTGGATCAAGGCCAATCCCGACGCACATACGCAGCCGTGGGACCAAAAGGGCTTTCGCTATCCCGGCGGCGACGCGCTGCACCCGCGCATCCGGCAGACCATGATCGGCGCGTCGGCCATGCTGTATCAAAAGACACGCGGGCTGCTGCCGGCGCCTGAAAAGATCCTCGACGTGGCCGTGACCTCGATGAAGATGAACTTCGACGCGGCGCTTCGGATGGAGACGCGGCGGTTCATCGGGCTGATGGCGTCGAAAGAATCCAAAGCGGCGATCAGCACCTTCTTCTTCGGTATGAACGCGATCAAGTCGGGCAAGGTCCGCCCCGAAGGGGATCGTTGGAAAGCGACATCCGCCGCCGTATTGGGCGCGGGCATGATGGGGTCCGGCATCGCCTATGCCCACGCGAAACGCGGGCTGAAAACGCGCCTCAAGGACACCGAAATGGCCAATGCCGAAAAGGGCAAGGGCTACTCCGAAAAGCTCTGCGACAAGGCAATCGGACGCGGGCGTATGGACGAAGACGCAAAAAACGCGCTTCTTTCACAAATCGAACCCGCGACGGAAAACGCCGCCCCCGGCAGCGTGGACATCATCATCGAAGCCGTGTTCGAGGACATCGACCTCAAGGACAAGGTGATCGCGGATACCTGGCCGATGCTGTCGGAGGACGGGATCTACGGCTCGAACACTTCGACCCTGCCGATCTCGATCCTCGCAGAAAGCTGCCCCGAGCCCGAGCGGTTCATCGGCCTCCACTTCTTCTCGCCCGTCGACAAGATGAAGGTGGTCGAGATTATCATGGGCGAGAAAACCTCGCAGGACACGCTGCGCAAGGCCTATGACTACGTCCAGCAGATCGGCTACATGCCCATCGTCGTGAACGACAGCCGCGGGTTCTTCACTTCCCGCGTGTTCGGCACCTTCATGGACGAGGGCTGCCAGCTCCTCGTGGACGGGATGAAACCGTCCGCCATCGAACGTGCCGCATGGCTTGCCGGGATGCCGGTCGGCCCGCTTCAGGTGTTCGACGAGGTGTCGCTGATCCTCAGCCAGAAAGTCCGCAAGACGCATGAGGCGCTGGACAAGCGGCTGGGGGTCGAAAGCAACTTTGGCCACCACAACACCGCCACCACCGCCGTCACCGATCCGATGATCGAAATGGGGCGCGGCGGGCGTCAGTACGGCGGCGGGTTCTACGACTACGACGGTGAGGGCAACCGCACGTTGTGGGACGGTCTGGGCCAGTTCGCCAAGGGCAACGCCGACATCTCCGTCGAGGACGCCATCGACCGCATCCTTTACCGTCAGGCGATCGAAACCCTGCGCTGCCTCGACGAAGGCGTGCTGATGACCGAAGTCGAGGCGAACCTCGGCGGGATCATGGCCATCGGTTTTCCGCACCATACGGGCGGCGCGATCCAGTTCATCAAGGGTGAGGGCATCGACAGGTTCAAGGCGCGGGCCAAAGAACTCGCCGACAAATACGGCGACCGCTTCGCCGTGCCCGATGCCATGTACGACCGCCTGCGCGAGACCGAGGCCAAGGCGGCATGAGCGGACCCCTCAAAGGTCTGAGCGTCGTCGAAATGCAAGGGCTTGGCCCCGCCCCGCTGGCGGGCCAGTTCCTTGCCGACCTTGGCGCGGAGGTGGTGCTCGTCACCCGCAAATCCGGCCCCGTCGACAAGACCGACATCAACAACCGGGGCAAACGCTCGGTCGCGCTGAACCTCAAATCGCCCGAAGGCGTGGCGGCGGCGCTTGCGCTCATCGAAGCGGCGGACGTGCTCATCGAAGGCTTCCGCCCCGGCGTGATGGAGCGCATGGGACTGGGGCCCGAAGCATGTCACGCGGTGAACCCCAAGCTCGTCTTTGCCCGCATGACCGGCTGGGGTCAGGACGGCCCGCTCGCGATGACGGCGGGCCACGACATCAACTATCTTGGCCTGACCGGCTTCCTGCACGCGACCGGCGAGGCCGACCGCAGCCCGCCCCCGCCCCTCAACATCGGGGCGGATTACGGCGGAGGGACCATGTTCCTTCTGTTCGGGATCATGGCCGCGCTTTACGAACGTCAGACCTCCGGCGAGGGTCAGGTGGTGGACGCCGCGATGGTCGACGGGGCGAGCGCGATGATGGCGTTGATCCACACGTTCATCGCGCGCGGTCACTGGAGCGAGGACCGACAGGCCAACCTTCTGGACGGCGGCGCGCCGTTCTACCGGACCTATGAATGCGCGGACGGCAAGTTCATGGCCGTCGGGCCGCTCGAACCTCAGTTCCATGCAGAGCTGGTCAGGCTCGCAGGGTTGCCCGAGGATCACCTCGCCACGCAGATGTCGGCCAAAGACTGGCCCGACCGGCGCGACGCCTATGCCGGGGTGTTCAAGCAGAAAACGCGCGACGAATGGGCCGCGATCTTCGACGGCTCCGACGCCTGCGTGACACCCGTGATGACGTGGTCCGAGGCCCCGACGCATCCCCACATGGCCGCGCGCGGCACCTTCACCGAAGTCGGCGGCGTGACGCAGGCGGCGCCCGCCCCACGCTTCAGCCGCTCGACGCCCGACAACGTGGCCGCGCCCCCGGCCCCCGGCTCGGACACCGTCGCGGTGTTGCGCGGGCTGGGCTATGACGACGCCGAAATCGCGCGCCTGCGCGACGCCGGCGTGCTGACCTGAGAGGACCAGATGACCGAACCGATCCTGTATGAAACCGACGGGCCGATTGCCCGGATCACGTTCAACCGCCCCGATGCGTTCAACGCGATGGACCCCGGCCTACGCGCGGGCTTTCGCGAGGCGATCCTGAAGGTGCACGAGGACGACGCGGTGCGCGCGATCATCGTGTCGGGCAACGGGCGCGGCTTTTGCTCCGGCACCGACCTGAAAGAAGGGCTGTCGCGCCACACCGGCATGTTCCTCGAACAGGAATATCGTCCGATCCTCGCCATGATCGCCACCTCGCCAAAGATCTGGATTTCGCAGGTCCACGGCTCGGCGGCGGGCATCGGCGCGGCGGTCGCGATGAACTGCGACATGATGGTGATGGCGGAAAGCGCCAACATCTACATGGCCTTCGCCGCGATCAACCTGATCCCGGATGGCGGCAATACGTGGCTTTTGCACCGGGGCCTTGGCTACAAGCGTGCGCTTCAGGCGATCCTCGAGGGGCGCAAGATCCCCGCGACGGAAGCGGTCGAACTGGGCCTCGCCAACGCGGTGCACCCGGACGACGACCTGGCCGCTGAAACGACCGCGCTCGCCACCCGGATCGCCGCCGGTCCGCCGCTGGCCACCGCCGCTGCGAAACGGCTGCTCAGGGCGATGGACGGCATGTCCTATGCCGACGCCATCGGGGCCGAGGCGACCGAGCAGACGGCCCTCGCCGCCGCCGCCGACACGCGCGAGGGCGTCGCGGCATTCTTCGAGAAACGCAAACCGAACTTCACAGGCACCTGACATGACCCTTCCCGCGATCTTCGACACGATGCGCCTGCCCCTGATCGGCGCGCCCATGTTCATCTGTTCCGGCCCCGAACTGGTCATCGCCCAGTGCAAGGCGGGGATCGTCGGCACCTTTCCGGCGCTCAATGCCCGTGAAAAGGACGGCGAGCCGATCCAGCTCGAGGAATGGCTCACGCGGATCAAGACGGAACTGGCCGAGTACGACGCGGCCCACCCCGACAAGCCTTCGGCCCCCTTCGGCGTGAACCTGATCGCGCATCGGACGAACGAGCGGCTGCAACGGGACGTGGAGATCCTGATGAAGCACGAGGTGCCGATCTGGATCACCTCGCTCGGCGCCCGGCCCGAGATCAACGAAGCCGCGCATTCGGTCGGCGCGGTCGTGCTGCACGACGTCATCAACGTGAAATTCGCCCACAAGGCGATCGAGAAAGGGGCCGACGGCCTGATCGCCGTGGCGGCGGGCGCAGGGGGTCATGCGGGCACATGGTCGCCCTTCGCGCTGGTGCAGGAAATCCGCGAATGGTTCGACGGGCCGCTTTTTCTGTCGGGTGCACAGGCGACCGGCGACGCCGTGCTCGCAGCCCTCGCGATGGGGGCGGACGGCGGATACGCGGGCTCCATGTTCATCGCGACCGAAGAGGCAAACGCCCCGGACGGCTACAAGCAGATGATCTGCGACAGCGGGGCCGAAGACATTCTTTACACCGACCACTTCACCGGGGTGAACGGCAACTACCTGATCCCGTCGATCACGGCGGCGGGGATGGACCCGGCGGCGCTTGGCGGCGAGAAAGGCGATGTCTCAAAGGTCGCGGCAGGCGAGAAATCAAAGGCCTGGCGCGATATCTGGGGGGCCGGTCAGGGGATCGGCGCCATCCGCGACGTGCCGCCCGCAGCCCAGGTCGTCGCACGTCTGGAGCGGGAGTTCGCGGCAGCCAAGGCGCGGCTCGACGGGTTGGTCAAACCGGCGTAGGGCGCGACGGCGCGGCGGGCTCAGTCGCGGTGCGCCTGAACATAGTCCACGAGCGCCCGGGTCGAGCCGTCCTTCGACGCGGCGTCCTCGTCCCCGGCCAGAACCGGGGCCAGTGCGACCGCCAGTTCCTTGCCCAGTTCCACGCCCCACTGGTCGTAGGAATTGATGCCGAGGATCACGCCCTCGACGAACACGCGATGTTCGTAGAGCGCGATGATACGGCCCAGCACACGCGGCGTCAGAAGCGGATAGATCAGCGTCGTCGAGGGGCGATTGCCGGGGAACACCCGGTGGCGCGCCTGACGTTCCTGCTCGGCCCCGGACAGGCCCTTTTCGGCCATCAGTTCCAAGGCCACGTCCAGCGACCGGCCCTGCATCAACGCCTCGGACTGCGCAAGGCAGTTGGCGACGAGCAGCGCGTGTTGATGCGCAAGCTCCGGCTCGTGCCCTCTCGCCGCGACAAGAAACTCGCACGGCACCACCTCGGTCCCCTGATGGATGAGCTGATAGAACGCATGCTGACCATTCGTTCCCGGCTCGCCCCAGACCACAGGGCCAGAGACCACCTCAAGCCCCGTGCCATCCATCGCGACCGACTTCCCGTTGCTCTCCATCTCTAGCTGCTGGAGATAGGCCGGAAGGCGGGAAAGCCGCTGGTCGTACGGCAGAACCGCCCGTGTCGGATAGCCACAGACCTGACGATGCCAGATGCCCACGAGGGCGAGCATGAGCGGCAGGTTATCCGCCCCCTCGGCTTCGCGGAAATGCAAGTCCATGTCGTGTCCGCCGGCAAGGAATTCACGGAACCGTTTGGCCCCCACGGCGATCATCAGGCCAAGGCCCACGGGCCCCCAGATCGAATACCGCCCGCCGACCCAATCCTCGAACCCGAAGACGCGCGAAGGGTCGATGCCCCATTTCGTCGTCTTGTCCACGGCCGAAGACAGCGCCGCCAGATGACGGCCCACCGCCTGCTCGCCGATCGCGCGTTTCAGCCAGCTTCGCGCGGTTTCGGCGTTCGTCATGGTTTCGATGGTGGTGAAGGTCTTCGAGGCGACGATCACCAGCGTCGTGTCCGGGTCGAGATCGGCAAGCGTGTCGTGAATATGCGCGCCATCCACGTTCGACACGTAATGCACGCGCGGCCCGTCGTGATACGGGGCAAGCGCCAGCATGGCCATCGCGGGGCCAAGGTCGGAGCCGCCGATCCCGATGTTCACGATATCGGTGAAGCGCCCGCCGTTCACGGGCCGCACCTTGCCGGTGCGCAGGCCCTCGGCGAATTCCTCCATCCGGTCGAGCGTGTCGTGAACGCCCGGCAGGACTTCCACCCCGTCGACGGTCGCGCCGTGCGGGCCGGGATCGCGCAGAGCGGTGTGGAGCACCGCCCGCCCCTCGGTCTCGTTGATCTTCTCGCCCGCGAACATCGCCTCGCGCCGGTGCGCGACACCTGCCTCATCGGCCAGCGTGAGCAGCAGATCGCGGGCTTCGGCGTCGATGGTGGTCTTGGAATAGTCGAACAGCATGTCGTCCATGCGGACGGAAAAGCCGGAGGCGCGCGCCGGATCCTGCAACAGATCCGCGATCGTCACGCTTCCCTGCATCGCGCGATGCGATTTCAGCGATGTCCAGGACATTCCCCACCTCATGTGTCCGCCGTCCGCCCGTTCGGTCCGGCTGGTTATGGTTGCCTCATCCTCGGCAGGCTAACGCCTATTCCGCCCAGTGAACAACCATCCCTTTGAGCACGGATTTGACGGGTGCCGCCATCACATCCTTGGTTTTCGACGCTTTTTCAAGCGCCTCGCGCTTGGCCGCGCCGGTGATGACGAGGTGTTTCGACATTGCACCATTCAAGACCCGCGCCGTCAGCGTCATCCGGGGTTCGGGCGCCCCGTCGGCACGCATGGGCAACACGGCGGGCGCTTTGGGGGAAAGCCCCTCCTCCAGCCGGTCGGCACCGGGAAACAGGCTCGCCGTATGCATGTCGGCCCCCATGCCGAGCAGCACGACGGAAAGCGGCAGGGCCGCCTCGACCCCGGCCGACAACCTGTCGAGCGAGTCCTCGGGGGTCGCGGTCTCGCCGTATAGGGGGATCAGATGGGCCGCGGCGGCCTGATCGCGAAACAGCCGGTCACGCAGAAGCCGCGTGTTCGAGCGGTCGCTGCCCATCGGCACCCAACGCTCGTCCGTCAGCATCACATCGACCCGGTCCCAGTCGAGATGCAGGGCCGAAAGCGTGTCGAAGATCGGCCCCGGCGTGGTGCCCCCCGGCACGGCGAGCGAGGCGCGATCCTCATGCGCCAAGGTGCCCCGCAGTTCCGATGCGATTCGGTCGGCGAGGTCCATCATCATCAACTCGCGGTCCGGGTATTCCTTGAGTTCGTAAGTCATGCGCGCAGCTCCCGCCATCGTCGTCCGTCGCGGTGCATGAGGATGAGGGCTTCTTCCGGCCCTGTCGACCCCGGCTCATAAGGAAACGGCCGGTCTTCGCGTTCCGTCCAGCCGTCGATGATCGGGTCGGTCCAGGCCCAGGCCGCTTCCACCTCGTCCCCGCGCATGAACAGCGTCTGATTGCCCCGGATCACATCCATGATGAGGCGTTCATAGGCGTCGGGCACATCCGCCGCCTCTTCGCCCAGCGCCTCGGCGAAGGTCATGTCGAGCGGCACGTCGATCAGGCGCATACCCCCCGGCCCCGGCTCCTTGATGGTCACGGTCAGATCCATGCCCTCGTTCGGCTGAAGCCGGATCGTCAGTTCGTTGGCGCTTTGGCCGGTATCCTCTTCGAAGATCGAATGCGGCGGCTCCTTGAAGCGCACGACGATCTCGGACACACGCGCTTTCATCTTCTTGCCGGTGCGCAGGTAGAACGGTGTGCCGTTCCAGCGCCAGTTCGCGATCCTGATCTTCATCGCGACATAGCTTTCGGTCAGCGACTCCGGGTTCTCGACGTCCTTCAGGTAGCTTTCGCTTTTGGATTTGTATTGTCCGCGCACGATTTCGGAGTGCTCCACCGGCTCCAGCGCCCGGATCACCTTGAGTTTCTCGTCGCGCACGGCGTCGGGATCGTATTTCGACGGCGGCTCCATCGCGGTCAGACACAGAAGTTGCATCAAGTGGTTCTGCACCATGTCCCGCATCGCGCCGGAGCGGTCGTAATATTCGCCGCGCCCGCCGACCCCCACGGTCTCGGCCACGGTGATCTGGATATGATCGACGTATTGCGCGTTCCACAGCGGTTCGAACAGCATGTTGCCGAAGCGCACCGCCATCAGGTTTTGAACCGTCTCTTTTCCAAGGTAGTGGTCGATGCGGTAGATCTGCGTCTCGTCGAAATGTTCGGCCAGCGTGGCGTTGAGCGCCCGAGCCGACTCCCGGTCGTGACCGAAGGGTTTCTCGACCACGATGCGCGCGGCATCGTCGGCGATCTTGTATTTGTGCAGGCGCTCGGCAATGGCACCGAAAAGGCTCGGGCCTACGGAAAAGTAATAGGCCTTGACCACGTCGGCGCGCATCGTCTTGGCCAGATCTTTCCACCCGTCGGTCCCGGTGGCATCGACGGCGACATAGGACAGCTTCTCAAGAAACGCCGATACCATATTGGGATCGTTGCGTTTTCCGGAAAATTCCTTGATCGCGTCGCGCACGAAATCGCGATACCCGGCTTCGTCCATCTCGGAGCGCGCCGCGCCGATGATCCGCGCCTCGTCCGGCATCTGACCATCAAAGAACCGGCGATAGAGCCCCGGCAATATCTTGCGGCGGGCAAGATCGCCTGTGCCGCCGAAGATGACGAGGTCGAAAGGGTCGACCGGAATGACGCGCGATACCATCTGTGTCTCCGTTCCGGTCCGTCGGCCCCGCCGCAGACCCGATTGTTAGCGCTAACCCAACTGCGCCCGGTTGATAGCCTCCCTATGGCGGCGAGTCTAGCACTGTTGGCACACATCACAACTGCGTCACGCGCTGCGCCTGCGACCTTTTTCTTTCAGACGCGATGGTTTAGCCAAAATGAAAGGAAAGGTATCGGAATGGATCAACGCGTGCCGCTTGCCAATCAGGGCAAGTTCGAAGACCCCAAGGTGACGGCGGACGGCAGCCCGCGGGCCACTGTGGCGCTGACCCATCCCGAAACGCTCTGGTTCAACACCGGAACGCTGTGCAACATCACCTGCGAGGGCTGCTACATCGAAAGCTCGCCCACCAACGATGCGCTGGCCTATATGACCCGGGGCGAGGTCGCGGGATACCTCGACCAGATCAAGGCGCGTGGATGGCCGGTGACCGAGATCGGCTTTACCGGCGGCGAGCCGTTCATGAACCCCGATTTCCCCGCAATGATGCGCGACGCCCTGTCGGCGGGCTACGAGGTGCTGGTGCTGACCAACGCGATGGCCCCGATGATGCGGCCCCTCGTGCGCACGAAACTCGCCCAGCTTCTCAAGGGGTTCGCAGGCCGGATCACCCTGCGCGTGTCGATGGATCACTGGACCGCCGAGGGCCATGACGCGGTGCGCGGCAAGGGCAGCTTCGCCGCGACGCTCAAGGGGCTCGACTGGCTGCGCGACGAGGGCGCGACCATCGCGATTGCGGGCCGCGCACGCTGGCAGGAAAGCGAAGCCGAGGCGCGCGCAGGCTACGGCGCCCTGTTCGCCGAACACGTATACCCGGTGGATGCCGAGAACCCCGGCCAGCTCGTCATTTTCCCGGAAATGGACGTGACGGTCGAAGTGCCGGAAATCACAACGGCCTGCTGGGGCATCCTCGACAAGTCGCCGCGCGACGTCATGTGCGCCTCGTCCCGCATGGTGGTGAAACGCAAAGGGCAGCACCCGTCGGTCGTGTCCTGCACGCTCCTGCCCTATGAACAGGCCTTCGACCTTGGCCCGACACTGGCGGACGCCGAGCGCCCGGTCGCGTTGAACCATCCCCATTGCGCGAAATTCTGCGTTCTGGGCGGGGCCTCCTGCTCGGCCTGAGCGGCCTTCACCCGATCCTAACCAATCGCTGCTATCCCGACCCGAACCGGTGTACTGGGGGTCGTGGCCTTGGCCGACAATGTAACCTGGTCGAGTCTGTTTCTGGGAACATTGCCGGACATGGATTACGACGAACTGTTCGTGGGGATGGAGAATACCTCTCCGCTCCTCACGACGTTCGGCGGCGGGCCGGGGAATTCGCTTTATCAGAACATCGTCACGATCGAGACCGATGCGGGCGCTTTCGACGACGTGGTCAGCACCGATACACCCTGGACGGGCGACGTGATCCACTACGACCTTGGATCAGGCCTGGTCACCACCAAGATCGACAGTATCGCCAGCCTGACCGGCACCGTGACCTTCAATGACGGGGCGACATGGACCTCGGAACTTCTGGTGGTTCAGGACACCGCCGGAAACGCCTTTTTGCTGGTGCGCGACACCCAGCCGGAACTGGCAAGTCAGGGGATCGAAAGCGTAACCTTCACCTCGGTCAATTCGACCAACTTCGACGGGGTCATTCAACACTCGAAAGACGATCTGGATTTCGTCTGCCTGACCGCGGGCGCGATGGTCGCGACGCCGGATGGCCCGGTGCGCACCGACCGCCTGCGCCGGGGGGACGCGGTTCTGACGCTCGACAGCGGGCCGCAGCCCATCCGCTGGATCGGGAAACGGCGCATTCGGTTCGATCCGCGCCCGCATCCGGGGCAGCCGGTGCACATCGCCAAAGGCGCCTTCGGTCCGGGCCTGCCGACCCGCGATCTGATCCTGTCCCCCAACCACCGCGTCCTCATGCAGACCGCGCCCTGCCATGCGCTGCACGACCCGCTCGGCGCCCTTGCGCCCGCCAAGGCGCTCACCCGTCTGCCGCGCGTCCGGCGCCTGACCGGGCGGCGTGAGATCACCTATTTCAACCTGCTCCTGCCACGGCACGAGGTCATCATCGCGGACGGGATCGCGGTCGAAAGCCTGTTTCCGGGGCCGGAGGCCTTTGCGAGCCTCGATGGCATCGAACGCGCGGACTGGTTACGCATCGGCGCCCTTGGCGGCCGCGTCACCGGAACGCCGCCCGCCCGCCTGATGCTCACGACCGCCGAGACGCGCGCGGCCCTCGCGACAGGTCAGCTGCACCCGCCTGCCACGGCCCCCGTGCCGCTGACGTGGTCGGGCGCGCGCCACCGTCCACGCGCCCTGCCCGCGCATCTGGCAAATCGGGCCTGATCCCGGCCTTGGCGTGTCCCGAAGCCCCCCGCTCAAGCGAAAGCGCGCGCCCGTGGGCGCGCACCGTTCGATCCCTCGATCCCTCACCGTCACGCCTCCAGTTCGGCGTCCCAGTACAGGAAATCCATCCAGCTTTCATGCAGGTAGCCGGGCGGGAACTTGCGCCCCATGTTGCGCAACTCCTCGGCCCCCGGCTGGCGCGGCGGCTTGCGCAACGAAAGACCCGACTGATGCAGGTGCTTGGACCCCTTGCGCAGGTTGCATTTGGAACAAGCCGCGACCACGTTTTCCCAACTCGTCACCCCGCCCCGCGCCCGTGGCACCACGTGATCGAAGGTCAGATCGCCCTTCGATCCGCAGTACTGGCAGCGAAATTCGTCCCTTAGAAAAAGATTGAAGCGCGTGAAAGCCACGCGCTTCTGGGGTTTAACGTAATCTTTCAGAACGACGACCGAGGGGATCCTGATCTCCATACTCGGGCTTCTGACCACCTCGTCGTATTCGGCGATGATGTTCACCCGGTCGAGGAAGGCCGCCTTGATCGCCTCCTGCCAGGGCCATAAGGACAGGGGGTAGTAGGAAAGCGGGCGGAAGTCCGCGTTCAACACGAGCGCCGGATGCGACCTCGGGTTGCTGTGTTCTCGTACGAAATGTGTCCTGAAATCGCCGTCCATCGGAGTGACTCCGCCCTCGCCCTGTGCCTCGCTCGCAGGGCGGGGAACCCGCCCCGTCTGTTTCTAATCTAGGACTATATATGGGTCAGAACCTCTGACAAGCCCCACGATCTGGGCGCAGCTTGTCGGACATACGTGTCAGGCTTGTGACGAATCGAACATCCGCGAATGTTCGCTCTACGTTCTCTCTGCTGAGGCCCGTTGAGGACCGCGCGACCACGGAATACAGTTCCGCTTCACTCGTCGCCCACCGCCTTGCGCCGGGTGCCTCAATGCCATCGTGACAAGCCGGACCGAGACGCGCATCGACCGCCAGTGCCCCGCCGATCTCGCGACCTTACTGTCTGAAATAAATAGATTTTTCAGACACGCTCGGCGGCAGGAGCGCCTTTGCATCCGGCACTCCCGCCCTTTCGTTAAATGACTTCCGCACCAAGGGTCATCCCCGTCTGAGCACCTCGCTTGTGACCGGTGGCTACAGCCGGAACGCGCATCGCCGCACCGCTGGCAGACTTGCGCCGGTCGCTCCACAAAGCGCGGCATTCCCGTCACGCTCACCCGATCCGAACCTCCCGAATACGCAGGCGATGTGGGCGAAACGGCCCTACCCAGCCGACGGGGCGATTCCCAGCCGATCGGCCATGAAGGACAGCGCGACCGACAGCCCGTCGGGGGCGATCCCGTGCCCGGTGCCCTTCTGGATGTGGCCGTAGACGGTGAAGCCCGCGTCGTTCAGCACCTGACCGGCCTCCTGAAAATGCGCGACCGGCACCATCTCGTCCGCATCGCCGTGGACCAGCAAGACGGGCGGACGCACTTTGACGTGCTCGCCGTAGGTCTCGGGCTGAAGGATGCGACCGGAGAAGGCCACGATCCCCGCGATCTCGGTGTCGCGCTGCGGGATGACTTTGAGCGACATCATCGTGCCCTGACTGAACCCATAGACGATCAGGCGGTCGGGCGTGATCCCCTCCTGCGCCATCACCATGTCGAGGAAGGCGTCGATATCCTCATGCGCCAGGTCCGCCCCGGCCCGCGCGGCCTCTTCCGACGAACCGTCGAGCCACGGAATCGGGAACCACTGAAAACCGAACGGGTTGCCCGCGCATTTCTCGGGCGCGTCGGGCGCATAGAACGCGGTGTCGGGCATGTGATCGGACAACGGATCGGCCAATCCCAGAAGATCCGCCCCGTCCGCGCCGTAGCCATGCAGGAACACGACCACCGATTTCGTCTCCCCCGATTTGGCCGGTCGGCTCTTGTACTGCAACTCGCGTGCCATCAACACACCCCTTCCCTGTTCTTCGCCACCCGGTAATAGGCCCAGAGCAGCCGGGCCGCAACGCCACGCCACGGCGACCAGTCCCGCGCGATCTCGCGCATCGCCTTTTCGCGCGGGCGTTCCGGCAGGTCGAACAGGATGCGCGCGGCCTCCTGCAAGGCCAGATCGCCATGGGCGAACACATCGGCCCGGCCGAGCGAGAACATGGCGTAGATTTCGGCGGTCCAGTGCCCGATGCCCGGCACGGCGACCAAGGTCGCGATCACCTCGTCATCCGGCAGATGCGCGAGCGCGTCATAGTCGATCCCCGCCTCGGCCAGCGCGCGGGCATAGCGCATCTTGGGGCGCGACAGGCCGACGGCGCGCAGGTCGTCCTCGCCCGCCCGCGCCACCCGGTCCGGCGTGGTCAGCCCCGCCGCCTCGACACGTGCCCAGATCGCGGCGGCGGAGGCGGTCGAGACCTGCTGGCTCACGATGGCCGACAGAAGCTGGTCGAAGCCCTGCGGTTTGCGCCGAAGCGGCAGTTCGCCGGTCTCGGCCAGCGCCCGCGCGAACCGTGGGTCGCACTCGGCCAGCCATGCCGCGCCTTCGGCCACGTCCTGTGGCCCGTGGATGATCCGCCCGACGCTCACAGCCGTTCGATCCAGTCGAGCGCGGTTTCGACGCTCTCCGCCTTTTCTCCGGGCGGTTGCGGCGGGCGGTCGATCAGCACGACCGGCAGGCCAAGCGCGCGCGCGGCCTCCAGCTTGGCCCAGCCGCCGCGCCCGCCCGCGTTCTTAGTCACAAGCAGATCGACGCCCTCGTCGCGCAGGAACTCCACCTCGTCCTCAACCGAAAACGGCGGCCGTCCCCGGCGCCATGCGCCGTTTTCCCACGGAAACGGCCCCTCCGGCGCGTCGATCACCCGGCAGAGCACGCGGGCGGCGGGCAGTTGGCCAATCGCGGCGAGCGACCCCGGCCCCGTGGCGAGGAACACGGTCATGTTCGCGGCGACCTTGGCGGCGACCCCCGCTTCGTCCGCCACGAAGGTCCAATCATCCGCCCCGGTCGCCGCCCAGCCGGGGCGCAAAACCTGAAGATACGGAACGCCGAGCGCGGCGCAGATCGAGTGCGTGCGAAAGGAAATCCGGTGCGCGAACGGATGCGTCGCGTCGATCACCGCGTCGAAGCCACCCGCCGCCATGAAATCCTGCTGGCCCTGCCGCCCGCCGAACCCCCCGACCCGAACCGCGCCATCCAGCGGCAAAGGTGCGCGGGTGGCCCCGGCGAGCGAGGCGGTGAGGTCGATCCGCCCGTCACGCCCGAGCCTGAGCGCGATCTGGCGCGCCTCATAGGTGCCTGCAAGGAGGAGGATTTTCATCTCGGCGGTCTCGGCCTTTCGTTCGGTGAGGCGGGCGTGCCCCCGGTCGCGGCGACTATAGGCACCACACCCGACAAGGAAACCCGCCGCTTCTCATCATGCGTCACGGGGTGCATAACGCGCGCATGAGCGACTCGACACCCCTTCCCCCCGGCGATTGGCCCGACATGCAGCCCGGCTGGGTCTGGCTGTGCGGCGCGGGTCCGGGCGATCCGGGTCTGCTGACGCTCCATGCCCTGAATGCGCTCAGGCAGGCCGACGTGATCGTGCATGACGCGCTGGTGGACGACCGCATCCTCGGCTGGGCGGGTCCGGCGGCCGAATTGATCTACGCGGGCAAGCGGGGCGGCAAGCCGTCGGCCAAGCAAAAGGACATCTCGCTGCAACTGGTCGACCTCGCCCGCGCGGGCAAGAAGGTCTTGCGCCTCAAGGGCGGCGATCCCTTTGTCTTCGGGCGCGGCGGCGAGGAAGGGCAGACGTTGGTGCAGCACAACGTCCCGATCCGCATCATTCCAGGCATTTCGGCGGGGATCGGCGGGCTGGCCTACGCCGGCATCCCGGTCACGCATCGCGATGTGAACCAAGCGGTCACCTTCGTCACCGGGCATGACCGCACCGGAAACGCGAGCGGCGTGGACTGGGCGAGCGTCGCCAAGGGGTCGGGCGTCATCGTGATCTACATGGGGATGAAGCACCTTGCCGCCATCGCCGCCGACCTCATCGCCGCCGGGCGCGGACCGGAGGAGCCGGTGGCGATCGTCGCGCAGGCCACCCTGCCCGACCAGCAGGTTCTCGAAACCACCCTCGCCACCTGCGCGGCGGATGCCCGCGACAGCGGGATCGGCGCCCCCGCCGTGATCTGCGTGGGCCGCGCGGCGCTTCTGCGGCAGGCGCTCGACTGGCAATCGCTTGCGATGGGTCGCCCGATGCGCAACCTCGACCCGCTCGCCATCGGGCGCCCGGTGGAGGACGGATGAACGGCAAGGGTCTGATCCTCGCCGCACCGACCTCGGGCAGCGGCAAGACGACCGTGACGCTCGGCATCCTGCGTGCCCTCAGCCAGCGCGGCGTCGCGGTCCGGGGGGCCAAATCCGGCCCGGATTATATCGACCCCCGGTTTCACGAGGCCGCCTGCGGGCAGGTGTCGGTCAACCTCGACGCCTGGGCGATGCCGAAACATCAGATCCGGTCGCTGGCCAAGGGTGACGGCCTGCTCATCGTCGAGGGGGCGATGGGTCTGTTCGACGGCGCGCCGCCCGATGGCGACGGGGCGACCGCAGACCTCGCCCGCATCATCGGATTGCCTGTCGTGCTGGTGGTGAACGCGGCCAGCATGTCGCATTCGGTCGCCGCGCTCGTGCGCGGGTTCGCGAGCCATGACCCCGAGGTCCGCGTCTCGGGTGTGATCCTGAACAACGTCGGCTCCCCCCGGCACGAGGCGATGCTGCGCCGCGCCCTGTCGCCGCTCGGTCTTCCGGTGCTGGGGGCTTTGCCGCGTGATCCGAACCTCGCCCTGCCCGACCGACACCTCGGGTTGGTGCAGGCCGCCGAGCACCCGGACCTGACCGGGTTTCTCGATCGCGCCGCCGACGTGGTGCGCGCGCGCCTCGACTTGGACGCGCTGGTGGCGCTGGCCCGCGACACGGCCACCGCCCCGCCGCGCGCAGCGCCCTCCGCGCCGAAACGCATCGCCATCGCACGCGACGCGGCTTTCAGCTTCGTCTATCCGCACCAACTGGCGGCATGGGACCGCGCAGGCAGCACGATCCTTCCTTTCTCCCCGCTCGCGGACGAGGCGGTGCCGGAGGCGGATTTCGTCTATCTTCCCGGCGGTTACCCCGAATTGCACGCAGCCCGGATCGCATCGAACACGACCTTCCTGAACAGTCTGCGCGACGCCGCCAGCACCACCGACATCTACGGCGAATGCGGCGGCTATATGGTGCTGGGCGAAACGCTGACCGACGCGGACGGCACGGTTCACAGGATGGCCGGGCTTTTGGGCCTCGCCACATCCTTTGCCCAACGCAAGCTTCACCTTGGCTACCGACGCCTGACGAGCCACTGGTCCGCCCTGCCCGGCACGCATATGGCGCATGAGTTCCATTACACCACCACGCTCGCCGCCGACGGTGCGCCCCTGTTCGATGCGCAGGATGCCGAAGGGGTCGCGCTGCCCGCCATGGGCCTGATCCAAGGACGCGTCGCAGGGTCGTTCGCCCATATCATCGCATGACCCCTTTTCTGCGGCCCGCAGAACATATAAGCGATCTTGCATGACTGACGCGACCTATTCCCAGACCGACGACCGCAAGGCCAAGCGCAACGTGGCGATCCTCGTGATCGCGCAGGCGCTCCTTGGCGCGCAGATGCCGATGATCTTCACCGTCGGCGGGCTGGCGGGTCAGTCGCTTGCCCCGAACCCCTGTTTCGCGACGCTGGCGATCTCGGCCATCGTGCTTGTGTCGATGCTCTCGGCCAACCCGATGAGCTGGATCATGCAACGCTTCGGCCGCCGCGCCGGGTTCTGGACCGGCACATTGGGCGGAACCATCGGTGCCGCGATTGCCGCCTATGGCCTGAGTCAGGCGAGCTTCACCCTGTTCATCGTCGGCTCGGCCTTCACCGGCATGTATATGTCCGCGCAAGGTTTTTACCGCTTCGCCGCCGCCGACACGGCATCGGACAGCTTCCGGCCCAAGGCGATCTCGTACGTCATGGCGGGCGGCCTCGTCTCGGCGATCATCGGCCCGCAACTGGTCAAGGCCACCGTCGACGTGAGCGTCATCCCCTTCCTCGGCGTCTATGCCGCCATCGTGGCGATCAACGTGGTCGGCTCGCTCCTCTTCCTCGCGCTCGACATCCCGAAACCGCCGGTGCCCAGCCACGATGCCCCGCGCGGACGCACGACGTGGGAGATGCTGACGACCCCGACCATCGCCGTGGCGATCATCGTCGCCATGGTCAGCTATTCGCTCATGAACCTCGTCATGACCTCGACCCCCCTCGCGGTGGTGGGCTGCGGTTTCGAAAGCTCGACCGCTGCCGACGTGGTGTCGGCCCACGTCCTCGCCATGTTCATCCCGTCCTTCTTCACCGGCCACCTGATCGCGCGGTTCGGCGTGCGAAAGATCATGGCGACCGGCCTCGTCATTCTCGCCGCGGCGGGCGTCGTGGGACTACAGGGCGTGGAACTCGAGAACTTCTTCATTGCGCTCGTGCTCTTGGGCATCGGTTGGAACTTCGGCTTCATCGGCGCGACGACCATGCTCGCGGGCGCACACCAAGCGCATGAGCGGGGCCGCATTCAGGGCATGAACGACATGATCGTGTTCGGTGGCGTCACGCTCGCCTCGCTGGCCTCGGGCGGTCTCATGAACTGTTCGGGCGGCACGCCGCAGGACGGCTGGACCGCCGTGAACCTTGCCATGGTGCCGTTCCTCGCGCTCGCCGGTGCGGCGCTGATCTGGCTGGTCCTGCGACCGAATGAGGACTGACCCCCCGTTTGGGGGATACGCCCGGACCGGGAGTCGGGACTAAAACCCTCACATCTAACGAGGGATTTATCCATGAATACCAAACCGATGCTGCGCGCTGGCCTGACGCTCTGCGCCGCTTTCGTCCTGTCCGGCTGCCTCAAGGGCACCGGATTGCAGGGGTCGCTGGCCGAAGTGGTCTATGACTCGATCACCGAGGTCGGCGAGTTCGAGAACGAGACGACGACCATGCCCACCTCCGGCACGGCCAGCTACACCGGATCGGCGCTGATCCAGATGGCCGACAGCGCGACGGATGCGAACCAACGCGTCATGGCGGGCGAAGCGACGCTCGACGCGCGCTTCAGCGCGGCGGGTGGAGCGGTCAGCGGATCGCTTCAGAACTTCGTCGGGGCCAAGGACGTGGACATGCAGGCGTTCAACGCGGCGATCTACACCGGCACGGTGGCGGACATCGAAACCCAACTCGCCGATTTCTCGCCGGTCGACGGCACGATCGACGTGACCGCCGACACCTCGACGGGCGAGCGTTTCACCGTCGGGTTTTCCGGCACGCTCACGCAGGACGGCGACACGATCGAGGTCGGCGGCACAGGCGCGGGCCAGTTCGTCGGCGCGGATGCGGACGGGGTGAAGGTCTATGGCGGCACTACGCTCAACGGGTTCGGCACGCAATCGACGCTGAGCGAAAACGGCAGCGCGCAGGAAGGCCAGATCTACATCAACGCGACCAAATAGGCGTTACCATCGCCCGCGCAGGGTCTTCCACAGGAACCGACCCCGCCGGGCGAATTCGCTTTCCGAAAGCCGGCCTTCGATGATCGCATCGGGGTCGGCTTTCGCCCGTTTCAGGATCGCGCCCGCCCGGCTCGCGGCCCGCGCGGCCGGGGTCGCCTTGCCGAAGTCGTGCCCCCTGACCGACCTGAGGTCGGCCAGCGCCACGTCGATCATTTCGGGATAGAACCCGGCGTCGAAGGCCCGCCAGCCATGGGCCAGAAGTTCCGGCTGCGCCTCGAGCCACGCGGCCAGCCCCTGCACCCGACCCAACACCCGCGCCTCGGCCTCGTCCGTGCGCCCCAATGCGGCGACCGAGGCGAACATGAGCGACCCGGCGCCCGCGTTGATGTAATCCCACAGGTCGGCAGGGGCGACGAAAGGCTCCCGCGCGATGTCGGCGCGCCGCGCGTCGATCATCGCACGCAGCGGGGCCAGCGGGATCGCGCGGGCATGGATCGCAGCGCCGAGCGGTGCCACCACCTCATGCGCGCGCGGGGTCTTGCCCTGTTCGATCTCGTCCAGCACGTCGCGCCAGAACTGTAGCCGCATTTCCGCGATCAACGGCTCCTGCGTCAGCCACGGGGCCCGCGCGATTTCGAGGTTGAAGGCATAAAGCGGAAACAGCACCTCGCGGTCCGGCACCGGCGCGCTCATCGCGGCCACAAGCCGATCCGGGTCACCGCGCTCGACGATCTCTGCGCATTCCTGAACGGTCATTCAGCGACCTCGTGGCGCGGATGCTGCCCGATATGACCGACGCCCCCGTTCACGCCGGACGCACGCCGTCATCCAGCAGTTTCCAGACCAGCGCATCGAGGAGCGCGGCGAAGCTCGCATCGACGATGTTCGACGACACGCCCACCGTGGACCACCGCTTCTCGCCATCGGTGAAGTCGATGATGACGCGCGTGACCGCCTCGATCCCGCCTTGGGTGATGCGCACCTTGAAGTCGGTCAGCTTCACCGGCTCGATCGACGCCTGATATGGGCCGAGGTCGGCCTGCAACGCCAGCCAGATCGCATTGACCGGGCCATCGTCCGACATTTCCTGCGGGTGCTCGTTCTTGAAGAACGAGGTCTTTTCGACCCCGTCCGGGTAGCGCACCGTCACCATCGCCTCGGATTCCACGACGATGCGGCCCTTCGCGTTGCGCCGACGCTCGGAAATCACGCGGTAGCGTTCGACGTCGAAGTAATTGGGCAAGGTGCCGAGGATACCGCGCGCCACGAGTTCGAAGGACGCTTCCGCGCTGTCATAGGCGTAACCCTGATCCTCACGCGCCTTCACGGCGTCGAGGATTTCCGACAGGTGCGGATCGCCCTTTTCAAGCGCGATACCAACGGCTTGCAGCCGCGCCCTCAGGTTCGATTGCCCGGCCTGATTGGACATCGGCACGACGCGCTCGTTGCCCACGAGCGCCGGGTCGATGTGTTCGTAGGTCGTCGGGTCTTTCAGGATCGCGCTGGCATGAAGCCCCGCCTTGTGAACGAAGGCCGAGCCACCCACGTAAGGCGCGCTCTTGGTCGGCACCCGGTTCAGAATGTCGTCCAACTGCCGCGACACGCGGGTGAGCGAGATCAGCGCCTCCTGCGGGACCCCGATCTCGTAGACGGACTTGTAGGGTTCTTTGAGCATCAGGGTGGGAATGATCGTGATGAGGTTCGCGTTCCCACATCGCTCGCCCAGCCCGTTGAGCGTCCCTTGAATCTGGCGCGCGCCCGCATCGACGGCGGCGAGCGAATTGGCGACCGCGTTGCCGGTGTCGTTGTGGGTGTGGATGCCCAGATGATCGCCGGGGATGCCCGCGTCGATCACCGCCCGCGTGATCGCTTCGACCTCTTTGGGGAGCGTGCCGCCATTGGTGTCGCACAGCACGACCCAACGCGCGCCCGCCTCATAGGCTGCCAAGACGCAGGACAACGCATAGTCGGGGTTCGCCTTGTAGCCGTCGAAGAAGTGCTCGGCATCGAACAGCGGCTCGCGGTTCTCGCGCTTGAGATAAGCGACGCTCGCCGAGATGTTCTCGAGGTTCTCCTCGAGCGTGATCCCGAGCGCGGTGGTCACGTGGAAATCGTGCGTCTTGCCGACGAGGCAGACGGCGGGCGTCTCGGCCTGCATCACCTGCGCCAACACGTCGTCGTTCTCCGCTGACCGCCCCGCCCGCTTGGTCATCCCGAAGGCAGTGAAGGTCGCGCGGGTCTGGGGGCGGACGTGAAAGAACTCGCTGTCGGTCGGGTTCGCACCGGGCCAGCCGCCCTCGATATAGTCGATGCCCAATTCGTCGAGAGACTTGGCGATGGCCATTTTTTCCGGCGTCGAGAACTGCACGCCCTGCGTCTGCTGCCCGTCGCGCAGCGTGGTGTCGAAGAGGTAGAGACGTTCAGTCATGACGGGCCTCGTTGGTTGTCATGGTTGTCGCGCCGAGCCTCCGCCCGGAATAGCCGCGCCAGCGGCCCGGGCAGCGCACGGCCGCCCCAACGGCCGGGCGCTTCGTCGCCGCAAGCGCGCGGCCTGAGGTTCGATGAGGCGTTGAGATAAACGGGCGACCACGGGCGGCAGATGCGCCCACCCGCGGCCATGCGCTGCCCTCTGTCGGGAAGACCGTTACCATCACAGCCCTTCCAGCTTGGCTCGGTCGAACCCGGCCCCGGGCACAAGTTCTATCCCAGCCTTGGACATGCGCACTTCGACACCTGCCGCAATCAAAGCTGACTTCATCGCGTCCACCTGCGAGTAGTCCTTAGTATTCATCGCCCCAATGCGCAGTTGCGTGAGCTTTGCCTCCAACTCTGAAAGCCTTTCCTGTTCTCCCTCTCGAATAAGATCGAGCATTTCAGTGTCGATAGTTTTCAGCCCCAAGAAGTCGAGACCGCCCAACAGCCCCTCAATGTCTCCAATGTTTGCCAACTTATGGAGCACAGAAATCGCCTCGGGAGTATTGAGATCGTTTGCGACCGCATCGACGATTGCCTTTGGCACCGCTCCCGGCTTGTTGGAGCCTCTCATCCGGTGCCACTTGCCGAGAGTCGCCTCAGCCTCCTCCCGCTTCTTCTCGGTCCAATCCATCGGCTTGCGGTAATGCGTGCCGAGGAACACGAAGCGGATCACCTCGCCCGGCACGCCCTGTTCCAGCAGATCATGCACGGTGAAGAAGTTGCCCAGCGACTTGGACATCTTCTTGCCCTCGACCTGAAGCATCTCGTTGTGCAGCCAGACATTCGCGAAACCGGCCCCCGCATGAGCGCATTTCGACTGGGCGATCTCGTTCTCGTGGTGCGGGAACATCAGGTCGTTGCCGCCGCCGTGGATGTCGAAGCTTTCACCGAGCAACCCGTAGGACATGGCCGAACATTCGATATGCCAGCCGGGCCGACCCCGGCCCCACGGGCTGTCCCACCCCGGCTCGCCGTCGCGGGCGGGCTTCCACAGCACGAAGTCCATTGGGTTGCGCTTGTATGGCGCCACTTCCACGCGGGCGCCCGCGATCATGTCGTCGACCGAACGGCCCGAAAGCTTGCCGTAATCGTCGTAGCTGTCGACCGCGAAGAGCACATGACCCTCGGCGGCATAAGCGTGGCCGCTGTCGATCAACCCCTCGATCATGGTGACCATGTCGTCGATATGCTGCGTCGCGCGGGGCATCGCGGTCGGCTCCAACGCCCCCAGCGCGGCCATGTCGTCCAGATACCATTGCGTCGTCTCCGACGTGATCTGGTCGATCTCCTTGCCGTCGCGGTTGGCGCGTTCGATGATCTTGTCGTCAACGTCGGTGAAGTTGCGCACGTAGGTCACGTGGTTCGGCCCGTAGACCTCCCGCAGCAGCCGGTAAAGCACGTCGAACACCACGACTGGGCGCGCGTTGCCCAGATGGGCGCGGTCGTAGACGGTCGGCCCGCAGACGTACATCCGCACGTTGTCCGGGTCGATGGGCGTGAACACCTCTTTCGACCGGGTGGCGGTGTTGTGAAACTTGATCTCTACCATGGCGTCCTCGCGCGCACTTCTCCCGCGGCGGACCTAGCAGCTTCGATCTGGATGAGGAATAGAAGAACGGCCCGCCTGACGATGTCAGCAGGTAATGCAGCAAATGATGATGTTGCGGTTGTCGTTCATACGCGCTGGATAGCAGGCTTCGCGCGGTGTGCCAAGCGTGTTAGCCTCGCCCCCATGTCGCGTGAACTGGTCAACGAGATCTGTAAGGGCTTCGCCGGGGCCGAATTGTCGGACCCGTGGGGCGGCGGACATGACGCATGGAAGGTGGGCGACAAGATGTTCGCCTGCATCGGCGCGATGGGCACCGGGGTCGCGGTGAAATGCCCCGATGTGGAAACCGCGGACATGCTCAAGGATGCGGGCGTCGCGCAAAAGGCCGCGTATTTCCATAAATCATGGGTGCTTCTCCCGTTCGGGGCGACGAGCGAGGAGGAGTTTCGCCACCGCCTTGCCGTGTCCTATGACACGATCCGCGCGAAGCTGCCGAAAAAGGTGCAGGCCGCGCTGGGGTAAGCCCTCACGCCTCGGCGGCGTTGGTCTTGACCGCAAGCTGGCCCTTGCCCCAAAGCTGGACGACCTTCCACATCACGACCGGAATACCCAGCGTGGCCGCCACCAGTGCGAGGCCGCCGAGGATGCGGAATACCTCGCCGTCGCCGACCGAGCCGAGCATCTGCATGAGCGACGAAAAGGCCGCGATGGGAAAGGTGAAGGCCCCCCAGAGCGGTGAGAACCCGGAGGCCAGAAGCCAGCGCGGACGGGCGAGCAAGGCCACGAGGATGGGGATCGCGAGCATGCCCAGCCCCAGCGCCAGCGTGTGATAGCCCAGAAGCAGCGCGACGGAGCCGAGCACGCTTGCAGGCGCCAGATGGATCGCAAGCAGCGGGCGCAGAGGCGCAGGCACGTCACGGCGGGCGAACTGCGACAGCGACGTGCCCCAGATCGCGGCGGCGATGGCGAGCGAGACCCAGAACACCACTGTCGACCATAGATCCCAGCCCAGCGGAACGCCCGCGATGGGGCTGATGATGAACCCCACGAACGTCAGGTGCCAGACGGGGGTGACCACCCGCCCCTCGGCGGGCCCCGTCAACAGCCCGCGCACGACCAGCAACAGCAGAACGGCATGGAGGCCGACGGCAAGGGTGAGGACGACGGCGGCGAGCGTTTCGTTCAGCGCGATCAGGCCCAGCGCCATCAGCATCCCCGACAGCGACATCGCGGCCAGTCCGGCACGTCCGGGCAGAACCCGCAGATCCTCGACCACCACACCGGGACGACGCATGACCTTGGCGCCGTATGCCACCAGCAGGAAGAGGTAGAGCAGCGTCACCGCGCCGAACAGCAATTCGGCCGGCCAGTAGGGCATCGCGAAAGCGTCCGCCGCGCGACGCCATGCGACAGCCAGACCGAAAAGGCCGAAGACCGGCGGGAAAAGCGCGGGCGGCGTGCGGCGCCAGAGGCCGGGTTTCTTGGGCGGGACACCGAAATTGGGCGGTTGCATCGGGCTACTCCTTACTTCGGTTCCTATGCGCCCCGGCGGTCGGCATCGCCATGCGCCGGGGTGTCGCGCCCTAGCCCATCAGCGCCTTGCGCAGCATGTTGAGCGCGACGAGCAACAGGAACACGCCGAACACCCGCTTGAGCGGCTTCGGGTCCATCGCATGTGCAAGCTTGACGCCCAGCGGTGCGGTCAGCGTGGTCATCGCGATCACGACGAGGAAGGCGGGCAGGTTCACCGCGCCGATGGTATAGGGCGGCGCGCCCGCCACATCGACGAACAGAAAGGCGATGACAGACGGCACCGCGATGATAAGGCCAAAGCCCGCCGCCGTCGCCACCGCGCGATGGATCGCCACGCCATGCAGCGACATGATCGGCACCCCGAAACTGCCGCCGCCGATCCCCATGAGGACCGAAAGAAAGCCGACCAGAGGCGACAGGATCGACCTGCCGACCAGCCCCGGCATCCGGTCCGCGATCTGCCATTCGGACTTGAAAAACAACATGTAGAACGCGACGAGGATGGCGATGGTGCCGAAGATCACCTGTAGCGTCGGCGTGCGCAGACCGGAAGCGACGAGCACGCCGATCACGGCCCCGATCATGATCCCCGGCGCCCAGGCCCTGAGGATCGGCCATTCCACCGCGCCCTTCTTGTTGTGAGAAGACACCGAGCGGATCGAGGTCACGATGATCGTGGACAGCGACGTGGCAAGGCAGACCTGCATCAGTTCCGGCCCGTCGTATCCCAATCCGGCGAAAGCATAATAGAAGGCGGGGACCAGAACGATGCCGCCTCCCACGCCCAGAAGCCCGGCAAGGATACCCGCGACCGCCCCGATCACGAGAAGCAGTCCGCCCATCAACGCCAGTGTCGCAATATCCATTCCCGTCCCCTTCTTTCGCCTTCCCTTAGCCCAACGGCGCGTGGCGCGCCACTGGCAGGTTGTGGCGGGGTGGCACAGGCAAAGGGGCGAAGAGGTGTCCCCCTTCGCCCCTCATGGCGTGGTGCGGCCTCACTCCGCCGCCAGCTTGGGCTTCAACCCGTCCACCGGCCCCAACGCCTTCATCGCCCCGTATTGCGACAGGAACACCTGTCCCGTCAGGTCGTCGAGGAAATGGGTCTTCTGCAACCGATCCATCACCGGCCCCTTCACCTCGGACAGGTGCAGCCTGATCCCCATGTCGTCCATCCGGCGATTGAGTTCCTCGAGGCTTTCGAGCGCCGACAGGTCGATCACGTTCACCGCCGAGCACATGAGCACCACGTGTTTCACGGGCTGGCCCTTGGCGAGCCGGTCGAGGATGTAGTCCTCGATATAGCGGGCGTTGGCGAAATAGAGGTTTTCGTCCAGACGCAGGCTCAGAAGCTCCGGGTGGGTCAGCACGTGGTGGCGGTCGATGTTACGGAAGTGCTCGGTTCCCGGCACCAGCCCCACTTCCGCGATATGCGGGCGCGAGGTCTTGTAAAGGAACAGCACGATCGACAGCACGACGCCCGAGGACACGCCGACCTCGACCCCGAAGGTGAGTGTCAGCAGGATCGTCGCGGCGACGGCGGCGAAATCGGCCTTGGAGTATTTCCACGTCCGCTTGAGGATACCGAAATCGACAAGGCTCAGGACAGCGACGATGATCGTGGCGGCCAGCGTGGCGGTCGGCAGAAAGTAAAGTAGCGGCGTGAGAAGCAGCGCGGCAAGCGCGATCCCCACGGCGGTGAACGCCCCGGCGGCGGGCGTCTCGGCCCCGGCGTCGAAGTTCACGACCGAACGCGCGAAACCGCCCGTGACCGGATAACCGCCCGAAAGCGAGGCCGCGATGTTCGATGCGCCCAGACCGACGAGTTCCTGATCCGGCGTGATCCGCTGGCGGCGCTTGGCGGCGAGCGTCTGGGCGACCGAGATCGACTCCACGAAGCCGATGATCGAGATCAGGATCGCCGGGCCGATCAACTGGCCGACGAGATCGAGGTTGAAGCTCGGGAACGTCAGCGGCGGCAGGCCCTGCGGCACGTCACCCACGATGGACACCCCGTGACCCGCGAAATCGAAGGCGAAGGACAAAAGCGTCGTCACGGCCACGGCAGCAACCGGCCCGGCCTTGGCAAGAATATCCGCAAGACGCGGCTTCAGCCCCAGCTTGATGAGGAGCGGCTTCATCCCCTTACGCACCCAGAACAGGAACGCGATGGAGGCCGCGCCGACCGCGAAGGTGATGAGGTTCGTCTGACCCACATGGCTGATAAGCGTCGCGAGCCGGTCGAATAGCGCCTCGCCATGCGACGGCACGCCCAGGATGTGTTTCATCTGCGACGTGGCGATGAGCAGGCCCGAGGCGGTGATGAACCCGGCGATGACCGGATGCGACAGGAAGTTGGCGAGGAAGCCCAGCCGGAACACGCCCATCACCGTCAGGATCAGACCCGACAGGAAGGCCAGCGTGATCGCGGCGGCGGCGTATTCGGCGGGCGTGGCGAGGCCCAGCTTGCCGATGGCGGCAGCCGTCATCAGCGACACGACCGCGACCGGGCCGACCGCCAGCGCCCGCGACGTGCCGAAGATGGCATAGGCCACCAGCGGCAGGATCGAGGCGTAAAGCCCCATCTCGGGCGGCAGACCCGCGAGCAGCGCATAGGCGAGCGACTGCGGGATCAGCATGATCGTGACGATCAGGGCGGCCACGAAGTCCGACAGGAACGTGTCCTTCGAATACTCCGAACCCCAATCGAGAATAGGAAAGAAACGCCGGATCGATGCCGCCCGGCTTTTGGATGCGAGACGCGCCATGCGCTGCCCCCCTTTTTGTCGGATACCCGGTGCGGCGGGGCCGGTCGATCCGGCCCCTGCCCGGTCAGGCCCGCGCCTTGGCGGCCTGATAGATCAGCTGGCAGCGCGTGCCGCTGCGGCAATAGGCGAAAAGCTGGTCGTTCTCGTCCATCGCCGCGGCGAACCCTTCGGCTGCGCTTTCGGCTTCCGGCCGGCTTTGCACCGGCAGGAAATAGGTCTTGAGACCGGCCTCTTTGGCAGCCGCCTCGATCTCGGCCCATGTCGGCTGGCCCGGATCCTCACCATCCGGGCGGTTGCACATCAGGCCAGTGTAGCCTTGCGCCGCGATCTCGGCCACGTCCGTGACGGCGATCTGCGGCGACACGGTCACCTTGTCGTCGAGCTTGTTCATATGCATCGCGCGGTTCTCCTCATGTCCCGATCAGAGCTTGTTGACGGGCACTTTGAAGAAAACGTCGCCCTGCTCGTCCTTGGGGGGCATCTGGCCAGCCCGCATGTTCACTTGCAAGGACGGAATGATGAGACGCGGCATGTCGAGCTGCGCATCGCGCTCGGTGCGGAACTTGACGAAGTCCTCCTTCGACTTGCCGCCACCGACGTGGATGTTGTGCTCTTTCTCGGCAGCGACCGAGGTTTCCCACTCGATATCGCGGCCGTTCGGTCCGTAGTCGTGGCACATGAACAGACGGGTTTCGTCCGGCAGGGCCAGCACCTTCTGGATCGAGTCGTAAAGGACACCGGCATCGCCGCCCGGGAAATCGGCACGGGCCGACCCGCCATCGGGCATGAACAGCGTATCACCGACAAAGGCCGCGTCGCCCACAACGTGCGTCATACAGGCGGGCGTGTGGCCCGGCGTGTGCATCGCGAAGGCGGTCAGGCCGCCGATCTGGTAGGTGTCACCCTCTTTGAACAGGCGGTCGAACTGCGAGCCGTCACGCTGGAACTCGGTCCCCTCGTTGAAGACCTTGCCGAACACGTCCTGCACCACGACGATGTTTTCACCGATGCCGATCTTGCCGCCGACCTTGCTCTGGATATAGGGCGCGGCGGACAGGTGGTCGGCGTGAACGTGGGTTTCGATCAGCCATTCGACGTCGAGCCCCTGATCCTGCACATAGGCGATGATCTCGTCGGCGTTGTCGTAGGTGATGCGCCCGGCGGCATAGTCGATGTCCATGACGCTGTCGACGATCGCACAGGCGTTCGAGTTCGGATCTTTCACCACGTAGGAAATCGTGTTCGTCGCCGGATCGAAGAACGCTTTCACGTCCGGTTTGACCGAGGTGTCCACGGGATAGCTCTGGGTCATGTCCTTCATAACTCCCTCCAGAATTGACCGGGGGAGCCATGCCCAGCCCCGGCGGGTCCAGTTTGCCCTGAATACGCGTTCGATGCACGCATTCAAGCCGTTGAAGATGAGATAGGCGGACCTGAGCGATGCGTAAACCCCTCACATTCGTTTTTTTGAATTTATTTTTCTCGGGCGCATGTTTTGCGGCACGTTTGCACCGGCTCGGCCAAGGTCCGGCGCACGAAAAGGGCCGCGCCCGGCGGACGCGGCCTTTCGTCTGGTCTGTGTGGTCCCGTCAGGCGGCCTGAGCGGCGGCCTTGCGGTTCGCGGTCATCTTCATCGCGCCCTTGGCGATCAGCACGCCGCCGATGAGCGATGCGGTGAAGATCAGCACGTCGGGGTTCAGCGTCGAGAGCACCGGGATCGACGCACCGGGGCAGAACCCTGCGATCCCCCAGCCGATCCCGAACACCGCCGACCCGGCGACGAGCTTGGTGTCGATGGTCCGGTTGGTCGGCACGCTGAACGCGCTCGCGAACATCGGTTTGCCGCGCTTGAACAGGAACCAGTAACCGGGCGCGGTCACGGCCAGCGCGCCGCCCATGACGAGGATCAGGGACGGGTCCCACGCGCCCGCTACGTCGAAGAAGTTCTGAACCTTGGCCGGGTTCGCCATGCCACCGATGGACACGCCGAGGCCGAAGAGCAGGCCGGAAATGTAGACAAGCAGCTTTTCCATGGGTCAGCCTCCGATCACGTGGCGCAGGATGTAGACGGTGATGCCGGCGGTCAGCATGAAGCTGATCGTGGCGGTGATGGAACGCGGGGAGAGCCGCGCGACGCCGCAGACCCCGTGGCCCGAGGTGCAGCCCGAGCCATAGGTCACGCCCACACCCACGATGATGCCGCCGACGATCATCATCCAGCGGTTCACGGGCACCTCGATGGCCGGGAAGCTGCCGGTCGCCAGAAGGATCGCGATGGGGGCCGAGATCATGCCGAGGATCATCACCGCCCGCCACGCCCAGTCGGACGAGGACGAGGGCGTCATGAACCCCGCCAGAATGCCGGTCGCACCCAGCACGTTGCCGCGCACGGCCATGAGCAGCACGGTGCCCAGTCCGATCAGTAGTCCCCCGATGAGAGAGGCCCAGGGGGTAAAGGCCGTTTCGATGACTTCCATGTTCGCCTCACTCGTTCATGTCGTCTTGAAGGGTCTAGCTATTCGGCCAGCCCGCGGTTCGCAAGTAAACATTCAAAAAAATGATTATTTTGTGGTTTTGGCCGCCAAGACGGAACGTCGTCCCGTCAGTAAGCGCGCAGGAACCAAAACCGTTCCACATCAGGCCGGAGGAACCCCCGGCCTGAGAACAGTGTTCCGCCAGCACCCGGTCGCGTCAGTTGCCCAATGCGTCCTGAACGATGCTGTCGAGCAGGGCCTGAACCTCCTGCATCGGGCCTTCGGGATAGTTGCGATACCCGATCATCACCTCGCCCTCGCGTTCGGCGACGAAGATGCCGTAGGGACAGTGGGCGATATTCATCGGATCGGCTTCCATCACCTTGCGGCTGACCACCGCCGAGCAGAACAGGTAGACGTCCGCCTCTTCGAACAGCACCACGTCCGAGCCGACGTCGACCGCCGTGCGCGCGAGCATTTCGCCGGTGTGCGAGGTGTAGTCGATGACCAGCCCCTGCCCCACGATGGCGTTCTCGACGGCGAAGGCCGCATCGTCGAAGCTGCCGTCATAGGTATAGGTCGTCGCCTGACCGCCAGCGTGGCTTTCGGCCTGCGCTGCGGTGGCGGCAAAGACGGCGGCGATGGCCGCGATCAGAATGCGTTTCATGGGGTCCTCCCGCTGTGTGGCGGGCCGGCTTGATGCCAGCCCGCGCCATACATTCGATTATCCGAATATATCAGAAGTGATACCGGCATACCAGCCAATACTTTCCTCGTAGGTCGCCTTTCGCAGCGCCGCGTCTTCGCCGGTCTGGCTGATGAAGCTGTCGGTCGAGGCGATCTTTTCCTCGGTCGCTTCATAGCTCGCGCCGACCTTGACCCCGTCGTCGGGCGCGATGAGCGACCAGCAGGTGTTCGAGAACTTGGCGGGGAACATGCGGCTGTCGGTCAGGGCCGCGCGCACGGCCATCGCCGCCACCTTGGCCTGACTGTTGGCGGAAAAACCCGACTTGGGCATGTCGCCCTGCGCGCAGGCATCGCCCAGCACGTGCACATTCTCGTCGATCCGGCTTTGCATCGTGGCCCCGTCCACCGGCGCCCAATTGCCGTCGTTCAGCCCGGCCCGCTCGCAGATCACGCCCGCTTTCATCGCGGGGATCACGTTGCACACGTCCACATTCTCGACCGCCCCGTCGATGTCGATGGTCATCGCATCCGGGTCCACCGACACGTTGTTGCCGCCGAAATCCGGCCCGATCCGTTCGATCATGCCGGAGTAATGCGTGTTCCACCCTTCTTCGAAAAGGCCTTGCTTCGAGAACTTCTCTTTCGGGTCGGCGACGAGGATCTTGGCCGTCGGGTTCATCTGGGTGAGCATGTGGGCGACCATCGAAATCCGCTCATACGGCCCCGGCGGGCAGCGATAAGGGTTCGGCGGGGCGATCATGGCGAAGGTGCCGCCCTCGGGCATCGCTTCGATCTGCGCTTTCAGAAGCTCGGTCTGGCTCCCGGCCTTGTAGGCATGGGGCATCTTGTTCTGCTGGCTCACGTCCCATCCGGGCACCGCGCCGTCGATGAAGTCGATCCCCGGCGACAGAACCAGACGGTCGTACATCAGCGTATCGCCACTGGCGAGCGTGACGGTCTTGGCATCCCTGTCCACGCCCACGGCATAGTCGTGCACAACGTTGACCCCCGCCGAGGCGATGTTGCCGTAATCGTGGGCAAGGCTTTCCATCGTGCGGAAGCCGCCCAGATAGAGGTTCGAGAAAAAGCAGGTGTAATAGACCCGCGTCGGTTCGACCAAGGTGATGTCGAGCGCATCGCCCGCGTCCTTGGCCAGATAGCGCGCCACCGTGGCACCGCCTGCCCCGCCGCCCACGACGACGACCTTGGGCTTGCCTCCGTGGCTCGCGGCATAGACATGCGGCGCGGCCAGTGTCGCAGCGGCGGCGCCCGCCGTGGCGCCCATGAAAGTCCTTCTGTTCAATGCCATTTTCGTTCTCCTCCCTGAAAACGAGGGCTATTCGAGCCCTCCGAAATACGCCGCCAGTGCGGCAATCTCTTCGTTCGACAGCCGACCCGCCATCATCTGCATGACGGGATGCGGCCTGAACTTTTCCTTGTAGGCGTGCATCGCGACCACGAAATCCTCCTCCGGCCAGCCGACGATCGCCGGAATCCCGTCGTTATCGCCGTCGAGCTGGTGACAGGTCGTGCATTCGGAGGCGAGGTATTCGCCGTATTCGGGGTCACCGACGATGGCGAGGATCTCGTCCGACAGGTCGACCTCACGCGGGGTGGCGGTCGGCGCGGCTTCGGGGATGTCACGCGGCTTGTCGGAATACTGGCGCAGGAAGGCGAGCAGATCGGCCCGCTCGCCTGCGTCCTTCACCCCCGGAAAGTTCATGCGCGTGTCCGAGGCGAAGGCCTTGGGGTTCTCGATGTAGGCGTCCAGCGTGTCGAAATCCCAGACAAGCCCGTCGTTGCCCATGCGGGTCAGACCATCGGAATAGCGAAAGCCATCGACCGACGCCGCCGCGCGCCCGAATATGCCGTTCAGCTGCGGACCGGTCCGGTTGAACGCCTCGGACCCGACCATGTGGCAGGCCCGGCATTTGCGATAGATTTTCGCCCCGTCCTCGGCATCGCCGAATTCGTTGGCTTGCGCGCCCGTCGCGATGAGGATCGCGGTCGCCGCGCAGAAAAGAGACAATCGTTTCATCACGATCTCAGCTTACTCTGCGACACTTGATCGCACAACGATTTTCGCATGAACGATGGATCGTAAGTGTCTGTATTTAAATCGCAATATGAAATGAAATGACGGTCGCCGCCGCACGACATTCCGTGCAACGCCGACCGTCGGGAGGATACATCCGACCTATTCGAAGGTCGAGAGATACGCGATCACCGCGTCGATATCTTCCTGATCCTTGAGGCCCACGAAGGACATTTTGGTCCCCTTGATGAAGTCACGCGGCTTGGTCAGGAATTGCGTCATCGCAGCCTGATCCCAGACCAGACCACCCGCCGCCGCATCCTGAAGACCGCTCGAATATTTGAAGCCCTCCACGGCACCGGCGGGGTGGCCGATGATCCCGTTCAGCATCGGCCCGGTGCCGTTCTTGGCACCCTCGCCGACTTTGTGGCAGGCCTTGCACTTCTTGAAGACGTTTTCACCCGCCGCCACCAGTTCCGGGTCGGGTTCGGCCATAGCGGGGGCTGCGGCCTCCTCAGCCGGAGCTTCGGTTTCGGCCGCGGCCACCTCGACCGGCGCCTCCTCCGACGCATCCTGAACCGAGGCTTCTTCCTCGGTCTCCGGCGTCACGTCGAGCACCGTGGCCCGCATCGTGATTTCGACGCTGTCCTTGCAGTTCTCGTAACAGGCGTTGGCTTCGGTGAACTGCGTGTATTCCGTCTCGGCCCGGTCATCGATGATGAACCCGTCCGCATTGGGCATCTCGACATCCATGAACGTCTCTTTCGACAGCACGAAATCGTCGTCCACGAGGAAGTTGGAATACAGGATATAGGCCGTGATCGCATAGGTGTCGTCGTAGGACAGCGTCTGCGCCGCGCCGAAGGGCATGGACCGGTGCACATAGTCGAACACGGTCGACAGATAGGGCCAGTAGCTGCCAACGGTCTTGACCGGATCGTCATTGGCCAGCGTGTCGTCGCCGCCTGCGAGCTTGGGCCAATTGCCCGCCCCTTCGGCGAATTCGCCATGACAGGCCGCGCAGTTGTCCGAGAACAGGATCTCGCCGTCCTCGACCGATCCCGACCCTTCGGGCAGGTTCGAGCCGTCCGGGGAAATGTCGACGTTCCACGCCGCGATTTCTTCCGGCAAAGCCTCGCGCCCAAGGCCGTAGACGTCCGCGACGGCGGGCGCGGCGATCAGGGTGGCCAGCGCCGTTCCCGCGATAAACTTAGGAAACTTCGACATTTTCTGCGCTCCCGTCGGTATTCACATGCCAGGTCTGGATGCAGTTGTTGTGGTAGACCGAGTTCAGCCCGCGCACCTCGCGCAATTGCGCCTTGGTGGGCTGGACATAGCCGGTTTCGTCATGGGCGCGGCTTTGCAGAAGCATCTCGGAGCCGTCCCAGTCGATGTCGAGGTAGAACCGCGTGAGCGCCATCTTCGCGCCGGGCTTGGCGAGGCGGGCTTTCTGCCAGTTCGCGCCACCGTCGATGGAAACGTCGACACCGGTGATCGCGCCGTGACCGGACCACGCCAGCCCGGTGATGACCAGCGGGCCCGGGCCGTGGGTGATCGGCGACTGCGGGCTGGGGCTGGTCACGACCGATTTGGCGTCCATGACCCATGTCCACTTACGCGACGTGCCGTCGGCCAGCGTGTCGGTGTATTTCGATGTCTCTTCGCGGCTTTCCACCGCGTGATCCGTGATCTCGATCCGGCGCAGCCATTTGACCCACATGTTGCCTTCCCAGCCCGGCACCACGAGCCGGACGGGATAGCCATGTTCCTTGCGCAGCGCCTCGCCGTTGGCCTTGAACGCCACTAGCACGTCGTCGAGCGCCTTTTCCATCGGGATCGAGCGGCCATTGGACGAGGCATCGGCCCCTTCCACGTAGACCCATTTGTCGGACAGATCCCCAGCGGCATCCATCCCGGCCTCTTCCAGAAGCGTGCGCAGCGGCACGCCGGAATATTCCATGTTGTGAATCATACCGTGGGTGAACTGCGCACCATTGAGCTGCGCCCCCGCCCATTCCATGCCCGTGTTCGCCGCGCATTCGCAGAAATAGACGTGGTTTTCGCGCGGGAAGCGTTCGAGATCGGCATAGGCAAACACGAGCGGCTTATCGACCAGCCCGTTTATCATCAGCCGGTAGTCTTCCTTGCGCAGTTCGATGGCGCCCGAATGGTGACGTTCGAAAGCGCAGCCCTGCGGGGTGATCGTGCCGTCGAGCGCGTGGATCGGGGTGAAGTTGATCGAGCTGATCGGATCGGCGGTCAGCCACGGCACGTTGCGCCGCACCACGTCTGCCTCAAACTCGATCGGCATCCCATAGGGCGTGGCGTCCACGCCGTCGCCCAGACCGCTGGCCCAGTCCTGCACTTCGGTGATGAGGGGGTCGGCCCCCTCGGCCCGCGCCGTGCCGGCCGCCAGGAGCGCGCCACCGGCGGCGGCGCTGCTCATGAGGAACCCACGACGTGAGGTTTTCAGATCGTCCATCGACATCTCGCCTCCTATCCGCGTCTTATCCCTGCACCACTTCGACCGAGGTATTCGGGTCGAGCGTCACGGTGCCCAGTTTCCTGATGTGGCTTTCCACCACGTCCCAGATCGGCGGGCCTTCGGTGCCCTCGTTCACGCTTGCCCAGCCCGCGACCTGATAGGTCTTGGCGGGGTCAATCGCTTCGCCGGTCTTGAGAAGCGTCATTTCGGTGATCCGGCTGCCCTGCGGCTTGGTGATGTCGATGCGGTAGCCCATGCCACCGATGCGAACCATGTCGCCGCCCTGCTGGTAATAGGGGTCCGGGTTGAAAAGGTTATCCGCCACGTCCTCGAGGATCGTGTGGATGAATTCCCCCGTCATTTCCGTGCGATAGGCGTTCGGGTAGGTCATCGACGTGACGTTCCAGATATCTTCGCGCGTGATGTTGTCGCCGGGCAGAAGGCTCGGCCCCCAGCGCACGCCGGGTGACATGGCGATGTCCGCCTCGCGCTCGGAAATCAGCGCATCGCAGATCAGATCGTCCCACGAGCCGTTGAAGTTGCCGCGCCGGTAAAGCTCGGTATCGGTGGTGCCGATCACCTCTTCCAGTTCGCCGAGATAGGGCGCGCGCTGTTCGTCGATCAGCGCGGTCATTTCGGCGTCGGCTTCGATCACGTCCGAGAAGATCGGGATCAGCTTGTGCCGGAACCCCATCATCTGCCCGTCGCGCACGTCGAGGTCCACGCGGCTCACGAATTTCCCGTTCGACCCCGAGGCGATGATGATCGTGTCACCGACCACGACCGGCTCGGGCAGCGCGTCGTGGGTGTGGCCCGACAGGATCACGTCGATGCCCTGCACCCGGCCCGCCATCTTCTTGTCCACGTCGAAGCCGTTGTGGCTGAGGCAGACGACCAGCTCGGCGCCCGCCGCGCGCACCTCGTCCACCATCTCCTGCATCCGCTCGTCACGAATGCCGAAGGAGTATTCGGGGAACATCCAGCCGGGGTTGGCGATGGGCATGTAGGGGAAGGCCTGACCGATCACGCCGATCTTCACGCCGCCCGCTTCCATCATCTTGTAGCTTTCGAAGCTTTCGGCGGGCTCGTCCCACTCGGCATCGAAAATGTTCTGACCAAGCGCGGCGAAGGGCAGCCCTTCGATCAACTCGCGCACCCGGTCCGAGCCGAGCGTGAATTCCCAGTGGAACGTCATCGCATCGGGGGCCAGCGCGTTCATCACGTTGACCATGTCCTGCCCCTCGGTCTGGTAGCAGGTGTAGGAGCCGTGCCATGTGTCGCCGCCGTCGAGCAGCAGCGCATCGGGCCGCGCAGCGCGGATCGACTTGACCACGGTGGCCACGCGGTCGAGCCCGCCGACCTTGCCATACTCGCGGCCCAGCGCCGAAAAATCGTTGTAGGTCAAGGCGTAAGCCGACGGGCTTCCATCGGCCACGCCGTAGCGCGCCTTGAACTCGGCACCCGTGATATGCGGCACCTTGCCCTTGTTCTCACCGACGCCGAGGTTGATCTCGGGTTCGCGGAAGTAGATCGGCTTCATCTGCGCGTGGATGTCGGTGACGTGGATCAGCGTGACGTTCCCGAACGTGTCGAAGTCGAGAAGCTGGTCCTGCGTCAGGGTCTGCTGCGCGGCAAGGCGCGCCCAGTTCCCGAAGCCCGAGGCACCGACCAGCGCACTGGCGGCCATGCCCACTTGCAGGAAATCGCGGCGAGAAATCATTGGGTTCTCCGTTGGCTTCCGTCTGCGACCTTAGTCGTATGCTAAAAACGGAATATATTTAGGTAGACAAAACCCCGCGCGAGACCTGCCCGCGCGGGGTCTGAGGTTTAGTTGCGGACGGCCGGACCTTCGACCGACAGACCGTTGGCGCGCGATGCGACGTACAGTTCCAGCGCGATGAACTCCGGCGAACCCGGGCTGTAGGTTTCCGCCCGCGTGTCACGCACGCAGCCTTTGAACCGGCTCTGAACGCCCACCAGCTTGCTGTCCTTTAGACGGTAGGTCGGGAACCCGTTGACCATCCCCATGCTGAGGTGGTCGGCGCGGATCATGTTGCCGTAGTTCTGTTCGTGGCAGGTCGCGCAGGACAGGTCGAGCTGGCCGGTGCGGGTGTAGTAGAGCTCTTTGCCCTGCTCCCACGTCGACTGGGCCGGACCGTCGATCGCGACGTTCATCGGCATCCCGCGGCTGACCGAGGACAACAGACCTTCCATCGCGAGCGCGTCGGAGGCGTCCACCTTCCACGGTTCGGCCCCCATGCGGTTCTCGCGACAGTCGTTCACCTGCATTTGCAGCGTGTAGACTTCGCCCGCGGCCTCGTTCCACTTCGGATAGACCGGCTTGACGCCTGCCATATCCTCGGCCGCGCCGTGGCAATCCATGCAGGATTTGCCTTCGGAGCCGTCGGCGGTCGCCCAGATCTCAAGCGCGTCTTCGACCGCCAGCATCGCCGGGTTGTCGAAGTCGTCCATCTGCATGGCCTGAGTCGTGTCGTCCCGGAAGCGCCAGCCCGACATGATCTCGTCCAGCGCACCGTCCAGATGGGCCGGTGCCGCCGTCTTGGTGACGATCTCGATCTCGCCGTTGATGACCAGCTCCGCGTCCTCGTCGGCCATCGCCGCCCCCGCGCCGAACGCGAGAGCAGCCGCCGCGATACCTGTAAGCAGTTTCGCTTTCATTATGTCTCCTCCCTGCGTGCCGGTTTCAGGCAACTTCGATGGCTTGCGTGTCTTCGTAGACGTCGCCGTCGTCGTCGTACCACGTGAACTTGAACTCGCCGGTCGCATCCACCTTGGCTTCGAATTCGAAGTAGGGGTTGGTCGAGATCGCCGGTTCCAGCGTCACGTCGACGACCATGTTTCCGTTCAGTTCGCAGGTGAAACGGTTGATGATCGAGCGCGGAATGACGTTGCCGTCGCTATCCTTGCGCTGGCCCGATTCCATCGGGTGACTGATGAGGGTCTTGAGCGTCACAACTTCGCCCGCCGCAGCGGTCTTGGGAGATTTGACGCGGGGTTTAACACCAGATGCCATTGTTTTTACTCCTGTTTCCGCTGATTAGCCGCCACAGCCGCCGATGGTGACCTTCACGGTCTTGGCGGTCTGGATGAAGCTGCCATCTTCCATCTGCGCGATGGCGATGACGTCCTGCGTGCCGGCGAGCCGGATGCGGGTCGAGGCCGACTGGCTGCCCGCCGCAGGGCCGAAGTTGAAGGTGGCCACGCCCGGCGTCGGGTTGCCCGCCGCCAGAATGCGGATCGCGACCGCACCCGGAGCGGCGACCGTCACCGGAACCGTGTTGCCGTTTTCGGCGATTTCCGGCGCGTCGAGGCTGATGTCGCCTTCGCCCACGTCGGCCCCGCCGGTGAATGCCGCGATGGCGTCGTCCGCCGCCGCGAATGCGCGCATCGGCAGCATGGCGACGGCAGTCGCGCCGAGGCCCCAGGCCAGTGCATCACGTCGTGTGAGTTTCATGTGTCTCTCCTGATTAGTCTGTCCGCCGCCCGGCTCACTCGGTGAGTGTCTTCAGGTAGGCGACCACATCTTCGACCTCTTGCGCGGTAAGAAGCGGCGTCACCGGCTCTCCTTCCGGCCAGGCTTTGCCGGTGAAGGCATCGCCAAGGCGTGTGAACCCGTCGGTCTTGTAGAACGCGGGCATCACCGTGCCGTCGAACGCCATCTTGGCATTGACGACCAGCCCGCGAAGCTCGGCCTCGCTCCAGCGATCCCCGGCCCCGTCGAGCACCGGCCCGACCTCGCCGTGGAACGGCACGTCGGCATAGGCCTCGGCCGCATGGCACGAGATGCAGTTGCCCGCAGATTTGTTGGTCATGATTTCGCGACCTTTTTCCGGGTCGCCCGGCACGCCGGTCAGCGACTCGGCCACTTCGTAGCCGTCGAACGACACGTTCTCGGGAGCCGTCTCTTCGGCGAAAGCCGCCCCGGTCCCCATCGCGAACGCGGCGAGCGCGATCATTGTCCGCTTCATGATTCCTCCCATCACGATTTGTGAATACGACTGTATGCCACCTGCGACAACTTGCCAATCACAAATTCTTCTTTGTGAATGATTTCGTTAACAAGGCACTGATGTCGCGCATTATTTTTGAAGTGAGACTCGATTAATCCGACAAAGCCGTTCCATTGGCCTGTTCGGCATTGAAACGCTCGTAATGGTATTTCTGGAAGTTTTCGTCGCCCTTGTAGCCCTCTTCCAGCACCCAATCGAGCAGATGGTCGGTGGTCGACTTGCCGAAGGCCCCCGGCATCACGACGACCGCCGCCTCGCGACCGGTCGTGCCCGCGGCCACCTCGGCTTCCGGCGGGAAGAACATCATGGTGGGCGTGAACATCACCCCCCATTTCAGCGCCATTTCCTTTTCCGACAGCGCCTCGCCGTCGAAGTCGGTCACCTCGACATCGCCGAACATGTTCATCTGGATCACGTAATAGTCGTCCATCAGCTTGTCGTGGATCGCCTGAACCGGAAACACCTCCTCATGCATCTTGCGGCAATAGACGCAGCCGCGCTGCTCCCAGATCACCAAAAGGCGTTTGCCCTCGGCCTCGGCATCGGCAAGATCTTCGGACATATCCTTGAACGTCTCGTGCATCCACTCGGCCTTGTGCAGCCCGTCGTCGCCCATCGTGGCGGCGAAGGCGGGAAGCGCCAGAAACACGGCGGCGGCGATGGTCGTCAGAAAGCGCATTGTCAGATCTCCCGTCAGCCCATGTTCGAAAACACGGGGAAGGTTTCGATAAGCCAGTTCGAGATCGTGTTGACCGATCCCGTGGCGATGAGCACGGCGAAGAGGATGAGCATGACGCCCATGACCTTTTCCACGTATGGCATGTATTTGCGGTTGCGCGCCATGAAGGCGAGGAACGGCTTGGCGAAGACCGCCGCGATCACGAAGGGCGCGGTCATGCCGAGGCCGAAGGTGATAAGCAGGCTTCCCCCCTGCCACAGGCTGTCCTTCATCGCGGCGATCATCAGGATCGAGGCCAGCACCGGCCCGACGCAGGCCGTCCAGCCGAAGCCGAAGGCCAGACCCATGACATAGGCCCCGACGATGGTGGACGGGTCCGCCTTGGACTGCATCCGCGCCTCGCGCATCAGGAACGGGATACGGATGACGTGCAGGAAATGCAGGCCGAAGACGAAGATGACGGCAGCCGCGATCCAGCTTAACTCCTGCTTCCACTGGGCGAAGGCCTGCCCGGCGGCCGTGGCGCCCAGGCCCAAAAGCCCGAAGATCGTGGTCACGCCGAGCGCGAAGAACAGCGCCGAGACGACGAGACGACGCTGCGCACCGGGCTGGATGTCGCCCTCGCCCGTCAGCTGCGCCATCGAGATCCCGGCCATGTAACTCAGGTAGAATGGCACCATCGGCAGAATGCAGGGCGTGAAGAACGCCACCAGTCCCGCCAATGCGGCCCCGCCATAGGAAATGTCACCGAACATAGAACCTCCCACGCGACCGTTCCGTTCTTGAACAAATCGCATAAACGAATTATGTTTTTTGAAATCGTCTGGTCAACTCGGAAATTTCGATGCGTGCTCTGGCCGCCCTTTTCGCGATCTTCGCCGCCCTACCCGCTTTGGCGGCCGACCTCGTCATGGTCGAACAGCCCGGCTGCGCCTATTGCCGCCAATGGGATACCGAGCTGTCCGAGATCTACCCGAAGACCCCCGAAGGACAGGCCGCGCCGCTGGTGCGCGTGCAGCTGGTCGATGTGCAAAAGGGGCGCACGGAGTTCGACTTCGCCCGCCCGGTGAACTTCACGCCGACCTTCGTGCTGGTCGAGGACGGTGCCGAACTGGCCCGGATCGAAGGCTATCCGGGCGAAGATTTCTTCTGGGGCCTGCTCGGGATGATGCTGAAAGCGCAGATCGGTTTCGATCCGGCAACACAGGCGGATGGTTGAACGCAGGCTCGAACGTTAATATTTGCATGGATAGACCCGATGGATTTAACTTCTAGCGAAACGCTCAACAATCAGGACCCGATGATGGCCCTTCCCGTAATCACACCTGATATGTCCGACGAGGACATGGACAAGATGATTACGTCCGCCTGCGACGCTTCGGCCTTTCTCAAGGCGATCAGCCACGAAGGCCGGCTCATGATCCTGTGCCATCTGGTGACCGGCGAAAAATCCGTGACCGAGCTCGAAGAACTCCTGTCGGCCCGTCAGGCTGCGGTGAGCCAGCAACTCGCCCGGCTCAGGCTCGAAGGGTTGGTGACACCGCGCCGTGACGGCAAGGCGATCTATTACTCCCTCGCCGACGACCGGCCCCGGCGCGTTCTGGAAGTCATCTACGACATGTTCTGCTCGGTCGATCAGGGCAAGTCGAAGGCCGCCGAGTAACCCGTCACTGCGCCGCAGCGACGGATTTGCTTGCAAACCCACCACCACATTCGATTGAATGAAGACGTCGGGGAGGAACCGCCCCCGGCTCTGGGAGGACTGCGGTTCGCGGGAGGCACCACATGCTCGAACTGCTGGGCGAATCCAACGTCGCGGCCCTCGTCGGTCTGGTCGGCGGCATCATGCTCGGCCTTGCCGCCCGGCTGGGGCGCTTCTGCACGCTGGGCGCGATCGAGGACATTCTCTATGCCGGCTCGACGGTCAGGATGCGGATGTGGGGCATCGCGATCGGCACGGCCATCGCGGGCAGTTTCGCGCTCATGCAGATGGGTCTGCTCGATGCCCGCGCGGCCAGTTACCTCCAGTTCGGCTGGGTGCCGTGGGCCTCGGTCGTCGGCGGTCTGGTGTTCGGCTATGGCATGGCGCTGGCCGGAAACTGCGGCTTCGGGGCGCTCGCCCGCCTTGGCGGCGGTGACCTCAGGTCTTTCGTCATCGTGCTGGTCATGGGGCTGGCCGCCTATGTCGCCATATCCGGCCCCCTCGCCAATCTTCGCGTCCTCGCCTTCCCTGTACGCCCCCTCGATCCGGGCGAGACCGTGCCGGGGATCGCGCATTACATCGAACACCTCACCGGCCTGTCCGCGCCGACCTTCGGCATCGCGCTCGGCCTGATCGTCATCGCGGCGATGTTCACCTCGCCCGAAATGCGCAAGGCCCGGATGAAGGCCGTCTGGTCGGTCGTCGCCGGCCTCGCCGTCGTCGTCGGCTGGGGCGGGACGCAATGGATCGCCAACACGGGCTTCGCGGCGATCCCGGTGGAAAGCCACACCTATTCCGCGCCTCTGGGCGACACGATCCTGTATCTCATGACCGCCTCGGGCACCTCGCTCAATTTCGGCGTGGGCAGCGTGGCGGGCGTGCTCGCGGGTGCCTTCATCGGCTCGGCCCTCAAGGGTCATTTCCGGTGGGAGGCCTGCGAGGACCCGCGCGAACTCAAACGTCAGATCGGCGGGGCGGTTCTGATGGGCTTCGGCGCGGTGATCGCGTTCGGCTGTTCCATTGGCCAGGGCCTGTCGGGCTTTTCCGTGCTCTACGTCGGCGCCCCCGTCACCTTCCTCGCCATCATGGCCGGTGCCGCGTTCGGCCTGCGCCAGCTTATCTCGGGCTTTCAGCCGGCGGAATAGAACCGGCCTTCAATCCGGTCCGTATCTCGAATAGGGTCGCGACGAACGCGAGCAGGTGAGATATGATCGACAGCTTCATTCCCGCGCCGGACACCCAACGGCAGATGCGCGAGGCGCTTGGCCTGTTCGCGACCGGCGTCACGGTCGTCACCTGCATGACGCCGCGTGGCCCGATGGGGATCACCGTGAACAGCTTCACCAGCGTTTCGATGGACCCGCCGCTTATCCTGTGGTGCCCGGCCAAGGCCTCGCGCCGTCACGACGCCATGGCCTCGGCCTCGAATTTCGCGCTGCATATCATGGGCGAGGATCAGGACGAGGTCGCGCTTGGCTTCACAAGGACCGCCGAGGCCTTCGAAGGGTTCGACTGGATCACCTCGGACAAGGACGTGCCGCTGATCGAAAACTGCCCGGCCCGGTTCGAATGCCACATCCGCGACCGGATCGACGCGGGCGACCACACCGTCATCATCGGCCATGTCGACCGGGTGACGACCACGCCCGCCACCCCCCGCGTGTTCATGGCGGGGAACTGGGGCAACTTCCTGCATCAGGACTAGCGGATCAGCACGGACCCGCGCTGATATTCGCCACGCTCCTCGCTCCCATCCGGGAACGACACCTCGACCGTCACGCTTTGGACCGATCCGAGCGGATAGGTGAGATAGGGCAGGATGTCTTCGGAATAGAGTGCATTGGGCGACGCCTCGTCCTCATGGCACGGCTCGTGTTCGAGCGCGCCCAGCCGTTCGCCGTTCACCGAGAACCGGATGCGGTCGACCCCGCAGCGCCAGGCCAGCAGGTTGGTGAAATACAAGAGATCGCGGCCGTCGTATTCACGCACGGCCACCCAGTTGGCCTTGGTCATCGACAGGATCTGCTTGGCATCCTGCGCCGCCGCGGGCACGAGGCCCGCCACCACCGTCGCCGTGGCCAGCGCCACCGTCCTGAGCTTTCTCATCTGCCTGTCGCCCTCGCTGTTTTTCGGGTCTCTCACGCCCCGGCCCCGATGGACGCTTTTTCCGCGTCCGGCCTGAGCCTATAGTGGCAGAAAATCCGGGACCGGGCAAAGACAGGCGACAGTTCATGGCGAAAGCGGCGAAAAAAAGCAGCGGTGTGCCGCACCCGTTCAACGTGCTGATCATCGGACAGGCGGGACGGGTCGGATACGAGGCGCTTTTGTTCGCGGCCTCCCTGCGCAAACACGACCCAGACTTCCCCGGACGCCTGATCGTGGCCGAACCGCAGCCCGGCCCGCTCTGGCCCGACGACCCGCGCCTGTCGGGCGACCAGCGCGCGGCGCTCGAAGAACAGGGCGCCGAAATCGTTCCGTTCGAAAGCGTGCATTTCGGCGCGTCCTATTCGAACGGCAACAAGATCGAAGGTCTGGCGGCCCTGCCCGCTGGCGAGCCCTTCGTCTTTTTCGACAGCGACACGGTGGTCACCGGCCCGCTGTCGCGGGTGCCCTTCGACTTCGCCCGCCCCTCGGCCTCGATGAACCGCGAAGGCACGTGGCCGCAGATCGAACTGTATGGCCCCGGTTACACGGACACGTGGAAATCGCTCTACGACCGTTTCGGGTTGGATTTCGAAAGCTCGCTCGACCTGTCGGAACCGGACGAATACTGGGGCCGATACCTGTATTTCAACGCAGGCTGGTTCTTTGGGGCCGATCCCGCCGCCTTCCGCGACCGCTATCTCGACATCGCACTCACCATCCGCGACGACGCGCCCGAGGCGCTGGTGTGTCAGGAGATCTATCCCTGGCTCGACCAGATCGCCTTGCCCCTCGTCATTCATGCGATGGGGGGCGGGCGTCCGGGGCCGGAGCTTGCCGGGCTGGACGGCGACATCACCTGCCACTGGCGCGTCCTGCCGCTGGCCTATGCCCGCGAGTCGGACGCGACGATCACGGCGCTGGAGATCGCCGCCGCCCCCAACAAGGTCAAGAAAGTCCTGAAAAACCATGAGCCTATGCTGCGCATGATCTATCAGGGGCGCGGCCACAAAGTGCGCGGGATGTTCGACCGTGACGACCTGCCGCCGATGGAAAAGATGATCCGCAACCAGATCAAACGCGAAGGGTTCTGGATGCGGTGACCGCTAGAACGGGGTCGCGCCCAGCTCGTCCGCCCAGTGCGCGATCCGGTCCTTCACAAGCGTCTCGCGCGCCATGTCGGAAAGGTCGTCGTCCAACCGCTCGACCACCTCGACCGTGACGGTCCCCTCCTCACGAAACGCCGTCTGCATCCCGGCGGGCGCGCTGTTGGCGCCGCCCGTGCGCAGCATGAACGACAACCGCCGTTCCAGTGCGGCGGCATCGGACACCGCCTTGACCCACATCGCCGCGCCGATGCGGACGATGCAGATCGCCCAGTCCGCCTTGCGCTCGCTCCACGCCGCTTTCGCCGCCCGCTTTTGATCCTTCGACACAGCCATCTTGCCACCTTTTTACCCGGATGTTATCCACGTTCCATAATTTTATCCGGGTGTAAATACATGACCGAAGAAACCTTCACCGCCTTTCAGGGCACAAAACGCCTTGCATCGGGCACGCGCCGCGCGCTCGAAACCGACCTTGCCCCGCTCGGACCGCATCCCGAGGGATTGCTGGTGTTCTCAGACCTGACCGGGCGGGAAACCGACCTGAACCTGTCAGGCACGCCTGCACCTGCCCCGCGCGGCAGGCCTAAGATGGGCGTCAAGGCGCGCGAGATCACGCTGCTGCCGCGCCATTGGGACTGGTTGGCGGGCCAGCGCGGTGGCGCGTCCGCGGCTTTGCGGCGCATCGTGGACGACGCCATGAACGCGGCCCCCACGGATGACCCGCGCGCACCCGACCGCGCCTATCGATTCCTGTCCGCCATCGCGGGAAACCTGCCGCGGTTCGAAGAGGCGATCCGCGCGCTCTACGCGGGCGACCTACGCGGCTTCGCGGACGCGATGGACGGCTGGCCCGACGACCTGCGCGACCATGCTCTCACCCTCGCCGGGGCCGGTCCGCAGAACGCCTGACCCGTGCGTCAGGTCGCGAAAACCCCGGCCATGTCGGCATATCCCTTGATCTCGATGGGGTTGCCGGCCGGATCGCGGAAGAACATCGTCCATTGTTCGCCCGGCTCGCCCTCGAACCGCACCGACGGCGGGATGATCCAATCGGTCCCCGCCGCCTCAAGCCGGTCCGCCAGCGCGCGCCAGTCGTCCAGTGCCAGCACGAGGCCCAGATGCGGCATCGGCACCATGTGCTCGCCCACCTTCCCGGTGTTCGTCGTCGCGAAGGGCGTGCCGCGATGAAGGCTCAACTGATGGCCGAAGAAATCGAAATCGACCCATGTTTCGGTCGAGCGCCCTTCGGTGCAGCCCAGAACCCCGCCATAGAACCCCCGCGCGTCCTCCAGATCGGTGACATGGATCGCCAGATGAAACGGTGTGAGCATGAGCCCCTCCTCGGATTGCGCGAATTGAATGTGTCTGCCCAACGGCTTAGCGCAATTGATGGATGGGGAAAATCCCCGTAGCGTCGTCGCGGACAGTTACGGGAGGACATTATGTCAGACGCACAGATGAACGGATTCGACACGCTTCAGGTCCACGCGGGCACGGCCCCGGACCCGGCCACCGGCGCACGGCAGGTGCCGATCTACCAGACCACATCCTACGTGTTCAAAGACGCCGACCATGCCGCGCGGCTCTTCAACCTCGAAGAAGTCGGCTACATCTATTCCCGCCTCACGAACCCCACCGTCGGCGCGCTTGCCGACCGGATTGTGGCACTCGAAGGCGGCGCGGGCGGGGTCTGCACCTCGTCGGGTCACGCGGCGCAGATCATGGCGCTCTACCCGCTCATGGCGCCGGGCCGCAACATCGTGGCCTCGACCCGGCTCTACGGCGGCACCTACACGCAGTTCACGCAAGTGTTCAAACGCTTCGGCTGGTCCTGCACCTTCGTCGATTTCGACGATCCGGCGGCGATCGAAGCGGCCATCGACGAAGACACCCGCGCGATCTTCTGCGAATCGCTGGCGAACCCCGTGGGCTACCCCATCGATCTGGAGGCCGTGGCCAAGGTGGCCGACAAGGCCGGCCTGCCGCTGGTCGTCGACAACACCTCGGCCACGCCCTATCTGTGCCGCCCCATCGACCACGGCGCGACGCTGGTGGTGCATTCGACCACGAAATACCTCACCGGCAATGGCACGGTAACCGGCGGCGCCATCGTGGATTCGGGCAAGTTCGACTGGTCCGCCTCCGGCAAGTTCCCGTCGCTCTCGGAACCCGAACCGGCCTATCACGGCGTGAATTTCCACGGCGCTCTGGGCGCGATGGCCTTTACCTTCCACTCCATCGCCATCGGTCTGCGCGATCTGGGCATGACGATGAACCCGCAGGCCGCGCATTACACCCTGATGGGCATCGAAACCCTGTCGCTCAGGATGCGCAAGCATGTCGAGAACGCGCAGAAGGTGGCCGAATGGCTCGAAGCGCACGACAAGGTCGACAAGGTGAACTACGCGGGCCTGAAATCTTCGCCCGCGCACGAGGTCGGCAAGCGCATCTTCCCGCGTGGCACCGGCGCGCTGTTCACCGTGGCGCTCAAGGGCGGTTACGAGGATTGCGTGAAACTGGTGTCGAACCTCAAGCTTTTCAGCCACGTGGCGAACCTCGGCGACACCCGTTCGCTCATCATCCACTCGGCGTCGACCACCCACCGCCAGCTGACCGACGAGCAGCGCGAGGCGGCAGGGGCCGGCAACAACGTGGTGCGTCTGTCCATCGGGATCGAAGACGCCGACGACATCATCGCCGACCTCGATCAGGCCCTCGCCGCCCTATGAAAAACCAAGCGCGCCCAGACCCTTGGGCGCGCCTCTTAACCTATCAAGCAAAACGTCTTTCCGGTCTCGAAATATCCTCGGGGGCTCGGGGGCAGACAGCCCCCGAAGCCTCGCGTGGCTTGAACGCAAACTGAAAATGCGTGCGCGTCAGCGCACTCCTTCAGACGACACTCACTCGTCCAGCAGAACCGCCGAGACCGGGGCGAAGTTCACCGATTGCGCCCGGTTGCCCAGTGACCATTCCAAGAGCGCCTGAATCGACTCGGGCCGCACCCGCGCCACGGCGATCACGCCATCGTCGTTGCGCGCGCGGAATGCCACGTTGTCCAGAAACCGGCGCATCACGTCACCGGCCTGCCCGTCCCCGTCGAGATCGCGGAAGATCTGGCCCGCTGGCACGTCCTCGCTCACCGCGACCTTGTGGCCGGTGTTCAGCCCCTCGGGATAGGTGACGAGGCCAAGGCCCCGTTCGTCGAGGTTCGTCACCACCTGCGCGGCGGCGTCGCCCAACCCCTGAAACCCGGCCTCGGGCGGGAACATCACCGCGACGATGTCGGTCATCAGCGGATCGTAGGCCTGAAAGGTCACGTCCACGTCCATCGCGGTGGCAAGTTCGGGCAGCGGCACGATCAGCACCACCTCGGCCCCGTTGGCCCGGTAGAACGCAATGGCTTCGGCCGCGTCGGGTGACGAGGCATCGACGGCGACCGACATCGGGAACGGCATGACGGCAAGGTCGCCCACGTCCTCGCGCCCCGGCCCCATATCCATCAGAAGCACCGCCATTTCAGGCAGTTCCGCGATCCCGTCATAGGGCACCGCATTGCGCCGGATCGCGGGTTGCGGTCCGGCATCGACAGCGGCCTCGTCGGCGGCGCTTTCCCCGATGGTGGGCAAGCGCCCGGTCACGACCGGCCCGGAGGGCGCGGGTTCTTCGAGCGTGTCGTCTTCCAGCGGCGGCGGGTCGAACACGCTCGCCCCTTCGGCGCGCACGGTGTCGTTGCCGGTCTCCGGCATCGCCACGTCAGGCTCGGTCGGGTTGGACGGCGCGATCACCATGGGCAGTTGCGCCACCTCGGTGTCCGTCGCCTTCGGCGCATCGGCTTCGGGGGCCTCGGCCAGATCTTCGTCCGGCGTGTCCGACACCGCAGGGACAGGCGCAGCCTCGCTCACGGTCTCCGGCTCGGCCTCGACCATCGGCTCGGGGTCCATGGCAGGCTCGGCTTCCGCCGCTTCCTCGTCCCGCTCCATCTCTTCTTCGCTGGGTCGCGGGGTCGGTTCGACCATGATCGGGTCCGCTTCCGGCGCCTGCGTCTCACCGCCTGCCGTGACCGCTGGCGCCGCAGGCTCAGTCTCCGTCGCATCGGCAGTTTCCGGTTCAGGCTCCTGCCCGTCGGGTGCGCTCTCGTCAGGTTCGACAGGCTCAGGCGTCTCGCTGGCGACCGGCGCTTCGGCGACCGGCCCCGGTTCACCCATCTCGACCGGCTCGATCACCAGTGCCGCCGTCGCAACGCCAACCGCCGCCACGACCACGCCGGCAAACACCCCCGAAACCATTCCGTTCGCCAATTCCGCCTCCAGTCTCGCGCACGATCCGAAGCCGTGCGATCCGTCTTGCGCCCGGCCGCCCTTGACCCCCGCGCCCGGCTCTGACCATGTATACCGCGACCAAGCTTCAGTGAAAGCCCCAAGGCAAGCCCATGATCCTGCTCATCGATAATTACGACAGCTTCACCTACAACCTCGTCCATTACTTCGGCGAATTGGGTGCCGAGATCAAAGTCGTGCGCAACGACGCGGTGAACGTGCAGGAGGCGATGGGAATGCGCCCCGAGGCGATCATCCTGTCGCCCGGCCCCTGCGACCCGGATCAGGCGGGCATCTGTCTGCCGCTCACGCTGGCCGCCGCCGAGGCGAAGCTGCCGCTGATGGGCGTCTGCCTCGGACACCAGACCATCGGTCAGGCCTTCGGCGGCAAGGTCGTGCGCCATTCCGAAATCGTGCACGGCAAGTTGGGCGAAATCCATCACGAGGGCGCGGGCGTCTTTTCCGGCCTGCCCTCGCCCCTCAAGGGCACGCGCTATCACTCGCTCGTCGTGGAACGTGACAGCCTTCCCGACAGCCTTGAAGTCACCGCGTGGCTCGAAGACGGCACCATCATGGGTCTTCGCCACAAGAGCCTGCCCATCGAAGGCGTCCAGTTCCACCCCGAAAGCATCCGGTCCGAACATGGCCACGCCATGATCCGCACCTTCCTGAATTCCGTGAAAGTCCCTGCATGAGCGATGCGATCAAGCCGTTGATCGGGGCCGCCGCCGAGCGTGCCCTGACCCGTGACGAGGCCGAGGCGGCCTTCAACATCATCATGACGGGCGAGGCGACGCCGGGCCAGATCGGCGGGCTTCTGATGGCCATGCGCACGCGCGGCGAAACCGTCGACGAATACGCCGCCGCCGCCGCCGTGATGCGCGCCAAGATGAACAAGGTGCGCGCGCCCGAAGGCGCCATCGACATCGTCGGCACCGGGGGCGACGGCAAGGGCACGCTGAACATTTCGACCGCCACCGCCTTCGTGGTCGCGGGCGCGGGCGTGCCGGTGGCCAAGCACGGCAACCGCAACCTGTCGTCGAAATCCGGGTCCGCCGACGCGCTCGGGGCGATGGGCGTGAACGTCATGGTCGGCCCCAAGGTGGTCGAGGCGGCGCTGGCCGAAACCGGCATCGCCTTCATGATGGCCCCCCTGCATCACCCGGCCATGGCCCATGTCGGCCCGATCCGCGCCGAGCTCGGCACCCGCACCATGTTCAACATCCTCGGACCGCTCACCAACCCGGCGGGCGTCACCCGGCAACTCACCGGCGCCTTCTCCAAGGCGATGATTCGTCCGATGGCCGAAGTGCTGCAAACGCTGGGCTCCGAGAAGGCCTGGCTCGTCCACGGCGGCGACGGCACCGATGAACTGTCGATCGCGGGCGTGTCCTGGCTCGCGGCCCTCGAAGACGGCACGATCACCGAACGCGAAGTGCATCCCGAAGACGCGGGCCTTTCCGTTCACCCGTTCGAAGACATCCTCGGCGGCACGCCCGAAGAGAACGGCAAGGCCTTCGCGGCCCTTCTGTCCGGGGCCGAAGGCGCCTATCGCGACGCGGTGCTTCTGAACGCCGCCGCAGGTCTCGTGGTCGCGGACAAGGCGGCGAACCTGCCGGAAGGCGTTGAAATCGCACGCGAGTCCATCGATTCCGGTGCCGCCAAGGCCAAGATCGAAGCCCTCGCCGCCGTCACCCAGAAAGCCGCATGATCCTGAACCCGAACATGGCCGCGACCCGCCCCTCGCCGGTGGTCGAGGCGAAGCGATGGATCGCGGACAAGACGTTTTCGCCTGATCTGCCGCTCCTGAACGTCAGTCAGGCCGCCCCCGTCGACCCGCCGCCCCTCGCCTTGCGCGAAGCGATGGCTGATGTGGCCCTCACCCTGCCCGCAGCCCATGTCTACGGCCCCGTGCTGGGCCTGCCCTCCCTGCGCGAAGCCCTCGCCGCCCGCTTTTCGCAGGCCTACGGCGGCCCGATCACGCCCGGCAACGTCGCGATCACGCAGGGGTGCAATCAGGCGTTTTGCGCGGCGCTTTCGACCCTCGCCGGCCCCGGTGACGAGGTGATCCTGCCGACCCCGTGGTATTTCAACCACCAGATGTGGCTCTCCTTGTCCGGCGTCCGGACCGTGCCGCTGCCGACGGGCGACGAGCTTCTGCCGACCGTGGCCGAGGCCGAGGCGCGCCTCACCGACCGCACCCGCGCCATCGTGCTGGTCACGCCGAACAACCCGGCGGGGGTCGAATACCCCGCCGACCTCGTCCACGCCTTCGCCGACCTCGCCCGAGCCAACGGCCTGGCCCTGATCCTCGATGAAACCTACCGTGACTTCGACAGCCGCCCCTCCGCGCCGCACGACCTCTTCTCCGACCCGGCATGGTCGGACACGCTGATCCAGCTCTACTCCTTTTCCAAGGCCTACCGCCTGACCGGACACCGCGTCGGCGCGCTCGTGGCCAGCCCCGAACGCCTCGTCTCGGTCGAGAAATTCCTCGACACAGTCGCGATCTGCCCCAGCCAGCTCGGCCAGCACGCCGCCCTCTGGGGCCTGATGAACCTCGACCAATGGCTCGCCGGCGAACGTGCGGAAATCCTCGCACGACGCGGCGCGATCGAAGAAGGCTTTGTAAAACTGCCGGACTGGCACCTCTCCGGCGCAGGCGCCTATTTCGCCTATGTCCGCCACCCGTTCGACGAGTCAAGTGGCACCCTCGCCCGCCGTATGGTCGACGACATCGCCGTCCTCGCCCTCCCCGGCTCGATGTTCACGCCCGAAGGCGACCCGTCTGGCGCCGCGCACCTGCGCATCGCCTTCGCGAACATTGACACGACCGGGATCGCGACCCTCATGGATCGCCTCGCAACCCTGTCCTGATCTTCTTCGGTCTCCAAATACCTCGGGAGGTCCGGAGGGCTGGCCCTCCGGACGCGGCCCCCGGCCGCGTTCCACCACGACGACCCGGCGAAAGCCGGGACGGCGCAAATCCTGCGCGGGCGCCAGCCCGCCCGATTTCGCAAGGCCCTCCAAACGCCCAAAACCCCTGTTGGCATTCCCCAATCGCACCGTTACAACCCACTGACCCAACCGGAGGCAAACGGGCATGTTCTCGAACATTTCGCGCTTTTTCGTCTGGATCATCATGGCGCTCGTCATGGTCGGACTGATCGGCTTCGGCTCGGTCAATTTCGGCGGTTCAGGACAGTCGATCGGCAAGGTCGGCGACACCGAAATCGACGCCTCCGCCTACTTCCGCGAACTTAACGCCGAATTTCAGGGCTGGCAGCAGCAGACCGGCCAGAACCTGACCATGGCCGAGGCGCAGGAAATCGGTCTCGACCAGCGCGTTCTGTCGCGCGTGGTCGCGATCACGGCGGTCGAGAACGAAACCGACCGCCTGGGGCTGTCGGTGGGCGATCAGAACCTCGCCTCCCGCGTGACCGAGATCCCGGCGTTCCAGGGCCCGAACGGCCAGTTCGACCGCGACACCTACGATTTCGTTCTCGAACAATCCGGCCTGACCGCCCGCGAGTTCGAAGAGACGCTGCGGCTCGAAGTGGCGCGCACCATCCTTGCCGGCGCCGTGACCAGCGATCTGGAAATGCCCGATGTCTACACCGACACGCTGTTCGGCTGGGCGCGCGAAACCCGCGACTTCACATGGGCCCCGGTGACCCGCTCGGCCCTCGAAGAGCCGCTGCCGGAACCGACCGAGGCCGATCTCGAAGCCTATTACGAGGCGAACCCGGACGATTTCACCACGCCGGAAACCCGCCAGATCACCTATGGCTGGCTCAAGCCCGAGGACGTGCTGGACGAGATTCCGATGGACGACACCCAGCTTCAGGCCCTCTACGACCAGCGCATCGACGAATTTCAGGTGCCCGAACGCCGCCTCGTCGAACGTCTCGTGTTCGGCTCGGCGGACGAGGCGCAGGCCGCCGCGGACCGGATCGAAGCGGGTGAGACGACCTTCGACCAGGAGGTTCAGGCACGCGGTCTCTCGCTGTCCGACGTGGATATGGGCGACGTGACCCGCCGCGCCCTCGGTCAGGCGGGGGAGCCGATCTTCGCGCTCGACGCGCCCGGCGTCGTGGGCCCCATCGAAACCGACCTCGGCCCCGCCCTGTTCCGCATGAACGCGATCCTTTCGGCGCAGGAAACCAGCTTCGAAGAGGTGCGCGATCAGTTGTTCGAGGAATATGCGGCCGATGCCGCGCGCCGCCTCGTGCGCACCCGCGCGACCGAGATCGACGAGATGATGGCCGGGGGCGCGACGCTCGAAGAACTCGCGGCCGAAGGCCTCATCACCGTCGACACCATCGGCTATTTCGACGGGAACCAGGACGGCATCGCCGCCTACGCCCCGTTCCGCGAAGCGGCTTCCGAGGCCAGCGAAAGCGACTTCCCCGAGGTCACGGAACTGGAAGACGGCTCGGTCTTCGCGCTGCGGCTCGACGAGATCACACCGCCCGCACTGCAGCCGCTCGACGAGGTGCGCGATGCGGTCGTCGCGGGTTGGGAAGCGCAAACGCTGACCGAGGCGCTGGTCGCCCGCGCCGAAGCCCTGATCCCGCAATTCGAAAGCGGCGCCGAAGCCCCCTCCACCGTCGGACTGACCGAGGTGCTGGAAGAGGACATCGCGCGCACCAGCTTCATTCAGGGCACGCCGTCCACGATGATCGAAACCGCCTTCGAGATGGAAGAAGGCACGTGGCAGGTCGTCTCGGGCGATGGTCAGGTCGTGGTCCTCGGCCTCACCGACGTCAACGCGCCCGATCAGGACAGCGCCGAGGCACAGGAGATCAAGACCACCTTCGGTGCCCGCGTGTCGCAGCAGATCGCCGCCGACGTGCAGGATGCCTTCGCCGCCGCACTGGAAGCGGATGCGGGCGTCACGCTGGATCAGGCGATGATAAACGCCGTCCACGCCAACTTCCCGTGAGCTGACCGATGGCCCTGATCCCGTCCTACGACGCCTTCGAGGCTGGCTGGAACGCTGGCGCGAATCAGATCGTCTACACCCGCCTCGCCGCCGACCTCGACACACCCGTCTCGCTCATGCTGAAGCTGACCGAGGCACGCACCGACAGCTTCATGCTGGAATCGGTGACGGGCGGTGAAGTGCGCGGGCGCTATTCGATCATCGGGATGAAGCCGGACCTCGTGTGGCAATGCGACGGCACCAAGGCCCGGATCAACCGTCAGGCCCGCTTTGACCCCGACGCGTTTCAGGACGCGGCCGACGATCCCCTGACCTCGCTGCGCGCCGTGCTGGCCGAAAGCCGGATCGACCTGCCCGACGACCTGCCCGCCGCCTCGGCGGGCCTCTTCGGCTATTTGGGCTACGACATGATCCGGCTGGTCGAACACCTGCCGAACGTGAACCCCGACCCCATCGGCCTGCCCGACGCGGTGATGATCCGCCCCTCGGTCGTGGCGGTTCTGGACGGTGTGAAGGGCGAGGTGATCCTCGTCTCGCCGGTGTTCCAGTCGTCGGGCCTGTCGGCGCGCGCCGCCTATGCGCAGGCCGCCGAACGGGTGCAGGACGCGCTGCGTGACCTCGAACGCCAGCCCGCCACGTCACACGATCTGGGTGAGACCGCGGACATCGGCGAGCCTGTGTCGAACTTCGCCCATGACGCATACCTCGCGGCGGTCGAAACGGCCAAGGAATACATCCGCGCAGGCGACATCTTTCAGGTCGTCCCCTCGCAGCGCTGGACGCAGGATTTCCCCCTGCCCCCCTTCGCGCTCTACCGCTCGCTTCGCCGCATGAACCCCTCGCCCTTCATGTTCTTCTTCAACTTCGGCGGCTTTCAGGTCATCGGCGCCAGCCCCGAAATCCTCGTCCGCGTCTTCGGGCGCGGGGTGACGATCCGCCCGATCGCAGGCACCCGGCCCCGCGGCGCCACGCCGGAAGAGGATAAGGCGCTGGAGGAAGACCTGCTCGCCGATCAAAAGGAACTGGCCGAACACCTCATGCTGCTCGACCTGGGGCGCAACGACGTGGGCCGGGTCGCCAAGATCGGCACCGTGCGCCCGACCGAGGAATTCATCGTCGAACGCTACAGCCACGTCATGCACATCGTCTCGAACGTGGTGGGCGAACTCAGCGAAGACCACGATGCGCTCTCGGCCTTCCTCGCCGGGATGCCCGCAGGCACCGTGTCCGGCGCGCCGAAAGTGCGCGCGATGGAGATCATCGACGAGCTCGAGCCGGAAAAGCGCGGCGTCTACGGCGGCGGCGTGGGCTATTTCTCGGCGATGGGCGACATGGATATGTGCATCGCGCTGCGCACTGCCGTCCTGAAGGACCGCAAGCTCTATATCCAATCCGGCGGCGGCGTCGTCTACGACAGCGACCCGGAGGCCGAATTCCAGGAAACCGTGAACAAGTCCAAAGCCATCGCCCGCGCGGCGGCCGAGGCTGGCCTGTTCACCCGCGGCGGCAACAGCTGACTCCGCCCGCCCCGTCTTTCCGGTCCCGAAATATCCCCGGGGGAGG
>NZ_CH902578.1:143709-156643 GCF_000152805.1 Maritimibacter alkaliphilus HTCC2654 | reverse complement strand
CCGGGCGCCAGCCCGGTCGAAAACTCACTCCACGGGCACCGCCATGATCTTGCCGCCCTGCAAGAACGGCACCAGCACCATCTGGCCCATCATGCCGATGTCGCCCGCCCCGGCCTCGGTCGTGGTCAGCGTTTCCAGCCCAGCCCCGTCATAGGCGACGATCTCGCCTGTCGGGTTGTCCGAATAGATCAGCTTGCCGCCGATCTCCACGATCCCGTCGATGGCCCCGGTTTCCTCGGCGCCCGGCAGCGTGGTCATTTCGGCGCTGTCGTAGGTGACGGCGTAAAGCTGCCCCTTCCCCTCGATCCGGCCCTGATCCATCAGCCATTCCTTCCCCATCGAACCGACGACCAGCCGATCCTCCTGCGCCCAGATCCCGTTAGGCAGGTCCAAGGAGCCCGCGGGGACGAAGGCTTCGGCGCTTCCGTCCATCACGCGAAAGACCGCCCCGCCGAACATGTCGGTGACATAGACCGCGCCATCCGGCCCGATCGCCACATCGTTGGGAAACATCGCGCCTTCGAGCGTGATGGTCTCGTCCACGGTCCCGCTCGCGATATCCACGACATGCAGCCCCATCGCATCCGCGACGTAGAGCTTGCCGTCCATCGAGGCCATGCCCTTGGGGTCCATCAGCCCCGTGACCCAGTCCTTCTGCTTCATTTCACCGTCCGGCGTGACCAGCGACAGATACCCGTCCATCTGCCCGTCCGGCCCGAAGGTCGCGATGTTCGACACGACGATCTGGTCCGACCCTGCCTCGTAATAGGCCGACTCGGGGGTTTCGAACCCCTCGAGCGTCCAGCCGCCCCCGTGGCTCGCGGCCATGGCCGCGCCCGCGCATCCGATACCGATGGTTGCAATGACATACTTCATGGAATCCTCCCGTGATCTCCGCACTCACGCTGCGCCCATCGCGGTCGCCTGCCTACCAATATCAGATATAGACGGCGGCAATCCGCCTTCGTCACCGCGCGGACCACGGAGTGGAAACATCATTGGGGAGATGTTGGAGGCGGCAGACAGCCCGCCACCGGATCGTGCGGCGAAGCCTAGCGCGCGGCGTCGATCGCGGGGCGGATGACCGTGTCGGGGATCGCCCCGGTGATCGGCCCTGCGAAGCGTTTGACGATCACGCCATCGCCATCGACCACGAAGGTCTCCGGCACACCGTAAAGGCCCCAGTCGATCCCGGTGCGCCCGCTTTCGTCCGATACGACCGCAGTAAAGGGATTGCCGAGGTCATCCAAAAACTTGCGCCCGTTCGCGGGCTCGTCCTTGTAGTTGATGCCGTAGATCGGGATGCCTTCCTCGGCGAAGGCCATGAGGTATTCGTGCTCGGCCCGGCACGGCGCGCACCAACTGGCCCAGAAGTTCACCAGCTTCACCTCGCCATCGGCCAGCTCTTCGACCGTGAAGCCGGGCTCACCGGGGAACTCGGCCACCGTCAGCGCGGGCACCGGCCCGCCTTCGCGGGTGGATGCCAACTGATCGTCGCCCCGGTTCATGCCGAAGTAGAACATCAGTGCCAGCCCGGCGAAGACCACCGGCGGCAGGATCATGAGGGGTTTCATGTCAGGCTCCCTTGCGCCGCGCCTCGGCGGCTTCGAGCTTCTTTTTCACGCGTGCGGACTGCCACCAGCTGACCGCGATGACCAGAGCCACGAGCAGGATCGTCGCGGCCCATGAGGTCAGGATCGCGCCCGCGTATTTTCCCAGATCAGGCATCCGACATCCTCTCCCGCATCTCCAGCGCATGAATGCGCCGCTTGCGCACCTCGGTCCGTGTGCGCACCAAGAGAAGCGCGATGAACAACAGAACGAAACCCGTCAGGCAGATCACCAGCGGCTGCCAGTAAACGTCCGAGACGTTCTCTTCCTTGTCGAGCGACAGGGACGCCCCCTGATGCAGGCCCTGATTCCAGAAGTTCACCGCATAGCGGCTGAGAAGCGCGAAGACGCTGCCCACGATAGCCAGAACGCTCGTGAGGTCGGCGGCGGTGTCCGGGTCTTCGATCGCGGCCCAAAGCGCCATGTAGCCGAGGTAGAACAGGAACAGGACGAGGAACGAGGTCAGGCGCGGATCCCACGCCCAGTAGGTGCCCCACATCGGCTCGCCCCAGATCGCCCCGGTGAGAAGCGCGATGATCGTCATCACGACGCCCACGAGGGCGGCGGCCTTGGCGGCCAGCGCGCTGACGTGATGGCGGCGGATGAGCCAGATGAGCGAGGCCACCAGCATCATCACCCAGATATTGATCGCCATCATCGCGCTTGGCACGTGGACATAGATGATCTTGACCGACGAGCCGAAATTCACCGCCTCGGGCGTGAAGAAAAAGCCCCAGATCAGCCCGACCGCCAGCGTGAGGATCGTCAGCCCGATCACCCAAGGCAGCGCCTTGCCGGACAGGGCCATGAACTTGACCGGGTTGGCCCAGGCCCAAAGCCAGTTCCACCCGTCTCTCGCCTGTTTCGTGCGCACGTTATCCATGCGAATTGTCCTATGTGTGATGGGCCAATCGGGCAAGAAAAACCCGTGTCCCTCACCGCAGATTGATACGCAATGCCGCAGCCGCCGCGAAAGGGAGGAGCGCGATGCTCCCCGCCGTGATCCCCGCGACCATCAGAAGCGGTGTCGAGGCGTCGAAGCCGCCGATCCCGCGCGCCGCCGCCTCGGCCCCGAAGATCAGCGTGGGCACGTAAAGCGGCAGGACGAGCAGCGACAGGAGCAGCCCGCCCCGTTTCAGTCCCACGGTCAGAGCCGCGCCGAAGGCTCCGATCATGCTGAGCGCGGGGGTGCCGATCAGAAGCGTGACGAACATCCACCACGCCCCGCCCGCTGGCATCGACATCAGCCCGCCGAAAACAGGCGCGGCCAGGGTCAGGGGCAGTCCGGTCACCAGCCAGTGCGCGACCGCCTTCATCACCACCGCCCCCTCCATCGGCAGCGGCGCGGTGGCGAGCAGGTCGAGCGATCCGTCCTCGAAATCAAGCTGGAAGATGCGGTCGAGCGACAGAAGGCAGGCAAGCAGGGCGCCGACCCATAGGATACCCGGCGCGATCCGGCCGAGGATCTCGGCCTCCGGCCCAACGCCGAAGGGGACGAGCACCGTCACGATCAGGAAGAAGGCAAGCCCAAGGCCGAAACCGCCCCCCGCCCGCACCGACAGGCGCAGATCGCGGATGAGAAGCGCGATCACAGGAACGCCTCGTCGAATGAACCGGGTTCCGCCGCGCGGGTCGGATCGGCCTTGAACGGCGTCACGTCGAAAATCCCGGCTTCGAGCCCAAGGTCGATATGGGTCGCGATCAGGGCCGCCCCGCCGCCCGCAACATGCGCGCGCACACAGGACGCGAAGAGCGCGACCGAGGCTGTGTCGAGCGACACCGTCGGTTCATCCAGAAGCCAGATCGGCCGCCCGGTGACGAGAAGCCGCGCCAGACCCAGCCGCCGTTTCTGCCCCGCAGACAAGTTCGCGGCAGGCCGGTCGCGCAGCCCCAGAAGGTTCATCCGAGTCAGCGCATCCTCGATATCGCCGGTGGCATAGACGCTGGCCCAGAAGGCAAGGTTCTCGGCCACCGAAAGCTGCGCCTTCAACCCATCCGCATGGGCACCATAGGCAATCGCTTCGGGCGGCAGGCTGACCTCACCGGCCACGGCGGGCTGCAATCCGGCCAGTGTGCGTAGAAGCGTCGTCTTGCCCGACCCGTTCGGCCCGCGCAGGACCAGCACCTCGCCCGCCCCGAGCGTGAAGCCCAGCCCCTCCAGCACCGGCACGCCGCCGCGCGCCACCGTGAGGTCGCGGACGATAAGCTCCATCAGACGGGCAATACCGCAAGCGCCACGCGTCGGCCTTCGGACAGCGTGATGTTGTAGGTCCGGCAGGCGGCCGGGGTGGCCATCGCCTCGACGCCGATCCCGGCGGCCTCGAGGGCGCTTTGCATGTCCTTGGGCGCGAAGGCCATCTCCGGCCCCATGCCCAGAAACAGCACGTCGACATCGGCGGCGAGCGCGAGCAGCGCGTCGACATCGTCCAACCCGCCCCAGCTCACCGCGCGCTTTCCCGTGGCCAGCATCGGCCCCCGGATCACGTCGCCCGCAACCCGGAAGAACCCCGGCCCGTAGCTTTCGACCGGCATGGCCTGACCATATGTGATTTCGTGCATCTGCATGGCCGTTTCCTAACCCGTTCGCGCAGCCGGGAAAAGACCCACCGCAGGCGAGGTGGAAACCGATGCCCCGAACCCTACACGCACCGCTAAGAAATGACCGATCAGTCGAAGAGTGGCAGGCCGGTGACGATGGCCAGCCCGATCACACCATAGGCGACGGCGCGAAACCCGCGCTCGGCCTCGGGACGAAACGCCCATTGCCCAAGCGCGATGCCGAGCGCATAGGGCACCGCCAGCACCGCGGCCAACGTGACTTCGGCCCAGCCGACCAGCCCACGCGCCAGCAGGTTCACGATGATGCCGATGTCGAGACAGGCGAGAAACAGGATCGTGTTGGCGCGTACCTTGGCCGCACCCGAGGGGCCGGCGAGATAGAACAGGATCACCGGGGGCCCGGTCAGCCCCGTGGTGCCACCCAGCACACCGGCGGTCGCACCGATGGCGCCCAGACCGGGCCAGCGCACCCGCCCGCCGAAACGCCAGCCGGAAACGAGCGCCGCAAGCGTCACGGTCGCCACCACCGCGACTGTCCAGCGCAAGACCTCGCGGTCGAGCCATGTCAGCATCCAGACGCCGAGGGGTGCGGCCGCCACGGCTGCAAGGGCCAGAACGCCGACCTCGGCCTTGTCCGCCTCGCGAAACGCACGTGGTACGATCAGCACCCAGGTCACGACGCCCGTGATCGTCACGACGACGATCGCGGTCGACACCGGGAGGAAGATCGCGCCCACAGGCATGAAGATCAGCGCCGTGCCGAAGCCCGAGAACCCGCGCACGACACCCGCGAACACGAACGTCACCGCCAGCCACGCGAGACCCGGTGTGGCCAGCGCCTGTTCGATCACCTCAGGTCTCTGAGTTGCCGAACTGCGTGCCCGCTTCGGCGTCAGGCTTGGTCCAGTCCCGCTTCACCCCAAGGCGCAGCAGGATGGCCGAGGCCACGAAGACCGAGGAATAAGTGCCGACCACGACGCCCCAGATCATCGCGAAGACGAAGTTGCGGATCACGTCGCCGCCCAGCACGAAAAGCGCGATCAGCGCGATCAGCGTCGTGACCGAGGTCATCATCGTCCGGCTCAGGGTTTCGTTGATCGACAGGTTCAGCACTTCCTTCAGGTCGAGCTTCTTGAAGCGCCGCAGATTCTCGCGCACCCGGTCGAAGACGACCACCGTATCGTTCAGCGAATAGCCGACGATGGTCAGAAGCGCCGCGATGATCGGCAGGCCGAACTGGATCTGGAACAGCGAAAACACCCCGATGGTCAGCGTCACGTCATGGATGAGCGCGGCGACCGCGCCCAGCGAGAACTGCCATTCGAACCTGAGCCAGATATAGATCAGCACCGTCGCCATGGCGGCGGCCACCGCTTCGATGGCGGTCCAGATCAATTCGCCCGACACCTTCGGCCCCACGCTTTCCACGCTGGGGAAAGTGATGTTCGGGTCGTAGGCCGTCAGCGCGTCTTCGACCGCCTGAATGGTCTCGACCGAAATCGCCTCGTCCCCGTCCTGCGACTGGATACGCACCATCGCGACGTTCTCGTCCGGTCCGAAGGACGGATCGAACACCTCGGAAATCGCGACATCGCCAAGCCCAAGCGGGGCGATGGCGTCGCGGTAGGCGCCGACATCGACGGCCTCGGTACTTTGCGTGCGGATCGACGTGCCGCCCCGGAAATCGATCCCGAAGTTCAGGCCGAAGACCAGAAAGGCCACGATGGATATGACCATGAGCGCGCCGGACAGCCCGAGCGAGAGCCACGAGCGCGAGAAGAAATCGACATTCGTTTCCTTCGGAACCAGAGACAAACGCATCTCAGACCTCCAGCGTTTTCGGACGACGGCGTTCGAACCAGATCACGACCATCAGGCGCGTCACGAAGATCGCGGTGAAGACCGATGTAATCAGGCCGAGGCCAAGGGTGACGGCGAAGCCGCGAACCGGACCGGAGCCCATGATGAACAGGATGCCCGCGGTCAGGAACGTGGTGATGTTGGCGTCGATGATGGCCGACAGCGCCTTTTCATACCCGAGGTCGATGGCACGCGCAGGCCCGCGCTTGTTCTTAAGCTCCTCGCGGATCCGCTCGAACACCAGCACGTTCGCGTCGACCGCCATACCGATGGTCAGCACGATCCCGGCGATGCCCGGCAGCGTCAGCGTCGCGCCGATGGCGGAGAGCAGGCCGAAGAGCATGGCGACGTTCAGGATGAGCGCCACGTTGGCGATCATGCCGAACCAGCCGTAACTCAGCGCCATGAAGACAAGGACACCCGCGAACGCGACGAGCGAGGCGATCTCACCCGCCGCGATGCTGTCGGCGCCCAGTTCCGGCCCGATGGTCCGTTCTTCGAGGAACGTCATCTCGGCGGGCAAGGCGCCGGCGCGCAGGAGCACGGCAAGGTTGGTCGATTCCTCGACCGTGAAATTCCCGGTGATGATACCGGAGCCACCCGGAATGTGTTCGTTGATGCGCGGGGCCGAAATGACCTCGCTGTCCAGCACGATGGCGAAAGGGCTGCCCACGTTCTCGGCGGTATAGTCCCCGAACAGGCGCGCGCCATGCGGATTGAACCGGAAGTTGACGGCGGGCCGCCCGTTGGTGTCGAAACTCGGCTGCGCATCGACGAGGTCTTCGCCGGTCACGACCGGCACGTCTTCGAGCACGTAGTAAACGCCCTCTTCGTCCACCGACGGATAAAGCACATTGTTCGGCCCCGGTGCCTGATCGGGGTTCGTCGTGCGGCTGACGACCGGCTGGAAGGTGAGCTGTGCGGTGGTGCCGATCAGCGCTTTGAGCTCGTCGGCGGACCCCAGACCCGGCACCTGAATGAGGATGCGATCCTCGCCCTGCCGCTGGATCGTCGGCTCGCGTGTGCCGACCTCGTCCACCCGGCGGCGAATGATCTCCAGCGATTGCTGGATGGTGCGGTCGTCGGTGGCCAGTTTCTCGGCCTCGGACAGGGCCACGACGATCTCGTCGCCCTCGACATCGACCGTGAAGTTGGTCGACCCGGTGCCGGTGATCGTCACGACCGGCGTCGCCAGCGCGCGCACGAGCTGGGCGGCATCGTCGATATGCGTGGTATCCCCGATCTTGACCCGAAGCGTCCCGTCCTCGGTCGGCACCCGGCGGATGGTGCCCACAATGTCGCGCGCGTCGCGCAGGACCGGAAACACCTCCTGCCAGATCGAATCCATCCGCTGCTTGTAGACGTCCTCGACCTGCACTTCGGCCAAAAGATGCGCCCCGCCCCGAAGGTCCAGACCGAGATTGACGAGGTTCGACGGCAGCCAACCCGGCCAGGCGCTGCGATCTGCGGCGAGTTCCGGCGTCGCTTCGCCGCCCGCCTGTTCGATCGCCGTGACCGCGTCGTTATGGGTCTCGACCCGCGGATAAAACAGGTTCGGCATGGCATAGGCCAGCCCCGTCACCACCACGAGGATGATGACGACCCGCTTGAAGATGGAGATATTCAGCATCTGGCCCCTGCCCTGCCGGTCATGTTGCGTGTGGTTTCAGCGCGATCAGCTCTTGGCGCTTTTCGGTTCGGCCGCCGGTTCGGTCTTGGACACGACCTGAAGGATCGCGGCCTTGGTCACGCGGACCTTGACGCCCTCGGCGATCTCGACCTCGACCTCTTCGCCTTCCTTGACCTTCGACACCTTGCCGATGATCCCGCCCTGCGTGACCACCTGATCGCCCCGGCGCAGCGCCTCGCGCATCTTCTGGTCTTCCTTCACCTTCTTCTGCTGCGGGCGGATCAGGAAGAAATACATGATGCCGAACACCAGCACCATCGGGATGAGCATGGAGTTCATGAGGCCCCCGGCGGGGGCGGCGGCCTGCGCGAATGCGGGCGAAACGAGCATAGATTGGTCCCTTGTCTGTTGGGCGGATCGGCCCTGTCATAGGCGGGACCGTTCGGCCCCTTTTGGCTGGCGCGGACCCTATATGGGCGTCCGGGTGATGGCAAGCAATGGGCAGGCGGGCGCAAAGGCCCGAACCGTGACCGGGCCGTCGGCGGCGACAGGCCCATTCCATCTGGCATCGTCACACCGTCCCGGCTAGGCTTTCGCCAATTCCAGACCACCAGATTTCCAAGGGAGACGCCCGATGCAATGCCATGAAGTTGATTATGAAATATTCGGTGACGACATGCAGATCGTCGAAGTGGAACTCGACCCGGCCGAGACCGTCATCGCCGAGGCGGGCGCCATGAACTACATGGACGACGGCATCGGGTTTGAGACCCGCATGGGCGACGGCGCGCGCCCCTCGGGCGGCATCATGGATTCGCTCCTGAACGTGGGCAAACGCGTGCTGACCGGCGAGTCGATCTTCATGACCCACTTCACCAACAACGGTCAGGGCAAGAAGCGCGTGGCCTTCGCGGCACCCTATCCCGGCAAGATCATCCCGGTGGACATGGCCGAGATGGGGGGCGAACTCATCTGCCAGAAAGACGCCTTCCTCTGCGCGGCCTTCGGCACCACGACCGACATCGCGTTTCAGCGCAAGCTGGGCGCGGGCTTTTTCGGCGGCGAAGGCTTCATCCTCCAGCGCCTGAACGGCGACGGCATGGCCTTCATCCACGTCGGCGGCACCGTCATCAAACGCGAATTGGCCCCGGGCGAAGTGCTGCGCGTCGACACCGGGTGCCTGGCGGCCATGACCGGCAGCGTGAACTACGACATCGAACGCGCGGGCAACCTCAAGTCGATGATCTTCGGCGGCGAAGGCATCTTCCTCGCCACCCTGCGCGGGCCGGGCACCGTCTATCTCCAGTCCCTCCCCTTCTCCCGCCTCGCCGACCGCGTCCTACGCGCCGCCGGTCCCGGCCTAGGCAACAAGAAGGGCGAAGGCTCGGTGCTGGGCGGATTGGGCGACATGTTCGGGGATCGGTGAGGGCAGAGATCGCAACCAGTCACGGCTGCGGCCCTGCACCGGACTCACATGGGTATCATATGAATGGCGCATGGAATTGCCATGCGCCAAACAAGGATTGACGGGGCATCCGCCCCTTACCGTGCCGAGGCGATATCCGCGCCCTGCCGCAAATTCCGCAGCTTCTTCCACGTCACCTCCGGGTCGATCTTGCCGTAGCCCGCGAAGGTGCCGAAGCCGCAGTCGGTGGAGGCGATCACGCGGTCTTCGCCCACGATGTCGATGAACCGGCCAAGACGCTGCGCCACCAGTTCGGGGTGTTCGACGTAGTTCGAACAGGTGTCGATCACGCCCGGCGCCAGCACCTTGTCGTCGGGAATATCGGCGTCGCGCCAGACGGTCCATTCGTGTTCGTGACAGGGGTTCGCGCTTTCGAACAGGATGGTCGAGGGGTTCGCCGACAGCACCACGTCGATCACTTTTTCCAGTGGGATATCATGGTCATGCGGGCCTTCGTAGTTGCCCCAGCACAGGTGCATCCGCATCCGGTCCTTCGGCAAACCTTCCGTCGCGGCGTTCAGCGCCTCGACATTGGCGGCGGCCACTTTCACGAATTCCTCCTGATCCATATCCTGATACCCGGTGTGGGCCGACATGGCGAGGTCGGGGCAGTCGAACTGAATGTCGAAGCCCGCGTCCAGAATAGCCTCGTATTCGGGGCGCATGGCGGCGGCCAGATCGGCCAGATAGGCCTCGTGCGACGGGTAATACTTGTTCACCTGAAACGCGGTGATGAGCCCCGGAGACGCGGCGTTCATGAAGGCGCGGCCCGTGTCGGCCTCGGCCCCCAGCGCCTCTTTGAACCGCCGGATATCATCCAGCGCCGGTTGCAGGTCCACCAGCTTCACTTCACCGATGCAGGACGCCCGCGTGAATTCCTGCGAGCCCATTATGGCACTCAGTTTCTTGGCCAGATTCGGGTGCGCCGCCAGATCCTTGGCCGGTTTGCGGTCGATGTGGCCGCCGAAGCCCGACAGGCGTTCCTGCATGTAGGTCGAATAGCCGACCTTGCCCAACTCGCCGTCCGACACGATCGAAACGCCCGCCTCGCGCTGATGGCGGATCGCGTCGCGAATGGCCTCTTCCACCGTCGCCTCGAATGCCTCGGCGTCGTATGCCTCGCCCTTGTCCTTGGCGATGAGCAGCGCCGACAGCGCGTCACCACGCGGCAGGCTTCCGACATGGGTGGTTTCGATGGTCATGGTCTGGCTCCGTCCCTGTTCTGATCGTGCCGACACACCAGACCACCGCGACGGGCGAAAAACAACCGGATACGCGCCGGGCGGGCCCCTCTAGGCGTCCCGGTCCGCGTCCGCCTTCGCCGCCGCGGATTTGGACGCTCGCGCCGCCGCCTCCTGCCGCGCCTCGCGCCGTTTCGCGAACTGTCGCATGGCGTCGTATCCCATCGCCGCGACCCCCCGCGGATTATAGGGATAGATGCGCACGGCGACGGTATCGATGGCCTTGTCGGTCCAGTTCTTCTTGTATTCCAGAAGGTGTCCCTGCATCTCGATCCGCTGGATGCCACGGCCCGCCAGATGCCCGATCAGGTAGTATTGCATGAGCGCACCGGGGCCGTATTTGGCAACGGCTTCGTCATATCCGATCTTGTAGGCCCAAAAGACGTTGTCGCGGATCTCGCCGATGCTCATGGCGATCGCCTTGCCGTCGAGCCGGAGGAAGGCGACGTGCAGACGCCCCTCGCCCGCCACCACCTTGGCATAGTCCCGAAAGAATGCCTGTTGCCGATGGTCATGGGTCAGGGCCGTGCCGGTGCGTTCCTTCCAGCTTTTCGCCTCGACCGCGACCGCGGTGTCCAGCAGGCCGTCCACCGCCCCGGTCGCGGGTTCGAGGAAATCGACCGTCACCTCGCCCAGTTCCCGCATCCGCCGCTCGTTGCGCCGGATCGACTGCCGCATGTTGCGGCGCAGGTTGTTGGTGGGTTCGGACCAGCTTTCATTGAGGTCGAGCCAGGGGGCCGCCGGAATGACCTTGGTCCGCACCACGACCTTGGCCTTGCCCTGCGCCGCCTTCTGCACCTCGCCGATGAACGGGTCTTCGATGGGGTAATAGCCCAGATCGGCCCGTTTCCCGAGCCCGATGAGGCCCTTGGCGAGTGCCGGAAGAACGCTGTCATCTCGACGCGGGACCGGAAGGCCGCCATCGTCATTCGCGACGAAGTGATGCCGCTGCACGAAGCCCTTGTCGACCGTCATGGCGAGCAGCGCCTTGGGTTCACTGAGCGGCCCGACCACCACGACCGTGAGCGCGCCGATCCGGCTGTAATGCGCGGCCATCGCCTTGGCCCAGGCGAAGAGCAGCTTCGGGCTGCGCCACGGCGCGGATAGGACGCCATCCCACGCTTCGGGCGTGACCTCAGACTGGGTGACGATGTGAACCTGCTCGGATACCATTTACTGCGCTTTCGTCGGGGCTTCGTTACCGGACCCGCGCACATATGCACGCCGGACCGGACCTTTCCATGGAAAAATTAAGGTGAACATGGGCACACCCCAAAGGCCGGGGGTATCCCGGTGCGCGCGGCGACCGGCCCCTCTCCCACCCGGCCCGCCGCGATCCCGCATCCCGGCGAGCGGTGTTCGGCGCGACACCTTGGGGCGCATCTCCGAAGCGCGGCGAATGCGGCCCTCCCAGCGGTGCTTTCGCCCTTTGCGTCCCGCCACGGCTTCGGGCATAACCACGCCGAACGCAGACAAGGACCGCCCAAGATGCACGACATTCGCACCATCCGCGACAATCCCGAAGCTTTCGACGCCGCCATGGCGCGTCGCGGGTTGTCCGGTGTGTCGGCCGAGGTTTTGGCCATCGACGAGGCGCGCCGGGCCGCGATCCTGAAAGCCGAGACCGAGCAGGCCGAGGCCAACAAGGCGGCCAAGGCGATCGGGGCCGCGAAAGCCTCCGGCGACGAGGCGGAATTCGAGCGCCTGCGCGCCGAGGTGGCCGAGAAGAAACAGCACATTGCAGCGCTGAACGACGAAGCCAAAGCCAAAGATGAGGAGCTGACCCAGCTTCTCATGACCCTGCCCAACGTCATCGCCGACGACGTGCCCGATGGGGCGGACGAGGACGACAACGTCGAGATCCGCCGCTGGGGCACGCCTCGGGTGTTCGATTTTGCGCCCAAGGAGCATTACGACCTTGCCGCCGTGCAGGACGGGCTCGATTTCGAGACCGCCGCCAAACTCTCCGGCTCGCGTTTCGTGGTGCTGTCGGGCGCTGTCGCGCGGCTGCACCGGGCGCTTGCGCAGTTCATGCTCGACACCCATGTCGACGAGAACGGGCTGACCGAGACGATCACCCCCGTGCTGGTGCGCGAAGAGATGATGTATGGCACCGGGCAACTGCCGAAATTCGGTGAGGACAGCTACAAGACCACGAACGGCTGGTGGCTGATCCCGACCGCCGAGGTGACGCTGACCAACATCGTGAACGGCGCGACGATCTCGGCCGATTATCTGCCCCGCCGCTACGTGGCGCACACCCAGTGCTTCCGGTCCGAGGCCGGGTCGGCGGGCAAGGACACGGCAGGCATGCTGCGCCAGCACCAGTTCGAGAAGGTCGAGATGGTGTCGATCACCAAGCCGGACGAGAGCGAGGCCGAACATGATCGGATGACCCGCTGCGCCGAAGACATTCTCGAACGTCTCGGCCTGCCCTACCGCACGGTGAAGCTCTGCACCGGCGACATCGGGTTCGGTGCGCGCCGCACCCATGACATCGAAGTCTGGCTGCCGGGTCAGGATACCTATCGCGAGATTTCCTCGGTCTCGACCACCGGGGATTTTCAG
>NZ_CH902578.1:0-143569 GCF_000152805.1 Maritimibacter alkaliphilus HTCC2654 | reverse complement strand
CCAGCCCCCCGCACCCCCCGAGGTATTTTCGGACCAGAGAAGGGACGTGACCTGCCCTGAAACGAGAAGCGGCGCCCCGAGGGACGCCGCTTTTTCTTTGTGGGTCTGGCTTATTCCGCTGGCGTCGCCGCAACCGCCATCTGCCTTTCCTTGGGGAACGGGACCAGTTGGTCTGTCTCTTCGTCCCACAGTTTCAGCGTGAAGGCATGGAGCGCCTCGCGGAAGGAAATGCGCCGGAGCGGGAAGATGTCTTCGAGCTCCCGGTGCGCCTGCCGCAGTTTGTAGCAGGGGATCGAGGCGTTCAGGTGGTGGATGTCGTGCTTGGTGATGTTCGCCACGGCCTCATCGAACCACGTCCCGAACGACAGGCAGGAGGCGCCTTGAAGCGCGGCTTGATCGAAGCTGAGGTCGGGGCGGCGATCCCAATAGGTATCCTCGAAATTGTGCTGAAGATAGACGAGGAACACGCCAAGACACCCGGCGATGAACACCGACAGCCAGATCGTGAGCACCCCGGTCCAGCCCGCCAGCAGGTAGACGAGGCCCCACCACGCGAACAGCACGATATTGTGGATCAGCACCGACTTCGGCGCGACCTTCATCGTGTTCTTCGGGAACCGCCAGACGAGGAAGTAGGTGTAGAAGGCGCCGAGCGGGATCAGCACGAAGGGGTTGCGGTAAAGGCGATAGTAGAGCCGTTTCCAGAACCCCGCTTCGTTCCATTCGCGCACGGTCATGGTGAAAATCTCGCCCGCCTCGCGGTGTTCGAGGTTGCCGATCTGGCGGTGATGCTCATCGTGGTTGTATTGCATCGTGTAGAATTCGGCCAAGGTGAACGGCGACACGGCATGGCCCGCCAGCACGTTCCAGCGTTTCTTCGAGAAGAAGCTGAGATGGCCGAAATCGTGCTCGAGCACGTAAAGCCGCCCCGACGACACGGCCACGACGACCACCAGCGGGGCATAGAGCCACCACAGCCCGAGGTTCGCGGCCTGAATCGCCAGATAGAGCGAGCCGAAGTAGACCAGAAAGTTCGTGCCGAGGCTGAAGAACGCAAGCGCGTCGTTCTTCTCGTTATAGGCGCGGGACGCCTGTCGGACGGTCAGATCATCCATGATGATTCCCCAAAGTCATTAAGACCGCTGGCAGTGGCTGCGGTCTAACCCATTACGCCAGAGGTTATATTTCGGTTCACGATTTGCAAGGCACAGGTGGTGAGTAAACGATCACTGTGGCAGTTTGACGCCCACCCGCCCGGCCAGATCGAGGAAGAATTGCCAAGCGACGCGGCCCGAGCGGCCGCCGCGCGTCGCCTGCCATTCGATCGCCTGCGCGCGCAGATCGTCGTCGTCGATAGTCACGCCGTGTGCATCGCAATAGCCACGGATCATGGCGAGGTATTCGTCCTGCGAACAGGGGTGGAAGCCCAGCCAGAGACCGAAGCGGTCCGAGAGCGACACCTTCTCCTCGGTCGCCTCGGACGGGCTGATCGCGGTGGAGCGTTCGTTTTCGATCATGTCGCGGGGCATCAGGTGGCGGCGGTTCGAGGTGGCGTAGAGCACCACATTCTCGGGCCGCCCCTCGATCCCGCCGTCGAGCACGGCCTTGAGGCTTTTGTAATGCTCGTCGTCATGGCTGAACGACAGGTCGTCGCAGAACAAGATGAAGCGGTGATCGCTGCCGCGAAGATGGGCAAGCAGACGCCCGACACTCGGCAGATCCTCGCGCTGCAACTCGACGATCTTCACCGGGTTGTCCACATTGACTGCGGCATGCACCGCCTTGACGAGAGAAGATTTTCCCATGCCGCGCGCGCCCCAGAGAAGCGCATTGTTCGCAGGCAGGCCGCGCGCGAACTGCTGCGTATTGGCGAGAAGCGTGTCGCGGGCGCGGTCGACCCCGATCAGAAGGGCGATGTCGACGCGGTTGACCCGGGCGACGGGAACCAGCCGATCCGGGTCGGTGTGCCAGACGAAGGCATCGGCCCCGTCGAAATCGGGCGCGGCCAGCGGGGCCGGCGCGATCCGTTCCAACGCCTCGGCGATACGGGTGAGCGCCTCGTCCGTCATCAGTCCTTGTTGACCGCGCCGGGGTCGTCGTCGGCCTTGGTCGCGCCGTCTTCTTCGTCGAACTCGGCGATGAGAGGGTCGTCCGCCTCTTCCTCGTCATCCTCGAACCACAGACCTTCGGCCTGAAGCTTTTCCTTGCGCTGCTTTTCGACCCGCTTCACGAGCTGGATCGAAATTTCGTAAAGGCCGTAAACCACGACGAACAGGATCACCTGCGTGATGACGTCCGGCGGGGTGACGAGGGCGGCGAGCACCAGAATGCCGACCACCGCGTATTTGCGCATCGAGCGCAGGCCCTTGGACGACACCAGCCCCGCCTTGCCCATCAGCGTGAGCAGCACGGGAAGCTGGAAGCACAGCCCGAAGGCGACGATGAACTTGATCGTGAGCTTGAGGTATTCCTGCGCCGACCCCTGAAACGCGACGCCCGCCGTCGTGTTGGTGATGTCGCCATCGCTCGTGAGCGTGCCGTCCTGCTGGAACCCCAGGAAGAAGTCGAAGGCCAGCGGCGTGACCACGTAGAACGCGAAGGCCGCGCCGAGGAAGAACATGACGGGAGAGGCGAACAGGAACGGCAGGAAGGCCGATTTTTCGTTCTTGTAAAGGCCCGGCGCCACGAAGCGCCACATCTGGTAGGAGATGATCGGGAAGGACAGGACGAGCCCACCCAAAAGCGAGATCGACACGGCGAGGAAGAAGCCCTCTTGCAGCTTGATGAGGATCAGGCCGCAGTCGTCCCCGGCAGCAGACTGCGCTTCGCACAGCGGTTGCGTCAGGAAGTTGAACACCGGGTTCCAGACGGTGAAGCAGATCACCATCGCCACGATGAAGGCGAGGACGGAATAGATCAGACGGGTGCGCAATTCGGCCAGATGCTCGATCAGCGGTGCCGAGCTGGCCTCCATCTCGTCGGTGTCGCTCATTCAGAGGCAGCCTTCTTGGCGGGTGCTTTGCGCGGCGTCGTCTTTTTCGCCGGGGCCTTGGCCGCGGGCTTCGCGGCCGGAGTTTTCGCAGGCGTCGATTTCGCGGTGGGCTTTTTCGCCGGGGTCTTGAATGTCGTGCTTTTGGCCGTCGTCGCGGATTTCGCGGTGGCCGTCTTGGCCGCAGGTTTTTTCGCGGCGGGTTTCTTCGCAGCCGGTGACTTGGCGGGCGCGGCCTTGGTCGTCTGGCGCGCGGTCGTCGTCTTGGCCGCGGGTTTCTTGGCCGGGGCTTTCTTCGCGGCCGGCTTCGCCTCGCCCTCCGCCTCGGCCTCTTTCGCGGCCTTTTCGGCATCGAGTTTGGCCTGACCCGCCTTGCGCGTCGCTTCGCGGATCTTGGCCACGTCGGCCTCACGCTCAGGGTCAACGATCTTGGGGCTGTCGTCTTTCGCCTTGCCCGAAGGCTTCATCGGGTCCCATTTCTCGAAATTCGAGGCCGCCTCGGTCAGCTTGTCCATTCCGAATTTCTTGGGATTGGCCGCAGCCTTGAGCCCGTCGGCCGCGTCTTTCATCCCCGACTGGTCCGCCGCGTCGTTCATCGCGCGCGTGAATTCGCGCCCCAAGGCGCGTGCCTTGGCGGTGAAACGGCCTAGCGTGCGAAACATGCCGGGGAGGTCTTTCGGCCCCACCACGATCAGCGCGACGATGCCGATCAGCAAGAGCTCGGTCATACCGATGTCGAGCATGGACTGTGCCCTTTGTCAGACGGGAAGAATGAGGCTCAGGCCTTGTCTTTCTCGCCCTCGGGCGTCACGTCGCGCGCGCTGTCAGCTTTCTCGTTCTCGATCTCGGCCTTGCCGTCGTCGATGCCTTTCTTGAACGAGGTGATGCCTTTGCCCACTTCGCCCATCAGCGACGAGATCTTGCCGCGACCGAAAAGCACGAGCACCACGACCGCGATCAGGATGAGGCCCGGAAGCCCGATGTTGTTCAGCATTGGAAGTCTCCCTTTCGGGGCGCTCATCTCCCGCGCCCCTTGCGTTCACCGTATTTATTGGTTTGCCCGAAAAGATCAAACCCCCAAAGGGGCCGCATGAGCAATAAAATGCACGGGATCGTTACCGCTGCGCGGATTTGCCGCCTGCCGGGAACACGAAACAGCGATCCCGGCGGATCGCAACCCACAGCGTCGTGCCCGGTTTCGGCAGGAACACGTTCGGAACGGTCGCCTTGAGGGTCGAGGCATCCTCCATCACGAAATCGACGATGGATTCGGTGCCGACGAACCGCGCGCGCGCGACCGTGGCGGGGGCCCAGACGCCGTGGTCCGGGGTGGGCGCCGGCCCCTGTCCGCCCCGGTCGAAGTCGATTCTCAGGTGCTGGGGCCGGATCACGATCTCGACCTCGGCCCCGTCCGGGTAACCGGGGGCGAGGAACTGGCCGAACGCCGTGTGAGTCAAGGCACCCTTCACCACGCCTTTGATGACGTTCACGTCCGAGAAGAACGCCGCCGCCTCGCGGTCGACCGGCGCGTTGTAGATGTTGTAGGGTGCGCCGCGCTGCACGATCCGGCCCCGGCGCATGAGCGCGATCTCGTCGGCCATGCGCATCGCCTCTTCCGGCTCGTGGGTGACGAGCAGAACCGCCGTCCCCTCGTCCTTCAGAACCGCAAGCGTTTCGTCGCGAATCCCGTCGCGCAGCCGGTTGTCGAGACCCGAGAACGGCTCATCCATCAGCATGATCTTGGGGCGCGGAGCCAGCGCGCGGGCAAGTGCGACGCGCTGTTGCTCGCCGCCCGACAGTTCATGCGGGAAATTGTCGACGTAGCGGTGCAGCCCGACCTTTTCGAGCAGTTCCCGCACCCTGAGACGCTTCTCGGTCCGCGTCCCCGACAGGCCGAAGGCCACGTTGTCGCCGACCGACAGATGCGGAAACAGGGCGAAATCCTGAAACATCAGGCCGGTGCCGCGCGCTTCGGGCGGGACGAGCACGCCGCCGCCCGCGATCAGCTTGCCGTCCATCCTGATCTCGCCCTCGTCGGCGCGTTCGACCCCGGCGATGATCCTGAGCGTGGTGGACTTTCCGCAGCCCGACGGCCCCAGAAGGCATGTCACCTGCCCCGGCATCACCGCGAGCGACACGTCGTCCACAACCGGACGCCCGCCGAACCGGCGGGTGATGTTGGTGATTTCGAGCCGGGGTGCCTCGGTCAAAGTGAGCCTCTTATATCCGATGAAAACCATCGGACTTACAGGCAGATAGCAGGCGGTGAGGCCAGCGGCAAGCGCACCGCCCCCGGTGAAAGGGGCGGCCACTGGTCGCAGGGCGTCCTCACATCGTGAGGTTCACCTCGCCGCCATCGGCAAGCAGGTTCTGGCCGGTGATGAAGGCGGCTTGGGTCGAGCACAGGAACGCGCAGGCCGCACCGAATTCGTCCTGCGTGCCGTCGCGCCCCATGACGCTGCCCGCAATCCGCTTGGCGCGCGCCTCGTCGAAGCTGATGCCCTGCGCCTTGGCGGCGTTTTCGTCCAGCGACTTCACCCGGTCGGTGTCGTGCATCCCGGGCAGAAGGTTGTTCATCGTCACGCCCGACTTCGCGATCTGGCGCGAGGTTCCGGCGACATAGCCGGTCAGGCCCGCACGTGCCGAATTGGACAGGCCGAGCGGCGCCAGCGGCGCACGCACGGCGCGCGAGGTGATGTTGACCACGCGGCCCCAGCCCCGCTCCATCATCCCCGGCACCAGCGCCTTGATGAGCGCGATGGGCGTCAGCATGTTGGCATCCAGGGCCTTGATGAAATCGTCGCGGTCCCAGTCGGTCCAGACGCCCGGCGGCGGGCCGCCCGCGTTGTTGACGAGAATGTCGATCTGCCCGGCGGCCTCCAGCACCTTGGCCCGGCCTTCCTCGGTCGTGATGTCGGCCGCCACGGCGATCACCTCGACCCCGTACTGATCGCGAATCTCCTGCGCCGTCTGCTCCAGCACCTCGGCGGTGCGGCTGTTGATGACGAGGTTCACGCCCTCACCGGCCAGCGCCTCGGCGCAGCCGCGCCCAAGACCCTTGGAACTCGCGCAGACCAGCGCCCGTTTACCCTTGATACCGAAATCCATGTGACCCTCCGTCTGTTTGAGGCTTTGGCTAGCACCGCGCGCGCGATTCGCCCATGCCCACGGCACCGCGCCAAATCCGCCGCGTTGCGCCATCTGTTTCCCAAACAGCGACAATTCACCTGCCTTTCAAGGCCAAAGCGGTGCGAAAACAAGGATTTGTTGACCAAAGCTGTGTCTTGGCCCTAACTTCAAGTCTGGCGGTGGGGGCGCGCCAGGAATGTTGCGGGGGCGAATTGCCCGCCGGGGAAGCTGCCATGTCGAAAGACCTCTACGATCACCTGCCGGTCCGGCAATTGATGGTCTATCCGTCACGCGCGTTCCGTGTGACCCACGGGGTCAACGAGGGCGACGCGCTGACCGATGCCGCGGACCTCGTTCCCGACGATTCCTACGAACTTGCGGCGGATGCCGCACCCGTTCACCTGTCGCTGGCGATGGCCGGGGACGGGCCCTGCACGCTGGGCGAAGCCACCTCGGTCGGCACCCCCGGAGCGCCCGTCTTCATCGACAGTCTCGTGACCTATATGTCGCCCGACGGCGAAACAGTCGAGGCGCTGATCCTCGTCGAAGTCGAGGGGGAAAGCGGCACGATCGCCGAGGTCTATCTGCACCCGCTCGCCCCGCTCGCCCCGCGCACGCCCTATACGCTCGTCACCATCGACCGCGAAAACGGGCGGCAGCGTCTGGCCGAGGCCGCGACCGTTTCCTTTACGCGCGGCACGCATATCACCATGGCCAACGGGCGGCAGGTTCCGGTCGAGGATCTGAAACCCGGCGACCGCGTGCTGACCCGCGATTCCGGCGCGCAGGAGGTGCGTTGGGTCGGGATGCAGACGGTGCGGGCCGAAGGAGCTTTCGCCCCGATCCGCATTGCCGCCGGGGCGCTCCATAACGTGAACGACCTGATCGTCAGCCCGAACCACCGTCTGTTCATCTACCAGCGCATCTCGGCGCTTGGTGTGGGTCAGCGCGAGCTTCTGGTGAAGGCCGGGTTGCTGGTCAACGGCACGACCGTGACGCAGACGCCGGGCGGGTTCGTGGATTACGTTCAGGTGCTCTTCGACCAGCACGAGATCATCTATGCCGAAGGGATCGCGTCCGAGAGCCTGTTCGCCGACACCGTCACGCGCGCCACCCTGCCCGATGCGGTGGCCGAGCGTCTGTCGGCCCTGCCGCCGAAACAGGCCGCGCTCGACGCCTTCGAATTGCGCGAGAAAGACCTGCTCAGACGCGGAGACGCGGTCGAAGTGTTGCGGCGGATATCATCCAACTGAACGAAGAACGGCGACCCCGAGGGGCCGCCGTTTCGTTCCCCGTCGTGTCGAGCGGTCTTACTGAACCGCGTCGACCTCGATCGTGGACCCGGTCGTCGGATTCACCCCGTCGCGGGTCATGTTGAAGGTAGCGCCTTCGGTCAGCTGAACGGCCGCGGCGTCAGTGCCCCGGAATTCCCCCATCAAGTTACCGGACACGGCGAAATCGCTGCCGTCCATGCGCACGGTTCCCGACGAGTTCGCGGCGACCGCCGAGCCTGCGATGACACCACCCGTGATCGCGACATCGCCCGAGGCGCTCTTGGCCGCGCTGATGATGTCGTCCGGCACGTTGCCGTTCTCGACTTGGGTGCGCTGTGCGTCGGTCAGCACGAGGCCCGAGAAGTTGTCGAGCGTGCCGACCATCGTGCCGCCCGTCGACGTGAAGGTCGCGGTCAGTTCGGCGTCGCCCAGAAGCACGACGTTGTCGTTGGAGCCATAATCGGCACCGATCACGGTGTTGCCTTCGTAGACGGCGAACCCGCTGGTCGGCATGGTCGTGGTGGTGGACAGCGCGTCGACCTGGTCTTTCACCTCGGCGAAGTTCTGCGCCTGAGTCAGCACCGAAAGCGCGGCACAGCCGGACAGGGCGACAGCCGCCGTGCCCATGAGGAATGCAGTACGAATGAGTTTCATGATGTCCCCTTCTGGTTGTTGAATTGCCGTAACGCTAGCCGAGCACGCGAACCGGTCAATCCAAAACGACAGGGATGGATCAAATGGCCACAGGTCGTGGCATTTGGGTTTTTCCTGCGTCGGAAACGCAAGATATGGGGACTGGCCTAGTGGCGCCGAAGCGCACGGATCAATTCGGCCTTGGTCATGTCGGAGCGGCCGTCGATGCCGATCTCTTTCGCCCGGTCATACAGCTCGTCTTTCGTCCAATCCTCATAGGCCGCAGCCTTGCCGCCCTTCTTCGACGGCTGCATGTCGTCGTTCGCACGGGCATTGGCGATACGGGCGGCCTTTTCCTTGCTCGCGCCATCGTCGCGCAGGGCCTGATAGGTTTCGTCGTCCTTGATGCTGGGTCCGTGATCGCGGGTCATGGGCACTCTCCTTTTGACAGAAGAACGCCTGAACCCGCGCCGCGTTCCCGGCGTCACTCGGCTTCGAGTTCGGCCTGAAAGATCGAGCGTTGCAGCGCCGTGCCGTTCTTGGTCACGCGGAAGCTGTCGGTTTCGTCCAGCGCGATGCCCTGCGCGTCCGAGCCGCGGAACGTCCCGGCGACGTCGCCGGACACGTCATAGGCATCGCTGCTGGTCTGGGCCGTGCCGGAGGTTTCGACGACGATGTCGGCCCCGCCGATGGTGCCCGCCAGTTCGATCGTCCCGGTCGCGGCCTTGCCCGATTTGAGGATCGTGCTGATCTTGGCACGCCCCGCCCTCAGGTCCGCGATCTCGGTATCGGTCAGTTCGCTGACCATCATGTCGGTGATCTCGCCCTCGACCGTCAGCCGGTCGAAATCGGCGGTCAGGGAAATCGGGGCGCTGATGACCACGTTGTTCGTGTCGTCGACCACGCCGCCGAAGCCGGTCTGCCCGGTGTAGATCGCCGTGCCGGAGCGTGCCGCGATGTCGGCTGCCGCACTGGCGCCGAGCGAGTCGTTCACGTCCTCGATCCGGTTGAATTCGGTCGCCCGGTCGTAAAGCTCGAGCGCCTGTTTGGTCGCGGTGCATCCCGAAGCCCCCGCGATCAGGACCACAAGCGCGCCTGCACGAATGATGCGTTCCATGACTGCCTCTTTAATTCTGCTCTTGTTGAACGAAATTGTTCGTTTCTTTCGTTTCGTTGTGTACGAACTAGTGGGGGAATCTGGCTGAAATGCGGAATTGGTGCGGCATTTGAAACAATCGGTACAAAAAACGCGGATGTCGCTCGGCGCATGACGCGCTGAAAGGCCCATTGTTTGCGCGAGGGGCCAAGGATATATCCCGCCCCATGCTGGACGCCGCCACACCCAACCGCCCGAACCTGCCCGCCGAAATCGCTCGGCGGCGCACCTTCGCCATCATCTCGCACCCCGATGCGGGCAAGACGACGCTGACCGAGAAGTTCCTGCTTTACGGTGGCGCGATCCAGATGGCCGGACAGGTGCGCGCCAAGGGCGAGGCGCGGCGCACGCGCTCGGACTTCATGCAGATGGAAAAGGACCGGGGCATCTCGGTCTCGGCCTCGGCCATGTCCTTCGACTTCGGCAAATTCCGCTTCAATCTGGTCGACACCCCCGGCCACTCGGACTTTTCCGAGGACACCTATCGCACGCTCACCGCGGTCGATGCGGCGGTCATGGTGATCGACGGGGCCAAGGGCGTGGAAAGCCAGACCCAGAAGCTGTTCGAGGTCTGCCGGATGCGCGACCTGCCGATCCTGACCTTCTGTAACAAGATGGACCGGGAAAGCCGCGATACGTTCGAGATCATCGACGAAATTCAGGAAATGCTGGCGATCCACGTGACGCCCGCCTCGTGGCCCATCGGTGTGGGCCGCGATTTTCTGGGCTGCTACGACATGCTGCACAACCGGCTGGAACTGATGGACCGCGCCGACCGCAACAAGGTGGCCGAGTCGATCAAGATAGACGGGTTGGACGATCCGAAACTCGCCGAACTCGTCCCCGCTCATCTGCTCGAGAAGTTGCGCGAAGAGGTCGAGATGGCGCGCGAGCTGCTGCCCGCGATGGACCCGGCCGAGGTCATGGCGGGTCAGATGACGCCGATCTGGTTCGGCTCCGCCATCAACTCGTTCGGGGTCAAGGAACTGATGGACGGGATCGCGGAATACGGGCCTGAGCCGCAGCCCCAATCCGCCGAGCCGCGCCAGATCGCGCCCGAAGAGGACAAGGTCGCGGGCTTTGTCTTCAAGGTGCAGGCGAACATGGACGCCAAGCACCGCGACCGGGTGGCCTTCGTGCGCATGGCCTCGGGCCATTTCAAGCGCGGCATGAAGCTGATGCATGTGCGGTCTAAGAAACCGATGGCGATTTCCAACCCGGTGATGTTCTTGGCCTCCGACCGCGAATTGGCGGAAGAGGCTTGGGCGGGCGACATCATCGGCATCCCGAACCACGGGCAGCTTCGCATCGGTGACACGCTGACCGAGGGTGAGGCGCTGCGCGTCACCGGCATCCCGTCCTTCGCGCCGGAATTGCTGCAAGGCGTCCGGGCGACCGACCCGATGAAGGCCAAGCATCTGGAAAAGGCCCTGATGCAGTTCGCGGAAGAAGGCGCGGCCAAAGTGTTCAAACCGATGATCGGCTCTGGCTTCATCGTGGGCGTCGTCGGCCAGCTTCAGTTCGAGGTGCTCGCAAGCCGGATCGAGCTGGAATACGGCATCCCGGTGCGCTTCGAGGCGACACAGTTCAAATCCGCCCGTTGGTTCTCTGGCCCCAAGGCCGCACAGGACAAGCTGGTCGAGGCGAACAAACAGCACATCGGGTATGACAACGACGGCGACCCGGTCTTCCTGACGCGCCTGCAATGGGACATCGACCGGGTCGAACGGGACTATCCCGAGTTGACCCTGACCGCGACGAAGGAATTGCATGGGGAGTGACCTCCCCGCGCGGTGCCGGGAGGCTTGGGCACCAAAGCCGGAGGGAACGTGCCGCTTCAGAACCGCGTGATGCCGGACGGCAGGATCGTCGTGGACCCCGCGCGGGGCAGCTTCACGGGGAACCGGGGTATCCTTGCCTTCGACGACACCGGGAGGCTGGGCGCACGGCGCTGGTCGCACCACGCGTGGATCATCTGCACGTTGGAGCACCCCCGCGGGCGCTATCACGGGCCGCAGCCGCAGAACGCCTGGACGCCCCTGTTCTTTCTGGACGAAGCGGTGGCGCTCGCCGCCGGGCATCGGCCCTGCGGCTACTGCCGCCGCCACGCATTCGACGCGTTCCGCACGGCGTCGGGCATCGACCGCGCGCCGCAGATCGACCGGGCTTTGCACCGGGCGCGGGTCCGGCGTGACCGCACGCAGATCACCCATGTCGCGCTGGCAGACACCCTGCCCAACTGGGCCTTCATCCGGCATGAGGGCGCGCCGTGGATCGTGCAAGGCGGTTTCATTCGGCGCTTCACCCCCGGCGGCTACCGCGACCGCGCCACGCGCCCGCGCGGCGAGGTCACCGTGCTGACCCCCGCCCCCACCGTCACCGCGCTTGCGGGCGGATACATCCCCGCGCTTCATCCGAGCCTGTCGGCCCCCTAACGCTCCAGCGCGCCGTCCCAGTCGAACACGACGACCCCCGTCGTCTCGCGCGCGTCCAGTTTACGGTAGAGCGCGCGCGCCGCGGCGTTGTCTTCTTCCGTGGCGAGCCAGATGCCCTCGCACCCATAGGCGCGCGCCCAGTCGATCAATGCTTCGACCAGCCGCGTGGCGATGCCCCTTTTGCGGAACCCTTCGTTCACCCCGACCTCGTTCACGAACAGCATCGGCGGCTTGTCGGGGTGCAGAAGCACCGTCGCGCTGGCGAACCCGATCATCCGGTCGCCGTCGAGTGCGCCGATGATCGCCGTGTCGGGCGCGTCCAGAAAGGCGCGGGTCTGATCCGGGCGTGCCGGATGATCGAAAGCGTCGCTGGAAAGGATCGCCTCGATATCGACCGGCCCCAGCCGGCGCACGTCTATATCGTCGCCCATGCAACCTCCGTCCCTTGCCCGACGTTACTTCGGACAGGCGCGTTGGCAAATCCACCTCTCGCCTTGACGCACTCAATCACGTAGGCCTTCACAGATGACAGCCATTGACCGCCACTTCATCGCCGACGCCCTCGGCGTGACCGACGACAGCCTTCCCGAAGGCGACCTGCCGCTCGACCGGTTCGGTGCGCGCTACCTCGATTTCCTGCGCGCGACCTATGAAACCGAAGCCTTCGACGCTCACCCCGACTACTGGACCGATCTCCTGCTCGAAGCCCTGATCCAGCGAAAACCGGGCCTCGCGTTCGATGCGATCTGCGCGGTGCTTGCGGCCTGCGACGACCCCGAGGACCTCGAGATCGTGGCGGCAGGCCCATTGCAGGAACTGATGGACAGTCATGGCACCGACCTCCTGACCGAAATCGACGGCCGCGCGAACCGTGCGCCGCGGTTCCGGCTGGCCTTGTCGATGCTTTGGGCCGAAGGCGGCGGGCCCGCGATGCTGAAAGCCCGCATCCGCGCGGTGGCGGCAGAACCCGAAGCCGTCGACAACGACGACCTGCCCCCGGCGGTCGGACTCACCTGACCCGGCGGAAAGCCGCCCGCCCGGAAATTCGGCGTTGCCCCAGGACCGCGCCACCCTAAGGTGCTGGCAACAGACCTTTCGTGAGGCCCCCATGCGCTCCACCAGCCTGCTCGCTCTCGCAGCTTTCGCCGTTCCGACCACGCCGCTTTGGGCCAATGACGACCCTTGGGCGCTGCTGGCCGCAATCGAGGTGGACGAAATCATTTCGGACACGAGCTACACGGTCAAAAAGACCTATCCGGACGCCATCCGCAACGGCGCGCAGGAGTTCCGCATCACCGGCTATGCCGTGCCGATGTTTCCGGGCGTCGCGGGCCGCGATCTGCTGTTGGTGTCGGATATGGGCGACTGCCCGTTCTGCGGCCAGCCCGACCATGGCGCATCGCTCCAGATCCAGCTGGACGAGGACGTGCTGATCGAAGAAAGCCAGCGCATTTCCGTCATCGGCGCGCTTGAACTGGTCGACGACCCTGAGACGTGGCAGGCGGCGATCCTGCGCGGGGCACGGATCGCCGACCTGTGAGGCGCAAGATCACTCGATCTCGGCATCCATCGTGATTTCACAATCCAGAAGCTGACTGATCGGGCAGCCCTGCTCGGCCTTTTTCGCGGCCTCCATCACCTTGTCCTTGTCGCCCGGCGCCTTGATCTTCACGTCCAGATGCGCCTTCACGACCTTCGGCCCATCGCTCATGTCGAGGTGAATGGTCGACGTCGTTTCGATCTTGTCTGGCACGATGTCGCTCTCGCCCAGAATGTTGGACAGGGCCATCGAGAAACAGGCGGCATGGGCCGCGCCGATCAGTTCCTCGGGGTTGGTGCCCGGCTCATCCCCGAAGCGTTTGTTGAAGCCGTACTGCACCGCGTTCAACACGCCGCTTTGCGTCGAAACCGTGCCGGTGCCGTCCTGAAGCCCGCCGCTCCACTCTGCGGATCCGTGTTTCTTAATCATGGCTGTCTTCCTTTTTCCTCTTTTGTCATCCTGAACCAACGTGATCGCACGCGTGGCTGTTCCCGACACGAGCCTTTCTTGACCTTTCATGCGCGGACGCGTAGAGAACCGCCCAAAGGATGCCCGGCAATCCGGTCGGGCGGGCCGCGCGGAGAGAAGCGGCCAGACAGCCGCCAACTCACGCGAAGGACCCGTCATTGACAAAATTCTCCGATCTGAACCTTAGCCCGAAAGTTCTCAAAGCCGTCGAAGAGGCGGGTTATGAGACCCCCACCCCGATTCAGGCCGGCGCCATTCCGCCCGCGCTCGAAGGGCGCGACGTGCTGGGGATCGCCCAGACCGGGACGGGCAAGACCGCCTCGTTCACCCTGCCGATGATTACCATGCTGGCCCGTGGCCGCGCCCGTGCGCGTATGCCCCGGTCGCTTGTGCTGTGTCCGACGCGTGAACTCGCCGCGCAGGTCGCCGAGAACTTCGACACCTACGCCAAGCACGTCAAGCTGACCAAGGCGCTGCTGATCGGGGGCGTGAGCTTCAAGGAACAGGACCAGCTGATCGACCGCGGCGTCGACGTGCTGATCGCCACGCCCGGCCGCCTGCTCGACCATTTCGAGCGCGGCAAGCTGCTTTTGACCGGCGTGCAGGTCATGGTGGTGGATGAAGCGGACCGGATGCTCGACATGGGGTTCATCCCCGACATCGAACGCATCTTCGGCCTCGTGCCCTTTACCCGCCAGACGCTGTTTTTCTCCGCTACCATGGCCTCCGAGATCGAGCGCATCACCAACACCTTCCTGTCCAACCCGGCCCGCGTCGAAGTGGCGCGTCAGGCGACCACCGGCGAGAACATCGCGCAGGAAGTCTGCAAGTTCAAAGCCTCGCGCCGCGACCGCGCGGCCACCGAAAAGCGTAGGCTGCTGCGTGCGCTGATCGACCGCGAGGGCGAGGCCTGCACCAACGCCATCATCTTCTGCAACCGCAAGATGGACGTGGACGTGGTGGCCAAGAGCCTTAAGAAATACGGCTACGACGCGGCCCCGATCCACGGCGATCTGGACCAGTCCAAGCGGATGGAGACCTTGCAGGGCTTTCGCGACGGCACCCTCCGCTTCCTCGTCGCCTCCGACGTGGCCGCCCGCGGCCTCGACGTGCCCGCCGTCAGCCACGTGTTCAACTTCGACGTGCCGGGGCACGCCGAGGACTACGTTCACCGGATCGGCCGCACGGGCCGCGCCGGACGCAAGGGCAAGGCCGTGATGATCTGCGAGCCGCGCGACGAAAAGAACCTCGACGCGGTGGAACGCCTGATCGAAAAGGAAATCCCGCGCATCGAAAGCCCGCTGGGCGACGCTCCGGTGGAGGAAACCCCGAAGCCTGAGAAGAAATCCGCGCGGTCGAAGCCGTCGGACAAGCCCGCGCGCGAAGACAAACCGGCTCGTGACGACAAACCGGCCCGCGACGAGGCACCCGCCAAGTCGGAAGATGCATCCAAATCCCGGTCCGACACCCGCTCGCGCGGGAAGCCCTCGGGCCGTGGCGGTCGCCGCGACGACGCCCCGACGGGCATGGGCGACCACCTGCCCGACTTCATCGCCAAGAGCTTCGAAGAACGCCGGTCCTGACGCGCAGGGGTTGACCCCTGCCCGGCACGGCCCCATGTTGAAGGTGAGCGCAACGCTCATCTCCCAACATCATTGGAAAACCCATGCTGACAGATCGTTTTGAAAACGCTCTGAGCCTCGCCGCGCGTCTGCATCGCACGCAGACCCGCAAAGGCTCGGGCATCCCCTATATATCTCACCTTTTGGCCGTCTCGGCCCTCGTCATCGAATTCGGCGGGGACGAGGATCAGGCGATCGCGGGCCTTCTGCACGACGCGGTCGAGGATCAGGGCGGGCAGGACACCGCCGACATGATCCGCGCCACCTATGGCGCCCGCGTGGCCGACATCGTGCTCGCCTGTTCCGACTCGGTCCAGCAGGACAAGGAGGACTGGCAGTGGCGCAAGGATCGCTACATCGCCTCGCTCGCCACCAAGGGCGAGGACGCGCTGCTCGTCACCAGTTGCGACAAGCTGCACAACGCCACCGCCATCTTGACCGATCTTCGCGAACACGGCCCCGGCGTATTCGACCGGTTCACCGCGAAACGCACGGGCACGCTTTGGTACTACCGCCAACTGGCCGACCGGTTGACCGAGATCCGCCCGGGCGCGCTGTCCGACAGGCTGGCCGAGACCGTCGCGGCACTCGAAGCGGCGGCCTGAGCGAAACCGCTCGCCAAGGTCAGAGCCGCGCGTATAGTCCGGGTATCGTTAACCCATTTCCCGGACCACGCCCATGCCGCGCCCCCTGCCCCTGCACGCCATCCTCGCCGTGGTGACGACCCTCTGCGCAACCGCCGTCACCGCCGACCCCTATGTCATCAAGGGTTCCTGCAAGCTCGTCGTCGATGGCACGACCTATCTCGACATGCGAAACGGCACCTGTCCGATCTGGATGGAGAACGACGGCACCGGGCGCTTCTGGATCAACACCGACCGTGACGTCTATTTGGGCGACTACTTCGCCGAAGTCAGCCCGGCGGGCGACGGCACCGCTCAGGCCCACTGGAACGGCACCCCCGGCGCCACCCATGCCCAAGGCTACCTCGGCGACGACCTGACCATGGGCGCGGGCGGCTGCTGGACGGGCAAACGCGTCACCGTCTGCGCCGCGCGCTGAGTCCCTCTTCTCTGTTTCCCGAAACCTCGGGGGTGGGCCTCGTTTGCCTGCAAATGAGGCCAAGGGGGCTGGCCCCCTACCGCGACGGCCCGCCGCAGGCGGGGCGGCGCAAAACCTGCGCGGGGCCCTGGCCCCGCACCGCTTGCCGGCCCTACTCTTCCAGACGCGAGATGACGACCGTGACTTCGGCCTTCTTGCCGATCTCGTCCTGCGTCACCTTGCGCGCGATGCGGCGCAGCTCTTCTTCCAGCTTGTCGTCATCCGCCAGAGTCTTGCGGCCCGCACGACCCAGGAACTGACCCAGATCCTCTTCCAGCACATCGACCAGCGGCGCACGGCTCTCGCCGACTTCGGGCAGCCCCATGACCTCGACCCACGGATCGCCGAGGGCCGCGTCGTCCTCGATGATCGCGTTGACGATGACGTGACCGTTCAACGCCATTCGGATGCGGTCGCGCACGATCCCGTCCAGCGCCCCGATGATGACCTTGCCGTCCAGATAGACGCGGTCCGCCTCGATATGTTCGACCACATGCGGCGTGGCCCCGGTCAGATCGACCATCGCGCCGTTCACCGCGACGATCGACTGGAACCCGTTCGCCTTGGCGAGTTTCGCGTGTTCGCGCAGGTGGCGGTGTTCGCCGTGCATCGGCACCACGGTCTCGGCCCCCACGATCCGGTGCATCCGCTCCAGATCGGGGCGGTTGGCGTGGCCCGAGACGTGATAGCGGTCGTCATCCGCCACGATATCCACGCCCATTTCGGAAAAGGCGTTCAGAATGCGGATCACGCCGCGTTCGTTGCCTGGAATGGTCTTGGAGGAAAACAGGAACGTGTCGCCCTCTTTCATCTCGAGCCCCAGATACTTGCCCCGGCTCAACTGCGCGGTGGCCGCCCGCCGCTCGCCCTGCGACCCGGTCACGATCAGCATCAGGCTCTCGCGCGGTATGTCGCGGGCGTCTTCCGGCGTCACCGTCTTGGGGAAATCCGTAAGCACGCCGGTGTCGACCGAGGCTTCGATCATACGCCGCATGGCACGGCCCAGAAGACAGACCGACCGGCCGGCGGCCTGCCCGGCCTCTGCGAGCGTCTTCACCCGCGCCACGTTGGAGGCAAAGGTCGTCGCCACCACCATATGCGGCGCATCCGCCACCAGCTTGGTGATTTCGGGGCCAAGCTCGGCCTCGGACCGGCCGGGTTTGGGCGAGAACACGTTGGTCGAGTCGCACATGAAGGCCCGCACGCGGCCCCCCGTCGCCTCGCGCCAGATCGCCTCGTCGAAGGCTTCGCCGACGCCCGGGTCGAGGTCGATCTTGAAGTCGCCGGAATGCGCGATCCGTCCCGCGGGCGTGTCGATGACCAGCCCCGCACTTTCGGGGATCGAATGGCTGATCGGCACGAAGGCCACCTTGAACGGGCCGACCTCGATCTTTTCGGGATAGGCCCCGGCGGTGATGACCTCGTCCGGGTCCTGCCCCGCCTCTTCCATCTTGCGCCGTGCGTGATGCGCGGTGAAGGCGCGGGCATATACCGGCACGCGCAGTTCCGACCACAGCCGCCCGATGGCGCCCACGTGATCCTCATGCGCATGGGTGATGAAGATCGCCTCCAGCCGGTCGCGGTTTTCGACCAGCCAAGACACGTCCGCCATGATGAGGTCGACGCCCGGCGTCGTCTCCATATCCGGAAAGGTGACGCCGAGGTCCACGAGGATCAGGCGTTCCTTGCCCGGCGCGCCGTAGCCGTAGACATAGGCGTTCATCCCGATCTCGCCCGCCCCGCCGAGGGGCAGGTAGATCAAACGGTTCTTGCTCATAGGGTACCCTGCTCTCTGTTGTGTTCGTAGATCACCTTGAGACCATGCATGGTCAGGTTGTCCTCGAACCGGTCGAACACGGGCGCGTGGGACTGGAACAGAGGGGCGAGGCCCCCGGTCCCGATCACCTTCATCTCGCGGTCGCGTTCTTCCATGATCCTGCTGGAGATTTCCTTGATGAGGCCGACATAGCCCCAGAAGATCCCCGATTGCATACAGGCCACCGTATTGGTGCCGATGACCTTGTCGGGGTGCGTGATATCCACATGCGGTAACGCGGCGGCGGCCATGTGCAGCGCCTCGAGCGACAGGTTCACGCCCGGCGCGATGACACCGCCGATATAGGCCCCGTCGCTGTCGGCCACGTCGAAGGTCGTCGCGGTGCCGAAATCCACGATGATGAGGTCGCCGCCATACTGGGTATATCCCGCGACGGTGTTGACCAGACGGTCGGGGCCGACCTGCGTGCCCGCATCGACCCGCACGTCGATGGGCAGCAGGCAGTCGGGCCGCCCGACCACAAGCGGGCGCAGGTTGAAGAAGCGGTCGGTGAAGACGCGCAGGTTGAACACGACGCGCGGCACCGTGGACGAGATGATGACGCCCTCGACCTTGGGGTCGATCCCGTGGTGCTTCACGAGGGTCGAGAACCAGACCCAGTAAGCATCCGCCGTGCGCTGGTGCGCGGTCGAGGTGCGCAGGGTGCACAGCACCTCTTCCCCGTCCCACAGGGTGAACACGGTGTTGGTGTTGCCACAGTCGATGGTAAGCAGCATCGGCGCCTCCCGGCCGTCAGAAAAAAACATCCCCCGCCGCGATGGCGCGTTCGCCTTTGGGCGTGGATAGGACAAGATGGCCCGCTTCGTCTACCGTGCGGAATGTGCCGGTGATCTCGTCGCCCGGCAAGCGCGCGGTCACGGTCTCTCCGATGCGGGCGGCACGGGCGAGCCATGCGGTGCGGATCGGCGCGAAGCCGTATTGGCGCAACTGCGCCTCCCACCGGGCGAAAGCCGGTGCCAGAGCCTCGAGAAAATCGTCGGGGGTCACCGACAACCCGGTCTCCCCCATGAGCGACACCGGCGCCAGCGCACCGGGCTCGAGCGCACCGGGGTCCGGGGCCGAGGCGAGGTTCACGCCGATCCCGATGACGAGTCCGGTCAGGTGCCCCCGCTCGGTCAGGCTTTCGAGCAATATCCCGGCAAGCTTGCTGCCGTTCAGAAGCACGTCGTTCGGCCATTTGAGCGCGAAGGCTTCGGGCCGTCCGGTGAGCGTCGTCAGCGCCTCGTCCAGCGCGAGCGCGGTGGTGAACGAGCGCAGCGCGGCGGATGCGGGGTCGGTCAGATTCGGCAGGACCAGAGTGCCCGCGAAATTGCCGGCGGGGTTCGACCATGGCCGACCGCGCCGCCCACGCGCCGCGGTCTGGTGCGTCGCGGTGATCCATGTCGGCCCCGACATTTCGCCCACACGCGCCCGCGCCTCGTCCAATGTCGAGGTCACCTCGCCCAAGGGCAGGTAGCCGTAGCCGTGGGGCCAGTCTCCGCTCACACTCAGGTCTCCGGATAAAGACGGGGCCCGTGGGTCATTTCCCACAGGCCCCGGATATTGCGATCAGGCAATGCCGGCTCAGTTGACCAGCGCCTGCGCGGCCTGCGCGGCGGCGGTTTCGATACCGAAGAGGTTCACGACCCCCAGCACCATGATCGCCGCCGACCCCATGAGCGCGACCCAGGCCGCGGGCGACATCGGCGCCTGCGCCTGCCCCTCGGTCTGGCCGAAATACATGAAATAGACGATGCGCAGATAGTAGAACGCCGAGATGACCGAGGCGATGACGCCCCCGATGGCCAGCCATGTCAGGCCCGCGTCCACGGCGGCCTGAAGCACGTAGAGCTTGCCGAAGAACCCGACCATGGGCGGCACGCCCGCGAGCGAGAACAGCAGAACCAGCATCGCCAGAGCCTTGAGCGGCTCGCCCTTGGCAAACTGGTTCAGCGATGCGATTTCCGTGACCGGCTTTCCGTCCCGCTCCATCGACATGATGAAGGCGAAGGTGCCGACGTTCATGGTCAGGTAGATCGCCATGTAGACCAGCATCGCCTGCACGCCAAGCGCGGTGCCCGCCGATAGGCCCATGAGCGCGAAGCCCATGTGGGAGATCGACGAATAGGCCATCAGGCGTTTGATGTTGGTCTGGCCGATGGCGGCCACCGCCCCCAGCGCCATCGACAGGATCGCCATGAGCGAGATGATCTGCTGCCAGTCGCCGACCGCGCCGCCGAAGGCGTCGAACAGCACACGGGCGAAGAGGCCCATCGCCGCCAGTTTCGGCGCTGTGGCGAAGAAGGCGGTGACGGGTGTCGGCGCGCCTTCGTAGACGTCCGGCGTCCACATATGGAACGGCACCGCCGAGATCTTGAATGCAAGACCGGCCGAGACGAACACCAGACCGATGAGAAGGCCGAGGCTGATCTCGCCGCCCGTCGCCGCGCCGATGATGCCGGAGAACAGTGTGGTGCCGGCATAGCCATAGGTGAGCGACGCGCCATAGAGCAAAAGGCCCGAGGACAGCGCGCCCAGCACGAAGTATTTCATGCCCGCTTCCGTCGACTTCACGCTGTCGCGGTTCATCGCCGCGACCACGTAGAGCGCGAGCGATTGCAGTTCGAGGCCGAGGTAAAGCGACATGAGGTCGCCCGCCGAGACCATCATCATCATGCCGACCGTGGCCAGCGCGATGAGAAGCGGATATTCGAAGCGGCCCAGCCCGCGCCGCGCCACGGCTTCCTGCCCCGACAGGAGCACCGCCGCCCCCGCGATCAGGATCGCGACCTTGGCGAAGCGGGCATAGGCATCGGACAGGAACATGCCGCCGAAGGCCTGCGTCGACCCGGCGCTGCCGGTCCCGATCCAGAGCGCCAGAACCGCCATGAGACCGGCGGTCAGCCATGTGATCGGGCCGGTGAGGTTGTCCTTGCCGGTATAGACCGCGCCGACGAGCGCCAGCATCGCGTAAACCGCGAGGATCAGTTCCGGCAGGATGGTTTGAAGATCGGTTGCCATACTCTCACGTCCTCAATGCGCTGCTGCCTGAGCCACTTCCGTGGCGGCGTCGTCCACCGCGGGAAGCGCGGCTTCGTAGTGGTTCAGAAGGTTTTCGACCGAGGGGCCGATGATGTCGGTGACGAGGCTCGGGTAGACGCCGAGCAGAAGGGTCATCGCGGCGAGCGGCGCGAAGATCCACTTCTCGCGGCGGCTCATGTCGGTGATCGCCTTGAGGCTTTCCTTGATGAGATCGCCCATGACCACGCGGCGGTAGAGCCAAAGCGCATAGGCCGCCGACAGGATCACGCCGGAGGTCGCAACGGCGGCGACCCAGGTGTTAGCCTGGAACATGCCGACAAGCGTCAGGAATTCACCGACGAAGCCCGAGGTGCCCGGAAGGCCCACGTTCGCCATAGTGAAGAACATGAACACCAGCGCATAGGCCGGCATCCGGTTCACGAGGCCGCCGTAAGCGTCGATCTCACGCGTGTGCATCCGGTCGTAGATCACGCCGACGCACAGGAAGAGCGCGCCCGAGATGAAGCCGTGCGAGATCATCTGGAAAATCGCGCCGTCGATCCCCTGCTGGTTGGCCGCGAAGATACCCGCGGTGACATAGCCCATATGCGCGACGGAGGAATAGGCGATCAGCTTCTTCATATCCTCCTGCACCAGCGCGACGAGCGAGGTGTAGACGATCGCGATGGCCGACAGCCAAAGTACGAAGGTCGCCATCACGTCGGACCCGACCGGGAACATCGGCAGGCTGAACCGGAGGAAGCCATAGCCGCCCATCTTGAGCAGGATCGCCGCCAGCACGACCGAGCCTGCGGTCGGCGCCTGAACGTGCGCGTCGGGCAGCCATGTGTGCACCGGCCACATCGGCATCTTCACCGCGAAGCTCGCGAAGAAGGCGACGAACAGCAGCGTCTGCGCCCCGCCCGTCACGGTGATGCCGAGCACCCGCATTGTGGTGGAATCGAAGGCGTGGTTCAGCAAGGTCGGGATGTCGGTCGTCCCGGCCTCCATGAACATATAGACCATCGCGACCAGCATCAGGACGGAACCGAGGAAGGTGTAGAGGAAGAACTTGAACGCGGCGTAGATCCGGTTCTTGCCGCCCCAGATGCCGATGATGAGGAACATCGGAATGAGGCCCGCCTCGAAGAAGAGGTAAAAGAGCACGAGGTCCAGCGCCATGAACACGCCCAGCATGAGCGTTTCAAGGACGAGGAAGGCGATCATGTATTCCTTCACCCGCGTCGTGACGTTCCAGCAGGCCGCGATCGTGATCGGCATGAGGAAGGTGGTCAGCATGACGAAGAGCACGCTGATCCCGTCAACGCCCATCTTGTACTGAAGCCCCATGAGCCAATCGGCTTCCTCCACGAACTGAAAGCCCGTGTCCGAGGGGTCGAACCCGAAAAGCACGCCGAGCGAGATCAGGAAGGTCGCCGTGGTCGCAGCAAGCGCCAGCCATTTCGCATTGCGCTGCGCCGCCGGATCGTCACCGCGCAGGAACAGCGCGAGGATGAGGGCTGCCACCAGCGGCAGGAAGGTAATGATCGAAAGCAGGTTGTTCATCAGTTCGCACCGCCGGTCAGCGTCATGAGTGTCACGAAGGCGACGATGCCGAGCACCATCGCGAAGGCGTAGGTGAAGAGGTAGCCCGACTGCCACCGGCCCGCGAGCCGGGTGAAGAAGGGAATGATCCCCATCGACACGCCGTTGATCGCCCCGTCGATGGTCGCCCCGTCCCCACGCTTCCACAGGAAGCGGCCGATGGCCTTGGCGGGCCGCACGAAGAGAAAGTCGTAGATCTCGTCGAAATACCACTTGTTCAGCAGGAACTGGTAGAGATGCGGCTGCGTCGCGGCGAGCCGTTTCGGCAGCGACGGGTTCACGATGTAGAACCAGTATGCCGTGGCCAGACCGAGCAGCATCGCGATGAAGGGCGAGATTTTGACCCAAGTCGGCACATGGTGCGCGTCGTCGATCACCGTGTTGTCGAGACCGAAGTAGACGGCCCCCTGCGGCGCGGCGTGGCTGTCGGCCATGGCGTGATCGGTGGCCTCGTCGCCATGCGCGGCGTCATCCGTCGCGGCCTCTTCGCCGTGGTCGCCGGCTGCGGCCTCTTCGCCGTGCTCGGTGGCTTCCGCATGATGCTCCGGCAGACCGAAGAAGGCGTTCATCCGGTCGTGGTCGTAGAAGAACGAGTTGTAGAACACCATGCCCGAGAACACCGCGCCGATGGCGAGCACGCCGAGCGGGATCGTCATCACCGCCGGGCTTTCATGCGCGTGGTCGTGGGTGTGCTTGTCGCCGCGCGGCTTGCCCCAGAAGGTCAGGAACATGAGCCGCCACGAGTAGAAGCTGGTGAAGAGCGCGGCGATGACGAGCAGCCAGAAGGCGACGCCACCGTTGGTGCCCGCGAACGCGACTTCGATGATCGCGTCTTTCGACAGGAAGCCCGCGAAGCCGATGGCGGTCAGCGGGATGCCGACGCCGGTGATGGCGAGCGTGCCGATCAGCATTGCCCAGAAGGTGAGCGGCAGCTTGGTGCGCAGCCCGCCGTAGTTCCGCATGTCCTGCTCATGGTGCATCCCGTGGATGACCGAGCCTGCGCCAAGGAACAGCATCGCCTTGAAGAAGGCGTGGGTCAGCAGGTGGAACATGGCGACCGGATAGGCCCCGACGCCCGCGGCCACGAACATGTAGCCGAGCTGCGAACAGGTCGAATAGGCGATCACCCGTTTGATGTCGTTCTGCACCAAACCCACGGTCGCCGCGAAGAAGGCGGTGAAGGCGCCGATGTAGACGATGAAGTTGGTCGCAGCGGGCGCGTATTCCATCACCGGCGACATGCGGCAGACAAGGAACACGCCTGCGGTCACCATGGTCGCGGCGTGGATCAGCGCCGACACCGGGGTCGGACCTTCCATCGCGTCCGGCAGCCATGTGTGCAGGAACAGCTGTGCCGATTTCCCCATCGCGCCGACGAAGAGCAGGAAGGCGATCAGGTTGGCCGCGTTCCATTCGCGCCAAAGGAAGGTGATCGAGGTTTCGGCAAGGCCCGGCGCGGCGGCGAACACCTCGTCGAAACGGATGCTGTCGGTCAGGAAGAACAGCCCGAAGATGCCGAGCGCGAAGCCGAAGTCGCCCACGCGGTTCACGACGAAGGCCTTGATCGCCGCGGCATTGGCCGAGGGCTTGCGGTAGTAGAACCCGATCAGCAGGTACGAGGCGACGCCGACGCCCTCCCACCCGAAGAACATCTGGAGCAGGTTGTCCGAGGTCACCAGCATCAGCATCGCGAAGGTGAAGAAGCTGAGATAGGCGAAGAACCGGGGGCGATAGCTTTCGCCCTCGAATTGCGGATCATGCGCCATGTAACCCATGGAATAGAGGTGGACGAGCGACGAGACCGTGGTGACGACGATCAGCATGATCGACGTCAGGCGGTCGAGCCGGATCGACCAGTCGGTGCTAAGCGTCCCGCTTTCGACCCAGCGCAGGATCTGCACATGCTCGGTGTTCGCCGGGTCATGGGTCAGGAACACGATCCACGACAGAAGGGCCGCGAGGAACAGAAGCCCGGTCGTCAGGACCTGCGCGCCCTTGTCCCCGATGATCCGGTGGCCGAAGCCCGCGATGATGGCGCCGATCAGCGGCGCGAAGAGGATGATCGTGACCATGAGCGTCAGCCTTTCATCACGTTGACGTCTTCGACCGCGATGGTGCCGCGGTTACGGAAGAACGAGACCAGAATGGCAAGGCCGATGGCGGCCTCAGCCGCGGCGACCGTCAGGACGAACAGCGTGAAGACCTGCCCGACCATGTCCCCGAGGTAAGAGGAAAAGGCGACGAGGTTGATGTTGACCGAGAGCAGCATCAGCTCGATCGACATGAGCAGGATGATGACGTTCTTACGGTTCAGGAAAAGACCGAAGATGCCGATGACGAAGAGTGCCCCCGCCAGTCCAAGGTAATGTTCAAGTCCAACCATCTTGTCCCTCTGGGCCTTTGCCCTTGGTTTGTCTTCGTTCGGGCCCCCTGCGGGGTCCATTCTCTTGCCGCGCCGCCGGGGCGCCGCCCTATTGTGCCGCGCAGACGCAGCCCTTGCTGCTGAACGGCGTCGTCTGTGCCTCGAGCCCCATGGAGCGCATGAGGCTTGCCAGTTCCGTCAGGTCGTAATCCGCGTTGTTCGGGTTCAGCCCCACCGCAAAGTCGCGTGCCGGGTATTCCGCGCCGCCGGTGTCCGTGGCCTCGACCGCCATGTTCATGCTGCACACGGCGATGATCGCCCGCGCGCCGTCTTCGGCGTAAACGACGTTCGCGCTGATCCGTTCGACGGAGGTATAAGTGCTGCCCCCGTCCGTGCAGGACGCCGCTTGCGCGCCGGTGGCCGCCAGCGTCAGCATCAACGCCGCGATATGGGTCAGCCGCGCCATGCTCAGAACCCCAGCGTGCACACGCAAGCCCCCTTGTCGAAGTTGACCACCTTGGCATGCCACCCGGATTCCCGCGTGAACTTGGCAAGGTCGTCCAGCGTGTAGCGTTCGGCCGATGCCGACATGCCCTGGGCAAGATCGTAGAGCACGCCGTATTCGGTGCCGACACGGGTCGCCTCGACCGCGCGCCCCGCCGTGCAGGCGATGACGTATTCCGTTTCGGCCCCCGACCCGGCCACGCGCAGGGCATGGATCAGGCCGCCACCGAAAATGCTGCTCAGATGCCATTCGTATCCGCCTGCCGAACAGGACGGCATCGGCGGCGCTTCGGCCACGACGGCGACGGGCACCCCGGCCAGCGCAAAGGATATGAGCGCGGCGCGGATCAAAGCCCCTGCCCCGGCTTCACGTCGACAAGCTCCAGCGCCTTGGCCGGATCGCGGTACATCTGGGCGAGCACATCCTGCCGCTTGATGTCCTTGCGGTGGCGGAGGGTCAGGACGATGGCGCCGATCATGGCGACCAGCAGCACCAGCCCGGACAGTTGGAACAGAAGGAAATAGTCGTCGTATATCAGCTGACCCAGAGCGGCGGTATTCTCGACCTCGGTCATGTCCGGCGTGACCGCGCGGCGGGCGGCTTCGGCCCCGTCCGCGAACTGCCACGTGCCGTAGATCATACCCATCTGCATCAGCAGCACGACCGCGATCAGAAGCGCGAGCGGCATGTATTTCGCCATGCCCGCCTTCAACTCGGCGAAATCCACGTCCAGCATCATCACGACGAACAGGAACAGCACGGCGACCGCGCCGACGTAGACGATCATCAGCAGCATGGCGAGGAATTCGGCCCCCAGCACCACGAACAGCCCCGCCGACCCGATGAAGGCCATGATGAGCCACAGCACGGAATGGACCGGGTTGCGGGCCAGAACGGTGAACAGCCCGCCCACAAGCGTCGTCACCGCGAAGGCGTAGAATGCGAAATCGGCGACGGTCATGCGTCCCCCTCCTCGTCGTCTTTCTGCGCGTCATAGACCTCCTGGGCCAGTTCGAGCGCGTGGTTCATCGCCGGAAGTCCGCCCAGCATCGACATCTGGTAGATGACTTCCCCAATCTCTTTCTGCGTGGCGCCCGCCTCCATCAGGTGACGCACCGTGTATTTGATCTGGCTGTCCTGCGTCGCCCCCGTGGCGACCAGACCGCCCAGAAGGACCATCAGCCGGGTCTTTGCGTCCAGCCCGTCGGGGTTGAACGAATTGCCGAACATGGCCTCCATCCAGTCGCGGGGCATGGTCGGCCAGAGCTTGTCGAACCCTTCGGGCGTGAAATCCTCGAGCATCGGGTTGAAGGCTTTGAGCATCGCCGTGCCCTGCTCCATCATCCGCGCGTATGTCTTGGTGAAATCGCTCATCCCAGCCTCCGCCGCAAATCGTTCATGGCCGCGACCCAGTCGGACTGGGCGTCGCTGTCCATCCACACCTCGTGAAGCTCGGAGTTCTCCGAAATCAACCGATCCAGCGCCGACGTGGCGCGGGACTTTATGCTGTCCATGGCCCGGACGTCGGACCCGTGGGCGTTGAGCAGGTCCAGACGGTCCTGCGACATCCCCGACGGAAACGCGCCATGCGCCACGGCCACGACTTCCGCCGCCGCCCGCGCCGCCGCGCCCTGATCCATGTCGAGGTAGTCGGTCACGGGCGTCCCGGCGGCGGTGTCGAGCGCGGACGCGACGGCACCGGCCCCGGAGGCGCGATAGCCCTCCAGCCAGTCCATCGAGGCGTCATCCTCGAACAGGTTTGCACCGCTCGCGCCCATGCGCCGCCGCCCCCTTACCGATAAGGCGCGTCGAGTTCGAGATTGCGCGCAATCTCGGCTTCCCAACGCTCGCCGTTGTCCAGAAGCTTGTCCTTGTCGTAGAAGAGCTCCTCGCGGGTTTCGGTCGCGAATTCGAAGTTCGGACCCTCGACGATGGCATCCACCGGGCAGGCTTCCTGACAGAAGCCGCAGTAGATGCATTTCGTCATGTCGATGTCGTAGCGCGTGGTGCGGCGGCTGCCGTCTTCGCGCGGTTCCGCGTCGATGGTGATGGCCTGCGCCGGACAGATCGCCTCGCACAGCTTGCAGGCGATGCAGCGCTCTTCGCCATTCGGATAGCGGCGCAGCGCGTGTTCGCCACGGAACCGGGGCGAAAGCGGGCCCTTTTCATGCGGGTAGTTCAGCGTCGCCTTCGGCTTGAAGAAATACTTGATGCCCAGCTGGAACCCTTTGATCCAGTCGGTCAGCAGAAAGTATTTGGCGGCGCGGGTGTAGTCGATGTTAGCCATGCGTCAGCCTCCCACGGTCCAGCGCGCGTAGGTGCCCCAGAACGCGCCGTATTGAGCAAAGAAGGCCACCAGCACGACCCAGATCAGCGACAGGGGCAGGAACACTTTCCAGCCGATCCGCATAAGCTGGTCGTAGCGGTAGCGCGGGGTGATCGCCTTCACCATCGCGAAGATCGTGAAGAAGAAGAAGATCTTGAGGATGAGCCAGAGCGCCCCGTCCGGGATCGCCTCAATGGGCGACAGCCAGCCCCCGAAGAACAGGATCGAGACGAGCGTGCACATCAGCACGATGGCCACGTATTCCCCGATCATGAACAGAAGGAACGGGGTGGAGGAGTATTCCACCTGATAGCCCGCGACCAGTTCCGATTCCGCTTCCGGCAGATCGAACGGCGGGCGGTTGGTTTCGGCCATGGCCGAGATCAGGAACAAAAAGACCATCGGGAAGTGCGGCAGCCAATACCAGCTGAACAGCCCCGCCCCGTCCTGCGCGCGCACGATGTCGCCGAAGTTCATCGACCCGGTCGAGATGATGACGCCGATGATGATGAGGCCGATGGAGACCTCGTAGGAAATCATCTGCGCGGCGGACCGGAGCGAGCCAAGGAACGGGTATTTGGAGTTCGACGCCCAGCCGCCCATGATCACGCCGTACACCTCGAGCGAGGAGACGGCGAAGACGAACAGGATCGCGACGTTCACATCCGCCAGAACCCAGCGGTCGTTGAACGGGATCACCGCCCAGGCGACCATGGCGAGCACGAAGGACAGCATCGGGGCGAGGAAAAAGACGAACTTGTCCGCCCCCGCCGGCACCACGATTTCCTTGAGCACATACTTCAGGAAGTCCGCGAAGCTTTGCAGCAGGCCGAAAGCGCCCACCACGTTCGGGCCGCGGCGCATCTGAACCGCCGCCCAGACCTTGCGGTCGTAGTAGAGCAGGAAGGCCAGCGCGACCAGAAGCGGCACCACGATCAGGAGCACCTGCCCCACGATCGTCAGCGCAATCCCCAGATTGGTCGTCGTGAAAAATTCGTACATCTGTCGCCTCAGATCGTCGGTATTCCGTTTTCCTTGCAAGCCGCGACCGCCACTTCGGCGTCGATCTTGGCCAACCCATCGGGAAGCGCATCGGAGATCACGTAAGTCGCGTCCCCTTCCCACACTTCGCCGCGTTTATCCACCGCAGTTCGCACGTGACGCGCAAATCCGTATCCCCGGATCAACGCATATTGCGAGGCGGCGCATTGGGCATAGTCCGCAACGTCCTGATTGTTGCGGGCCCCCTTCATCTTGACGTCGAAGGCAACGAGGTCGCCGTCGAGCAGCCGGGTCCCGATATCGAGGTATTCCGGCTGATACGGCGTTGTCGCCGCCTGCGCGCTCGCCACGGCACGGCTGACCTCCACCTGTTCGGAACAGGCGGTCAGCGCGGCCAGAGCCAGCGTGCCATATGCGACGGTGCGGATCACTCGGCGGCCACCTTCTGCGATCCGCGTGCCTTGGCGTTCGCGGACAGTTCGGCCATCACCGCCGACGCCCGCGCGATGGGGTTCGTCAGGTAGTGATCCGCGACGATCGGACGGAACGACGCCTTGCCGAGTTTCCCAAGCGCCAGCGGTTGCCAGTCGTTCTCGGCCACAACGTCGACCGCGCCCAGATGCGGCACCGCTTCCACCATGGCGCGGCGCAGGCCCGCTTGGGTGTCCCACGGCTGGGTCGCGCCCAGTTCGGCGGACAACGCACGCAGGACGGCCCAGTTTTCTTTGGCCTGCCCCGGCGGGAAGGCGGCGCGCAGCGCCAGTTGCGGGCGGCCTTCGGTGTTCACGAACAGGCCCGACTCTTCGGTGTAGGCAGCCGAGGGCAGGATGATGTCGGCACGGTGCGCCCCACGGTCTCCGTGGCTGCCCATGTAGATCACGGTCGCGCCCGCGTCGATTTCGACCTCGTCCGCGCCCATGTTGAAGATGACCTCGGCCCCCTCGGTCGCGGCCTTGATGCCACCCTCGGTGGTCGCGCCCACGTCCATCGCGCCGACCCGAGCCGCAGCGGTGTGCAGGACCAGCAGTTTGCCGTTGGTGTTCTCAGCGAGCTTCATGGCGTGCGACAGAACCGCCTCGCCGTCCGCCTCGTTCAGCGCGCCCATGCCCACGATCACAAGCGTGTTCTTGGCCTTGGTCGCGTCCGAAATGGTTTTGGACGACAGTTCCTCGACCGCCACGCGGTCGTCGCCGACCTGCACGTAGTCATAGGTCAGGTCCACACCCGGCACGCCGACATAGCCGACCGTCGCGCCGCGCAGCCACGCCTTGCGGATACGCGCGTTCAGAACCGGCGCCTCGTCACGCGGGTTGGTGCCGATCAGTTGGATCATCTCGGCACTGTCGATGTCTTCGATGGTCGCGGTGCCGACATAGGCCGAGCGGTTGCCGGCGGGCAGCTTCGCCCCGTCCACGCGGCATTCGACCGTGCCGCCCTGCCCCTCGATGAGTTGCTTGAGGCTGAAGGCCGCCTCGGTCGACGCAAGATCGCCGATGAGACCTGCGACCTTCTTGCCCTTCATCGCCTCGGCCGCCGCCGACAGCGCCTCGGGCCATTCGACCGGGGTCAGCTTGCCGTTCTTGCGCACATAGGGCTTGTCGAGCCGCTGGCGGCGCAGACCGTCCCAGACAAAGCGGGTCTTGTCGGAAATCCACTCTTCGTTCACGCCGTCATGGTTGCGCGGCAGGATGCGCATGACTTCGCGCCCCTTGGTGTCGACCCGGATGTTCGACCCGAGCGCATCCATCACGTCGATGGTTTCGGTCTTGGTCAGCTCCCACGGACGGGCCTGATAGGCATAGGGTTTCGACGTCAGCGCGCCCACCGGGCACAGGTCGATGATGTTGCCCTGAAGGTTCGAATCCAGCGTCTCGTTCAGATAACTGGTGATCTCGGCATCCTCGCCGCGCCCCGTCTGACCCATCTGGTGAATGCCCGCGACCTCGGTCGTGAAGCGCACGCAGCGGGTGCAGGAAATGCAGCGCGTCATCTGGGTCGACACCAGCGGGCCGAGGTCCAGATCCTCGGTCGCGCGCTTGGGTTCGCGGTAGCGCGAGAAGTCGACGCCGTAGGCCATCGCCTGATCCTGAAGGTCGCATTCGCCACCCTGATCGCAGATCGGGCAGTCGAGCGGGTGGTTGATGAGCAGGAACTCCATCACCCCTTCGCGGGCCTTCTTGACCATCGGGCTGTTGGTCTTGACGACCGGCGGCTGACCTTCCGGACCGGGGCGCAGGTCTTTCACCTGCATCGCGCAGGAGGCGGCGGGTTTGGGCGGGCCGCCGACGACCTCGACCAGACACATGCGGCAGTTGCCCGCGATCGACAGGCGCTCGTGATAGCAGAACCGGGGAATTTCGATCCCGGCTTCCTCGCAGGCCTGAATCAGGGTCATCGCCCCGTCCACCTCGACCTCGTTCCCGTCGATGACGATTTTCTTCAGATCGCTCATGCGTCTCTCACTCATCCTGCCGGGCTGCCCCGGCGCTTGTCATTTCCCGTTCGGCCCTAGTCGCAGATTTCCGAGAAGATCACCTTCCCGTCCTCCACCACGACCCCGTCGCCGAAGATCGTGTCACGCCGGAACTGCGGGTTCTCGGCGCAATAGGCCTTGGCGACGCCCCGCGCCGCCAGAATGTCGTCTTCGGTCAGCGGCGTGCCGTCGGCCCGCCCGACCGTGATCTGCGGCGCACCGGCATCGGCCCCCGCATTGCCCATGGCATCGCGCCACAACCCGTGGCTGCGATATTCGACCGTGTAATCCGCCCCGCCCGAGGTGAAGCGGTCCACGTCCTGCGCCGCTGAGCCGATGGCCTCCGCCGGGCGCTCCGGCGCTGTCCGCGCCGACACACGGTTCAGCATCCCGCAGCCCGACAACGCGATGGCGGCGGCCAGCATTGCGATATGCGATACCCGGATCATTCCGCCGCCACCCCCGCGCAGGATTTGGTTTCGTGAAGCGTCGCCTCTTTCAACCACGCCCAGCCAAAGGCCGCGTCGCTGTCGCCATCGCGTTTTCTGGCCTCGAGCCGGTCCAGCGCCTCGTCGAGCGTGGGCTGGTGACCAATCGGCACCCACCACATCACGAAGTGCTGGTCGGTCATCAGTTCGAACCACTCGGCGCGGCGGTCATAGAATTGCTTGTGCACCGTGTTGAACACGAAATGCTCAAGGCTTTCGACGTTCTCCCACACCGTCAGGTTCGACACGAAGCGCGGGTCGTCGCCGATCTTGGCCTCGGTGTTGCCGGTCCCCGGCTCGCCCGAGCCTTCCATCATCCAGACGAACCCCGGCATCCGCTTGCCCATGGCGTTCACACGGTCGAGCGCGCCCATGAATTCGGCCACACGCGGATCTTCGGTGTCGGCGACGAGACGCCCCACGTTCAACTCGGCCAGATGCAGACCTTCACGCGTCATGCCGCATCTCCCACCATTGTTGCGGGCGCGGAACCGAGACCCCCGGTGCCGCGTTTGAGCGGAAAGGAGGACCATCCCATGTCCGACAAAGTCAAACCGACCGATCTTGAGAAAGGCGCGGAAATCGCCGAGGACCAGACCGAGAAATTCATCGAAACCGGCGACGCGGGCCGCGAGAAGACCGAAGAGACCTCGGACGACATCTCCGAAGGTATGCCGAAGACGGACCGCGAGAACATCGACAAGGTGACGAATACCGACTGACGCGCAGGACGATGGGCCGCGCGGTTTTCCCGCCCGGTCCCTCGCCGCATCGGCCCGTTATGCGCCACCCGCATCACGCCGTTACTCCGCCGCCACCGCTGCCGAGATACGGCCCGACTTCTGCGCCTTGATGCGGTCCTCAATCTCTTCGCGGAAGTTGCGGATCAGACCCTGAATGGGCCATGCCGCCGCATCGCCGAGCGCGCAGATGGTGTGACCTTCGACCTGCTTGGTCACGTCGAACAACATGTCGATCTCTTCCAGCTCGGCCTCGCCGCGCACCAGACGGTCCATGACACGCATCATCCAGCCGGTGCCTTCGCGGCAGGGCGTGCACTGGCCGCAGCTTTCGTGCTTGTAGAATTTCGACAGCCGCCAGATCGCTTTCACGATGTCGGTCGACTTGTCCATCACGATCACCGCCGCGGTGCCGAGACCCGAGCCGAGCTCGCCGCGCAGGTAGTCGAAGTCCATCACGGCGTCCTTCATCTTCTCGCCGCGCACGCAGGGCACGGACGACCCGCCGGGGATGACCGCGAGCAGGTTGTCCCAGCCGCCGCGAATGCCGCCGCAATGCGTTTCGATCAGTTCCTCGAACGAGATCGACATCGCCTCTTCGACGACGCAGGGGTTGTTCACGTGACCGGACACGGCGAAAAGCTTGGTGCCTTCGTTGTTCTTGCGGCCGAAGCTCGCGAACCATTCCGGCCCGCGCCGCAGGATGGTCGGGACCACCGCGATGCTTTCGACGTTGTTCACCGTGGTCGGGCAGCCGTAAAGACCCGCGCCTGCCGGGAACGGCGGCTTCATGCGCGGCATCCCCTTCTTGCCCTCCAGCGACTCGAGCAGCGCGGTTTCCTCGCCGCAGATATAGGCGCCTGCCCCGTGGTGCAGGTAAAGGTCGAAGTCCCAGCCGGAGCCAGCCGCGTTCTTGCCCAGAAGGCCCGCGTCGTAAGCCTCGTCGATGGCGGCTTGAAGCGCCTCGCGCTCGCGGATGTATTCGCCGCGAATGTAGATGTAGCAGGCATGCGCGTTCATCGCGAAAGACGCGATCAGGCACCCCTCGATCAGCGTGTGCGGATCGTGGCGCATGATCTCGCGGTCCTTGCAGGTGCCCGGCTCGGATTCGTCCGCGTTGACGACGAGATAGGCGGGGCGCCCATCGGATTCCTTCGGCATGAACGACCATTTGAGTCCCGTGGGGAAGCCCGCGCCGCCCCGGCCCCGAAGACCCGAGGCTTTCATCTGGTCGACGATCCAGTCACGCCCCTTTTGGATGATGCCGGCGGTCCCGTCCCAATGGCCGCGCATCTGCGCACCTTTCAAGGTCCGGTCGTGCATCCCGTAGAGGTTGGTGAAGATCCGATCCTGATCTTTCAGCATGCCTGTCTATCCTTTGGTGTTGCGACCATCCAGCAAAAGCCGGATGGCCACGATCAGTCCGAATGCGAAGCCCGCCATGGCGGCAAGCCCGATGAGGCCGAGCACACGGTTCGACCAGCCGAGGGTTTCCCCAAGCCATGTCAGCCCCATGAAGCCGAGGGCGGACGCGAGGATCGCGACAGTGGCCAGCCGCCCCTGCCGTTTGCGTTCCAGTCCGTCCTCACCCGTGCTCATCGCGTGCACCTGGCCTTACTTCTTCTTGTTCTCGTCGTAGAGCCCCGATGAGGACGCCCGTTTCGAGAATTCAGTTTGTTCGCCCGAGGCGAGTTGTCTGGCCTGCGTGATCCAGTCGTCGCGCTTGATGCGGCCCCGGAACGACAGCTTGTCGTCCATCACCGCGATGTCGGCATCGGTCCACTGGGCGATCTGGTCGTAGTGGAAGACGCCCGCATCATGCAGCTTTTTCTCGATCCCCGGCCCCACGCCCTTGATGAGCTTGAGGTCGTCGGCCACGCCGCCCTTGGGTCCGTCGAGCAATTCCGGGCCTTCGCCCGCCGCAACGGGGGCTGCCGCCGGTTTCGCGGTTTCGGCCTTGGAGGTCTTGGCGGTCTTGGTCTTGGCCGCCGGTTTCGCCGAAGGCTCTTTCTCGTATTTCCAGTCGCCCTTCTTGGCTTCCAGCTCACGCTGACCCGGAAGCGCGGTGGACGGCTTGATGATCGGGTCCGGCGAAGGCTCGGCCTCCTGCGCGGCTGCGGGGGCGGCGGTTTCGTCCGCCACCGTCTCGGTCCCCGGTGCATCCTCGGCGGCTTGCGCTTTGGCCGAAGCCTCTTCGGCAGGCGCGGGCTTGGCCGCCGCCGCGTCCATGTCGCCGGTGCCTGCGGAACTCGCCGCTGCCGCCGCCGGTTCGGTGGTCGATGTCGCCGCCGCACTGGCAGGCGCACTGGTCCCCATGCCGGAGGACGCCGGAACGTCCGAACAGAACAGCCGTTGCAGGATCAGCGCCACGGCCACCGCGACCACGAGGCCCACGATGATCGCCACGATCCACGGGCTGTTGATGAGCAGAAGCACCACGAGGCCAAGCAGCCCCCCGACGATCCAGCAGGTATTGCGGCACGAAAACAGGCCGCCGTCGTTATTTGCCATTTCCCAATTCCCTGTTGCAGTTGAGGGTTTCACCCATAGCAACGGACCTGCGGTCTTGTGCCGCAGACTTTCGTCTTATGTCCCCTGCCAACCTCATGCTTGAACCGACGCCTCAGTAGACGTCGCCTTTCTTCACTTTCTTCGAGAATTCGGTTTCGCCACCTTCGGCGAGTGTCTTGGCCTGATCGACCCAGTTGTCGCGGCTGACGCGGCCCTTGAACCCTTCGAGGTTCTGGTCGACCCAGGCGATTTCCTCGCCCGACCACTTGGCGATCTGGTCGTAGTGATAGAATCCCATGCCGTTCAGCATGGTTTCGAGCTTGGGACCGACGCCCTTGATCGCCTTCAGATCGTCGGCGCCCGACTTGCGCGGCGCTTTCATCGCGCGGGGCTTCGTGCCCGGACCGGATGCGGGCGTTCCGGTCGCGCCCGGCGCGTCCGATCCGGCGGTCATGGCCGGAGCATCCGTCTTCGACGGCGCGTCGCCCCCCTTGGCCGCTTTCGCGTCGTCCGCCTTGCCGGTCGTCGTCTTGGCCGCACCCGCGTCGGTCGTCTCGGCGGGCTTGCCGGTGGCCTTGGCCTTGGGCTTGGCGGTCTCGTTCGCGTCGGACATGGCCGCCTGGGCATCCCCCGGCGACTTGACCGTCTTGCGCGCCTTGACGGCGACCTTGCGGCCTTCGCCCTGCCACGGCGCGGTGAGCGGCACCTCGGTCCCGTCGATGCGCTTGAGCGTGTCGCCGATGTCCGTCGCCAGCGCGACCGACGCGTTCGCCGGGTTCTTGTTCGCCTCATGGTCCTTGAGGCTCGTCAGCCCACCCGCAGGTTCGGAGGCGTAACGTCCGTTCTGCGGACCCGGCAGCGGCACCTCGCCCGCACCCATGCGGTCGATCAGGTCACCGAAGCTCTCGGTCGTCAGATCCTCGTAATAATCCTTGCCGATCTGGGCCATGGGCGCATTCGCGCAGGAGCCGAGGCATTCGACCTCTTCCCACGAAAACTTGCCGTCCGCCGACAACTCGTGCGGGTTCGGCGCGATCTTTTCCTTGCAGACCGCGATCAGGTCTTCAGCGCCCATAATCATGCAGGAGGTCGTCCCGCAGATCTGGAAATGCGCAACGGACCCAACCGGTTGCAGTTGGAACATGAAGTAGAAGGTCGCGACTTCCAGCGCGCGGATGTATTCCATGCCGAGCATATCGGCCACACCCTCGATCGCGGGCTTGGTCAGCCAGCCTTCCTGCTCCTGCGCGCGCCACAGAAGCGGGATGATGGCGGACGCCTGCCGCCCTTCCGGGTATTTGGTCATCTGCGCTTCCGCCCAGGCCTGGTTGTCAGGCGTGAAGGCGAAAGACGCGGGCTGTTCGTGGTGCAGACGGCGCAGCATTAGGTGCACTTCTCCGTTTTATGCAGGGTGTAGGTTCCGCTCTCCCGGTCATGCGAGAAGGTTCCGGACTCGCCTGCGTTCGCGATCATGATGTTCCGCGTCCAGCTATCGACGCCTTCGTCCGTCAGGACCGCTATGATTTCCTCTTCGCTCGCCATGCAATCCTTGGCTTCCATCATCTCGAAAACGGCCGGCCACGGGTTCGACGCATCAGCGACCCCGATGGCTGGCACGGTCCAGACGAGTATGGCCAGGGCGAAACGCATCAGCGGTCGACCTCTCCGAAAACGATATCCATGGTGCCGATGATGGCGGCCACGTCGGCCAGTTGGTGCCCGCTCGCGACGTGATCCATCGATTGCAGGTGCAGATAGCCGGGGGCGCGCAGCTTGGCGCGGTAGGGTTTGTTCGTCCCGTCGGACACGAGGTAGACGCCGAATTCGCCCTTGGGCGCTTCGACGGCGCAATAGACCTCGCCCGCCGGGACGTGGAAGCCCTCGGTGTAGAGCTTGAAGTGATGGATGAGCGCCTCCATCGACGTCTTCATGTCGGCGCGCTTGGGCGGCGTCAGCTTGCCACGGGCCAGCACGTCGCCCTGCCCTTCGGGTGCCCGCAGCTTTTCGATGGCTTGAAGCATGATCTTCACGCTCTCGCGCATCTCGGCCATACGGACGAGGTAACGGTCGTAGCAGTCGCCGTTCTTGCCGATGCAGACCTTGAAGTCGAACTCGTCATAGCACTCGTAAGGCTGCGAGCGGCGCAGATCCCATGCAAAGCCGGACCCGCGCACCATGACGCCGGAATAGCCCCAGTCGAGGATCTCTTCCTCGGTGATGACGCCGATGTCGACGTTGCGCTGCTTGAACACCCGGTTCTCGGTCAGCAGCCCGTCGATGTCGTCGAGCACGGCCGGGAATTCGTGGCACCAGGCTTCGATATCGTCGATCAGCTTCGGCGGCAGATCCTGATGCACGCCGCCGGGGCGGAAATAGGCCGCGTGCAGGCGCGCGCCCGAGGCACGCTCGTAGAAGATCATGAGCTTTTCACGCTCTTCGAAACCCCACAGCGGCGGGGTCAGCGCGCCCACGTCCATCGCCTGCGTCGTGACGTTCAGCAGGTGGTTCAGGATGCGACCGATCTCGGAATACAGCACCCGGATGAGCGAGGCGCGGCGCGGCACTTCGACACCGCAGAGCTTTTCGATCACGAGGCACCAGGCATGTTCCTGGTTCATCGTGCCGACATAGTCGAGCCGGTCGAAATACGGCAGGTTCTGAAGGTAGGTCCGGCTTTCCATCAGCTTTTCGGTGCCGCGGTGAAGCAGCCCGATATGCGGGTCGCAGCGTTCCACGATCTCGCCGTCCAGTTCCAGAACCAGACGCAGCACGCCGTGCGCCGCCGGGTGCTGAGGCCCGAAGTTGATGTTGAAGTTGCGGATCTGCTGTTCGCCGGTCTCGGCGTCCTGAAATCCCTTGGAGCCGTCCATCATGCCGCCACCATTCTTTCCTGCCACTCCACGGGCACCGCGCCCATGTAGCGTTCGATGAAGTTGTATTGCGGTTTCAGCGCGGATTGCAGCCGCGCCCGCCGCGCGGGGTCGAGCCCCGCTTCGGGTGAGCCATGCACCCGCTTGCCAAAATCGGCCGGGATCATCTCGATCCCGAGGAAATCGCACATTTTCTCAAGCGCCTCTTCGGTGAAGAGACGTTCGTAAAGTTCGACGTGAAGCCGGTCCCGGGGCACCGCCTGCATCAGCCGCTTGACCGTGCGGCGGTAATTCGACCGGCGCGCGACGTTCTCTTCCCCACCGGAGAGGTAACCGTCGACCATCGAGGTCGCCGCGGCTTCGTCCCCGCCCGCGTTCATGCGGAAATGCGACCAGAGCCGATCCACGGGCTCGCGCAGCAGGTAGAGGAATTTCACGTTCTCATGGCTCTTGGCCATCTCGGCGAACCACTCGGGCCCAAGCAGCGCGTAGCCGGGCGAGAAATCCCCCACCAGCTTGGCGTCGCGCAGCCCGGCCCCGATGAAGCCGAGATAGGCTTTGTCGTCGCGGGTCTTGCCGTCGAAGGTGACGAGCCATTCCTCGATATCCGCCATGCTTTGCAGCTGATAGGCGTGGATATCCTCATCCCGCGTCACCGCATGGCGCGCGGCGATCTCGCCCTTCCGCCGCGCAAGCTCGCCACGATAGAATTCGCCCGCGCCCATCGCGACCGAATTCCAGTAGTTCAGCTCTTTCACGGTCGGGAAATAGGTCTCCGGGTGGTTGTAGAGGTAATCGAACAACCAACTGGTCCCGGCCTTGGCCGCGCCGACGCAGTATATGAGGGTCTGGGTGCTCACGTCAGCCTTTGGCCCCGTCCGCCTTCTCGTCGCCCGGCAGCACGTATTCCGCGCCTTCCCACGGCGACATGAAGTCGAACTGGCGGTATTCCTGAACCAGCGACACCGGCTCGTAGACCACGCGCTTCTCGACCTCGTCGTAGCGGACTTCGGTGAAGCCGGTCGTCGGGAAATCCTTGCGCAGCGGGTGGCCGCGAAAACCGTAGTCGGTCAGGATGCGGCGCAGGTCGGGGTGACCCTTGAAGATGATCCCGAACATATCGAAGATCTCGCGCTCGAACCAGTTGGCGGCCGGATAGACGGTCACGATGGACGGCACCATCTCGCGCTCCTCGACCGCCGCTTTCACGCGGATGCGGTGGTTCTGGTACATCGACAGGAAGTGATAGACCACGTCGAACCGCGCCTCGCGCTCCGGGTAGTCGACCGCCGTGATGTCCACCAGCGTCGAGAGCCGGCAACCCCGGTCGGTCTTGAGGAATTCGACAAAGCCGATCAGCGCCTCGGGCCGCACGGTGACGGTCAGTTCGCCAAAGGCGACCTCCCACCCCACGACCACGTCCATCTGCTTGACTTCGATCAGCGCGCCCAACTCGTTCAGTGCGTCGTCTACCATCGTTACCTCACGATCGTGCCGGTGCGGCGGATTTTGCGTTGAAGCTGAAGGATGCCGTAGACCAGCGCCTCGGCAGAGGGCGGACAGCCGGGAACGTAGACGTCCACGGGCACCACGCGGTCACAGCCCCGCACCACCGAATAGGAGTAGTGATAATACCCGCCGCCGTTCGCGCAGGACCCCATCGAGATCACATAACGCGGCTCGGGCATCTGGTCGTAGACCTTGCGCAGCGCCGGGGCCATCTTGTTGGTCAGCGTGCCCGCGACGATCATCAGGTCCGACTGGCGCGGAGAAGCGCGCGGCGCGGTCCCGTAACGCTCGAGATCGTAACGCGGCATGGACGACTGCATCATCTCGACCGCGCAGCAGGCCAGACCGAAGGTCATCCAGTGGAGCGAGCCGGTGCGCGCCCAGTTGATGATGTCGTCGGTCGTGGTCAGCAGGAAACCCTTGTCCTGAAGCTCGTCCGAAAGCTGGCGAGTCGCGACTTCGCGATCCCCGCCCGCGGTGTTGGCGCCGGTCATCACTCCCATTCGAGTGCTCCCTTCTTCCATTCATAGGCAAAGCCGATGGTCAGGACCGCAAGGAACACCATCATCGACCAGAACCCGATCATCCCAACATCCTTGAAGGCCACCGCCCAGGGAAACAGGAATGCGATCTCGAGGTCGAAAATGATGAACAGGATCGAGACGAGGTAAAACCGCACATCGAATTTCATTCGCGCGTCGTCGAAGGCGTTGAACCCGCATTCGTAGGCCGACACTTTTTCCGGGTCCGGGTGACGGACCGCGAGCACGGCAGCCGCAAGCACGAGGACGAGGCCAAGGCCGACGGCAACGGCGAGGAAAATCACGATGGGGAGGTATTCACGAAGAAGGTCTTCCACGTTGGCTCCTTTGTTCGGGCCGTTTCATATGAACGGGAACCCGCGACAGTTTGGCTCAATTCGGGGTCTACTCTCAACACCGGAGAGGGTCAACCGAGCCACCCCCTGTTTCGGGCAATTTGAACAAGGGGTTCCACGCGCTTCTGCGACGCGGCAAAGCGCATTGTATACCGTTGTTTACAAGGATGGAACGCGGTTTTCCGCGCCGCACAAAAGGTGTGCTATTCAATCATCTTTGAACGAAGTTCAGGAACCGGCCCGGCCCGATGCCGACTCAGGCCGAAACCGCGACGTAGACCGCGCAAAGAAACATGACCACGGTGACCGGCCCCCAGAGCAGGCGCTCCGGGCGTGACGGGGTCACGTTGTTCATCAGCGTCGACAGTCCCGTGATCGCCACGACGGCCCAGATCAGCCAGCCAGGACCGACAGGGGCAAGCAGCCCCCCGGCGCCTGCCACGAGCCGCGCGAACAGAACCATGAGACCGCCCTGAACCACGGCCCCGACCCGCAGCGCCACGGGCATCCTGCCGGGCCACCGGCCCCCCATCGCGAGATGCCCCCACGGCGCGCCCAGCGCCAGCGCGAACTGGAACAGGCAGACGATCAGGGCGAGGACGCTGAAGACCAGCGCGGCGATTTCAACCAGCGTCATTGCGTCATCCATCCCGCTTTGCGTTTCTCGAAGAAGGCACCGATCCCTTCCTGCGCCTCGGCCCCTTCCCAGCAGTCGACCAGCGCGCGGATCGTGTCGTCGATGATGTCGTCGGTGATCGGCGGACCCAGTCGGCGCGCCAGTCGCTTGGCCGCCGCGACGGCGCCCGGTGCACAGGTGAGATAGGGCACGACCTCTTCTTCGACCGCCGCATCCAGCGCACCTTCGGGCACCGCATGGGCGATAATGCCCAATCGCTGCGCCTCGGCCGCGCCGAACACGCGCCCGTTCATGAACACGCGCCGCGCCATCGCTTCGCCGATCCGGGCCAGCACATAGGGGCCGATGGTGGCCGGGATCAGACCCAGCCGCGTTTCGGTCAAACCGAACTTGGCATGATCCGCCGCGATCGCCACGTCGCAGACGCTGCACATGCCGATCCCGCCGCCGAACGCTTGCCCCTGCACCCGGCCGATCAGCGGTTTCGGCATTTCGTTCAATGCTTTGAGCATGAGCGCCAGCTTGCGCGCCTCGAAGAACCGAGTCTCGGGATCGGCGGCGAACTGATCGCGCATCCATCCCAGATCGCCACCGGCACAGAAGCTTTTCCCTGCGCCGGTCAGCACCACCACCCGCACGCCGTCATCCGCGCCAAGCGCCTGCGCCGCTTCCGTCAGTTCGCGGATCATCGTGGCGGACAGCGCATTGTGCTTGTCGGCCCGATCCAGCGTCAGTGTCGCCACACCCCGCCCGTCGGTCGTGATCGAAATCGTTTCGTACATGTCTACCCCCGCATCGCCTTGGCCATGTCGCCCGCACGTCCCAGAACCTCCTGGTCCAGCCCTGTGGACAGGCCCAGCGCCGTCAGCCGGTCGTGCACTTTCTCCGTCGCCACGTTGCCCTTGGCACCGGGCGCATAGGGGCAGCCGCCCAGCCCGCCGACCGCCGCGTCGAACACGCGCAGGCCCAGTTCCAGCGACATCTCGATATTGTCGAGCGCCCGGCCACCCGTATCGTGGTAATGCCCGGCAAGGCGCCCGGCCGGAACGCGGTCCAGCACCGCGATCAGCATATCGCGGATGGTCTCGGGCGTGCCCTGCCCGATGGTGTCGCCGAGCGATACTTCGTAGCAGCCCATCGCCATAAGCTCCCCCGCGACAGCGGCGACCGCATCCGGCGCGACCCGGCCATCATAAGGGCAGTCCGTCACGCAGGAGACGTATCCGCGGACTTTCACTTTTCGAACCAAAGCTGCCTCAACGACCGGCAAAAACCGCTCAAGACTTTCAGCAATCGAACAATTGATATTGGCCTGACTGAAACCCTCGCTGGCGGAGCCGAAAATCGCGATCTCGTCCGCCCCGGCCTCCATCGCCCGTTCGAAACCCTTCAGATTCGGCGTCAACGCCATGTAGGACACGCCTTCGGCGCGGGTGATCCCGGCCAGCACCTCGGCGCTGTCGGCCATCTGCGGCACCCATTTGGGGCTGACGAAACTCGCCACCTCGATCCGGCTGAAGCCTGCGCCGGACAAGGTATCGACAAGCGCCACCTTGCGATCCGTGGGGATCAGGGTCTTTTCGTTCTGAAGCCCGTCGCGCGGGCCCATTTCGACCAGTTCGACGCTATCCAACGGGCACCTCGTAGAAATCCTGCTTGTAGATCGTGTCCGGCCCCTGCGCCGCGAACGCCGTCTGATAGGCCGGACGGGCGGCGAGCCGTTTCTGATAGGCGGCGAGCGTCGGGAATTTCTCGGCATGGACATAGTGAAACGCGGCTTCGATCCCGAACCCGAACATCACATCGACCGCCGAAAAACCGGAGGCGAGCAGGTAATCCTGCGCCTCGACCCGTTTCGCCACGGGCTTCAGCGCCTTCGCCAACCGCCGGGTTTCCAGCCCGATCACTGTGGGCGACCGCATCGCCGGATCAGGCAGGAACACCTGCTGAAGATTGAGGTTCTGGATGCAGGTCGCGACGGTTTCGGCATAGTGCAGCCAAACGAGGAATTCGGCACGTTCCGCATCGCCCGGCAGACGGCCCAGCCCGTGCTCGGACCGCGTCTCGCACAGGTATTCCACGATCGCGCCGGATTCGATCAGCGTCATCCCGTCGATCTCGAGCGCCGGAACGCGCCCCGCCGGGTTCACGAGGTGAAAGTCGTCGGTGCCGAGGCTGCCGTCGCCGATACGGTAGTTCTCCACCTCCGGCTCCAGCCCCATCTCGGCAAGCAGCCAATGCACCCGGAACGACCGGCTGCCGGGCACGGCGTGCAGACGGATCATGCGGCGGCCTCCTCTTCCGGTTCCAGCGCGATGAGGGCGGCATGGGCCTCCACCTGCGCGCCTTCGGCGGCCAGCACCTCGCCCACCACACCGTCGCGCGGCGCGGTCAGCGTGTGCTCCATCTTCATCGCTTCCATGATCGCCATCTTCTGCCCGGCCTCGACCCGGTCGCCGGGCTTGACGAAGACCGCCTTCACCAGCCCCGGCATCGGCGCTTCGACCACATCGCCGCCCGCCGCGTCCGCCGACAGAATGGCCAACGGGTCCGGCACGCGGAAGCCCAGCCCGGCGCCCGAGAACACCGTGACGAGATCTCCGGTGATCGCCACCTCGGGCGCAAGCGCGCCGCCGATCCGCCAGCCGGACGGGCCTCGCACCGCCTCGACCACGGTGTCGCCCACGGTCACCCGCGCCGTATCCGGACCGGACAATTCGATCGCGGGCGACAGCACGTCGCCGTCATGGTCGAGCAGGATGGTCCGCCGAATGGGCGCCCAGAGCGTGAAGCCGCTGACAGGTTCGGCGGCGTCCATCAGACCCGCCCCCGCGAGGGTGGCAAGCGCGATGTCCTCGGCAGTGGCCGCCGGGGTCTTGGTCAGCATGGCCAGATCGCGGTCGATCAGGCCGGTGTCGACCTTGCCCGCCGCGAACCCGTCATGCGCGCAGAGCGCCGAAAGGAACCCGAGGTTCGTGACCGTGCCCGCCACCTGCGTTTCGGCCAGCGCCCGCCGCATCTTGCCCAGCGCGATATCGCGGGTCGGGCCATGGGTGACGATCTTGGCGATCATCGGATCGTAGAACGGGCTGATCTCGTCCCCCGTCCGCACCCCGGTCTCGGCCCGGCATCCATCGGCAAAGGCAAGATGCGCCAGCCGCCCGGTGGCCGGCAGAAAGCCCGCAGGCACATCCTCGGCATATAGCCGCGCCTCGAAGGCATGGCCGCGAAGCGGAATTTCGGATTGCCCAAGCGGCAGAGGCTCGCCCGAAGCGACCCGCAACTGCCATTCGACAAGGTCTATGCCCGTGACCTCTTCGGTCACCGGGTGCTCGACCTGAAGCCGCGTGTTCATCTCCATGAACCAGAACCCGTCGGGCCTGAGCCCGTCCGAGCCGTCGACGATGAACTCGACCGTTCCCGCCCCGGCATATCCGATCGCCTCGGCGGCGCGCACCGCCGCCTCGCCCATCGCCGCGCGCATCTCCTGCGTCATGCCCGGCGCGGGCGCTTCTTCGATCACCTTCTGGTGGCGGCGCTGGAGCGAACAGTCGCGCTCGTAAAGATGCACCGCCTCGGTCCCGTCTCCGAAGACCTGCACCTCGATATGGCGCGGGCTGGTCACGAACTTCTCGATCAGCACATCCGGGTTGCCGAAGGCGGTCTTGGCCTCGGACCGGGCCGAGGCGAGCGCATCGGCGAAGTCGCCCGCACGTTCGACCAGCCGCATCCCCTTGCCGCCGCCGCCCGCCACGGCCTTGATGAGCACCGGGTAGCCGATCTTGTCGGCCTCGTTCGCCAGCAGGTCGTCGGACTGGTCCGCGCCGTGATACCCCGGCACCACGGGCACACCGGCCTCTTCCATCAGCTTCTTCGCGGCATCCTTCAGCCCCATCGCCCGGATCGCCTTGGCGGAGGGGCCGATGAAGGTCAGGCCCGCCGCTTCGACCGCCTCGACGAAATCGGGGTTCTCCGACAGGAACCCGTATCCGGGGTGAATGCCCGTGGCCCCCGTCGCCTTGGCCGCCGCGATGATCGCCTCGCCGCGCAGGTAACTCTCGGCGGGTTGCGGGCCGCCGATGTGCACCGCCTCGTCCGCCATCGCCACGTGGCGCGCGGATCGGTCGGCGTCCGAATAGACCGCCACCGTGGCCACGCCCAGTTTGCGGGCCGTGTCGATCACCCGACAGGCGATCTCACCCCGGTTCGCGATCAGGATTTTCTTGAACATCACCCCTCCTTCCGGGCCGTCGTGATGAAAGCGCCGGCGAGATCCCGACGCGCATGGTCGACAAATCCCGCCGCCTGCAAGGGCTGCGCATAGTTCTGCCCCTCGGGCACCCATTCGGTATCGAAAACCTCGCCGCCGATGACGATGCGCCCGCCGGGCCTGAGCAGGCGGAACGCTTCCACCAGCCCCGCGTCGCGGTCTTCGAAATGGTCGATCACGTTTATCATCGTCACCACGTCAAAGGCCCCGTCCTCGAACCCGGTCGCCTCGCCCGGCGCCACGCGCAGGTCCGCCGTGGGGCAGCGACCGCGCGCGATTTCGACCATGCGCGGCGTGGGGTCCACCCCGGCGAGCCGTCCGGCGAGGGGCGCGATGGCCGCCAAGGCCGCGCCGCCGCCGCATCCGATGTCGATCACGTCCGACCCCTTCGCGATCCCGGCGGCGTCGACAACGGCGAAGATGCTCGGATCGTCGCCATAGGCGTCGACGTAGCTTTGCGCCTTTTCATCGTCCCAAGCGCTCATGTCCGGTCCTCCATCGCCCGACGATGCGCCGCCGCGCTGTCGTCGGAAAAGCAGCACAGCACGATCCGCTCCGGCGCGCCGGTCCAAGCCGACACCTCCCGCACGGCGATCCGGGCCGCCTGATCCGCCGGGTAGCCATAGACGCCGGTCGAGATGGCCGGAAAGGCGATGCTGCCACAGCCGCTTTCGCGCGCCAGACGAAGGCTTTCGCGGTAGCACGCGGCCAGCAGGTCCGGCTCGCCCCGGTCCCCGCCATGCCAGACCGGGCCGACCGTATGGATCACGTGACGGGCGGGCAGGTCATAGCCCCCGGTGATCCGCGCCTCGCCTGTCGGGCAGCCGCCGATCTTGCGGCATTCGTCCAGCAGCCCCGGCCCCGCCGCCCGGTGAATGGCCCCGTCCACACCGCCCCCGCCCAGAAGCGTTTCGTTCGCGGCGTTCACGATGGCGTCCACCTCCAGCGTGGTGATGTCGGCGGTGATGATCTCGACCGGCACGGCGTCACATCCTGAACACGCCGAAGCGCGTTTCCTCGATGGGTGCGTTCAGCGCGGCGAGAAGCGACAGATACAGAACCTCGCGGGTCTTGCGCGGGTCCACGATGCCGTCGTCCCACAGCCGGGCCGAGGCATAGAGCGGGTGCGACTGACGCTCGAACATCTCGATGGTGGGGCGTTTGAACTCGGCTTCCTCCTCGGCGGACCAGTCGCCGCCGCCGCGTTCGATGGCGTCGCGTTTGACCGTGGCCAGCACGCCCGCCGCCTGCTCGCCGCCCATGACGGAAATCCGGCTATTGGGCCATGTCCACAGGAAGCGCGGCTGATAAGCCCGGCCCGCCATGCCGTAGTTGCCCGCCCCGAAAGACCCGCCGACGAGCATGGTGACCTTGGGCACGTTCGTCGTTGCGACCGCCGTGACCATCTTGGCCCCGTGGCGCGCGATCCCTTCGTTCTCATACTTCCGACCCACCATGAAGCCCGTGATGTTTTGCAGGAAAATCAGTGGGATGCGGCGTTGCGAGCAGAGTTCGACGAAATGCGCGCCCTTCTGCGCGGCCTCGGAAAACAGCACGCCGTTGTTCGCGATGATCCCCACCGGGCAGCCCATGAGATGCGCAAAGCCGGTCACCAGCGTTTCGCCGAAGCGCGGCTTGAACTCGTCGAAGCGCGAGCCGTCCACGACCCGCGCGATCACCTCGCGGATGTCGTAGGGCGTGCGCAGATCGCCCGGCACGACACCGAGGATTTCGTCCGGGTCATAGGCCGGGTCTTCCGCCGCCTGCCAGCGCACGGTGTCGGGCCGCGTCCGGTTCAGGCTCTCGACCGCCCGGCGGGCCAGCGCGAGCGCATGGGCGTCATCCTCGGCCAGATAGTCCGCCACGCCGGAGAGCCGCGTGTGAACGTCGCCGCCGCCAAGATCCTCGGCCGTCACGACTTCGCCGGTCGCGGCCTTCACCAGCGGCGGCCCGGCGAGGAAAATGGTCCCCTGATCCTTCACGATGATCGTCACGTCGCTCATCGCGGGCACATAGGCCCCGCCTGCGGTGCAGGAGCCCATGACGACCGCGATCTGGGGAATGCCCTTCGCGCTCATCTGCGCCTGATTGTAGAAAATCCGCCCGAAATGGTCGCGATCCGGGAAGACCTCGTCCTGGTTGGGCAGGTTCGCGCCCCCGCTGTCGACAAGGTAGAGGCACGGCAGATTGCATTCCTGCGCGATCTCCTGCGCGCGCAGATGTTTCTTGACCGTCATCGGATAATACGTGCCGCCCTTCACGGTGGCATCGTTGGCGATCACCATCACCTCCTGCCCGTGGACCCGACCGATGCCCGCGATCACGCCCGCCGCCGGGGCCGCGTCGTCATACATGCCATGCGCCGCCGTTGCGCCCACTTCGAGGAAGGGCGACCCGGCGTCGAGCAGATTGGCCACTCGGTCGCGCGGCAACATCTTGCCGCGGGAAAGGTGGCGCTCGCGGGACTTGTCGCCGCCTCCGGCAGCTGCCAGCGCCGCCGCGTCGGCCACCGTGCCCAGCATCTCCAGATGCGCGGCGCGATTGGCCTGAAAGCTCTCGGACCCCGTCATGGCTTGGGATTGCAGTTTCATGTCGTCTCCTCCTGCGACGGGTGCGGCGCACCGCGCCCGTGCATCTCGTTCATCGTCTCGGCCGCCACGCCGTGTGTGCCGAACCCCTTGGCCCGGTCGTTGGGTGTCAGATTGCGCATGTCATCGCCCCTCGGGCCGGGGCCGGGGTCGGATCGCGGGCGGGCGGCGCGCCCAGCCGCTTTCGACCGCCGACGGAACCTCCCCCGCCCAGCGCGCGATCTGCCAGGCGAGCACGGCGATCCTCAACCGGTTGTTCGCTTCGTTCGCACCGCACCAGACCTCCATGATCTCCGGCATCCCGTCGCAATCCGGCCCGGCCGAGGTGCCGTTGGCCAGCAGATAGGTCTTGTCGTAGAGCGCCTCGACCCACGCCTTCCCATCGACCGCGCCGGCCGGAGGCAGGTCGGCCAGCACGGCACCCGTCATCGCGTCCTGCTCGTCCGCCAGATCGCGCTGGCACGGCAGCGGCGCGTCGGACCGGTCGCACAGGACGATTCCGCCCCCGCCGCAGGTATAGACCTGCCCCACGTCCCAAAGCCCGCCTTCGACCGCGTCGATGTCGATGGAGCGGTTCACGATAAGCTTCTGTTCGTAGCGATCCATGTAGACGTCCATGCAGGTCTGGAAGTCCGGGATCGGCGGCTGATCCTGAGCAGGCGCCGCATTCGCCGTGAACAAGGCTAGGAACAGGAGGGCACCTTTCATCCGCCGATCCCCCCTGCCCGGCGGCCCACCAGAGCGCCGTACATATCGGTGACATAGGCGACCTTGTCGTCCCCCTGACCACATTCGACCACGTATCCCTGCCCCTCGGGCCAGCCTGCGCAATGCAGATCGTCGCGCCCGGTTTCGCGGGCATAGACCGACGCCCAGTCCGCCACGATCGACGACGGGTCGGGCGGCCCCATTCCGGCCACCCGGTATCCCAGCACAGCCGACAGGCCACATAGGGCGACGAGCGTGACGATGTGAGCCTTGCGGATCAATGGAACTCCAACTCGTTGCGCAGCGAAAGCGCGCGCTCGGCGGTCATCTGCATCAGGCAGCCCGCTTCGGCTGGACCGCCCCCCGTGCCGCCGCCCCATTTCGACCGTTCGAAAGCGCAGGCCGCGTCGCGCCAGGGAATCCACGCCCGCTGCGCGTCGCGCAGGGCGTCGGACGTGCTCACGGGCATCTCGTTGACCTTGTCGTCATTGGCCAGACGTTCGCGCAGCGGCCCGTAGAGTGCATTCAATTCGGCGTCCCAATCCTCGTATTCCGCCCAGATGCAGGCCCCCGTGCCCACCGTCGAATAGCCGCCTTCGGTGTCTTCCATGCAGCGGTTGGCCGATGTGCCGATGCATTGCAGTTTCTCGAACCAGTCGTCGGTCGCCGCGATGCAGTCCCGCGAATGGGCGAAGTCATAGGTCAGGTCCTGCGCGACCGCAGGTGTGGCCAGAAGGCAAAACGAGGCAATGAGGAAACGCATCATGAACTCCTTGAAAAACCGGGGATTCGACCCCGTATCCCGAGGTTAGCGCATCTTCGCCATCAGTTCGCGGCCCACGAGCATCCGCCGGATCTCGGACGTGCCCGCCCCGATCTCCATGAGCTTGGCATCACGGAAAATACGGCTCACCGGCGTTTCGTTCATGAACCCCATGCCGCCCATCGCCTGCACCGCCTGATGCGCGACCGTCATGGCCTCTTCGCTGGCATAGAGCACGCAGGCCGCCGCGTCCTGCCGCGTGACCTCGCCCCGGTCGCAGGCCTTGGCGACCTCGTAGACGTAAGCGCGGGCCGAGTTCATCTTGGTGTACATATCGGCGATCTTGCCCTGCATGAGCTGAAAATCCCCGATGGCCTGGCCGAATTGCTTGCGCTCGACCATGTAGGGCATGACCTCGTCCAGACAGGCCGCCATGATGCCCGTGCCGATACCCGACAGCACGACACGCTCATAGTCGAGCCCGGACATGAGAACCTTCGCCCCCTTGCCCTCTTCGCCCAAGATGTTCTCGAACGGCACGTCGACATCCTCGAAGAACAGTTGCGCCGTGTTCGACCCGCGCATCCCGAGCTTGTCGAAATGCGGGCTGGTCGAAAACCCCTTCATGTCCTTCTCGACGATGAAGGCGGTGATCCCTTTCGAGCCTGCGTCGGGATCGGTCTTGGCATAGACGACCAGCGTGTCGGCATCCGGCCCGTTGGTGATCCAGAATTTCGAGCCGTTCAGCGTGAAATATCCGTTCTTCTTCTCGGCCCGAAGCTGCATCGACACCACGTCGGACCCCGCCCCCGGCTCCGACATGGCGAGCGCGCCGACTTGGTCCCCGGAAATGAGCCCCGGCAGATACCGGCGCTTCTGCTCTTCGGTCCCGTTCAGCTTGATCTGGTTCACGCACAGGTTGGAATGCGCGCCGTAGGACAGGGACACACTGGCCGAGGCCCGCGCGATCTCTTCGACCGCGACGGTATGGGCGAGGTAGCCCATGCCGGCCCCCCCGTATTCCTCGGAAACGGTGATCCCGAGCAGACCCAGGTCGCCCATCTCTTTCCAAAGGTGCGCAGGGAAGTCGTTCGTCTGGTCGATGTCGGCCGCCAGCGGCTTGATCCGGTCCTGCGCGAACCGATGCACCATGTCGCGAAGCTGCGCGATATCCTCGCCCAGATCGAAATTCATCGACGCCATGAACATGGCCGCCCTCCCGTTTATTGAACGCTTGTTCATTTCTAGTCACGAGTGGCGAGTCGGGTCAAGCGGTGACGCATCCGATGTTTCGCCGCCCGGCTCCGCCGGACGCCGACCCATGCGAGAGGGCCAGCCCTCTCGCGCTCTCCCGGGATATTTTGGACCGGAAAGGAATTGTTAAGGTTAATGGCCTACGGTTGATTCACGGTACAGGCTGGGAAGCCGATGGCCGTGACCGGAAAGCCCCCGGGCATCCCCCGGGGGTGGACCCGTCCTCTTTCCGGTCCGAAATATCCCGGGAGGTCCGGAGGGCTGGCCCTCCGGATCCGGCGTCAGCCGGATTGATGGACCGCCGAGACCTCGGCCCGGATGATCCGCGCGATCTGGGCGCAGTCGTCGAGTGAGAAGGTGAGCGGAAGCCTCAGGTCGAGAATCCCACGCAACACGCGGTCGGAGGCCGGCATCGGTGCGGACGGCGCATAGCGCCAGCTGTCGTAGCGCGAGGTGAAGCCGACCGGCTCGGCCGCCCCGAACCATTTGAGCTCGACACCTTTCCCCGCGCAGCGCGATACGACCTCGGTGATTTTCGCCCCGTCCCAATCGAGCAACAGGAACTGGAACGAGGACATGACGTAGTCCTCAGCCTCCGGCCGCTCCACGATGGTCAGACCGGGGGTGTCGCGAAGCCCGTCCTCGACCACGCGATACCGTTCGTTCCAGCGGGCGCATCGAGCGTCCAGATCGGCGAGTTGCGGGCGCAGGATCGCGGCGCGCAGGTTGTCCATCCGGCCCGACACGTTGGGCGTGTCGTATTTCACCCGCTCGAAGACCTCGGGCCCCGGCGCGGCGAGGTGGCGTCCGTAGAGCATGTAGCTGCCCGACAGCATGACCGCGCGGGCCGCGATGTCTTCGTCATCGGTGATGAGCAACCCGCCCTCGCCGGAGTTCATGTGCTTGTAGGTCTGTGTCGAATAGCAGCCGATATGACCCGAACGACCGGACAGCACGCCGTTCCAACGCGCGCCCATGGTGTGCGCGCAGTCCTCGATCACGGTCAGGCCATGCGCCTCGGCCAGCGCCATGAGCGCGTCCATGTCGGCGAGATGCCCGCGCATGTGGGAAAGCATGAGCACGTCGGACTGGCCCGCTTTCGCCGCAAGATCCTCGAGGTCGATGACGAGGCTTTCGGTCACGCCGACGAAGATCGGGACCGCGCCGACCGATGCGATGGCGCCGGGCACCGGGGCCAGCGTGAAGGCGTTTGTCAGAACCCGGTCGCCGGGCTTCACCCCCACGGCCCGCAGCGCGGTGGCCAGCGCGTAGCCGCCCGACGCGACGGCGAGGCAGTATTTCGCCCCCGACCAGTCCGCGAATTCGCGTTCGAGCAGCGCGACCTGGCTCTCTTCCCCCGGTGCCGTGTTGTAGCGGTGCAGGCGGCCCGACCGCATGACGGCGACCGCCGCTTCGATCGCCGTTTCCGGGATCGGCTCTTGCTGGGTGAAATTGCCTTTGAAGGTCTCGCTCATGGCCCGGACATTGCGCGGGGTCCGCGTTGGGGTCAACTGCCCTCAGCCGATCAGGCGCGCGACTTCGCGGTCGAGATCGTCATAGTGATCGAGCAGCCCCTCTGGCGCGAGATCGGCGACACCCCGCCCCGACGGCCCGAAGGTGATGAGGAGCGAGGGCACCCCCGCCGCGCGCGATGTTTCGCGATCCGTCACGGTGTCGCCCACAAGAAGCGATCGCGTCACCTCGCCGCCGGCCTGTTCGACCGCTGCCACGAAGGGGGCCGCGTCCGGTTTCTTGACCGGCAGCGTATCCGCGCCGATGAGCGAGGCGAAGAGGCTGCGCACGCCGAGACGGGTGAGCAGCGTTTCAGCGAGCCCCTCCGGCTTGTTCGTGCAGATGCCGACCGCATAGCCGCCCGACCGAAGCCGTTCGACGGCGGCCACCGCGCCGGGATACATCACCGTGTGGGTGTCGATGTTCTCGCCATACCATTCGAGCAGATAGGGGTAATCCCTCTCCACCTCGGCCGCGCCCAGCCCAAGCCGGTCATAGCCCAGCGTCAGCATCGCGCGCCCGCCGCGAAAGGCCGTGGCCGCATCCGCGACGCGGTCGAGCAGATCGCCATGGCCCGCGCGCGAAAAACAGGCGTTGGCGGCGCAGATCAGGTCGCGCGACGTATCGGCAAGCGTTCCGTCCAGATCGAAAATCACCGTTTTCATGCCAAAGCCCCGCTCTTTCAGACGCACCCATTGCGTGATACGCGCCGAGGGGTAAAACGAGGTGACAGAGAAGAAAAGAGCAGACGCATGGCCACCGCCCTCATCATCCTCGCTGCCGGACAGGGCAAGCGCATGAATTCCGACCTGCCGAAGGTGCTGCACGAACTGGGCGGCGCGCCGCTGTTCGCCCATGCGCTGTCCGCCGGATCGGCGCTCGCCCCGGATCGGATCGTGCTGGTCGCGGGCAACGGGGCCGAGGCCGTGTCGGCCGCCGCCACCAAGCTCGACGACGAAATCGAGGTGGTGTTGCAGGAGGATCGGCTTGGCACGGGTCACGCCGTGGATCAGGCCCGCGCCGCACTTGCCGGGTTCGACGGGGACGCCATCGTCCTTTACGGCGACACGCCTTTCATCACGCCCGAGACCCTTGAAGCGATGATCGCCGCGCGGCGGGGTGGCGCGGATGTGGTCATCCTCGGGTTCGAGGCGGCAGACCCCAAGCGATATGGTCGTCTCGTCATGGACGGTCAGGAATTGCGCCGGATCGTGGAATACAACGACGCAAGCGACGAGGAACGCGCGATCACCCTGTGCAACTCCGGCGTGGTCGCGGCGGATTGCGGCACACTCTTCGACTTGATCTCGGGTCTGTCGAACGAGAATGCGGCGGGCGAATACTACCTCACCGACATTGTCGAGGTGGCGCGCGAAAAAGGCCTGCGTGCCGAAGCCGTGACCTGCCCGGAGGCCGAGACGCTGGGCATCAACAGCCGCGAGGAACTGGCGGCCGCCGAAGCCCAGCTTCAGGCGATCAAGCGGGCCGAAGCCTTCGAGAACGGGGTCACGCTGGTCGCCCCGGACACCGTGTTCTTCGCCCATGACACCTTCATCGGGCGCGACGCCGTGATCGAACCCAACGTGGTGTTCGGCCCCGACGTGACCATCGAATCCGGGGCGCGCATCAAGGCGTTCAGCCATCTCGAGGGCTGCCATGTCAGCGCGGGGGCCGTCGTCGGCCCCTTCGCCCGTCTGCGCCCCGGCGCTGAACTGGCGGAAAAGGCCAAGGTCGGCAATTTCGTCGAGATCAAGAACGCGCAGATCGCCGAGGGCGCCAAGGTCAACCACCTGTCCTATATCGGGGACGCCACCGTCGGCGAAGCCGCGAACATCGGCGCGGGCACGATCACCTGCAACTACGATGGCGTGTTCAAGCATCGGACCGAAATCGGGCCGCGCGCCTTCATCGGCTCGGACACGATGCTCGTGGCCCCGGTGCGTGTGGGCGCGGACGCCATGACCGCCACCGGCACCGTCGTCACCCGCGACATCGAAGACGGGGCGATGGGCGTGGGGCGTGCACGGATGGAGGTGAAGCCGGGCTTCGCCGTGAAACTCTTTGAAAAACTTCGCGCCCGGAAGGCCGCAAAAAAAGGTCATTAAGCATGTGTGGTATTGTCGGCGTCCTTGGCACGCACGAGGTTTCCCCCATCATCGTCGAGGCGCTCCGGCGGCTCGAATACCGTGGTTACGACAGCGCGGGGATCGCGACCATTCAGGAGGGCGGCGTGCTCGACCGTCGCCGCGCCGTGGGCAAACTCGTGAACCTGTCGGATGAACTCGTCCACAACCCCCTCCCCGGCAAAGCGGGCATCGGCCACACCCGCTGGGCGACCCACGGCGGTGTGACCGTGCCGAACGCGCATCCGCACAAGGCGGGCCGTGTGGCGCTGGTCCACAACGGGATCATCGAAAACTTCGCCACTTTCCGTGCCGAGCTCGAGGCGGGCGGATATGCCTGCGAAAGCCAGACCGACACCGAAACCGTGGCCGGGCTGGTCAACGTCCTGATGGATCAGGGCATGACGCCCGTGGAAGCGGTGCGCGCGGTGCTGCCGCGACTGGAAGGGGCCTATTCGCTCCTGTTCCTGTTCGAGGGCGAGGACGACCTGATGATCGCCGCCCGCAAGAACTCGCCTCTGGCCATCGGGCATGGCGACGGCGAGATGTATGTGGGCTCCGACGCCATCGCGCTCGCCTCGATGACCGACCGTGTGACCTACCTGGAGGAAGGCGACTGGGCCGTCATCACCCGCGCGGGCGCGACGATCTATGACGAGGCCGGGAAACTGGCCAACCGCGAGGTTCGCAAGGTCGCGCTCAGCGCCACCCGGATCGAAAAGGCGGGCTACAAACACTTCATGATGAAGGAGATCGCCGAGCAGCCGACCGTGGTGGACGCGGTGTTCGACGCCTATCTCACCCCCGACGGCGACGCGATCACGATGGACCTGCCCGGCGTCGACTTCACCAAGGTCAGCCGCGTCTCGATCGTCGCCTGTGGCACCGCCTATTACGCGGGCCTCGTCGCGAAATACTGGTTCGAACGTTACGCCCGCCTGCCCGTCGACCTCGACGTGGCCAGCGAGTTTCGGTATCGCGAGCCGCCATTCCCCGATGGCACCCTGTCGGTCTTCGTCAGCCAGTCGGGCGAAACCGCCGATACGCTGGCCGCGCTTAGATATTCCGACGGGAAAGCCGCCAAGATCGTCAGCCTCGTGAACAGCCCCGAAAGCTCGATCGCGCGCGAAAGCGATGTGGCGGTGGCGATCCACGCGGGCGTCGAGGTGTCGGTGGCCTCAACCAAGGCCTTCACCGCGATGCTCGCGACCTTCGTGGTCATGGTGCTGAAGGCCGCCGTCGAGCGCGGCGAGATGGACGCGGATACGCTGGCCGAACGGTTGACGGACCTGCGCAAACTGCCGGGACTGATGAGCCACGCGATCTCCATCGACGGGGAGTTGAGCAAGGCGGCGCGCAAGGTGGCGCAAGCCCATGACGTGCTCTTCCTCGGGCGCGGCCAGATGTTCCCGCTGGCCCTTGAAGGCGCATTGAAACTCAAGGAAATCAGCTACCTGCACGCCGAAGGTTATGCGTCGGGTGAACTCAAACACGGCCCCATCGCGCTGGTCGACAAGGAAACGCCCACCGTGGTTCTGGCCCCCCATGACGGGCTGTTCGAGAAGACCGTGTCGAACATGCAGGAGGTGATGGCGCGCGGCGGGCGGGTGCTGCTTATTTCGGACGCGCGGGCGATTGCGCAGGCGGGCGGCGGCGTGTGGCGCACGATCACGATGCCGGACGCGCCGGAGCTGATCCAGCCGATCCTTTATGCGATCCCGGCGCAGCTTCTTGCCTACCACGCCGCCATCGCGAAGGGGACGGATGTGGACCAGCCGCGCAACCTTGCGAAATCGGTCACGGTGGAATGACCCGGAGGGCGGCCCATGGCCAAGCAATTCGATAGCATCGAAGCGCCGCACAAGCGGTTCATCGAGGATCAGCACATCTATTTCGTGGGTTCGGCGGCGCGTGAAGGGCGCGTCAACGTCTCGCCCAAGGGGATGGATTCCTTGCGCATCATGGGGCCGAACCGGATCGTCTGGCTGAACCTCACCGGATCGGGGAACGAGACCGCCGGGCATCTGCGCGACGTGAACCGCATGACGCTCATGTGGTGCAGCTTCACGACCCGCCCCCTGATCCTTCGCTGTTACGGCACGGCCGAAACCGTGCATCCGCGCGACGCGGGATGGGACGACCTGTATGCGCTGTTCGACGACCACGCGGGCGCGCGACAGATCTACGACATGACGGTCGATCTGGTGCAGACCTCCTGCGGCTATGCGGTGCCGTTCTTCGACAATCCGCGTGAACGCGACACGCTGACCAAGTGGTCGGACGACAAGGGCGCGGACGGGATCGCGGCCTATTGGGAGGAAAAGAACCGCTCCACCATCGACGGTGCGGACACGGGACTGTTCGAATGACGCTGGACGAGGCGCTTGCCGACCTGCGCGCCCGGATCGAACCGGGCCGCGCCGAAGGGGCCGCCGCCTATCATAAGGTGGAGCGTGAATACCTTGGCGTGACCAACCCGGCGATCAACGAGATCACGACGGGCTGGCGCCGGACCCTCACCGTCGACGAACGCGTGACGCTGGCCGATGCGCTCTGGCAGACCGACATCTACGAGGCGCGACTGGCCGCCGCCAAACTGCTGACGCAGGCCCGGATCAAGGGCGACGCGCCGGTGTGGGCGTTGATCGTGTCCTGGGTGCCGGATTTCGACAGCTGGGCCATTGCCGACCATGTGTGCATGGCGGGGCAGAAACGGCTGGTGGCCGATCCGACGCGGGTGGACACGGTCGAGGGTTGGACCACCTCCGACCATATGTGGACGCGCCGCGCGGCGCTCGTCATCACCCTGCCGTGGACCAAGCAGAACCACCCCAAGCCCGAAGACCTCGCCATCCGCGACCGGGTTCTGGGCTGGGCTGCATCCTATGTCGACGACCGCGAGTGGTTCATCCAGAAAGCCGTCGCATGGTGGCTGCGCGACCTGTCCAAGCACGACCCCGACCGCACCCGCGCCTTCCTCGCCGCTCATGGCGACCGGATGAAGGCGTTCGCGCGCAAGGAAGCCGGGAAATACCTCGCTTGACAGTTGTCGTTGCAACGAACTCCGCCTAACGTCCGCGAAAATCAGATTTGGAGGATCGAATGACTGACCTGACACCCCCGTTCCGCGCCGATCACGTCGGATCGCTTCTGCGCCCCAAAGCCATTCAGGCCGCCCGCAAGAAGCATTTCGAAGAGGGCAGCCTGTCGGCGGACGAGCTGAAGGCGGTCGAGGATGCCGAGATCCCCGCGCTCATCAAGATGCAGGAAGACGTCGGGCTGAAGGCCGTGACCGACGGCGAAGCGCGCCGGTCGTTCTGGCACTACGACTTCATGGGGATGCTGACGGGCCTCGACCTCGACGAACGTGACGAGGGCGTGCAGTTCGCAGGCGTCAAGCTGCGCCCGATCTTCCCGACGATCACGCAGAAGCTGGACTTCCCCGACGATCACCCGATGCTGGACCACTTCAAATTCGTGGCGGCAAACACCAAGGTCGTGCCGAAAATCTCGATCCCCGGCCCGTCCTGCTGTCACTTCCGCACCGCGCCCGAGGACATCCATCCCGAGGAATACAAAGACCCCGAAGTGCTGATGGCGGACATCGCCGCGACCTACAAGAAAGCGGTGGCCAAGTTCTACGAGGCCGGGTGCCGTTACCTTCAGATGGACGACATCTTCTTCGCCTATCTCTGCGACCCCAAGCACCGGGCCGAGAAGCAGGCCAACGGGCAGGACCCCGACTGGCTGATCCAGAAATACAGTTGGATGATGCGCGAGGCGATCAAGGACCGGCCCGCCGACATGACCATCGGGATGCATATGTGCCGGGGCAACTTCCGCTCGACCCATGCGGCCGAAGGTGCCTATGACCTCGCCGCCGAAGCGATCTTCGACACCGGCGTCGACATCTTCTTCATGGAATACGACACCGACCGCGCGGGCGGGCTGGAGCCTCTGGGCCTGTTGCCCAAGGGCAAGCAGCGCATCCTGCCCGGCTTCGTCACCACCAAGACGCCCGAGCTGGAAGAGATGGACTGGCTCAAGTCCAAGTTCGACGAGGCGTCGAAATACGTCGATATCGACCAGCTCGGCATCGCGCCCCAGTGCGGCTTCGCTTCGACCGAAGAAGGCAATGCCGTGACCGAGGACGACCAGCGCCGCAAGCTGGAGCTGATCGTGCGCTGCGCCGAAGAGATCTGGGGCGGCGTCTGAGGCCGAACGCACCCAAATATTCAAATAAGACCAAACGTGTCGCCGCGCCCCCGGGTGCGGCGACATTGTTTTGACGGGGCGGCAACGGCGCGGGCAGCTGTTTTCCCCGCAATCGCCGGTCGGAACAGCGTTCTTTCAGACCGACGATCCGGGCCGGTTTTTTCCTTGATCGGCGCATTTTCTCCGGCCAAAGGGAACAATCATTCCAGATCGGGGGAAGCGCGATGTTCGAAAGCCTTGGGTTTGAAACGCTCACCGCACCGCAGGTCGCCGTTATGTTCGGTGCCCTTGTCGGGGTTTTGTTCGGCGTGCTGGCCGAGCGCACGAAGTTCTGCTTCCGACGGGCCGTCGTGGGGCAGGATCGCCGCGCCGCCGCCGGTGTCTGGTTCATGGCGCTGGCGAGTGCGCTGATCGGCACGCAGGCCGCCGTGGCCGCCGGGCTGATCGCGTTCGACGATCACCGCTTCATGACGGGCGATCTGCCGATCCTCGCCATCCTCATAGGGGGTGCCCTGTTCGGGGCGGGCATGGTGCTGGCCCGTGGCTGCGCATCGCGCCTGACCGTGCTGGGGGGCACCGGCAACCTGCGCGCGCTGTTCGTGATCCTCGTCTTCGCGGTCGTGGCCCATGCCACGCTGAAGGGCGTTCTGGCCCCGATCCGCACGTCGCTGGGTGCCGTCACCCTGCCCTTGGGCGACGCGGTCAGCCTTGCCGCCCTGCCCGGCGGTGCGCTGTTGTGGTCCGCCGTGATCGCCGTGGCCGCGCTGGCCGGGGCCCTGCGGTCCGGCAACCGCCCCGGCACCCTTTTACTGGCCACGCTTCTGGGTCTGCTCGTTCCGCTTGCCTGGGTGGGCACGGGATACGTGCTCTATGACGATTTCGACCCGATCGCGATGGAAAGCCTGTCGTTCACCTCGCCCGCGACCGAGGCGCTGTTCTTCACCATCGCCTCGACCTCGATCCCGGCGGGTTTCGGCACGGCGCTGATCGGTGGCGTCCTTGGCGGTGCCCTGCTCGCGTCGCTCGTGTTCCGCAGCTTCAAATGGCAGAGCTTCACCTCCCCCCGCGAAACCGGGCGTTACGCGTCCGGCGCGGCGCTGATGGGGATCGGGGGCGTGCTGGCGGGCGGCTGCACCGTAGGTGCGGGCCTGTCGGGCGTGCCGACCCTGTCGCTCGCCGCGATCCTCGCCCTCGTGGCCATCGCGGGCGGCGCCCTCGTCGCCTCCCGCGCGCTGGGAGAGGCCGCCCCGCGCGGTCTGGCCGTGCCCGCCGAATGACGCTGCCGAGCGGCTGATCCTAGTGCGGGATCAGCCGTTTTCGCACCGTCCGGCCCGCAAGCCAGACCAGCAGCACGACGGGGATGACCAGCCCGGCGGTCCACCACACCTTGTCCACGTGCAGCGCACTGGCGACGGGGGCGGTCAGATAGCCCAAAAGGCTGACCGCGTAATAGCTGATCGCCACCACCGACAGCCCTTCGACCGTCTCTTGCAGCCGTAGCTGCAAGTCGGCCCGCCGATCCATCGATTCCAGCAGCGCCTTGTTCTCGGCCGAGCGTTCCACATCGACCTTGGTGCGCAGCAGGTCACCGGCGCGGATCGCGCGTTCGGCCATGTCGTGCAACTGCCTCTCGACCGCCTTCACGGTGCGCATCGCCGGATCGTAGCGGCGGGTCATGAATTCGCGAAAGGTCTGCCGCCCGTCCCAGCGTTCCTCGCGCAAGACCTCGATCCGCTGGTTCACGATGGCCTCATAGGCCGCCGTCGCCCCGAACCGGAACGAGGTTTCGGCGTTCAGACGTTCCAGATCGGCCGAGATGCCCAGAAGCTTCTGCAACCGGGTCTCCGAGGCCATCGTCTCGCTCCCCATGTCGGCCACGAGGCCCGACAGCTCGTCGCCCATCTCGCCCAGCCGCCCCTGGATCGCGCGGGCCCGGGCCAGTCCCAGCATCGACATCTGCTTGTATGTCTCGATCTCGCAGATCCGCTGCACCACCCGCCCGATGCGGCGCGGGGAACAGGACTCGCCTGCGAAGAACGCGAACCGCGCGTGTCCCGCCTCGTCGATCCGGAAATCCCCGGCCATGATCCCGGCGCGGTCGAGCACGTGGGTCGCCGCCATGCTCTCGGGCACGAACCACTTGTCGATCTTCGCCCGGATATCCGCATCCGTCGGCATCCGCTCCACCCGGATCAGGGCCGAGGTCATGCGCACCCCCGGCGCGTTTTCCAGCCAGTCCGGGGGAAAGACGCCGAAGTTCTTGCCGTCGAAGGGCGTGTCGGAATTGCCGTCCCCGAAGATCGTGTAGGTCACGAACTCCGTATGGCTCTCCCACTTCAGCCGGTATTTCCCGAGGTCGCCGAAGAAATGGTTGGCCCCCGGCTTGGGATGCGCCGTGCCGTAGCGGTCGAGCAGGTCGGTCAGGTGCGCCACATCCGCCGCCCGGTCCCGCCCCGCCGCGTTCTCGGACCGCTTGATGGCGAGGTAGACGGCGAAGCAAGGCGCTTCCAGCGACGGGAACGGGCGCGCGTGCAACTCGTTCGCCAGCGCGTAGCGCAGCGGATGGTCTTCGATGGTGGCCATGGTTCCGGTCCCGTTCGTCGCGTTTCGTCAGGCGAGGTTACGCGAAGTCAGGTCACCGAAACAGTGGTCGATTGTCGCGCGGGGGGCAAAGCGCCCCCTACGCGTCACGAGGGTTCAGAGAACGACGACGTCCAGCGGCGGGAAGCCGTTGAACCCGACCGAGGAGTAGGACGAGGTATAGGCACCCGCGTTGCGGATGATCGCCCGGTCGCCCGACTTGAGCGCGAGCGGCAGCATGATCGGGCGCTTCTCGTAGAGCACGTCGGCGCTGTCGCAGGACGGACCGGCGAGGATGCAGGGACCCATCTCGCCACCGTCACGCGGCGTCGCGATCTGGTAGCGGATCGCTTCGCCCTCGGTCTCGGCAAGGCCAGAGAAACGACCGATGTCGAGGTAGACCCAGCGATGCATGTCGTCGTCCGACTTCTTGGACACGAGCAGCACTTCCGCGATGATCGCGCCGCATTCGGCGACGAGGCCCCGGCCCGGCTCTGCCATGACGCGCGGCACGTCGCCGAAACGCGCGGTGACGAGGTCCATCACGCGGGCAGCGTAAGCGGCGGGCGCATCGATCGCTTCGCCGTAGAAGGCCGGGAAGCCGCCGCCGATGTTGAGAAGGTCGAGGTCATAGCCCTCGGCCACGGCGCGGTGCCAGATCTCGGCCACGGCGTCGAGCACGCCGGTCCACATCTCGGCGCGTTTGGTCTGCGAGCCGACGTGGAACGACAGACCGACGGGCTTGAGGCCCAGTTCGACCGCATAGGCCATGAGGTCGATCGCCTTCTCGCCACGGCAGCCGAATTTGCGCGAGAGCGGCCAGTCGGCCTGGGAGTTCTCGACGATCATGCGGATGTAGACTTCGGCGCCCGGCGCGTGCTCGGCGATCTTTTCGAGCTCTTCTTCCGCATCTGCGGCGAAGAGGGTCACACCGGCGTGCCAGGCGAAGGCGATGTCGCCGACCTTCTTGACGGTGTTGCCGAAGGAGATATCCGCCGGGTCCGCACCCTGCGACAGGCACAGCTCGATCTCGGCGCGCGAGGCGGCGTCGAAATGCGAGCCGATGTTCACGAGGCGCTCGATGATCTCGCGGGTCGGGTTCGCCTTCACCGCGTAGTGGATGTTGGCGCGGCCGAGGCCCTGGGCGAGCTGGTGGAACTGGTACTCCACGCGGTCGACGTCGAGGACGAGCGTCGGACGGTCCACGGACATCGACTGAACAGCGGTTTCGAGACGGGTGATCGGGGCGAAATCGCCCTGTGCAACGTAGGTCATGTCTATCTCCAGTAGACAGGGGTGCAGTACCCCAAGGTTCCAAGTGGAGACGTTACCGTCGCTGCATAAACGCGTGCCGATCCATCCTCGCAGCCCCTTTTGGCGGGGGGTCGCTCATATGGTCTGCCGGTCGTGGCCAGAGGCGCGTGCGTTGGCGTCTTGAATTGCGCATTTGGGGCATGTGTTGAGTCGTTGCAAGAGTTTTTGAATCCGTGGGTGAAATTTTTTGAAAACCCGCTTATGCGGAACACATGGCGAGATTGATCCTGTTCAACAAACCCTTCGACGTGCTGTCGCAATTCACCGACACCAAGTCCCCCTCTCCGCGCGCGACGCTGTCGGATTACATTGATGTGCCAAAGGTTTACCCGGCAGGACGGCTTGACCGCGACAGCGAGGGGCTTTTGCTTCTGACCGATGACGGACGGTTGCAGGCGCGCATTTCGTCGCCCAAGTCGCGCACCCCGAAAACCTATCTCGCGCAGGTCGAAGGGGCACCGACCGACGCCGACCTCGACCCGTTGCGCAAGGGTGTGACGTTGAAAGACGGTCTCACCCGCCCCGCCGAGGTGCATCTGATCGACCCGCCGGACCTGTGGGAGCGCGATCCGCCCGTCCGCTATCGAAAAAGCGTGCCGGATCGCTGGATCGAGCTCACCATCACCGAGGGGCGCAACCGGCAGGTCCGGCGCATGACCGCCGCCGTGGGTTTTCCCACCCTCAGGCTCGTGCGTTGGCGCGTGGGCGACTGGTCGGTAGAGGGAATCGCACCCGGCACGTGGCGCGACGCGCGCTAGGCCGGGACGCCGACCCTATCCTTTGGCACAGGTCGCCGGCCACATTGGTGCCGCGTTCGACCCGTCCGATCCCAAGGATGCCATGGACGGGTTATCCTGCCCTTTTTTCGTCACCAATCGCCGAGAAATGGCCCAATCCCAGCGTGATCGCACCCTATTCCGGCCCGAAACCGGGGGTAATCCCTACCCCAAGTCGTCTTCTGCCCGACGATACCAGTTCATCAGATCGAGACGTTTAGAATGCTGCTCAAATCCGCGATATCGAACTTCCTCAAAGACGAAACCGGCGCCATCACGGTCGATTTCGTGGTGTTCTGGGGGGGCTCCATGCTGATGGCCTATACCGTCGTCGGCGACGTGTCGCATGGCGTGATCCGCGCCGCCGACGGCATCTCGGGCGCGCTGGAGGAAATCGCGGCGACCAACCTGTCGCTCGAAGAAATCACCGGCATCGCCACGACCGCCGCACCCGACCAGACCGGAAACGACGACGACCCGTCCGACGATGACGTGACCGGGACCGAGGACACGGCGTCAAACGAAACCGGAGGCTCCGACAGCGGAAGCGACAGCGGCAACGACGGTGGCACGGGCAACCCGGGCAACGACAAGGATGTCGGGAATGCCGGCGAAAACCCGAACGGGCGTGACGACTGGGGATCGGGGTCCAACGGGATGAGCGATTCCGGTTCGAACGGCAATTCCGGAAACAACGGGAATTCGGGAAACAACGGCAATAACGGGAACAACGGGAACAACGGCAACCACAACGGGTGGAACGACTGATGCCCGACAGGCGCAGGCGGACGGATCGGGCCGCCCGCGCCGCAGACCGGCCCCCGCGTCAATCATCTGGTAACAGCTGTGACGCGGCGGTCCCAAAAGAACCTTTCATCGCGCCGGTTCGGGCCACGACGCGACCGCATTGACCACATAACTTTTATTTCGGACGACACATTATGACTGGATTGAAAACCGATGCGTTTGAAAACTTTTTTCGGCAGCGATGCAGGTGCTGTCACCGTTGACTGGCTTGTTCTCACCGCCGCCGTATTCGGCCTTGCGACCGGGGTGATCTTCGCCTTCGACCAAAGCGTCACCGGACTCGCCGACGCGGTTGACGACACGATGGTCGAAATCGCCGACAACGATTTCTCACTCGAAACATTCGGGCAGGAGGACGAGGCGGACGGCGCCAGCGAACTGGACTGAACCGCCCGGCCCCGAAACGAAAATGGCCCCGCAGATCGCGGGGCCTTTTCCTTGTCTTGCGAAAGGATCAGTCGAGCAGCGACAAGAGGCTGGTGACCGAATCCTTGGCGTCGCCGTAGAACATCCGCGTGTTGTCCTTGTAGAACAGCGGGTTCTCGATGCCCGAATAGCCGGTGCCCTGCCCGCGCTTCGACACGAACACGTCCTTGGCCTTCCAGACCTCCAGCACCGGCATCCCGGCGATGGGCGAGTTCGGATCTTCCTGCGCCGCCGGGTTCACGATGTCGTTCGAGCCGATGACGATGACCACGTCGGTCGAGGGGAAGTCGTCGTTGATCTCTTCCATCTCGAGCACGATGTCGTAAGGCACCTTGGCCTCGGCCAGCAGCACGTTCATGTGGCCCGGAAGACGCCCGGCGACCGGGTGGATGGCGAAACGCACCTCTTTCCCCTGCCCGCGCAGCTTCTTGGTCAGGTCGCTGACCGCGTTCTGCGCCTGCGCCACGGCCATGCCGTAGCCCGGCACGATCACGATGCTGTCGGCATCCTTGAGCGCCTGCGCGACACCTTCGGCATCGATCGGCTTCTGCTCGCCTTCGATCTCCATCTGCTCGCCCGCCGGGCCGCCGAAGCCGCCCAGAATGACCGAGACGAAGGACCGGTTCATCGCCTTACACATGATGTAGGACAGGATCGCACCGGACGAGCCCACGAGTGCGCCGACCACGATCAGGAGGTCGTTGCCCAGCGAGAAGCCGATGGCCGCCGCCGCCCAGCCCGAATACGAGTTGAGCATCGAGACCACGACGGGCATGTCCGCGCCGCCGATCCCCATGATGAGGTGGTAGCCGATGAAAAGCGCCATGACGGTCATGATCGCGAGCGGCAGGAATGCGCCCGAGCCCACGTACCAGATCAGCGCGATGAGCGAGATGATCGCGGCGCCCGCGTTCAGAACGTGGCCGCCGGGCAGCTTCTTGGCCGCCGAGGTCACTTTGCCCGCAAGTTTGCCATAGGCGATCACCGAGCCGGTGAAGGTCACGGCCCCGATGAAGATCCCAAGGAACAGCTCAACCTTGAGGATGTTCAGCTCGGCCTGGCTTTTCTTGGCGATCAGTTCCCCGAACGTGCCCAGCCCCTGCTCATGCAGCCAGACGGACATGCCTTGCGCGTTGAGCGAGGTGGGGGCCGACGCCATGATCTCGGCCACGCGGCCCATTTCGAGATGCGCGTTGTAGCCCACGAACACGGCTGCCAGACCGACGAGCGAGTGCATGGCCGCCACGAGTTGCGGCATCTCGGTCATCTGGACGCGCTTGGCGACGTAGAAGCCGATGATCCCGCCCGCCGCGACGAGCACGACCGACAGAAGCCACAGGCCGGTGCCCGGCCCGATCAGCGTTGCGAAAACCGCCAGCGCCATGCCGACGATGCCGTACCAGACAGCCCGTTTGGCGCTTTCCTGGCCCGAAAGCCCGCCCAGCGACAGGATGAAGAGGACGGCTGCGACCACGTAGGCCGCGGTGGTGAATCCGAATTCCATAAGTCCGTCTCCCCCTTACGATTTCTGGAACATGGCGAGCATGCGCCGGGTGACGAGGAAGCCGCCGAAGATGTTGATCCCGGCCATGAAGACCGACACGGCCGCCAGCAGGATCACGAGGAAGCTCCCCGATCCGATCTGCATGAGCGCACCGAGGATGATGATCGACGAAATGGCGTTGGTGACGGCCATCAGCGGCGTGTGCAGCGAGTGCGACACGTTCCAGATGACCTGGAAGCCGACGAAGACCGACAGCACGAACACGATGAAGTGCTGCATGAAGCTGGCGGGCGCGAAGAGACCGGCAAGCAGGATCAGGCCACCGCCCACGACCAGAAGGGTCGCCTGCGTCTTGGTCTGCTGCTTGAAGGCCGCGATTTCCTGCGCCCGCTTCTCTTCCGCCGTCAGTTCCTTGGGCGGCGGCGCCTTTTTCTGGGCCGCGATGGCCTGCACTTTCGGCGGCGGCGGCGGGAATGTGATCTCGCCCGCATGGGTCACGGTGGACCCGCGGATGACGTCGTCCTCCATGTTGACGTTGATCTTGCCGTCCTTGTCGGGCGTCAGATCGGTCATCATGTGCCGGATGTTGTTGGCGTAGAGCGTGGACGACTGGGTCGCCATGCGGCTCGGGAAATCGGTGTAGCCGATGATCGTCACGCCGTTGGGCGTCACCACCTTCTCGTCCATCACCGTGCCTTCGGCGTTCCCGCCCTTTTCGGCGGCGAGGTCGACGATGACCGAACCCGGCTTCATCGAGTCGATCATGTCCTTCAGCCACAGCTTCGGCGCTTCCCGGTTCGGGATGAGCGCCGTCGTGATGACGATATCCATGTCGGGGGCCAGTTCGCGGAACTTGGCAAGCTGGGCCTCGCGGAACTCCGGCGACGATACGGCGGCGTAGCCACCTGTCGCGGCGCCGTCGGCCTGCTCTTCCTCGAAGTCGAGATAAACGAACTCGGCACCCATCGACTCGACCTGCTCGGCCACTTCGGGCCGCACGTCGAAGGCGAAGGTCTGCGCACCCAGCGAGGTCGAGGTGCCGATCGCGGCAAGCCCGGCCACGCCGGCACCGATGACGAGCACTTTCGCCGGGGGCACCTTGCCCGCCGCCGTCACCTGACCGGTGAAGAACCGACCGAAGTTGTTGCCCGCTTCGATCACGGCACGGTAGCCCGCGATGTTGGCCATCGACGACAGTGCGTCCATCTTCTGCGCGCGGCTGATGCGCGGCACCATTTCCATCGCGATGACGGTCGCGCCCTTGGACTTGGCCAGCTCCAGCCCCTCTTCGTTCCCACCGGGGTTGAAGAAGGTGATGAGCGTCTTGTCCTTGGTCAGGCGCTTGAGTTCCGTATCGGTCGGAATACGCACCTTGGCGATGATGTCGGCCTCTTTCCACAGGCTCGCGGCGGTCTTGACCACCTTCACGCCCGCGGCTTCGTAATCCGCATCGTTGAACCCGGCTTTTTCGCCGGCCTTGGTTTCGATGAGGCAGTCATACCCCAGCTTCTGCAACATGCCCGCCGATTCCGGCGTCATGGCAACGCGGTTTTCCCCCGCGATGGTTTCCTTTGGAACCCCTATCTTCACGGTACTTTCCTTCTCCCACTCACGCCGCGGGTGTTTCCCCCGCAGTCTCAAGAAAATTTCCTATACGCTACGATTCCGGATTGCGACCGAAACCGTAGGGTTTGCGACTTTATGTTCTCCTAGCGTGCTTGCCCCTGCGTCACAACCATCGGCCCACGCGGTCCATCCAGTCCCGCGCCTCGTCGCCAAAGGCTTCGATCAGGCCCCGCTCCTCGCCCCGGATGAACCTGTGCGCGATGAAGGCGGCGAAGATCGGGACGAGGATCAGCGCGAGCGGCACGTCGAGATGCAGGATCACGCCTGCCAGCACCAGCGCGTCGCCGAGGTAGATCGGGTTGCGCGTCACGCGGTAGATGCCGGATCGCAGAAAGGCCGAGGGCACGCGGCGCGGAACGAAGCTCGTTCGCCCGCGCAGAAACTCCACGAGCGCCAAGGCCATCAGCCCCAGGCCGACCACGACAAGGGCATCGCCCAGATAGCGCACCCAGCCCGGCCCGAACGTGCCGCCGGGAACCAGCCGGTCCAGCCCGAACGACGCGGCGATCGCCACGATCAGCCAGAAGGGCGGTATGTCGAGCCACTTGAGCAGCAGAATCTCTCGCGCAACATAATTTCATCAGCCACCGTTTATTGAGGAACAATCTTGCCGACGCAACCCCTCGCAGGTGCAGCATTTCCGTAACGTAGCGATTGCGCCGCAGCGTCACAGGCGTAGCGTAACCACAAACGCGGGAGGAACCATGAACGAACTGACGGGAAAACATGCGCTTGTGACGGGCGGCGGCACGGGCATCGGTCTGGCCATCGCGACATCGCTGGCGGGCGCCGGGGCCGACGTGACCATCACCGGACGCCGGATCGAGGTTCTGGAGGACGCGGCCAAGGCGCATCCGAACCTGCATCCGGGCGTGATGGACGTGTCGGACGAGGCCGACGTCAAATCGGCGGTCGCCAAGGCGCGCGAGGCGCGTGGGCCGATCACCATCTGCGTCGCGAACGCGGGGATCGCCGAGGGGCGCAAGCTTACCAAGACCTCGACCGAGATGTGGCGCAAGGTGATGTCGGTGAACCTCGACGGGGTGTTCTACACGCTGCGCGAAGTGGTGCCAGACATGGAGCGCGAGGATTGGGGCCGTGTCGTCGCGATCTCGTCCATCGCGGGGCTCAAGGGGCTGAAGGGCGCGGGCGCCTATTCCGCCTCGAAACACGGGGTCATTGGCCTGATCCGGTCGTTCTCGGAAGATTTCATGGGATCGGGGCTTACGTTCAACGCGATTTGCCCGGCCTATGTCGATACCGCCATCGTCACCCGCAACGTGGATGCGATCTCGGAAAAGATCGGCGGCGACCGCGAGGCGGCGCTGGCCATGATGCGCGATCTCAACCGCCACAAACGCCTGATCCAGCCCGAAGAGGTCGCGGCGGCCGCGATGTGGCTGGTCGGCGCGGGATCGGAAAGCGTGAACGGCCAGACCATCGAGATCGCCGGCGGTCAGATGTAGCGGTCAGGACCGCAGCGACCGTCCGATGAGCCGCGCGAGGCGGTCGAGGTCGGCGCGCAGCACGGCATAGCTGCGCGCGGCCATGACGACGCCGTGAAGCGCGTTCAGGATCGTGCGGGCGGCATCCTCCGGCGTTCCATAATCCTCGAGCGTCACCCTGCCCGCCGCCTGCGCCCGTGCGAGCCAGTCCGAAATCACCGCGATCAGCTTTGCGTCGCCCTCGGCCACTACGCCGGCGGCGGCGGTGGTCTTGAGGTCGATAAGTTCCTCGCCATGCGGTGAATCCATCAGCATGTCGTAAGGCGGCGCGACCTTGGCCGCGAATGCGCCCCTAAGCGCTTCGACCGGATCGCCCGCGCCGTGCAGAACGTCCGCCATCGCGCCCGCGACCTGTTCGAAGTAAAGCTCGACACCCGTGGCGAAGATGTCTTCCTTGTTGCGGAAATGCAGATAGAGCGCCGCGCGCGACATGCCCGCCCGCTTGGCGATCTCGTCCATCGACACCCGGCGAAAGCCGTATTGGGCGAACGCCGCCATCGCAGCGGTGAGGATCACCTGCTGTTTGTCATCCGACTGCCCAATTCGTCCCGTATCAACCTGCATGAGAGCCTTCTGACACTTTGGACAAAATCTGTCAATTGACGCGCTGACATTTTTCGTGCATTTTGTCAGAAGCAATGGCGCGCGAACAGCCAGTCACGGGAGAGACCAGCCATGAGTTACAAGATCACCGTCAACGGAACGTCGCACGACGTCGACCTGCCGGGCGAGGTGCCGCTTCTGTGGGTCTTGCGCGACGAACTGGGCCTGACGGGCACCAAGTTCGGCTGCGGTGTCGCGGCCTGCGGGGCCTGCACGGTTCAGGTCGACGGCATCGCCCAGCGGTCCTGCCAGCTGCCGCTCGAAGCGGTCGAGGGCGAGGTGACCACGATCGAGGGCGTCGGCACGCCGGATAATCTGGCCGCCATTCAGCAGGCCTGGGTCGACAACAACGTCGCGCAATGCGGCTATTGCCAGTCCGGACAGATCATGCAGGCCGCCGCCCTGCTCGCCGACATTCCGAACCCGACCGATCAGGACATCGACGACGCCATGCAGGGCAACCTCTGCCGCTGCGGCACCTATCCGAAAATCCGCGCCGCGATCCATGATGCGGCCAAAGCGATGCAGGAGGCCTGATATGTCCCGTCTCGGAAAAATCACCCGCCGCGTCTTCCTCGTCGGCGCCGTTGCCGTGACCGGCGGCGTGGCCGTCGGCGCCTATGCGATCACGCGCGACCCCGAAAATCCGCTCGACCCGTCCGAGGGCGCGTCGCTTAACTCCTATGTCATCATCGACAAGGACGGCGTGACGGTCATCGTGCCGCGTGCCGAGATGGGGCAAGGCGTCCAGACCTCGCTCGCCGCGCTGGTGGCCGAGGAACTGGAAGTGCCGATGAGCATGGTGCGCGTCGAACATGGGCCCCCCGCCAAGGCCTATGCCAACTCCAAGTTCATCCTGCCGCGCAGCTATGACAGCGAACCGCCGGGCAAGCTGGTGAACACGGTGATGGAGGCGATGCCCCGCATGATGGGGATGCAGATCACCGGCGGCTCGATGAGTGCCGTGGACGCGTGGGAAAAGAACCGGATCGCAGGGGCCGCCGCGCGCGAGATGCTGATTTCCGCCGCCGCCGAGAAACTGGGCGTGGGCCGCGATCAGCTGCGCGCCGAAAACGGGGCCATCGTGGCGACCGACGGCACCACCCTTCCTTACGCGGAGCTTGCCGAAGCCGCCGCCGCCATCACGCCGCCGGACAATCCGCCGCTGAAAGACCCCAAGGATTTCAAGCTGGTGGGCAAGGCGCTCCCACGCCTGGACCAGCCGGCCAAAGCGACGGGCACCGCGCCCTTCGCCATCGACACGCGGGCCGAAGGGATGAAGTTCGCGACCGTCAAGATGACGCCCCGGATCGAAGGCGAAATGATCTCGTTCGACGCGAGCGTGGCCGAAGGGATGCCGGGGATCGAGAAGATCATCGACCTTGGCGACGGCGTCGCGGTGGTTGCCAACAACACTTGGCTCGCCATGCAGGCCGCCGAAGCGATCACGTTTGAATGGGGCGAAGCGCCCTATGGCGCGACCACGGACGAGGTTTTCGCAGACCTCGAAGCCGCCTTCGACGGCGAGGTGAACTCGACCCCGCACGATCACGGCGAAATCACCGAGTCCGACGACGATGTGGTGGCCGAGTATCGCGCGCCCTTCCTGTCCCACGCGCCGATGGAGCCGATGAACGCCACCGCGCTGTTCACCGGCGACGCGCTGGAACTCTGGGCGGGCATTCAGGGCCCGATCATCACCCAGCAGCAGACGGCCAAGGCCGTGGGGCTGAAACAGGATCAGGTCACGGTCCACACCACGATCATGGGCGGCAGCTTCGGCCGCCGCGGCTTCAACGACTTCGCCATCTACGCCGCGAAGGTCGCGAAAGAGATGCCCGGCACCCCGGTCAACGTCACGTGGTCGCGCGAAGAGGACATGCGGCACGACTTCTACCGCCCCGGCGCGATCGGCCGGATGCGGGCACGCCTGAACGGCGACAAGGTCGAGATGTTCAAGGCCGACCTCGCCGCCGGGTCCGTCATGCGCGCGACGATGAAGGCGTTCATGGGGATCGACCGCCCGATGGCCGACCCGATGGTGACCGAAGGCGTGGCCGAACAGCCCTATGGCTTCGACAACGTGCTGATCCGGGGCTACGTGCCCGAGCGGTCCCCGCGCGTCGGCTTCTGGCGCTCGGTCGGCAATTCGCAGAACGCGTTCTTCATGGAAAGCTTCATCGACGAACTGGCCCACAAGGCGGGCGTCGATCCGGTGGCTTTCCGCCTTGCGCATATGGAGGGCGTGGACGCCGAGACGGTCGAGGTCGTCAAGACCGTGGCCGAAATGGCGAACTGGACGGGCAAAACACCTACGGGCAAAGGGCGCGGCATCGCCGTCACCTATTCCTTCGGGACGCCCGTGGCCGAGATCGTCGAGGTGTCCGACATGGACGGCGCGGTCAAGATCGACAAGGTCTGGATCGCCGCCGATCTGGGCAAGATCATCGACCCCGGCAACGTCGAGGCGCAGCTTATCTCGGGCGCGATCTATGGTCTGTCCGCCGCGATCCATGACGAGATCACATTCGAAGACGGCATGGTCGTCGAAGGCAACTTCTGGGATCACGACGCGCTTCGCATGAACGCGACGCCGGAATTCGAGGTCAAGGCCCTTGCCTTGGGCGGTGCGGTCGGTGGCGTCGGCGAACCCGGCACGCCCCCGGCGGCCCCCGCCCTCGCGAATGCGATCTTCGACCTGAACGGCACGCGCCTGCGCAAGATGCCCTTCCGGCACGAGGTCGACTTCTACGCCTAAGGCGCGCAAATGAGACTGCGCCCTGTTGCATAAACGCACGGAATTCCGCCTCATGGCGGAATTCCTTACCTGCCCGAAAAGATTGACGCTACGTCAATCATCGGAATGAATGAACCAGTTCGTTACAAATCACTTCAGCACGACCGGATCATAACCGGCGGCATCGAGGCAGAGTGGTTCAGGTGTGATGGCGTATTGGTCAGCCATTGTTCGTTGCAGGTATTCGCTGGCGGGTTTTGCCGGCCTCCCCTACTTCCGACCCTTCGCCTCGCCCCGCCCCGGGTGTGAGGCGCGATCATGGCCACGATGAATTCAGGCCTCGGCGGGCCAGCGGGCTACGGCGAGAACGTCTTTTCCTCCACCTCCAAGACCACGGGCAACAACGACGATGGGTCGGTCTACGTCGATACCTCGTCCGTCTTCGGCGACGGCATCGACTTTTTCGGAACCACCTATTCCGGGCTTTACGTCAACTCGAACGGCAACATCACCTTCGGGGCCGCCAACACCGCCTATCAGACCTCGAACCTCGCGGGCACCTCGTCACGCATGATAGCGCCCTTCTGGGGCGACGTGAACATCAACTCGGGCGGCGAGATTTACTGGGATCTCGACGCCGCCGCAGGCACCGTGACGATCACGTGGGACGGGGTCGCGCCCTACAACGGGTCCGGCGCGAACTCGTTCCAGATCGTGCTGACCGACATCGGCGGCGGCGATTTCACGGTCGAATTCATCTACGAAGACATCCAGTGGACGACCGGCTACAGTCAGGTCGCCCAGGCGGGCATCACGGATGGGGGGGCGAACGACTTTATCCTCCCCGGCTCCGGCAATGCCACCACGATGTCGAACTATGAAACCTACGACTTCGGCACCAACGACCCGAACGGCACCACCGACTTTTTCTTCGTGAACGGCCAGCCCGTCTTTGGCGACGGTGTGGTCGAGGGCACGTCGGGTGCCGATACGATCGACGCCGCCTATTACGGCGACCCGGACGGCGACCTGATCGACGACGGCGACGGCACCGGGCCTGCGGGCAACGAAGACCTGATCTACGGCTTCGACGGCGACGACAACATCTTCGCGGGCGACGGCGACGACACGATCTACGGCGGTGACGGGACCGACAACATCTTCGGTGAAGATGGCGACGACACGATCTATGGCGACAACGGCCCCACCGGCGTCACGGAAGACCTGAACTGGTCCGCACAAGGCGCGGATGGCGCCAGCATCGCGGGCGGCTTCACCCAGACCACCGGCACCATGGACGTGAACGTCTCGTTCTCGGCCGATGGCAACAACGCCGTGTTCGAAGTCGCGACCGCCGAAACGAACTACGTGGCGGGGGGCGAACCCTTCGCCCCCAATTCATCGGCCTATGTCTACGGCAATGGCGACGGACCCACGGGAACCGTCACCATCGACTTCGCCGCCGTCCCCGGCTCCGGCATGTCGGACGAGGTGCAGAACGTCGCCTTCCGCCTGAACGACATCGACAGCTACGCGGGCAACCACATCGACGTGCTGACCGTGAACGCCTATGACGAAAACGGCGATCCGGTCGCCGTGACCCTGACGGCGGCGGGCAACGACAGCGTTTCCGGCAACACCGTCACCGCAGGCGGCACGCTCGACAATCCGCAGGACGCCCAAGGCTCGGTGCTGGTCGAGATCGACGGGCCGGTGGCGTGGTTCGAGGTCATCTACGTCAACGCCCTGACCGGCACGCACGGCATCAACATCACCGACGTGAGCTTCGACACGATCCCCGCCTCCGGCGCCGCCGACAACATCTTCGGGGGGCTCGGCGACGACACGATCCACGGCGAAGCGGGCGACGACGTGATCTGGGGCGACGAAGGGTCGGACACCCTTTTCGGCGGCGCGGGCGACGACACGATCTGGGCCGGTGCGGGCGATACGGTCACGGGCGGCGCGGGCGACGACATGATCTGGCTGGACGCCGCCAACGCGTTGGGCGGACCGGGCGCGGTCATCGACATCATCGGCAGCGAAGACGGGGAAACCGGCGGCGATACGCTCAATTTCGCCGGGCTGATCGACTGGGGCACGATCAGCTACACCGATGCGGAAAGCGGCTCGGCCACGCTGTCCGACGGCACGACGGTGACATTCTCGAACATCGAGAACCTCATCATCTGCTTCACCGGCGGCACCGCCATCGACACGCCCTCCGGCCCCTGCCCGGTCGAACACCTCAGACCCGGCGATCTGGTCCTGACCCGCGATCGCGGCCCGCAGCCGATCCGCTGGATCGGGCGCCGCACGGTGCCCGGCACCGGCACCTTCGCCCCGATCCGCTTCGAACGCGGCGCCTTCGGCAACGTCGCGCCCCTGATGGTCTCCCCCCAGCATCGCATGGTGTATTCCGGCAGCCGCGCGAACCTCTATTTCGACACGCCGGAAGTCATGGTTCCCGCCAAACACCTTGTCGACCAGCGCCTGATCCGGCAGGTCGAGGTGCCCACGGTCACCTATTTCCACATCATGCTGGACAGGCACGAGGTGCTCTGGGGCAACGGCGCCCCGTCCGAAAGCTTCCACCCCGGCGCGCTGGGTCTGGACGCCCTCGCCGCCGAGGCGCGCGAGGAGCTTCTGACCCTCTTCCCCGACCTGCGCGCCGATCCGGGCGTTTACGGCAAGACCGCGCGCCGCGTGCTCAAACGCTTCGAGGCGCGGCTTCTGGCGGCCTAGGCAAACCGCCCGCCGTCAGGACCGGCAACCAGCACGCCGCAGCGCGTGCGTATGCCGGATCAAGATCACGAAACGAAAAGCCCCGGTCCCGCGTCAGACCGCTTTCAGCACCGGCTGCGGCCGCTTGCCATCCGCCCATGCACGCGCGGCCACACCGAACGCTTCGAACAGCGGGCGCGAGACCGGATCGTTGGCCGCGTTGTATTCCGGGTGCCATTGCACGGCGAGCGTGAAGCCGGGCGCATCCTTGATGTAGATCGCCTCCGGCGTGCCGTCGTCGGCATGGCCGTCGATCACCACACGCGCGCCGGGCGTCTTGATGCCCTGCCCGTGCAGCGTGTTCGTCATGACCTTCGCCGCACCCATCAGCTGATGAAACACACCGCCCTCGGTGAAGGTGACGGCATGGCGGATCGCGAACTTCTCTTCCAGCGTGCCGTCCGGGGGCATCCGGTGGTTCATCCGGCCCGGAAGATCGCGGATCTCCGGGTAGAGCGAGCCGCCCATGGCCACGTTGACCTCCTGAAACCCGCGACAGACACCCAGAAACGGCTGCCCCGCCTCCACGCAGGCCCGCACGAGCGGCAGGGTGATCGCATCGCGGTTGCGGTCGAACGCACCATGCGCGGCGGTCTCCTCCTCGCCGTATTCCTCCGGGTGCACGTTCGGACGCCCGCCGGTCAGCAGAAAGCCGTCGAAGGTCTCCAGCAATTCCTCGACGCTGACCAGCGCCGGATCGGCCGGAATGAGGAGCGGTATGCCCCCCGAAACCTCGGCCACCGCCGTCGAATTCATGATCCCCCCAAGGTGAATGGGGAAGCTCTCGTTCAAAAGGCCTTGGTTGCCGATGATGCCGATCTTGGGCCGGGTCATGTTGGTCCTGTTCGCGTTTGATTCAAACCTAGCCTTTTGGACCCAGCAGGAAAAGAGGCGGATCGCCGCGCCGCCGCAGAGCGGCTGTGCACGCCGCCTGCGTCACATGCTGGCGAGGAAGTCGTGGAACGCCGCATCGAAGGCCGCGGGCTGTTCGAGATAGGGCGAATGCCCGCAATCCGCGAGCACGACACGCTCCACCCGACCGCCGCCCGCCTCATAGGCCGCGAGCGCCGCCTCGGTCTGCGCGATCATCGGCTGCGGCGGGAACACTTCGGCCCCCGGCCAGCCCGGCACCGCGCCGACGCTGCCCAGCGTGCCGAGATCGAAGAGCGACCCGTCCGCGACCACCTGATCGTCCGCGCCCCTCAGCCAAAGGATCGGCACCGTCGCGCCCGACTTGGTGAAGCCCATCGGATCGGCCTGATGGATCGGGGCCAGCGCGTTGATCGGCCCCAGCTTGCCCGGCGCGACGCCCGGCCAGTTGTCCGACGTCACCATGTCGCCCGGATAGTCGGCCTCGCCCACATGCTGCGCCAGCGCCGAGGTGAGGATATCCTCGATCCGCTCCGGCACGAAAGGCGGCTTCCACACGAAGGCATTGAGCACATTGCGCATGTGGTTCGGCGTCTCGTCGCCCCGGTCCTGCGCCTTCATCAGCGCGATCAGGTCCGGGTTCACCGCCCCGCCGCCCGAGCCTGCGTTGTCGGGGAAACAGGGTGTGCCGTCCAGCTTGCAGCCGCCGAAGCCCTGCGGTGCGCCGGGGCAGACCTGCGTGAGCGACAGCACGCGCCCCGGATGATCGGCCAGCATCTGCCAGAGCACCGCACCGCCCAGGCTATGCCCCACCATATGCGCGGCCGTCACCCCGAGCGCATCCATCAGCGCCGCCAGATCGTCCGAGAAATCGCGCATCCCCCGCGTCGCATCCACCTTGGCCGCCGGGTCGGCCTCGCCATAGGCCCGCAGGTCCGGGGCGATGGCGCGGTATCCCTCGGGCAGACGCAGCATGGTCTCTTCCCACCACGTCGCCGCCGACAGGTTCCCGTGCACGAAGATCACCGGCACGCCATCCTCGGGCCCGGCGAAGAGCACGCGGGTCTCCAAACGGTCGCTCGCCACGCGGCGCGCCTCGGTGATGGTCGGGATCTGGGTCATGGCGTCTCTCCTCCTGATGTGGCGACACAGTCCTGCGCGGCGGCGCGAACCGCAACTCCGCAAAAACACGTAGGACGGCGGTTGCCTGCCGGCGCGCGGCGCGGCACGCTCCTCGCGAACGCAACGGAGGCCCCCATGAAAATCACCCGCGCAGGCGAAACCCCGTCCCGCATCGGTCCCGCCGACTGGTTTACCGGCCGCGTGCGCATGGACCCGCTCTTCACCGCCGAAGACCCGGGCCGCGCCGGCGGCACACTGGTCACCTTCGAACCGGGCGCGCGCACCGCGTGGCACACCCACCCGGCGGGCCAGACCATCGTCGTCACGCAAGGTGTCGGGCGCGCCCAGCGCGCGGGCGGTCCCGTGGAAATCATCCGCCCCGGCGATGTCGTCCGCTTCGAGGCGGGGGAAAAGCACTGGCACGGCGCCGGACCCGACACGGGGATGAGCCATATCGCGGTTCAGGAAACCGTCGGCGGCAGTGCCGTGACCTGGCTCGAACATGTCAGCGACGCCGACTACGCGGGCTGACCCGGTCCTTCTCTGGTCTCCAAATACCTCGGGGGTGGTCATGTTTGCCCGGCAAACATGACCTTGGGGGCAGCGCCCCCGACCGCCGCGCCCTCAGGCGCGGCTTGCAAAGCGTGCGAGGCGCCTGCGCCTCGCACTCCGCCAGATCGCCTCAGCCGGTCAGCGACGCTTTCAACTCCTGCCGCCTGCGGTGCAGCACCGGCTCGGTATAGCCGGAGGGCTGGATGCGCCCCTTGAAGACGAGGTCGCAGGCCGCCTGAAACGCGATCCCGTCGAAATCCGGCGCCATCGGGCGGTAAAGCGGATCGCCCGCGTTCTGACGATCCACGACACCGGCCATCTTGCGCATCGCCGCCATCACTTCGCCCTGACTGACCACACCGTGATGCAGCCAGTTCGCCAACGCCTGCGACGAGATCCGGCAGGTCGCACGGTCCTCCATCAGGCCGACGTCGTGAATATCGGGCACTTTTGAGCAGCCGACACCCTGATCGATCCAGCGCACCACGTAGCCCAGAATGCCCTGAGCGTTGTTCTCGATCTCTTCGCGAATGTCCTCGTCCGACCAGTTCTGGCCGTCGGCCACCGGAATGGTCAGCAGTTCGTCCAGCGTGCCGCGCGCGCCGCCCGCCGCGATCTCGTCCTGCACGGCGGCCACGTTCACCTTGTGGTAATGCGTGGCGTGCAGGGTCGCAGCGGTAGGCGACGGCACCCAGGCGCAGTTGGCGCCCGCTTTCGGATGGCCGATCTTGGCCTCCAGCATGTCCGCCATCCGGTCCGGCATGGCCCACATGCCCTTGCCGATCTGCGCCTTGCCCTTCAACCCGCAGGCCAGCCCGATATCGACGTTGCGTTCCTCATAGGCCCGGATCCAGTCGGTGTTCTTCATCTCGCCCTTGCGGATCATCGGGCCCGCTTCCATCGCGGTGTGGATTTCGTCCCCGGTCCGGTCGAGGAAGCCGGTGTTGATGAAGGCCACACGATGTTTCGCGGCGCGGATACAGGCCTTGAGGTTCACGCTTGTCCGCCGTTCCTCGTCCATGATGCCCAGCTTCACGGTGTATCGCGGCAGGCCGAGCACCTCTTCGACGCGGGTAAACAGTTCGTCCGCGAAAGCCACCTCTTCCGGCCCATGCATCTTGGGCTTCACCACGTAGAACGATCCGTGGGACGAATTCGCCTTGCGCTCCAGATCGTGCATCGAGGCGAGGGTCGTCATCATGGCGTCCATGATGCCCTCGAAAATCTCGTCCCCGTTCGCGTCCAGAATGGCCGGGTTCGTCATCAGGTGGCCGACGTTACGCACGAGCATCAGCGCCCGCCCCTTCAGCGTCAGCGTTCCCCCATCGGGCGTGGTGTAGCTGCTGTCGGGGTTGAGCGCGCGGGTGAAGGTTTCGCCGCCCTTGGTGACCTCCTCCTTCAGCGTGCCTTTCATCAGACCCAGCCAGTTGTCATAGGCCAGCGCCTTGTCCTCGGCATCGACGCAGGCGACCGAGTCCTCGCAATCCATGATCGCGGACATGGCGCTTTCCAGCCAGATGTCGGAAATCCCCGCCGGGTCCTGCTTGCCCACGTCCGACGTCGGATCGACGAGGATTTCCAGATGCATCCCGTTCACGCGCAGGATCACCTGAAGGTCGCACAGCTCGCTCGAATATCCGACGAACTGGGCCGGATCAGCCAAGCCGGTCTCGCCCATGGCACCGTTCACGAGAAGCATCCGGTTCTTCACTTCGAGCGACGTGACATCGGCCCATGATCCGCCCGCGAGCGGCGCCACATCGTCGAGATGCGCCTTGACCCATGCGATCACCCGTGCACCGCGTTCGGGGTCATACCCCTTGCCCATGGGCACGTCGCCCAGCGCGTCGGTGCCGTAAAGCGCGTCGTAAAGCGACCCCCAGCGGGCATTGGCCGCGTTCAGGGCATAGCGCGCATTGGTGATCGGCACCACGAGCTGCGGCCCGGCGATCGTCGCGATCTCGGGGTCCACATTGGCGGTTTCGATCCGGAAATCATCGCCTTCGGGCAGCAGATAGCCGATCTCTTCCAGAAAGGCGCGGTAGGCCTGCGCATCGAAGGCTTCACCCCTGTGGGCCACATGCCACGCGTCGATCTTGCCCTGAAGCTGTTCCCGCTTGTCCAGAAGCGCCCGGTTCTTCGGCGTCAGATCCTCGACGATCTTGGCGAATCCGCGCCAGAAGTCGTCGACCTTGACCCCGGTGCCCGGCAAGGCCCGCGCCTCGACGAACAACGCGATTTCCGGTGCGATTTTCAGACCGAATTGCTGCACCCGCCGTTCCATGGCGCCTCCTGACGAATTGAGTTCGGGGTTGGGCCATAGCCCTTTGCCACCAATAGGAAAAAAGTTTCCTATAGGCAACAAGCGGTCGGAAAAGGCTTGAGAAAAAGGCGTCGCCCCGGCCGAGGGGGCAGCCTCGGGCCGGGGCGACGGGTCGTTCGCGTGCTGCGCCCGTTATTGCACGGGCGTGCCCGTCGCGTCGGTCGTCTCTTCGCTCGCCGCCGCGGGCGCATCGGCGCGGTCGATGGTCGCATAGGTGATCGCGGCCCCCATGATGAGACCGATCAGAACCGCCAGCGCGATGCCGACAAGGGCCGGCGCGTGGCGGCGTTCTTCGCGTTCGAGGCTGGTATCGGGTGCAGACATCTGAAGTTCTCCATTATTTCTGGTAAGGCGGCCAGCGTCCGTCACGGCCCTTGTCCGGCGGACCTGTCCGCGCACTGGTTAACGCTCTGATCGTGCAAGCGGCCTAGGGCGTAAGGGATCGCGTCCCGGCGTTCAGGCTTTCCTCCGGCAACACGATCAGATCGGTGTCGCTGGCTTCGAGCCAGGCATAGGTCGCGACCGCTCCACCGATCACGAGCGCACTTGCGTAGAGCATGGGTTTGAGGCGGTCCGCCGGGCTATGCGGTGCATCGCTTTCCGGTCTGACACTTTGCATCGGCATGGTCTTGTCCTCCGGGACAATGGGCTCATGGCGGCACGTGGTTGTGACCCGCCTCTTGGGGGACTAACGTCGCCCCGACGCAAACTGTTCAAATCCTCCCGAAAAGGTGAGCCATGAAAGACGCGAGCCCGCAGACGATCTACCTGACCGACTACACCCCGCCGACCTATCTGGTGGATCAGGTCGACCTGACGTTCCGGCTGTCCCCGAACGCCACCCGCGTGATCTCCCGCATCGCGTTCCGCCCCAACCCGGACGCGGTATCGAAGCGGTTTTTCCTGCATGGCGAGGAGCTTACGCACATTAGTTCAAGCATCGACGGAACCCCGGTGACGCCGCGCGAGGTCGAGGGCGGCATCGAGGTCGACGTGCCGGACGCGCCCTTCGTGTGGGAGGCCGAGGTCGAAATCGCCCCCGCCGCCAACACCGCGCTCGAAGGGCTTTATATGTCCAACGGCATGTATTGCACCCAGTGCGAGGCCGAGGGCTTCCGCAAGATCACGTGGTATCCCGACCGTCCCGACGTCATGGCCCCGTTCAAGGTGCGCATCGAGGGCGACGAGCCGGTGATGCTGTCGAACGGCAACCCCACCGGGTCCGGCGACGGCTGGACGGAATGGACCGACCCGTGGCCCAAGCCCGCCTATCTCTTCGCGCTGGTCGCGGGCGATCTGGTCGCGCGCGAGGACAGCTTCACCACCATGTCGGGCAAGCACGTTGACCTGAAGCTCTGGGTTCGTCCGGGGGATGAGGGCAAGACGGCTTTCGGGATGGAGGCGCTCAAGAAGTCGATGAAGTGGGACGAGGATGTCTATGGCCGCGAATACGACCTCGACATTTTCCAGATCGTCGCCGTCAGCGATTTCAACATGGGCGCGATGGAGAACAAGGGGCTGAACATCTTCAACACCTCCGCCGTGCTCTGTTCGCCCGAAACCTCGACCGACGCGAATTTCGAGCGGATCGAGGCGATCATCGCGCATGAATATTTCCACAACTGGACCGGCAACCGCATCACCTGCCGCGACTGGTTCCAGCTTTCGCTGAAAGAAGGGCTGACGGTGTTCCGGGATCAATCCTTCTCGGCCGACATGCGGTCCCCGTCCGTCTGCCGGATCTCCGACGTGCTGTCTCTGCGCGGGCGGCAGTTCCGTGAGGACAACGGGCCGCTCGCCCATCAGGTGCAGCCCGACAGCTTCGTCGAGATCAACAACTTCTACACCTCGACGATCTACGAAAAGGGCGCCGAGGTCATTCGGATGCTCAAGACGCTCGTGGGCGACGAGGGCTACAAAAAGGCGCTCGACCTCTATTTCGACCGCCACGACGGGCAGGCCTGCACCATCGACGACTGGCTCACGGTGTTTCAGGATGCGACCGGGCGCGATCTCGGCCAGTTCAAACGCTGGTACAAGCAGGAGGGCACGCCGCGTCTGCGGGTGAGCGAGAATTGGAACGACGGCACCTATCAACTGACCTTCACGCAAACGACCCCGCCCACACCCGGTCAGGAGGTGAAGGAACCCTTCGTCATCCCCATCGCGGTCGGTCTGATCGGCCCCAACGGGGACGAAGTGGTGGCGACGCAGGTGCTTGAAATGACCGAAGGCACCCAGACCTTCACCTTCGACGGTCTCGCCGCCAAACCCGTGCCCTCGATCCTGCGCGGCTTCTCGGCCCCCGTGATCCTCGAGCGCGAGACGAGCGCGCAGGAACGCGCCTTCCTGCTCGCCAACGACACGGACGAGTTCAACCGGTGGGAAGCGGGACGTTCGCTCGCCAAGGAAGTGCTCACGGCCCTCATCACCGGCAAGGACGCACCGCAGGCGATCTATTTCGACGCCCTCGCCTCGGTCCTGCGCGAGGATCACACCGACCCCGACTTCCGCGCCCTCGCCCTCGCCATTCCGAGCGCGGACGACATGGCGCAGACGTTGTTCGATTCCGGCGTCACCCCGGACCCGGACGTGATCCACGACGCGACCGAAACGCTCAAGCAATCGCGCGCCGAATACTTTCAGGATATGCTGCCCCGGCTCATGTCGGAAATGACGGTGACCGAACCTTTCGCACCGACCCATGAACAGGCGGGCAAGCGGGCGCTGGGGCATGGCATCCTGCAAATGCTCACCCGCCTCGACGGCGGCAAGGCGGCACAGGCGCTGTTCGACCGGGCCGACAACATGACTCTTTCGCTGGGCGCACTGGCCTGCCTCCTGAATGCGGGCAAGGCCGACGCGGCGCTGGCCACGTTCCGCGACAAATGGCAGGACGACGCGCTCGTCATGGACAAGTGGTTCATGCTTCAGGTGGCCCATGCCGACCCCGACAAAGCGGCCGAGACCGTGACGAGACTGACGCAGGACCCGGCCTTCTCCATGAAGAACCCGAACCGCTTCCGCTCGGTCTTCGGTGCCTTCGCGGGTCATCCGGCGGGCTTTCACCAGAAGGACGGGTCGGGCTACCGCCTGCTTGCCGACTGGCTCATCAAGCTCGACCCGATCAATCCGCAGATCACCGCCCGCATGTCCGGCGCGTTCGAGACGTGGAAGCGGTACGATGGCGACCGCCAGAGCCTGATCGCGGATCAGCTCGACCGTATTCTCGCCACGCCCGGCCTCAGCCGGGACACGACTGAAATGATAAGCCGCATCCGGGGGGCCTGACGCGATGCGGATGCTCCGGTCCTTGTTCGGCCGGACCGCACAGCCGGACAAACCGGACAAGGTGGTCATCTACCGGCCCGTCTCGGCGGTCGGGATCGGGCATCTGCTGTTTTCGTCGGCGGTCTACGGCGCGCTCGCCCGGCAGAACGGCACGCGCTTTGTCGTGACGGCGAAAGGGACCGTGTTCGACAAGGGCGACGACGGGGCCGACTTTTTCTCGAATTACCTCGTCCCGGCTTGGCCCGACGATTTCGACGTGTCGCTCGGCCATGCGCCGATCCACGCGGCCCTGGCCGGAGACGCGCATCCGCCAGCCTCCGCCGCCATCGTCGGGCGCAAGGACGCGATCCAGCGCCCCGGGCGCGAGTTTCCGGACCTCAAGACGGCGGATTTCATCGACCGATGGGACGATGACGCGATGACGCCAAGGGCGCTTGCCCCCTATGCCCTTCTTTATGTGGATTCGGTCGTGCCGGAGCGGGAGCCGACCCGGTCCCTGCCCCGCATCGCGCCGATCTTCGCCCCGCATCCGCGCATCGTCGAACTCGCCAAAGCCGCCGTGCCGCACGACGCCTATGTCGCCGTGCACCTGCGCCACGGAAATGGCGAACATCTCCACGGGCGCACCGAAGGCACCGACGCGGCCTTCGGCACCTACCTCGAAACGGTGGCCGCGCTCGCCCGCGATCGGGCCAGCGCCGCCGGGAACGGCCAGACGGTCTGTCTGAGTGACAATTTCGAGACCGCGCAAAGGCTGGCCGACCTGACAGGCGGCACGGCCCTGTCGCCCGACGACCTGCCCGACCGTGCACATCGCGAGTTTCTGAGCGAAAGCGAAAACGACGACGTGCGCGCGGCCCGGCTGACCCGGTTGCTGGTCGATCTGACGATCCTCGGGCGCGCGACGCGCATCGTCGGGGGGCATTCGCTGTTCTGCCATGCCGCCGCGCTCTGGGGCGATCCGGGTCGCCTGACACTGGTCAATCCCGACGGCAGCACCGCCGGGTTCGGGGAGCTTCCCGGCCCATGACCGACCCGTTCCGTCACCACCCCGGTCTGCGCGACCAGATCCGTCCGGCGGAGGAATCGTTCTTTCGTAACCTCGACGTGGACGAGATCCACAGGCACGTTCTGGCCACAGGCGGCGACCCCGACTGGCGCACGCCCGATGACCTGCGCGAGGCGAACCGCCGCGCGGTGCTGGAGGGGCATCTGGACGACGACATCTGGGTCTTTGCCTACGGCTCACTGATGTGGGACCCCGCGATGATCTTTGCCGAAGTGCGCCGCGCCCATGCGCCTGAGTTCGCGCGCACCTTCTGCATGTGGGATGACGGCGGGCGCGGCTCGCCCGAACAACCCGGCCTGATGCTGGGCATCGATGCGGGCGCGGGCTGCGACGGGCTGGTCTTCCGGATCGAACGTGAGCGGATCGAGCATGAGACCTTCGTGCTGTTCCGGCGCGAGATGATCGCGGAGGGCTACGTGCCGACCTGGTCGATGATGTCCACCGATCACGGCCCGGTCGAGGCCCTGTCGTTCGTCGCCGACCACGCGGCAGAGAATATCCGCCCCGGTATCCCTCTGGACGAGCAGGCCCGCATGATCGCCGTCGCCGAGGGGCTTCTGGGCACCAACTTCGCCTATCTCGACAACGTGCACGCGCATCTGTCGGCGCTGAACGTGTCCGATCCCTATGTCGACGACCTGTTCGCCCGCGTCACGGCGCTGCGCGGCGGCTGAACATGAAAATGCACGACCACCCGTCGGGGTGGCCGTGCACTTCGCAACGCGACGAGGCGTGCCTTGTCAGCCCGAAACGCTTTCGGACAGGAAGCCCTTGAACGCCTCCCACGACGCCGTGTCGGCGCGTTCCTGATAGCGGTCGGAGCCGAAGACGGTGAAGGCGTGCGGCGCGTTCGAGTAGACCTCGATCGTATAGGTGTTGCCCGCGGCCTCCATCTCGGTCGCGAAGCCCGCGACGTCTTCCATCGTGATCGACGTATCGGCGCCACCGTGGAACACCATGATCGGCGGCTCGTCGCCATCCCACGACTGGCCCTCGGGCGTGCCGAGACCGCCGTGGAACGTCGCGAACCCGTTCGCCATGTCCGCCATGTCGCTGCGCGCCATTTCAAGCGTCACGGCACCCCCGAAGCAATAGCCGGCGACGACCATGCCCTGCGCGTCCGACTGCGCGCGGGCCTGCGCCACGCCCGCCTCGATCAAGCTGCGCATCCGGTCGCGGTCCTGATACAATGCGCCCGTGGCCGCGATGCGGTGATCCATCGTCTCGGTCGGGGTGTCGTCGCCGAACATATCCAGCGCGAAGGCGTCGTAGCCCATCTCGGCCAGCATGTCGGCACGCTGCCGTTCGTAATCGGTCATGCCGTCCCAATCGTGGACGATCAGGACGAGGCCCTTGGGCGCGTCGGCGGCGGCGAAATAACCCGTGAAGGTCTCACCATCGACCGTGTATTCGACATCTTCGGCAACGGCGGGCGCGGCCAGCATGGCGGCGGCGAATGTGAGTGAAACGAAACGCATATGTCCTCCACATATTTGAGTGTTCTGCGGAGCATACGCGCGGGGGGCGCGATATGGATCACTCCCGGGGCCGCGCGGACGGTCGAAACGCCCGCAGGCAGCAATCCGAACGAAAAGGGCGCCCACCCGTTTCAGGTGAGCGCCCGACTTCACTGCCCGATTATTCGGGGATCAGCTCGCGCAATAGTTCTGAGCGCGGGTCCAGTTTATCATGTCTTCGCGTTTGACGCGGGTGTGGAACGGGCCCCAGTCGGCGGCCACGCCGCGCATACCGGCGCTCACCACACCGTCGCGGGCCACGGTCTTGTTCATGATACGCACGGCGCAGGACAGGTTCAGGTTGCCGTCCTTCAGCGCCTCGCCCGACCGGGCCTCGCAGCCGTAGAGCCGCGCGGTCGACGGTGCGATCTGCACCAGACCGAACCAGCGGCCACCGCCACCGACGGCGGACTGGCGCCAGGTGCTTTCATGCTTGGCCAGCGTCGACAGAAGCCCGGTCCAGAACGCCTTGCGTCCGTCCAGGTTCGCGGTGCGGTATCCGGGGCACCAGGTGTCGATGTCACCCGGAATGATCGCGGTCAGGTTGGTGCCATGGCTATCCAACGCATTCATGTGTCGCGGTCCACGCAGCACCATTCGGCGAATGGTCCCAGCGCATCGTCAGTTCGACATCGGCGTTGCTCTTAGACGAGAACACTTCTTCGATGTTCATTTCGGCGCAACCCGTGAGTGCGAGTGCGGCCAGCCCTCCCATGAGTACGGTCTTCAGTCCCATGTAACTTTCCGTCCATTGTTTCGGCTCCCGCGAGAAACGCGATTTGGGCGGTTCCAGCAATCCGGGTTCCATGACTGCACGGGAAATGGGCAGATTCCCGCCGCTCCACTTGTGGAAGACCCCCAGATATGGGGATTTCGCCACAATCGACCCCTAAACTGACCCATTCGATTTCACGGACGGTTTACCTTTGCGCGAGCGCGGCGAACCACGCAGACCCCCGATTCTCTCCGTGTCCCGGCGCGCGCCGCCCCCCTTTACCTATGCGGCGGCAAGCCGAACTTGTCTCCGCCCCGCCCCTGTCCTAGAAGGCGTCGATAGACCGTTTTAGGAGCCTGCAATGCTCGACCATCTTGCCTTCGAGACCCCGAAACCCACCGTCATCGCCGGTGCGCGCGAGGACTGGGAACTCGTCATCGGGATGGAGGTGCACGCGCAGGTGTCGTCCAAGGCCAAGCTGTTCTCGGGCGCCTCCACGCAATTCGGCGCGGAACCCAACGCCAACGTCGCCTTCGTGGATGCCGCCATGCCGGGGATGCTGCCGGTCATCAACGAATTCTGCGTCGAACAGGCGGTGCGCACGGGTCTGGGCCTCAAGGCCGAAATCAACCTGTTCTCCGCCTTCGACCGCAAGAACTACTTCTATCCCGACCTGCCGCAGGGCTACCAGATTTCGCAGCTTTACCACCCGATCGTGGGCGAGGGCGAAATCATCGTCGACATGGGACCGGGCATCGCCCGCCGCGTGCGCATCGAGCGCATCCATCTGGAGCAGGACGCGGGCAAGTCGATTCACGACATGGACCCCTCGATGTCCTTCGTGGACTTGAACCGCACCGGCGTCGCGCTGATGGAGATCGTCAGCCGCCCCGACATCCGCGGCCCGGAAGAGGCGGCGGCCTATGTCACCAAGCTGCGCCAGATCCTGCGCTATTTGGGCACCTGCGACGGCAACATGCAGAACGGCAATCTGCGGGCCGACGTGAACGTGTCGGTCTGCCGCCCCGGTCAGTATGAAAAATACATGGAAACGCAGGACTTCAGCCATCTCGGCACGCGCTGCGAGATCAAGAACATGAACTCCATGCGCTTCATTCAGGCCGCCATCGACTATGAGGCCCGCCGCCAGATCGCCATTGTCGAGGACGGGGGCGAGGTTGTGCAGGAAACCAGGCTTTACGACCCGGACAAGAACGAGACCCGCTCCATGCGGTCCAAGGAAGAGGCGCATGATTACCGCTACTTCCCCTGCCCCGACCTTCTGCCGCTCGAGATCGAACAGGCCTGGGTCGATGGGATCAAAGCCACGCTTCCCGAGCTGCCGGACGAGAAAAAGGCGCGGTTCGTCAAGGACTTCGGCCTGTCCGAATACGATGCGGGCGTGCTGACGGCGGACACCACCAACGCGAGCTTCTTCGAAGAGGTCGTCGGCTCTACTATCGGTAAGCTCGACGAATTGCCCCTTTCGCCAGTTTACGCCACTACGTCCGACAAACCTGTTGGCGATTTTGAGTCAATCCAATCAAGAGATTTGGGGAAGCTTTCTGCCAACTGGGTCATCAACGAGCTGTTCGGCCGCCTGAAGAAAGACGACCGCGACATCGCCGACAGCCCGATCAGCCCGGCCCGCCTTGGCCAGATCGTCGCGCTCATCAAGAAGGGCGACATTTCCGGCAAGATCGGCAAGGACGTGTTCGAAATCGCCTATACGCAGGACCGCGACCCGGAAGAGATCGTGGAAACCGAAGGCATGAAGCAGGTCACCGACACCGGCGCCATTGAAACGGCGGTGGACGAGGTAATCGCGGCCAACCCCGAACAGGTCGAAAAGGCCAAGCAGAACCCGAAACTCGCAGGCTGGTTCGTGGGTCAGGTGATGAAGGCCACGGGCGGCAAGGCCAACCCCAAGGCGGTGAACGAGATCGTGGCGGCCAAGCTGGGGCTTTGACCCCGGCCTAGCCCGCCGAAATTCCGAGCAAGATCAAAAGCTTCGCGCGCAGTCCGACACCCAGCGTGGCGTCGTAGCCAAGCCATGCCACCGCGACGAGGATCGTCCAGAACAGGCTGCACAGCGAGCCGACGAGAAAGTATTCCGCGAAGGTCTTGTCGTTCAGTTCCTTGAACCGCGACACGGATTTCAGCGCGATCACGGCGGCGAGGATTTCCCACCGCTGGATCAGCACGCCGCCCGCCATTATGAGCCTTTCGAGCGACCCGATCACCCGGCCTGCGCGGGCCGTGTCGGCCTCGCCCTCCGGTGTCGCGGGCGCGTCCGCCGCCACGGGTTTCAGCCCCGTCAGTCTCAGAAGCCAGCGACAGGCAAGGTTTCCGCCCCAGCTCAACAAGACCAGCGCGACGAGAGAATAGGCCGCCCCGTGCAGGATGTCGATCATGCCGTGCCCTCCCCGTCGATGGCGTCCAGCGCGGCCTCGACCGCCGCCCATTGCATCGTGTAGGCGTCATAGTCGCCCGCGCTGCGCACCTTATAGACCGAATGCACCGTCACGCCACGCCGCCCGGCGATTTCCTCGACCGTTTGCCCGTCGAGCAGCGCCTCGATGTCTTCGCGCTGCCGGTCGGTCCAGTCGCGTTCGATGACGGCAAGGCCCGCGCCGATGGCCTCCAGCAACCGTTCGGTCATCGCCTCCTCCAACAGCGTGAAGCGATAGGTCAGCCCCTGTTTCTTTTCGTCCAGCGTCTCGCGCGCCCGTGCCAGCCCCGGCCCCATCATGTTCCACGCCTTTTCGCGGTTCACCGGAGTCTCGATCCGCGCCTGCCCGATGACGAAACGGCAGTCGATCCCCTTGGCCATGAGCGTGAAGCGCAGGTGGCGCGCCAGCCGCGCGGCTTCGGCCAGCGACCCGAGCAGCCCCTGGAACTCGTCCCCAAGCGTGATGGTCAGAGGCGAAACGATGGCGTCCGCGGCCCGCGCATTCGCGGCCTCGACGGCCGCGTTGAAGGCGGCGTGAAGCGCCTCCGGTGCGGGCGCGGCTTCGCTGCGCACCAGATCGCCCATCACCACGGCATATATGTCGGCGTCGTTTTCCATAATTGGGTCAATTCTGCAATGTAACCAATTTTGGGTCAATAATGAAATTGACCCGATTTCGGACCATCGCGCAGGCCACGCCGCCCGACCGATCCATCCCCGGCGGTTCACCGTAACAGCCACACGCAACGACGAGAGCAGATCCTTGGCCCGCACCCTCTCCCCCACCCGCGATTACTGGCGCGTCGGTTTTCTCGCCATGGCGCTCGCCACGGCGTCGATCCCGATCTACATCCATCTGCCCAGCTTCGCGGCGTCGCGCCTGGGCCTGACCCTCGGGCAGGTCGGCACCATCCTGCTTGCGATCCGCATGGTCGACTTCCTCCAAGACCCGCTTCTGGGCTGGATGACCGACCGCTATTCGCACCGCATCGCACGGCTGGCGAGCGCGGGGCTGATCGCTCTTTCGGTCGGCAGCCTCATGGTCTTCGCCATCGCGCCCATCGGCCCCGTGGCGCTTTGGCTGGTGGCGGGCCTCTTGGTGACCTTCACCGGCTACAGCCTCGGCACCATCCTGCTTTACGGCCAGAGCGCGACCTTCGCCGCGAACGCCAGCCCGAACGAGCAACTCAACCTGTCGGGCGTGCGCGAAATGGGGGTGCTGATCGGCGTCACGCTCGGCGCGGCGGGTCCGACGCTGCTCGCCGGATTCTCGGATGCCGATCAGGGCTATGCCCCCTTCGGCATCGCCATCGCGCTCCTCGCCCTCGCCGCCCTTCTCGTCTCGGCACCGCTCTGGGCCAAGGCGCAACCAAAAAACATGCGCCTCGACTGGTCCGGCATCATCGGGTCTGGCGCAGGCTGGCTCCTCGCGCTCGCCTTCGTCAACAACCTGCCGGTCGCCGTCACCTCGACCCTGTTCCTGTTCTTCGTCGAGGATCGGCTGGCGCTGCCCGCCATGGCCGGCCCCTTCCTCATCCTCTTCTTCGTGGCCGCAGGCGTCAGCGCCCCGTTCTGGAGCCGCATCACGCAACGCCTCGGCGCGCGCCGGGTGCTGCCCGTGTCCATGACGCTGGCCATCGTCAGTTTCATCGGCGCGTTCCTGTTGCCCGAAGGCGCGACGGCGGCCTTCGCGCTCATCTGTCTGGCCTCCGGTGTCGCGCTGGGCGCGGACATGGTGATCCTGTCCGCGCTCTTCGCCGCCAACCTGCAACGCGCGGGGCGGCAGGCGGGTCAGGCGTTCGGGCTGTGGAACTTCTCGACCAAGGCCACGCTCGCCATCGCCGCCGGAGTCGTTCTGCCGTTCCTGCAAAGCGCGGGCTACGAGCCGGGCGAGACGAACAGCGCCGACGCGCTCGCCGCGCTCAACATGAGCTACGCGCTTTTGCCCTGTGCGCTCAAGATCCTCGCCATCGCGCTGGTCCTCATCATGCCCCGACGCATCCTCGACACGCGCAGTTAACGGGCGAGCTCCGGGTGCGCGTAGGCCTCGGGATAGGGCATCGGCGCGAACGGCCCAAGCGGCACGGTGCGGTTCCACGAGCGCCCGAAATAGCCCTGACGGCAATGGGTTAGCGACCCGGCCTCGGCCACGCCCGGAAGTGCGTGAACCCGGCACAGCCAGCGCCACAGATGCGGATAGTCGAGGATGCGCGCACCGTTCAGTTTCATCCGCAGGTAATAGACCGGATCGTGCCGAAACAGCGTCGGGAAAAGCCGCAGATCGGCCTCGGTGAACCGATCGCCCGTCAGGAATGCACGCCCGTCCGACAGCCGCGCGTCAAGCGTCGCCAGCATGTCGAAATATGCCCTGAACGCCTCGGCATAGACCGCCTGATCCGACGAAAACCCGGCCTTGTAGGCCCCGTTGTTGATCGCGGCGTATATGTCGGCATTCAGCGCGTCGATCTCATCCGCCAAACCCTCGGGATAGAGGTCCGGCGCATCCGATGCGCCGAGCGGCCCGGCCTGCGCGTTCAACATGCGCAGGATCTCGGCGCTCTCGTTGTTCACGATCCGGCCCGCGCGCTTGTCGTAGAGCAGCGGCAGCGACTGCTCCTCGGACCCTTCGGCGCGGTAGATGTCCTTGGCCAACCGCAGACCCCGCCCGGTCCCGGTCTCAGCCGTGCATTCCGGCAGCGTCGCCCCCGTCAGGCTCGCCACCCGGCGCGGCGCGAACTCCCACAGGCCACCGCCGTCAGGATCATCCTCCTCGGTCCGGTTGGGAAAGGCGATGTCCATGCTGATCGCGCCGGTCAGGCCCAGAACGCTGCGCGCCAGCACGACCCGGTGACACCACGGGCAGTTGAGCGCGACGAACAGATGATAGCGACCGGGTTCGGCCGGAAACGCCGCATCGCCGATGGCATGGCGAAATCCGCTGACCCCACGCACGAATTCGCCCCCGGCCCGGCGCTCGGCAGCGCCCGACTGGTCCTCTTCGACCGAATTGTCCGTGATCCTGCCGCCCGAGATGACGCGCCTACCGCCCGAACAGGCGACCCAGAAGGCCCTTGCGCTCACGCGGGGCGTTCATCGCGACATAGGTTTCGCCGCCGCCCGTCAGCCCCTCGACATTGGCGAGCGGCGTGGGCTGCGTGACCAGCGATGGATCACGTTTTTCATAAAACGCGTTCCCCCCCGCCGAGGCGACGTAATGCATGTTGTTGTAGTTCGCGCGGTAATACTGCGCGTGGAAGAAGCGGGCGTTGGCGACGTTGGGATGCCGTTCGCCGCCAAGCACGGATGAGGCCGCCTCGGACACCCGCGCGACCGAGGCTTCCTCGGTCATCTTCTTGGTCATCACCCCCGGCGCGAACTGGCCCCGCTGGCCGACCACGCCGCAGACATCGTTCGGGAACGCGTCGGACGCGACCCGGTTCATCACAACGCTGCCGACCGCCACCATGCCGTCCCGGCTCGACCGGTTCGACTCGAAATACATCGCGCGCGCCATGCATTCGTGGTCTTTCGTGCTGAAAGACGTGGTGTTGCGCTTGGCGCATCCCGAAACGGTCGCCGCCGCGACCACCAACGCCACCGTTCCCGTCCACCGGATCACACGCATGGAGAAACCTTCGTCACTGTCCCTTTGGCGCGAAGAATACCCATCCGGGGCCCTGAAAATCAAGGCTGCGATGCCTTTCACGCGCCCCAGTCACCTCGCCGGGCACGATCCCGCCTATCGGTATTCGTCCTCGATGAGGCCCCGGCGATAGGCCGACTGCTGCGCGATCATCCAGTGCGGGTATTCCATCGGCAGCTCCGTCACCTTGCCCAGCGCATCCAAATCGTCGCCGCTCAGCTCGACATCCACCGCGCCAAGGTTGTCGGTCAACTGCTCCACCCGCTTGGCCCCGACCAGAACGCTGGTCACCACCGGCTGATGCAACAGCCACGCAAGCGCGACCTGCGCCACGGTGCAGCCCTTGGCCTCGGCGATCCCGCGCATGACCTCGATCGCATCATAGGCGCGGTCCTTGTCGATGGGGGGAAAGTCGAAACTGGCCCGCCGACCTTCCGCCGTCTTGCCGTCCCGGTCGAACTTGCCCGACAGGAACCCGCCCGCCAGCGGGCTCCACACCATGAGCCCCACGTTCATCGCCTGAAGCGCGGGCACGATTTCCCGTTCCAGATCGCGCCCGGCCAGCGTGTAATAGGCCTGAAGCGACACGATGGGCGCGAGCCTGCGCGCCTCGGCCACCCCCACGGCCTGCGTGATCTGCCAGGCCGCCCAATTCGACACGCCGACATAACGCACATGCCCATGGCGCACGAGCATGTCCAGCGCCTCCAGCGTCTCCTCGACCGGGGTCGCCGGATCGACGCCATGCAACTGGTAAAGGTCGATATGGTCCATCTCAAGCCGTCCGAGGCTCGCCTTGACCTGATCGAGGATATGGCCCCGCGACGCCCCGCGCGCATTCGGCCCTTCGCCCATCTGACCATGCACCTTGGTGGCGATCACCACCTCCTCGCGCGGCACGCCGAGGTTGCGGATCGCTTGCCCGAGGATTTCTTCGGACCGGCCCCTGGCATAGACATTGGCGGTGTCATAGAAATTCACCCCCGCTTCATGCGCGGTCCTGACCAGCGCATCGGCCCCGTCCTGACCGAGCTGTCCGATCTGGCCCCACATATCGTTGGACCCGCCGAAGGTCATGGTGCCGAGACACAGCTCGGAAACGAAAAGGCCGCTGTGGCCGAGCCGGCGATAACGCATGGGGTTTCCTTTCGCGGATGGAACGCCCCAACCTTGCACGCCCCGGACCCGTAATTGCAACGCCGTCCGGCCCGCCAAACCGGGCTGCCCCCTTCGGACCTATAGTATCGTGGGGGCGCGAGAGGTCCGGCCCCCGCGCCCCCGCCGCTCGGATCAGTCCCGCCCGGCCCGCAGGATCGCGTCCGCCAGCCCCTCGGGATCGGTGAAACAGGCCTCGTGCGAGCCGCCGGTGGTCACCAGCCGGAACAGTCCCAGCTTTTCCGACAGACGCGGGTGCCACGGCATCGAATGCGGCAGCGCCGTATCCTCGACGCAGAGCACGTAGGATTTGCCGATCTCCATCTCGGCCGGGTTCTTCGAAAGCGAGATCGCGTCGGTGAAGGTGGCATAGGGATGCGGGTTCAGCATCGCGAAGGTCTCTTCCGCCCGCGCGAGGTCCGCATCGTTGATGAACGCTTCGCGCCAGATCGGAAAGGGCAGCATCACGGTGTTGTCCGCGCTGGCCTGCGACACCCCATCGAACAGCGCCACGTAATGCGGCGGCACCATGTCGTTCAGGCATTCGCCGTCGTTCGGCACGAAGGCGTTCCAGTAGACCAGCCGCCGAAGCCGCTCGGGCACCCGGTCCGCCACCCCGGTGATGACCATCCCGCCATAGCTGTGACCCAGAAGCACGACATCGCGCAGATCGTGCTCGTCGAGATAGTCCACGATCGACCCGATCGCCGCGTCCAGCCCCACGTCCTTGGACCCTCCGGGCAGGTTCCCGGCAATCGTCGGCAGATGCACCTCGTGCCCCGCCGCGCGGATCGGGGCCGCCACCGGCTCCAGCAGATCGCCCGTGTGCCAGGCCCCGTGAACCAAAACATATACCGCCATATCGTCCTCCCTTGATGATCCGGGCCGCGCTTGCGTCGCAGCCCCGTTCGGCGCAGCATGACCCTACGTGGGAGGAGGAACCACGACCATGGACACACGCGACGAAACCTGTGCCACAGGCGACGGACCGCGCCGGTGGGACTGGCGCGACGTCGGTGCGCGCGACGCCTTCGCCTATTACCGCGAGGGGGTCTGCGCGGCCTTCATGCCGCTCGCCGCCGAACTGGGGCGCGACCGGCACGCGGGCTTCCGCTTCGCCATCGCCTCGCACGACGTGGGCGGCGCCGTTCTGAACCATGTCCGCGCCACCGCCCACACGGTGACCAAGGGCGCGCGGGAGCTCGCCGCGTCGCCCGCCGAATGCTATTACCTCAACCTGCAACTCACCGGCGTCTGCCGCATCCGTCAGAACGGTGGCGAAATCGCGCTCCAGCGCGGCGATCTCGGGCTGTTCACCTCCGAGGCGATGGAGCTACGTCATGACGAGGCCCCCGACCTCGCCGTCGCCTCGCTCATGGTGCCGAAACCGGCGCTGGACGCCCGGTTGTCCGAGCGCCGCACGCGCTTCGACGGGCGGCCAAAGGCCCTGTCGCTGAACCCCGCCCTCGGCGCACTGGCGGCGGACAGCGCGGCCGCCCTGCTCGCGGCCCTCACGCAAGGCGCGCCCGCGCGCGCCGAACGGCTGCAATCCATCCTGCTCGACCTGACCGTCGAGGCCATGACACCGGACGACGCTGCCCCGGCCACCCGTGCCGCCACCCACCGCGCCCGCATCCTCACCGCCCTGAGCCGCCGCGCCTGCGACCCCGATTTCGACCTCGCCGCCTGCGCCGATGCCACCGCCCTCACCCCCCGCGCGATCCAGCGCGCTCTCGCGCAGACCGGCGATACGTTCTCGGACCTGCTCACCGACACCCGGCTCGCCACCGCGCGCCGCCTGCTCGCCGATCCGGCCCGCGCGCACCTGCCGATCGCGACGCTTGCCGCCGACGCGGGCTTTCGCGACCCGTCCCATTTCGGCCGCCTCTTCGCGACCCGCATGGGCACCAGCCCCGGCGCCTGGCGCAAAACGCAGACGACCCGCCACTGACCCGTCTCTTCTTCGTTTCCGGAAACCTCGGGGGTGGGCTTCATTTGCCTGCAAATGAAGCCAAGGGGGCTGGCCCCCTCACCGCTTCAAATCGCACGCGATTTGAAGCTCATGACGCGCGGGCGGCCCCGCCGCCCGCTCCGCTCGCTCAGTCGGACACTTTCTTCACGAAGGCGGACTTCAGGCCCATCAGCCCGATCCCCGGCACCTTGCAGTCGATGTCGTGATCGCCCGCCACCAGCCGGATGCCGCGCACCTTTGTCCCGACCTTCACGACCGCGGACGACCCCTTCACCTTCAAGTCCTTGATGACCGTCACGGTGTCGCCATCCGCCAGCACGTTGCCCACGCTGTCGCGCACCACCGCTTCGGCCTCGGGCGTCCATTCGTGGCCGCATTCGGGGCAGACGAGCAGCGCGTCCATCTCATAGGTGAATGTCGAGGCGCAGTCGGGGCACGGGGGCAAATGATCGGTCATGCGCCCGCCTACCCTGCCCGCCGACCCGGCGCCAGTGCGAATTGGACCATCCGGTTCATCCCGGCCGCATGTCCCCGGTCTCGATGAACCGCTGGTGCCAGCTCAGGCTTTCGGACGGAAGCTGCGGGGTCTGCAACCCATAGGCCCCGGCCCGCGCCCGGTCGTAGTAATCCTGCAAGCCGTCGCGGTAGTCGGGGTGCGCGCATTTCGCGATGATCGCCTCGGCGCGCTTTTTGGGCGAAAGCCCCCTCAGATCCGCCAGCCCCTGCTCGGTCACGATCACCTGCACGTCCTGCGTGATATGGTCCACGTGGCTCGCCTGCGGCACGATGGTCGAGATTTTGCCGCCCTTCGCCGTCGAAGGGCTGACGAAAAACGACAGGTAGGCGTTGCGCGCGAAATCCCCGCTCCCGCCGATGCCGTTCATGATCCGGCTGCCCATCACCAGCGTCGAGTTGATGTTGCCGTAGATGTCCGCCTCGATCATCCCGTTCATGCTGATGACGCCAAGCCGCCGGATGACCTCGGGGTGGTTGGAAATCTCGGTCGTGCGCAGGATCACCTTGTCGCGGTAATCGTCGAGCCCCGCCCAGAACCGCTTGGCCCCTTCCGGGCTGAGCGACAGCGCGGTGGTCGAGCAACTCAGAAGCTTACCGGAATCCAAGAGGTCCAGCATCCCGTCCTGCAAAACTTCCGTATAGGCGCGCATCCCCTCGAACCGGCTCTTCCGCAGTCCGTCGAGCACGGCGTTGGCCACGTTCCCCACGCCCGATTGCAGCGGCAACAGGCCCTCGCCCATCCGCCCCATGCGCACCTCGTGTTCCAGAAAGTCGACGATCAGCCCGGCGATGGCGCGCGACCCGTCGTCGATCGGCGTGAACGGCGTGTTGCGGTCCGGCAGGTCGGTCAGGACGATGCCCGCCACTTTCGCCGGGTCGCATCGGAACGTGGTCTGCCCGATCCGGTCGTCCGCATGGGTCATCGGGATCGGCACCCGGTTCGGTGGCAGCGCCGTGCCGTAGTAGATGTCGTGCATCCCCTCGAGCCGCATGTCGTGCCATGCGTTCACCTCGAGGATCACCTTGTCCGCACATTCGATCCAGGTCTTGTTGTTGCCCACGCTGGTCGCGGGGATGAGCGAGCCGTCCTCCTTGATCCCCGTCACCTCGATCACGGCGACATCGAGCTTTCCGAAGAACCCCTCCCACACCATCGGCGCGACGTGACTGAGGTGCATGTCGAGATAGTCGATCTCGCCCCGGTTGATCTTCTCGCGCCCCACGGGGTCCGAGTTGTAGGGCAGACGATATTCCACCGCATCGGCCCGACTGAGCGCGCCGTCGAGTTCCGGCCCCGTGCTCGCCCCGGTCCAGAGCTTGATGCGAAACGCCTCTCCCGCCGCGTGGGCCGCGTCGATCCGGGCTGCGAGCGCGGGGGGGATCGCCTTGGGATAGCCCGACCCGGTGAAGCCAGACATCCCCACCGTATCGCCGGGGCGTATCAGCGCCGCCGCCTCGTCCGCAGACATGACCCTGTCCCGCAGGGCCCGATGCCCGATCCGTTCCATCGCCGTCACGTGTTTCTCCTTGTTCGCGCTTACCAAAGGTCTCGCGCAGCCTGCCCCTAACCATGCAGCGGGGCCGTGACCTGAATCAAAGGCCGGCCTGTGCATGGTGCAGTTTACGTGTCGTCACGAAAGGGGACATCACCGAGGCGCCAGAGGTCGGACGGCCCGGACACAGCCCGCAAGTCACCCGCCGCCACCGCTTCACGCACCGACCCCACGTTCCGCTTGCGCTCAGACCCCGGCCCCCTAGGCTCACCCGAAACCGGGACAGGAGGGACACATGGGCACGCCGCATATATCCGAGATCAAGACCATCAAGCCGGAGTGGATCGACTATAACGGTCACCTCAACATGGCGTTCTACAACGTGTTGTTCGACAATGCGGCGGATGATTTCTATCCCGAGATCGGCTTCGGTCCCGAGTATCTGAGCGAGCGGAATTTCACGACCTATACGGCCGAATTCCACATCTGCTACCTGCGCGAATTGCACCTCGACGCTCGCGTGCGGGTCCATAGCTGGCTGCTCGACTTCGACGAGAAACGCTTTCACACCTATCAGGAAATCCACCACGAAGACGGCTGGATCGCGGCCACCGGCGAGGCGTTGGGGCTGCATATCGACATGAGCGGGCCGAAGGTGGCACCGATGCCGACTGACGTCTACGAACGTCTTGAAAAGTTTCACGAAAAGCACAGCGCCGACCCCTGGCCGGAACGTGCCGGCCGCGGCATCGGGATCAAGCGGAAAGGGTAGTTTTCCGCCGCAAACGGCGCAGGCGCGGAACCTCGCTTGGACTTTCCCGTTCCGAATCTGCTACGTGGGCGCAGGTTCAGTGGAGACATGCCTTGCAACGCTATGAATACAACGTCGTCCCCGCCCCCAGAAAAGGCAAGAAAGCCAGAGGGATAAAGGGCGCCGAGGCCCGGTTCGCCCATGCGCTCGCCGAATGCATGAACGAAATGGCCGCCGACGGCTGGGAATACCTGCGCACCGACACCCTGCCGTCCGAAGAACGCGCCGGGATCACGGGGCGCGCCACGGTATTTCAGAACATGCTGGTGTTCCGTCGCGCCGTCAGCGCCGAAGCGGCGGGTATCGGGCGCCGGCTGGACGAGATGTCGGGCGACGCGATTCCGCGTCTTCCGTCCGCGACCGAAGCCAACACGGTGGCCGAAGCCGCCGAGGGTGCGGCCCTGATCGACAAGATCGAGGACAGTTCAGAGACGTCCGAGGACAAGAAGGACGCGACCCCACCGATCACCGCTGCCTGATTAGCCGGAAATCTCGAGCGCAAGCGCATGGATCTTGGCCATCAGATCGGGCCCCAGCGCGGCGTGCACCGCGCGGTGACGCGCCACGCGCGACTGGTCGGCGAAGGCATCGGCCTCGATCTTCACCCGGAAGTGGCTTTCGCCTGATCCGTCGTCACCGGCGTGGCCCGCATGGCGGTGGCTTTCGTTGATGACCTCGAGCGTGCGGGGCTGGAACGCCGCCTCAAGCGCCGTTCGGATTTCGTCTTCGCGCGCCATGATCCCTCCTACCGTCGTAAACACGACATCGTCAGACAAGTTTTTCAGCGGACCACCGCCTTTTTGCCGCTGGTCCCTTCTCATGAGACGAAAATCATCTAAACTCCCTTGTCCGAGTCGAAAAGAGTGGGTTCATGGATAAGAGCAGCGATCCTTTCGGTTTTGACATTTCGGTGTCGGCCTCGAAGAAAAAGAAGACGCGCGGCAAGCGTGGCATGTCTGGTGCGTTCGAAACCTCGACGCGCGTGTGCGAGCATCCGGGATGCGAGGAACAGGGTCAGTACCGTGCCCCGCGCAGCCCCGATCACCTCGACGAATACCTGTGGTTCTGCAAGGACCATGTGCGCGAGTACAATCTGAAATGGAATTTCTTCAACGGCGCGACCGAAGAGGAAATGGACGAACAGGCCAACAAGGACCGGGTGTGGGAGCGTGAGACGCAATCCTTCCGCTCGGCTGCCGAACAGCGCGCCTGGTCGCGTCTGGGCGTGGACGACCCGCATCAGGTGCTGGGGGCCAACGCGACCCAGAACCCCGGCAAGGCGGCGAGCGGCACGCGGCGTCTGCCGCCCACGGAACGCCGTGCGATCGAGATTCTCGATGCCAAGGACAACTGGACCAAGGCCGAGGTGCGCAAAGCCTACAAGGCGCTCATCAAGGTGCTTCACCCCGATATGAACGGGGGCGATCGCAGCCAGGAAGAACAGTTGCAGGAAGTCGTCTGGGCCTGGGACCAGATCAAGGAAAGCCGCAACTTCAAGTAAGGTCCGGCGTGGGGGCTGGCTACAACACCCCCTCCGTTTCGATATGCACGACCTCGCCGCAGTGCTTGCAATGCACCGCGTCCGGGTCATGCAGGAGCAGACCGCAGTTGGAACATTCGCAGCGCACTTTGGCGGGGCGGAACAGGGCCGTCGCAAGGCGCAGGAACAGCGTGATCCCCACGATCATCACCAGCACGGCGAGCATTCGCCCGGCCGTGCCGTTGAGCGTGATGTCACCGAAGCCCGTCGTCGTCAGGGTCGTGACGGTGAAGTAGAGTGCGTCGGCGTAATTTCCGATCTGCGGGTTCTGGGGATATTGCGTGGCATAGATCAGGCCCGTCATCACGAACAGGAACACGATCAGGTTCACCGTCGCCAGAAGCACCTGTTCGTGTTCCTTGAAGAACGCGAAGTCCTGCCGCAGGCGGGCGGTGAGTTGGTAGGTGTGCAGAAGCCTGAGCGTGCGCAGGATACGCAGGAACCCGAAGCCTTCGCCCGCGATGGGGGCGAGGAAGCTGACCATCGCCACGATATCGGTCCAGGTCGAGATGCGGCGGAAATGCTGCCACTTGTTTCGGGCCGCGATCACATGGGCCACGAAGTCGGCTAGGATGACGACGCCGATCACCATGTCGATGGTCTCGATGATGCGGCCGTGGTCGAAAAACGACGTCACGATCACGAACAGGATCGTCGCGATGTCGAACGCCAGCAGGCCATAGCGGAACCGGTGCGCGCGGTCGCTCGTGCCCTCGTAAAGTTCGCGAAGTCTGGCCTGCATCGACGCCCCTTTCCGCACCGATCAAATCAGCGCAGGCGGGCGGTGGCAAGGTCGGGGGTCGGGTGCGGCGGACCGGGGGACGGGACAGACATATCGGCCCGCCGCTGGGACCGCGCCAACTGGGTCGGCACGGCCCGTTTCAGGCCCGTCACGAGGACGGGGCGAATGTCAGGCTGACGCCATTCAGACAATGCCGCTTGCCGGTCGGTTCCGGCCCATCGTCGAAGATGTGCCCCAGATGCGACCCGCAGCGTGAACAGTGGCACTCGGTCCGAACCGCAAACAGCTTGCGGTCGTCCTTGGTGCCGATCGCGCCCGGCAGGTTGTCGTAAAAGCTCGGCCAGCCCGTGCCGCTCTCGAACTTCGTCTCGGACGAATAAAGCGGCTGGTCACAACCTTTGCAGTGGAAGATGCCCGCGCGGCGCTCGTCGTTCAGCGGCGAAGTGAAGGCGCGTTCCGTCCCTTCCTCGCGCATCACGCGAAACTCGGCGTCGGTGAGCATGGCGCGCCATTCGTCTTCGCTGCGCGTCACCTCGTAGGTCACGCCCGCCTTGCCGGCGAGCGCCGGGGTGGCCATCACGGCCAGTGCGGTTGTCAGGAATGAGCGGCGTTTCATGGGTCCTCTCCAATGGTTGTGCGCGTCTTGGGCAGGCAGGGGGCGCAACTGCTGCCATGCGCCCCCTGCCCTCTGCTCGATGCCCCCGGATTACATCGCGGGCAGTAGAACTTCGTCGATCACGTGGATGACGCCGTTCGACTGGTCGACATCGGCGATGGTGACGGTCGCAGTGCGACCGCGCTCGTCTTCGAGCATGATCGTGTCGCCGTCATAGGTGGCTTGCAGGGTGCAGCCGCCGACGGTCGGAACCGGGTGGGTGCCGCCATCGTCATCGACCATGCCCTTGATCGCATCGGCCATCGCATCGGCCGCGACCACGTGACAGGTCAGCACCTTGGTCAGCATGTCCTTGTTCTCGGGCTTGAGCAGGTTCTCGACCGTGCCCGCCTGAAGGTTCTCGAACGCGGCGTTGGTCGGCGCGAACACGGTGAACGGACCGGGGCCGGACAGCGTTTCGACAAGGCCGGCGGCCTGAACGGCGGCGACGAGCGTCGTGTGATCCGCCGAATTCACCGCGTTCTCGACGATGGTCTTGTCCGCGAACATCGGCGCGCCGCCGACCATCGGGTTCTCGGCGGCGAAGGCGCCACCGGCGGTCACGGCAAGTGCGGCCGTCGCGGTCAGGATCTTGGTATGAAGCATGTGTTTTCTCCCTATGTGTCAGTGTGTCCCGGTCCGTGTTGGCCGGGATTACTGAAAGCCACGGAACGGCGCGGGAGAGAGTTTCAGGCCCCCGAAATTTTTTTGTCGATTTTTTCCGAAACGCCCGGTTTTCCCCGGTGTTCAGGGCGTTCGTGGCGCGCCGCCCAAACGAAAAAGGGGGCCGGTGGCCCCCCTGCTCCGTGTCGTTGCGGCGACGTCAGAGCGTTTCGACCGCCCCGGTCGCGATCACCGGACCCGTGGGCGCCCCCGTGGGCGAGCCGCCCGGCGGTTCGACCGAGATGGCCAGCACCGCCCCATCGAGTTGCGCGGCGATGTCCTGAGACACCGGAAGGCGCGCGGGTGCTGCATCGGGCAGCACACCCATGGAGACGGGCGCATTGTCGCCCGCGATCAGCCACAGCTCGCGCACGGTGCCCGCATCGGGCGCGCCGCTTTCGGGTCGCACGAACAATTCGTTCGTCTCGCCGTCAAAACCGGCCGCGAAGATGAGCGTGCCGTCATCGCCCGCCAGATCGATGTGATAAACCGGGTTCGCAGGCGGCTGCACCCCGGTCACCACCGGGAAGAACACCAGCATGACCGCCAGCGCGGCGGCGAGAATCCCGGGAATACCCGCGAGCATCCAGCGCGGACCGCGCGCCCCGGCGAAAAGCCGTCTGTCGATCCCGCGCCAGACCTTCGCGGGCGGTGGCACCGCTTCGACCTCGTCGGCGAGGCCCGCGAAATCCTCCTGCCACGACAGGACGAGCGCGGCGAGCCGTGGCTCACGCGTGAGCCGCGCCTTGAAGGCGGCGGCCTCGTCCATCGACATCAACCCAAGCACGTATTCACCGGCTAGGGCGCGGTCGTCTTCTGGCAGTTCGGTCTCGGTCATCCTTCGAGACATTCCCTCAGTTTTATCAGGCTGCGGCGCAGCCAGGTTCGCATCGTGTTCAACGGCACGTCGAAGTGCCGGGCGAGATCCGCGTAGGAGTCGCCGTCGAGATAGGCGCGGCGCACAGCGTTCGCGCGGTCCGGCTCGAGCGTGTCGAAACACGCCTCGACCCGTTGCGCTTCGGACGCGGCGACAGCCTGTGCCTCAGGCCCCGGCCCCTTGTCCGGCATGAAGGCGAGCGCATCGTCACCCTCGGTGCTCTTGCGCGCGCGCAGCCGGTCGATCGCGTGGTTCCGCGCGATCGTGATAAGCCAGGTCATGGGGCTTGCACCCCCTGTGGCGTAGCGTTTCGCGCCCTTCCAGACCTTGACGTAGATCTCTTGCAGCGCGTCTTCGGCTTCGCTCCTGTCCTTCAACACACGCAAGGTGACGCCGAAAAGTTTCGCCGAAGTATGGTCATAGAGATTTTGGAAAGCGGCCCGATCACCTAGGGCACAACGCGCGATCCATGTATCTATCTCGTCGCGTGTCGCCATGCTGCCCCTTCTACTCTGGAAACTACCTTACGCAAATTCCCCCTCCACGCAATCAAATGGGGCGTTCGGCCCCTTTTCCTCGCCCGTCATTCCTTTATGGTGCCGCTTCAGACGAAATGACCGGACAAAGGACCTCCGATGGCTGACGGAACCACTGACATCAACGCGAAACCGACCGAAGATGTTTCGGTGCGCGAGGTGTTCGGCATCGACACCGACATGAAGGTCAGGGCCTTCGCCGACCGGTCCGACCGGGTGCCGGAGCTGGATTCGACCTACAAGTTCGATCCCGACACGACGCTCGCGATCCTCGCGGGCTTCTCGCACAACCGCCGTGTGATGATCCAAGGCTACCACGGCACCGGCAAATCGACGCATATCGAACAGGTCGCCGCGCGGCTGAACTGGCCTACGGTGCGCGTGAACCTCGACAGCCACATCAGCCGGATCGACCTGATCGGGAAAGACGCGATCAAACTGAAGGACGGCAAGCAGGTCACCGAGTTTCACGAGGGCATCCTGCCCTGGGCGCTGCGCAACCCCGTCGCCATCGTGTTCGATGAATACGACGCGGGCCGCGCTGACGTGATGTTCGTGATCCAGCGCGTGCTGGAGCATGACGGCAAGCTGACGCTGCTCGACCAGAACGAGATCATCACGCCGAACAAATTCTTCCGCCTGTTCGCCACGTCGAACACCGTAGGCTTGGGCGACACGACCGGGCTGTATCACGGGGTCCAGCAGATCAACCAGGCGCAGATGGACCGCTGGTCGCTGGTCGCGACCCTGAACTACCTGCGCCACGACGCCGAGGCGGCCATCGTTCTGGCCAAGGCCCCGCATTACAACACCGAAAAGGGCCGCAAGCAGGTGGGCCAGATGGTGACCGTCGCGGACCTGACGCGCACGGCGTTCATGAATGGCGATCTGTCCACGGTGATGAGCCCCCGGACCGTCATCAACTGGGCGCAGAACGCCGAGATTTTCCGCGATGTGGGCTATGCCTTCCGCCTGACGTTCCTCAACAAATGCGACGAGCTTGAGCGGCAGACGGTGGCCGAGTTCTACCAGCGGTGTTTTGACGAGGAATTGCCGGAAAGCGCCGCCAACGTGGCGATCGTCTGACCGGGCGGCCCATATTGGGGGCCTGCCGGGTTCCGGGTGAGTTGAGGATGGAAGAGTGACCGACGGAGTGCCTGAAACGACCCAAGCGGTCGCCACGCCCGCCTCGCCGAAGCCGGACGATACACCCGACACCGAAAAGCTGCCGATCCGCTTGGTCATGACCAAGGGCGGCATGTTCCGGGCGGTCTCGACCGCCGGGCACCTGCTGCACCTCGCCGAACAGGATGGCCACGATGTCGTCGTGCGCTGGCCCGAGAGCGTCTACAAAGACCCCGAGATGCGGGGCGACCCGTGGGAATATTTCTTCGAGCCGCCGATGACCGACTATGCGGGGCCGATCGGGAAGCTCACCGGCATCAACTCGCTGTATCCGGGCACCGTCACCTCGACCGAGCACATCTTTTCGCCGCGTATCTTTCGCGGAATCGCCGAGTCGCAGGATCTGCCCAAAGACCGGCATCTGGGCCACAGCATCCTGACCAAGTTCATCCGTCCGAAAGCCTATGTCCGCGCCATGGCCGACGATTTCCAGACGGCGTTCCTGAACCGGCCCTTCGTGGGGCTGCACCTGCGCGGGCCGGGGCGTCTGCACGGTGGCGCCGATGTGATGCGCGACCTGCTCCAACCCGGTGAGCCGATCCCTTACAAGTTCTACTTCAAGGCCGTGCGCCGGGCGCTTCGGCAGAACCGGCGCGCGCTGGTCTTTGCCTGCTCCGACTCGCAGGACGTGATCGACCGCGTGCGGCGGGAATTCGGCAAACGCGTCGTGACCTATCCCTCGACACGGTCGCGTTTCGGGGAAATGCACGAAAGCCACCCCGAGAACGAAGGCGCGGTGTACTCGCCGTTCAAACTGGGCCTCGACGTGCTGGTCGAGGCCATGCTGCTCGCCCGCGCGCGCCACTTCGTGCACGGCAATTCGAACGTGTCGAACTACGTTCTCTGTGCCGCACCGGACATGCCGAGCACCTTTGTCTATGAGCCGATCATGGGCAAATACAAGGAACGGATGCGCGCCGAGCTGGCCCAGCAAAAGCAGGCCGCCAAGGGCTGAGCCGCCTGCCCTTCCGCCTGAGGACGGCGGCAGGGAGTGATCGGCCGCGCACGGATCACGCGGTTGTCCCGCCGCCCTTCTGGTTTCTGCGTGTCCTATGCGCAACAGGACTTTGACCATTCGATCAAAAGAAACCTACCGAAACCAAATCCTTATGAGTCGCGTTGCGTTCGTAACGTCAGGCACGCGCGGCAAATTTATCATTCTTTCAGAAATGCGTGCTTGATTGGCACATATTTTCTGGAAAGCTCAAAACATGAGCAGAATGAAAACAATCTTGCAGGCCGGTCTTGCGACCCTGCTGCTCCCGTCGGCTCTCACCGCCGGCACCAGCGATCTGGTTCGGCAGTTCGCCTCCTGCACCGGGCGGTTCTCTGCACAGATGGAGTTTCAATGGCTCCTCGGTGATCCCGCAGCGGACCGGACGCAGGCGGAACGCGCCGCCATGATCTCGCTTCTCGAAGCGGTCGTGCCACCGGAAGACCGTCGTTTGGCGCTTGCCACGCGGATCGAGGCGAAACATGCCCAGAACGTCCTTCTGACCCGAGCGCATTTCAACGCCGACAGCGCGGATGCGGCTTGGGCGACGGAACGGGCGGCGGTCGAGATCGGGAGTTGTCGGGCGCTGATCCTGTCCTAGGGCTCTGCGCCGGATGCGAAAGACCCGCCACGATGGGCGGGTCTTAGGTCGTTCTCGTCAGGATGCCTGACCTCAGGCCGCTTTCGCCTGATCTTCGGCGCGGGCCGCCATGGTGGCATTCGCCCACCACACCAGATCGTCGAGCATCGCGGTCGCGGAGGGTGCAAGCACCTCGTCCACCTCGGACATCGGGCCGTCCTGCCCCATCGGGTGAACCTTCATCAATTCGCCACCGCCAAGGTGCACGGCGTGCCGGATCGGCGCCATCTGAAGCTCGACACCGATGCCGCGCAGATGCTCGACCGCGCGCGCCGCGCCGACGCCACCATAGCCCATCGCGGCCATCGGCTTGTGCACCCATTCGACATAGGCCTGATCGAGCGCGTTCTTCAGCGCGCCGGTGATCGAGTGGTTGTATTCGGCGACGAGGAAGATGTAGCCGTCGAATTCAGCGATTTTCTTCTGCCATTTCAGGACGTTCGGATCCTGCGACGGCGCCCACATGTTCGACGCGACCTCGTTGAAGAGCGGCAGGTCATAGTCGCGCAGGTCGACGAGTTCGACGTCGATATCGGTGCGGGCCTGAGCCTTTTCCAGAAGCCAAGCGGCGGGTTTGTCGGCGAAACGCGTCTCGCGCGTCGAACCGATGATGAGGGCGATACGGGGTTTGGTCATGATCTCTCTCCAGAGGATGATGTCTGTTCTGACCTCAATCTGATCGCACAGTGACCCCCTTTCAATCGGTGGATTGGTGCGCAAATGCGCAGACTCTGTGCGACGTCAGGCAATCGCGTCGCACGGCGCGTCACGGCTTGCCCCCGCCCTGACCCGGTGATTTAACTCTGCCATGGCCAAGAGTTCCGACAACCCCGCCGACCCGTTCAAAAAGGCCCTCGCCGAGGCGACCAAGGTGATGGCGGACGACCATGATCTTCAGGTGACCTATTCGGTCGACCCGTCGGGCACGTCGGGCGATACGATGCGCCTGCCGCAAGTCACCCGCCGCATGTCGCGCGACGAAGTTCTGCTGGCGCGGGGCACCGCCGATGCGCTCGCCATGCGTCACAAGTTCCACGACACCGCGACCCACGCCCGCTATGCGCCATCGGGCGACATGGCCCGCGCGATCTACGAGGCGATGGAAACCGCCCGATGCGAGGCGATGGGCGCGCGCGTCATGCCCGGCACGGCGTCGAACATCGACCACAAGATCGCGGATGACGCGATGAAACGCGGCTACGTGGGGATCACGCAGCAGACCGACGCGCCGCTGGCAGAAGCCGCCGGGTATTTCGTGCGCAACGCCGCCACGGGCCGCGATCTGCCGCTGGGCGCGTCCAACGTGCTCGATCTGTGGCGCGACTTCATCGAAGGTCAGGCCGGCGACACGTTCGAAGACCTTCAAGACAAGCTGAACGATCAGTCGACATTCGCCAAGTTCACGCGACAGGTCATCGACGATCTGGGTTACGGCGACCAGTTGGGCGATGACCCCGACGACAACATGGACGACGACTCGGACGATCAGGCCGAGGAGGACGAAGACCAGCAGGATCAGGAAGAAGGGCAGGACGAAAGCACGGAAGAGGACGAGTCCGGTGCGACGCCCGAACAGGAGCAGGAACAGCAGCAGGACGAAAGTCAGGCTCAGGTCTCGATGGACGAACTGTCGGACGAGGAAATGGGCGACGAGGCCGAACTGCCCGATGCCGACGCCCCGCACGAACCGCCGCCCCCGCCCCCGGCCTCCGAAGCCGATCCGAACTACAAGGTGTTCTTCTCGGACCATGACGAGGAAATCTCGGCCGAGGATCTGGCCGAACCTGCCGAGCTCGAACGCCTGCGCGCCTATCTCGACCAGCAACTCGAACCGCTGAAAGGCGCGGTCGGACGGCTGGCCAACAAGCTGCAACGCAGGCTTCAGGCCCAGCAGAACCGGTCGTGGGAATTCGACAAGGAAGAGGGCGTGCTGGACGCCGGGCGCCTTGCGCGCGTCGTCGCGAACCCGACCACGCCGCTGTCGTTCAAGATCGAAAAGGACATGGAATTTCGCGATACGGTCGTGACGCTGCTTCTGGACAACTCCGGCTCGATGCGCGGTCGCCCGATCTCCATCGCCGCGATCTGCGCCGACGTGCTCGCCCGCACGCTGGAACGCTGTGACGTGAAGGTCGAGATTCTCGGCTTCACCACCCGCGCGTGGAAGGGCGGCCAGAGCCGCGAAAAATGGCTGGCCGATGGGCGCCCGCAAGCCCCCGGTCGTCTGAACGACCTGCGCCACATCATCTACAAATCCGCCGACGCGCCGATGCGGCGCACCCGCACGAACCTTGGCCTCATGATGAAAGAGGGCCTGCTGAAAGAGAACATCGACGGCGAGGCGCTGGAATGGGCGCACAAGCGGCTCGTGGGCCGCCCCGAGGCGCGCAAGATCCTCATGGTGATCTCGGACGGTGCGCCCGTGGACGACTCGACGCTTTCGGTGAACCCCGCGAATTACCTTGAAAAGCACCTGCGCGACGTGATCGCGATGGTCGAGAAGAAGAAGTTCGTCGAACTGCTCGCCATCGGGATCGGCCATGACGTGACGCGTTATTACGACCGGGCGGTGACCATCACCGATGTCGAACAACTCGCCGGGGCGATGACCGAACAGCTCGCCGCGCTTTTCGACAGCGACCCCCGCGCCCGAGCGCGGATCATGGGCATTCGGAAAGCCTCCTGATGTTTCAGACCTTCGAGACTTCGTCAGACCCGACCAAGGGCGCGGCCCGGCTGGAGCGGCTGCGCGCCGAGATGGCCGCGGACGGGCTGGACGGGTTCTTCGTCCCGCGCGCCGACGCCTATCAGGGCGAATACGTGGCCGATTGCGACGCGCGGCTCGCGTGGCTCACCGGGTTCACGGGCTCGGCCGGGTTCTGCATCGCGCTTGGCGATCAGGCGGGCGTCTTCGTCGACGGGCGCTACCGCAATCAGGTGCGCGGACAGGTCGATCTTGCCGCCTACACCCCCGTCGACTGGCCCGAAGTGAAGCCGGGCGTCTGGCTTGCCGAGCGGCTGGACAAAGGGGCCAGGGTCGGGTTCGACCCGTGGCTGCACACGGCGGGCGAAATCGAGGCCATCGAAAAGGCGCTGCGCGGCAAAGGCATCGAACTGGTTCAGACCGACAACCTCGTCGACCGGATATGGGAGGATCGTCCGGCCCCGCCCGCCGAACCGATCTTCGATCAACCGATCGAGTTCGCGGGCAAGACCACCGTCGAAAAACTCGCCGCCGTGGTCGAGACGCTGAAATCCGAGGGCCAGCAGGCCGCGGTTCTGAGCGCGCCGGATTCGATCTGCTGGCTTCTGAACATCCGCGGCGCCGACATTCCGCGCGTGCCCGTGATGCAGGCTTTCGCCATCGTGACCGACGAGGGGCGCTGCCTTGTCTTCACCGAACCCACCCGCCCGCTCGATGGGATCGCGCCCTTCGGCGACGAAGTGGCGTTCACGGATATCGCGGAATTCGCCGAGGCTCTTTGCGATCTCATCGGCCCGGTGCGCGTCGACAAGGCGACCGCGCCCATCGCCGTCTCGCGCATTCTCGACGCCGAAGGCATCGCGGTGGATTGGGGTCAGGACCCCTGCGCCCTGCCCAAAGCCCGCAAAAACCCGGCCGAGCTTGAGGGCGCCCGCGCGGCCCATCTGCGCGATGCCGCCGCTTTGGTCGAGTTCCTGACGTGGTATGACGCCACCGCGCCGCTTGGCGGGCTGACCGAGATCGACCTCGTGACCGAACTGGAAACCCAGCGCCGGGCGTCCAACGAATTGCGCGACATCTCGTTCGATACGATCTGCGGGTCAGGGCCGAACGGCGCGATCATGCATTACCGCGTGACGCGGGAGTCGAACCGGACGCTGGAAACCGGCGACCTTGTCGTGCTCGACAGCGGCGCGCAGTATCTGGACGGCACGACCGACATCACCCGCACCCTGCCCGTGGGCGACGTCGGGGACGACGAGCGCGCGGCCTTCACCCGTGTTCTCAAGGGGATGATCGCGATCTCCCGTGCGCGCTTCCCGCGCGGCGTGGCTGGCGCACATCTGGATGCGCTGGCGCGCTATCCGCTTTGGCTCGCGCATCAGGATTTCAACCACGGCACCGGGCATGGCGTCGGGTCTTATCTCTCGGTCCACGAAGGCCCGCAGCGGCTATCGCGCGTCTCGGACGTGCCGTTCGAGCCGGGGATGATCCTGTCGAACGAGCCGGGCTATTACCGCGACGGCGCCTTCGGCATCCGCATTGAAAACCTGATCGCGGTCACCGAAGCTCAGCCCCTGCCCGGCGGCGACGATCGCGATTTCCTCGCCTTCGAAACGCTGACTTTCGTGCCCATCGACCGCCGCCTGATCCTGACGGACATGCTGGAGGCGGGCGAACGCGCCTGGCTCGACGCCTATCACAAGACCTGCCTCGAAAAACTCTCGGGCCGCGTTTCGGCCCCCGCGCACCTTTGGCTGACCAAGGCCTGTGCGCCACTTTGACACAGAACATTCATGCAAAACCTGCTAGGCTCCGCCCGGCAGGGACAGGGAGACGCGCATGGCCGACCACATCAAGATCCGCAAAGCCACCGGGAAGTGGGTTGTGCGTGCCGGCGGCGCCGTGCTGGGCGAAACCCAGAACGCGCTCGAACTGATCGAGGGCGACTATGCCCCGGTGATCTACTTCCCGCGCGAAGACATCGCCATGTCCTTCCTCGACGCCTCGGACACCAAGACGCACTGCCCGTGGAAGGGCGACGCGTCCTATTATTCGATCCCGACGAAATCGACCGTCATCAAGGACGCGGCATGGTCCTATGAGGACCCGAAGGACGACATGGCCCAGATCAAGGGCTACCTCGCCTTCTACACCGACCGGGTCACCGTCGAGGAACTCTGAACTGTCTGCGGTGTGGGCCTAAGCCCCGCGTGCCTGACGGATACGCGCGCCCGAACGCCTGATCAAGTGGGCGACCGAAGGGCCGCGCGCTCACGAATGTTCTTCGATCGCCGCGTCCGACAGCTTCTTGTTGAACGCCTTCAGCGCATCCACGTGATGCAGCGCACCCCAAAGTTCCGGCCCCTCGCCTTCGCCCGTGATGGTCACGACGGGGATGAAGGGCGTGCCGGTCTTCTCGAAAATCGGCATCGCCGCGTCGAGCGTCGCGTTGCCGTCGATATAGACCCCGTCCTCGATCAGCTCCCAACAGGCATCCTCGCCCGCCGCGCGCGGGTCTTCCTTCTTGCGCATCACGCTGGCCACCCGAAGCGTCGCCAAAAGCCACGCCTCTGGCCCGGCCGCGAGTTTCACGCCCCGTCGTGCCAGTTGCGTGAGAAAGAACGACATATCGACGAGCCGGGTCGAAATCGCGGTCGAGATCGACACCGCGACCATGACGGCCAGCCCGGTCTGCCAGTCGCCCGTCAATTCGAACACGATAAGCGTGGTCGAAATCGGCGCGCCCAGAACCGCCGCCGCGACCGCCCCCATCCCGGCGAGCGCGTAAAGCGTTTCGCTTCCCGACACTTCGGGGAAGACGGCCGTCGCGATCAATCCATAGGCAAGGCCGGTCAGCGCCCCCACCATCAGCGCCGGGGAAAACACGCCGCCGCCCATGCGCCCCGCCATCGTGATCGACACGGCCACCACCTTGAGCACGGTAAAGACCACGGCTTCGTGCAGGACCAGTTCCCCGGTCAGGGCGCGCGACGTCGTCTCATACCCCACGCCGATGATGTGCGGGAACGCGATGGCGATTCCCCCCAGCATCAACCCCGCGATGGCCGGGCGCAGAACACGTGGCAGGTTGATGCGTTTCTGAAGCCAATTCCCGAAGTCGTCGGACAGGAAAATCGCGCGCATCAGGGCGACCGCGACCACACCGGCCACCACGCCCAGCAGCAGGAACGCGGGCAATTCGACATAGAACGCCAGCCCGCCCTTTTGCGGCAGGACGAACTCGGTCACGCCACCGAATTCGAGCCGGTTGATGACCGTCCCCGCAACCGATGCGATGGCGATGGGCGCGAAGGCATGGACGGCGAAGTGGCGCAGCACGACCTCCAGCGCGAAAAGCGCCCCCGCGATGGGCGCGTTGAAGCTGGCCGAAACCGCAGCGGCGACCGCACATCCGAGGATCTCGCGGGCCGTGACCCCGCTCGCTTCGATCCGGACCGAAACCCAGGTGGCCATGACGGCGGCAAGGTGAACGACAGGCCCTTCGCGCCCGGACGATCCGCCCGCCGAGAGCGTGATGAACGAGGCGAGGGCCGAGCCGAGGCCCGCGCGTTTCTCGACCCGCCCTTCCCACATGGCCGCACCTTCGATCACGTCCGCGACCGAGCGCACGCGCCCGTCGTTGGTCGTCCAGTTCAGGATGAAACCGACGATCAGACCCCCGGCGGCGGGCAGGACGAGGATCAGAAACCACGGCAGGGTTTCCGCGAAACTGTGCAGATGCGCCACGTCATCGGTGCCGTAAAGGAACGCCTGCAATCGTTCGATGCCGAGACGGAAGAACAGGGCGGCGAACCCGGCCGCGATCCCGATGATAAGCGCGATGACCCAGAACTGCGCCTGCCCCGGCCCCTTTTCGCGGATCAGTGCGAGTGAGCGGGCGCGGTAATCATTGGCGGCGGAGAATTGCCGCTTTACCGCTTTTCTCAACGACACTGTGTTTCCATCCTCGCCCCCGCCTTTTTTTCATTTGGGCGTTTCTATAACTTGGGCCGGACTTCAATGGGGGTAAGGGCATGGCCTTCGATGCCGCATTTTCCGAGCTTGCGACCGTTCTAGGGGATCGCTTGAGCCGGTCCAAGTCCGATCTGGACGCTCATGGCGGCTCCGAGACGCATTTCGCGCTCGCCCCGCCCGATGCCGTCGCCTATCCGCAATCCACCGAAGACGTGTCGCGCATCCTGGCGATCTGCCATGCGCATGGCGTGCCGGTGATCGCCTATGGGGCGGGCACCTCTCTCGAAGGGCATACGAGCGCGATCCGGGGCGGCGTGACGCTGGATTTTTCACGGATGGCGGACATCCTAACGATCAATCAGGGCGACATGGACGTGGTCGTGCAACCGGGCCTCACGCGTGAGGATCTGAACCGCGAGTTGCGCGCCACAGGCCTGTTCTTCTCGGTCGATCCCGGCGCCAATGCGAGCGTCGGGGGCATGGCCGCCACGCGGGCCTCCGGCACCACCACCGTGCGCTACGGAACCATGCGCGACAACGTGCTCGCGCTCCAGGTCGTGCTGGCGGACGGCCGCGTGATCCGCACCGGGACACGGGCGCGTAAATCGTCGTCCGGCTATGACCTGACGGGCCTGTTTCTGGGCTCCGAAGGGACGCTGGGCATCATCACCGAACTCACCCTGCGTCTGAACGGGCAACCGGAGGCGATTTCGGCGGGCATCTGCGCTTTCGACCGGATGAGCGATGCGGTCGAAGCGGTCGTGGCGGTGATTCAGATGGGTCTGCCGATGGCCCGGATCGAGTTTCTGGATGCCGATGCCGTGCGTGCCGTGAACGCCTATTCCGGCAGCGAGGTGCGCGAGACGCCGCATCTGTTCGTCGAATTCCATGGCTCGCAGGCAAGTGTCGCCGAGGACGCCGAACGGTTCGGCGAAATCGTCGCGGATTTCGGGGCCTCGGGGGTCGAAGTCGCGACCAAGCCCGAGGATCGCTCGGCGCTCTGGACGATGCGTCACCATGCCTATTGGGCCTGTCTGGGCCTGAAACCCGGCGCGACCGCCGTGGTCACCGATGTCTGCGTGCCGATCTCGCATCTTGCGCAGGCGGTCGAGGAAACGCAGGCCGATATCGCCGCTTCGATCATCGACGGGCCGATCCTGGGCCATGTCGGCGACGGGAACTTCCATGCCATCCTGCTCGTTGACCCGGCCCAACCCGCCGAACTGGAAGCGGCCAAATCGCTGGCCGCCCGCATGAACGAAAGGGCGCTACGCCTTGGCGGGACCGTGACCGGCGAGCACGGGATCGGGATGGGCAAGCTTGCGTATATGGAGGCGCAGCACGGCGACGCATGGGACGTGATGACAGACATCAAGACCGCGCTGGACCCGAAGGGCATCCTGAACCCGGGCAAGGTGGTTCGCGGCTGACGACCGACCGCATCAAGTGGATCTGGGACGGCACGCTCGACTGGGCGCATCGCCGTTTGCCGCCCGGCGTGCGCCTGTTGTTCGGCGTGCTTCTGATGATCGGCGGCGTCTTCGGCTTTCTGCCCGTTCTGGGGTTCTGGATGATCCCCTTGGGCGCCGCCGTGGCGTGGTTCGACGTCAAACCGATCTGGCACTGGGTCACCCGGCGCAATCGCGAGTGAAAGGAAGATTGCACTTTTCGAACATCCAAAGCCGGAAAAGTTCGAAATGTGAAAGTTTCAGATCAGTAATCGAACATTTCAGCCCAAAAGGCTCTTGGCAGCGGCGCGCGCCTCTTCGGTGATGACATCGCCCGAGATCATGCGCGCGATTTCATCCACACGATCGCCTGCATCCAGCGGCGTGACCCGAGACAGCGTCACATCGTCCTCGACGGCCTTCGCCACCCGCCAGTGATGGGCACCTAGGGCCGCGACCTGCGGGGAATGGGTCACGACAAGCACCTGACCGCCCTCGTCGGCAAGGCGTTTCAACCGCCGTCCGACCGCATCGGCCGTCGCCCCGCCGACGCCCCGGTCGATCTCGTCGAAGATCATGGTCAGCCCCTCGGCCTCTTTCGTGAGGCACACCTTCAAGGCCAGCAGAAAGCGGCTCAATTCGCCGCCGGATGCGATCTTGTTCAGCGGGCCGGACGGCGCGCCGGGGTTGGTCGCGACCGTGAAGGTCACGGCATCGCGCCCCTCAGGGCCGGGGTCCGTCTCCGACATCTCGGTCGTGAACACCGCGCGTTCCATCTTGAGCGGCGCGAGTTCTGCCGACATGGCGGCATCCAGGCGTGTCGCGGCCTCGGCCCGTGCGTTGCTGAGTGCCCCCGCGGCCGTGTCATAGGCCGCGCGGGCGACGGACAGCGCCTTGCGCAGGTCGGCTATGTCGCCCTCGCCCTTGTCCAGCGCGGCCAGCTTGTCGCGGATGTCGCCCGCGAAGGCCCCAAGATCGTCCGGCGCGACCGCGTGCTTGCGCGCGAGCGCCCGGATCGCGAACAGCCGTTCTTCGACCCGCTCCAACTCACCGGGATCGAAGGCGAGCGCGTCGAGCGCCTGTTCCACCCCCTGCGTCGCCTCACCCAGTTCCACAAGCGCGCGGTTCAGCGCCTCGATCGCGGGATCGAGCGCCTCGCCCGCCTTGTCGGCCACCCCTTCGAGCCAGCGCAGCGCGTCGCCCATGCGGCCCTCGGCCCCCTCGCCCGGCCCGAGCGCCTCGGCGGCGCGTGTCACATCCTCGCCGATCCGCTGGCCTGTCTGCATCATGCGGCGACGCGCGTCGAGGTCCGCATCCTCGCCGGGTTGCGGGTCGAGCGCCTCGAGCTCGCCCGCCGCGTGGCGCAGAAAGTCCTCTTCCTCCCGCGCCGCCGCCAGCCGGGCCTCGGACGCCGACAAAGCCTTGCCCGCGTCCGACAACGCCCGCCACGCGGCCCGGACCTCGGCCACCTGCGTGTCCAGCCCGCCGAACTGGTCGAGCAGAAGCCGGTGGGTGCGCGGGTTGAGCAGGCCCTTGTCGTCCTGCTGGCCGTGAAGCTCCACCAGCGTATCGGACAGCGCCCGCAGAACGTCGCCAGAGGCGCGGCGGTCGTTGATCCACGCGCTTTTCGTGCCGCCCGTGCGGTTCACCCGCCGCAGGATCAACTCGTCGGAGCGCGGAATCCCCGCCTCGTCCAGCACCGCGTGGGCCGCGTGATCGTCAGGCAGGGCGAAGACCGCCGTCACCTCGCCCTCGTCCGCGCCCTGCCGCACCAGATCGGCACGCCCGCGCCAGCCGAGCACGAAGCCAAGACTGTCGAGAAGGATGGATTTGCCCGCCCCGGTTTCACCGGTCAACACGTTCAGACCCGGCCGGAACTCAAGCTCCAGCCGGTCGATGATAAGCATGTCCCGGATGTCGAGGCTGACGAGCATAGGCGGTTGGGGCTAGAGCCACTCACCCCTGACCATCTGGCGGTAGATCGCGGAGAGCCAGTTGTTGCCCTTGGACTGCGGTTTCAGCCCGTTCTTGGTCAGCAGGTTGTAGCTGTCCTGATACCATTCGGTCGACTGGTAGTTGTAGCCGAGGATCGCGCCCGCCGTTTCCGCCTCGTCCGAGAGACCGAGCGAAACGTAGCTTTCCACCAGTCGGTGCAGCGCCTCGGGCGTCTGGGTCGTGGTCTGGAACTGCTCCACCACCACGCGGAACCGGTTCACGGCAGCGGCGTAATGCTTGCGCTTGAGGTAATAGCGGCCGATTTCCATCTCTTTCGCGGCGAGGTGGTCATAGGCAAGGTCGAACTTGAGGATCGCGGAACGCGCGTATTCCGTGTCCGGATACAGCTCGATCACGTCGCGCAGGGCTTGCAGCGCCTGATAGGTCAGGCCCTGATCGCGACCCACGTCTTCGATCTGGTCGTAGTAGCTGAGAGCGAGAAGATAGGTCGCATACCCTGCGTCCTCATCCCCCGGATAGAAGTCGACGAACCGCTGCGCGGCGGCGCGGGCCAATTCGTATTCGCCATCCTTATGGTGCGCGAAGGCCTGCATGATGAGGGCGCGCTTGGCGAGTTGGGTGTAAGGGTATACCCGCTCGACTTCGCCGAACCACTTGGCGGCTTCGTCGTAATCGTTGTTTTCGAGATCGTATTCGGCGCGGGCATAGATCTGCTCGGCCGTGTAATCCTCGATCGGTTTCGTTTCGCGGTCGTCCCCGAAGAGGTTGCTGAACGCCGTGCCCAGGCCCGTGCCCGAACAACCGGCCAGCGTGACAACCAGCGCCAGTGTGGTCGCGCCCTTGAGGAGCCGTGCCACCGTCCTGCCCTGTCGCTGTTCGTGCATATCCCCCGCCTACCCCATCGCAACTGATTCACCGGATTGCAGATCCCGGTCTCGCGTTGGGACTTTTCCTAGCACATAAATTTTCCGGGCAAAATGGTTTGGCGGCGAAAAACACCCGATGTGGTCAAAGTTATCCACAGGGTCTCCAGATATTGTATCCGGGTTCAGGTGTTGCGTGAAGCTGCGCCCTCAACCTCAAGCCATGAAACGAAAAAGGCCGACCCGAAGGCCGGCCCCTTTGCGAGGTATCCTGATGCTCAGTTGGCCTGACGGCGCAGGAAGGCGGGGATTTCCACCCGTTCCTGATCCGGGTCGGCCTGCTGCTCGGGCTCACGCGCCGGGCGTGCCTGCGGCTCATGGCGCGGTTCCTGTTGCGAGGCTTGCTCGGCGCCCCCGGTCATCCGGTTGATGAGCGAGTTGATCCCGAAGCGCGGACGATCGCCCCCACCACCCTGCGGCGGCTGCGGTGCGGCCCGGCCTTCGCCGCTGCGCGAGCGGGTCACGGCCGCTTCCAGCCGTGCGAGCGTATCGGCCGAAGGCTGTCCCGGCTGCGGCGACTTGGGTGCCACGAACTGCGACACGCCTTCCTGCGGACGGGCCTGCGGGCGCGGCTGCGGCGCGGGCTGCGGAGCCGGTTCGGCGCGCTGCGAGGATTGGAACACGGGGGCCGGCACATCGTCGCCAGCCTCTTCGGCCGGGAAGATGTTCTCGACCTGCTCTTCCGCGGCTGCGGCGGTCGGGTCGATCTCTTCGTCGAAGAACGACGCCTGCGGTTCGTTGCCGTCGGTCGAGTATTCGCTGGAATAATCCTGCTCATACCCCTGATCGGCGGCGGTTTCCGGCTGCCCGTGCTGGAAGCTGGGCGCGTCGTGGCCGAAGGAATGCTCGACCTCGGCCGGGGAATGCAGCGGCTCGGCCAGCGAGCGGCGCGGCAGCGGAATGTCGGCGTGGGATTCGGTGGCGTCGATGCCGGTGGCGACCACGGAAACGCGCATCTGGCCTTCCATGTCCGTGTCCAGCGTGGAGCCAACGATGATGTTGGCGTCCGGGTCCACCTCTTCGCGAATGCGGTTCGCCGCCTCGTCGAGTTCGAAGAGCGTCAGGTCGTAGCCGCCGGTGATGTTAATGAGAACGCCCCGGGCACCCTTGAGGCTGATCTCGTCGAGCAGCGGGTTCGCTATAGCCTTTTCGGCGGCCTGAATGGCACGATCGTCACCCTCGGCTTCGCCGGTGCCCATCATGGCCTTGCCCATCTCGTCCATCACCGCGCGCACGTCGGCGAAGTCGAGGTTGATGAGACCCGGACGGACCATGAGGTCGGTCACGCCCTTGACACCCTGATAAAGCACGTCGTCGGCCATCGAGAAGGCTTCGGTGAACGTGGTCTTTTCGTTGGCGAGGCGGAACAGGTTCTGGTTCGGAATGATGATGAGCGTGTCGACCATCTTTTGCAGCGCGTCCACGCCGTCCTCGGCTTGGCGCATCCGCTTGGCGCCTTCGAACTGGAACGGCTTGGTCACGACGCCGACGGTCAGAACGCCAAGCTCACGCGCGGCCTGTGCGATGATCGGGGCCGCCCCGGTGCCGGTGCCGCCGCCCATCCCGGCAGTGATGAAGCACATATGCGCGCCTGCGAGGTGATCGACGATCTGTTCGATCGACTCTTCCGCCGCCGCTGCGCCGACCGTGGCCCGCGCGCCTGCGCCAAGACCCTCGGTCACCTTCACGCCCATCTGGATGCGGGCCTGCGATTTCGACTGTGCCAGCGCCTGCGCGTCGGTATTCGCCACGACGAATTCGACCCCTTCCAGCGCCTTGTCGATCATGTTGTTGACCGCATTGCCGCCAGCGCCACCGACGCCAAATACGGTGATGCGGGGCTTGAGGTCGTCCTGACCCGGCATGGTGAGGTTCAATGTCATGATCTTTCCGCCTGTCCTTTTCGACTTGTCGTCCTGAGACCTGTCTTATCCGTTGGCCTGTCCAGTTCAGTCCCGGTTTTGGCCGGGCTCTTTCCGATCTGTGCCGGTTATCTGCCTATTTCCCATCAGCTTAACCGTATCCATGACACAGGTCACGCAAAAAACACAAAAAAGCCCCTAAATCCGGTGGATTACCGGGCTTTAGCGGCGAGATTTCGCGTCTCGGGGCATATCTGGTGTCTTGTCGACGGACTCACCCCCGGTCCACGCCCCACCGCTCGTGCGACTGCACCATTGGTGGGCGCGGCAATCAAGGGGATTCCGTGGAAGGCGGCGGTAACTCGCCTGACCCTCAGGGGCTTGCGTGGGGGTCCGGCCCCCTCACCAGTTGTCCTTGAACCATTTGACCGCCCAGCGGAGCGAGCGGGCCGGATAGCTTTCGGCGGGAATGTCGAAGTCCCACCACTCGTCCTGCGGCGAGGCCGCGAACAGGCACAGGCCCACGGCGCTGGCGAAGGCCGCGCCGGTCGCGGCCTGCGGCAACCCCTGCACTCTGAGCGGGCGTCCGATGCGCACCTGCTGGCCCAAGATACGCGGTGCGAGGGTGTCGAGGCCGGGGATCTGGCTCGCCCCGCCCGTCAGCACGATCTGCTGGCTGGGCAGATGATCGAACCCGGCGGCATCCAGACGCGCACGCACCTCTTCGAGAATTTCCTCGACCCGCGGTTTCATGATCCCGATGAGTTCGGACCGGCTCACGGTGCGCCGGTCGTGCTCCCAATCGCCGGTGTCCCCGCCGATCTCGATCATCTCGCGGTCGTCCATGCCGGTGGCGAAAACGCCGCCGTAAAAGGTCTTGATCCGCTCGGCCGTCGCCATCGGGATCTGAAGCCCCTTGGAGATGTCCGAGGTCACGTGATCGCCGCCCAGCCGCACGCTGTCGGCGTAGATCATGTGTTTCTTCATGAAGATCGACACCCCGGTCGACCCGCCGCCCATATCGATGCAGGCCGCCCCAAGCTCCTGCTCGTCCTCGACCAGCGAAGCGAGGCCGGCGGTGTAGCTGGACGAGGCCAGCCCAGCGAGCTCCAGATCGCAGCGTTTGATGCAATAGGCCACGTTGCGCACGGTGGCCGCGTCGATGGTCAGCAGGTGCATGTCGACGGCGAGCGTCTTGCCGACCTGTTCGCGCGGGTCGGAGAGGCCCGAGCGGTGGTCGAGCGCGAAGTTCACCGGCTGGGCATGGATCACCTCCCGCCCCTCGCCGAAATCCGGCACATCGCAGGAGGCCATGACGCGGGCGATATCGTCCTCGGTGACGGCGGTGCCCGCCACGTCCACCTCGCCCGCCACGCCGTAGCTGCGGGGATTGGCGCCCGAAAAGGTGACGATCACGTGGTCGACCCGCATGTTGGCCATCTTCTGCGCGGCCTGAATGGCGGTGCGGATCGCGCGTTCGGTTTCCTGCATCGCGTCAATCTCGCCAAAGCGCACACCGCGCGAACGCGTGGTGGCCGCCCCGATGACCCGAAAGCCGGACTGCCCCGCAAGCGATCCGACCCCGTCGTTCGCCGCCACCCGATCGTTCCCGTCGAACCTGAGCACAAGGCATCCGATCTTGGACGTGCCGATGTCCAGAATGGCGATCACGCCGCGCTGCATCGCGGTTTTTCGCATGGCGCGCATGGCACGCTGCTGTTCGTAGAGCTCCGTCATTTATCGTTCTCCGTTGTCGAGGCTCCGGATGCGCCGAAGCTCCTCGACCGCTGGCTGGGTCATGCGAAGCGTCGGACGCGCGGGGTTGCGCATGTCGATATGGGTCAGGTCACGCGCCAGAACGTCCTGCGCTTCGTCGAGCGCGAGCACCTGTTCCAGCGCGGCGATGGGGGCGATTTCCGGCAGCATTATGCGCTGATCGGGTTCGAGCACGAGGTCCCAGCGCCGTTCGCCCACCCGGACGAGGCCGCGCAGGCGGGGCGCGATAGGGCCTGCCGCCTCAAGGATGGCCCGCGCCTCGGCGACCGCCGCGCCCGCGCCGGGACCGACGATAAGCGGCAGATCGGGGCGCGACCCGCGATCCTTGAGCGAGGCGACGCGATGTCCGGTGGCGTCCAGCATGTCGATCCCGCTCGCATGGCGCCAGATGATGACCGGCGTCCGCTCGGTCACGGCCACCTCGAGCACCCCGCCGGGACGAATGCGCAGGGCCACGTCCTGCACCACGTCGAAGGCGGAGATCTGGGCCTGAAGGGCTTCGAGATCGAGGTCGAAAGAGGACACCGGGAACTCGACCGCCACGATGTCGCGGATCGCGTGGTCGAGCACGGGCGAGGCCCCCTCGACCGCCATGAGTTTCACCGCGAACTCGGGGCGCGTTTCGACCGAACGGCGGATTTCGCTGACGGTCTCGACGATGGCGAAGCGGTTGGTGGGGTTCGAGATATACCAGCCCGCCGCGAACAGCAGGATGAAGCTCGGCAAACCGACCCGCAGCATCGCGCGGTAGACCGGGGTCAGCCAGATGCGGTGAATGCGATAGGCCCAGCGCGACGGCGCCGGATCACGTTTCACCGATTGCGTGTGCGGGGCGCCCCGGTTCGCGATCAGCGATTGCATGAGGCGTCCTCCACCATCCAGCGCACGAGCGCGCCGAAGGTGATCCCCACGGTCGCCGCCTGTTCGGGCGTCAGCGACGTGGGCGTCATCCCCGGCTGGGTGTTCTGTTCGAGCAGGATCAGACCGTCTAGCCCTTTGTCCTCATCCCAGCGGAAATCGGACCGCGACACACCACGGCATCCCAGTGCGTCATGGGCGCGCACGGCATAGTCCAGACAAGCCGCCGTGATCTGGTCGGGCAACTTGGCCGGCACCTCGTGGCGCGACCCGCCGGGCTTGTATTTGGCGTCGTAGTCATACCAGCCGTCGGTCACGATCTCGGTCACGGCCAGCGCGCGGTCGCCCATGACGGTGACGGTCAGTTCACGACCGGGCACGTATTTTTCCACCATCAGCGTGTCGGGCATGTCGACGGCCAGTTTCGGCGGCGTGTTCGCCCCTTCGGCCACGATATAGACCCCCACGGACGACCCTTCGTTATATGGCTTCACCACATAGGGCGGCTCCATCACGTGACGCCCCTCGATCTCGTCCTTGCTGGCCAGACGGCTTTCGGCGATGGGCAGCCCGGCCTGGCTGAACACCTCTTTCGAGCGCTCCTTGTCCATGGCGAGCGCCGAGGACAGGACGCCGGAATGGGTGTAGGGAATCCTGAGCCATTCGAGCAGGCCCTGAACCCGGCCATCTTCGCCGAACTGGCCATGCAGGGCGTTGAAAACGACGTCGGGGGCGATCTCGGACAGGCGCGCGCAAAGGTCGGGGCCGGCATCCAGCTCGACCACCTCGTATCCTTCACCCCGCAGCGCGGCGGCACATTCACGCCCTGAACTGAGCGACACCTCCCGCTCTGCGGAAGGACCACCCTTCAATACCACGACTTTGGGGCTTTGCCTGCTCGCACTGCCCAAGGTCTGCCTCTCGTGACGGTCTTTTGCGACCGTTCTGATCTGCTTTTATTTGAAAGCGGGTTCTCCGACCCGCATGATTTCCCACTCTAGCGTCAGGCCGCTGGTTTCGTAAACCTTTTTCCGAACCTCTTCTCCCAAAGATTCAAGGTCCTGCGCGGTGGCCCCACCGGTGTTGGTCAGGAAATTCGAGTGTTTCATGTTCATTTGCGCACCGCCGATCACGGCCCCGCGCATCCCGGCGTCGTCGATCACCTTCCACGCCTTCAACTCGTGCGTGTCGTCTTCGCGTCCCGTCGACGAAAAGCCCGCCGGATTACGGAACGTCGAGCCTGCGGTGCGGTCCTTGGTCGGCTGGGTTTCGTCGCGTTTGGCAAGCTGCGCCTCCATCCGCGCGGCAAGCTCTTCCGGCGCGCCCTCGCCGCCCCGAAGCGTGGCCGAGGTCAGGATCATGCCCTCGGGCACGTCGCTCTGGCGGTAGCGGAAGTTCAGATCCTCGGACATTAGCGTCACCACCTCGCCCGACCGGGTGATAGCACGCGCCGACTGGAACACGTCCCCCGTATAGCTGCCGTAACATCCCGCGTTCATGCGCACCGCACCGCCGATGGTGCCGGGGATCGTGCGCAGAAAGGTCAGGTCGACGCCCGCCTCCGCCGCCTTGCGCGCCACATGCGCGTCGAGCGCGGCGGCGCCTGCGGTCACCGTGGTGCCCTGGATGTCGATCCCGTTGAAACCGCGGCCGAGCCGCACCACCACGCCGCGAATACCGCCATCGCGCACGATCAGGTTCGAGCCGACGCCCATGGGAAACACCGGAACGGACGGGTCGAGGTCGCGCAGAAAGGCGGCGAGGTCGTCTTCGTCCGCTGGCTGGAACAACCAGTCCGCAGGTCCGCCCACGCGCATCCATGTGAGCGAGGCGAGGTCGCGGTTTTCGGTCAGGGTGCCGCGGGTTTCGGGAAGCGTGCGTGTCATGGCCACCGGGTAGCGCGCGGATCAGGCCGGGGCAAGGTTTCGCATTGCGCTTTGGCGCAATCCGGCCCGTGTGGGGGCAGCGCCATAGCCGCTCGGACCAATGGCGCGAAACTGGCGATCCCCGCTCCCGCGAGGGTTTCGCCCCGGTCAGATGTGGTCGGGGATTTCCAGCTTTTCGCCGCGCATCATGGCCGGGATCGCTTTGAACCCGTTGCGAAACAGCGAGACGAAGGCGAAGATCCCCACCGCCGTCCAGATCCAGCCGTTCTGGTAGCCGATCCAGCCCAGAAGCGCGAAGGCGGACAGGCCGAGGATCGTGCCGGGGATGATCTGCTGCCGGATCGGCAGGAACGCGATCAGCGAGGCGGCGAGCACCCAGAGGCATCCGGCGATCAGGGAAACGGTCATGGCAGGGCTCCTGTCGAATTCATGCGATCCGGGCAGTCTGTTCGCGGAACCGGGCAAAACTGGGGCGATAGCGGGCCAATGTTTCGGCCCCCGCTCAGGGCAGAAACGCCTGCACGTTGGCCACGAAAAGCGCGAGCGCGCCGAGGATGCCAAGCCACGGCACGATCACCGGCACCGAGAACGGTGACGGGGTTTTCTGCCGCTTCACCCCGATCAGGGCGGCGTTCACGATGGTGAAGACGACGAGCAGCGCGAGGGTCGTGTATTCGGCAAGAAGCGCGACCGGCAGCATGGCCGCCGCCGCGATGGTGGCCGCGCCCGTGACGATGGTGGCAAGAACCGGGGTGCCGAACCGAGGATTGGCCCGGTGAAAGATCGCGAGGCCACGCGAGCGTCGCCCGAGACCGAAGAACACGCGCGACGCCATGACCACTTGGGCCAGCACACCGTTCAGCGCCGCCGCGACGGCGATGGAAGACAAAAAGGCGGCGTGCTGCCCGGTGGCGGCGGACCAGACCAGCGCAAGGGGGCGCTCGGACCCAGAAAGGGCCTCGAGCGGGACGGCGCGGACGGCGGCGAGCGTGACGAGCGCGTAGAGCACCGAAGTGATCGCGAGCGACCACAGGATCGCGCGCGGCATCTGGCGGGCAGGGTCACGCGCCTCTTCGGCCATGTTCACGAGGTCGTCGAAACCGAGAAAGGCGAAAAACGCGAAGATCGACGCGGCCATGACCCCCGGCAGATGGAGCGCCGTCGGCGCGGCCCAGTCCGATGTCGGGGCCGCCGTGAACCCCGCCCAGACGACCAGCGCGAGGCCTCCGACTTCGACCGCCGTCAGGATCGCGGCAAAGGACAGGCTCTCGACCACGCCGAGCACCGCGATCAGTGTCAGCAGCCCACCGAGCGCGACGATGGCCATGAGCGGATCGACCGGCAGGAGCGCGGTGAGGTATCCGACCCCGCCGCGCAGGACCGCCGCGCCGCCGATGATCCCGGCGGCGATATTGATAAGGCCGACCAGCACGGCGAGCCAATGGGCGCGCAGACCATGCTCGACATAGGCGCTGTCGCCCGCGGCTTCGGGAATGCGCGACGACAGCTCGGCGAAGGACAGCGCCGAAGGCACGGCGACGATCCCGGCCAGCAGAAACGCGAGCGGCGCCCAGACCCCGGCCTCGCCCGCCGCATGGCCGACCAGCACGTAGATACCGGCGCCGACCATGATGCCGACCCCGTAGGCCGTCAAAAGCCCGGTGCCCAATCGTTTGGGAAGAGTGTCCGTCGTGTCCGTCATCGCCAGACGACGATGCCGCCAGCGTCTTTCGGGGGCAAGTCAGCCGATGGACAGATGCAGGCCGATCGTGTCGTCCTTGAAGCCCAGCTTGCGATAAAAACCTTCGGCATTTAAAGACTTGGGCGAAAGCAGCGATATATCCGCGCAGTTCTTGGACTTGGCCTTGTCGATCGCCTTTTGCATGACGGCGGCGGCGAAACCACGGGCGCGGAAATCGGGAAGCGTTACCACGTTCTCGATCCGCGCAAGGGGACGGCCGCCGAAGGTCAGATTCGGCAGGATCGACAGCATCGCGGTCGATACGATCCGCCCTTCGCATTCCGCACCGAACAGCGAGGTGCCCGGCATGGCGAGGATTTCATAAAGGATCGCCTCGCCCTCGGCCCCGTCCGGCACGGGTTTGCCGCCGCTGTAATGCGTCAGAAGCTCGCGCAGGTCGGGAAAATCGTAGCGCGACAGTTCCCGCACGCGGGGTTTGGCCTCGATCGTCATGGCATCCTCCCTGATGTGGCGCGCAGGGTCCGCTTTTCGCAAAGCCGGGTCAAGGTCTGGCGGTCAATGCCCGAAGCTGTTGGCGTCCAGCATGTCCGGGTCGGGGCGGTCGAGCCCGTTCAAAGCCGCCATGTCCGACTCGGTCAGGGCGAAGCCGAAAACGTCGAGGTTCTGGGCCTGCCGCTCAGGGTCCGCCGACTTCGGGGCCGGAACGAAACCCGACTGGACCTGCCAGCGCAGCACGATCTGGGCCGGTGTCTTGCCATGCGCCTCGGCGATCCGGGTGATCGCGGGGTCCGCGAGCATCTCGCCCGCGCGACCGATGGGCGACCAGCTTTCGGTCACGATCCCCTTTGCGGCATGGATCGCCGTGATGTCGGGACGCAGGTGATAGGGGTCGAGCTGGATTTGGTTCACATGCGGCACGAAGCCCGCCGCGAACAGGTCGTTCAGGTGATGCGGCAGGAAGTTCGAGGTGCCGATGGCACGCACGAGGCCCGCGTCGAGGAGCCTTGTCAGCCCCTCGAAAGCCTCGACATATGTGCCTTGGTCCGGGTTCGGCCAGTGGATCAGGAACAGGTCGATGTAGTCCAGACCGAGCCGTTCGAGGCTCGCCTCGCAGGCCCGCCGCGCCCCGTCGACGCTGTGCCATTGCTTGTTCATCTTGGTGGTGAGGAAGACCTCGTCGCGCGCGACGCCCGCATCGCGGATGCCCTGCCCGACGCCGGTTTCGTTCTTGTAATTCTCGGCCGTGTCGATCAGGCGGTAACCCGTCTCGATGGCCGTCGCGACGGCTTTCGCGGCTTCGTCATCGGTCATCGGCCATGTGCCAAGGCCCAGTTGCGGCATCTCGACACCGTTTGCGAGCGTGACGGTGGGGGCTGGGTCGATACGGGTCATGCGAAACTCCGAAGATTGTGGGCGGTCGTATGCTGTCATTGCGGGGGGCGGACCGGGGGCCGCGCCGCCGCACAGGGTCTAGGCGGGAACCTTCGTAAGCTTGGCCTCCAGCCCCCGCGCCCATGTGCTGATCGTCCCGGCCCCCAGGCAGACGACGATATCGCCCGGCTCGGCCTCGGCGCGCACGAGGGCGGCGAGATCTTCTTCGGTATCGACCGCATAGGCATGGCGGTGGCCGTGGGCGGTGAGCCCCCGGACCAGATCGTCACGGGTCGCGCCGGGGATCGGATCTTCGCCCGCCGCGTAGACTTCGGAAATGCCGACCACGTCGGCCTCGTTGAAACAGGTGCAGAAGTCGTCGAACAGGCTGTGCAGGCGCGAATAACGGTGCGGCTGGTGCACGGCGATCACCCGGCCCTTCACGGCTTGGCGCGCGGCTTTGAGGACGGCGGCGATTTCGACCGGGTGGTGGCCGTAGTCGTCGATGATCGGCACGTCGTTCCACATGCCGACGCGGGTAAACCGGCGGTTGACGCCCCCGAACTTGGCCAGCGCCTCGCGGATTTCGGCGAATTTCATGCCGAGGTGACGCGACACCGCGACGGCGGCGAGCGCGTTGGACACGTTGTGATCGCCCGGCATCGGCAGGGTGCAGCCGTCGATCCGCCCGTCGGGCAGCACGATGTCGAAATGCGCGATTCCGGCGTCATAGGTCAGGTTCACCGCCCGCACGTCCGCCTGCGCGTTGAAGCCGAAGGTCACGACCCGGCGGTCGGTGATCTTGCCCACCAGCGTCTGCACGTCGGCGTCGTCGGTGCAGCACACGGCCAGACCGTAGAACGGGATGTTCGACACGAAGTCGTAAAACCCCTTGTGCAGCGCCTCTTCGGTGCCCCAGTGATCCATATGCTCGGGGTCGATGTTCGTGACGATGGCGATGGTCGCGGGCAGGCGGTTGAAGGTGCCGTCGCTTTCGTCCGCCTCGACCACCATCCACTCGCCCTGCCCCATCCGGGCGTTCGAGCCGTAGGCGTGGATGATACCGCCGTTGATGACGGTCGGGTCGATGCCGCCCGCCACCAGCAGTTCCGCGACCAGCGTCGTGGTCGTCGTCTTGCCGTGGGTGCCCGCCACCGCGATGTTCGACTTGAGCCGCATGAGCTCGGCCAGCATCTCGGCCCGGCGCACGACAGGCAAGCCACGGGCGCGCGCGGTGTCGAGTTCCGGGTTGCCCGGCTTGATCGCAGAGGAAATCACGACGACCTCGGCGTTTTCGAGGTTCTCGGCACGCTGACCAATGAAAATCTCGGCGCCCAGCGAGGCGAGGCGTTCGGTGATCGGCGAGGCTTTCAGGTCGGAGCCCTGCACCCGGTAGCCATGGTTCAGAAGCACTTCGGCGATGCCCGACATGCCGATTCCGCCGATCCCGACGAAGTGGATCGCCCCCATCTCGGTGGGGAGTTTCGTCGCCGCTGCGTTCATCGCCTGTCCCTTTCTCGTTGTGCGCGGCGGCGTTCAGGCCGCCTGTTTCCGGACAGAACCCTGTCCGTCAGCCAGCAGTTCCACCAACCGCGCGAGGCTTTCGGCAGCCTCGGGTTTGCCCGTCGACAGACTGGCCCGCGCCATCTGCATGGCCGCCTCGGGATTGTCCAGCACACTGGCGACCTGTTCCGACAACATGGCGGGTTCCAGCTTGCTTTCCGGGATACGGATCGCGCCGCCCGCGTCGACCAGCCCCTGCGCGTTGGCGGTCTGGTGGTCGCCGGTGGCGAACGGATAGGGGATCAGGATCGCGGGGCGCCCGATGACCGAAATGTCGGCGACCGAGGAAGCGCCGGAGCGGCTGATGACAAGCTGGCTTTCCGCGATCCGGCGCGGAACGTCGGAAAAGAACGGCTTCACATCGGCGCGGATACCCTGCGCGTCGTAGAAGTCGCGCACCCGCGCCTCGTCCTCGTCGCGCGCCTGATGCGAAACGGTGAGTTGTTCGCGGATATGATCGGGGAGCGCGGCGAGCGCAGCGGGCACGTTGTCCGACAGCGCGCGCGCGCCTTGCGAGCCACCGATGACCAGCACAGACATCGGGTAATCGCCGGGCGGGATATAGCCCGCCCCCGCACGTTCCAGCACCGCCCCGCGCACCGGGTTCCCGACATGGACGGCTTCGACGCCCTCGGGGATCGGCCGGGTCGGCCAGGTGCCGCAGGCGAGCACGTTCACGCGTTTCGAGAAGATCGCGTTGACCTTGCCCATCACCCCGTTCTGCTCGTGAATCATGCGCGGCACGCGAAGAACCGTGGCCGCCGCAAGTGCAGGAATACTGGGATATCCGCCGAATCCGACCACCACATCTGGCCGATCCGTAAGTGTACGTACCAAAGCCCCCAGTATGCCGCCCGCGACGCGGAACGGCACGGCGAGTTTCGCCAGGGCGCCGCCGCGTGCGAAGGTGGCCGAAGCCCGCTCTTCGATCTGCACCGCATCGGGGAATCCGCCCGCGTAGCGCGCGCCTCGTGCATCCGTTGAAAGTTTCACACGCCACCCGCGCGCCAGCATGGTCTCGGCCAGTGCCTGCGCGGGGAACATATGTCCGCCCGTCCCGCCCGCTGCGATCACCAGCAGCGGTGTCTTGTCCGTCATCCGTGGCCTCTCTGCCTGAGGAAGTCTTCGATCTTGCCCTGGGGGCGGGTCCGCGTGAATGCGATCAGCATCCCTGCGGCGATCCCCGTCGCGATCAGCGACGAGCCCCCGTAGCTCACGAAAGGTAGCGTCATGCCCTTTGCGGGCAAGAGGCGGACGGCCACACCCATGTTGATGAGCGCCTGAACGCCGAACATGGCCGCCAGTCCGGTGCCCGCGAGCCGGATGAAGGGGTCGCGTTCGTTGATGAGACGCAGGAACGAGCGCACGACGACGGTGGCATAGAGCGCGATGATGAGCATGACGAGGACGAGGCCGTATTCCTCGGCGGCGACGGCGATGATGAAATCGGTATGCGCGTCGGGAAGCGACCATTTCACCTGCCCCTCACCCACGCCGACACCGAAGAACCCGCCTTCGCGGATCGCGTTGGTGGCATAACCAAGCTGGGTGGTCGGATCGACCTCGGGGTTGAGGAACCCGTCGATCCGGCGCGCGAAGTGCTGCGAGTTTTCGTAGAACACGAAGCCTGCGGCGACCACCACGGCAGCCGCCCCGACGATCAGGATGTAGGGCGCACCGGCGAGGAAATACATGACCCCCCAGCCGAACAGGATCAGCGCGGACTGACCGAAGTCAGGCTGCATCGCCAGAAAGCCCACGATGACGAGCGTCAGGACCAGCGACATGGTCTTGCCCGGCGGGCCCTGAATTTCCTGACTGGCCGACATGAGCCATGCGATCACCACGACATAGACCGGCTTCATGAATTCCGACGGCTGGAACGAGGCGAAGCCCAGCGAATACCAGCGCACCGCGCCCTTGCCGAAATCGGTGCCGAAGAACGGAAGCGCCACGATGGCGGCGAAGGCCGCGAGAAACCCAAGCACGCCCAGCCGTCGCACCATCTGCGGCGACATCATGGTGGTCGCGAACATCACGATGAAGGCGAGAAAGCCGAACATGAGCTGTCGTTCGACGTAATAGAACGGGTCCAGCCCGTTGCGCTGTGCCAGCGGCGGCGAGGCCGCGAGGCCCAGCAGAATGCCGATCGCGAACAGCAAGAGAATGCAGGAAACCGACCATTTGTCGATCGTACGCCACCAGCGGGGAAGGATCGGATCCTTCGCCTGACGTGGTGCGACGCCATAAACCATCTCGGTCATGATGAACCGCCCGATACTGCCTCAAGGTGCCCGGTTTTCCGGGTCTGTCTTCACTCTAGCGCCAAAAGCCTGTGCTGCATAGGTCCGGCGCGCGCGCGAACCGCTCAAAATGGCGGCTGCTTGGCCCGCCGCGATGCCGCGCGGTTCATGCCCAGCTTGCGTTCGCGCCAGATGATGAGGATGCCCGCCGCGATCACGATGGCGGCCCCGAGCAGCGTCGTGCGCGTTGGCACCTCGTCGAAGAAGATCATGCCAAGGGCCGTGGCGAAGAAGATCGAGGCATAGTCGAAGGGGGCGATCACGCTGGCGGGGGCATAGCGGTAGGACGACGACAGCATCCCCTGCCCGACCCCGCCGACAAGCCCGGTCAGGATGAGCAGCGCGGCATCCATGCCGCCGGGGACGACCCAGCCGAACGGCAGCGTGAGAAGCGCGTAGAGGGTCGATGAGAACGAGAAATACAGCGCGACCGTGGCCGGACGCTCGGTCGCCACCAAACGGCGCACCTGCACCTGCGCAAGGGCCGCCGCGACGGCGGATACGATCATGATGAGCGCGCCGAGGGATTCGGCCCCGCCCGCCTCGCCAAACCCGCTCAGCCGTGGATAGAGCACGACCAGCACCCCGACGAGGCCGATCAGAACCGCCGACATCCGAAAGAGCCGGATGCGCTCGCCCAAAAGGATGGCCGCCAGAATGGTGATGAACAAGGGCGTCGCGTATTGCAGCGCCGTCACCTCGGGCAGCGGCAGGAGCGTAAGCGCGGTGAACATCAGGCCCATCGCGGTCGTGCCGATGAAACCGCGCCACATATGCCCGAAGGGCCGCGACGTGCGCACCCCTTCGTGCAACTGGCCGACATAGGCCAGCCAGCCGATCATGATCGGAATTGCGAAGAACGAGCGGAAGAACACGACCTCGCCGGTCGGCACGCGCCCCTCGGTGCCCTTGATGAGCGCGCCCATGATCGTGAAGCACAGCACCGCACCGATCTTGAGCGAAATCCCGAAGCCGGTTCGTTGCCGTTCTTCAGTCAAGCGCGGCTTTCACGCGGGCGATGAAATCCTCGCCCCGCTTTTCGAAACTGTCGTACTGATCGAAACTCGCCGCCGCCGGGGCGAGCAGCACGGTGTCGCCGGACTGCGCGTCGGCCATGGCGGCGGCCACGGCCGCCTCCATCGTCGTGCAGACCTGCGCCTCGACCGCGCCGAGGTCACGCGCGAAGGCTTCCGCCTCGCGCCCGATGACATAGGCTTTGGCGACGTTGGGCAGCCCCTCGGCCAGCCCCGACAGGCCGCCCTCTTTCTGAAGGCCGCCGACGATCCAACGAATGTTCCTGAAGGCGAGAAGCGCCATCAGGGCGGCATCCACATTGGTCGCCTTTGAGTCGTTCACGTAGCGCACGCCCCCCGCCTCGGCCACCAGTTGCGAACGGTGCGGCAGGCCCGCGAAGGAATGGAACGCCTGTTCGATGACCTTGGGCGACAGGCCCAGCGTGCGGCAGACCGCATAGGCACAGCAGGCATTCTGATGGTTATGCGTGCCCGGCAGGCTCGCGATGGTGCGCAGGTCGATGGACCCGACCTGCTTGCCTTTGCGCGTCTCCGACAGGAACCCCTTGCGGGCATAGACCAGCCAGCCCGGCCCGGTGAGCTTCTCGTCGACCGACACGCGGATCACCCGGTCGTCGCCCGGCCCCATCGCCAGTTGACCGGCGAGGAAAAGCCCCTCGGGCTCGTCCACGCCGACGACCGCGCGATCCGGCCCGCCCTCGGCGAACAGGCGGCGTTTGGCGGCGAAGTAGCCCCCCGGCCCGCCATGACGGTCAAGATGGTCCGGCGACAGGTTGGTGAACACCGCCACGTCGGGGGTGAGCGCGCGCGCAAGATCGGTCTGATAGCTGGACAGCTCCAGCACGATCACCTCGCCATCGATCGGCGGTTCGATGTCGAGCACCCCGCGCCCGATGTTGCCCGCAAGCTGCGCGGGTTTCCCGGCCACCTTCAGGATGTGATGGATCAGCGCCGAGGTCGTGGATTTCCCGTTCGATCCGGTGACGGCGACCACGCGCGGCGGCTGGTCCATCTCGTCCCAGGCGCCCGACCCGAGCGAGCGGAAGAACAGCCCGATGTCGTTATCGACCGGGATGCCCGCCTTGTAGGCCCGCGCGATGTGTTTGTTCGTCTCGGGATAGAGATGCGGGATACCGGGGCTGGTGATGAGCGCGGCGACACCCTCGAACGCCTCGCGGCGGCCGAGATCGTGCAGGGTCAGCCCCGCCGCTTCGGCCCGCGCCCGTGCCTCGGCCCCGTCGTCCCAACACAACGGGATCGCCCCCCCGGCCTGCAGCGCCCGCGCGGTGGCGAGCCCGGATCGGCCAAGGCCCAGCACGGCGACCTTTTCGCCTTCGTATCCGTGGACGGGGATCATGGAACGCTCCTTCGTGACGCGATCTTGGTAACGCGGCCGGTGAGGGTTGACCAGTGGCCCCAAGCGCCGCGCAGGTTTTCGCGAAAATTCGCAACGATGTTCCCGGAAATTCCACATTTCAGCCGTCTGGGAACCAATCTTTTTCGCAACACTCAAAGCCGTATTTTGTGTTTCCAGTGCTGCGGAGTGACGAATGGGAGCGAGCAATACGCCGCTTTACGATCTCGTCGAGTTGTCGAGCCTCGGCGAAAACCGGACCTTCACCACGGCGCCGGGTGGTGACGGCGACATCATCGGTTACGTCGACAACGCGACCTATACCGACGACGAAAACAACAACTCCGCCACCCAGATCACGGAGATCAACGAAACACAGGACGCCGATGCCGGACGGCTGTTCATCGATGGCGTCGAGTATTCTATCCAGATCGTTACGCCTTCGAGCACGTCGAACCCGGTCACCGTCACTTACGACGGTGGCGCGACGCGAAACCTCGTCGGTGACGACGGCACTTCGCAGGTCGCGTTCATCGTGGCCACGCCTCTGGGCGGTGGCAGCGACCGTTATTTCATGGCGTTCGACGACGGCGCCGGGGACATGCCGGGCATCACGTCGGTCCAGACCCGAGGGCTCGACTGGGACCCGGCGGGCGACGACGTCAAGATCGACCTCGATCAGAACAACAACGTCGCGGTGTGCTTCGCGGCCGGCACGTCCATCGACACGCCCACCGGCCCGCGCCCCGTCGAAACCATCGCGGTGGGCGATCTGGTCGTCACTCTGGATCATGGTCCGCGACCCGTCCTCTGGGTCGGGCACAAGACGCTCCCGCTCGACAACGCCATGCGGCGCAAACGCAATGCGCCCGTGCGGTTCAAACGCGGCGCGTTCGGCGCCGGAATGCCCGAGCGCGACCTGATCGTGTCGCCGCATCACCGGATGTTCGTGGCCTCGCGCATCGCCGGTCGCATGTTCGGCTGCGCCGAAATCCTCGTTCCGGCCAAGAAGCTCGTCGGGCTTCCGGGCGTGGACCGGCTCAAGGGCCTGCCCGAGGTGACCTATTGCCACCTCTTCCTCGGAACGCATGAAATCGTCCGTGCCGATGGGGCCTATGCCGAAACGCTTCTGATCGAAGCCGAGGCGCGTGACGTGTTGGAGCAGACCGCGCAGGACGCGCTCCTCCCCCTTGGGGACGGGCTGTCACGGCCCGCGCGCCCGATCATCGAAAAGGGTCCGCTCGTCAAGGAACTGATCCGGCGGCATCAGAAGAACCTGAAGCCCCTGGTCGATACCGGATTGGTCGAGCCGCACGCGGACGCGACGCGAACCGCCCCGCCCCTGCGTCTGGTCTCCTAGCGCAGCTTCAGCGTCGCCAGCCCCACCAGCGCGAGGATCAGCGAAATGATCCAGAACCGGATCACGATCTGAGGTTCGGCCCAGCCGCGTTTTTCGAAATGGTGATGGATCGGCGCCATCAGGAACACCCGTTTCCCGGTGCGCTTGAAATAGAGCACCTGAATGATGACCGAAAGCGCCTCGACCACGAACAGACCGCCGACGATGCCCAGCACCAGTTCATGCTTCATCGACACGGCGATGGCGCCGAGCGCGCCACCGAGCGCGAGCGATCCGGTGTCGCCCATGAACACGGCGGCGGGCGGCGCGTTGTACCACAGAAAGCCCAGTCCGCCGCCGATCAACCCCGCCGCGAAGACCAGCAACTCCCCCGTGCCGGGCACGTAGTGCACGTCGAGATACTCGGTAAAGTCGACCCGGCCCACGGCATAGGCGATGGCGCCCAGCGTGCCCGCAGCGATCATCACCGGCATGATCGCCAGCCCGTCCAGACCGTCGGTCAGGTTCACGGCATTCGCGGCCCCGACCATGACGAAGGCCGCCACCGGCAGGAAGAACAGGCCGAGGTTCAGAAGCAGATCCTTGAACACCGGAAAGGCAAGTTGGCCGGTCAGTTCCGCCGGATGCAGCGTCATGATGACGTAGGACGCCGCCAGCGCGATGACCCCTTCAAGCGTCAGGCGCAACTTGCCCGACAGACCCGAATAATTGTCGTTCTTGGCGATCTTGGAATAGTCGTCGGCGAACCCGATCAGCCCGTAACTCAGCGTCACACCGAGCACGACAAGAACGAAACCATTGTCGAGCCGCGCCCAGAGCAGCGTCGAGACCGTGATCGCGCCGAGAATAAGCGCCCCGCCCATCGTCGGCGTCCCGGCCTTGGTCAGCACATGCCCCTCGGGCCCGTCCGCGCGGATCGGTTGCCCGTTTTTCTGGCGCCGTTTCAACAGGTTGATGAGCGGGCGACCGAACAGAAATCCGAAGATCAGCGCCGTGAAGAACGCCGCGCCCGCGCGAAACGTGATGTAGCGAAACAGGTTGAAAAAGTCGCCACCGTCGGACAGTTCGGCCAACCAGTAAAGCATGTCTCGCGTCCCTTGTTCTTAAGCGTCTTGCGGATGGCCCAGTTTTCGGATGGCGTCAACCACGCGCGAGACGCGGCTGCCCTTCGAGCCCTTCACCAGCAGAACATCGCCGGCGTCGATGAGGTTGTGGGCCTCGGCGGCCAGATCCTCGGCCTTTTCAGACCAGCGCCCCTGTTTTTCGGCGGGCAGCGCCGCCCAGAGGTGATGCATCAGCGGCCCGGCGCAATGCACCTGGTCGATGGCGTCGAGGTGGTCGAGGTCGGCAAGGCCCGCGTGAAGCGCGGCCTCGTCCGGCCCCAGTTCCAGCATATCGCCCAGCACGGCGACCCGCCGACCGCGCGCGATGCGGCCGTGTCCGTGGGCGGGCTTGGTGGCGGCCAGCACCTCGAGCGCGGCGGCCATCGACGTGGGGTTCGCGTTGAAGGCATCGTCGATCAGCGTGACTCCTTCGCGCTCGACCGGGTCGAGTTGGACGAATTCACGGGTGCCGCGCCCGGCGGGCGGGGTCCAGAAGGTCAGATCGCGGGCGGCCAGCGTCACGTCGCCTCCCAGCGCACGCACCGCGCCAAGCACCGCCACCGCGTTCATCGCGAAGTGGCGCCCCGGCGTGGCGAGACGCACCAGATGCGTGACCTCGCCCACCTCGATCTGGGCCACGGTCGCGGTGTCCGTCAGGTCGAGGTGGGTGAGTTGCAGCGTATTGGCCGCACCCAGCCCGAAGGTCTCGACCCGGCCCGCGCGTTTGTCGGCTTCGGCTAGAAGGATCGTGGTGGTGTCGATCTCACCCGGCAGGATCGCGACGCCCGCAGGCTCCAACCCCTCGTAGATCGCGGCCTTTTCCCGCGCGATGCCTTCCACATTTTCGAACGCTTCAAGGTGGACGGCGGCGACGGTGGTGATGAGCGCGACATGCGGGCGGGCAAGTCGGGTCAACGGTGCAATCTCGCCCGGATGGTTCATCCCGATCTCGATCACGGCGAAATCCGTCTCGCGCGGCATCCGGGCCAGCGTCAGGGGCACGCCCCAGTGGTTGTTGTAACTTGCCTCGGCCGCGTGGCATCGCGCCTGCCGGTCAAGAATGGTGGCCAGCATTTCCTTGGTCGAGGTCTTGCCGACCGACCCGGTGATCGCCACGACCCGCGCCTGCGTGCGCGCCCGCCCGGCCGCGCCCAGACGTTCGAGAGCAGGCAGAACGTCCTCCACCACGAGCAGAGGATCGGTTGTGCGCACGCCCTCGGGGATGCGCGAAACCATGGCGGCCCCTGCCCCCTTGGCGAGTGCGTCTTTCACGAAGTCATGCCCGTCGCGCACGTCCGCCAGCGCCACGAACAGGTCGCCGGGCTGCAAAGTCCGGGTGTCGATCGAAACCCCAGACACGGTCCAGTCGGTCGTGGCATTGCCCCCGGTGGCGGCAGCCGCCTCGGCGGCGGTCCACAGGTTCATGCGAGACGCCCTTCCAGCGCCGCGACGGCCACGCTGGCCTGTTCGGCATCGTCGAAGGGCAACACGTCGTCACCGACGATCTGCCCGGTCTCATGCCCCTTGCCCGCGATCAGAAGCGCGTCGCCCGGGTCGAGCATGTCGACGCCGCGCAGGATCGCCTCGGCCCGGTCGCCGTATTCGTTGGCGTCGGGGCAGCCTTCGAGCACCATCGCCCGGATCGCGGCCGGGTCTTCGGTGCGGGGATTGTCGTCTGTGACGATCACCACATCGGCATAATCCGCCGCCGCCTTGCCCATCAGTTTGCGCTTCGTCGTGTCCCGGTCGCCGCCCGCGCCGAACACGACGACGAGCTTGCCCATGACATGCGGGCGCAGGGCTTCGAGCGCGGTGGCGAGCGCGTCGGGCGTATGCGCGTAATCGACGAAGATCGCGGCACCGTTGTCCCGCTTGGCGGCCAGTTGCATCCGGCCCCGGACCGTGGTGAGCGCCGGGAAGGTGGCGAACACCTCATCCGGGTCGCTGCCCGACGCGATGGCGAGGCCAGCGGCGACAAGCACGTTTTCCGCCTGAAACCCGCCGATCAGGTCAAGCTGCACGGTCTGCGGGCGCCCGTTGTAGAGAAAGCGGATCTGCTGGCCGGTCATGTGATAGCGTTGCGAGGTCAATTGCAGGGTGCAATCCTCGGTCCGCCCGATGGAAATGACCTCCTGCCCGCGCTCCTGCGCGATCTCCTCCAGCTCGCGACCGCGCGGGTCGTCGACGTTCAGCACCGCCACACCGTCATCGGGCAGCACACGGTTGAACAGCCGGGCCTTGGCACGGAAGTAGTCGTCGAAACTGGCGTGGTAGTCGAGGTGATCCTGCGTGAAGTTCGTGAACCCCGCCGCCGCCAGATGCACGCCTTCGAGCCGTCGCTGGTCGAGCCCGTGGGAGGATGCCTCCATCGCGGCATGTGTCACGCCGGCCTGCGACATCTCGGCCAGCAGGCGGTGCAGCGTGATCGGTTCCGGTGTGGTGTGGGGCGACGGCGCGGCAAAGGCGCCCTCAACCCCGGTGGTGCCGATGTTGGCAGCCATCAAGCCCAGTTCCGTCCAGATCTGGCGCGTGAAGCTTGCGACCGAGGTCTTGCCGTTGGTGCCGGTGACGGCGACCATCACTTCGGGTTGCGCCCCGAACCAGAGGGCCGCGGCATAGGCCAGCGCCGCGCGCGGGTCTTCGGTCACGATAAGCGCGGTCTTGGACGCGGCCAGTTCGTCGGCCGCGATCCGCGCGCCTTCGCGGTCGGTCAGGATCGCGGCGGCTTCCATGCGCAGAGCGTATTGGATGAATTCCCCGCCGTGCAGCTTGGACCCCGGCAGCGCGGCGAAAAGATGCCCCGGCTTGACGGTCCGGCTGTCTACGGAAAGCCCTGTGATTTCAACGTCCTGCCCACCCTTGGCCCGAAGACCGAGTGCCGAGAGCGGTAGCGTTTTCTGCGGTGCCATGATCCCCCCGGATGCGGCGTCAGTTCGCCGTGAGTGTTACACCCAACGGGCCGGGCTGTTCAATCTCGGGCTTGAGACCCAGAAGCGGCGCGACGCGGCGTATGATCTCGGCGGCGACCGGAACGGCGGTGAAGCCCGCCGTGCGCCGCGCCTCGTTCAGGATCGTCACCACCGGCTCGTCCAGCGTGACGATCAGGATGTATTTCGGATCGTTCGTGGGAAACACGCTGGCGAAGGTCGCGATGACCTTGTCGTCGTAATAGCCCCCGCGCGGCTTGGGCTTGTCGGCGGTCCCGGTCTTGCCGCCGACCTGATAGCCCGCGACCTCGGCGAAGGACGCCGTGCCGTGGTCGGACGCCACCACCTGCCGCAGCATGTCGCGCGCGACGGCCGATGTCCGTTCGCTCACCACGCGCGGGCCGGGCGCGACCGGCCCGGTGCGCACCAGCGTCGGCGTGACGCGCGTGCCGCCGTTGAGAAGCGAGGCATAGGCGGTGGCAAGGTGGAGCGGCGAGGCAGACAGGCCGTGACCATAGGAGATCGTCATGGTCGACAGTTCCGACCAGTTCGAGGGCAGCAAGGGCTGGCTCCCCGAGGCTTCGGTCAACTGGATCGCGGTCGGCTTGGTGAAGCCCAGTCGGTCGAGGAATTCGCGCTGGTTCGCGGCCCCGATCTGCTGGGCAAGCCGCGCCGTTCCGATGTTCGAGCTGCGCACGATCACGTCGCTGACCGTCAGTTCAGCGCCGTAGTCGTGGAAATCGTTGATCCGGTGCTTGCCCCACCTGATCGGCCCGCGCGTGTTTATCATGGTGTTCGGGTTCACCAGACCCATCTCGAGCGCCTGAGCGGCCGCGAAGATCTTGAAGGTCGAGCCGAGTTCATAGACGCCCTGCACCGCCCGGTTGAAAAGCGGGCTTTCGGAGGGGTCGAACCCCGTCGTCAGCGGGCTGGGGCGGTCGTTCGGGTCGAAATCGGGCAGCGAGGCGAGCGAGATGATCTCGCCGGTATGTGCATCCATCAGGATCGCCGCCGCGCCCTTGGCATTCATCACGGTCATGCCGCCCGCCAGCACGCGCTCCACCGCCGCCTGAATGGTCAGGTCGAGCGTCAGCATCAGCGGCTCGCCCGCGCGGGCTGGGTCGGACAGACGGTCGTTGAACGCGCTTTCGATGCCAGCGACGCCGATCAGTTCGGCGGCCTGCACCGCCTGTTCGCCGTAGCGTGCGCCGCCCATGACATGCGCGGCGACCGGGCCGTTCGGGTAGAGACGCATTTCGCGCGGGCCAAACAACAGCCCCGGCTCGCCGATATCGTGCACCGCCTGCTTCTGCTCCGGGCTGATCTGCGGCTTGATCCACAGGAATTTGCGCGGCCCGGTGAAAAGCGCGAGCAGCTTGTCCTCTTCCAGATCGGGGAAGATCCTGGCCAGTTCCGCCGCCGCGTGCGCGGGCTCGACCATATTGGGCGGCTCGGCATAAAGCGCGTGGGTGACGAAATTCGTCGCCATCAGCCGCCCCTGTCGGTCGACGATGTCGGCGCGGGTCTGGGAAATCTGGGCGCCCGGCGCATAGGCGCGCGGTTCGGACGGAACCGAGGACGAAAGCATCCCCATCCGCACCCCAACGGTCACGAAGGCGCAAAAGAACATCGCGGCCAGCACCAAAAGGCGGCCTTCGGCCCGCAGACGGGCCCGGTCGCGCATTTCCTCATGCCGACGCTGCTTGTTCTCGCGCTCGATGGCATCGGGATCGCCGCCGTGTGCGCGGGCTTCGAGGATGCGCGCCAAGGGGCGCAGCGGCACGCGGGTCATGGGAAATCCTCCCCCTCGGGCGAGGGATCGATGGTGCCGACGAGGTTGCCCTGCACGTCGATCGAGTCGTCCGACGACAGGAAGGGGAACGCGTCTTCCTGCGGATAGGCGATCTGGTCGACCTTGCCGAACTGCTCCGGCATCAGGGGCAGAAGCCCAAGGCGGTCATAGTTCATCTCGGCCAGATCGCGCAGGCGGTCTGGCCGGTTGAGATAGGCCCATTCGGCCCGCAGAACGACCAGCTTTTCGCGCATCTGCCCGATTTCGCGTTGCAGGTCTTCGACCTCGTCCAGCGCGTGCTGGGTCTTGTAGTTCTCGACATAGGCCCAGTAGCCCAGACCCATGACGGCCAGTGTGGCAAGGACGTAGAAAGCGGAACGCATCATGTCTCAGCCTCGGAACGCGGGCGCAGGAAGGCCCAGTTTGGAACGGTCGGTGCGCTCGGCGGGCGCGTCGGTGCGGGTCGCGACACGCAGGCGCGACGAGCGCGCGCGGGGGTTTTCGGCCAGCTCCTCCTCATCCGGCGCGATGGCGCGGCGCGGCGTCAGGTCGAAGCGCGGGGTGTGATCCTCGGCGGCGGGCGCGTAGCGCGAACCGCCCCCACCCGTTGAGGCGGCGAGTTGCAGGAAGCGTTTCACGACCCGGTCTTCGAGCGAATGAAAGGTGACGACGGCCAGTTTGCCACCGGGCTTCAACGCGCGCTCGGCAGCCTCCAGCCCCTCGGCCAGTTGCCCGAATTCGTCGTTCACCGCGATGCGGATCGCCTGAAAGCTGCGGGTCGCCGGATGGCTTTGGCCGGGCTTCGGGCGAGGCAGACATTTCTCAACGGTTTCCGCAAGTTGCGCGGTGGTCTTGAAGCTTTCCGCCTCGCGCGCGCGGACGATCTGACGGGCGATGCGGCGCGATGCACGCTCTTCCCCGTAATGATAGAGAATGTCGGCGAGCTCTTCTTCCGGCGCCTCGTTCACGAGGTCCGCGGCCGTCGGCCCTTCCTGGCTCATGCGCATGTCGAGCGGCCCGTCGCGCATGAAAGAAAAACCGCGCTCGGCGAGATCGAGTTGCATCGATGAGACGCCAAGGTCGAGCACGACACCGTCGACAGGGTCGCCCGCGATTTCGTCCATGTCCGAAAACGTGCCCCGCTCCAGCCGGATACGACCGTCGTAGTCCGCCAGCCAGCCCTCGGCCATCTCATGCGCCAGCGGGTCGCGGTCGATGCCGATCACGGTCTCCGCCCCCGCTTCGACCAGCCCGCGCGCATAACTCCCCGCCCCGAACGTGCCGTCGATCCAGACACCCGACACCGGCGCGACCGTTTCGAGCAGAGGTCTGAGGAGGACCGGGATATGCGGGCTGGGTCTGGCGGCGGCAGCGACCATCATAGATCGATCCCGTCGAGAAGCTCGGCCACATCCATGTCGGGCGGCAGCTCTTCGAGCGCCGAAGTCTGATCCTCGGCGAACTCGGCGAACTTGTCGGGATGCCAGATCTGGAAAGTGTCGCCCGCGGCCACGAACTCGGCCTCGCCGGTCAGGCCGATCCGGTCGCGCAGCTTCTGCGACAAAACGATCCGGCCCGTGTCGTCGACCGACATCTTCTGCGAGCCCTGGAAGTAGACGAATTCAAGGATCTTGCGGTTCTTCGACCCGCGCGGCATCGCCTTGATCTTGGTGATGACCTCGTCCATCGCCTCGACCGTGAAACATTCGAGGTAATCGCGGCGCGTGTCACCGAAAACGATATAGAACTGAGGGGGAAGACCTTCGGTCCAGTTGGGATCGCAGTCGGACAGGACCGAACGGAAACCGGACGGGATCGAGACCCGCCCTTTCGCGTCAACCTTGTGACGCCCACCGTTCAGAAACACTTCGGCCACTGTCCGCGGCTCCTATCTGCCCTTCGCCGTCTTCGTCCGCCAGAAACGAAAACGACGGATTGAGCTGCTGCCACTGCCCAATCCGCCGCCCTCGTCCCATCTCTGGGTTCGCCCGATCGCGTGCGCCACCTGGGGGGATGTCTGCTCGCGTACGCGTCGGATCTCTCAATTCCGAAGAGGCGGGGTGCCTGTATGAAACCTGACTTGGGAGATGTTTCAGGGGTTCTTTGTCGCCCCGTTATGTTCCCGTCTCTTCGATGATTTAGGGATGCCATGGGATTACATGGGAAACAACCCCTTTTTATGGAACTGCGCCACCAGATGTTGTTTCGCGGACCTGCAAAACGCAAGATTTCGTAGATCAAAGAGAGAACAAAACCCCGGATTTAGCGAGTTCACGAAAGCGCGAACACCAAATGTAGTCAGGGCGATTTTTTTGAGATTTTTTCGGGTTTTTCCGCGTCCCGCACCACGAAATCCCGGGAACCGGCAGTCTGATGCCGAGAATTCAGCCTCGAATCAAGGATGAATCGGCCAAAAATTGCAAAAATCGAACATCCCGCGTCGGTGATTTGGCGTGAGTACCATGAAATCCCGTCCGACCTGCCGATTTCAGCATCGGGACCATGAAATACCATGGCCGGGCCAGTCAGCCCTCGTAGGCGGCCCTGAGTGCGGCGATGTCGATCTTGGTCATGCCCATCATCGCCTCGGTGGCGCGGCGTGCGCCTTCAGGGTCAGGTCCACCGACATAACGCGGAAGGTCCTTGGGCACGATCTGCCAACTGATGCCGAACCTGTCCACGCACCAGGCGCAGCGGCTTTCCGCCCCGCCATCCGACGTGAGCGCGGCCCAGAGGCGGTCGGTTTCATCCTGATCTTCGGTGGTGACCGTGATCGACGCCGCCGGGCTGGCCGTGAACGTCGGTCCGCCGTTCAGCGCCTGATAGGGCACGCCCGCGAGATGGAAATTCACCATGAGCGGCGCGCCGGATTGCGTGCGGCCCATTTCGCCCGTCACGTCGGAGCCGGGAATGAGCGAGACATAAAAGGCCGCGGCCTCATGGCCGTTGCCGTCATACCAAAGGCAGGTCCGGACGTTCGACATGCGCGCCTCCCCCAGACAGGGAACCCGCCCCGACCCGTCCGGTCAACCGATTCCGCGCTGGATCAGGTCCGCCGCCAAGGCGCGATAGGCCTCGCCCACCGCACCTTCGGTCAGGGCGACGGGCTTGCCCGCATCCCCGGCCAGCCGCACGTCGAGCGACAGGGGCAG
>NZ_CH902579.1:25694-139441 GCF_000152805.1 Maritimibacter alkaliphilus HTCC2654 | reverse complement strand
ATCTGTGTGGTGGAACGGTAGCATTCTCGCCCGCAACAATTCTGGACCGGCTCGGCCGTACATGGCGCGTTTGAGGGTCTTCAGGCGATTGATCTGACCTTCTGCTTGGCCGTTGCTCCAGGGCATCTCGATGGCGTTTTTGACGGCTTCGTAGTCCCGGTTCACTGTGCGGGCAAAGCGCACGATGGGCGCCAGGTCGGTTTCGATCGCGTCGTCGATCCATGCAGGGAGCGGGTCTGCCACGCGGCCGCGCAGGATACCATTGAACCGCATGGCGAGGCTGCGCATCGATACGAAGGCGGGAGAGCGGGTCTTGAGCGCATCGACTTTACGCGCCTGATCCGAGGTGAGCTTGCCGCGCGGTTTGATGCACAGCGCGGCCGCGATGACCGGGGAGATCGCGTGCCCCGTTTCCGGGTCCCGAACCGGCTCCAGGATCTTGTGTTCTACCTTGGGATCGCTCGCTTGCTGTTCGGCTCTGCGCCAACCCGCCAGCAGCCGCTGCAAATGCGACTGGCTCCCCTCGTAACCACGCTCTTGGATCAGACTGAAAAGGGCGCTGCCAGTTCGAATGCCCTCCTTCCAGCTTTGGCTCAGGAACTCTTCAAAATACCATGGCGAACTCGGCTTCAAAGCGGCCCGCCTGCGGTCCGGTGGTGTTTCGAACTGCAGCCATTTCGCGATGCTGCGACGCGGAAACCCTGTTCGCCGCCCGATCTCGCTGCAGGAAAGTCCCTGATTTCGGAGCGCATGGATGGTGGTGAAAATCTCTTCCCGGGACGTCCTGTGCGCAAGGCGGGACTTCAGAAGGCTTCCGGCTGCGGTGATGTTGTCGGCGTCGGACAGCAGCGCCCTGCCGGTGGCACGGCCGTGAAGGTTCATCTGTTCCTCAATGGCCTGCCGCAGGTTTTGCACGATATGGAACCGGTCGGCGACCTGCTTTGCCTGCGGTGCCCCTTGCCGGGCAGCCTTGGCGTAGAGACCGCACCGATCTCTGCTGATCACTTCCACCTCGGGGTGTCGCTTTAGCCAGTTGGTGCAGGTGACGACATCTCGATCCTCGAGGATGTCGATGACCACGCGACGCTCCAGATCCACGATGATCGTGCCGTAGGTTTGCGATTTCCGCCAGCTCCAATCGTCGATCCCGATGATTGTCGGCGCCTCGGTGGTGCCTTGAGCACACCTTTTCAGCTGCCTGAGCACCGTGTCATCGCTGACCCCAAGGCCCAAACGATGCAACAACCGCTCCGCAGGCCGTCCGCCTGTCGCATGCCCAAGATGGCCGACAATCTCCCCTACACGCGAAGTACGACGTGCAAATGGACGCGCAATCGAGCTGATCTGGTCCGAGAAAGTCCGGCGCGGGCAAGCAGGCGCCAAACATCGCCAACGGCAAACTGCGAGATCAACCGTTACCGCGTCTCCATGCGCGGGATAATCCTGCAGCCACCGACGCCGCCAGCCATGACGTCGGCGTGAATGCAATCCACAGTCTGGGCAAATGCCGTTGGGTGCCAAGACGCCAGATACAATCCACCCGCCGGATTCACTTCGTTCAACGCTTTGAACTGCAACATCGCTGCCCGGCGACCAGTGCTTCTTCGAACTCACAACTATCCCTCCTGAATTTTCCAGTTTCAGGATAGTTGCGCCACACAAAGTGAGGCAGAGCCCAATTAAGGGCTACGCGACAGCCAGTTTCACGCGTCAGACCTGTGTCGCGTCATAGGGCAAGCGGCGTACGATGCGCGCATTGTCGCCGTGATCCGGCAGTTCGGTTGCCCGAGGTTCACTGCTACGCTTGCAGTCCACGGGCGTGCAGTCCTGGCGGGCGAAATCTCGCGGTGATGATGGATCGGGTGCCACAACTCTGGCCAGAACGTATTCAGTCAGGGCAGTTCTGGGATCAAAGCAGGTCGGCGAATTGCTCCAGGTCGGCAACCGTGGCGACCAACCCCTGCTGTGTCAGGATCGCGAGATACTCGTCGACGCTTTTGAGCGGATTCTTGAGGCGCGCGCGAACTTTCCGCAGCGCGGAACAGACCAGACCGGGCGCGAGAGACAGTTGGTTCCGGAAAAAGTCGTCAGGGTGTTGGGTCTCGATGCCAAAGGGCGCAAGTGCCGCTGGTGGGAAGTCCTTCAGGTTCTGCGTGACGATCGCGTCACAGCGCCCAACGATTGCCGCCGCCAGAACGTGCCGATCGTCAGGGTCCGGCAGTGTTAGGGCCGGCACCAATGCCTCGTAGCCGGTGACCAGACAGTCGCGTGTGGCCCTGTCCATCAAGTCGCGAGTTCGTTCCAGCGCGGCGCGCTCCCGATGAGGTTCATTGCGCAGAAGCGCATCAATCCACTCCCGATGGATATCGGCCGTCCACTTGGCCTTGAAAAGGTCTGTGACCGCCAACTGCATCAGTGCATCGCGCATCGGCGCGGGATAAAGGACGTTCGCATCGAACAGGACCGTGTACTGGCTCATTTCGAGCGGTAGCCCATGTCCTGCTCTTGAGCGTCGGCGGCCAGTTGATCGAGCGCAGCTTCACGCTCGGTATCGATCGCGGCCTTGTAGGACATCACGTCTTCCATGCGGACGCGGCGATGCTTGCCGACCTTCCGATGCGGTATGGCACCATCCTCGAGCAGCTTGATCAGGAACGGACGCGAGACGTTCAGAACCTCAGCGGCCTGTACGGTCGAGAGTTCGGCGTTCTCGGGGATGATGGTGACCCCCCGCCCCGCTGCCATCGCCTCGAGGATCTCCATGAGCAGCGATACGGCGCCCGCAGGAAGCTCGATCGGCTCCATCTGCTCGGAGTCCGTCACACGAAGTTTCAACGGCGCGCGCGCCTGGGCGAAGCGTGACAATGCCTGGCCAGAGACGCGCGCAATCGCTGCGTCCTGCGGCGTGGGCGGAAGATGTCGGTGTGCCAGCATGTTCATGGTGGTCTCCTCTCCGGTTTCTGTTCTCTACCACCATATATGAAATAAGTGCAACAAATGCATTAAGTGTTGGTGAGTTTCTGCGCGCCCTGCCGCGTGCTCGCGGTTATCGCTGCTGTCGAGTGAGCGGGTGAGACCCACGCTAACCTTCAGTTTGTCGCCTTCCACATCCTGAACCGCCCCTGTCCTGTCACCTCGCGGATCAGACCCCGCTCTTGCATCCATGCAAGGTTGCGCTGAACAGCGGCGCGACTGGCACTCGTCAGGGCCTGGGCCATTGGCGCAGAGACGAGCGGCCATTCGGTCAGCACTGCGCGCAAGGCCGGCGGCGTCCTGCCCGAGAGCAATGTCATTTCGGCTTCCGCCCGCGCCGACCATGCCTCGATATCGTCAAGGTGCCGCACCGCGGTCAGGCACGCGGCTTCCATCCCGTATAGCCAGCGTTCCAGACGTTCGAACGGTGAACCACCGGCTCGTAGTCCCCCTGCCCCGCCCATGGCCAGAGGCGTGAAGACTGCGCCTCTTCCATCGCTGGCCGCGATCCGCGCAGCTGCGACAGCCGCTTCCATACGGTCGTCGTGCTGCCCGAGCCCCGCGAGGCGCCAGAGGTGAAAGCCCGCGCAAGCGCGAGTGATCGGGTGCAGGTCCGTGGCCTGCCCCATCAGATCCAGCCAACCGCTCGCGCGATCCACGAACGGCTCGGTCTCATCACTGATGTTCTCGGGGTCGCGACGGTCGAGGAAGGCGGAAAGGTCCTGCTCCGGTCCCGGTCCACCCGTCAGTCGCCGAATCGCCCATCCGACTCGCGCCAGCGCCGCCGTGTCGTCCTGGACACCGGACAGGCGCAGCGAGATCCAGAGCGCCAGCCGGTCTTGGCTGATGCGGTCACCGGTGTGCCAGCTCAAATCTGCGGCCTCCATCAGCGCAAGCCGATGCCGCCATCCTTCCGGTCCGCGCTTCAACCGGTCGTCCAGCGCGCCGACGCGACCGGCCACACGGGCAAGACGCGCGGCCTGCCCGCCCTCTGCCTTCCGCCATTCGTCGAGGACCTCGGTTTCACGCGGTTCGGCCCGTGGTCCCGGCGGCAAATAGTCCGGCTCGTCGTCCATCGGACCGGGCAGAAACCACAGGTCGTCCTCAGACGCCTGTTCGACCTCCTCAGCATAAATGCCGAGCGCGTCGGATTCATCATACAATGCGGGGGTTCCAGGCCTCATATGCGCAAAATACAGCTATTTTGAGCTTTACCCAAGGGTTTTATCAGAGTGCGTTTGTACACCTTACATAGCACGCGCGCGCGATGGTCCGCGAGACCTCCCTGATCGCGCTCTGCGTATGGAAACCAAGGGCTTTCTGATGAACAGCGCCACAGAGCGCGCCCTTGCATTCATTTACAAACGGTCGATTGGTGACGTGATCCGCAATTGGAAAAAGCCAGAGAAAGGGAAGCCCGGGTGCCGGGCTTGATAGGATAGAGAGAGTCTCATCCGGGTCCGGCGTAACAAGGACCCTGACCATGGCCAAGACCTCAACCCGCCCGAAACCCGCCACCGTGAAGAAGACAGAAGCCGCCGCATCGGCAACGGCTGACGGAGCGACCGACATTCGTCTGATCCCGCTCGACCAGCTGGAGCCCAGCCCGCTCAACGTTCGCAAGGTGGCGCCGAGCGCCAGCGTCGAAGCCGAGCTTCTCGCAAGCATTCGCGAAACCGGCATCAAGCAGAACCTGGTGGTTCATGCGCTGTCTGAGACACGTTTTGCGGTTGATGCCGGCGGTCGCCGCCTCAAGGCGCTGAAGCAGCTCGCCGATGACGGCGTGATCCCAGTTGATCACCCCGTGCCCTGCCTCGTCGAGGACGAGCGCAACGCCATCCTCACATCTACCACGGAAAACCTCCAGCGCGCGGCGATGCACCCGGCCGACCAGTTCGAAGCTTTTGAGGCGATGATCGCCGAGGGGCGCAGCGAGGACGAGATCGCGCTGAAGTTCGGCGTCTCGGTCGACCTGGTGCGACGTCGTCTCAAACTCGCCCGTGTCGCGCCCGAGATCATCGAACAATTCCGTGCGGGCGATCTGACCCTCGAATGCGTGATGGCTTTCACGCTGACCGACGACCATGACCGCCAACTGGCAGTTTGGAACGCGGTGAAGGGCGGCTATCACATCCACCCACAGAGCATCAAACGCCAGCTGACTGAGACCGCGCATTCGGCGAACTCGGCCCTCGGGCGCTTTGTCGGCATCGAGGCGTATGAGGCGGCAGGCGGCGTTCTGCTGCGCGATCTCTTCGACGATCGTGCCAGCGCCCATATGGAAAACCCCGAGCTCCTGGAGCGCCTCGCCATCGAGAGGCTGCAGGCTGCGGCCAAGACTTTTGAGGGGATGTGGAAATGGGTCGAGGTTCACCTCTCGGTCGACTACGGCGCGTTTCGCAGTTTCGGGCGGGTCTATCCGCAGGATGTCGATCCCGATCCGGACTTGCTCGCCGAGGAGGAACGTCTCATCGCCCGCGAAGAGGAATTGGCGGCGCAGAACGACGGCGAGGATTGGTCTGAGGCGGAGACGGAGGAATACTACGCAATCGAGCCGCGTTTGCGCGAGATCGAAGCCCTGCAGCGCGAACGGCAACCGTACGCGGACGAAGATCGTGCCATCGCGGGCGTGGTTCTGACCATCGGTCATGACGGGGCGCTACGTGTCGAGAAAGGCCTCGTGCGACCAGAAGATATCCCCGCTGCGACCGAGCCGGGCGAGGATAGTGCTGAAGCGGGTGATGCCCCATCCCCTGCCCGCCCGCACGTGACGCCGCCAACCTCCTCGACGCCGGTGCCAACCTCCGATCCGGCGGCGACCTTGCGCAAGGCGGATGGGATTTCGGCGAGCCTCGCCGACGATCTGCGCGCGACGCGTCAGCACATCCTGCGGGCGCATCTGGCGGCGGATTTCGAGGTGGCGTTCGATGCGATGCTCTACGCGCTCTGCGAACAGGCTTTGGGGCGGTCCTACAACAACGAAGCGCTCGACATCTCGATCCGGCCTTTCCAGGCGCAAGACCGCGAGGTGCTGCATGCGGATACTGTCGCCCAGAAAATGCTCGAGGCACTGGAACAGGACCTCGCCACCGACTGGATGAAGCTCGAGAAACCAGAGGACTTCCGGGTGATGTCGGCGCTGCCTCTTGCCGATAAGCAGGCGCTTTTCGCCTGGGCGACGGGTCTGGCGGTAAAGCCGCAGCTCTCCTCCGACAATCGCCCCTCCCCAATCATCGAGGAGATTGGCGCGCGGCTTGATGTCGATGTGGCGGCCTGCTGGCGCCCGACCGCGCAAAACTACTGGGGTCGAGTCAACAAGGGCCATGCAGTCGCGACTGCGCTCAAGCTGATCAGCGAGGACTACGCCGAAGATCGCAATCGCGAGCGCAAGGGCGATATCGCGGCCGCGATGGAGCGGGCTTTCGCGGAAACCGCCGGCGAGACGGAAGGGTTCGGCGCGGCGACGGTTGCGAAGACGACGCGCTGGCTGCCCGACGGGATGGCGTTTGCCGGTGCGATGGACGCTGACGCCGACATGGGTGACGATGTGCCCGAGGCCGAAGAAGGCGACCAGCCCGCCTCAGATACTCAGATCGATGCCGAGAACGACGAACCGTCGTCCTTGCCAGCCTTCCTCAGTGGGGATGCTGCCTGACGAAGCGACCACCGACCTGAACCTGACATGATCTCTGGGCCGTCCTCACATCGAGGGCGGCCCTTTCCGGCTGGCGGGTTGACCACAGCCGATAACGGATCAGCTGGCCCGTCCCGGAGAATTCCTATGACCACCACACTCGACCTCGACCCCGTTCAGGAAGCCGCACTTATCGCTGCGCAGAATGACGCCTTTCGCCGTACCATCCTTGGCAATGCCCCAGTTGCCGATGCCCCGCAGGGCCAGTTCGTAATGACACGCGGCGTCGCGGCGCTTGGGCTCGATGTGCAGCTGGAACTCACCCGCCGCGTCGCCGCTTTCGACACCTTCATTGCCGACAGCGACCCCCATGGCTGGCACGAGATGGGTGTCATTGAGCTTGAGGACACGACGGTCTGGTTCAAACTCGACCTGTACGATGTCGACTACCAATACGGCTCCCCCGAGCCCTCTGACCTTGCGCAAACGCGTCGGGTCCTGACCCTGCTGCTGCCGTCGGAATACTGACGCCCCCCATCCCTAGTCACCGCCCCGGACCGCCCTTGCACAAAGGGCGGTCCTTTCAGGCTGGCGGGTTCCAAAGGGCGCGATACCCGCGTCCGGCCCGCCACAGGAGACCAGAGATGGCCAAGACACTCGACTACCAGATTACCCTCTATCCCGCGCATCGCGATGGCGCCTTCGTTGTCACTCAGTTCCAGATGATGGCGAGCTACCCCGAAAAGCGCATCCAGGCCGCGGGAATGGATGACCTGATCGACAAGGTGACGCAGTTCGCAATGGAGCACGGCGAGAGCTGCAGCGCTTCGGTGCGTTGTCTCGCCCCGCGCAAACCGCCGGGGTTCAAGCGCGCGACCGAGAACCTCTATTTCAACCTGGTAGATCGGACGGCTGAAGACCGCGGCGACGCTGCGGCCTGAAGCCCCGCAGGAAACTTCCTGGGCGACCCCGCGTAATGGTCGCCCTCCCATTTCCTCAATTCCAAAGGATCAAAGACATGACACAAGAGACTGATTTCTACGCGCAGATACTCGAATCCCAGAGGCGTGCTGCCGAACAGCGGGTAGAAACCCGCGCGACGCTTCTTTCCGAACTGCGCACCCTCGGCGTAACGAACATCGAGGTGCAATACGAAGGCTACGGCGATTCCGGCAATGTCGAGGATGTCGTGGTGACCCCTGACACGATCATCCTGACGGAAGACCTGCGGCGCCGGGCCGAAGATTTCGGCTGGGACTTCGCCTATGCCCTGTGCCCCGGGTTCGAGAACAACGAGGGCGGCTATGGTGAACTGACTTGGTCGCTTGAGACTGACAAGATCGATGTCAGTCATTCGAACCGTTACATCGAGACCAACACCACTGAACACGAGGGGCTCTGACATGGCACACCCCCTCCATCACGCTGAAAGCTCAGCCCGAAAGTTTGGCGGTGTGCCAAACGATTACCAGCATGTGCATGACTGGTTTGACTCATCCAAAGAGCACCTAGGTCTCTTTGTTCACAGAGCCCAAAAACATCATACCGTTGGGATCTATGATGCTGAACGCCACTTCGGTCGCAGCCTGACCAACAGCGCGGGCCGGGTTGTTCCCATCCGCTGGATCGGCGAGCAGCATGTGCGCGAAGACTGCCAAGGACGCATCCCGTCGCTGGCGGACTGGCTCGGGCGCATCCAGCCAGAGCCGTGGATGGCCAATGGCCGGATCGACAACGACCCGACACAGATTGTTGGCGATCCGCGCGCAGTTTGGGTCGCGGCGGTGGTCAATCACCAGACCATTCTCGGCTTCGAGGACTGGCTGCTGAAGGTTTCGGTTGAGCACATCCAAGATCGTCAGAACCGCGCTGCTGCCTGATCCACCGGACGGCAAACTCGCCGACCACCTGACCACGTCCAAATCGACCCGCCTGCGGCCTCAACCGGCTCGGCGGGTCGATTGCGTTTCAAGAAAGGATATCGAAATGCAAGACCCTGTCTACGAGGAGGCCTACCAAGGCCATACCATCAAGATCTACCATGACCCGGATACTGAGAGCCCGAGGGAGTGGTCCAACCTCGGGAAACTGATCTGCTGGCACCGGCGCTATCGGCTGGGCGACAGCCATCCCTTCGACAGCCCAGATGCGCTCCTGCGCGATCTCTCGGGCGTCACAGACCAGAGCGACCTCTCGATTGAGCAGCTGCGCGAGCGCGCCGAGCGCAAGGCGATCTTATTGCCCGTGTTTCTCTACGATCATTCCGGTCTCGCGATGAACACGATCGGGTTTCACTGCCCGTGGGATTCCAGCCAAGTCGGCTATGTCTACGTGACGCTCGACGCGGTCCGGGAAGAGTTCGGCGTGAAACGCGTCACCAAGGCGATGCGCGAAAAGGCCAAAAACATTCTGCGCGCTGAGATCGTCACCTTCGATGCCTACCTCGGCGGCCAGGTTTATGGCTATGTCGTCGAGCGTGACGGCGAGGAGGTCGATGCCTGCTGGGGGTTCTTCGGGCACTATGAGTTGGACTGCCTGTCCGAGGCACGAGCATTTGTAGATCACCTGACTTTGCGAGAGCTGCACAGACCTGCCGGCGCCGAACAGGGCGCAAGCCCACCCCCGAGTTGAAATGCCCGAAATACTCATATATCTTATTCATGCGTATTCTGGAGATGAGCATGGCAAGCACAAGCGTCACACTTGGCCCCCATTGGGACGAATTCATCGCCCTGATGCTTAAAGAGGGGCGTTACGGGTCAACCAGCGAGTTGATCCGCGCCTCTCTGCGCCTGATGGAGGAGCAGGAAGGTCAGCGGGCGCGGCTTCGCGTTGCGCTGATGGAGGGCAAACAATCCGGTGACGCCGGTCCGCTTGACATGGATGAGATCAAGCGCGAGGCGCGGAGCCGCTCTGGCGCTTCTGATGCGTGAAATCCATCACTCCCAGGCGGCAAAATCCGATCTCGTCGACATCTGGGTCGAGACAGATCGACAGTGGGGCGCGGCGCAGGCGGACCGCTATCTCGACGACATCGATCGTGCCCTGAAGGGGCTCATCGCCAACCCGCAAATGGGATCGGACTGCTCCGACCTCCAGCAGGGTGCGCGTAAACTGATCACGGGTCGGCACCTCGTGTTCTACGAGGTGGACCCGGACAGGATATTCGTGATCCGGGTCCTGCATCAGTCCATGGACGTGCCGAGGCATCTGCGGTCGTCCTGATAACGGGCAAATTTGCACCGGGGCTTTGCCATGAAAGAGCGAGAGACAGGGCGGGAGGGGTGACCCCTCCCGGGTGAGAGAGTGCGCGCGGGGCTTGGGGCCAACCCTCAACCCCGGAGATTGCCGATGAACGCTCACCCCCATTCCGTCCCGCTTGCGCCCGAGGCCGAGACCCCTGCCCGCTCGGAAGCCTCGCGCTTCGCCCAAAACCTTTTGCTGGCTGCGAAAACCCTCGTCCCCCAGTTCGAGGCGGGCAAGCCCATCGACGCCGCTGCCCTGCGCGCCGCGATGGAAGAAGCTTCCGGTGCCAGCGACACCAGTGGTGCCTGGGTCTGGAAGGACGTCTATGAGGCCGCAGAGGTCGCCCAGATCCTGATGCTCTCGCGCTACGGTGCGCTGATACAGCGGCAGGCGGCTACGCCGCACGCCTTTCTTTCCATGATCGAACGCCTCGCCGGTTTGGCGCCCTCTCACACGCGGCGCTCGGAAGACAGCATCCGTCTGCAACAGTTTTCGACCCCTCTGCCGCTCGCAGCCATCGTCGCGCAGGCGGCGGGGTTTCGGGCCGACGAACTCGTGCTCGAGCCCTCGGCCGGCACCGGCATGCTGGCGATCTTCGCCCGGATCGCAGGCGCTCGCCTGGCGCTGAACGAGCTCGCTGAGACCCGCCGCGCGTTGCTGGAGCAGCTTTTCTCCGACGCTGCAGTCTCGGAACACGATGCCGCCTCGATCGACGACCGTTTGGATCGGTCGATCACGCCCTCGGTCATCGTGATGAACCCACCGTTCTCGGCCGCTAGCCACGTCGAAGGCCGGTTCCGGCAGGCCACCAGCCAACATGTTCTGTCTTCCCTTGCTCGCCTCGCGCCCGGTGGGCGTCTCGTTGTCATCACCGGCGAGAGTTTCCGTCCCTCCACCAAGAGTTTCCAGCCTACGTTTCAGCGGATCAGGCAAAGCGCTGACGTGGTGTTTTCCGCAGCCATCGACGGCAAGGTCTTCGCGCGGCATGGCACCACGATCGACACGAGGCTGACGGTGATCGACAAGCGCGTGGCTGGTGCTGAAGAGACCGCACCGGCTGATATTGACGCCGCCTATCATCCGATCTGCGCGACCACGAGTGATCTTCTCTCCGTAGTACTCACCCATTGTCCCGCGCGCCGCAACCCCCTGCCCTGCCCCACTGGCGCGGCTCTTTCGGTGCCACCTCGCCCGACCCGCACCAACCTCCACGCCCTGCGCAACGCAGCACGCAAAGAAACCCGCGCCCTCGCCGAGGAACGCGCGAAGCACCCGTTCGACGACATCGACACGGCCCCGCTCGACTACCTGCCGAAAGCCTGGAGCGAACCCGAGGGCGCGCTGCAGGATACGGTCTACGAAGCCTATGACCTGCAATCGATCCGGATCGACGGCGCGGCCGCTCATCCGACCGCACTCGTGCAATCCGCGGCCATGGCCTCTGTCCCGCCGCCTGTCCCGACCTACCGCCCAATGCTGCCTAAGACCCTCGTCGCGGACGGTCTCCTCTCCGCGCCGCAGCTTGAAAGCGTCATCTATGCGGGCAATGCCCACGAGACGCATCTCAAGGGCTGGTTCAAGCGCGGCGAGATCGAAGGTCAGCTGATGGCAGCGTCTGAGGATGACGAAGGTGCCTTTCGCCTGCGCAAGGGCTGGTTCCTCGGCGATGGCACGGGCTGCGGCAAGGGCCGGCAGGTCGCGGGCATCATCCTCGACAATTGGCTGCAAGGACGACGCCGCGCGGTCTGGGTCTCGAAGAGCGACAAGCTCATCGAGGATGCGCGCCGCGACTGGATGGCGCTTGGGGGGCGTGAAAGCGATATCGTGCCGCTCTCGAAATTCCGCCAGGGGAGCGATATCCGTCTCCCAGAGGGCATCCTCTTCGTCACCTATGCCACCCTGCGTTCTGCTGAACGCGACGGGAAAGCCTCCCGCCTCGATCAGGTGACGTCCTGGCTTGGCGAGGGGTTCAACGGGGTCATCGCTTTCGACGAAAGCCACGCCATGGCGAATGCCGCCGGCGAAAAGTCCGACCGCGGCGACAAGAAGGCATCCCAACAAGGCCTTGCTGGCCTCGCGCTGCAAAATGCCGTTCCCGATGCCCGGGTGCTCTACGTCTCAGCGACCGGCGCGACGGTGGTCGGCAATCTCGCCTATGCCTCCCGTCTCGGGCTCTGGGGCACGGGTGATTTCCCTTTCGTGACGCGGGCCGAGTTCGTTGCCGCGATGGAGGCCGGGGGCATTGCTGCCATGGAGATGATCTCGCGCGATCTGAAGGCGCTCGGGCTCTATCTTGCGCGGTCCCTCTCCTATGCCGGGGTCGAATACGAAATGCTGGTGCATGAGCTGACGCCCGCACAGATCGCGATCTATGACAGCTATGCCGATGCCTACCAGATCATCCACACCAACTTGGAGGCCGCCCTTCAGGCCTCGGGTATTTCCTCCGAGACCGGTACGCTGAACCCCCAGGCGAAATCCGCTGCGCGCTCGGCCTTCGAGAGCAACAAGCAGCGTTTCTTCAATCATCTCATCACCGCCATGAAATGCCCTTCGCTCATCCATGCGATCGAAGCGGACCTGGCCGCGGGGCATTCGGCCGTGATTCAGGTGGTCTCGACCAGCGAGGCGGTGATGGAACGGCGCCTCGAAGAGATCCCGCCCTCGGAGTGGGACGACCTGCAGGTCGATTTTACGCCGCGCGAGAACATCATGGACTACCTCATGCACAGCTTCCCGACGCAGCTCTTCGAGCCCTACTCCGACGAGAACGGCGACCTACGCTCGCGTCCCGCCCTCGATGGTGATGGCAATCCGATTATCTGCCGTGAGGCGGAGCGGCGGCGGGATGAGCTTGTCGAGCATCTCGGTGCCCTTGCCCCGGTGCAGGGCGCGCTCGATCAGATCCTGTGGCATTTCGGGGGCGATGCGGTGGCCGAGGTCACGGGGCGCAAGCGGCGCATCGCGAGGACGCGTGAAGGGCGGCTCAAGGTCGAGAACCGAGCCGCCTCCTCCAACCTCGGCGAAACCCAGGCCTTCATGGATGACGCCAAGCGCATCCTGATCTTTTCTGACGCCGGTGGCACGGGGCGCAGCTACCACGCCGATCTTGGTGCAAAGAACCAGCGCCTCCGGGTGCATTACTTGCTTGAGCCTGGCTGGAAAGCCGACAATGCGATTCAGGGGCTGGGGCGTACCAACCGCACGAACCAAGCGCAGCCGCCGCTCTTTCGCCCCGTTGCCACAGACGTGAAGGGTGAGAAGCGGTTCCTCTCCACCATCGCCCGCCGCCTCGATACGCTCGGGGCCATCACCAAGGGGCAACGCGAGACGGGTGGGCAGAACATGTTCCGCGCCGAGGACAACCTCGAGAGCCCTTATGCACGAGCGGCGTTGCGGCAGTTCTTCTACAAGCTGCGCGCGGGCAAGATCGACGCCTGCTCCTACTCCAGGTTCCAGGAGATGACCGGGCTGACGCTCGATGAGGCGGATGGCACGATGAAGGAAACCCTGCCGCCGATCCAGCAGTTCCTGAACCGCTGCCTCGCGCTCCGCATCGACATGCAGGACGCGATCTTCGAGGCCTTCGGCGGGTTTCTTTCGGCGATAATTGAGGACGCGCGTCAGGCAGGCACCCTCGATGTCGGGCTAGAGACCCTGCGCGCCGAGAAGTTTGAGATCGTTGATCGCAAGGTCATCTTCGAGCATGAGGCGACGGGCGCGACGGCAACTGCGCTGACCGTGGAGCGTATCGATCGCAACGATCCGCTCACTCTGCCCCGCGTCAAAGCCATCTGCGCCGACACAAGAGGCGCGACGCTGTGCTGGAACAAGACCTCCAAACGCGCGGCCCTGATGGTGAAAGCGCCGGCCTTCATGGACGAGGATGGCGTGCCGATCTTGCGGGTGAAGCTCCTGCGGCCCATGGCGACCGAAATCCTCGCGCTGACCGAGTTCTCGAAGTCGCACTGGGAAGAGATCGATGATGCGATGTTCGAGCAGCTCTGGCAGGCCGAGGTCGACGCGGTGCCGGAGTTCACTACATCGAAGATCACGCTGATCTGCGGCCTCCTCCTGCCGATCTGGGACCGGCTGCCCGCCGACAACATGCGGATCTATCGTCTGCAGACCGAGGACGGGGAGCGCGCCATCGGCCGCTTGGTCAGCCAGGAACAGCTTCTCAATGTCTATGCGCGCCTTGGTCTCGACTGCCAGATTGAGATGACGCCGCAGGAGGTGTTCGGCGCGGTCATGGACGCGAAGACGACCCTCAGCCTGCTTGGGGGCTACCAGTTGCGTCGCTCTCTGGTCATGGGACAGCCGAGGCTCGAGCTGATCGGAGCGTCGGGCGCGGCACTGCCCGCATTGAAGGCCTTGGGCTGTTTCACCGAGGTGATCCAGTGGAAGACGCGGGTGTTCATCCCGGTGGATTGCACCGAGGTGCTGGCGCGGGTCCTTGCCGCGCATCCGGTTGGCGCAAGCGCAGCGGATGCAGCCGCATGAGCGCGCGGCGCAGCATCGCAGACCTCTCGGCTGATCTTGCAGACCGCGCCGAGAGTTTCTGCCGCCAGTATTTCCCCGAGGGGTCCAAGCAGGGCAACTATTGGCAGGTTGGCGACACTTCGGGCGCAAAGGGTCAGAGCCTCGCCATCCGGCTGCAAGCTCAGGGTGGGCGCAAAGCCGGATCTTGGACCGATTTCGCGACCGGTGAGTATGGCGATCTGATTGACCTGATGCATGAACGGCTTGGTTCGGTCACGCTCAAGGAAACGCTGAGGGAGGCCCGGTCCTTTCTCGGCGAGGCCCCCTGCCCTTCCTTACCTTGTGACACCCAAAGGGCTGAGTGCCCCGATGCTGCCTCTAGCAAACGCATTGCGCGGGCGCGGAAGCTCTTTGCCGCTGGCAAGCCGGTTCTCGGCACCTTGGCTGCCACCTATCTGCAGGGGCGCGGGATCACACGGCTGGGTCCGGCGCTGCGTTATCACCCGCGGGTTTTCCTGCGGCAGGGCGAGGACGACGCCGATCCGCCGCAAAGGGCCCCTGCCCTGCTCGCGAAGATCACCGACAATCGGGGCCAGATCACCGGCTGCGCACGCTTCTATCTCGACCCGTCCACCGGCGGTTTGGCCGAGATCGAGAGCCCGAAGCGGATCCTCGGACAGCTGCACGGCCATGCCATCCGCTTCTGGTCCGGCAAGGCGCGCAGCGATCTCATCGTCGGTGAAGGTCTCGAGAACACCCTCTCGGTCGGCACGGCTCTCTCCGAGTTTGACCTCGCCTCCTGTCTCACTGCCACCCATCTCGGCCTCTTCATCCCGCCGCCGGGGATCAAGCGTATCTGGATCGCGCGGGACAATGACGAAGCGGGACGAACCGCATCACTGAGACTGCGTAACCAACTGGAATCGCTTGGTATTGCCTGTGGTGGTCTCGTGCCAAACATGGGCGATTTCAACGACGATCTGCGGGCATTTGGCAAAGATGCGCTGCGCCGGTCGTTGCTTGAGGCCATGAAAGTACAAGGTCTGGAGATCGAGGACGGGTGAGCGCCAGCCCCATAAGTGACGTCCGACAGGGCAAAGGTTCCGCGGGTTCGATCTGAACCCGTTTGGAAAAGAGGAGCGATGGACCGGCGGGTCGGAGCAGAGTGCTCCTCGCCCGGACAGCAATGCGCCCCGCACCAGAAAATTCCCCTGAGCCTTCGGCTCATTCCTCGCGGGAGCAATTTTCCGGCCCTGGGCGCATTCTCCGCTGCGCTCCGATCCTGACGGATGCGGCCCGGTCGCCGCCGGTCCTGTTATCGCCCCATCCAAATCGGGTCAGATCAATCAGAGGAACCAGACAATGCCCCATCAGACAGACATCCCCGAGGAAACCGGCGTAACCTCCGCCATCCTCGACCACCTCGCACTTCATGGCGCAACACCAGGACCCGGCGAGACCGATCATCGCCCCCTGCCCCAGCCTGACGAGGTCGAGCTCGCCATGGCGACACTTTTCGACACCACTATCGGCCTCCTCACCGGCAGCCAGTTGGAAGACAATCTCGAAGAGATGCTCTGGTCCCTCACCTCGATCTTCCATCGCCGGCTTGCCCATATCCAGAAGCTTCTCGACGATAACGAATTCGAGGTCCGGGAAAGTTTGGCCATCCAGGACGGTTCCGAGGTCGCTTCGGTTGAACTGGAACGCCTCCAGTTGATCGGGCTTAAGCTCTGGGACCATCGCGACGCCTTCGAACAGATGCGCGATCTGGCCGTGGACCACTTCTCGGCCGCCACCGGGTCTCCTTGGCTGCCCCGCACCGGTTCCAAGGTCTCGCATCGCGGCCTGACTTCCGCCGTGGTGGACAGCCGGGCCTATCTCTCGGCCAAGCGCCGCAAAGAGACCGAGGTGCACTGCCCCGAAGGCACGCGGATCGCTTTCTCGGGCGGGGATTATCACGCCTACGATCTGATCTGGTCCGTCCTCGATGCCACCCATACGAAATATCCCGACATGGTGCTGCTGCACGGCGGTACGCCCAAAGGTGCCGAGATGATCGCGGCCCGCTGGGCAGATACCCGTGGCGTTACCCAAGTGGTCTTCAAGCCCGACTGGAAGAGCCACGGCAAGGCCGCCCCCTTCAAGCGCAACGACAAGATGCTCGAAACCATGCCACAGGGTCTGATTGCCACGCCCGGTTCGGGCATCACCGAGAACATCGTCGACAAGGCCCGCAAGCTCGGAATCCGCATCAAGAGGATCGGGGCTTAGGCCCCGGTTCACGCCCCGCGCAAGAGGTCCTGTACGACGGAAGGCTTCTTGGCGATCAATGCCAGCAGAACCTGTGCTGGGCCTGTCGGGTGCCGGCGCCCGTGTTCCCAGTTCAGGAGCGTACCTTTCGCGACGCCAATGCTCTTGGCGAACTCGGCCTGGGACAGGCCCGTCCGTTGCCGGACTTCGGCGACATCGACCTCCGCCACGGACACTTCATGCACTTTGGCGTCGGCCAAATCGCCATTCGCGAAGGCCAGAGCCTCTTCGAGGCCCTTGGATACAGATTTGAATGCACTCATTTTGCGTCGATGCTCCTTGGCCACGGCTGTTTTGCTGGGGCAGTAAGATACTTCGGCTTGAGCAACTAGCTATGGCCGTAGGTAAGATTAACCTTGCAAATCTTCCGTATCGTGGAGTAATTGCAAGGTATGTACAAACGCAAGACCCAACAATTCGTTCAGTCTTCCTTGGAGAGCCAAGCGGCTGTGGTCCTTCTCGGCCCCCGACAGGTCGGAAAGACAACACTTGCACTCGACATCGCATCAGAGCGCCCATCTGTCTATCTCGACCTTGAGCGTGAGGCGGACAGGCAAATCCTGACTGAACCAGATCTCTATCTGGACGAACAGGCGGGCAAACTCGTCATCCTCGACGAGGTGCAGCAGATGCCTGACCTCTTCAGAACCTTGCGCGGCCAGATCGATCAGCGTCGGCGGGCCGGGTTTCGGACGGGACAGTTCCTGCTATTGGGATCGGCTTCCAATATCCTCTTGCACCAAACGGCGGAATCCCTCGCCGGTCGTGTTCGATATGTTGAAATGCCCCCCTTGCAGCCTGACGAGGTGGGGGCCGATCAGTTGAACTTGCTCTGGCTGCGCGGCGGCTTTCCCGACAGCTTTCAGGCCGCGAGCGATCGGGCAAGTATGGACTGGCGTCTGGATTTCCTGCGCACCTATCTGGAGCGAGACATCCCTGCCCTCGGACCTCGGATTCCGGCAGCGACCTTGCGGCGGTTCTGGACGATGCTTGCGCATGTCCAGGGCGGCCTTCTGAACGCCGCGGCCCTTGCCGAGGGATTGGGCGTGTCCGGCCAGACCGTTGGGCGCTACCTCGATCTGCTCGTCGATCTCATGCTGGTGAGACGCCTGCAGCCCTGGCACGAGAATGTCGGCAAGCGTCTGGTGAAATCGCCAAAGGTCTATGTGAGAGACAGCGGCATCGTGCATGCGCTGTTGGGCATCGGCACGACAGAAGGCTTGCTCGGGCACCCGGTCGTCGGTGGCAGTTGGGAGGGGTTCTGTATCGAGGCGCTTCTTGCTGCCGCCCCTTTAGGCACCGAACCTTTCTTCTATCGCACTTCGGCCGGTGCTGAACTCGACTTGGTTTTGCGTTTGCCAAGCGGCGACATCTGGGCTGTTGAGATCAAACGGACGACTGCACCAAAGGTTTCGAGAGGATTTCACACAGGGGCCGAGGACATTGGAGCCAACCGAAAGCTCCTGGTCTATGCCGGTGAGCATGAGGTCCCCGTCGCGAAGGACATTCGAGCGTTACCACTGGCACATGCAATCGAGTTGTTGAGCGCGCTATGACCTCGTTTTTATCTCTGGCTCAGGACACTTCCATTGGTCTGAGGATAACAGCGACACGCGAAGAATCTCAGAGCCAGGTCTGGCCATTAGTCGGGCACCAGAGCGGATGAGTGTCTGGCAACTCGATGGTATCTGGACGCCTGCATCTCCGAATGCGAACGCAAACGCCCCTGTGATGCCACGGAAGGATGGGCGAATGCTCTGCCGTTGCCATCGATTTGTGATCTGACGGCTTTGGTCTTCGAAGAGTCTTGAAGTTTGGATGGACGAGAAGACAATCCCTACTCCTTGCGGCATCTCTCTCGTCTGTTCCCCTACTTTCCTTCATGGCCACCGCACTTCTCCCTTTGTCTGAGTTGCATGACATGCTGGTCGCAGCTGTCGTCCCGTCCACAAAGGTTGTCGCCGATCTTTTTCCCCTGACCCTGCGGGTCATTCCGCGCGGACCAAAAAGACCGGCGCCTGCCCCTCTCCGCTGCGCTCCGCCTTCGGTGTGGCCGGGCCTTGGCCAGCTGCAAGGTGACCATCATTGCAACGCAAACAAGGAGAAGAGCAATGACCACGAACTGCATCAAATTCACCAGCGCCGACATCGAAACCGCCAAGGGCGTCGGCTCCATCTCGACCCTGACCTTCGACCTCGACATCACGGTCGAACCCGTCGCGAGCTCGAACCCGATGGCCCCCACGCACCGCGTCCTCGGCCGCTCCCCGCGCGGCAAGTTGGTCGAGTGCGGCGGCATCTGGAAGAAGCAGAACAAGGAGACCGGCGCTGACTACTACACGCTGACCATCCGCGACCACGGCTTCAACGCCAACCTCGGCAAGGCCGCGAACCAGGACGATCTGTCCCTGCAGGCCGTCATCCCCTGGGGTCCCAAAGACGCCGCGTGACGGCTAAGGCCGGTCGGTTCTCCACCGACCGGCCCATCAAGACTCCAATCTTGAACGCGTTCAAGATTGGAGTTTTAGGGGTGGTGGAGCTTCTAAATAAGCGCCTGAAACTCATAGGCGCGTGGTATCTTTATTTTTCCTCCAAAACCGTGCTACCATAGAAGCAGAATCGAGTCGAACTCGGACCCAACCGAAGTCAGGGCTTAGGAATGAGCGGTAGTCTAGAACAGTTTTTGACGGACCTGTCACGTGGGCTTGAGCGCACGATGGTGGCAGTGAACAAGGAACTCACCTTGCGTCAGCGCATCAAGCGCACGTGGTCAATGCGCCAGTGCGCAAGGTTTATGAACGTCAGTATTCAGTATCTAACCAAGTTCGCCAATTCGAGCGACGACTTTCCCGCGGGCGAATATGTTGGAAGAGAGCGTGTTTTCACGCTTTCCGAATTGATGCACATGCGGGCCCTTCTGGCGGCCTCGGCAAAGCGGCCCTACGACTACCTAGCCTGGCGCAAACCCGACGCCCCCTTACCCGTCATCTCGTTTGCCAGCCAGAAAGGGGGCACGGCTAAGAGCCTGAGCGCCGCGCATTTTGCGCAGTATCTCAGCTTGCATTACGGCATGCGCGTTGGTGTCATGGATGCAGACCCGCAAAGCACGATAACGCTCTACTTTGTCGGGGGTGAAGGTCTTCCCCAGATGCCCGACGAAAACACCGCCTCCATGGTGGACTTTGCCGGCCTCTTCCAGTCGGAAGATGCGCCATACACTGATCACGATGCGCAGACGCTCGACAGCTTCTTTCTAAAGACCTCCTGGCCGGGGCTGCGTCTGCTGCCGGCACATGGCGAAACGTCTGAGGGAGAGATCCAGATTGCGCGCCTTGTGCGAGAGGCCCCCGCCGGAAAGAGCTTCTATCGCTACCTGCGCGATGCCCTTGATCGCTGGAAAGCGGGCCACCCGCCAAAAACGCTGCCCAACGAATTGGTAGTCGAGGGCAAGGTCGATCAGCAGCGACTGAACGCTGCGCTGACCGAGACCCTCGATGTCATCATCATCGACTATCAGCCTGCGTTGACACTTTTCCAGCTGAATAACGTGATTGCGTCGACTTCGCTGGTCATCCCGCAAACCATGAAGGGGTTTGACATCGCAACGCTGTCGACCTTTGTGACCGGCCTGCTGGGGATGCTTCAGCATATTCTGGCCCATGAACGGATCGAAATAGGAACTGGTGCCAACATGCTGTTGCCGACGATCGTCCAACGATCCAATGCGCAGGATCTAAACCACATCGGAAACCTGCTGGAACACTGCCCCACGGAAATTCTGCCGGTGTTTTATCTGCGTTCCGACGCAATCTCGAATGCGTCGGACGTCTATCAATCCGTATACGAATATGAGCCGGACACGCCGGGAAAACGCAAGGGGATCAACCGGTTCATCACGAATGCCGATGCGGTTAACGACGCCATAGTATCGCGACTCTGGCCGGGCTTCGAACGCGGTTATGCCAATACATGGATGGACGAGTTCTATGAAGATGACGGCGAGGGTGAAGCATGAAACGCAGTATTCCAAGGTCGCTGGTCAGCAAGGCTACTAGTCCCGACACATCCAAGGAGCGCACGCCCGGTCCCGAAGGCCGGGCAGAAACGGGCGACGCTGTTTCTACTCCTTTCAAGGGGGCCGGCAGTGCTTGGAAATCAGGGGCGCTTGCGCAATCGCAAGCCGCTGTGGAGCGAAGCAGAGCTGAGCTTTGTTCGGATATCTTAAACGGCCGCCACGAAATAAGCCTGTCGCCAGACCAGATATCAGATCCGATGGGGACAGACCGCCGTCAAGACTGGATGTCCCAGGAAGCATTCAGGTCTCTGGTAAACAGCATTGCCTCGAACGGGCAGGACACACCCATTCTGGTGTGGCCCGAGGATCCGGATTGGGAGCCGGATCCGTTGGAGCCGTCGAACGTCACTGGTGTTCCATTTGTCATGCTTACAGGACGCCGCCGACTGGCGGCCGCGTCGGAGTTGGGTTTACCTCTTCGTGCAATCCTCGCTTCGCCGGAAGCGCGAAACGCCGAGAACAGCAAGTTTGAGATGTTGTTTCTGCGGTTCCGCGAGAATGAGGAGCGCGAGAATCTTAGCCCATTTGAGCGTTTGGTTTCGATTGGTGAAATGTATGAAACGTTGGCTTCTGGGGCAGACAAGCTGACAGCTGTGGCCTTCGCAAAGAAAATTGGCGTGCATGAGAGCCTAGTCTCACGAGCGAGGTCTGTTTTCGCTGCGCAGGATCAGATCTTGAACGCGTTCAAGAATGTCTACGACATGAGCTTTCGTGATTTGCAGGGAGCCTTAGCGAGCTTGGAGAGGGTGAACAAACCCAAGCTCAAACCGAAGGCAAAGCCCAGAAAGCTCACGGTCAAACGCAAGGTGGGCAACCGAAATCTTTCGGCGACTTCAGTCGATGGAAACCTATCCATCAAGGTTGCAGGTGTGCCGATAGACCAAGAGCGTCTCGAGAAGCTCGGAGATTTAGTCGCCGACTACTTGAGCGCCGAAGGTTCGGGGAAGGAAACCGACTGACGACAATGTCAGCGACATATCCTCCAGAACGACGAGGCAAGGAGCAAAAAGGAACGACAATCGAAATAAAGGCAAAAGAAAAGCCCCCAAGCGGTGTGGCCTGAGAGCTGATCTTAATGGTTTGGTCACCTTCAAGATAAGTCTCGCAGGATTCACTGTCAACGACGAACGCTCCTGAGCGAACGGCTTTCTTTTGCCTCCACATAAACGGAGGTGAGATACAGGCATGAAACATACAGGTTGGCGCAAGCCGACACCGGGTCTTGGGGTTGCTGAGCAACTTGCCCAAGCCGGTGAACGGGTAGCAGTACCCAAAACACGGGCATTCGTGGCACTTAAGCGCGTGGGGGCACATATCGGCTTGAAGGCCGGAGACATGTTGCTCCTCGACACGCTCGGGGCCTTTACCCAGGCCCAGGACTGGGAGGAGGGGCAGCGTCCGATCGTCTGGGCGTCGAACGCCTATCTGATGGAGCAAACGGGTTTTTCGCTGTCTGCCCTCAAGCGCCACGCGCGGCGCCTTGCTGAGATCGGCGTGATCTCCTTCCAGGATAGCCCCAATGGCAAGCGGTGGGGCCGCAGAGACGTCGATGGCCGCATCGTCGAGGCCTATGGCTTCGATCTGTCGCCGCTCTCAGCCCGTGTCGAGGAGTTCGAGGAGCTTCATGCTGAGTTGCAGGCTGAACGCGAGCTCTGCCTACGCCTGAAGCGCCAGATCACTGTGGCGCGCCGGATGATCCGAGCCCGGATCGAGGCAGCTCTCAGCAGCGCTCTGCGTGGGCCCTGGAGGCAATTCACGGGGCTTTTTGAGGAGCTTCTGGAACGACTTCCGCGCCGTCATGAAGCTTCAGAGCAGTTGGAGCGGCTATTGGCATGGTTCAAGGAACTCCAAGAACGGGTCGAGGCGGCTTATCTTAAGGCGACTGTTGCGACAAAACCTGTGGAAAACACCGATGATAAACACGCCCAAGTCACGAAGAAGACTCAAGAAATGAACCCCAGGGAGGTCATTTCTGAACCTCATATACTAATTACAAACCAACTTAATCCTGTAACTAGTAATTCCTCTGAAAAAGAGGAAGCGGCGGGTGTGGTGCCTAATGCCCAACCCGAAGAGCGGGTTGATAGGGAGCTGGAAGACTGGGTTGCCGAGGTACGCAAGAAGCGGACAGCGCTCGATCTGCCGACAATCATGCAGGCCTGTCCGGAATTCGCATCCTGGGCGCGGAATTTGGGTGGATTCCTGAAAGATTGGGGCGATCTGCACCGGGTTGCCGGTCAACTCAGGCCGATGATCGGGATCTCTGAGCATGCCTGGAACGTGGCGCAGGACCGAATGGGCACCCAGGTGGCCACGGCCGCGTTTGCCCTCGTCTTCGAGAAGCACAGTGCGGGCGAGGTTGCCTCGCCGGGCGGCTATCTGCGGGGCATGGTCGAGAAGGCCGGGGCAGGGGAGCTGCATCTCGAGCGCAGCTTCTATGGTAGGCTCAGTGGGCAGGCGGCGTGATAGGGCAGGGGCTCAGAGACCGGCGGCTTTGGTCAGGTTCACCCGGAACCGGTCCCGGCGGCGCTGATAGCGGCGGGTCATCTCGGCGGAAGCGTGGCCGAGGTGTTTCTGGACGTAGCGCTCGTCGACTTCGGCGGAGCTGGCGAGACCGGCGCGCAACGAATGGCCGGAGAACAGCGCCAGGCGGTCTTTCTCAGGCAGGTCCGACCGGATGCCGGCGTCGAGCACGGTGCGCTTGATCAGGCGCGCGACGTGTTTGTCGTTGAGGCGTGTCTCCAGCGCCTTCTTGCCGTCCCGCGAGGTGCCGACAAAGATTGGGCCAAAGTCGATCTTGGCGAAGTGCAGCCATTGTTCGAGCGCATGGACAGGGCAGGTCTGATCCTTGGAGCCGCGGCCGATCTCGACCTCGCGCCAGCCGGTCTTGGCATTGAGGGTGAGCAGGGTGCCCTTGTCGAACACTTCAACCCAGCCGCCCGAGTCCGGCGTGTCGTCCTTGTGGACATCGAGGCTGACGATTTCCGAGCGACGAAGGCCGCCGGCGTAGCCCAGCAGCAGGATCGCGCGATCCCTGAGGCCGCGCAGGTCAAAAGGCAGGGTGGCCACCATCGCAAGGATGTCATCGGCCAGGATCGCTTCCTTTTGCACCGGCGGACGGGCGTGTTTGCGTTTGATCCCGGCCAGCACGGTGGCGATATGGCGGTTCTTGCGATCGAGGGCAAAGCCGCGCTGCGCATAGTTCCAGGCGAGGCCCGACAGGCGGCGGTCGATGGTGCTGACCGATAGGGCAGGGGAGGGGCCCGCTCCGGACGCCAGGTCCGCAAGGTAGAGCCCGATCATTTCGGGCGACGGGGGCAGAGTCTCCGCGCCCTTCATCCGGCACCAGCGCGCGAAATGCGCCCAGTCTTTCGCATAGGCCTTCAGCGTATTGTCCGAGGCCGCGGCGCGCGCATAGTCGCGCGCGGTATCCACCAGCCGATCGAGCGTGCCTGAACCAGCCACAAAGGAAGGAAGGCTCAAAGCCTCGCTGCTGGGATGATCTCTCTCGTTGTTCTCGCTGACCGAAGGCCCATTTGGCGGCTTTGAGATCGATTTCTCGTTGTTTTCTGACATGTCGCTGAGCATATTCTTTGGTGTCCGATAATGCAAACTTATTGGACATGACTGCGAGCGACAAGGTGGGGCGGTTTATGTGCTATTTTCTGGTAGAAAGCGCCGCGCTGATATAGGCTGCAGGCATGACATTTGCCCGGCCGGATCACATCGTCGACCTCGACACGTTACCCCGGATGCCCGCCTGGGTCACCTCTGCACGCGCTGAAACCCTTGAAGATGTTGCGTTTTTGTCGGGTTCGGCGCTGAACCACCTGCATCTTATGTTGGGACGCGCGGAGGTGCCCCAAGCCTTGTTTCGGGACCGGCTCGCGCTGCGCGCGGCCGAGGCTTGTATCGCGTTCTCTGGGCGGCCGGAGCGGGCAGGGGAGCTGCGCGACGCGGTGCACCTGCTGCGACCCGGCGATCTGCCCGGACCGGCGGGCGAAACTAGCCTCGCCTGGCGACGCGCTGTGGAACGGCCGGTATCGATCAAGGCTCTGGGTCGAGCCTTGCCCAGCTTCGACCTCCGCCAAATTGCCGCGTGGCTTGATGTGGGGAAAGGGGCGCCGGTAACCTGGGCCGCGAAGGTGTTGGAGGCGGTACTGCACGAGGTGCCGCGCGCAGATGTAGTAGGACTGATCCTCGCGGATGCGGCCCTCGCTCAGGCACTCGGCTGGGATCATCTCGTGCCGCTTCTGGCCCCAGCCCTGAAACGCGCCGACCTGCGCAAGCATGGCGAAGACCTGCGTCTCGCCTGTCATCGGGCGCTCGTCTCATCGGCAGTCGAGGCCGTGCGCCTTGCCGCTGACCTCGAGCGCCGAACGACGCATCTGAAATCCGTCGCGCCGAAACTCCGGGCCAAGGGGGCAGGGCAGGCGGTCGAGTTGTTCCTGACCAGCGATGCGGTTGCCCCTTCGGCGCTGCCCTTGCCGGATCGCGCCGCGCGGCGGCTCTGCGATCGGTTGGTCGACCTCGGCGCTGTGCGCGAGCTGACCGGGCGGGACACCTTCCGGCTTTACGGGGTATAGTGATGGCCAAGGATCGCCCCGAACTTGAGCTTGACCGCGAGTTGTCCGATCTGCCGCCCGAGCTGCGCTGGCGGGAATGGATGCGCCGGATCGAGGCCGTGCTCTTCGCCAGTGCCTCGCCAGTGCCGCGCGAAGACCTTGCCCGCGTGGTGGGGCAGGCGGCTTCGGTCGAATTGCTGGTCGAGGACCTTGCCGCCGATCTGGAAGGGCGGGCCTTCGAGATCGCTCGGGTCACTGGCGGCTGGATGTTCCGGACGCGGGCCGCCTACGCGCCCGCGATCCGCGCAGCGGCAGATGTCGGGAACCAGTTTCTGGATCTGAGCGAGTTCGACGTCGCGGTCCTGGCCGCCATCGCCTACCATCAACCGATCACCCGCGACGGGCTCAAGGACATCTTCGGCAAGGAGATCAGCCGCGACCTGATAGGGCGGCTGCATTCGCGCAACCTGATCGGGACCGGGCCAAAGTCGCCCAGGCGAGGGGCCCCCTATACCTTCGTCACCACCGAGCAGTTCCTGGTCGCTTTTGGGTTGGAGAGTCTGCACGATCTTCCCGATCGGGAGCAGTTGGAGGATGCGGGGGTTGTGGGGTAGCTGCTTCAAGTGGGCGTCGGCTGACGAACTGGAATCCTCGGCATAGAATTCATCCCGACTTTGCTCTCGCGGAATCTACCTCTGGGCATCATCGTCGGCAGCAACGAATTCCATCGTGAGGACAACGTCAGTCGTTTTGAAATCTGGTCGGGAAAGCTTGATAGACCTATTGACCGGTCAGTCCAAGGGTCGCCTACCCAGTTCATCTGCGATCATTCAATCCATCATGGCCTACATGTAGTATCCGAGGCCTTACGAAACGCTGATTGAAGTGCTATCTCTTTCATATGGAAGGTACGGGTTATTGGCGTGAACAAGAAGATTACTGCCAGTCAGCGCATTGGCGAAATCGGGGAGAAGGCGGCTAATCTTCAATTCTTGCGAATTGGGTTCCAATTCGATGGGCGTTCACGGCTGGAAGCGGGGATAGACGGCATCGCTGAGGTGATGGACGATGATCAGCCGACAGCGAAGATGATTGCCGTTCAGGTCAAGGCTACTGAGCGTGGCAGCTATGTCGGCGAGACGGACGCCGGTTTCACCTATCGTGTCCGCGCTTCAGATTTCGACTACTGGCGCGGCTCCAACCTACCCGTGATCCTTGTTCTCTACAGGCAATCAGATGACACGTTCTTCTGGAAATCGCTCGAAAACCTCGTTGGCGAGGCCGAACGCACATTGCAGTTCGACAAGGAGCGCGACGTCTTGGACGGACGTGCGAAGAATCACCTCGCTGCCCTGACCGTCGCCAAGCAAGGACACGGTTACTACGTCCCGCCACTTGGGGGAGGGGAGGAAGCGATCATCAACATGGTGCCATTGCAGCTTCCTGAGGAAATCTTCGTCGCACAGACACAGCTCTCTACCCAGAAGGCGCTCGCCCGGATGAATAAGGTCCGGGACGGCCAGCGGTACGATTGGATGGTCGATGAAACCTCGCTTTGGACATTCTGCGACCCACTAACCACACCCGTTCGCGACCTGGTCGAACGGGATCAGGTCGAACGGATCGAAACCGACTTTCTGGCACAACACGACGCAGTGGATCAGCAATACAAATTTGCGGGTCTGTTGCGACATACTCTGGGCCATGACTTTCGGGATTTGCTTGGATGGGACCGAAAGAAAAAGCAGTTCTACTTCTTGCCAACACCTGGAGGCGTCGCGCGCAAGTTTCGCTATCTTGGTGCGAAGCAGAAGACACAGGCAGACGTTGTCAGCGTCTATCAGAAGTCGAAGGGGGAGGGGCCCATCGACTATGTGCGGCACCATTCATTCCATCCCCGGTTCGAGCGCTTGGCGGACCAATGGTACCTGATCATCAACCCATCCTACTATTTCACTTCGGATGGAGAGCGCGCGCTCAACTATCCGGATGCCTTGTTGTCCGGGAAGAAGCGCCTCGACACAAACAACACCGTTCGAGGCCAGGTGATCATGTGGCATCGATTGCTGTCAGGTATGGAATTTGAAGATGCCGGCGAACTGCTGGCACCCGACACCAAGACGGATCGTATCATCAAGTTTGGTGACCCGCCTTCCATCGAACTGCCAAAGAGTGTGCCCGAGGACGTGTGGGGCGCGAAGGCGCAGAAGTCGAAGAAGCCGTCCGGCTCGAATGAACAAGGCAGCTTTGACCTATGAGCGACTTCAAGACAAAGATCTTCCCGGAGCCTGAACTGGAATTTGGTGACCAACACCATCATCCTGATCCACGATTGGGGTTGCTACAGGCGGGCCCGTTGCAAACGAACCTGGGGGACACGATCAAAGTCGGCGTTGTTGGCAGCGCTCTGACCGTCGAAAAATCAGGCGAGTTTCTGAATGCGATCGAAGATGGGTTCGAGGGTAAGACCGAAAAGCACCCGAACCTGCACCCGGACTTCCCTGGGTTGAGAAACCAGAACCCCTATCGGTGCCGGTTTGAAATGGTGGCTGCCGAAGATGGAGTGCTGACGAAAGGTCAGATCGAGAAGATTGCCAAGGAACCGAGCGATGCGCGTGCTGTGGAGATAGCCGTCGACGCAGTTATGGCGCAACTGGAAAAGTTGGAGGCGCATCATGAACGGCCGGACGTGGTCATGGTTTCTCTCCCTGTCAAGTTGATCGAACGGGTCTGGAGAAACGAGCGGGCGCGCGATGACGAAGGTATAGAGGGCGAAGCGGCCGACGCGAAAGCTGGCAGAGAAACCTCTCCGAACTTCCGTGGCTTGCTCAAGGCCAGAGCGATGGACCTCAGATTCTCAATTCAGATTGTCTGGGAGGATGTCATCAACCCCGATGCCAAGATCCCTCGCAAGATCAAGGAGAACTCTGACCGCCAAACCCAAGATCGAGCTGACCTCGCATGGAACCTCATGACGACGCTCTACTACAAGGGCAGCGGCAAGGTGCCCTGGCGCAGATTGCCGGAAGAAGGCGAGTTCACCGCCTGTTACATTGGCATCAGCTTTTTCAAGGATGCCGAAACCGACGAGATATGGACCAGTGCTGCGCAAATGTTCGACGAGCGGGGCAGAGGGTTCATTCTTAGAGGCGGTCCTGCGCAGTCAGAGTCGCGGGGTCGCCACCCGTTCCTCACTATCGATGAGGCTCACAAGCTTACCGAGAGCGCCTTGGCCGCCTACAAGTCGGTCCATAGAACGATGCCGGCACGCGTGATCGTCATGAAGACGTCGCGCTTTCGCGAGGACGAGGCCGAGGGTGTTGGCAAGGCGCTCGACGAGGCAGGTGTGGAACTGCGCGATCTCGTTTGGATTCATGAGAGCTATTCAGTCAAGGTGCTGCGCGACGGCGACTTCCCTGTCCTCCGCGGCACCTTCGTTGAACTGGACGGCAATGGGCTGCTCTATACCAACGGCAGCATTCCCTACTATGGGACCTATCCTGGCCTCTATGTCCCGAACCCCCTGTTGCTCTGTCCGCACCCGCAAAGCGAGAGCACGATCGAACAGATTGCGAAGGAAGTTTTCAGCCTCACGAAGGTGAACTGGAACTCGACCCAGATGAACCAACGCTTGCCGATTCCGATCCGAGCAGCCCGTAAGGTTGGTGACGTGTTGAAATACGTTCCCTCGGGGCAAAAGGTCAGCAGTGACTATCGGAAGTACATTTAGAAGCTGCACACGGAGCACGCCGTCGGCTCCGTGGCTGCTGTTAAGAGCATCTGATCGTCGATCCTCGAAGCTCCCAAGTTTCCAGCGGATCTTTTTTCGGCAAGTGACTTCTCTGGCGTTTGATACATAAAAGAACATCACGCGCATGCCTTGATGTAGAATTCTACATCAATCTTGAAGTCTGCTTCAGTGAGTGATATGTTTATGAATATCATAGATGGCAAACGAAGCAGCAAGATAGATCATGAGTTACGCAATAGAGCACATCGCAGAGTCGCTCAAAGCCGCGCGGGAACGCAAAGGGATCTCTCAGCGCGCGCTCAGTGCGAAGGCTGGGGTTCCACAGAGCCACATCTCCAAGATCGAGAACGGGGCGGTCGATCTGCGTCTGTCCAGCCTGGTCGAGCTTGCACGTGTACTTGATCTGGAATTGACTCTGGTCCCGCGCAAGAAGCTGCCTGCCGTTCGGGCGATCATTCGCGGTGATGATGATGGTCACCGTGACGTTCAGAGCGCGCGTAAGGCGACGAACCTATTGCAGCGCCTTGATGACCAGATAGCAGCGCTTCCCAGTGAAACGCTCTCTGAGATTGTCGTTCAGGAGTTGCAGCGCCGGGCGCGCGAATTGATGCACTTCAAGCTTTCAGCCGATGATGTTGTTCAGTTGCAAGAAGCGTCTGCTGCCATGCAGGAGTTCCTGAGCGATCCGCGCAATCTGGAAGCGGTCGAGCAGGCGCAGAGCCAGTTGCGCATGCTGCGCAACGCACTCGCCCATGGGGCGGGTGTATCTGCACCATCCTTACCGCGTCCGGCCTATCGTCTGGATGGTGACGATCATGGCTGATGTCAGTGTCCTTGAAGTCCTGCTCTACGGAGAGCCGATAGGTACGTTGACGCGGGTCAGCGGTGATACCTCGCTCTTTGCTTTCTCTGAAGGCTATGTCGCCGATGCGGGCAGGCCGGTTCTGAGCCTCGGTTTCAAGAATGAGCTTGGGGAACTGACCACTGATTTCGGTACGCAGAACATGCACCTGCTGCCCTTCTTCTCCAATCTTCTGCCCGAAGGTCACATGCGAGACTATCTCGCCGAGCGCGCGGGCGTGAAGCCCGTCCGTGAATTTTTCCTGCTCTGGGTTCTCGGCGAGGACCTTCCCGGTGCGGTCACTGTTCGGCCCGCCGATGGTGAGGCGTGGCCCCCCGACGCTGATGATGGTGAAGATCATCACGATGATCATCGAGATCAGGCGCTGAGGTTCTCGCTGGCAGGCGTTCAGTTGAAGTTCTCGGCTTTGGGAGACAAACAAGGCGGTCTTGCGATTCCGGCCAAGGGGGTCGGCGGCTCCTGGATCGTCAAGTTGCCAGCGCAAGGCTTCGATGCTGTCCCCGAGAATGAATTCTCGATGATGACGCTCGCGCGTCTCTGCGGCATGGATGTTCCGCCGATAAGGCTGATCGATGTTGCCGACATCGGCAACCTGCCCGAGGGCATGGATAAGGTCAGCGGTCAGGCGCTGGCGGTCGAAAGATTTGACCGTCTAAGTGATGGCAGCGCTGTTCACATTGAAGACTTCGCGCAGGTCTTTCGCGTTTATCCCAAGGACAAGTACGAGAAGGCAAGCCAGCGCAACATCGCACAGGTACTGGCCGCTGAATGCGGAGAGGCCGACATCGCCGAGTTTATCCGGCGGCTGACTTTCAATGTGCTGATCGGCAATGCCGACATGCACCTCAAGAACTGGTCGCTGATCTATCCGGATCGTAGGCAGGCAGCGCTCGCGCCGTGTTACGATTTTGTTTCGACCATTGCCTACATAGACGACGACAAGGCGGCGCTCACCTTTAGCCGCACCAAGAAGTTCTCCGGGTTCTCGAAGGACGAGCTGTCGCACCTGGCTGCAAACGCCGGTTTATCCGAGAAGCTGGTTCTGGGAACCGCACGCGAGACTGTCGCGCGCTTCCATGAGCACTGGCAGGCCGAAAAGGGAAACCTGCCGCTGACCGCGGATGCGATCAAGGCGATCGAAGCCCATTTGCACACAGTGCCGATAGCGTAGGGGATTGGCAGAATGGCAGAGAGTTTTTCGAACCGGCACGGCTACCGCAGCGCAGCCGCGGAGATAACCGTTCACGAGGACGCGCCCGAAAACCTGCGCTATGCGATCCCGCTGATTGGGCAGGACATCGGCATGAGCCCGTCCGCCATGCGCCGGATCATCTGTCAGGTGTTGCTCGTCCCGCCTGACCGGAACAACTGGTCGGAGCACCCCAACATCTGGGAAGAGGTCGTTGGGCTACTTGCCGACTGTCCTTGGTACAAGGTCTATGACATTGCTGAAGCGTTCCATACGGCACTCGCGCAAGGGTTCAACGACAATGCAAGCAGGTTCGATGGCCGGCTGAACCAGTTTTTTGTCGAAAATGGCATCGGCTGGCATATGAACGACGGCCAGATAGTCTATCGCGGCTCCGAAGCATTTACCGGCGCGACACAAGAGGCCGTCGAAATCCTCGAACATACCGGGCGCAGTGCCGCCGCACGCGAGATCCACGAAGCGCTGCGCGATATTTCTCGGCGGCCAGAGCCGGATGTGACCGGGGCAATCCAGCATGCCTGCGCAGCGATGGAAGCGACCGCGCGGGATCTGGCCGGCGATTCCAAAGCAACATTCGGCCAGCTTGTAAAGCGATTGGACCTTCCAAAACCTCTTGATACCGCAGCCGAGAAACTGTGGGGCTATGCGTCCAACAACGCTCGTCACGGGTTGGAAGGACAGCAGGTTGATACGCCAGAGGCCGAGCTGGTTGTCAGTGTAGCCTGCGCGGTCTGCACCTATTTGGCCAAACGCGCGGTGATATAGCGGCCCGAACAGTCTGATGAAGTGACTGGGATTTCAGAGATACTGGAGCAACGCAGAAGGCCGACACTTAATTCACAGGACCGGTTCAAAATCAGTGCGATCTCAGGCTGGAAAGACCTTCTAGGTTCTCCGGTGGTGATTTGAGCTCAGAAGCTTCTCCAAATTGATGAAAATCCGTAGGTAGAAGACGCCCATCGAACAGATTAAATTCACCTCCTTGTCTGCGACCAATCTGACGAGTCTAAAATCGCCCGACATTTCGCCGCATAGACCGGATCGATCTGACCGGCGAACGCGATCAGGCCCAACAGATGTTGGCGGAGGCCTTCAACGGAGGCGAATCCGCGCCGCGCTGCATGTTGAACCGGCCCCTGATCGGGAGCGCTTATGTGATACAGGTGCTTTCGAAGCCGCGAGCGGAAATCGCGGGTCAGCTTCGGCGTGTCTCCGTCCACCAAAAGGCCGAGCACGACTTTCCGTGCTCCCGGAGAAACAATCGTCGTCTTGGATTGGTTCGGCGCCAGTCCTCGAGCAGCCAGGGTCTCATAGACTCGCCCTACCAGATCATGTGCGCGGGATCTTCCAAACGACTTTCGTGTCGTTGAAAAGGTGAGATCGTCTGCATAGCGCGAGTATCGGACGCCGAAGGTCTTCGCGATAGCAGTCAGTCTTTCATCTAGGTCGCGCACTGCGAGATTGGCCAACATTGGACTGGTTGGTGCGCCTTGCGGCAAGACGCCAAGCAGGTCTCGTGGATAAAGCGATGTCAAGGACGAGTGCCGAAACTTGGGCGTTCGTCGCTGAGGCAAGACAGCAGTATCGTTGCGATGTTTGTCGCGGAGACGGGTGCACAAGCGCGCAAGCTCAAACGCGACCAGCGGCTGGTAGCCCCGCTCCAAAAACACCCGATGCACGTCGATTTCAGTCAGCGATTCGAAGAAGTTCCGCAGATCAATCTTGACCATCCAAACTGCGCGGCAGTGGCGCGCCGCGGCCTGGGCCAACCGAGACCCTGGTGCAAACGCCGTGCTCGCCGAATGGCAGGGTGCGTGGCGCAGGACTTCGGACGCGATCCAAGTCTGGACTCTCAGCAAGGGCGGCTCAGGCACGGCAATTGTTCGATAGCGCGGAGGTTGGCCCGGGATCGGGCGCTTGCGGATCGAGAACTCCCGATAAGGGTCCGCATCCTGCCTTGAGGCATATGTTTTCAAAATACCGACATCGACGCCCGCCAAATGCCCCAGATGGCCAAGGGTGAGGATCGGCGGGCCGGGACTTGGCTGCCGCAATGTGTGTTCAGCTGTCGCGATTGCATTATTGAGGATGGATTCATCCACTCCTGCCGCAAGGCCTTCGGCGAAGTAGCGTTGAGAGTTCCACGTTCGCATCTACTATCCACCCTTCAGGGTGAGCTTGATCGGATCGCAAGTCAGCCTACCGCTGCGGCGACCGCAAGGTCGTGCGGTTCGATCAAGTTGAGCATCAAGCGAAAGCTTGACCGTGAGCCCATCGCAATCGACGGCCCAGGCATCACCTCCTGCGGGCAGGACGTGACACCAACGGTGCCGGTCGTTACCCCGGCAACCACTAGACATCGCGTGGCGCTCTCAACGCATTCGGAAAGTACATCGTGTCGTCGCCTTGGGGAAGGGGGCTCTTGCGGTCTTGGCGAATCAGTCGTGACGCAACCATCCGCCCTCGTTCGGTCAGTTGATGCGACGCGTTTATCCAACCCCAACCTTTCAAGCGGTCAAGGATTTCGCACACATCATCGATGTTCATGCCGAGACGACCCGATATCGCTTCGGAATGACGGGGAGATCGGCGCAGTGCAGACAGGATGATCGTTTCCAAGCTCGTCGGGCGCAGAATTGCCCCGGTATCCGACGCCTTGGCAGACGCTTCAATACGCGCTCTTTCTTTCTCTGGCGTGTGCGGTTCTTGGTAGGGGGAACCAGCTGTACTGGATGCACGCTCCGGTACCAGCGCCGACCATCTTCTTGCATCCTTCCAGAACATCGAAGGTGCATTGTTCGGCATGCCGTGATCAAACGCCAAAAGCGCCCCCACTTCGCCATAGCCCAGGGGTTTGGACCCTGGTGGCGCATAGCGACGACACAGCTCTTCCATCCGCCTGACTTTTCCTCGGGGAAAGACCGTTTGAATTGTTGGGCATCGTGTCACCAAGCTGACGGTGGGCGATGAGGCGTGATCCTTTACGCGTTCGACCCCAGCTTCTGTCCCTGCGTAGGCCACCACTTCGAAACAAAGGCCGGAATGACTGCGCCTCGACCACCAGCTGCGCACTGTCCGCAGCCTCCATGCGGCATTGAGATAGTTGATGACGCGATCTCCACTTCCGATGAAGTCCGTTACCAGAACGAACCGGCGCGCGCGCTTCTCGCGAATTATGTCGGCCCCAGGGTTGAGAAGGATCGACCTTCGATGGCGCTTGTGCAACTGGGTCAGGACGTTGGCGACAACCCCTTCACTGCCTATTTCTTCGGCGACCTGTCGCTGACGAGGCACCAGCGGCGGTCCGACGCGGCCATATGCGCGCACAGTCTTCTTCCCTTTTTGAATTTTACTCGCGCGGGACGTCTCGGGAAACAAACGGTTGGGTTGCCCTTTCCATTTCTTACGCTCTGTTTCGTTGTAAAGCGCCACGGGGTTGGGACCGATCCTCAGGCGGTCTTCAAGGACCCGCGTCAAATCGCGGCGAAAAGCATCACCAGGGACAAGCCGGATGAGGGACGCGAGGATCGCGGCATCCGCCCGGTCCGCTTCTTCGAATTGATCCACCCATGCTTTCACCAACGGCTGCATGATGGTCGAGCTTGTGGTCACGTCGGTACCTCGATCTCAGTTCTTCAAAATGGTTGCGAGGTTCGCCATATGGATCGCGCGCCAAGCCAGCGTCAGGAGTCACTTTAGACCGCGACACTCTTTCGCCCAAACGAACATCGCACCGACGGCAGCATTGGCTTGCTGCACGCTGAACACTTCCGGTTCGAACGCGCCGGCCCATTGCTTTGTATCACGATATTCCGGGTGGCGTTTGTCGGTCAGCGCGTCGAGAAACTCTTCGTAAGAGTAGGGCCCTCCACAGTCCTCTGGCGGGCACGCTCGCGCTCCGGCAACACAGGCGGGAAAGTCCAGATCTGGTCTTCCGGTTGGTTTGCTAACCTTCTCGACAGTGACGAGGTGCCGCCAGCCATCGCCGAAATCATAAGTGTATATGAACTGATTGCCTTTCTTGACCAGCTCGCCAAGAGTAAAGCTCTTTTCGTCCTTCCGGCCATCGTTTGGGTCCCAGCTGTCGTCACTTTCGTCGCGGGCCTCGAACCTGTCTTCGCCAATCTCGAATTCATGCAAATGATAGTCTTGCCAAGGCATAGCGCCCTGGAGAACGGAATGCAGGATGTCCAAGCTGATGTCATTCGGCACGAGGATCCGGCGCCAGATGGGTGGTTTGATGCCAACAAGTTCGATTTTCAGCTCAATCAAAATGTGTTCCGCCTGTCTCAATGGCCCTGCCGTTGAAGTAACTTTTGATTCTTAAGTTGAAGCATTCAAGGGGAACATTGGCCCCTCCTGCCCTTTGGTCAGGACCGCGCCCTACTCGGTCGGCTGCACGCAGCCGCCCGCCCCGAGCTGAAACGCCGCCTCTCGCTGCGACGTGCTGCTGGCGGTGCAGTCTCCTCCGGAGCCAGCCCGGCCAGCCGTCGCATGGTCGTGGCAACGCTTCATCTCGGCCGTTCCGGTTACGGTCGCTTGGGCGGGCGCGTGACAACATCGATCTCGTATCTCGCGTCTCGGCCGGTGTTGCTCCTTGCTTTGCCGGACGTGCCGTGCCGCCCCGTCATCATAGGTCGCAAACGGCGTTCTACGACCGCCGGATTGCCTTGACCGCAGCTGGCATCAGGCCGGTGATGGTCGTGCTGCGCGGATCGCACGTTACGGGGTGCCGTGGAGGGACCGTTCGAAATCCGGGGGGGGCGGAACGGTGTCGAGGCTTCGACGATCTCCCTGCAGCTCTTCCAGACAACACAGATCGGGTTGCCACGGAAACCAGCCGTCGCGGCACGTGAGGCAGGGTCAGCAAAGCTCTGACTGGCCGGGATGCGGCTCGGTGCGAGAGGACAGAAATATCGCCACCACAGGCATTTCTCTCATTCGGTTGTTCACCCTCCTTTCTTCGCGGCCACCGCACTTCTCCTGGTGTCTGAGTTGCATGACATGCTGGTCGCAGCTGTCGACCCGTCCACAAAGGTTGTCGCCGATCTTTTTCCCCTGTCCCTGCGGGCCATTCCGCGCGGAGCAAATAGACCGGCGCCTGCCCCTCTCCGCTACGCTTCGCCTTCGGTGTGACCGGGCCTTGGCCAGCTGCAAGGTGACCATCATTGCAACGCAAACAAGGAGAAGAGCAATGACCACGAACTGCATCAAATTCACCAGCGCCGACATCGAAACCGCCAAGGGCGTCGGCTCCATCTCGACCCTGACCTTCGACCTCGACATCACGGTCGAACCCGTCGCAAGCGCGAACCCGATGGCCCCCACGCACCGTGTCCTCGGACGCTCCCCGCGCGGCAAGCTTGTCGAGTGCGGCGGCATCTGGAAGAAGCAGAACAAGGAGACCGGCGCCGACTACTACACGCTGACCATCCGCGACCACGGCTTCAACGCCAACCTCGGCAAGGCCGCGAACCAGGACGATCTGTCCCTGCAGGCCGTGATCCCCTGGGGCCCAAAAGACGCCGCCTAAGCCAAAGGCCAGACCGCTCCGGCGGTCTGGCTTTTTCTCGTTCCGGGGGAATTTGCCCTCGACCGGTGCACTATCGGTGTCCGAAGAACGCGGCATATTTCGGAAGCGGACGCAGAGGCGGGTCGTCAGACCGGATAGGTCGCGGGCGCGGCTTCGATCTTTCAGTTCAGTGACAGCGTGGATCACGCGCGATGGAGGCGGAACCGAATGACCGCAGGGAGAACTGGGAGCCAACTGAGCGAGCCAAGCGCACCTCTTCCGTCGGTCGAACAACCCGCGCCTAGGTCGTCTTGGCGAAGCTACCAGGGGCGCCGAACTCACCCTGTGCCGCGAGGGTGGAAGTCGCAAATCAACGTCATGCATCCCGGGGCAACGTCTCACGCCAGAGTCACCGCCGCGCGCCTTTCCGTCGACCTGTTGGCCTTAGAGATCGCTAGCCCGGGGTCGAGCGGCCGGCAACGCCGGGGGCAGGTTTCTGGACGGCTGGCGCCTTGAGCGCTGCGGGGCATCGCTCACAACAAACCTGCCCCCAGCGTGCTCCATTTCATTCCGCCCCGTGCAGGGTGCAGCCCGCTCTCATGCCCCCGGTCTTTTCCACGATCCGTCCAACGACGATCAACGGAAAGGATCACACCATGACACTCGAACAATCCATCGACCTCGCCGAACTGCAAGCCGACATGGCTTTCGATGCCTACCTCGCCGCCTTTGATGAAGACGCCCATCCGGAGACACTCGACAGCCTCGAGACCGAGGCTCTGATCGCCCGCAGCCGCTACGACGATCTGCGCAGTCAGGGACTGGGTCACTGACCCAGACACCCCTGCGGGTCTTCGGATCCGCAGGGGTCTGACACTGATCCTTACCAACATTGTGACGCCCCAAACGGGCGTGACACGCGCCATCCCGCGCGGGCCGTTTTCGTGTTTCTGGCGCCCGATCCGTGACCGGCTCGGGCGCTCGGTTTGCCTGACATCGCGTGCTGCTCCAGCGCAAGTTTCAGCAGATTTATTCGACCAGATTGTCGCGCATCGATGAGGACGGCACCGCTCCATGTCGCGCTGCCCAGCGGTCTTGAGTGCACCTCATCGCAAGCAAAAAAACACATCATGCAAAACGTAATATTGCGCAATGTGATGTATTGAAGTATAAGCAAAAGAGAGAAGGAAGACGTTGGCAGGATATGGCCAATGTTTGCACATTTTGTCCGAGGGGTCTGTGATGGGCGTTTCCCGCAAAGCTGAATGCTCCGCCGCACGCGAACGCGATTGCGAGCAATCGCTGCCTCGCGCGCGTTTGCGCATGCATCTTTTCCCTGGAAGCGGGAGAACGTCCTAGTGCCGAGGCCAGCGAAAAACCTGAAGCTTGAGCAGCGCATCGAAGTGGCAAAGCGCTTCGCGGCGGGCGAGAGCGCCAAGGACCTGGCGGCGGCGTTCGGCATCTCCCCGCGCCACGTGAACCGGCTCGCGAAAGAGGAGGCGGGCGAGGGCATCGCGGTGCGCGATCCAAGCGAGACGGTGGCCTTCCGGGCGAGCCGATCCGAGCTGGACGCCTTCGATGCGGAGTGGCGCGAACGGGGCTTTGCCAACCGATCACAGGCGCTCAATGCGGTGCTGCGTGGACGGTGCGGGTTCCTTGATATACCCCGTGATCTGGTCTCGGAATTCTGCGCCGCATGGCGTCAGGCGAAGGATATGAGCGACGCCGGACTGGTGCTCGCCAAGGCGGTCCATCGCGGTCGGCTGGAGGTCTCGGAGGCAGACCGCGCGGTGCTGATCGAACTGCTCGATCTGGCGCAGTCGATGAGTCGTGAGATGGGCCAGATGAAGGATGCGGCGCAGGCGCTGCGTCATCAGGAATGGCCGCAAAAGGAAGAAGGGCAGGAGGCGGAGAACGAGATCCTGGAGGATGACCCGCGCGCGATCGAGCGCGGATTGAGGCTCGTCAGGAATGGCTGATCCGCTCGCCCTCTACACCTCGGTCATGGGGCGGCTCTGGGAGGATGAGCGCATCCGGGGCCAGGCCGCGGCGCGGATCGACGCGCGGTTGGCGGGGCGTCGGCAGGGGCGGAGTTTCGCGCGCGTTGGAACCATGTCGGCGCGCAACGCGCTGAAAGTAGCCTCGGGTCAGAGCCGAGCGGCGGTGTTCAAACGGATCCGGGCAGGGGGCTGCAAGACGCGTGCTTCGCTTGGGGCGCAGATCTCCTACATCAATGACAAGGCGGTCTACACCTATTCGACGATGACCAACGCGCTGACCGATGCGGCGGTGCTGTCTGAGGAACAGAAAGAGGACATCGTCGAGGACTGGGCCGGGACCTGGCGCGGCTCGACCAAGCTCGGGTTCACCTCGCACATGCTGCTGTCCTTCCCGACCGACGTGACGGTCGATCAGGTTCGCGACATCGCGATAGACTGGACCGAGCATTTCTTCGAGAGCGGCGAATACGGCGACCAATGGGACTATGTCCTCGCGGTTCATGACGACCGGGCGCACAAGCACGCGCATATCATCCTGAACAATCGCGGCGTCGAGAAGGGCACCTGGTTTTCGTGTTGGGCCGAGGGCGTGATGTCGCCGCAGCTCATGCGCGAGAAGCAGGCTGAAATTGCGGAACGCTATGGCGTGATGCTTGATGCCACCACGCGGCTCGAGCGCGGCATTTTCGAGAAGCCCGCCGGGATCGAGGAGATCTACCGCGCCAAGGAAGAGGCTCGCCTGCCGCGCGAGATCGTCATGACGGCCCAGGAAACTGCCATCGCGCAGGCGCAGGTGGTGGGCTTCGCCAAGGACTACAAGAACCTCGCGGATCTGCTGGACCGGATGGACCAGCGCCACATGGCGCGCGCCGTGCGCGGCATGGCGGACGGACTGGGCTCGGGCACGCCGTGGAACTTCACCGAAGGAGAGATAGACATGAAGGACATCAAGACCGTCGGTGATGCGATCGACTATTCCGAGCGCACGATCGAGGCGCTGAGGCTCAAGGCCGAGGAACTGGACCCGGCCGAGCGCGCCGCGTTCGAGGCCAAGGCCGCGCCGATCATCGCGGACCTCTCGCAGATGGTGCCGGACCCGGAGTTGCGCGTGCGCTTCGGCAAGCAGCTCGAAGAACCCTATCCGCCGGGGGCGGGCAGTGAGGTTCTGATCGCCGCGCTGCAGTCGGGCAATGACGAAGGGCTGCGTGACGTGCTCGAGCGGGCCGAGGAGGTCGGGATGGATAGCGAGGAACTGGTGGCGCGGATCAGTGCCGGCGGCACGCGGAACTACGGCATGGCACAGGACTGGGTCGAGCGGGACATGAACGCGGTGCTGGCCAAGGACGGTCTGAGCGTGGAGACCGCGAGTGACGACCAACTCGACGCCGCGCTCGAGAAGGTCGACGGCGTGATGGACGCGCTGATGGAACGCGCCAAGGAACTGGGTGTCGAGATTGGTCGGACCCTCGCGGACGAGGAAGAGGCGACGCTGCCGCTCATCGACGAGGACGACCGGACGCCCAATCCCTACCTGCAGGACCTCGCCCACATGTTGCGCGACGGCAAGCTCAGCGAGGAACAGGAAGAGACGGTCGAGCGGACCCTGCAATCCGAGCTCTTCAAGGAGTTGGGCGAAGAAGGCTTGGCCGAGCTTCGCCGCGGCAACTACGAGGTGCTGGACGCGGCGCTGCCGAGCAAGCTCGATCAGATCACCGTCACGCAGGAGTTCCTTGAGATGACGTTTGAGGAAACCGGCGATCAGGTCTTCACCGACCGCGCTGCCGGGTTGCAGCAGGATAAGGCGACCGAGGTGGCGCGATTGCGCGGCCAGCAGGAGGTGCAGGAGTTGGGGCGTGATCTCGGTCGGGACCGCGGTCTCGATGACGAGATGGAATTCTAAAGGGGAGATGACCACCATGACCAAGACACTTCCCCTCTGGGCAGCGCTCCTCTTCGGTGTGATCTGCGGCGCCGTCATCGGCACCATCGTTGCCGCCTTCTACCTGACCCTGGCCCTGAAAACGGGGTTTCAGAGTTTCGACATGTTGGCGCTCTGGAAGGCGAGCGCCAGCACCCGCGCGGTACATCCCGAAGCCTTCAAGGTGGGCTTCGGGGCCGTTGGCTTTGGCGCGATCGGTCTCGGCACCCTGGCGCTGGCTTGGACCTGGAAGAAAGAGCGGGACGATTACGGCTCGGCACACTGGCAGACCAAGGCGGAGCTGAAGAAGAACGACATGTTGCAGGCGCCGGGCAAGGGCTTTGTCTGCGGCAAACTCGGCGCGCCGACCTCGAAGGCTGAGTTCATCTCTTCGACCACGATCCCGCATGTGATGATGGTCGCCCCAACCCGCGCCGGTAAGGGCGTCGGCTTCGTGATCCCGAACCTCCTAAGCTTCGCGGGTTCGGTCGTGGTGCTCGACGTGAAGGGTGAGAACTTCGAGAAGACAGCGCGGTTGCGGGCGCTGAATGGCGACGAGGTCTATCGCTTCAGCCCGTTTGATTGGGCCAATGCCACGCATCGCTACAATCCTCTGGCCCGGATCGCCAAGGCCCCGAGCTTCGCGCAGCGCTTCACCGAGGTCTCGATCCTGGCCGACCTCTTCCTCGACAAGGACAACAAGCAACTCGACACCTTCTCCGAGGCCGGCAAGTCGATCTTCGTCGCGGCCTGTCTGCTGGCGATCCAGCGCGGAACGCCGAACCTTGGCGAGGTGAACAAGATCGTCGCCGGGGGCGAGTACAAGAACGCCCAGTACAAGACCTATGCCGATGAAGCCGAAGAAGACATCCTGCGCGAGCTCTGGACCAACGCGGCCTCTGCCTCGTCGCGGCTGCTGACCTCAAACATCCAGGCGCTGATGACCGCGGGCCTCAAGCAGTGGGACAACCCGGCAGTGCGCTCGGCCACGCAAGCCAGCGACTTCGATTTCTCGACTTTTCGGAATCAACCGCAGTCGCTCTATATCGCCGTCTCCGAAGATCACATCGCAACCCTCGCCCCACTCCTGCGCCTGATGTTCGCCGATCTCATCGCCTCGATCCGCCTGAATGAACCGGGCCCCGACGAACCCTGGCCGGTCATGATGATGATCGACGAATTCCAGCAGATGGGTGCAATGCCCTATCTCGAACGCGCTATCCATTCCTTGGCAAGCTATGGCGGCCGCGTCGCGATGATCGCGCAGTCTCTGGCTTCGCTCGACCGGATCTACGGGCCCGAGGGCCGCGAAAGCCTCGAGAACGGGGCAGGGCTCAAGCTCTACATCACCCCGCGCGACCAGCGCACGGTGAAGGAAGTCTCGGCCGCCGTCGGCAGCACCACCCGCGAGGCGGTGACCAAGATGTATGGCCGCAACAAAGGTATCCTCGGCGCGACCTCGACTTCGGCGCGGCTGGAAGAACGGCCGCTGCTTTCCGAGACCGAAGCGCGCCTGATGGACCCCGACGAGGTGATCATCCTCGCCTCGCCCCAGCACCCGATCAAGGCGAGCCGGATCAAGTATTACGACGATCCCTTCTTCAAGCAGATGCTGGCCCGCCAAGAAGGTAAGCCCTTTCCCTATCCGCCGAGCGTGCAGGGTGTTGGGCCTTGGGGCAGCGAAGGTGGCGATGAGGCCGGCGCAGACGAGCAGGCGAAACCGGCCGAACGCGCGCCAGTCCGGGATCGCTCGCAGCGCCGCGAAGCGCGCGCGATGAGCGTGAGGACGATGGAAGCCGGGCGCGGGCAACCAGAGCCGGAGATGCTCGAGCGGGAAGCGGACTTGCCGAAGGAATGGGAGGCGGCGCTCGACCGGCAGGAGGACTTCATTGAAGAGCTATTGGGAGGGTGAGCGCGGTCTTCGCGCGACTGTCCCTTGTTAATCTTCTGTGTTGTGCGCGGAGGATGACTGTTTGTAGCCTCTGCCAGTCAGACTGCCATCGTAAAGCATGCGTACTCTTGACGTCTCCACTGCTGCTGTTCGCCAGCGTTTTTCAGCAACCAGAAGGTCTCCCGTGCGGCCTTTGGCGTAAGGGTACAGAGCCGAAACCCAAATCAATCAGCGTTCAATCAAGCCGGTTGTGTTTTCAGATTGCTCCGCCAGCTTGCCGAGCAACACCTTGCTAGACTTGTGTTCATATGTGTTTGACAGGCAGTTCGTCCAGATTCTCAATGGGTTGCTTTGCAAGCGACGATACGCGATCTTATTCGAAATAATACAATCATAGATTTATGGGGGAGTTGTCGGCAGGCATGGGCTTACTTGACGATATAGCGGGCGAAACTGGGAGCGCGACTTCAACTGACCCAGTTTCTGCCGTTGGGGTTAGATATCGTGACGCCTTGCGGCTTCTCTTCATTCTAGCGGCCGGTTCCGATCCTGCTGACGATCCTGCTGAAGAATGCGTGAAAGTCTTCAGGGCCGAAAAACGGCTAATGGCTATGGATTTCTTGGTGCGCTATCCAGACTATCTGGCTGACGCGTTACTGGACGTGGTCGAAGCCGAGGGTGATCTCGACCTGCTTAAGAAGGTCGAAGGCATTTTTGATGCTGATGAACCTTCTGTCAGGCTAGTGCGCATGGTCAGGTGGAAGCGAGGAGCTTACGAGAACATCGCGGATGCACTTGCCTTGCTAAGCTACTACGGACTCGTCCGATCGATGCAGCTTAAAGGCGAAGATGGCAAGGTGCGTCGCTATGAATACCAGATATCATCGAAGGCAATGGCTTTCTTGGACCAGTGTGTAGCCGATCATCCGGACTTGGTGTGGTACCGGGACCGGATGACGCTAGTGATGCGGGTAGCTTCCGGTAAAAGCGGTTCGAAGCTTAAGGACTGGCAATACGAGCATCCCACCTATGGCAAGACACTTCATGGCGATCTCATCCCGAGCATTCGTGTGGAAGTCGAGAAGCGCCTACGCGCGATTTCGGAGAATCTGAAATGAGAAAGTCTGCGCCAATTCAATCCACCGAGAGTGGCTGGCTCCGCGCCATTGCGGAACGTTCAGGCACTGAGGAAAGCACAGCCAAGTCTGTGCTACAGAAATACAACATCCAGCCGCAGCCTACACCTCCTCGAGCGAAGTCATTGCGGTTCAAAAGCATAAGAGTTGCAGGTGCCCGTGCAGAGTCCGACTGTGACGGGCCGTTTGATAAGACTTGGGCCAACCTCGGCGCTGGATTGTTTGCGGTAATGTCGGACCGCAACCTCCGCGGCAAGTCTTCTATCCTAAATCTGCTATACGCTGTCATCAGGGGCGAGTTCCGGGGAAGGGTTAAGGCGGACGTCTGGAAATGGCTGGAAATCGTCGATGTGACTTATGAGATCGACGGCATTCTCCACCGTACTGAATTGCGGAAAGATGTCGGAGAGGAGGATCCGGCGAAAGCGAAAGCCCGCGTCAGCCGTTCGGGCAGCGACGGGAGCTGGGTGCCATTATACGACGGTGATGGCGGCGAAGGGCTGAAGTCGCAAACGGAACAGCTAATGATGGCTGAACTAACCTTCTCGCCGATATATGCACACAATTCCAAAACCGGTGGTCATGCTCATGGCTGGCCACTGATTTCATCGGCACTCTTCTTGTCGAGTTCGACGAACGCCAAGGCACTTTTCGGCGACGTCACGATCGATGGTATCCCGTTACGCCTACTGCAACTATTCATCGGTTTGCCGTGGGTCTCGACGTATAGCGCGGCCCTCACAGCGCAGAAGGAGGTCGAGGAATCCCGCGCCGCTCGTCCAGACCAGTCTGCGCTGTACAAGGGCCTTGCGAAAAGGTTGGAGACGGTCAACGCCAAGCTGGAGACAGCAAGGGAAAGCGTGAAGAAGGTTGACGATCGCTCAAGGAAACGGGTCGAGTTGAACGATTTGGACCAACAGATGGTCACTCTGCGCGAAGTTGCGGATTCCACGCGGGCTGCTTTCGAAGTGGCTGATGTCTCGCTGCAGAAGATTGCGGAGAGCTTCGAGAAAGCCCGTCAAAGGGTACAGCAACTGGAGGACGAGAAGTCAGCCGGCTATTCGTTCCGCAAGCTTAGCCCATCCTGCTGCCCAGCCTGCGAAGCCAAATACAAAGAGGTCGTGGCGGCGCCTGGGTCAACTGGCGATGGAAGCACCTGTCTGCTTTGCAAGAACGATATTCCCCAGGGCACAGAGGATTTTGAAGAAGATCACATTCAGCTTGCGAAAGATGAAGTCGACGCCCTCGACGCGTCATTGAAATTAGCTAGGGAGAAGCAAAAAGCCGCGGAAAAATCTGCAAACAACGCTGCAATCGAACTTCGAAAAGCAAAGGATCGGGTTTCCGCGTTGCAGGTCGACCTTGCTGCCAAGGTCCCTGATACAGAGCTGGAGATCGTCCAGCTGGAAGCCCAGGCAGCTCAACTTCGCGACCTCATGGGTGATGGAGCGACATCTACAAGCTCGGACGCCAATACCGATGCTGCGGATAAGGTTCTCAGGGCAGCCACTGACGTCACCAAAGAACTTATGGTTGATATGCAATCTGAGATTCTGAAGCAGATATCGCAATCGGTGATGCTCCTTTCCCGGAAGTTTGGCATGCCCAACGCCACTGAGATGCAACTGGACAACGGAGGTCGGCTCAAAGTCAAACAAGGTGGAGCTATCGAATGGTTTAGCAACTTGACCATGGGTGAACGGCTGCGCATCAAGATTGCCGTGGCGCTCGCTGCGGTCGAAGTCGCAAGGGAACGGGGTCACGGCCGCCACCCCGGTTTGATGGTGATCGACTCGCCGGCGTCCGAAGAGGTCGTGGACAAGGATTTCGAGGCGATGCTCGATAGCGTTGCAACCGCGGCCTCGGAGATAGGCGGTGTGCAGATAATCATCGGCACGACAGCGCGTCCTTCCGTTGAAGCCGTTGTGCCAATCGAGCATCGTCTCCATGCCAAAGGCGACGACTACGTTTTCTAAGCGGTGAGTCATGGAATATCTTATCGAGTTGTTACGCGCCGATGCTGACGGATCCAGTGATCCGGGCTCCGTTTCAGCGGAGCGATTGCTTTCTGCAGTACAAAAACTCGCGCCCGGTTCAGACCGAGCCGATGGCTTTTGCTGGCTGACCCGATGGATATCCGAGACCTCTGTCCAATCCGTATTGTTGGAAATGCTGGCGTGGACTGACGACGCTCCAGCACTGGCCGAGATGGTCGATTGTCTGGAGCGGATCGAGATACCAGCCGGGTTCGCCAAGCCAGCGTGGACAAGTCTTTGTTCCCATTTCGAAGATGAAAGCAATCATTCATGGGGGCGTTCCCATGCACTGAGAGGTGCGATGCTGCTCTCGCAAGAGAACGCGGTTCTCGTGCGTAGGCTACAGGCCAGCATCCTCGACGTTTCGACAGAGGACGATCCACAATTCCTGCGTCACGTCGCCAAGGTGGTTGGCGCTATTCTACGTCGATATCCGGATACAGACTTTATGTTGCTTCTCGAACAATTGGCGACGCTGGATACTGTCGCAGACGAAGCGTGCATGGAAATTGGGTTAGCTAAGCTTCGCGAAGGACTGGCCGCACCCACCGAGGAAGCCCTTTGGTCGGCGCTTGCGTCCGCAAAAAAATGGTTCGAGCGATCCCTCGAGAACAGCGAGCGTCGTCCGGATGCAAAACTCTATTTGCTTTGCACGACCTTCCTGCTGTCAGTACGGGAAGACGGGCTCCGAGCAGATTTGAAAGATCGTTTACCTGAATTGGAAATTGCTGCCATCGAGTATACTGCGTTTTCACAGGCGCGCCACGCGTCTCACTCATGGCTGGCTGTTTCCTCGAGGGAACGCTTTCATTGGTTGTCAATGGCAACAAAATTAGCTGCTCTGGCCCACTCCCTAGGCAAAGAAATTTGGTTGAACGTTGCAATTGTGATTGAGGATGAGCTTCTGTCAATTTTCTACCCTGGAAGCGAAGTTTTTGGTCTGCCATCTACGCCCGGCCTCGATGCGTCAATGCAGGATGCTACCATCCGTGGAATGCGCGAACGCAGGTACTACCTTCAAGCGCTGGAGGAGTGGCTACAGGTCAACATTGACCATGGAAAAGCCGGGGCTGTAGCGGAGCTGCGCGAAACGCTCAAGCGGTCGATGGAGGACTCGCTTAATCGCCGCCCTTTCGACGCCACGACCACTAGCCGGCTGGTTGAGGTACTAGAAGATGCCGGCTTCAGCGAAGCCGCGGCCAAAATGGGTGTTTCGGAACTCCGCATGCATGGGGACGCCAATGTTATGGTTGCTCAGCTTTGGCAACAGGTAATCGAACAGTTTGCAACTCAGCCAGACTATTCACGTTTCCCCGACGCGCGGATGCTCGTGGAGTCTCTTGTCGGCCTATTACTGAAGTTTTTGGCTGCCCGGTCAAACGTCGGTGTTAGCACCGATCCTGTCGCCTCCTATTTGTTCCGGCGAAGTGGAAAGCTACCGGTAGAACATGATCTGCAGCTGGATTTTCTGAAATTCTTGCAGACCGGGGGAGCGCCAACCTTCCAAGCAGAGGCGCGTGATCGTGGTGGTGGGAGAGCCGACATCGACGTCCAGTTTCGCGGTGTAAGTTCGATTATCGAGGTTAAGAAGGATGACAACGTACCGGACAACGCTACCTTGGCCAAGCGCTACGCCGGACAAGCGACAGGATATCTCACTACAGGCGTCCGCTTTGGATTTCTGTTGGTCCTCGATCTGACAGATAGGAACGGACACCAGCAACACATTTCGGAGCGGATAACCATAGAGCGTAAAACGCCCGTTGGATCTGATACCGAATACCTTATCGTCGTAGCCCGAGTTCAAGCCCTCCGGAAGACGCCGCACGACCTCAAGTAATACGGCATCATGAAAGTTGCTCCAGGTTACTCCATCAAACCGATTTTTGGGTCTGTGGCGTCGCAGATTTCGATCTTCCTTTCAACCGCCTACCAATATCTGAATTGAAAATGAGGACAATGGCGCAATGTCTGAGCAAACCTTTAGTCCGTGGTTGGCACCGGCGTTGGTTGATCCAGTCAAAAAGACGCTGAAGTCACTTCCGGGATGCGGTAATCTGCGGATCTACCGTTCCACCCTTATCGACAACAAACAGTGGCAGAAGCTCGCCGGACGCGTGGCACCGCCGCCGACTGTGCCCTAGTAGCGTAAGTTCTTTCCCTTAAATGCCTTATTATCACGCGTCCGATTGTCGAGAAAGTAATTCTACGTTGCTTTTTCGGCCGACACCAAAAGACAGCTTGCCTCGGCCCAATAGCGGCTATTGACGAATACAAAGCGAACAGCAGCGCTCGCGCGCTGCTGCCATTCGTAGCCTAAGCACGTTATTTTGCTCGACGCCTGCTGTGTCGGAACGTCTCACGACCCCGGCAGATAGAACTCCGTAATCCCCCGCTTCCCCTCGGCGCGCCCGAGCTGAACGATCACATCGATGGACTTGCGGATGTATTGCCGGACCTCGGCGAATGTCAGCGGCGTCCCTGCCTGCAGCACCATGATCGCCAGTCGATCGATGGCGAGTTCGGCGGTTTCGGCGTGGATGGTGGAGACCGATCCGCCATGGCCTGTGTTAATGGCCTCGAGATAGGTCAGGGCCTCGGCCCCGCGCAGCTCGCCGACGATGATCCGGTCGGGTCGCATACGGAGGGAGGCCTGAAGGAGGGCATTGGCGCTGCGTTGCAAGCCGGAACCACGGTCGGCCAGGAGGGCGACGGTGTTCGGCTGGCCGGGGAAGAGCTCGAAGGCATCCTCGATGGTGATCAGCCGCTCGTGTTCACTGACATGGGTCAGGAGATGGCGGGCGAAAGTGGTCTTGCCGGTCGAGGTGCCGCCACTGATCAGGACGTTGAGCCGCGCCTCGACCAGGGTTTGCAGCGCGGCCTCGAGGTTCACTTCGGCGAGTGTGGCGATGTTCTTCATCTTCTCGGCGCGGAGCGCATCGAGCGAGACGGCCTTGCCGAAGAGATAGGCCGGGGCGTAATCCCGAACGCTGCCCGAGGCGAAAAGGCGGATGGTGATCGAGGCCCCGCGATCGATGGCGGGTGGCACGGCGACCTGGACCCGAAGAGGACGGCCTGCATATTCCACCTTGCCGGAAACGAGGGGGTTCTTTTCAGAGACGCGGGCTTTGGCGTCGCCGACGATGGTCTGGGCCATGTTGAGGGCGGTGGTGCGATCCACAGTCTGGCCTTCGTGGCGCATGGTGGCGTCGCCCGCGACTTCGAGCCAGACCTTGCCATCCGGGTTGATCGCGATCTCGACCACGTCGTCGCGTCGCAAGAGGTCGCGGAACGGGTCAAGATAGCGTTCGAGGTAGGAGGCTGGGCTGTCAGTCCGGGTCAATAGATCACCACATCCCGGTCCACGAGCACGGTGACCGAGGCCCCTTGATCGACATAGATCGTCGGCGCGATCGAGACCTGGTCGGCAATGACCGATCCAACCGCATCCTGAAGGTCGCTGCCGACATCACCCAGGACGATGCTTGTGGTTTCGTTGTTGGTACTCTCCGCCGCCACGGCAGGTGCCGCCCCGATCACGGAGATCAGCGCCGCCCCACCGAAGCGCTCGGCGAACTTGGTGTCGACAAGACCTGTCAGGCCCGAGCGGCCGAGTTGATCCCCGCCGACGGCGGCGATTTCTATCGAGGTGCCATCCGGCGTCAGGACGCGAGTCCAGACGATCAAAATGCGTTTCTGGTGCATCTCGATGCCGGAGCGGTATTGGCCAAAAAGGCGGGAGCCCCGGGGGATCAGGATCCGGTCCCCGGAAAACGCCGGAACCGGCTCGGAGACGACCGCCACGACAGACCCGGGCAGATCGCTGTTGATGGCGGTCTGGAGCGCAGCCTGGATAACCGAGCCTTGGGTCAGGGTGCGCTCAGGGTAAGCGAGGCGGGCAGCCTCCTGCACCTCGAGCGGGCGGGCAGTCTGCAGGAATTGCTCATTGCCCGAGAGGGCCGGCCCCCCGGCACCAGAAGCGGCGGTAGGTTCGGCCACTGCCGCGCCACTCGCGCCGCCGCGCGGCCCGTCGGCATAGACCACGGCAGGAGACTTGATCTGCGCCGCCAGAAGCTCCTCGGCGACCCGTGCGGCCTCGCGCTGACGCTGTTCCTCTTCTTGACGGCGGCGTTCTTCGAGCAGGCGCTGGTCAGCAATCAGCCCCTCACGGTCGAGCTCGGCCTCAAGCCCCTCGCGCTGCGCCCTCTCGGCATCGAGCATGGATTGCAACCCTTCGATCCGGGTCTCGGTCTGGCGCTGCAGGTTGGCAAGCTCGGTTTCTTTTTCGGCCAGCGTGGCCTCTAGCGTCGCTTTCTGTTCATCGAAGGCTTCGCGCAGGTCAGAAACGGCGGACTGGATTTCTGAGTTGCGCGTGGCTTGGCTCGCGGCAAGGGCCTCGCGCAGCTTGGCAATCTCGGCCAGCACTTCGGCGCTTGGCTCGGGGGCAGGGGCCGCAGGCACATCCAGCGCTTCCTCGACGGCGATCAGAGCGTCATTGACCCGTTGCTCGGTCTCGTCGGGCGGGAACTCCAGCCGCCCCCCGGTGCCGGGGCGGCGGTCCTGGAAGGTTTCGACATCGGAAGTCTCGAGGGCGCTGTCACTTGTCTGCAATCCAGTCGCCAGGAAATACGCTACCCCGGCGCCGCCAAGAGCGAGGGCGGCGGCGAGGGCACCGACCCCGAGGCTGTTGCCGCGGCGTTTGGATTTGCCACGCTGGCTAAACTGATCGAGGCGGTCCTGAAGGTCGGGAGGGGTTTGATCGGCCATGGTCAGTTGCTCACATAGATCGCGCTCTCGTCGCGCCACGCACAGATCGCTTCGTCGCCGATGCGCAGCGTCCAGTAGGTGTTCACTCCGAGAACGCGGACAGTGTTGCCTTGCTGGGTCCAGTTCACCGTGCGCTCACGGCCTTGGTCATCGGCCTTGAAGAGGGCGGGCTGACGGGCGTTTTCCGGGAAGACGAAATACGTGTAGCGCCCGTCGTCGTAGATATGACTGGGGCGGAAGTCCCCCTCGCCCGAAACACGGTAGTTGTAGTTGCGGGGTGCCTCGAACCCCTTGGGCTGGGTTGCACCTGCCGTGCGACGTTCTTCGTCCGGGTAGCGGAAGCGGACTTCGAAGAACATGCCGGTGCGGTTCGGGATCGAGCCTTCGCGCAGATGGAAGGAATAGGTGCGGCGGTTGGTGATGACCGTCATGTTGGTCGAGGCCTGCGCGACATGCGGCTTGATCGTCAGCACATTGCCGAGCTCGGGGATCGGGTCGACCTGGAAGCTTTCGGTGTCGCCGACAATGACCGCCTCGAAGCGTTCCCCCGCCCCGAAATGGATCGTGGTCGAATGCCGCAAGTCCGTCTCGATCCGGTAGACCTGGTTTTCATTATAGACTGCGGTGCGGATGCGGATGTCGAGCGGGCCACCTTGCGGCGTGGCCTCGGCGAGTGCCGCAACAGGAAGGACAAGCGCCAGGAAGAGCGCGGGGAAGGATTTCATCTTGGTCAGTTCTCCAGGGTCTCGGCGTCGACGCGGTAGGAGGTCACCACGAAGCCCAAGGGGTTGGCCCAGACGTCCTGAAGGCGCTGGCGGGTTTCGGGTTGGAAGTCGTAGCCGACGGTGGCGACATAGGACCGGGTGACGGTGCGGGTGTCGCGGGGGCGGCGCAGCGTGCGGGTGAAGCGGACCTGAGCCACACCGCGCTCGATCTGGTTCACCGATTTGATCACCACCTCGATCTTGGCGTCGCGGCCATAGACAGTGATCGGGTAGTCTTCGTTGGTGGAGGACCAGAGATCGCGCAGCGTGCGGGCGGCATCGCCGTCCGAGCGGTCGAGGACCGAGTTGATACGTTGCTCGCCATCGGTCAGGTCATAGGTCTCTCGATCGTCGACATAGGCCACGAGATTGGCCTGGATGATGGCGTCGCTTTCCGAGAGCGTCAGGGCCTGGACGGCGGCGACCCGATCCATCTCGCCGGTTTCCTTGTCGACCACGACCACGAAGGTTTCGGTTGATTTGAGGGGAAAGAGGCTCGAGCCGGCGACCATGCCGGCCACGCCGACCAGCACGCCGGCCGCCGCAACGAACCAGGCAAAGCGCTCGCGCCGTCTTGGCCCGTAGATGAAATCCGCCTCGAAAGCGTCGCGGTCAGGCGCAGGAGAACTATTTACCGTCTTCTTCAAAGTCGTCGTCTTTCACATCAGGGTTTGCGGAAGGCCTTGGCGGCGGAGAGAAGCGCGCCGGGGCTTTGACGGATCATCTCGCCGGTCTTGACCACGCCCGCATTGGCCATCTGGTTCAGTTCATGCGGCGATTTGCCGGTGACGAGGCGCGAGGCAGCACCCGTGCCATACTCCCGCGTGTTCACGAAACCCTGGCGCGCAAGCCCGGTCAGGCCCACGGCATTGGAGGCAATGCCGACGACCCCGGTAAGGTTGGAGGCGATGTAGGGCACCGAGGCCATGATCCCGGCGCTGAGAATCAGGATCACGAGGAACGGCAGGATAAGGCTGACGGTCTCCACGTCACCGGGATCGGCGGAGGCGTCCCCGATCGCTTCGGCGATGGCGACGGTGATGCCCGCGGCCCCGGCGGCAGCGACCGGCATGAGCGCATAGCCGATGGTGGCGCGGGTCCAGGCCTCGAAGAGCGACTGGGTCGGTTTGAAGAGCGAGGTCACGATCATGAAGGGGGCGATCACGATCATCAGCGCGAAGACGATGCGGGCGAAGGCGATGATCCCGGCGGTGACGGCGGCAAAGACGGCGGAGAGGACGAAGAAGATGGCGCCCAGGACCGCGCCGAAGACCCAGCCCGCGCGATCGCCAATCGTGTCGCCATAGGCGGTTATTCGGGCGACCATATTGTCGAGGCTCTCATAGACCCCGGCCTCGTCGCCCGAGCCTGTGAGCGCGAGGATCGAGGCGCCGACGGAGTCGGGGACGTCCGTGACCACGCCATAGATGACGCTGAAATTTTCCCAGCTCTGCGCGAATATCCCGACAAGTGCGACCTTCACCCCGAAGGCAAAGCCCGTGCCGAAGGGCAGGGGACGGAGTTGCATCACCGCGTTTATCCCGAGAAGGACGACAAGGAGGGTCGCGCCCGCCGAGATGACATTGCCGACCGAGGCTGCGGAAGAGACAAAGCCGTCCTGCGCCACGGTGTTCACTGCGGCATCGACCTGTCCCAGAATGTCGCGAATGACCCCCATTTACTCCGCACAGGCCTCCGTAACCTGGGCTTCCAGCGCATCGGCCTTGGCGTAGAGATCGAGCACCTTGAACGGCAGTCGCGGGTTGTCCGAGGTCCGGAACCGGGGCAGGGCGCCCAAGGCCTGATCCCAGGTGAACTGGTCGAGCAGGCAAGTGCAGTTCTCTGTGGTCAGCGCCTCCTCGGCGATCAGGATGCGCAGGATCGCGCGGTAACCATTGCGCAGGTAAGCGGTTTCGGCGAGATCCACGGGCGGTTTCGCGACGCGGCAGTCGTCGGCCTCGTCCCGCGCGATAGCCATCGAGCTGGAGGGCGTGTCGACGGAAGGGTTCGTGCTCGGGGTCTGGGCCAGCGCGGCACAGGATAAGGCACTCACGACGAGCGCGGCGAGACCAAGCGCCCGAACTGGAGCCAAGCTGTGGGTCATGGCATGCCTCATGGGTCCACCGCCATCGAGCGGAACTTGCGCTCATCCGCGAGCGTTGCGGCGTCGACAACGCCAAGCTGGCCGGCACTGACGCCTTGCGCCGCTTCCAGCCGCCAGATCTGGGTCAGGATGATGCCAAGCTCGGCGGTCACGCGGGTGTTGAGATCGACGGCGGCTTTCAGCCCGTCCTGATCGTCGATGAGCCCGACCATGGTCTCGAGCCGTTCGAGGCTCTGCCCCGCCTCTTCATGGCTTGCCTCGGCCGCGACGGAGAGCATGGCACTGGCCCCGGCCGAGGCGGCGATGCGGTTGTCGGCGGGCTGATCGGAGCCCGAAAGCGTGCTCAGACGTTCCGAGGTGAAGCCGCTGCCCGAGAGCACCCGTTCGACCGAGGCCGAAAGCTCGGCGCCGGGATTGAAGCCGCTCAGGAAATCGCCGCTGGCCAAAGACTGCGCGGTGTTGAGCGGGGCCACCAGCTTGCCACGCAGCGCGCGGAACTCTTCGACTGTGGCAAAGAGTTCGCCGAGCCCGCTGCCTTCGATCAGCGAGGTCAATTGCGCCTCGAGGTTCGTGAGCTGCGACAGCTGGGTTTCCAGTTCCAGCCGCATGGTGGCGAGTTGCTGCATCTGGACGTTCAGATCCTCGGCCATGTGCTCGAGCTGCGCCACGAGTTGACCAAGCTGCGAGCCATCAAAGGTCGGGACGCCCTGGGCCGTTGCGGGCGAGGCAAACCCGAGTGTGGCGACCGCCGCGACGGTCAGGAGAAGCTGTCTCATTCGGGAACTCCCATCTGCGTGAAGTCGCGCTCGGCCAGCCGGTCGGCGACGAGGTGCTGCGCATAGGCCGCCTCGCGCTGCTGGTTTGCCGCCATCAGCCGGACGCGGAGGTTGAGGATGCGGCCGATCTCGGCCTTGGCGTAGGTGTTGAGCTCCCAGGCCGCCTTGGCATTGGGCTGCGCGTCGATCTGCAGGATGATTGCGCGGAGACGATTGATGACCTGTTCGGTGGTCGCTGAACTGTCGGCGGCGTAATAGACGCCCGCCTCTGAGATGCTGGCATATTCGGCGAGCGCAAAGTCCGAGGGAGAGAGTGTTCCGAGCGCGTCGGCGCCACCGACCACGGCGAGGTATTCGTTGTAGAACTTCGAGATGTTGCGCACGTAGCCTTGGGTCTCGGCAAAGGGCGGCACCCCGCCAAATTCGATGACCCGACCCGGCCCCGCGTTATAGGCCGCGAGCGCATGGGGTATGTTGCCGAAGCGGTTGAGCTGGGTGGTGATATAGCGCGCGCCGCCGCGGAGGTTGTCTTTCACATCGTACCGGTCGACTCCAAGATCGGAGGCGGTGCCGGGCATGAGCTGGGTCAGGCCATAGGCTCCGACCGGGCTTTCAGCGGCGACGTTGAAGCGGCTCTCCTGCTTGATCAGGGCCTGGAAAAGGCAGCGCCACTGGGTGGCCGAGAGACCCGCGCGGGCTACACCGGGGGCACTCGCAAACTCGCTAGAGACCTCGACGATCATCATCTCTACGGTCTCACGGCCTTCGCCGAAGAGGCGGCTGTTCATCGGGCTCGCATCGGTATTGGGATAGACGGCCGCGACCCCGAAATCCGCATTGCCCTCGAGCGCGCGGATATCGAAGCCGGGACCGGTGATGGCAGCCGTCATCTCCTCGAGGACGCGCAACTGGTCGGCCTGGACATCGGCCAGGGTGGATTCGGTGCGGTCCTTGTCCTGCTGGACGGCCAGATCCTCGGCGAGCGCCGTCACCCGCGCGATGGCACGCCCGATCGCGGAATTGTCCTGCGTCGGCACGCCCTGGGCGAGCGCGGGCAGGGTCCCGAGGCCGAGGCAGAGCCCGGCGGATATGATTGCGGCACGGCTCATTCCGGACGGGGCAGGGGCTCGAAGGTGCAGTCGGGTTTGGCTGTCTCCTGAACCGGTGCGCCCATGGTCGAGAAGGAAAGTGCGGACCGGGTCACCTGCGGCTCGCCCTTGCGTCCGAAGCATGGCGAGGTTTTCTCAGTGTATTTTTCGCAAGCCGACAGAAGGCTTGCGGCGGCGCAAAGCGCGAGAAGGGGTTGCGAACTCATATCACATGTCTCCAGAAATCGGGATTGGCGCGCCAATCGGCAGGCACGCGGGCTTCGCCGGTGGCGCCGCCGCCAAGGATGGGCAGCAACTCTCCGAGCGCAGAGAGATCGGCATCGACGAAGACGCTGTCGCCCGCCGAGCGAACGAGCGCGATGCGCTGGCCGATGGTGGGCTGCACGAGAAGGGCCGCCTCCTTGGCGTTGACGCGGAGGAAGTCGTAGTCGGAGACAGTGGCACGATCGTTCGGGAAGAGGATCTGGGTCGGGACTGTTTCGACGATGGTCTTGCCAACGCGGCTGTCGCGCAGCTGGCTTGGATATTGCGTCATCATGATCACGACGCAGTTCATCTTCCGAAGCGTGACCAGCCAGTTTTCCAGCCGCGCCCCGAAATACGGGTCGTCCAAGAGCTTCCAGGCTTCGTCGAGCACGATGATGGTGGGGCGGCGGTCTTCGACCACGCGTTCGATCTGGCGGAAGATGTAGGAGAGCACCGCCATGCGCTCGGTGGTCATGTCGAGGATTTCGGTCATGTCGAAGCCCACGATGTCGCCCGTGAGCTTGAGACCCGCGCCGCGCTCGGGCTCGTCGAAGACCCAGCCATAGCGTCCGCCTGGCGCCCATTCGGCAACGCGGGATTGCAGCTCGCCGTCGTCATCGAGCGACTGAAACAGGGTCTCGAAACTGGCGAAGCGCTGCAGCGCCGCGCCCGCATCGGCGTTCTGGCCGACGGCACTCTGGATGTGGCGGGATTGTTCGCCGGAGAGCGTGCCATTGCGCGTGAGAAGTGTCGCGAGCCAGTCCGAGAGCCAGGCGCGGCCGCGCTCGTCGGTCTCGGTGGCAAGCGGGTTGAGGCCCGTGGGTACGCCAGCCCGGATTTCGTTATAGCGCCCGCCAAGGGCGCGGACCGCCATTTCGAGGCCGCGGTCCTTGTCGAAGAAGAAAAGCCGCGCGCCGACCCGTTGCGCTTGGGCTGCGAGGAAAGCGGTGGTCAGTGTCTTGCCGGTGCCGGTGCGCCCCAGAACGAGCGTATGGCCGACCGTGGGTTCCTTGCTTGGGGCTCCCGCCTCGTGGAAGTTGAAGCGATAGCCAGAAGTGCCGACCGTGGGCAGGACCGTGATGGTTTGACCCCATGGCGACTGGTCCGGGCTGCGCCCCTCGACGCTGCCATGCAGGGCCGCGAAGTCAGCGAAATTAATCGAGGAGATTGGTGTCTTGCGGGCGCGGTAGCCGAAGTTGCCGGGCGACTGCGCGAAATACGTCGCCTTCAGCGCCATGTTTTCGCGGACGATCACCGACATGATTTCCTGGCCCACGCGTTTGATCTGGGCGGCGGCCCGTTCGAGCGTGTCGCGGTCGGGCGCATAGACCGCGATGGAGAGGTGGTGGTCGCCAAAGGCGATGCGTCCTGCCTCCTGATCATCGGCGGCTTGTCCCAGCTGTTCGCGCAGGGACACGGCGGCATCGTCTGAGGCGTGCATCTGACGAATGATCCGCTGGATGCGTTCGGCCATGATGTTGTTCGGGATCGGGCTGAAGGAGTTCGTGAGCACGATGTCGAGGGGCAGGTCGAGCGCGTCGAGCAGCGTGACGTCGGTCAGTGCGGGATAGGTCTTCATTGAGAAGAGCGCGCCGTATTTGACCCGCCCAGTCACTGCATCGGTCAGGGTGGCCACGTCGCCATCAAAGGTCGCGCGGCAATTGCTCAGGGTGTGCGAGAGGGGCAAGGCACTTTGCCCGAAGGCGATGGGGGAGAAGCTGCCGGCGTTCAGCGTATTGAGATAGCCCAGCCATTCGCCGCCAGCTTTCGTGAGTCTGACCGGATTGGCCGACGCAAGCGCCACCTCGAAGAAGCCCATGACCTCGTTCAACTCCTGCATCCGTGTCGCGCGGTCCTTGACCCAGGCCTTGCGGGCCAGTGCCCGAAGGAGCGGAATGCGCGCCGAGATGTCGGGCCGCCGGATGACGCTGAGATAAAGCTGGCGCTTGGCGGGGCGCAGGTTTTTCACATGGGACTGCCACCGCGCATCGATCGCGGCGGCGAAGCTGTCGCCCTCGATGGGGCGCATCCCGAGATTTTGCGGCACGGAGATCCGGTGTATGTAGAAACCGAAGGCATTGCCGGTCTGGGCGACGATGGCGGCAACCGCGCGCTTGAGCGCGTCGAGCCGGGCGTCCTCAGTGGTCATCGGATTGAGACCATCGAGGCGCATGGTTGCGAGGAGATCGCCTTCTCGCAGCACCATGACATCGTCATCCGTGAGCGCGAAATACGGCAGGTGCTCGGCCAGATAGCTCTCCCGCGCGAACTCGCCGCCGCCGGCGTGATGCAAGGCGGTCCCGAAGGAAGAAAGGGTGCCCGCATCACGCGCCAAAGCTGTCGCCTCCATGCAGGGCCCGGTTCTTCGTCGCGCGCACAGAGCCGTAGGAGACGCGCAGGACCTCGAAGAAATGCGGCTCGCGGTCGGCGACGAACCAGAGGATCGGATAGGCGACAATCCCGATCAGGAAGAACACCATCGACTTCGTCCAGATGAACGGCAGAACGACCCCGGTCGCCAGAACCACGAGGTATCCGACAGGGAGACCCAGATACTTGGGCGGACGGGCGAGGCCCAGAAAGAGGGGAGATCGTTCTGCCATTGGGTGATATTCCGGCTTAGAAGGAAATGTGTGTCCGGAGAGGGGCCCGAGGCAGCGTTTGCGTAGCACAACGCGTTCGGGTCGCTCGTAGGACGCTATTTTGCCGGAATGTCACGAGAAGCCGTCGACGATGGTGCCGGCCGAGAAGATCAGCACGATCCCGATGATGACCGAGGCGAACCAGCCCCAGTTCAGCCGTCCCATCATGCACATGAAACCGGTGCCGATGACCGCGAGCGTGGCGACCGCGATCCCGATGGGACCGGTCAGCGCGGCCTCGACGGTTTCCAGCATGGTCTGGATCGGTGACAAGTCTTGCGCGAGGACGGGCGTTGCGAAAGCCGCCAGGGTTGTGGCGGCAGGCAAGAGGCGGCTGAGGCGATGTCGAAGCATGCGAAGTTCCCTTGTTTTACTGAAGTTCGATAAGGACCGGCGCGCGGGCAGGCACGCGGGTCGCGACACGGATATCCGGCGCGGAAAAAGGCGCACCCGCCAGCCGGGACCGGATCCGATGGATGCGCGCGATGTAGTCGCGAGTCTCGGTGAAAGGCGGGGTGCCGGAATACTCGACCACGCGGTGCGGCCCGGCATTATAGGCTGCGAGCGCCAGGTTGATGTCCTTGAATGTGGCCAGCTGCGCGAGCAGATAGCGTGCGGCGCCGTCGAGGTTCTGTGAGGGATCGCGCGGATCGACGCCGAGCGCACGGGCAGTATCCGGCATCAGCTGGCCAAGACCATAGGCACCCTTGGGGCTCACGGCAGTCGGATTGTAGCTGCTTTCGGCCTCGACCAGGGCTTGGAAAAGGACCAGCCAGTCGTCCTCATCGAGGCCGACTTGCCGCAGGGCGCGGTTCCCCTGGTACCGGTCAGCAGTCGTGCGGATCAGGGAGAGGATGTCGTCGCGTCCGGACGGCGGTGTGGCATCCAGCGAGGCAAGAACCACCCCGGCCTCAGCGCTATCACCCAGCCCCGCCCAGGCAGGTCGTTCGCCATGAAAGGTCCAGCCCGAGGTCCGGGCTGTCCCGTCGCGGCCGAAGGCGATGACGTCAGCCGCGCTCCTCGAGGGTAATGCTGTAGTCAGGACCAAAGCGCAGATCGCGCCCGTCACCGAACTCGAGATGATGTTTGAAGAGTCCCGGCCATATGTTGAAATACCGCGGCTCTGGCCCGTGCGGGGTGATCCGGGTCGAGACCAGAATGGCTTCCGGCTCGCCCTCGCGCAGGTAGATGCACTGGTAGCGCGGCTTGCCATCGTCCGTGAACCCCACGAGTTCATACCGGCAGCGGAACGCTATGCCCTTCTCGGACAGGTCTTTGACACCATCGATGGTGATCAGGATCTGGTTGCGCGCTATCGGCATGTTCGGACTCTCCCCACGAGAGCCCTTCTACTTCACGACACTAAGGCCATAAAGTCATATGGAGTCAATACGACATATTGCAGATAAACACATATTGCGCGATAGTCTGCGCAACTTTTGCGGGAGAGCGACATGAAGCGACAGATGATGGCAGCTGCAATGGGAGTGATGGCGGTGTTCGGAGCCCCGGAGAAAGCGCGGGCCTATGACGTCGACTGCGCCATCATGCTCTGCATGGCGGGAGGCTTCCCCCCGAGCGCGGTCTGCGCGCGCGCCTATCGCACCATGATCCGCCGCATCACACCCTGGCCGAGCCTGCCGCCCTTCGGGGTCTGCACCTTTGCCCATGTGCCGGCCGAACTGGGCGGACCCGGCGGCGAGGGCGAGCTCGACACCAACTTGCCTGAATACGAATGGCTGAACCGGACCCATGTGATCTGGTTCACCGGTCAAGCCTATAGAGAAAGGGGAGGTGATCGGTATTGGGACTGGTCGCTTCGTTCCTGCGACCGAGAGAACCGCACCTGCCGGTACATCCAGCGGGTCTACCGATCCCACACGCCCTGGCCCGTGACATTCATCTCGGAAAGCGGGCAGGAGATTGCCTTTCCGAGCGGCGGAAGTTCCTCGTACTTCTATTTGCGCAGCATCATGGTCGAATACGGAGACTACGAGGGCACGGTGGGTCACTCGGAGTGGTTCTCCTACTGATCCTGGCTGCTTGGCAGCTTTAGTGAAATCGGCCGTACTGTGATACGCGTGTGGTCGTAACTGTTTGGATCCACAAACTGGCGGCGGCTCACGCTTCCATCATTCCAGCGGTAGTCGGTAAACACATGGGTTTCCGCCGTTCCGTTGATGATAAACCCTTCCTGAAAGGGCCAGGCTGTCTTTTTCTTAATCAATTGAATGCCCAGAAAATAATTCAATCCAAGAGAGTATTTACGCGAATAATTAGTGATCTAAAATAGCAGATAGTGAGCGTATGGCGGTAATTTGCTTGCTAGTGGAGGGTCCAATATTTCACTTGAATGTTGGTAGCTTGGAAGGCATTAGTCACCCCAGCCGATGCGCTAGCGATCAGCGGCACCCGGTGGGGGGTGCCTGACAGGGCAGCTAACCTGCGTGCCGCCCGGCGAAAACCTTTCATACGCGCAACGATTTCACTTGGCAGGCGATGGGGTTCATTGGTTGAATATATTAGTAATCTAAGTAATCAAGGGCAATCGCGGGAGGAAACGTCATATGCGCATGGTGAATATGGATGCAAACCATGCTCTCTCTGGTAAGGAGCAGCTGTATTGTGGGGGCGCATGGGTTCCGCCAAGCGCAGGAAATTACGAGGAGACTTTTAACCCGGGCACAGGTCAGCTGATCGGATTAGTGGCTGCGGCGACCCGGGCCGAGGTGGACGTAGCGCCTGCGTGTTTGAAGGAATGGCGTGATGTTGCTCCTCTTGAGCGTGCCAGTATTCTGCAGGAAATCGCGGCTCTCTTGCACAAGCGCGGAGATGAGCTTGCGATGATGGACGCGGCCAATTGCGGCAACCCATATACCGAGGTGCGCGGCGACGCGGCCATCGCGGCGGCCCAGATGGAGTTTTTCGCCGGTCTTGTGACTGAAATGAAGGGCGACACGATCCCTTTGGGGCCGGATCGGGTGAATATGACCCTGCGCCAGCCGCTTAGTGTTGTGGCACGTATCCTGGCGTTCAATCATCCGTTCATGTTTTGTGGCGGTAAAGTGGCGGCGCCTTTGGCGGCAGGGAACGCTGTCATCATCAAGCCGCAGGTACAGGCGCCTTTGTCTGCATAGCGCCTGGCAGAGATTGTTTATGGCCTGATGCCCAAAGGCACATTCAACGTGTTGCCGGGTGATCTAGAGGCAGGTGCTGGCCTGGCCGAGCACCTTGGCGCTGCAAAGGTCACGCTTATTGGCTCTGTGTCGGCTGGCCGGGCTGTGATGCGAAGCGCCAGCGCTACGGGCAAACCTGTACTGCTGGAACTGGGTGGCAAGAACGCGCTGATTGCCTATCCCGACAGTGATCCGAAAAAGATTGCGGACGCGATTGTCGCTAGAATGAACTTTGGCTGGTGCGGCCAGTCCTGTGGCTCGATAAGTCGCGCATTCCTGTACGAGGATATCCACGACGAAGTCATTTCCTATCTGGCCGAGTCTGTTGAAAGATATAAGCCGGGCGTTCCGACGGATCCTGAAACCACGATAGGCACGATTGTCAGCCGTGCGCAGTTCGACCGGGTCATGGGTTTCATTGACTCTGCCAAAAGTGAGGGTGCGCGCGCCGTTACTGGCGGTTATGCGGTCACGGATAGTCCGCTGGCGAAAGGCAGCTTTATCGCGCCGACGATTTTTGCGGATGTAACGCCGCAGATGCGTATCGCCCGTGAAGAGATTTTCGGGCCAGTTCTTGCGGTTCGCAAATGGTCGGACGAAGATTCCATGCTGAACGAGGTCAATGCACTTGAGCTTGGGCTGCCCTGTGCAATTTGGACTCGGGATCTGGTGATGGCTCATCGTACGGCTGCACGCGTCGAGGCCGGGTTTGTTTGGGTTAACGAAGTCGGTCGGCATTTCCTTGGTGCCCCGTTCGGTGGGGTCAAGCAATCGGGTATCGGGCGCGAAGTAGGTATTGGCGAACTGATTTCCTTCACCCATGAAAAGAATGTGCATATCAATCTGTCGGGTCAGTGACCCGGTGCGTAGGTAATGTGCGAACGGGGTCTGGGATCCAAAAGCTTTTTCTGTATTGATTGCTTTGGCCGGGATGAGGCCATCCCTTCCTGCCCCTTTTGCAAACCGATAAGGATCTAAAAAATAATGAGCAATGTTGCGAACGTCCCCGATATCATCCTCGAACCCATGGTTCGGAACGCTATTATGGAGGACCTGGGTGCCGCAGGCGACGTGACAACCCGTTCCGTTCTGCCTGAAGGCACGCGCTACAAGGCGCAAATGCGTGCACGGCAGGACGCGGTTGTTTCTGGGATGCAGGTGGCCTCTCTCGCGTTTCGGCTGATTGATCCCAATCTTGTGGTCGAGACTGTCGTGGCGGATGGTACGGCCTGCAAAGCGGGCGATACGTTGATGCGTATAGAGGGATCGGCGGCGTCGATCCTTGCCGCAGAGCGTGTTGCCCTGAACTTTGCCGGACGGTTGTCTGGGACGGCAACCTTGACAGCGTCCTATGTTCAGGAGCTTGCGGGTACCAAGACACGTATCACCTGTACACGCAAAACCACACCGGGGCTGAAACTTGTCGAAAAGCTCGCCATTTTGCATGGCGGCGGCCACAATCATCGGTTTTCCCTGTCCGATGCGATCCTGATCAAGGACAACCATATCGCAGCGGCTGGTGGCATCAAACAGGTGCTGGAAGCCGTTCAACGAAATGTGGGTCACATGGTCGTGGTAGAGATCGAGATCGACGGTTTGCATCAGTTGGACGAGGTGCTTCAGACCGGGGGCGCAGATGTCATCATGTTCGACAATATGTCGACCGAAGACATGGCCGAAGCTGTAAAGCGCATTGACGGGCGGGCGAAGACCGAAGCCAGCGGGAATGTGACCCTTGGCCGTTTGCGCGAAATCGCATCGGCAAATGTGGATTATATTTCCTCCGGTGCTTTGACCCATTCGGCGGGAACCGTCGATTTCGGTTTGGATTTCTGATCCTCTGAGCCGCTCCAGACCGTCTGAAATGCAAAATGCCCGCCCTTTCGGCGGGCAATGGATACCTATTGCGTACGCCTTTCAAAATGGGGCGCTGTTGCATCAACACTTCATAAGGAAAGGTCAAGACACATGACAGACCACAGGCTGTATCAGGTTGAGCGCCCAGTATCGTCGGATAGTTTGGGGGTGTGGGGTAGCGATGTATTTGCGGATATATTGCGAGGTTTGGGGGTGAGTGAAGTATGTTGCACTGAACCCGGGGTCGAGCTTTCGGGGTTTGCACGACAGCCTTGTGAACCACCTTGGCAATGAAGATCCGCAGATGCTGTTGTGTCTGCACGAAGAGCATGCGGTTGCGATTGCGCATGGCTATGCGAAGGTGGCGGGGGAGCCATTGGCGGTGATCCTGCACAGCAACGTGGGTCTGATGCATGGTACGATGGCGATCTTCAACGTGTGCTGCGACCGTGTGCCGGTTCTGATTTATGGGGCGACGGGGCCGGTTGATGCGGCGCTGGAATCGATGTTGCGTGCGGATGTAATCGCGTGGAGCGAACCGAAAGGCCCGACCTATGTGAACTTCGACGTGTCGATCCAGGAAAAGCAGCACGAGAAGGCACCGGAGTTGCCAGATTTTGCGCGTTACCAGCCGTCGCCTCCGGCGGCACCCTCGGCCGAAGGAGTGGCGCGGGCGGCAGATCTGCCGAAGAACGCCAAGGCGCTGGGGCGAAGGTTCTGACGGATATCCGGAACGGGGCGTCCTTCCCGACGGATCACCCGCAGCATCGCGGCAAACCGGCCTTCTTCATTGACGATGCGGCGGGCGCGGTGCTGCGCGAGGCGGATGTGATCCTGAGCCTGGACTGGCTGGATGTCGCGGGCACGCTGAAACTGGCGGGCGATGTGAAGGCGCAGGTGATCCAGGCGTCGCTGGATTATCAGCTGCACAATGGCTGGGGGATGGAGCATCAAGCGCTGCCTGCGGTCCGGATGTTGCGATGCATGCGATTGCCGATGCTCTGGGTGTAGGGGCGGGCGAGATGCCCGGTGATTTACCGATCAAACCTGCGCTGAACGCCCCCGATGCAGAGGTTGAGCTTGATATCATGACGCAGGCCGGGGCGCTTGGCGAAGGTCTGGAAGGTGTCTGTGCCAGCTTTGTGTGTTTGCCGTTGGGCTGGGCGGGCGAGGCGTGGCACTTCCGTCACCCACTGGACTTCGAGGGTTCGGATCGTCTGCGGACCGAAGGCTGGGAGGTCGTTCGCGGCCCCCAGATCACCCTAGGTGTTCCGCTGCGGCTGACGGAGGAACAGCGGCAGGCGCTGCTGTCGGACGTTGCTATCATCGTGGTCAGTTCGCGGTCGGGGCTGAGCGACGCGGATCTGGACGCCTCGCCACGGCTGCGGGCGCTAGTACTTCCAACGATCGGGGTGGGTGCGGGAGATCTGGGAGGCCTGTGCCGCGCGCGGTCTGATCGTGACGAATGGTGTAACGCCCGAGAACTTTTTGGGGATGCCCGAAGCGATAGGGATGCTGATGCTGGTGCTGCTGTACCGGCTGCATGAATCCGAGCGCCTGCTGCGCGAGAATGCGGGCCGACCGCAACAGATATTTGCGCGGATGGTGCGAGGCCGGGCGATCGGATTGATCGATTCGGGGCGGATAGGACCGGGTGATCGAGCGACAGTTGGCGTTCGAGCCGGCACAGATCCGGCACAGATACTGGTGCACGATCCGTTCCTGATACCGGACACCGCACCTACGGGCGTGGGGCTGGTGAAACGCGCTGAGCTTCTGGCCATGTGTGATGTTGGTGAGCCTCCATGTGCCGTTGAACGCGCTGACACGAGGAATGATCTGCGAGGCCGAACTGCGCATGATGAAGCCGGATGCGGTGTTAATCAACACCTCGCGCGGGGTTTCATTGATGAGGATGCGCGGGTGCGGGTGATGACAGCAGGACACCTAGCCGGTGCTAGGCTAGGCGTGACGGAAACCGAACCGCTGCCCGCCCGCTGCGCGGCTTCGACCGGGTGATCCTCCCCCCGCATATCCCGGGACACACCATTGAGCTCTACACCGTCTTGCCCGACATCTTCGTCGAAAACGCAACACGCATCAAGCGCGCAGAAACCCCCAAATCGAAAAATATGGAGAGAAAAAATCGAAAAGTTGTAAGCAGGGTTTGCTGCAAGATTTACGTCGGTTTGCGCGCACCGCATGTCACTAGCTGTAAAAGTAGTGACATTGTTGAGGCTTGCATCTTCGTAAGATGACAGGGATAGTCTCGGACCTGTAGAAGCCCAGAACTGATTTTGGGCAATAGATGTTTGTGGTCTGAGCATACATGAACGAAAAATCTGATTCCGCGTTGAAAGACGACGGTTTGACCCAATATAACGAGCGCATTGCTCGCTTGGTACGTCTTGCGGCAAGAGGGTTTAACCGTGCGTTGCAGCTGCGGTTACAGACGCAAAATGTGACTTTCGGGCAGTGGATATTCCTTCGAATCCTTTGGCAGGAAGATGGTTTGTCGCAACGAGAGTTAAGCGAAAGAGCACATCTGACAGAGCCTACTGCGCATACTGCACTCAGCCGAATGGAAGAGCTTGGATATATTGAACGCCGCAATGTGGCTGGGAACCGTCGTCGTCAGCATGCTTTCCTCACGGAAAAAGGTTGGGAGTTGCGGGAGCTCCTGGAGCCTTTGGCACACGAAGTGAATAACGCCGCCATCAGAGGCCTGAGTGGTGCCGAAGAGAAAACATTGCGCAAGGCCCTTGCTGTAATGATTCGAAACCTCGAAGATGATGAGGAAAAAGCTGCTTTGAGCGGTGTCCGCGTCCCACCGACCAGAAGTAACCTTGGATCCTGAAGGTCTCTTTAGCTTCATCTGCGATAGCCGGGCCTTTTAGGCTCGGGTGATTCCGTTGGGCTACTTCCGCTGAGATGTATGGTTTTGGGGAAGCTCTGAGAGAGTTCGGAATAGTCTTGTGCTAGGCCTTGGGCGTGCTGCAACCTTATGTGAGTAGGGGTTTGGATGCTCTGCGAGAGCGTTCAAGCCATTCGCAGTTCTTAACCTAAATTTTTGGACGGTGTCTCGGTTTCGATCATGGTTGACGCAAAGTTCGGTTTTTAATAATGATCTATAAGATAGATATCTAAATTTAGAAATCTATGATAATATGACAGGGAGGAAACCATGAAAAAGCAAATCAAGGCTGCCGTTGCGGCGCTGAGCATCTCCGTTATCGGGACCGGCGTCATGGCGGACAGCGTCAACGTCACGTTGTCCGGGGGGAGTCCGTCAGGTCTTTGGTCGCTGCTGGGCGCAGGGATCGACCGGGCTGTGAAGGTTGACGATGCAAGCGGTGTCGTGACCTACCAGGCCACTGGTGGCGGTTTCGCAAATATCGGTCTGCTGGGTGCAAACCGGACCGATCTGGGTCTGGCCCATGATGCAGAAATCAAGCTGGCGCTAGCGGGTGATGAGCCGTTCAAGGCGCCCATCGAGAACCTTCAGGCAATCGGGTACATGTACAACTGGGCCCCGATGCATTTCTTCATCAAGAAGTCTCTTGCCGAAGAGTATAACATCGACAGCATCGACGACTTGGCGAAGTCGGGCGCTGCAATCCGTGTGGCGAACAACAACGCAGGTAACATCGTGGCCAATATTGCCACTTTCATGCTGGAAGAAGCAGGCTATGACGAAGGAACGATTGAAGCGAATGGCGGCGTTCTGGTGCGTGGCGGTTCGTCCCAGCAGGCAGACCTGATCAGCGATGGCCGTACGGATATGGTGATCAACGGTATCTTCGTTGGGCACTCGTCGTTCCGCAAGGTTGATGAAGGCAACGACGTTGTTCTGCTGAGCGTGCCTCAGGATATCATCGAAAAGACCAATGAGCGTTTTGGCACCGGGACCTACGTCATTCCCGCCGGAAACTATAAGAACCAGACTTCCGATGTTATCACGCTGGCACTTGGCGCGATGGTAATCACCTCTGATGCCTTGCCCGAAGAAACCGGTTACATGCTGGCCAAGAGCATTGCCTCGAACATTGATGAAATCCGCGGCGTTCATAACGCAATGAAACAGCTCTCAACTGAGTTGCTGGTTTCGCAGAGAACGCTGCCGTTCCACCCGGGCGCGAAGCGCGCCTACATGGAGCTGGGGCTTCTCAAGTAAGCCTTCGGAAAACAATGCCGGTGCGCTGACCAAAGCGCACCGGATTCGTTTGCAAGAGTGCCTCTGTCGTGCTCTGGCCGTGCTGATCACGGGCAGTAGGATGATTTTGCGCACTCAAAGCTGACCAAACCTCACAAACATGGAAATGGTGCCAGCATGAATTTCCCTTCTCTTACCGAAACTGGACGCCGTCGGAAGCTAGAGCCACCCATGCGGACCGTCGTCATGGTTCTGGCCGCGGCGTTCGCGGCATGGGTGATTCACTCTAATCTGTTCATTATCGCAGACCCGCTCATTCAGGGGATCCTGTTCGTATCCGGGATTTTCACGATTCTCTTCTTGGCGATTGGTGCAACCGCGAAAGCGCCAGATAGCATTCCATTTTATGACTGGATGTTGTCTGCGCTCAGCTTGGCCTGCGGGATTTACTTCTATGTAAGCTCTGGCGAGATTTCGGACCGTATCAGCCTGCTGGACCAGTTCACGACGGATCAGTTGTTCTTTGGGTCGTCACTGCTGTTCCTGACCATCGAAGCCACGCGCCGGACAACTGGCTTGGGGCTGACAGGCGTTGTGATGCTGTTCCTGATTTACAACCTTTTTGGCTATCTTCTGCCGCCGCCGTTCGGGCATCGCGTCAGCGAGTTCAGCTATCTGCTCGATATTCTGATCTTCACCACAGATGGGTTGTTCGGTGTCCCGCTTCAGGTTGTGGCAAGTTACGTCTTCCTGTTCGTGATGTTCGGGACTTTCCTTGCCAAGGCTGGGGGAGGGGACTTCTTTTTCAACCTGGCGGCTCTGGTCACCGGGGGCGCACGAGGCGGCCCTGCAAAGATCGCCATCATTTCGTCGGGTCTGTATGGAACCATGTCTGGTAGCCCAACCTCGGATGTTGTGGCCACGGGGTCCATCACGATCCCGGTGATGAAGCGCTTGGGCTATAAGGCCCGGTTTGCGGGTGCGGTTGAAGTTGCGGCGTCCACGGGGGGCAGTGCCATGCCGCCGATTATGGGTTCGGCTGCCTTCATCATGGCAGAGTATTCGGGTATCTCGTACAATGCGATCGTGCTTGCCGCGCTTATTCCTGCGTTGCTGTACTATATGGGCGTGTTTACCCAGGTGCACTTCCGCGCAGTGAAATACGATCTGCGGCCTTCTCAGGATGAAATCCCGACGACGAAGGAAACGTTCAGAACCGGCTGGGTTTTCTTGCTGCCCATTATCGGGATCATTGTGGCGCTGATACTTGGCTATTCGCCGACCTTCACCGCAGGTGTCGGTGTTCTGGTGACAATCCTTGCGTCGATGATCCTCAAGCAAACGCGGATGTCGTTGTGGGCAATGGTGGAAGGCCTTGGCACAACCACCCTGCAAATTTTGCCTGTCGCTGGGGCATGTGCTGCTGCTGGTCTGGTTATTGGTGGCCTGTCTATGACAGGATTGGGGATGAAATCGGCTAACGTGATCCTGACGGTCAGTAATGCGCAGCCGCTGTTGACGCTAGTGATTGCTGCTGTGGTGACCATTGTGCTGGGCTTGGGTATGCCGACTCCGAGTGCGTATATTCTGGCGGCTGTGCTTGTCGGCCCCGCTCTTTCCAAGCTGGGTTTCCCTCTGCTGCCGAGCCAGATGTTCCTGCTCTACTATGCAATCCTGTCTGCTCTGACGCCGCCAATCGCTGTGGCTGCAATCGCAGCGTCTGCGATTGCTGATGACGATCCATTCAAGATCGCATTCTCGGCTGTGCGGCTTGCAATTGTTGGCTTCCTTCTGCCGTTCGCTTTTGTCTGGAACCCCGGCATCGTTCTTGAGCTTGGTCCGTTGGCAAATACGCTTGCTGTTATTGGTGCCGTTGCTGGTGCTCTTGCAGTCTCGGCGTCAATGGAAGGCTTTATCAAAACCCAGCTCAGCTCGTTGGAGCGAGGTCTCCTGACGATTTTTGCAATTGGCGCGGTTAGCCCGTACTTCGCGGTCTCAATTGTGTGTACCTTGCTTATCATCGCTCTGGTTGGACGACAGGCCTTGTTGAAGGAAGAAGTCCCCGCAAGCGGGTAACGTCAGCCACGTGTAATGTGCTGAATGCGAATCCAAAGTGGCCGCCAGGTTTGGCGGCTACTTGCCGTTTTGACTGAGAGACGGAAAAGTTTCAGGCCGCGTCTTTGGTTCCAATCGCGGTCTGTTCGGATGACTGTCTGCGGGCTTTTTTGCCCAAGAGGTTATTGATCAAAATACACTTCGGTGATTCTGATCGATGCAGGGAGCTGCGCAAGCGGGGTGTACGAATCCCGAGGCCATAGAACAACCAGAGAGGAACCGGCAGAGCAGATCTGTATGAACACAAGGCCCGATCATGCGCGGAATAATACCAATTGCTCGCAAACCCATAAGTAGTTTTATTTACGTGGGTTTTTCTTACTTGTGAGGTGAAGGGAATATCGCTCTGACCATTGACAGACTAAACTTAGAGAGCTAAGAATAATGGCGTTTCCCAATAAAATTTCGCAAATTCTGATGCGGCGACCTGTGGAGGAGATTCAATGCTTACACCTGAAGAAAATGAACTGCTGACGCGCGTGACCGGTGATGCACCGATGGCACGTCTTATGCGTCAGCACTGGACCCCTGTATGCCTGATTGAAGAAGTGGAAGAGCCCGACGGCAAGCCGCTTCGTGTTGAGGTGCTCGGGGAAAGCTATGTAGCGTTCCGCGACACCAAAGGGCGTCTTGGCCTGCTTGATGAACTTTGCCCGCACCGCAAGGCATCGCTGGTCTATGGCCGGAACGAAGAATGCGGGCTGCGGTGTCTGTATCACGGGTGGAAAATGGATGTTGATGGCAATGTCGTTGCCATGTCTTCCGAACCCGAAGGTAGCCCCCTTATGGATAAGGTGAAGCATCGCTCTTATCCTGTGAAAGAATGGGGTGGTTTCGTTTGGGCCTGGCTGGGTGACAAAGAAGATATGCCTGAATTCCAGCCGCCGGCGTTTGCCCCGCGCGAGGATTCGGCGATCGCTATCCTTAAAATCCGCATTCCCGCAAACTGGGCGCAGATCCACGAAGGTCAGATCGACAGTGCCCACTCGTCCTCGCTGCACTCGTCGGACATGGTTCCGGCCCGCGTGGAAGGTGCTGCTGCCGATGAAAAATCCTGGTACCGTCCCTCGACGGACAAGTCTCCGCGTATGCAGACAGAGACAACCAGCTACGGGTTCCACTATGCTGCAATCCGTACGCCGATCAAAAACGCGGCGACCCATAACTATATCCGTGTGACCGAATTTGTTGCGCCCTACTATTCGTTGATCCCACCGAACAACAACTATCGTGTGGCGGCCGTTATCGTGCCGATCAATGATGAAGAGACCGCGTTCCACTTCATCGCTTGGGATGGCCCGAATGTGCCGTCGACCGAAGAATGGCGCAAGTTTACCCATGCTGTTCCAGGAGTGGATGTTGACGACAAGTGGCGCTGCCTGCGGACTGTCGAGAACGACTTCTTGCAAGACCGTGATGCCATGAAAGAAGGTAACTTCACTGGGATCAAAGGTATTCCGAACCAAGATATCGCCATGTGGGTGTCGATGGGCGCGCGCGTTCAGCGCCATACCGATGTGCTTGGTGCTTCGGACCTGGCTATCGTCGAGTTCCGTCGCTTGATGGCGGATGCCGCCAAGAAAGTGGCAGAGGGTGGCAAAGCAATCGGCACCGATTATGAAATCCCGCAAAGCATGATCAACTCTCATGAAGGCGTTTATCCGAAAGATGTGGATTGGCGCACCTTGCTGAATACTTCGGGCAAAACAGCCGCAGCTGAATAACCGGTCCGACGTTTGCAAACAGATCCGCCCGGGGCCGCATAGACCTTGGGCGGATTTTGATTCTGGCCCTGAGCATGGTTGGTGGCCATGTTGAAATTGGCAGGAGGCAGGAGGCCGGATGCGGCAAGAAGTAAACATCGAAGATTTTCGCACCCGAGCCAGGCGGAGTTTGCCCCGTGTGGTATTTGATTTTCTGGATGGTGGTGCCGAGAGCGAAATCACGCTGCACAGGAACCGTAGCGCATTTGATGATATCCGACTCAAGCCACGTATTCTCAAGGGTGGGGATGTCGATCTCTCTGTCACGCTGTTCGGTCAGAAGTATGCGGCGCCTTTCCAAATCGGACCAACCGGCCTGAACGGGCTTTATTGGCCAGAAGGGGACTTGCACCTTGCAGCCGCAGCAAAGCAGGCCGGGGTCGCATTTACGGTTTCGACAGCGTCAAACACGACTATGGAAGAAATCGCGTAGAAAAATAATTGGCCACTTTGGTTTCAGCTGTACCCATGGGGCAAAGAAGCATTTTCCAATGCATTGATCGAACGGGCGTCGGCTGCGGGCTACAGTGTTCTTGTAATCACTGTCGACTCGTTGGTGGGTGGCAAAAGAGAGAGGGATTTGCGGCATGGTTTCGCGCATGAAATCCGCATGAGCCCCTCTGTCGTATTGGACGGATTGTTGCATCCGAGATGGTTCAAATCCGTATGGCTGAGCCAACATAGGCCGCGACTGCAAAATCTGGCGGCCTTTTAGGGGGATGATGTCAGCGACAAGGCGCTTGCCGAATTTACGCGGGCGCAACGAAACCCGAATTTTTCCTGGGACGATGTAAGGCGTCTTCGGAAGCTGTGGCAGGAGCCACTTGTGATTAAGGGGATCATGTGTGCTGAGGATGCAATGGCCGCACAACGCGAAGGCGCTGATGGGGTGGTTGTTTCCAACCACGGTGGCAGGCAGCTTGATGGAGCTCCGGCGACGATTGAAATTCTTTCAGAGATTGTGTCCGTCTTGGACCAACATATGACAGTTTTGCTTGATGGTGGTGTTCGGCGCGGCAGTGATATCGTCAAGGCGCTTGCGTTGGGGGCGGACGCTGTGCTGCTGGGCAGGGCACCTCTTTACGGCCTGGCGGCGCGGGGGCGTGCGGGGGTTTCCAGCGCGCTTTCGATTCTCGAAGACGAGATGCGCAGGACCATGATTTTTACGGGATGTCATGGCGTTTCGGACCTGTCTGAAGCAGGGGTTGTCATGTCGGCCAAGGATATTGGCGGACGAGAAGACCGTTTAGGGCCAAATATGTGATTTCTAGACACAATTAGCGCGTGGCTGGGCGGTGCGTCCAGTTGACATCTTGAACTTAGCTATCTAATTATATTTCGGAAGCGAACGGACGGGAGGACCCCATGGAGCAGATCAAAATGCGCGTCGAAAAACGGCGCGATCTGACACCTACTATTGCAGAATTCACTTTGGCTCCGGTTGGCGGCGAGTCCCTGCCAGAGTTCAACCCAGGTGCACATATCACGATCGAGACACCATCGGGTGCTATGCGCCGATACTCTCTGGTAAATGATGGGAGCGACCCAAAAGAATATGTGGTCGCCATCAAGCGAGAGCCGCAGTCGCGCGGGGGGTCTGCCTCCATGCATGAGCAAGCTGTTGTCGGGACAGAGTTGAATATCGAGCACCCGGAAAACGATTTCCCGCTGACGGATGTGCAGAAATACCTCTTGATTGCCGGCGGTATCGGTATCACGCCAATCTATTCGATGGCGCGTTATCTGGATAAGAAAGGTAAGATGCTTCGGATCATTTACGTAAGCCGGAGCGCGGAAGAATCGGCCTATCTTGATGAGCTGATGAAAGATTTCGAAGGCCGGATCATCGTGCACCACGATGACGGCGATCCGAACGCTGTCTATGATTTCTGGGACGATCTGGTGACGCCGCGCGCGACCCATGTCTTCTGCTGCGGACCCAAACCGCTGATGGAAGAAATCAAAGCTTTCTCGGGTCACTGGCCCGAAGGCCGTGTCCACTTCGAGGATTTCAAGCCTGTTGATGTGGTTCGTCAGGATGACGTTGCTTTCGAAGTCGAGCTGAAGAAAAGCGGCCAAACGGTTACTGTTCCTGAGGATCGTTCTATCCTCGAAGCACTGCGTGATGCTGGCTTCGCAACAAGCAGTTCTTGCGAAAGTGGCACGTGCGGTACTTGTAAAACCCGCCTACTGGAAGGCGAGGCAGATCATCGTGATATGGTGCTGATGGAAGAAGAAAAAGGCAGCCAGATCATGATTTGCGTTTCGCGCGCCAAATCCGGGAGGCTGGTTCTTGACCTCTGATCCCGTTCGTCTTGGCGTGGCGGGGCTTGGGCGTGCTTTCATGCTCATGGTGCCTTCGTTTGATGCCGACACCCGTGTGAAGCTGACGGCTGCCGCCGCCCCAAGGGAGGAAAGCCGCGACGCATTCGAAAAAGAGTACGGTGGCACAGGGTATGCCACCGTCGAGGAATTGTGCGCAGACCCTGACGTTGAGGCCATTTACATTGCGACGCCGCACCAGATGCATGTGGATCATGTGTTAGCTGCGGCGCGCGCGGGCAAACATATCCTTGTCGAAAAGCCGTTGGCCGTTTCGATGGAGGATGCCGAAGTAATGGTGTCCGCAGCCAAGGAGGCTGGGGTGCATTTGATAGTTGGGCCGAGTCACAGTTTCGACCCGCCGGTTGAATTGGCCACGCAACTTATTTCCAGCGGAAAGTTCGGTCAGTTGCGCATGATCCAGGCCTTTAACTATACGGACTTCCTCTATCGTCCGCGTCGCCCGGAAGAGCTGCGAACCGAAGAGGGTGGGGGCGTGCTGTTCAGTCAGGCGATCCACCAGATTGATGTGGTTCGCAGGCTTGCCGGCGGCATGGCCGAAAAAATTTATGCCATGACGGGCGCATGGGATCCCAAGCGCCCGACCGAGGGCGCATTCACTGCACTGATGAATTTTGCCGGGGGGTGTGTCGCGAACATGACGTACTCGGGCTATGCGCATTTCGACAGTGATATCTGGATGAACAATGTCGGAGAGCTTGGACAGCGTAAATCAGAAGGGGCTTACGGTGGAGCAAGGCGTGCTTTGCTGGATCTCAACCCTGATGACGAGGTCCGGCTGAAAACTACACGAACATTCGGCAGCGGCACGACGATTGAGGCTGAACATAACGAACATTTCGGTCCGGTGATCGCGCTTTGTGACCGTGCCGATCTGCGACTGACCCCGGATGGGATAGAAGTGTTCGGTGACACCGAACGCGGCTTTATCGAAGCCAAATTCGGACCGGCACCACGCAGAACCGTTCTGGATGCGCTGGTGGATGCCGTGCGTCATAACAAGGCCCCCGACCAAACAGGGGAATGGGGGCTGGCAAGCCTGGAGGTTTGCCACGCGATCTTGCAATCCGCAGAGACCGGACAAGCGGTCGATCTTCAGCGGCAATGTAAAACAAATCACTAGGAGCCGACAGGATGAGCAATCTCAAACTTTCCCTTGCAATGGGTAACTATGACCGCACACGGGCAATCGTGGATGGGCGTGTTCAGATCGACGGAGTAGACCCGGTTCCGATGCTGTTGTCGCCGGAAGAAATGTTCTTTCGCGCGTTCCGCCACGAGGCTTTCGATATCAGCGAGATCTCGCTGTCGTCCTATTCGATTTCGGTTGCCCGAGGGAATCCGCATTATGTGGCAATCCCGGTCTTCCTGAGCCGTGCGTTCCGTCACACCTCTGTCTATATCCGCACGGACAAAGGGATTAACAAACCAGAAGACCTGAAGGGCAAACGTATCGGTATCGCCGAATATCAGCTTTCAGCTAACGTTTGGGTGCGTGGTATCCTGGAAGAGGAATATGGCGTTAAGCCCTCGGATATCATCTGGGTGCGCGGCGGCATGGACACACCCGGCCGGCCTGAAAAAATCAAGGTTCAGTTGCCCGATGACATTCGTATGGAGGAAGCCCCAGAAGGTAGCACGCTGAACAGCATGCTTGAAGCGGGTGAAATTGATGGCTTTATCGGGCCGCGCTGGCCGCGTTGCTTTGCTGAACGTCATCCGCATGTTGGGCGACTGTTCGCAGACAGCATTACAGCGGCGGAATATTACTTCGAGAAAACCAAAATCTTCCCGATCATGCACGTACTGGGCGTACGCCGGAGCCTGGCAGAAGAATACCCGTTCTTGCCCGCGGCATTGCTCAAGGCATTTACGCAGTCAAAACGGTTGGCCGAAGAGGCCCTTTCGGACACATCTGCCACCAAGGTGACGATGCCCTTCGTGGAGGACAATCTCAACCGTGTCCACGCGCTGATGGGGGATGACCCTTGGAGCTATGGCGTCAGTGGAAATGCGCATGTGCTCAACAAGTTTTTGGACTACCACGTAAGCCAGGGCTTGTCGCCGCGCCGTGTGGAGATCGAAGAGCTGTTCCATCCGTCGACCCTGGAAGCCTATAGCCTGTAAGAGGAATGCCGAGAATGGAAGATTATCAACCTGGCGACATTGTTGAGATCGAAACATCTGCTGGTTTGGCTTATGTGCAGCTTACGCATACGCATCCCAGCTATCCCCCGGTCGTGAAGTTCTTGAAAGGCCCATTCCAGAAACGGCCCGAAGCTGTAACCGTTCTGGCACGCGAGGCCTCGCCCATCGCGATGGTGCCTTTGAGTGGTGTTCTGAAAAAGCTCGGGCTGAAACACGCCCGGGTGGGTACGGTTGAAATTCCCCGTGCTGAAAGGGAGTTCCCAATTTTCAGAATGCCCATTCGGGATAAGAAGGGCGAGATCATTTACTGGTGGTTCTGGGATGGCAAGGGGCTGACATACACGACAGAGCTTATGCAGCAGCAGGAAAAGCTGCCCATGCGTGAAATCATGTCGGCAGAACGCTTCCTGGATCAGCTTGTCGCGGATGAATAGCGCCGCTCTTGTTGCCCGATTAGACCAATGACTGCTGGCTTTGGTGGTCTGATGGCCGCGTTTGGTGCGTTTTGTTATGCGCTTAGCTCGGTCGCAATTGCCAAAAGCTCTCAATCCGCCCAAGGGCGCGGGAATGATGTTCTGCTGTCAGTGTTGATGACAGGTTTCGTTTCCGGTGCCCTTTGGCAGGTTTGGGGGCCAGAGCTGCCTTCTGTTAGCCAGCCCGTACTGATCGGGGTGGCCTATTTTGTGCTGGCGGGTGTTCTGGGGAATGTGGTTGGCCGCCTGACGTTGTTTCGGTCGGTGGAGCTGGCTGGCGCGATCGAGACAGGCTTCATCCGGCGTCTGATTCCTGTTTTTGCAGCGATTTTCGCATTTCTCCTGCTTGGAGAGGTGATTACGACTTCTATTGTGATTGCGTTTATTCTGGTGACAGGTGGCGTGTTGATCATGATGACTCGCAAGTCCGCCAAGGCGGTATCGACCCTGGTCTCTACGGAACCTTCGCCACAGGACAGGACCAAGGGTCGGGTTTTGGCGCTTGGCTCTGCTGCGGGTTATGGTGGCTCCTTCGTAGCGCGCAAACTCGCGATGCAGACCTTGCCTGATCCGCTGGCCGGGGTGTTCATTGGTGCGTTGACGGGATTGGTATGGTTCGTTGGGTGGGGGCTTTTTCGATTGCGTGGCCGGGTAGGGCTTTCATGGAGGTTGCATAAGCCAAGCGGGTGGCAATTGCTGGCTGGTGGTGCGATGACAATCGGACAAGTCGCACTGTTTTTCTCGTTGATGTTCACCAGTGTGACCGTCGTTGCCATCATGTCATCTATCGAGATGTTCTTTGCAGCCTGGCTTGCTGGGCATATCTTCAAAACCGAAAGACGGCCTGGCCCCAGGTTCTACATTGCGGCTGCTCTGGCTGCGACGGGGGTCATCATCCTTGCGATTGCTCCGACGCTTGAGTGAACGCCGAGGGACGGTCAGCTATGTGAAAGGTTGCTGATCAGCTTGTCCATCGCCGCAAAGAAGACGGTAAGTTCGTCTTCGTCAAATCCCTGGGATGCTTGATTTGTTGCAAGGCGGGCCGCCTGCATTGATCCTCGCACACTGAAGTGGTCCGCCGTTATGTTTAGGAAAATGGAGGATCAGAATGGCTACGAAGAGACACAAGCCGGAAGAGAATGTCACGAAGCTGCGGCAGGTTGAAGTGCTTGTCGGGCAAGGCATGTCCCGGGTGGATGCGATCCGCAAGGTTCGCATTACAGAGCAGACTTATTATCGCTGGCGCAAGCAGTACGGGGGTATGGGAACCGACCGGCTCAGGGAACTGAAGCGCCTCCAGAAAGAGAACGAACGGTTGAGAAAACCCGTCTCGGATCTGACGTTGGACAAGCTGATCCTGGCGGAGGCGCCAAAGGAAAACTTCTGAGCCCCGCTCGCTGCCGTGCCTGCATCGATCACGTCCGCACCCGGTTCCATCTGTCAGAGAGACGCGCCTGCCGTGTCCTGGGGCAGCACCGATCCACACAGAGGAAAGTGCCGCATGGCCGTGCCGATGAGGAGCGTCTGGTCGCGGACATGATCGAACTGGCGCGGCAGTATGGCCGCTACGGCTATCGTCGGATCGCCGCTTTTCTGAGACATGCGGGCTGGGAGGCGAACGACAAGCGGGTCGAGCGCGTATGGCGGCGAGAGGGGCTGTAGGTGCCAATGAAGCAACCGAAGAAGGGACGGCTCTGGCTGAATGACGGATCCCGTGTCCGGCTGCGCCCTGAGTATCGCAACCACGTCTGGAGCTATGACTTTGTCCACTGCCGGACGCTCAACATCCTGGACGAGCATAGCCGGGAATGCCTAGCGATCAAGGTGAAGCGCAAGCTGAACTCGGATGACGTGATCGATGCCTTGAGCGACCTGTTCATCATGCGGGGTGTGCCGTCTTACATCCGGTCTGACAACGGCCCGGGGTTCGTGGCTCAGGCCGTTCAGGATTGGATCAGGGCCGCCGACGCCAAGACTGCCTACATCGCGCCCGGGTCACCTTGGGAGAACGGCTACTGCGAAAGCTTCAATGCCAGGTTCCGCGATGAACTGCTCACGGGAGAAGTCTTCTACGGCTTTCGGGAAGCGGAAATCCTGATCGAGCAATGGAGGAAACACTACAATACCAAACGACCACATAGTGCCTTGATATCGCCCACCCGCCCCGGAAACCATCGCTCTGATGGACCCGAGACCGGTCATGCACTAACAATCAAACCGGACCACGCAGGTGGGGCTGATCATGAACTGATCCCATGCTCTCGGCACACAACCGCCTTCGAAATGTCGCTCTCCTGCTTCTTCAGGATCGCGATGATCTGTTCTTCGTTGAACCGTGATCGCTTCATTCTTCCGTCTCCTTCGTTGGGACGGATTCTACCTCAAAACGGAGGAGGAAACGGGTCTCAGGTCAGACATTCCGTTCCTCGACGAGATTGAAGCGAACAAGAAAGGGTGATCAAGCATCCTGCACTCCTCATGAAGCGGAATGTAGGGCTTGTATCACCAGGGGACTGGGCAGCTTGCTTGCCCAGTCTTTTCTTTGTCGGGATGCAGGGCGTGTACTGTTCCTCATAAAATCATAGACTTCTAAGATTGTGATTGCTAGTTTGCCTATGAAGTTCGAATTGTGAGGATAAAATGAGCATCAAGAACATCCTTATTGCACATTCCGGTAGCGCAGGCTTCCCAAGCAGCGTTAAGCACGCGGCAAAAATCGCCGCAAAGCACGATGCATGGCTGACTTGTGTCTATGGGAACGCATCCTCGTATTTCGAGCATGTTCTTGGTTTGACAGAAGATCTTCTCGACAAGCTTGGCAGTGCAAGAAACGAGAAAATTGCAGCAGCACGTGATCTGTTCCAACAGGCGGCTGCCGAGGCAGGCCTTGCAGAGCGGTCCCGCTTTATTATGCCGAATGAGATTGGCAAAATGAACTTGCCAGAGCTGGCGCGAAATTTCGATTTTGTCGTTACCGGCTATCATTCCAACCTACCAACAGATGAGTTTCGGGTCGTCAGCCCGGATATGATCTCATTGCAGAGCGGCCGACCCGTTCTTGTGGTTCCGAATGGATATTCTACGGATCAGCTTGCATCGCATGCACTTGTCGCATGGGACGGAAAGCGTTCTGCGGCCCGGGCGCTCAACGATGCAATGACGATCCTCGAGGAAAAGCCGCGTCGGGTGACAATACTAAGTGTTGGGTCTAGCTTTCCGAAAATGCCGGAGGGGGCGGATATCTTGACGCATCTGAAGCGTCATAATGTCGACGCAGAGCATGTTATCCGTCCAAAAAGCAAGGGCGGTATCGCCGAGGTTATTCAAGAGACGGCCAGAGAACTGGACGCAAAGTTAATCGTGATGGGGGCGTACGAACATAGCAAGTTCTCTCAAGACCTTTTTGGTGGTGTCACGCATGAGGTAACGAGGACCAGTAAAGTTCCGGTTTTTATGTCTCACTAGTACCCTGGCGAGGTATGTTGAGGATTGGTGTCGCTTCCTGCCGGGAATAGTTGTCAAAACTTCGTGGCGGGGCATGGCAATATCAATCACCGCCAAAACGGGCTCGGCCTGTGCAATACTGTTACCGGCCATGGTCGGTCTGCCTTGCGGTGTAGTTTGTGCAAAACCACTGTAGGGACCTGAAACCCGGCTATGATCGCCTACTGCGCAATCTGTGGGCTCCGCAGGCAATCATAGCCTTCAATCAGCGCTATTCCGAAGGTGTAACGGAACGGAGTTCACCAGCCGGGCCATCCTGAGATGGGCCGACCACAATGCCATTCCCTGCACTACATTGACCCCGGCAAGCCACGACAGAATGCGTTCATCAAGTCATTCAACGGCAGCCTGCGTGACGAACTTCTGAATGAGGAGATATTCGACATGACCTGCCCCCCGCGAAATCCCTCACCGTGATGTAGAGTCTGCGCCAACTCTGAAGGAGCAGACACATGCGAAAGAGCCGTTTCACCGAGGCGCAAATCATTGGGATGATCAAAGAGCAGGAGGCCGGAATGCCGACGGTCGAGGTATGCCGCAGGCATGGCCTGAGCACCGCTACGTTCTACAAACTGAAGGCCAAGTATGGCGGGATGGAAGTGTCCGAGGCTGCAAGGCTGAAAGCGCTTGAGGATGAGAACGCCAAGCTCAAACGCCTGCTGGCGGACACCATGCTGGATAATGTCGTGTTGAAAGATCTTTTGGGAAAGAACTGACGACATTGATCAAGCGGTGAGAGGCAGCGCTCCGGGTGATGCGGGATCATGAGATCTCGCAGCGCCGGGCGTGTCGGCTGGTCGGTGTCGATCCCAAAACAGTTCGGCGTGAACGCCCGCCGGACTATGCCGAGATACGCAAGGAGATGCAGGAGATCGCCGGTAAGCGGCGCAGGTTCGGTTACCGCCGGATCGGCTTGCTGCTGGAGCGCAAGGGCATGACCATGAACCACAAGAGCTGTATCGCATCTACCGCGAGGAAGGGCTGTCCGTGAAAAGGCGGCGCGGTCGCAAGCGCGCACGTGGGACGAGGACGCCGATGCCGATCGCGGGACAACCCAATGCGCGGTGGTCCCTGGACTTTGTCAATCGGCATTGAAGTTTGACCCCCTATCGGCATCCAATATTGACCCCCTTGGTGGTGAGCAGGCCCGGCGCTGCGTAGCCCTCACATAGCGCAGCGGCGGCGGGCCTGCGGGGTTTCGGGTTGGCGCTATGCGCGGTTCTTGAAGCGCCAGCTTTCGTTACCGGTTTCGACGATTTCGCAATGGTGGGTGAGCCGGTCGAGCAGTGCGGTGGTCATCTTGGCATCGCCGAAGACGCTGGGCCATTCGCCGAAGGCCAGGTTGGTGGTGACGATGATGGATGTGCGTTCGTAGAGTTTGCTGATCAGGTGGAACAGCAATTGGCCGCCGGTCTGGGCGAAGGGCAGATAGCCGAGCTCGTCCAGGATCAGGAAGTCGAGGCGGGAGATCAGGTCGGCGGTCCGGCCCTGGCGCTCGGCGCGGGCTTCGGCATCGAGCTTGTTCACCAGGTCGACCACGTTGAAGAACCGGCCCCGGCGCCCTGCCCGGATACAGGTCCGGGCGATGCTGACGGCAAGATGGGTTTTGCCGGTGCCTGTGCCGCCGATCAGGACGAGGTTGCGCTGATGGTCGAGGAAGTCGCCGTTGGCCAGGTCGCGGATCAGGGTCTCGTTAACCTCGGCGGCCTCGAAGTCGAACTCCTCCAGTTCCTTGGCGAGCGGCAACTTGGCGATGGTCATTTGGTATTTGACTGACCGGGCCTGCTTCTCCCTGATCTCGGCGGTCAGCAGGTCACCAATGATCTGTTGCGGCTCGTGCTGGCGTTTGACGGCGGTGGTCAGGACCTCGTCATAGGCGGCCCTCATTCCGTAGAGCCTCAGCTTTCCCATCGCGTCGATTACCTCGGATCTTTCCATTCTGTGTTCTCCTCAGGCTGTCATATCGGTTGCAGTCGGCAATGGGCTCGCAGGCCAGCTTCAGCGCATCCGGGGTGGTGATTGTCAGGGGTGGTGGCGGCTCGCGGTGCCGGGCCAGGATGTTCAGCACGACGCCTGCGGAATGGACATTGTGCGACAGGGCTTCGGCGCAGGCCGCCTCGACCGCATCAATCCCGTCGGTCAGCACGGCGCTCAGGATGTCGACCATCTGCCGGTCACCGCCCGGCTGGCGTTCCAGCTTGCGCCACACGCGGCGGATTGGCACCGGCAGCTCCCATTCCCTGAAGGGCGCCCCGTTGCGAAGGGCGCCGGGTTTGCGGGCCAGAACGGGGATGTAATGCAGGGGATCGAAGATGGTTTTGTCCCGCCCGAAGGCCCGCTCATGCTGGCCAACGATTTGCCCATCCTGCCAGCATTCCAGCCGGGCGGCATAGGCCCTGATCTCCACCGGCCGCCCGACCGCCCGGGCATCGACCGAGTAGCGGTTCTTGTCGAACCGCACGAGGCAGGTCTTGGACACCGATGCGGGAACTGCATGGAATCCATCGAAAGGGCCGACGTAAGGCACAAGGCTCGGGCGCTCGTCCTCGAACACCTCCCAGATCGTCTTGTCGCGCAACTCTGGATGTTTGTTCGCCTTGGCATAGGCCAGGCAGCGATCCTCCAGCCAGGCGTTCAACTCGGCATAGGATTTGAACTTCGGACGCGGCACGAAGAAGCGCCGGCGGATCACGCCGACCTGGTTCTCGACTTGGCCTTTCTCCCAGCCCGAGGCCGGGGTACAGGCCACCGGGTCGACCAGGTAATGGCCGCACATCTGCTGGAACCGCCGGTTATAGGCCCGATCCTTGCCAATGAAGATCGCGTCAACGGCGGTCTTCATATTGTCGTAGATGCCCCGCGCACAGGCCCCACCGAAGAAGGCAAACGCCTTGTCGTGGGCGTCGAACACCATCTCCTGTGTCTCTCTGGGATAGGCCCGCACAAACGGCATCCGGCTGTGGCTCAGGCGCACATGCGCAACCTTCACCGTCGTGGTCACGCCGTCAATCAGGACAACCTCATGGCTCCAGTCGAACTGATAGGCTTCGCCCGGGTCGAAGCTCAGCGGCACGTAGGCAGCGGCGGAAGCTTCCCGGGTCGCCTTCGACCAACTCGCCGCATAGCGCCGCACCGCATCATAGCTGCCGTCATAACCCCGGTTGCGCAGCTCTTCGTAAATCCGAACCAGTGTCAGCCGCTGGCGTTTGGGTTGCCGGTCATTCTCAGCCAGCATCTCATCCAGATCGGACCGCCACGGGTCGATCTTGGGGCGGGGCTGCGTGGAACGGTCATAGCTGAACTCGGTTGCCCCGGACCGCACCACCTTCCGCACCGTGTTCCGTGATACCCGCAGCTCCCGGCAGATCTGCTTGATCGACTTCCCCTGGATGAAATGCGCCCGCCTGATCTTCGCAATCGTCTCCACAACCAACATCCCCAAATCGCTCCCTCAATCCTTTGAGGAAGCTTCTGAACAGAAATATCAGGGGGGTCACTTTTGGACGCCGATTACCCCAATACAGGGGTCAATCTTGCATGCCGGTTCACACCCCGCCGGTACCGATCTGAAGGCGATGTCAACAGTGCCGGTTGCTTTCGGAACGGCGCATCAGGCGCTCTTCGAATACGGACAGTTGAGATCGGGTGAAACTTTACTGATCCACGGCGCCTCCGGAGGGGTGGGTATCGCTCTCGTCCAGATCGCCAAGCGGGCCGGCGCCCGGGTGATCGGCACCGCTTCTTCACCCGAGAAGATCGCCGCCCTCAAGACGCTCGGTCTCGATATCGGTATCGACGGCAGGACGGGCGACATCAGGGCCGAAACTCTGGCGGCGACCCGGGGATATGGTGTCGATCTAGCGATCGACCTTGTCGGTGGCCCCAAGTTTTCCGACTTATTTGCCGCCATTCGCCCCCGGGGTCGGTTGGTCATGGTCGGCATGGCAAGCGGCGTTCAACCCACGCTTGACCCTGCCGCGATCCGACAATCCGCGGTCACGGTCACAGGCTTCATCTTCGGCAAAGTCATGCACCTTCCCGAAATCGGACAAATGATTTCGGGCCTGCTTTCGGATGTCGCCGCCGGAGAACTCGTGATGCCCGTGGAAAAGACTTTCCGACTGAGCGAAGCTGCCGCGGCGCATCGCCATGTCGAAGATAACCGCCCGTTCGGGAAGGTCGTCCTGATCCCCTGAACAGACCAAACCTAAGCCAGCAAACAATGGAGTATACCATGGCAGACGCGACAGCGAGCACCTTCAAGATAAATGTCGTAGGCATTCCTGAAAACGAAACGATCCCCGAAACCTTCGTCTTCAATGACTGGGGCTGCACCGGCGACAACAAGTCGCCCGGCTTGGAATGGAGCGGGGCGCCCGATGGGACCAAAAGCTTTGCCCTCACGATGTACGATCCCGACGCCCCGACCGGCAGCGGGTTCTGGCACTGGATCCTCTTCAACATCCCCGCCGGGACAACCAGCATTCCGGAAAACGCCGCAGCGACCGGCGACCTTCCGATGCCGACTGTTCAGGGCCGATCTGACTGGGGCGCCCCGATCTACGGCGGTCCGGTTCCGCCACCGGGCGACAAGCCGCACCGCTATGTATTCACATTACACGCCCTGAGCGTTGAAGCTCTGCCGCTCGACGATCAGGCCTCGGCCGCGATGGTCGGCTTCATGGTTCATCAGAACAAGATCGCGTCGACCACCTTCACGGCATACTACGGCCGCTAGTCCCGACGCCGCCCGATTGCACCGGCCGGAGGAGGAGATCGGCCCGCAATCTTAAGGTGAAATCTGGATGTCAGGCCCCAGGGCCTGACTGTCCCGCCCGGATCGGACTTTCGGCACCGTCGTCCGGATGAACGGAATGACCTGGCCTGAAGACGCCGAACCGCGCCGAATAGGGAGGAATAGCATGCAGGACGACACGGTACGCCCCGACACCGGTTTCCAAAACGGACATGAGAGGGTCGGATCATGAGCGACGACACCTTGCTGGACGTGCTCATCATTGGCGCAGGACTAGGCGGCGTCGGAACGGCTGCGCAATTGATCGAAAGCGGATACGACAACATCGCCGTCATCGAGGCCGCAGATAGCGTGGGCGGCGTCTGGCGGCAGCACCGATATCCCAATATCGCCTGCGACACGCCGATCGACCTTTACGCCTACAGCTTCTACCCCGGCACCAGTTGGTCGACCAATTTCGCGCCAGGCAGCGAAATACTAGCCTATCTCCGCGACCTCGCCGACCGGTATGGCGTGACCCGCAAGACGGTGTTCAACACTCGCATCAGTCAGGCCACCTGGAACGATGACGCCGGATGCTGGCGCGTGACGAGTCGCGATGGCCGGACTTGGGCCGCACGGATGCTGATCTGGTCCGGTGGCCTCCTCTCGCAGCCGACCCTGCCTGAGATCAAGGGCCTCGACGGGTTCGAGGGCCAGTCCATCCATACCTCTTTCTGGAACGACGATATTGACCTCGACGGCAAGCGGGTGGCCGTCGTCGGTGGCGGTGCGACCTCAATCCAGGTGGTGCCCTATGCGGCGAAACATGCTGAAAAGCTTTATGTTTTTGTGCGTACCCCCTCCTATGTCATGCCGCGTCCGGACATCTCTTTTGCGGATATCGATCGCGACAGCGAAGAGTTTGCCAGTCAGCAACTGGAACGGCGCAAGGAATGGTTCGACCGTTTCGAAGTGATCGCCAAGTCCCGGTTTCCGATGAACGGCGCCGTGATCGCGGAACAGGAAGCGGCTTGGCGCAAGCTGTTTGACGAACAGGTCAAGGATCCGCATGCCCGCGAGGTGCTGGCGCCGAAATACCGGTTCGGGTGCAAGCGACCACTCTTCAGCACCGACTATTACCCGGCTTTCGAACGCGACAACGTCGAATTGATCGGACGCGGTGTGTCCGGCCTTTCGGAGGACGCGATCGTCGATGTGGACGGCGAGCGTTACCCGGTCGATGTCGTGATCTGGGCCACCGGTTTCGATCCAGCCGGGATGATGGGCGACCTGACCATCACCGGCAGCCAAGGCCGTGTCCTCGCGCAGGAATGGCAGGAGGTCCCGCACGCCTATTTCGGGTCCATGGTCGAAGGGTTTCCTAACTTCTTCATGATCTGCGGCCCGAACGGCGGCGGCGCGTCGGTCACCGACATGGTCGAGGCGCAGACCCGTTTCATCCTTGATGCAATGAAGCAGGCCGAAGATCGCGGTGCAGACATCCTCGAGGTCGACGAAGCGGCTTATGCCGCCTTCAACGACGATATCCAGGCCAGGGCCGATGCCAGCGTCCTCGTTCAGGGGAACTGCGTGTCCTACTACCGGGTCGGCGGCACCGGCAAGGTGTTCACTCACTGGCCCGACACCATCGAAGCCTTCCGCAATCGCGTGAAGAAGGAAGCGCTGTCCGGCGTCCGGTTCAGGGCGTCAGACTCTGCCGGTCCTGCATCGGTTTGACAACACGCGGGGCCGAAGGCCTGCGCGCCTGTCGGAGGAGGCAGACGCGCTCGCTGATACAAGTGCGCGGCAATCAGCCCGCACCAACCAGGGAGGAAAACACATGAAGAAATTTGCAGTCATATCGGCAAGTGCGCTGTGTCTCGCGACGGGGGCGATCGCCGAAGAACATCCCTACTCGCTCCCCTTCAATGCCGCGAACGAATTCTCGCAGATCGGGGTGACATGGGCTGAGACCCTGGCCGAGGCCACCGGCGGAGAGGTGCAGTTCGAGGCCGCTTTCAATGGTGGTTTGGTCTCGATCCCCGAAGCGCTCGACGCTGTGGGCAGCGGCGTGCTGGCCTGTCGCGACGCCTTTGTCGAAACCATAGACGACTGGGCGGGAAAGAAGATCCGAGCAGCCGGACGCTGGCAGGCCAAGCAGGTCGAGATCCTTGGCGGCAGCCCAGTCGCCCTGCCGGCCTCTGACGTCTACACCGCACTTCAGACTGGAACCGTCGACTGTTCGCTGACCGTTCCAACGATCTACCTTGCAAGTTCAATGTACGAGGTCGCGCCGTATTTCTCGGGCTACCAGCTGACCGGCAATGCCTTGATTACCGTTGTCGGAATGGATGTCTGGGATGCGCTGAGCGAAGAGCAGCGGGCAACCGTCGAACGCGTGTCCTCCGAAACAACATTGAGTGGAACGAAAGGCCTGCGCACCATCAACGAGACCGCGCTGACACAGGTTGAAACAACGGCCAACCTCTATCGCGTGACCGAAGAGAATCGCCAACGTCTCGCCCCGGCCTGGGACCCGGTCTTTGCCGAACTCGCGTCAGAGATCACTGACGAAACCAGCAAGAGCCTGGTGACCACATTGACATCGCTTCGGCAATAATTCGGGCGCCCTGCACTTGCCGGTCGTACAAGCGTGCGGTTGGCATTCAAGGGCATGGCCGGCTCAACCACCGGCCAAGCCTAACGCAATAGTCGCAACATTCCGAGGCGGACAGGGCATCAAAGCGACACAGAGATTTTCAGGAGGGTTGCCCGCATGGCGACCGTGACAGGGAGGGCAAAACCATGAACACAGGTCTCGAGATTCAGACCGGCGCAGAGCAGCAAAGGGCACGCAGCCAGCAGCTGGGCGATCTGCTGCGGCGAAGCGCGGCCCGGTATCCAGACCGGCTCGCCCTCGCCTTCCGCGAGCACCGGGACACATTCGCCGATCTGAACGACGTGGTGAACCGGACTGCGAATGCACTGATATCGCTTGGCATATCGAAGGGGGAAAGGGTTGCCATCCTGTCACGCAACAGCCGTGCGTTCGTCATCGTCCGCTTTGCGCTCGCAAAGATCGGGGCCATCGCAACGCCCGTCAACTTCATGCTGAACGCCGAGGATGTCGCCTACATTCTGGATCACTCTGGGGCCCGTGGCCTGATCTGCCAAGATACGCTCTGCCCGGTCGCGGAGGAGGCGCTGGACCGGATCGGGGGCGGCCCCGACATTCTGCTCTCTATCGCGCATGGGGGCGGAGCGGTGTCCGACCGGTGGAGCCCGGTCGAAGACCTTTTTGCCTGTGCCGATGCCTCCGAGCCTTGGACAGATGTCCAGCCCGACGACCCGATCCAGATGATGTACACCAGCGGCACGGAATCCCGGCCTAAGGGCGCGATGATGAGCACTTCCGCGCTGCTCGATCAGTACGTCACCGTCATCGTGGATGGAGAGATGCAGCCGGACACTGTCGAACTTCACTGCCTTCCGCTCTTTCATTGCGCCCAACTGGATTGCTTCCTGACCCCCGACCTCTACCTCGGCGCGACCAGCATCCTGCATGATGGGGCCGACCCGGCGGCCATGTTCGCCGCTATCGAGGCGGAAAAGGTGACCAAGCTTTTCTGTCCGCCCACGGTCTGGATCCTGCTGCTGCGCCATCCCGAGTTTGACAAGCACGACCTGTCGAGCCTGCGTCAGGGCTATTACGGCGCCTCTATCATGCCGACCGCCATCATCGAGGAATTGTCGGCGCGACTGCCGAACATGCGGCTCTACAATTTCTATGGCCAGACCGAAATGGCGCCCTGCGCGACAATCCTCAGACCGGAAGAACAGCTGACCAAACTAGGATCCGCGGGCCGTCCGGGCCTGAATGTCGAGACGCGTGTGGTCAACGATCAGGACGATGAGGTCCCGGTCGGGGAAGTTGGCGAGATCGTGCACAGAAGCCCCCACCTTACGCTTTGCTACTATAACGACCCCGATAAGACGGCAGAGGCGTTCCGCAACGGCTGGTTCCACAGTGGCGACCTCGGACGGTTCGACGAGGATGGGTATCTTTACGTCGTCGACCGCAAGAAGGACATGATCAAGACCGGCGGAGAGAACGTCGCGAGCCGCGAGGTCGAGGAGACCATATTTCGACATCCCAAGGTTGCAGAGGTTGCTGTCTTCGGCGTTCCGCATCCGAAGTGGATCGAAGCCGTCGTCGCCGTCGTGGTGCCAAAACCAGGGCAGAATGTGACCGCCGAAGAGGTTACCGATTACTGCCGCGGCGCGCTCAGCGTATTCAAGACACCCAAGCACATCGCCCTGCGGGACAGCCTTCCGAAGAATGCGAGCGGGAAGATCCTGAAGCGTGAGCTGCGTGAGGAGTTCGCTGTATTATTCGAAGGGTAGAGTAACCATAAACGCTGATTAATCAAAGAGATCAGCGTCGCGACTTTTCAGCTGTTCCGCTTTGGCAACGGCCCTAAAATCTTGTGTCTGACGTCCGGAGCCGATCAGCAGTTGTGCATTGGCGCAATTTCGAAAAAAAAAACGCTTTGACCTTACGCAAATATGAACTTGACACTCATAAATTTAGCCATCTACGTTTATTGACAGGATGGCGGGACGAGAGGAGCTCTGCGCCATCCAAAACACAACCTGGAGGAGAACCATGTTTCGATTTTCATATCGGGCGGGGCAGAAGATGCTTTGCCTAGCGCTTGCGGCCAGCCTTGCAGCCCCTGTCTCGGCACAGGACAAAACCCCATTCCGCGAGCATAGCGGCGTTCTGCCCGACGGCACTTCCTGGCTCATCCGCGTCCCGGAGAACTGGAACGGCCGCCTGTTGCGCGATCTCGATTTCGCCAGCTTCATCCATGCCCCGGCCTACGCGCCCCGTTATGAAGATCTGCTGGCGCGCGGCTATGCCTTTGCCGGTCTGGAGCGCCATCGCCTCCGGTTCTGGCAATACGATCCGCAGCGCGAGATCCTGAACCTCCAGACCGTTCAGGACACCTTCACCCAGCTCGAAAGCGAGCCCGACATGGTGATGCAATACGGATGCTCCGGCGGCGGTCTGGACAGCCTCGCCTCGGCCGAAGATTACCCCGACAAGATTGACGGCTCGGTGGTGCTTGCGGCCCATACACCGGTCTGGATCATGAACAGTTTTCTGGACGGTTGGTTCGCGATGCGGGCGCTGCTGGCGGAAGATTTCGTGGCACAGGGCCTGGGCCAGGCCTCGGATCTGACGGTGGCCGGTCTGCCGAACGCAGGCGCGGGCGGCGGTCTGGAGAACGCAGGCGCGGGCGGCGATCGTAACCTCGACGCCATCCGGGCGTCGTGGAAGAGCGCTATCGAAAATGCGGGCAAGACGCCCGAAGGTCGCGCCCGCCTGGCCTTGGCCTTTGCCATTGGTCAGTGGTCGCCCTGGATGGTGGAAGGCACTGACCTGCCCGACACGTCCGATACCGCCGCGATGGCTGATATGGTGGTGAAATCGGCGATGCGCATTGCAGGCCATGTCGGCGGCACTGCGCGGCTGTACTTCGAAAATGCGGCATCGGGTCAGCAGTTGTCCGGCAACGAAGGCGTCGATTACGCTGCGTTCTACGCCAACGCCGCGCCGGCGATGAAACAGCTGGTCGAGGCGCTTTATGCCGAAGCCGAGTTGGACCTTCAGGCCGATCTTGCGACGGTTGACGCCGAACCCCGGATTGCGGCGTCGGACTATGCGCTCGACTTCTGGGCCGGGGACGGACGCACCACGACCGGAGAGCTCGAAGTTCCCGCCATCCGGATCCACATGCTGGGAGACTGGGCCATCCCCTATTCGCTGATGCAGGGGTACGAGGCGCTGGTCGAACAAACCGGCACCACCGACCTCTATCGGCAGGCCCTCGTTCAGGGGACCGGGCACTGCGACTTCACGGCCGCAGAAAGCAGCGTGATCGTTGAAATTCTGGCCGAACGGATCGAAACCGGCACCTGGCCGGAGGTCACGCCCGAGGCACTCAACACGGCCGCGGCCGCGCTGGAGACGGGATCCGATCCCCGCTTCGTCGAATTTGGCGACTGGCGCGTTGGGGCGTACAACCGTCCCTGGACGCCGAGCCAATGACCCCTCGCGGGGTCTGCCCACCTGGGTGGACCCCGCCCCTAGCCTGACAGGAGCTCGACGTTGCGCGTCAGCAAGACAGACTACCGGATCAGCATCGCCAGTAGGAATTCAGGCGACCGACAGACACATCGGATGACGACCGGCGCGAGACCTCCCCGCGCCGGCTTTTTCGTAATCTAGGGCACGCTTGGAATGCCTATCGTGTCATTATGTGGAGACGAAGGGATTGATCTCGAAATCGTAGGGCAAGCCGACGAGGTCCCAACCACGTTTGAGGTCCGCGACGTGCCGCGCCATCCAAAGCTCGGCCTCGTCCGGATCCTGCCGCTCGACGGCGTCGAAGATCTTTTCATGCGCTGCCATCTCGCGCGGCCGGGCCTGCTCGAGCACCGGTTTGAGGTGCCGCGAGGCCGGAAAAAGCAACTGCCCGATCGGGAAACGGGTCAGTAGAAGCGCGACATTGTTGCTCGCCTCCGCAATCAATGCGTGAAACGCGAGGTCGATCTCGTAATCCGCCCGTCCTGTTTCCATCGCATCCCGGAATTCGATCAGGTTTGCCCGCAGCGGAACCAATTGATCTTCTGTCCGGTGGATTGCCGCCAGTCTCGCCGAAAGCGGTTCGACCTCACGACACACCTCCCAGAGTTCGAGGAACGTAATGCGTGACAGGACCATGGCATCGGTGGCGCGCGGCGCGATCTGCGACGTGTCCGGGATCGACACGAAAAGTCGCCGGCGTCCCGAACGCCGGACCAGCCCGTCGGCTTCGAGCTGACGGATCCCCTCGCGCACGGTGGACCTGTTGACCCCAAGTTTCTCGGCAAGACTGAGCTCCGACGGAAAGGGCTCACCCGGTTGGAGACTGCCCGACAGGATGAGTTTGCGGATCTCGCGCGACACGACCTGATAGGCCGGCGGCGCCGACAACGCCTCGATTTTTAGGTCTTGAACCATTGTGCTCCCATAGTTCCGCGCACCGCGCCGACCTTGATCACCGCAAGGTGTCAGGCCGTCTTGATGTCCCGCAGCACGTTCTTCAAGACCTTGCCGTTCGCATTGCGCGGCAATGGCCCATCCAGAAAGGTCACGAGGTCGGGAACCTTATAGTCGGATAGTCGGGCAGAACAATAATTTTTGATCTCGTCCGCGTCCACCTGATTTCCATCCAGGAAAATGTAGGCGTGCACCCGCTCGCCCAACACGTCGTCAGGGACGCCCACCACTGCCGCTTCAACGACCAAGGAATGCGACGCCAGCACGTCCTCGACCTCGATACAGTAGACCTTGAAGCCCGCGCGGTTGATCATGTCCTTCTTGCGGTCGAAGACGCGGACGAAGCCATTCTCGTCTTTTGAACCGATGTCGCCCGACACCCAGTATCCGCCGGTGAACCCCTTGGCATTGCCTTCCGGGTTCTCCCAGTATCCCGGCACCACCATCGGTCCTCCGATCAGAAGCTCTCCGCTTTCGCCGGGGGCCACTTCACGACCAGCGTCGTCGACCACGATGATGTCAGCAAGGGGCAGCACCTGTCCCACAGTATCGGCATGTTCTGCGATCTGGCCGCCCGGCATGATGGTGACCGGCGATGTGGTTTCGGTCGACCCGTAGACATTGTGCAGCACCATGTTCGGCAGGTCCCTTGCCAGCGCCGCAATTGTGGATTGCGGCATAGGCGCACCGCCGAAACCGGCCACCCTCCAGCAGTCCAGATCAAAGGAACGGAAATCGGGGTCGAGCAGGCACAGATTGTACATCGCGGTGTCAATCGGCATTGAAGTTTGACCCCCTATCGGCATCCAATATTGACCCCCTTGGTGGTGAGCAGGCCCGGCGCTGCGTAGCCCTCACATAGCGCAGCGGCGGCGGGCCTGCGGGGTTTCGGGTTGGCGCTATGCGCGGTTCTTGAAGCGCCAGCTTTCGTTACCGGTTTCGACGATTTCGCAATGGTGGGTGAGCCGGTCGAGCAGTGCGGTGGTCATCTTGGCATCGCCGAAGACGCTGGGCCATTCGCCGAAGGCCAGGTTGGTGGTGACGATGATGGATGTGCGTTCGTAGAGTTTGCTGATCAGGTGGAACAGCAATTGGCCGCCGGTCTGGGCGAAGGGCAGATAGCCGAGCTCGTCCAGGATCAGGAAGTCGAGGCGGGAGATCAGGTCGGCGGTCCGGCCCTGGCGCTCGGCGCGGGCTTCGGCATCGAGCTTGTTCACCAGGTCGACCACGTTGAAGAACCGGCCCCGGCGCCCTGCCCGGATACAGGTCCGGGCGATGCTGACGGCAAGATGGGTTTTGCCGGTGCCTGTGCCGCCGATCAGGACGAGGTTGCGCTGATGGTCGAGGAAGTCGCCGTTGGCCAGGTCGCGGATCAGGGTCTCGTTAACCTCGGCGGCCTCGAAGTCGAACTCCTCCAGTTCCTTGGCGAGCGGCAACTTGGCGATGGTCATTTGGTATTTGACTGACCGGGCCTGCTTCTCCCTGATCTCGGCGGTCAGCAGGTCACCAATGATCTGTTGCGGCTCGTGCTGGCGTTTGACGGCGGTGGTCAGGACCTCGTCATAGGCGGCCCTCATTCCGTAGAGCCTCAGCTTTCCCATCGCGTCGATTACCTCGGATCTTTCCATTCTGTGTTCTCCTCAGGCTGTCATATCGGTTGCAGTCGGCAATGGGCTCGCAGGCCAGCTTCAGCGCATCCGGGGTGGTGATTGTCAGGGGTGGTGGCGGCTCGCGGTGCCGGGCCAGGATGTTCAGCACGACGCCTGCGGAATGGACATTGTGCGACAGGGCTTCGGCGCAGGCCGCCTCGACCGCATCAATCCCGTCGGTCAGCACGGCGCTCAGGATGTCGACCATCTGCCGGTCACCGCCCGGCTGGCGTTCCAGCTTGCGCCACACGCGGCGGATTGGCACCGGCAGCTCCCATTCCCTGAAGGGCGCCCCGTTGCGAAGGGCGCCGGGTTTGCGGGCCAGAACGGGGATGTAATGCAGGGGCATTGCCAAGTTGATCACGGGGTTCCGTCGGGATAGGCGGTCATCATGAAAACCGTGCCGACAATTCGACGCCTGAAGGGCTTTCGTTTTCCCCGCGAGATCATCTCCTATGCCGTCTGGGCTTACCATCGGTTTGCGCTGAGCACGGCAGATGTCGAGGATCTGCTGGCCGAACGCGGCGTGATGGTCAGCCGGGAAACCGTCCGGAACTGGGTGAACCGGTTTGGCCGCCATTTCGCCGATTGCATCAAGCGCGACAGGCCGGGCGCCAGTGACAAATGGCACTTGGATGAAGTCGTTGTTCCGATCAATGGCGTGAAGTTCTGGCTTTGGCGGGCAGTCGACGCGAATGGGAATGTGCTCGACATTCTCGTGCAAAAGCAACGTAATGCAAAGGCCGCCAGCCGGTTCTTGAAGCGGCTGATCGACCGGTTTGGCGCGCCGCGGGTCGTGATCACCGACAAGCTGCGCAGTTACATCAGGCCGATCCGCAACCTCGTGGCGAATGCTGATCATCGGGCGCACAAGGGCTTGAACAACCGGATCGAAGGATCCCATCGGCCAACCCGCAAGCGAGAGAAACTCATGGGGCGGTTCAAGTCACCCGGACAGGCTCAGAGATTTCTGGACGCACATGACCAGATCAACATGTTCTTCCGTCCCCGCCGCTATCGTCTTACCGCCACATCGTACCGCCACGCCCGATCCGATGCCTTTGATCTTTGGAACGGCTACGCACTCGAGATGACCGCATGACGGGCGCGGAGCAGGCCGCATTCAGCCGGGTGCAAATAAGTTGGCAATGCCGGCGGGTGCAATCGTGCATGAGCCCTTTCAGATAAGTTTCCGCGACCCGTGCTCTGCCATGCCACAGCCACCAGCGAAGGCTTTTCGCGGGGCGCTGGAACAGCACCGGAATTCCAGTGAATCCCGGTATCTGGACCAGACCCTGAACGGCGGCCTCGACATGTCGAATACGCATCGAGATGTGCCACCAGTCGAGGATATGCTTCACCTGGCCGTCGCCACCCATGGCATTCCGTATGAGGTTCGGGAGAGCAAGCTCGCCATCAGAGATTACCGTCAACAGACGGCCCGGCTTCCATCCAAAGTCTGACAGCTCTTCTCGCATCCGGCTGCCTGGCGATGCCGTCGCATTGGCGACCAAGCCAAATCGTCGGCACATATTGCGACTTTCAATCTTACCGACCACAAGATCCAGGTGTCGCTGCTGATACTCCGGTCGACAGCGGATATGCGCACCGTCCAGAAAAACCGTCAAACCCCCTTTGGGAAGTGCTTCAGCGGGATCGCCTGATGCCCTTCGACTTTTCTCGAGCCCCGCGGCTACTCTTCCCAACCGGTCACGCACCGTGGTGTGATGGGGCGGATGGCAGGGGAGGAAGCTTTTCATCAGCCGCGCGGCTTCGCGAAAGGAATGCCGGGACCCGAGTTCCGCATGGAGCCGCTGCAGCTCCGGGGTAGCCCGGTCAGGAAAGAAATAGGCCAGCGGAGAAATAGGTCCGCCGGGCATCGCCGCTGACCTGGCATCACACGAACAGCGGCGCAAGCGCGCGGCTTTGACCCGAACCCGCCCAAAGAGCGTGTCGAGATCGCGCGTGCGATAGTCATGAATGGCACGAACCGAGGCGCAATCCGGGCATACGCGGCTTTCTCGAATGATCTCATCGACCTGATCGTAAAGGATTACCCTCTGGATCTGTTCGAGGATCCTTTTCCCATCCTCGAGGCGCAGCCCGATCCCGTCTGGGCAGGTCACCCGGTATGGTCGAGAAATGCCGTCAAGCTGATGAGTGCGCTTCTCCCCGTTGTCGAAGGTAGTTTCGATTGTAATCCGTACGTCCATGGCAGCCCCCCATACAAAGAGCTTACCTTAGCACAGGCCAGATCACCGACGACGACCCCCATGTTCTGTCCACTCCCGATTTAAAGGCAAAATATCATATTTAAGGGCAAAGCAAGGCCGTTGATTTCGTTGGATTTCTCATCTCACAATTAAGGGCTCTGCCTCACTTTGTGTGGCGCAACTATCCTGAAACTGGAAAATTCAGGAGGGATAGTTGTGAGTTCGAAGAAGCACTGGTCGCCGGGCAGCGATGTTGCAGTTCAAAGCGTTGAACGAAGTGAATCCGGCGGGTGGATTGTATCTGGCGTCTTGGCACCCAACGGCATTTGCCCAGACTGTGGATTGCATTCACGCCGACGTCATGGCTGGCGGCGTCGGTGGCTGCAGGATTATCCCGCGCATGGAGACGCGGTAACGGTTGATCTCGCAGTTTGCCGTTGGCGATGTTTGGCGCCTGCTTGCCCGCGCCGGACTTTCTCGGACCAGATCAGCTCGATTGCGCGTCCATTTGCACGTCGTACTTCGCGTGTAGGGGAGATTGTCGGCCATCTTGGGCATGCGACAGGCGGACGGCCTGCGGAGCGGTTGTTGCATCGTTTGGGCCTTGGGGTCAGCGATGACACGGTGCTCAGGCAGCTGAAAAGGTGTGCTCAAGGCACCACCGAGGCGCCGACAATCATCGGGATCGACGATTGGAGCTGGCGGAAATCGCAAACCTACGGCACGATCATCGTGGATCTGGAGCGTCGCGTGGTCATCGACATCCTCGAGGATCGAGATGTCGTCACCTGCACCAACTGGCTAAAGCGACACCCCGAGGTGGAAGTGATCAGCAGAGATCGGTGCGGTCTCTACGCCAAGGCTGCCCGGCAAGGGGCACCGCAGGCAAAGCAGGTCGCCGACCGGTTCCATATCGTGCAAAACCTGCGGCAGGCCATTGAGGAACAGATGAACCTTCACGGCCGTGCCACCGGCAGGGCGCTGCTGTCCGACGCCGACAACATCACCGCAGCCGGAAGCCTTCTGAAGTCCCGCCTTGCGCACAGGACGTCCCGGGAAGAGATTTTCACCACCATCCATGCGCTCCGAAATCAGGGACTTTCCTGCAGCGAGATCGGGCGGCGAACAGGGTTTCCGCGTCGCAGCATCGCGAAATGGCTGCAGTTCGAAACACCACCGGACCGCAGGCGGGCCGCTTTGAAGCCGAGTTCGCCATGGTATTTTGAAGAGTTCCTGAGCCAAAGCTGGAAGGAGGGCATTCGAACTGGCAGCGCCCTTTTCAGTCTGATCCAAGAGCGTGGTTACGAGGGGAGCCAGTCGCATTTGCAGCGGCTGCTGGCGGGTTGGCGCAGAGCCGAACAGCAAGCGAGCGATCCCAAGGTAGAACACAAGATCCTGGAGCCGGTTCGGGACCCGGAAACGGGGCACGCGATCTCCCCGGTCATCGCGGCCGCGCTGTGCATCAAACCGCGCGGCAAGCTCACCTCGGATCAGGCGCGTAAAGTCGATGCGCTCAAGACCCGCTCTCCCGCCTTCGTATCGATGCGCAGCCTCGCCATGCGGTTCAATGGTATCCTGCGCGGCCGCGTGGCAGACCCGCTCCCTGCATGGATCGACGACGCGATCGAAACCGACCTGGCGCCCATCGTGCGCTTTGCCCGCACAGTGAACCGGGACTACGAAGCCGTCAAAAACGCCATCGAGATGCCCTGGAGCAACGGCCAAGCAGAAGGTCAGATCAATCGCCTGAAGACCCTCAAACGCGCCATGTACGGCCGAGCCGGTCCAGAATTGTTGCGGGCGAGAATGCTACCGTTCCACCACACAGATTGAGGCAGAGCCCAATTAAGGGCTACGCGACAGGCATGTTCATGCCGCTGCCCGGCCGGGCACATGGCTTGGCGAGATGCTGACGCGCAAGCCGCCGATGCTGGTGCGGGTCGCGCTGGCGAACAAAATGGCGCGGATCGTCTGGGCGCTGATGGCCCGAGGCGGCGCCTACCAGTCTCCGACCGCTGCGGCGTAAGCCGTCACTGGTCGCGAGGACGTCGGAGCGGAAGAGGGCAAGGAGACGTTTGGCGCACGGTCGTGAGACGGGATCGGGAGAACCAGAGCGCAACAGAGTGCCATCGAGCACGCGGCTTTGATCTGGACCCGACCTGCGAACACCATACGGGCCCGCGGCGTGATGATGGCCGCAACAGAGGCCGGATACATGTCAGCACCCGACACCGCGCGAAACTGATCCAGAAACCCTCTTGCGCAAGGGGCGGTTATACATGTTGCGCAAATGCTGTGAAGGTTTCACCTTGCGAATCCAGTCTGTTAGTCAGGCTGCATGAGCAGACCCATACCCCCGACCTACAAGACCAGGAACTGGCCAGCCTACAATGAAGCAGTCAAGCGCCGGGGCTCGCTGACGATCTGGTTTGACCCCGAGATGAGCTGGGATGCCGCGCCGACAGGCAGGCGTGGCCGCCAGCAGACCTACAGCGATGCCGCTATCCAGACGTGCCTCTCGATGAAAGTGCTGTTCGGCATGGCGCTCCGGCAGACGACCGGGTTCGTCGAGAGCCTGCTACGGCTGGTCGGCCTGAACTGGACGGTGCCCGACTTCAGCACGCTATCTCGCCGCCAGAAGACCTTGGCCGTGAACATCCCCTACCGCGGCTCCAAGGGGCCGTTGCACCTGCTGATCGACAGCACCGGGATCAAGGTCGAAGGTGAAGGCGAGTGGCACGCACGCAAGCATGGCGGCCCGAAACGGCGCGTCTGGCGCAAGCTCCACCTTGGGATCGATGAAGAAACGTTGGAGATCCGGGCCGTCGAAGTCACCGGGAGCCACATCGGTGATGCGCCCATCCTACCCACCTTCTCGACCAAATCCCGCAGGACCAGGAAATCGGTAGCGTTACGGCTGATGGCGCCTACGACACGCGCAAATGCCACGATGCGATTGCAGATCGCGGTGCCCATGCCGTCATCCCGCCCCGCAAGAACGCGAAGCCCTGGAAGACGATCACCGCCGGAGCCGTGGCGCGAAATGAGGCCCTGCGCGCGGCGAAATACCTGGGCCGCGCGCTCTGGCGACGATGGAGTGGATACCACCGCCGAAGCCGCGTCGAGACAAAGATGCATTGTATCAAGTTGCTGGGCCAGCGGCTCATGGCACGGGACTTCGATCGACAGGTCGCCGAACTCCAGGTCCGCATCGCCGTCCTGAACGGCTACACCGCGCTCGGAATACCCGTCACGGAAGCTGTGGGATAAGTCCGTCCGGGGAAAGGGGAACCTCGGCCTTAAGCCGATTTGTGCATCAGAGCCCTTGACACTAATAATTAGCTATCTATGTTTTTCCCGGCGATGGTTCCCCGGAAGAGGAGCCGGATTTCATCGCTGCATCAAACTGGAGGAAATTCATGTCACGGACAGCTAATTTGGTCGGCCCGCGTTCGCGGACCGGAATGGTGGTGCTTTGCCTCGCTCTGACCGCGGGCTTCGCCCCGCTCGCGTCGGCGCAGGAGCAGCCCGCCTTCAACGAACATGCGGGAACCCTGCCGGACGGGACGGCATGGCTGATCCGCGTGCCCGAGAACTGGAATGGTCGACTACTCAGGGATCTGGATTTCGCCAGCAACGTTTCGGTCGCGTCAGCGGTCCAGCGGTATGACGACCTGCTCGGTCGTGGCTATGCCTTCGCCGGGCTCGCCCGGCACCCGCTGCGCCTGTGGCAATACGATCCGCAGCGTGAAATCCTGAATCTACAAGCTGTTCAGGACATTTTCACGGACCTGGAGCGCGCTCCTGACATGGTGCTGCAATACGGCTGTTCTGGCGGAGGGCTCGACAGCCTCGCTTCGGCCGAGGATTACCCGGACAGGATCGACGGTGCCGCCGTGCTTGCCGCCCATACGCCGGTCTGGATCATGAGCAGTTTCCTGGATGGCTGGTTCGCCATGCAGACCCTGCTGGGCGAAAGCTATGAGGCCGCTGGGCACGGTCCGGCCAGCGATCTCGCCATCGTCGGCCTGCCCAATGCCGGAGCGGGTGGCGAGCGCAGCCTTGACGCGATCCGTGCGTCCTGGATGGCCGCCATCGAAACGGCGGGCGAAAGCCCGGAGGGCCGCGCGCGGCTGGCGCTTGCCTTCGCCATCGGACAGTGGTCGCCGTGGATGGTCGAGGGGACCGAACTACCCGACACCGCGGATGCCGGCGCCATGGCCGACATGATCGTGGCCTCGGCGCTGCGCATCGGCGGTAATGTTGGCGGGACCTCGCGGCTTCTGTTCGAAAACGCCGCATCGGGGCAGCAACTTTCCGGGAACGAGGGGGTCGACTATGCCGCCTTCTACCAGAATGCCGCACCCGCGATGGCGCGGACGGTTGAGGCGCTCTACGAACAGGCCGGTTTGGACCTTCAGGCCGACATTGCCAGGATCGACGCCGCCCCCCGCATCGCGGCCTCGGATTATGCGCGCGATTTCTGGGCCGCAGACGGGCGCACGACGACCGGCGATCTGCAGGTTCCGGCGATCCGCATCCACATGCTGGGCGACTGGGCCATTCCCTACACGCTGATGGAAGGCTACGGCGCGCTGGTGCAGGAGCAGGGTACCGGCGATCTGTATCGGCAGTCGCTGGTCCAGGGCACGGGCCATTGCGAGTTCACGGCTGCCGAAAGCACGGCCATCGTCGAGACCCTGGTCGAACGGATCGAAACGGGCGCCTGGCCCGAGACATCGCCCGAGGCGCTGAACGCCGCAGCCGAGGCGCTGGAAACCGGGAGCGCCCCCCGGTTCATCGAACACGGTGATTGGCGCGTGGCAGCCTATAACCGGCCCTGGGTTCCGGCAGAATGAGCCGATGGGGAACTGGCGCTGCGCCGGTTCCCCCACAGGTCCGGTGGCGCAAGTCATTGGTGGACCGTCGCCAACGCGCAGTGGGCATCTCTGGCGAGGGCAAGTGTTCCCATGTCTGGACGACCCCTGCTGCGCAAGCTGGGAATTGACGCGCCTATGCCGAAAGCAGTCATGTCTACGGCCTTTGTGGTGCGGTCTAGCCGCTGGCCCAGATGAAGTCCGCGGATCGGGTCCCAATCAAAATTGCGCGCTTTCTGCGCCTTGACCCCCTGGGGTGTCCCGATCCCCGGTTCGACCGGTTTGTCATCTCTTCTCAGCTTCACGCATTCCGTCAGCGGTTCCGCGCTCAGGAGACAGGGGCCGCGTAGATCTCGTTGCGGCGCAGGAGCGCCCAAGCGATCCGGGCAGTCTTGTTGGCGAGCGCGACCGCAACGACTTTCGGTCGCTTGCGTGCTTTAAGCCCAAGCATCCAAGCCTTGCCGGCATCGCCCTGCCTTGCAAAGCGAAGCACCGCAGTCGCGCCGGAAACGAGCAGTCGCCGGATATATCCATCACCCTGCTTGCTGATCCCGGTCTGTCGATCCTTGCCACTGCTTGAGTTCGCCCGTGGCGTCAGGCCTAGCCAGGCCGCGAACTGTCGTGCCGAGCGGAACAGGCTCGGATCCGGAACATTTGCAGCAATTGCGCTGGCGGTGATCGGTCCGATACCGGGAATGGTCGCCAGTCGCCGGCTCGTCTCGTGCGTCCGGTGCCACTCGAGGATCCGTTTCTCCAGGGCCTCAGCCTGATCGGCAATCGCCTCCGCTTGGCAGATCAACGCATGGATGGCAGCCGCAGCATGGTCAGGCAACCGTTCCTGGTTCTCTCGGAAGTGGGTGTCGCCTTGCCCTTAAATCGGCTCTGCCTCAATCTGTGTGGTGGAACGGTAGCATTCTCGCCCGCAACAATTCTGGACCGGCTCGGCCGTACATGGCGCGTTTGAGGGTCTTCAGGCGATTGATCTGACCTTCTGCTTGGCCGTTGCTCCAGGGCATCTCGATGGCGTTTTTGACGGCTTCGTAGTCCCGGTTCACTGTGCGGGCAAAGCGCACGATGGGCGCCAGGTCGGTTTCGATCGCGTCGTCGATCCATGCAGGGAGCGGGTCTGCCACGCGGCCGCGCAGGATACCATTGAACCGCATGGCGAGGCTGCGCATCGATACGAAGGCGGGAGAGCGGGTCTTGAGCGCATCGACTTTACGCGCCTGATCCGAGGTGAGCTTGCCGCGCGGTTTGATGCACAGCGCGGCCGCGATGACCGGGGAGATCGCGTGCCCCGTTTCCGGGTCCCGAACCGGCTCCAGGATCTTGTGTTCTACCTTGGGATCGCTCGCTTGCTGTTCGGCTCTGCGCCAACCCGCCAGCAGCCGCTGCAAATGCGACTGGCTCCCCTCGTAACCACGCTCTTGGATCAGACTGAAAAGGGCGCTGCCAGTTCGAATGCCCTCCTTCCAGCTTTGGCTCAGGAACTCTTCAAAATACCATGGCGAACTCGGCTTCAAAGCGGCCCGCCTGCGGTCCGGTGGTGTTTCGAACTGCAGCCATTTCGCGATGCTGCGACGCGGAAACCCTGTTCGCCGCCCGATCTCGCTGCAGGAAAGTCCCTGATTTCGGAGCGCATGGATGGTGGTGAAAATCTCTTCCCGGGACGTCCTGTGCGCAAGGCGGGACTTCAGAAGGCTTCCGGCTGCGGTGATGTTGTCGGCGTCGGACAGCAGCGCCCTGCCGGTGGCACGGCCGTGAAGGTTCATCTGTTCCTCAATGGCCTGCCGCAGGTTTTGCACGATATGGAACCGGTCGGCGACCTGCTTTGCCTGCGGTGCCCCTTGCCGGGCAGCCTTGGCGTAGAGACCGCACCGATCTCTGCTGATCACTTCCACCTCGGGGTGTCGCTTTAGCCAGTTGGTGCAGGTGACGACATCTCGATCCTCGAGGATGTCGATGACCACGCGACGCTCCAGATCCACGATGATCGTGCCGTAGGTTTGCGATTTCCGCCAGCTCCAATCGTCGATCCCGATGATTGTCGGCGCCTCGGTGGTGCCTTGAGCACACCTTTTCAGCTGCCTGAGCACCGTGTCATCGCTGACCCCAAGGCCCAAACGATGCAACAACCGCTCCGCAGGCCGTCCGCCTGTCGCATGCCCAAGATGGCCGACAATCTCCCCTACACGCGAAGTACGACGTGCAAATGGACGCGCAATCGAGCTGATCTGGTCCGAGAAAGTCCGGCGCGGGCAAGCAGGCGCCAAACATCGCCAACGGCAAACTGCGAGATCAACCGTTACCGCGTCTCCATGCGCGGGATAATCCTGCAGCCACCGACGCCGCCAGCCATGACGTCGGCGTGAATGCAATCCACAGTCTGGGCAAATGCCGTTGGGTGCCAAGACGCCAGATACAATCCACCCGCCGGATTCACTTCGTTCAACGCTTTGAACTGCAACATCGCTGCCCGGCGACCAGTGCTTCTTCGAACTCACAACTATCCCTCCTGAATTTTCCAGTTTCAGGATAGTTGCGCCACACAAAGTGAGGCAGAGCCCTTAATTATGAGATTCCACTGCCATCGCGCCTATGCTTTTCGCGCGCTGCCGGGCGATGTAAACAACCGCGGCAAGCAGACGTGGCTCCTTATCGAAGGCGCGCAATAGAGCAACCCTTGCATAGTCGTCGATGCCGGAGCTTGAGATGGCCGCTTTGACCAGTGGACGGGATTGGGCTGCATCAATTGCAGCAAGGCCAAACAGCCTTACTTCCAGCCTGTGGCCCTGAAGAGCGTATAACGGATCTCCGCGGAAGGCCTTTAATGATATGGCAAAGGTGACCGCGCGCATTGCGCGCCGAAATTGCTTGGAGCTGCGTAATCGCGCGGCGTATTCAAGCCGCGCGGCGCCGTTGCGCGCACGATTTATCAGCTTTTCGGGCATCTGTTCGCCACTGGCCTTGCCGAGCGTCGGCACAAGTCTCGTCCCACAAACCTGGCAGTCGAATGCCCAGGCTCGCCTCCAATGCTTGAGCGAAAGGCCCTCTCTGGAACATTGCAGGCAATGCTGGAATGGTATCTGGGCCGTCAGCGAGGCTTCTCGTGTCGTCATTGCTGGGAAGGTCAAAGATCGCACAACATCTGGGTCAATCCGTGCGGCGTTGGCAATCTTCGCCGCCGCAGCCGCGTCGACGTTGAAGTTCAAGGCGGTGCCATGCGCGGTATCGATTCTGAGATGAGCCAGTAGTTCCGCATCATCACAGTAGTTGGCCGCCGCCAGCCTAGACAACCAACCTGACAACAACTCGTCGGGCAGCGGCGCGACAGTCTTGGGCAGCGGGTGCGGCTTCACACCCCGGACTTCTCGAGCCGCCGATGGGGGTTCGCATGGCGCGACCAAACCGGCGTCCATTTTGCGATTGCGTCATCGGTGATGCATTCATCACCTGTGACAATGGCGTCGATGGAAAGATCCTTGATCAGGGCGAAGATGCGCGAGGTCACCCCGCCGGTCAGCGCAAGTATCTGCTTTAGTGACTTGACCTTCAGATTGGATTTCTTCTCGAGGGGCATTGCCGCGATGAGTGTCTGGATCATGTCCGAGAACTCGGCGTCGTCGCGCCAGTTTGGAAGGTGATGTTCGTCCAGCCGCCTGGCAAGCTGGATATCACCACGGATGGCATCGACGGCCTCGCTGACCCCCAGGCAGACCAGCGACACTTCGAGTTCATTGCTGAGATACCGCAGAACATTGAGAAAGCGGCGCTGTTCGCGGTGGGTCCCGGCCAAGAGGTTGTGGACTTCGTCGATCATGATCATCCGCAGGCCAAGGTCGCGCAAGAGCGCGACGACACGGACTTCGAGGGAGGCCACATTTTGAGCGCGCGCGCTCAGTGCCGTGGCCGGTGCCCCGACGGTCGCCAGGATGTGCAGATAGAACCGTCGTTCGTCGGGAGCTGGTGGTGCTTGTAACAGTAACAGCGGCGTTCGCGTAATTCCCGATGCTGGGTCATATTCCGGTGCATATCTGCGCGAAAGATTGCGGGCGATCATCGTCTTTCCGATCCCGGACGCGCCATGCACAAGAAGGCCAGGCATACGGGTTTGCCTTGGCGCTTCGATCATACACTGCAAACGGTCCAGAACTTGTTCGGCCCGCGGAAAGCCAATCCAGATATCCGATTGAATGAGGGTGATCCGACCGTCTTCCTCTGTTTTTCCTGCCCTCAATTCACCATCTCTCCACCTTGAACAATGGGCGCGATGTATCACCCGTATCGATCGCGCGCAGCCCTTCGGTTGTTGAGACGGCCGAGTTGGCGCCCTCCAATGTCCCTTTTCTTTCACGGGATCGGCGTTCGGCCCTCGTCAGGCTCCGGCTTTCAGACTCGATTTGGCGTTGCTGTCGGATCAGCTCAGCCAGGACCAGCTCATTGGACCCGGACTTGCCAAGGGCACGGGCATTCCTCATGGCTTCGCGATATTCCCAGAGCGACACAGGCGGAATTTCCAGGTTTCGGTACCGAGCTTCGACGTATCGGTCATTATCCAGTTCGACCCAGATCACCGAGAGGTCGCGAGGGTCGTAGCGGACGACCACCTTTCCATCCCCGCGCCCGATGTGGCCTGCAAGCGCATCGGACCAGTACCGTATCTGGAACAGATGGATGCCGTCACGCCTGACCTTGCGCAGTTCACTTGGCAGAAAGCTCACCCGAAAGGCTTCAATCTCGAAGGGGATATCGCCCATCATTTGCTCTGAGAGCGCCTCCCATTTGGCAACGGGCGTGCAGCCAAGACTTGAATGAATGCTGTTGTTGTAGCGGCAGATTTCCAGAGCAAACCAGCGATCGAAGTCGCTTAAGGTCATCGTGGCCATGCCCTCGGCGTCATAGTCGCCCTTGGCCACGACCGAGGATTGCGTTGTTCCAGGCAACAGGTGCACGGCCCCCATCATCGTGCCGATCAATCGTTCGATGTGCCCTCCGAAATGAGGACTGCCTGGCGGCCGATAGACCAGATCGATCCCCCATTCTGCACATGCCGACCGAAAGGCATGCGACCGGAAATCGCGCCCGTTATCGACGTGGATGCTATGCGGTTTACCCTGCGCGGGCCAAGGAACATTGCGCACCAATTCCGCCAGAAGTTCCGCCTTGGGGGCCACAGCCTGTGTCAGGCAAAGCGCCACCGACAGACGCGAAGGTGCCTCGAGAGAGGTGTAATATCCGGTCACCATCCGCGTTGCGACGTCGATCGCCAGCGTGACCCAAGGCCGCCCAATTGGTTTGCGTTCAAAACTGTCGACGAGAATGATGTCCGCAGGCGTATGGTCGATTTGCACGACCTCCAGTGGCCGGTTTGCCTTGTTGTCGCCTACGACCGGCGCAAATTTCTGGCGGGCCGCCTTTGCGCCTTCGCGTGCCTTGGCAATTTCACGGGCATCCATTGCATCCAGCCTGCGCTGAACCGTCCGACGTGTCGGCGGTTGCAAGCCCTGCTGCCAGCACGCGCTTCGGATTTCTGTCACGATGCGCGACAGGCTTGGGCGTTCCCGCCGTAAGAAATAACGGCGAAGATGTTCTTCGATCACCGCTTCCACCTTGCCGGATATCAAGGTTGTACCAGTCGGGCGGCCCCGTTTCCGAGAAGCCAGCGCGCTGGTGCGCCCACCCTCTTCGGCCAGACGCTTTATCCAGCGCCAGACAGTCGCCCTGCTGACACCAAGCTCCCAAACGGCGTCATTGATGCCACTTTCCAGACTGCCAGTTCCTTTGAGATATGCCTGAACAAGCGGACGCAGAACGGCCGCCCTGCGCGCCTCCTCAGCACCAGCGGCAACGAAGTCTTCGCGATCATCATCCATCAATATTTGCCACACGAAGCTGCGAACCCTGTCTCAGGTTTAAGGGCTCTGCCTCACTTTGTGTGGCGCAACTATCCTGAAACTGGAAAATTCAGGAGGGATAGTTGTGAGTTCGAAGAAGCACTGGTCGCCGGGCAGCGATGTTGCAGTTCAAAGCGTTGAACGAAGTGAATCCGGCGGGTGGATTGTATCTGGCGTCTTGGCACCCAACGGCATTTGCCCAGACTGTGGATTGCATTCACGCCGACGTCATGGCTGGCGGCGTCGGTGGCTGCAGGATTATCCCGCGCATGGAGACGCGGTAACGGTTGATCTCGCAGTTTGCCGTTGGCGATGTTTGGCGCCTGCTTGCCCGCGCCGGACTTTCTCGGACCAGATCAGCTCGATTGCGCGTCCATTTGCACGTCGTACTTCGCGTGTAGGGGAGATTGTCGGCCATCTTGGGCATGCGACAGGCGGACGGCCTGCGGAGCGGTTGTTGCATCGTTTGGGCCTTGGGGTCAGCGATGACACGGTGCTCAGGCAGCTGAAAAGGTGTGCTCAAGGCACCACCGAGGCGCCGACAATCATCGGGATCGACGATTGGAGCTGGCGGAAATCGCAAACCTACGGCACGATCATCGTGGATCTGGAGCGTCGCGTGGTCATCGACATCCTCGAGGATCGAGATGTCGTCACCTGCACCAACTGGCTAAAGCGACACCCCGAGGTGGAAGTGATCAGCAGAGATCGGTGCGGTCTCTACGCCAAGGCTGCCCGGCAAGGGGCACCGCACGCAAAGCAGGTCGCCGACCGGTTCCATATCGTGCAAAACCTGCGGCAGGCCATTGAGGAACAGATGAACCTTCACGGCCGTGCCACCGGCAGGGCGCTGCTGTCCGACGCCGACAACATCACCGCAGCCGGAAGCCTTCTGAAGTCCCGCCTTGCGCACAGGACGTCCCGGGAAGAGATTTTCACCACCATCCATGCGCTCCGAAATCAGGGACTTTCCTGCAGCGAGATCGGGCGGCGAACAGGGTTTCCGCGTCGCAGCATCGCGAAATGGCTGCAGTTCGAAACACCACCGGACCGCAGGCGGGCCGCTTTGAAGCCGAGTTCGCCATGGTATTTTGAAGAGTTCTGAGCCAAAGCTGGAAGGAGGGCATTCGAACTGGCAGCGCCCTTTTCAGTCTGATCCAAGAGCGTGGTTACGAGGGGAGCCAGTCGCATTTGCAGCGGCTGCTGGCGGGTTGGCGCAGAGCCGAACAGCAAGCGAGCGATCCCAAGGTAGAACACAAGATCCTGGAGCCGGTTCGGGACCCGGAAACGGGGCACGCGATCTCCCCGGTCATCGCGGCCGCGCTGTGCATCAAACCGCGCGGCAAGCTCACCTCGGATCAGGCGCGTAAAGTCGATGCGCTCAAGACCCGCTCTCCCGCCTTCGTATCGATGCGCAGCCTCGCCATGCGGTTCAATGGTATCCTGCGCGGCCGCGTGGCAGACCCGCTCCCTGCATGGATCGACGACGCGATCGAAACCGACCTGGCGCCCATCGTGCGCTTTGCCCGCACAGTGAACCGGGACTACGAAGCCGTCAAAAACGCCATCGAGATGCCCTGGAGCAACGGCCAAGCAGAAGGTCAGATCAATCGCCTGAAGACCCTCAAACGCGCCATGTACGGCCGAGCCGGTCCAGAATTGTTGCGGGCGAGAATGCTACCGTTCCACCACACAGATTGAGGCAGAGCCGATTTAAGGGCAACGCGACACCTGTCTTTCGAGTATCTCTATGACGAGCCGATCTTGCTGGTGGCGCGCGCCGGACATCCAGCGCTGGATCTGCCGGTGACCGACGCTCTGCTACGCTATCCCCTCATCCTGCCCAACCCTGGCGCGATCATCCGTCAGAGCGTGGATCAATACCTTGCCGCGATGGGGTTATCCGATCTCACACCGGTGTTCGAGACGGTGGCCCTGCCGGCGGCGCAAACGCTTCTCGAAGGTTCTGAGATGCTCTGGTTCATCTCGCGCGGCGTCGTGGCGCGGGAAATTGCGCGCGGCAGCCTTGCTGCGCTCGATCTAAAGTCGGATTACATGGCCGGGGCGGTAGGTCTGACACGCAAGTTCACGTTCGACGAAGACAGCCATGCCGATCTGCTGGCGCGGCTTCTACACCGGCGGGTTGAAGAGGATTGCGCCCGTCGTTGAGCCAGTCAGACGGCTTCTAGCGCAATAGCAATACCCTGTCCTACACCGATACACATGGTGGATAGCGATTTCTCACCAGGCTTGAGGTCAAGCATCGCGGTGCCAGTAATCCGCGCACCCGACATGCCCAGCGGATGACCCAACGCGATTGCCCCGCCATTGGGGTTCACACGCACGTCATCATCAGCAATCCCAAGATTACGCAACGTGGCGAGGCCCTGCGAGGCGAAAGCTTCGTTAAGCTCAATCACTGCGAACTCCTCTTGGCGCAGGCCAAGACGCGCCAGAAGCTTTCTCGAGGCCGGAACCGGGCCGAAGCCCATGATGCGCGGCGCCACGCCGGCGGTCGCCCCGCCGAGCACTCTGGCGATCGGCTTAAGCCCATGCTTTTCGGCAGCTTCTTTCGTCGAAAGGATCAAAGCGGCAGACCCGTCATTCACGCCAGAGGCGTTGCCCGCTGTCACAGTGCCATCGGCTTTCACGAAGGGCCGAAGCTTTTTCAGGCCTTCGTATGTAGTCGTGGAACGCGGATGCTCGTCGGTGTCGATGACCAGAGGATCACCTTTGCGCTGCGGGATCGTAACCGGCACGATCTCCTGGGCCAAACGGCCATTGACTTGGGCTTTGGCCGCTTTCTGCTGCGAGCGCAAGGCGAAGGCATCCTGATCGGGGCGCGAGATGCCAAAATCTTCGGCCACATTCTCTGCCGTCTCGGGCATGCTGTCGACGCCATATTTTTCCTTCATCAGCTTGTTAACGAAACGCCAGCCGATAGTGGTGTCGTGGACCTCATTGGCCCGCGAGAAGGCGGAGGTGGCCTTGGGCATCACGAATGGCGCGCGCGACATGCTCTCTACCCCTCCGGCGACAAGCAGCTCGGCCTCGCCGGATTTGATCGCCCGAGCTGCAGTGATGACCGCATCCATACCCGAGCCGCAAAGTCGGTTCATCGTCGTACCCGGCACCGTCTCGGGATAGCCTGCGAGAAGCAGCGCCATGCGGGCGACGTTGCGGTTGTCTTCGCCAGCCTGATTGGCGCAGCCGAAGATCACCTCGTCGATCGCGGCAAGGTCGAGGCCCGGATTGCGCGCGGCAATGGCCCGAAGCGGAATCGCGGCAAGGTCGTCAGCGCGGACGGAGGAAAGCGCACCGCCAAAGCGGCCGATTGGTGTGCGGATGTAGTCGCATATGTATACGTCAGTCATGAGATTCCCTCGGGAACATTGAGTTCGGCAACTTCGCCAACAATGTGCAACGTCGCGCCAGTCACCGCCTGCAAGGCGTCCAAAGTGATGCCCGGCAGTTTTTCACGAAGCACGAATTTGCTATCTTCGATGTCAATCACGGCCAGAGAGGTGTAGACGCGGGTCACGCACCCGACGCCTGTCAGCGGGAAAGTACAGGCCTCGACCAGTTTCGGGCCGCCATCCTTGGTTACATGGTCAGTTACAACCGCCACACGCTTGGCCCCATGCACAAGGTCCATTGCTCCACCCACGGCCGGCACGCCTTTGGTGCCTACGCGCCAGTTCGCCAGATCGCCGTTCTGGGCGACCTGATACGCGCCAAGAACGGCCAGATCGAGGTGGCCACCGCGCACCATCGAAAAGCTGTCGGCATGATGGAAAAAGGATGCACCGGGCTTCAATGTAATCGCCTTTTTGCCCGCATTAATAAGATCCCAGTCTTCCTGTCCCTCCGCAGGGGCTTTTCCGAATCCCAGCACGCCGTTCTCGGTATGATAGGTTACATCGCGGCCATCGGGCTGGAACTTGGCGATCATCTCGGGAAATCCGATACCGAGGTTCACATAGGAACCATCTTCGATATCCTGAGCGGCACGCCACGCGATCTGCGCGTTCGTCAGTTTGTCTTCCATTAAATTGAAACCGGACATCAGTAGACCACCCCCCTACGCACGAGTACTTCTTCTTGTTGAGGCGCGGGAACCTCGACAATCTTGTCGACGAAGATTCCGGGGGTAACTACCGCCTCAGGATCGATGGAGCCGGGTGCGCGGAGGTTGGAGACCTGCGCAATCGTGCGATCGGCAGCCATCGCCATCAACGGATTGAAGTTCCGGCCAGCCAAACGATAGGTAAGGTTGCCGGTCTCGTCACCATCATGGCCTTTGATCAGGGCGAAGTCGGCCTTCAACCACAACTCTTGCACGTACATCTTGCCGTCGAACGTCTCTGTCGGCTTGCCTTCGGCAAGCTCGGTACCAAAAGAAGTTGGCGTATAAAAAGCGGGAATGCCTGCTCCGCGCGCGCGAATGCGTTCGGCCAATGTACCCTGCGGGATCAACTCGAGCTCGATTTCGCTTGCCAGGTATTTTTCGTTGAATGCCTCGGCGTTGGAGCTGCGCGGGAAAGAGCAGATCATCTTCCTGACCATCCCCGCTTTGATCATCGCGGCGATTCCGATCGCGCCGTTTCCCGCGTTATTGTTTATCACGGTAAGATTCTTGGGGCTGCCGGTGGCACGAAAGCGGTCGATTAAAGCGTGGATCAGTTCGATCGGGGCTCCGGAGCCTCCAAAGCCACCGATCATAACCTGTACGCCATCGGGGATATCCGCAACCGCGTCAGCGAGGCTGGGCGATGTTTTGTTCATCAGGATCCTCCTTACATTCACTTCGAAATATCCCTAGATTACCGCCGTAGCGAGTAAAATGTTCATATATTGATCTTTTTTCAACATGTGTATATCAACGTTCGCATGTTGAACAATCCCACCGACTACATCGCCTCGCTCGCCAAGGGGCTGAAAGTGATCGAAGCCTTCGGACCCACATCCCCGCGTCTTTCGATATCCGAAGCTGCCGTCGCCAGTGGCTTGGATCGCGCTGCTACGCGACGCGTACTGTTGACGCTCCACCGCGAAGGTTACGCCGACTATGACGGTAAGTTTTTTACTCTTACCCCGCGCATCCTACGGCTCGGAGTGGCCGCACTTGCTTCCCTACCGCTCTCGCAGATTGTCCAACCTTGGCTTGACCAACTCTCCGAGCAAATTGGTCAAAGCTGTTCCGTGGCACTGCTCGATGAGACCGAGATCGTGTATATCGCGCGCGCGGCGCAGAAACGTGTGATGTCCATCGGGCTCATGCCTGGGTCACGACTCCCCGCCCATTGCACCTCGATGGGAAGGGTTCTGTTGGCTGCGCTGCCTCGCGAAGAGGCTGACCTGCTTGTCAGACGCTCGGACCTTACCCCGCGGACCAAGTTCTCAATACTCGACCCAGTTCAGACCTTGTGCCGGATCGATGCTGCGAGAGAGGACGGATATGCGTTTGTGGACCAGGAAGTGGAAACGGGTTTACGGTCAATCGCTGTTCCGCTGAATGATCGCAAGGGTTTGACCGTCGCTGCTCTCAATATCGGTTTGTCGTCTGCCGGCTGGACACCGAAGCAGACGATTGAAACATACTTGCCGCACTTGCTTGGCGTCCAATCGGCCCTCGGGCGGGTTCTCTGATTGACATTATTTAGAAGTCTAAGTTATTAGGGCCTCAAGCCGGGAGGATACCTTAGATGGAAAATCTGAAACTAGACGCGAAGCTCTCTCTTCAAGAACCAGCCCATCTCTACTACGGCGGCGCATGGGTGCCGCCACTAGAGGGAAAGTACGAAGACACTTTCAACCCAGGAACCGGCGAGCGGATCGGGTCGGTTGCGACGGCAAGTCGCGCCGATGTCGATGCGGCGGTTGCGGCAGCGAAAGAAGGGTTCGAGGTATGGCGGGATGTTGTGCCGCTGGAACGCGCACGTATCCTGAAGGAAATCGCAAATCTCTTGCGAAAGCATGGCGATGAACTGGCGATGATGGACGCTGCAAACTGTGGCAACCCCTATACTGAAATGCGCGGCGACGCCGCGATTGCGGCAGCGCAGATGGAGTTTTTCGCCGGTCTTGTGACCGAAATGAAGGGTGATACGATCCCTATGGGACCAGAGCGCATCAACATGACCCTACGCCAGCCGATGGGCGTGGTTGCAAGGATTCTTGCCTTTAATCATCCGTTCATGTTCTGCGGCGGAAAGATGGCAGCGCCTCTGGCCGCAGGCAATGCCGTCATCATCAAGCCGCCGGTTCAGGCTCCGTTGTCTTCGCTGCGGCTGGCGGAGCTCATCGATGGCCTGCTGCCTAAAGGCACGTTCAATGTTCTGCCGGGCGGCGTCGAGGCAGGAGCTGGGCTGGCCGAACATCCCGACGTCGCCAAGGTCACACTCATCGGCTCCGTACCCGCGGGCCGGGCGGTGATGCGCAGCGCGAGCGACACCGTCAAACCAGTGCTGCTCGAACTCGGCGGCAAGAACGCGCTGATCGCCTATCCGGACAGCGATCCGAAGAAGATCGCCGATGCGATCGTCGGCGGCATGAATTTCGGCTGGTGCGGGCAATCTTGCGGATCGACGAGCCGCGCTTTCTTGCATGTAGACATCCACGATGCGGTCATCTCACATCTCAAAGCGGCTGTCGAACGGTACAAGCCAGGCATTCCGACAGAGCCGGAGACCACGATGGGGGCGATCGTCAGCCGGACACAGTTCGATCGGATCATGGACTTCATCGAATCCGCCATGAGCGAAGGCGCGCGTGCCGTAACCGGCGGCCATGCGGTGACCGAAGGTGCGCTGGCGAAAGGCAGCTTTATCGCGCCGACGATTTTTGCGGATGTAACGCCGCAGATGCGTATCGCCCGTGAAGAGATTTTCGGGCCAGTTCTTGCGGTTCGCAAATGGTCGGACGAAGATTCCATGCTGAACGAGGTCAATGCACTTGAGCTTGGGCTGCCCTGTGCAATTTGGACTCGGGATCTGGTGATGGCTCATCGTACGGCTGCACGCGTCGAGGCCGGGTTTGTTTGGGTTAACGAAGTCGGTCGGCATTTCCTTGGTGCCCCGTTCGGTGGGGTCAAGCAATCGGGTATCGGGCGCGAAGTAGGTATTGGCGAACTGATTTCCTTCACCCATGAAAAGAATGTGCATATCAATCTGTCGGGTCAGTGACCCGGTGCGTAGGTAATGTGCGAACGGGGTCTGGGATCCAAAAGCTTTTTCTGTATTGATTGCTTTGGCCGGGATGAGGCCATCCCTTCCTGCCCCTTTTGCAAACCGATAAGGATCTAAAAAATAATGAGCAATGTTGCGAACGTCCCCGATATCATCCTCGAACCCATGGTTCGGAACGCTATTATGGAGGACCTGGGTGCCGCAGGCGACGTGACAACCCGTTCCGTTCTGCCTGAAGGCACGCGCTACAAGGCGCAAATGCGTGCACGGCAGGACGCGGTTGTTTCTGGGATGCAGGTGGCCTCTCTCGCGTTTCGGCTGATTGATCCCAATCTTGTGGTCGAGACTGTCGTGGCGGATGGTACGGCCTGCAAAGCGGGCGATACGTTGATGCGTATAGAGGGATCGGCGGCGTCGATCCTTGCCGCAGAGCGTGTTGCCCTGAACTTTGCCGGACGGTTGTCTGGGACGGCAACCTTGACAGCGTCCTATGTTCAGGAGCTTGCGGGTACCAAGACACGTATCACCTGTACACGC
>NZ_CH902579.1:0-24889 GCF_000152805.1 Maritimibacter alkaliphilus HTCC2654 | reverse complement strand
TTCACGCATGGTGTGATCGGGTTCCTGTGCTGATCTATGGTGCGACGGGGCCGGTTGATGCGGCGCTGCGGCGTCCTTGGATTGACTGGCTCCATACCTGCCGTGACCAGGCGTCGATGATCCGGAATTATGTGAAATGGGACGATCAGCCTGGCTCGATGGAGGCGGCGCTGGAATCGATGTTGCGTGCGGATGTGATCGCGCGGAGCGAGCCGAAAGGGCCGACCTATGTGAACTTTGATGTGTCGATCCAGGAAAAGCAGCACGCGCAGGCCCCGGCGCTGCCGGATTTTGCGCGTTACCAGCCGCCTTTGCCTGCGGCTCCTTCGGCCGAAGGCGTGGCACGTGCGGCGGACCTGCTGAAGAACGCCAAGGCGCCTGTGGTGCTGGCGGGGCGGGTGTCGCGCGATCCGGCGGATTGGGCGCGGCGTGTGGCCTTTGTCGAGGGGCTGGGGGCGAAGGTTCTGACGGATATCCGGATCGGGGCGTCTTTCCCGACGGATCACCCGCGGCATCGGGGTAAACCAGCCTTCTTCATCGACGACGCGGCGGGCGCGGTGCTGCGCGAGGCCGATGTGATCCTGAGTCTGGACTGGCTGGATGTCGCGGGTACGCTGAAACTGGCGGGCGAAGTGACGGCGCAGGTGATCCAGGCGTCGCTGGATTATCAGCTGCACAATGGCTGGGGGATGGAGCATCAGGCGCTGCCTGCGCTGGATCTGCACCTGGCCTGTGGCCCGGATGTTGCGATGCATGCGATTGCCGATGCCCTGGGTGTAGGGGCGGGCGAGATGCCCGGTGATTTGCCGGTCAAACCCGCGCTGAACGCCCCCGATGCAGATGTTGAGCTTGATATCATGACGCTGGCCGGGGCGCTTGGCGAAGGTTTGGAAGGTGTCTGTGCCAGCTTTGTGCGTTGGCCGTTGGGTTGGGCGGGCGAGGCGTGGCACTTCCGTCATCCGCTGGACTTCCTGGGTTCGGATGGCGGCGCGGGGATCGGCTCGGGTCCTGGGATGCTGATCGGGGCGGCGCTGGCGCTGAAAGACAGCGACCGGCTGCCTGTTGCGGTTCTTGGGGACGGCGACTTCATGATGGCGGCCTCGGCATTTTGGACGGCGGCGCATTATGGCACTCCGTTCCTGGCGGTGGTGTCGAACAATCGCTCGTTCTACAATGACGAGGTGCACCAGGAACGCGTGGCAGTGGCCCGCAACCGCCCGGTCGAGAACAAGTGGATCGGCCAGCGTATCGGTGATCCGGATATCGACATTGCCGGAGTTGCGCGGGCGCAGGGCTGCGAAGGGATCGGCCCGGTCTTTACCGCGGGCGAGCTGGTCGAGGCGATCAAACAGGGCGTCGAGATGGTGCGCGCGGGCAAAAGCGTGGTGATCGATGCGCGGGTGCAGCCGGGATACAACCCCAATATGGTCGCCGGCCTGACGCGGAGCGACTGACCTTGGCGCCGAAGATCTACATAGCACAGGACCCGGTGCTGGAAGACGTGCTCGATATCGCTGCGGAGAAACTGCTTGCCCTCGGTTGGACTGTCGTGCGCGGACCAGAGATCACCCCCGGCGTGCCGTTGCGCCTGTCGGCGGACCAGCGGCAGGCGTTGATCGAGGATGTGGACATAATCGTCGCAAGCTCCCGGTCGCGGCTGAGTGCGAAGGATCTCGATGCTTCGCCGCGCCTGCGTGCGTTAGTCTTTCCGACCATTGGCGTCGATGCGGTCGATCTCGAGGCCTGTGCCGCTCGCGGTTTGATCGTCGCTAACGGTGCCACGCCAGAAAACTTCCTGGCGATGTCAGAGGCGACGGTGATGCTGATGCTCGTGCTGCTGTACCGGCTGCATGAATCCGAACGCCTGCTACGCGAAAATGCGGGCCGGCCGCAGCAGATGTATGCGCGGATGGTGCGGGGCCGGACGATCGGCCTGATCGGGTCTGGCCGGATTGGGGCCGGGGTGATCGAGCGACTGCTGGCGTTCGAGCCGGCACAGATCCTGGTGCACGATCCGTTCCTGACACCTGACACCGCACCCGCGGGCGTACGGTTGGTGGAGCGCGACGCGCTGCTGACCACGTCCGATGTGGTCAGCCTGCATGTGCCGCTCAACGCGCAGACGCGAGGCATGATTGCCGAGGCGGAACTGCGCGCGATGAAGACAAATGCGGTTCTGATCAACACCTCGCGCGGGGGTCTCATTGACGAGGATGCGCTGGTGCGGGTGATGACAGCAGGACACCTGGCCGGTGCGGGGCTGGACGTGACGGAAACCGAACCGCTGCCCGCCGACCACCCGCTGCGCGGCCTCGACCGGGTGATCCTCACCCCGCATATCCTGGGCCACACCATTGATCTCTACACGGTCATGCCCGACGTCCTCGTCGAAAACGCAACACGCATCATGAAAGGTGATCTGCCGACATATGTCAGGAACCCCGATGTGGTGGAACGCTGGCGACAAAAGTTGAACGATCTGAACTGACCAACCCCTCCGCGCGAACGGTGTGCACAGCCGAACTGCAGAGCCTATGTTCCTTGCACCTATTGAATGGCCGTGAACCGCGCCGGGTTTGCCGGAGGCGTTACACAACGGTTGCCCGGCGCTGTGCGGCACAGTGGTGCAAGGCAGGTGTCGGCGCATGATGGTCGCGTACTGGAAAGCAACCGGCGCACAATCCCGACACAGGGGCAAAACCACCCCGGAAGAAAGTCCATACTCGGGCCCAACGATAGGCACCCCGGCTTCCATGTCTTGACTTTGTACCAAGGCTCGGCACCTATGTTGCGCGCGCCACAACTCTGGAGTTCTTAGCTATCAAGTCCGGGCGGGCGCGCTGTTTGGATAAAAACCATGTGTGGAGACAGGCCGTGAGCGATGCGATGAAAGAAAAGCAATCAAGCCACGTACCTGTCCAACCCGACGAGCGCATGGCCCGGCTGGTACGACTGGCGGCCCGCGGGTTCAACCGGGCGCTTCAACTTCGACTGCAAACGGAAAATGTTACGTTCGGTCAGTGGATTTTCCTGCGCATCCTCTGGCAGGAAGACGGGTTGTCGCAACGCGAACTGAGCGACCGGGCGCATCTCACCGAACCCACCGCCCACACCGCGCTCATCAAAATGGAAGAATTGGGTTTCATAGAGCGACGCAACGTCGAGGGCAACAAACGGCGCCAGCACGCGTTTCTGACGCGGAAGGGCTTGGAGCTGCGCGACGTTCTCGAACCTCTGGCGCTCGAAGTGAACGATGCAGCGATGGCGGGACTGTCCAAGAAAGCTCAGGAAGACTTGCGAAACGCCCTTTCCGTGATGATCCGGAACCTCGAGAATGACGAACACGATGCGGCCGCGAGAGGGGTCCGTGTACCTCCGACCAAGGGCAACACAGCAAACTAAATCGCAAGCCACACGTGCCGAGTGTCAGGCGCGGGCCTTTAGGTGGCGGTTGTGGATAGATTTTTCGGCTCGGGACGGGATATGAGCCCTGCCGTCCCGGGGTTCCACCGGTTGACGATGTGTCATTGCAAAGCACCCACGCCGAATATTCAGCTTTAGGGTGTTCCGCGTCAGGAACTATGACCTGAGTGGCTTTCGCTGAACAATAGTCTCGACTTCAATCAGGGTTGACGGGTGTGAGTGGATAGACTAGTGGCATTAAAGATAGACATCTAATATTAGATGTCTACTGAAAACAGGGAGGAAGACATGAAATTTCCAATCAAAGCCGTTGCCGCATCGCTCGGGGTCGCGGTACTTTCGAGCGCTGCTTCCGCAGACAGCATCAATGTGACCCTTTCAGGCGGCAATCCCTCGGGGCTTTGGTCGCTTCTGGGCGCTGGTATCGACCGGGCCGTCAAGGCGGATGACCCGAACGGCGTGGTGACCTATCAGGCCACCGGCGGTGGCTTTGCGAACATCGGCCTTCTTGGCCGTGAACGGACCGACCTAGGACTAGCGCATGATGCCGAGATAAAATTGGCCCTCGCGGGAGACGATCCGTTCGACGCACCGATCGAGAACCTTCAGGCTGTCGGCTATATGTACAACTGGGCGCCAATGCATTTCTTCATCAAGAGATCCCTCGCCGAAGAATATGGCATTGATAGCATTGACGACCTTGCGACGTCTGGCGCAGCGATCCGTGTCGCGAATAACAACGCCGGGAACATTGTCGCCAACATCACGACTTTCATGCTTGAAGAGGCGGGCTATGACGAAGCCACGATTGAGGCAAATGGCGGCGTGCTTGTTCGCGGTGGTTCGGCACAGCAAGCGGATCTGATTACCGACGGCCGCACCGATATGGTGATCAACGGCATCTTCGTCGGGCATTCGTCGTTCCGCAAGGTCGATGAGGGCAATGACGTGGTGCTGCTCAGCGTTCCCGAAGACATCATCGCTGCGACCAACGAGCGTTTCGGAACCGGCACCTACACAATTCCAGCCAACAGCTACAAAAACCAGACCGAAGATGTCGTCACGCTCGCACTGGGTGCGATGTTGATCACTTCCGACGTACTGCCAGAAGAAACTGGCTACATGCTCGCCAAGAGTATCGCGACCAATATCGACGAGATCCGCGGCGTGCATAATGCGATGCAGGCGCTCACACCGGAATTGCTGACGTCGCAAACGACGTTGCCGTTCCATCCTGGTGCGGAGCGTGCCTACAGGGAACTGGGCTTGCTCGAATAAGGTCGACCCTAACGATCCGGCCGGTGCGCTGCCGCGGCACGCGCCGGCCTCCTCATCGACTGCGCGGTGCAATGCGCCCCGATGACTGAGTGAGATGTCACGTCACGTCATCGTGCGGCCTGTACCTCGCGGCCCGTTCTCATCTATGCCTGATACGGGGGCTACATGAATTTTCCTTCACTTACAGAAACCGGTCGTCGTAGAAGTTTAGGCTCGCCGATGAGGACCATTGTCATGGTGCTGGCGGCGGCATTCGCGATTTGGGTAATCCACTCAAACCTCTTCATCATCTCCGATCCGCTCATTCAGGGCATTCTGTTTGTATCGGGCATTTTCACGATTCTCTTCCTTGCGATCGGCGCGACCTCGCGCGCGCCGGATAGCATTCCGATCTATGATTGGTTTCTCTCTGCGCTGAGCCTGGCCACAGGGGTGTACTTCTACGTGACCTCGGGAGCGATTGCGGACCGGATCAGTCTTCTCGACGAATTCACCACCGATCAGTTCTTCTTTGGCTCAGCCTTGTTGTTTCTGACCATCGAAGCGACGCGCCGGACCACCGGCCTGGGCCTGACCGGCGTTGTCGTCCTCTTCCTGATTTATAACCTGTTTGGCTACCTTCTGCCGCCGCCGTTCGGGCATCGCGTCAGCGAGTTTAGCTATCTCTTGGATATTCTAGTTTTCACCACCGATGGGCTCTTTGGTGTGCCGCTGCAGGTTGTTGCGAGCTATGTCTTTCTGTTCGTAATGTTCGGAACTTTCCTAGCAAAAGCGGGCGGTGGGGACTTCTTTTTCAACCTTGCAGCGCTTGTGACCGGCAATGCGCGCGGCGGCCCGGCCAAAATCGCGATCATTTCGTCGGGCCTCTACGGCACGATGTCCGGGAGCCCGACATCCGACGTTGTTGCGACTGGGTCGATCACGATACCGGTCATGAAGCGTCTCGGATACCGGGCGCGGTTCGCAGGGGCGGTAGAAGTTGCGGCGTCGACAGGTGGTAGCGCGATGCCTCCGATCATGGGATCGGCTGCCTTCATCATGGCCGAGTATTCCGGCATCTCTTATAACGCCATTGTGCTTGCCGCTCTGGTGCCGGCACTTCTTTACTACACTGGTGTCTTCGCTCAGGTTCACTTCCGGTCAGTCAAGCACAACCTGCGACCGTCCGCAGACGAAATTCCTTCAGCAAAGGAAACGTTTAAGACCGGATGGGTTTTCCTGCTACCGATCATCGGCATCATCGTCGCCCTTATCTTGGGGTATTCCCCGACCTTCACAGCCGGTGTCGGCGTTCTGGTAACCATCCTGGCCGCGATGATCCTGAAGGACACACGGCTGTCACTGTGGCAGTTGGTGGAAGGGCTGGGGGCAACTACGCTCCAAATCCTGCCGGTCGCAGGCGCTTGTGCCGCAGCTGGTCTTGTGATCGGCGGCCTGTCGATGACCGGCCTTGGAATGAAATCCGCGAACGTCATTTTGACTGTCAGCAACATGCAACCACTGCTGACTCTCGTTATCGCCGCGCTCGTCACGATTGTTCTCGGTCTCGGGATGCCAACGCCCAGTGCGTATATCCTGGCGGCCGTGCTAGTAGGTCCGGCGCTGGCGAAACTTGGTTTCCCGACGTTGCCCAGCCAGATGTTTCTGCTCTACTACGCGATTCTCTCGGCACTGACGCCACCGATTGCTGTGGCTGCAATCGCGGCCTCAGCGATTGCAGACGAAGACCCCTTCAAGATCGCGTTCTCTGCAGTCCGGCTAGCCATCGTCGGCTTCCTGCTGCCCTTCGCCTTCGTGTGGAACCCAGGTATTCTCCTAGAACTTGGCCCCCTGGCAAACACCTTGGCCGTCGTGGGTGCTTTTGCCGGAGCCCTCGCGGTCGCAGCCTCTCTGGAAGGCTTGGTCAAGACACAACTCACTGCAATCGAAAGGGGCGTACTTCCCATCGCTGCGATTGGCGCCGTAAGTCCATATTTGGCGGTATCCGCGATCTGTATTTTGGTGATTGTCGCAATGCTAATCCGGCAGATCGCTTTCACGACAGAAAGCGCCCACGTCGACAGAGCCTAGCTGTCGCGCCTCAGCAGGTTGCCCCAATTGAAGTGCAGTCTGGTCATCGAGGGATTCAACCCAGAGGCGGCATGTGGCCTGGGCCAATTTCTAAGGTTGGTCCGGGCCGGTCGGCCTATGACTCGGCCTATGACGCGGAAAACAGGCGGCTACTTCCGTAGGTGGGAACTGATCACTTCGCAACCGGCGCAAAGTACGTCGAGGTTCAGGAAATGAATGAAACACGGGGACCGGAAGAACTTGGGCCAAAACAGCTTAGTATCGGCACCGACGCGATCTCCGTGCTGTCGGTTACCATCAGAGCACCCCTTGTACAGGCCGCGGTCGTCGCGAAGGCGATCAACGATGCCGCTCCTGATCACCTAGATTGGAACCGATTTGACGCGCGCATGTCGCTACAGAATCAGACTGTCAATGACCAGATCATCTTTTCGGTGACCTTGCGTGGGGAAGAAGCATCCGTTTCGCTCCGAGACGGAATGGCCGCCTTGGCCCATGATCTCGAAGAGAGGCTGAGCTTCGCTTCGGTGACTGTAGGACAACAGGTGCCAGCCAACGGTACTGACCCGAAACCGCCAGCCGCGCCGCGCTATTGGAAAGCCTGGGTCGCCAGCATGCTGGGTGTCTATCCTCTGCTGGTCCTTATCTACTACGCGCTGCAACCGCTCACGCAAAACCTTCCAGGTCCGGTGTCATTGTTTCTTGTTGCGCTGGTGCTCACCGGAGTGAACGGTGTCTACGTTGCGCCGTTTCTGGGCAAGAGATTGCGTCCATGGCTCACACGGTGAAGCGAGATAGTGCGCTTGCCGCGACTCATGCGCAGGCTGGCTGCCATGACACCTCAGTGACGGGCCCGGCAAGCCGCTGTCGGGGAGGTACAGAAGCACAATTGCGCGAAAGTATCTCGGTTAGGCGATCTCGTCAGCTTGGTCTAGTTCAGAACCCGCTATTTCGGACAACAAGTGAGGTCAGTTCCTACTACGCGGGCAAAAAAATTTGCAGGTTACGTTGACAGATAAAACTTAGAGAGCTAAGAATACTTGAGAGGTAGAGTACCACTCATCCACTAAAAGAGTCGGATGCCCTTGGAGGAGCCCAGATGCTTACACCCGAAGAGAATGAACTGCTTACACGCGTAACGGGGGATGCCCCGATGGCGCAACTCATGCGTCAACACTGGACGCCCGTATGCCTGATCGAAGAGGTTGAAGAGTCGGACGGCAAACCGCTTCGAGTCGAAGTTCTCGGCGAGAGCTATGTCGCGTTCCGGGATACCAAGGGTCGTCTGGGGATGCTGGATGAGCTTTGCCCGCACAGAAAGGCCTCTCTGGTCTATGGCCGAAACGAGGAATGTGGGCTGCGCTGCCTTTATCACGGCTGGAAGATGGACGTCGAAGGCAATGTCGTCGCCATGTCTTCGGAGCCGGAAGGCAGTCCATTGATGGACAAGGTCAAACATCGTTCCTACCCCGTGCGGGAGTGGGGCGGCTTCGTCTGGGCTTGGCTCGGCGAGAAAGATGACATGCCTGAGTTCCAACCGCCGGCCTTTGCCCCGACCGAGGACACCCCAGTTTCGATCCTGAAAATTCGCGTTCCTGCAAACTGGGCGCAGATCCACGAGGGTCAGATCGACAGCGCGCACTCGTCGTCGCTCCATTCGTCGAATATGGTTCCGGCACGGGTCGAGGGCGCCGCGGCGGACGACAAATCATGGTACCGCCCGTCGACCGACAAATCCCCACGTATGCAGACTGAAACCACGAGCTACGGTTTCCACTACGCGGCGATCCGAAAGCCAATCAAAAACGCTCAGACGCACAACTATCTTCGGATCACCGAATTTGTCGCGCCCTATTACTCGCTGATTCCGCCCAACAACAACTACCGAGTCGCAAGCGTCATCGTGCCGATCAATGACGATGAGACAGCATTTCACTTCATAGCCTTCGACGGACCTAACGTTCCCTCTACCGAAGAGTGGCGCAAATTTGCCCATGCCGTACCGGGTGTGGATGTCGACCACAAATGGCGCTCTCTCCGGACCTTAGAGAACGACTTCAAACAGGACCGCGAAAGGATGAAGGAAGGCCACTTTACAGGCGTGGACGGCATTCCGAACGAAGATATTGTGATGTGGGTTTCGATGGGCAGCCGCGTGCAGCGCCACACAGATATTCTTGGGGCTTCCGACCTGGCGATTGTCGAATTCCGTCGGCTGATGGCCGATGCAGCAAAGAAAGTCGCCGAAGGTGGTCAGGCGATCGGCACTGACTCGAAGATTCCGCAAAGGGTAATCGCCTCTCATGAGGGCGTGTATCCTAAAGACGTCGATTGGCGAACACTTGTGGACACGTCGAGCAAGACGGAAGCGGCGGAATAACCCGCCTACATGTTTCCTCCCTGAACCGTCCAGAGCCTCAAGGGGTTTTGGGCGGCTCTTTTTTCGTGGTGCCGTCGGACTTTCAAAGCTTGCCTCGACGGATTCTGCTCGACGGGCGACAGGCGTGATGACGACAGCAATCAATATTGAAGACTTGCGGGAGCAGGCACGGCGCCGCCTGCCACGGGTGGTGTTCGACTATTTGGATGGGGGCGCGGAAGCAGAGGTGACGCTGCGGCGGAACCGCAGTTCCTTCACGGATATCGTTCTCACGCCGCGAATCCTCAAAGGGGGGAGCGTCGATCTCACCTTGGAGCTGTTCGGGGAAACATACTCCAAGCCGTTTTTTATAGGGCCGACAGGACTGAACGGCCTCTACTGGCCCCAGGGAGATCTGCACCTCGCCGCTGCGGCCGAACGATCCGGGGTCGGGTTCACGGTTTCGACCGCCTCGAACACGACGTTGGAGGAGATCGCAGGGAAGAGCAAGGGTCCCCTCTGGTTCCAGCTCTACCCTTGGGGGCAAGGCGCGTTCGCCGAAGCGCTGATCGACCGGGCGCAGGCATCAGGTTACTCGGCTCTGGTGCTGACTGTCGATTCACTCGTGGGCGGCAAGCGCGAACGTGATCTGCGGCATGGCTTCGCCCACGAAATCCGCATTGGCCCGCGGACTGTTCTCGATGGGCTTCTTCATCCTGCTTGGCTGAGCTCCGTTTGGCTCGGGCCGCACCGTCCCAGACTTGAGAACCTCTTGGACTTTGTCGGAAACAGCGCTAGCGACAGCGAGCTGGCCGAGTTTACACGATCTCAGCGGAACCCGGAATTTTCGTGGGATGATGTTCGCCGCATTCGGGAGAAATGGAAAGGCCCGCTGCTGATCAAGGGGATCATGTGCCCAGAAGATGCTATTGACGCGCAACGCGCCGGCGTGGATGGAGTTATCGTCTCGAACCACGGTGGTCGGCAGCTTGATGGCGCTCCTGCCACGATCGATGTTCTCGCCGACATCATCGCGGCTCTGGATCGGAAGTTCCCGGTTCTGCTGGACGGCGGTATTCGTCGCGGCAGTGATATCGTGAAAGCTCTCACCTTGGGTGCGAAGGGCGTTCTGCTGGGCCGCGCGCCACTCTATGGGTTGGCGGCGCAAGGCGAGGCGGGCGTGTCACGGGCGCTTTCGATCCTTGAAGATGAGATGACGAGAACCATGACCTTTGTGGGCGCACGATCCGTGTCCGCTGTCTCAGGTGTCAACGTCGAAACCCGACGGTCATAACAGGTTCCTCCACCAGTAGAACCTGCACGTTCTCGATGGCTCGCCCAACGTTCAGGATGACTGCGCAGCACATGGTCGGTTGACACACACAACTTAGCTATCTAAACAATTTCACAATCACGACCAAATGGGAGGACCTCATGGAGAATATCAAGATGCGCGTCGAGAAACGGCGTGACTTGACCCCGAGCATCACCGAATTCACCCTGGTGCCGGTTGGAGACGATGTACTCCCTAGTTTCGATCCTGGTGCTCACATCACCTTGGAAACTCCGTCCGGCGCAATGCGCCGCTATTCACTGATCAACGATGGCAGCGATCCAAAGGAATTTGTTGTCGCGATCAAGAAAGAGCCGAATTCGCGCGGGGGCTCCGCGTCGATGCACGAACAGGCGACCGTCGGCTCCGAGTTGACAGTCGAGTTCCCGGAAAACGATTTCCCGCTAACCGATGTTCAGAAATACCTGCTCATCGCCGGCGGTATCGGGATCACGCCGATTCTGTCGATGGCGCGGTATCTCGACAAGAAGGGCAAGATGCTCAGAATCATCTACGTCAGCCGCAGTCCGGAGGAATCGGCCTATCTGGATGAACTGATGAGAGATTTCGATGGCCGGATAATTGTGCACCATGACGGCGGCGCTCCGGATGCGGTCTACGATTTCTGGGACGATCTGGTCACACCTCGTGCCACTCATGTATTCTGTTGTGGACCGAAACCGTTGATGGATGAAATCAAGGCCGTTTCCGGGCACTGGCCGGAGGGGCGAATTCACTTCGAGGATTTCAAGCCCGTCGATGTGGTGCGCCAAGACGATGTCTCTTTCGAAGTGGAGCTGAAAAAAAGTGGCGAAACCGTCACGGTGCCCGAAGATCGTTCGATCTTGGAAGCATTGCGTGACGCCGGATTCGCAACATCCAGTTCCTGTGAAAGTGGCACATGCGGCACCTGCAAGACCCGCCTCCTCGAAGGGGAAGCTGACCATCGCGACATGGTGCTTATGGAAGAGGAAAAGAGCGACCATATAATGATTTGTGTATCGCGCGCGCTATCGGGGAGGCTGGTTCTTGACCTCTGATCCCGTCCGCCTCGGAGTTGCGGGATTGGGGCGGGCTTTCATGCTGATGGTCCCCACCTTTGATGCCGACGCACGCGTCAAGCTCACGGCCGCGGCCGCGCCGCGAGCGGAAAGCCGGGCCGCATTCGAAGAGCAATATGGCGGTGTCGCCTATGCGACTGTCGAGGATCTATGCGCCGACCCATCTGTAGAAGCGATATACATCGCCACCCCGCACCAAATGCATGTAGATCACGTTCTGGCCGCGGCGCGCGCTGGAAAGCACATTCTCGTGGAAAAGCCGCTCGCGATCTCGATGGAAGACGCCGAGACCATGGTCGCCGCGGCGAACGCGGCGGGGGTTCACCTGATCGTTGGGCCCAGCCACAGTTTCGATCCGCCGGTCGACTTGGCCGCACAGTTGATCGCGAGCGGCAAGTTCGGCCAGTTGAGAATGATCCAAGCCCTTAACTACACCGACTTCCTGTATCGTCCCCGACGCCCGGAGGAGCTGCGCACCGAAGAAGGAGGAGGTGTGCTGTTCAGCCAGGCCATCCACCAGATCGACGTGGTCCGACGGCTTGCAGGCGGCATGGGAGAGAAGATTTATGCCATGACCGGGGCATGGGATCCAAAGCGTCCAACAGAAGGTGCTTTTACAGCGCTGATGAACTTTGAGGGTGGATGCGTCGCCAATCTCACCTATTCGGGCTACGCCCATTTCGATAGCGACATTTGGATGAACGACGTCGGAGAGCTGGGGCAGCTAAAACGCGCCGGCGCCTATGGCGATGCAAGGCGGGCACTGATGGACCTCGATCCCGATGACGAGGCACGCCTCAAGACGACGCGCACATTCGGCAGCGGTAAGACTGTCGACGCAGAGCACAACGAGCATTTTGGCCCAGTTATCGCGCTTTGCGACCGTGCCGATCTAAAGCTGACTCCGGACGGCGTCGAAGTATTCGGTGACACCGAGCGCAGCTTCATCGAAGCAAAATTCGGGCCCGCGCCACGTAGAACCGTAAACGATGCGCTGGTGGCCGCTGTCCGCCAGAACAGGGCCCCCGTCCAGACAGGCGCATGGGGTCTGGCAAGCCTGGAGGTTTGCCATGCGATCCTGCAGTCCGCCTCGACCGGCCAACCTGTCGATTTGCGGCAACAATGCAAAACAAGTGAGGAGGAACAAACAGGATGAGCAGTCTCAAACTATCCCTTGCCATGGGAAACTATGACCGGACGCGTGCCATTGTGGATGGAAGAGTGCAGATAGACGGTGTCGATCCCGTTCCCATGCTACTGTCCCCAGAAGAAATGTTCTTCCGGGCGTTCCGCCACGAAGCGTTCGATATCAGCGAAATTTCGTTGTCCTCGTATTCGATCTCGGTCGCCCGCGGAAATCCGCACTATGTCGCGATCCCGGTCTTTCTGAGCCGGGCGTTCCGTCACACTTCAGTCTACATTCGAACCGACAAAGGGATCGACACGCCGCAGGATCTGAAGGGCAAGCGCATTGGCATTGCCGAATACCAGCTGTCTGCCAATGTCTGGGTGCGCGGCATTCTCGAAGAGGAATACGGCGTCAAACCCTCCGATATCATCTGGGTGCGCGGCGGTATGGATACGCCGGGCCGGCCCGAAAAGATCAAGGTCCAGTTGCCCGACGATATCCGCATGGAAGAGGCGCCGGTGGGCAGCACGTTGAATGGCATGCTCGAGGCCGGTGAGATCGACGGCTTCATCGGCCCGCGTTGGCCGCGTTGTTTCGCCGAGCGGCATCCGCACGTAGGTCGGCTCTTTGCAGACAGCATCGCTACGGCCGAAGCCTATTTCGAAAAGACCCGGATCTTTCCGATCATGCATGTTCTTGGGTTGCGCCGCATCCTCGCAGAAGAATACCCATTCCTACCCGCCGCCCTGCTCAAGGCGTTCACGCAATCGAAGCTGCTGGCAGAAGAAGCACTTTCTGACACCTCGGCAACGAAAGTAACGATGCCCTTCGTCGAGGATAATCTCAACCGCGTGCATGCGCTAATGGGTGACGACCCCTGGAGCTATGGCGTCGGCGGCAACGCCCATGTCCTGAACAAGTTTTTGGATTACCACGCGAGTCAGGGACTGTCGCCGCGCCGGGTGGAGATCGAAGAACTGTTCCATCCCTCGACCCTAGAAGCCTACAGCCTTTAAGAGGAGCGCCACAATGGAAAAGTACGCACCCGGAGATATCGTCGAGGTCGAAACAACGAAGGGGCTGGCTTACGTACAGCTCACACATACCCACCCGAGCTATCCTCCCGTGGTCAAGTTCCTCCCGGGGTCTTACGAACACCGGCCCGACAATGTGACTGTATTGGCCGAAAAACCCGCACCGATGGCCATGGTCCCCCTAACGGGGGTATTGAATCGGTTAGGGTTGAAGCACGCGCTTGCCGGAAGGTCGGACATTCCGCATTCTGAAAGAAGTTTCCCGATTTTCCGGATGCCGATTCGCGACAAACAGGGCGAGATCATCTATTGGTGGTTCTGGGATGGTCAGGGCTTGACCTATTCTACCGAGCTGATGGAGCAGCAGGAGACGCTGCCAATGCGCGAGGTTATGTCTTCAGGCCACTTCCTGGATCAGTTGCTGGCCCATGACAAGTAGCAGGAACAATCCGCGCCGACACGCGCGATGACCGCGGGGTTCGGCGGCCTCTTGGCCGTGTTCGGAGCGTTCTGCTACGCTTTCAGTTCGGTTTCCATTGCAAAGAGCTCCCAATCGGTTCAGGGCCGCGGCAACGACGTTCTTATCTCTGTCCTGATGACCGCCGTTGTCTCTGGGGCGCTTTGGCTGCTCCTGGGCCCAACGATGCCGGAACTTAACCGCGGTGTACTCATTGGTGTGGCCTATTTCGTTGCAGCCGGGGTGCTTGGCAACGTTGTCGGCCGTCTTACGCTGTTCCGCTCGGTAGAGCTTGCCGGAGCCATCGAGACCGGTTTCATCCGACGCCTGATACCAGTGTTTGCGGCGCTGTTGGCGTTCTTTCTGCTCGGTGAGGTCATCACGACACCTGTGGTCATCGCCTTCTTCCTGGTTACCAGCGGCGTGGTAATCATGATGTCACGCGCTTCGGTCAAATCGGCTTCTGACTTGGCGGTCGGAGATCCTGACCCTCGAGAGAAGAACAAGGGCCGGGCGATGGCCGTAGCGTCCGCCGCCGGGTATGGCGGCTCGTTCGTCTCCCGAAAGCTCGCGATGCAGACTTTGCCGGACCCTCTGGCCGGAGTTTTCATCGGTGCGATGACGGGTCTAATGTGGTTTGCGGTCTCCTGGGTGTTCCGGTTCAAATCGCGCGACGCGTTTGCCTGGCGAATTCAGCGGCCGAGCGGGTGGCAACTTCTGGCTGGCAGTTCGATGACGGTCGGACAAGTCGCGCTGTTCTTTTCGCTTATATTTACTGATGTGACCGTCGTCGCGATCATGTCTTCAATCGAGATGTTCTTTGCCGCCTGGCTCGCAGGCCATATCTTCAAAACCGAACGGCGCCCAGGTCCCAGATTCTACCTGTCGTCTGCACTAGCCGCGACCGGTGTGACACTTCTCGCCCTTGCGCCAAGGTTTGGTTAGCGGGACTGGCAACACGCGCTTGCGAGATTATCCAGAAGCTTGTCCATCGCAGCGAAAAGGTGACCCAACTCGTCGGGTTCAAATCCCGCCGAGGCGTGATCTGCCGCGAGACGCGCAGATTTCATTGCGCCATCTATCGTTCGAAGCCCTGCGTCAGTCAGGTCGACATGAACCACGCGCCGGTCGGACTGGCTGCGGTTACGCGTGATAAGATCTCGTTTTTCGAGCTCGTCCAGGACGCGTGTGGACGACGCCTTTTCGATGCCCAGCAACCCGGAAAGCTCGGATTGTTTTAGTTTGCCTTCCTCTCTCAGGCACCGGAGATGAATGTACTGCGCCATGCTGAGCCCGGTTTCGCGCAACTGCTCCTGCAGCAGCTTACCATAAAGATGATGCGCCAGGCGGAGCGACGCCCCAAGACCACGTTTCCTAGAAGGTGATTGCGGCACGATTTGCGCCCCCCTAATTTAGATGTCTTATTTCTTGACAATTCTAAAGCCACTCTTATAGTAAGGCAATCTTACTAACTTGAAGCAAGACTGGGCAACAGACGGAGGAGCTAAGATGCCAGAAAGATTGCTATGTGCGGTGTCGGACTTGAGCGACAAGACGGCAAAGATTTGCGAGGTCGACGGGGTCGAGATCGGGGTCATTCGGCACAAAGGAGACATCGTTGCATATAAGAACGTGTGTCCGCACCAAGGTGGCCCGGTATGCGAAGGCCTAAAGATGCCGCAGGTCTGCGTCGAACTCGACGACCAGCAGCGCGCGCTCCGGCAGACCTTCAACGAAGACGAACTGCATTTCGTTTGCCCGTGGCATGGCTGGGAATTCAAGATTGCGACGGGCGAAGCCGTTGGCGATCCAAAGTACAAAATGAAACGTTACAACGTGGTGGAAAGAGGAGGTGAGGTCTATGTCGAAGTTTGACCAGATAGCCGCTGAAGCTCCTGCTCTGGAGGCATCGGTCGATGCTGTCCTGAATGCACTGCGCAACCCCGAAAGCAGTGGCCTGCGCGCCGAGCAACTTCAGGCGCTGCTTTCACACGCTGTGACCGCATATGCGAAACTTCGCGAAACCAATGACGGCTTGCCCGCATTCCCACGAGACAACGATGTCTCGGCGACAGCTGTCGCCATCGCCGCGACCGGCATTCTCGATGCCGCCGATATGGCGGTGTTCGAGTTGGGCATGTGGCAGACGCTGAATCCGTAACACGAGGGGAGAGAGATAAAATGTCTTTGACGGGCAACACGATGAACTACAGCTCGGATAACGATCCGGCGATACAGGAATTTAACACCAGCAAGCTGCTGAAGAACGCACGTAAGCAAGCGGAAGACCGTAATTACAAAGACTTCTTCATTTGCGATGTGGACAGCCACCACTATGAGACTGAGGCCTTGCCGGAAATCCTGCAATACATGGACGACCCGGTGATGCGCCATCTTGGCTTGTCAGCCGGTAACGTTGGCCGCGCCGGCCTTATTCCGCAGGCGATCGGTTCGCAGGACATGGCTGGGCGCGTGACGCGCTATGCGGGTCGGAACAAGGAAATTGTCCCCGAAGAACCACACCGCGACATCACTTTGGCACGGCGCTGGATGGACGCGATGGGTACGGATATGGCGTGCCTTTTCCCAACCCCAATGCTGTTGTTGGCAACGCACCCCCAAGTCGAGGTCGAGGTGGCAATGGCCCGCGCCTATAACCGTTGGCTGAGCGAGCGCATTCTTGAAGAAGACAATCGCCTCGTATCCATGGTCTATCTGCCCATGAACGAGCCGCACGAAGCCGAGAAGATGATTGACGAGTTCGCCGAAAAGAAAGGCGTCGTTGGGTTCCTTTCGACTGGGTATCTCAAGCGGCCAGTGCATGACAGCGCAAACATGCGTATTTATGCCAAACTGGAAGAGCATGGAATGCCTCTTGGCTTCCACGCGGCTTATCACTGGGCCGACACCTCGTTGGCACAGCTGAACAAGTTTATCTCAGTTCACGCGCTTGGTTTCAGCTTCTGTAACATCATCCACATGACCAACTGGGTTATGAACGGCATGCCCGAACGTTTCCCAAAGCTGAAAACCATGTGGATCGAAAGTGGTCTGGCTTGGGTTCCTTTCCTGATGCAACGGCTGGACAACGAGTACATGATGCGTACGTCCGATGCTCCGCTCTTGAAGAAAAAACCCAGCGATTACATGCGTGAGATGTACTACTCTACGCAGCCGATGGAGCTGGTGGACAACCGCGAAGCCTTGGAAGTCACCTTCAAGATGATAAACGCAGAATCGCAGTTGCTCTATTCGTCCGACTATCCGCATTGGGATATGGATCTTCCGAGCACGATCTATGACCTTCCGTTCTTGGACGAGAAGGCCAAGCGGAGCATTCTAGGTGGAAACGCGCAGAAACTGTTCAATCTTGACCCAGTTATGTCCGAGTGGAAACTGGAGGCAAACGCCAAAGGTTGACGCCGTTCTCGTCGTCCGTCTTCAACAGGACACGCATATACGGATCACTGCGAGGCTGCCCGGAGAACATCCGGGTGGCCTCTTTCATGCTTGAACGGCACGCAGTATGTCTGGCGGTTATCGCGACCTAGCTATCTCTTGAAGCGCGGCAAAAAACATAGACATCTAAGTAGTCAAATGATAGCATGTCTTAGCGTTCGATCAGTGAGGCGAAGATGAGCATCAAGAATATCCTTATTACGCATTCCGGGAGTGCTGGATTCCCGAGTGGCGTAGGTCATGCGACAAAAATTGCGGCCAAGCACGATGCATGGCTGACGGCGGTTTATGGCAGCACTTCTTCCTACTTCGAACATGTTCTCGGCCTGACCGAGGAACTTCTCGACAAGCTCGGAAATGTGCGAAATGAGAAAATCGAAGCTGCTCGAGCCTTTTTTGAGGAGCAAGCTTCTTCGGCAGGAGTGGCCGAACGGTCGCGTTTTGTTATGCCAAGCGAGATCGGAAAGTTAAGTTTGCCCGAAATCGCACGTAATTTTGATTTTGTGGTGACAGGCTACCAATCGAACCTTCCTACCGATGAATTTCGCGCTGTGAACCCAGATCTTATGGCACTACAAAGCGGCCGCCCAGTCCTTGTTGTACCCAATGGATACTCTACTGACAAACTCGGTTCACATGCTCTCGTCGCCTGGGACGGAAAGCGCTCGGCAGCCCGAGCGCTCAACGACGCAATGACGATCTTGGAGGAGAGACCGCGCAAGGTCACGATCTTGAGCGTTGGCGCGAGCCTGCCGAAAATGCCCGAAGGAACAGACATTGTCACCCACCTCCAACGCCATGGTGTTGACGTGGAACAGGTCGAGCGCCCCAAAGGCAAGAACGGCATAGCCGACGTTATTCAACGGACCGCTGCCGAGTTGGGGGCAAAGTTGATCGTGATGGGGGCTTACGAACACAGCAAATTCTCACAAGACCTGTTCGGTGGCGTTACCCACGAAGTCATCAGGAACAGCCAAGTGCCGGTGTTCATGTCCCACTGACCGCATCGTCGCGCCTTTCGGAGGGCGTCCTTTGCGTGGCTAGCAGTGTCGTCCCCCGCGCGGAGCCTTCTGTCCATGATCATGCAGGCTCGGCGAAGGATTGACGGATTCGGTCCATGAGCTGAATTTGCGGCGCGGAGAACACCGTCTTCTTGTCGTAGACCAGGAACAGCGGCATCGCAATTTCCAGCTCTGGTGTATGCACAAGGCGAAGCCCTGACACCTCTGGGTCCCTCGGCAATGCGCTCTTGAAGACGAAACCGGCCCCGACATCGGCGCGGATCGCATTTAAGATCGGCTCGGGATGCCCGAAGGCCAGTACGCTGTTGGTTCTCACGACCCCAGCGGCGCGCAGCACCTCATCGATGAGTTCTCGAGCCATTTGCCCCTTCGGCGGGGTGATCAGCGGCAATGTCCCTAGCTCATCGATGTAAGCGACATCGCCGACCAGTCGGCTCTCTATCGCGGCCACCAGATAAAGCGGCTCGCGCCAGAGCAATTCGATTTCCAACCGTGAGGTGTCGCGATTGTGATCAACCAAAGTGATACCGAAGTCGCAATCCCCAAGCAGAACTGATTCCGTGGCCAGGTAGGGGCTGGCCATCGACACCGAAATCCTGGCCGATGGGAATTCCTTTTTGAACGCAATTATAGTTTCAGACAACTTGTAGGTGCCGGCCACCATCGACGAGGCGATCCGCGTTCGGCCAATCAGACCTTTCTTGATGTCTGCGAGGTCAAGAAACATATCTGAGCTGCGCTGAATAGTTTCCTTCGCCCAGGCAAGAGTGCGACGCCCGGCATGTGTCAGTTCGATGTTGCGCCCGGCCTTGCGCACCAACTTGACACCAAGGCTCTTCTCAAGACTGCGCAGGTGGGCGGTTACTGCGGGTTGCGCAATATTCAAATACTCCGCCGCGCGGGTTACACTGTTGAATTTGGCGATCGTGCAAAAGACGTGCAGCTTGTGCAGCGTGAGATTGCGCGACCGAAGCAAGTCTTTCGACGGCGTGTCGTTCGGTTCTTCTGGCCGATCTTTGCGCAATTCCTGTTCTCCCGTGTCAGGCATCCGGTTTGATGGCTCGGAAGCATACCAAAACCACAATAAATCAGTCGGGCAAGTTCAGGAATCAACTCTATTGATTGAGTGCCCGGCATTAAATCATAACCATAGCCATATATATTGTCGACGTTTGCGTATTGGACCCGAGACCGCTCGGCATCGCACAATCGGAACATTCCTGATCCTTGCGCGGCTATCGCAGCGGCTCGAGTGATACAGTCGGCTAGAAGCCTGTCGTCCAGAAGAGTCGAAGGTTCATACCATTTGAAGGGAGGAGGAAAGTTTGAAGGAATTTGCGTTCGGTACGGAGCCGCCCGGGTCCGGTAGGATTTGCGTCGTCGGGGCCGGATTCATGGGATGTGTCATCGCGACACTCTATGCGCATCACGGCTATGATGCGGTGATCTGCGACAGCAATCAGACCATGCTTGACACTTACGTAGAGCGGGCCCGCCCGATCGCGGCAGGACTGGTCGAGGATTCGGATGCATCGGAGGCCATGCTAGCCGGAGTGACACTTGAGCCGGATCTTGCGAGCGCGATCGAAGGGGTCTTCCTCGTGCATGAAGCAGTGCAGGAATCCCTGGAAGTCAAACAGGCCCTGTTCGCGGAACTCGAAAGGATCTGTCCGGAAAACGTGGTGCTGGCGACCAATACCTCGTCCTTCCTAATCTCCGACATCGCCGCTCAAATGACACGCAAAGAGCGGATGATGGGCATTCACTATGTTACTCCGGGTCATATCGTTCCCGTAATCGAGTTGATCCATGCGGCCGATACGCCAGCGGAGTTGGTGGCATGGAGCCGCATGCTGGTGCAGAACATCGAACATGTCGGTGTCGCGATCCTCGAACGTCCAGGCTTTCTTGTGAACCGGATCCAGTTCGCCATGCTGACCGAGATCTATCGTCTGATGGACGAAGGCCTGGTGTCGCGTAGCCCTTAATTGGGCTCTGCCTCAATCTGTGTGGTGGAACGGTAGCATTCTCGCCCGCAACAATTCTGGACCGGCTCGGCCGTACATGGCGCGTTTGAGGGTCTTCAGGCGATTGATCTGACCTTCTGCTTGGCCGTTGCTCCAGGGCATCTCGATGGCGTTTTTGACGGCTTCGTAGTCCCGGTTCACTGTGCGGGCAAAGCGCACGATGGGCGCCAGGTCGGTTTCGATCGCGTCGTCGATCCATGCAGGGAGCGGGTCTGCCACGCGGCCGCGCAGGATACCATTGAACCGCATGGCGAGGCTGCGCATCGATACGAAGGCGGGAGAGCGGGTCTTGAGCGCATCGACTTTACGCGCCTGATCCGAGGTGAGCTTGCCGCGCGGTTTGATGCACAGCGCGGCCGCGATGACCGGGGAGATCGCGTGCCCCGTTTCCGGGTCCCGAACCGGCTCCAGGATCTTGTGTTCTACCTTGGGATCGCTCGCTTGCTGTTCGGCTCTGCGCCAACCCGCCAGCAGCCGCTGCAAATGCGACTGGCTCCCCTCGTAACCACGCTCTTGGATCAGACTGAAAAGGGCGCTGCCAGTTCGAATGCCCTCCTTCCAGCTTTGGCTCAGGAACTCTTCAAAATACCATGGCGAACTCGGCTTCAAAGCGGCCCGCCTGCGGTCCGGTGGTGTTTCGAACTGCAGCCATTTCGCGATGCTGCGACGCGGAAACCCTGTTCGCCGCCCGATCTCGCTGCAGGAAAGTCCCTGATTTCGGAGCGCATGGATGGTGGTGAAAATCTCTTCCCGGGACGTCCTGTGCGCAAGGCGGGACTTCAGAAGGCTTCCGGCTGCGGTGATGTTGTCGGCGTCGGACAGCAGCGCCCTGCCGGTGGCACGGCCGTGAAGGTTCATCTGTTCCTCAATGGCCTGCCGCAGGTTTTGCACGATATGGAACCGGTCGGCGACCTGCTTTGCCTGCGGTGCCCCTTGCCGGGCAGCCTTGGCGTAGAGACCGCACCGATCTCTGCTGATCACTTCCACCTCGGGGTGTCGCTTTAGCCAGTTGGTGCAGGTGACGACATCTCGATCCTCGAGGATGTCGATGACCACGCGACGCTCCAGATCCACGATGATCGTGCCGTAGGTTTGCGATTTCCGCCAGCTCCAATCGTCGATCCCGATGATTGTCGGCGCCTCGGTGGTGCCTTGAGCACACCTTTTCAGCTGCCTGAGCACCGTGTCATCGCTGACCCCAAGGCCCAAACGATGCAACAACCGCTCCGCAGGCCGTCCGCCTGTCGCATGCCCAAGATGGCCGACAATCTCCCCTACACGCGAAGTACGACGTGCAAATGGACGCGCAATCGAGCTGATCTGGTCCGAGAAAGTCCGGCGCGGGCAAGCAGGCGCCAAACATCGCCAACGGCAAACTGCGAGATCAACCGTTACCGCGTCTCCATGCGCGGGATAATCCTGCAGCCACCGACGCCGCCAGCCATGACGTCGGCGTGAATGCAATCCACAGTCTGGGCAAATGCCGTTGGGTGCCAAGACGCCAGATACAATCCACCCGCCGGATTCACTTCGTTCAACGCTTTGAACTGCAACATCGCTGCCCGGCGACCAGTGCTTCTTCGAACTCACAACTATCCCTCCTGAATTTTCCAGTTTCAGGATAGTTGCGCCACACAAAGTGAGGCAGAGCCCAATTAAGGGCTACGCGACAGCCAGTTTCACGCGTCAGACCTGTGTCGCGTCATAGGGCAAGCGGCGTACGATGCGCGCATTGTCGCCGTGATCCGGCAGTTCGGTTGCCCGAGGTTCACTGCTACGCTTGCAGTCCACGGGCGTGCAGTCCTGGCGGGCGAAATCTCGCGGTGATGATGGATCGGGTGCCACAACTCTGGCCAGAACGTATTCAGTCAGGGCAGTTCTGGGATCAAAGCAGGTCGGCGAATTGCTCCAGGTCGGCAACCGTGGCGACCAACCCCTGCTGTGTCAGGATCGCGAGATACTCGTCGACGCTTTTGAGCGGATTCTTGAGGCGCGCGCGAACTTTCCGCAGCGCGGAACAGACCAGACCGGGCGCGAGAGACAGTTGGTTCCGGAAAAAGTCGTCAGGGTGTTGGGTCTCGATGCCAAAGGGCGCAAGTGCCGCTGGTGGGAAGTCCTTCAGGTTCTGCGTGACGATCGCGTCACAGCGCCCAACGATTGCCGCCGCCAGAACGTGCCGATCGTCAGGGTCCGGCAGTGTTAGGGCCGGCACCAATGCCTCGTAGCCGGTGACCAGACAGTCGCGTGTGGCCCTGTCCATCAAGTCGCGAGTTCGTTCCAGCGCGGCGCGCTCCCGATGAGGTTCATTGCGCAGAAGCGCATCAATCCACTCCCGATGGATATCGGCCGTCCACTTGGCCTTGAAAAGGTCTGTGACCGCCAACTGCATCAGTGCATCGCGCATCGGCGCGGGATAAAGGACGTTCGCATCGAACAGGACCGTGTACTGGCTCATTTCGAGCGGTAGCCCATGTCCTGCTCTTGAGCGTCGGCGGCCAGTTGATCGAGCGCAGCTTCACGCTCGGTATCGATCGCGGCCTTGTAGGACATCACGTCTTCCATGCGGACGCGGCGATGCTTGCCGACCTTCCGATGCGGTATGGCACCATCCTCGAGCAGCTTGATCAGGAACGGACGCGAGACGTTCAGAACCTCAGCGGCCTGTACGGTCGAGAGTTCGGCGTTCTCGGGGATGATGGTGACCCCCCGCCCCGCTGCCATCGCCTCGAGGATCTCCATGAGCAGCGATACGGCGCCCGCAGGAAGCTCGATCGGCTCCATCTGCTCGGAGTCCGTCACACGAAGTTTCAACGGCGCGCGCGCCTGGGCGAAGCGTGACAATGCCTGGCCAGAGACGCGCGCAATCGCTGCGTCCTGCGGCGTGGGCGGAAGATGTCGGTGTGCCAGCATGTTCATGGTGGTCTCCTCTCCGGTTTCTGTTCTCTACCACCATATATGAAATAAGTGCAACAAATGCATTAAGTGTTGGTGAGTTTCTGCGCGCCCTGCCGCGTGCTCGCGGTTATCGCTGCTGTCGAGTGAGCGGGTGAGACCCACGCTAACCTTCAGTTTGTCGCCTTCCACATCCTGAACCGCCCCTGTCCTGTCACCTCGCGGATCAGACCCCGCTCTTGCATCCATGCAAGGTTGCGCTGAACAGCGGCGCGACTGGCACTCGTCAGGGCCTGGGCCATTGGCGCAGAGACGAGCGGCCATTCGGTCAGCACTGCGCGCAAGGCCGGCGGCGTCCTGCCCGAGAGCAATGTCATTTCGGCTTCCGCCCGCGCCGACCATGCCTCGATATCGTCAAGGTGCCGCACCGCGGTCAGGCACGCGGCTTCCATCCCGTATAGCCAGCGTTCCAGACGTTCGAACGGTGAACCACCGGCTCGTAGTCCCCCTGCCCCGCCCATGGCCAGAGGCGTGAAGACTGCGCCTCTTCCATCGCTGGCCGCGATCCGCGCAGCTGCGACAGCCGCTTCCATACGGTCGTCGTGCTGCCCGAGCCCCGCGAGGCGCCAGAGGTGAAAGCCCGCGCAAGCGCGAGTGATCGGGTGCAGGTCCGTGGCCTGCCCCATCAGATCCAGCCAACCGCTCGCGCGATCCACGAACGGCTCGGTCTCATCACTGATGTTCTCGGGGTCGCGACGGTCGAGGAAGGCGGAAAGGTCCTGCTCCGGTCCCGGTCCACCCGTCAGTCGCCGAATCGCCCATCCGACTCGCGCCAGCGCCGCCGTGTCGTCCTGGACACCGGACAGGCGCAGCGAGATCCAGAGCGCCAGCCGGTCTTGGCTGATGCGGTCACCGGTGTGCCAGCTCAAATCTGCGGCCTCCATCAGCGCAAGCCGATGCCGCCATCCTTCCGGTCCGCGCTTCAACCGGTCGTCCAGCGCGCCGACGCGACCGGCCACACGGGCAAGACGCGCGGCCTGCCCGCCCTCTGCCTTCCGCCATTCGTCGAGGACCTCGGTTTCACGCGGTTCGGCCCGTGGTCCCGGCGGCAAATAGTCCGGCTCGTCGTCCATCGGACCGGGCAGAAACCACAGGTCGTCCTCAGACGCCTGTTCGACCTCCTCAGCATAAATGCCGAGCGCGTCGGATTCATCATACAATGCGGGGGTTCCAGGCCTCATATGCGCAAAATACAGCTATTTTGAGCTTTACCCAAGGGTTTTATCAGAGTGCGTTTGTACACCTTACATAGCACGCGCGCGCGATGGTCCGCGAGACCTCCCTG
>NZ_CH902580.1:50967-105848 GCF_000152805.1 Maritimibacter alkaliphilus HTCC2654 | reverse complement strand
CCAGTGTTTCTGAGACAACGGACTGGATGACAGCAGCTTAAACGTGACGAGCTGCTTATGATGATAACAGCGAGCCGAAGCCAGAAATTGCGATCAACATTAGCCCGAGCATGGCATAGCCATCGGGCAACTCCTCAAACACAAGCAGCCCTGCAACTGTCGCCGAGAATAACTGGCTGTAGACAAGCGGCGCTACCAAGCTGGCTTCAGCGGACTTGCTCGCCACCACCAGTAGGAAGTTTCCAAGAGCAGAGCTAAGCGCGCTCGCAATGATAAATACCACGATAGGCTGCCCGAAATCTGGGAAGCTCACGGTCAGCCCAAATGGTGTCAGTAGAATAGAGCCAACGATGAGTTGCGACATCAGCAAGAATCTCAGTCGATAAAGACCCGCGACGGTCCGCGTCATTGCAAGGTAAGCGCCATAGCAGCCGCCTGCTGCGAGAGCGAAGACCATCCCGGTAGACGCTCCAAATCCTGGCTTAACGACAAGCAGAACGCCTAGAAAACCTAGTGCCAGTAGCATGCTTCGACTTCGGGAAGGCTTCTCCCCCATAAACAGTGTCGCCAGAACATACGAGACGATTGGGCCGACAAAGAATGCGCCAAAAACGTTTGCGATAGGTTCCGTGCGCAGGGCGGTGAGAATACAGCAAATACCGATAGTGATGAATGTCCCGCGAACCAGGACGCGCCAGTCACGCAAGTTTGGGAGTTCGCGCAAAGTAAGCCCGCTGAACGGCAATAGAACAGCCGCGGCCAAAGCAAACCTGGTCCAGGCAATGAAAAATGGATCGACGCCACGCGCGGTTAGCAACTTTCCGGCGGTATCGCCTATCACAACAAACGTGACCGCTGCGAAAACAACACCTGCAAGTCGCAGCAAGCTCGAGGAGTGCATTTGGTTAAGTACCCTTTTGTGAACTTCAAGTCTTGCGGACCTGTAGCACTCTGGCCTTCAGAAGGCACGGCCCAGAACCGTCGCTCGAGCAAGTCGCGGCGAAAGCATAGTGGATAGCGACTTGCACTATTAAAACTGGCGGGTCCTGCGCTGAATACACACGGATCGCAATTAAGGCAGAAACTGAGATTTCCTTCTCGCGCGGCTGTGGGGACTACATTCAAAGGCTTGTTAGCTTGCCTCAAACGATCTCGTCGATGGTCACCCCGAGCGCCCCGGCCAGCGCCTTGAGCGTGGCGACGGACCCGTTTTTGCGCCCCGCCTCGATGTCGGCGATCTGCACGCGGTTCACGCCGGACATCTCGCTCAGCTTGACCTGCGTCAGCCCGCGATAGGCGCGCCAGACGCGCAGGGGGCTTTCGCCGTTCAGGATCCGATCCACATATTCGGCGGGGATCAGTTCCTCCTCGCCCGTCGCCAACGCCGTCTTGGCACGATCATAAGCGTCGATGTCCGACAGCACTTCGGCCGCCGCGACGAGCCGGTCGTATTCCGCACGCGGAATGGTCACCATGTCAGCCATGTTTTCAACTCCTCAGTCATAGACTCCACCACGCGGCCCAATTGCCAGAACCGCCAGCACAGTCCCGTCGTCATCCATGATCACGCGCCAGTCACCAACCCAAAGGCGAATGCCCGCCCCGCCCTTCAACGCCTTCACATTGTTCGCCTGTGACGCCGGATCAGCGGCATAGGCTTCATTCTTTCATGCCGACGGTCGTTGTCCTCGTGGTGGCCACGGGTCTTGCTCTCGCCGTCCAACTCAGCACGTGGCGCTTGCAAGAGCGATGACGCGGGTCGCCCTGGACGGGCAATTCTCATCCTTTTCTCAATGCTTTACGACACCACCCCAAAACAACGGCGCGCATCTTGAAGGCGCAACCCCCTCGTATCCCCGGGCTATTCCCGTGCGGAATCGCATGTTTTTTCCACGGGGTTTCTTCAAGCTCGCCATGTGTCTGACCTGGATTTGCGCCGAGGACAGGCAAAGCACGAACTGCGTCCACCGAACCGTCTCCAGTGCCGCAAAGATCCGACCCCGAGGTCGACCGGAACCGCCAGGCACCGGGGGAAGGCGCCTGGCGGCCGGGATCCAGATCGCGGCACAGGGCGCGATCCAGCAGGGAGGATGCGATCAGTTGATCACAAGGACCGAGACGGCGCAATTCAGGGTAAGCGAAGACCCGTCGTATCCTACGCCCGTCCGTCAACCAATGCCTCAAGGCACGGATCTCGCTGAGACCACAGGCAGGTCACCAGTTCCGGTCGCGGAGGGCAGTGCATTAGACAGGGCGAGAACATCGTGAACATCAAAGCGACGGTATCGAGAGGGCCTCATGAAGGGGCCACGCTATCCCCGCACGATACCGAGACGGCGAACCAGGCGAGATGGAAGCCTTGACCAAACCCCAAGCGCATCATCTTTCCACGTATTGAGCGACGCGCATGCGTGGCGAAGAGGAGCAGATACTATGAAGATCACCGCAAAGGTGTCGCGTGGACCCCAAAAGGGCACGACGCTTAGCCCCCATCGCCACCCCGACGGGATGTATGTGGTTTCGCCGTCAAAAAGGGAAGCGGATTACATACGCGTAGCAGACTTGGCAGAGGTTGCCGCATGCGTTCGCAGAGGTTTGGGCGTTCGCATGTCCGCCCCCAGTGTCGATGGCCCCAGGTGGATCACTGCGCAGTCGATCCGCTTCGAGGACTGACACGGACGCACCAGCCGCCGGGTCGGCATCAGGAGTGCTCAACATCCGGGATCACGCCCCTGACCCGTCCGCCCTCAACACGGCCGCCAGATCAGTCCGGAGCGACGCGGCCAGTGCAACAAGGGTGGACAGTTTCACGTCTCTCTTGCCCCTCTCGATGAGCGACAGCGACGCAACGGTGGACCCGGACAGTCGGGACAGATCCTGAAGCGTGAGACCCAGGTCCAGCCGACGAGCTCGAAGCGCTACGCCGACGCGTTCGGCCCAGATTTCCTGTTGGTTCGTATCAGGCATCCGGTCTCCAGGGTGAGCAGTTCGACAAGCCTCAAGGCGGCTTTCTGGTCGCATTTTTATCGTGCACGATAAATTGGTCCATGCTATATGTGATCTCCAGCCTCATTATTTATCGTGCACGATAAAATGTGCCCGTCCTGGCCCCTGCCCCTTTGGCGCGGTCTGGTGCCCTGTCTGAGGTCCGTTTCCTGTCCCGACGGAATGCCGCGCGACGTTCAATGGCGTAAGTGATCCCACATTCAGGTCGAGAGATGGGATTGGACAGACGCCCCCTCAGGCCGCCACGGGATAGGCTGACATCGGGTTTAGGAAAGGCGATGTTTTTGCCTACGGCACGTCAAAATCCTGCGTCGCGCAAACCCCCAAAAAACGGACCGTAGAGGCGCTCTTCTTTTGGGCCAGTGTTGGACAGCCGGAAAGGCAAGACGGGCACCCTACGGCCCGGAGAATGGCTCTGGCGCGCTGCCCAGCACCGATGGTGACGTGTTGGCGCATCCGCCGCGATTGATCTCCCGCCGCCCTACCAGTTTCCACGTGCCATCGCGGCCGGTTCACTCTGTGGGTCAGAATATTTTCACGAACTCTGGTAGAGCGACCAACCCAAGCGCGAGGCTCTCAATCGCGCGTCTATCAACACGTATCGCACAAGCGAAACGTAGACATGCACAGGAGCACGTGATGACCAAACCCCGTAAGACCCCGTCGCCGACCGCCATCTTCCTCAACCACGCAATCTCTGCCTCGGGCCGCACCCAGAAGGAGATCGCCGAGGATGCAGGTTTCCCCAAGCCGAACGTGATCTCGATGATGAAGCTCGGCGCCACCAAGGTTCCGATCGACCGCATCCCCGCACTGGCCGAAGCCCTCGGCGCCGACGCGGACGAATTCCTCGAGATCGCCCTCAGGGAATATCACCCCGAGGTCTTTGCCGTCATCGCCGCCGGTGAGATCGGTCTCTCCGACGACGAGCTGATGCTGATCACGATCTACCGCACCGCCTTCGCGGGATCGACGCTCCCCATGACCCAGGACGTGAGCGAGCTCATCGCGAAGATCTTTCGCCTCATCTGGCTCGTGCAGTTCGAGGCGTCGGCGAACGGCTGAGTGTCAACTTTTTTGGGTGGTTTTTCGGCCAACAGCCGGACGACCACCCGTCACGACTGAGTTGTCCGAGCGCCTTGTTTCGCGATCCATGTAGCATGGCAGCGCCTTGCACGAGCGGCGCTTGTTCAGCCGGGGCTCTATTTACTTCTTAAGACAGTCACGGAGCTGTAGGGACACCACCTTTCACGGGCGACAGACCACCAGACGACAGACACGAAGATGAAAAAGCGATAGGGCGCCCGCCCCAACATCGAGCCTCTCACCATTCCGGGTCATGCAGGCGCTTCACACTGCCTTCCTCGCCCTCTCCCCCTTCGACCTCCACCTCTCTGTCAGACGCTTCAACGCATCCGTCACACGAGCCGTCGTCTCGGCATCGACCGTCATGTGACCCTTCCCGTTCAGATCAAAGTTCGCCTTGCCATGCGGTCTCTTGGCATTGCCTTTCACGTCGATCTGCTTTGCGTGCTGATACCGTCGCAGCCCATAGACTCCCGACCCTGCAAAGATCTCGATCTCCGTCTCATCCGGCAGCAAGGGGTCGCCCTTCAAACAATCCACCGTCGGGATATGGAAGTTGAAGCCCATCGTCCTCAACCTCTCGAACTTGAACCCATTCAAGTCCCACAGACCCTCAAGGCCGATTGCGCCCGGAACGTCATGGTGATCTCCTTCCCAATCACTGTCGGTCTTCAGCATCGTCACTTCGATCCGGCTCCGCCTCTTCTCGATCGGCAACATCTTCGCCGTCTCACCGCGTCGCTCATCATGCGTCTTGTCCTGCAGCCTCCACATCACCGGACCCTGGTTCTGGCCGACATACACCGTCGCTTCGACCGGCGCTGAACGGTGGTTGTTCGCAATGGATGCTGTCCGCAGGAAGCCACTCACGTCATGCTTCGACATCAGCGATTTGAACCGCGCCTCTCCGTCTCGCGGCTTCGGACCGTAGATCAGGTGTTTCGCCTGCTTGTCGCGGCCGACCCATCGCAGTCGGTCTGCATAGTGATCATTGAACAAATCACTCGGCGCGAAGTGCTTGCGCAGATGTTCCGACATCTTCAGACGCATCAGCGTCCACTCATGGTCCGTGATCTCTCCGTCTTTGTTCGGATAGACGTCCACGGCCACTTCGATCCCTGTCACGGGAAAGGTGACGCGTGGCATCTCAGTGTCGACCTCGATCTTTCCCGACGACATCAACACCGCGATGACAGCACGGACCAGCTTCGGCGTCGGATCCTGCAGGCGCACCCAGAAAATCTCGCCCGTTACGCTCCCTCTCGGTGCACCCGTCTTCCTCGCCCGCTTCTGACCACCGACCCAGAACTTCGGCGAGAAGCCCCTTGCAACCAGCGCCTTCTGGAGCAGGGCGTGAATATGACGCGACTGGCTGGTCTCAACGGTTCGGGCTTCGAACTCGACCCAGTCAATTTCTGCGCGGAATTTGTAATCACCCAGATCCAGCACGGGTCGCAACTCGAACCGCCCTGTCCGCTCACCCTTCATGTTCGTCTGTGGGGAAATCTCGTATTCGAGGCTCAGTTCATCCGGATCGATGCCGGGTGCTATGGTCTTGATGTCTGTCGATCGGATCGGAAATCGGCGGATCTGCGTCGGGGTCATGGTTCATGTCTCTCATTGAGGCGTGGGACGGCGCGCCTTTTCGCTGCTATCGAACTCCTGATCCCAATGGCCCCGTAGAGCCACGGAGCGAACCACTGGGCGCATGTAACGCTTTTCGGCACCCAAACAGCCACCACAAACGAACTGCCTTCTACGGGTCATCTGAGCGCACACACTTTGAGCCGCAGCCAGTCGTCTTGTAATGTCATGATCCTGCCCTTGCGTCCGGTCCGCATCACGAAGTCCGGTCGCCATTGGTCTCCCCGCAGGTTTGACTGATCTGTGTCTCGTCAGAGCGCATTCAAGATGTTCTCGCGGACAATTCTGTCAAAGGACACGGCGACCGCAATCTCAGACAGTCGCCCCTCATGTTTGCCGCGCCCTCTTCCATCATCTATTCTGACCCGGCGTGATCGTGGATCTGCGTGCAGGCTCGGATGACGATGTCCCTCTCGCTGTCGAGCTTGCACGCTCCACACACCGCACGCCCCGTCATCTTGGTCAGTATCCCTCGCGGGGCGTGCGGATCGCATCGACAATCTTACCTTACGTAAACTTATGTGCCATGGTCGGACCGCGTGACCTTGGACAGAAGCGCGGCAGCGGGGCGGGGAGCGCCTACTCCCGTCCAGCTGCCGCGTCACACTCTCCGGCCCACACTTCGCGGACACTGCCCAGCCACCCGGCATGTAAGCGCTGTCTCGCCAAGCGATGCCTGGACCGGGAGATAATCTCGACTGCGTCCGGAACTCTCACCTTCACCCCACCCCGACCCTCACCCAAAATTCTCACGGAGCGGGCCGTAGAACGTCACTCCGCGATCTTGGCTCAGGGACACCGAGAACGAGCTCAAGGCCCTCTGGCGGGCCACTCCGGGGCTCTGAGAGGCGCCTGAGGTGCGTATCCATCTAAACACGACTTTCATCCACGGAAACCTTGAGGCGAGACATCCACGCCCCAAAGCAATTGGTTCACTGCAATCACAAGTTCCGTAGATACGTCTACACACGCTGGTTTGCCCGCAACCATCGCCAAAGGGCTCGCCGCAACTTCTCGTCACGAATTATCGATGGCCGCACGGCTGAAAAGGCCAGACCTAGAGCGGGATTTTGCGCCTGAAAGCCGAGTTCAAGCATTACCTGCCCCATAGTCAACTTTCGATACGCCATGATGCCTTTGATCCTTCGGATCGTGCGATCATCGAGGTATCCTGCATCGCTCCCGCACGATCCCAAACCTATTGCTGATTTGGTTCGACCCCTCGCTGCATTGTTCACCACTTTTGCGGGATGACTGGCGGAGTGCGCCGGGGTCGTTGATACCTTCTTCCCGATTTCAATCGCGCCTAGGAAGTCAGCCCGTTCAGATGGGGATGCCTTCTTCCACTCACGTAACAGCGCCTTCAGCCGGTTTGTATCTTTGCGCAGCCCGGCCTTGATGAAAGCCTCTCGCGGCGATCTGTAGAGCCCGGACTGGAGCTTTGCAAAATGGGTTGGGTGCTCGTTCTTGAGACGCTCGAGGAAATAAGCGTTGTCGCGTTTGGTCATTATGCCTTCCAATCTTCATACACATGCCACTCGTAGACACATCCACGAACTTCTGATGGCTGTAGGGCAGAGGCGAAGACTTTGGTTGCAGGACGGGGCATGGATTGGGTCCGTGTCTATGAGACGTGAGAAGTAGAGGTGGAGGTAAGCGGGTCCTGCGGGAGTGAGCGCCCCCGCAGGATCCATGATCGCGCTTGCAATAGATGGCTTTGGCGAAAAGTGCCTTACGGGGCTTGGACGGGTTTGGGTTTCCCGAACTCGACCAAGTTGTCACCAGATTGGTTGCACACCACTGACAACTTCTGGCGCGGGCGGCCATCGAGAACCGGAAGATCTCCCATTGTCGGAAACTCCGCGTTCGCTGCTTCGAGCAAGTGGTCTGCAAGCTTCAGGGCGTCTTCATTGGATAGGAAGTGAACCGACGTTTGTTCTTCCGACCAAACTTGGATGCCGATCTGAAGCGGGGAGGTCTCGTAGAGTGTGCCGATTTTCGTCCCCCAGATTGCCAGCTCTATTCCAAGCGTGGTCGGCAACAGTGCGAAGACCATCCGTCCTTGTTTGACCTTTTGCAGGGTCTCCCCGATCGATCTTGCGACTTCGCAGCCAAACACGACCTTGGTATTATCTGACGGCGAGAGATGCAGTGTGAATTGGAAATCACCTGCATTGAACGGCTGCGTTCGGAGTTCGATCTCAATCGCTTCGCCTTCTCCTTTCTCGTTCTTATTGTCACGACACCACGCCGATAGCTTAAACGATTGCTTGGTGTTGTTCGTCATTTGGATACTCCCTGGCTGACGATGTGGATGTGTTCGACGCGGCCTCAGACACACGTCGGCTGGTCGCTGACCGAGAACCCCGGTCAGCGTGGTCTTTTGTGGATTGTGAGGGGTGGTCAGACCGGGGTGTTCGGGACGCCGGTTCGTTTACAGACCCCTATGCAACGTCCAGGTCAGACACCGGCATAGAGGGGGTTTCCACAACGGCGGCCACGGGACGAGGACGATGCAGGAGCTCCCAGAGAAGGTCCGGGGTTTTCACGACGCGATAGTCTCGCTCGCCGGGCTGATCCACCCAATCCGCCTGCGCGTCTTTCCACACCTGTTGCATCTTTTCGCACAGTGTCGACTCGAGATCGCGGGCGTGCCCAAAAGCGCGCTCCAGATCACGAAATGCGGCGTAACTCAGCACGAGCGGTTCGAACGTCTCGGCATTTTCGGGCCACAGCAGAAATTTCGCTTTGGTCACGTCGAGAAGCCCCGGCTCGTCCATGCGAATGATGTGCAGGTCGTAGTTCACACCAAACTTGATACAGGTGTGGTGAGCACGACCCGTGATCATTGTCTCAAGCGCCTCGCAGCAATGGCCGATCTGACAGGCCTCGATCGCATAGACCCCGTAGACGGGACCCATGTCGACAATCAGCGGTGCGAGAAAGGGAGTTTTGCCACGTTCCGAGATGAGATCACGGCCCTCAAGAAGGAGGTGCCGGGGCTCGATCATGACAACGCCACGCTCGATGCGGCTCTGATGCGCCGGAATGGCCATCGACATGCCTTTGCAGTCGACCCGGTGATCGTCGACGTCTTTAATAATCACAGAGGTTGCTTTCATTTCATGTCTCCAAGGTAGGGTTCGACAGGGTTTGTCCACAGGAGGGTGCTATCGACAGCCGCTTTCACGTCGTCGGGCGCGGCATGCTCCCAGTGGCGGGCCGGGGTCGGGACAGGTGCATAGTCGCGCGTCCCAGGCTTAGTGCCGGAGCTTTCGATGGACGTCAGCCAATTCTCGCCGAGAACATCCACGTCATCGTCATGAAACCAGGCGCTCTCGAACGCCTCGCACAGCGCGCCCATGGACGTCGCGTTCAGCACCAGCGGCTCGAAGGTCTTGGCGTTCTCCGGCAGCATCAGGAAGAGCGCGTCGTCCAGAGCGATTGACCCGGGCGTATGCACGCGTGTCACCGTCAGATCGAAGTTCACGCCAAGCTTCAGGCGCACATGCTGTGCGGTCCCCTGTTTGACCGCCTTGAGCTCGTTCATCGCGTGATCGATGTGGCAGAGCTCAAGCGGGAAGGCGCCATACTCTTCCCCAAGGTTCAGACAGAAGGGCGGGAGGTGATCGAAGGGATCACGAAACACAGGCTGAACGGCCTGCTGGAAGCGGAGGACATGCCGCTCGATGATCGGCGTTCCCCCGTAGAGGCGGCGGCGAAACGCCGGGATCTTGATGTTCAGTTCGGGACCTTCGTGGTCGTCCGCAACATAAGTATCACGCATGAATAACTCCTTGCGTAGATGGGCCATAGAACACACCTTCCCCATCCGCTGACCCGAACGGATCAGCGCCAGACAGAATGTGCTTTTCCCGGGAGTGGGCGGGAGGCGAGGCTGGCAAGGCCCCGCTGTCCCGGTCTTAGTCGTTCTGTGTCAAGCCGATCCGGCTACACCCGTCCACGCGCGATACTCGCTCGGGTGCACATATCCTCTCGGCTTGCGATCGCCGCGAAAGTCCATCTCGATTTCGAAGTCCTTTGCAAAACGATTCACAAACTGAAACCACACTTTGACCTGATCCATCGGAAGGCGAAGATGCGGATAATGCGTAGCTGTCGAAGGCCAAACGTGAAGTTCTGGTGCGGTCGACGGCTTGTTGATGTGCTCCGGCACCCGCCACAGCATCAGCGTGTCGTAGTCATCAAGCTCTAGCGGTTTGCATCCTAGACCGCCACGCATTGCAGCCCGAAGCCGCTGCGCGTGGCGATATGCCTGATGCGGAAATACTTCAAACGTGCCGTAATAGCTCCCGAAATCATACAATAGCGGGCTCCGGCGCTTGGCAGTGTCATTGCGGATAAGACGGATCTCGTGATCCCTGTCGACGGAATGGTGGCCGAGGGCAAAAGTTCTTTTCGCTTTCAGCGTGATTGTCTTCTTCATGATCTGCTCCTTTCATTGTGTAGAGGGCGTGCTGCGGAAACAGGTCCGCTGTTCACTGAGCGGCGATCGCTCAGTGTGATGTCTTTCTTTCAGGGTTGAATCCTCCAACAGGAGGTCAGGTTGCCGATGCCGAATTGGGCTCGGTCAGGCCCTTAGCTGGTGTCGGCTTTGGCCATCGCTTCGAGGTCCTGCCGCTCGATCCGTCGAAACTCTTTCGTGTTGCCGCGGACGCGGGTCCAGATGCCCCCGGACGTCGGGCGCCGCCATGTGGGGATGTCCATCGTCGCAAGGATGGAGAGCGCTTCGTCAAAGTCTTCGACAGCGCGCTCCCGCCCCTCTCCGCCGAGGAGGTAGACCCCGTCCTTCTTGAGACCCGGATGGAACATCGAACCGTCCATTGCGATCGGCACGAAGCGCACATCGGTCAGCGGCTCGTTGACCTGCTCGAGGACCTCGGTGTCGTCCTGGTGCTGCCAGATCGAGGCGAGGAAGCTCTTGGTCTCGAGCCACGCAAGAGCGGCACTGGCCGGCACCTCCTTCCAGTTTCCGGCAAGCCCGTCCTTCTTCTTGCTAAGCTCGTTGCGCACGGTCTGCTCGGCCTTGCCACTCAGGAGCACCAGATCAGGCCCCGTGATCGGGTCGCCCTGCTCAAGCCGCCAACGCGCGATCGCTTTGCGGGCGATGTCGACCGTCTGGGTCTCTTCAAGCCCCCACCCGTCCACGGGAATGAGGCGCAGGAACTCTGATGCCTGCTCGATCATCTCGGAGATCCGGCCTCGGCGCACCTCGGCATCCGTCGCGATACCCGCATAGACACCGTAGTCCGCATAGGCGTGCAGGTCGTGAAACAGCCCGCCGATCGGCAACTCGCTGTAGAGACCATTCACCTCTTCCTCGAGCGCGCCGCGCCAGCCGAGCTGGTCGACGACCTCGCCAAGACGATGGCGCAGCATCGTGTTGAGCCCGTCATCCGTGGCCTCAGGACCGAAGAAGATGCCGCACACATCCGAGATCGCGTGTACGCCCTGCACGATACCCACTTCGAACTGCCCGTCCCCACCGAAGTCCTCGCGGAACTCGGAGAGGCGGTCTTCGGCTTGGTCTGCCAGTGTGTAGGATTCGGTTTGCATTGTTCGTTTCTCCGTTTCGGTATGCGATGGATACCACATACCACAAAAGATGCAAGCCCTATCTCGAAATATTTTCGTATTTTTCTTCTACTGACTACCGTTTCTGTTCCAGTCGCCGAATTTTAGGAAAGGCTGCACATTTACCTACCTGAGGGCGTCGTTCCACGGAGATGCGCCGAGTGACCGCACGGTTGCAGGAAGTCCTAGATGGCCCATCGGTCTCTAACAGGGGGGTGTCGAGGAGGATCGCGGGAATACCGCGGAACCTTGGATGACCGATCCTTGGATGGCCGCGAGTAGTCCCGAAGGAGAAGCGTCCTCTCACCGGCGACTTGATCAAGACCCCTCAGACGCGTTCATTGAACGGGGGCGCGACGCGAGGGAGATGCGAATGGAAAAAGACTGCCCGACGAGCCTGGCGTTCCAATACGCGCCGATCGGGATTCTCATGTCGGAGCATCGCGTCATCGTCGACTACAATGACCGCTTCCAGGAGACGTTCGGCTACGGAGACCGTGACCTGCGCGGCCAGTCGCTCGAACTGCTCTATCCTTCCGTGCAGGACTTCGATCATATCGGCGACACGCTGCCCGACAAGATGAAGACCTCAGGACGACACTGGGACGAACGCCTGATGAAGCGCGCCTCAGGTGAGCTATTCTGGTGCCGCGTCCGTGGCCAGACCCTCAGCCCCGGCGCACCATTTGAGAAAGCGATCTGGACCTTCGCAGACTTGTCCGAAGTCAGGCCGACGATCACGCTCACGGAGCGAGAACGACAGGTGGCAGCGCGTCTTGCTGAAGGATTGACTGCCAAGGAAATCGCGAGGGTGCTGGGGATCTCACACCGGACCGTCGAGACCCATCGCGCCAAGCTGCTTGTTAAGATGAAGGCCAAGAATAGTCTCGAACTGGTCGCCCGACTAGCAGGGTTTCCATTTTGAAACCACGCGGGCGTCAGGCAACCCCGGCCTTGTAAGGGATGGCCTGTGGCTCCCCCGCCTTCCGGATCTCGAAGGTGATCCGGCCCTCAGCGTCGCGCTCGGCCACATAGGTCAACACCTCGTCGATGTCATTCTCGGGCGTGAAGGTCAGCACCGTGGGGCGCAGCTCGGTCACATCCGCCGCCGGCCTCATCTCGTTCGCGCAGATGATAAGCTGATCGCCGACCTGACAGGTGCGCGCCGCCGCCCCGTTCAGGATGCACTGCCGCGCGCCGCGCGTCCCATAGATCACATAGGTCGAGATCCGCGCGCCGCTTTGCTTGTTCCAGATGTCCACGAACTCCATCGGCAGGATACCCGCCGCCTCGCAATGGTCGGGGTCGAGCGTGATCGAACCGTGGTAGTCCAGATCGGCCTCGGTCACGCGGATGCCGTGCAGTTTCGCCGTTACGAAGGTCTTCATCCGAACCGGACCCCTTTCCCTGTGCCGCCGCGTCGACCTTGCCATCCCAAGGCAATGCCCCTACGAAGTTGCCGTCACGTAAACTTGAGGCCGATCCATGAGTCAACCCAGCCCGCAGAAGTCCCTCACCGCCGCCGACATACGGGGGCGCAAGGGCCAGACACCGCTGGTCTGCCTGACCGCCTATACCACGCCCGTCGCGCGGCTGGCGGATGCGGAATGCGACGTTCTGCTCGTGGGCGACAGCGTGGGTATGGTGCTGCATGGCCTGCCCTCGACCCTCCCCGTGACGCTCGACATGATGATCCTGCATGGGCAAGCGGTGGTGCGCGGCGCCGAGCGGTCTCTCGTCGTCATCGACATGCCCTTCGGCAGCTACGAGGAAGGCCCCGATCAGGCGTTTCGCAATGCCGCGCGGCTGATGGCCGAAACCGGCGCGGGGGCCGTGAAGCTCGAAGGCGGGCGGCACATGGCCGACACCATCGCCTTTCTCGTCGCACGCGGCATCCCGGTCATGGCCCATATCGGTCTGACACCGCAGGCCGTGAACGCGATCGGCGGCTACCGCGTGCAGGGGCGCGGCGCCGATGCCGAACGCATTCTGGCCGATGCCCGTGCCGTGGCCGATGCGGGCGCCTTCTCGGTCGTGCTGGAAAAGGTCCCTGCCCGACTGGCGGACGACATCACCGCCGACCTCGCCATCCCGACCATCGGGATCGGCGCGTCGCCCGGCTGCGACGGTCAGATTCTCGTCATCGACGATATGCTGGGGCTGTTCGACGCCTTCAAACCGAAGTTCGTCAAACGCTACGCCGATCTCGCGACCGACGCCGCGCAGGCCATCCGGGCCTATGCGGGCGACGTGCGGGACCGCAGCTTCCCGGCACCCGAACACGTCTTCACCGACGAGGGAGGGCAATCATGAAGATCGTCCGCCAGAAATCCGACCTGCGCGACCTGACCCACACGTGGCGCCGGGCCGGTGAAACCATCGGCGTTGTTCCGACCATGGGCGCGCTTCACGCCGGTCACCTCAGCCTCGTCGAGGCCGCGAAATCGCGGACCGACCGTGTGATCGTGACCCTGTTCGTGAACCCCCGGCAGTTCAACAACCCCGAAGACCTCGCCAAATATCCGCGCACCGAAGACAGCGATGCGGAAAAGCTCGCGCCCTTCGACGTGGACGTTCTGTATGTCCCGGACCCCGACCAGATCTATCCCGATGGCTTCGCCACCACGATTTCCGTGGCGGGCGTGACCGAGGGGCTTTGCGGTGCCACCCGCCCCGGCCATTTCGACGGGGTCGCAACGGTCGTCACCAAGCTCCTGCTTCAGACCGATGCCGATCTCGCGTTCTTCGGTGAAAAGGATTTCCAGCAGTTGCAGGTCGTGCGACGGCTCGCGGCCGATCTCGACCTCAAGACCCGGATCGTGGGCTGTCCCACCGTTCGCGAGGAGGACGGGCTTGCCATGTCCTCACGCAACCTGCGGCTGGGGCCGGATGCGCGCGACAGCGCCCCTGTTCTGCACGACATCCTCCAATCCGCCGCCGAAGCCCTGTCACGGGGCGCGCCGACCACGGACGTTCTGGACGACGCGCGCAGCCGCCTTGTTGCGGCTGGGTTCACGGATGTCGATTACCTCGACCTGTGCAGCGACCCCGACCTCACCCCCATGTCCGCCGCCACCGGACCCGGTCGCCTCCTCCTCGCCGCATGGCTCGACGGGGTGCGCCTCATCGACAACGTGGCGGTCCAGCCGACGGGTTGAACCGGGACCGCCCGCCCCCTTACAGACGCCCGTTCATGAGCCTCGCCATCTCGGTGATGGCAGCCGTAAGCGCGGACCGAATGCTCTGGTCCTCCATCGAATGCCCTGCGGGGGACACGACCCGAACGCTCGAACCCGTCCATCTGGAGGCAAGGGCATACGAGGTCTCGGGCGGGCACAAGAGATCGTAACGGCCCTGAATCAGGATACCGGGAAGCCCGTTCAGCCTGTGAACCTGTTCGATGAGCGGCGCGTCCAGGAAACAGTCGTTGTGGAAGTAATGCGCCTCCATAAACGGGGTGCGCGGCAACGGCCTGTCGCCCCGCGCCGACAGGTCTTCCGACAGGCAGGGCACGTCCGGCGACAGGACCGACAGAACCCGTTCGGTGTCGTGCCACGCGATCGAAAACGGCCGGTGAACCGCCGGGTCCGCGTCGAGGATGCGATCCCAATAGGCATCCAGAACGCGCGAGCGATCATCTTCGGGCAACAGACCGACGAAGTCGGCATAGAGCTGCGGATAGAACCGCGGAAGGCTGGACAGGAACGCCCGTTCAAGCTCGTGGCGCGTGCCGAGGAAGACGGCTCGAAGCACCATCGCGCCGATCCGGTCCGCGTGCGCCGTCGCATAGGCGAGCGCAAGCGTCGCGCCCCACGACCCGCCGACCACCATCCAGCGTTCGATCCCGAACCTCTCTCGGATGCGTTCGATGTCCGCCACGAGATGCGGTGTCGTATTGGCGTGAAACCTGTCGTCGAACCGGCTCAGCCCCGCCCCGCGCTGATCGAAGGCGATGACGTGAAAACGGCTCGGGTCGAAGATGCCGAGCTGGCTTTCCTGCACCCCCGACCCCGGCCCGCCGTGCAGAAACAGCGCCGGGATACCGCCCGGATTGCCATAGCTGCGAACGTGGATCTCGTGCCCGTCACCGACAGCGAGGTTATCTCGGGTCAGCTCCTTCATGCCCGACGCTATTCGCCGGGCACGGGGGTCAGGTAATTCCGATACGCGAACGACATATCGTCCGCCGCGGCCTCGGTTTCGGCAACGCGGAAGATCTCGTCATGGAGCGGCGAGAAGGAACAGGCCGGATCGGTCGCCCCGGCATCGCCGGCAAGGGCGAACGCCTGACACCGGCACCCGCCGAAGTCCTCTTCGCGATGCTCGCAGCTTTTGCAGGGTTCGGCCATCCAGTCGGTGCCGCGATACCGGTTGAGCGCGGGCGAGTGATCCCAGATCCACGCCAGCGAGTGATCCCGCACACTGTCGAAGTCCAGCCCGGTGATCGTTTCGGCGGCATGACAGGGCAGCACTTTTCCGGCGGGCGAAATGTTGAAGAACTGACGCCCCCAGCCCCCCATGCAGGTCTTGGGCCGGACCGCGTAATAGTCCGGCACCACGTAGTCGATCATCAGGATGCCGCGCAGACGCTCTTCGGCCTCGGCCACGATGCGGTTGCAGGTCTCGATCTGCTCCATGGTGGGCATCAGCGCGGCACGGTTGCGAAGCGCCCAACCGTAATACTGGACGTTTGCGACCTCGATCCGTTGCGCGCCCAGTTCGACGGCCATATCGATCATCTCGGGCAGTTGATGCAGGTTCTGACGGTGCATCACGGCGTTCACCGTCAACGGAAAGCCCGCCTCGCGCGTCAGGCGCGCCGCCTCCAGCTTCTTGGCGTGACCGTTCCGATACCCCCCTACCCTATCGGCGGTTTCGCTCTCGCTGCCCTGAAAACTGATCTGGACATGGCTCAACCCGGCCTCGGCCAGCGCGGCAAGCCGCTCGCGCGACAGATTCACGCCGGAGGTGATGAGGTTCGAATAAAGCCCCGCGTCGGTGGCGGCCGCGACCAGTTCGACGATGTCGCGACGCGCCATCGGTTCACCGCCCGAGAAATGCACCTGCAACACGCCCAGGTCCGCCAGCTCGTGCAGAACCCGGACCCAGTCTTCGGTCGCAAGCTCGGCCGCCGGACGCTCGAGGTTCAGGGGATTGGAGCAATACGGGCATTGCAGAGGGCAACGATGCGTGACTTCCAGCAACACCGCGACGGGCAACCCATGGGTCGTGCCGACGCCGGGCGCCAGTTTGCTGTCTGGTTCGTGAAAGCTGGTATCCATCATGCCCCTGTTTCAACGGATTGAAGGTAACCCTGCGTGGCAAGATCCTGCACCATGACGATGACGTCCGCCTCGATCCGGTCGATGGGGGCGGCATAGATCTCGGCAAGCGCCTCGCAGACCTGATGCACGCTGCGTGTCCCGTCGCACAGTTGCAGGACGCGCACGGCGATGTCGTCGGGGGTCAGGATGCGCTCGGGCGCCAGCAGCAGCCACATCTCGCGCAGCTTGTCGAACTTCAACTGCACATGCCGGGGCAGCGCCACGACCGTTTCCGGGCGAACGACCAACGGCTTGCGCTCGGACGCCACCGTCATCGTCATGCCTCGACCTGCGGCCTGAACGCGCCGGGCGGCGGGAAGCCCGACACATAGGCATGGTAAAGCGCGTCCAATTGCACCCACAGAACCTGTGTCTTGAACAACAGGGCATCGCAGACCAGCGCCCGCTCCTCCGGGGTTCTGGCGTTCCGCTTTACGTAGTCGAGCGCAAAGGCCGCATCGCGCGGCGCCTGCGACAGACGGCGCTTGAAATAGGTCATGATCTCGGGACGGATGAAATCATAGTGCTCCAGCATCCCCGAAATCCGCTGTTCGTGAAGCTGCGGCGCGAACAGTTCGGTCAGCGACGATGCGATCGCCTCCAGCGGGCTCCGGTCCCGCACGAAATGAACATAGGCATCCACCGCGAACCGCGTCGCGGGCAAGATGCCTTGCGTCGATTCCACGTAATCGCGCGAAATGCCCAGCCCGTCCGTCAGCTGCAACCAGCGTTCGATACCGCCCTCGCTCTCCGGCGCGCCGTCGTGGTCTTCGATGCGATGCCGCCACTCCACCCGGATCAGGCGGTCGGTGAACCGCGACACGATGATCGCATCCTTCAGCGGGATCGAGCTTTGGTAGTAATACCGGTTGATGGCCCACGCCTGCACCTGACCCTTGGTCAGCCGACCGCCATGCAGCATGTCGTGGAACGGGTGCAGGTTGTGATAGCGGGTTTCCCCGATCAGGCGAAGCCGCTCTTCCATCGCCTCCGCACTGTCGAGCGGCGTGTCGGGGATCTGTGGAAACTCTCTGAAATCAAGGCTCATAGCGTGACCTTCTGGCCCTGTCTGGCGACGATCCAGCCCGCCTCTTCGACGCTGCTGCGTTCGGGCGAACCCGGCAGGTTGGCAGGGTTCGAGTTGTTGACGTGGATGAAGAACCGGCGCTTGACGCCGAGATCGCGAAACGCCTCGACCACCCCGTCCGGGCCGGACATCGACATATGGCCCATGCGCTGACCCGTTTTCTGGCCAAGCCCGGTGACGAGCAGTTCGTCGTCGCGCCACAGTGTGCCGTCGAAGAACACGACCTCGGCCCCGCGCAGACGATCCGCCAAGGACTGATCCAACCCGGCGCAGGCGGTGATGACGAACACCTTCCGCCCATCCGGCCCGGTGATCTCCAGCCCCAGCGTATCGCCCGGAACGTCACGCTGATGCCCGTGGCTCGTCTTTTCCAGATACCAGGCGGATTTGCCCGGCACCTCGAACGCCTCGACGGTCATCCCGGTCGGTGTCCCGTCTTGCAGCACAAGCTCGAACGGCGTTCCGATGTCGATTGCGCGGCGGGGGACGGTCTCACGGTCCAGAACGTTGAAAATGCTGTTCTGCTCCAGAACGCTCAAGACCCGGTCATGCGCCCAGATCCCGAACGGCGACCCCTCCCGCAATGACAAAAGCCCCACGAGGGCATCGACCTCGCCATTGGCGAGCAGGACACCCGCGATCGGGCTGTCGCGAAGCTTTCCACTGCGCGGATGCAGTTCGGGTATGTCATTGATCTGCTGGCGCAGGTCAGGCGACGCATTCACGAGAAACCAGTTCTCGCCATCGGCACTGAAGGCAAGCGATGCCTGCCCGTCCGCCAGCGACGGATCGCGCCGCGCGGCCTGACACGACGCGCAGTTGCAGTTCCACTGCGGAACCCCTCCACCCGCCGCGCCACCAAGCACGATCAGGCTTAGTGAACCCTGCTCGGCGGGCGCGAATTCGGATGGAGGGGTCATCGATTACTTCTGCTTCGCGCAGGCGTACATGTTGATTTCCATGCCGACCGGAATCTCGCGAACTTTCGGTGCATCCCAAGCCATGTGGACCTCCCTTTCTAGCTTTTGAACAGCGGAATTGCTGCCTTGCGAGCCTAGAAATGGACCCCCCGATCCGGCAATCTATGGCATCCATAGAGCCATTCGTGCGCGTATGGACGCGGCTACGACGCCGGGTCGAACTCGGGCGTGGGCTTGAGCAGAAAGGGCGGCGTTTCGCTGGCGGGCGGCGGCGCATAGGTGCGCCCCGCCGCCCCGAGCTCGTCGATCAGGCAGGAATAAAGCTCCTGCCGCAGATACTGTTTCGGCAGCAGCGCGACCACGTCACGTGCCGGGAAATCGACTCGGTAGAGCCGGACACCGTCGATCACGCGATCGCCCACCACACAGGACATCGCCGGCGCCAGACAGATGCCCAGCCCGGCCCGCACCATGCCGATGGCCACCTCGAAGCTCCGCGCCTGTGCGAAGGGCCGGTTTCCCGGCATCAGCCCGTCATACCAAGCCTGCACCCGCCTGCTGTGCTGCGTGCCGAAGGCGAACTGGATCGACCGAAACAGGACGTCCTGATCCTTCGCGGACAGATCGCGCGACGGGTCGGTCACACCCGACAGGTCGAGGTCGCTGGGCACGGCCAGAACGTAGGGGTCGGTGCAAATGTGAATCTGCTCGAACCCGGCACTGGCCGGCGCGATGGAATTCGACGAGATCAGGCCAAGGTTGATCCGCCGCGCATAGAGCATCTCGATAACTTCCGCGGGCGCGCTTTCGTGGATGTCATAATCGATTTCCGAGAATTTCTTGTGCAGGGCTTCCATGGCGGTCGGCACCAGCACCCTCAGAATCGAATTCAGACCCGCAAGGCGCAGCGTCCGGCGCGACCCATCCCCGATGGCACCCAGCCCGTCCTCCAGCGACTGCATACTCTCGAGAACTTTCTGCACATGGCGCATCAACTGCCGCCCGGCTTCGGTCAGCTCGAGAGAATTGGACCGGCGCTCGAAAAGCGGCATCCCGACGATGTCCTCGAGCGAGGCGATCTGCTGTGACACCGTCGGCTGCGCCAGCCCGATCTGCTTGCTCGCCCGAGTCAGGCTCGACGCGTTCGCGACCGCCCAGAAGATCTGAAGCCGTCGAAACGTCAGCCCGCCGCCCGTGCCCCCGACCTGACGCAACTTGGCTGTATTGTCCAAGGGCCCGTTTTCTTCATTGTTCATGTTCGGTCTCTACTGCGCTTGAGCCTCACTGGATCGCAGCATCCTCGCACTTGGACCCATTGGTTTTATCTATATTCAGAATTCAAGCCTGCCTTTGCGGCCGGTCCAAGTTCAGCCAGTATCGCGTGTATCGCCGTTCGCCCGTGCGCGTGAGGGCGCCGATCTCGACCAGACTTTGCAGATCCCTCGTCGCCGTCGCACGCGAGGTTCTAGTGATCGAAAGATAGTTCTCCGCGCTCAAACCGCCCTCGAATCCACCCGGCCCTTCGCGAAACATCCGCTCGATCGCCTTCGTCTGCCGTTCGTTCAGCCTGTCGCGGTGCCGGTCATAGAAATGCGCCTTCGCGATGAAAAAGCCCACGCGGTCCAAAGTGACCTGCTGCGCGGCCAGAACGGCCTCGGCGAACCAGACCAGCCAAGGCGTGACGTCCAGTGTCCGCTGGTGGCGTTCAAGCTGATCGTAATACGCCTTCCGCTGTCGCTCGATGGTGAAGGCAAGCGCGATGAGGCTCGGCTGCCCGATGTTCTGCGCCAAAGACTTTTCGGCAAGGGCACGACCCAATCGCCCGTTCCCGTCCTCGAACGGGTGAATGCTCTCGAAGTACAGATGGCTGAGCCCAGCCCGCGTCAACGCCGGCAACGGGGCGTCGGCATCCGGCCCGGTCCGATTGAACCAGTCGACATACCTGTCCATTTCCGCCGGAACTTGCTCGGATGGCAGGGCCTCGAAATGCACGACCGGGCGATCGGGCCGGCCTGAGACGATCTGCATGGCCTCCGCGTGCTGCCGGTATGATCCAATGACCTCGAGCCGCTTGTCGAAAGCCAGCAGCATCTCATGCCACCGAAAAAGCGTCTCGTGATTAAGCGCCTCCGGAAACGTCGAATAGACGTCGACCATCATCTCGGCCACACCCTGCTCACGCGGTTTGCCCGGATAGCTGCCCGGTTCCAGTCCAAGGTGGCGGCGGAGCGAGGATTGCACGCTGCGCCGATCCAGCATCTCGCCCTCGATGGCGCTGGTCTTCATCGCCTCGTCGCTCAGGAGATCGATGCGAAGCTGATCGCGCTCGGACGGGGTCACATGATGCACGGCGCCCAGCACTTCGCCCGAAGACAGCAGAAAGCGTTGTTCGAGCGGTGCTAATGCCTCCGGATCATACCGGAAGTCCGGCCAACCGGGTATCTGCCAGTTCCAAGCCATGAGTGATAGCGTCCTCGCCTATAACTCATCAAATAACCATTTTTGAGGCATAGATGTCAATTCTATACCTCACCCCGCCTCACTCCTGCCCCCGCAACGCCCGCCTGCCCTGCTGTCTGTTTGGAGTTCACAGCTGTGAACCCCCACGCTGCGGACCTTCGCCCAAATGCCATGACCATCGGGCTGCTCGAGAAAAGGCCCTCCTTCGACCGCATTGTGAGGGTCCTGGGATAAGCCCCTGGGTTCTTGATCTCAGTGACCCGTTCCAGCATCGCGGCGATGACAACTGAGGCTTCAATCGCGCCCATGATATTCATAACGGCCCCCCACAACTCCACGGTGATCCCCATCATCGGTCGCACGATGTCGGCGAGCCTCGCAAGATCGTGCCAGGACCGAATGTCGCCCTGCGCATAGATGAGAATCTCGGGACAATTAGAGAGCACGAGGTTTAAGGGCAGGTTTGAACCTAGCACGGTCGGTTGCTTCGCGCCGCCATCTGCACCGTCCGGTCCCGATCAGATCGCCGTCGTGAAAACGCCCTCTCTACTGGCCGCTGAATCCGCAGCCGAGTATATTTCCCAACGCATTCCACTTGATTGGCCAGTGACATACGATAGCCGTGCCCGGCCACCTTCAGGTCCGGCGACTGGCCGTTTCATCCCGCGGGAACGTGCACGATCCGCTCCTCGCTTTCGCGGGTTTCGATCTCTGCGCGCCGGACGAGGCGGTTCACGTGGGCCAGCGTTTCGGTGAAGGCGAAACTCATCTGATGTGGGTCGAGCGTGCGGGGAAACAGAACCGGCACAAGGTCCGCGACCGAACGCGGTGCGGTTGCACAGGCGTCCCGGATCAGATCGCACCGCTCCTCATGATGAACTTCGAGCTCAGCGCAACGCGCATGCAGCCCGTAGAACGGCCGCCGGTGGCCAGACAGCACCAGCACGTCATCCGGAAGCTCGGACCGCATCAACCGCAGGGATCGCAAGAAATGACCCAGCGGATCGCCATGTGGATCTCCCTCGAACACACTGATGTTCGGGGAAATCCGCTCGATCACCTGATCGGCCGAGAACAGCAGCTTTTCCTCCTCGCAATACAGCATCACCTGCTCCTGCGCGTGACCCTCGCCGGTCATGACCCGGAAACTGCGAGTCCCAATCTCGATCACATCCGCCATCACGAGGCGAAGGAACTCGAGCGGTAGGGGCGTCACGCGGTTCAGATATTCGTTCCCGCGAATGGCGACGAGGCTCGCCAGTTCCTCGCTCATCCCGTGGCTGCGATAGAAATCGAACGAATGGCGCGTGGCGGTCTCGCTGCGCCCCTGCGAAATCACCTGACACCCCATGTAGGTCGAAAAACTGGTGAGCAACGGCGCATCGAACCGCGCGCACATCCAGCCCGCGAGCCCAATATGATCCGGGTGCGCATGAGTCACGATGACCCGTGTGATCCGCGCGCCGCGCATCGGACCGGCGAAGATCGCCTCCCAGATCCCGATTGCCTCTTCCGTGCGTATGGCCGTGTCGATGACCGCCCAACCGTCGCCGTCGCGCAGGAAGTAGATGTTCACGTGGTCCAGGCGATAGGGCAACGGAATGCAGGTCCACAGAATGCCATCGGCAATCTCGATCATTTCGCCGAAGTCCGGCATCGTCTCAAACGGGAACGTCAGCATAGGGGCGGCATCTGCACTGTCCGTTCGGGTCATAACCGCGATCCTTCGTCTTGTTCGCCCACCTTGTGCCACGTTCCGCAGCGAAGGTCAGGCCCACAACCACGATTTCCAGGTCGCCAGCGCCTGTTGACAATCCAGACCGCAAGCATGACGGTGCCCTCACATAACCAGGGGTGCTCCTTCTCGGGGCTGAGATGCGCGATCCGGCGCGAACCCTTTCACAGCTGATCTGGATAATACCAGCGGAGCGAGGTGCTAGCATGTTCATAGGCGCGCAAGTGTCACTGTATCCGATGACGTCTCAATTCGTGGAGGTCATCACCGCCGGGCTCGACGCCCTCACCCCCTACAAGGACGACCTGAGGATCGAGACCGACGACATGTCGACCCTCATGGTCGGCGCGCCGGAGCCGCTGCTCGACGCGATCCGCGACCTGTTCGCCGCCTCGGCGAAGCGGCCAGAGCATGTCACCATGCATGTCACGCTCTCGCGCGGCTGTCCCGGCGAGCCGGACGATCCCTCCTGCCGCTGCGAAGTGCTTGAGCGTGCACAGGACGAAACCCTGGCCGAGCGTCAGGCGCTTGCCGCCCAGGCGGTCGAGAACGCCGTGGTCACGGGCGTGGGCATCGACGTGCAGTTCTCGCTTTACGTCATGGGCAGCGGCAACCACATGGACGAGATCTACGGCTGCATCGATTTCCTCAAGTCGAGCGGTACGTTCCTGGAATCCAAGAACTTCTGCACCCGGTTGCGGGGCGACGCAGGCGCGGTGTTCGAGACTCTGCGCCAGGCATTCCTGCGCTTCGGCCCGGCCGAGGGTCACGTGACCATCGACCTCACCGCTTCCGCTAACAGCCCCAGCCTCGCCTGAGAGCCCTGCACCGGCCGCCCCCGCCCCTGCCCAGAGTACAATGCTGTATCTGCGATATATCTACCCGGCCCTCGTGCTGGCGACCTTCTTCCTCGCGGGATGGGAGGGCTATGTCCTCCTCACCGACGCCTCGGCCCTCATCCTGCCTGCCCCAAGCGACGTGGCGAACGGCCTTTGGGTCGAACGGCGTGAGATCTTGCGCCACGCCCTCGCCACCATCGGGGTGGCCGGCGTCGGCTTCAGCCTGTCGATCCTCTTCGCCTTCGCGGTGTCGGTCACGCTCCATTTTGTGCTCTGGCTGCGCCGGGGGATGATGCCGCTCCTCGTGGCGAGCCAGACGGTCCCCATTGTCGCCCTCGCTCCGCTCATGGTCCTGTGGTTCGGCTTCGGCCTCCTGCCCAAGGTGCTGCTCGTGATCCTCGTCACCTTCTTCCCGATGGTGGTGAGCCTGATGGCGGGCTACGCGAGCCAGCCGCGTGCCTTTCGCGATCAGCTCGTCTCGATGGGCGCCTCCCGGTGGGCCGTGTTCCGTCGCGCCACCCTTCCCTCGGCCCGGGTGCAGTTCTTCTCTGGCCTGCGAATCTCGGCCACTTACGCCATCGTCGCCACGATCTTTGCCGAGTACGCCGGCTCGCGGCAGGGGCTGGGCATCTATATCCTGACCGCCAAGAACAACTTCCGCGCCGACCTCGTCCTCGCCGCCGTCGTCATCTCGGCCACGCTCACGCTCACCCTGCTCGCCGCGATCCTGATCGTCGAACGCGCCACCGGCCGTCGGTTCCGGAGGGCCACCCATGCTTGAGGTGGAGAACCTGACGATCCGGGTGGGGCGGGAGGTGCTGGTGAAGAGCCTCTCCCTCACCCTGCCCCACAACGCGATCACCTGCCTGATTGGCCCCTCGGGCTGTGGGAAGAGCTCGGTCGTCAAATGGCTCTCGGGCGTCCTGGCGCCGGAACTCGACGTCACCGGCACCGCGCAGCTGGGGGGGAGGCCGATCACTCTGCCCTGCCCTGACATTTCCTACCAGCCGCAACAGGACACGCTGTTCCCTTGGCTCACCACCACCGAGAACGCGAGCCTCGGGCTGGAGATCCGGGGCACTCGCCCCCACGTCGCCCGCGACCGGGTGCGCGCCATGTTCCCCGCCTTCGGGCTTGAGGGGCACGAGGACAGCTTCCCCGACCAGCTGTCGGGGGGCATGCGCCAGCGGGCGGCTTTCCTGCGCACCATCGTTCAGGACACGCCAGTTCTCCTGCTGGACGAGCCGTTCTCGGCGCTAGACGCGGTGACGCGGCTCAGGATGCAAAACTGGCTCGTCGCCCGGCTGGAGGCGCAGCCGCGCACGGTGCTGATGGTCACACACGACCTTTATGAAGCCACCCAACTGACCGACCGCATTCTCGTCATGGCGGGCGGTCCCGGTCGCATCACCGCCGACATTCCGATCCCCACACCGCGCGCTGCGCGGACCGAGGCCGCGCTGGCCGAGATCCGTTCGATGCTCAGAACTATGCTACTGGAGGAAACCCCATGAAACGCACAGCACTCACCCTCGCCGCCTACTTTGCAGCCCCAGCGGCCCTTGCCGAAGAGGTCAGCATCGCACTCGACTGGACGCTCAACACCAACCACATCGGCTTGGTCGTCGCGCAGGAGAACGGGTATTTTGACGAGGCCGGGCTGGACGTGGAAATTCTCCCCTATTCCGACAGCGCCTCGACCGCGCTCCTTGCCGCAGGCGCGGTGGATTTCGCCTACATGACCGCGCTCGGCTTTATGAGCGCCAAGGCGGGCGGCGCCCCGATTACCGCGCTCTGGGTCACCATGCAGCTTGAAGCGGGCCGTCTGGTCTACAACTCCGACCACCCGGACATTTCGAGCCCCAAAGACCTGGAGGGAAAAACCTACGCGGGCTTCGGCAGCGCGTGGGAGGACGCGCTGATCTCGACCATGATCGAGAATGACGGCGGCAATCCCGACTACGACACCGTGACCCTGGGCACCGGCGCCTATGAAGCGCTCGCGTCGGGCGCGGTGGACTTCACCCTCGAAGTCGCGACATGGGAGGGCGTGAACAGCGAGCTTCTGGGCCGCGACCAGTCGTATTTCCTTTACCAGGACTACGGCGTGCCGGAGCCGCAGGGCGGTTATATCGGCACGCAAACCGCAACCCTCGCGGAGAACCCGGAACTGGTCGAAGCCTTCATGGAAGCGACGCGGAAGGGCTATGAGTGGGCCGCCCAGAACCCCGCAGACGCCGCCGAAATCCTGATCGAGAACGGCGACTTTCCCAACGAAGCCCTCGTGCGCGGCTCGATGCGCGTGATCGACGAGGGCGGCTACCTCACCGATGGCACGACCCCGGTGGGCTCGATTGACGAGGAGCGGCTGGAGGCGATGGCCCGCTTCCTGTTCGACAGCGGCGTCTTGCGCGGCGCTGATGGCGAACCGCTCACCTGGCCCGGCAGCGTGTCGGACTGGATCGAACAGGGCTGGCGCGAGGAATGACCCCCTGCCCCGGCTCCGGCCGGGGCAACCGCGCACGTTTTGTCAGCCGCAAACGGAGCAGCACGCCTCCTGCTCGCCGCCTGGTTCGACGGGGTGCGCCTCATCGATAACGTGGCAGTGGAGCCGGCGCTGAAAGTCAGCGAAGCCGCACTAAGCGGCTGAACCGCGCGAGTTCCTCGGTCAGGCCGACTTCCGGAGAACGAGGAAGGTCATCATACCCATGGGCGGCAACGGCCGCTTCTCCTCGACCGCCAGATCATCCTCCTGCAAAACAGTCTCGATCTCAAAATCCGAGTGCCAGCCGAGGACGTTGGACAGCGGCGCGGCGACCCGTTCGACCATCGCCAGCAGGCCGTCGTCGCGCTTGAAGTGGTTGGTGATGACGACGTGCCCACCGGGTTTGCACACACGCGCGATCTCGGACATGACCTTCTCGGGGTCCGGCACCACCGAAAGCACGTGCATCGCGACCACCGTATCGAAACTTGCATCGGGAAAATCCAGCGTCCGGGCGTCCATTTGGCGCAGGTCCACCACGTGGTTCAGGCCCATGTCCCGCACCTTCGCACGGGCCTTGGCCAGCATCTCGTCACTGAAATCGATGCCGGTCACTTCGAGGTCGGGACGATAGTGCGGCAATGCAAGCCCCGTGCCGACGCCGACCTCAAGGACCCGCCCCGAAAGACCGTTCACGAACGCCACCGCCCGGCGCCGCCCGGTGTTGGTGATGGCTCCGAACGTCCGATCATAGACCGGCGCCCAACGGGCGTAGGATGTCTTGACGGCCTTGATGTCCAATGTCCCGCTCCCGGTCCGTTTCAGCGTGTCCTGCGATCCAGCAAGGCCCAGATGACCATGCCGATGTAGGCAAGGCAAATCACGACCAACGAAACCCACGGCTCGATCAACAGCGCAGCCGAGAGCACGGCGAACCCCACGAGAAAGAACTTCACATTGTGGCGCGACACCTTGGTTTTCTTAAAGGACCAGGTCGGGATGCGGCTGATCATCAGGAGCCCCACTCCGACCATGTAGACCGCGATCACGTAGCCGGGCACCAGAGGGACGTCCGCGAACGCGAAGGATACGAACATCGGCAGCATGACCAGGAACGCACCGGCCGGGGCTGGCACACCGACAAAATACGCGCGGTCCGCAGTCGGCTCTTTGGCTTTGTCGCTGACATTGAACCGCGCAAGGCGCATCACGCAGCAGACCGCATAGGCGAGCACGGCAAGCCACGTGACGCTTGGCAGGTCCTGCAAGACCCAGAAGTAAAGAACCAGTGCAGGGGCCACACCGAAGTTCAGGAAATCCGCAAGCGAATCCAACTCGGCCCCAATCGCGCTGTCGCTGCCCAAGAGCCGCGCGATACGACCGTCGAGGCCGTCGAGCACGGCGGCGGCAAGGATAAGAAGCACCGCCGTCGCGTAGTCGCCCCGAAACCCCTCCCGGATCGCCGACAGGCCCGCGCAGATCGCGACGATGGTCAGCATGTTGGGAAGAAGCTGGATCAGCGCGAACTCGGTCGGCGCTTTGTTCGGGGTGTCAGGCATGTGCTGTCCCCTACCCTTCTGTTGGTCGCGTCAGCTCCGCGATCACGGATTCGCCCGCGATCATCGTCTGTCCCAGCGCGACGATCGGCTCGACCCCTTCTGGCAGGTAAACGTCCAACCGCGACCCGAAACGGATCAGACCAAACCGTTCGCCGGTGGTCAGGGTATCGCCCTCCTTCACGAAACAGACGATGCGCCGCGCCACCAGTCCGGCGATCTGAACGACGGCAAGATCGCGCCCATCCGTCATACGGATGCGCAGGCTGTTGCGCTCGTTGTCCACGCTCGCCTTGTCGAGCGAGGCGTTGAAGAACTTGCCGGGGCGGTAGGCGATGGCAGCGATCTCACCCGTCACCGGGACCCGGTTCACGTGACAGTTGAACACGCTCATGAACACGCTCACACGCGTTAGCGCCACGTCCGGCATACCCAGCTCGGCGGGCGGGACGGCCGGTTCGATCAGCGAGACCACCCCATCCGCCGGACTGACCACGACGCCCGGCCTCTGCGGCGTGACCCGCTCCGGGTCGCGGAAGAAGTAATAGCACCAGACGGTCAGCCCGACGCCGATCCAGCCAAGAAACCCCGAGATCAGGAACAGACCCACCGTAACGATCGCGAAGATCGCCACGAACCGCCGACCCTCGGGATGCATCGGCTTGATGAATATGTCGCGCATGCGCATCGGCGAGGCTCCTCCGGGTCGATACCGGGCAAGTTGATAGAGTTATGTCCTTGGAACGCAAGGGCTGCACACCCTTTGGCCACGGCTTCGAAAGGTCAGATGAATTGACCTAGATCGACGTCCTCGATCCGTATCCACGTTTGCGCTTAGCCGCTTCGCGAGCCCTCATTGCCGCCATCGCAGACTCTTCGTCCGGATGCCGTTCGATCAAGGATTGACCACGACGACCAATCCGACCCCACTCACGCACCACATCCACGCCGCCGAACAAGTCCGGTTGCAGGCTCATATGATAATATCGACGCATATTCAGCGCAGCATCGATACGTTTCAGGTCGACAGTGCATGACGAGCCGAAAGGCTCAACGCGGCATTCCACAATGTTGGGCGCATCGTCCATGCGACAACTCTAGCCGAAGCGCCCTATCGCTCCAATATGTTCTTCTTTAGTTCCAGATCGTGCCATTTCGGTTCGGAACTTGGATGAAGAGAAGCCACAGCCCGGACGCACGCCGCCTGATAGGACCATGACCAAATGCGGGGCGCGGTGGACGATAGGCTCAGACCAAAGCTCTCATCGGACCAGGAGTGCTTCGAGGATGATCGACGTTCCCGCTCATAGGATCTTGGCTTTGAAATTCGATCTTTGGCTACAGGAAATCGCGTCGGTCTCGAACACGGGCTGCCAACTTCGGCATACCCTTCGCAGTCAGATCCAAAACGAATTCTGAAGGGCTGAAAGGAGGATTGCTGTAGTGAGATCTCAGATTTCGCAGCACATTCATAGCCTCAGCCGTATATAGATCGAAGGTCCTTGCCAGGAATTCGTCTGCCTCAATAGCTTCGATGTCAAACTGTTCCAGCTCTGCCAACGGGAAATCTCGTGTGTTGTCTGTGATGATGTGCTGCGCGCCACATTGGATGGCCGCAGCAAGGACGTGCTTGTCGTCCTCATCAGGCAAAGCGAGTCCAGCTTCAAGATGTTCAAAATCAGCGACCAAAGCTTCAGGGAAGACTGCCATCATCTTCGCTTGCTGCGCTTCGATGCTTTGTTTCAACTCTGGACGTACGCCGAGCAAGTTTCCAGCCCATTCGTCGAGGATTCGATCTGTCCAACGCGCACGGAAAAGCCCTGCGTCGTAGAAACGCAAGAGCACATCTCTTTTGCGAAATGGATAAAGGACGTTTGCATCTAAAAGTACGACGAAACGGTCGGCAACGTGACTCAATTGGCGTCAAACTCCTGGCCGAGGTCTGCCAGTTCATCGAGTGCCTTTTTGCGCGTGCTATCTCTCTTTGCTTTGTAGGTCATCAAATCCTCAAACATAACCCGTCGATGAGACCCGACGGGGACGTGTGGTATCTCGTTCTCTTTCAGTAGCTTGCTAAGGAATGGACGAGAGACGTTTAAGATATCGGCGGCCTGCTGCGTTGTCAGCATCGCACCAGTAGGCACCAAAGTAACCATATTGCCCTGAGCAATATGGCCAAGAAGATCGACGATAAGATCGGCAATCGCCGGCGCAAGATGTACTTGCTCGCCATTCATACCATTGAACTGCAAGCAGCCATGTTCAGCAACGGCCTGAGCCAACGCATGCGACGCTTCAGCCGCACTCGCAACTTCGTCATGTGTCGGCAGTCTCTGGGTCAGATCTGTCACGTTGGCCGGTTGTGGCATGGTTCCCTCCATCAGGCTTCGCTGAAGATCATATAGCGAAAACTGCTGTTGCACACAACCGAAATAAGTGTAATAAGCGTAATAAAAGTAAGTACAGGCCGATTCCCAAAGCCCGTCTGAGCGCAGTACACCTTGATACACACAATACTGGTATCCAAGTTGCGCACAGCGCTAAATATTGAGGCCGCGATACGGAGCACGCATCATGCCACTTGACGCAACATCCCCTGGCCTCGACGCCCTTCTGCTGGCGACGGCCCTACAACTGGAACTCAGCGACCGTGATCTGCGCGTCGCCGACAAACGCTATCTGCACATCCCAGAGCACCTGCAGCGACCAACTAGTCGGCTACGAAAGCTGATGGACAGTGCCCGCGTATACCCTCAGGGATCGCGTGCAATCGGTGCGACCATCGTCAACGGCGCCGACGAAGACCGCTTTGACCTCGACGCCATCCTTGAATTCTATCGTCCCCAAGGGTGGACCCCACGCGATGTCCTCGATGAGTTGTTCATCGCCTTTCAGGGGTTCCCAGACGTCAAAAAGATCGAGCGCTGCACCAGATGTATTCAGCTCCAGTTCGCCTTCATGCATCTGGACGTCACACCGATGGATCCGCACCCGGAGCCAAGACACGAGCGCGTGGGTCAGATTTTTCACAGCCCGGATCGTGGATCCGATGAAACGCACGATGTGAACCCCTTCGGCTTCATCCAATGGTTCAAGGCGAACGTGGGTCCGGCAAACAAAGTGTTCCTTGACCAAGTAGCCAAGACGCGCTCCGGCCTGGAGCTGACGGGGCGCCTCGAGCCGGGAACGCTCTACGCCGATGCGGACATTGATGATCTGCCCGACCCCATTGATCCGATCCGCGACACGCCCCAAGTCATCGCGCTCAAGTTGATGAAGCGGTATCTCAACCGGCGCTACGCCAATCGCGACCTGAAGCGGCCCGTGTCGATCTACCTATCGAAGATCGCCGCCCTCTTGCCAGCGCATCCCTATGGTCTCTGCGCACAGCTCGAAAACTATGCCGGGGAACTCAACCGCCGCATGACCCTAGCCATCGAAACAGGTCAGTGGCCCGAAGAGCGCAACCCGGAGTTTCATCCGGAGAATTTCAATGACCGCTGGCCACCCACCGTTCAGGACATGCGAGTTTTCAGCAGCGACCTTAAACACCTGATCCATGAGCTGTCACGAGCACGGCACTCTGAGCTGATCGACATTCAGAAGATCTTCGATGATCTCTTTGGTGAGCGTATCACCGAGAAGGCAGTTCGCTCTTATGCCGATGGCCTGGCAGGTGCCGCTCCTACGAGCAGCTACGAGCGCGGGAAAGGGTTTGTGGCCTCGCCAGGCCTTCTGCGGCCAGCGGATACCTCGCAACCAACTACTTCACAGGCAAGGCCGCATCATTTTCACCCCGGGAAATTGAAGTGAGCCTCAAGCGCCGGAAACCAAGATCACCCCATGGCCAACTTAACCGCATGGCCATGCGCTGGCCTGGTTTGGCGGCACGCGTTCTCTCCGATGGACCGAGCATTGTATGGCGCGGACCATTGCGTGGGTTCCAGATGGAGTATCAGGTTCTCGTCCACTGGCCCTGGCTGGCAAACCCGAACACCCCACACGTCTTCATACTGGACCCTCAGATTAGGCCGCGACCCGGCGGGCGTTTCGAAGACATCCCGCATCTGAACTTCGACAGCTCAAACCCGGTCGACTCTGCCCTGTGCCTGTTCGACCCAGATGATGGGGAGTGGAACTCAACGATGCTCATTGCCGATACTACAGTTCCCTGGGCGTCAGAATGGCTTCACCACTATGAGCTCTGGCATTTTGATGGCGTTTGGCGTGGTCCCAATGCGCCCGGGCCGATTTCCGTTGGTGAAATGCGTCAGGCAGACGAGCTGACTGATGCCTGACAAACGTGGCCCGACTACTCCGACGACGAAGATGATCGTCTGGGGCCGCGCGGCTGGTCGGTGCCAGTTCCAGAATTGCGGGAAACGTCTGGACCAGGATCTGATCGCGGGCAAGACAAGCCGTAACAACGCCTACGTTGCGCACGTCATAGCAGCGGCGCCGGGAGGTGAACGCGGTGATCCCGAATTGTCCTACGCGCTGTCTGATGACCCGGAAAATCTGATGCTGCTCTGCGATGAGCACCACAGGCTTATCGATGACCCATCAAATCTGGCGACCTATACAGTCGATGTGTTGATGGAGATGAAGCGGGAGAATGAGGAGCGGACGGATCGTTTGTTGTCGGTAAGATCGGCGAAGCGGACGACAATTCTCCAAGTCAGTGCACCCATCGGAGACAACGAGACGGCCGTGCCGTTTGATGACTGCGCTACGGCAGCCGTAGCAAACGCCACCTTGGCAGATCGTCACCCTATCGAGATCAAACTGCGAGGCATGCGCCACAAGGATAGTGATCCAAATTACTATCAGACTGAGATTTCCAGCCTCCGGAAACGGTTTGATACGGACGTCCGGTGGAGGTTTGAGGAACGCGACATCGAGCACTTGTCGATCTTCGGACTGGCCCCGATCCCCATCCTGATCGAACTCGGGCGGTTGATCTCGGACATCTCCGACGCGACGGTGTTCATGCGGCACCGCGAGCCGTCTCCCGCATGGACTTGGCCAAACGATGGATCGCCAGTTTCATTCGAAGCGGTCGAAGGCGCCAAGAGTGGCAAGACGGTAGCTTTGAAACTCTCCGTTTCGGCAGAAGTGAGCGATGATCGCATACGTGCGGCGGTCGGGGACGATGTGTCGATTTGGGAGATCCGATCCTCGGTGCTCGGCACTACAGTCCTACGCAATCAAGCCGATCTGACCGGGTTCCGAGAAACCGTCGGACGCACGTTCGATCGGATCAAGGCGACCCATGGCGAAGAGACCAACCTGACGGTGTTCCCTGCGATACCGACAGCTTGCGCCGTCGAGTTCGGCCGCGTCTGGCAACCGAAGGCGCATCCACCCTTCACGATCTACGATCAGATCGCGGGCACAGGATTCGTTGCCAAACACGCAATCTCTACAGAACACTGAGAAGCTGGTGGTAATCTTCGGACAACTTGACAGACGCCGATTCAATGCTCTCGCCGGGTACGCGAGACATCCCAAAATCACGCTGATTACCACGGAACTGGATTGGTTCGCCGATCCACAAGAGCGGGTTCTCGGCATGCTCTGCTGGGACCGGATTGACGACGACTACGGATGGGTGGTGTTTGGCCGGGATGCGGTAGCTCGATTTCGGGCAATCAAGGTAAACGCCTCATATCCAACCGCCGAGGAGGCCTATTCGGCGCTCATGGTTGCCATGCGTGATTCGATGGACTTACCTGATGAGGCGTTTCACCAGGGCGATGAAGAAGGAGAAGCTGTAGACTTCTTTGAACCTGCAGTTGATGAAGAGCGGTTCCATTCTTCGTTCAAGATGCTGTTGGAAGACCCACGATATTCGCCTGCTCGAGAACTCATTTCCAACATGATGCGGTTTCACGAGGATGTTGATGGCAATTTCGTACAGAAGTTCCAAACAGCCGGATGGGATGCACTCCTTTGGGAACTATATCTCTTTGCGACCTTCACAGAGCTCGGATTTATCAGGCAGGTTGATGCCCCGACACCAGATTTTGTCCTTCAGGGAAATCTTGGGGGCCTGACAGTCGAAGCAACCAGCGTGAATCCCTCTTCTTCTGGCCCCGAGAAGGTCCCAGACGAACCTGAGGCATTCAAGCAATACCTTGAGAACTACATCCCAATTCGGCTGTCGTCAGCGCTTCGAAACAAGTTCAATCACAAGCCACCCTATTGGGAACAACCAGCCGCAAAAGACTTGCCGTTCTGCATTGCGGTCCAGGACTTCCATCTGCATGGAACCATGCGGTTCATTGTGCCGGCCGCAACGGAGTACGTATTCGGAGTCAGGCACTGGATTGAAGATGGTGCGAGGAAGATCGCGCGCATCATAACCCACCGTTACGGCAAGAAACGTGCGCGCCCAGGTTTCTTCGAGCTCGATGGCGCTCAAAATGTCAGTGCTGTTATCATCAACCCTCAAGGCACAGTCACAAAGTTCAACCGTCTTGGCAAAGCGGCCGGGTTCGGAGACCCACGCGTCAAGCTGTTGCGGACCGGCATGCAGCGGAACGATTCGAACGCTGACAACCCCTATCCCACGCCATTCTCCGAGGACGTGGGGCCTGCCTCGACCGAGACGTGGGTGGAAGGCATGGTCGTGCTTCACAACCCGAAAGCCCGTATCCCACTTGATCCTGCTCTATTGCCAGGAGCTGCACATGAGTTTCTGCAGCGAGACGGTAGTATCATGTCGTTGCTGCCAGATTTTCACCCTCTATTTTCTCAGACACATACGGCGATGGACGAAGGGTGAGACAGATGGGACGGATCGTTCATACCTCGCGTAGCATACCTGAATCCTCGAGCTGCTCCCGATCCGGCAAGTCCTGGAGCGACCCCAGATCGAACGCCGTGAGGAACTCATTCGTCGTCACGTAGGTGTAGGGCGCACCGCGCCGTGGCGATCGTGGGCCCGTGCCGATCAGTCCGCGGGCATGCAGCCGACCAATCAGATCGCGGCTGATCTCCTTACCGAAGATATCCTTAAGCCCGTCCCGCGTGATCGGCTGGTGATAGGCGATAGCGGCCAGCACGGCGACATCGTACTCGCGCAGATCGAGATCCTGGTCAGCCACATCCGCCGCGGTCCGGATCGCCGCCGCATAAGCTGGCCGCGTCCGCAGCATCCATCCGCCGGCGACCTTGGCGACTTCGAACGACCTCCCCTCGAGATCAGACATCAGATCGTCGATCAGGAGATCGACCGAGACCCCCTGCCCCACGACGCGCGCCAGGTCCTCGCGCGTTACCGGCGTGGCAGAGGCAAAGAGCACGGCTTCGATCCGGCGCATCCATTCGCGCCGGCGAAGCTCGGCTGGCAACTCGTCCAGCTCCCGATCCAGCACCTGATCTGCGTGATCCTTGGCCATCGCTATACCCCGTAGAGCCGGAAGGTGTCGCGCCCGGTCAGCTCGCGCACCGCGCCGAGGTCGACGAGCCGATCGCAGAACCGCCGCGCGGCGCGATCCGGCAAAGGCAAGGCAGACGGCGCCACGGCATCGCGGGTCAGGAACATCTCGACCGCGTCGCCCGCCCCCTTGGCCCGAAGCTTCGGCGCGATCGCCTTCAAATGCGCAGCCCGGCGCACGAGGCCGGCGGCCTGCCGCACGGCTTCAAACGACGATGAGATCAGTGCCCGATGACAGGCCATGCGGAGCTCGTCACCTTGCTTGCGCAGATCGGCGCGTTTCAGGGCTGGGGCCAGCAGCGGCACGAGATGGCTCCAACCGAATGCCTGAGCGAGGGCCGCATCCGCAAGGATCAGTCCTGCTACGTCTGCGCGCGGCGCCTCGCGCAGGACCGCCTCCAACACCATCGCGGCCCGGGTCACCGGCGCCCCACTTCCGGCATCAAGCCATGCGGCAATCTGGCCCGGATCTATGGTCGGCAAGGCGCGACCCAGAGCCTTGATCGACACCGGCCGCTCCGCTGCGCGCCGGCAGGCAAGACAGGTCTCACCCGCGGGTCCCGGTAGATCACCGAGACGCAGCAGGTGCACCGCGTCGCGCAGTTCCCCCGCCCGCTCCGATCGTCCAGAGAACGCGACGCAAGCCTCGGCCGCACGCAGCGCGAGCCGGTCCCGCAACAAGGCTTGGGGCACCTCGTCGCGTCCCAACACAAGATGCAGGTGGTTCAACGCCGCACCCGACAAAAACACAACATCTTCAAGGATTTCAGCGCGTGCAGTGGTGACCCAGGCGGGCATCCGGGGTAACGTGTCGAGGTCGCTGATGGGGTCCGGGCGGGCAAATGTCATGCCCAAAGCCTACACTTGCGCGGCGCTTTCTGCCAGTAAATAGCGCAATAACCGCCCCGCCTTGCTCCTTTCCGCTATGTCCAATAAGTTTGCATTATCGGACATAAATAGATATGCTGGGAGGTAGTCCAATGTCACCGCTGGATTCAACGGAAAGATGCCCTCTGAGACCGAGAAATCGTCGTCTACGCCCTCTGATGAGCTGAATGATGCGCGCGTCGACGAGAGAGCGCGAGAGGAAAGCGATGACATCGCCCTGCCCTCCCATGTCGCCGGATCAGGCACCCTCGATCGCCTGGTCGATACCGCCCGTGATTATGCGCGCGCCGCGGCCTCAGACAACACCCTGAAGGCTTACGCAAAGGATTGGGCGCACTTCACGCACTGGTCCCGGATGAAGGGCGCAGAACCGCTGCCTCCGTCGACTGAAATGGTCGGACTCTACCTCGCGGATCTGGCGTCCGGTTCGGGGCTCTCCCCTGCCCTCTCCGTCTCAACCATCGACCGCCGCCTGTCAGGTCTCGCCTGGAACTACGCGCAGCGAGGCTTTACTCTCGATCGCAAGAACCGGCACATCGCGACGGTGCTGGCGGGGATCAAACGCAAGCACGCGCGTCCGCCGGTGCAGAAGGAAGCGATCCTGGCCGAGGACATCCTCGCGATGGTCGCCACCCTGCCCTACGACCTCCGCGGGCTTCGAGATCGCGCGATCCTCTTGGTCGGCTATGCGGGAGGCCTGCGCCGCTCGGAAATCGTCAGCCTCGACGTGCACAAAGACGACACACCCGGCTCCGGCGGTTGGATAGAGATCTTCGACAAAGGCGCGCTGCTCACCCTCAATGCAAAGACCGGCTGGCGCGAGGTCGAGATCGGCCGAGGGTCCAAGGAACAGACCTGCCCCGTTCACGCGCTCAAACAATGGTTGGACTTCGCGAAGATCGACTTTGGCCCGGTTTTCGTCGGCACCTCGCGCGATGGCAAACGGACATCCGAAACGAGGCTCAACGACAAGCATGTCGCACGGCTGATTAAGCGCACAGTTCTGGACGCCGGCATCCGATCCGAGCTGCCGGAGCAAGAAAGAATGGCTCTGTTCTCTGGCCATTCGTTGCGCGCCGGACTTGCCAGTTCCGCGGAAGTCGACGAACGCTTTGTACAGAAGCATCTCGGACACACCTCGGCTGAGATGACCCGGCGCTACCAGCGCCGTCGAGACCGGTTCCGAGTGAATTTGACCAAAGCTGCTGGGCTTTAGAAAAGCAAAGGGGCCGCGCGATGCGGGCCCCTTTGGGTCAAGACCTTCCCCGCGGAAAAGGTTTCTACATCAGGTCATCCAGCAGCCGACGCACCGCAGCCTCGAGCTTGCGGCGGTCGACGGTCGTGAAATCGCGGTCCATCCGGATTTCGAGCCGCCCCGAAGCCGCAGTGCACTTTGCCCGCCCCTCGGCGCGATCGAATTGAAAACTCGTCTTGGCTTTCCCGACCGTATCCGATTTGCCGGCCGGCGTGCTCCCCCGTCCGGCCGGCTTCTGGTCGCCCCCGTCCTTGACGAAACTGCGCAAGACGTCGAGCTCCTGCTGGACCGAACGGTTGTCCATATCGGCAAGGGCGAGTCCGATCGCAGCGGGCAGTCCCTCCACCTCGTCCATCCGGGCCACAAGCGCGAGGCCGAGTGCGCGCGGCACTTCAGTCGGGTACGACAGGTGCGGCGCGATCTCTTTCACGAAGCGGATGAAGCTGCGGATATAGCTGCGCTTGGAGTAGCTCGCCGACTTGAAAAGCCGCGCCACCACCTTGTCGGGATCGCGCTCCGGCGTACCTGGATCTGCTGCGTAATCGACAGCAAGCTGCGCCATCTCGGCAAAGGAGATGTCTTTGCGGACGAGGTTCTCGTCGACCATTTTCCGGTACAGCGAATCGAGCGTATCGCCCTGCGCGACCACGGCCGCCGGGATCGCGCCGAACCGCTCCGTGTCCCCGGTTTCCTCCAGCAACTCGCGGTACGCGGCGAGACGCCGATAGCCTTGGATCAGTTCGAACCGACCTTCCCCTGCCGCCTCGACCCGGATCGGGTTGGACAGGCCAAGCTCCTGGATCGAGGCCTTCAACTCGGCCAGCTCCATGTCCGGCCCCTTGGCCCGGTCCCGGACCAGCTTGTGGGTCTCGATCTTGTCGAGTGGCACGAGATCGACGAGAAGGCCAAGCCGTTTCAGCCGGACATGTTCGTGGGCGAGCGCGTCATTCTCGGCTCGGATGCGCGCCTCGATATCCTGACGTTCACGCGCAGACGAGGCGGTTTCGCTGATCGCGGTGGCCATAGGCCCACGGCGTGCGCGCGAGGTATCTTGATCAGAAACCTTTTCCGCGGGGAAGGTTTCGGGCGAGGGGGCCGGAGGGTCCTCCGGCATGTCGATATCGAAGATGCGGCGTTTGCGGCTCATGTCACGCTCCTCAGATCTTGTCCCATGCGACGACGACGCGGTCGCGAAACTCTTCATAGGCCCGGTCGAAACTGGCACGCGCCCGACGCCACGTCTCCCGCGTCATTTCGCGGTAATCGATCTCGTAGACCGACGACAGGAACCGCCCCGATTGCTCGACGGCGCGTGTCATCTCAACCGTGTTCTCGGACACATGATCGCCAAAAACCTTGCGGAACGCTTCCAGCATCGCGCGGTGCAGATCGTTGCCTGGCTCGAACCGGGTCATCACGAACCGGATGTCGGCGAAGGATTTGGGCAGGGTCATCTTCCCAGCGGGGAAGGTTCCGTCGAAGCCGTGCGACAGATCCTCGAGCGCCTCGGCAAGCTGACCGATGAAAGACGTGGTCGAGTCGTACTCCCAATAGCCGGGGCCGGACGGGATGTAGAGCATGTCGGCGGCGAAGACCGCGTTCATGGACTGGTAGCCGATGGCCGGGGGGCAGTCGAAGATGATGAGGTCGTAGTCATCGTCGCCAAGACTGTCGAGGTAGCGCGAAACGGCGGCGAAGAACGACCACTCCGGATTGAGGTGGCGGTACTGGGCCGACGCGAACTCGACGAAGGCGGCGTTGGCGCAGGATGGTATGATGTCGATCGTCGACCACGCCGTCGTCTTGATGAAGTCCTGATGGCGAAGCTCGGACAGGCCGAGGTCGCGGATCGAGGACGGGATCTTACGCTGGGGCAGGGCGGTCCCGCTTTCCGCGCCGACGAGCGCGTCGTTCATACGATCCGTCTCGCGGATCAGGTCGCGCGCCATGATGCCCCAGACGGTATAGTCCTCGGCCACATCCGTGAGGCCCATGGAGTGGCTCAGAGTCGCCTGCGGGTCGAAGTCCACCACGAGCACCCGGTAACCGTCGAGCGCGGCGGCGTGCGCGTAATGAAGCGCCACGGTCGACTTGCCCGCACCGCCCTTGAAGTTCGCCACCGCGACCCGGAAGGCGCGCTTGCCGGCCGGGCGGGGTGGCATGAGCGACTTGCGGTTCACCTTCATGCGCCGGCGCAGTTCGTTGATCTCGTCGAGCGAGAACCAGCGCTGGCGACCCTCAGGCTCGACTTCCCCGCCGGGAAGGCTCGGGTCCGAGGCAAGACGACCCCGGAACGTGGACTGGTTGATGCCGAAGATCAGCTCGCTCACCTCCCACGACGAGAACCGGCGAAGGTGCTTGGTGTTCTCGGGGGAGAAGGTCTGTTGCCTGATCCAGCTTTGCATCTTGAGCGACTGGGACTGTAGCCGCGCGAGATCTTCATGGTCGTACATGGAACGCCTCAACGTAAATTCTGCCTGTTTTCGGAAATACGCCGGATTTGACAAAAACGCAAAACCAAAGTCAGGATGGTTCAGAACCTTTTCCGCGGGGAAGGTTTTGGCTCGCCCCTCAAGCGCAGGAGGACCGCCGCCGATTCGCTGACCGCCGACGGAACACGCGCAAGACCACGCTCTATTGGGGGACGCCACAAAGACCTCCACCACATATTGAGTGACATTTCCTGCCGATTAAGGGACACTCAGGATGTCCCTCAGTACCAAAGATACCTATTCTTTCAGAACGGGATCTGGGTCAGAATGATCGACGCTTGACAGAATCGGGAAACCGGACGCTAATGGCGATCAGTCGGGGAAAAACGTTGATAAAGACGAAATCCCGAATAAAGTCACGTAGATGACGATGAGGCACAGGTTCCCGGAACACCGGGAGAGGGACACGAGGAGATGGCTATGGAAATGGCCAAGCCGGTTGGACGCGCAGCCGCTTCCCACAAATACGACATTCTCTCGGCGCTCATGGCCTTTGCCCTGAGCCAGGACAAGCATCGACAGCGGCAGGTCACGCGGATGATGTCGCTTATCACGACGCGCTACAACTGGCAGCGCGATGAGTTGTCGATGGGGCAGGAGGCGATCGCCGCACTCTGGTCCTGCGATGTGCGAACGGTAAAGCGCGAGATCGCCAAGCTTCAGGCTATTGGTTGGCTCGTGATGAAGCGGCGCGGCGCAAGGGGTAGGGTGAGTGTCTACGGGATCGATTTCTCTCGCATGATGGACGATACGCGCCCGGCCTGGCCCAATATCGGACAGGATTTCGTCGAACGGATGGACCCGACGCGAACGGAGCCGCGGGCAACGAATGTGGTCGCGCTTCGGCAGGTGGCCGCGCCGGTGTCTAACGGTAGCCTGTGGGCTGAGGTTCAGGCGTTCCTGCACGGTGCGGACCGGGCGACCTATAGCGCGTGGTTCCACGGGATGACCGAGGTTGAGCGGCACGAAGGCTGGCTGATCCTCTCAGCCCCGACAAAGTTCCACGCCACCTATGTCGAAACCCACCTGATGGCGCGTCTGATGAGGGCCATTCGTACAATCGATCCAACGATCGCAGGCGTTCGGATCGAAGGGTAGGACCCGCTATTACAGAACCGCCGGGATCGCAGAAACACTGGTCTTCCCCCACTGAAGTGGTCCGCCATTATGACTAGGACATCGGAGGATCAGAATGGCTACGAAGAGACACAAGCCGGAAGAGATCGCCACGAAGCTGCGGCAGGGTAAGTTGCTTGTCGGGCAAGGCATGGCTCGGGTAGATGCGATTCGCGTGGATCGCATCTACCGAACAAACCTATTTTCGCTGGCGCAAGTAGTATGGCGGTATGGGAACCGACCAACTCAGAATACTGAAGTGCCTCCAGAAAGAACAAACGGCTGCGGAAAGCCGTATCGGACCTGACGTTGGACAGGTTGGTCCTAGCTGAGGCCGCAAAGGGAAACCTCAAAGCCCACTCGTCGTCTTGCCTGATTAGACCATGTTCGCAACAAGCTGGGCATCTCGGAACATTGTCCTTGTCGAGTGTTGCGCCAGCATTGCTCGATGCAGCGCGAGCTACCGAAAGGTCGAGTTGATGAAGGGCGCCTGGGCGTCGACATGATCGAGCTCGCTTGTCAGTTTGGTCGTGACTACTATTGTCGGATCGCGGCTCTGGTGAGATCTGAGACCCAATTATGGCCACCCGCTGTGCTATCTGAGGGTAACGCGCGTAGCGATAACCACAAACAAGAGCTTCTTCCCAAGCTGCTATGGTAGCAGTTACATCTCCGGGGAGCTGGTCACGTGGCTCGAAAAGCAGGGCGCGGACCATGTCCTCGGTGCCACGAACCATCCTCAAACCCAAGGCAAGATCGAGCGTTGTCACCGGACCCTGAAGAACCGCATCCTGCTCGATAACTACTACCTGACAGGCGCGCTAGATCAGGCAATCGGCGACTTCATCGATCATTACAACCACCACCGCTACCGCCAGAGCTTGGGCATTCCAACGCCTGCCGACGTCTATCTCGGAGCAGCGGAAACCATTTTGAAACGACGAAAAGAGATCAAACGACAGACCATCTAGCACCGCCGCCTGCGGCATCGCCAGACCACGCCCTAACCTTAAACATCGACGAGCCAAACTCTCCCTTCGAGATCAGGCGTTCGTGTCCAAAAAAATTCTGACAACGGACAAGCGGCGCGACCACTCGTCCTGCAAACCGCACGGGCGCGTGACGAGGGTTGCGATATCGCGCTTGAGGCGTCGATATACAAATATTTCGCGTTCGAGGCCTGTGGCCGCGCCGCCGACCGCGCCGTTCAGGTGTTCGAGGAAGCCGGATAAGTTGCCAACCACTCGACCGTCGAACGATATTTCCGCGACGTACGCCTGTTCTGGCTTTACGAAAGCACGAGCCAGATTCATCAGTTCAACATCGTCAAGCAGATGAAGCGGCGAGCGGCGGTGTAGATAGTTCGTTTCCAATCTCAGGGTTTTGATCTGCAGGATTGAATCACCTTCGCCCTAAAGCACGATAGCGGGGTCTTTTCGCATCACCCTGTCCCATGCGGCGAACGACGGTCGTGATTCTTTGATCGTCGCGGCCGCCATTCCCTAAATCAAATTTCAGTAGTAATTTGATTTAACAGCCCTTTTTTCGCCGGGGCCGGGTAGGGCCGAAAACTACTTTCTTCGTAGACATTTACTCTCAAATTTCATATGCATTTTGATGCGCACAGCGGGATCAAGGCACGGGACGGGACCAATGGGATGACCCCATGCCATAGGGTCATGTGGCCACGAAGCCAGCGCTCGAAAAGTCCGCCGTGGTGGGTCACGGCGAAAACCATACAAGCTCAGGGAGGAGCGAATGTTCAATAAACTTGTAGCCAGCGTCCTAGCCGGTTCGATGCTGTTCGCCGCATCGTCCGCCACCGCCCAGTCGGACTGGAAATCGAGCCCAGAAGTGGAGGAGCTTTACGCAAAGGCCAAAGAGGAAGGCTCTGTGGTCATGTGGGGCACCAACGGGCGCGAAGTCGAGTGGATTCCGGCCGCCTTCGCCGCCGAGTTCCCGGGCATCGACGTGCAGGTCGTTGGCGACAATGACATCGTGACCAAGGCGATTGCGGAAGCACGTGCAGGGCGGCACGAGGTCGACGTTTTCTGGCATTCCATCACCGGCGTTCAGCCTTTGAACCAGCGCAGCCTCTTCAGTGCTGTGGACTGGTCTCTCTTCGGTGTCGATCCCGCAAACACGGCCTTCGACAAGGGTATGGGGTTCACCAACAACATCGTCTACGTGTTCGCCTACAACACGGAACTGGCAGACACCGAGAACCTGCCGACCAACTGGAAGGATTTGCTCGACCCCAAGTACAAGGGTCAGATGGCAGGGAGCCTTTTCCTTGCACCCCGTCTCGTTTCGGCCCTGTCGATCGAGTGGGGTCAGGAAGAAGCACTCGATTTTGCGCGTGGCCTGATGGAGCAGGACATGCTTCTGACGCGGGCGCCGCGTGACACGTTTCTCCAGTCCGGTGAGCGCATCTATGCAGCCATCGAAGTCGACACGCTTCCGAAGCTCTGGGCGGAAAGCGGTCTGCCGGTCGATTTCGTCGTTCCCGAACCTGCGGTCCTTGGACAGTTCGGCTCGGTTCTGATGAACGATGCGCCGCATCCGAACGCAGGGCTTCTGCTGGCGGGCTGGCTCGCGTCCGAAGAAGGCAAGGCGGCGCGCAAGGCCGCGATCTTCGAAGACGACCTACGCCCGAATGCCGATAACGAGCTGGCGCAGATGATCTGGGCAGATGGCAAAGCGGTCGTGGACGATACGCCTGAGGTGATCGAGGCGCGGTCGGCCCTGTACAAAGAAGCTGGCGATATCCTGTCCGGTCAGGCCGACTAAACGCAGATGGCTGAGATTTCCATGACACAGAGTTCCGAACGGAACCGCGAGCGGCGCCCCAGGCGCCGCTCGGAACTTGGCCTCGCGGCGTGGATCATCATCATCGCCGGAACGGCGCTTGCGATCTACCTGATTGCCGTTCCCTTGCTGATGCTCCTCTTCACAGCATTCAGGGGCCCTTCCGATTTCCTGCCCTTCGAGCCCGGGGCGGGCTGGACACTGGGCAACCTGATCGACGTCTACACGTCGTCGGTGCTTTATACCCGGATCATCCCGGACACACTCATCTTCGCCGGCGGCTCGGTCACGCTGAGCTTCACGGTCGGGTTCACGCTTGCGTGGCTCATCGAGCGTACTGATCTGCCCGCGCGCGACACATGGTTCACGTTGATCCTGTTCCCCATGCTGGTGCCAAGCATCGTTCTGGCCATCGCGTGGATTTTTCTTATGGGTCCGCAAGCCGGATGGTTGAACGTCGCGCTAGAACAGGTGTTCGGTGTAAAGGGCGTGGTGAACGTGTTCTCCATGGGCGGCCTGATCCTGTGTCAGTCGCTTGCAACCATTCCGTTCACCTATCTTTTGCTTTCTTCGGCCCTGCGCACGATGAACCCCTCGCTGGAAGAGGCGAGCGGCGCATCAGGTGCCTCGTCCCTGACCACGTTCAGGAAGGTGACCGTGCCTGTGCTCCTGCCCGGTCTGCTCGCGCCGCTGATCCTCGTGACCCTCGTGACACTGGAGCAATACGAACTGCCCTCCGTCATCGGCGTGCCGGCCCAGATCAACGTGTTCAGCTACCGGATCTTGTACGAGCTCAATCCGGCCGACGGCTTGCCGAATTACGGCGGTGCGGCAGCGGTGGCGCTCCCGTTCCTGCTGATGGGTATTCTTCTGCTCGCGCTCTACAACCTGGCCGTCCGGCGCGCCGACAAGTTCGTGACGGTGACGGGCAAGGCATATCGCCAGCGGCGGCTGGAGCTTGGTCGCTGGAAAGTGCCGTCGATGCTGTTTCTCAGCGCCTATGTGCTGCTCGCCGGGATCCTGCCCGCGCTCGTCCTTGTCTGGACCGCGTTCTTCGGCTTCGCCCCTCCGTCACTCGCCTCGTTGTCATCTTTCTCGGCCGAGCCGTTTCAGAGGCTCTTTGCAAGCCGCGAGTTCTGGCTGGCGATCCGCAACACGTTCTTCGTGGCGGCTGCTTCCGCAGCGATCATCACCATGCTGGGTGGTCTCGTCGCGTGGGTCGTCATGCGGTTGAAGTTTCCAGGGCGCACGCTCCTCGACTTCTTCTCGTTCATGTCTATCGGCATTCCGTCGGTCATCGCAGGTTTGGCGATCATGCTGCTCTACCTGACGCTGCCTGTGGGGATCTATGGGACCGTGTGGATCCTCGTGATCGCCTATAGCTACCGCCTCGCCATCTCCACTCGGCTGGCAAAGGCGGGGCTCTTGCAGATGCACAAGGAACTGGAAGAGGCCTCGTCCGCGTCCGGAGCGACCTGGATCAGCACACAATGGCGCGTAGTTCTTCCCCTGATGCGGCCGGCACTGTTTTCCAGCTTCGTTCTGCTCTTCATCGTGGGGGTGCGCGAGTTCACACTGCCGCTTATCCTGCACAGCCCGGACAATGTGGTTCTGTCCGTGCTCCTGTGGCGGCTGTACCAGAACGGCGACACCATCGGGGCGGCGGCCCTTGGATCGCTCATCGTACTGCTCGTCATTCCCATCGTCATATTGGCGCGCCGCGCGCTGTCACGTTCGTCCTGAGGTCAAACCATGTTGAAAGTCACGAAACTCACCAAGTCCTATGGCGCGGTTCAGGTCATCCACGGGATCGACTTCACGGTTCCCGAGGGCGAATGCTACGCGCTACTCGGCCCGTCTGGTTGCGGCAAGACAACGACACTGCGCTGCGTTGCAGGTCTCGAAACCGCCTCTAGTGGGCGGATCGAAATTTCAGGCCAGGTGGTGTCCGATAGCGAACGGGGCATTTTCGTGCCGGTTCATGAGCGGCCCATCGGGATGGTGTTCCAATCCTACGCGATCTGGCCGCACCTCAATGTATTCGAGAATGTGGCCTACCCACTCCGGGTCCAGCGTCCGCGCGTCGCCAAGTCCGAGATCAGGGAACGGGTGAATTCCGTGCTGAACACGGTCGGCATGCTGAAGATGGCGGACCGGTCAGCGACCCAGCTTTCAGGCGGCCAACAGCAGCGCGTGGCGCTTGCCCGGGCTCTTGTGCGCGAGCCAAAGCTCTTGCTTCTCGACGAACCTCTGTCGAACCTCGACGCACAGCTTCGCATCACGATGCGCAACGAACTGGCGGACATGATCCAGCGGGTCGGCGTCACCGCGTTGTTCGTTACCCACGATCAGGCCGAGGCCTTCGTGCTTGCGGATCGAATGGCCGTGATGAACGGGGGCTTCATCGCGCAAGAAGGAAGCCCGCGCGAGATTTACCGCATCCCGAAGGACCCTTTCATCGCGGAATTCCTCGGGTCGGCCAACATCCTGCGCGGCAGGGTGGGGGAACTCGCACCCGGCGGTCGCGTCGCCCTTCACATACACGGGGGCCCCGACCTTACACTTGCCTATGAAACGCCCGTTTCGGCGGGAAGCGAAGTCGATCTGGTTCTGCGGCCCGAGCGCCTGCTGTTGTCCGCAGAGAAGCCCGAGATCGACACCAACGTATTCGAGGGCCGCATTCGCAAGCTGAGTTTTCAGGGCAACGTCACCGAGTGCGAGATCGACATTGAGGGCGGCCTGACCCTGCGTGCTGTCTCGGCCCTTGACGACGATCTGGTCGAAGGGATGCCAGTCTGGGTGCGTGCGCCGCACGCGACGGTCATTCCAGCGAAACAGGCGGCTTGAAATCCACACATAGAAAAGGCGCTGCAACCCGACCGGTTGCAGCGCCTGTTTTGTTTTGGGCCCGCCGCATCAAGCAGTGGGCGCGTCCTCGATCCAATTGCCCGCCGGGCTGTCGATCCACTCCTCGCCGGGCACGAAGGCCATACCAACCGGGTCGCCGCCTTCTTGCACGATCTTCACCTGCCGCAGCATGAATCGGCGGAGCATGACGATGGCCTGGTCCGTCGTCCCGAGGTGCTCATGGTTGTGCCAGGTAATGTCGCCCTGTGCCTTCTGCGCTTCATAGTCACCCGGGAACATCTGATGCTCCTCCTCGGTCAGGTCCTCCCACAGCTTGCCGTTTTGGCGCGAGCGGATGCCTGACAATTCACCCTCTTTCGTGACGCGGCCGACCGTATAGATCCGGAAATGGGTGTCGTCGATCGGCAGGACAAAGCCGATGGATTGGCAGCGACCCGGTGTCAGCAACGGAGAAGGCACGACACGTAGCGTCGGGATCTGAACCTCCGTGATCCGGCGCAAGCGCTTGCCGTCGCCAAGGTCACGGTAGGACGTCGTGCGCACGCCAAGCGGTTCGTTCGTGAAATCGCACTCCGGCATGGTCGCCATTTCCGGCACGAACTGCGTTCCCGAGAAGGTCGAGTGCAAGACCACCACATGGAACGGGTCCATCACGTTTTCCCAATGCTGGAACCAGTTGAAGTCGGCGATAACAGGGCCGCCGCTTCCGATGGAAATGTCATTGGCCTCGAGGAATTCGCCATCCTCGAACTCCTCAAGCAGTTTGTATCGGGGCAGCAGCGGCTTTTTGTCGGCCGGTCCCATGTAGACCCAGATGAGGCCATACCGTTCCTCGACCGGATACCACGGCTGGCGAACCTTCTCGCGCTGCCCTTCGCCCATCTTCGGCTCGCAGGGTTGTTCCAGACAGTTGCCTTCGGCGTCGAAAAGCCAGCCGTGATAGCAGCAGCGGATTCCACGGTCTTCGACCTTCCCGTAGTAAAGCGACGTGCCCCTGTGCGCGCAGCGTGGGTGAACGACACCGACGATTCCCGAGCCATCGCGGAACAGGATCAGATCTTCGCCCAGAGCGCGGATTTTTCTTGGTGTCGCGGTGGCATCCGCCGCCAACCCGACCGGGTGCCAGTAGCGGCGCAGGAGTTCGCCCATAGGCGTGCCGCGCCCGACGTCCGTCAGGTTCGTGTTTGGTTGGGGCGCTTTCAGATTATACGCCGTGTCAACGATGGGCATCGACCCTTCCATGTCTTGTCCTCCACTTGTTCAAGCAATTCTGACGCGCGTTGCGTTGCGTGCAGATTAGCCCGCTCAACTAGCAAATTGCAACTGCAATTAAAGGCGCGAAGATGAGCCTGCGCGGGAAGGTGGGATTTTTATTCTGCCGGGTTTTCTGCTTTGTTTTCGATCAAGTGGTCGATGTGCGTGCCATCATCGACCCGCTTGCGCACGATGGCCAAGAGTCGAAACAAAGTGTCACGATCCTCGTCGGTCAGATCACTCAGGAGCCATTCGTTTCGACGCTGGGAAATGGGGGAAATGCGATGATAAATTCGCCAGCCTTCGTCGGTAACCGTGGCCGGGCCGAAATAACGTTTGTCGCTGCCGCCAGACCATTCGACCAACCCTTTTGCGCCCAATGAACGCAATCCGCGACTGGCCTGAGGCGGGCTGATGTTGCAGGCGCTGGCGATTTCCTTTCCGGTCTTCGGCCCCCTCGTGCAAAGGGTCAGCAGGCAACGCCATTCGAGCATGTTCAGACCGGCGACCTTGTGAAGAATCTTGTTGGTCTGATGTTCGACCGCATCGTTCAGCCATGAAAGACGGACCGAAAGCATCTCGGCCATGACGACGTCGCCTTCGTCCCGACGCGGCGGAATTGCCAGTTCGTCCGGACGTAACTCGCGCACGGCCTGAAGGTCCGACATAGCTCTCAAATCCCTTGTTTCACTCGCAATTTACGTCTAGCACGCCCGGCCAAGGCCAACAAGCTTCGCTACGCGGCATTAATTACCCTTGCAAATTGCATATGCAATTTGTAGGACGAGAGGTGCGAAACAGGCCCTCGAGCCGCAGGATCACGGAGACAATTGCGAGTGAAGGACGGAATGCGACAAGTGCGGGTGCGCCTGATGCGGTGGGAGTGTACCGGCGTGCTTCGGATCGAGTTGGAGCCGCTGGCCGGCGAACTCACTCCGCCCGAACCAGGCGCCCATATCGACGTTTCCATTCTAGACGCGCCGTTGCGCCAATACTCGCTGACGGCGGGCAGCGATACGGGGCATTACGTGCTTGGCATCCGCCGCGAAGTGCAGAGCCGAGGCGGGTCCGAGGCGGTTCACGACCGACTGCGCCCCGGTGACGTCATCGACATTTCTGAACCGCGCAACACCTTTCCCTTGGCGGCGGATGGCGAGGTTCACCTGATCGCCGGGGGAATCGGGGTGACGCCGATTCTGTTCATGGCCGAAGCACTGGCCAAAGTGGGCCGCTCCTATCGCTTCACCTATTGCGCGCGTTCGCGGACCGACGCCGGGTTTTTGAGCGACGCTCTTACCCTTGGTGGGACCCTTCACTTCGATGACGAAGACGGAATGCCCGATCTGGCCGCACTAACTTCAATGGCCCCGGACAACGCGCATCTGTTCTGCTGCGGGCCGGCGCCGATGCTCGACGCTTTCGTGGCGGCCTGTGCGGACCGGCCTGCCGACCATGTCCATATCGAACGCTTCGAGCCCTCGAAACTCGAAGCAGGGGCAGGCGAATTCGTGGTCGAGCTTGCAAAGACGGGGGCCGAAGTCATCGTGCCGTCCGACAAAACCATTTTGGACGCCCTAATCGATGCAGGTCTGTCGCCGGAGCATTCCTGCGGCGTGGGTGTCTGTGGCACCTGCGAAACGCGCGTCCTCGCGGGCGAGGCGGACCACCAGGACCTTGTCCTGACCGACGAAGAACGCGCGGAGGGAGCGATGCTGATCTGCTGCTCCCGCGCCAAGACAGACCGTCTTGTGCTCGATTTGTGAAGCGCGACGCGGACCCAGCCAGTGGAGGACACAGCCAATGAACGAGATGACTGCCTATAATCTGAAAGAGCCGGTGCCCAACCCGCTCCTGACCGAAACCACGCGCGGGACGCCGATGGGCGAACTTCTGCGCCGCTACTGGCACCCGGTGGGCCTGTCGGAAGACGCCACGGCGACGCCGAAGAAAATCCGCGCGCTCGGCGAAGACCTGATCCTGTTTCGCGACGGCTCAGGCACGGTTGGCATCGTCCACCCGCGCTGCGCCCATCGCGGAACGTCGCTCTACTACGGCAAGGTCGAAGACCGCGGCATTCGCTGCTGTTATCACGGCTGGCTTTTCGACGCCGAAGGCAATTGCCTGGAACAGCCCTGCGAGCCGAAGATGGGCGAAGGCCAGCGCGAACAGGTGCGCCAGCCATGGTATCCGGTCGAGGAACGGTATGGACTTATCTGGGTCTACATGGGGCCACCGGAAAAGAAGCCGTTGCTCCCGCGATACGAGCTTCTTGAAAACCTTGACGACGGCGAGTTGCTGGAAACCGACGACACCTCTATCGGCGGCGGCGGTCCGGTGATCTGCGATTTCAACTGGTTCCAGCATTGGGAGAACATCATCGACCCGTACCACGTGGTCGTGCTGCATGGCACGTTCTCGGGTTCACAATTCGTGCCCGAGATGATGACCATGCCCGACTGCCACTTCACGACCGAGGACTTGGGTGTGCGCACGACCTCTTTCCGCGATCTGGGCGATGGCAAGCGGCTGCGACGGATTTCCGAGGTTCAGATGCCGACGCTCCGCGTCGTTCCCAGCCCGATCCTTGCCGAGGGAAGATGCCAGTTCATCGGGTTCTGCCTACCGATCGACGATGTGAACTTCCGCATCTACACGGTCGGCCGCGTCAAGACGGCGGGCGAGTTGCGGGGTCATCGTGGCACGCGCGGTGAAGGGAAATACTGGGAAGACCTGACCGAAGCCGAACGACGCGAAATGCCTGGGGATTACGAAGCCCAGAAAGGGCAGGGCGACATAACGTGGCACAACCACGAACACCTCGGCACGACCGATCAAGGCATCGCCATGCTCCGGCGCTTTGTCCTGCGTCAGGTCAAGGCGGTGCTGGAGGGTGGCGATCCCGTCGGAGTGGCCTTCGAGCCGGGCCAGGAATGGATCGAAACGCCCGCCGGAAACTGGATCGAAGAACGGGTCTGAACCGAACTTGACCGATTGTGTGACGAACGCGCTGGCCCCGGGGTCGACGCGTTCTTTTTCCCCACGTAGATCAGGCGCTCAATGAAGGTGTTATCGAGGTTACGCCCTTGCCGTCCATCGAGATCCGGGCGCCGATCTGTTTCAGCCGGTCGCTCCAGGCGAAGGACCTGAACTGCGAGCCTTGCTCACTGTTCATGATCTCGGGCGGGCCGAAGCGGTGGACGACCTCGTTGCGGGCCTCGACACAGAAGTCTTCCTCCAGCGTGTTCGAGATGCGAAAGGCCAGCACCTTGCGCGTGATGCAGTCCATGACCGCAACCAGGTAGAGAAAGCCCCGTCGCATGGGCAGGTAATAATACGGAGGCTACTACGCCAAGCCCCAAATCATTTGACCTGCTCCCCTGAAAAGTCCTCCTTTTGAGGTTAGCCTGTTCTCCAGACGAGGAGACAGACGATGAAGAGAAGCCGTTTCAGCGAAGAGCAGATCATTGGCATCCTGAAGGAGCACCAGGCTGGGCTCGGCGCGAAGGCGCTGTGCCGCAAGCACGGGATCAGCGACGCGACGTTCTACAAGTGGCGATCGAAGTATGGCGGCATGGAGGTTTCCGATGCCCGGCGGCTGAAGGCGCTGGAGGCAGAGAATGCCAAGCTGAAGAGTTGGAGGGATCGGAAAAGGCCCCAGTGGGGCGTTTTCCCCGAACAACGCTGGCCGAGGAGATGCTCGACGTCGCCACGCTGAAGGAGACGTTGGGAAACACTTCTGAGGATGAGCCATGTCGCGCCATTGGTCCGAGTGACAATGGCGAATGTTCGAGGAGACGCGCTGTGGACTGGGCTATGACAGAGAAAAGCTACTCGCAGCGGCGGGCTTGCGCCCTGGCCACCATCGCAGCCTTGGCATGTCGCGCTTCAATGCAGACCGCGGGCAAGCCTGCGCTCGTGAGGCCATTGTAAAGCCACTGCGACAAAGGCCCGGCTTCGAAGCCAACTCGCTCGAAGGTGCCGTCGATACCAGCCAGCACTTCGCCGATGTCGGCAGGGTCTGAAACCGCCTTTGTCTCAAGGATCATTCCGCCCTCGGCATCGACAACACAGATGCTGGTCATCTCGAGTGAGACGTCGAGGCCCACATACAATACTCTGGTCATGGTCGTTCTCCCGGTCATGGATTTACCGGTAAGAAGACTACCGGCGAATCTGGGGACTGAGCCCCGATTACGCCATCTCAACGAGCACCTGTTCGCCAACCTGCGCCACGCCCGCCATCTGATCCAAGCCTGGCGCGACGACTACAATCACCACCGCCCCCACACGAGCCTCGACGGGCTCACCCCGTGGGAGTATCACCAACGGTCAAGAGAGGACCAAACCCAGAACAGAGCTAACCAATAAACGCGGACTCCAAGGGGAGCAGGTCAAACGCTTCGATGTAGGCATTGTCATTTGGCTTGCCTGGCCTTGAGAAGTCGAGCGTGACCCCGCGCTGGTAGGCCCAGAGGTCCATGTCGCGGGAGACGAACTCACTCCCCTGTAGTGGTCGATGAAGGCGCCGATCGCTGTTTCCAAGGCGCCCGGCAATTTCGTAGCGGCTGAAGTCGTCGAGGATCGTCGTCAGTTAAAACCAGCCCTATCTGCGGCAGCCTACCCCGTCCGAGACCGAATGAGACGATATTGATATTGGTTCGCTCCCGAGTGATCTGGTTTCCTGTGGCGACTTACCGAAATGAGAACAGCGGACGGAAAAGACCTTGGATTTTGAGCTCCCGGATGATGCAAAGGCAATGATCGACACCACGCGGAAGATGGTCAGGGACCTGATGCCGCACGAACCCGAATTCCAGAAAACCGACAAGGTGCCCGACGCGGTCGGCAAGGTGTTTCGTGACAACGGGTTCTTTTCGCTGGCCTTTCGCGAAGAGAACGGCGGCATGGGTCTGGGGATGCTCGAGATCTGCTGCATTCAGGCCGAGCTTGCCCATCTGCCGGTTCAGTTCTGGGCGGATGTGAAGTCGTCGCAAGGCCCGCAGACTAAGATCATCGAGGATTTCGGGACCGAGGCGCAGCGGCAGGCGACGCTGCCTAAGGTCATCGCGGGCGATCTGGTCATGGCGTTCTGCCTGTCGGAGCCACATTGCGGATCGGACGTGTCCGCTATCCGCACCAGCGCCGAGCGCAAGGGCGACGGCTGGGTTCTGAACGGCTACAAGACCTATGTTTCGAACGGGATCAAGGCGGGGCAGGCGGTCGTCGCGGCCTATACCGACCGGAGCAAGGGCGCCAAGGACGGAATCTCGTTGTTCCTCGTCCCGGCCGATGCGCCGGGCTACAAGCTGGCGGGCATCCTCGAACTGATGGGGCATCATACGCCGGGGGTGGCCGAACTGGCGTTTGACGATGTGGAGCTGCCCGCCGATGCGCTGATCGGGGAAGAGGGCAAGGGGCTGTCTTACCTTATGCACGGGCTCAACGCGGGGCGTCTGGCCATCGCGGGGACGTCGCTGGGCATGGGGGAAATGGCGCTGGAGGAGGCGCGGCTTTATGCGCGTGAGCGGCCCGCGTTTGGCGGCAAGCTGTCGGACTTTCAGGCGGTGCAGCACATGCTGGCCGACATGGCGACCGAGATGCGCGCGGCGCGGCTCCTCATGCTCGACGCCGCTTGGCGCTATGACCGGGGCGAGGTGAGCCGGTCGCTTTGCGCTATGGCAAAGCTTTTTTGCAGCGAGGCGGCAGGGCGGACCGTGGACACGGCGCTCCAGATTTTCGGTGGCGCGGGATACGTGCGCGGCCAGCGGGTCGAGCGGCTGTATCGGGATGTGCGGGTGACGCGGATCTACGAGGGCGCGAGCGAAATTCAGAAAAACACCATCGCGCGCGAAATGCTGCGCGACTGAGGGGATCGGGATGCTTGAGATACGCACGCTTCACGACCTGCGGGACCATGTGGGCGCGACGCTCATGCCCAGCGATTGGGTCGAGGTCACGCAGGAGACGATCGACCGCTTTGCCGAACTGACGCTGGACGACAACTGGTATCACGTCGACATCGAACGCGCCGCGCGCGAGTTGCCGGACGGCAAGACCATCGCACACGGTCTATATACGTTGTCGCTGGTGCCCGGCCTGTCGAAGCAGATTTTTCGCATGTCCGCGCATGGGCGTGCGTTCAACTACGGCTACGACAAGGTGCGCTATCCCGCGCCGGTGCCGGTCGGGTCGCGGCTGCGGCTGCATATGACGGTGGACAAGGTGAACGAGGAACGCGGGGGACTGATGATCTGCCGCACGTTCAAGATGGAACTCGAAGGGTTCGAGGCCCCCGCGCTGGTGGCCGTGGCGCGCACATTGGCGCTTTGATCGGGGGTCGGGCCACTTTTTGGTTGAAAGGTAGGACCATTGACTTTAGCACTTGCGCCAAGTCCAAGTGACAGGAAAGGAAGTCTGCGATGAAGGTGTTGGTGCCTGTGAAGCGCGTGATCGACTACAACGTGAAGGCGAAGGTTAAGTCCGACGGCTCCGGTGTCGATCTTGCGAATGTTAAGATGTCGATGAACCCCTTCGACGAGATTGCGGTGGAAGAGGCGATCCGGCTGAAGGAAGCGGGCAAGGCCGAGGAAGTGGTCGCGGTTTCGATCGGCGTGAAACAGGCGCAGGAAACGCTGCGCACGGCGCTGGCGATGGGGGCTGACCGCGCGATCCTCGTGGTCGCGGCCGACGACGTTCACACCGATATCGAGCCGCTGGCGGTCGCCAAGATCCTGAAGGCGATCGTGGACGAAGAGCAGCCCAAGCTGGTCATCGCCGGCAAGCAGGCGATCGACAACGACATGAACGCGACCGGCCAGATGCTGGCCGCCCTGCTCGGCTGGGGTCAGGCGACCTTCGCCTCGGAGCTCGACATCGACGGCGACGCGGCCACCGTGACGCGCGAAGTCGATGGCGGTCTTCAGACGATCAAGGTGGGCCTGCCCGCCATCGTCACCGCCGACCTGCGCCTCAACGAGCCGCGCTATGCGTCGCTGCCCAACATCATGAAGGCCAAGAAGAAG
>NZ_CH902580.1:0-50847 GCF_000152805.1 Maritimibacter alkaliphilus HTCC2654 | reverse complement strand
GAGAGCGTCGATGAGCTCGTGTCGAAACTCAAAGAGAAGGGGTCGTGTGATGACGTCTGCTCTGCTGAAGTCAACTCCGGCGAACTCGCGCTGGACGCCACCGCGAAAGCCGTCACCGCCGCCAAGGCGCTTGGCGATGTGACCGTGCTCTGCGCGGGCGCTCGGCCGCGGCCGCCGGTGAGGCCGCGTCCAAGATCGACGGTGTGGCCAAAGTGCTGGTCGCGGAAGGCGACAGCCTCGGCCACCGCCTTGCCGAGGCGACCGCGGACCCTCATCGTGTCGCTCGCCGGGGATTACTCGCACATCTGCGCGCCCGCGACGACGGACGCGAAGAACATCATGCCGCGCGTGGCCGCGCTTCTGGATGTGATGGTGATCTCGGATGCCTCCGCCGTTGTGGATGCCGATACGTTCGAACGCCCGGTCTACGCCGGGAACGCGATCCAGACCGTAAAGTCGAAAGATGAAAAGAAGGTTATCACCTTCCGGACCTCGACCTTCGACCCGGCCGGTGACGGCGGTTCGGCGAGTGTCGAGACCATCGGCGCGCCGGATGCCTCGGGCAAATCCGAGTGGGTCGAGGACAAGGTGGCCGAAAGCGACCGTCCGGAACTGACTTCGGCGGGCATCGTCGTGTCGGGCGGCCGTGGCGTCGGCTCGGAAGAGGACTTCGCGCTGATCGAAAAGCTGGCCGACAAGCTGGGCGCCGCCGTCGGCGCCTCGCGCGCCGCGGTCGACTCGGGCTTCGCCCCGAACGACTGGCAGGTGGGCCAGACCGGCAAGGTCGTCGCACCGGAACTCTACGTCGCCGTCGGCATCTCGGGCGCCATTCAGCACCTCGCGGGCATGAAGGACTCCAAGGTCATCGTCGCGATCAATAAGGACGAAGAGGCCCCGATCTTCCAGGTCGCCGACTACGGCCTCGTCGGCGACCTGTTCACCGTCGTCCCGGAACTGATCGAAAAGCTTTGAGAGGGTTCTCATGCCATTGAACGAAGACCGGGTCCGCAACTACGCCTTTCCTTCGCCGCGCTTCGAGGTCACGGAAAAGGATGCGATGCTCTATGCCCTCGGGCTGGGGATCGGGTCCGATCCGCTCGACCCGCGACAGTTGCGCCATGTCTATGAACAGGATCTCGTGGTGTTCCCGACGATGCCGGTGGTTCTGGGATCGCCGGGGCTCTGGTTCGCCGATGCGGGGCTCGATTTCCGCAAGCTCGTCCACGGATCGCAGACCCTGCAGATGGAGCGCCCGGTGCCGCTGGGCGCGCAGCTCGTCTCGCGTTCGAAGGTCGTGGGGCTTTACGACAAGGGCGCAGACAAGGGTGCGGTCGTGGATGTCGAGCGGGTGATCGCCAGTGACGACGGCACCGTCGTCTCGCGGCTGGTCTCGACCTATGTGCTGCGCGGGGACGGCGGCTTTGGCGGCGAGGCACCGCCGCGCGACGGCTGGACCCGGCCCGAGCGGGCACCGGAGGCGGACATCGTGCTGCCGACGTTGCCGCAGGCGGCGCTGATCTATCGGCTGAGCGGGGACATGAACCCGCTTCATGCCGATCCCGAGCGGGCCAAGGCGGTGGGCTTTCCGCGGCCCATCTTGCACGGGCTGTGCACCTTCGGGATGATGGGGCGTGCTGTGATTGAGGCGTTCAGCCCGGACGATCCGGGCGCGCTCAAGTCCATTTCAGGGCGCTTCACGCGGCCCGTCTATCCGAGCGATACGCTGAGCGTCAGCCTGTGGAAGGATGACGCGGGCATCCTGTTCGAGGCCCGGACGGACGCGGATACCGTGGTCTTTACCGGCGGGCGCGCGACGGCGCGTTGATCGCGCGAGCTTAGGCGAAAACAAAAAGGCCCGGCGATCTGCCGGGCCTTTTCGTGTCTTTTGAGGACCTTACGCTGTTCCTGCGATCACCGCGTCGCGCAGTTTGCGCTTCATGAGCTTGCCGCTTTCCTCGCGGGGCAGGGTGGGGACGATCTCGATCCGGCGCGGGATCTTGTATTTCGCGATCCGGGGTTCGAGGAAGGCGCGGATGCTGTCGGCATCGGGCGTGGTGCCCGGCGCGGGCTGGATGTAGGCCGCGACCACTTCGCCGAATTCCGGGTCGGGCAGGCCGAAGACGGCGCAGTCGGCGACCTCGGGGCAGAGCACCAGTTCGCTTTCGATCTCGGCGGGATAGATGTTGGTCCCGGCAAAGATGATCATGTCGCGCTTACGGTCGCTGATGAAGAGGAAGCCGTCTTCGTCGAGGTAACCCACGTCACCGATCGAGATGAAGCCGTCCTTTTCACATTCCGCCCGCGCCTCGGGGTTTTTGATGTAGGTGAAGTCCGAATAGGTGCCGTTCTTCACGTAAATCTCGCCCGGTTCGTTCGGGCCGAGGATTTCGTCGTTCTCGCCAAGGATGCGGACCTCGGCGTGTTCGACGCAGCGGCCCACGGTGCCGGGTTTCTTCAACCAATCCTCGGGCGAGGCGTGGAGCGCGATGCCGACCTCGGTGCCGCCGTAGACCTCGTGCACGATGGGGCCGACCCATTCCATGAGTTCGCGTTTCACCTCGACCGGGCAGGCGCTGGCGGTGTGGCTGATGAAGCGCAGGGACGAGACATCGTATTTCTCGCGCACCTCTTTTGGCAGCTTCAGCAGTTTGACGAAGATCGTCGGCACGGCAACGATCACATTGATGCGGTGCTTTTCGATGAGCGCCAGAAATTCCTCGGCGTCAAAGCGCGGGGTGATGACGAGAAGCTCACCCTGGGTCGCGGCATAGCGCGCAAAGCCATTGGGCGAGGCGTGGTAGAGCGGTGTCGCGATCAGGCCGCGCATGTCCGGGGCGATGCCGATGGTGTCGCGAAACACGCGGGCGTTGAGGCGGGTTTCCTCGGGCGTCATCGGGTCGCGCATGACGCCCTTGGGTTTGCCGGTCGTGCCGGAGGTGTAGATGATCACGCCGCGATCCGCCGGGTTCTCGCCCGCGTGGGGTTCGGCGGCGGCGATCCAGTCCTCGTAGTTCCGTTCGCCCGCGGGCACCGTGCAATCGGCCGGGTCGAGGCGGAAGGCTTCCCGGATCGAAGGCGGCGTTTCCACGACGATGACCTCGCAGCCCTCGGGCACGAGATCGCGGACCGGGCGCAGCAAGTCGGCGTGCGCGACGAGCACCTCGGCCCCGCTGTCTTCGAGCAGGAACTGGATTTCCGGGGCGGCGAGGTGCCAGTTGAGCGGCACCGAGTAGCAGCCGACGCGCCGCGCGCCCACGTTCACCTCGATGATCGGCGTGTCGTTGCGCATGAGTTGGGCGACGATCTGACCCTCGCCGAGACCCTTGGCCAAGAGCGCGCCGGCGACCTTGTCGATGCGGGCTTCCATCTCTTCGTGGCTGACCGTGCGGTCGCCGGTGATGACAGCGGCTGGCGTGCGGCTGTCGTTTTCGGGGTCGCGCATGTGTATTTCCTTGAGTTCAGTCATCATTTGGTCTCCGTCCTCGCCAAGGGAATCCTGGTGAAATCGGGAGCCCTTTTGTTGCGAAAGGCGTCACGGCCTTCTTGCGACTCGGGCCCGGAAGAACAGGCGATCTGAAGGCGATCTTCTTCGAGAAGCTGGCTTTCGAAATCGAGCACGGCCGCGCTGTTGTAGAGCTGCCTGATGCGAGACAGGGCGTTCACCGGCCCTTGGGCGAGCTGCTTGGCCAGCCCCAGGCTTTCCTCGAAGAGGTCGTCCGCCGGGAAGATGCGGTTCACGAGGCCCCAGTCGAGCGCCTGCTCGGCGGGAAGGCGTTCGGCCAGCAGCGTGAGTTCGCGCGCGCGCGCCTCGCCCACGCGGCGGGCGAGGAGCCAGCTCGATCCGCAGTCCGCCACAAGGCCGACCTTGGAGAAGGCTTGCAGGAAAAAGGCGTTGGGCGCGCAGGTGACGATATCGGCGAGAAGCGCGAGGCTCATCCCCGCACCCGCCGCGACGCCGTTGACGGCGGCCACGATGGGCAGGGGGCAGTTGCGCAGGTTGCGCACCATCGGATGATACCAGGTCTCCAGAACGGACTTGCCGGGATCGGTCGGCAGTTTTTCCGCCATGTCGCCCCCGGCGCAGAATCCCCGCCCGTTGCCGGTGATCAGGATGGCGCGGACCGCATCGTCGTTGATGCAGGCGGTGACGGCAGCATCCAGTTCGCGGGCGAGCGCCCCCGAGAGTGCGTTCATCGTCTCTGGCCGGTTCAGCGTCAGGACGGCCACGCCGTCGATATGGTCGATCAGAAGGTCTGGCACTTCATGCTCCCGCTGCTGTCGTTTCTGGTGCCTGAAAGATCGGGACGAAGCGGATCGCCAGTCCGGACAGAACGATCAGGGCAAGGCCGAAGGCGGCACATTCGAGTTGGGTGATGCCCAGTGCCTTGATCCCCGGGGAGGCGAGAGCGAGGCCGGCAAAGAGCAGGCCGCCGCGCAGAAGGACGCCCCAGATCGTGTCCGAGATCGCGCCGGACCCCAGCATGTAGCCTTGCAGCGACCATGAAATGGCCGCGACGCCACAGGCCGCCGTCGCCACGGCGACTCCGATCTGAAGCGGCGTTCCCTGCAACACGAGCGCCGGGTTGAGGACGAAGAAGAAGGGCACGAAATACATCACGCTGGCCAGCCGCATCGCGTGGAACCCGATCTTGATCGCCGAGACCTTGGCGATGGCGGCGGCGGCATAAGTGGCGATGGCCACGGGGGGCGTGATGAAGGACAGCATGCCCCAGTACATGACGAAGAGGTGTACCGCGATGGGTTCGAACCCGACCTTGACCAGCGCGGGGACCATGACGATCGCGAGGAAGATGTAGCAAGCCGACACCGTCATCCCCATGCCCAGCACAAAGGACGTGAGCGCCCCCATGATGAGCAGCATGATCGGCGCGTCGCCCGCAAGGAACACGAGTTCCGTGGACAGGGTGCTGAGAATGCCGGTGGCCGCCAGACCGCCCGCGATCATGCCAATGGCAAGGATGACCGCGATGATCTCGGACAGGCCGCACCCGATGCCCGCGATCATGTCGCGGACTCCGGCAATGGACAGGCGGTTTTCCGGGCGAATCTGGTTCACCACGAGCAGGAGACCCGTCGCGTAGAACGCTGCGCGGCTTTCGTTCATGCCCTGCGCCAGCATGGTGATAAGCACCACGAAAACGATCAGGTAGTGCCACCCGCCTTTGAGGGCAGACATGAGCGTGGGAAGCTGGGAACGCGGGACTCCGCGCAATCCCCTGCGGGCAGCGTAGGCGTCGACCTGAAGCATGAGGCCGAAGTAGAAGAGTGCCGCCGGAATGGCCGCGGCCATCGCGACCTCGACGTAAGGCACGGCGAGGAAGGTCGCCATGATGAACGCCGTCGTGCCCATGACGGGCGGTGTCAGAACCCCGCCGGTCGAGGCGACGGCTTCGATCCCGCCTGCATAAGAGGCCGAGAAGCCTGTCCTTTTCATCGCCGGGATCGAGACGGAGCCTGAGGTCATGACATTGGAAATCACGCTGCCGCTGATCGAGGCTTGAAGCCCGCTGGATACGACGGCGACATGGGCCGCCCCGCCGCGCACGGTGCCCATGAGGGCAAAGGCCACGTCGTTGAAGAACTTGGCGGCCCCGGTGAACTGAAGCGCGAGGCCGAAGACGATGAAGCCCACCACGAGATCGGCAAAGGCCCGCATCGGGATGCCGAAGACGCTTTCAAAACTGTAGAGGTGATAGGCTGCGACCTCGGCCGGGGGCAGTGACATGCTGTTGAGCGGTCCGGGCATCTTGTCGGCAAACATCGGGTAAAGCGACACGAACAGGACGACGATGGTCAGCGGCCACCCGTTGGTGCGGCGCGCGGCCTCGAGGATGAGAACCCAGAGCAACGCGGCGACGATCTGCGCGTCGAGGGGCGCGATGAACTGCCAGCTGGAAAAGACGATGTCTTTCGCGTAGGCGACCAGAAAGGCCGAACCGCCGAGGGACAGGGCAAAGAGCAGCCAGTCGATCCAGCCCGGCACCGCCGTGGTGGCGCGTTTGAACGGCACGATCAGGAAGATCAGCGGAAAAAAGACGAGGGTCAGGACATACAGGAACGTCTGGCCGTTCATCACCACGCCGATAGCACGGCTGAAGAGGAACGTCTGGTTGACGGTCAGCAGCAGTCCCGCCAAGGAGAACAGCAGAATGGTCCATCTCTTGAGAGCAAGCGACATAGCGACCCCGAAGCGTTTGAGGGACTGAACCGGGCATACCGGCGATGGCACGTGCCCGGCCGTCTGGCCGGACACGTGGGATGGATCACCAGTCGCGGACCGGAACGTCGAAGCCTTCGGCCTCGAGCATCTCGATGCGCTTGGCTTTCCAGGCCGTGGCGAATTCCGCCTCGTCCGAGATGTTCATCGCGACCACTTCGTCCCAGGCCGCCTTGAGCGCATCCTGACGGGCGACGAGCATGTCGTTGTGTTCCTGCATCTCATCGGTCCAGACGCCGGTCTCTTTGAAATAGGCGATGGCGCCGTCATGGAACGGGACGGTGTAGTCGAGGATCTGACGATCCAGCGCGAGCCCGTAGGTCGTGGGCGTCGCGCCGTTGATGTCGTCGAAATTGCCGTAGACCGTCGACAGCATCGCCTTGACGTAATCCGCGTCACGGTCGGCGGTGGTGTTCAGGAGCATGTCGGGATAGCTGGCCATCTCGATCCCGCCTTCGGGGATGTTCACGCCTTCGGTCACGACCTTCTTGATCCAGCGCGGATCGGTGGCGCGGATTTCCTCCCAGCAGGCGTCATTGTCGAAGGGCACCGGCACCCATGTCAGACCGCGCGACGAGGCATCGGCCTTGACCGAGGTGCCAGAGTTCGTCGAGGTGAAATAGACGTCGGCCTGATCGTTGATATAGGCATCGACCGAGGCGCCGAAGCCCGGGACTTCGACCTTTTCGACGTCGTCCCATGTCATGTCGCCACAGGCGATGACGAGCGCCTGAAGTGCGCCCTGAATCGAGGGCGACCCTTGAACATAGGCGACGCGCAATCCGCGCAGGTCGCCGGGGCCTGCGACGTTTTCGGCCACCTCGGGCGAGATGGCGAGGCCAAAGCCTTGGTCGGTCATGCTGGTCATGACGAGACGGACGGGCTGCGGACCCCAGTCGGCGGCCCCGAACTGGAATGCGCCTTCCTGTGCAAAGTAGACGTCGAAGCCTGCAAGCACAAAGTCGGCGCGACCGGCCTTGAGCGTGGATTGCTGGGCAACGCCGTTGCCCGCGCTGATGACCCGCAGATTCAAGTTGTCGTTCTGCTTGAGGGCGCTGCTGATTGCCACGGCGGCAGAGTGCATCGCGCCGCCGGTGTCGTAGGTCGTCCAGACGACCGTATTCGGCAGGGCCGCATCCTGTGCGAAAGCCGCCGGTGCGCCGCAGGTCAATGTCGCGGCAAGCGTGGCACCCGCAAGGGTGCGAAGTTTCGTTGTCATCATTTCAGTTCCTCCCTGGTAATGTGACGGCCCCGGTGAGGGCCGCTGTCTTGGTCTTGGTTACACGTTGATGTTCATGCCCCCGTCGATGCCGAGGTTCTGGCCGGTGATGTAGGACGCGCTGTCGGACAGCAGGAATGCGACCGGGCGCACCACTTCGCTCGTCTCGGCCCAGTAGCCCATCGGGATGCGGGCCAGGATGCTGTCGCGGAATTTCTCGCCCCGAACGGTTTCGGTCATCGGGGTTTCCACGACGCCGAAGCTCACGGAGTTCGACCGGATGCCGTAGCGCGCCCATTCCTTGGCCGCCGTCATCGAGATGCCGAAGATCCCGGCCTTGGCAGCGGCATAGTTGATCTGGCCGATAGAACCGCCCTGGCCCGCGATGGACGAGACATGGACCATCGAGCCGATGTTGCGGCTTTCCCCGTCCACCGCGCGTTCGAGGATCGCGCGGCCCACTGCCTGCGTCCAGATATAGGCGCCGGTCAGATGCACGCGGATCACGTCGTCCCACTGGCTGTGGGTCATCTTCTTGATCATCGCGGGGCGGGTGATCCCGGCGTTGTTGACGAGGCCGGTGAGGGTGAGACCCTTTTTCCCGATATCCTCGACCGTGGCGGCGGCGAAATCAGCGTCGGAGACGTCCCCGGTGTAGACTTCGGCCTGCGGAATGTCGGCCTTCAGTGCTTCCAGCGCCTCGCCGTTCAGGTCGACGGCGACGGGCGTTCCGCCGAGGTCAGAGATCATGCCCGCAAGCGCGCGGCCGATGCCCTGACCCGCGCCGGTGACAACGATGACCTTGCCTTCGAGTGTTCCGAGGTTGTTCAATTTAAGCTCCTGCATCTTCAGTTTCGGTCGAGGCGAAAGACCGGCACGGTCAGCCCCTCGGGATGGGTCTGAAAGTCGACGCGCACCGGGTCGCCGATGGCGACATCGTCGGGGGCGTCGATGATCTTGGTCATCATGGTCGGCCCCTCGGCCAGCGTGACGTAGGCCACGACGCGCAGCGGCTTGTCCGGCATCCGGGTGATCGCGAGGCTGTAGATTTCGCCCTTGCCCGAGGCCGGTTCAAACGTGACCGTCTCGGCCCGGCAGAACGGGCAGACGGCGCGCGGGTAATGATGGGCCTCGCCACAGGTTGTGCAGCGGGCCACGACGAATTCACCTTTGGCCGTCGCATCCCAGTAGGGCTGGGCGTCGAAGTTCGCCTGTGCCAGATCAGACAAGTCCATCTCAGAGCCTTTCCAGAATGACGGTGGCGCTGCCGTGCCGGGTGGCGAGCGAGCCGCCGGTGCCGTGGGCGAGCGCGAGGTCGCAGTTCTGGACCTGCACCGCCGGGTGGGCTTCGCCGCGCAATTGGCGAACGGCCTCGATCACCTTGGTCATGCCGCCGCGATTGGAGGGGTGGTTGTTGCACAGCCCGCCGCCGTCGGTGTTGAAGGGGAGCTTGCCCTGTCCGGAGATCAGGTTGCCGTCCGCGACGAAGGCGCCGCCTTTGCCCTTTTCGCAGAACCCGAGGTCTTCGAGGGCGACCAGAACGGTGATCGTGAAGCTGTCGTAGATCGAGGCGTATTTGATGTCCCCCGGCGTGATCCCGGCCTCGGCAAAGGCGCGGGGGCCCGAGACGTTGGCGGCCGAGGTCGTCAGATCGACGCGGCCCCCGTTGGCATGTCCGACCGCTTCGCCTGCGCCGCGCAGTTTCACGAGCGGACGGGCGAGCGACTTGGCCACGCTTTCACTCGTCATCACCAGCGCCCCGCCGCCGTCGCTGACCACGCAGCAATCGAGGCGGTGGAGCGGGGCCGAAACCAGTGGCGAGTTCACCACGTCCTCGACCGTCACCACCTTGCGCAGCATGGCGTGTTCGTTGTGCTGGGCGTGATGCGAGGCGGCGACCTTGATCCATGCCAGTTGTTCTCTGGTGGTGCCAAACTCATGCATGTGGCGCGCCGCGACCATGCCGTACATCTCGACAACGGACGGGGAATAGGGGGCTTCGAACGGGGTGTCGGGGGTCGGCGCGGGCGGCATCTTGGCCGATTTCATCCCGGCGGCGCGGGGTCGTCCGGCGAGGGTGATAAGCGCCACGTTGCATTTGCCGGACGCAATCGCCTGTGCGGCATGGGCGACATGGACGAGATAGGCCGAGCCGCCGCTGTCGGTGCTGTCGAAGTGATGCACGTCGAGGTTCATGTATTCGAGCATCGACATCGGGCCGAGACCCGGCGCATCGCCCGCGCAGAAATAGCCATCGACATCGTCGAAGGAGAGCCCCGCGTCGGCCAGAGCACCGGCGGCGCTTTGCATGTGAAGCTGGGCGACCGAGATACCCTCGGCCTTGCGGGTCGGGTGCTCGTAGGCCCCCATGATATAGGCGGCGCTCATTGGACCACCTCGCGCTGCATCTCGATGTCCGCGGCCAGCGTGGCGGCGCGGTCGCGCAGTGCGCCCGCCTCTTGTCCCATCATGGCCTGAAGGAAAATCAGTCGGCGGAAGTAGTGGCCGATGGCCATTTCGTCGGTCATGCCCATGCCTCCGTGCAATTGAATGGCGGTCTGCCCGACGGTCTGAGCCGCGCGGCAGATCCGGGCGCGCACGCGGTCGTGCAGTTGTTTCGGGTCGCCCGCGTCGCCTGCATCCTCTGCCGCAAAGGCGGCGAGGTCGGTCATGCTGCGGGCGGCCTCGAGCTCGACCAGCCGATCGGCGACCATGTGGCGCAGCGCCTGAAAGGCGGCTAGCGGCTGGCCGAACTGGTTGCGCTCGTCGATATAGGCGGTGGTCAGGTCGATGGCCTTTTCGATTGTGCCGGTGGCATCGGCGGTCAGCGCACTGACGGCCAGCGCATTACCGCGCCGAATCGCCGCGCGGGCGGCATTGCCGCTGGTGATAAGGGCTTCGGCGGGCACTACGCAGTCAAAGGCGAGCCGCGCGAGCGGGCGGCCGTCGATGGCGCCATAGGGCCTCACGGTCAGACCCTCGGTCGTTCGGGGCAGTCGATAGAGCGCTTCGGCCCGCTTGGTGGCGACGAGGAATTCGGTCGTATCGGGGCCTGCCTCGCAGATGCCGAGCGTGCCAGTCAGGTGATGACCGCCCGCTCCGGCGCTGGCCGTGATGGTGGATGAGACGCCGTCACAGGGCAGACCGAAACCCGCGGGCGCCGCGATGGTCGAGCCGTCGACCAGCGCGGTCACATCCTGACCGATCGAAGTGAGCGTGCCGACGCAGACGACGGAACTGGCCACAAAGGGTTCGGGCAGGCGCGCACGACCGATGGCCTGACACAGAAGCGACAGGGCGGCGGGGCCAAGCCCAAGACCACCGTGGTCGGGATCGGCCAACAGCCCGTGCCAGCCCATCTCGGCCATGTCAGCCCAACGGGTCGAGGAAAAGCCCTTCGACGCGCGCACGTCGCTGTCCGAAATGCCGCCGGTCCATTTCTCGGCCGACTCGCGGATCATGCCGGTTTCGTCCGAAGGAGTGAGATGTTCGAGGAAAGTCATGGCCGTGTCTCCAGCGCAGCGCGGGCAAGAATGTCGCGCTGTATCTGGTTGGTGCCGCCGTAGATCGAGACTGCGCGACCGAAGAGATATTCGTTGAGTGCCCCGTCCACAAAGTCGGGTGGCAGCCCACCGAGGTCGTCGAAAGCGTCGATGAACTCCGCGCCGCGCCCGGCAGCGTAGTGGCCCAGCGTCGAGACGATCAGCTCGGCGAGGGTCTGTTGAATCTGGGCGCTGGCGAGTTTCAAGACCGAGGGACCGGTCATCGCCGAGGGGCCGTTCTTGCCCTGCGACAGGATGCGGATTTCCGAGATTTCGAGCGCGGTGAGGTCGGCCTCGACCCGGGCCAAGTCGCGCAGGAAAGCGCCATCCTTGGACAGATCGACACCGGGGATCAGGTCGGCGCGGGCCAGACGTTTCAGGCGTTCGACCTGACGGCGGCAGCGGCCCACGTTGGTGATCCCGGTGCGTTCATTGCCGAGCAGGAACTTGGCGTAGTCCCAGCCCTTGCCGCGTTCACCCACCAGCCCGTCGGCGGGGATTTTCACGTCCTCGAAAAAGACCTCGTTTAGCGAATGGTTCATGTCGATCGAGATGATCGGTTTGACCACGATGCCGGGCGTGTCCATGTCGAGCACGAACATCGAGATGCCGCCCTGCTTGCGCGGGGCCTCGTCGGTGCGGGCGAGCAGAAAGATGCGGTCGGCGTATTGCGCCTTGGACGTCCAGATTTTCTGGCCGTTGAGCAGGTAATGGTCGCCCTTGTCCTCGGCCTTGGTCCGAAGGCTTGCGAGGTCCGAGCCGGAGCCGGGTTCGGAAAAGCCCTGACACCAGAAATCCTCGCCCGACAGGATGCCGGGCAGATACTTGTCCTTCTGCGCCTGCGTCCCGAAGGTGTAGAGCACCGGGCCGATCATCGACACGCCGAAAGGCGGGATACTGGGTGCTGCGTTGCGCGCCAGTTCAGTCGAATAGACCATACGCTGGAGTTGGGTCCAGCCGGGCCCCCCATATTCAGCGGGCCAGGCCGGGGCGACCCAGCCCTTGGCCGACAGTTTTGCGAGGAAATCGACGATCTCGGGCTTGGTCGCAGCATAGCCCCGGTCGATTCGGTCGCGTGTCTCTTGCGGGACGGCATCGCGCAGAAAGGCCCGCACATCCCTGCGGAATGCGCGCAATTCATCGTCCAGCAAAAAGTCGATGTGGTCGCGTTCGTCCTGAAAGTCGCGTGCACCTTGGTCTCTCACTTCACGAACTCCGGGGCCAAGTGGTCTGAATGTCGGTCACGTCACATCCTCCAAGCGCACAAAGGCGACTCTGCGCGTAATCATTATATTGGTCTTACCATTTAGAAATTGTTCAGCTGTGCTGTCAATGGTAAGAACGTCCCGTCCGAAAAACTCAGCGATTGCGGAAGTTTGGCGGGCGTTTCTCTTTGAAGGCGGCGATTCCCTCGGCCTTGTCCTGCGTGGCCAAAAGCAATTGCAGGGCCTTGCGTTCGATCATCAATCCGGCGTCGAGCGACAGGTCGGCCCCGGTGAGGACGGCCTGTTTGATCTGGGCGAGGGCGATGGGCGCGCGGCGCGAGATACGTTGTGCAAGCGCCAGTGCCGTGTCCATGACCTCGGCGTCGGCGACGAGGTCGGAGACTAGACCGAGGTCGCGCGCTGTCTCGGCCGTCATTGTGTCACCAGTCAGCAGATACCGCATGGCAAGATGTTTGCCGATGGCGCGGGGCAGGCGTTGGGTGCCGCCCGCGCCGGGCATGAGCCCGACTTTCGGTTCCGGGAGGGCGAAGGTCGCCGAATCCCCGGCGACGATGATGTCGCAATGCAGGACCATTTCGAATCCCCCGCCAAAGGCGCGCCCGTTCACGGCGGCGATCAGGGGTTTCGGGAAATCCGCGATTGCATTCCAGTATTGTTGCGGCGCGGCCTCCATCATCTCGACGGGTCCCATGCGGTCGATCTGGTTCAGATCGGCGCCCGCGGCAAAGACTTTCGGCCCGCCGGTCAGGATCACGGCGCGGATGTCCGGGTCGGCGGCAAAGACGGCAAGCGCATCGACCAGCTCCTGTCGCAGGTCGTAGGAGAGGGCGTTCAGAACTTCGGGCCGGTTGAGCGTGATGCAGCCGACGGCCGGGTCCCGGCGGTCCGTGAGAACGAGCGTCATGGAAGGGGCCCTTTCGAAAAAGTTAATGTTCCGTTCGTGGTGATCTGCACGTCGCGTTCGACCGCCCGGCAGCGAAACAGGGCACCGGATCCCGTGCGCCAGATTTCGGTGCGGATCGTGTCGCCGGGAAAGGCTGGGGCGGAGAACCTGAGCGACAGCGCCCCCATGCGCGCGGGTTCGTCGTCGCAGACCCCGTGCAGGAGCGCGTGCCCGGCGATGCCGTAGGTGCAAAGCCCGTGCAGGATCGGCCGGTCAAAACCCACGGCTGCGGCGACGGCGGGATCGGCATGGACCGGGTTCATGTCGCCGGTCAGGCGGTAGAGCAGCGCCTGATGCGGCCCGGTGGGCATGTCGCGTGTGAGGTCCGGGGCGCGGTCGGGCAACGCCCAGACCGGGGCAGGTGGCTGACGCCGACCGCCAAAGCCGCCCTCGCCGCGCAGATAGGCGGTGCGGTTCACGGTCCAGACCGGGCGGTCCTGCGTGTCGGTCACGCGGCACTCGATCTCGACCAGCGCGCCCTTGCCCGGCCCCTTGTCCCAGAGGTTCGCGACGCGGCTGTGTCCGGTCAGCGGTTCGTCCAGTGGAATCCTGCGGTGAAACTGAATGGCCTGTTCCCCGTGTAGAACGCTGTCGGCGTCGATCCCGAGGTCGGGGTCCGCGACCCAGTGGCCGGGGGTGCAGAGCGTGGCGGCAATCGTCGGCAGGATCGCCTGTCTGTCCTCGTAGACATAGGGCAGGTCGTCCGTATCCGTCGGGTCGCGGCCAAGGCCAAGCGCCACCGCATAGAGGAGCGCGTCCTGCTGCGTGACCGTGCGGACAACGGGGGGAAAGACCAGAGTTTGGAGCCTGTCGCGGTTGAACCCCATCTCAGCGCGCCCGGATTTCTGCCATGAGCGCGCCCATCGTCTGGACGAGGGGCATCCGAAGGTCCGCCGCCTGCGCGAGATCGGCGATGATCCCGAGGTCCTTGGCGAGGTTTGCGGGACTCGGACCGTCAGAGTCTGGCATCTGTGTGCCGGAGAGGTGGCCGAGGATCGCTTCGGTGTGCAGAGCGGGGCCGATCAGGCGTTCGTCGCTGTCGATCACGCGCATCCATTCCCGCAAGACGGGCGTGTCCGCAAAGCCGCCGGTCAGGGCTACGGCCAGATCCCGGGGCGCAATGTCATAGCGGGCGGCGAGTGCCAGCGCCTCGGCCAGCGCGGCAAAAGACAGGAAGCCGATCACCTGATTGCAGGCCTTTGCGACCTGACCGCTGCCGGTGGGGCCAAGATGGGTGACGGTCGTGCCGAGCGTCGTCAACACGGGCCATGCGCGGGTCACATCAGCGTCTTCGCCGCCGACGAAAATGGCAAGCTGACCAGCGGCGGCCCCCGCGAGACCGCCGGACACCGGTGCATCCACCCAGGCGGCCCCGGCTTCCGCCCGGACCCGGGCCGCGATCTGCCGGGTCGCGTCCGGCGGAACGGTGGAGTGATCGACGATCATGGCAGGCACCCTTCCCGCGCCAACGATGCCATCGGACCCGAACAGCACGGCGTCGAGCGCCTTGGCGTCCGTGACACACAGACAGAGCACATCGACCTGTCGCGCCAGATCGGCGGGCGAAGGTGCCACCGGAACCCCGGCGTCTCGAAACGACTGGGTTTTGGCCTGTGACCGGTTCCAGACGACAAGATCGTGGCCACGTTCCTGCAACCGCCACGCCATGAGCGCGCCGATGTTTCCAAGTCCCGCAAAGCCGACGCGCATGTGGCTGCCTCCGTCCCGAGTTTCGAAAAACCTAAGCGAGTCCCCCTTGAGCCGACCAAGACTATTCACGTTGCGCGCTATATCGCGAGCCAAGGATATAACATTGGTCTCGCACCCATAGGGTTGAGTATTGGACGTGGCCCCAAGGGTGCGTGCAGGGTATCGTCAACACTTCCGTTTTCGCGCGGTCCTGCGGGGCCGCCGGGAACGGTTGCGAGGAACAGGGAGGATTCCGTGATAGACCTGATCGACGCGATGGCATCCACGCTTGCGCGACTAACCTTATGGCTCTCGGCGGTGCTTTTGCTGCTGATGGCGTTTCACGTCACGGCCGATGTCGTCAGCCGTTCGTTCTTTAACGCCCCGATCGCGGCAACGCTGGAATTCGGCACCTATTACTACATGGTCGCCGCCTCGTTCCTTGCGCTCGGTTACGCGCAGATGCGCGATCACAATGTGTCGGTCGACATCCTGGTTCACGGGGCCGGCTCAAGGGTGCGCATGATCGTGGAGTGCGTGGCCCTGATCATCACGCTGTTCTACGGCGTGGCGTTCACCTGGGCCTCGACCCTATCCGCGCTCGAGAAGACGCGGGTCGGAGCCTATACGCTGACCCAGTTCTTCAACCTCGCGACCTGGCCGTCGAACTGGATTCTCGTGGTGGCGGGCGTGGTGTTCTGCCTTGTCCTGCTGGCGCAGATCCTGCGGCTCTTCGTGGCGCTGTCCCGGGGCGAGGACCGGAGCGTCGCCCAGTTGATCGGCCAGAACAGGGAGAGCGTCTGACATGGAACCGGGAACCATTGGCATCATCGGGATGGTCAGCCTGATCGTCCTTCTGGGCATCCGTGTGCCGGTCGGCATCGCACTATCTCTCGTGTCGCTCCTCGGGCTCTGGATGATCCGGGGTTTCAATGGCGCAATGGGCGCGTTGAAGGGCATCCCTTACGATTTCACGGCACACTGGACGCTGTCCGCGATCCCGATGTTCCTGCTCATGGGCACGATCGTCGCGAATTCGGGCATGACCACAAGCCTTTATGCAGCGATGCGGGTCTGGCTTGGCTGGCTGCCCGGCGGACTGGCGGTCGCCACGAACTTTGCGGGTGCCGGTTTTGCCGCGGCCAGCGGGTCGAGCATGGCGACGACCGCAACGCTGGGGCGGATCGCGGTGCCGGAAATGCTCAAGAGCGGGTATAACCCGGGTCTCGCGACCGGGGTGGCGAGCGCGGTGGGCACGCTCGGCGCAGTGATCCCGCCCAGTATCATCGTCGTGCTCTTTGCCATTTTCGCGCAGGCCCCCGTCGGTCAGGTGCTGATCGCGGGGATCATTCCGGGGCTTCTGACGGCCTTTGCCTATGCCACGCTCATTGTGCTGCGGGTCAAGCTGAACCCGGCCCTCGCCCCGCGCCAGTCCATCGAACGGGTCGGCTTTGCCGGACACATGCGGCTGCTCGCCCCCATCTGGCCCTTGCCGGTGCTGGTGCTGGGGGTCATCGGCGGGATTTACAGCGGGTTCATGACCGCAACGGAATCCGGTGCCGCAGGCGTCGTGCTGGCCATCATCGTCGCGATGATCCAGCGCACGTTTTCGCTCTCGATGCTCTGGAGCAGCCTGAAAGAGGCCGCCACGACAACCGCGAGCCTGATCCTAATCGCCGTCGGGGCTGCGCTTTTCACCCGGTTCCTTGCGTTTTCGGGCATTCCGAACATCCTGTCCGACCTGATCGCGGCGGGCGGCGCGAGCCAGCTTTCGATCATCCTGTCGATCGCGGTTGTCTACATCCTGCTGGGCTGCTTCCTCGACCCTCTGGGTGTGCTGCTTCTGACTCTGCCGGTGCTTTTGCCGGTCTTCGCCTCGGCCGACATGAACATCGTCTGGATGGGGATCATCCTCGTGAAGTTCATCGAGATCGGGATGCTGACGCCCCCTGTGGGGTTGAACGTCTTTGTCATGAAGGGGGTCGTCGGCGACGACGTGCGACTGGTGCAGATCTTCAAGGGCGTGACGTGGTTCCTGTTGGCTGAAGTCGTGGTCATGGCGATCCTGATCGCCTTTCCGCAGGTCACGCTGTTCCTGCCGAACCTGATGCGCTGAACCGAGAGTAACAGACACGAAAAGGCCCGCGCCGGATCAAGGCGCGGGCCAAATTTTCTCGGGGACCCTGCCAGGGCCCGCGAGCTCGGCTCAGAGGAAATCCGAGAGTTTATACTCCCCCAGTTCAGACACGGTGGGCACGGCGGACACGGTGCCGCCCGACATCTTGAACGGCAGGTTGGTGACGAGGTAGTCGCCCGCCCGGTCGGTGACCGTCTGGAACGCTTCGCGGTGTTTGAGTTGCGGGTCCTCCAATGCTTCGGCGACCGTGCGGTAGCGGCCACAGGGGACCGAAGCCGCCGAGAGGATGCGCTCGCACTCCTCGGAGCTGCGCTGGATCGTCCAGCCCTCGATTGTGGCGAGCAGTTCGGGGAAGTTGTTGTAACGCGCCTCGACCGTGGCAAAGCGCGGATCCGTGATCCATTCGTCGTGGCCCGTCGCCCGTGCCAGCATTTCAAAGTTGCGCTGGGTGTTGGGCATGATGATGACGAAGCCGTCGGTGGTGCGCGACGGCTTGTAGACCGGGCGCGAAATCTTGGCCGGGAACTGCGCCTCCTGCACGTCATAGGGCATGAGGTTGACCACGCTTTCCATCAGCGACACGTCGATATGCTGCCCGCGCCCGGTCTTTTCCCGGCTGTAAAGGGCCGTGTTGACGGCGCTGAGGGCGTAGATCGCGGCGAGGATGTCGGCATAGAACAGCACGCTGTTGGCGGGCCGGGTCAGTTCGTCCTGATAACGCAGGAGCGTGAGATCGTGGCCGGACGAGGCATGGACGTTCTGCGCATAGGCGGGGCGCTCGGCCCCCGGACCGGTCTGGCCGTAGCCCGACACCGCGCAATAGATCAGCCCCGGATTGCTGTCCGACAGGGTTTCGAAATCCAGCCCGAAGCGGGTCATGACGCCGGGGCGGAAATTCTCGATCACAATGTCGGCGGTGTCGATGAGCCGCTTCACATCGGCCAGCATTTCGGAGTCCTTGAGGTTCGCGACGACGCTTTTCTTACCACAGTTGACCTGCCCGAAGTACGTGCTCATCCCATCGCGCAGGGGCGCCTGCGAGCGCATGTAATCACCCTCGGCGCTTTCGATCTTGATGACCTCGGCGCCGAGATCCGAAAGGTATCGGCTACAATAGGGACCAGCGACGAGCGTCGAGAAGTCGACGACGCGCAGGCCTTCCAGCGGGCGGGTGGGGGTGTGTTGGGTCAAAACGCGCTCCTCTCACGTATCGGGTTATTGGGCCCCGGGGGGCTATGGTCAGGATGTCACCAAGGCAGCCCAACCCTGGGCACGCAGGCGCGTGGCCAGATCGGGGTCGGGTGCGCTTGGCGGTCTGGGCGTGTCCGGCTGGCTCTTGCTGAACCGCGGGGCAGGGGCGGTTTGTGCAATCCCCTCCACGTGGACGACGCCGTCGCGTTCGGTCACCTGCGGGTGCGTCAGCGCCTCGTCCATGTCGAGGACCGGGGCATAACAGGCCTCGCGCCCGGCAAAGACGGCGTCCCAGTCGTCGCGGGTCTTGCGGGCGAAAATCTGTGCGAACACCCGCTTTTGCTCGGGCCAGGTTGCCTTGTCCATCTGCCGGTCGAGGTAGGACGCATCGAGCCCCATGCCATCGAGCAACTGGGCGTAGAACTTGCGTTCCACCGCGCCGACCGAGACGTATTTTCCGTCCAGCGTCTTGTAGCAGGCATACCACGGTGCGCCGCCGTCGATGAAATTGCTTTCGTAATCGTCGGTCCAGAGGCCCGAGGCGCGAAAGCCGTGGAAGGTTGTCAGAAGCGATCCGACCCCGTCGAGGATGGCGGCATCCACCACCTGACCCTCGCCGGTCTCGCGAGCGTGCATCACGGCGGCAAGCATGCCGAACGCGAGGTAAAGCGCACCGCCGCCGAGGTCGGAGACGAGGTTCAGGGGAATCGCCGGTCCCTGGGCCTTGGAGCCGATCATGGAGAGGGCTCCCGACAGGGCGAGGTAATTGATGTCATGCCCGACGGTCTGGGCCAGCGGCCCGGTCTGGCCCCAGCCGGTCATGCGGCCATAGATGAGTGCCGGATTGGCCGCGAGACAGTCGTCGGGACCCAGCCTCAGCCGCTCCATCGCGCCTGGTCTGAACCCTTCGATCAGGGCATCGGCCCCCGAGACGAGTTCGAGCGCAGAGTCCCGGTCTTCGGGCGACTTGAGGTCGAGGGCGATCATGGGGCGGTTGCGTTTCGTAAGGTCGAAGCGCAGGTCCCGTTTGACGCCGAGGCCGGCATCCTGCTTGCGCTCCAGCCGAATGACAGTCGCGCCCAGATCGGCCATCAGCATCGCGCAGAACGGCCCGGGGCCGATGGCGCCGAATTCGACGATTTTCAATCCTGAGAGCGGTCCCATCACGTTCCTTTCGCGGTGCTGCTGCCGGGCAAGTCCTCACGGGACGAGCCTGTCGGCAGAAAGTCGGGTTACATTGGTAGGACCTTTAAAGTATTTGATTGGAGCAATGTAAAGATATAACCTGCCTTTCATGTTTAGCCTCTCCGATCGGATCGCAGGCGGGCAACAGGGAGGAAGATACTATGACCAGCCGAACCGCATTAGCTGCTGTCGAGGCGAGCCAAGTGCTCTCGCTTCGGATGCCCGTTCTCGAGGATCTGCCCAAGGTGGAACTGCGCCAGTTGCGTTATTTTCTTGCCGTGGCGGAAGAACTGAACTTCACGCGCGCTGCCGAACGGATGGGCATTGCGCAACCGCCGTTGAGCCAGCAGATCATTTCGCTTGAACATCAGCTTGGCGCGAAACTGTTCATAAGGTCCTGTCGGCGGGTCAAACTGACGGCTGAGGGCATCGAGCTTCAGGCTTATGCGCGGCGGATTATCAACACCACCATGCTGGCCACGGAATCGATCCGCTCGATCGCGAATGGCAAGAACGGGCAAATCGCGCTTGGCTCGGTCTGTTCCGCGATCCATTCGCTGGTGCCGCATATCCTGCCGCCTTTCGCGGCGCTGCATCCGGGGGTGCGGGTGCACCTTCAGGAGATGACGGTGAAGGAACAGTTCCGCGCGCTGAACGAGGAGCGAATCGACATCGCCATCGTCCGCGAACCTATGGCGACGACAGAATTTGCCACCCAACCCCTGTTCACCGAACCCTTCGTCGCCGCTGTGAACCGCAACAGCCCGCTTGCGCGAATGAACCGTTTGTCGCTTGAGCAGATCGCACGGGAGCCGCTGGTGCAGGTGTATCGCTCGGCCAACCGGGAATACTCTGACCACATGTTCAGCGCTCTCATGGAACAGGGCTATGAGCTGAATGTCGTTTGCGAAGCGTCGGACATGCATTCCTTGCTCGGCCTGGTTGCGTCCGGCATCGGCGTATCACTGGTTCCGGCGTCGCTGGTCAACATCCAGACGGCCAACGTGATCTATGTGCCGTTGTCGGACGATGTGCAGAGCAGCACCCTCTCGCTCGCATGGAACCCGGAGGCGCTGACACCGTCGATGGACCAGTTTCTCAAGTCGGTCAGCGACTACATGAAGGGCATCGATGACCTGTCGCGGTTCTGGACGGTGAGCGAGAACCGCATGCCGGCCAGCCTTCTGGCGAGCTAGGCTGCACGGAGCGCCGCCGCTCTGGGACGATGGTTGAGACAAAAAAATGGCCGCCGGTTGTGTCCGGCGGCCATTTCTTTCGGTCACGCTAGTGGATCACATGTCCGAATAGACCTCGTCCATCATCTTTTGAACGAATGCCTCTTCGTCGTCGCCGATCTCTTCCATCGCCGCGATCCACATGTCGAGTGTTTCGCGGAACCCGCTGACGATGCCTTGGGCGTCTTCGATGCCGTTCTCTTTGGCGCGCGTAATGAGCGTCTCGTTGAAGAACGGGTTGAAGTCTTCGAGTTTGGCAATCAGCGCATCACCCGGTTCGATGATCGAATACCCGGCCTCTTCGGCACCCGCGAGAACTTCTTCGTCGGTCGCGATATAGCCGTTCGCCGCGCGGAAGATCCCGACGGCAGCGCCAGTCTGGAACGCTGTCTTCTGGGTGTCGTCGAGTCCGTCCCACATGGATTTCGTCAGGCTGATGATCGGCCCGCCGTAAGACACGCCATAGCTGACATCGAGCACGTTCTTGGCGACCTCACCCAATGAGAACTGCTGAAGCCAGCCGACCGGCCCGAGCGTGCAATCCAGTGCGCCACGCTGAAGACCTTCGTAGGTCTCGCCGATCCCCATGTTCACCGGCGTCATGCCGAGGTGGGAGGCGAGAAACGCAAAGTCACCGGGCACGCGCACTTTCAAACCGGCGAGGCTTTCCAGCGTGTCGACCGGCTTGGTGCAGAGCAGGCTGTAGGACGTCGTCGAATAGGCGCCCAGGAACATCATGTTGTTGGCTTCCATCTCGGACTTGCAGCCGGGGCATTCGGTCAGGATGTAGTCGGTGATCGCCGCGGCGAGCGCGGGTCCGCCTGAGCGCAGCATCGGCGCCAGCCCCATGGCGAGGTTCGAGACCGGCAGTTCGGCCGGGTAATACACCGCAAGCACCTGTCCGCCGTCGATGACGCCGTCCTTCATGCCCCCCAGCATCGCCTTTGCGCCCAAGAGCGATCCGCCGGAGTGCAGAGTGTAGTCGATGGTGCCTTCGCTCATCTCTTTGGCCGTTTCGAGGAACGGGATAACCCCGAATTCCACGTTGGACGAGGTGGGCGGCCCATAGGCCGCGTAGGTCACATTGACGTCCGCTGCCTGTGCCGAAGCGCCGATCGTGAGCGCTGCCATTAGGCCTACACCATTGATAATTCTCATTTCTTCCTCCCGATTTGGATGATCGTAGCTTGTTTTGCCCCGATCTCTCCTATAGTCTAACAATCATTAAATGATCAGACCAATACACAAGGCAGCATGTGTTAGAGGTTATCCATATCATTCGGGTTCAGGATGATTCAGGAGCAACAGACAGGGCATAACGGCGTGGACGAGAATATCCGTTTCAAACCAGTCAAAACGAAACGCGCGTTCGAGGAAGTGTGCGACCAGATCCGGCTTGCGATCCTGGAAGGGCGTTTGGAGGCGGGAGACAAGCTGCCCGCTGAACGGCAACTGGCCGAGTCACTCGACGTCAGCCGCGCCACGGTGCGCGAGGCTTTTCGCACATTGGAGATCGCGGGCGTGCTGTCGCTGCGCAAGGGCGTGAACGGCGGGGCGGTTGTCATGCAGGGCGATGCCCGGCCGATCACGCAGACCATTTCCGATCTTCTGTCGCTGGGGGGCCTGTCGCTGTCCGACTACATGGAGGCGCGGGTCTGTCTTCAGCGCGAGGTGATCAAGCTGGCCTGCGAGCGCGGCGAAGAGGCGGATTTCCAGGCGCTGGAAGCCAACATCGACGCAACGGAAAAGCTGACGACCGTTGCGCAGATCGAGGATCGGACCGCGCTGACCATCGAGTTTTATCACTTGCTGGCGGCCGCCACCAAGAATCAGGCCATGTCCATACTCATGTCCGCAGTGACCGAGCCGCTGGGCTATTACATCAAGCAGATCGGCGTGGATCGGAGCTGGAACGTGGCTGAATCGCGCCAGCGTTTCGTGGCACATTTGCGCGACAGGAACGCGCCCGAGGCGGAAAAGGAAATGATGTCGCACATGGAGCGGCTACATAGCTACATGCTGCAGCGGGCTCAGGAAGCGGCCAACAATCGGGGCTAGAGCAGCAGGCTCCAGACCACGAAAATCGCAAAGATCAGCGCGATGAAGCATGCGATAAATCGACCGTTCCACTTCAGGCCGACCACGCTCGCCGGCTGATTCATCTCAGCAGATGTGATCGCGACGGTGGCGGTGACCGGCGAGAGGAGCATACTGACCGACCAGCCCGTCAGGGTCGCGAGGATCAACATCGGAGCAGGGATTGCGACATTCGCTTCGACGAAGGCGCCGACCAGCAATGTGCCGGTAATCATCGGGCTGATCGCGACCATGCTCAGGCCAAAGATGACAACGACTATGAAAATACCGTAAACGAACGCGGGCAGGGCGAGGGTCTCGATAAGGGCTTCCAGAGACTGGGTCGGCACCACCTCGACGAGGATCAGCCCGAGAAAGCCGGTCGCGAGGATCAGGCAGATTTCATTCACTGGTTTGCCGAGCGACCAGAAGGCGTCGGTCAAGAGCGATCCGATACTGTCGCCTTTCGCCGGTCGTTCTGCGAGACGCCAAAGAATGGCCACCGTAGGAATAACGATGAGCAGGGCGCCCTGAAGAGGGATACCGGTCACGAGATCGATCAACGTGGCCAGACCCATGATCCCGACTAGCAGACCCATGAGCCGCAGGATGTCGGTCCAGACACCGGGCGAGTTGATCGGGTAGGTGCGGCCCTTGGGGCGGGGACCGAGCCGGTCGAGAAAGTATTGGATGCCGACAAAACCGAGGGTCGCTGCAAGGCCATAGGGCGCGTAATCGAACCAGTCGAAATCGTCGATGAGTGGAACGATCAGGTTGATGGCCACGCCGATGGGTGACCACAAGATCGTGGCGCCGAAACCTGCGATGATCGCCCCGAGAATGCGGCGTTCCTGGATAAACCTGACACGCGCGTCGCGGGTCATCCGGTGACAATGGTCGATGGCCAGCCCGAGTAGCAGGCGATAGCCGCCGATGTTGAGCAGTATGCCAAACAGATGCCCGGCAAAGGCGAGCATCCCGAACCGCCGTCCGGGCGGTTGGTCGACAACAAATCCCGCGACGCGCATGACCGGGGCCGAGCTTTTCGTCGCCGCCTGAAGGACGGCCATTGCTGTCAGGAGTGCGGGCAGGAACAGGGCCCGGCTCGCCGCCAGCATGAATGCCTCGATGTCGCCGCCCGTGGCGAGAAAGCCGATAGAGGTGATCAGCCCGACGGCGGCGATGACCAGTGTGACCCGCGAAATCTCGCGCCAGGAAATGACAAAACTGAGCGAGATGAGAGACAGGCTGAGAAGCGAATAGGCATGGACCCCGGTAATACGGTCGGCAAGGGTCGCAAGCGTGGCGAGGATGAACACCCACGCCTGCGCCGCGACCCGGCCAGAACCCGTCGTGCTCGCGTCATCCAGACGCTGCGATGCGGAACTTGAGGCCTTTTCGTTTTCCATGATTGGTATTACCAATAGAAGAACCGAGGCGAATGCAATGCCTTTTGGAGGCGCGCAACGCCCTCGTCGCTATCGAACCCAGATTGGAAGACCCCATGACCGCGCCAGCCAAACGACCCGAACCGCCCGTTTTCGAGCCCGTCAAACAGAACCGAAACTTCGAGGTGGTGGTGCAGGTCGTGCGCGAAAAGATGATGCGCGGCGAGCTAAAGCCCGGTGACAAGCTTCCGCCGGAACGGGAACTCGCCAAGCAGCTTGACGTCAGCCGGAACGTGGTGCGCGAGGCGCTGCGCATCCTCGAGAACGCCGGTCTGGTCGTGACCCGCAAGGGTGCCTATGGCGGCGCCTTTGTGTCCGAAGGCACGGCAACGCAGATGAGTCAGGTCTTGAGCGACCTCATCATGCTGAACGCGATCAAGCTCTCGGACCTCTTCGAAGCAAGGACTCTCTTGTTGGAAATGATCCTCGATCAGATCAAAAAGCGGGGTACGATCCCGGACCTGACGGCGCTCGACGCAAACCTGGTCGAGACGGAAGAGGCCGTGACGGCCCGCGACTCGGCCCGCCGCGTGGCCGTCGCGCGCGACTTTTACCATCAGATCGCCGCACTCACGGGCAACACCGCGCTGGTCTATACGACTGATGCGCAGACCGAGCTGACCCAGACGTTTCTGCAATTCCGAATTGGGGACATGGCACCGGAGGTGCTGTTGAATTCACGTCGGAATTTCGTCGAACATCTGCGCGCCGGTCGTGTCGACGAGGCCAAGGAAGAACTGCGTGCTCACCTGGATCGCGTCCACACGGGTTTGTGGGAGCGCTCTTAAAGATTGACAGTTAATGGTAGGACCTTTAAAGCTTTCCGCAAAAGTCACGGAGGACCTACCATGCTCGACACAACCGAATACGATGAAGACCTGATCATGTTTCGCGACACCATCCGCCGGATGGTCGAGAAAGATGTCGCGCCGATTGCGGCTAAGATCGATCAGGAAGACGACATGCCCCACTCGCTCGTCCCCATCTTCGGGGACCTTGGGCTGATCCAGATCATGGTGCCCGAGGAATACGGCGGGCCGGGCGGCACGCTGACCATGGCGTGTATTGCGAAGGAAGAGGTCTCGCGGGCCTCGTTCGCCGTGTCGCACCTTGTCGGAGCGACCTCGATCGCGATGGCGCTGCCGCTCACGCATTACGGCACCGACGCGCAGCGTCAGAAGTATCTGCCCGAGATTGCCGAAGGGCGCACGCTGACCTGCATTGGTCTGACCGAGCCGCAGACCGGGTCCGACGTCTCCGGCATCAAGACGACCGCCAAACGCGACGGCGACGATTACGTCATCAACGGCCAGAAGGTGTTCATCACCAAGGCGGATCAGGCGAAATACATCCTGCTGTTCGCCCGCACCTCTGAGGGCAAGGGCCATGACGGTATCTCGTCCTTCATCGTTCCGATGGACAGCCCCGGCGTGAAGATCGGCGGGAGCCCCAAGAAGATGGGTCTGCGCGGCATCAAGAACTGCGACCTGTTCTTTGAAAACGTGCGCGTGCCGGCCGAGAACCTCGTCGGTGAAGAAGGGCAGGGGTTCAAGAATGCGATGGGCGTGCTCAACCTGAACCGTCCGACCGTTGGCGCGGCTTCCGTGGGGATCGCACAGGGCGCGCTGGATGCCGCTATGGCCTATGCCAAGGAGCGCGAACAGTTCGGGCAGCCGATTGGCAACTTCCAACTCGTGCAGGCGATGCTGGCCGACATGGCGATCCAGATCGAGGCGGCGCGGGCGCTGCTTTACAAGGTTGCCGCCTTTATCGACCGCGACCCGACCCACCCGCAGGTTCCGATGTATTCGTCGATGATCAAGACCTTTGCCTCGGACATGGCGATGAAGGTCACGACCGACGCGGTTCAGGTCTTTGGCGGCGCGGGCTATCTGCAGGATCACCCGGTTGAGCGCTACATGCGCGACGCCAAGGTCTGCCAGATCTACGAAGGCACGAACCAGATCCAGCGCCTGATCATCGCGCGCGCGATGCTCAAGGGCTGATGACAGACGGGCCGAAACCGATCCGGGTCGTCGATTTCTCGCAGGTGATGGCGGGGCCGTTCTGCACCCGCCTCATGGCCGATATCGGCGCCGAAGTGATCAAGATCGAACCAACGGAGGGGGACGCCATGCGACGGCGTCCCCCGCTGCGTGACGGACAATCCACCTATTTCGGCACCCTGAACGCGGGCAAGCGGAGCGTGGTTCTGGACCTGCGCACCGAGGCGGGGCGGCAGGATGCTAAGCGGCTCATCGACGGTGCCGATGTTGTGGTCGAAAACTTCCGCCCCGGCGTGATGGCGCGTCTGGGGCTCGACTGGGACACGCTGTCGGCGCGCAATCCAAGGCTCGTCTATTGCGCGATCTCGGGGTTCGGGCAGGAGGGCGTTGCCGCGTCGCGCCCGGCCTATGCGCCGATGATCCACGCGACCGGCGGGCTGGACATGGCGCTCATGTCCTATCAGCCCGAGCTTGACCGGCCCGCGCCGACAGGCATGTTCTATGCCGACATTCTGGCGGGCGTTTATGCCTGGGGGGCGATCCAGACCGCGCTTTTGGCCCGCGAACACACCGGGCGGGGACAGTTGGTCGATGTCGCGCTTTTGGACAGCCTGATGTCGATGATGGTCTATGAATGTCAGGAGGCCCAGTTCCCGCAAATCCGCGCCCGGCATCTCTACACGCCGGTCCGGGCTGCGGACGGGTTCATCATGGTCGTGCCGCTGTCGGACAAGAATTTCGCGGGCATGCTGGCGCTCTTTGGTGGGCCGGACTGGGGCGCGGACCCTCGTTTTGCCACGGCCTCGGGGCGCGAGGCGAACTGGGACGATCTCATGGGCTATGTCGAGCTCTGGGCGCAGGACAAGCCCGCCGAGACCTGTGAGCGTCTGCTGCTCGCCGCCGGGGTGCCCTGTTCCCGCTACCGCGACGTGGCCGAGGTCATGGCCGATCCCGCAACGCAGGAACGCGGCGTGATGGGCACGGTCCGGGACGCGGCGGGCGCGTTTCAGGTCCCGAACCCGCCGTTTCGCATGTCCGACACCGATGCCCGGGTGCGGCCGGACATTCCAGAACTGGGCGAGGGCGACGCCGAATTTCTCGCCCCCCTTCGCGCAGAACTGAACGAGGGCGAATGACCGTGCAGAAACCCGAGGCCGGGCGGGCCGTTTCCGCCACCACCAGCCCCGTCGCGCGGCTCGGGGAGGCGCTGAAGGTCGAGGCCCGGTTCTGGCGCGGTGTCCTTTACGACGCATGGCGGTTTCGGCGGCATGCCTGGCTGCACCGCGCCCGGTCCGGCGAAAACCGGGACGCGCGGATGCTGGCAGATGCGCATTTCTTGGAATACGGCATGGCCCTGCGCGAGGCGCGGACGGGTTTCGGCTTTGCGCGGGCCACGCGGCTGGCGCGGGACCTGCGCGACGCCGGGCACGTGAGCGACGCCGGGGCGGTCGGGGACAGCACTCTGCGCGTCTGGGCCGCGTTCAACGCGGGTGAGGTGCCGGAGGAGGTGGCGCGTTACCTTGCCGACCGCGCCGCGCCGGGGGCGTCTGAGGCTGCCGGCGTCAGCCATCTGGACCGGGCCGGGATCGCCAAGGCCACGGATTTCGACTATCTCGCCTTTGCCGGATCGCGCCATTCGGTGCGCCGCTTCGGCCCCGATCCGGTGCCCGAGGACAAGATCCGCCGCGCCGCGCGTGCCGCGCAACATGCGCCGTCCAGTTGCAACCGCCAAACCTGTCACCTGCGCGTCTGGACCGAGCGTGACCTGATCGACCGGGTGCGCGTCCATCAGGCCGGGAACCGCACGTTCGGAGATGAACTGGGCGGGATCGCGGTCATCACCAGCGACCTGCGGCACTGGGAACATCCCGGCGAACGCTATCAGGCTTGGATCGACGGCGGGCTATTCGCGATGAGTTTTGTGCATGCGCTTCATGCCGAGGGGCTGGGCACCTGCATGCTGAACTGGTCCGTCGATGTGGGTACCGACAAGGGGCTGCGCGCGACGCTTGGGCTGGACGATGCGCAGTCGGTGATCGTGCTGGTGGGCTTTGGCACGCTGCCCGATGACCTGACCGTCTGCGCCTCGCCCCGCCTGCCGGTGGAAACGGTGCTGTCGATGAACCCGCCGCTCACGTAGGATCTGCGGTGGGCGCACCTTGACCCGCGACATGACACCGAAAGGATCGCCGATGGACCTGAACCTCAGTGGATTGAATGCGCTCGTGACCGGCGCGAGCAAGGGCATCGGGCTGGCCACGGCCCGGACGCTGGCGCAGGAGGGCGTGCAGGTCACGCTCGTCGCGCGGGATTGCGACAGGCTCGCCGACGCGGCCGCGCAGATCGAAGGGGACACCGGTCTCAGGCCCGATGTGGTGGCTGCCGACCTTGCCACCCGCGAGGGTGTCGAACGGGTGGCGGCGCGAGAGACTCCCGTCGACATCCTCGTGAACAACGCGGGGGCCATTCCCCCCGGTGATCTTGCCAGTATCGACGAGGACCGCTGGCGTGCGGCCTGGGACCTCAAGGTCTTTGGCTACATCAACATGACCCGCGCCCTTGCCCCGCGCATCGCGGAGCGCGGCGGGGTGATCGTCAACGTGATCGGCGCAGGGGGCGAGGCTTTGAGCGCGGATTACATCTGCGGTGCGGTGGGCAATGCCGCGCTCATGGCCTTTACCCGCGCCTATGCCAAGCAATTCAACAGCATGGGCGGGCGGATCGTGGGGCTGAACCCCGGCCTGGTCGCGACCGAGCGGATGCAGGTCTTCCTGAAATCCCGCGCGGCGGCGGAGTTGGGCGACGAGGGGCGCGCGGACGAGCTGACGCGAGGCCTGCCCTATGGTCGGGCCGCCGATCCGCAGGAGGTGGCCGATGCGGTCGCCTTTCTCGCCTCGCCGCGCTCGGGCTATACCAACGGCACGATACTGTCCCTGCACGGGGGCGGCTGAGGCCGGAGTCGTCTGGTGCTAGATGTCCAGCACCAGACGCGCGCTTTTCGAGCCTGAGCAACAGATCATCATCGTCTTGCTTTCGGCGCGTTCCTCGTCCGTCAGGATGATGTCGCGGTGATCGGGTCGCCCTTCGATCACATCGGTTTCACAGGTCCCGCAGGTGCCCTCGGCACAGGAAAACGGCACATGGACGCCATTCGCGATCAGCGCATCGAGGATGGTCTGGCCGGGTTCGACCACGATGGTCTTGCCTGAGCGGTCGAGCACCACTTCGAACCCGCCGTCACGGGCGACTTCTTCGCTCGACGAAAAATATTCGACATGGACCTGATCGCGCGGCACGCCGCGGGCGGCCCTTTCATAGGCGGCCAGCATCGCCTCGGGCCCGCAGCAATAGAAGTGCGCCGTGGGATTCGCGGTCAGGATGCCCCCGATATCCACCAGCGCCCCGTTCTGTTCGTCGTCGAGGTGGTAGTGCAACTTGCCCTTGCCGTCGCTCGCCTGTTCCAGCGCGTCAAGCTCGTCGCGGAAGGCGGCGGCGGAGCGGCTGCGGGCGGCGTAGTGCAGTTTCCACGCCTTGCCGGTCGCCACCAGACGACGGATCATGCACAGGACCGGCGTGACCCCGATCCCACCAGCGATCAGCACCGACAGGTCTGCGTTCTCATCGAGGGGGAAGTTGTTCTTGGGCCGCGAGATGACCGTCTTGTCGCCCACGCGAAGCGTCTCATGCACGTAGGCCGAGCCGCCCTTTGATTTTGGGTCGCGGTGGATCGCCACGGTGCAGGAGGGCCCGCCCGTGATCTCGCGCGTCAGGCTGTAGCTCCGGCGAAAGTCCTTGCCCAGTGCCACGTCGATGTGAGAGCCGGGCGCGGCCACCGGCAGGTCGCGACCGTCGAGCGTTTCGAACTCGACGGACAGGATCGTGTCTGCCTCGTAACGCATCTGGCGCACGCGGACCGGAATGTCTGCTCCCTTGCTCATCCCAGAAGTCCCCTTTCGCGGAAGGCGGCGATCTGGGCGTCGTCATAGCCCAGGATCCCGGACATGACTGCGTCCGTGTGTTCGCCCAAACGGGGCGAAGCAAAGCGCAGGTCGCTTGGCGTGCGTTCGAAGCGGTAGGCGGGGCCGTTGTATTTCAGGGTCCCCATCTCTTCGTGATGGAGCGGCCAGAAATGGTCGCGTGCGGCAAAGACGTCGTCGTCCAGAAGGTCGGACGCCTTGTTGGCCACGCCCGCCGGCACACCCGCATCGCGGCAGGCGGCCATGAGCGCGAAGGCATCCCAAGACTCGGTCGCATTGGCCACGGCGGCCTCGAGCGCATCGGGGCCTTGGTCGCGCGCGGTGGCGAGCGCGTCGGTGTCGCCCAGAAGGGCTGTGAACGCGGTCCACTGCGCTTCGGTCACGGCCTCGATCGCGATCCAGCGTTCCTCGCCCTCGCAGGGAAAGATGCCGTGGAGAATCGAGCCTGCCTTGCGGCTGCCCTGTCGCGTGATCTCCTCGCCGGTGGCCTGATAGATCAGGAGTTCCGGGGCCAGAAGCTGGGTCGTCGCCTCGACCTGACTCAGTTCGACATGCTGGCCCTCGCCGGTCTTTTCGCGGTGGATGAGCGCGGCGAGCAGGGCGCTCAGCGCATAGCGGGGCGAGACGCTGTCGGAATAAGCGCCCTTGGGCATCGCGGGGGGCCGGTCGGGCCAGCCGGTCATGGCATGGACGCCGGCGAGCGCCTGACCCTGTGCGCCGTAGCCGGGATGGCGCGCCCACGGGCCGTCGGCGCCGTAAAGCGACGAGGAGAGCATGACGATGGAGGGATTGATCGCCTTGAGGCTTTCGTAATCCAGCCCCCATTTCTTCATCACGCCGGGGCGGAAGCTTTCCGCGACCACATCGGCCCATTCGATGAGCGGGCGGATGATCTCGATCGCGTCCGGGTTGCTCATATCGACGGCGATGCCGAGCTTGGAGGAATGGAAATCCGCGAAAAAGCCGGAGCGGTTGATGCCCGGTTTGTCGTCGATGAACGGCCCGCCAAGGCGGATCGAGTCCGGGTGCTTGAAGCTTTCGATCTTGACCACCGTCGCGCCGTTGTCGGAGAGCTGCTTGGTCGCGATGGGACCGGCGGCGGCCCATGTGAAATCGGCCACCTTGAGACCTGCGAAGATCCCGGTTTTGCAGTCGAGTGCGGATGCGCTGTCGAGGCTCATGTCAGGCTTCCTTCTGTTTCCTTGGCGAAGATCGCGTCGGTATCGGCCCCGGGGGCCGGAGCCGGGCGCGGGTCCGCCAGCGGTGTTTCGGACAGGTTCGCCCAATGCGACGGCAATTCGACCGACAGGCCCCGCGCGGGGTCGTCCAGTTTGCGAAACAGCCCGCGGGCGCGGAACTGGCGGTTCTCGAATACACCAGCCACCGACGAGATCGGGGCAAGCAGGATACGCTCGCGGACGGCACGCTCCATCAGCTCCTCGGTCGTCTTGGCCTTAATGAACGACATGATCACGGCGGTGACCGCGTCATAGTCCTCTTGCGAGATGAAGAACTGGCCGTCGCCGTTCCAGTCGTTTTTGGTCAGGATCGGATCGTCGAAGCCGTCTTCGTTCATCCATTTGACGAGGGCCTCATAGGACTTGATGCGCGCCGCACCGCCGCCGCCGCCGACGGGGCCGAAGAAGATGTAGCCATCCTTCGTTTCCCACACGAGGCGCGTGAAGAAGCGGTTCGCCCGCTCCTTGCGGATCGCGCCGCCGCGCATTTCGTTGAGGCCGAGGATCTGCCACGCCATCGTCGAATTGAGCAGGGTCCAGACGATACACTCCTGCACCGAGACATCGACGCGCTGGCCCTCGCCGGTCTTGAGGCTGTGGTGATAGGCCATGAGCGCCGCCGACGCGGCCTCGGCCCCGCCTTGGATCAGGCCCACGGGGAGCGAGATGCGCACCGGCGGGCGGTCCACGTCGCCATTGAGGTAAAGGTGCCCACCCAATGCCTGAAGCGTGGTGTCGGTGGCGGCATAGTCCTGATAGGGCGCACCGCGCCCGAAGGGCAGGATCTCGGCAAAGACCAGCGCTGGGTTCGCGTCCCGCGCGGCCGCCCCGAGCCGGTCCATCTGCGCGAGCGTCAGACGCTCCCAGTCAGTCACGACGATGTCGGCCGTCTTGCATAGGCGCGCAAAGGTGGCGAGACCCTCGTCGCTGTCGATATCGAGGGTCACGCTTTTCTTGCCGTGGTTAAAGGCAAGCCACGCGCCGCTTTCCTCGCCATAGGCGGTCGGGACCGTCGGGACGGACCGGCGGAAGGGCTCGCCCCCCTCCGGTTCGACCTTGATCACCTCGGCCCCCAGGTCGGCGAGCACGCGCCCCGCCACGGCGCCCGCAAGTGCGGACAATTCCAGCACGCGGACGCCGTTCAATGCTTGTTTCGACCCCGTCATAGCTCGTAGCCAAGCCCTTCGCCGACTTTCGCGGTCATCGGCGCTTTGCCCGCTTCGGCCCAAGGCAGATCCTTTGGCAGCTTCAGCGACACGGCGCGCACGAGATAGAGGTCGGGGTCATCGAAACGGTCGGGTTTCTTGCCGCTGTCGCGGAAGGCATGCGCGGTTTCCAGAAGCATCCGCCGGGTCATGGCGATGCCCGTGTCCGAGGTGCACAGATGTTCGCGCGTGCGGTCATAGACCCGGAGCACGCCCGACTGGCAGGCGGCATCCTGCACCCACAGGCCCGGCAGGCCCGAGAACCACGTTGTCTTTTGCGCTTCGTTGTCGAAAAGCCATCCGGTCTCGCGGCGATACTTGCTCACGTAGCGGCCGAACGGCACCTGCGCGCCCTGATCGTCAAAGCCCTCGCGGCTCGGATGTCCGGTCTCGCGGCCATTATGGCCATCGAGAAAGACCTTGCGCGATTTCGGGTGCAGCGGTTCGTCCGGGCGATAGGAGAACATGATGCAGAGCGTGTTCTCGTCGTCGATGGGCACCCAGGCGTGGCCCGACAGCTCGTAAAACTCGTTCGATTGCGGCGGGACGAGGCTGAAGAAGGGCATGACGAACTGGTTCACGCGCCAGTAGAGCGTGTCGTCGTCCAGCACCCGGCGCGACGCGATCGACATGCCGAAATCCTGCCGCATGCATTCGAAGGTGGGGCGCAGGTCGCGCTTGGCGACCCATTGGTTGATCGAGCCGCCATCGTCGATCCGGCCATGCAGGATCGGCGCGTGGGCCGAGTCGATCTCGCCTTCGAGCGCCTGAAGCCAGTTACATTCCTGCACGCGGAAGGTCACCACGACGTTCTCTTCGGGAACCATGTTCCATTCAAAGGACGGCAGCGCCGGGCGGCTTTCATCGGGTTCGTCGCCCATGTAGGTCCAGACGACGCCACCCCGTTCCACGCAGGGGTAGGACTTGATCTTAACCCGATCCTTGAGCCGCGAGCGCGGCGGTTCGGCGGGCATGTCGGCCACGTTGCCGTCCACGTCGAATTTCCAGCCGTGGTAGACGCAGCGCAGGCCGCAGTCCTCGTTGCGGCCAAAGACCAGCGGTGCACCGCGGTGCGGGCAGATGTGATCGACAAGGCCGACGCGCCCCTCGCTGTCGCGGAACACGATCAACGTTTCGTCCAGCAGCTTTACCGTCTGCGGCTGGCCGTCTTTTTCGAGGTCGGAAGAGGCCATGAAGGGCAGCCAGTAAAGCCGCATCATGTCGCCCATCGTGGTGCCCGGGCCAACCCGGACGAGCGTCTCGTTATCTTCGTGCGACAGCATGTAGGGTCTCCTTGTAAAAAGTCATGTCCTTGTGCGGGCCGCTCAGTGGCGCCCAATCTTTTCGGTTCCGGCAAGGTCGCTGGCCGGGCTGTCGATGACGCCCTCGACCAGATCGCCGATGCCCAGAAATCGGGCCCACCAGCCCTGATCCGTCGTCTCAAGCGGCGGCCGGGGCACGGGGGGTTTCTCGCCCGCGCGCAGCTTGCGCAGGATTTCCTTGATGCGGAGGCGTTCGACTTCGAGCAGCGCCTGTTCCACGTCTTCGTGCCGGGCCTCGAAATCGCCGAGCTCCGGGTAGCGAAGCCTGCGGGTCCATTCGCCGTTCACCTCGATCGCCTGAGCTTCGAGGATGTAGGGGATGGCCAGATAGTCGCGCACTTTCATCGTCAGTCCTTTGTCATTGCGCCCGCGTCGGGCGGTCGGGTTCGAGCAGGACGAATGAGGAATCGTCGAAGGGCCCGACATGGGCGAGGGTGGGGCCGGGGCGCACCTGACGTGCACCGGCGCGGCCCGTGGCCTGAAGGTAGGCTTCGCGTAGATGGCCCATGCCGTGCATCCGGCCCTCGCCAAGGGCGCCGCCGAAGGTGTTGATCGGCAGCTTGCCGTCGCGCGCGCCGTGGCCGTCGCGGATAAAGGCCGCGGCATTGCCGGGTTCGGTGATGCCGAAGCCGTCGAGCCATTCCCAGACCATCGAGGAGAAGCCGTCGTAAAGCTGGGCCGAAGTCAGATCGGTGGCGCTGCGCCCGCTCATGTCCCAGAGCGCCTCGGGCTTGCCAAAGCCGCTCCACCCCGTGACCCATGCGGGGGCGGCGCCTGACGGCACGTCTTCGCCCCGGCACATGACAAAGGCCTGAGCGCCGCAGACAGGCATGTCGCAATCGTAAAGGCAATGCGGCTCGGCGATCATGCGGGCGGCCATATAGGCGTCGCGCTCGAGCGGTTTGTCGCGCCACAGGGCCTCGGGGTTGTCGGCGGCGTTGCGGCGCGACAGGTCGACGATGGCAAAGAGGTCGTCCCGCGTCAGACCGTGGCGGGCCATATAGGCCCAGCTTCGGCTGGCAAAGCGCGCGCCGAGCGTGTCGAAGCCGTAGGGGCGGGTGAACTGCTGCGCGCCGAAGGCATCGTTCGCCGCGCCGGTGCCGTACCCGCCGCCGGGTAACGCGTACATGGCGCGCAGGCCCAGAACGAAACGGCTGCTTCCGGCGATCAGGGCATTTGCGGCAGAGGCCACCATGTCTGTCGGATAGCGGCGGTAGAGGTCGGCACCCCAGCTCAGCTTCAGACCCATCAGACCGGCGACGGTCTTGAGCGAGATTTCGTCACCCCCTTCGGCATGGGGTGAGCTTGCATTGGTGGCAAAGGGCGCACCGACATAACCGTCGATGTCGTCGCGGGATAGCTTTGCGTCCGCAAGAGCCGAAACCGCCGCATCGAGCGCGAAGGCCGCGATACCGCGTGGACTGGACTTGACGAGTTCGGACGCACCAAAGCCGATAATGGCGACACTCATGACGGGCCCCCGCCGGTGATCGTGGCAAGCGGCACCCCGTCGCCATTCGCGGCGAAGCCCAGCGTGACGGGCGTGCCGGGAGCGAGGTCGCGGGTCAGGTCGTCGGGGTCGGCGGCGATGAGGGTCACGCGCGGCTCGTCCTCGATCACACATTCCGCGACTGGGGCGGGAACGCTCTGCCCCTCATAGGCCGGGACCGTCAGAACCGTGCGCCCCTTGAGCAGAACGCGCCCCTCATAGGTCAGCGCGCTGAGGCTGCCGGACAGGCAGTCCGGGCAACGCGGCGACAGCGGCCCCGCGGTTCGCCCGCAGGCGTTACAGTGCCAGAGCACCACGCGACCGTCGCGAGCAGCGTCCCAGAAGGGCTGCGTTTCCTGCGTCGGCACGGGTTGTGGTGGTCGCGTCATCTCTCGCTCGCGCATCTTCATTGGTAGGTAATATAAAATGGACTGACCATTAGATCAACGATAGAGAAACACTTGATCAAGACGCAGGAGATATAGCTGAAACTGCAATGCGGATGCGTCTGCGGCGAAGCCCTGACCACAAGCTGGTGCGCCTGCCGTGCGACGCGCCTGAGGGTTCAAGCCTGCGCATTCGCCAATGTCGGGGCTGCAATCAGTGAGGTGGATGTCCCAACCTGGTCAGATTCTATTGACCCCGGTGCGAAAAGGGCGCACCGGGGCAACTCGGGTCAGGTCGCCGTCGGCCCGCCATCGACCACCAGCTCCGTGCTGGTGATGTAGCTGCTTTCGTCCGAGGCGAGGAACGCGATGGCGTTGGCGATATCGTGCGGCTCGGCATAGCGCCCGAGCGGCGCTTGCATTTTCACCACGTCGATCATGGCTTTCTTGTAGGGCAGGGGAACGCCGCCGTCCACAAGGTCCTGAGTCGCGCCGATGGCGAGCGCTGTGTTCACAAGCGTCGGATGGACCGAGTTGACCCGGATCTGGCGCGGACCAAGTTCCACCGCCAGCGCCTTGGACATGAGCCGCACCGCACCCTTTGACGCCGTGTAGGCCGAGAACATGCGCTCACCAACGACCCCAAGCGTCGAGGACAGATTGATGATCGACGTGGTGCCGTCCGCAGCCTCCGTTTCGGTCGACAATTCAAGCGCCGTCTTGCAACCGATCCACACGCTTTCCAAGTTGATCTTCTGCTCCTTCTGGTAGGTCTCCAGCGTGCAGGTCGCGATTGGCTGCGCAATCATGATTCCGGCGGTGTTGATCAGGATATGTAGCTTGCCCGAGGTCAAAGCGAGCGGCGCCACCACTTCGGCGCAGGTCTCAGCGCTGGTCACGTCAAGCGCGACCAGATGCGCCTTGCCCCCGGCAGTCATCTCGTCCACCGTCTTGCCGCAGCCTGCGGTGTCGATATCGGCGGCATTGTCAGGCTGTTTACTGTTGCCCGCAAGAATCGGTTGCGTGCTAGGTTCAGGCCGCCAGATCGCATGCATAGCCGGTCGCAAGGTGGGAGGCATCGGCTCTATTGTCCAACCCCTTGTGCTGGCGATGCTCGATAGCTGGCTCCAAGACTGCCTTCGCGGCACCGTAGGACCGTAGCTTTTCGGTGCCGATCACACCCAGCTGCCCCCAAGTCTTGAACTACGTCCTGTAGAAGCGTCTCGCAGCCGTCTTGTCCCGACGGGATTGAACCAGAATATCAAGTAAATCACCATTGGCATCGACAGCACTCCAGCCAATGTTTTCACCCCTTGATCGGCACCACGACCTCGTCGACATGACACTTCCGCCGGGCGCGGTCGATGACGCCTGACCTTGGCGGCGAACTGAACGCCGAAACGCTCCACCCAGTCCCGGATTGTTCCGTGGGAAACCGTGATCTCTCGAGATGCAAGAAGATCCTCAACGTCGCACAAGCTGAGGGCAAGACGATGTACGCCCAGACCGCGTAGCCGATGACCGAGCGTGGAAAACGAAACCCCTTGAGACGGGACAGATCACAAGGATTCAAAATGGGGCGGCGGTACACGGCAAAGCGGTTTTCATCAACCTGACAATGCCCCTGCCCGCTTCGGGACAAAGATCCAAAGGCATTTGTTACATAATGTTCATTATGCGCCGCACTTGCTTGCCCAAGTGGATTCACAAACGAAGTGCAAATTCTGTACGAATACAGATAGTTGCATGGAGGATGTTGAATGGGAACCCACTACTCTCACCTGAAGCTGGATGAACGGCGCAAACTCGCAAAGTGGCTGGAAGCCAAGATGCCTATTTCGGAGATTGCGGATCGATTGGGCCGCGACCCTTCCACGATCTACCGAGATATCAAGCGGAACCAGTATACGGATACCGAACTGCCCGAGCTGAACGGCTACTACGCTTTGAATGCACAGGACATGTACGAGAAGCGCCGCGCGATCCATCGCAAGATGGTCGTGCATCCGGAGCTGAAGGCCACCATCGAAGATCGCCTGAAGGCTGGCTGGTCACCTGAACAGATCGCCGGCCGGATGCGGCTGGAGCGCCATCCGATCCGCGTGAGCCATGAGACGATCTATCGGTTCGCCTATTCCAAGGACGGCCGCGATGAGCAGTTCTATCGCCATCTGCCCGAGCACCGCCGGCGCCGTCGGCCGCGTGGTTACCGCAGGCACAACCGGAGCCACATATTCGATGTGCAAAGCCTCTCTCGCAGGCCCGATCGCATCTCAGAGCGCACCGAGTTCGGCCACTGGGAGTGCGACCTAATGATGTTCAGGAAGGAGCATGGAAAGGTCAACGTGACGTCGCTCGTCGAACGTGTCAGCCGCTATGCAGTTGTGATGCGCAATGAAGATCGTCAATCCAAGCCGATCATGGAGGCGCTGATCAAAGGGCTCGCTCCCCTGCCCGCCGATGCGCGCCAATCCGTCACCTTTGACCGTGGCACCGAGTTCTCAGCCTGGAAGCATCTCAAGGCCGGGATCGGTGCGGATGCGTGGTTCTGTGACCCACAAGCGCCGTACCAGAAAGGCACCGTCGAAAACACGAACAACAGGCTGCGTAAGTACCTGCCCCGCTCAACCGAACCGACGGCGCTGACAAATCGATATTTGAGGTCGATTTGCCACCGCCTCAATTCAACGCCGCGCAAGTGTTTGGATTACCGAACACCGGCGGAAGTTTTCAAAGCCAAGCTGATGGAAATCCAGAACCGTCTGGAATAAAACGACATATCAGAAGTTGCGCTTCACCGTGAGTTCACACCAAGCACATGCCACCGTTCGTTTGTTCATAAGAAACTGTCGATGGTTTTCAGAGTGTCACGCAGCGGTCCATCAGACGGGTCCGAAAGCGCAGCGACGCGCATGCGCCGCACCCAGTCGGCGGCGTCCATACGGCCCTCCAGCTTGCGCGCGCCCTCGAGCACCAGCGCAAATTTCGACTGGCCGCGCGCATGGGTGTCCGAGTACCCCTTGATGAGCCGCTGGCAGGCAAGAATCTCGACGGCAAGGTCGTAGTCCTGTCGCAAGGCCGAACTCGCCCGGGCGAGCCAGGCGTCACGATGCGCCCGCTCCTGCTGATCGCGCAGGGTGAAACGACGGATAGGCTTTAGCCCGCCCAGCACATACAGGGCGAGAAACGCCCATAATCCGTCGCTGCGATACCGGCGCCCCTTATTCACACGCCGGTCGATCCAGGCAAAAAGCCGCGGCGCAGCTTCGATCCGGCGACCCAGTCCCACTGGAAACAGACCGACAACCTCTTCGGCGCGCGGATGCATGTATTCGGTCGTGCGCAGCACTGCCCCGTTGGCGGGATCGGCATGGTCGCGCACACGAGCGAAACGTGCTGCCCGGGTCTTGAGATCCGCTACCCGGATAAGATCGTCGTAGCACAGCGCGTTGGCGAGGTATTTAGAGAACGTCTCGCTGTAGGCATAACCCTTCGCCGCACCCCCGGCACCCTTGTCCATTTCGAGGGCATGCTCGACGGCGGCGAGGTAGTCTGCCCCCAAGGCCTCGTTCTGGAAATTGACGACCTTGCGCAGCCCAGCTCCAGCCATAGCTGCTACGGGAGGCGGAAGCGCATCGACCCGCGCGACGAGGGCATCCCAGCGGCGGCGACGAGCTGAGGGGCCGGTAACAGTGAGCCGTTTTGCCGGCGCTGCTTGAATTGAGTCCCCTGCCCCTTCGGCGGCCGCGGCACGGGCCGCGTGAAATGCCGCGAGACTTGCGGTGACACCGCGCCCCGACGCTTCAATCACGGCAACATAGCTGTCCAGCGAAAACGGCAATGCACCAGAACCTGCCAGGGCGCCGAACAAACTTGCCGAGACGTGGCTTTTCGCCCGTTTAGCCATGTCATGCATGTCAAAAGCCACCGACCGTTTCGCCGCCTGGCGTGTAAGGTCGAGCACCTGATCGCGGTTCGCACGCCCATCTCCGGGAATGATTTTCTCGGAGGTGGCGAACACGCGGTGGGTCGAAGTGATGAGCGTCGTGCGTTCTTTCGTGACGAAGCCGCGCTCCACCGCGCGCCCCGCCTCCATCATTTCAGAGGCGATCACCACGTCCACGTCTCCCGGCGCGGGCATCAGCGCCAGCACGGGTTCGGCAGCGGTCTGCGGCAGCATCTCGACATAATAGATCGTCGTACCAGTGCGTTGCGCCAGGCCGGGGACTGAAGTTGACTGCGCGTGATACCCGTTCGCCTCGGCCAGTGCGACGATCCACGAAGTCAGAACCCCGCCACCCTGCCCGCCCACGGCATGGATAGATAGCTTTATCATGTCGTCGGAACGGCTGAAGCTGCCCTCAGGCAGAACGAATTGATCGGTCATGCCGCGACCTCCTCCACCATCAAACGGCGCGAAGCGCGGCGTGCCTGTAGCCAGCCGATGATCTTTCGGGTCGTCCGATCACGCCATGCCTCCCAACGGTGCGGATTATCGATGACCTCGGCTTCGTAGAACGACGGACAGAGCACGGCGGCATCCGCGACTTCGCCACAATTGCCGCAACCGACACAGCTTTCGTCGATGGAAGCTACGGGATCATCGCGCAGCGGATCGTCCAGCTCCTTGAGGGTAAGCGACGGACAGCCCGACAGGCGCATGCAGGCGTGGTCGCCGGTGCAAACGTCTTCGTCAACCCCGAATTTGGGGCGCGACACGCGGCGCCCCTCAGCGATCGCCTTAGCCTTTTCGGGCCGCTCCCGGCGCTGGCGGTTTAGCATACATTCGGACGAGGCGACGATGACCTTCGGGCCTTCGGCGTCGGTCGTCAGCGCCTCGCGCAGCGTATCGCGCACTTTCGACACGTCGTAGGTCCGGTCGATTGTGCGTACCCATTTCACGCCGACCCCGCGCACCGCTTCCGCGATGGAATTCCCGGTCTGCTTTGTTGGGTTTTTCGAGCGTGACGAGGGGATGTCCTGCCCGCCAGTCGCAGCGGCATAATAGTTGTCCACGATGACGATCACATTGTCCGACTTATTGAATACCGCATTGCCGACGGAAGACGCCATGCCATTGTGCCAGAAGCCCCCGTCGCCCATGATCGAGATCGCGCGCCGCACGCCGCCACCATCGAAAGCTGCGTTGGAGGCCGGTCCGAGGCCGAAGCCCATCGTCGTCCCCCCAAGGTCGAAAGGCGGCAGAACCGAGAACAGGTGACACCCGATGTCGCAAGCAATCTGGTGCGGTCCCATCTCCTCATCGACAAGCTTCAATCCAGCGAAGATCGGACGCTCCGGGCACCCTGTGCAGAACCCCGGCGGACGAGCAGGCACCGCGTCAGAAAGGTCGGGAACCTCCTGCTCTTCCCGGTTCGGCGCACGATGCACAGCAGACAGCATGTCGGGCGCGTGGTCCGCGAGAAAACCTCGCAACCCTTCCAGCATGACTGTCGGCTGGTATTCTCCAGCCATCGGAAGATAGCCCTTCCCGTAAGCCTTTGTCGGCAGGTCGCTGCGATGGAGCATACCGCCGAGCGCCTGTTCGATATAGTTTGGCTGACCCTCCTCAACGACCAGCACCGCGTCTTTGCCTTCGCAGAAGGACAAAAATTCTTCCTCAGCCAGCGGATAGGTCACGTTCAGGCAATAGACCGCGACATCCGAGTTGCCATAGGCATCCGCCAGACCGAGCCGTTCGAGCGCACGGTTGAGGTTGTTGTAAATCCCGCCCTGAACCACCACGCCGATCCGTGCATTCTCGGGTCCCAAAACCTCGTTCAGCTTGTTGTCTATGATGTGCTTCACGGCGCGGGGCCAACGGCTTTCGATCTTCTCGTGCTCATGCGCATAAGCGAAGGGCGGCAGCGCGAGTCGGCTCGGATCACGGCGCGGAGCGGACAGAGCGTCGCGTACGGTGAGCGGAGGGGCCACGTTATCGCGCGCTTCGAACGTGCCATGCACGTGACAAGCACGGATGCGCAGCTCAAGAATGACGGGCGTATTGGTCGCTTCCGAAAGCTCGAACCCGTCGCGCACCGCCTTGGTCATGGAGACAAGATTGGGGCGTGGGTCGAGTAGCCAGACCTGAGACTTCATCGCGAAAGCATGCGTGCGCTCCTGCATGATGGCAGAGCCTTCGCCGTAATCCTCGCCCACGATCAGCATCGCGCCGCCTGTGACCCCGCCCGATGAAAGGTTGGCAAGCGCGTCCGACGCGACGTTTACCCCGACCGGCCCCTTGAAGGCGACCGCGCCTCGGATTGGGTAATGAACGCTCGCGGCAAGCATCGCGGTCGCGGCAGCTTCCGATGCGTTCGCTTCGAAGCGCACGCCAAGCTCGCCCAGAATACCCTGCGCGTCGGCCAGAACGTCCATCAGGTGACTGATCGGCGCGCCCTGATACCCGCCCACATATCCGACACCGGACTCTAGAAGCGCCTTGGTTATGCCGAGGATACCCTCGCCGCGAAAGGTCTCCCCCGCACCGATGCGCAGGTCCTGGACTTCTTTTTCAAAGGAACGTTCAGCCATGGTTTTCTCTGTTCGTCAGTTTGCGAGCAGCAGCCGAGGCAGCCACAACGCGATTTCAGGCCAGACGACGATCAACATAAGAACAGCCATCTGAATGCCGAGGAACGGCAGGGTCGCAAGCGTGATGGTGCCGAAGGAAATGTCCTTTGGCGCGACGCCCTTCATCACAAAAAGCAATAACCCGAAGGGGGGTGTGATGAGCGCGACCTCAAGGCTCAGGAGGTAGACGAGGCCGAGCCAGATCAGATCCACGCCGACCGAGTTTGCGAGCGGTAGGAAGAAGGGCAGCGTGATCATCATCATCGACACCTGGTCGATGAAGCAGCCCAGAAGCAGCAGAACAACCAGAACCAGCAGAATGACCTGAAGTTCGGACAACTCGAACGCCGTTATGACCTTGAGGAGCCCCGATGCTGCGCCCGAGAACGCGAGGATCTGAGAATAGGTGATGGAGCCGACGATGATGAACAGGATCATGGCCGAGATTTTGGCCGTTTCCATCATGGTCTTGCCGATGACCGACAGCGACAGCCGGCCATAGGCAAGCCCGGCGATCACGGTTGCGGCAACCCCGATGGCCGCGCTTTCGGTCGGTGTCGCGATCCCGGCCAGCAGGCTACCGACAACGGCGACGAAGATCACGAATAGCGGCAGCACGTCGCGCAGGAACGGCAGGGCACGCTGGAAGAAGCTTCCGTCATCCTCGATTGTCTCGGTCACGTCATCCCCGGCCAGTGCGCGGATCAAAATATAGGTGATGAAGAGCACCGCCATGATGAGTGCGGGGATGATCCCCGCAACAAGCAGCGCCGAGATCGAGATTTTGGCGAGCGAGCCCAACAGGACGGCTAGCGCCGAAGGCGGGATCAGAATCGCGATGCCCCCGACGGCCACCATTGGCCCGATGGCAAGGCGCGGCGCGTAGCCGGATTTCAGCATCTGGGGCAATAAGGAACTTCCCAGCATCGCTGTGTTCGCCATCGACGACCCGGAGAGCGCCGCGAAGAGCGTACCCGCCACGACCGACACGATGGGCATCCGGCCCGGCACTCGGCGTATGAGCTTCTCAACCGCGTGGATCGCCGCACCCGCCATGCCGGAGTGCAGCATGAGCTCGCCCATCAGGATGAACATCGGAATCGGAGCGAGCGAATAGTTCTGAAGTGATTGCACGCCATTGCGTACCACTTGACCCAATCCGTTCGTCCCACCGAGAAACAGGTAAGCCCCCACGACGTTGACGCCGAGAAAGACAATAGCCACGGGCAGACCGATGACCATAAGGCCAATGACAAGCCCCACGAGAAGGGAAAGCGCCCAGTACCATTCCATCGCTACAGACCCACGACTTCGGACCGGTCCCGTAGCCCTGCCGTACGCAGCGCGAACTCTATCGCGAGCGTGACGAAGGCAAAGGGCGCGACCGTCAGGACCCACCATTCGGGAATGACGAAACTGCGGATCATGATGCTTCCCCGTGCTGCGGATCCGCTCATTTCCTGCCACGCATAGACGGCGAGGATGGTGCAAATCGCTGTCCCGAAAAGGTTGGCGAGGCGTTGCACCACCGCCGAAGCTCTAGCCGGCAGCATCGCCACGGCCACGTCGACCCGCACGTGCGCGCCCCGAGTTAGTAGCCATGGCGCGATCAGGAAGGCCGAGGCCGTGAGCGCAAGTTCCACAAAATCCACCTGCCAGTAGAAGAGTTTCGACCCGACTTGCCGGGCAACGACGTCCCCCACCGTGGTCACCACGGTGAGGGCGATAAGCGCTGCGCCGATCATTGCGGCGAATTTCAGGACGGCATCGAAACCGCGCACCAGACCGGACATGGCGTTACCCGGCAGTGTCGGGCGCCAGCAGTTCCTTGAGCTTGGCTGCGTTCTCGGGCGCAAGCTCTTCGATCTCTGCCCATCCGGCGTCGGAGGCGCGGCGCAGGAATTCCTCGCGATCCTCGCCCGTCAGCTCAATCGCTTCGATCCCGGCTTCGGCTTGCCTGGCAAGGTCCTGAACCGAGAGATCTGACATCTCCTGCCCCTGCCCTTCGATCCAGACGGCCGCCTCGTTCAGACAGGATTGCGCGGCTTCAGACAGATCGTTCCACTTGTCCAGATTCACCAGCACGTTGCCGTCGGACAGATAAAAACCCGGCTCGACCCGATATTTCAGATGTTCCTGAAGGCCGAAATCGAAGATGCCCAGACTCGTCCAACCGAGGCCCTGCACGACGCCGCGTTCGACCGCAGTGTACATCTCGGACGGCGGCGTCTGAACGAGCTGCGCGCCGAGTGTATCGAAGAAAGCGCGATAGACGGGGGCGATCCGCAGGCTCTTGCCAGTAAGGTCGAGAGGGTCTGCCTCTTCGGTCAGATACAGATAGAACGGAACGTCCTCGTGCGTCCGAGCAAGGTAGACTGCGTTCATCCGCTCCTGATGGATCTGGTTCAATAGCTCATGCCCGCCGTTCTCGCGCTGTTCAGCCACGGTGTTGGTCGAAAGCTTAATTGCTGCAGCTTCTGGCACGATAGAGGCATAGAAGGACTGCGAGCTATATCCCACGTCCACGACGCCGCGCCGCACCGCCTCGCCCAGTTCGAAGGTCGGCACAGCCTCAGGCCCCCCGACAAATTGGAGCTGAACGCTTTCGGTACAGGTTTCGTTGACCCGGTCCACGAAACCATTCAGCGGAATGTTTTGCGGCGTGTTTTGTGGAAAGGCCGTGACAACACGAAGGGTCGTGACTTCCGCGAAGCTGACCTGAGCGGACGCCACAAGGATGGCTCCAGCAACCGCCGGGGCGAGTTTGTTGAACATTTCTATCCTCCCAAATGCAAGACCCATGCTTTTTTCTTCTGACAAGGGCCTTCAGAGCACCAAGGCAGACCATGCGATCTTTCTTCGTAACCCGGTTTTTCAGTTGTTTTGGCTCCGGGCGTCAACAAGTCTTCCCCTGACGCGTTGATCGTGCAACTGCTTATCATGTCCAAAGCCATGCAAAAACGTTATGAGTCTTAACAACCGCCACCTCTCAGCCTTTGTGACCGTCGCACAGGCCCGCTCGCTCGGGCGGGCCGCCGAACAGCTGCATATCACGCAACCCGCCTTGTCTAGGATCATCCGCAATCTCGAAGAGACTGTTGGTGCGCAACTCTTCGAACGGCACCCGTTGGGCATGAGCCTTACCCCACATGGACAGGCGCTCTTGCCTCGAGCCGAACTGCTTCTGGCTGATTGGGGAGCCGCGCTCGAAGAACTGCGGTCGATCTCCGGCGCGACCACCGGCACCCTGCGCATCGGTTGCGTCGCGGGCGCGGTCGATCCGCTGATACGACATGCGATGTCACAAATGCTTGACGCACATCCCAACATCCAGCTCCGCGTCACCGACGCCATCGAGGATCGATTGATCGACGACCTTTTGGCCGGTCGGATCGACCTAGCGGTGGCCGGAGCGGTATCAGGGGCGAGCCAGTTCGATCTGGAACAGGTCTACGTCACCAGCGACTGGTGGCAGGTTTACGTGCGGCGCGATCACCCACTTCAAGACATGGCGCGCCCGGCCCTTTCCGATCTTGCTCGCTACCGCTGGGTGATGGTTCCTGAAGACAGCATCGCGCATTTTAAGCTTCGCGAAGCTTATCACGCTACCTCCATGACTGTGCCCGATATCGCAGTCGAAACGCGCTCGCTGACCGTCGCGGTCAACGCGCTACTCGCGTCTCCTCTCGTAACCCTCATGCCGGAATCGCTCTTGCGCCACGAAGTCGAACTCGGGCTTATCTCGCAATTGACCATCCCGGCACTCGCGTGGAAGCGGGAACTCTACATCTACCGCCGCCGGCGCGGCTCTCTGACCTTTGCTACGCGGGCGTTTCTGGACTTCCTTCGAGGTACCGGAATCGCCGGGTGAAATGGCTCAACAAACGCACCCCACAGGTTGGCCTGCCGCCCATTTTCGACGCGGTAGGCCATGACGTCGCCTATGCTACAGCACGTCAGCTGTGATCGACCCATTGTGGTGAAGACTTGCCAGAGCCCAACAGCGTTCCGCCGACAAGGTGCAGCAGCCCCCCCCAAACGATCTCGTCGATTGTCACCCCAAGCGTATCGGCCAGTGCCTTTGAGTGTCGCGGTCGACCCGTTCTTGCGCCCCGCCGTTTAGGGATGAGCAGTCTCTTCGTGCAACCTCAACGCCGTGAAGACACGAGGGCCGAGACGACGTGACCCGGCCCTCGCATCGTTGCACCTCTTGTCTTACCTATCTACTAGCAACTGTATCTGTCAGGTGGCCTGATCGGCTCATTTTTGACGGTGTTTGCAGAGCCCGTTCGCAATCGTGACGAGCTTGCGTGCGACGGCAGTGATGACAACCTTGTGTGGCTTTCCCGCGGCTCGCAGGCGGTCAGCGAAGGTTTTCAGGATCGGGTTGTGATGGCTGGCGACGAGGTCCGCGTGGAACATGACGTGTCGCAGCTTGCGCCGTCCTCCTCCAATGGCGCGCTTGCCGCGCATGGAACCGCTGTCATGTGCGATTGGGGCCAGTCCCGCGAGCGCGGCGGCCTGCTCACCGGAGAGCTGGCCGAGTTCGGGCATCTCGGCGATCAGCATAGTGCTGGCGCCGGGGCCGATCTCGGCAACGGAACGCAGGACATCGGCAATCGCAGCCAGGTCATTATCCGAGGCTATTGTCTGCTCGATCCGAACGTTCAGCTCTGCAATCTGGCGATCGAGAAGGCCTTTCAACTCGGCATCCATGGCAACCAACATATCCGGCGACCCCAGCTGTCCGTGCTTTGATGTCAACGCCCTGAGACGGCGTATCTTTTCATGTGGCAACACTCGTCCCGCATCCGGCCGGAAGGCCATGAAGCGCGCAATGAGTTCCGCGTCGATCCGATCGGTCTTGGCGCGTGTGCTTCGGCTCGCGGCGAAGGCCTTGATCTGGGTGGGCGGCAATTGCCGGGTCGCAGTCCCAGCAGTATCAAGGGCGGATTACAGACACCATTCTTGTCCACCAGTGGCCTCGAAGCAAACCAGGGCGCCCGGTTCACGAGCGAGTTGAGCGACTTGCTCGTGCCCTTCAACCTTGTTCGGCGGCCGCGCATGCTTGCTTTCTGATAGACAGTAGATATCCAACCAATCGCGGCTGACGTCTATGCCAATGATCCGGTCCCGTGATACCGTATTCATGCTCTCTTCCTTCTGCTCCGCGGTCCTCGGCGACCGCATTCAACCGATCGAGACGATGAAGAGAGACGGTGCTGGCTCGCTAGGAAACGTGGTCAAACCCACAAGGCTCAGATGCCAAACACCGCCCCGTCAGCAACCTCTGCCAAGGCGCCTGACGGGGTCAGAATAGCAAAGCCGAGATACAACAGGCTCAAAGTTAGGAGGCAAAGCGTCTACAAATCTAGGCGCGCCTCAGTCCAAAGCGGTTTCCCCTGACGCCTCCATTCAACCTACTGAATACAAAGCGACCAAGCGTCGTGGCCTAGATTTACAACAACCTGCGCATCCTGATCCGCCATCGGACGGTAGCAGCGACCATCGGAATTCCAACTGCCCATATACCTATAGGGCTGCCCGCCGAATTCTACCCAGACCTGGGACAGGTCGTTCTTGTCGGTTTGAATGATATAGCTAAATTCGCTGCCTGACGGATCGTACACAAGCTCGGCCCGCCCATTGCCTATTGTCGGCGTAAGTGTCGCCGCCATACAGCGGTAACTTGCATAGTCGGTTTGACAATTGCCAACGAACTGCTCACCGCGACGGTTCGGATCCGGCATTTGCGGCGCGCCGGCCATCGAAGTGCTGGAAGAACCGACTGGCTGCGCAAGCGTAGTTCCCGCTGAAGCGAGGTCAGGATTGCCACGGTTCGTTACGCATTCTTGAACTTTCAGCGCCGCTGCCGCAGTGCCCTGCAATTGCATTTCGTACCACACCTCGCCCACGCGGATTTCCATTCGATTGCCGCTGGCAATAGCGTCATACTCGCCTTTGTGGGGCCACAGAATAACCCAGTCACCGCTACCCCATCCGCTAATTCCCAATTGCCGTCCATCTACATCGAACAAGCCATAAGGGGTTTCGCCAGAGAACCGATGTTTGATGGCAATCTGCCATTGGGGGGATTTATCGTACCCGAAACGCCAGGTCAGGCCCGGCGTTTCCATCTCTGCCGCACAAAAAGCGAAACCCTCGTCCGTGCTGCCCGAAAAGACGTTCCAGCCGCGCACATCGGCATAAAAATCCCCCTGCGTCACCTCAGGATCATCGACAATATTGATTATCCCGTCACCTATTTCCGGCGCTTGGGCAAATGCTGAAACAGGCACGCAAGCTGCAACTGCGCACGACAACAGACATAACGAACGGAGCAAATTCATACCCTTCCTTGACGCTTACGCCTCAGCTTCTTGATGGCCGTGGAATAAGGATAACCTTGAGTGATGATCGTGCTTTCAGATATTGAAGTTTCGAGCTGACCCATGCCTATCCAGGCAATGAAGGCCTGCCCTCGAAGCCTTTCCGCCTGTTCAGAGACTGGGTTTCCAGCCGGGACAGCGACATCGATTTCAAGTACTTCCTCCCAAATAAAAAAATGATGCATAAAGTATAGGGAAGCGGAGGCCCGTTGGTATCGACGGGCTTTCCGAAAAGCGTCAGAGACCTGACCCAAAGCCAATCACCGGACCACTTGACGGATTAAGCCGCTTCGCTCGAAGACCCCAGACCGGCGATGCAAAGCAAGAGTAGGCAGGCGTGAACTCTGGGCATCATCGGCTTACCCTTGCGCTGATCGTGTCTCACCCGTCACCGAATATTTCCATCATGTTATAGCCAGGTTGCGAGGCCTCTAGAACGCCATCCACGCAATCGCCGTTTTGATCAACTGCGATCCATTTGTGGGTTAGGTAGGTTGGCTGCTGGTAGTCCTGACCATGTGCCAAATCCTGATAAAACTGCCGCTGACCGTTCTGATCGATCCAAAAGATCTTGAGTGGACGGAAGCTGCTGTTGGCAATGTGGAGGGTGGCAGTTTGACCAGAGTTTCCAGAACGAACGCTACCCGCAGCAGGACAACCCGCACCTTGTCCGCGCGGTGAAGACATTGCGGCGACGCTGCTGGGCATTGACGTTGGGTTTTGGAAGCAGTCGTAAGTCTGCTTCGTCATCGCGTTCGAACCTTTGAGGGAGAATGTTGACGTCTCTACGCCACCCCCGGGCAACGAAAGTGCGAAACTGATTGTGTTGGCGTTTGCAAACAAATCAAGCAAGCCGTTCGGTTCGGAGTTCGATGTCGTGTATGCGAGCCATTCTCCCGAATAACCCATCTGCACGTAGTTCCCCTCGGCACGGTTGTTATCAAACCAGATCAAAACCTGCTCACCGATGCCTTCATCGTTGGTGCGTCGCGTTTTCAGGCCGAATGCAGTGGAACTGGCCTGATGTGTGAAAATCATCGAGGCGCCATTGTTGCCGGGCATTGTCGCGTAGCACTCGACGACCTGGCCATTATCAGTTGCCCTAAAAAGCGACCAGGGACCTGCGTTCCCATATTGCGTTGACTGGGCTGAAGCTGAGAAGGGAACCGCTAAAAACACCGCTGCGCACATCAGCAGCCGCGACATCTTCTGGATCGACATTAATTACCCCTGATTCGGGAGACCCCCCTCCCGATGGCGGCAGCTAAATCCAACTACCATGGCGTTACTCTACGCAGATCCAATCAATGCGCAAGCAGGATCTCGGGGACTGTCAGCCTAACGGTTCACAACCTCCGCAAGGACAAGCAAGCTGACCTGTCATGCCGCGAAGAGGCCGTGCCACTCGGCGAGAGCGGCGGCACGGTTCTGCATATAGGTGGATCGTGAGGTTGAAGTGGTTGTGGACCGAGGCGAGGACGGAGGTAAATCCTGCAGACCTCGCATCTGCCGGATACGCTGCATCGCCTGCTCCAGCCTTCGGAACGGCGGGTGTGTATTCTCGGCGCGGTTGTTCGTCCTGACCTGCTCCCCTGAAAAGTCCTCCTTTTGAGGTTAGCCTGTTCTCCAGACGAGGAGACAGACGATGAAGAGAAGCCGTTTCAGCGAAGAGCAGATCATTGGCATCCTGAAGGAGCACCAGGCTGGGCTCGGCGCGAAGGCGCTGTGCCGTAAGCACGGGATCAGCGACGCGACATTCTACAAGTGGCGATCGAAGTATGGCGGCATGGAGGTTTCCGATGCCCGCCGGCTGAAGGCGCTGGAGGCAGAGAATGCCAAGCTGAAGAGTTGGAGGGATCGGAAAAGGCCCCAGTGGGGCGTTTTCCCCGAACAACGCTGGCCGAGCATATGCTCGACGTCGCCACGCTGAAGGAGATGTTGGGAAAAAACTTCTGAAGCCCGGTTCGAGGAGACGCGCCGTGGACTGGGCTATGACAGAGAAGAGCTACTCGCAGCGGCGGGCTTGCGCCCTGGCCGGGATCGATCCGCGTGTGTATCGGCGGCGCCCGACGCGGCCGGAGGACGAGGAATTGCGAGAGCGGCTCCGGGAGCTGTCGGGAGAGCGCCGACGGT
>NZ_CH902581.1:68703-95659 GCF_000152805.1 Maritimibacter alkaliphilus HTCC2654 | reverse complement strand
TGGTCCAGATGGCGGCGACGATGGTGGGTGCTGCGGCGATGCCCGCGATCGCAACCACGACCCAAAGCGCCTGACGGAAGTCGAGGATGCCAAAGAGCCAGGAAAGGAACACCCCGATCAGTGCGAGCGTGCCAATCACGATCCCCAAGGGACCGGTGATCGCATCGACAATGCCTTGAAGCAGGGTCTGTACCGGCGAGAGGTCGATGCTCTGCGCAAGCGCTGGACCCGCCAGCACGATAAGGGCCATCGCGCCGAGCGCGACGATCGAAGGTCTCGATGTCATGAAAGATCTCCTCTGAGCCGCTCAAACACGGCAGTCACACGGGCCACATGCCCTTGGGTTTCTCGAAAGGGGGGAATGCCGCCATGGCGGGTAACCGCATGGGGACCGGCATTGTACGCCGCAAGCGCCAGCGCGGGATCGCCGAACTGCTCAAGCATCATCAGCAGGTAACGCGCCGAGCCATCGAGATTCTGGGCGATGTCATGGGGATCAACGCCGAGATCGCGGGCAGTGTCGGGCATCAGCTGGCCAAGCCCGATGGCACCGACTGGGCTCAAGGCGCCGGGATTGTACGCGCTCTCGACCTCGATATTGGCGCGGTAGAACAGCGCCCAATCGCTGACCGACAGGCCTGCCTGACGCAGAGCGTCATGGCTGCCGTAGCGCAGCGCCGCGGTCTCGATGGCGTGGAGGATTTCTGGAGTGGCGCGGGCGGCGGATCGTGCCGGGATCGCTGTCTCGCTCGTTGCGTCAGGAACGCGAGGTTCTGCGAAGAGAAAAAGGCGCCCGTTTGCCTCTTGAGAAGAGGAAATCAATTGGCCGTCTGGACCAACCGAAAAGATGAAACCGTCGGCCAGGGCCGGGGGCGCGGAACAAACGCCTGTACCCAAAGCAACGACGAGCGCAGTCGCGCGGTCAGCTGCCTTTGACCGGAGGCGCGGCGTGGCGCTCGCGGCCACCTTCTTCAAGTGGGATGCTAGCGGTCGTACAGCCCATGTCGGCCAGGAAACTGACAAGGCCAACGATGGTTCTGAAGTCGCGGAGCTTGAGGACGCTTCGGCTGGTGACGAGCATCTTATCGTCACGCCCATCAGTGGCGACGGCGCGGATGACCCACGAGCCGTACCAGCTGTTATGGCGCTTCTCTGCTCTCTCCTTGCAGACCACCTCAATGAGGTAGCCCTCGGCGAGCAAGCCGCGCAGTCCGTCTTCTGTAACCACATTCGGGGCTTCTTCTATCATGGCCTTCCCTTGGGTCCTTGTTCTGCCTGGGTGCAGTATCAGGCCCACGGGGTCGCAACACCGTGAGCGATACAAAACAACATTAATGATAGCAAGACAATAATAACGTGTTGACGAAGTTCGCCTTGCTCCGATAACGGTGATAGCCGACAGAATGATAATCTTAAAGGCGGCAAAGGAGTTTTGCCCTGCGCTTGTTTATTGCGCGCAACGCACCGTTGCTGTTCGCGTTCCTGCTTGGAAGCATGCCGATAGCCGCGGCGGCAGATTGCGTACCTCCCGAACGACCGTTCTTGCCTCAGTCGCAAGAAGACATGCGTGCCCATGCCGATCTGTTGCGTTCTGATTTTGAGGGCTACATCGCCGACATCCAGGACTACTTCCGCTGTCTTGATGCCGAGCGCGCCCGCGCGTTTCAGGAGGCGCGCGAGGTCAGTGAAGACTATGGAAGACTAGTCGAGCTATTGGAATGAGGAAACGCATGGGCTTATCCGCCGTCGAGATCCTCGTAGTAGACGAGCGCGGGCATGTTGCGGCGCTGGTGCACGATGCGCAGGATGACTGCCGCGCCTTCCGCCACATCGAGACGCTTGTAGAAGATCACGTGACGCTGGCAGTTGACGGACCGCATCCCGGGGACGAAGAGACTCCTGTCCCGACCCCGGTCGGGATCCCCGGTGATCCGCTCGAAGGCGGTGACCAACTGGCGGTAATAGACGAGCCATTGGTCCCTCCCCCAGGTCTCGACTGTGTAGGCACGGATCTCTTCAAGGTCGGACGTGGCCCGACTGGAAAGCCGAATAGTCATGCGGGTCAGCGATCAAACGCATCCGGTTCGAAGGCTTGGGCATCGAACTCGGCGAAGTCTCCATTTTCGGCCAGGGTGGCTGCCATCTCGAGGTCGGCCTTTAGGGCGTAGAACTGCCGCGCGCCGTCCTTCTCCATCAGCATCCTCACGCCGGCGCGCACGACTTCGCTCAGATTGGCGTAAGCGCCGGACTCGATCTGCGCCTGCACATATTTCTGCATCGGTTCGGTCAGGTGGACGTTTGGCATCAGACTCTCCTATCCATGCTCAATCGTATCAGATACTGACATAAATCTTCAAGGTCATGTTCGGTCCCAACATAGGCTCGTTGCTCCACCCCGTCCTTCTGCGCCCGGATTCCCGCCGGGGAACCAGGCGAGACAGTTTTCCGTTCTGCCATTCCCGAGACCATGAGCGCTGCGACTCGCCGTGTGACGGGCTCATGCGGCCTGTTCTTCCATGACCGCTTTCGTGGCCGCATTGAAATGCCATATTTGTATTTGGTTACAGATATTTGAGTGAAAGTTAACATGAAAGAGGTCCGCAATTTTGGCCACTTTCAAGACGCCGAAGCAGCCAGAACCGACGTCAGTTCTTGGAAGCCATCAAGCTAGACAAGCGAACAATCGCACGCAACCATCAATCAAATCTCCTTGCTATCATTAATGTTGTTTCGTATCGCTGCACCATTATAGATGGAGTCGGCATCATGAAGCACGTGATCCACGGCGTGGCAACAGCCACGGCAATAAGCATATCCGGACTAATGGCCTCGTCAGCTCCGGCTCAGGCCTATCAGGTGGATTGTGCGATCCTCCTCTGCCTTGCGGGCGGTTGGCCTGCCTCTGCGCCCTGCGCGCATGCCAGAGCGGTCTTCATTCGGCGGATCACGCCATGGCCGATCGAGCCGCCCTTACAAATCTGGCGGTGCCCAATGGGTGTGTCGTTCAAAGACCCCAGTCCAATGTCGCCTATGGAACGCCTTTATGACATCACGTTCCGCGATCCGCCCGAACCGCAGGAATCGACTCCTATGCCCCTTGTCCGCGTCCAAGCGGATGAACAAGCCGACATCGACATCTCGGGCGACGCCTTTGATTTCGTGCGCAGCATACGGGTCTATCACATCCAGTATCGCCAGCACGAAAACCGAGATGGCGACTGCAATCGCAGCGACTCGACGCGATTGGGGTCCTACGGCGTGCAGGGCGACTACCGATGGACAAGATCCACCGTGGGCCAGGTGCCAGCCGCATCTGGCCTGAGCATCCCGAATGGATGTGGCAGCTACTTTTACCGTTCCGTCTTCGTCGACTGGCGTGATCACGCCGGGAACTATGGTTCTGAAGAAGTTCGCTACTGACAAAATCTGCGCGCGGTTTTTACCGCGCGCGTCCTGACAACCCCGCACGGAAGGCTGTGCAAAACCCCCGAAAAGGAGACGACGCCAGACCGTGAAGCCTGACGCCGTGCTAGAAAACTCCGTGAACAAGAGTTTCCTAGCGCACCGCTAAAACACCTGCAACCAGCAAAGTTGTTTTGCTGGCAAGAATGTTGTTGTCTCACGACATGGCGTCGGATCTCCAAGGAGACCTCGACCATGGAACCTACGACCGGCCTGATCCTGCGACGGATCACGCAGACAAATCTCTCTGTTGCAGCGCACAAGCTTGCCACCCTCATCCTCGATGCCATCGCCTGGAAGGATGGCTACAACGGTTTGTCGCGCGGAACGGCAGCCTTCACCCTCTCGGCCCTGGCGGAGAAGATGGGTGTCTCACGGCAGTATCTTGCGGTTCTTCTGAGCGAACTTGAGGCTTCGGAGTTGCAGCTCGAGCGGGCGAAGCCGAATGGCAAGTTCGCGCCCTGGATCTTTCGGTTTTCCGCTTTCGACGAGGAGAGTGAAACCCATGATCTCGTGTCAGGTGAAGGCGACACATCACTATCTAGAGATAATAAAAACAAAACTATCTTCTCAGGGCTGATCGATATCACCACGAGTTCGAACGTTTTTCAGACAAGTTGGGCGGAGCTCATCAAAGCAGCGAAGGCCACGTTGCCCTGCTGGAACATCGACACCCAGGTCATCTGGGATCGCTTCCTTGCCTTCAACCGGTCCCGAGGCAACGGCAGGGTGCCGGCCGGCTTCCTGCTTGGCTTCATGCGCCGATGGCGAAATTCGTGGGGAACTCCAACTCGTCCCGCGGTCAAGCCGCCCGCGAGACCAATAACGGATCCCAAAGAGCGCGAATTGCTGAGACAGATGCAAGCCGCACCAACTGCGAACCGCCAGTTCCACGCGTCCGACTTGTGTCGCTTGATCGGACACGCTGCCTACGAAGCGCGGGTACTCGATGTGATCCGCAAGTTTGGGTGCCAGAGGTTTTCAGCAACCTTGGCGGTGCACGGACGAGCGGTGCTGGAAGGGGAGATATCCCGGTAGCTTCGCTTGCTCGGACTTGGAGTCCATGAAAGCCCCGCTACAGATGTCAAGTTCCGATAGTGAAGTTTATGTCATATTGATATACGCTACGGGCGGGGAGCAGACTTTCGTTGCGCCACGCGCGCGCTTCTGCCGCGCGACCGCGTCCCATTTGAACTCATCGCTGAACTTGCGGCTCATCATGGCCTCCCGCCAAAAAAATAGCCAAGAAGGCGTCCACGATACACGGGGCTATTAAGGGCGCATGTTTGCGCATCCGACGAAGGCATCCCACCTCAAGAGCAAGGCGAGATTTGCCGGCGGCCTGTTTGCCGATGCGGGCCATGCCGAGCTCTCCACAGTTATCTTTTCGAACGCGTGTTCGATGGCCAAGCTCAACCGCGTGGCGGTATCGGGTCGGGGCGCACCGCGTGGACTGCGATACACGCGAATTGGCAACTTTTTTGACAGGACGCCGGGCGCTCTCAGGGGCATCCCTTTCTGCCTGGATGTGACCAGCGATGAATATCGCAACCTTTGGCCGATAGGGAGTGAGCCGTGGTCGGCTGAAATCGAGGTATTTCACAATCCGTTCGCGCATCACCCCTTGCCATTTGAACATCTGCCGGAGGCAACGCACTGGTTCGACCAGGACGGTGAGACCGTGCGTCGGAGTTTCTACGAGACCTCGGTCCTTTGGTCCCAGACACTGAGCCAGAGCGACACGGACTCACCGCCAACTCTGGAGCAACTGATGTCGAAGAGCCCAAAGGCGTGAAAGGCATCATGCCAAATGCACCTCAGGTGTTCGCTTTCGATCACCTGAGGATGTTTGTGACCCGAGGTACGCCGTGCGCACGACCACCTGGGCATGAGTTCCTGCCCCTTCACGCGCTTCAGATGATCCCCCGACCCAACGTACCCATCCGATCTGAGCTCTGCGCTCTGCGCTATCCGTCTCCCCGACAACCGGCTGCGCGCCCTTCTCCCATCTTTGCGATCGTGTTTCACTTCGGGATCATGAACACGGCGTTTCTCTTGATAGCGATGTATTCCGGGCGACCGATCATTCCCGCGGAGGATCTCGCCAGGGATTTTTCGGCCTGAGTACCGACAAGTTCATCCGCAAGTTCTCGGCTGGCTCCATCGCCCTTCCTCTTGTCCGCATGGAAGCGTCCCAGAAATGCGCCAAAGGCGTCCATATCGATGATCTGGCCGAGTGCCTGGACAAGAGGCAGGCTGCAGCCGTCAAGGAATGCCTGCAATTGCAGGGTCTTGGGCAAGCGTGTTCCCCTCTGAAATTCGCCGAAGGCCAGCCTGCTGCCCATGGCACGAAGCGACCACCCTCCTCACCTCGCCCGACAGCACGGATTGAACTCTGTCAGAAAACTGCGTATATTCCTGACAGGAGAACGATCATGCAGCGTCTTGCCGAACAGATATTGACCCATGCAGAGGGACTTCCGGAAGGAGCGCCACTTGCCGCAAAGGGGTTGCTGCACCTCGGCAGCCGTGCCGGTGTGGATCAGGCCTTGTCGCGCCTTGCCGAGCGCGGCCTGTTGATCCGTGCTGGGCGCGGCGTTTACCTGCGACCGATCAAAAGCCGGTTTGGAACGCGCGCCCCGTCCGTGGAACAGGCCGTCGAGGCCCTCGCGGCGCAACGCGGCGAAGTCATCGTTCCAACCGGCGCCGCCGAAGCGAATGCGCTCGGGTTGACAACGCAAATGCCTGTTCGCTCCATGTATCTGACCTCGGGTCGCAGCCGCACGCTCTGCTTGGGCAAACAACTCGTCGAACTGCGCCACGCCCCCCGATGGCAGCTTGCCCTCGGGAAGAGGCCGGCTGGCAGTGCTGTTCGCGCCCTGGCCTGGCTCGGGCCGGAACAGGCAGAGACAGCTCTTAGATCGCTGAAGCAAAAACTGCCCGCAGCGGCGTTTGACGAATTGGTAACCGCCGCACCACAGTTCCCGACCTGGCTTGCACGCAGTGTCGGAAAGGCGGCGCATGTCTGAGCCCTTCCTGTCATTGTCGTCTGCAGACCGCAAGGAAGCCCTGGCCGTCGCAGCAGATCGCTCCGGGCGGCCCGCGCACCTGCTCGAAAAGGATGTCTGGGTTGTCTGGGCCCTTCAGACCCTCTTCAGTTCCGAGCTTGGTGAGCACCTCGTTTTCAAGGGCGGAACATCCCTTTCCAAAGCCTATGGGGTGATCCAGCGCTTCTCTGAAGATGTCGATCTGACCTATGACATACGGGCAATCGCACCTGATCTGGTGGGAGAACGCGCCGAAGCCCTGCCAACCACGCGCAGCGAGGAAAAGCGCTGGTCGAAAGCTGTCCGGGATCGATTGCCGAAATGGGTCGTCGAGACGACGCAGCCCTTGGTCCAGGACGCCATTGCAGCGCAAGGGCTATCGGCCTCGACACGGGCAGATGGCGACAAGTTATTCATCGATTACGAGGCCGCCTCTTCTGGCTCCGGTTACGTCGCCCCCAGCGTCATGCTGGAATTCGGCGCAAGGTCGACGGGCGAACCGGCGAGCCTGCGTGACATCTCCTGCGACGCGAACGGGCTGATCGAGGGCGTGACCTTTCCGACCGCGACACCGCGCGTGATGCATGCCGAACGAACCTTTTGGGAGAAGGCCACGGCGATCCATGTCTTTTGCGTACAGGGTCGGCTCCGCGGGGAGCGCTTCGCGCGCCATTGGCATGACCTGGTACGCCTCGACGATGCAGGCATCGCGGATGTGGCTATTTCCGACCGAGACCTCGCCTCAGCAGTCGCGCGGCACAAGCGTATGTTCTTCCCGGAGAAGACGGCCGGCGGAACACCCGTGGACTATGAAGCCGCGGCTCATGGCAATCTGCAACTGGTCCCAAACGGAGAGGCTCGCACCGCGCTCGCGGCCGACTACGTGCACATGGTCGACGACGGCCTATTGCTTGAAGACGCTGAGCGTTTCGACGACCTCATCGAACGTTGCGCATCCATTGCCGAGCGCGCAAAGCTCGCAGAAAACAATCAGCACATCCGCACCTGAGCAGGTGAGCAGGTGAGCATACAGACTTCACGCCAGATAGCGGAAATCCGATGATCTTGGCAATGTCACGTCTTGACGCAATGCCAAGGGTCGTTTTGACTTCAAATCTGTATTTCATCCTGCATCCGAGGCGCGCGTGCGACGAACGTCAAAGACCGAATTTCTCAGAGGGTTAGGCGAATATAATCCCGGCGCACATGGGCCTTCGGGAACATCCTCAGAGCGGCAAAGACTAAAAGAAAAAATCGCCGCATATGATGCTCAACGCGGCGGCGTTTGGAACTACGAAGATCTCTATCATATCCTGACTATGATCCTGAAAGGATACCCCGTAGATAAAGCGCGCGACACGATTGCGGCCTTGGATGGGCCTGGGGAAGCCGCTGCAAAATTAGGAATCTTTGACGGAATCTGCGGATATATTCCAATTGGTAAAGCAAATTTCATCGAACGTGAGCGACGGGCTATCGCCTTCGGAAAACATGAAGTCGACATTTCACCTGACTTTAGCTTCAAGGCAAATCAGGAAATTTTCGAAGTCTTCATTTGTCCCTATAAGTCACCTCCACTCAAGCAGCAACAGAGGCATGCGATCGTTAACGCCATTGCCGCGACCGAGAGGAAAGTCCCGCATTTCTTAATTTTGGCAGAGTACCCAGAACTGTCCGGGATACGAAAATTCAGAGCAGAAACCTTTGATGTTCGTTACAGAGTTACTGAAGAGGGCTTCATAAAACACATGGAAACCTTCTATGATCTCCTCGACGAACGATCCAAAACAGGAGATTTATTCGGAGGATAGTGCATGGGCGACGATCGTGTCTGCCGCACTTGCGATCCCCCACCGCATGACCCGCCGCCTCAGAACTTTAGCTGAAAAGTTGTTGACGCACCCCAGTCACTTCATGAAGCAACAGGCCACTATCGCATAATTTCGATGGAGGATGGCATGGTGGCCCGCAGGAAGAAACGTGCCACAGAAACTTCACTATCGAGCAACCTCTCGCGCCCAGAGTCCAATGAAATTTCCCTTACTGTTCAATACGCAAGCGCCAGGCTCACGTGATCTATGTCAGGGGTTCGATCTTGATTAAAATTCTTCACACTGCTGACGTCCATTTGGACTCTCCCCTCAGGTCACTGACCTTGCGCAACTCGGACCTTCGCGACGCGGTTGCAGCAGCCTCCCGGTCCGCTTTCCGCGGACTGGTCGATTTCGCCATCTCCGAACAGCTCTCCGCAGTCCTGATTTCCGGCGATCTGTTCGATGGAAAAGAGCGCAGCGCAAGAACGGGCGCCTTCCTGATGGCCGAGCTTGATCGCCTTGGCGATGCGGGGATCAAAGTTTTCTACATCAAAGGCAATCATGATGCCGAGAACCCGATCACCGGAGCGCTTGATCTGCCTGCCCAAGTTCACGCTTTCGATGCACGCGGCGGCATGGTGCCGCTGACAGACGACATCGTGATCCACGGTGTCAGCTTCGCGGACCGTCACGCGCCCGACAGCCTTCTGCCGCGGTTCAAACCGCCGGTTCCGGGCGTGGTGAATATTGCCATGCTGCACAGCTCGCTTGGCGGTGCGGCGGGTCATGATATCTATGCCCCCTGCAGCCTCGCCGATCTGGCCGGCATGGGGTTCGATTATTGGGCGCTCGGCCATATCCACAAACGGCAGGTCCATTCGGCCGCACCCTGGATTGTCATGCCCGGCACCCCGCAGGGGCGAGATATAGGCGAGTCCGGCCCAAAATCCGCGACGCTGCTGACCATCGATCAGGGCCAGATCGATATTAGCGAAGTACCCAGTTCGGTCGTGGAATTCGCCCAAAGCGAACTGGATGTGACAGAGACGGAGAGCGACGAGGCTCTGCGCGGGCTGCTGAAGTCCCACCTGAGTGCGATGCGCAACCAGATCGCGGCGCCGATCGGCGTTATCCGACTGATCTTGACCGGAACGCCGAAGCGCCATTGGCAAATCCTACGGGATCGCGATGTCTGGATCGAACAGGTGAACGAGCTTGCCCAGGCCACCGGGGATCTCTGGATCGACAAACTCCTGTTCGACCTGCCGCCGCCGGACGCAACCGAAGGCGCAAGCGGCGCCGCCGACGAACTGGCGACGATCATGGCAACGATCCGCGGCGAGCCCGGCTTTGCCGCCCTCGCCCGCGACGAGGTCGAGACCGTCCTGCAAGAACTGCCCGTTACCCTGCGCGACCGCTTGCTGCCGGATGAGGCCGCGCGCGATGCGATGGTGGATAAATTGACCAAGGCCGGCGCCGACGTCGTCCTGGCCCAGATGAAGGGGGCCGGACACTGATGCGGCTCCAGCGCCTCTCCCTTGATCGTTTCGGCCATTTCACCGACCGGCACTTCGACTTTGGCTCGGCCTCCGATGGCCATGATTTCCACATCATCTATGGCCCGAACGAAGCCGGAAAAACCACCACGATGGAAGCCGTCCTACGGCTATTCTACGGCTTCCCGCTGCGCGAGGGCTATGCGTTCAAGCATCCGCGCAATAACCTCCAAGTCTCGGCCAGGCTGGACATCGACGGTGTCTTGCGTGATTTCACGCGACTACCGACGCGCAGCGGATCGCTGGTCGACGCGACCGGCACCCCGCTGCCCGAGGCTGCCCTCTCCGCCCATCTCGCGGGATTGTCCGAAGAGGATTACCGCCGCCTGCTCTGCCTTGACGACGAGACAATCGAACGCGGCGGCGAAGAGATCGCAAATGCCGAAGGGGATATCGGGCGCCTGCTCTTTTCCGCTGCAGCGGGCGTGGCCGACCTGAGCACCGTTCTGGATCACGTCCGCGAGCGGGCCGACGCGCTATGGAAGAAACGCGGACGCACCACCCACATGGCCGAATTGAAACGCGCCTTGGCCGACGTTGAAAAAGAGATCAAAGACCGCGACGTGACCGCCAGCGCCTGGAAGGCCCTCAAGAAAGATTTGCGCAAGGCACAAGAGGCCGAGCGGGAGGCGCGCAAGACGCGGGATGCGCTGAATCTGACGAAGGCGCGCATGGAGGCGCAGCGGCGTGCCCTGCCCCTGATGGGCGAGATCCGGGACCTGGAACAGGCAATTGCCTCTTTCGCGAGTTATCCCGATCATCTGGATTTCGATCCGGAACGGCTGATCGAGCTAAACAGAGACCGTGGGCTGGCCACACAGAATATCGCACGCCTGACCGAGGAGATCGCGAACCTCAGGGAAAGTCGCGACGCCGTCGCCTTGGATCCGAAGCGTCTTGAGCTTTCGACCGCGCTGGCAGCGCTGGAGGATCTCGCCGCGCGGGATCGAACCGCACAGCTCGACCTTGACAGGCGCGAGGACGAACGGCGGGCCGCGGAGGCATCGATGAAGCAGGCTGCATGGGATCTTGGGGTCACCTCGCCGGACGTCGATCTGCAAGGGCTGGTCCTGTCGGGCGCCGATATTGCGTCTCTGGAGAGCGCCAGGGAAGCTTTGCGCGAGGCGATTTCCCAAGAAAAGATCGAGGCGCGCGAAACCGCCGAATTGAAAGAGCGGGTGATCGCCGCGACCGAAGCCATGCAGGATGGCGCGCCCGCGGATGAGGAACGCCCACAGGTAGCAGATATTCTGCTTCGCTTCGATGCGGAGACCCTCGCCCCTGCCTACGCCGCAGCGCAACAGGCGATCGCGGATATGAAGATCAAGGCGCGGCGCTCCCTGGCTGCGCTCTCATTCGCAGGCGTCACTTTCGATCACCTACCCGCCTGCCCGACCTCCCGTCACCAGGCAACCAACTGGGCCGAGCGCCATCAGGACTTGCTTCACGACCTGCGCACGACAACGGCAAAGCGCGACGAGCATCTGGAGGATGCGGAGGCCCGCGGGGCTCAGGCCAAATCACTGGCCCGGGACGCGAAGCTCATCTCGGATGCCGATGCCGAGGATCTGCGCGCGCGGCGCGATGCACGCTGGGCGGAGCATCTTGCCGCCTTGGACAGACAGACCGCCGCCGACTTCCACGAGGCAATGCAAGGGCATGATATCGCTGCCGAAGCGCGATTGGCGCAGTCCCGCGAACTGGCACAGCTCCGCGAAATCGGCCAGGCCGAAGCCCAGGCCCGCGCCCGTGCGGCTCAGACCGACAAACGCCTGGAAACCCTTCGTGAAGAACGCACCAATATCGAGGCCTCGGTCAGCGCGGCGGCGGCTCAGGTTGGCCTTCCAGACAGCATCACGCCTGCGGAATGGTTGGACTGGCGGCGAAGTCACGAGGCGGCCAGCGAAGATGCCCAGGCCCTGCGCGATACCGAAGAGACCAATCAATCCACCCTCCAACGCGCCGACGCCCTACTGGCCGAGCTGGCCCGGACCCTGCCCTTTCCCCCGACAGATCTGACCGGCGCCCTGGCGGCGGCCCGGCGTCAGGCCGAGGACGACCGCAAGCAAACCGACGCCCATACAACGGCCGAGGCAACCCTGCGACAGGCGCAGCGGGATCTTGCCCGGCGCGAAGAGCGTTACGCAAAAGCGTTTAAGGCAAGGGAAGATACGAAGAAGACCTGGCGCGCACTGGTCCACGACCTCCTCGGAGTGGCATTGCCCCCCGAACGGCTGGAGGCATCGCTGGAGCCCCTGCGCGCTTTGCGCGAACACGAAAACACACGGGCCGCAGCCGGGCGCCGGATCACAACCATGCAGGCGGACCAAAAGCAGTTCACCCAGGAGATCGACAGCCTGGCACGCGCCCATGGGCAGGAGCCTCACGCAACGGCGGCAAAGACATTCGCCGCCCTCAAAACCCTGGCGGAAAAAGCGCGCTCGGCCACTGAGACGGGCCGAAAACTCGACACCGCGATCGAGACGGCCGAGGCCGATCTTGTCGAACACAAGGATCGACAAAACGCCATCGACCAAGAGGTCGCGACCATCGCCATGCTTTTCCCCGATACGACCTCCCCGGGCGATATCGGCGCCCTGCGCGAGGCCGCAATTCGCACGCAGAAAGCAATCGACAACCGCGCCGCGCTGGCGAAAATCACCCGCCAGGTCCTGGCCGAACTGGGCACGACCGACATCGAGACAGCCCGCGCCCAGCTTGCAGAGACCTCAGTTGCCGCATTGGAGGGCGAACTCGACAGCAACCGATCCGATCTTGCCCATGCCGAGGAAGAGCTGACCCTCGCCATTCAAAACCGCACAGCCGCCGAATATGCCCTAGCCGAGGTGAAGGGAGACGACACGGTTGCGGAATTGGTCGAGCAGAAAGCGACGCTGGAACTGCAGCTCGAAGAGGCTGCCTTGGAGCATCTCGAACTTTCCCTGGGCCATCACCTCGCCTCCGACGCCATCCGGCGCTATCGCGACAGCCATCGCAGCGGCATGTTGACGGCCACGGAAGACTGCTTCGCCAGTCTCACGCAAGGCGCCTATCCGACGCTGAGTACCCAGATCGACAAGGAGTCCGAGATTTTGCTCGCCGTCGATGGCAATGGGGTCAGCAAGCGTGCGGCCGAAATGTCCAAGGGCACGCGCTTTCAGCTATACTTAGCTCTGCGGGCAGCGGCCCACGAACAACTTGTCGCGCAGGGCACGAGGCTTCCGTTCTTTTGCGACGACATCTTCGAAACCTTCGACGAGGCGCGCACCAGCGCCGCCTGCCGCGTCATGGAAGCCATCGGCGCGCGCGGCCAAGCGATCTACCTGACCCACCACCGCCACGTGGTCGAGATCGCAAAGAGCGTTTGCGTAACGCCTCCGGTCATTCATGAACTTTAAGACATCGCGCCGAGGAGAGTTGATTTGAGTACTTGGAATGCTCGCCGAGAGGCCTGGAACCCGCAGAAGGAAGACGCCCGGAATATCGGGGATGTCGACTATGGCCGGGTGATCCATTCGGCATCATTCAGAAGATTGCAGGGCAAGACCCAGATCCTGAATCTCGGCGACAGTGACTTCTATCACACGCGCTTGACGCATTCCTTGGAAGTTGCTCAGATCGCGGGAGGGCTCGCAGTCCAGCTCGCGCGCAGTTTCCCCGATCACTCGGCAACGGCAAGTATCCCGGACCGCAGCCAAATCCATGCGATCGCCTGCTCCCACGACCTGGGCCACCCACCATTCGGCCATGGCGGTGAAGTCGCACTGAACTACTGCATGCGCGATGCGGAAGGGTTCGAGGGCAACGGCCAGACCCTGCGTCTCCTGGCACGGCTCGAAAACTTCTCTGCCGCTGCGGGGGCCAACCTGTCACGTCGTTCCATGCTTGGCGTCTTGAAATACCCTGTTGCACTCTCAAGGTTGCGCAACCCCGAATTGCGCCCGCGGTTGCAGGCGGGCCCTTCGGTTCTGCAAACCATCGACTTGAAAGCCTCGACTCCGCCAAAGGGATATCTCGACAGCGAAACCGACGTCGTCGACTGGATTCTCGAGCCGCTCGGCAATGCCGATCGGGATGCCTTCACGTCGATCAAAAAGCGCGAAGGCAAGCATGCCCGCACTCTCCACAAGTCTCTCGATTGCAGCATCATGGATCTCGCGGACGATATCGCCTACGGGGTCCATGATTTGGAGGATGCCATTGCACTTCGGCTCGTCACAGAGCGCCAGTTCCGCGACCTCGTTCCCGAGGAATCCTGCAAGATCTTTGTCGAAGAAAGGCGGCTGAAGGGCCCCACCGAGAGCAACGCCCCATACGAGGCCATGGTCGACGGGCTGTTTGGCGACAGCAACACGCGCAAGCGCTGGATCAGCCGGTGGGTCAATCATCTGATTACACCCGTCCGTTTCATCGAATGTCCCGAATTCCAAGACCCCTTGCTCCGCTGGCGCGTCGAGATTCCAGAAGGTCAGGCCCGCTTCCTCAAGGCCCTAAAAGAGCTCGTAATGCAGGTGGTTATTCGCAGTCCGGGCGTGCAACATCTCGAATTCAAGGGGCAATCCATGGTTGTCTCGGTCTTTGAAGCCATGCAATCAGATCCAGAACGTTTGCTCCCGCGCGATGCGCAAGCGAAATTCGACGCAGCAGATGGCGACCTCCGGCACATCAGCGATTTCGTGGCCGGTATGACAGACACCTATCTGCTCAAGACCTATGAAAGGCTGTTCGAGCCGAGGATGGGCTCAGTGTTCGACAAGCTTTAGTGAGCACTGTCCCTAGGGCGATGCTCAACCGCTCTAGCGGCCGCGTCGAAGTTCAAGCGCGATGGCCTGCTTAAAAGCGCGAGGCCCGCGGGGAGCTACACAAGTTGCCGGGACATCATCTGGGTATCTCCCGCGACAGGCGCCGGGAACCACTCTCCCAGGCCTCAACCCGTCGCCGTGAAACCGGTCAAACTGGTACCCTTTCTGGCAAACGATGCTTAGTTGTTGGACTCCCACGCCTGTAATTCATCGGTGTTGACCTGCGCTCGAAAATGGCAGATGTTGATCTCGGCCTTTCTCGCAGGCCGGTGTGCCCGCCATGCGAAGCTTTGCAGCGACCTTGACTTCGAACAGCAGACTTCATGCCATCGGCGGGTCTGATTAGCAGCGGGCACCTAGTCGGATCCAGCTTGGACATGGATCATGACAGAGAACGACAAGCTTAAAACATTGAAGCTCTTGGCAAAGCGTTGCGCCAGAGCGATGGGGCAACCGCAACATGTGGCACTCGACTTTGTTGCCAATCGTTTGGGCTTTCCTCATTGGAACGCATTGACAGGAAGCGCCAATAGAGAGTGGACCCCATCCGAAGCACAAGTCGCCTCAATCAAGGCGTTTGTGGAACGCATTACTTCCTACGAAGGCGCGGCCTTTGACCATGTATTCGGAGGGCCCAATGCAATTACTCGGGGAGATGTAAGGGGGCATCCATACGAGTTGAAGACAATGCTCGGCGACGTTTATATGGAAGGTGAGGGCTGGCGAATAGTGCTGCCAGAAAACCCCTCGGCGGCCCCTAATGTCGAGATCGACATCAGCCACGCCCAGAACAGCCCGATAAATGATCGAGTGCTGCTTGCAGAGGCGATCGGAATTGCCAAGGAGTTGATGAAGAGCGTCAAGGCACGACGATTTTCTGATTGGCCACGGCGCGCCACAAAACCGGATGCAGAGGGAACGGTCCGCCATCCGTTCTTGGAGATGGAGAAATCAAACCTCTGGTACTGCCTTCACTGCGACGCAGAGATCACCGGTCCACAGATCGCTGGAAACCAATGGCACTGCCCCGGCTGCGGCGCTTCACCGATCAACATCTTTCCAGAAGCCTTCTGGCTGGTACGGAACGATGAAAAGCCAGCGCCAGTCCAATCCCGCGCCGAAGAGCAAGAGATTGAACCCATCGTGTCAGTTGTTGATCCGCGGCCTAGGCTTGATCTCAACAAGAACCAGGTGACCCATCTGATCCGATCAGCCCTGTTCGAGGATGCCGCGAGTGCCAGCGAGCGAATGGGAGCGAGTCTGGCCGAGATCTGGGTTGATGACGATCTCGAGGTGATTGTTTCCCTCGAGGATCACTACTGGCCCGAGGACAAAGAGCCGACCGCTGCGATCAAAGTGGCCGCACTGCTTGGGATCGAAATTGAGTTGGAAGTTACTTGGTCGGATCCGTTGTTCGCATGGCCAGGTTTGGGCACTATGACCCGGAGCACGGCCGAATATACGCGCATGATGCTTGATGCCTACCGCATTAAAGGCATCGTGGAAGAAAGGGGTGGAAACCGATAGCTCCTTAGCCTGCGCGGCTTCGACAACCAACTCGGCGGGCACCGGCAGGCGCGAAACGCCTTCAGTCTGGCGGGTTTCTCCGCTGGGTCTGAGGGGAGACCCGTTCCTCAGAACTGGATCTCATCATCGCGGTCGACCAACTCGGGATGTTCGCTCTCGGCCGAGGCTGTGTGGAAACTCGATCGAACATTGCCTGCCCCGGAACGATATTCTTGGACAGGCGCACCTGTGTAAGTTTGTTCCAATGCGGGCCGCCACAGGCAGGCCAGCAAGGGAACCATTCTTCACGAATTCGGGAAATAAGAGCTTCCATGCAGCCTCGGCCCTCAAGAGACATTCGAGCCAGGAGCAACGGATGACCGGTCTCAGCCCCGCTCAAGACATTCGTGTTAAGCGCTGCATGCGACCGAGCGCTGACACCGAGGGCGGGGAATTGCCTTTCGCGGTAGCACCGACCAACGACCGTTTTGGGGTCGTCTTCTGTCTGTTCGCTTGGCGGTCCCCCGATTGAGATGGCCGTCATTCCCGACATCTGATCACCAGAGCCAGTCGCTTACATCAGTGACCATGGATTTCCGCTCCCTGGCCAACCTGCTGAGGCGCACTTTCAGACATGCCGCTGGAAATCGGATCGTGTTGCGACCATGATGTCATCAATCTCCGATATGCGAGCGTAGAAAAAAAGGAATGATCGAAAATGAGTATTTCTATGGCGAACAAGGGCAGACGTGACGTCCGCGCCGCGGATCTCCACAGGGGGTAATGATGACCGATCGGAGCGCGGTTTCCACGATTACTGGCTATTTCTATCAGTTCGACCGCTCTATACTCAGCATCCTCGCGCTAACCGGAGATAATGACTCTGTGGCGATCGAATGCATCGAGGACATTGACGTCCAAACGGCCACGGAAACAACCGCCGTCCAGTGTAAATATTATGAGAAATCCGAGTACAACCATTCTGTTATCAAGCCCGCGATCCTTTTCATGCTCGAACACTACAAATCGGGCCTCACCGCCGGTCGGCCAGAGATCCAGTATCAGCTTAGCGGGCATTTTGCGTCTGGGCAGAACAAGCTCGCGCTCCCTTTCGATATCGGATTCCTCAAGTCGAATTTTCTCACCACTACATCGAAGGGGAAAACGATCAGAAAGCATGAAGAGCTGGGTGTCAGTGACGCCGAGCTTGAAGGCTTCTTGAAACTTCTATCCATCGACGTGAACGCGGCGAAATTCGACGATCAGTTTCGGAGTATCATCGAGAGTCTGGCAGAAGAATTTGAGTGCTCGCCGTTCGTGGCTGAGTTCTTTTATTATAACAGCGCCCTGCGGGTTATCAAAGAACTGGCCACCGAATCGGAGGAGGCTCGGCGGGTCATAACAAGAAAAGCCTTTGTAAAGCGAATAGACACATCATCGTATCTCTTTGATGAGTGGTTTATCGCTAAGCTCGGTATGGATAAATACTATCTTGAGTTGCGCAAAGAGTTCTTCGCAAGTGGCGTCAACGTCTCCCCTGTGGAACGGCTTTTCATCATCCATCTGGCTGGTAGAAGCTATAGCCGAAGCACGGTTAAAATGCTTCTGAAGACCATATCCCGGAAATATTCCAAGCTGTCCAAGCGCGACGCGAAGCCCTTCTCGCCTTACGTTCTGCTCGTCGGTATCGGCGAAAGCGAACTTGTCGGTCTAAAACAGGAGCTACACAACGAAGACGTTCTCTTCGTCGATGGCTACGATTTCAAGGGGGCCCAGTTCGACGCCGGGTCTATCTCCCGCCGCGCGTCCGTTGCCGGCCCGGCACTGAGGCTATTCTGCAATCTAACAGAGGCGCGGCAGACCTTTCTGTCATTCCGTCGCTCACGCGAGATATACGAATTCTATAGCAGTGAGCCGGTTGAAGACTTTGGTGATGTCGCCATCAACCATACCCGGTTCCAGGTTCCAAAATACGAAGATATCAATAAGATAATTTAGGAGATGACATGAGTGATGTAAAAGCGGAAGTAGTCGCGGTCTTTCCAAACAAGGTCAAGATTGTTGTCGATGACCTCGAGAATTTCAAAATCGCTGAAGAGTCTCTCCGCGTCGGATCTTACTTGAAGATCGCCGACAATGAGAACGCGGTTCTGGTCGCTATCATTGAGAATTTTCAGATTCAGGCGCGCGATGACGGCAGCCAAGACTACGTGATCGAGGCCTTCCCGCTCGGCGTTCTGCGCGATCAGAAGTTTGAGCGCGGGGGCGACGCCCTCGCCATCCCACCAAAGACAGTTCACCGGCGACGATCGACGATATCCGACTGATTTATGGAAGTTCGCTAGCCGTGAAGGATCGCTTCTGCTTTTCGAACCTCGCGACGACATGAGGTCGAGGTTCCTGTCGACGGATAATCTCACAGCATATCGCAGTGGTCGGTTCTACGGGCTCTGGCAAGTCGCACACGTCGCGAGATCATTCAGAAGGCGGTTGGCGCCAAGGGCGACTATACGCTCAACAACTCTCACGTGATCATATTCGATATCCATTCGGAATATCGTGCGGCTTTTCCGGAGGCGAACTTCATCGACAGCACCAGCTTGGTTCTCCCCTACTGGATGCTGAGCGGCGAGGAGTTGGAAGAGTTCTTTCTCGATACCGAGGCGAATGACCACAATCAGCGCAACGTGTTCAAGGATGCCGTGATCCAAAGCCGTAAGGCTGAGTTTACGGGAAATGACGACGAAAGGAACCGGATCCATCTGGACACCCCGCTCCCGTTCGACATTCGCTACGTTTTGGATCATGCCAACCTTCTCAACACCGAGATGGTCGACACCGGCGAGGTGTATGCTGCTAGTAACAAGGCGAAGGCCGGACAACCGAAACTCACGCAGGGTAGCCTTCATGGGCGGCTGACCAACTTTGTGAATCGTCTCGAGAACAAGATTAATGATCGGCGCCTCGACTTCTTCCTTGGCGAGAATTCTAAATCGATCTCTTTTGAGGAAACGCTCCGATCCATTCTCGGCTATAGCGCTGACAAGCATAACAACGTTACGGTCATCGATCTGAGCGGCGTCCCGTTCGAGGTCCTGAGCATCACGGTCTCCCTGATTTCGCGGCTGATTTTCGAGCATGGCTATTTCTATAAGCGGCTGCGTTGTGCCGCCAATCCGAAGGAAGAGATCAACAACGATGCACCGATCCTCCTTGTTTACGAGGAGGCGCACAAATACGTGCCGACTAGCGAACTTTCAAAGTTCCGAGCGTCGAAAATGTCGATCGAGCGCATTGCCAAGGAGGGTCGTAAATATGGTGTCACCCTGCTCCTAGCGAGTCAGAGGCCCTCAGAGATTTCGGAGACGATCTTTTCACAATGCAACAATTTCATCGCAATGCGCCTGACCAATCCGGTCGACCAAGGCTACGTTCGCAAGTTGCTGCCAGACTCGCTGGGAACGCTTATCGACAAGATGCCCGGGTTTAAGCAGGGCGAAGCGCTGCTCGTCGGAGAGGCTGTCGCCCTACCGTCTGTAGTCCAAATCGAGAAATGCACGGTGGCTCCAGCATCGACTGATATTCCTTACTGGGACCTCTGGCAGCAAGAGTGGAAGGATCTTGCGATCGACAAGATCCGCGACGAGTGGTTGCGCCGCTAGTCAGGCGATGGGGAGCAGCCGGAAAGTCATTGTCGACCGTTCTGCGAACTATTTTGCAGCTTGGCCAGTGATGTTGGAACGCGCCTGACATCGGCCTTAGGCGACAGGTCTTAGGAGAAGAGCACCGGACGCTAGAAGGACTGAGATTGGGCGCAAAGCGGACGTTGCTCATGAGGAGATCAATCGGCGGTTAGGTCCGGGACTGTCGGTCGCTGTGGCAGCGGAGCCGCCCGAACTGCATATCCGCTTCAGCACCAGAGCCGCCGTTCGTTCAGGTCGCAGCGAACGGCAGCTGTCCGCCCTTTGCGTCAAATCCTTGGGGCAGATAGGGCCTTACTAGTGAAGACAGCAGATTTGGGGCGGACGTAGCGTTCAATTTAAGGATCCTTTTCGAACAATAGCTGCGACCACATCCGGAAGCGCCCGCACCGACAACCTTGAGGATTCCGCGTCCAGAACTAGAAGCGCGCTAGACAGATATGGATGAAACTTCTCCGACATCAGGTTTCCTGCTCCCGCGAACAAATCGACAGGTTCGCCGGATCGAATATCGGCCAGGAGTGCTCGAAGATCAGGTGTTTCATCGCCGACCTCCACCAGCAGAAACCCGTCATGCTGCTCGACTGAAAATCCCTCACTTCTAAGTGCGAGCGCCAGGGTTGACGTCTTAACCGTCCCCACTCGCGTTGCGATGATCGATGTACGCTCGCTGAGAGCCTGGATATTTGTGGCTCGAAACCCAAGTTGGTCATAATGTGCACGCGCTTCGTCTAGCATCTTTAGAGAAACCGCGTCCATGTATGCCGGTTGGGTGCCTCCTTCGAGCACTGCGAACATTCGATCAATCACCTTGTCATGAATGTCACCAGGATCACCGCCAAAGACAGGAGGCACGCCCGCCTTCGCGGGTTTGACCACGATCACCTTCTCGCGGTCATGGATTTCCTGAACCACCCACCGCCGCCCAGAGAAAATCAGAAGCATCCCTGGGGCAAGAACATTGTCAATCGGCAGGGTGCCAAGATCCCTCCCGTCTGCGACCAAGCGGAATTCCTCAGGCGTCTGAAACACTGCGTAGAAGCTGTAGTGTTCGACCAGCTTTTCGCCTGCAGGTCCCAAGAGTAGCAGTCCGCTTCCGGACTGTTCGATCAAACCGGTTTCGGTATGACCGATCGAACGCAACACATCCGCGAAAACTTCGGTTGTGACCTTGCGGAAGGGGCCCTCGCGACACAGGGTTCTGTAGACCACACTGGCAGAAGCACCTCCGCGTTGTGCAATGACAGACAGTATCTGATGGACGAGCGTCGAAAGATGAAGCGCCTGCGGTCTTGGCGGTTCGCACCACCCCTCAAGAAACAGGTCTATCATCGCGATAGACCGGATCAAACCAAGGCGAAGACGATCAACGAAGCTGCTTACTGGCGTCAACTGAGTCTCGACGGCATACTGCCGCAAGACGGCTGGTTGTCCCTCGCGTCGGCCGGACCGGCCGAGACGTTGTCGCAACGCGGCGACGCTGAATGGCGCGCCGATTTGGGCCACGCAGGTCACATCACCGATGTCGATTCCAAGCTCGAGCGTCGACGTGCAGACGGCAGTTGTCGGCTTTGCGGCGTCCTTTAAGCGGCGTTCCACGAAGTCTCGGTGTTCGCGGGAGAGGCTAGCGTGGTGAGGATAGAATTCCTGCGGCAGATGTTCCCTCTCGCAGAGTTCCCGCAGCCGATCTGCATAGATCTCGACTCGTTGCCTCGCCCCAGCGAAGACGAGGTTGTCGCTGCCTCGAAGGTGCTTGAACAGATGGGCTGCGATGGCATCCGTTGCGGATGGGCTGTTTTCATCCTCATCGCCTGATACGTAGCCGCGAAGCTGGAGCCTCAATTCAGCCTCGCCGCCATCTGCTTCTATGAGCTGGACAGCGTTTGCAGCGTCAGGGCGAAGATAGGCCTTGGCGAGGTCCATGTCGCCCAGCGTAGCTGACAGACCTATCCGACGGAGTGGGCGCTTTATCGTGAGCTCGAGCCTTGTGAGCAACGAACGGAGCTGGACACCGCGTTCGCTATCTAGAACCGTGTGCAACTCATCGATAACGACCGCGCGCGTGGCCCCAAACAGGCGGCTAATTTCCAAACCGCGACGAATGAACAGTGCCTCAAGGGACTCTGGAGTTATCAGCAGGATCCCTTTTGGAGATTTCAGCGCGCGCGTCTTGATCGATTGAGAAACATCCCCGTGCCATGGAACAACCGGCAGCTCTGCTTCCTGGCAGATGCCCTCCAGCCGCATGGCCTGGTCCGTGATCAAGGCTTTCAGCGGACCGATATAAAGCAGGTCGAAGCCGATGCCGCCGAACGGCTCGTCAAGCACCTGTGAAATCAACGGCAGGAACGCCGCCTCGGTCTTTCCGCCCGCCGTGGAAGCCGCAACGATCAAATCGGCATCGGTCTCGCAGATCGTCCGGATGGATCGCGCCTGGATGTCGCGAAGCTCGCGCCATCCTTGCTGGCGTATCCATTTCTGCACAGGCCTCGCCAGCTTGTCGAACGCATTGCTCATCGGCGTCAGAGCTTGAAGCTGATCAGGTCATCATCACCGGGGTCTTGGGTACCAGTCGACGCGTCGACCTCGGTCATGTCTTCGCCGCGGTCTTCGTATACCTCGATCTTTTCGATTAGGTCGCTCCACTCGACACCGGGGTTTTGCTCGAGCACGGAAAGCAGGTTCACGAAGGCCGTCACCGTATTGCGCGGGGTGCGGAAGTAAGCTTCACCGATCCGGTCCGAGCAATGCGCCATGAAGGCCTCGAGCGCATCGTCTGGCAGAGCACCGGCGTCGTCCTGCATGATCCGCCGGACATTGGCCAGAAGAACGAAGAGGTCCTCAGGGGTCAGGCTGGCCAGCCGGACAACAGGTCCTGAAAGGTCAACCAACCCGTCTCGCGCGAAGGTGTTCTCGGCCAAACGCGACTGGAGGGCCTCGTAGCTGTAAAGCCCTCGACGGGTGTTCATCAGGAATTCCGGTGTGCCGCCCATGAGAAATCCGAGGTTCTCGGCACTGCCCTGCAGCACATCATTCAGGATACGGAGGATCTGTTCGTAGTTTGCATTGCGAGCCTGCGACGAGGTCAGCTTGTAGAGGTTCACCATCTCGTCGAGGCCGACGAGCAAGCCTTTGTAACCGGTTTCACACACGAATGCCGACATCAGCTTCAGATGGTCATAGACACTGGCATCGTCGATGATCGTTCGCACTCCAAGCGCCTTGCGCGCGTCGGTGCGTGTGGCGAATTCACCACGCAGCCATCTCAAGGCAGCGGATTTCAACTCGTCGTCGCCGGTCTCATGGCCTTCCCAATATCGCCGGATCACCTCTGCGAATTCAAACCCCCCGGTGAGCTCTTCGAAGTGACCAAGGCGTTCACGAATGACAGACCCCGTGGGCGCATCGCGTTCCTCAGCATCGCGGTGTGCTTGGCTGACGAAACGCTCCACCACGCTGGCCAAGGCCCCGCCATCTGGCTTTGTCCGTGTCGACAGGTTTCGGGCCATCTCTGCATAGAGGCCTCGAGCTTGACCACCGGTCGCGTGAATGCGCCGGTCGGGCGCCAGGTCCGCGAACATCACCACCAGACCCTTTTCAAGCGCGACAAGACGGATCAGATTCATGAAGAACGTCTTTCCCGATCCGTATTCTCCGATGATGAACCGGATCGCCGATCCGCCATCGGATATCCGGTCCATGTCCTTGACGAGCTCTTCAATCTCGCGGACGCGGCCGACTTGGATGTGACGCAGGCCGAGCTTGGGCACGACCCCTGCCCGAAGCGCCTGCACGATTGCATCGCGTTCACGTGGTTTCAACTTCGACATCCCTGCCCTCCGCACTCATCTTTTCTTTTACCGCCTCCGCAATCTCAGGAGACACGTCATATTGTTGATTTCCACCCAGAACTGACCCGGGAGTGGAGTGAACCCCATGGACTGGACCACGGGGGCTGAAGATCTGATACGCTGGACGGGCCTTGCATGGAGAAAGCCCCATGACGTCCCGAGGTCCTTACCGTCGACATTCGACACCGTTCAAATTGCAGCTTTGCCAAGACATAAGGGCGGGCATCATCGGACGCCGCGATGCGCAGCGCAGCCATGACCTCTCTGCCAACCTCATTCAGCTTTGGCTGACGCAGTTCGACCGGGGAGAGCTGACAAATGAAGAAGCCGAGGCCAGCGTAATCGCCGAGTACGAGGTCCGCATCGCCGCACTGGAGCGCAAGGTTGGCCAGCTCACGATGGAGCTGGACCTTGCCAAAAAAACACCGCGGATGCCGACCGTCAACGGCAGCGAGAGATCATCCGTGATCAGCGGCCCCGCGCCTGCTCCATCCGGCGGGGGTGCAAAGCCATGAACCTGCCGCGCAGCACCTACTACTATCGCGCGGTTGCCAAACCCGAAGGGCTGTCGGATGCCGAGCTGACGTCGATCATCGAAGACATCCAGGATGAACTGCCCTGTTATGGCTACCGGCGTGTGACACACGAACTGAAGCGTCACGGATTGATCATAAATCACAAGAGGGTAGCCCGCGTCATGCGGCTGGCCGGACTTGGTATAAAGCCCCGCAGGCGCTTTGTGCGGACAACCGACAGCCAGCACGACTCGCCTATCTTTCCGAACCTCTACCGCAACGCCATCCCGGATCGGCCTGACCGGATATGGGTCGCGGACTTCACCTACATCCGGGTAGCGACCGGCTTCTGCTTCCTCGCGGCTATCCTCGATGCCTGCAGCCGCAAGGTCGTCGGATATGCTCTGTCACAACGCCTCGACACGCCTCTGGCGCTGGCGGCGTTGCGCGCGGCGGTGGCAAACAGGGCTCCTCCGGCGGGCTGCATCCACCATACGGACCGCGGCAGCCAATACGCATCTCAGACCTACCGCGATGCCCTTGCAGATGCAGGCCTCCAAGGCTCCATGAGCGGCGTCGGGAACCCCTATCACAACGCGCAGGCAGAAAGCTTCATGAAGACGCTGAAGGTCGAAGAGGTCTATCGGGCCGGATACGAGACCTTCACCGATGTCGCCGCCCGCTTGCCCCGGTACATCGAGCAGGTCTACAACGCAAAACGACTGCACTCAGCACTCGGGTACCGTTCCCCCGAGGAATTCGAAACCCAACTCGCCCGCGAGGCGGCTTAGGTCGGAGACCCTCCGTGGTCCAGTCCATGGGGTTCACTCCACTCCCGGGTCAGTTCTGGGTGGAAATCAACAGCGCGATAGAATGGGTGGCGGTCATAGCCGGTCTCCTCAGCGGTGTGGTTCTGCAAAACCACTGTTGAGACCTGAGACCGGTTATGGCCACACGCTGCGCTATTTGAGGCCTGCGCGCGTGGCCATAACTTAAAAACAGCGATTCTTCCTGGCGTGCTACGGGCCAGAGTTCATCGCCAAGGCGGTGTGCGACTGGATCGACGCGGTGGGCGCGAAGACGGCATTCATTGAGCCCGGCAGCCCATGGGAGAACGGCTACTGCGAGAGCTTCAACTCGAAGCTCCGTGACGAGCTGCTCAATGGCGAGATCTTCTACTCCCTGGCGGAGGCTCGCGCCGTGATCGAGGCATGGCGGGTCCACTACAATACGGTCAGGCCTCACTCATCGCTCGGATATCGGCCGCCGGCGCCGGAGGCTGTCCACTGGCCGTCTCGCCGGCGGGGATCAGCCCCGCCGCAGGCATCCGCATTGGCACGGATACCTGTCATGCACTAAGATTGATACCGGACCACCCGATAGGGGCAGGCCACGTGGAACGGGGACGTGCGTCGGTCTCACGCGGTCAACTTGCGTGTATATCCGGTCAGCATTGCCAACTTGCCGTGTCCAGCGGTGGAGTTTAGGCGGTCGTTGTGAAGAAACCAGCTAAGATGCTCTGCCTGAGAAGTTACAGATTCCCGCGCGAAGTCGTCGCTTTCGCCGTGTGGATCTACCACTGGTTCGCGCAGAGCGCTGCTGATGTCGTGGAGCTGCTCGCCGGGCGAGGCATAATCGTGCGCCGGGAGACCGTTCGGGAATGGGTGAACCGGTTCGGTCGTCATGTCTCACATTGCACTAAGCGTGACCGGGCGGCTACAGCAGGTAAATGGCACCTCGATGAAGCTAATTTGCCAATCAACGGTGCTAATTTGTGGTTGTGTTGGTTTTCTGAGTCTCGTTGATAATAACAGCGATCAAATCAAGGATTTGATCGCTGTTCTGTTCGAGCATCATCATGTGCCCATTTCCGGTGATATCATGTTCGGGTAAGTATACAAAGCGACTGATCATCCCTTGTTCCGTCAGGAAGTCGCCGATAGCGGAGTCCGCAGCGGGGGGATGATCGGGGTCGCTGTCACCGGTGACAATCAAAACCCGGGTCCCGGCCAGTGCATTTGGGGTCAACATCCGCAATTGCTGGCCTTTGAAGTTGATACGCTCCAGAAAAAGTTGCCGTGGGACTGCCTGCAGTCCGGCAAGGTAGCTGTCGGTGTGTTGACGAGGAAACTGCGTGCTTGAGCCGATGAGTTTGGCGCGGGCTGCCTCATGGCTGAGCACAACCGGCCCGTTCGGATGTACATCAAGTGGAACGCCAGAAAATTCCATGGTCAATCGATCCGGGCCTTGAGATATCAGTTTGGCGACTGGCTGGATGTTGCCAGGCGGGCCAGGCGCGATCGCGATCAAACGGCTGAGCCGGCCGGCCAGCAATTCGGCAATCCGCCAGCCAATGGCGCCGCCCATTGAATGGGTCCAGAGGATGATTTCGCCCTTGAGAGTTTTTACCGCCGCGGCGATCTGGTCGGCAACGAGCTGTCCCGTCAACTTTTCGGGCGGGACATAGCCGCTGCGGCCGCACCCCGGCCAATCGACGCATATGACGCGATCACCGGTGCGAGCGAGCCGTATAGCCCAACCTTCCCGGTTATCCGGCGTCCGCAACCAGCAGGCGCCAGTGTGCATGCCGCCGTGTACCATGACGTGCGTTCTTGCGAAATCGGTGTCAGCGGGGGCAATGATGTCGGCGTAAACGCCATCCAGCCCAAGGGGGCCGGATGTTTTGGACAGGCATGCGTCCT
>NZ_CH902581.1:0-68311 GCF_000152805.1 Maritimibacter alkaliphilus HTCC2654 | reverse complement strand
GACGAACCGCAAGCTGCACGGAGGCGACAGCTATGCCCCGTGATGGAATTGCCGATGAGGTTGAGAACGCCATCGATCCGCTGACCGCGCTGCCGGCATGGGTCAAGGGCGAGAAGCGGCTCTCAATGATGCTGCCTTATGTGAGCCTCGTAAACGACCGAACGATCCGGACACGCGGCAACGAGCTGATGCAGTGCATCCGCCTCGAAGGGGTGAACAGCACCACGAGCGAGGACGGGCATCTGGACCGGATCGGGGGGTTGCTGGCTGGCATCGTGGCGCAGGTCGGGACCGAGTTCTCATTCTACCTGCACAAGGTCTCGAAAGCGGTCGATGTGACCCTGCCGCCCGTTCCGGGCGAGGGGTTTGCGGCTGCCGTCGACGAACGATGGCACGCGCATCTCGGCCGCGCGGGTTTGCGCGACAAGACGCTGACCCTGACGGTGCTGAAGCGACCTGAGACCGGCAGCCGCTTGCCGTTCGGACTTGGGGCGTCTCGCTCGCGACATGCGGCCGACACCACCCGCCGCTTGCGCAAGCTCGACGAGGTTGTGGGGTTTCTGCTGTCCTCCTTCGATGAGCTGAAGCCCCGCCTGCTGGCCGCAAGCACCGGAGAGCTTCTGGGCTTCCTCGGTTCACTCAACACGGGCGAGGAGCACCCGCTCTTCCCCCGGTCGCGCCTCGGTGTGATCGCCGAGGACGTAGCCAATACGCGCGTCACCTTCCGCGGCACGACCATCGCACTCTCGGACGGTGCCGTCGGCGACAAGCTCGGGGCGATCTTTGCGGTGAAGAACTACCCCGCCAAGACCGATAGCCTGATGCTCGACGAGTTGAATCTGCCCGTCGACATGGTGGTCACGCACTCTTTTGTGCCGATCAATGCCAACATCATGGCGGGCCGGATCAAGCGGCAGCTGCGGCTAATGCAGGCCGCCAATGACGGAGCCGTCAGTCTCGCCCAGGAACTGGAACTCGCGCAGGACGATCTGGAATCCAAACGCCTGATCTTCGGCGAGCACCACATGACCGTGGCCGTCTATGCCCGCACCCAGACGGCGCTTGACGACATCGCGGCCGAAATCCGCAACATCTCCGCCACTTCCGGGATCAACCTGATCTCGGAAGCCTTCGGGGCGCGGGCGCATTTCATGGCGCAGCATCCCGGGAACACAGGGGCGCGCAGCCGCAAGGCCGCAATCACGAACCACAACTTCGCCGATCTCGCTACCTTCCACCGCACCCCGCTCGGAAAGACAGGGCGGGAAGTCCCCTGGGGCGTGCCGATCACGCTCTTTCCGACACCCGAGCGCAGTGGTTTTCGCTTCAACTTCCACGAACAGGGCGCGCCGGATCGCGAGCCCACGGGAGGCCACACGCTGATCCTCGGCCGTCCCGGCTCCGGCAAATCCGTCCTGGCGGCTTTCCTGATGACCATGGCACGGCGGGCAGGTGCGCGGGTCTTCGTATTCGACTATCGCGCGGGCATGGAGATGGCCGTCCGCGCGCTCGGCGGCAGCTATTCGACCGTGCGGGCGGGGCGCCCCACGGGCCTCAATCCGCTCCAGACCGAGATCGACGCCCGCGGGCAGGCCTGGCTTGCCGACTGGCTTGCAAGCGTCCTCGAGCGCCGCGATCGACCGCTGACCCCGGTTCAGACCAACCGACTGCAGGAAGTCGTGCGCCAGAACGCGAGCGCAGGACATGCGGGGCTGCGGAACTGGTCGGATTTCGCCTCGCTGCTGGTCTCGACCGATGACGAAGGCGATCTCTTCGAGCGTATGCAGGAATGGACGGCCGAGGGTCGCTACGGCTGGATCTTCGGGGCCAATGCCGAGGACAGTTTCAGCATCGACGGTGACGTCGCGGGCTTTGACCTCACCGGCATCCTCGATTCCGAGAGCGAGCGGGAACGCATGGCGGTCCTGTCCTACCTCTTCCGTCGGGTCGAACGGGTGATCGAGGACCGCAAGCCCACCATCATCGTCATCGACGAGGCATGGAAAGCCCTCGACAACGCCTACTTCGCAGAGCGGCTCTCAAACTGGCTGGTGACCGCCCGCAAGCAGAACGCCGTCGTCGTGATGATGACCCAATATGCCAGCCAGCTCGAGCGCACGCGCACCGGCAAGACCATCGTGGAAGCGGTGCCGACGCAGGTGCTCTTGCCCAACATTCGTGCTTCCGCCGCTGACTACGCGATGCTCGGCCTGACCGAGAAAGAGCTCGACGTGCTTCTGGGCGTCGGCTCGGCCTCGCGGCTCGCGCTTGTACGCGACGACCGTGGTTCCGTCGTGATCGATGCCGATCTCAGCGCGCTCGGCCCGCTCGTGACCATCCTTGGCGGAATGGAGAAGGGCGAAGCGCTTGTCGGCGCCGATTATCGCGAACGTCCTGATTTCTGGAGAGTGACATGACCCGTACCATCATTCGCAGCGTCGTACTGCTCGGGCTCGGCCTGACCCTGACAGCCTGTGCGCAGCATAACCCCCCGCAAGCCAACTGCTTCAATTTTCGCGAGGCTCCTGCGCAGGCAGGAACCGCCACCGCCACGATCTCGACCATGGGGGCGGAGGTCACGCGCCGCGACACGGCCTGCGATTTCGTCCTCTTGGGGGCGGGCAGCTGAGCCAATGCGGACCTGGCTTCCTCTCTCGATGATCGGCTTTGCACTGGCAGGTCCCACGGCGGGGCCAGCGGTCGCCCAAGGCGTGCCGACCTTCGATCTGCGCCTCTTCGCAGAGCGGCAGGCCATCCTTGAGCAGACCGATCGGGACCTGGCACTGCAGCAGGACCGGCTAAGCCGCGAGGAGGAACTGGCCGAGATCGAGCGCCAGCAACTCGCCTCCCTCGAAGGGCTGATGGATGCCATGTCGCTTGGCGCTGGATACGTGGCCGAAACCGTGGCGGGGCTCGAGGCGGGGCAGGGAGCGGTAGACGACGTCGAAAGCGCGGCCGCCAGTCTTTATGCGCCCGAGGACACCAATCCAGCGGCAGCGCGGATGTTCGGCGATGCCCGGGAGGGGATCGAGGAGCTGATCATCCGCGCAGCACGCGACACCCATAGTCTGTCCGGGATCGGCCGCGCAGGTCTTTCGCTCGTGCAATGGCGCTGCCTCCTGCAGGCGCTGATCTGGCAGGAAAGCCGTTTCCAGATCGGGGCACGCTCACCCGTGGGGGCGTTCGGCCTCACCCAGATCATGCCCGGTACCGCAGGCGATCTCGGGATCTACCCGGCCTATTACGACGATCCCTATCTGCAGGTCACGGGCGGTGCGCGATACCTCGCCCAGATGCTGAACATGTTCGATGGCAACATCATCCATGCGCTCGCCGCCTATAACGCCGGTCCGGGCAATGTGCAGGATTATGGCGGTGTGCCGCCCTTCGCGGAAACCCAGCATTATGTCGTGGTGATCCCGCAGCAGTACAACAGCTACCTCGCGGCCGTGGGCGGCATCGATGCGCTCGGCACCATCGACCCTGTGCTCCTCGCCAACGCGAGTTTCAGCCTCTCGGCCCATGGCGCCGGGGTCTATGGCGATTATTCGCTGGTCTCGGTCCGTGCCGCCGCCCTGCGCGTGCAGGACATCATCACCCGCATCGGTGAGACCGAGGATCTCCACGAGGCCATCGCGCTCAACACCTATGCCCGGGCCGAACTGGCCCGGCTGGTCGCAATCCGGACCCGGATCAAGGCCGCCCGAACCGAGCCACTCAGTGCCGAGCAGATCGCCTTGGCGGCGGCCCAGGCTGCCGAGCGGCAATTCATGGATTTCAGTCAGGAGGATTTGCGTTGAACCTGCGCCTGCCCCGTTCCCTTTTCGCCGGTAGCATCGCTCTCGCGCTTGCCCTCAATGTCACCGGACCTGCCGCGGCACAGGGTGTGCCCACGGTGGACACGCAGAACATAGCTCAGGAAATCCGCCAGCTCCAACAGATGCTGCAGGATTTCGGGATCCAGACCGATCTTCTGGACAATGCGTTGGAGCAACTGGACATGCTGCAAAGCCAGCTCGATCAGCTGAACGAGATGTATGCCTCGCTCACCGGGCCGCGCAGCATCCTCGGGCTTGCCATGGGCGGGGACCTCGACACCTTGCTTGAGGCCAACTTCGAAGACATCCCCGGCCTGATCCGAGGCATCCAGGCGGGCGATTGGAGCGCGCTCATCGGGCCCAATGCCGGGCCCATGCGCACGCAGATGGAACAGGCGCTGGCAAGCGCCGGGTTCGACGAGGATTCACTCCGCGAGATCGCCACCAGCGGCAATCCGGGCGCCGAAGGCGTGGCCACGCGGGCAACCACAGGTGCTGTGATGTCGGCGGCGGCGCAGAACAGCCACGCAGAGGCGGAGCAGTCTCTCGAACGGGTGGAACGTCTGGTCGAGATGATCCCCGACATGGAGGATCTCAAAGCCTCGATGGATCATAACACACGCGTCACGGCGGAACTCGCCATCGCCATGACCCGGATGTGGGAGCTGGAAGCGATCCAAACCCTAGGCGCAGGCAATGCAGGCGTGGTTGACGCCGCCACCGTTGCCGAAGAACGCCGCTACATGGACTTCACCTTGCCGGATCTTGAGCCATGAGTGGGGCAGGGGTGATGACTGCGCGCGAGCTCGTGGAAGAGGAACTTGTCTACGGTGCCCTGCGCCGGGAACAGCTTTGGCGGATGATCGGCATTTCCGGGGCAGGCTTTGGCGTATTCGGCTGTTTGACGGCTGCGGCTGTCGCGCTGATGGTCGAGACGCCGCCTCCCGTGGTTGTCCCCTACGATCCCGCGACCGGGATGGCGCTCCCCAATGCCACGGTTGAAACCGTGTCGCTCGCCGAACGGCCTGCCGTGATCGAAGCGCAAATCTACCGCTACATTCTCGACCGCGAAACCTACAACCAGCTCGACAACGATCTTCGCGTCCGCCGTGTCCTCGCACAGTCCTCCGGATCGGCCGAAGCCAACATGCGCGCGATGTGGACATCGGGGCAGGACAGCTATCCGCCGACGCGTTACGGGGCTGCGGCCGAGATGGCCGTTGAGATCGCATCGATCACCCTTATTGGCGATAACCGCGCCCAGGTGCGGCTCAGAAAGCGCCTGACAAGCCCGCAAGGGGTACAGGATGGATCGTTCACTGCCACGTTGATGTTCGAATTCCGGCCCGAGCGGACCCGCGCGATCGACGATGTTTGGCAAAACCCTTTCGGCTTCACCGTTACCCAATATGCCATCCGATCGGACCGTTCCGAATGACTAGCACTCCAATCTCTGCGCTGCTGGCCGCCAGTATTCTCGCGTTCGCGGGAACGACTGCTTTGGCCGAAACTACGCCCCGTCCAGGTTCTCATGACAATCGCGTGCGCGTCGCGACCTGGACTGAAGGCCAGGTTTACCGTGTCGTCACGACTCTGACCCGCGTCACCACAGTCGAATTCGGTGAGGGTGAAACCATCCGCTCGATCATCGCCGGCGATACGGTCGGGTTTCAATTCGACGGTGTCCCGGGTGGCCGTGCCTTCGCCATCAAGCCGACAGCATCTGGCGTCGCCACCAACATCACCGTCTACACCAACCGCCGCTCCTACTACTTCCATGTCGTCGAAGCCCGGGAGACGCCGCATTATGTCGTGCAGTTCCGCTATCCTGAAAACCGCGTGCAACCCACCAGGGCGGTTGCGGCCGATGCGCCGAACGCGAACTATGCGGTCAGTGCCCGAGAAGAGTTCACGCCGACGGCCATCTGGGATGATGGTACCTTCACGTATTTCCGGTTCGCACGGAATGCGCCGGTGCCGGCCATCTTCCGTTATTCGAACGGCAGGGAACGCGCGGTGAACAGCCAAGCCTTGAGTGACGGCGTCATCCGCGTGTCCGGCGTCAACCGACAATGGGTCCTTCGCCTTGGCGAAGAGGTGGTTTGCGTCCAGGACGCAGGACAGGCCACATCATGACCGAAGGTACGGAAGACCTCGCCGCGCGCCTCGCGGCTCTCGAAGGCTCGACTGGCAAAGCGAAGGCCAACAAGCGGCCTGCGCCGCTTGCCGCGATCCTTGGGGTCGTCGGCATCGCGGCAGCAGGTGGTCTGGCGTGGGCTGCGCTACAGCCGTCGGCAGAAGCACCAATGGCGACCGCCGCGCCGGAAGAGTTCCAGAGCAGCGGCCCCGGATTCGGAGATCTGGCGCCGATTTCTACCCCGGAGCCCAGCCAAGCCCCCCCTGCGGACACAGGTCCGAGCGAGTCTGAACTCGCGCTGATGGAAAGTCTTGCGACATTGAGAGCGGAACTCGAGGAACTGCGCGCAAGACCGGCCGAGGCCGCGGATAGCGGGGCGGAGCAGGCTATTGCGGACCTGACGGCGCAAATTGCCACCTTACAGGAAGCATCCGCCGAGGCGCAGCGTGCTCTCGAGCGGCAGCTGAACGAGCGGGATCGCGAATTGGATCAGCTCCGCATGGACTTGGAGCTTGCACGGCTTGTACCACCAGAGCCGACCTCATTGGGACCAAGTGAAGAAGAATTGCGGCTGGCCGAACTCGAAAGGCGGCGCGCAGCCGAAGCCGAGGCCCGCGCAGAGCGCATCGCGTCTCCTATGATCGCGTTCTCCGGGATTGGCGCGGGTGCGGATAGGGAGAATACGCTGGAAGCCGCGCGTCTGAATGCAGATGAAGCCTTTGTTCGTTCGGGCGCGCAACCAGCACAGGTGACACGTGCCGAAGTGATCGCGAACCCCTCGAACACGGTTGTTCAGGGTACCATGATTCAGGCTGTGACAGAGACGGCCCTCGACAGCACACTGCCCGGCGCGATCCGCGCCATCGTCTCGGAAGACGTCCATTCTTTCGATGGAACGCGTATCCTGATCCCGCGCGGCGCGCGGCTGATCGGGCGCTACCGCTCCGATGTCGCACTTGCCCAATCGCGCGTCATGGTGGCATGGGACCGGATCATCTTGCCCGATAATCAGACTGTGCAGATCAGCGCCTTCGGTGGAGACGAACTCGGCCGTACTGGCACCACCGGGTTTGTCGACACCCGTTTCGCGCAACGCTTCGGCTCCGCCGCGCTGATCTCCTTGATCGGCGCCCTGCCTGCGGCTGCAGCGGGTCAAATCAACAGCGAGGCGGCGGCCGATGTTGCGAGTGATGTCGGCACCGACCTGCGCGATAGCACGCAAAGCGTGATGCAGGACTATCTGGCGATCCGGCCAGTGATACATGTCGATCAGGGTACACGGATCACGGTCATGGTCGATCGTGACCTCGAGATTTTCTGACATGGCTGCAAGTTATCTGGAAGCGTCGCTCGACCGTTTCGGCCCCGAGGTCCTGCACGACGACACGATCGAGATCTGCATCAATCCCGACGGACAAGTCTGGGGCGAATTCCAGGGCGATCACTTCATGCGAGGTCTCGGCAGCCCGCTGAGCCAGACCGAGATCAAGGACCTCGGCAACCAGATCGCCTCGGCCGCCTCGACGACGCTCAGCACGAAGAAGCCCATTGTCTCGGTCTCGATCCTATATCGAGATCGCCCGATCCGCGCGCAAGTGATCCAGCCGCCGGCAGTCGAGGGCGGGTTTTCAATATCGTTGCGGTTCTTCTCCTCCCTGCCGCTGGAGGCAATCCGGCTCGGCTTCCTCTTTGGAAAGGAGCGCAGCCTCGAAGGTCTGCGGCGCGAACGAAACGCCGCGCTGCGCAATGTGGTTGCCTCCGGCGACATCGACGCCGCGCTGCGCTTCTGCGTCGAGAACAAGCTCAACATGATCGTTTCAGGCGGTACATCGACCGGCAAGACGGTCGCGGCGCGCAAGATCCTTTCGCTGATCGCGCCCGAAGAGCGGATCATCACTATCGAGGAGGCGGCCGAGCTGCGCCCCGAGCAGCCCAATGCCGTGACGTTGATCGCGGACCGGGACACGGATGCCCGCAGTGCCGATGTGCTCTTGGCCTCAACGCTTCGCATGCGACCTGACCGGATCGTCCTAGGCGAAGTCCGCGGGCGCGAGGCGATGACGTTTCTCGAGGCAATCAATACCGGCCACGGTGGATCGCTGACTACGCTCCATGCCGAGACCCCACAACTTGCTGTTCGTCGCCTCGCCATCGCTGCCCTGAAAACGGATGTGCCGATGACCTATGCCGACATGATCGATTATATTGAGGGCTCGATCGACGTGATCATTCAGGCAGGCCGCCATGAAGGCACGCGCGGAATCACCGAGTTCTTCCTGCCGGGTCAAACCACAGATTTGAACCTCGACACGGTCGACGGCAGAGGCAACAAGAGCCCCTCCGTTGCCGCTGAGTAAAAAAGGACCCCCCAGATGCGAAAACCAATCCTCGCAGTCATGCTTGCCGCCCTTGCGGGCCCACTTGTGGCGCAGACTTCGCCTCCGATCTCAAACGATCTCACGGTCGATATGTCGCCTCAAAAGTACCGGATTTGCAACGATCGTCCGGCGCGCCCGACCTGGATGGACGAAATCAATCCGCGGGAAGCCTACAAGGCGCTGACGTTGATGCGTCTCTACGAGTTGCGGTCATGGGAGACGATCAACGAAAGTGGCGATTGCGGCTGTGATGTGCGCTTCCCGTCTTGGGATGCCGCTTCGACCGAGTACGAGGAACAGTTCGCGAGCAACACCCAAGCGGAGCACACTCAAGCCCAATTGGCCCTCCGCAACGAACAGAACCAGATCGCCCGCGCCGTCCAGGATATCTGCGAAGCGCAAGGCAACTGGTAATGAGCATCGTCAGCTGGATGGTTGGAACCGCCGACGGCTTCCTCGCCGATGCGGCCGAGTCCCAGTTCGGGACCGTGGCGAGCAATACCGGCACGATCGTCCTGCTGATGGTCACGCTTTCGCTGATTGGCGTCTGCATCAACATGGCATTCCAGTTCCGCAGCATGGATGGGGCAAGTTTCTTCTGGTACCTGATCAAGCTGATGCTGATAGGGGTCTTCGCTTTCAACTGGGCCAACTTCAACGCTGTCGCAAATGCAGTCATTGGTGGGCTCGACTATGTGGCGGGCGCACTGATTTCATCAGTCGGGGGCGGCGGGGCGGGCGCTACCTATTTCGCAGCCGAATTCGACCGACTGATTACAGAGTTCAGCCAATACCTTAACGCTATCGGCAACAACCTCAACTGGATGACCGGAGCGATCCTCGGCGGCATTGGCCTGGTGCTCCTCAGCCTTCTCGGCTTCATGACTGGCATCGTACTCATCTTCGCCAAGATGATGCTGACACTCATGCTTGGCCTCGCTCCGATCATGATCGCACTGTCGCTCTTTGACGCGACCAAGGATTTCTTCCACAGATGGGTCTCGACGACAGTCAGCTATGCCTTCTACCCCATCGTAATCGCAGCAATGTTCTCTACCGTCGTCGGCATGGCGAATTCGCTGCTGGCCCAGCTCGGTGATCCGAACTCCGCGACCAACATCGGCTCGCTGGTGCCGTTCTTCGTCATGGTTTTCTTGGCCAAGGGCTTCGTCGCGGCAACGCCCCTGATTGTGCGGGGGATCTCCGGGAACCTGATGGTGGCGGCCGCTCCCGCCGTTGTCGCTGGATCGACAGGAATTATGCGCGGGCTCTTAAACACGGCCGGCGTCAAAGGGAGGTCGCGGATCGGTGCGTTGACAACTGGCGAGGCTATTGGACGAGGCGTATCGCAGAGCCCCGCAGTCGTGCGGAGTGCTGCGGTCACGGCCAGCGCGCAAGTGGTCCGAATGGCAGAAAGGGCAAAGCGGCTAGGGCAGTGAAGAGGCAAGTGTTTTTGCAAGTCGTGTGGACATCGGCGTCGAGAAGAGCGGGACGCCGACTGGGGGCAGTGCAGCGTGGCACTCACAGAACAACTGGTGACGTGGTCATCTGAAACTCCTACAGAAACGACTAGGTTCAGCACTGATGGGAGTGTCTGAAACTCTGTGTATCTGATCTGGACCATGCGGTTTTCAGATACGTTCAGGCGTCGAAACGCCCGGCGAACATTATGGCCAGCTGATTGCGGGCTGCAACCCATTCCCGGACGCCGCGCCCGCCCTTTTCGAAGTTGCGGATGGCCAGGAAGATCAGCTTGGTCGCGGCCTCCTCGGTCGGGAAGGAGCCCTTGGTTTTCAGCGTTTTCCGCAGCACCCGGTTCAGCGATTCCACGGCATTCGTGGTGTAGATGATCTTCCGGATCGCAGCACTGAAGGCATAGAATGGGGTCACCTCGGCCCATGCCCGCCGCCAGGCCGGGGCGATTGAGGGGTATTTCCCGCCCCATTTCTCTTCGAAGGTGTCCAGCTGGCGTTCAGCCTCCCCGGCTGTCGGAGCCTCGTAGATCGGGCGCAGGTCGGCGGCCACGGCCTTGCGGTCCTTCCAGCTGCAGAAGTTCATCGAATGCCGGATCAGATGGACGATGCAGGTCTGGACCATGGTCTCTGGGAAGGCCGCCGTGATCGCCTCGGGAAAGCCCTTCAGCCCGTCCACGACGGCGATCAGAATGTCCTGGACGCCCCGGTTGCGCAGCTCGTTCATCACCGATAGCCAGAACTTGGCGCCCTCGTTGTCGGCAATCCACAGGCCGAGAACCTCGCGTTCGCCATCCCGGGTGACGCCGAGCGCGATGTAAACGGCCTTGTTTTTGACCATCCGGCTGTCGGCATCGCGGATCTTCACGCGCAGGGCGTCGAAAATGACGATCGGATACATCCGGTCCAGCGCCCGATGCTGCCATTCCCGAACCTCATCCAGCACAGCATCGGTGACGCGGCTGATCAGGTCGGGTGAAACCCGCAGGCCGTAGAGGTCCTCCAGATGGGCCTGGATGTCGCGCACCGACAAGCCAGCGGCATAGAGCCCGATGATCTTGTCATCCACCCCGTCGATCCGGGTCTGGCCCTTCTTCACCAGCTCCGGCTCGAAGCTACCCTCCCGGTCGCGCGGCACCGAAAGCGGCACCTCGCCGTCAGAACCCTTCACCCGCTTCGTCGCGCTCCCGTTCCGGCGGTTGGTCTGATCGGCTGGTGGCTCAGCTCCGGCCTCATATCCCAGATGCGCGGTCAGTTCGGCACCGAGCATCCGCTCCATCAGCCGGATCTTCAGTTCCTTCATCAGCCCGGCATCGCCAAGCAGATCCTCAGGCCGCTTGCAGCCCTTCAGCAACTCGTCCAGCACTTCGTTGGAAATCGTCATCGTCCTTGCTCCTCTCAGGAAGCATGGACCAGATCACCGATACACAGAAGGTCGGACACTCTCGCACTGATCATCGAACGATTTCAAAGTCGTCTAGAGTAACCCCATAGACCTTCTTAAATGTTTCATTACCCCACGCCTCCGCTTGCGTCTGATCGTAGTTCTCGAACAACCAACGGAAATCGAAGGCAAAGGGGCCGTCTTTAAGGAGCCACTGTCTGGTCAGATCATAGAGAGGCATCATGCCGTAGAAGCCATGAAAAGTATCCATGACGGCCTTTTCCGTACGGTGTGGCCAACTCCTAGGATAAACCCCATCCTTGTCACCCCGGTCACTGAACAGCGACAGATGGCGCAGCCATATGTCGCGCACGCCCCTCGTGTTCTTGTCGCCCGCCAAATAGGCGCCGGGCCAGCAGAAGAACTCGGGGCGCTCGAACTTATCTTGGCACAGCGCAACAAAGTGCGAGAGGAACACCCTGATTGGAAGATTCATGGGCTCGTACTCAAACGAGCGATACTCCTCCATAAGCTTGGGAAGGCCCGGAGCGTTTTCATGCCACTTCAAGACAGCACTCAGCCCCTCCATGGGGTGATCGTAGCCCACATTGCTTGTCAGCTCCTCGGATACGGCGATGTACTCTTCTTTGGAGTATTCAGTGATGGACCGCTTGAGGTGCGGCAGCTCCTTCACGCTAAGGCAAAGCCTCGTGAAGCGGACGCCAACATCTACGTCAAGAATCAGATCCTCAAAACTCGTCACCTCTAGGGGCAACCCACGCGTAGGATTGATCGACAGGTCGCATACAAGCAAGAACAGACCTATCAACGGATCATCCATATGCTCCGGCCATTCGGCTTCTGCCAGTTCGAGGAAGCGCTCGAATGCTTCGACGTAGATCCCTGAGAAGTATCCCATGTCGCGCAGCTCGGTGCATGAGAGCGGTTCCTGCTGCGTGTTGTGCAGGAATTGTAGCTGGATGAATCTTGCCTGCCCCTCATAAATCGCGCGCAAACCTGTTGCAGGCAGCCGAACCGGAGAGCCCCAGTAAAACCCTTCATGCTGAGCGGCATTCAGACGCTGCTCCTCGGCCTGCCATTTAGAGGTCTTGGGCAGGATTTTGAACTCCGGGTCGATCGTATCAGCGATCATTCCCACGAGCTGATGGTAGACGACAAAATAGCCGTGCCCCACTGACTCGAAGTGGTTCTCCTTGATCATCCAATGGACGTGTTTGCGGGGCTCATAGGCGTAGTACTTGTAGTATTCGACATCGAGAGCGTTGTTCACGGCCGTATTGGCCTGCGCGAGCTTTGCCGGCGCGGAGTGCCCTTCTTTTAGAAGAATCTGATCCGTATAGCCTTTCAGGGGCTTTTTGGCACCGACTGAGGCGAGCACCTCCTTGAGCTCACCCATGCTTGAGTGACATTGAGCAAGGTAGCTGAGGCTGAACAGCAGACCCGATGTCGATCCGACATGCTGCCACCAGTGAATAGTCTCGTGGATGTAGGTCGAGTAAGCCTGCACTACATCAGCTGGGGCGGCGCTTGTTTCAAATTCGTTCGTCTCGATTCTCTCCATAAGTTCATGATTTCGCGGACTTAGGCGCAGCACGAACCGCATGGTTTCATACATACCATGCGCATTCAGACATGCTTTAAAGGTCGGTTCTGCTGCGTAGTCGTCGCTCGCCGATGCAAGGCGATCGTGATTGAGAACGAAACTGGTCGCAGACTTTTCGGTCATTCTTTCCTGCCAAAAGCTTGGGTCATTCGGACATCCATTTAGTAGCAGCCACATTGCAGACTTTGCCGTCGTAGACGAAGGCCACGCTGTATCGAGCTCGTGTGGCGGCCACATACATTTTCGCCGCGGATTTCGCGACATGACTGATGTCGCCCGACGCGAGCCATTTACGAGCCGGCCCGTGCGGGTAGATCAGGACCCGCTCAAAGGTCAGGCCCTTTGACTCGCCAAAATTCATAGCTTCGTGGGGATCACACTTGGTCGCCGCGGAGTACCGGAGCACCTGTGGCGCGAAACAGTTCACGTATTCACCAACATCTGCGCTACCTACGAGAAACACTCCATCGTGTCCCGTCACCGTATCATTGCGCGAAACCGTCTTCGGCTCGTTCGGGAAAAAGCCGTCGCCCAGGTCCGCTATGGTTTGGTTGCAGCGGTATGTGTGGGTTTCGTACTCGAGCTCAACGAGCCCCTGTTTCTTCCATAGCTCGAACTTATTGATGATGGCCGGACCCGCAAACGCTTTATTTTTCGAAGCGTTGTTCGTGGAAAAGGTTGCCTGCCTATGGTCACCAACAAAGGTGACCGAGACGCCCGCGTTTAGCAGCAACTCCAAAAGGTCGAGGTCGTACCCCGCCATGTCTTGTATTTCATCGATGATGATATGGCTGAAGCGTTGCTTAAGTCGTCGCATGATCGCGCCACCCGTTTGCCGGTCACATTGACAAACGAACTTTGCGATTTTGTCCGAATAAATCTGGGAGCCATCGAGGAAGTAATGACTGCGGGTCCGCGCTTCGGGAATGTAAGGAACAGACCTCCCTTCAACCCAATGAATGCCGTCAATCCTACTCGAATGCATGGCTGAACGATAGGGGCGGGCAAGCTCCCGAAGCAGAAATGTGTACCAAGAGATGACCTCTACATGGGACGGAATGGTGCGTACGCGTGAGTATGCCTTGAGGTGCATTTCTCGGACATTGTTGCGAGTATAGGTGATCAGGGCCGTTGCACCCCGCCCCTGCTCCCACGCCAACGCCTGATCGACGACTCGCGTGGTCTTTCCGCCTCCGGCGGCGGATATTACGATGCGATTAGCGGAGGGCACGGGCGATATAGTCCGGAGGCGACCACTCTACTTTCGTTTCGAAGAATTTCAGGCCGGTCTCAGCCTTGTTTTTGACCATGTGCTCGATAGCAGATGCTTCATCTACGAAGGCCTTGCCGAGGACGTCATTGATCTTTGCCAGGCCGTTCTTCTTCAAGAGCTGTGGCTCAAGCGTATGGGCCTGCTCGTCTTTATCGTATTGGATCTTGACGATATCGGAGTCTAGGTAGTCGGCATATTTTTTTTCGAGTGCCGCGACATCAGCATCGTTATCGGTCACGACATCGACAGTCTTTTTCAGGAGGACCGCAATTTCGAGGAAGCGCTTGAAGGCAAGCGAATTTACGGCAATCACATCAACCCCATCCTCTAATGGCATCTTGCCGTGCTTGATCTGGTAGGCTCGTTGGACAATCAACTCGTCTGACGGCCCCTCCACGAGAATTGACCGCTTTGCGAGGATGAGCCGTAGCGTGTCGTGCCCCGGCAGCTTCATAAAATAGTCCTGCGTAGTCTTATCCTGCAGGTCGGTCAGGCGCGCACCCTCGCCACGGAGGAACAGGAGGACGGACTCCACACCAAGCTTGTTAAGAACGAAGCTGCTATGCGTCGTGATGAATATCTGCCGCGAGCCGGCATTTGTCGCGATGTGGCCAATTAGCTCATTGAGACTGGCGTAGGAGAGGTGATTTTCAGCTTCTTCAATCAAGATGATGTGGGATTTTGCCGACGTCTCCATCGCAAGCTTGATCTTGACCGAATTCTGCTCGCCTTTCCCGACGAGTGGCAAGGGTATGTCGTCCAGGTGAGGCATGATTCCTGCCTCCCAGTTCGCCCGAGCGGACGTGTCAAGCGAAACAGAGATAACCTTGTCGCTGATACTTCCCTTCTTCGACGCGAGCGTGTCGTTAATCGTTTTGACCTTAGGCTCTTCAAGAAAACGGTCCTTCATGAGCCGATAAGTCAGAGCAAGGTCCACCTTCTCCTTCGAGGTAAGGCTCTCCTTCACGATGTTGATGACGTAGCGGCTGGCTCCCGCATTGTTCTTAATCGTGCTGGCATCGATCAAGCTCGCGTGAAGAGGAATGGCGCGCGAGTTTAGAATGTCGTTCTCGGCGAAATCCCTCCACTTTATCCAGTAATACTCCATTGGGATCGTTCGAATTTCGGAAGGATCGGAGACGTACAGAGCAAAGTCCTCTGCATGCGCAGGATTGAGTTCAATTAGGAGTGATACGCCAGGAAGATCGATTCCAAGAGTGTTGTTATTGCCTTTGAGCTTTGTAAGAGCTGGATCGTCGGCGAGGTACACCTCGATGAGGATCGATGGCGGTTCTGGAGCTTGACCGTTATTTAGCGCTTCGATGTACTCAAGAACGTGATCGAGATTGAACAGATAGGGATGAAGCTCGATCTGTAGGGGTCGGCCATTGAGTTGACCAGTAAGCGCTAGGTGAATCGCTTCAAGGAGGGTGGATTTTCCACTCTCGTTGTTTCCAACAATGACGTTCAGTTCGTTATTGAAGGTGACATTTGCCTGCTTAAGGCAGCGGTAGTTTCTAATAACCGCACGTTGGATGAACAAGCTCGCACCTCCCATTATCGAGTACATTGCCATCAGGCACAACTTTTGCGAGGTCTACAAGGGAAGGTGCCGTTCAACAAAGTCTAGCCGGTCACAAATGAGCCCAGAGGGACGTTCGATCATTTGTACTCCGCGAGTATCGCCCTCGTCGTTTGAACAGCCCCCGTCAGCGCGGCCCTGTCTGGCTCCTTAAGCCCCAGCCCCACCGGATCAAATGACAACTGCACTGGCCCACCTCCACTAGCTCCCGCGCGAGCTGCTCGACCCCGCGCACGATCTGGCCGCGAAGCCGTGGAACTCTGCGTATTCGATGCGGGCATCTCCGCCGTTGCCGGTGAGGTCGCTACCCCAGAACCATTTGCGCCTGCGGCCGCCCGCACTTCCTGCAGCTCCTGCTTCAGCTTCTCGACCGTCTCGCGAGTCTCGGACATCTGTCGGTCCCACCGAAGGCCTTCCTCGTCCGGATATGGGAAGCTTCCCGATTGACCGGCGTGCAGAACCTTCAAAGCCGGGTCCTCGAAATACTTCACCCTTCTCGCGCGGATCGGCATCTGCGCATCGATCACGAGAATGACCTCGTCGAGATCCATGCGCCGGGCCTGATCTTCGGTCAGGAGCGGGGTGTCCTCGGTCCTCTCCGAGACGCTACGTCCTTCGAACGGATTACGTCCAACAGCGCGGGACCTGGTCACCACACGCTTGGTGGTCTTGCCGACAGCCTGGCTCAATTCCTCGATGGTCTTCTGCTCGGACGGGGTGAGGTAGAGCTTTACCCCGGCGCCGCCCTGCAGCGACCTGCGGGTGTTTTCACCATAGATCTCGTCCAGCGCGGGGATGGTCTGGGTTACGATGGCGAGGTTACCGCCGTAGGAACGCAGCGTCTTGATGCTCTCGGCGACGATTGGCATTTTCCCGAGCCGGTCAAACTCGTCGAGCATGATCATGACCGGCCAAGGCTCGTCATCGCCGGGTTCCTGTGCTTGCAGCGAGGCAATCAGGTCCGAAAAGAAGAGGCGGATCAGCGGGGCAAGCGGGCGGATCATCTCGGATTCGACCACAAGATAGATCGCATGTGGGCGGCGGCGGATATCCCGGAATGAGAAGTCAGAGGTCGCGGTGGCCGCGTCAATCGCGCGGTTGTCCCAAGTGTCGAGACCCGATGTCATCAGGAGGGAGAGGTAGGAAGTGAGGGTGTCGTTGTTGGTCGATGCCATACGCTCGAAGATCAGTTTGGCCGACTTGTTCTTCACCTCCTGTGAACGCTTCAGGTATTCCTTCTGCTTGTCGCCCCCCGAGGCTGTGATGCGATAGATCTCGCCGATGGTCGGCACGCCGCGCTCGAAGGCCAGAAGGCCGGCCGCAACGAAGAGGTCGATACCCCCGGCCAAAAGCCCGCTCAGCTTTTCATTGTCGGTCTGCAGGAAGAGCTTCGCGGTGAGTTTCAGCTCCATCTGCTGCCGGTCGGGGTTGGTCATGGCCGCGATGCGCGCAAGCGGGTTGTAGCGATGCGTCGGTCGGTCCCAGTCGGTCGGCGCGAAACGGAAAACCTTGTCGCCCATGCTGGCGCGGAAGCGCGAGGTCTCGCGGAAGTTCTCGCCTTTCACGTCGAGCACCACGGCCGAGCCCTTGTAGGTCAGCAGGTTCGGGATCACGAACCCCACGCCCTTGCCCCGGCCTGTAGGCGCCACGATCAGCGCGTGGGGGAAGGTTTTTGAGACTAGGAACGGGCGCTTGGATTTCGGGGAGCCGAGCTTGCCCAGAAGGAAGCCGCCGCCGGGCTTGGCAAAGAAACCGTTCCTCTTCATCTCACCGCGGGTCTGCCAATGCGTCGTCCCGAAGCGGGTCAATGCATCCCCCAGAAGCGTGACGCTCAGCATGAGCGATGCCAGGCCGAAGCCGCCAAGGATGAGGTTCACCCAGAGGAAGTCTTTCGGTGCAGACTGAGACAGACCCCGATATTCGCGGGCAAGCAGGGTGACGTCTAAACGCGTGGGAGAAAGCCCATAGCGGAACATGACAAAGCCGGTCGCCACGACATAGCCCATGGCGAGACCGACCAGCACGAGGCTCAACACTCCTAGGGCAATCTTGCCTTTATCCATGGGTGATCCCCTTCTCACCATGTGCCGCGGCGTGGCGCGCACGCTGCGCCTCGATCTGCTCTTCGGCCAGAGCATCGAGAACGCGCTCCATGGCTGGGCCATGCGCGGTGACCTCGCTGCTCTGGAGATAGGTCTTGGCGAGTTCCAGCTGGCGCAACGGATCCTCGGTGAATGTGTCCAGGACGTCCGCGTTACCGGCCCGCAGCGCGTCGATTGCGTCGGGGCTTAGTCGCTCGTTTATCTGCCGGACGATGTCCTGCTGCTCTGACTCAGAGAGCGGGCCCTCGACGTCGGCGTTTCGCACAAAGGCCATGACGGTTGGCGCTGTCTCTACCAGATACCGGCGCTCGGCGTAGTCTTGTCGCGCCTGGTCCTCGATCTCGAAACTGCGTTCGCTGATATAGGCACGCGACGCGCCGAGCGAACGAAGGTGATTGATTTCGCGCCTAACGGCCTGCCCGAACTCGTCATCCGGCATCTCCGTGCGATAGCGGGCGAGGGTGCGGAGCTCTTCGGTAATCGGACCGAGATGATCCGAAGGATCCCGCAAGGCGAGGTCCATGTCGCCAGCATGAAGCGTGCGGTCCTGCTCCGATACCGCATATTGCGACGGCATTCGACTGTCAGTCATCTGTTCCCAAGCCATCGAGGCCAATTCGGCATGCTGCGGAGATCTCTGCGCATAGGCGCCGAACGCGACGCGGGCCTCTTCAACCTCCACGGCGCCGGCCCGCCTTACAGACGGGTCGTCGGAGAACGGATGATCGAAATCCGTCCGGCGGAACTGCGCCACCAGCGCCCTGAACGCCTGCCGCTCCGATGGGGCAAAAATGTCGGACCCGTCCTTCACGAGATCACCCCCGGGTGCCGCCAACCGCTCGCCGAGCGCTGGCTCAGCGTTGTCCACCTCGTCGATCTCGGTTGGCGCGCGAAGGACGCGTACGTCGGTCAGGACATCGCCCAACCGAACATGCACGGCTTCCAGCCGGTCGAGCGCTTCTTCCCGGTCCGCAGATTTCTCCAGATCGAGGTCGCTTGCTTTGGCAATCCCCTGCAGATCCTGTGCCAGCCACTGGCGCTCCAATGCGGCATTGCCTGCCCCCTCCCGCAGGCGCGCGGCCACAGACTCGGCATCGATGCCCGTGCCTTGCAACGCCTCGGCCAGCTTTGATGCCACCTCTCCATCGTCAAGACGCGCGAGGTGTTCTTCACTTAAGTTCGGCCTTGCATAGATGCCGTCCCGGGATGGGGCATCGACCAGGGCGGCGGAGCGATCCCCGAGCGGGTTCAAATGCGCGACCGAGGCCAGAACGTCGGTCAGCTTGCGCTCGATCACCGGCCTCTCGGCCGCCGGCGCCCTGTCGATCGCCGCCTCGATCTGGCGAATGTTCTGAGAAAACTCGGTGATCAGCGTGTCGAACGCTGCTTCGTCTTGGGACATGTAGATGGCTCCGTCAGATTGAATCTGACCGCCACTGGCAAGGATGGTGCTGGCCCTCTCGAGCGCCTCGGACACGTCTTCGAAATTCGAACGGGACGCCTCCGCCGCGAGCCCGCGATAGATCAAAGCGTTGTGCCGGACGGTTTCCAGAGCGGCCGCTAGGTCAGCACCGGTTCTCTGGCGCTCGACTGGGGGACGACCTTCGTCGCGAGCCTTGTAGATTTCATCGATCTCGGCGCGGTAGGTCGTGACGCCGCGATCCAGACGGCGCGTCGCCTCAAGGCGGATCCCATGAACTTGGGCCGCCTCGACCATCGCCTCGCGAAAGGCGTCGTAGTTGAAGTGATGATCCTTCCCGAGAAAGAACATTTCGCCATCCTTGCTGCGGCGGTTCAGAACGATATGCGCATGTGGATGCGCGCGATCTTGGTGTATTGCAGCAATATAGTCGAATTGCGACCCCTCACCTTGAAAGAACTTCTCGCAGACCGCCTGGGTGATATCGCGCACCTCTTCACCCCTGGTCCCAACCGGGAATGCCATCAGCAGATGCGACGTATGGCCAAGCTTGGGGCTGTAGCGCTCGTTCCACTGGTTCTCGAACCGCCGCGCCACTCGGTTGATCTCGGCTTCCGAGAGCTGCTTCTTCCCGTCATGGGTGCCGCGGCTGTCGAGGATATGGGTCGACTTCGTCGTGAGATATGTGAGCTGCGCCCGTAGCTGCGCCCCGGTGTGGCAGCCCCCTTTCGAGATAGCCTTGAAGATCGCGGGCGAATAGCCGCGCGCGGCCCGAACCATCTGCGCGCCCTTGGAAAGCCCCTGCCAGGATCCCGAAACCCGGCTCCAGCCGCGGTCGAAGAGCGCCGGGTCGATGCCCCGGACCCGGTCACTCCGCACCATTCGCATCCCCCACGGCGAGGCCCGCCAGGGCGGAGCTGATCTCAAGGTCCAGCACGCTGCGCCGCGCACGCGACATCTCCTGGACCTGGTCGGCCAGATCGAAGACCAGACCGGCAAGTGCGCGGACGTCACGGTAACTTGAGGCCGGGTAGGACAGTCTCTCGCCCCGCACCGTGGCCTCGTTCAGACGTCGCGCGATCTGGTTCACGTTGTTGCCGACCCGGTTGAGCGCGGCGCCGAGGCTGCGCAACTCGTCACACATCTCGTCGTCGGGCAGGAAGACACCTTCGGCCGCCAGCATCAGGCGGCGCATGGCATCCGAGCGGTGCGCAATCCCACGCCGCGACAGCGCCGCGTCGAACCGGCGCAGGTCGTCGTCCGAGACCCGGATCCCCACAACCCGCGATCGGCTGCCGTTCGCTGTCTGACGCTCACCCCAGTGGTTCACCACGTTGTAGATCGACTTAAGGCTGACATCGTAGCGGGCTGCCAACGACGCCGCGGAGACGCCGTTCCGGCGGTCCTGGGCGATGGTCGATCGCTCGATCTCTGACAGTCTACGACGGCGGGGCATTTTGAAGTTAACGTTCCTATTTCTTGCCAACTTCGTACAAGCCCGCCGACTCCCAACGCAAGTGGAGTCGGCCATAAGGGCTTGTACTCAATGTAGAAAATCGCCCTGCAGGGGCGATTTCCCGTCCTTAGTCAAATGGATCGCGCCTCGCGCTCATTGCACCACGCGATGCGGTCTCCGCATCGCGCATCGCGTCTTTCGCGCCCCGTCTCTTGCACCCCGCAAGACGGGTTTTGCCGCGTGCTGACCGTCTCGCGTCACCCGCAGAACGACATACGCGAGACTGCCTCCCGTCGTCTGGAGCGCGCTATCCGTCACCTGCATTCCGTCCGCAGCACATCGCCAAGCGCATCCCGACATTTGGAGGGTGGGTGGTGCCCCGCGACGAATGCTGAAGGCGCCACGGCAGACGTCGCACGGTCATTGCCAAACGCCGTCCGCAGCATGCCAGACGCGGGTCGCATCCCGACTTCTGCTTGACCCCTCCGCCTCATGCGTTTAGCGACATTTTGGTATTATCGTTGCGATTCACTATTTTTGCGGAGGATCAGAATGCCGAACGAAAATCTTGTGGTGGTCGCAGCGATGGCCCGGAAAGGGGGCAGTGGAAAAACGACGCTTTCGCGCGCCTTGATCAGTGCCGCGATCGCCGCCGGACGCAGAGTGATGTTGATCGACACGGACAGCACGAGGGTACTCGGGGCCTGGCATGCTCGGGCGGAAGCCGGTGGGCTGAGTTCGCCGCTTCTCTGCTCGGCCACCGTCGAAAGCGTGGCGGGTGTCGAGGATCAGATCGATCAGGTCTACATGGCAGGCACGGCAGACTTCATCTTTATCGATACCGCAGGGGTCGGTGCAGAATGGTCAGACGGCATCGCGGTGCTTGCGGACCACATCGTGACGCCCGTCATGCTGTCGACGTCTGATTTCGATGTCGGAGCGCAGACAGCTGATTGGTTTGAGAAACTGAAATCCCGTGTTGACGACCCCTCTAGTCTTCCGCGCCACCACGTCGTCCTCAACATGGTCGACCCGAAAACGACCCGTGCTGACGCCGCCCTGATTGAAGAAGCGCTCACCCGTTTTCCAGTGATAGAGACCGTCATGATGCGACGGAACACTTACAAGGAGATGGATCAGAAGGGGCTTCTCCACGCCTTGGCACTGGAAAAGCAATCTGATCCGAACCCGCTGATGCGCCCACATGTACGTCATGTCGTCGAGGCGCTCGAGGAGGCGACGGACATCCTCAACAATATTCTTGCTGCGTGAGGACAGTCGATTGCGCAAGAAGATCCCGACCATCACCAGGCCCGACCCAGCCTACGCCGCCACCCTGCAACAGGGTGACCGCGAGATTCCCGGGAAGGAAGATGAGGCACAGGTCACAGCAACAAAGACAGGCACCCCAGCCACTGACGTTGACGCTGATCGGCACGAGTCAGAGCTTGTGCCGGGAGGTACCGTGGCGCCGCACCAAGTCACCGCGGAAAGCTCGGACCCGCATACCAGCCTGAGAGCTCCCGTATCGGCGCGCGCATTGAGCCCGACCCGGAAGATCGACATCAGGGTCAACGCACTCGAACGACAGGAAGCTGCGCTAGAAACTTGTGGTGTTGAGCCAGCACATGTGGTGCGTGCCGCCCTGCGCCGTGCAGTCAAAGGCTGGCAACTGTCGCCGGTCTTCGCGCCAGTCGCGGAGGAGCGGCGCACTCGAAACACGCAGTGGCAGGCCCGTACATCTCTGGCAGTCGATGCGGCCAGCCTGAGTGTCCTCCTTCGGGACCACGACCCCCTCGACGTCTTGAGTAAATGGGCCCTGATCCGCGGCCAGGTGGAACCACGCATATGGGGCGAGATCGACAAAATCTTGGAAGAAATTGCTGTTCGTGCTGCATCGCCGCATGAACCGTAAGATACCTATCTGAAAAGATAACTTGCATTTCGCCGGTGGATTATCGCCCACCCGGAACGGTTCATCTTGCAGTTGCAGAAACCTAGTCCTAACACCAGCTAACAGGAATTTCAGACCTCAGTAGTGACGAGTTGCGAGGTCCATTTAGGAGGAACGCATTATGAATATGAAGCCCCGCCTGACTGGCGAACCGATCATGCGCATCCTCTGCAAGACATCTGAGAATCTGGTTGGCTACCTTTACCAATGGAACAATGGTGACGTGCAGCCTGCCTGGTTCGACGGCGCCATAGCGGACGTTCGCTATGAACCATTCTTTCAAGCGCCGGAACAAAACCCCGCCGATCCGAAGGCCCCCAGACCGCGTCAGCAAGGTCTGACGCACCTTGAAAAGGCATAGCTCAAGGCCTCGCGTCGGTTTGTGGGTCACCCCATCGCGCAGGTCCTTTGAGCGATAGAGTTGACTTCTATGCCTCAGAAGTGGTCTAGATGTGAGTTATAGAAAGGATGTCTATAACTCATGGCTTGGAACTGGACGCTGCCTGATTGGCCGGATTTCCGGTATGACGCCTCCGCTCTGGAGCCGTTTGAGCAGACGTTCCTGCTGTCGTCCGGGGAAATCCTCGGCGCGGTCCATCATGTCAGCCAGCCGGAACGCGAGCAACTCCGCATCGAACTGCTCAGCGAGGAAGCGATGCAGACGAGCGCCATCGAGGGTGAAATCCTCGATCGGCTCAGTGTGCAATCTTCGCTGCGCCGCCATCTGGGCCTCGATCCGGACAGCTACCCTGCCAAACCGCGCGAACAGGGCGTCGCGGAAATGATGGTCGACGTCTACTCCAGTTTTGCAGAGCTGCTAACCCATGAGACATTGTACCGCTGGCATCGGATGCTCCTGTCCCATGACCGTCGGTTGGAAACCATTGGGGCCTACCGACAACACGCCGAGGCGATGCAAATCGTTTCCGGCCGCCTTGACCGGCCCACGATCCATTTCGAAGCGCCGCCCTCGGAGCGGGTCATGCCTGAGATGGAGCGATACGCGGATTGGTTCAACAAGACCGGTCCGGGGGGAGCAGGCCCGCTTCCAGCACTGACGCGCGCAGGGCTAAGCCACCTCTATTTCGAGAGTATCCACCCATTCGAAGACGGCAACGGCCGCTTGGGTCGCGCCCTCGCTGAAAAGTCGCTGGCGCAGAACATTGGCCAGCCGACCCTCATCTCGCTCGCCTTCACCATCGAGAAGGAGCGCAAGGCATATTACGATCAACTCGAGCAGCATCAAAAAACGCTCGACGTGACCGATTGGCTCGTCTGGTTCGCAGAAGTTGTCTTGAAGGCCCAACAGGTCACACTCGACCGTGTCGGCTTCTTCATCAGCAAGGCACACTTCTACGATCGTCACAGAGACCACTTGAACGAACGCCAGGCCAAGGCCATCGCTCGAATGTTTCGGGAAGGCCCTGGCGGTTTCAAAGGCGGCCTCAGCGCCGACAACTATCTCAAGATCACCGGAACTTCCCGCGCAACCGCGACCCGCGATCTGCAGGATCTAGTCGAGAAAAGTGCGCTCAGCCGGACTGGTGAGCGACGCCATACGAGGTACTGGTTGAACCTGAATCGGAAGGATGAAAGTATTTAAAAATCATGATCTTACTTAAATTCTAATAATCCGTTTTATGTAACATTACCCAGGACGTGAGCTCACGTTGGTGGGCTTGGGAACGCGCCCGACACACTTCGTCACAACCGGTGCTTGTCCGGCAAATCTTTGTTTCCGCAGCACTGATACCCCCTCTGGTCGCATCCCGGAAAAGCTCGGAGCGTCTCCAGCCTGCCCGAATGCGACTGGTGAACGACCTTGCATGTTGGATTTTCCGACATTATATTGATCTCACGACAGCTATTCGGACATGGACGATGCAAACGACCACCAAGACGAAACTGTTTCCGAAGCAAGATCTGGAACTTGTGCTTCGTGACGAGCTCATGCTCGCGGCGGAGGCTGAAGCCAGCATGCACGGAATTGTACTGCCCGCATCATCTGGGGTGGCGGCAGTCGCACCTGTACCGATGGATTCTCTTGTAGTTGTGGAGCTCCTGTGCGCGGTCGAACCAGTGCTTGGCTTTACGCCGGCGGATGCGACGGTACGCACCGGCGGATACAACTCGGTGCAAGACGCATTGGATCACTTAATCCCGCGGCTGGAACAGCAGTGGAAGAAGAAGAATGGAGTGTCAGCATGAGCGTCGCCAAGCGGACCAACGACGATGACCAAGAAGCTCGGCAGGAGATGGGCGAGCGGCTGCGGGAAGCACGTCGGTATTTGGGTCTAAAGCAAGACGAGGTGGCCCAGTACCTCAAGATCCAGCGAACCGCGTTGTCTGAGATCGAGGCCGGAAACCGCCGTGTCGAGGCTCTGGAGTTGAACCGGCTCGCGAAGCTGTATCGACAACCGGTCGCTTATTTCATCGGAGAAGACGATGCAGCTGGGAGTTTGCCGGTAGATGTAGCGCACCTTGCACGACAAGCCGCAGACTTGTCTCGGCAAGACCGGGATGAACTGGGGCGTTTTGCCGAGTACTTGCGCGCCCGCTCGGCCGCAACCCAGGAGTAGCCAGTGGTTTCCAATTATTCGCAGGCAGTTCGCGGCGGAGCAGCTGCGGCGGCTCGAGCACACCGGCAACTAGGCGTGCGAGAGCGGCTCGAAACGTCAGGCGGTTCAGTCAACGTTTTTGCTCTCATCAATGAACTTGACGTGCCTTTGCTCCTCCGGCCGCTCGACGGCTTGCTCGGAGCATATCTTAATGCCCCATCGCAAGGGATTCTCGTCACCACTCAGCGCCCCATGAGTATCCAGCGATTTACGGCCGCACATGAACTGGGCCATTGTCTTCTGAACCATCAGCCCAGCCTCGACGATGAAGCAAGTATCCTCCGTCGAATGCCAGCCAATTTCGATCCGGGCCACGACTACCAAGAAGTCGAAGCCGACGCTTTCGCAGTCGCGTTTCTCATGCCCAAATGGCTGCTCGCCCTACATATGAGGCGGCAGAATTGGACTGTGCCAGACTTTCGACGCGCAAACGTGATTTACCAGTTCAGTCTGCGACTTGGGGTGAGCTACGAGGCGTTGTGCTGGACCCTGGTTCGCTACAGGATGATTGCTGCGAAGCAGGCCCGCGAGCTTTTGCAGACAAAGCCAAAGGCGTTGAAAGAAGCTCTTCTCGCTGATCATCGACCGACAAACTACCGGGGCGATGTATGGCTACTTACCGAACGCGACGCTGGAGCGCTGATTGATGGCAGTCGTAACGATCTATTCGTCCTCAAGCTCACCGAGCACAGCAATGGAGGATACCTCTGGAACATCCATCAATTGCAGGAGAGCGGATTCGCCATCGTCAGTAATGAAATCGAAGCGCTCGAAACAGACAGCGTCGGTGATCCTGGAATACGGCGCGTCACGGCAAGGCCTCCGGAAGAGTACCGAGGTCGCCTTGTGTTGGATGAAACACGGCCCTGGGATCACAATCAGAGTTACTCCAGGCTCGAGTTGGACCTCGACCTGACAGGCCCCGAAGGTGAAGGCCTTTCACGTGCTGAGCGGCGAAGACTACTGGAGGCCGCTTGAGTGACTGTGACGATAGACGTAGATTTACGGGCGAAATTTGGCCCCGTCAGGGATCAAGGTGCGCGACCAACGTGCTTGGCGTTTGCTGCCAGCGACGCCCATGCTGCATTGCGCAGCGGCTGGGATCCTCTGTCATGTGAGTTCGCCTTCTACCACGCACAAAATCGTACCGGGCGCTCTCCATATAAGGGAGCATTTCTCGACGACATGCTGGCCGCGCTTCGCGATACCGGCCAGCCATCGGAAAGTGGATGGCCGTACATTCCGCGTTTGCCCACCGACCTGAGGCACTATCACCCCCCATCATCCGTCGGAAGTTTATTTGGGCGCGAAAGTCAGAAGACCAGCCACGAAGTCGATCGAGTTTGCGATGCGTTGGATTCCAACGTCCCTGCTATTGTTCTTTCAGTCCTGACGAGAAGTTTCTTTAATCCGCCATCGGATGGAGTCATCGACCAAATCACCGGTGACGAGGTTTTTCCAACGCCGCGACATGCTGTTATCGCGGTCGGCTATGGGAAAGCGGCGACGAAACGTGTCATTCTGGTGCGAAATAGCTGGGGACCGACCTGGGGTTTGAGCGGGTATGCTTGGCTAACTGAGGATTTTCTGGCTAAGCACATGTATGCCTTGGCAATATTGACGGACGAATGTGATGTATCTGGCCATTCCGCCACAGCCTGATTGTGTAAGAACTTGGCGCGAAGCGGTTCGTTGCGTTGATAGCGAACCCGGACACGAGGCGCACAACGTCCTGATGTCAGTCGATGACCCGACCGCCGGGGCAAAGTTGAGCGACGCGAGCGTCAATGCCGTCAATGAATTCTTGCTCCGGCACGACAAATCCGTCCGGACCATCGCCAACACGATCTTTCCTGAGGCACTCTATCATAGATATGGTGCCCCGGAATTCTTCGACCGGTTTCGCGACCGAGTTCTGCCTACGGTACGACGCAACGAAAGATGGTCAGGATACTATTTCGAGCGGATGGTCGATTGGCCCGGCGCCCCGGCCGGCAATCCGCTTTGGGACGTCGTCACGCGTATGAGGGACCCGGCGGTCAGGGCAAGGAACAAATTTGAGCTTGCTCTTTTCGATCCTGCTCGCGACGTTGATCGTTCCCCTTACGGCGGACAGTGCCTCAGTTTTCTCAGCTTCAAACTGTTGGCAGGGAATCCGGAGACGCTCACACTTACAGCGATCTACCGGAACCACTACTATGTCGAAAAGCTACTCGGAAACTTGATTGGTCTCGGCCAGTTGATGTCGTTTGTGGCCACTGAAGCCGGACTCAATATTGGATCCCTGACCGTGCTGTCGTCACATGCGACAATCGACCTGCCTCGATCAACCTGCGGGGGGACTACAACACGCGGCGAGCTTCGAGCACTCCTCGACGAGATTGATGGTCTGTCTCCAACTAATACCTAGGCAAACTCAACGAAAGGCAGAGTTGCCGTTTCCGGTCGCCGGGCCGAACTTGTGAGATTGTATATTGCCTCGATTCCAGCAATGAACTCGCTTTGCCCACCATAGCTCGGATGGCGGACTTGAGAGACAGGAAGGTCCAAATCTGCTAGAGCTTCTCCCGCATCACGCCCGATTGCCACCAAGCGTTTAGGTTGGAGCATCTCCAGGAGTGCCAACAGAAATGGCCAGGTTGCCGAACGCTCCGTTTTTCGATGTGAGCGGTTGGTCATGGGATCATCTGGCGCGTGTGGGTGAAGCGGAAACACATTCCACAGCATTACTGGCCTGCCAATTGACGAGAGAAGCTGCCAAGTGACTGTCGCCGTACGTTCGGCAAGTGCCGGTCCTGTCGTGGCCCGAGCAAGGGTTATTCCACCAAACAGATGTTCAGCTTCCGTGAGATGTGCTTCGTCGGTCAAGGGTACTCCGGTGCGCCGTCCCCCCCGGTACCCGAGGTCCCTTGCTATCCAGATAGTATCAGCACGGGCATTCATTGCGGCCTCAAGACACCGCTTCAGGTTCTCGCGTCGAGCACGTGCAGCATCGAGGGTATCGTGAATGGGGCAGATGTCGCTGTATGGATTAAAGGTGTTCACCAAATCTACAGCGGCAAGTTCTTCGACAAAGGATTCTGGAGTGTTCATGTCAACGGCTCGATGTTTAGCCGCCGCTCTACGGCATCTAGGATAACAGTTCCACGGCGATGTTCGCGCAGATAGCGAAATGCTGCGTATCCTTGCAGGATGGCCTCTTCCCACAGCCAGGTCGGACAGTTCTCGGCTTCGTAGCCGCGAACGAACTGTCTGACCTGCTTCAATAGGTCGAACGGCAACTCCCCGGCCTTCAGGTCTTGAAAGAAATCCATCTCCATGGCCTGTCCGAAAATCCAAGTCGCGATCCCCTCCTCGATCAATGCGGCGCGGGCTCCGTCTTGGGCCTCGTCGATCTTTGGCCGACTCTTGCGTTTCAACCGAAAAAGGGAACGAGTGACCGGCGACCAGCCAAGGATAGCGACGTAGGCATAATGGAAGACATCATGGAACCTGTAGTCATCCGGTGTCATGGCGTTGTCCGTCAGTCGATCCCCGATGTTGAGGCCGTTGCAGGTCTGGAAGACGTAGCGCTTGCCACCAACCTCCCGTTCAAAGATGTTGATCTTGAGGTTTCTGGGCAGCTGTTCTTCCGGGGGCAAGTCCGCATCGAAGAAGGGCGGGTATGCCTTCTGGATGGGCCATCGGTCTGTCGTCTTTGCTCGATTCTTGATGGCCGCAGCTTCCAGTGTGACGCCCGCTTCATTGGCCGCGCGAATGAGTATCTCGAGAATCGCGACAAGTCGGGGTCCGAGACGTCGGCGATCCCTTTGGAGCTCGTTGTTCGATTGATCGGCCATAAGAAGCCCGGTTGCAGCCGCCAACTCGATGAGGGTTGCTTCAAAAGCCGGCGACGGTGACTGTCCAGCGGTCAGTACAGACGGCTGCAAAGCCTCAAAGGTGAGCGGCTCTCCCGTTGCGGATAGCCAGTTCTCGCTATCGCTGGCAAGGTTGGTGACAATATCTGCGAACGAGATTTCCGCCCTCGCAGCAACTAGGTTGAAGTACCAAAGTACGTCGCCGAGTTCCTCTGTAACCGCAGCCGCGTAGGCGCGATAGGAGATCGGGTCTCTCTGCTTCTTCTTCACTTCAGAGAGAAGGCTCCCGACCTCTCCAAAGAGGCCAAGCAAAGGGAAGTTGAGGGAATCTGCGTCCCGCCGAAGGTCCGTCGCAAGCGCATCCGCTGAGAATCCCTGCACTGACAATGGAATGAAATCGTCTGACATCCGTCCTCCAAATGTGTGATAGCTGAATGCGAGGCTACCTATATCTTGTATCTGTCATTTGAATCGATTGCGGTCAGTCCGGCAAGAAAAAGTGACTTTACGCTCACCGGACTTTCCAAGAACCGAAGCTAGGCACATCGAACGGCAAGGGCTGGAGCAATCAGAAAGGGGTCTTCTGGTGGGCGGATCACATCTTGGATGACGACTGGTACCCACGCCGCTTCTTCGTCGCCGACAGCTTCATCAAAGCGTTGACCGCCCTGCCCTCGTCCTCATGTTGTTCGATTAGCATCTGCCCTCGAAACCCGATACGGCCCCATTCCCGCACAAGGCCTGCGCCGCCAAACAGGTCCGGCTGAACGCTCATTCGATAGAAGCGCCGCATGTTGAGAGACGGGTCGACCCGCTTGAGATCGACCGTTGTCGGGAACACTTCCATTTGCTGCGATATGTCGAACATGTTGTTGGCGCCTCTCTCCAGACCACAATATCAAGCGCTGTTTGACGTTTCCACAATGTTCTGTCCCGGATTGAAGTCGGGGGCTCACGCCCCCTTCTCGAACTTCATGACCGGGATGCAGAGCTTCTTGGCCTTGTCGGCGAGGTTTTCCTGGATACCGGTTCCGGGGAAGACGAGAACCCCGACCGGGAGCACATCGAGCATCGCGTCGTTGCGCTTGAAGGGCGCGGCCTTGGCGTGCTTGGTCCAGTCAGGCTTGAAGGCAACCTGCGTCACGCCCCGGGCCTCGGCCCATTTGGCGGCGATGAGTTCGGCGCCTTTGGGGCTGCCCCCATGCAGAAGAACCATGTCGGGATATTTGGTCCGGACCTGGTCGAGCTTGCCCCAGATCAGGCGGTGATCGTTGAAATCGGTCCCGCCGGTGAGGGCGACCTTGGGGCCTGCGGGAAGCATTACCTCGGTCTCGGCGCGGCGCTTGGCGGCCAGGAAATCGCGGCTGTCGATCAGGGCTGCGGTCATGTGCTGGCGGTTCACCATCGAGCCGGTGCGGGGGCGCCAGGCCGATCCCGTATGATGGACGAACTCGGTCGCGGCGTGATCGCGCATCATGTCCATGCAGTTGCGCCGTTCGACGAGGGTCAGGCCTTCAGCCGTCAGGCGCTCGAGTTCGACGGATTTCACCTCGGAGCCGTCCTGCTCGCGCTGGAGGCGGCGCTGCGCCTGTTCGTTCTCATCGAGCGACCGTTCGATCCGGGCCGTGGCGCGGTGGAACAGGTTGACCTGGCCCCAGAGCACCTCTTCGAGGTCGGGTTCCATGCGGGTGTCTTCCAGGGTCGCGACGAGGGCGTCGAAGATGTCGGCGACGGCGACCGCGAGGCGCTGCCCATCCGGCATCGGGCGCGGATCGGGCTCGTCGAAGGGGCGGTAGCCATAGAGCTGCAGCTCGTCGAGCGCATGGGCGGTCTGGGATGCGGTGTGGGCGGGTTCATACGCGTCGTCGTGGGTGTGGATCGTCATCGGTTCTTGCCTCCGGGTTTTGCCGTGTCCGCGCGTCATCCCGCGCGGCCTTCATGGGCAGACCCGAGCCGTCGGGGCGGTTGCCCCTTCACCCCGGCTTCACCGGGGCCGGAACAGCGTGGAGGAGGGTCGGCAGGGAAGCTATTTGTCTCGCGATGCAAAGGCGGCTCTGCCGCCGGCGGAAATAGGTTCCCTGCCGACCTTGCAGGGGCAACCGCTTTGACGGCCTGCCCATCTCTTGAAGGCCGCTCGGGTGACGGGTGTATGCGCAAGGCCCGGGATGGGGTGAGGACGATGATCCAGAGCCACGACTGGGATGCTGCCCCCTGCCCCGCACTCCCAGACTTCCCCCTGCGGGATGCAGCTCAGCCCAATAGGCGATGCCGATCCTCTGGCCCGATCTGACCTGCCAGATGCTGGCGCAGCGCGTCCTTGCCGTTCGCCCGAAGATCATCGTTGAAATCCCCGAGCCGCGGTCCCAGCACCCGCACGGGTACCCCGAGCTCGGAGGCTCTGGCGCTCAACTTCTCTGCCGCGCGCTGCCCGGCAGGATCGCGATCGATCGCAACGTAAAGGCGCTGCAACCCTTCCGGCAGGCGAACGGCCCCGAGGTGACCCGAAGAGAGCGCCGCCCAGACGGGAAGGCCGGGGGCCGCCTCGGACAGGGACAGCATGGTCTCGATGCCTTCGCCGACGACGAGGATGTCATCCTGCGAGGTCAGCCTGACGGCATTGCCGAGGAGGTGACCCATAGCCCGACGCTTTGGATTCACTGCCGCCTTCCCCTGTCCGTCACGCGCCAGCCAGGTGCGATGCACGCCCTGGACGGCCCCTGCCCCATCGGTAACCGCCGCGATCATCGCCGGTCTGGGGATGCTCCGGGTCTGCCCCTCTTCCCGATGCCAGCACTTCGGGTGGAAGCGTAAGGCGCCCTTCGCCCCGAATTGGGTGATGCCTCGGGAACGGAGGTAGGTCTCAGCAAGCGTGCCTGTGATCGGGTTCGAGGCAGCAAACAAGCGCGCCGCCGCCGCAGGAGTGCCACCGGGTGACTTGGCCTTCCTCGGCTCTTGCCTATCCGGGACGACCGGCTGCGGACGGCCAAGATGCGCTCGGGCCTCGGCGAGAAGGTCGGGGAAGCGCGTGATCCCCGTCCGGGCGCGGATGATGTCCAGGAGATCGCCATGCTCGCCTGTGGCCCCATCCGTAAACTTGCCCGCTGCCCCTGGTCCCGACGCAGGGCCCGTCAACCGCACGAAGAGCGACCGGCCGGGGTGGTTCTGCAGATCGCCGACGATCCAGTAGGATCCTTCCCGCCTCCCCTTGGACAAGTAGGCACGACAGACGCCTTCGGCATTTTCTGCCAGATCGCGCACGAGGTCTTCGGTCTCGGAATACATGGGTCAACAACCTCCGCGATCATGTAGCCTCGCGACAGGACAACGTGCAAGCAGACGATCCAGTATCGCGACGCCATCGGCGTCGGTCGGGCAGAACAGCCGAAGCTTCCAACTGATGATCTCCGAGAAGAAGCCATCGGCCTTGAGCCGATCCTTGGCTGCCTCCGAGAAGCCCGAGAGTTCGATCCGGTTCACGCCCATGACACGGGATCGGTGCAATTCCATACCCTCGGCGAGCCGCACCACGGTCTTGCCTTCGAGAACCAGTGCATGGACCTGCGCGGCCGAGAGCTTGGGCGCATCGGCGGCCAGCGTGGTCGCGACCCAGGCAGGCGAGACGCGGCGGCCGATGATGCGCTGCCCGTCATCGGTCTGCAGGCGGTAGACGCGGGTTTCATCCTGGGGGAGCTGCTTCCAGATCGGCAGCAGCAGACCTGCGACGATGTGCAGCGTGGCTTCGGAGAACTCCGGCACCTCGGCAAGTTCCCCGGTCCAGGCGGCGGAGAAGGCTGCACGGTCGGCCTCGAGCCAGTGGGTGTCCTCCATGATCTTTGCCGGGACAGTGCTGGCATCAAGCGGGCGGATCAGGCGCAGGCGCGGCTCGATGGTCCCATCGTCCAGCATGTGACTGGTGGCGGGAACCTGCACGGCAGCCCGGCCCGAGCGGCTGTTGACCAGAAGCCGCGCCTGCGGGTCATCCAGCCAGTCGAGCGCATCGGCCAGCGAGGTAGGCGTGTTGCGGCGCTTTTCCGCGATGGTCAGCAGCTGGGTTTCTGCGCCGGAGCCGGGATGGGTGTAGATGACGCGTGCGTCGGTCACCCGGAAGCTCTCAGCACGGAGTGTCTCGAGCCCGAGGTCGTAGATCCCGGCGGCGATGGCGCCCTCGATCCGCTGGTCGAGGAGTTCTTCGAAACCCGCGAACAGCACGGCCTGCATGTCGATCGTCAGCGCCAGCAGGCGATTGAGGAAGGTCGTGATCGGCGGCAGGTCATCCTTGAGCCCGTTATCATCGGTCAGGCTGAGCCCGGTCGCATCCTCGAAAGCCCCGAGCGAACATCCGGCCAGATCGCCGCGAAAGATGCGGCGGTAAAGCTGGCGCAGGGCGTCGCGGGCGTAGGGCGACTCGAGGTTATCCTCCGGGCGGAACAGCCCTTGCCCGCCGGTCTGCCGCTGACCGCGCGTGATCGCGCCAAGCGTGTCGAGACGTCGCGCAATGGTCGACAGGAACCGCTTCTCCGCTTTGACATCGGTGGCCACCGGCCGGAACAGCGGCGGCTGCGCCTGGTTGGTTCGGTTGGTGCGTCCGAGGCCCTGAATCGCCGCGTCTGCCTTCCAGCCGGGTTCTAAGAGGTAGTGGACCCGCAAGCGCTGGTTCTTGGCCCCGAGATCGGCGTGATAGCTGCGCCCGGTGCCGCCGGCATCCGAGAAGATCAGGATCCGCTTTTCGTCATCCATGAAGGCTTGGGTTTCCGCGAGGTTCGCGGCTCCAGCCCGGTTCTCCACCACGAGCCGTGCCGAATGCCCTTCGCCCTTCCACACGATGCGCCGCGCGCGCCCTGTCACTTCGGCCACGAGATCGGTGCCGAAGCGCTGGACGATCTGGTCGAGTGCACCCGGCACGGGCGGAAGCGAAGCCAGTTTCTCGATCAGCGCGTCACGACGCCGGACGGCTTCGCGGCACTCCACCGGTTGGCCGTCGCGCGTGACGGGGCGCGACGAGAGGTTGCCCTCGCTGTCGGTGAAAGGCTCGTAGAGCTGCACAGGGAAGGAATGGGCGAGGTAGTCCAGAACATATTCCCTGGGCGTGATGTCACAGCGGATATCGTTCCATTCGTCAGTCGGGATCTCCGACAGGCGGCGTTCCATCAGCGCCTCACCGGTCGAGACAATCTGGATGACCGCCGCATGACCCGCATCTAGATCGGCCTCGATGCTGGCAATGAGGGTCGGCGTCTTCATCGAAGTGAGCAGGTGACCGAAGAACCGCTGTTTGGCGGACTCGAAAGCTGACCGCGCGGCGGATTTGGCCTGGCGGTTCAGCGTGCCCGAACCGCTCGGCCCGTCGGCCGCGCCGGAAATGTTCGCCGCCTCCAGCGCCGCGGTCAGGTTGTTGTGGATGATGGCGAAGGCCCCGGCATAGGCATCGTAGATGCCGCGCTGCTCGGGGCTGAGCGCGTGTTCCAGCATCTCGTATTCGACACCGTCATAGGACAGCGAGCGCGCCGTGTAGAGGCCGAGCGCCCGAAGATCGCGGGCCAGAACCTCCATCGCCGCGACACCGCCAGCCTCGATGGCTTCCACAAACTCGGCGCGGGTTGCGAACGGGAAATCCTCCCCGCCCCAGAGACCGAGACGCTGAGCATAAGCGAGGTTGTGGACCGTCGTTGCGCCCGTGGCCGAGACATAGACCACGCGGGCATTCGGAAGTTTGTGCTGCAGGCGCAGGCCCGCCCTGCCCTGCTGCGAGGCCATGGTATCGCCCCGTTCGCCTTTGCCTCCGGCAGCATTTGCCATGGCATGGCTTTCGTCGAAGAGGATCACCCCGTCGAAATCCGCCCCGAGCCAGTCGACGATCTGGTCGACGCGGGATTTCTTGGCACCCCGTTCTTCCGAGCGCAGCGTCGCATAGGTGGTGAAGAGGATTCCCTCGGTCAGCGGGATGTCGCGGCCTTGTGCGAAACGCGACAGCGGCGTCACCAGAAGCCGCTCCTGGCCAAGCGCCGACCAGTCGCGCTGTGCATCCTCTAGGAGTTTGTCACTCTTCGAGATCCAGAGCGCCTTGCGTCTTCCTCGGGCCCAGTTGTCGAGCAGGATCCCGGCCGACTGACGGCCCTTGCCGGCCCCGGTCCCATCGCCAAGGAAGAAGCCCCGGCGGAAACGGACGGCGTCAGCCGCATCGTCTGGTGCTGCGGAGACCACGTCTCCGGTCTCATCGACGGTCCAAGACCCAGAGAGATGCGCGCCATGCGCCTCCCCTGCGTAGATGACGGTCTCGAGTTGCGCGTCGGAGAGCATGCCGTCGCGCAGGATGGTCGCCGGAAGCTTGGGGCGATAGGAGGGTTTCGGAGGTGCGACAGAGGCCATGGCCGCCGATTGCACAAGCTTGGTCGGGTGCGATGCGGCGTCTGGGATGTCGATAGCCTGCAGACGGAAGGTCTCGTAGATCGCGTCGGACAGCCGTGTCGCGTCTTCGTCCTCGGCGGCGTCGCGAAGTGCGTAGTTTAGGTCCTCGGCCTCGATCGGCGTGTCTGGTTTCGCCGGTTGAGCTGCAGAGGTCGCGTGTGATCGGCTGGCGGGTTTGCGGATGGTGAGGTGAGAATTTCCCGGAAGGGGGGAAGAATGGCCCTGCCCCGCAGCAGGAGTCGGATCCCACTTGAGGCGCGGCGGAACCTCGGCAGTGACCCGGGACATCAGATGTGCCACGTCCGGGGATGTGGGTTGGCGCAGGTCTGCGGTGATGCCGCCCGGCTCGCCGCCGCGGCATTTGTCAAAGACAGAAATCCGCGTCTCGAAGCTGGTGCCGTGTTTGGCGAAAGCGGCGCCCGACACCGCGCCGGTGAAGACGAGATGGGCCGTCTCGGTCAGACGGTCGAAGGTCTCGGCCGAGGCCGGCGCGTCCGGCGCGAAACCGGCACCCGTGATGGCAACGAGCCGCCCGCCGGGCGCCAGCCGTGCGAGGGCCGAGCGCAGATGTCGGGCCGTCGCCTCGGTCGACCGACCATCGACATTGGCTTGGGCCGAGAAGGGCGGGTTCATCAGAATGACGCTCGGGCTTGAGGAGGCATCGAGATGATCATCGATCTGCGCGGCATCAAACCCCGTGACCGGTCGGCCCGGGAACAGCAAGCGAAGAAGGTCGGCGCGGGTGTCCGCCAACTCGTTCAGAGCCAGAGTGCCGCCGGCGATCTCGGCGAGGATCGCCAGAAGCCCGGTCCCGGCAGACGGCTCTAGGACAAGATCACGGGGCGTGATCTGCGCGGCTGCCAGAGCCGCAAGGCCCATGGGCAGCGGCGTGCTGAATTGCTGAAAGCGCTCCATCTCTTCCGACCGCCGGGTGTGCGTGGGCAAGAGGCCTGCCACCTTGGCAAGGATCGGCAAGAGCGCCGCAGGCGAGCCGGCACGCGCAAGCAGCGCCCGACCGAACTTTCGCAGAAAGAGGATCAGCGCCACCTCGCCCGCCTCATAGGCGAGCTTCCAGTCCCAAGCACCGGTCGCATCGGAACCGCCAAAGGCATGTTCCATCTCGCGGCGCAGGCGCAGCGCGTCGATCTGAAGCCCTTGCGCCAGATCGGGCTGCAGCGCTTCGGCAACAGCAACGATCGCAGGGGCAGGACTTGCTGCCAACGGAACAAGGGGCGCAGGCAAGGACGCCTGCGCAACAGGGGCAAGATGGGTCATCGGGAAACTCCGGAATGAAGGACAGGATCAGGCCCGGACACCCTCTCTCGGGCAGCCTCGGACCTGATCTTTCCCGGCCCCTCTCTCCCTCTCGCACCAAGGTGTTTCCGACGCTTGGCTTGATTTTGTTCTTGTTATGTTCTATGTTCAGAACCAAGCCAGAAAGGGGGTTCCACCGTGGAAAGCACCAAGCACGCCATGCCCGTAACACCCAAGCAGATTGCCTATGCGCGGTCGCTCGCCCTGCGCAACCGGACGCTCCTGCCCTGGGAGGTTCAGCAAGACCGGCGATCTTTGAGCGCTTGGATCGAGGCTCAGGCCCAGCTGAAGCCGGTATCGGACATGGACCGGCTGCCCACGTCCAAGCAGGTAGCCTTCGCTGAGAAACTCGCGCGGATCAAACGGTGCGCCGTTCCAGACGAATGCTTCCGCGACAAGCGGCTCATGTCGAAGTGGATCGACGGGAATAAGTGAGCACCGCACCGGCTAGTGACGCTCTGTGCGATCGTCCAGCTTTTTTCCACATCATAGTTTGGCAAACCGAGCGCAGCTGCCAACCTGTAGGTTGGCAGACTGGCCCTTCGGGACATCAGCCTCGGTCAAGCTCCTGTCCGAAGGACCAAGGTCTGGTTCCGGCGGCACGCCGGGATGTGCACCGCTGCGACCTTCGGTAACCACCGCAAGTCGTAGCCGTCTCTCAACCCAGCGTCTTCAGATCTCCCTCCCCTTGGGGCTAGTCCCTCAGTTCTTTGGAAATGGTGAGATAGGAGCGTCCATAACGCAGGAAAAGCATTTTCATCAAAGAAAACTGTAGATATCTCTTTGAAAATCTGTCACTTTAGGTATCATGGACACCGCAAGGTCACAGAATCTGAAGAAAGTGCTCGATGCCGTACCCGCCGGGTATCTGGTCGATGCGGCATGGCTCGTCTCGCAAGGCATCGCCTATGAGAGCTTCCGTGACTATGTGAAACGCGGCTGGCTGGAGCGCATCGCACGCGGTGTCTTCCGCCGACCAGTCCCGAATATGCAGGCGTCCAACAGCATCGACTGGAAGACCTGCATCCTTTCGATGCAACATATCATGGGTCATGATTTGCATGTCGGGAGCACAACGGCACTCGGTGAACAAGGACATGCCCATTACCTCCGCCTGGGGGAAAACGCTCCAGTCTGGGTCTATGGGGACAAGGTCCCGAACTGGCTGATCAAACTGCCGACGGATGCCCCTTTCAGTATCCGCCCCCGTTCCTTGTTCACCGATCCGAAGCTGGGCGTGATCGAGGGCAAGAATTCTGGCCTGCCATGGGACTGGGGTCTGACGATGTCGACGCCGGAGCGCGCAATCCTGGAAGCCATGGACGAGTTGCCCCACCATGAGAGTTTCCACACGCTCGACATGGTCTTCGAGAGCCTGACAACCCTGCGCCCAAGGCTGATTTCCGACCTCCTGCAAGCGTGCCAGAAGATCAAGGTCAAGCGCCTGTTCTTCGTCTTTGCTGACCGCCACGATCATCCGTGGCGCAAACGGATCGACCCGCAGGCATTCAACCTTGGCAGCGGCGACCGAGCCTTGATCCAGGGCGGCAAGATCCACCCGCGCTATCGGATCATGGTGCCAGAAGAATTCGTGAAGCCGGAGGCCGAAAGTGGGGCGTGAGATCTATGAAGCCCAAGTTGCGCTCCTGGTGCGCGTACTGCCCCATGTCGCGGGCGAAGGCGTCTTCGCGCTCAAGGGTGGAACGGCCATCAACCTCTTCTACCGCGACCTGCCGCGGTTGTCGGTCGATATCGACCTGACCTACCTGCCAATCAAGGAACGCGCCGAGAGCCTGGACGAGATCAACGCCGCGATGGATCGCATCGCGGCTTCCATCGAGACCGGAATCCGCGGCGCGAAATCTCAGCGCATCCAAGGGGGCGGTGGCGGAGCCACCCGGCTCCTGGCGCGCCTCGGGAATGCCGAGATCAAGATCGAAACCTCGCCCGTGACCCGGGGCGCGGTCCACGACCCGGAAATCCGGACCGTCTCTGCCGCCGTCGAGGATGCCTATGGCTATGCCGAAATGCAGATCGTCTCGTTCGAGGACCTGTTCGCGGGAAAACTGCACGCCGCCCTGGACAGGCAGCATCCCCGGGATCTCTACGACGTCACACTCCTCTACGAAAACGAGAGCCTGACGCAGGACCTGTTCCACACCTTCCTGATCTATGTCGCCAGTTCGCCGCGACCGGCGCATGAGCTGCTCGATCCGAACCTGATCGATCTCGAGCAACCCTACGCGCGGGAATTCGAAGGCATGACCAGAACACCCGTCCCGCTCGCTACGCTTCTGGCGACGCGCCTCAAGTTGGTCGCCGATCTGCAATCGAGGCTCGATGACAAGGCGAGGCAGTTCCTCCTGACGCTTCAGGACGGCGAGCCTAACTTCGCGGCGATCGACCGTTCGCAGGCCGCTGACCTACCGGCCGTGAAGTGGAAACTTCTCAACCTGAACAAACTGAAGCGCGACAACCCCGAAAAGCACGCAGCGCAGCGCGACGCCTTGTTGAAGCTCCTGGGTTGAGCCACGGCCATCACCGTCGTGAGGGGCGCTTTGCGTTGGCCGTCCTCATCGCGTCGATGGGAGGCGCCGAAGACGGGTGAACTCAGTCGGCGCTTCCAAGCCCTGTGTTTCGCTGAAATGACCGCGTTTTCGCCCGACGAAAGGCAGAGCGCAGTGCTTCGGTCGGCAAAGGCGGCGAGTCCATCGCTTCAAAGAAGTGCGCATGGTCGATCTGCTTGAGATCGGTGCGGTCAGGGCTTTCAATATCAGGCGTTGCCATCCTTATAGGCCTCCGGGGCAATTACGGTTTTGCGGATTAGCTGACAGCCGCAATCGAGTAGTGCGGTGTCCCATCCCAAACAAGATCCCAAGACGCGCCCGGACGAACGTTCTGAATTGCGTGGGGCTCGAAGCAGACCAGGCAATTCCCGCCCGGTGCAGGAGCCCGGACCGAAGGGTAAATCAGGCCCTTGGATCCGCCCCGACGCAGATGCTGTGCCAGGCTTTGGCCCTCGGGATACCCGACAGCCGGATCCGGATGCAGCGCCGGATGACCTGCCTCACCGGTCATGTCATCGAAGACGCCGATGAAGTCGGCCAGCAATTCCACATAGCGGGCGCTGTCCTGGAAGCTGCCGGTAAAGCCGAGTTCGCGCGTGCGGTGCCAGGCCACTTCACTGACGGAAACCATCACATCCCATGCGCAGTACCAGGCACCTCGCTCCTCTGTGTTGAAGCGGTTTCCGCCGGCGCGGGTGTAGGTGAAGGCGGCGTTGACATGACTGTCGCCATAGATGCGCAGATCGCGGCTCCGGCGTTGCCACGCAAGCTCGCGCGGGTCCAGGTGCGGGTTGCGCCCGCGTTCGGCCTGTAGACGTCCACTGGTCAGGCCCTCGATCTCTGCCAAGATCTCCATCTCGTCATCGGAATCGACGAGACCACGCAGCGATGGCGGTTTGTGGTAGGTGGCGGGCAGGAGACGAACGAGACCGCGATCAGAAATCTCGGTCTGCTTCATGCCCCACCACGCAAAGCATCAAGGTAGGTCCGCACCGCGAGGATCTGCGGCAAGCCCCCGTCGATGGCGGTGTCAACCGGACGGCTGCCCCCGAACAGCGGGCCGGTGTTCGGTCGGGTGAACCAGCTTCGCGCGAGCGGCTCGGAGAAGTAGAGTTCGAGCGACTTGTAGATGCCGATCACCGCACTGAGCCGCAGAAGCTGATCCTTGGTCAGTTCCCCCGCGAAATCCGGCTTCTTGGCGCGCTTCCATGTGCTCTCTGACATGTCAGCAAGGCCAGCCGCTTCCTTCAAGTTGAGGCCCCAGGCATCAACCACGCGCGCGTAAGCCTTCAACGCAACGGCGTTGACCTGTGCGGGTTCCCGGATTTTCTCAGCAACGTACATGGCGTCCTCCATTGGCCTCAATATAGTCCATATGGACTTACTGTAAAGATCAAATGAACCTTGCGCTTTGATCTCTGTTACCCGAACCGCCGCCCTCTTTCAGTAAACGTATATGCGTTCGCGATGATCCCCTCCTCGATGGCCTCGTCCGACGTGAGGTGGTCGTATTCGGCCTCAAGCTGGCGGTAGAGCCAGCGGGCCAGATCACGCAGCGCCTCGGTCACGATCTCTTCCGCGTCCTCGGTCGGCAGCTGCCAGGTCGGGCTGTCCCGCGTGACGTCCACCGACATGGTGTATTCATGATAGTAGCGGCCACGGTGGCTGGCCTCGGCCGCGAGCTGGTAGAAATTCCGCCGCTGAATGGCCTGCAGCCGGTCGGCGATGCCTTGCAGCGTAGCATCCGTGGGCGCGTAGTCCAGGATGCGCGCGGACGCGCCCTTGGCGTGGGACCAGTAGCCCTCGAAGCAGGCCCCGTCGCCTTGGCTCCAGAACCCTGAGAACCAGATGCAGGGCTTGGCCCGCGTCCCGCCGCCCATCAAGCGGACGGGGTTGGTTTTCAGGCGGATGCCGAGGATCTCGCAGACCCGCTCAAAATCCTCATAGACCGCATCCCACCAATCGTCATGGGGGCCAAGCTCGCGATACCAGCTGCGCGCCTTCTCCTTGGCGGCATCAGAGAGTTCGGGGAACTGGTAGACAGTGGTGCAGATCACCTCAGGCATCGATGTCCTCCCCGTTCAATGCGGCGGCCAGCCATTCTTGCGTGCTGGACCAGCCGATGGATTTGCGCGCGCCGAGATCGATGGCATGCGCGCCGCCACCAAAGGCGTCGAGTCGTGGCCGAGAGCAGGTCAGAGAATACTGGAACCCCCAAGGGCCGGTGAGGTCGAGCTCTTCAGCAAGACGCAGGACGAAGCGGATGACGGCTTCGACATCGCCGTTCCCGTCATCATGGATCCAGAGGCTGCTGCCCTCGGGCGCGTCCTGGCGCACGAGATCAAAGCCCGTAACCTCCGGGTCGTCGGCGTCCTGATCCGCAGCGCGCAGATCGTGAAACAGCGCGAGTGCACGGGCAGCCTTGTCAGGGCTGCCGACGTCGATCAGGCACGAGAAATGGGTGAAGTAATCCGCCATGGGGACCTCCTGAATGGGGAAGACCCGGCCAGAAGGCCGAGTACTGGATTGGAAGGGTCGGCCGGGAGCGATCAGCCGGTCGGTTTGTCGTCCGCTGCCTGTCGCGCGGCATGCGCGGAGAGCATCTGCCGGTAGAAGCGTTTGCGTGCGGCCCGGAAGCCGCGCAGTGCGCGCGTGTTGGGGTGGAGCGCTCGGACCGCCGCGCGAACCACTGCCAGTGGCGAAGCGGTCGGCGGCAAGCCAAGACTTAGATAGGTGGGATCGGTCATGTCACGTGACCTCAACCACGGGCGAGACGAGATGCGGATCGACCTGTGCCTCGATCCGTTCGGTCCGACCCATCCAAGGCTCGGGCCGAATCGCCTTCATCCAATCGACGAAGCTCGGGATGAAGCCGAGGTCCTCCTTAACATGCTGCTCGCCGACCCAGCGGGTCGGGATGACACGCCCGGTCGAGAGGGTGAGGGTCGGGCCGAAAATCGTCTCGGCCATGAAGATGCCCTCCGCATGGTGGCGCAGCGCCCGGTGCCGAAAGTCGGCTGTGATCTCCTTGCTCTGGTCGAACCAGGAATGGACGGCGAGGTAATCCTCGACCGTACCGCCCCATTTCTTCACCGATGACAGGGCGTGGTGATACGGATGTGCCATCGCCGCCCCCTCAGAAATCGTGGGTATAGAGTTCGGACGAGGTGAAGCGCTCGTTGAACTCGAGGTGGATGGAGCGAGCGCTGCCGAGCCAGCACGGCGGCGAAATCAATCCTGGACGGCGCCATCGGCGCGGCCAAGGTGGGTTCGATCTTGGACATTGGAAACTCCGAAATGAGAGAAAGGATCTGAACCCCGAAGCTCTCTCTCGTCCTCGTAGGTTCACATCCTCCCCTGCCCTTCTCTGACTCTCGGGCGTCACGCCGCGATCTGCAGGGCGCGAACGGCGAAGATGCGCCAGAGCGGATCGACAAGCCGGGCATCGAGAAGATCGGCGTGGTGCCGCAGCCTTCGCGCGAGGCCATGTTCATGCCACTTGGCCGCTCGTATGGCCTGCGCGCGGGTCCGGCTGGCCTCGGACACGACGGCGCGGGCTTCGGCGGCATCCGAGACCGGGTGGCACCATGCGACCCCACCATCATTGGTAGCCCCGGCCAGAACGAGGCGGCCCTCCCGATCGAGGATTGCCAGAATGCGCGGCGCGTCTTCAGGTGTGATATCTTCGGCGTGAACGATTGCTCCCTGCATGGCCTCGGCCAGCGTGGCAAACCGCTCCAGTACCTTGGGGCGTGCCTGCCCGGACATGAAAGCCGCGGGCACATGGCAAGCCGTCGTGAGTGCAAACGGCAAGTCTTGATCTGCAAGAACGGTCAGGAAGCTCGGCGGCAAACCTGTCTGCTGTGTTTCCGGCTGAGTTTGGAGAGGAAGGTCGAACATGGGCATATCTCCGACGGTGCAGAGAGCCTCTCTCCCCGCTTCAAACCGTCAAAGACCAAACCGCCCCCTCGGACTCTCTGTCGCTGATCGGGCCGATCATTTCGGCGTTGGTAAATCGCCCCATCGAACCCGTAAGTAGCGCCCTTCGCGCTTTGGGAGATCTTTTCGGTCGATCATCCGACCCGAGACCTGAAAATCCTCGTTGATCTTTACAACCAAGAGCTTGTTGAAATGCCCATTGGTGTCGACCACAACCACATCCTTTGTCTTGAATGGCGTAATGGTCTTGACCTCGACATGATCATTGCCAAGTCTTCCGTCAGCACCCTGGGCATAGGTCTTGTTCAACTTGATACCGTACGTGATAGCACCAAACAGCTCACCGATATCGCCGTAGACAGAGAGGTGAAGGCCGGTCTCGAGGTGATAGCTTTCCGCGAGGGACAGGAGATCCTCAAAATATGGGATCATAGACCGGATCGCGTTCGGGTATTTAGCGCCCCACTCCTTGTAGCGAAGCTGCTCGTCGATTTCCGACCAGGTAACCCATTCGCCGTCATCATAAAATGCACGATCTGACCAATCGATTTCTTCCATGCGCGTACTTCCAATACCTAAACATGTCGGGCACGGTAGCAGATCGATGAAACAGGGACGAGACCGGAGGCGATATCGCCTCCGGTCGCCACCTCAACCAACGCGATCGAGAAGCTTCTTGGCGCGCCCTTCCATATCAAGGCGGGCATCCTGCTGGGTCTTGTCGCGCGCAAGCCGCGTGATCCCCTGTACGAAATCGAAGATGCTCTCGGGCGGGCGGCCCTCTTCCATCAGTACCTTCTCGATGATCTTGCCGGATTCGGCCTTAGAGAAGCCGCGCTTGCGCAGGAAATCCGCGCGGTCTTCGTCGCTGCGCGCCACGACCTGCTGCCGCGCGGCCTTGATGCCGTTCACGAAGCCCTGCGGCGAGGAATTGGCAAACCGCGTCAGCGCCGGAGCCGCCTCATGGGCGAAGCGCGAGGCGGCGTATTTCGAGTGGCGGATCTTGATCTCCTGGAAATCCTCGACGCCCCAGAGGTTGCGGTTCTGGCACACCGCCCGCAGGTAAAAGCTCGCCATGCCGAGTGTCTTGGCACCGACCTCGGAATTCCAGCAATAGAAGCCCCGGAAGTAGAGGTCGGGAGAGCCGTCCGCCAGCTTGCCCGCCTCGATCGGGTTGCGATCGTCGACCAGGAACAGGAAGACATCGCGGTCAGACGCATAGAGCGTGGTCGTATCGCGGTTGATCTCGACATCGGGGTTATAGACTCCGGTCGACCAGTCGAGCACGCCCGGCACCTTCCAGCGCGTGTCGCCCGTGCCATTGCCTGCGATGCGCTGCACAGCCTCGACAAGCTCGAAATCGTGGATGCGGCCGTAGTCCGGGCCGGTCACAGCACGCAGTTCGGTCCGGCCGTCCTCGGTCTCGAAGGTCTTCACCTGCTCGGCGCGATGATTGGTCAGACCGTATTGAAGGTTGATCCCCGCCAGCGGCGCGGGCAGCTGTCGCAGGTAAGACGCCGGTGCGCCGACGATGCTGGCAAGCTGACCGAAGGCCCAATGCGTCGGCGCAACGGGTTCATGCGCTTTCGGCAGCATCAGGTGCAACCGCTCAGCGTTGTCGCGCGCCGCTTCGACCCTGATATCGGCGGTCTGTACCACCCGGCTGCGGCTGCGCTCAGAGCGACCCTTCACATTCGCCCAGAGATCGTCGAGCGAGAGATACCGCTCGTCATCCGGCCGGTTGAACCATTCGGACGACACCCGCCCGTTCCGCTCGCCCCGGCTTACATCCACTTTCCAGCCACCAGCCCCCGCCGGCTGAACCGGATCCAGAACTTCCACAACGCCCATCGGCTATCTCCCGCGACAGGCGCCGGGAGCCACTCTCCCAGCCCTCAACCCGTCACCGGGAATCCGGCACTCCTCTCACTCTCGGTGGCCGGCTCCGCCGCGTTAACTTCCGCGTCGATGTCAATGCACTATCGGGAAAACGCAATCGGGTCCAACATGCGAAGGAGCAAGTCTATTTAATCTTCTTGAGTTCCTGGATCTCACGGAGCGCGGCACGTTCAAACCGCCTGATCTGCTGAGTGATCTTTTCGTCATCGCCGAATGCGGAGGCGCTGCGCCGCCCATAGGAAGAAAAGTTGCGTACGATCCGAACACCTTCGTCGTCACGCACCTTCAGGTGGGTGAAACGGCGATACAGGCGTTTGGTGTGTGCCTTAGTCGATTTTCCAGATGCGATGTTTCTCTCCGCGATCTTGCGGGTTCGGCGCATCGCCCTTCGCATCTTTCGCCACTGCCGAGCGAGGGAGCTTTCTCGAATGGCTGGCCCCTCTTCGTGGAGCGAGAAGCCTAGGTATTGTGCTGCTTTTCCCGCTACGACGCCCGTACCCGTGAACTCGGTCCTTTCGGTCTTGTGGGGAGAGATATCCAGCTTCTCTGCCTTGATGAGATCCATGATTTTGGCTTCGGCTGCTGCGGCGTGAGCAGGGGCGCAGATCACCAAGATGTCGTCCGAATAGCGGCGATACAAAGCACCGATGCTGTCGCAGAAAGCGTGCGCTGCCGCGTCGAAATCAATCATGTACAGGTTCGAAGCTGCTGCGCTGATGGGGGTGCCCTGAGGGATGCCTCGCCGATGCCCCTTTGCCAGTTCGGGGTTGGGGTGAAACTTGATGCCATTGGCCTTGAGCTCTTCGACACTGGCGATCCGGTCGCGGCTTTTCTCCTTGAGCCGGGAGGAGAACGTGGCGTTCGCCTTAAGCTCTTCCATATCAACATAGTGGAACGCGGTGATCGCCCGAAACACGCGCATCCAGTGTTCGGGCAGCGAGGTTACGCCCAGCACTGCCTTTAGGCGGCGTTTCAGGAGCGTGTGGTCAAGGTTGTCGAAGAAGCTGCTGACGTCGAACGCCAGTATCGTGACGGGGGCATGGGTCTTGGCAAACGCAAGCACTTCCGCCGAGAAATCGTAGTTACCACGCCCGAGTGCACGATAGGCCAAAACGCTATCGGAGAGGCCCGCGGCGTTATAATGGGCGTCCAGCAACTTATTCATCTCGCTGGCGTAGAACGAAAGTATACAGGCGTCCCGGTGCGATGCGTATTTGATCGGGCGGTCCTTCGAAGTGATCGTCCGCTTCCCTGTCTTCGGGCACTTCTTGTAGCGTTTCTCGGATTTCGTGTAGTGCAGGAGTGGGAGGAAGGAGTGCTTGAGCACGAAGTCCGGGTCCATTGCCTTGCCAGCGAACTTCTCGCCAACGGGAAGATCGAAATGGCGGTAGCCTCTAGACTTAAACCAATCGAGCGGCATTCAGCCTCCTTGTCGCAGAGTTCGGAGGACTGGCCCTGACCCTGGGCTCCGGTTTGTTAGGCCGGGCGTCCCCCGAACGCACGCCACCTTCTGTCAGCGTATACGTTCAGCGTCTCACTTCCGAACGCCTCGCAGACACGGGTCTCGAAACGCGAGGTGGTATAATGTAACCGTGGAGGTCCGAGCTATGCTCAGTGTCTCATTCAGTCTGGCTCTGGTCGCGGCGATGCTGTTCGGCATCGTGCTGCCAGGTCACCATAAAGAAGTTGACAAGTTCAACGGCCAAACCCGTGGGCCATTTCCCGCGGGCAATAACGATTTGGTGAGCGAGTGTCGGCAATTCAAGGTTGCGAAAAAACAATTTTGCCAATCAGCGTTGGTGTCAGCAGTTGGAAAACCCGGCAAGCTTCCCCGCCGGGCCCGAGGGTGAGACCCCGTTCCTCAGAACGGGATCTCGTCGTCGCGGTCGACCAGCTCGGGGTTCTCGTTCTCGGCCGACTTCGGGCGGCTCAGGAAGTCGACCTTCTCGGCGATGATCTCGCAGCCGTAGCGGTCGTTCCCCATGCTGTCGATCCACTTGGTGTAGTGGATGCGGCCGTGGACGAGGACCTTCATGCCCTTTTCGCAATGCTCGGCGACCGTCTTGCCGAGACCGTTGAAGCAGGTGATGCGGTGCCATTCGGTGTCCATGACCCGGTAGCCGTTCTCGTCGCGCATCACACGGCCTTCCGAGAGGCGGGGGCGCGAGGTGGCGAGGCTGAAGTTGGTGATCTTGGTGCCGCTCTGGGTGGTGCGGACTTCGGGGGTCTGACCGATGTTGCCGGCGAGGATGACGATGTTCTGCATGATAAGCTCCTGTGTGTCCTGTCTTCGGGACCGTCCCTTCGACAAGACCCTGAAAAAGCCCGTCGGGTGACGCGTGCACGGTGGACAGCATGGACACCGGAAACCCCCAAAGGACCGGGGTGGAGCGGGCAGGACGCCTAAGGCGGCCAACACGGCCCGGACTGACGCGGGGTTGCGCGCAGGAGACCGAACGGGATTAGGGGATTGTCAGTCGAAGGGATGGCCCAGGAGACAGAGAGATGCGGGGAGCCCATGCCAGACCATGTCCCCTTGCCAATCGGACTGTTTGACCCAAAGCCCAGCACCCCACCAGCGGCCAAAGTGGCTATCACCAGCTCTCGCCCCACTGCCCTTCCCTGCAGGGGAATGCAGGGCCTTGCCGAGACAGGCTATCGATACCGGAATATTCAGGACACGAACCGCACCAACGGCTGATTTCGATCTCGGGACATTGTCGCCCAACGCTCTGCAGAAAATGCGGAAGAAAGCCGCCAGGTCAATCCCCACGGTCTCGGATTGGCAGATGGCGAAAGGTTGCACCAAGGCGGAAGTTATCGCCACGGGATGGACCACTTCCTGGCCGAACTGATCGGGGAGAATGGAAACCGCTTGTGCGCCGGTATCGCAGGGTTTCCGGCATTCTGAGCTTTTGGCGCCGACCTGGTCCGGTCACGGCCGAAAACTACGGCTGTTCGTCAATGTGGCGACGATAGATTGACGGCGGACGACATGGCTGCATGGAAAACTCCGGGTTCAGTCTGGGTCGGACGGATCAACTGCGTCCAACTCGAAAATCGTTGCCTCGGGTCTTGGTCCCATCACACGCGTTGGCAGATTAGGCGCAGGCAATTGCCCTCTGTGGTGCCCCTTCACCAACACAACCTTACCGCTGCGATAGCGCCGCTCATGTTCGCTCACCCAATGGCGAACAGGGCCGCTTCGCCCGTCCTGGACCTGACGCTCGAACTCAAGGCGAGCCTGCCGCTCCTGCATGTGAGCCGCGGCCTGCGGACCAATGCGGATTGTAAGATGGGATTTCTGCGCGCCTAGAATCCAGGACTTCCCGAATTTTCGAGCGGTCTTGGCATCCTTGGCTGTGAACGTCTCGTTTTCCGTGGGAATGATGCCACCCAAGTCCGGGGAAGCCAGCATCGCAAAGAGCGCGTAGGGGATGAAAAGATCGTAGCCTGTTTCAACTTGGTGCACCGTGCGCCGACCGTTGATCATTTCCATCGTATCACCGCTCCGCACACGGAATTCGACCATGGAACGGCTCAACTCGACTTCGACGTTGTCGTAGTTCAACTCGCCTGTCGGAGTTCGCTTCACGAGCAAAGCGCAGATTGGATCGACGACCCTCGAATTGTCGCGGCGATGGAACATCGTGATGCGCAAGTGGCCATTGTTTCGATCATCGATGAGATAGCCGCGTAGACCAGTGCCTATGGGTTTGTCGTCATGTCTCGTTACATGTGAAGCCCGTTCAAAGCGCGCGACACCCAGCTCTCGATCGTCAAATTCGACCCAAACAACGTCGGCGGGGAGCTTTACCTCACCCAGAATGGCCATTGCGGGAAGACCGGTTTCCGAAGCCTGCTTGGCGACTGCGTCATGAAGCGTATCGGCATAGGCTGCAGCCATATGGTCGAGCAGGTATACTTTTGCCTGCTGTAGGGCATCGAGCGCATACTCGCGAAAAAGCCTCAGATCCTCGGACGGCGTAAAGTGCCAAACCAGGTCGTCAGCAGGAGCCGATTTACCCGCAAGCGATGAACCGTATAAGGAAATCAATGATTTGTAGAGCATGCGACGTGACCCGAACCAAATACAACGCAGTGTCCGACGAACCCTGACGATGTTCAAGCTGCATTCATTGCACTGCAATTGACCGCTGATGTCTGTGCAAAGCCAGATTGGCTAACGCTCGAGCTTGTTTTCTTAATGCAAAGGCATGCCGACCATCGTCGGCTCATTCTGCCGGTCGGCCGGAACGGTGGACAGGCGAAAGGCCCGGATCGGAGCCTTGCTCCGAACCCGAGCCGTCTTCGATCCCGTGGGCGTTACGCCCAGGGGTCGATCTCACCCACCACCTGTACCTCGTCTCCGTCGATTTCATCGGCGGGGACGGCGCCAAAGGTTCCATCACCTGCCTGGAAGACGACGATCGAAACCATGAGCGTGGCGGCGAGGGAGGCGGCGAAGGCATGTGCATCTTTGCGGGACATCTGTTTGGCTCCTGTCTTGGAGGCGGAGGACCATCCCCCGCGCGACAGGACCCCGCTGGCCCGAAAACTGGCTGACATCACCGGGTGCGTTCGGCTCGTCCGAATCTACCCGGCGGCACGGGCTCGCCCGTAGTCCGACCCCTCGCGGGTTGATCTCGAAGACAGGATTCGGGGCAAGGAAGGGAATGGCGAGCGGGGGATGGTGCGACCGCTGACTGGAGCCGGGTGTCCCGCTGATGCTATCGCTGCCAGCCTCCCGGCAGACATTTGGTAGAAGACCTCCTTCCGTGTTGGATTGGATCCTATGGTGCCCCGCGATCTCGCAGGACAGGGTCGTGATTGGTGAGAGGCCCGCGCTTTGGCGGGCCCCTTGGATTTTTCAGGCTCAGGCGGCGAGTTCTGCGTTCCCTGCCCTATCGCCGTCCTCGCTGCCGACAATCTCCAGCCGCGCGTTACGATAGCCTTCTCTGGCGATCCAGAGTTCCGCAGCCGTGACAGACTCGGCCAGGTGGAGCAGCTCCGTGCAACCGCCGAAATCCAAAAGGACACGCACCTGCCCGGGCTGTGGTTCCTCAGCGACCTCGAAGGTCAAGGCGCTATCCGCCGAATGGGTCCGCATGATCGTCACGAGTATGACCCCGTCCGAGGAGAAGTTCCCCTCGTACAGCGTGAACGACGCCGGCGCCGTCCAGGTCGGATAGGGTCGTGGCGGCTCCTTCTTGACGAGACGGCCAACGCCGTTCGAGCGCTCCCAGGCCGCGAGTTTCTTCGTGAACCGCGCAGGCGGTTTCGGACTGTTGTCGGTGTAGCGAATGAGCGCCCCCAGGGGCGCGGTGTCGAGAATGGTGGTTGCAGACATGACTCCTCATTCTGAATGCACAAAATTGCATTCATCTTATTGATATTGTTGATTTTTATGTGATTGAGGGCGGGTTTCCCCACCCTCGGATGGCGCAGATCACTCCGCGGCCATCATCGATGCCTCATTGCTCGGCAAGTCCGCTGTAAGGAAGGCGGGCAGGTCGACATCTTCGGCCTGCTCGGTGTCGGAGTCAGACGCCCCCTGCCCTTCCACACCGTCGAGTGCCTCGAGGTCGTGACGGCGAAGAACCTCCGGCAACCAGCCGCTGCCTTTCAGCAGACGCTCGGCTTCGGTCGCCATCTCGCCCTTCTTCAGATGATCGAGGAGCTGCGCCGTCCCCTCCCCTTTCGCCTCGCGCACAGCCTCGAGGATCCGTGCCTTGGGCACGCGGTTCAGGTAGGTATCGACCGTCGGCTCCCAACCCGCCTCGACCAAGTCGAGTTCGACCGCCTGTGCGACCAAGTCCGACTGGGTCATCCGCCTGGTCAAACCGTCGGCGGAGATACCTGCACCATAGGGGTTCACCTTCTCATGGAGCGCGTTGATCCCGAAGCTGAGGCAATGCGCGAGCAGCGACAGCCGGCTCGCTTGATCGAGGGAGGTCAGGTAGTCCCAGAGAGCGGCATCGTCGCCGAGCGGCAAGTCGGCCTCCCACTCCGCGTGGCGATCGTCCACCAGCTTGGCCACTACGCTGTCCTTCAGGTCGCTCGCCTGCGCCGACATGTAGACGTGACGCACCGAAGCCTCGAGGCAGCTGCCGGCCGAACTGGACGTCCGGAAGGTATCATTGACGAGCTTCAGGAGCAGCAGCGTCAACGCGACGTCAGGGGAGCGACCGACAGCTTCGCGCAGTGCCAATGTCCGGTGCGCCGTCAGCTCCATGATCAGCCGCTCGGGCAAGGGCTTCAACGCACAATCGTCCTCGTCGTCCGGCACGTTGACGCTAAACGCCTGACCGGCAGAGGTGATCACCGTGCCGTGGTCGACACCATCCGCGCTGCTCGCAGATGAAAGCTCAGCGCCCTGCCCGTCTGACGCCTGTTCACCGCTGTGGACGTCGGCATCTTCCCGAGGCTCATCCTCGGGCCGCACGAAGCCCCGATAAACGGCAAGCTCGCCATAGCGGTCAAGCGTCACGAACGCCCCTGCCCGTGCGATCTCCTCATCGTCGAAGATCAGCGGCCGGGCCTCGAGCTTCTCCATCGCGACTTCCAACTCGCCAAGTCGCACGTCGATCTCTTCAGGGAATTCATCCTGGCCCTCGTATTCCTCCTCGAGCGCCCGGTACTCGGCAAGCAGCTTGGCATGGGCCGCGCCTTCGTCATCCGTCATCGGCGCCGGGTCTCCGCTCAGCCGCCGCAAACCGTGGCTGTAGCCATAGGGCAGGTCGAGCGAGACCTCGATCCATTTCCAACCTTCGGTCGCGATCGCTTCGGCTTCAGCCTGAAGCTTCTCGCTAACCAGACGATCCAGCAGGGCCGGGTCTTCCAGCCAGCCGCCGTCATCGACCTGGAAGAGGTCGTGCAACATGGTGCCGCCAGCTGCCTCATAGGCATCGACGCCGACAAAGACGGCACGACGATCGGAGGCCCGCACTGAGGTTTCCGTCAGCATGCGCCGGATCTGATAGGGCTCCTTGTTCCAGGATGACCGGATCGCCTCCCAGACCTGAACCTGCCGCTCATGATCCGGATTGACCGTGAAGGCCATCAGCTGCTCCAGCGTCATCTCGTCCTCGGCGTAGAGCTCGAGAAGGGCAGGGGCCACGGCGGCGAGTTTCAGGCGCTGTTTCACCACCTGCGGCGTGACGAAGAAGGCGGCTGCGATCTCTTCATCGCCTTGACCCTTCTCCCGCAACGCCACGAAGGCGCGGAACTGGTCGAGCGGATGCAGGGCTGCACGCTGCATGTTCTCAGCGAGCGAGTCGTCTTCGGCGAGGATGGTGGAATTGGCATCCCGCACGATGCAGGGAATGGGCGTGGTCTTGGCCAGGCGTTTCTGCTTCACCAGGAGAGACAGGGCCTGGAAGCGTCGGCCGCCAGCGGGGATTTCGAACTTGCCGGTCTCGGCCCCATCATCCGCCAGAACGGGCCGAACGCTCAGGCTCTGCAGCAACCCACGGCGGGCGATGTCTTCGGCCAGTTCCTCCACCGAGATACCGGCCTTGATGCGCCGGACGTTGGACTGGCTCAGCACGAGCTTGTCGAAGGGTATGTCCCGGGACGGGGACAGGGTGACTTTCTGGGCAGATTTCGCCATCAGATCTTCTCCACGACGGGCGCCGGAAGCCACTCTTCCGATCTCACTTCCCGTCACCCCTTTCACAGCCCATCTCTCCCTCTCAACATGTCCACCGCGGTGGACATCACCCAGTTGCTGCCCCAGAACGAGAAAGCCTCTCCAACAACAGTGATGGGTTGAAGTCAGTTTCTCTGCGACCGAGCGTGATGCTGTGGAAATACGCTCCAAAGTCTCGGATGCGATTGCTCATCTGGAGAATTATGAAGATGGCGCATGATGCTTTTTGAGAGCCTATCTTCCTAGCAGCCTTTTCGAAGGTGCTTTCGTGGATTCCCATCATTGGAGCGAGCGTTCTCGCGTGGCTTTCGACATCGTGCCAGTTCCTAAGTGTGTTGGTTGCGAACGATGTAGCCTGGTCACAAACGCTTGTGAGCGTTTGCAGGGGAAGTGTTTCGCTGTTGGTCCCGCTTTCTAAATCTTTTTGTTCTTTTTTAGACTTAGAATGGTGGCGGACAGTTTGCCCGTCATTGGCGGGCAGTTTCATTGTTTCTGGTGCGTCCACCGCGGTGGACATCTGTTTGCATTGAGCCTCCAGTTCGCCGAGCAAAGCACGATACTCCGCGATCGAGAGCTTCCTCCGAAGAACTCGGCGTACCTGATGAGTGAGTTCGTTCTCGGGGTCAGTTTCGTCGATCTGAGCAAGTTTGGTTAGGATTTGCTTTCGCAAAAACACGCGATCCCGACGAGCGTTTTCCATCGCTTGGGCTGTCGCAAGTAGTTCGCCGGCACGCGCGAGCAACGGAGCCAGCGACAAGCCATAGCTAATGGACTGACCTTCGGAGGACTTCACTCGGTATCTCTTGCGATTTGGGCTGTCGTGGCGCTTCATGAAACCGAGTTCAACAAAGCGATCGATGTGCCTACGGAGGGTTCGTTCATCGATCCCGCCAACTCGACGGCAGATCTCGTCGTTGGAAGCGAAGACTGTGTCTCCATGCCCAGGCTTGAGAAAGCTCAGCATCGCTTGGAGCGTTTGAACATGTCCTGGACGGAGACCGAACAGGCTGCGAGTATCTCTGAGCGCGCGGAAGACTGCCCAGATGTCGGTTTCAGGTGTTGACGTGGCGGGGGTGCCCTTGCCGACGCCAAAGGTCTGAACGGAAAGCTTTGTGAATGCCATGTTTGTTGAACGACGACCGTTGCGGCCCACAACTTCCCCGGCTCTTCCCGCTGTTTTTGGCGAGAAAAGGCAACAAAAAGACGTCCACCGAATCGGTGACTCTTGACCGGTATGTCGGAGATTGCTACATCACAGGTGCAAATCAGATGATGAGGGCTCTCCGGGGGAAACCTTGGGGGGCTCTTTTCTTTTTGGTCTTCGCCTTTCTCCTCTGCTCGTGTTTTTGGTTATGACCGGGGATCAGCTCCCCGAGCCTCTCTCATTCTGCCATTGTTCAAAAAGCTGTCGCAGCGTGGTTTCCGCGCGCTCTTCGAGCCATTGGCCGAATTCCGGGTTGTCCTTGCGGGTGATCTTGATAGCGATCGACTTGCCGTCGACTGAAAGTGTGCCGACAGGGCTACCACTATTGTCCTTTACCACGGTCGTTTGGCCACGGACGCTTTGGTTGGCTGCGCCACGCGCCTTGCTGGAGCAAGCAACATAGACGGCTTGAAACTTGTCCGAGCTTGGAGTGGTGTCAGGCAGAGAGGCAAGTGTCTCACGCGCAATGTCGACAAGCGGAGCCTTCTCTGAAAGTGCAGCAAGATCACCCCATTGCCGTCGACCTACGCCATGAGCCGGTCCGATAAGCCGGACAAGTTCGTCAGGCAGCTGCTCGATGACTACACGATGGTTCGACACACCTTGCCGGGTGAGGCCTAGGGCATCCTGAATGACGCCAGGCTTGTAACCGGCCTCCTGCATCTCTTTGATAAAAAGAGATTTTTCAATGAAAGACGGATCCAGCCGCAGGTTGTTTTCCTGACCCTGCGCGATCAGAGAAGCATCATCATCGAGCGTTCGAACGATCGCTTTGACGGTTCCACCAACTCTTCGAATGGCTGCAAGTCTGCGACGCCCGTAGATGATGCGGTATCGATCCGGTTGGTCAGAGGGGCGAACCATGATCGGCACTTGCTGACCATGCTTGCGAATGCTTTCGGCGAGATCTTCAATGCTACTATCTTCCAGGATCAGGCGATCCCGGAGACCATCCATATCGATCCGGTCGGGTTCGATATCTCGGATTGAGTTGGCAGTGATTTCCCGGAGAGAATCCCGCAATCCGCCAACCGAGCCAGGTAGCTTCGAGGATTTGACCGGGGCAGGGGAGGGGGCTGCCGACTCTTTCTCGTCTTTCGGTGGCTGGTTGAAGATATTTCGAGCCATCAGCGACGCCCCCATGCCATTTGGATTGTCTGCTCCAGCTCATCGGCAACGCTGTTCACGCTGGTCAAAGCCCGATCAATGGTCTTCCGAATGAGCTGGCTCGGGTCTACCTCATAGATGGTTTGCTGAGTCATGCCGGCGTCAGAAATGGCTGTCGACTTCAGCATCGGTTCAGTCATGACTTGGCCCGCAAGGATTGAGCGCAGGTACCCGGCCATTTGCGTTTGTGGTCCGTCCGACGGCTCGTAGCGTGTGATCAGGAACTTTACGAAGTCCCAAGTGACATGTCGTCCAATCGCCTCTTCGACGGCTTTGATCGTTTCCGAAGCGAGTTTGAGGAACTGGCTCATCGAAGCGATGTCGAGCATGCCGGGGACGACCGTCACGAGTAAGCCCGTGGACGCTGCCAATGCTGTCAATGTCAGGAAGCCCAACTGCGGAGGGCAATCGATCAGCACGATGTCATAGTCTGAGTCGACTTCCTCTAGCGCCAGAGCAAGACGCTCTGCGAAAATCGGCTGAACCCTGCGCGCAAGGGCATTCGCTGTTTCGGTTTCGTACTCGGACAACATCAAGCCGGCCGGGACCATGTCGAGCTTGTGGAAGTATGTTTTCTGGATGACCTCCGAGAGCGGAACTTGATCATCGTATCTCAATGCGTCGTAGATTGTGCCGCCTTCGGCAAATTCGAGCTCAGGCCGGAAGCCGAAAAATGTCGTCAAACTGGCTTGTGGGTCGAGGTCCAGCACAAGCACGCGGTAGCCACGAAGGGCATACCTGTGTGCCAAATGGATCGTCGCTGTTGTCTTCGAGCTGCCGCCTTTGAAATTCACGACCGAAATGACCTGAAGACGGTCGCCGTCTCGGCGGCCAGGTCTGTACGCGTCAGCATTTTTGCCTGTCCGCGCCAAAATGTTGCGGAGGTCGTCAACTTCTTCGGCTGTGTAGAACCTATGACCACGACCGTCAGTGTGAACTTCTGGGAAGCTGCCATCTTTGTGGCGGTTGCGCAGGTTCGACGTACTAACGCGCAGCAACTCGGCGACCTCGGTCGAGCTGAAGCGGCGCAAGGACTTGCGTTCTTCTGGCTCGAACGCAACTTTCATCTGCCGGTCAAGCGACTCAGCAAGACTGTCTGCGAATGCTCCGATGTCGGAAGAGCCTATTCCTTGCGCGTAGCCCGTATTTCGATCATCCATGTTCTGCCGCCTCTCATGGCCTTTGCTAAGGCTCTTTGTCGTTCTGACGGTCGAAGCCGCGTCTGACGCGTTTTTCCGTCAGAATGGAAATGCCACGAACATCTGAGTCCGGCAAGAAGAATCTAAATGTAGTGGAAAAGTTATCCACAGCACCAATTTGGCCGCGTGGGGCCTGTGCCGTCTAACGCATTGATTACTTACGATAAAGACCGAATCTGGCGAGGTTGGTATCCTTCGAGATATTTTCTGCTCGCGCCAACTAACCCCAAGGCTTTGTTGGATATTTAGGTGATCTTAGTCCAATTGAGGCGATGATTCTGGAAGATTTTGGCTGCGCGACAAGAGTAGTTTGCCGACCTTAGGGCCTACAAAAGGCCGAGACGCTCTGCCCGCTCCAGCAGCATTCTGACTGAGGAAGGCTGCCAGCTGGTGCGACCGCGAGGGGTGCGCTCACGCATGGATTCCAGTCGGTCGCAGATTGCCTGCAAGGTGATCTCGGGGTCAGCACCTTTGATTGCGGCGACAATCGCGGGCAGGCGATCGTCGGTTTCGCGACGTCCAGCGCGTCCAAGCACTTCAGCGGGCAGGAATCCGTCCGCCACGTATGCCTTCACGGCGCGGAGCAGGCGGCTTTGCGTCCAGCGCCGATCATGGGGCAGGGGGCCATTGATGATCCGCAGGACGTCTTCCCAAGCCATATCGGGGCGCAAACGGCGCACATGGGGCACCCAATCCTGCGCAGTTTCGTTCAAGCGCTCCATGTAGCCGTCCTGTCGCGCCAGCCGCACCTTGCGCAGCGCTTCAGGGTCCTTGGCGCGAAGACCTGGGTTGCCGCCGACGCGGCCCTTTGAGCGTGCCGAGGCAAGTCCGGCTTTGGTACGCTCGCGGATCAGAGCGCGTTCGAACTCAGCCGCAGCGCCCAGAACCTGCAACGTGAACTTGCCCTGGGGCGAGGCAGTGTCGATCGGGTCCTGGAGCGAGCGGAAGAACGCCCCCTTGCCCTCCAGTCTTTCGATCACCTCAAGTAGGTGCGACAAAGACCGCGCAAGCCGGTCGATCCGCACGACGACCAGCGTGTCGCCCTTGCCAATCCGCTCTAGCACACGTGCAAGCACGGGCCGCGCGCGATTGCCGCCCGAGGCGTGCTCTTCAAAGATCTCGGCGCATCCCGCAGACTGCAGTGCCTCAGACTGGGGCAGGGGGGTCTGATCCTCGGTGGAGACGCGCGCATAGCCAATCAGGGGCATGAAACTGGGCCGTTTGCAATTTAATATATTGCCAATAAACGACCGTTTGAAAACGAATGCAAGCAAGTGATCTCTTGTCGTGCTGGTGCACAATCCCTTGGTTTTCTTGCACTGAGCGCGATCTGAGAGGTTCCGCCGACAGTCGCGCGTCCGTACTATATAAAGAGCGCGGGCAACTGCCACAAAATCGCTTGGGTAATGTGCATAATATAGATATTTTGCACATATGAAGCCGCAAGCATCTACTTTTCCTGATGATTTTGACGACCCCCTCATCACCACCGAGGGGGATGTGGGGGCTCACGAGGACGACCTCTGGTTCCTGCCGGGGCCGCTCGAAGAAGAACCGGATGATTTGCCGCCCGGGCCACGGGCAGAACCGTCCGACATTGCTGTCATCGACGACTGGGCAAAGGCGGAAGCGGCTCAGGCTGCGCGGCTGGCAAAGGTGGCTGGACGCCTGGGTGCGCTGGATGACCGCTTGCTGCGTGGCCCGGATGGCTGGCGACACAGACTGGCACTGATCGAGGCGGCAGACCTCAGCTGGCTTGCAGGGGATCGGGTGAGTTCTGACCGCCTCGCTCTTTGGATATCAATGCGATTGTCTGGCGCACAGGATGACCCGAATGCCTTGGCAAGAGTTGGCTGGGCTGTTCGCCGCCTGATGGGTGGTCCGGGTCCAATGGTCGATCTGGCGGCCTTTCTGGACCGCCGCGATCCCGAGAACATCGAGGATGCCACCGAGCGGCTAGAGGAGCGCGCGGGCGGATGGCTGGAGGTGATGAAATCAGCTGTTCATCTACACCCGATCACGCGGGCTTGCATGGGGTTTCACCTCTGGAGCTTGGCGGGTCTCGGGCAACAAGGCGACCAGATCGAAGCAGCCGTTACCGCGGCAAGGATCACGGCCAGCGACGGAAAGGGAGCGAACTTTGCACCACTAGCTATGGGTGGGGCAGGGGGGTTGCGCGCGTCGGGCTTACCACCGGAGCGTCTTGCTCGCTGGCTGGATGGGATGGAGACTGCCTGCCTGACCGCGATGCGGCACTTGGACTATATCGAGACATGGTCAGCGAGGACAGAAGCAGAGATGAGCTCGCTCTCAGGCAAAACTCCACCGGCTTTGCGTGCCGTGCTGACCGAATGGCCGCTCCTCTCCGCACCGATGGCCGAGGCCCTGACCGGCACTAGCCGAGCGGCGGTCCAGCGGAACCTGACCTGGATGGAAGAAAGGGGATTGGTCCGTGAGGTAACAGGGCAGGGAAAGTTTCGAATGTGGCGGACAGCAAATTAGAATTTGCCTAAATGCGAACAAGAACATGCCCAAGCGGGATTTCAGCCATTCAGTTTCCAGTAAAATACGCGACCTTCAGGAGAGGCGCGAGCACCTCGAAGCCGCGGTGCCGGATCGAGCGATAAATCTTGCGGTAACTCTGTGCCTGCACCTGTCCGAGTTGATCAGCTTGGCCGGCTACGGCCTGATTCGTGGAAGCGGATGTCTAGGAAACTAGGGGCACCTCAGAGCGCGGTTTCTTCGCTGCCCGCGATATTGGTCACGGTGTTCCTAGCGCGGAAGCCAAGGACTGTCCGGTTTGATTGCCGCGGATTTCCTCAAGAAACCTTTTAGGCCTCCTCCCTCAGCGCATCTATGACGGGGCATTCGGGCACATCGTCTCCGCTACATTGCGCCACGGTGGACGACAGGACGTGCTCAATGCGCTTGAGATCCGCGATCTTGGCGCGGACTGAAGCGAGATGCGCATTTGCCAGACCCTGCACCTCGCCGCAGGTCTGGGCCCCGCCATCGACCAATGCGAGCAGATCGCGAACCTCGTCGAGCGTGAACCCCAACTCGCGCGCGCGCATAATGAAGCGCAGACGCGCGACATGTCTGTCATCGTAGACGCGATAATTTTTGCTGGAGCGCGGCGGCTCGGGCATGACGCCGATGTTCTCGTAGTAGCGAATAGTTTCGAGATTGCAGCCGGTCAGCTTGGCCAGATCTCCGCGCCTGAGGACCTTCACCGATCTGTGATGATTATTCACACCAAACCCCCTTGAGCCTGTACCAGCTACAGACCCTAGATTGAGATCATCACTGAGGCAAGGATGATTCGAACCATGACTGAAACCACATCCGCCGGCCGCCAGTCGGCAATGGGCGAAACCCCGGCAGCTGACAAAAAGGCATGGGCGACAACCGGGCTCGGCGTACTCGGCGCGCTGGCCATGACCTCCTGTTGCATCCTGCCGCTGGTGCTGGTGAGCTTCGGCGTCACCGGCGTGTTCATCGCCCAGTTGGGCGCGTTCTATCAATATAAGTGGATCACCTTCGCACTGAGTGCCGCTTTCATCGGATACGGCTTTTACAAGGCGTATAGCCCGATCCCGGCCGAAGCCTGCGTTGATGGCACCTGCGCGCGACCGATGAACCGAACACTCATGCGGTCCATTCTCTGGATTGCCAGCGGGATCGTCGCCGTGGCGATGATCTTCCCCTACCTGACCCCCTACATCCTGTCCTACTGAAAGGCGTAACCGATGAAACATCTCTCTCTCGCACTCGCAACTCTCGGCATTCTGGCCGCAATGCCCGCCAGTGCCGAAGAACAGCGCATCAATGTCGGTGTCGCCGAACTGACATGCCCGACCTGCTCGTTCACCGTCGCGGCGGCGATGCGCGGCGTGCCCACGGTCGAAATCGTCGACTTCCAGGAAGGCGAGGAGTTTGGCACGGGCACTTACGTCGTGGCCTTCGACGATCAGGCGGCCAACCCAGACATGATCATCGAGGCGGTTCTGGCCAATGGCTATCCGGCCGAGGTGCTCCAGGCGGGGGAGTCCTGAGCACGGAAGGACGGGTATGGCCATGGATGACAAACATTTGGGCGGGCTTCTGGCCTTCATCATTGCCGCGCCGATCATGGTGATCTGCTGCGGCGGCGGTGGCGTCATCCTAGCCACCATTCTCGGCGGGATTGGCGGGTGGTTGATGGGGCTCGGCGGAATAGCCGCTGTCGTCGCGGCAATTGGCGCGGCGCTGGTTGTTCGCGAGATCAGGCGCAGGGGATCAGCAGGTGTCGATGGCGCACCGGATGAGACTTGCACCAAAACCCGGGCCGCCGGTGAGAGTATCCACCGCCCGGCCGATTTCGCGGCCGAGTAGAGCAACGCACCGGCACAGGTCTTTGGGCTGTTCGGGTCGATCCCGGATCCGGTGGCACCACGCAATTGATGCACCAGACATGAGGAAACAAATTACGATGCCTTCAGACGACACATCTTCGAACGGCCTTTTGAAAGTGGGCATCATCGGCACCATCATTGTGGCGCTCTGCTGCTTTACGCCCATTTTGGTGATCCTCTTCGGCGCGGTCGGCCTGGCCGCCGTCGTCGGATATCTCGACCTCGTGCTGTTTCCGGCACTGGGCATCTTTATCCTGCTGACCATTTACGCGCTCTGGCGCAAGAACGCGCGCGGCTCGGCGTCCTGAGGGAAACTGGGCTGACATCCATCCAAATAGCGCCTCAGACAAAGCATTGAAGAGAAAAACCTTATGACGAAGAGCTACGACCTTATCGTGATCGGCGGTGGAACCGGTGGCAATGGCGTCGCCCGGATGGCGGCGAATGCCGGCTGGAGCGTCGCCAGCATCGACAGCGAGCCCCATGGCGGCACCTGCGCCCTGCGCGGTTGCGATCCCAAGAAGATGCTGATCGCCGTCACCGAGGGCGTCGAGTGGGCGGAAAACATGAAGGGCAAGGGGCTGGAGGCGCAGCCTTCGGTCAACTGGTCCGACATGATCGCCTTCAAGCGCAGCTTCACCGACGCGATGCCACCGCGCATCGAGGCCGGGCTGGAAAAGGCCGGGATCGACGTCTTGCACGGAGAGGTACGGTTTACCGGCCCCGATGCGATCGAGTTGAACGGCGAGACCCTGAGGGCGAAGCATTTCCACATCGCCACCGGTGCCCGACCGATGACGCTGAACATCCCGGGCGAGGAGTATCTCGCCACCTCGACCGATTTCCTGGAACTGCCCGAGCGTCCCGACCGCATCGCCTTTGTCGGCGGCGGGTTCATCGCGATGGAATTTGCCCATGTGGCCAAGCGCGCGGGCGCGCGCGAGGTGACCGTGCTGGAGATGATGGACCGCCCCCTGGGCAACTTTGATCCCGATCTGGTCGCGATGCTGGTCGAGGCGACCGCAGAGCTGGGCGTCGATCTGCGCACCAAAGCGAAGGTGGCGAAGATCGAGAAACAGGGCGACGAAGTCGTGGTCACCGTGGAACGTCACGACGGCACCGAAACGATCACTTGCGATCTGGTGGTGCATGGCACCGGCCGCGTGCCCAACATAGACGGGCTGAACCTCGAAGCCGCTGGAGTCGAATACTCACGCCGTGGCATCAAGGTGAGCGACGCGATGCGCGCCACCAACCCGGCCATTTTCGCGGCCGGCGACTGCGCTGATAGCGGGTTGAATCTGACCCCGGTCTCGGCGGCAGAGGGACGCATCGCGGGGAAGAACATTCTGGGCGGCAAGGACGCGCGGGAGATCAAGTATCCGCCGATCCCGTCAGTGGTCTTCACCCTGCCCATGGTTGCTACCGTGGGCTTGTCGGAAGCGGCGGCCAGGGAGCAGGGGCTGAAGTTCGATGTGCATTTCGAGAAGACGGAGGGCTGGTATTCGTCGCTGCGCGTCGGCGCGAAACACACCGGATTCAAGGTTCTTGTCGAACGGGGCAGCGGGCAAATACTCGGCGCGCACCTGATCGGACCAGGAGCCGAGGAGCAGATCAATCTTTTCGCCATGGCCATGGGTGCCGGGCAGACCGCAAATCAGATCAAGGCGATGATTTTCGCTTATCCCAGTTACGCCTCCGACATCGGGTCGATGGTGTGAATTGAAATTTGACCGCCGCCAAGATGGTGGCGCCCGGTTCAAGTAAAGGAAATGAAAATGGATCAAACCGTCAAGGAACATGATTGCTGCTCTTCGAAGGATGTCGGCGCCGACAGTTATGACCTGATCGTCGTCGGTGCGGGCTCTGCCGGGTTCTCGGCTTCGATCACTGCAGCTGAAGCCGGAAAGCGGGTGGCGCTTGTCGGGCACGGCACCATCGGCGGCACCTGCGTGAACGTCGGCTGCGTTCCGTCCAAGGCGATGATCCGCGCCGCAGAGGCGGCCCATGGTGGCGCGTCCGCTGCCCGGTTCCCGGGCATTGCGTCCTGCGAACATGCGGTGGATTGGCCAGCCGTTGTGAAAGGCACGACCGATCTGGTCGCGGAGATGCGGCACAAGAAATATATCGACCTGCTGCCCGCCTATGAGAACGTCACCTATATCGAGGACGGCCCGGCGCGATTGGTCGAGGGTGGCGTCGCTGTCGGCGGGCGGGTGATATCCGCCCCGCGCATCCTGATCGCCACCGGCTCGCGCCCCCATCAACCTGCCATCAAAGGCATCGACACCGTGGAGACCCTCGATTCCACCGGTCTGCTGACCCTGCCCGACCGGCCCGAAAGCATCATTGTGCTGGGCGGCGGCTATATCGGCTGCGAGTTGGCGCAGATGGCCTCAAGGCTGGGGGTGAAAGTCACGCTTGTGACCCGCTCGCGCCTTCTGCCCGGCGCCGAGCCGGAGGTGGCCCAGGCGCTGACGCAAGCGCTGAAGACCGAAGGCATCGCGGTCGAGACCGGTCTTGCTTACGTCTCGGCCGCGAAAGCTGCGGGCGGCGTCATTCTGACTGTCGAACGCGATGGAAAGACCGAGGTTTTGTCCGCCGAACGGCTGGTTGTGACCACCGGACGGGTGGCCAATTCCGAGAACCTCGGGTTGGAAGACCTCGGGATAGAGACCGACGCGCGCGGCTCGATCAAGGTCGGTCCTGACATGGCCACGACGCGGGCCGGCGTCTGGGCGGCGGGCGATGTCACCGACCGTGACCAGTTCGTCTACATGGCCGCCTACGGTGCCAAGGTGGCAATCAACAATGCCCTTGGACTGGAGCCAATGCGCTATGAGAATGCGGCGATGCCATGGGTCGTGTTCACCGACCCGCAAGTGGCCGGTGTCGGCGTTTCAGAGGCTGGGGCCAAGGCGGCGGGGCACGAGGTCAAGATCAGCGTGATCACGCTCGACAACGTCCCGCGCGCCGCCGCGGCCCGCAACACCCGCGGCGTGATCAAGCTGGTGGCCGACGCCAAGACCGACCGCCTGCTGGGCGGCCAGATCGTGGCGCCCGAAGGCTCGGACACGATCCAGACGCTGGCAATGGCGCTCAAGTTCGGCATGACCTCCAAGGCCCTCGGCGAAACGATTTTCCCATATCTGACCACGGTTGAAGGGCTGAAACTTGCGGCCCAGACTTTCGACAAGGATGTGGCCAAACTCAGCTGCTGCGCGGGGTAATGCCATGGTGCTGAAGGAAAGGACCGATCTTCTGTCGACACTTCCCGGTGCGTTGATCGCTTGGGGTCTGCCCATTGCAGCGATGATCTTGGCGATCGGTATCCCGCATCCGATCAAGACCTGGATTTGGGTCGGCGCCCTGATCTGGATGGGGACGGCCTGTCTGTGGAATGCCCGCCGGTGCAAACGGCGGCATTGCTTCTGGACCGGGCCGTTTTTCCTGGTCATGGCGTTGGTTGTGTTGGCCTACGGGTATGGCTTTGTGGATCTTGGCGGCCAAGGCTGGAAGTGGCTGGGTGCGGTGATCGGGATTGGCGCGTGGGCTATCGCGGCCATCACGGAGCGCGAGGGCAGGTATCGTTGATGGGCCGTGCGGAACGACGGATTTTGGCCGTCCCGGTCGGCGTCGCCTACGATTTTGCAGAACACTTGGTCAATCGACAGGAGAGCGCTGTATCTGCGCGATGGATTATTGGACCCCGGAGCTTGATGCAGGTCATAACCGGACCGTCCGCAACCTGAGCGCATTACCAATGACCGAGACCGACGAGAGGCTCATCGCAGCGGCCGCAAACATCGGAGAGATCAACAGCCCGAAGAATGGATACAGGATCCCCGCCGCGATCGGAACGCCGGCCGTATTGTAGATCATCGCGAAGAAGAGGTTCTGCCGGATGTTTCGCATCGTCGCCAGCGAAAGACGCCGCGCTCGGACAAGTCCATTCAAATCGCCCTTCAACAGCGTGAAGCCCGCACTCTCAATCGCCACATCTGCACCGGTTCCCATTGCGATCCCGACGTCCGCCTGCGCCAGGGCAGGCGCGTCATTTACGCCGTCGCCAGCCATCGCGACCTTGCGACCCTCGGCCTGAAGCTCGCGGATGATGCGCGCCTTGTCTTCGGGCAAAACATCGGCCCGGACATCATCGATGCCCAGCCGTGACGCGACGGCACGCGCCGTGCGTTCGTTGTCACCTGTCGCCATGACAATCCGGAAGCCCAGTTCGTGTAGCGCCTTCAATGCGGCGGGCGTCGTTTCCTTGACCGGATCGGCGACACTGACAAGGCCGGCGACGTGCCCGTCGATGATGATGAACATCACCGTTTCACCTTCGTCGCGGCGGGCGTTGGCAACTTCGGTCGCGGCAGGCGCGTCGATACCAAGTTCGCCCAGCATCCGAGCGTTCCCGAGAGCGACGGACTTGCCGTCCACGCTCCCCCTAACACCCATGCCGGTGACCGCCTCAAAGTCCTTTGCTTTGGCAAGGTCTATCTTGCGGGCCTCGGCACCGCGAACAATGGCCTCGGCCAGTGGGTGCTCGGATCCGCGTTCAAGGCTGGCGGCCAGCCGTAGAACTTCGGCTTCGTCATGGCCGTCCTCGGGAAGGACGGCGGCAAGCTCCGGCTTGCCCATGGTCAATGTGCCGGTCTTGTCGACGATCAGGGTGTCGACCTTCTCGAACGCTTCCAGAGCTTCGGCATTCTTGATGAGGACGCCCGCCTGAGCGCCCCGTCCGGTCGCCGTCATGATCGACATCGGTGTCGCGAGCCCGAGCGCACAGGGACAAGCGATGATGAGCACGGCGATGGCGGAAACGAGCCCATAGGCGAGGGCAGGTGTCGCGTAGCCCTTAATTGGGCTCTGCCTCACTTTGTGTGGCGCAACTATCCTGAAACTGGAAAATTCAGGAGGGATAGTTGTGAGTTCGAAGAAGCACTGGTCGCCGGGCAGCGATGTTGCAGTTCAAAGCGTTGAACGAAGTGAATCCGGCGGGTGGATTGTATCTGGCGTCTTGGCACCCAACGGCATTTGCCCAGACTGTGGATTGCATTCACGCCGACGTCATGGCTGGCGGCGTCGGTGGCTGCAGGATTATCCCGCGCATGGAGACGCGGTAACGGTTGATCTCGCAGTTTGCCGTTGGCGATGTTTGGCGCCTGCTTGCCCGCGCCGGACTTTCTCGGACCAGATCAGCTCGATTGCGCGTCCATTTGCACGTCGTACTTCGCGTGTAGGGGAGATTGTCGGCCATCTTGGGCATGCGACAGGCGGACGGCCTGCGGAGCGGTTGTTGCATCGTTTGGGCCTTGGGGTCAGCGATGACACGGTGCTCAGGCAGCTGAAAAGGTGTGCTCAAGGCACCACCGAGGCGCCGACAATCATCGGGATCGACGATTGGAGCTGGCGGAAATCGCAAACCTACGGCACGATCATCGTGGATCTGGAGCGTCGCGTGGTCATCGACATCCTCGAGGATCGAGATGTCGTCACCTGCACCAACTGGCTAAAGCGACACCCCGAGGTGGAAGTGATCAGCAGAGATCGGTGCGGTCTCTACGCCAAGGCTGCCCGGCAAGGGGCACCGCAGGCAAAGCAGGTCGCCGACCGGTTCCATATCGTGCAAAACCTGCGGCAGGCCATTGAGGAACAGATGAACCTTCACGGCCGTGCCACCGGCAGGGCGCTGCTGTCCGACGCCGACAACATCACCGCAGCCGGAAGCCTTCTGAAGTCCCGCCTTGCGCACAGGACGTCCCGGGAAGAGATTTTCACCACCATCCATGCGCTCCGAAATCAGGGACTTTCCTGCAGCGAGATCGGGCGGCGAACAGGGTTTCCGCGTCGCAGCATCGCGAAATGGCTGCAGTTCGAAACACCACCGGACCGCAGGCGGGCCGCTTTGAAGCCGAGTTCGCCATGGTATTTTGAAGAGTTCCTGAGCCAAAGCTGGAAGGAGGGCATTCGAACTGGCAGCGCCCTTTTCAGTCTGATCCAAGAGCGTGGTTACGAGGGGAGCCAGTCGCATTTGCAGCGGCTGCTGGCGGGTTGGCGCAGAGCCGAACAGCAAGCGAGCGATCCCAAGGTAGAACACAAGATCCTGGAGCCGGTTCGGGACCCGGAAACGGGGCACGCGATCTCCCCGGTCATCGCGGCCGCGCTGTGCATCAAACCGCGCGGCAAGCTCACCTCGGATCAGGCGCGTAAAGTCGATGCGCTCAAGACCCGCTCTCCCGCCTTCGTATCGATGCGCAGCCTCGCCATGCGGTTCAATGGTATCCTGCGCGGCCGCGTGGCAGACCCGCTCCCTGCATGGATCGACGACGCGATCGAAACCGACCTGGCGCCCATCGTGCGCTTTGCCCGCACAGTGAACCGGGACTACGAAGCCGTCAAAAACGCCATCGAGATGCCCTGGAGCAACGGCCAAGCAGAAGGTCAGATCAATCGCCTGAAGACCCTCAAACGCGCCATGTACGGCCGAGCCGGTCCAGAATTGTTGCGGGCGAGAATGCTACCGTTCCACCACACAGATTGAGGCAGAGCCGATTTAAGGGCAACGCGACACCGCGCTCCATAAGGAAGCCGCGGCCTTGATTGATCAAACGCGTCCTGTCTGACACCAGCCGCTCCCGAGCACGGTGCAGGGCCTGAAGATCAAGCTGCTCTTCGGATTTGATTGCAACAAATGACATCGTCGGACGCGTCGCGGCTTCGGCAATAGCCTCCGCATCACGGTCATCGTTCTTGTGAACCTTCACATAGGGCCGGACATACAGAGGCGACATCAACCGAGGTTCATGCCCCTTCTGAAGGCAGAAGCGACCGATGTGATGCGCCCCGCCGCACGCTTCCATAGCAACGACGCAGGGCGGAAGCGTGTCAAGAAAGTCCAGCAGTCGATGCCGCTGGAGGCGTTTGCGAAACACAACCGCTCCCGCTTCATCCAGCCCAGCAAGACTGCAAACGGTCTTGCCCAAATCAATGCCCAGAACCTTGATGTCCATCGGATGCTCCTCTCTCCACCTATGCCCGCCAAGGTAGCAGCGGGTTGGCGGGAAGGCAGTTCATCCCATTAGCTCACGCAATAGAAATGCCCCTTCGACGCTTCGGGTTAATCGACGAATCTATGACGCATGCGCCGGGCGCTCGCATCCAGATCGTCGCTCTTGCCAGTCCAACCTGGAACGCCGCCAGCGATCTTCGTCAGTAGCGACATATATTGCCGCCGCTCCGCCTTTGAAAGGGGCGCCAGCATGGACGCCTCCCTGGCCATGAGTTCGGGAATGAATGCACTATACGCACGCCGTCCCAGATCGGTCAGGTAGAGCAATTGACGGCGATTATCACCCGGATCGACATCTCGTGTAATCATGCCATTTTTGTTCAGCGCGTTGACCGCGCGGCTTACATTGGTCTTGGAATGACCGGTCAGATCGCACATTTCCTGGACCGCCACGCCATCGCGAAACGACAAAAAAAGCAGCA